>NZ_CP017832.1:0-144470 GCF_001858005.1 Butyrivibrio hungatei | reverse complement strand
TTGGGTTAACTATGCTATGGTTTGGGACATTTTAATCATAATCAATAGAGATAGCTCTGGCTCAGAAGGCAAATATAAAAAAACACAACAAAAATGCTATAAATTGGGATAAATAATTCTTTTACCATGCTACAAAATGGGACAAAAACAGGAGAAAGATAGCAGTAAAATGATTTAAAATGCTAACTTTTGGGTTAACTATGCTATGGTTTGGGACATTTTAATCATAATCAATAGAGATAGCTCTGGCTCAGAAGGCAAATATAAAAAAACACAACAAAAATGCTATAAATTGGGATAAATAATTCTTTTACCATGCTACAAAATGGGAAAAAACAGGAGAAAGATAGCAGTAAAATGATTTAAAATGCTAACTTTTGGGTTAACTATGCTATAGTTTGGGACATTTTAATCATAATCAATAGAGATAGCTCTGGTTCAGAAGGCAAATATAAAAAACACAACAAAAATGCTATAAATTGGGATAAATAATTCTTTTACCATGCTACAAAATGGGAAAAAACAGGAGAAAGATAGCAGTAAAATGATTTAAAATGCTAACTTTTGGGCTAACTATGCTATAGTTTGGGACATTTTAATCATAATCAATAGAGATAGCTCTGGATCAGAAGGCAAATATAAAAAACACATCAAAAATGCTATAAATTGGGATAAATAATTCTTTTATCATGCTACAAAATGGGTTCAAAAGGTAAAAAGCAACGTTAACAAAAAGTAATGATGCCAACATGTAGGATAAAAGCAAGAAAAAAATCCCATCTGTTAGCATAATAAAACAAATACATTCTAACAAATAGGAAAATTGTTTTTTATGCTATAATTTGGGAAGCAACTGACTAATTATGCTATAATTTGGGAATACATAATGTTATAATATTCATAAATATAAATTTTTAAAGAGGATGAGTGCATGAAAAATAAGAATGGGAAAAAAGAAAAATATGAGATTTTAAGGGCCCGGGATTATAAAAAAAGTAATGAACTTATAAATGCAAGAGGAAAAAGTACCCCACTTGCGCAGAAACTTTTTGCGATAGGGTTGCAAAATAAAAGAATAGATGAAACCAACCATGTAGTAATGGAAATGTCAGGCACCGAACTCCAAAAAATATTTAATAATAAATCACACAACTTTTACCCGCAAATTGAAAAATTATGTGATAGAACTGTGGCTAAAGAACATGCAACTCTTTTTGATTGGAATCTGCTTATAAAAAACAAGGAAGATAAGAAACTAGAAGCACACCAGGTTGTGACCGATGCTAGTTTTAAAAATAATACTCTTGTTATAAGATATAACGAATTTTTAACCCCTCAGATTATGAGGGCTGAAAAAAACTATACACTACTCGCTCTGAACGAAATGCTATGCTTAAAATCAGGTCATTCAATTACCCTTTATGAAACGCTTAAATCCGCCTATGACAGAGCAAAATGGGAAAACGGAAATAAAGATGATATATATGCTTTCAGATTTAGAAGAACGGAATTAAAATTTAGATTAGGAATAGTAGAAAGCCACGGTAATAGAATCATAAAAAATGAACTAGAAAAAGATAATCCTGACTATGCACTAATTGAAAATATCCTCGATGAAAATGGTTGGAATAAATATACTGTTCCCGGAAATTTTAATAGAGACGTAATAAAAAAATCAGTTAACGAACTAAATAGCAAAACTTCATTATCAATAGAAACAGAACCGTGGACAATGGACGGAAAGAATGATATCGGAACAACGTTTTATGTCAGTATGAAAGATAAGAAAGATGACAAAAATGAAAATGTAAAATCTTATTCCAAAGAAGAAAAGGACCAGATACTTAATGAAGTAGCCGAACTACTGATGCCATCATATAAATTGTCTCAGATTATCGAAATATGCGAATACGCAAATTTCGATAAAAGGAAAATACTAAAAGCCTTTGAAATAGTTGGCAATTATAAGGGTGATGTAAATGAACCAATGGCCCTTATAAAGGCTGCTATAAGAGATGATTATAACGAGTCAGCCCCCATTAAAGGTAAGAATTCATTTAATAACTTCAAACAGACTTATAACAACATTGACTTCGAAGAACTAGAAAATCAGCTACTAGATAATTAATAATTGTGAAGATATTGGAGGAATAGAATTATGATTGGTCAGAAGATGAATTATAAAAGATATAATGACATATTGAAAAATATGCCTGCTCCAATTACGTTAGATCAGATTCCTAAAGTCAAAATTGATTATAAAGGGCTGATTCAGTATGCGAAGTCAAAAAATATGCAGCCTGGAGAATTAAGCGATGAAGAAAAAAATATGTTTTTTTCTGAAGGCAAGACTATGGCATGGATCAGAGAAAACGCTGGCTATAGCATGAATGTAAACAGTTAATATTCTTTCAAACGCTCACTTAGTGGGCGTTTTTTATTTGTGAAAAACAAAAGCCCATGGACTTTGTCTACACTCTGAGACAAATAGGAGGCGTTACGCCTCCTTTTTGTCTGTTACAATAATATTCTTAGAAAGTGATTCATCAACACAGAATATTTTTTCTTCTTTACCAATATCATAGAGCATAAGTCCTAATATCTGATGAACATTCTTGTCAAAAGAAGAATTAAATGCACATAGAGTTCTATAAAAATCTTGAACCTGCTTTTTTGTTTCAAAAACACAAAGCAAATGACATTTATCTGAGCTCTTATATTTACTAAAATACATCGCGCGGATCCACGAGCCTATATCGAAGCAAGGAAATTCCACATAAACATCAATTTTATTACAGCAAAATCTATTTCTCAGATTTACCTTAATATTATCTTTTACAATGATAGGAGCTGATAAAGGACCACTATAATCAGCATTACCATATATGCTCTCTAAACTTGCACTAATTTGAGATAACAAGTCTGGGCGATGGTCCAATATTCCATAAACAACTCTGTCAGATACCAGCGTTGTTGGAAGATAATACACCTGATAGCCACGTCTTAGTCTCTGTACGAAAGGACTTTCTCTATCAGAAGTGCTATATAAAAGCTTAACCATTTCTTCTAACCTTGATTGAGAAAAACGACTCCTTATAAGATTAAAGTCTCTATGCTGATAAGGATTCCTTCTTTCCCCAAGTAGTCTTTTAAACTCACTTACAAAATTTCTATCTAAAACTTGTCTAGTACGTTTTAGGGAATCACCGTCATTTGAAGGTCTCGCGCCACCGCATTTGAGCAAGAAATTAGTAATAAAACTAACATCTGGGTACCCAGTAAGATATGCATCAAAAACATTATCAAGGTGCATCACATCCATATAGTCAAGGAGCTGTTGGCAATTAGAAGGTGAATAAGGATGGAGCTGGTTTTTAAGCCCGTTCTTACCATCAGTAACACCTTTTTGAGAGAAAGAAAACATTATCATGCTCGATAATGGGCGGTCCATTATACCGAGAGCGGCGTAATTATCAATCTTCTTGATAAGGACATCATTATGCTCAGTACCGAGATCCTGTTCTACATAAATAGTATAGAAAGTTTTTGAGCCAAAACGCTCATAAAGGTCGCACCTAGCATCCACCTGAAGGATAGGGGCCTTGCTCTTATAATTAAATGAACGTTCAGAAAGAAGATACTCACGCTGCCACGTCATTGAGTAACCAAGCATCAATAGCTCATAAAAGTTATATCCAATGTAATAAGTATGGCTTTTAGCCACCTTTGATCTATTCTTTTTATATTTTGTAGTAAGTTTTCCTTGGCAAAGCGAGTTAGCATATTGATATCCCTGGGCAGTAATATAATAAAAAACTCTAGCTGTGCCTTCCTGTTCTTTAAAAGAAGATGCTTTCTCTTGCTGAAGATAGCCCTGCTCAATAAGAGGCTTAATAACTCTGCTTGAAAGATGGGAATATAGCGGATAAAGAGGACAAAGAAATGATAGTTCTTCTTGTGTAAGATAAAAACTATAAGCACAGAGCACCAAAATAGCACTTTTTAGTTCGTTACCGGTATATCCTATTCTTTCGTTTAAATAATCAAATAATTCATCCTGAGAAGAAAAACCTAGTGAAGAATGATTCACATAGATATCAGTATCTAACATTGTAATTGCTCCCAAAACAGAATAATTAAAATTAGGCCATGAACTAATTTTAATTAGCTCATGGCCTAAATAATATATCACACCAAACAAGAAAGAACCAAATCGTCTTTTCGTTCATTATCTGGCTCGGTATTCTCTGCTTCAAACCATAACGAGTCGTATTCTGAATCAATAAGTTCCAAGATTTCTTTAAAATCTTCTTTTACGAAGCCATTATTATATACTAAATGAAATTCAGGAAGTTGAATCCCACATAATTTAGAAGATTCTCCATCTGGAACTGAAACATGAACAACTATACTTTCTGTTCCATCTTCTTTTTCAATAACTGGTGAAGTCCACATATTTAATACCTCGTCTATTATATCTGTATTTATTACTGCATTATTCATATTTTTTTCCTTTCGCGTTAAAACCTATGATGTAATATTAACGACATCTGTTTAGTTATAGCAACCCCTATTTAAAAAATTTACAAAAAATTTTTTTAAATAATGAAACTAAATTTCACCACCCTATGGTTAGACTGACAAAAAATATAAAAATTTTATGAATAAATACTGACAAAAGGCAAAAATGTCAGACAACTAAATTTTAAAAAGGACGCAAATATGGATATATATTGCTTTATAAAAGAAAAACCAAAAATGAAATTTTCTTATATAAAATCGTTATGATTAAGATTTAGAGGAAGTCTTTGGATTGACAATAGTTTTGCGATTTTTTCTGCAACGGTACCATCCTCAGTAGAAATATCACCAAGGGCTTTGGTAAAAAATAGAATGCTTTTACAACCATATTTAATGGCACATTTTATGCATTCTTGAAGATCAGGGGGGTATTCTTGCCAAATATACACCAGTTCTCCGCCTCTAATAACCTCGTTATTTTTAACAGGTATAACAAATATAGTGTCGGAAGGATTTTCAACAACAGCCTTTCTAACCCATATTACCCCTGTAAGACGGGTTTCATAGTTCAAAGAAGAGCAGGAGATAAGGTACTGCTGCGTTCCATCTTCAAGAATACTAAAAGGGAGTTTTAAAAGAGCATCCTGACTCATATAAATGGAATTTTTAAATATGCAGCTTTTCAAATACTCAAATGAATATTTGGAGATCTTTTTTTTGCCAGTTTCCCATGCTTCCAAAGACTTCTTTGAAATCCCATAATGTTCAGCAAAATTTCTTTGCGAAAGCCCAGTTTTTGAACGAATATCTTTGACAAGTTCTGGTAGCAATAGGCGTTGCAAAGCATCCTCGCTGGGTTCATTATTGTCAAACAGGTAGTTTAAAAGGAGATGCCCTTTATCATAACCACAGGCACGTTCTTTTGAAGAAATAAAAAGCTTCGCTACAACAGGATTACCATCAACCAGTTTAGAAAGTGATTTTGCTGCCCCTTTACCAACTACCATCATAGTATACTTAGAAAATTCATCATTAGTAAGCCACATATTTAAAGCTATACTGACCTTGATGCTTAATATCTCGTCGGTAAGGTCTAAATTTGTTAATGAAGATAATAATTGACGTTCGCTAATACTTAACCAATCAGAAATACGCATTAGATATCCTCTTTGCCCTACCTAGTAGGGCAACTCGAAAGTGCGCCCTACTAGGTAGGGCAAATATTAAAAAGTTACAATCAAAATAATAACATAAAAGTTAACGCATAGATATTATTTTTTTGTTACAAAAAAAGAAAAAATAGCAAAAAAAGAACTATTTTGCATGGGTTTGCTATGGTTTGTTATTGCTGTTAAAACCATTAGTATATATAATAAAGAAGTATTTTTAATGGTTATTTAGTATCTTAGTACATCAACTAAGCGTATTACCTAAACCCACAGGCATACGTGGTTATTACTATTTAACCAGGAGGAAATTTTAAGTTCGCAATCAAAATAATAAAAGACGCAAAGAGTTATTGCTTTTGGCGTCTTTTTTTGTTGCCAGCTTTTAATTTAATACAAAAACCTAAAAACAAAATAAAAAGGAGGACAAGGAAATGGAGCCAAGAAAGTTTAAGACTTATGTTGACATGCAAGTTCAACACCAGAAGGACATAGAAGCTATTCCGATGAGCTTTGTTTTCGGCTACCGAAATAAAGAGGATGCTGATAAACAGGTTATGGCTGATCTAAAAGTAAATGATATGTCTGAAGTCACACCGTTAAAATACGGCGGCTATGTCAGAAAAGCTGATTTAAAGTTTTTTGACGATATCTGGAAATTGCACGACGAAGAGCACAAACTATTCTTAAAGGACTCAGAAGAAAATCTTGTAAACGCAATCGTTAATGAGATGTATAACCATGAATATGGATATACATTAGATCCACAAGATACTTTGATGGCTCTCGGAAAATCCGAAAGCGACCTGCTCAATGATACAAGGTTCGCGAATGCGTGGACTAAAGCAAAGAGCAAAGTATTAAGTGAATGAAAATAAGAGCAAATAACTGCTGCCGTATGAGGAAAATCTCGTATAGGCGGTATTTTTATTGCCCTAAATGGTTGCAAAACTAATCAACAAAAGGCGAAAAGCCTAATTTAAAAAGGAGGACAGCAAATATGAAAATTTGCGTATCAATCGACTCAGAGGAGTACACAATCCTGAATGTCGAAAAAGTTGTTTCAGATGATGAAGCAGTAACAAAGCTACTTACAAACTACGATTGTTCCGGTTTATCTCTTGAAATAGAAAAACAGGACGATAGCACAAGAATCACATTGAGTAACGCTCATTACTTCATCGTTGCTCAGGTATTCGATATGCCAGCAAATCAGTTTGCGACAATCTGGTGGCATGCCTATGATGGGGTTGATTTTAAAATAGAAAATTCTCACACTTCATTAGATGATGCGATAAAAGCCCTAAACACTTATGTAAACGAACAGTGGATAGCGGATGAACATTACGATGTTGAATATTACGATGAGGGAGATAGCTCCGCAACAGCAAACAATAGAAATGATTGTGAGATGCTTAAGATCATAGACCTAAAGGAGGTGGCATGATTGACATCAATTGAATATCTTTACGATGAAAAAGAGGAGCTCAAGAATCTCGATATCATTAACTGGTGTCCGTTTTGCTCAGCCAAAGCACATCTTAAAGTTAATGGTAAAAAGAAGATGGAAGCTGTCAAAAGATTTATGCACGACAGTTCTATGCTCACACAAGAACTCCCCTTTGAAGCATCAGAAAGGGAATTTATCCGCTCGGGATATTGCCCTGGATGTATGAAGAACATGGGAGTCGATGTATCAAAAAATATCAAATATGTGAAGAAGGAAAGGAGATAAACGAGTCCTCGGTACACCGAGGTTGCTGTGAGGGTAAAGTAAACTAGAGAACAGCATAAAGTAAGATAAATCGGGTTGCCTGATGAGAAACAAATAGTCAGGCATCCGCCTGGCTACGGCATTAAAGTATGCTAAAAAACGCCAGCTGATCTTACTATCCACGAACGAAAGATTCGTTAGTGGTGTTTATGTCTAAGAATTACAAAGTTGTTTGGTTAAGTGCAGGTATCAGCTCATTTATAGCTGGATACCTAGTAAAGGATACTGTTGATGAATGGATTTACATCGATGTTAAGGATCAGCATCCTGACTCAATGAGATTTGTTCATGACTGCGAAAAAATCCTTGAAAGAAAGGTAACAATCCTCAGTTCAACAGAATATGAAGATGTTGAGGATGTATGCAGAAAGAAAGGGTGCATAAATACCCCTTATGGTGCGAGCTGCACGGGGCAGTTAAAGAAACGTGTTAGAAAACAGTGGGAGAGAGCTTTTATTGAAAAGTATGGCCACATGAATCTTACTTACGTATGGGGCTTTGATAACAAAGAATCCAAGAGAGCAGAGAACATGAGGCTTAATTTTCCTGAATTTGAACACGAATTTCCTCTTATGGATAAAAACCTATCCAAAGAGGATGCACACGGCCTCGCTATTTCATTAGGTCTTAAGAGACCTGTGATGTACGACCTAGGCTTTCCTAACAACAACTGTATTGGTTGTGTTAAGGCAGGCATGTATACATGGAACCTTGTAAGAAAGCACTTCCCTGATGTATTTGAGAGGAGAGCAAAGCTAGAAAGAGATTTAGGGCACAGCTGCCTTAATGGTATTTTTCTTGATGAGCTTGATCCTAACGCTGGCAGACCAAATGAGGTTACACCAGAATGTTCCATCTTTTGCTTTGCTGCAGAACAGGAACTAAATACATCAGAAACTATTTTTGAAAAGGCTAGCTAAAAAGAAGTTTTAAGTGGTAACTAGGAGGAAAACAATGTATGTTTAAGAAGATAGAAGCCAATATATCAACAGTAGGAGAGTTAAAAGGAGTGCTTACCAACTTTAGCAATAAAGAAAAAGTAAGTTGCCTTGGCCTAAAAGAAGGTTGCAGTAGCCTACGATGAAGAGAGAAGGCTTGTAATGTTAGATGAGAAAAAAGAGTTCAATGACCTTTGTGTTCCAGTTCACTTACCTTTTCTCTAAACATATGTTTTTAGGCATCGGGTAAAACCGATGCCTTTTTATTTTGAGTTAAACGTAAAGTATAAAAAAGGAGGAAATGCCTACTATGATGGGGTTCAAAACAAAAAATAGCATGTATTACTTAAACAGCAATAAGAAAGAGATAACAGGCGGAGTACTTGGCGATGGCTGGTATCCATTTGAAGACGCAACAATTCTTATTGGAACAAGTGCGGATATCTTACTTGCTGATGGAAGAAAAATTACTACTAGTACAGTTGAAAGCTATTTGTAAAAAGGAGGACAGTATGACACAGAATAAACAGCTTTGGGCACTTAGATGGAGCCCCGTTGGATATAAAGTAACATACAAAGCGTTCATTATTGCTGAGGATAGTCTTGAAGCTAATTATTTTTGGAACAAGTATCAGAAACAGCACAACGAAGTACATGATACATGGACAAGGGCAAGGCTCAGAGTCCAAGGATACGCTACATTCCACCCTTCCGATGAAAATG
This sequence comes from Butyrivibrio hungatei, assembly GCF_001858005.1. Classification (NCBI taxonomy): domain Bacteria; kingdom Bacillati; phylum Bacillota; class Clostridia; order Lachnospirales; family Lachnospiraceae; genus Butyrivibrio; species Butyrivibrio hungatei. The sequence goes on along the minus strand of NZ_CP017832.1, from coordinate 135,348 downwards.
AAGAAAAGGAATTTAAAAGACTTTTCCCAAGAAAGAGGAAGGCTGGAGTATATCTTTGCGATGTAGAAAGAGAAAATCTTACTACAGACCATGTAAATGACTAAGAAAATAATGAAAGGAGTCAGTATCCATGAAAAATGAAACTATGGATATAAAGAAGCTTATCAAGTTAGGCATAGATTACTATCCTGATAACATGGTGGCTTATAGTATAAAGTTCCTAAGTCAGGCGAGACCAAATACATCTACTGATAAGCACATTTAACAAGGAGAGCCTTTATGGGCGAAAGGAGACAAACGATGGTAAAGAAGAAAGATTGGTCCGTAGAAGGACAGATAAATCTTTTTACATACTTCGAAGAAATACAAGAAGCTATGAAAAAGGAGGAGGCGGCAAAAAACGTCTTGGCTAAAAAGCCAATATCTTTTATGTCAAGAAAAGAGAAGATCCTGCAGTCAGCAGAGGAGTATCTAAAAAAAGGAGAGCGCCTTACAACACTTGCCAAGGAAAGATATGGCGAGATGATGAAGGAGCTTTCCTTTTCTGATATAGAAGAAAAGCTGTTTTCAATCAAGGTAAGTGGATATGACATCGACTCAATGCTGGTGCCTAAGATAGCAACAACAGTTGTTAGACCAATCCTTAAATCTACCGCTGATTACTCTGATGATTCTAATGCTATGAAAATGCTAAAGTCTGTAATTGACTATGACTTCAGCATTGAGGTAGTAGATATCGAAACAGAATATATAGCAGCGGTAAGATATCTAAGGAGAAAATCAAGTGAACTTCTGAAGGTAACCATACGTGAAGAAGGCTTTAAGCCACTTATAGCATATGGATATAAAAACAATGCTCATCCCAAGAATAGAAAAAGCACCCTTTTTAAGGATGGCTCAATGATTGGTGATGTGGCAGAGATTCTTGCTTGGCTTATCTGTTTAACACAGTATACAAGAGCAATGAAGAACGCTGATTTAAGACCAGCGATTGAAGAAAAGCTGACGGCAAAATCATACAGATGGGATTGCAACGAAGCAATAATGTATCTGCTGAAAGAGAAATCCGCGCCAAGGGGTTCCTGGAATAAATACGCTTCTAATATAAGAGAGTTGTATGAAGCCCAGAAAGCCCCTCTTGCACTTCCACTCCAATATGCACAGAGACCGTCTAAAGCTACTATTGGAATTATCTGTAACATGCTCGGCTACGATGAAGATGAGGTTATAGAGCTTGATATTACAGAAAAGAGCTGCAAATCTAAGAACACTATCTACTTAGACAAGTATCGCAAGCCATTCTGCTATGTTCTTACAAAGGATCTCGATAAGATTTTCTCTTATACAGATCCTTTAAATGCAGTAAAAATTGGATTCGGAATCCCTGTATATCACGACTATCTAAGCACATTAGATAGAACGATAACACTACGAGACGAAGAAAACCCAGACTTTATTGCAACTACATGGCCTCAGCCAGGGGGACACAGTGTCGATAGATGGAGATACCTTCAGGTTATAGATATGGTTCTTGAACTTGTATTTGATAACTACAAAGAGAAGGTAGCCACGCTCAATTATTTTAAAGAAAATGAAAAGAGCAGAGCAAAAGTCTATCAGACAAAGAAAAACATCCCCGAAAAGGTTGTTAAAGCCATGCAGGAGAATGAGCTTAATTCATTCTTTGGATATGTTGAATTTGATGAAGAGGTTTCTCTTGATAAAACAAGTGACCTTATTGACGAATTCACAGCTTTTAAAGAGACATATCTAAAGAATCTTGATACCTCGTCTGTAAGTATTCGCTTTAGAAAGCTTGGTAACTATAAGGCAGCAGGCTTATACTTCCCTGAGATTGGATGCCTATGTGTAGACATAAGACACCCAGATTCACTTGTTCATGAGTACGGACATTGCATTGATAATGTAGTTGGCAACAAAAAGAGACTGTCCGAAGAGGCAGATTTCTATGGTTGCTACTCTGCATACCGCAGAGCATTCTCAACCGCAGTTCTTAAGTCTGATGATGCTAAGGATAAGCTAAAAGGAAAGTATAAGAGTGATTATTACTTGCAGAGAACAGAAGTATTCGCAAGATGCTTTGAAATGTATGTAGTAAGAACCCTTGGAATGACAAATTCCATCTGCAAACCTGATGAGAACATGGGATTCGCTTATCCGGACGACAATGAGCTGATGGATAAAATAAACACCTATTTTTCAAAGCTACTAAGCAATATTAATGGCGAAAGCACTGAGCAGGCAGCAGCTTAACAATGTACATCTAAATACAAAAAAGGAGGTTTGCAAAAAGGAATTGTCTAAATGGCAATTTCTTTTTGTGTAAAAAGATGGAAATAAAAGCAATAACATTTTTAATACCTATACATATTAACAGTGTAGAACTATTTAGAGACTATTACGATGTATCAGAAGAGGCCGAGAGTGTTTTTGTTAGTACTGAAGAGTACATCAACGAACTTACAAAAATGCTACAAAACGTCCACATCGAGGAAGAATACATAAACTTTCTTAAAGAAAAAGATAAGGAAGAAATCTTTTATGAATATGTGGATGTGGAAATAATGAAGGTTATGTTCGACTATGATGCAGCACTCACTTGCCCAAGAGAAATAGCCTGTTTTAAGGTGCCCTGTACTCTAAAGGTTGATTGGCTCATCAAAGGATGCGAAGAAGATAAGCTACGAAAAGCTGAGCAAGCTAATTAAGGAGACATCTATGGATAAGGGCAGAAAGAAATATTGGATCAGATACATATCCAAGTGGACCAAGGATTACAAAATCAGTTCCTTTGACAATTACAAAGAAGCTGAATGGTTCAGGCAGCAGGTAAACGGCGAATACCTCGATTGGCAATAAAAGGAGGCAACTAAAAATAAAATATGTTCAACTTAAATCAGACAAGACCAGCGATAAAGCTTGAAAGACTACAGAAAATTCAGACAGAGGGAGATAAGATGTTCAGATTTGGAGACGTAGTGCTAATAAAGACACACATCTTTTCAAGAAAACTTACTCCCTTTGATACACTTACTGGCAAAGAAATCCAGAAGATAGCTCTTTATGAGGAAAATGTAGGCAAGTTTATTCTTGTCGATGTTAAATCGTTCAGACATGTTGGTATTTTCAAGCCAGAATTTACATGCTGGTATACAGGAGAAGAGGCTGCGTAATGCAGACTCTTCTTTTTAGAAGGAGGAATATGAAAGCATCAGAATTTTGCAGATTTTTCGTTCATGAGATAAGAAGAGAAGAAGGCTTTTCAGAACTTGACAGCTTGTATAGATTCGTAATAACTGACACTCAAGGAACATTATCAGCTAAATACATAGTTGATATTTATGATGTGACAGAAGCAGTTGATATATGTCTAGGGGCCTATATTGACGATACTTTACTTGATTTCGGATTTATACCAGATGAAAACTGTAATGACGGATATTATGAACAGGCGCTTAAGTTTATTACCGAAGGTGATGGAGATGCCCTCATAGGCACAAACACTCACAAGGTAATTGAATGCCTATGCGATCCTAGAAAGATTGAGGATGATGTGACTGGAGATAACCGCGAGAATGTAAAGAGTTTTGTATATGACTACTTTGCAGAAACGCTCATCCATGCTCCAACTGCAATTGACGCATTATGCGAAAAAGAAAATGCATCACTTCAAGAAATCATTGAAGCAATAATAACTGCTGCCGATACAGACAGTATCGGAGGAAAAGAAAGTATTCAGGAATTATACGCTACTCTTTTCCAACAGCTTTCCACTGTATGTTTGGAAGATTTCCTTGCAGGCATGCATGAGCTTTACATTGAAGCCAGAAAGTATGCTGAGGTGTCTAAATGATAACCACAGGAAAAGAATTATGATGGGAGAGCCTTTGCAGAGAAACTGCAATAATAATCACGAATGATGGAGATATCTATGAAGATTTAAACCATCAGTCAGAAGGAACAGGAGGAAATTGAAGAGAAGGGCGCAGAGTTCATCTGCCCCTGCTCTTTTTTTGTATAAAAACAACAAAAATGCTATAATAAAAAAGTCTCAGAGGTAAGTGTTTTGCAAACCTCCGTCTTAATTTCTATGCCCGACGCGTAAAAGGCTTTTAGATGTACAATACGAACAAAAAATGTGGCTCAAAGCCAGATATTTAGCACGAATAATTGTGCAAAATAACGGCATAAGAGTCTAAGGCTACAAGATAATTTCTATACTATTAGATCTGTGCGTTTGCTTATAGAGATCACCGTCTAAGGCTACAAGATAATTTCTATACTATTAGATCGGAGTTGAAGGTACAAAGACATCAGAGTCTAAGGCTACAAGATAATTTCTATACTATTAGATATATTACATAGCGAAAACAGCGATAAGTCTAAGGCTACAAGATAATTTCTATACTATTAGATACCGTTGATTGTTTCAATCATTATGTAGGTCTAAGGATACAAGATAATTTCTATATTATTAGATAAGGTGTTATTACACTTATGTTTAAAAGTCTAAGGCTTAAAGATAATTTCTATATTATTAGATCAATAATTATCAGATTGATAATGATTTTTGTCTAAGACTTAAAGATAATTTCTATATTATTAGATGGATAATCGCTCCGGGGAAGAATGGTTGTCTAAGGATACAAGAAAATTTCTATATTATTAGATTTATGTAGTAAAAATCAGTTTTAAATATGTCTAAGACTTAAAGAGAATTTCTATATTATTAGATTCATTTCGCTCGGCGTGAATCCTTGGTTGTCTAAGACTACAAGATAATTTCTATATTATTAGATAAGGTGTTATTACACTTATGTTTAAAAGTCTAAGACTTAAAGATAATTTCTATATTATTAGATGTGCTGTGAGTTTTTACTTTTTTCATACAGTCTAAGACTTAAAGATAATTTCTATATTATTAGATTCACTTGTCGCTTTTGTTCTTTGAAGTCTAAGGCTTAAAGATAATTTCTATATTATTAGATCAGGATAGAACCTTCCAGCTTCCTTAAGGCCTAAGACTTAAAGATAATTTCTATATTATTAGATTAGTGTAATCCCATTGTTTAGCCAAATGTCTAAGACTTAAAGATAATTTCTATATTATTAGATAAGTACTAAATCTTGGTTAACAAGGTGCGTCTAAGACTTAAAGATAATTTCTATATTATTAGATAAACAAAGTACGCTCTTGGCCGTATAAGTCTAAGACTACAAGATAATTTCTATATTATTAGATGGATAATCGCTCCGGGGAAGAATGGTTGTCTAAGGATACAAGATAATTTCTATATTATTAGATCAATAATTATCAGATTGATAATGATTTTTGTCTAAGACTTAAAGATAATTTCTATATTATTAGATTTATGTAGTAAAAATCAGTTTTAAATATGTCTAAAACTTAAAGATAATTTCTATACTATTAGATTCGAGGCATGTAACATATACAAGTATGGTCTAAGACATAAAGATAATTTCTATATTATTAGATAAGGGTTTCTAGTGTAAATACAGCGTGAGTCTAAGACTACAAGAAAATTTCTATACTATTAGATTGGACTGGGATAACAATGCAAATAAGGTATAAGGTTTAAAGAAAATTTCTATATTATTAGATTTAATTGTGACCTTGCTAATGTCAAAGTCTAAGACTACAAGCTAATTTCTATATTATTAGATTCTATATTTTTGCACTTCCATATCCGGATCTAAGACTACAAGCTAATTTCTATATTATTAGATATCGGCTTCTGCCTGCTGTATACCTACTGTCTAAGACAACAAGTAATTTCTATACTATTAGACTCACAACTATTTTGCCTTCCTAATTTGCGCACTTTTGCGCTATTTTGCTATGTTTTCTTGTTGCTATAACTTCTTATGAAAATGTAAAATAATAGAGTATTATTTTATTATTCTAGTTTCTAACGTAGATCAACGTTAAGTTATACCCAAACCCACATATATACGTGGTTATTATATATAACCAGGAGAAAAAATAGAAGTTCGCATATAAAAGACGCTTTATGCGTCTTTTTTTATGCCAACTTTTAACATAAATAAAACATTCAAATAAGGAGGTGCGTGTAATGAAAAACATTACAGCAAAAAAATGGATTGTAGATCACTACGATCAGTACGGAATCAACCTAAAAGATAAGTCAGAGATGATTGCCTTACTGAATATTCTTCAGGCAGCAGGCGAAAATCTTGACTCATTCCATGATTGCGTAATAAATGGACTTACTGAGTTCATGGATTACATAAGCCATCATGGATGGGAGTCCGACCAAGACCTGTACGAAACAGTTATGTCACATAGCGAGTTCTACACGGAAGAAGAGTTCATAGAGCATATGCTCGAGTGGACCAAGGACTTAAAAGACGATGGGCAAGATCCTGCTGAAGAAATCTATGATTGGACTTATGACGAGCCAATCTCAGATACAAAAATCTACAAAACTGAAGATGGATACGTAAGACGTATCTGGTGTTAAGACAACGACTAAAAAGGAGGAAGTAAATACATGAAAAAATTAAATATGATGATTGAGTACACCAAACTCGTTATCGTTTTAAACCTATTCTTACTTGGAAGCATTGAATCAGAGCCACCCAAAGCGACTCTGATTTTTCTTTTATCTACACTTATCCTGTCGATAGCTTTAGAGATTTTATTCATAAAGATAAGGCAGACTCGCCAGCTTAAGTACGAGAGATATCTCTGCAAGCTTGAGAGAATAGTAAGTAGGGAGGTTAAGGAAACAGATAATGCTGCATAAGGAGGAAACGGAAATGAGTTTTTCTGAAAAATGTAACGCAATAGCCAAGTGCTATCATGATTTTATTGCGCTACAGGATGATGCTGCTCTAAGAAAAGCAGGCCTATCACTTACTGATTGGAAAGAGATAAGGAGGCTTATACCTCTTCTTGGAACTATTGGAAATATAGAATGCACAATCTATGAGAAGGCAGCTAAATGGTTTGAAGATCATGACTATTTGGTTTTTGATGAAAACGGAATCGGCTACAGGATAACTATTTAAAAAAGGAGGAATAAAAACATGTACGGAAACAATAATGGAGCAAAAGTTTTTTCAATCCCAGTTGAAAGGATTGTTTCAGAAAATATCGAGGTAAGAGCAAATTCACTAAAAGAGGCGGTAGAATTCATCAACAAACATTCTGATGAGATTCCTACAAGCAATGATGCCGCATATATTGATGGCACATGGAAAATCTCTGCAGATGAAGATAACGACCTTGATACAAATAAGATTTGCGAAAGACTTGCATGTTACGGCTACAATGAACGAGAAGCTACTGAATACGATAAGGTAGATTCAAATATTGGAGGTGTTGCATGATGGCACAGGATATCGCAAAGCTCTGTTACGAGCTATACAAGATTGACTGGATGAGAAGAATCTCTGCAGACAGGCAGATTTATGCCTATAAGGATTGGTACGAGAAAGAGTACGAACCACATGTTAGTACAATTCATAACACCTATACAGGAGAGGCAGAGCCTTATTATGATGGACTTACTTTTGAAAATTGGATCGAAGAATTTGGCTATGACGGAAACATTTATGTTTCATATGAAGAATTCCTTGATACCGAGTATCAGAATGAAGAATACATCAGAGTACTTCTTGATAATGCCGCACTTTACCTAAGATATCTTATGAGAGGTGGCAGAATGACAGGAAATCAATTAAAAGACTTCATCGACATGTTTCAGCTTGGGAACATGCCTGTTTTTATTGGATGCGAAGGATATACCAACGCAAACGATGAGGACAATGAAACAGTAGTTGATGTGATCGATGGGAAGATTATCGTACATGATGCTTGTGGTGACTACACAGAAGAAGTCACAAGTAACAAAAACTAATAGGAGGTAAAGTATGAGAGACTTTAGAAACAAGTATGCATGGTCTTTATACCGCGCAGAACTTAATAAAGGATATCCATATGACGGAACTGCTGCTTTTAGACTTGATAATGGCTATGGCAGTGGCAGAAAAATGATTGATGAGCCAGCAAGAGAGTTTTTACCCTACTGGGCAGCTCTTGAGCTTAAAAAAGAAGGCAGACTTAATTCCAAAAAGACAGTCATTGAGATTCTAGATGAGTGTAAGAAGAGATATAACGCAGAAGTGGCATATCGTGAGGAATGGAAGTCAGAGCCAGACACTTACAAAGGCTATGAACTCAAATGGGAACATTTTATGCCCTATGATGATGATTACAATGCCTTTGACCATGAAACACTAAGGTGCGTCCTTCCTTTCAGGGCAACAGAAGAGGATAAAAAGGCTCTGCGTGAGCTTATTTACATCCCTTTCCGTGATCCATATTGCGATGGAAGAGATTGCACAGGAGCACGTTTCACCGGTTCATTAAGGATTTATACAACGCAGGAAAAGACCTTTATCTACCACATAATAGAGGTTGACTGCTAAAAATGGAGAGACTCATATGAGACATGTTAAAAGATTAAATAGAAAGGATTAACACAGAATTCCTCGTAAACGAGGTTCCTGTAGCGCTGCTGGGCGTCATTTTAAAATATGCGCCTAACCAGCGCATATTTTAAAAAAGATGGGATGGAGTAAGGGTTGTTCCTTATGTAAATCGGCTTAAAAACAGGGTAAAACATATTAACTACGGATTGCGGATAGCGGGAACTGTGACGAGGGCGTTCCAAAGATACCGACTACAAGGTAAGTAATGAGATTATGGTAGGCAAAGCCAAAGGATAATCTCGGGCATCCAATAGAAAACAGCATTAGATGTATCTCGCATGATAACGGGGCTATTCCGTGTAGTGTGAGTTGTGTTAAGAACATATGAAGAATTAAAAGAAATCAGTAGCCCAACAGAAGAAGAATTTCTTCTTCTGGATAGGCTGCAGAAAATTAGAAGTATCGTTTCAATGTACGGAGAGGACAAATTCTTTATATCCTTTTCAGGCGGAAAAGATTCTACAGTGCTTTCAGCACTCATTGACCTTGCCATTCCAGGCAATAGAATCCCAAGAGTATTCGTAAATACAGGAATCGAACTTAATATGATCCGTGATTTTGTCTTTGATTTAGAAAAAAAGGACGAAAGACTGGTGATAATAAAGCCGCAGGTTGCGATTAAGCCCATGCTTGAAAAGGACGGATATCCGTTCAAGTCAAAGAAGCATGCGCATCATGTTGAGCGGTACAACCGAATTGGTATGTGCGACTCAGTAAAATCGTATCTCGGTGAAGGCTCCTGGGGGCCAATGCAGAGCTGCCCAAAGATACTAAAGTATCAGTTCACAGAGGAATTTTCCAACAGACTTCGCGTATCAGATCTTTGCTGTGTAAATCTGAAAGAGAAACCTTTAGAGAACTGGGGTATAGCGAACAATCGTCCAATTTCAATCGATGGAATTATGCGTGACGAAGGAGGCAGACGAGAAAAGGCAGCATGTCTTGTTTTTAGGAACAAAAAACTAAAGAAATTTCAGCCTATGAGCGTTGTCACAAAAAAATGGGAGGAATGGTTTATCAAGGAATATCAGATAGATATCTGTCCCATATACCTTCCACCATACAACAGACCTCGCACTGGATGTAAGGGATGCCCCAACACGCTCGAACTCCAGGAAGAACTTGATTTTCTAAAAGAACACTCCCCTGCCGAATATCGTCAGTGTCTACTGTTATGGGGACCTGTGTATGACGAATATAAGAGGATTGGGTTTAGATTGAAAAAAGAAGAAAAAGCGGCGTAAAACGTTAAGAAACAAGGAGGTAACAGTAATGTTAAACAGCACTCTAGAAGCTGTTGAAGATGATATTATGGCTGTCCTTAAGTCAAAAAAATATGGACTAGGAAAACCAAAATATAAAAGTGTCTTTATTGATAGCGGAGCTGCAAACGATGAGATCACAGACTATACGCTTCAGATTTTTGAAACACTTTCAAAAAGAGACAGAACGGTTTCATTCAGAACCAGCGGCTGTATTTTTCCGGTAGTTGTCAGACTTTCAGATTACGAAAGCGTTGATACTGAGGAATTCAATGAAAGCCTGTTCATCCATGTTCACTAAGAATATGCTATAATAAATAAAAAGAGGATTGTATGAATATAGTAGATATAAGAAATGCAATTACAAAATGCCCGATAGAGTATTCTGCGCACTGTTTTAAAAGAATGCTAGAAAGAGGCATAACAAGAGCCAATGTAATAGAATGTATAAATAACGGGGAAATTATTGAGGACTACCCTCTGCAGGTGGAAAACAAATCTGCTGAATCATTTCCAAGTTGCCTAATATTAGGGATGAGAGTAGCTGACAACACGCAAATACACGTTGTTGTCGGATATAATGGTTATAAGCTCCTGATAATTTCAGTATACTATCCAGATCTAGAACATTGGTCGGAAGATTATAAAACAAGGAGGAAATAAACTATGTGTAATGCTTGTTTTAATGATGGCAAGATTGAATCTACGACAACATTTACCGTAGAATACAAGGAATGCATTATAGTTATAAAAAATGTACCTTGTTTTGAATGCCAGATATGCGGAGAAGTTACGTTTACTGACGAGGTATCTGCTAAGTTAGAGAAGCTGATAGATACAGCCAAAATAATAATGCAAGATATCTCAGTCATTGATTATAACAAAGCTGCATGAATAAAAAGGGAAAGAGCCTTGATTCGTAAATCAGGGCTCTTTTTTATTGCAAAAGGAGGCTCATGTATGGGTGAAATAAGAATACACCTTACAGAAAAAGGTAAAATAAAAGCCGAGACATATATCAATGAGCTTATAGCAAAGAAAAAAGAAATACTTGATGCTAAGCTCGATACCGATTATTGTACCCACATTCCAAGTATAAATGATATTGAAGTTAGTATCTCATGTGCCTGTAAAGACTTCAATTTTAAGGAGTACAGAGAAACATACGAGGTTACTGACAAATATAATGCGGATAAGCCGCTTGTACTAGAAGTTGATGAAGATTTTACTCTACATCCATTACTAGGGGATTTTTACAAATGGAATTGGCACGTATTTTCAGAAGATGAAGGTGTTCAGGAAGATGATTCTAATGATTGGGCCATTGATGTAGAGGGTGTTGGTACAATCTCAAATACTGAGATGACACTCTCACCTGATGTTGCTGATGATGAGTGCATGAGAGTTTCAATTGACGGTAGGTATTACTACTTTGGCTGAATAAAAGGAGGAAAAATAAAACTATGGGAATTATTGACGACAAAAAATACCAGGATGCTCTTAACGAACTGGATAAGTTCAAAGAGAATGCCATCAAAGAAGAATTAAGCAGATATACAGAAGAATACAAGAAATCAGAGTGGTTTCGCCAACCTGTGCTCAAAGATGCTGTAGGAGAAAAATTAGCTGACGAATACGCACACTTTTACTGTGCTGTACAAGGCAGATATTCAGATATCAAACATTTCGTTGAATTGTTCGATATGAAGGCCGCTGTGTTTGGTAAAAGTATATATGATGAGGATCTTGGCTGTGTAAGAACTGGTTATAAATTGGAAACAAGTGTATATGTGCGCTTCAGAAATATTGCAGCCGAAATGATTGGTCTTGAACAGAAATCTTTCGATGAATATTACGAAGGCACAGGAGTATGCTAAGCAACAAGGAGGAGAGTATATGCTATATACAAATTACGTCTGGACACCAAAAGGACAGATGGTTGCAGATATAAGCGGTCTCAATGAGACTAGACAAGCAGGTTTTCCTGCAATATTTGGCTATGAACCACTTGAAAAAGAACCATTGATTGCAAAAGCATGGCTCGATGCAAATTACATCGAGAAGGTAGAAGAAAGGCTTCCTTTTTTACAATTTTATTGGAAGGGAGATAGCACATGCGCATCATATCATATGATACGTATGCTTAACGAGAATGGGTTCAAGTGGTTTAGAAGTCAAACTGGAGAATTGATAGCTGAGATAGGAGAAAATGGAGAGATGGTTCCAGTTACATACTATTATGTAGCGGGAAACCTTTACGGAATGATAGAAAAACCAAAAAGTACATCAACTTACTTTGGATTATCATCAGAGGAGCTTTATAAAAAGAATCCTGATGGATACACTAGGGAAGAGGCTCTTCTATGCGATAATAACATTCATGCCAAGCCATTTGCTTCTAGCTTATATAATGCGATCAAAAAGGCAGCAGACTATGTAAGACTTGGATGTAGCGGAGTAGAGATACTCCAATGCATTAACAATAAATACGCCGTCGTAAGCCACTAAAAAGGAGTAAAAAGAGAGTGGAGAGCTATCTGTTTAATGCAGAAGTTCTCCACTCTTATTTTTTTGTCAATTCAGTATTCTATGCCTTTTTTTAGCAAGCCATAATCGTACATAACCTTAAAATCGAGAAGATCCAAAAGAATCTGTTTGGGATTTCTGTGGCCCATACGCCAATCCTCAAGAGTCCTCAAAGGCACATTGTATTTTTGGCAAAAATCTGCATTACTGAGACTAGTCATGTGCTGGATATCTCTTATGTTATGCCCATATTTGCTTCTTAGAAGCTCGTTAAATGATTTATGCTGCTCTTTTTCCATGTGCCGAAATTCTCCCTTCTACGCTCAGCAAACGAATACTTTATCTTATCAGCAAGTTCACTGGTAATCGAATTAGCGTCAGGTATGTACAGTCTGGAATAGGTAATGAACAGCTCTATATTCCCAAAGCCCATCTCAATATCGGCTTCAACATCATCAATAAAACTTTTATAACCTGTCTCCTTATATTCTTCAGCCCAGTAGTCAACAATATTTATTTTGCGACCAGACAGTTTAAGCAGAGCGTAGGCATACGCAAGTGGGAATCGTTCCAATACTTCAACTAAGACATGTTCCTTATCCTTATCTTCCATGAGTGGAAATGCACTATGCAGATAATACATATACTCAGTAAGAGAGATATTCATGTTCGCTGACTTTTTGTAAAAATTATCCATGATAATCTGTTCTTTTTTTCTCATAATTCCCTTTTTAAGCATAGAGCCTTTCTAAAGCCTCTTGATACTCTTTAAAAAACGTTTTACCTAGCATACAAGCTTCAATCACTAGAAAACTCGTTTTATCCATACTTGTAAGTTTTATAGACTTGTCACGTCCGTTTACAATAATATCAGATACCAACCACTCATTGATCCGGCCGTGCTCAGAAACTTCGTACATTATCATTCCTGGCTTTGGCAATTCCTTAGACTTGAAAAACATCTATAATTCTCCACAATGCTCATTCTTAAGATAATGATACCACGCAAACGGCTCTATTAGAAGTTGGTAGTCCATGGTGTAAAGAAATCTCCTTCAACAGCTCCTACAGAGATAAGCTCACGTTCATTGTTAGGAGATTCATCGATGTCATCTTGTGCCAAAGTAGTGGTAGTATCAGCTTCTATAGTGAAGCCATTCTGAGGAATGTTCTCGGTCATTTCTGGATGAGAGTCCTCAATATCTCCAGGAACATCTTTCAATGTATGCATATCAACCTTAAAAGACTCGTTATAATCGTTTTCTTTCATAAGCCTATGAATATCTCTTATTATCGTCTTTAGCTCCGATTTGGATGCAAATATCGTTGGGATAGAGGCTGATGGATCAACAGCATAACCATTATCTTTTAATACGTTTATAAATTCTAATTTATCCATTACAAAACCTATCAGTTATCAAGGAGCTGACGTTCTAGCTCCGCAAAATCAATATTATTATTCTGTGAAAAATTCCTAAATGAATTCTGATGTATGCCCCACACTTTGTCAGCTGCGGCAATAGTATCAATACCATTATCGTGCCAATTGATAGCAACAGTTTTAATATACTCACTACCAAACTTACCTGCTGCCTTACACTTCTCCAAGAGACATAATAAAAGTTCCCCCGAAAATAGCAAAGTATCAAGAATAAACAAAAACACACTGATCTCTGTTGAATTTAAAGGGCTACCCTTAATGCGCTCAGCTCTTTCAAGGATGGAAGAGTAGCTATCAGAACTGTTGCTTAAAAAAGCGGTATCGCAAAAACAGATATCTAGCATACTATCTCCATCAGAATGAGAAACATTTATAAGCCCCAGTTGAGAAAGTTCATTAATAGTAGTTATAGCATCTTCTGTAGTAATACCAAGTTCACTGCTGATTGTACCAATTAAATCATCGAACAAACCTGATTTAGCTGCTACAATAGACAAATAAATACGTATCTGCCTATCTGAAAGGTGTAGCAGATGTTCAATAAAAAAAGCAGAGGGGACTCTGATGCAACTATGTTCATTTAATATATTTATATACATTAGAAGTCCTCCTTGCCGATACTATTCAAAAGGACCACCCGCCATGTCTTTCACTGCTCGGGTGGAGGGGATGAGAAAAAATGTATATAAACCCCTGCGTAGCTTTGCGCTACGATCAGCAGATGCATGGTTCTTAAGTTATAATTATCATCATATGATGTTTATTAGATACTTATCTATTAAGGCGTTTTAGAGCCATTTCAAATGCCTTCTCAGAAGAGCCTGAACCAAATACTTGCCATTCTTCCTCGGTAAATCCAAGGTATTCCCTGAGAGACATTTTACTCTTCGAATTATGCCACTTTTCGATAAACAAATCTATATCTCCAGATTTTAATTTACCATCATTTAGCATTTCAACAAAACTCATCGCGGTATTTCCCCCTTTTACAACAGAAAAAACTCAATTAGACTATATATCTGAGAGCACCATTTTTAAATCGCAAAAACATAGCAATATTTTCACCTTTAGGCGGCTAGTGCTAGCCGCCCATATTCCTCGCTTTTTCTTGCCTTCTTTTCTGCCTTGATCCTTGCTCTATCAATCCAAAACTCGTGATTTTCATATTTTTGGAGGTAAGGGCAATTTTTACCAAGACACTGATGCTTCTTAAGCATCTTTTCGCTTACAAAACCATTATGTTTTTTATAATGACAAAAGCCAACTGCATTCTCAGGCTTTGGCTGATTCATTAGATAAAAGTCATTCTTTTTGCTCAAAAGAACAGTCCTCCTTGAAGAATAGTATTATGCAACATAGCGAGAACTGAGCATCCTTAGTTCCTCGTTATTTTCGCTTCTTACAGTAATTGAACGGCTGACTCCTTGATAACACTGTTTTATTGCTGACATCTTATTTTCAATAGCATCACGCTTATCGACCATATCCTCATAGTCAGTCTTACGACCTTCTCTTTTTGCTTTTCTTGTAAGAATCCTGGCAAGAGAAGATAGTTCAGATATATAAGCATACTCATTAGTAAACATGAGAAGTTGACCTGCTGCCTTTGTCATATCAGAAACAGTATCAATGCAATCTGGGACTTTAGTTGGAAATGTTTTATCAAGCCATGTTAAAAATGCAAGAGGCTCAAGTGAAAATAGTTCAGTATATGTCATGTGATATCTGCATCTCCTTTCAATTATAGAGAGATAATACCACGCAAATGGCACTTGCGCAAGTTATTTTTTGTGGGCATAGTGACGCAACAAACACAGAACTAGGCGATATCTCATGAACTACTTGTATATCCATATCTCATAACATGAGCTCAGGCCGTTGTTGAAAGTACATCATCAAAAGTAAGGACCTTACCGTTTGATATATAACGCTGAATGATATCTGATGAGATTTCTACAAGTTGAGGATCAAATTGAGTGCCTTTACAAGCAAGAATCTCCTTACCAGCTTCTTCAAACGTAAGAGGCTTACGATAACTTCTTTCAGAGGTCATGGCATCAAAAGCATCTGCTATAGACACGATCCTCGCGTATAGAGGAATATCTACACCATCAAGCCCGTCAGGATATCCTGTGCCGTCCCATCTTTCATGATGGAAGCGTGCAACTAAAGACATATCCGGCATAAGAGTAATGGTTTTCAATATATCATATCCAATGGTAGGATGTGTCTGAATGATCTTACGTTCCTCATCAGATAACTTTCCGGGCTTCCTTAATACGGCATCAGGCATACCTATCTTACCGATATCATGCATAAGTGCAGAATAGTGAAGAAGAGTAAGAGATTCATCATCAAGCCCACACTCCTTGCCGAGTATTGTGCTATATAAAGCAACTCTTAATGAATGGCCTTGAGTGTAAGAATCCTTAGCATCAATAGATACAGATAAGGATGATAATATCTGATGCATAAGAGTATCGATGTTATCCTTGTCGGAGACGTGCTTTTCTCTATTCACATGCTTATCAAAAACCAGTTGCTCAAAGATAGTGTTATGAAAAATAAAGTCTGTCTTTTTAAGAATCTCTGATTTTGATTCTGGCCAATACATAACATCATAAGCGCCACCAGACAAACACCTTAATTCAAGCGCTAGACCAATGCCGCTAGGCAGTATACATATGGTTGGAATATTTAATGTTTTTAGAGAACCCAATAACATGAATGAGCGAGATACATCCTCTGACATATCAAGAAAACATAAGTCAGGATATAGTGTTGCTTCAAATAGATGAGAATAGAATTTTTTTATAGAATAAATTTCTACGTCCATCCTATTAGCAAGGAGATGCGCAAGGTACTGTTCCTTACCATCACACATGCCAACAAGAGCTATTAGCTTTGTGGCGGATAAATCTTTCATCTGAATCTAATTAACCCTACCCTTTCTAACCATAATATATAAAAATATGATGTAACATAATGCATAGGTATAGCAAGGGATATTATTTATAAATTTCAAGTGAGTAATTTTTCAATGTAAATGCAACAGTATGTTCGATTTACTATGACGGGAACCGTGTGTTGCATTTAATTTGACATTATTTTCTAAAACTAATACTTGGTTCAAAATCATAAGGTTCAAAATCTTAAACAGCTAACTGCAATTGATAAAATATAGGTTTTATGCTATTATAATGTTATAAAGTATTTAGTAAATTTATTCATTTAATAACTGAAAACATGGTATTGTTGGAGCTGTAGAAGGATAGACAAATGTATATCTGACTATGGCTTTTGTAAACTTTGGATAGTATTGATAAAACAAGAAGCTCTGATATAATACAGGTATATTATTTAGAGTTATATTTCAGCTACACAATTACAATGTGGGCAACTTCGTTTAACATCAACAGCAGATGACTCGTGGATGATTCTGTACTGGGCGAAGAATACAGGTTTCATCTTTGCAGAGTAAAAAATGATGCTAAGAAAAGAACTGTTCCGTTTTTATCGAGTTCAAATTATTACATACTTATTTATATGATTTGAACGAGATAGAACGGAGGAAATAGAATACAGGTTAATCGCCTGAAAAAAATAACTAATCAGTTATCAAGTAGGGCGAGGTTGACCTCCCCTATTTTGATATATAAATCATTTTAGGGAAGGAGGAAGCCAGATGAGTGAGGTGATACAAATGGCAAAACCAAAAGAAATTCATTATTTTAAGCCATATATGGGTGCATTGAGTGGCTGGATTGGCAAAAGCATTATCGAGACAATCCGAAACACCCCAAAGCCTGATAGAACGGAACTTAATAAAAAGGCTGATGAATGCATGGCTCAAATTCTGGCAGAGAAATTAAATGGAAAATAATAATTGGAAGATATTATATCATCAATCTGAATTGTATAGTGAGTTAGTACACTCAAAAGACAAAAAAAGAGCAACAAAAAAGCTCCTTGGCACTCTGTTTGCAACAGTGAGTCGGAACTTCTTTGTCGTTAAGATAGAAGAGGCTGGGTGGCAATCCAGCATCTCATTTTAAGACCACAAGGGCGCGACGGCTGCCTGTTCCGTCCTCAGCTTCTATCTCTTGGTACTTTCATTATAACCTATTCAGAACCATAGTCAATATCAATTTTCGGCCTCGTTTTTTGGGTATTCCCATGCCGTACCATCCTGAAGGTACTTATCAAGCTGAGCTGACATGAGAGGGTACATTGTACGATAGGAGTAAGTCCCCTTATTCGTTATCCTAACTACTACACTTATATCCTGCGACAATCTCTTGATAAACGAAATACTACTATTGTCTTTCTTAACACTGATTACATCGGGATTTCTGATGAAGTCAGGTATTGTTTTAAAGCAATCCTCATACATTATATCGGACATGAAATCATTTTTATGATCCTCAGTATGTGCAATACGGTTATCCCAAAATGCTATCTGCGATGTCGTATCAATATGCAATTTCGGCTTTTTCGACTCAATGAAATCTGCAATCTCCTTTGGGATAGTCCCAATAGATACGCACTTTTCGTTAAGTATCTTCTCAACTGATAATTCTGTATAGCTGTTCATTACTGTCAATTCCTTCGTTTGATGTACGCATCTAATTATATTGGGGATAATTCCATATTTCAAGCCAAATCCATTCGCTACGAGTTAAATGACAAGCCTCTTGCATTCCTCTACCATGTAAATATATCAATTCACAGGAGGACAAATTCACATGATTAACAACGTTTCAAATATACATTTAGACAGACCTGCTACTCAGGCAAAGATACTTTCTATAGCTCAGAGCAAAGGCTTATCTGTACAGGAATACAACAAATCCATTAAGGAAATGTCTGCGCGGTATAGAGAAGCTGCTCATAAGAAAAGACTCTCTGAAATAGATAAGTATGTTGTAATCGCCCAAGCACTTCACATAGGGCTGCTTTCAGATCTGCTTGTGATAACTGAAAAATGATTACTTACTGTATTTTTGGAATCCTAAGAGACCACAGAAGTATATCACATCAGTCATTTGCATCTGATCTCAACAACATAATCTTCAGCAGAAACCTTATCACATTCCATAGCGCCATACTCCTCGATGGCGGTCTCCCATGTATGCCCTGCTTTGTCAGCCTTAATATAACTATACATGGTATCGCCCACAGTTATATACAGAACCGTCTTCTTTTCATCATTTAAGTATTTCTGTATAGCATATCCCACTGTGCCGGGAATACCGCATACATCTGGTGGTACTAATCCGTCTCGGATCAGCTTTTCATTAACAGCATCTTTAATAAAGGTCGATACAGGTATGCCTGACCTTTGGATGGCTGGCTTTACTCTATTCTCAAAATCTTCCTTTAACCAGTTCAAAGGCACTCGTAGCTGCTTATCCTTCATATACTTAGTGCTGTATTCTTTGGATTTATCGGTATAGGTCATTCAAAGTTTATACCTCCTGTTTATATATGTACATATAGTATAGCAACATTATCTCAAAGCGTCAATCAAGTAGATTTTATAATGCTCTAAATGCGTCTTTTATCACGCAGTCAATAGCAACTAAAAATATATGTACATAGTTGCATGACATCTATGTGTACCTATATAATACATCTACAATCAAACAAGGAATACAGAGTTTGGAGGAATTGACATTAGCAGAGCTTAACGTAAAAAGAGACGGATTTTGATGTCCGTCTCTTTAATCTTGTAACCATTTTAACGTACGTTTTTCGCCTTAAATGAGGCTTTTCAAATTAATGTTTATTGTTTACTACATCTTTAAGCGCCTTGCCTGCTTTGAACTTAGGAACAGTAGCAGCTGGGATCTTAATAGATGCTCCAGTCTGAGGATTCTTACCTGTTCTAGCAGCTCTCTTGGCTGTCTCAAATGTTCCAAAACCAACAAGCTGAACTTTACCCTTCTTCTTAAGTTCCTTTGAAACCACGTCCGTGAAAGCACCAAGTACAGCCCCGGCGTCTTTCTTAGAAAGCTTAGTCTCTTTTGCAATAGCATCAATAAGTTCTGTCTTGTTCATGTTTTGTCCCCTTTCTTTTTACAATACTTTAGGAGTCTACGGTTACTTAAACGACTTTATTGTTCTAGCAATCAATTCGCTGATTTAAGTATACTACGCTTTTGGAACACTTTAAATGGTTTTTGATAACAAAAATAATGATAAACAGTTAATTGTTGATATGTACTCTGACTTACCTGGCTGTTTCGGGGAGAACATATCATTACAACTTTAAAATAAATAATACTTGAATCCACCTTACATCAGGTAGACTCGCATTCTAATGTTCTTTATGCTCGGGACAAGTCTCATAATTATCATTCTGCATTGGGGTGTCCTGATAACCAAGAGCATTTCTTATAAAACTATTCACACTTTTGCCAGATTTATCAGCTCTAGCTTTTAGGTCCTCATTTTCTTCTTTTGTAAGATAAAATGCTCTCCTTGATAGTTGTTCCATGTATTTCTTATTAGATGCCCTCTTTTTATCAGTATATCCGTTATATCCCATATTTATAAACCTTTCTTAGACAAAATAAGTGTATGGCTTGAAGCGAATACATCAGAAATAATATAACATTTACGCTCGCATAGCACTATGCAATATTTGCACAATTAGACCATAAGATATTTGGTTAATCTGTACATTGGAAATCGCATAGCACTATGCTACTCTATATCGCATAGGGGTATGCGATAATGAATCCAGATCACAAAGCCTATACCAAAATCAAACTAGTTCAGAGGAGGATTTATAATGGATAAATACTATAAGTTAGCACAAGTCATAAAGGCAGCAGGTAAAGAACTTGTAAAAGACAATGACGTAAAAGTTTTTAATGTTGACGAAGCACTGGGACATAAACGAACGGACAAAAGCCCTGATGTTATTGAAGTAAAAAATGATGGTGGATACAGATCAATCCTCATAGGACACATTCAAGGAAATGTTTCTTACGATACAGGAGGACTGCTTAATGTCAATAATAAAGGATATGCATATATTTACTCCGAAAATGTTTTATACACAGAGGATTTGGGAGAAGTCTGGTGTTATAAATGTTATCCAACAACAGCTGAAATTCGCAAAAGATTAAGGATTTTAGCTAGGACAAAGCGTAACCTTTATGGTGGACATACTGTTGAAATTTACCCTGGCGAATACGAAGCTTCCAAAGAAGATAATTATTATATGACCAAAGCTTATCTGTCATGGCTCGTTGAAAAATATGCAGATATGGTATGGGAAGATTCAAGAAGCGCAGAGGAAATAGTTTTCAACGCTATTGGTGAAAGGAGTAAAAATAACTAATGAATGACGCAACAGAGCTCATACGAGAATTTTTAATGGATAAAAGAAAACTCGATGGTGAAGTCAGAGAAGCCATAAGAACGTTATACATTAAAGCATCAACAATGACTGATAAGGAGAGACAGGCAGCATGACTACTATATGCAATATAGAACATGAACAGATATATGGCATCGATGTTATCCATGATACTTCAACGGGTGAATATTATGCATTTATTGGTGGAAATAGGATATCTGCTACAGATAGATCAACGATTGCATTTGAAATAAATGTATTGCAATCATATCCAAGCGGGGTGTAGGGAGAGACTGAATATGAAAAACCTTTGTTACGGAGAATACCTCAGAGTACTCAGAAAGAGCAGAAACCTTACAATAATGCAGCTTGCTAAAGATATTGGGATATCATCCCAATATCTTTCAGAAATGGAACGAGGTGGTAGAAAATGCCTTAATGAAGAAAAAACTAACGCCCTAAGGAAAGCACTCTCTATAACAGAAGAGGAAAATGTTATGCTAAAAAAACTAGCAGATAAAGTGAGCAAAAGAGTGATAATCCCTGCCGATATAAAGGCATATATCGAGGAAAATCCATATATTATTGAAGAAATACACCTGGCAATGGAAAGAGGACTAAGAGTAAGGGTAAGTGCGTGATCATTGTATAAAGAATTTAGGGATGAAAGACTATTCTTGCCGCGGATATATTAAGTAAAGCAATAAAGTCAGTGAATAGGCAAAAAAGAAGGAGACGGAATAGTGAACAGACTTACAGACAAAGAGTTATTACTAACTAGCGAATGCATACTAAAAGCAATGGAGAGTATGGAAGAAGCTAAAAGGCATATTGTAGGACCAGAATTAGTCAAAGCACTAGATATAAAGATGGCAGAACTTAAAGCGTTAAATTAAAAAGTACTGGCAGAAATAGTTAATTCAGACAATGAACAAACCAAATATTCAAAAAGTAGAAAGGAATAAAAATAAGTAATGAAAGTTTATATATACAAGCAGTTCTGTGATGGAAACGCTTACGGAGAAGAGATTATTGATGTATATGCCAACAAGGATGATGCCATGAAAGCATTGAAGGAAGATGTTGAAAGCAACTATGATGCAAAATGGGAAGATATTCCTGAGAAGGTAGAATTAGGCGAAGATGATACCTTCGAAAAAGATTACGTGTCAATTAGTAATGGGGATAATACATCTTTTTGGTTCATCGAAGAAAAGGAAATTATCTGACCGCCAGCCAATAAGTTCTGCGTATTTAAGAAGAATGAAGAATCAAGTTTATTTTGAGAGGAAAAAAGATGCAAAAAGTACAGTACATCAAATTGCCTGGGGAGACAGTGACGACTACATTTTGGCAAGACTTTTCAATAGCTGACAAGTTTGGGATAAATGCTATTAAAGATACATACGAGAATGCATTCAATTCATGGAAACACGACTACAGATATATTACGAATCTGGCTATAGTAATGAATTATAAGGCTTTCGACTACTCAGAGCTCAATGAGGATATTGCAGAAGTATACGTAGATCTATACCATAAAACAAACAGCTTTGCACTTAATAATTTTAAAGGAGACGAGCTAAAGTATTACCTTGAAATAACAGACTAAGAGTAAAGCGGGTGCGCCAAGAATATTGGCTACTAGCATATGGCACTAAAGAAGAGTCTATAGACGTTTTGGAAAGTGGTGGTAAAAATATGCAGGACGTCACTAAAATATGCAGATACGTAGTATTTTTATAGGGATACGTTGAGATTTTTACGCACATACTTGACAAGTTGTGGTAATATATTATTAAGAAAACGCCACCGGCTGATTACAGGCCTGGCTATTATATGTGAAGCATCAATTAAGACCGTTCACTTCGCCAAAAGTATTCGCGGTCTTTTTTGATGCTCATTTTGTCTTTACGGATTAGTCGTTGCGACTTTTCCTGAAGTCTTGAATCATCTTGACGATATCCACAACAAGCCTTGCTGCCTGAATAAGTAGTCCGATTGCTGTGAGCACTTCGCCAACACTCAAATGAATCATCTATTTGGGCCTTTCTCTGTCGCGAAATCTTCACGAAGGAAAGGCTGCTAATATGGAATCCCATAGGCATCCCTCCTTTCATGAGAAAAGGCCAGACCTGTAAACACTTTCTTTTAGACCATCATCGTCTCTTCTCCCTACCATTACTTCCACAAGTAATTCTCCCCATCAAACTACGATGGATTAAAGAAACCGGTGACGCATACAATTATTTTATCAGATGGGCTCTGGGTTTTAAAGAGCTTGTGTACATTTTTTTAAGATTTTTGCACTCCGAAAGCAGCTGAACAATCACGTAACAAATAAAGGAGCTGGCACTAGTTATCAGCTCCTTTTTACTAAAAAATCCTTTTAAAAAGGCAATATCCATTACCCTCAACAAGAGCCTCATATTCTAAAGAAAAATCAAGGAAAGAGAAGAACAGATAGTTGAAAGAGATAATAAAAAACAAAACCTAACAGCGATTCGTTAATCATAGGCATAATGATTGAAAGAATAGCAACGCTCCCTCTATATATCACAAAAGGTCCGTGTTTACATGCTTGAATAAAACAACAAGGATAAGAGCCATAAAGACCATGAACAATCCTTCTATTGAAACAAATCGTGGACTTACGACATTACTTAGCCTATCGCCATAGAAGTGAGCAGGGCTCGCTTTAATCGCATAAAGCGGTAGTCTATATCCAAAAGGTGTGAGGCATGATAGTATCGTGGCCCCAATAAAAGCAATAAAGTACTGAGGCATTTCCCTGGTAAGCATTAAAAGTAGTGGCCTTCCATATATGAAGAAAATCCCTATAACAAAGGAGACATTGCCGCATCAGTAAGTACAGAAAGAAGCATCATAACTAATGATATATAGACATAATAAGAGCATTATTTCGCTCTGCATTTGAATCCACAACGAACAAAAACAAGAGCAGTAAAAATATACTGCCAGTAGGCTTTTTAAAAAGCCTTAGCATGGCAGTAGTAATAGAAATAATGTATAACACAAAGCAGAGTACAGAGTATCTGCTAATTGGTTTTTTATTCATAAAAACTCCGAATGATAGAATTAGGGGTTAAGGCTGAGGATCTGTTCAAGAAGCTCGTCTGTTAAAAGGTCTTTAGGAATAATAAAGAACCTCTTTCCGTTAACATCCCTCTCTGTTACTTTATCCTGAGATAGAACAGACTTATCCTCTTTGACATCAATTATCCGAGATGGTTCATCTTCGGCTTCAGTGTCCTGCTGCCTTTTAGATGAAAGAGCATCGTCGATATTGTTAACAGAAGGCATATCACCCAAAAAAGCTTCAACTTCCTTATCAACAATATCAGAAGAAGGTTCAATATGTTCAGTTGAAACACTATTTTCCTCAGATTCAGATGGTTTAGTTGCTACATCAACCGAATAATCTAAAGACTCATCTTTGATAATAGCCTTCTCTTTCTTAATAGGAGCAGGTACAAATGTATCAAAAAGAGCATTTACAAGCTCACGCTCCTTTTCTGACTTTGTACACACAAAACATGTATTGTCATCAGCTGCCCTATCAGTAAATGAAGGATATAACATTCCAAATACCGGAGGCTGAAGTTTTCTTGATACAGAGCTGCGAGTTATATCCTCAGCTCCTCTGTCTGGTGAAAGACCAACTTTTTCAGCTTTAACGGGGCAGATCATAAGTGCAAAGTAGTTGTAGACCTCATCAGACTCGTCAACCTTAGTCTTTGAGGAGTCTTTTACAGGGATATCATAGCTACCCTTAAATAGCACAATGCAGTATGAACCAACCTCAGAATACTTTTCGCCAATTACGCGTACGATAGTGTCGGCTGGGAGGGAATAAGGACTGTTTCCCACATAAGCTGAAAACACTTTCTTAAGTTCTGCAGGAACTTCTACGTCCGTAGGAGATACGGCAGCAGAAAATGAGAGTGATTTTGAAAGAAGAGAAGTAAACGCCTTCTGTTCATCTTCATCCCTAGTAAGGAATTTGCCTTCTCCCGAAAAGGCAATTCTGTCAGTGAAGTCAGAAAAAGAATTATCCTCTGCAGATATCTCACAAAAATCCATGCCTTCAAAAGAAGCATCTGGGAATTTAAAAAGTTTCTTTATCTCTAAAAGATCAGTCTTAAGCATCACAAAACATCTCCAATTATCTCAACGTCAAGCATCTTCTCAATATCACTAGATACATCAACGCTAGTAGCGTCAATGTCCTGAGAGTCAACAATAACATTATTATTTTTCTTAGGTAAAAATACTCTTGCAGCAATACCCATTGTTGAAGCCACAAAAAGAAGGGCACAAAATAATGCCAGCATCCAATGTTTCATAAAAACCTCCATAAGTTCAAGTAAATGCGGAAATAATGTTATAAGCAACGTACAGTACGTATAATAGAGCAAAAAGCAGACTTAACGACAAGAGACTACTTACAAGCTTCCCTATACGTGTAGATTTTATGAATCTGATAAGAAGATAAGAGAGGATAACACCTATCATTATCTTAACTAATTCTGGCTTCATAAATGCCTCACATTAAAAACTGTAGCTGAAGATGGAACCACCAGTCATGGTGATGTAAAAACATTCACCATTCTCATCATATTCCCAATCTTCAATATAAGAATCAGCCTTAAGGCAATCAAGCCTGTTACTGATCCTGTTAAGAGCAGTTTCCTTAGAAATCTTTCCGTTCTCATAGTCCATAGCAGCAACCCTATCAATCATAGGAAGAGTAGTCTGGCTTTCAATAGAATGAAATTTTCTGCTAGAGGATACAAACATTCCACCAATACCTGCTCCCATTGTAAGGATAAGAACTGCTGCCATAACTCTAATTACAATCTTTTTCTTCATTGCTTAACACCCTTCTCTTTATCTTGTATTTCTCGGCAAGATACTCGCCATACTGTCTTTGCGATATTTGTTCCTCAAGTCTTGATACCTTATTGCCAAGAGTAATAAGGTCACGGTTTAGATAGTTTCTCATATCCTTTCAGTACCTCTATCTTCTGAACCGGCATTGATGAAAAGTTCAAAACATGCATTTTGGAGGCGCTTTGCGTTATTTACAACAGATGCTTTATTTGAATCAATCCGAAGTATAATATAAGGTTTATCGTCAAGAGATAATGCATAAGGTTCATACTTTGATACTGCATCTTCTTTTCCTAAAGACCTGCACAGATAGCTAGTCTTATCCGTAGTAACAACAACAAATTCAACACTTGGAGCTGGGTATCTTTTGACTGAGCACTCCTCACTTTTACTTAAAAAACATTGTACTCATAATAAAACTCCTCGTAATAATCAAAAGAGGCAGCAGGATTCGAACCTGCCATAAGAAGCCGTAAGTCTTTGCCTCTGTTCCAAAAAGAAAGGTAAATTTTTGATATCCCATGAGAATTTCTACCACCATATAGAAAAGCATCTGGGTTAGACTGGAGATCAGCCAATACTCCTTGTCAATGAGTAAGGTTCATCAAGCATTTCAGGACTAACTTTTGCTTTAACTTTATCCTTAACTGCATTGGAAGGAATGAACTTTGGCACACAACAATCGCCTGATTCAAATACCTTATTGCCAAAAGGAGAATACTGCTTTCTTTTTGCTTGCTTAGCAACATAGAAAGTGCCAAAACCGGAGAGCTTAACCCTCTTAGTCTTAACGAGCTCCTCAACAATAATCTTTAAAAAGGTTTCAAGGATCTTTTCAACATCCTTTTTGTCATAGTTAGATTTGTTTGCGACCAGAGTAACAAGGTCAGCCTTAGTAGTTGAAGTCTTACTCTTTTGTAGCGTATCCAAAATTCAACCTCCATAAGTTTTTAATCTCCAACAGATAATATCCTTGAAAGTGTATATGTATAGCAAGTGTTTTTTGAAATTTGCTAAAAAGCACAGATATGTTACAATAAAGACAGATTATTTTATATTTTTAGTTTGTTAGTAACTACCATTACTAACGCCTTTGCTTAATACTTACAGCAAAGAATCTTATTATAAGTAATAAGATTCTTTGCTGGGCAAAGGTTTAAAAAGAATAAAGGGTTCAGGCCCTGGATAACTTATCGGTTATCAATCAGGGTTTGGAACTTGCGGACATCTCTTTCCCTGTTGATATATAAAATAGAAAGAGGAAAGGAGAATGTAAGGAGTATGATTATGAGAATTCCAATGGAAGAGACAATCAATAATCTTAAGCTCTTAGACAGTAAAGATTACGAAAATGTATCCGAAATGATCAGTGGTCTTGCAAAAAAAGATAATTCTCTTAGCGTAGAAGAAGTATTGTCATACGGTGAAAAAATGTGTGATAATCACGCAGAGGCATTCAAGGTGCTTGCAAATTGAATCACATTAAAAAGCTAGATGACAAAATGATTCTTGCTTTGCACGACTAACAAATAAGTAAATTTGGTGGAGAGTATGGCATTATAGACGAAAATGTATTTCTATCACAGTGCTATATGCCCTATCAAACATTTGGAGGAGCTGATCTTTTCCCAAATATCTACGATAAAGCAGTAAGATACTTGTTTGGATTTGCAACAAATCAGGTTTTCAGGGACGGAAACAAGCGAACAGCAGCTATTACAATGCTCGTATTCCTGCATTTTAATGACATTGAACTTGATATTAGCAGTAGTGAATTGGCACAAGTAACACTTGATGTAGCCAATAAGAAGCTGACAGAAGAACAAGTTAAGCAGTTCCTTATAAAACATACAATTTAAAGTCCGCACAAACAAAAGAGGATCCACTAATTATTAGTGAATCCTCTTATTTCATCTTAAGAAATGCATACCGCCTGTATGAGCAGGAGAAGGGTTAATCTTTGCGGATTCTGATGCTGCCTTCTTAGCACCTGCACGCATATAACCATTAAGAAGGCTATTCTTACATCTATCACAGAGCCTACCCTCATATATTGGTTCGCCACAAGTTCTGCAGGTTGACAATCCGAGATTGCCAGCAATAGTGATCCTTTTTTCTACAACCCATCTTTTTATAGTCTTAAGGTCAACACCCGTTGCAATAGATATTGTCTCGCCATCGGCAGCAGGGTTCTCACTAATGTATTCAGTTACCTTCTTATAAGAATCATCATCCCTCTTTTTACATTCGGGACATAAGTTATTATGAGTATCAACATTTCTAAAAAGCATGTTGCAGCTCTTACAGATAATATAATCCATGTTCAAAACCTTTCTTTAACAACTCAAAATTCAACATAATATACTATCTAACGAAGTGAACTATTATAGCAAGCAAAAGTCTTTTCGTGAGAAACAAAATATAACACAATCATGAGAAGGTGATTGTTGAAGAACAGGGCAAAAAAAAAGAGGTATATATAACGAATATATAACCTCTTTGTTGATTAGTGGTCATTTGTGAAATAAAATCGGCTTTCGCCATGTGCTATAACCGTTCGTTCAAGCCTGTGCATATATTGCTCCTGGAATGTATCTTATATAACCAAGCTTAATATACTTCCATAAAAGTTTTTTAGTTTCTTTCAGACTAAGATTACATGCTTTAGCAAGGCCATCAATAGTCCACATCCCCTTCTGCTTCCATGTGATAAAATTCCCGAGGAATTTATCACCGATAGGTACTAATGATGGCGCAATAAGTTCAGAAATAAAGTTATCAATCTCGTGCTCAAAAATTTGATGATAACCATCAGGTATCGTTGGTGAAAAAATTAAAGCCTCCCCATCTTCATACGGGGTTTCAATATTATAAAGTTCAAGACTAATAACAGCTTCACAACACTCATCATAAGTCATTGTTATTTTTGTTGATGTTTCTATAGTCCCTCTTGAAAGTAACACTAAGTAGAGTTTTTTCTCCTCCAGGTCTAAATTACTAGAATTATAAATATTTCTCCATGCTTTTTTAGGAACTACATAAACAGGTAAACTCATCAAGCTAAAAAATACTTCTTTAGGATCGGTTTTAATAGCAACATAGCCATTTTTGATACGATAATCGCTTATAAGAATAGATTCTCCCAAGACATCCTTTATTGCTCCAGGCATATAGATATTTAAATCTTCATTACCACTGTAAGCTTCTTCTGGCGACTTGCCAAATGCTTTTCTGAACTTCTTTTTAAATTCTTTTATTTGATGATATTCCCCTGCTTCTGTAAGCGATTCGCATCCATTATTCACCCATATTTCATAAGCACATTGTAGCTGCTTAATTTTAATATATGATTTAATTGAGATCTTATATTCCCGACAGAATAAGTCGTCCATATGCTCAAGAGAATAGTGATATTTTTTCTCCAGAATTATTAATATCTTTGATGCTGTATTTCCCTCAACTACAGCTCCATTAATCGTAGCAAATATATCATTAGCAATAAAAGATGCTGGTTCCATATGTAATTACCTCCATGTTTTGATGATAACACTTTCTTCATTGGATTTTAGGGGATGTTTTTGGTGCCGCATAAAAAAGAGCATCTTCGTGCAATGGTTTAAAAATCATATATAATTGGTCTGAATTGATAAAAAATATATATTCAAGACCAATTATCTCAAAAAAATAGCAGATAATTGGTCTGATGTATGATATAATACTAATGCAACGAAAAATAATCAAGAGGGACATATCATGAAAGTAATAGGAAGGAAACCGGAGATAAAAGAAATAGAACGGTGTATGCGGTCCCAAAAGTCCGAACTTCTATGCGTTTATGGCCGAAGGAGAGTTGGAAAGACCTATATAGTTGAGCAAACAATAGGAAACCAATTCACATTCAGAGCAACTGGACTCGAGAAAGGTAATACCAGAGCTCAACTTAAGGCATTCAAAGAAAGACTTGTCGCACATGGAGACACGATAAACACTATTCCAAAAAACTGGTTTGAAGCATTTGCAAGACTTGAAAAGGTATTAAATAACAATACTACGGCAGAATCTGTGTTTAATAAAAAAATCATCTTCTTTGATGAATTTCCATGGTTTGCCACGCCGAAATCAGATTTTTTATTAGCCTTTGAGGAATTTTGGAACAGATGTGGCACGCAAAAAAATGACATACTATTCATCATTTGCGGCTCAGCAACTTCATGGATAATGAAGAATGTGATAGTTAATACTGGTAATCTATATCAGAGAGTCACATCGCAGTTGTTTATCAAGCCTTTTACATTGTATGAAACAGAACTATATCTAAATGATAATGAGTTTGATTGGTCGCGTGAGCAGATCATTGAATGTCAGATGATATTTGGCGGTCTCCCATATTTTCTAAGTATGCTAAATGGTAATGAGAGTTTTAGGCAAAATGCGGACCGACTTCTTTTTGGACAGAGAGCGATACTAAGAAATGAGACGTCAAAACTTCTTGAATCAACATTAAAATCAAATCCTATATATGGGATGCTCTTAAAAGAACTATCAGGGCATATATATGGAATGAGGCGAACCGACTGTAAGGAAAAGATTGCTGCTGCCAACGGAACGTTCAATAGAGCCGTAGATGATCTAAAGGAATGCGGCTACATTATAGATTTTCAACGAGAATATGAAAAAGGAAACCCAGCATACCTGCAGCTTATCGATCCATTCATACTTTTCCACTATCACTTTATAGAAAAGAAAAACGTAACTAGTTATGATAAGTTTACGTCAAATGCTGGTGCATACAATAATTGGCGCGGACATGCATTTGAGATACTATGTCTGCTACACATCGAACAGATAAAAAAAGCATTGGGAATATCCGGAGTGGAAACAAAAGAGTTTACCTGGAATACCAGAGAAGCACAGATAGACCTTGTAATAGAAAGAGCAGACCGGATCACCAACTTATGTGAAATCAAATACACGGATTCGCCTTATATCGTATCTGCTGGCTATGAAAAAGAGTTGATAAATAAAAAAGAAGTATTTAAAACCAAGACAAAGACCAAGAATGCAACCAAAATAACACTGATTTCCGCACAGGGAACATCGGGAACGGCACACATGGAACATATATCGGAAGTGTTAACGCTTGACGATCTGTTCCTGCCAATATAATCATAATTAAGACTAATAGTAGGAGATAATAATAAAAAATGGATTTTAATCAGGCACTATTTGAATATGAATTAAAAGGAAAGAAAGAAGAGACAGGCACAGCCACAATAGAGATAAATTTTGATAGCAAAAAATATGGAAAAGGCTGGGCAACACTAAAGGCACCAAATTTTAGCAAAAGAAGGCAGCAGGCTATAGATGAATGCAAAGGAGCATGGGAATACTTCTGTAGAGGCGACGAAGAAATACTTTATAGCATAACAGAGATAAGCATTACTTTTGAAGAAAACAAAGAGAAGGCATATTATAAGAAAACAGCTTAGTAAAACATTGTTGTGGAGTGAATAATAAAAGAGGATAAAAAATAAAGAGGAGCTTATAACTAGCCTCCAAAGGCTCTGTAAAGAAAAAGTGTTACAACTAAGACAATGCTATACGATGAATACTCAACACAATATTATAAAGGAGATGAAAAAAGACCTATGTTAAATTACGAGGAGTTTACAAAAAGAAACCATATTACTAAGGCGCTCAGAATGGAGCTCATCCCACAGGGAAAGACACAAAACGTGATAGACGAAAAGGGAGATAGGAAATATGACGCGGCTTTATATAGTTCTCTTGAAAGGTTAAAACCTGTAATAGATAGTTTTATCAGATCTACTGCGTCCAGAGCATTATCAGACGTTGACTATGACTTTAATGCTATGCATGATGCATATATAAATAAGGATAAAAAGTCTTGGGCAAAAGAGGAAAAAGCACTTAAAAAAGTGCTCATGAAGGCTGTAGATGAAGCACTTCCAAAGGGCTTAAAATGTTCGCAAATTAATTCTGCTGCATTTTTACAGGAGGTATTAAGAGAGTATGTTCTCCATGCAACGGACACAGAGTTAAGGAAAGATGTGGCCTTGAAAGATATAGAAGAGACAAAAGGCTGCCTTGCATTGTTTTCTAAGTTTCTAACGACAAGGATTACGGCCCTTACTGTATGGATGCCTGAAAGGGTTATAGAAAATTTCAAAATATATTGCAGTAATATTCCTAGAATCGAAGCAATCTTTAATGAAGCTAAAGACATTGCTAATAATTATTCTGATGAGCTCGAACTGATGAAAACAGCTCAGTATTATACAAAGATACTATCTCAGGACGCTATTGACGGATATAACCTTGTAATTGCGGGAAAGATTACAGAAAACGGCATAGAGACTAAAGGGCTCAATGTACTTATAAACGAATACAACATAGACGTAAAGAATCAGAAGTTGGATAAACCATATCTTAGAAAGATAAACCAGCTCTATAAGCAGACGCTGTTCTCATCTGAAAAACAGTTTGTAATTACTGCCATAAAAACAGATGATGAAGTCAGAAGAGTTATTAAAAGTGCCTGGGAATCATTTGATGGCGCTGCAACAAAAATGTTGGGCCTTTTTAAAGAGACACTTGAAGCTACAAACGGAAATGGTGTATGCGTGAAGGGTAATAGACTCCATATCCTTTCGCACGCTCTTTTAGGCGAACATAAAGCCATAACAGATAATCTTGTTAAAGCTGAACTTGTTGAAATACATGAAATGCTCAAAAACGAAGCGCTTAAACCATCTATGAGGGCAGAACTTGAAAAGAGAGTTGACATTGCACAGAGCCTTGTTGTGAAAAAGGATTACTCTTTTACAGCTCTTGATGAAGCGGTTACTTCTATCGATGAAAATGTTATTGGTCTTTCAAAAGGCGCTTTTAATCTTTATGTGGCTAAAACGGAAGAGCTTATCAAAGAAGCAAAAATGTATTACAAGGTTCTTGAAGGTGGTGATATTTTTAAAAAAAGGCATATCAAAGGGGACAAACACGTACAAGAGATGCTAGTAGATTTCTTTGATGCATTGACTGAAGTCAGAAACATAATCTCAGTTATATCCATGCCCGACGAAAACGAAGATGCAGATGTTTCGTTCTATAACCGCTTTGATGAAATATATGAGAATATCAGGCTTACTTATAAGGCTGAAAATCTTGTGCGAAACTACATTACTAAATCAGTCAAAGACACTGCTGAAGAAAAACAGACTTGTTTTGGAACTCCAGCGAGACTTCGTACACAGTGGTGGAATGGAGAGCAGAAATTTGCCAAAAACCACGCTGCTATTATAAAACACGACGGGAAATACTACTATTTTATCCTCGCTGGCGATTCTAAACCCATTGAGATTAAGGAAGATGGCAATTCTGCTACTGGACTTCTGACGCTCAAAAAAGGCCAGAAGAGTTTTATGATGCTTCCGAAAATACTGTTTACTGATCATGCAGTCCCATTTTTTGAGGGAAACAAGGATGCTATGGAATATACTCTTGATGACGAGTCAGTTATACGTCCTGTAAAGGTTGGCAGAATGCTTTATGAGATATATAAAAAAGGTCTTTTCAAAAGAGAAGCTGTAACATCAGGGGCTATTACAGAAGAAGAATACGCGAAGAATATACAGGCTCTTATTGAAAAGTACACAGAGTTTGCCAATGCGTATGTGCAGTATCAGAAGTTCAATCTTGACGATATCAATGATCCTACAAGATACAGTGACATAGGAGAGTTCTTTTCAGAAGTAGATACATGCACATCAAGACTTTCTTGGACTTACATTGACTATGCACAGATTGCTAATCTTGTGGATAGCGGAAGTGCTTACCTATTCCTTATATCAACTAAGTTCCTATATACAGAATCCGAGGATAAAAACGCTTATACAAAAACGTTTCGCTCCATCCTTTCCGATGCAAATATGGATAAGACCACGATACTCCTTAACAGTAATCCGGCCGTGTTCTTCAGACCACAGTCCATCAAAAAGGAAATAACACATAAAGCAGGAAGTATCATGGTAAATAAACTTACCGAAGATGGAGAGCATATCCCAAAGAAGATATATGAGGCTATTTACAAGTCAAAGAATGAAATGTCTGGTGTATCTGAAGAAGATATGGCCGCAGCCAATGAATATATGAGGACACACAAGGTAAGATCGTTTAAGGCGAAGTATGATAAGACATATAGAGGAAATTATATGTCTGACAAATACACACTCCAGCTTACCTACACTAAGAACAACGATGTATCTGACAGAGTAAACGATATGCTCAACGACAGGGTAATAGAAGCGATGCAGGATGGGTTCAATATTGTATCTGTTGCCCGCTCTACTAAAGATATGGTTTATGCATTGGTTCTTGATAGCAGCCTTAAGATTATAAAAGAATTGTCCCTTAACGTCATAGACGGAGTCGATTACTATGCACTTCTTCATGATACATATCTTGAAAAGAAAGAGAATAAAAAGCTATGGATATATGATACCGAAAATACAGAGCTTAAATCAGCATACATTGATCTTGCAATATCAGAAATCCTTAAGCTTGCAAGGGAATACAACGCTGTCATTGCGGTTGAAAGCATATCTGATGCTGTAAAAAATAAATATTCGTTCATTGATAATCAAGTTTTTAAAGCATTTGAAAACAGGATTGCACAAAGACTTTCTGATCTTACCTATAAAGATGTGGTTGACGGCAGACCTGGAAGTGTAAGTAATCCGCTGCAGTTATCAAATAATAACGGAAATACTTATCAGGACGGCATATTGTTCTTTATTAACGGCGCATATACAAGAGGAATAGATCCTTCAAGCGGCTTTACTAGCCTTTTTGATTTTTCAAGATACAACAGTATTGCATCAAAGAGACAGTTTTTCTCCAAAATGGCTAAGATATCGTATACAGGAGATAGTATTGTATTTGATTTTGATTATGTCGATTACCCGGTACACGTTGATACGGAAAAGACCAAGTGGCAGGTTAAACTCTCTGGCGATGTTGTAGTATATGACAGAGAAAAGAAGCAAAATAAGCGTATCAAAGATGTTGTAAACGAAATCATCATTCCTCTTGCCGGAAAAACTGACCTTAATGGCAATATTGCGGAGAACATCCTTAATAAAGATGTGCCTGGTGCGTTTGTAGAAGAATTATTTAGGTGGTTCAGATATGCCGTAACAGGTATACATGCGCAGGTAAAAGGCAAAGATGAGTTCTATAAATCCCCTGTTGATGGCAATGAGTACAATATAAGTAATATGCTTGCTTTTAATCTTGCAAAGAAACTCGTATTCCGACTTGAATATGCTGGAGAGAGTAAAGACTTTACAAAAGAATGGCTTAATTATATGCAGGCATAAGAAAAATGAGGAGGAAGAGCAGATATGGATGATCTTATACAGCTATCTCAGATAAATGATTTTTTATATTTTGCCCTGCCTCCATTTATTTTCATAACCTTTATGGGAATACTGATACAATGCTATATCAGACTGAGTATCAAATAAACGGCACGGCAGCACATAAAAATATAGATGGCTATATCAAATAACAAAAAGAGAGCAAAGTTCGCAAAATATTTAGAGCAATATGGACACAGAATACAATACTCAGTATTCGAGATAACAAACAGCTCGAGACTTCTTAACAATATCATGAATGATATAGAGAATAAGTTCATGAAAAAATTTGATCAGTCAGATAGTGTATACATTTTCAATCTATCCCCATCTTGTAAAGTTACGAAATACGGCTATGCAAAGAATGAAGACAGTGATATCATGATTATATCCTGAGGGAGTTCAAAAATTGCAAACCTCCGTCTTAATTTCTATGCCCGACGTGAAAAAGGCTTTTAGATGTACATAATAGACAAAACATGACTCTATAATCAAATATTTGACACATTTCTTTGTGCAAAATAACGGTGTAAGAGTCTAAGACTTAAAGATAATTTCTATACTATTAGATCCGCTTCTTGTGTATGCTTCAATCACTTGTCTAAGACTTAAAGATAATTTCTATACTATTAGATGATATTGTGGTGACTTTGCAGGAATGAGTCTAAGACTTAAAGATAATTTCTATACTATTAGATATAGAATTTAAGGGTGTCAATTTTTTTTGTCTAAGACTTAAAGATAATTTCTATACTATTAGATGTGTTTCACCTCCCTTCCATATGGTTGTCTAAGACTTAAAGATAATTTCTATACTATTAGATAGCAATCGCTTAATGGTCGCATGGGTCGTCTAAGACTTAAAGATAATTTCTATACTATTAGATTTATATCGGGGCGATATGAATTCAGTAAGTCTAAGACTTAAAGATAATTTCTATACTATTAGATATGTACCTATGTATAAACCTGGTGAAAGTCTAAGACTTAAAGATAATTTCTATACTATTAGATATAGAATTTAAGGGTGTCAATTTTTTTTGTCTAAGACTTAAAGATAATTTCTATACTATTAGATTTGAGCTTGTCTTGCAATCGGTAGAATAGTCTAAGACTTAAAGTTAATTTCTATACTATTAGATAATATATTAATAAGTGTCGAGTTATAGGTCTAAGACTTAAAGTTAATTTCTATACTATTAGATGGTGATTATGGGCTTGACTACGACACAGTCTAAGACTTAAAGTTAATTTCTATACTATTAGATTCTCTTTTCTAGGGGGAAACTTTGCTGTCGTCTAAGACTTAAAGTTAATTTCTATACTATTAGATATTGATTTCATCAAAAGCTTAGCTAAAAGTCTAAGACTTAAAGAAAATTTCTATACTATTAGATCTTACGCAAGGCTTCGTTGTAAGGTGGTCTAAGACTTAAAGAAAATTTCTATACTATTAGATTTTCCGTCTTTGCCATAATCGCAAATGGGTCTAAGACTTAAAGATAATTTCTATATTATTAGATTTAGGTACTTGCTATATCTATGCACTCATCTAAGATTTAAAGATAATTTCTATAATTATAGATTGTAATATCTAGTTGTCTTTTATAATTGTCTAGCACCATTAAAGAAAAACAGAAAATATTGGTGAGAAAAATAACGAGTTCCATGAAATGTGGGACAAGTAAGACCACCAATTACGTTCTTCAACAAGTTTATTTGTCTAACTTACGCCATTAAAAGACCGCCCAGGTAAGATATAACCATCTGAACAGGTGGAATATACCTTTGCTTTAATGAAAGGCATACCTTGAGGTATTCATACTGAGACTTAGACAATACCTCTCTTTTTGCAAGATGTTCTCCAATAGTTCTAAGACTATCAGTTTCTAAATTAACGATAAAAACATCATCACCATATATTGCATATACACGTCCTAATTGCTTTACATTATGCTCCTGTACGATTCTCATTGATGAAATTATCTGGTGGAGCTCAAAGAGGTCATCATCAGATAACTCTGCAACATGTTCTCTTTCTTTACTAACTTCCCCTATATAATCTACTCTCAAACATAAACAAACTGCTCCTTATACCAGCTATATTGAGTAAAAAGGCCTGTGCATATATATAGCAAGTACAGAAACGAAATTTTGTAGTGTTGAATGACGCAAAATGACGTAAATGAAAAATAATTACACCTTTATAAAAGTAAAAGTGAGATGCAATAAGATATCAAGACCTGTTTCTCTGATATAATAAAGTCACAGAAATTCATAGGAAAGGGGGAAAACCTATGAAGAAAACGCTTAAAATATCAGTGATTAGTATTATAACGTCAATATCCTTATTTGTTTCGCTTCATATTATAGCAATTGCAGCAGTAAGTCTCGATCAGGATATCTACTCAACCTATCAGTATTCACCACAGATAATACGTGAACAGTTTGAAAAAGAAGGCTGGAATATATCTGTAATGGAAGGAAGCAAGCTGGATTCTACTTATGGACCTACAATAGGACTACAAAAAGGCTATTCAATAGCAGGAATCACGATATATAAGGAAAAATCGATATATCTGTCAAGTTATGACGATTATGCAGTATGCTCATGTAATCATGAGATGGGACACTTCTTTGATTATACTTATATGGTATATAAGAAGGGAGGAACGCTTCCGTCAAAAAGCAAAGAGTTCTACAAACTTTATGGAGAAGAGCTGATAAGAAAAACAGATTCTGGGTTATTTATTGATTACGAAAGATGCGGAGTAGATGAGTACTTCGCCCAGGCATATAAGTATTACTGTGAGGATCCGACATCACTTAAGAAGTACTATCCAAATACATATACATATATAGAAAACTTGCTCATTACCTATGATTCGATAAGAAATAAGGAAACAGCAAAGTAGACCAGTGGAATACAAATAATAAAAACATAGAACAAAACGCCTGCTGCCGTGATAAAATAATAGCTGTAATAAGTAATGGTAAATAATGAAAGTAGGAAAATAATCTATGAGCAAAGATATGGAACAGAAGCTTCCAATATACAATCTATGGATTGCAGGACTTAATCTATTTCTGACTGGTTTTTGTATAGGAAAGAGTGACGCAGCACTAGCATCAATCTTTCTTGCGGGTTTCGTGATTAGCTCTGCAGCATATAGGTATACAAGAAAAAATGCTAAGTCTAACTGCGACACAGACACTCAAAATGAGAAAAGGACACAAGAAAACGAAGTGGACTGAAGTTTATGGCTATATGACTTGACTCAGTATATAAGTATAGGAAAAATAAGATAACCGGCTTAAAGTTCTCATAATAAGATGCCAAAGGCAGCATGTATGAAGCTGCCAATATTCTTTTCATGCGCCGTAAAAAATGAGAACGGAAAAACAGAATACAAGCAGGAAGGTATCTTAACAGGTTCAACAGGAGTTGAGCTGTATCAAGACAGATTCAATAAGTTCCTTCTTGTAGATAAGCTTAAATTTCTATAGGTAAGCAAGTCAACTACCCATCACTAAAGGCAGTAGGTTTCTGCTTACGACAACCGAAAGGATTTTATTTATGAATAAGTATATTGATGCGATAAAAAAAGCATATGTGAATAAAGAATTAGAAAAATTATTAGGCTGTAATGATACTTATGTTTTGGATTCCTCACATAAGCACTATTTGTCTGAGGATTTACGGTTGACTGGAAGATTACAGGAAGAAAGTGATCCAATAAATTTCAGGGCAATTTTAAGCGCTACCGAAGAGTACTATTGTTCATTAAATACATCTGGAGAGAAAAAGAAATTCTCATGTGACTTTCGCAATTCTATAGAATATTTATTGGCTTCGGGTGATGAGAAACAGGTATATTTTGCTTCTAAAATCTATTTTTTATTAGGGGAAAGAGACGCAAAGGATATCTTCTATCCATTTAAAGGACTTTATTTAAGTTTAAAACAAAATGTTATTGTGAACCTAATCAGATGCCGTAATGATTTGAAAAATGCCAGGATATACGAAGGTAAAAGAGAGAATTCTGGACTGTGGGGAGCAATAATTACATTGAACGACAATGCAATTAAAGAAGTGAAATTGGAGAAAATAAAGGAAGGTGTTTAAGTGCTGCCTCTTATATTTATCCACTTAAAACATTGAAAGTTCATTCTTAAATTCCCTGATACATTAAGTAAATATTTCTAAAACGCCATCTGCGTGCTTTTCAAAAAGGCAGCAGGATTGAACCGTAGAAAGTTTCACAAAATATATTATTATTAAAGCAATTCAAAAGATATGATAAACAAAAGACAGGGTTCTATCTAGGCACACTACTATATAGTAGTCCCAAGGAACTCCTGCTGCCGTTTTGTATATTTGTAAGTAAACAGCCCATACTTATAGATATAGACAAACTATAGAATAAAATAAATATGATCAAGAAATATAGATAAAAAATACCCAGTTTTTCAAATTGGCATCATTTCCCACCATTTTAATCAATTTCTTCACCTAAAAATTCCATATTTAATTTGTAGCTAAAAAATATGGATGAAAAACATCTACATAATCGTTTTGAAGAAAGGAATTTAAATGTTAAGAAACAAAGAAGAACTTATTAACTCCCTTAAAGGCCAAATTGAAGGAAAAATTGATGTACACATGGGCGAAATGGCGCTGGCTGTTATGGAACAGTATGTTAAGGATTTAGAAATATTCCTTGAAAATGTCAGAATAGGAGAAGAGACAGAAGAAGAACCAAGTCACAAAGTAATTGGATTTTATAATCTCGTTGATGATGAATATATTGCGATGGAAATTGATAAGGATCAGCCGGACCTTGACTTCTCCGAGATAATCTTTTCATCAAAGTATCTACCCTTTATGCCGGAGGTATGGATTCCAGCCGGTAAACCTGATCTTAAGAAGCTCTACGACAACGAGATCGCTTCATCGCTTAAAAATAGTGATGGCAAAAACACACTTATCCTCACAGCTTATTGCATTGACCAGACTTATATAGCCGTAGACATAACAGACAAGGAAATATGTATAGTAAAAGGCTATAAGGACTACAGGGACAGCTTCACAATTACACATGAGAATGGAGCAACAGTAAAAAGTAATAACGAATACAAAATATATCTGCCCTCACAAAACTTCAGAGTTCTCTGCAATCTTGATATTCCCGAGGCGAGAATATCTACAAAAATGCCTGAAGAACCTTGGGAAAAGAGACCGTACTACATACCG
The DNA here is from genome assembly GCF_001858005.1 of Butyrivibrio hungatei. Lineage (NCBI taxonomy): Bacteria > Bacillati > Bacillota > Clostridia > Lachnospirales > Lachnospiraceae > Butyrivibrio > Butyrivibrio hungatei. The sequence goes on along the minus strand of NZ_CP017832.1, from coordinate 94,586 downwards.
GACACTACAGTGATAAATAGCGCAATCGAAAGAGCAGAACTTGATAAAAATATAATCAATAAAGCAGTGACAGCTCTTGCTATATCCTTTAGAAAAGATATGAAGTATCCAGAGATATATACAAGGCTTGAACTAAGAATGCGAAGATTTGAAAGGCTTTCAAATCTATCAGCGCCAAAAGAAATAATAAAAAAAGAATACGACTTGATCGAAAAAAGCCTTAAAGAACTCAACTACTAAACTATAGGTTGAATGACAAGTGCATTGACAGATAATAAAATAAGAACATGAAGTAGCACCGAGGGTTCAAAAATACTTCATACGTCAGATGCTGCGAACATCTGGCTGAGAGGAGCTGTTAACGCAGCTCCTTTTTATTTTACACCATTTTCAAGTTCTTCTATTAGAGTTTGTGATTTTGAACCATATAAATCGGCGCTTATAGTCTGTGTACAGTTTTTAGGTTCCCTAAAATTTTTGCTAATTACTCTTAAATAGTCTTCATTATCTGGTTTAATCAAGTAAGCCTCATCTAAGATAAATTTTTCAATACTATCATTCTTATCAGTCATTATTACCTCCTTCGCCATACAAGATATTATTATAAAACTTCTTAGAATCCCGTGATTCTTTGCCATCTAAAAAAGCTAAAGCTGACTCGACGTCTTTGAATAGATGTTCAAAGAGTATGTTCTCTATATTTCCGTTTGGCATTTCGACAACAGCAATGCCTGATATACCGCTAGTACTAATAACCCTTACCTCAACCACAGTATTGTTTTCATCTATAGTAAAAGCAGTAAGGTTCTTAGGAAATGAGTAACTAGACATTCATATCTCCTTATGTAACAGATCCATATCCAGGTGATAGGATAGATTATATATCTACTATATACGTCACACTGATATGCATAAAGGAGCCACTAAAAGATGGCAGTTCAAATTATGATATTCACAACGTCATTATATCATTAAAGGGTATATTCCAAAAATCCTGGGATAATCAAACTTGTTGAGGGTTTGCCAAGCAAATTGAGGGTATGGTTTGAGGGTTTCACCTTAAAATAAACCTACTTGTTGAGGGGGGCAAACTTGAGGGTTTTGCAAATTGAAGGATATCTATATATGCGAAAAGAATTCAAGATAGTAATAATAATATTCATAATCACATGTGTTATCACCGTTCTATCCCCTACATTGTACAATGGTTCAAGTGGTATAGATGGAATAGGTTCGGCATTAGCATACGTATTGCTGATCCGACTCATGCAAGCTATTTTAATTGTATGCGCCGTCACTTCAATCATTATTGGTGTTGCCAGAAAGAATAATTGGAACAAAAAACGCACTGCAATAGCAGCTATAAGCCCAATTATTATCCTTATTGGAATAATAATTATACCTTACGCTACAGGTAAGCTAAAAACCGAGTTATATTTGAAAACGCATCAGGTACAAGACCTATTTTCTGCAAAAATAACAAATGAGACATGGATAGACACACAGGAAAATGATGCAATATATCTTGTCTTGGAATATGAACTGGCAAACATAAAGGCAGATTATTTTGAAAAATTCGATTATAAACTTAGTGAAATGTTTGCGCCTTATATGAATGAAGGCTAATTTCTCAAATCTAATGCAATGAAATCGTTGCGTTTGAAGCGAGAATCCATGCGGAGTATGGAATTTACAGGGAATTTTAGTGTTTTGCTCCAACGGTTCAGAATATCTGGCTCAGAGAACTTTATCATATCTATTGCAAAATGGTCATTGTTTTAGAAAAGTAAATTTAGGTATAATGAAATTACGAAAAAGGAGGTAGTTTCTTTGATATTATTAAAGGTATGCCCTTGCGACGAAGAAATGAAAAAACACACTTCAGGAGTGATAAGGTATGTTCATGAAAAAGGAATGTTTATTTAAGAGAGTTGCATTTAGAAAACGCTGAAATAGTGGAATCAAAAATTGATTCTTCTGAAAACACTGAGGTATGAGTTGCGTGGGGCGTTCATGTTGGGATAACAAGGAAGTGAGGAAAGTACAATGACAAATACCGAATTATTAAGAGAATCAATAAAGAAAAATGAATTTATCTCCTTTTTAAGAGGAGTCGATGGCTATCAAAGTAATGATAGATTTAATCCGTCGCCAATTCCTTATAAGGATAACTTACTGTCTCTATATGAGTTTGTGCAAAATGAGGATGGAGCTGTTTCGCTTTTTGTGGATTCTCTTAAGTCAATCGGTACTGATTGTGAAGGTATATATATTGTTGCAAATTATTTATACATACTTATTTATCATATCCATAAAGGTGTATGCACAGTTCAAATTGACTATAAAGAAATAGTTGAGTTTTTATCTAATTCGATTGCGGATAAAAAAGATATATTAGTAAATACGACAAAACTGTCAAGACTAGGTATTAATGGGTGCGTTTATGAAAAACTTCAAGGGTTAGATCATAATTGTTATACTGATAACAAGGAGCATCTTTTTTTCGAAAAAGAATCATCAAATGATGATACTATTCTATCTACAAATAGTTTGATGGATTTAGTTAACAAAAACATTATTAATGGTGAAAAAATACCTCACAGTGTTTCAAGACCAGTGCTTTATAAGGATGCAGATGCACTTTACTTGGCTGTATTTGTTTTCTTTTACAATAGAGAGGACATAGAAAATGGAGCCGTTGATAGACCTACACTTTGGGCATTGGCAGATATATCATCCGGAGAGATAGTTAAAAGATATCAGTCCAAAGATAAGGATTTTTCTAATGCATCTTATGATAAGAAGTATAATGTGCGTTCGGACAAAAAATATGATACATCTAAGGAATACTATGAAAGGGCATATGGTTTGTTGGACAAGATAAGAGAGCATTATTTGAAGTCTGGTGAGATTCTTAATGAAGACTACGAAAAATATATTCAACTTATTTTGGCAAATATCCCAGATGATTATAAACGTTTTTATAATGACTTAAGCCATATATAAGTAGTATGAAGGGGATTGCATTTACACAATCCCTTTTTTCAACAAAGCATCATAAGCCCATAAAATAAGACCACTGCCTTCACAAACATAAGGTAATGGTCTTAATTTTTGTCAAATAAGTTTCTCACATCTAACGCAAACTCTGTTTCTCATATCTATTGCAAAATGACTATTGCATTAGAAAAGAAAATTTACGTATATGAATGAAGCAAGCGGACAGCCTTACTTTGTATCGCAAAATGGCGAAATCCTTTCGGAACCATATTGGGAATACTTGCGATATAACGAGGATCTTTATCCTAATTATCTTCATACAGACATTCATAGCGGCTCAAATAAAAAAGTAACCTTGCGCCCCGGAGAGAGCAAAACATTCTGCACTATATTCGAGTTAAAAGATAGGGCAGCTCCTGTAGAGGTCAATTTTGTGTTTAATAATGGCTATACTCACGGAGCTGGAGTGGTGTATTCAGAAACAATTTTACCGCCTCAATAACAGAAGCAAAGCATCACCACACTTAGAAAATATTATATTGCACATAAATATACGGAATATCTAACCCTCTATTAAAACCCTCAATCAGAACCCTCAAGTTAATTGCCCCTCAACAACTTTGAATACCCAAATCCTGTTCAATAGAATATGGATAAGTTTTTAAAAGAGTTCTAAGCACTCAACTGTAGATTAACGCAAATTTTATTATTATTAAGATAAATACAAATTCACTTTTCATTAAGAAAGGGAAGGGCTATGTGACAACCACTATGTTATCAGCTAACTCTCAAGCAGTATCTGGCTATAAGCATAGAAGAGTAGCTGATAATAGTTGAGGAGGGTGCCGAGACATACAAGGCACACTCTCCAAATATATGAACTACCATATACAGAGGCTAGTATAAAATGTAATCATTCATATAATACGGTTCACTAACAAGTCTTAAAATTCCGCCCAAGCATAAATATTAAAAGCATCTATATACAGAGATTATAATTTCAACTACATGTTCTGTTCATTCCCTACACACATAATACTCATACCTTGCGAACGGTAACACAAGTGAGCATATATACCCAGCCCTTATTTTTCGCCCCATGCCTTACCAAATACATATATGCCTAATACAAACTCTACATCTATACATGCAGAACATCCGAGCGTACTACAAGCGAGGGTATTATACAAAGGTTATGCTATACCATTATGTCCCCTTAAAATTTGCCCCGTGCCTTCCTTACGGCAAACTATTAGCGACATCATTCCATGCCTTTATTACATATACCTATATACATATTTTGCATTTCTTTATTTCTTTTTATTTTTGCTATATGATTCGTAAAAAGTAGTATACATGGCATGGCATTTTTACAAGCGAGGGTGCGAGCAAATAAGAAAAGAAATTTGTTTTACATATGGCAGGCAGACGGAGACAGATAAGATGGCATGGCAAAGAGAAAATACCAAGAAGAATTCATTAGTTCTGGTTAGACATAGTGCGGTTTATACGTTCCACTAATATATCTCAAAAAGCCACCCTAATCGCTTTGCATTACCACGCAGTTTTATTTAATAAAATGGCTTTCTGAGAATCTCAAAAAGCCATTTCTGTAATGAGACAATACTAATATAGGCACTCACCACGCATCTGTTATTTTTTCCCTGGAATAAATTTTTCGGTCTGTTTTTTGCGCTTGTTTGTGTCTTTTTTGCGCCTAACTGTTATATGTTCTTTTGCTACTTCAACAGAAGCATTAGTTGTAACCAACCTATCCTTAACCTCTTCATAACTTCTTGGCATTGCTATTCTTGGTATACGTTTTTCCTTTGCATAGATACGCTCATGAGACACATTTAAACTAAAGTTTTCAAGGCGTCGCTTGAATGCATATCGATTATAGAACTTTTGCAAAAGAGTAATCACCAGCTCATACTCACGTACTCCAATAAACAAGACCATGCTTACGTCAGACATAGTAACGAGTTGTATATTATATTTACTAATCCTTCCCCTATTACTTAGTTCTATAAGACCTGACATATACAATTCTTCACGCTCGATATCCGGAGCATCGTCCATACCAATAGTGTATGTCACAAAGAAACCGTCAGTATGAGCTGCTAGATCATAATTAGTGTTGTATAAAATAGTACCAGCAGAATCAATGTCGAAAAGGAACCCATTCTCTTTAAGGTTCAATGCCCTCAAAAACGAAACACCCAAAACTTCATCTTTACACTGCTGAAAGCGGATCAGCTTGTTGTCCGACAGATTTCTGATTTGCTTAGCCTGTAGTTGAATATAAATCTGCATAAAGCAGCAGAGCGTATCAAACTCCTCAAAGCCACTTTCTCTGAGAGGAGTATAATTAAAATCATGTTTATACAATTCCCAGAAATCTTGATATACACATGGCATTGCATTCGGATGAAGATACTGGTCCATGCTATAGATAGAGTAGACTTCGCATAGTACAAAGCCATGTAATCTACACAATGAGTAAAGAAAATATGGCTGATAGCAGATCTTCCTTATGGATTTAGACTTAAAGACCGCTTCTAATGTCTTTGGCATAGCAGAGTCTATGCGGCAATAATAGTATCTACCCAAAGGTTTTACAAACATAAACAGATATGCCTGATTATCAGCATCAAATACCACTTCAATCGGCAACACCTTACATTGCCGCACAGCATTGAATACGTTGTTTTCATTACTGGAATATGTATCAGCATAATCTTTAAGAGTACGCCTATTAACCTCACAACGATAAATAAACGTTGTTTTTGGCATAGTTGGTACGATATACTTCTTTACCACGCGACCGGCATTCGGTACTTTTGGCGTAGGTTCATCGGTAACAGTTACAGATACATCACTAGTTAGAGTATTGCTACTGTTATCGTCACGACTAACTTCCCCATCGCCACTATTAGATGTAGGGTTAACAACATCACTCGGTCCAAATGGCAACTCCTCATAGTCTTCATCACTATGAATATCTGAGATAACAGCCCCTGTATTCGTCTCGTCAAATTCTGCAGATACACTTCCGTCAACTTCTGACTCGCGTTGATCAAAAAGTTCCCCCCATTCATTCTCGGATAGTCCATCTTCAGAATATGCGATATCGGAATCAGAATACTCATCAACATTTCCCCTACTACAATCAAGCTGTTCATCAGAAGATGTATCAAAGGAAGCAGCCACAACTGTTTCCTCGTTTTCATACTCCTCGCTAGTTTGCTCAATGTTCCCCGTAGGCTGCCCGGATACAGCAGGCTCGATTACCTCTGCATCCAACAGGTCAAGCAAAGGGGTGTCGCTTTTCTTTTCTTTTTTCTTACTACCTGATGAATTTTTGGATGAAGAGCCATAGTTGTTCACAATTTTCTGGCAAATTGTCCGCACTTCTTCAGCCGATATATCCCTAGCAGAAAGCACATCATCAACGACCTGAGACCATGCAATAGGGAATGCCTTAAAATTATTAGATTGAATTTCCTTAACGCTAGCATTACGGACAGCTGACAGCGTCATAACTCCAACAAGCGAATTCAAACGTTCTCTTATATCCTGAGAACAAGTGAAGTGTTCTTCAACGCCCCTCTCCAGTATCTGCTCACAAGCAAGTTTGAGCAAAGGCACAATCCCTGGTTTCAGAACAGGAAGATTGGAACCAATATCAAAACTACTTCTAAAGATCTCTGCCGAAAAATCCTTTTTAAAAACTTCAAAATTATCTTTAGATGTGGCTATATACTTAAAGACAGCGCATTCATCGGCATACATATTATTCGCATAGTTCTTAGAATACTGACACGTTAAGCAGACAGAATTTTTACCTGGCTTACATACTTTTTTGTAATAGCTCTGACAAGATACTACTTTTGGAATATCTTCTGACTCCATAATCTGAGAGTAATAATCCTCAGCATTCAAGGGTACAGAACCATAAGCTAATAGTTCACCACATGATGAAGGAACTCTAACAGAACAGTACAGACCAATCTGCTCGTCCATTCCGACATTGTGTTTGCTCAGATTCGTAAAGAAATTCTTAGAGTATTCATAACGCTCAGAAGGTTCGCTGATATTTCTTGCAATATATTTATAACAACTCGGTAAAATCACACAATTATCATTATCCATAACATAATAAACTCCTTATGAGCATTGTCTAATATAGTGCTTAGATATAGCAAGTACATATGATTTGAATATAAACAGTTCGAAGAGGTTAATTCTTTGGCTGCTTTTGCTCTAATGAAAAAATTTAAGAAAACAATAATTATCTTTACAAAGTGCCATTTGCGTGGTACTATAATTACAAGGAGAGCAATTAGATTTATGAAAAGACTTATACTTATAACACTACTTATAACGGTAATGGTCCAGACAACACCAATAACTACATATGCTAAGGAACAGGACAATATAAGCCAGACCGCACGAGAGCTATACAACCAATTAGTTGTAAATAAACAGGACAGCGCAGAAGCTTATGCGGTGCCAAGCGCTAGTACAAACGAGATCCTTAAAGAACTAAGCAGTATTGATGATAAGAACAACCCTTACGATGGTGATATGACACTATTCAAAGCGCCTGCATATAAGACAATAAGATACAAAAGCGGTAAGATAGAAGTAATACTTATCAATAATATCAATATAGATGAATCAGAAGAATTACTTGATAATATGGAACTTGAAATTAGAGAGACTCTTCCTGAAGTTCCAACACAGAAGCAGTGTTTGAAAGCCATAACAAGGTACATAAACAAAATCTATGGGTATGATTTTAATGAGCGCGCATCTGATGAATCTGCAGAAAGAGATAATTTCGTATCTGCCTACTATGGTGACAAGAAAATGGTATGCACTCAATACGCAGTAATAACAAAACTCCTATGTGAAAGATTCGGGATTGATTGTAAGCTCGTAGAAGGCGAGAACCACATGTTCAATGCAATCAGACTTGAAAATGAAATTACATATTCGATGTACGATCTTAGCGGCTCAGAAATAATATTGACATCACCAAAGGTAGGATTCATAAACGCTACTGGGAGTAACTACAGAGCATCAAGCAACGATGTACTTGAACGAGATTTTAAATACCACTACAGCATCACACAAAGCGAACTTATTGCAATATTAATGCTCATAGCAATAGCAACCCTGATAGTATTAATAATAAAGAATAGAAAGAAGAGTGTAAAAAGAAGAAAGCGCAATAGATAAAAAGAGCAGTTGCCCACAATAAGAAAGGGCGGCTGTTTCTTATTATATCAATTATTGCGTTAAACATATCTTTAGCGCAATAATATATGATATAATATAAATTGAGTCAAATAGCTCAAAACACGCATAAATAAAGGGGGTTAAATACCATGCAGACCTATCATGACATTACCGTATTCAATGCAATAACGAAATTACGCATACTTGAAAAAGAACTCCCTCCTTACTGTAAATATTTCTTCAATGCTAAAGCTAACCGATTAGAGCCTCGCTCCAGATACGCATATGCTATTGACTTCAAGATCTTCTTTGAATTCGTCCAACAGGTAAACCCGTTGTATAAGAACACGCCAATAAAGGATATTCCTGCAACTGCTATTGAGCAGATGAACGCCAGGGATATTGACGAATACATGGCATTCCTTGAAACATATAGTATTGATGGTGTTCACAGAACTAATGGCGAAAGTGGTAAAGGCAGAAAACTTGCGAGTATCAAGAGCTTATGTAAGTATCTTGTTAGACAAAACATAATAAGCAGAAATCCTGCAGAGCTGGTTGAAAGCCCCAAATCACATAAAAAAGACATTCTAGCCCTGAGTGATAATGAAACAGAAAAGCTATTTAATATAGTAGAAACAGCTCAAGGGATGAAGAGTCACCAAAAGAAAATACAGGAAACACTAAGACTTAGAGACTATGCCCTGCTTACACTCTTCCTTGGAACCGGAATCCGTGTATCAGAGCTAGTAGGACTCAATGTCAAAGACATAGACTTCAATGAAAAGCTAGCATACGTAATAAGAAAAGGTGGCGATAAAGATCACGTATATCTCTCAGAAGAAATAATAGACGCCCTAAAAGAATATGTATTTGGGAACATATCAACAGTTGGCAGTAGGCTCAATTTATGCAGGTCTAACGATGAGCAAGCACTATTCATTTCAAGGAAAAGAAAAAGACTCTCTGTAAGATCAGTCCAAGTATTATTGAAAAAATATGGTGCTATCGCGCTTGATGGTAAAAAAGTAACGCCACATAGCCTTAGAAAAACATACGGAACAAAACTGTATCTAGAATCCAACGACATAAAACTCGTTGCCGATACACTTGGACATGCGTCAATCGTAACCACCCAAGAACATTATATTGCTACTTCAGAGGAACATAAAAAGAATGCTGCAATAAGTATAAGAAATAAACAGCACGATTAATTCTACAGGATTCATATATAAGGAAAAACTACACATAAGTATTATAAAAAAGAAACCAGAGTGAAATCATTAAAATCACTCTGGTTTTTGATTTAATTTAATATCAATCTATAATTGACAAGATTTGCTGGACAATGAGTAGAAACATAATCAGTATGTTTCATAAAATTATCCAAGCGAATATCACTTAAACCGGTATAAGCCTTTAAGTCATTATGAGAAGCTCCATGCGCAGCCATTTCTAATATAGCTCTATTACGAAAATCCTTCATAGTGTAATTAGTCTTAATGCCCGTGGTCTTAACCAGATCGCGGACCATCTTATCAACATTCTGTAGATTCATACGATTTCCACGCTTGTTTTTAAACAAAATATTATCTTCATCACCTAAACGAGAAAGGTAATCATCAAGAATGACAGCCACATCATCAGGAACAGGAATATAAGAATTTCCTTTAAAGTCATTTTTTGATGCAAAGTATAGGTATGTAACGCTACCCTCTTTAACAATGCTTCCTTTGTTAAGTGAAAGAATGCTTGTTACACTAAGCCCCATTCTAGTAGCCAGAGCCATGATTAAAAATGATTTAGGTTCACTCCTGGATGCTAACATAAGCATATCCAACTCTTCCATTGAAGGAATACGATTAGGGTTAATATCCGGGCTAATCTCAGGACGCACTATATTAATGAAGGGATTCCTATAATCTTCAATCTTATCCTCTAAGAACGAAGCTAGAGTTCTAAAGCAAGAGAGCCTGACTCCAACAGTTTTCCTAGTCATACTACCACTATCAAGTTTACTTCCAAGATAATTAAAGTAGCTCCTAGCGTCCTCCTCTGTTATATCGATAAAATCCTTGCACTGCCGATTTACTATAAGGTTAATGTAGCTAATATATTCATCACGAGTGCGACTATTCATATTCATTGTACATTCCATAAAATAGCGTTTAAAATCTTCCGATAAAATCTCTGAAAAATTTCTCATATTAAAAAACTCCAACAAAATAAACTGGTCTCTGATACAGTAATTATAACGCTTTCATGCGTCATGCACAATCATATGTTCGGGTGCTTGCAAAAAAAAATAAAGGCCACCACTAGGGCAGCCAATATTTTTAACCTCATTTTTAAACAATCGAATGACTATTCGTTGCAATATGGAGCCGCCTGTCAGCTATCTCAGCAGTGCGCCCAGCATTAAAGCCTTGCGTACCGATGCTACCTGGTAACCGCCGATTTTCATAAGGGTTGACTGGATATAGTTACCAATATCATCAACAGTAGGTGCTATTGTAAGGCTATCAGTCCACTCACATACTGTCTCAGTAACATATTTAATACCAGCTTTACTTAACTGAGCTGTCACTTCGGTAGCATCATTAGCTTTAGTAATAGCAGGTTCAATCTTTTTATGTTCAAAGCTCACCTCTTCTCCATTTCTTTTATGTATATACATTTTATTAATAACCTCATTAGGTCGAAAACAAAGACTTCAAGCACATTTGAATTGACCGATGAAGTTATTAAAGTTAGGAAATTCACCTAGCTCACGTATAAACTCACTCGCCAATTCACCGTCATTGAAGCCAGCCAGAGAAGGAATTTGCAAATCCGAAGGCAGGAATCTCTTCATCTGCTTTAAACATAGCAGTTTCTTCCGCTTCTTCTTTTACCTCTCCGGCCAAATCATTAACTACATTTGTATCTTCACTGTCTGACTCACATGGAGTTTCAACAGTTGAAGAAATTGCTTCGCCAAGAACTTTGGTTCCTGCAGGAAGATGAGACAACAGTTCATCTGGAATAGTATTTGATGTAGCTGCAACAGCAGTACTACTATCAGAAGGAACATCAACAACAGACTCACTAACGCTCTGTGGTACAGGTTCATTTACCTGCATCTCACTTACGGCTGCAACAGACAAATCACCATCAATAGGCAACTCATCAGGTATCTCATCTAAGACAAAAGGTAATTCATCTGATTCAGATATAGGAGCAAAGCCATCGGCAGGCTCCTCATTAGTATCATTTGAACTAACCTCTTTAGTTGCGATATTTACAACATTATCTACCTGCACATCGACAGGCTTTACATCAACAGGCATACTAGATACGCCTTTTTCCAAGTCGGACACACGCCTCTCAATTTCCTTAAGAGAAATCTGAGAAGCCATATCATTCACTGCTCTAATAAGTGCGGTTTCGATAAGAAACTCTGAATCAGGTACTTTTGCAAGCACACCATATACATCAGATAGTGACTTAGAAAGCTTTAATATACTATCTACATCCACTTTTTCGACATATGATAAGAGTAACTCACGATAGCTATCAGTATTAACAAGAGTCTCCACTGAAGCACCAGTCATAACAAACAGCGCATCAGTAAGTGTGTTGATAATACTTTTAAGCATTACCTGAAGGTTTTTCCCTTTTGTAACAGCATCTCTAACCACAGATATTGCACTGGCAACATCACCCTTTTCAATACTGAAAAGTAGATCAAAGATAGCCTTTTCTGGAGTAATACCTAAAGTTTCTGTGACCACGCTAGTAGTAATACAGTCATCGTCATAGAATGGCTCTAATATGGAAAGAGCATCTCTCATTCCGCCGTCAGAAGCTGCGGCAATCAACCTGATTGCATCAACATCATAGGCTTTTCCATGCTCGTTACATACCTGCATCAAATAATCTGATATAACATCTAAAGAGATTGTCTCAAAATTAAAGCGTCTAGCCCTACTAATAATAGTCTTTGGAACTTTGTGTTCCTCGGTTGTACACATGATGAATACAACATTCTTTGGTGGCTCTTCAATAAGCTTAAGAAGCGCATTCCACGCACCCTGAGAGAACATATGAACCTCGTCAAGAATAAAGACTTTATAGTTAGAGCTGCTAATGTACTGGGCTTTCTCAATGATCCCACGTACATCCTCAACTTTATTATTGGATGCAGCATCAAGCTCGATTACGTCAAGACTTGAACCATTTAATATATCCTTGCACTGCTGACATTCGCCGCAAGGCTCCATCCCACCGCTTTCACAATTAAGTGTGCGAGCAACGATCCTGGCAACAGTAGTTTTACCTGTGCCTCTAGGACCATTGAACAGCATAGCGTTAGGAACTTTTTTAGACAAAAACATGCCTTTTAGCTGAGCCTTTATCGTATCCTGTCCTTGGACTTCCGATAATGACTTTGGCCTAAGCTCATTATACAAACTCATGTATAACAATCCTCCTTTTTAAATTTGTTCTACAATATTAACGATAAGAATGAAAAAATCATCCTTTGTGTAATTAGGATTAGAACAACGTTCCCTATGTGAATAAATCACATCAAGGAGATTTGCATAATCCTTATTTACACCAAGTTGCTTAGTTATAACAATAGTTCCAACAAAATCAATAAACGAACCAACATACTCTCTATGGGACATAAAGAAAGAATCATTTCCTTTCTCTGCAACCATATTAAGTACCTTGAGAATACCTTCAGGTGCACCACCGTTAAGGACATCTGCAACTGAATTAAAAATATTCTGCACATCTGCTGGAATAATCTTAGAAGATGGGATTCTTGAAACAATCATTCTCGACTTCACAGTGGGTAATAACTTATCCTCATATGCAAGTCCAATAATTGTCACATCACTCTCTTCAAGTGTTTTAAGCAGCTTATTTTGAGCATCAACGGTCATTTTCTCGATATTATCAATAACAATAACCTTAGTATCAGCAACAGCTGAGCATACAGACGCTTTTTGAATAATAGTAGCCGCCTTATCAACACCCAAAGTTTTCTCACCATCATCAAGCCCCACATACATGTAGTCAGGGTGACTTGCTAAAGAACTAACAGAAGTACCAAGGATACTTGCTGCCTTTTCTTCTGCCATTGCAAGAAGATTTTGACCGGGTTGCCCTAAATAAAGCAGCCCTGTGTTTCTTATAGTGCTATTCATGCAACCTCTCTTTCTACAAGCGAGATGTTCCTCCTTAACTTACGGTTATAGAAGTATTCCTCACCCTCTTCAATATCATGTCCTGCAATTTCAGAATCGAGCATATCGAGTTCTTCATAAAGCATGAGACAACCTCTAAAAATCGCACCCTCTTTACGAGTGGATTTTACGCCAGACTTCATAGGTACAGATGAAGCCAGAATATTAAGGATCCGAGCAAATACATCGTCAGATATAATGCCAGGATTACTGAAGCAAACTTTTTCAAGTCTCCTTTGAAGTACGCTCATATATCCCCTCTCAACACCAACATTAGTCTTTCTAAATGGGTTCTCAGAGGTAATATAATCAAGCATACCTACACACTGCAATAAGGAACTTGCAACAAGAATGCTCCAATCAATGTTTGTGCCATACAACCCATTATTCAGTCTCTTGTATTGCAAAGAATACTGAATGACGAGCGTAGTAACACTGGCAGTGGTAGCGAGAGCACCACCAGCATACCTTGCGTGATGTCCTAAAGATGCTGGAAGTAAAGAAAGCCCCGTGATAACATCGTCAGTTAAGACAAGTTCCACAAAGGCTCTCACATTTGCATCAGGTATACGCTTGATTGAATCTTTGATAACTGCTGTGTACTCAGCAATTTTTTCGGCAGACAATCCGTCAAACAACTCAGAAGGTTTATAAGTACCCTTCTCGGCAGCAGTCAGGCTTTTTATTACGCCAAGAGGCGCAGTATCCATACCATTCTTAACCACAAACGTAGTCTTAACCGCCCCGCCAACAAGTTCATTCATTGAATCAACGAACCTTTCACTCGCCAGCTCACATAAGAGTTCGCCCGTCTTGTCCTTTAAGATAACTTCAAAGTTACCGTTTTTGTTGTGAATTGCTTTTAAACAATACACACCGTCTGTAATCTTATCACCGATCACAATTTTTTGTAGTTCCATTTTATAGAGTCCTCCTTGTTTAAAAATTATTTAATTAAAGATTAGCAATAAAAAAAGACGCACGAAGCGTCTTGAAATATGCGAATCTATAATTTTTACTCCTGTTTTAAGATGATAACCTCGTCATGAGGGTTTGGGTAATACGCAGTGTTGATATACACCAAAACAAGAAATCATACTAAAACACAGTATTATTTTACATTCACATAGAAGTCACAGCAATGGCAAACTATAGCAAAATTCCGCAAAATAAAGCACGGTGCAAGTATCTTTAAAAGCAAAAAAATAAAACACGCAAGCCACAAAGGACTTGCGTGAATAATAAATTTTCCTCCTGTTTAGATAAGTTCATAAGCACGTACACACAGATGTCTGAGATCCGTAAAGTGATTAGAACCACCCCTATAGTCCTTATCCGACGTAGCAGTTCTATACAAGAATCCATGCATCGCATCCGTTTTATTAAGATAAGTTGGCATATCGCCACGCTCTACACTAAAACTCCAATAGACGTACTTATCACCCTTATTAAAGAAACCATGCATATCATAGTGATTAGGCTTTAAAGTAACAGAATCAAAACCAACGAGCTTAGCCTCTTTAACCAACGCACTTTTAAGTTTTCTACAATAAGACTTAAAATCATCGCTGGCAACCGAACAGGCATCTTCAATCTTATACCCATCATATTCTTTAATGAATTTTTGAATAGGTGATATCTTTGCTGTGGATTTTTTTGATAAACTATTTTTCTTAGGACTGGTAACTTTCCCAGATACATAATCAAAAAGCTCAGCCGATCGTTCAACAATATCACTAAGATGTTCGCAAAAGACATTCTTATCACTAACCAAATAACTGCTTGAACCTTCGCCTTTACGTTTTACAGTATGTGCACTAGCCCGTAACTTTATTTCATGACCACTATGCCAATAGGTAACAGAGTAACCGCGAAACAGACGTATTGTACATCCAACAATCATTGTCTCATCTGCTTCGTCATATTTTTTAAGATTCCAGCATATTTCACAATCATGAAGGTCCCAACCATCGTGTATTGGACAATGATGCACTTCAAAATCAAAAATCTCAATACCTACACTAGCATAGGCTTGTCTAACCAAGTCGCCAAGAAGTTCGATAAGCGAATATAATTCCTTATAGTTTGAAGGAATATATCTGTTATATTGCCTTTCAAATTCTTTAAGAGAACATATTTCCAAAGACCTTGGTTTACTCTTATTAATTGGTGATTCAACTATGATATCAAAAATAGTTGTTTGGCCTAACATATTTATAGTTTTCTTCATAAAACTACATACTCCTTGTTAATAATAAATCAAAATAGACGTTCAAGGCTGATAGGCCCACATCTTCAAGGGACACAAACAGTCTTAAAATATAAACAACATGCTTAAAGTATTCCTATATCATTTTTGTAGTGCGCTACAGAAAGGTCATACTTATGAGTCACAGTATTTCTTATGATTCTATATACTCTCCAAATTGGCCTAGTAAACACAGATTCATACAAAAATCCATATTTATACAACGACGCAAAATTCTTAATACTTTTTCTGCTAATCCACGCACTAACTACCTCGATATATTTTTGTTTAGTCTGTTTATCCATCCGTTTCATAATATTTCAAGCTCCTTTTTAAACATAAAGGGTTAGCTAAATCAGAATAGCTACCCCTTTATAACATATTTAGTAATTCTTCTCATATTTTCTCCCAAAAAGTAAGGAGAGCTGAGATACCGCAGTATCACTAACTCTCCTTACCATGTGTCTAATTTTCTGTTGTCCGCCAACTTTCCAGCCCTATGTCTGGTTCCGCTTTCCTATTTTTATGTTGTAGGTCAACTTTCCAGCCCTATGTCTGGATTCGCTTTCGGATTGAACTTATCCCCCAGCTTTCGCCTGATAAGTTAGGTGTTAGACCACCCGATGTTGCAAGCAACATCCTTCTGTACTCTTATTATGGCATAAACAAATGTTTTGTCAAATAAAGAATCAATTAAAAGGAAGCTCCTCGTCAATGCCATCAGGAATATTCATAAATCCGTCTCCGGCATTAGCTGATGGAACGTCTGAAGATTGAGCTGAAGAATTAGCTGAAGATGTATTTTTAGACTCAGCAAACTCCTGGTCCTCAGCAACTACATCTGTTGTATATACCTTAACGCCTTCCTTGTTAGTATAACTACCTGTCTGAATGCGTCCAGTAACAACAACCTTAGTGCCCTTTTTGAAATACTTCTCGGCAAATTCACCAGACTTTCCAAAAGCAACGATCTGGATAAAATCAGCAGATTGTGCATTTGCATCATTTTTGTTTACGTAGCGTCTGTCTACTGCAAGCGTATATCTTGCAACACAGCTTGTTGGCTCTGCCTGAGAGTATCTCACATCAGGATCCCTTGTTAATCTTCCCATTAATATAACCTTATTCATTGTATTTTTACCTTATTCCTTTCTTTGCGCTTAAGCGCACTCCTTGTTAATAGTTAATAATTGACTGCAAGCTATTCTCAGAGCATTGTCTGATGAATAACAACCATTTTTAACACCAGCAATCGTTGATGTAATGACAAGCATTGCTTTATTTAACGCTGCCTTATCATAAGATGAAAAAGCAGTCTTTTTAGTTCCAACCTCATTATCTGAAAAATACTTAAGTTTATACGCCACTCTAAAATCCTTAAGTAATAACGACAATATACCAATAGCATCCTTCTCAGATATCAATGAAATCTGTTCGTATAAAGCGTCTGCCTTATTTTCCTTTATAAGCGAAGCTAGCGCAAAGATATTTGCCTCTTCGTAGGAAGGACAACACTTTTCGATGATATCAACAGTCAATTCATTTGATATAGATATGCAACTATTTAAGCAGCTGACGACATCAAGCAAAGTGACGTCATCATTATCAAAGTAGTTCATTTTTTTAACGAACAACCCGTATGCATCTTCTTTGATAGTTGCTCCCTGCCTGCGTAGCTCAGAAAAAATAACCTTCTGAAGCTCAGGCATGGTCTTTAGCTTATTACATGGCACCAATAATCCCGCCTCATCAAACGTTTTATAAAGCTTTGTTCTCTGGTCTACCTTCTTTGCAATAATCAGCAAATCAGTAGTTGCAGGGGGCTTCTTCATATATCGTTTAAATTCAGCGGTATCTAAATCCTTAAGGCCATCAATCTCTAGGACTACACCTCTTTTATCAGCCAGGAATGGATACGTATTACACACATTAAGAATATCAACGTTAAATACTCCCACAAACGAACTGAGATTTACCGCAGGTGAAGAGATTGAATCAATCAGTTTCCTGCGCTTAAGGTCAATGCCGTAAGGCTCTGTACCATACACAATCTGTATCATTTTAATTCCTCCTTATTTAGTTTATTGCAGTGTTACTAGTTATAGCAACTAAGCCGCTAATAACCGCTTGCCATCTCGCTCGAAAATGTAAAGAGCATCTTTAGCACGAGTCATAGCAACATAGATCAAACGGTTCTGCTCTTCAGACGAATCGTCCTTATAATCATCAACCATAAGCACAACACGCCATTCCATACCCTTACTTTCATGCGAAGTAATGAATATGACAGAACCCTTAGTGTCGGGCTCCACCCTAGTTTCATCGCCAAAATCAGCCATATACTGCAAAAGTTCATAAAGCTCTTTTGTACTTCTGGCATGATTTTCATAGATGAGCCTTTCAACAGCTTGCTTAATAGCGCTTTCACTGAGATTTAGTACACTAGATACCTCATCACAGTAATAAGCTGATGGCTGTTCAATGCTCACAGATAATACGCACTCTGCCAATTTATCATCAGCAATAAGATTGCGTATCTGAGCGGAATAATCACAACCCTGCTCATAATGATTTTTAAGGGCAAAAGACAGCACCTTAAAGAATGGGTTGTTGACTACATACTCCTTTCCTAGGATAGACGGGAAAGATACTTCCCGTTGCAGATCGCAAAGTGTCTGATTCTTCGAGGCAATTACCGCTATATCCTCGTATGCGTAGCCCTTAGAAATCAGCTCAGAAACAACCATGTTAAGCTCCGACGCACTTTGGCCCGTAATAGCAACAGGTTCAAGACCGCCTTTCTTTACAGGAATTATTTCCTTGTTGATTCGCTTGTTACCAAGAATCACCTTTTCAGCTGACCTAACGATTTTTTCAGAAGTTCTAAAGTTTTCCTTTAGCGTATAAAGCTCAGCATCAGGGTATATCTTGCGAAAATCAAGCATGTATCTGTTAGAACCGCCTCGAAAAGCGTAGATACTCTGGTCGTCGTCACCAACTGCGCAGATATTCTTGCTTTTTAGACTAAGACTATAAATAAACTTAGCCTGATCCCTATCAATATCCTGATATTCATCCACCATTATGTATTTATATCTGCTGGATATCTTATCAAGGACATCTGGGTGCTCATTAAAAAGCTTCTGTGCAAGAGTAATCTGTTCGCTGTATGAGATGTACCCATTTTGCTTTACTACAGACTCATAGAGCTTAGAAAATCTCAAAAAGTCCTCAGCATACTTTTCAGTATTACCATTTACCAAAACATCGTCTAAAGCTTTGCTTATATTGTGGAGCAAACCATTATTACCCTTGATAACAGAGTAATTAAAGCCCTCCAAAGGCTCACTAATATCAAGCAATCTGTCAATAAGAGTCATTTTTTCTCTACTTGTTAGTAGCTTGATATTCCCGACCAACGAAGGATTCAGCTTTAAGATTTGATAGCCAAGGGCATTAAGAGTCATAATCTCAGGCACCGAATATGGCTTACAAAATGATAAGCATCTATTCTTTAGCTCCTGCGCAGCTTCACGAGTGAACGTGATTGCTAAAATAAACTCTGGTTCAATACCACAATCAAGCAAGTGTTTAATTCTGCCAACCAAAGTAGCAGTCTTTCCGCTACCCGGTCCTGCACAAACAAGCAACGGACCATCAATCTTATTGATAACTTTTTGCTGAGTTTCAGTAAAAGTAGGCATCTGATAACCTATAGCATCCGTTTCATCCTTGGCATTAGCTTTGGGCATATTTGAGATGGTGTTCTTCTGACAAAAATCTCTGCAATCACACTCAAAGCAATTATAAGAAACCTTTGTCATAGCAGCCTTCTCAAGCTGCGAATACAGAGTTTCAAAAGAAAAGCCATGTTCATCATAATATGATGAATAATCATGGATGAAGATATTACTCTTCTTTGTCTTAAGAACTCGGAATTGAGTTGGATTGCCAAGAGCATCATCCTCGTTAAAAAGATACACCAAAGCGATATTAATACCGGGATAATCCTTTTCAAGCGAAGCCTTGGCACACATCACATTAAGATCCGTCTCCGAATTAGTATGAATTGATTTCCCGTTAAGACTTTTATCCGCCTTTTTAGGAAAGACAATACATGCATACGACTGACCGTCTTTCTCTGCAATGAGATTAACGTAAGATAAGAACTTAAAATGCGATGTTTCTACAGTAAGCGATTTCTTTGTTGACAATATCTTATAGCCATCCAAAAAGCTAATAAAACGCTTAAGACAGGCAATATCGTCAGCAATCTGCATATCTCTTACATAGTCATACTGAAACCCGACTTCTTGATAACCTTTTCTAATAGAATCGTACAATAACTGCAC
The DNA here is from genome assembly GCF_001858005.1 of Butyrivibrio hungatei. Classification (NCBI taxonomy): domain Bacteria; kingdom Bacillati; phylum Bacillota; class Clostridia; order Lachnospirales; family Lachnospiraceae; genus Butyrivibrio; species Butyrivibrio hungatei. The sequence goes on along the minus strand of NZ_CP017832.1, from coordinate 74,505 downwards.
TCTTCCATCAGAAAGCCTATCTCCAAGTTGATTCAATATGCCATATAAAACACTGCTTCTAGTAACTGTCTTTGCAGACATTTGTTTTTTAGTCCTGCAAGTATAAAAACTACTTGTCTGAACTACTGTTTTCATGGCATTTTCCATGTCACAACCTCCTTTTTAATTGATATATATGATTAAAGATTGGCAATAAAAAAAGACGCACAAAGCGTCTTAAAAAATGCGAATCTATAATTTTCTCCTGGTTAAATATGTTTACCTCGTCATGAGGGTTTGGGAACTACATAACGTTGATCTACGTTAATTACAAAAAATAATAAAGAAACACATAATAATTCTATATAAATATAGTATTTACAGCAATAGCAAAGTATAGCAAATAGACGCAAACAATTGCATGAAACATGGTTCTTGGCAATAAAAAAAGTATGGGAACAGCTGATGTGCCATTCCCATACTTTTGTCTAAGCGCTGGCAATTCTTTGCCAACAAAATTAACCGCATCCACAAAGAATAACTTCATCACATACTCATTAACAAAGCAATCATTAAAATAATCACGCTTAGTTATTTTGAACATGATAATGGTATTCTCAGCACTCGCATCATCTATACATGTAAAATTGAAATATGAATCATCAAAACATGCAGATGAAAACGGTTCACGGAATATACTAATCAATCCATCGGCTCTTTCTCTGATATCATTAGGAAGCTTATCTTTGTAAGAATCATATAAGTAGACTTCTTTTGAACTATACATGTGAATAACCATCTGGTTATTCTCGTTTGCATATAAGAACTCTCCCATTAAAGGAAAATTACACCTTACATGCTCGCCTGTAAGCCCAACATTGCAGAACATATCTGCAATTGCATCAAAAAAATTACTAGCCAATACAGAAATTTCACCACCAGTTAAAGCTGCGTCCATTTCTTTAGCAACACAAGCGATCTCATCAAGAGCCTCGTCTTGAAACTCCTCATCAATATCATAGCCATAAACATCAGTAATATAATCAACATACTCTGTACTACCCGTATCAAAGCTATCCTCAAGGCCCTCCAAAGAGAGAACTGTATCAAATAATAGCTTTAAGATCTGAATAGACTTAGAATCAAGATGATTACCAAATACCTCAACCCATGAATCATCATTAAATTCAAATAGGTCCATATTATTATAGCTAACACCTGCATTATTAAAGATTGAAGGGAAACTCATCTCAGCCTTTTCAAAACGCTTAATAACGACGCCTTCCCCTCGAGCATTTAACAGTTGGCGAATCTTATCCTTGAACTCATAGGCCATGTTTTCATGCTTACATAGAGATATCATGTCTCCAGAAAGCTCATAGTCTATGCTGCTACCTTTTCGCACTGTTCAATATCCTCCTTTTTAGAAATAAGTCCATATCTTTCTGCCAACGCTGTAACTAGTGCCACTTGCGCACCACTATTAGCAGGAAGATCACACAGATGCGTCCAATACATCTCATCAGCACCAAAGATACCCCAACAATAAAATGTACCATCACTGGCAATACGGGTATTCAATCCCATGAATTTATTGTTCAAAAGCTCTTTCACAAAAGTCAGGTCACTATCTGCAACATCCAATGTCAGCAATCTGCCTATAATTGATGATTCATACACAATATAATACTTATCTAGTGTTTCAAGCGTCGGATCCACATCCCACTCAGAATACAAATCATCAACAAATTCTGGAACTGCTTCTGTAAAACGCGCAGTGTTAAATTCAAGAAGTTCTCGTTTACTAAGAAAAGATTCTGCTAAGCCACGCATAATCTTTTCAATCTGAGAAGCATCTTCTCCGGAATAAGCATCATAATTTAGCTCTGCCAACTCATCCTCATATATAGAAATAACCTCGAAAATACCCAGCCTTTCTAAATCCTTAATGAGCTTACTATAGTAATCCGTACCTAATACAGCTCTATACTGAATGTCATATCGTTCAAGAAAAACATCAATATCCTCATTGGTATCAACCTCAAAACCACCTGCATTAATTACATGTCCATCAGATATGACAACATCATAATTAACAGTTTTATCGCGCTCAAACATTCTCGAACGTAAAACATCTAAAAACTTCTCCCTCTGAAGCTCATATGTAAGGTCATAAGCCCCACAATAATCCCCGTCACCAACAGTATTGTTAGAACACTTTCCAATAAACTTCATTGCCAAGGATACATCAATCATAATTCCCTCCTTAAGCAACATCTTCTTTATCAGAATAAGGTACGAACTCCTGATAATAAGTATCAGTATCAAAAGTTACCATGCCTGGATTTGGTTTACCCGACAACATAGAAGTAATTTCCTTTAGTAGGATATTACCTGCACACATATTAGTAGCAATATGTTGTGGAGCAACATTATTAAGTTCCTCACAGCTCATCTCGGTAACGCTTCTTAAATCAGCATTCTTGATCTGTGGGAAATAATGAGACCTTGTTGGACTAAGTACCTTGCCATTAAGCTTGTAGCTAAAAATGACTTCACCTGTTGAAAACTCATTGGCTGAGTCATAATAGATCACGTTATCATTAGCATTGAAATAATCTTCAAGTAACATACGACAAGCGTGATTATCTACACAACCTACAATCAAAGGTATATACATTATTGAACCAGTATTATTGGACAAGTTCTTTAGCTGGTCTATTTCGGTTAAATATGTAGCAAACGCTCTCCAATTAAGCGAAAAAGCACTTGAAAGAACATCAGCCATAACTGATGCTTTATTAAAACCTACATCTTCTTTGGTGAATGCCTGTCTTGCAAGATTCTTATCTTCAATGACATCACCATCAAAAATATAAAGACTTCCAATATTAGGATTGCCCCCTGCGATAAAACGAGAAAACTCCTTGAGGAAGTAAGTCCCTGTTCCGCCACTGCCAATAACAGCAATATTATATTTAATCTTGGGTTGTTCCATATTTATATCCTCCTTGTTAGCAATAAAAAGGGCAATCAACAAAAAGTTGACTGCCCTACTCTAATTAATTATTTTTAAAATCCTTATACAACATCCCTGTGCGATCCTCTGTGTCAAACTGCGTCATTGCATAGCAGCTTACCTCAAACTGATAATGGTTAGCACTAACCGGAAAACCATAGTACCACTTATCCGTAATAGCAAACAACTGTTCGTCTGTCACATCGCCCACGAACTTACCATCAACGATAGAGAACCCGACAAAGTGATTAGTCTCCATAAACTCAAACTTATCAGTAAAGCCTAAGCTTTCCTTTGAAGAAATAAAATCTAACTTATACTGCTCACACATCTTACAAGCATATATAAACTTTTCCTTGTCAAAATCCTCACCTTTTGACTGCATATCAGCATACTTCTGAATTTCTCGTAACCATAAACATAAATATAAAGTATTTACTTTATATCGTTTTATATCTTCTTTAGATTTAAGTAACATACCACTTTCTGTCATGCAGCCACCTCGAAAGATTTGAATACATACTGTTTAACAGAATCTCTTTCAGCTACACACTGAACTTTGATCCTCATTTTAGTGCGGCTATTGCTACATTTTGTAATATAGCCATTCATTTTCTTAGCATCCTTTGAATACATATTAGGGTAAAAGATGATCTGGGAGATAGAATCCCTACAGACATCCCCTACAATCTCATATGCATTTAGTTTATAAACAGGACGCTCATCCTTTGTGTCAACAACCTCAAACTTACCCTCAGTAACGAAGTTTAATATGCTATTTTTCTTGTTTTGGGTATCCTTGGTGTCTCTTGTTGCTTTTGAAGGAGCGTCAACACTCCTATCAATTTTACCATAAGCACCAAAAATGCCAAAACGCTTTGCGGCATTTTTAAAAGCAGCATGGCAAGCGAAGTTAGATGAGTTAGAAAGGTTTGTATCTTTGCCAGTATTCTTCTCATACTGGCAAGTATATCCACCATAAGATTCCCTATAGAGAATAACCTCTCCATCATCTGATAAGATTGAGATCCGACATTTTACCGTATATTGTTCTTGATTGGTAGTAATTCTACTGTAAGAAAAATCCGTATAATCTACTAGATAATTAGCAATACCTACTACCTCATCAAATACTGAAATATACTCATCGATCCTGAAATAATTATACTTGTCTTTCTTCGCAGCCGGATACTTTACTTCTCTAAGTAAAGCAAGAACCTCAGTTAAGGGCTTTCCATTTACCGTACTACTCATGCGCACATCCCTCCGAAACCATCAAATGAAAAAAGTTCAGAGCATTTAATGGTAGTAAAAGAGCCCTCCATTCCTGCTCTGAAACTCATTGTAAGCTCATCTTTATCAAGATTTCCGATAACGCCAAAAAGTCCAGTGTAAATCTCATCAGCATCATCAATAGCTGAAAATCTACCTGTCATTGTGTTATGACTATGAATTGTAAGTGCAAGAACATCATCTGTATGGCACATCTCATAAAGCACTCTGACCTTTGTATAAGAGGCAGCAGGCTTTTTGATGTAATAACAGTGTTCGTTTATAGACCAATATATCTGAACCATGTTTTCTTTAGTAAGGTCCTTAGAAAACTCCTTAATAACATCAGAAAGTAAATATGCTGGAATTTTAGGTAGCTTTCTTTCAAAAGTCACACCACATACATCATGTGTTTCCACATTCTCATAGCCTTTAAAAACACCCAACTCAGTATTTTCAACACGCTCCTTAAATTCAGAATCAACTCTGTAAAAAGGAAAAGTGATAACGTTAGACACAATATTAAAAGAAGGAGCTGCAACAGCAGCTCCTTTCTCACCTGATACAACAGCAACACCGACGATACCGGAATTTCTGTCATAAGAGATATCAAATTTTCTGGATTGTGAACGGAAGATCCTGTAATAATTCTTCAGATAATCCACAATATCGTTCTTATCCACAACCACCTTACCGCTAAAATCATCAGCAGTAAGCTGAGCCTTTGTACCATATGTTTCGATCCATAACACGAAAGGAAGTCTATAAAGTTCCTTTGTCTTAACAGACTTAGACTCTCCTTCGATACCTAAATCGCTACGACTTACGATAAGTCTAGACTTAGTAGTCGCACCAATAAACAGAACGTTTGCATCAGAAGTATAAGCAACAATGGTAACATCCTTTTCAGGATAAAGGCTTTTGATCTGTGCACCAGTCATTGTCTGATTGCCACTATCATCATAAACAGTGTACTCCTTATCATCAACGAGAGTTACTTTTTTTGTAAACACAGGTGTGGCAGAACAAATAGCAGTATCAACATTCATTGAGCAGCCTTTGAAATCAGGATGAGATTCAACATACTTAAGAGATAGATCAAAAACAGAAACCTCTTCAGCTTCAAGCTCACCAAAATCACATGTCTGATATGAAGCCCTGTTTTCACCACTAAGAACCGTTACATGTTCACCAATCTGGTTGTCCTCATTAGAAGCCTTCTTAAAATCACAGAAGATAGTAGAAGCTCCATCGTGATAAAGCTCCATAAGAGCGATTTCCTTATAACCAGCATCATAGGTAGCCTTGACTACCTCTACAGGTTTATACCTCACACCTGCATCACCATAAGTATAAGTAAAACCAATACCTTTAACAACAACAGGTCCGACAAGATTTGTCTCTTTCTTTTTCTTCGGAGCAACTTTTTTGGTTTTACTTGCCTTATCCTTAATCTCTTCTTCAGTAGAATCTGAAATATCAGCAGAATCTTCAGCCTCGTCCTCAAGGTCGATATCATCTGTATCAATATCTGTTACAGTATTATCAGCCTTAATGTCCTCCGCCTTCTTAGTTTCTTTGACTTTTTCTGCCTTATCCTCTGCAGTATCATTCATTCCAAATGCATCAAAAATGTTAAATGTCTCAAAATCCATAATTAGTAATTCATTCGCCATAATCCGGCGAACTTTCCTCCTTTTTAATATTTGTTTTTTAGTTATGTTGCGTTAAGCGACTGCTTTTTCAAGCAAATCATCAATAGTACCCGTTTTAACGAGCCACTTTTCTGGAAAAACATCTAGTTTTTCTAGCTTTTCAAGTAATTTAGCCTGCGAACAAGCAGGCTTAACTCTGCCAGTTCCATCGCCATAGTAATCATTGTTCGTTTTACCTAAGAAAAACTCCTCAGAAAATGTGCATACAGCCTCATCAAGACCTTCAATCTTAATGTTTCCGGTACAGATATGACCGCTGCCACTAACATTACCAAATGGATACTGATAAAGAGTCTTATCGTCTCCATTTTTAAGTGCATAGCATTTTTTAGCTACAACGCTCCCTTTCGATACCCTAATCTTAAACACAAGACGAGGGAAAGGAACATGATAATGTTTATTCCCAAAAACAACGACTCTTACAGCAGGCTCAACGATCCAGGTACAAACATAATTATCATAATCACCAAAATACCTTTCGATAGTATTCTGTGGCCAGAAATTATCTTTAACCTTTACCAGCTGAACGTCCTCTACAAGTGAATGACCTAGATACGAGCAAAACTGAGGGACAGTGAGTATCCTCACGACCTCTTCGCCGTTTTTATCTACATTCCTTACTCGTAGAAATTCATTTCCTACACGGTCAGTGTAGTTGTTTACTGTTAGTTCCATAACTAACCTCCTTTTAAAGAATTCTTCTTGCTGAAGCAACTGATTTCAAGGCTGCAAGTTGACGCATCTTTGATTCATTAAAGATAGTGTCAAATACAAGCACATCAAAAAACTTATTACAATCGCATAAAATTGAAATCACCTCATCATCAGTAATATCAGCAATTTCTTCAGACGACTCTGCTTTTAAAATTCTTAAAAACTTCTCAAACATGTCAGGGTTAACCCCCTCTGGAGTATCAGTAACATACTCTGCATCCTTCGAAGCCTTAAGCTGTTCGTTAAGCAGCTCTAAGGAAAATCTTTTCATTTGATGCCTCCTTAGAACGTGAAAAGTGATTGTACACCCTCACAACATCGCCAATTGACAGTCCATCTAAAGACACTTTTTCAGTGATCTCACGCTTTCCAAGAGAAGTATTCTCATACATCTCATTAAGTAAGCTGACTGCCTCCTCCTTACTACCAGCACAGATTCTATCCATGCCACGGAACGTCTTAATCATGCGACATTCCTCCTTTCATAAATTTATAAATTAAAAGTTGGCATAAAAATAAGACGCAAAAAGCGTCTCTAATATGCGAACTTGTAATTTTTCTCCTGGTTAAATGGTAATCACCACGACAAGTGGATTTGTGTAGAACATAGTGTAGATACACACCAAGTACAAGAAATACCAATAAAAAGACAATATTATCTTATAGTAATAAGAATATTAACCGCAACAACAAATTCGCACAAAATAGCGCAAAAGTGTGACAAGCACGGGCTCTCCCACAACATTGAACAACTCAGCACAATTGTCAATTTAAAGATATTTGCTATAATACAAGTAGATTATTTTATATATTTCGCATGTTAGTAAATACAATTACTAGCACCTTTGCTTAACACTTACACTTAAAGCAATGCCATAGGTACTTAGTTTTAAGTAGGCAAAGGCTTATGATTATTCGCTTATAGGCGAGGTAAATAATTGAATATGGGCATCCAGGCCCTATTTATAACCAAGTGGTTATCAATCAGGGTTTGGAGAAAGCGGACAGCTCCTTCCCTGTTGATATATATTATTAACAAGAAAGGAAATGTCTAAGATGGATAATAGTTTTACACCTTATGATGATGCGTGGCGCACAATGCTTAATGATGCACCAAGAACTTTGTTTCCTTTGATCAATGAAATGTTCAAAAACAGAGGTATTCATCTAACAGGCAAGGAAAAACTTGAGTTTTCTGCAAACGAGATATATTTAAACAGACAGGATGGAGAACAATCAAAGCGTATAACCGACTCTTCTTTCACAATAAATGACGGAGGTATCATTAGACGCTTTCACATTGAATGCCAGAGTTCAACCGACGGCTCAATGGTTGTTAGAATGTTTGAATATGATGCGCAGATTGCATTAAACGATGCTCGAAATAATTGGGAAAGCGGAGACTTGTTTGTTAAGTTTCCGGAATCGGGAATATTGTATCTCAGATCAGCCGAAAACATGCCGGACTTTGTTACAACTACCATTGAAGTTCCGTCTGGCGAAACGGTTTCTTATAATATCCCTACTCTGAAGATTTCTGATTATTCCGCCGAAGATATTGTTGAGAAAAAATTATTTTTTCTGATTCCATTCTATCTTTTTAACTTTGAAAAGTATTTTGAGCAAATTGAAGAAGGGGACGAAAAAATAATAGGGCAAATGCTCAATCAACTTGGTATTCTTTCTGACGCATTAAAAGAAGCTCGTAAAAGCAGAGAATTAAAAGAAACAGAACTTATGAGCATTGCGGGTATGTTCAAAAAAGTATTAGAACATCTCACAATTGACTATGAAAATGTAAGGAAGGAGGTCTTAAATAATATGGGTGGAAAAGTTTTGAATTATCCCCAAAAAACGGCTTATAAACTTGGTGATGCTGAGCGCTTAGTTCGTGCTGTTCAAAAAAACATGAAAAAATACCATGTTTCCCTTGAAGACGCATGTGATGGTTGCGATTCATCATTAGATGAGTATACTAGAGCCGTAGATCTCCTAAAAAATAAAGGGTATTTAAGTTTAACTGTGTTTAGACACAATTCAATATGATACTTTAGAGAAATAAAGTGGTGTGTTTGGAAGGATATCCGTCACACCACTTTTACTTATACTTTTGCAATCTCAGAAAGATACTTAATAGCCTTATTGAAAATGTATTGATTATTGTGGGAGCTATTTACACTATTACCAATACATCGCTGTTCCTTTTCAGAAATGAGCATATAATCATGTCCCATACTGCCACCGGGAAAACCGCCTTTTATTTCCTGAATGGAAAATGTAATGTCTTTATTGTTAAGCCTGTTATATATGGCGAGTATATCGTCAATATCTTTCTTTAACTGTTCTTCATCTATTCTCATAACTCTAATCCCCACGTCTCTTTGTCATGTTTATAGCATTTAAAGCCTTCTCTGAGTAATATATCACGCTTATAATCATCAACCTGTATATTATGGTCAACCCATATAGTAGGGCGAATAGGTAGTTTAGGAGTGCCAAAAATGCCTTCTGTCTCGTGTTCAGGGCCTATATTTGATAAATCCACCTTCATGCCAAAATACTTTTCTAAAGCAAGAAGGACCGCCTTGGAAGTATAGACCTCATTCCACTTAACAGTAGTATCTCCTGCAAGCACAAGGAACACATGCTCTACAAAGTCATTGATATGCGCATCTGTTAATAGCACCGTTGGAGAACTGAAATCCTCTGTCTCTGACGTTAAGAGCGAGTACCCCTCTGGGCTATGTTTCCATCTATAATATGGTGGAGCAACTTCCCTCTCTTTCGGTATCCTGTGAGGCTTCTGTTCCCCATTATATGCGCCTACTATGAGTTGTGCTATCTTGGCAAGAATGGCATCTTTGGCGCCCATTTCGTAAGACAAGACTTTTTCATCAAAGGTACTTGGTATCGTATGTGCAGATAGTCTTTCATCGATTTCTTCAATACTTCTAAAATGATTATGTATATAGATTTCCATAGCTTCATCAGAAAATCTACGGGACTTAAACTCAGATTTTTCTCCTAAATGCAGCAAAAGCGCAAGAGCATAAATCATATCCTCATCATTAAATGGCCCGGTTATATCAGGATATGCTTTTTCATCTGTGCTGAATATGTACCAGTTGCCATTATATTCAAAGAATCCTTGTTTATTAGGGGCAGGGATATATTTATCGGCAACATTATCCTTCCCCACGTAGTTTTCAAATACCTGTTTATATATATTATTGCGTTCCTCCGGTAAAAGGTCTTTCAAATAGATACAGTATTCGTTGGGATAACCACCTACAAATGTCATGTGTTCCATATCCTTTTGTAAAGGATCAGTTATCCATAGGACTTTATGCCCATGAAAATCGCTTATATAATTAAGTTTTTCTCCTTTATAGTCAACTTCTATTGCCATTATCTGCCCTCCAGAGAATTATTCAGAGTATCAATCATTATCTCACAGAACTCATGTGGTGTCTTTTTTCCACCAATCCAACGTAAATCTTTGCCGGCCTGAATTGCTCCAATGACAAAAGACAAGTCAAACCCGTCATGGAGAACTGCCTTGTTTCCGTTCTCATCCTCAATATAAGTACATGGCTCATAATAATGACTGCTGAGATTATATAGCTTTCCATCTTTGCATGTCTTTAATCTCATTCCATCATCTGATAGTATAAGTTCATAGTCGTTGTCCTGATAAAGAATATCGCTACTTTTATTCATAAAATCAGTCTCCTTGTCCTACTCAAAATTCCTCTGAACATTCCAATATGTTGAGCAGTTCGTCTATATCCACGCCTGCACCTACATCAATACGTTTATACTGCTTTTCTGGCTTAAAGGTTGCCATAGCAAAGCCTATTGCTCCATTTGGTATAGTATCAGCAAAATAAGTATTTTGCTTCTGATAATAAGTGTATTTTGGTGGTTTAGAAGCGGTAGTAGAGTATATCATCTTGGCTCTCAGCACTTCAAACTTGTATCCCCTGCCTTTAGCTGATACCTCTTTTGATACTCTGTTAAGGCTTTCCGTAGCAGCATTGGTATATTCGTAGTCGAAGTAGTTGAATATCTCCTCACGCCAGTTATAAACCATCTCTATAAACTCTTTATACTGCTTGTACTTCTTCGCTTTTTCTGTCCACTCCTCAAACATAAGCTCTGCTGAATCCCTGTCACCCGCCTTGTAGATGTCTCTGAAATCTTCTTTGAGCTGATGTGGCTCTTTAAACTGTGGAAAGCTGTACAGAAGATCCTGCAACTTAAATACGTCCATCCCTTTTAAATCGTCTTTATTAGTAAGGAGTAGCCATCTGTTACGCTTGGTATGTGTTCTTTCCTTGGCGGTGAGCTTATCCTGTTCCTGTTTTCTTATGGAATCCAAAGCTTCATTCAGATGCTTTATCACATGGAACTTATCTATTATCATGGGGACACCGGGCAGTTCAGAAGTAACAGCGTCCTTATAAGGCCCCCACATATCCATTGTCACACAATCAATCCTGTCCTTCTCAGGCAGCTCATATAGCCATCTTTTTACCGTCGTGAGCTTTCTATCAGCAGTCATATCAATTATGCGCTTATTTTCTATATCGACATATACGCCCCGATAGATGTTATTCAGATGGGTTTCATCAAGTCCTAAGACTCTTGGAGCGACGATCTTTCTCTTAGCATCAAGTTCTGCCACATGGTTTTCAAATATCTGTTTTACTGTCGGTACGGATATGGATAATTCCTCTGAAATGTCAGAAAAGGTCTTTTTAAGGGCTTTCTCACAGACATATTTCCTCATGCGGTTAGTCATCTTGGCTCTTTCATCAATGGATGAATACTTGTCAGACCATGTATTACCGCAGTTCTTACACTTATAACGGTGTCCTTTGATGATAAGCCCTACGAAGTAACCATGAACATTCAGATCACGGGCTTCACGCTCTGTTGTGCCATGCTTAGTGAAGTTGTTTGACTTACACTGAGGACAGTAGAATGGTTCTTCTACAGGCTCTAATATGTAGGTGGCGTTCCTGCCTTCTTCGTGCCTTTCTATGATTTTGAACAGTTCTGATTCTATGATATATGAACTATTATCCATACATTTAAGCTCCTTATACTGTTAATCTGATTATAACCCAGACACAGTTAAACTTAAATGTAAACACACTTAAACTAAAAGAATTAGATGTTTGTATATAAAGTAAGAGTGTGCCGAAACACACTCAAACTAAAATACCCAAAATAAAAATGAACAATAAAAGTCCGCTTATGTTCTAATATTCAATTTAAAAAGACTATGCCTTTCCCTTAAGGGAAATGCATAGTCTTTTTTGTTGCTAGTATTTTCCTTAAAAATCAATCGTATTCTGTGATAGAGCCTTACGCAAAAAACACATAAACGAAGCTAATTGTATATTATTTAGATGCATCCTCAGATGCGCTAGAATTTGCATCAGATGATGCCACAACACCGTTTTCATCAGCAACAGGGAATGAGAAAGTAACTGAATCCACCTGCTTGCCGCCCTTGAAAAATGCAATAGTAACTGATGGAGTACCTGGCTTCTCAAAAGTCAATGATACTGCAGAGCTGGTTGTAGCAGAATCAGGAGTTGCTGTAATAAAAGTTTGGTCGTATTCTTTAAGCGCATACATAGATGCCCCCTCACTATCAACCAATACATTTAAAGCCACAGTATCTCCCACTTTATACGTCTTTTTAAGGTTAACTCCAGTAATATCTACGCCATAGTTTTTAACAGAGAATGTGATAAGTGATGCATTAGTAACAGGAGCTGATGATACACTACCAAGAGAAAACACGCCTTCGTCCATGAGTACGTAATAACTCTTACCTGTCTCAAAGATCTTAGAGAAGTATACATCAATCTTTGTACCACTCTCCCATCCCGTAAGAGATGTACCAACACTATCCATTTCGTCAATTACAAATGATGATGTATCAGCTACATCTACTGTTGAATAGATATTATTTGTCTCTGCCTCGTACACACCAATTTTACCGTCACCAAGCTGAATCCCCTTATTTTCAAAATAAAAAGTTACAGCATTAGTACCTGCAAGAGCATACATATTTTCATTACTATTTGGATAAAAAGCCATAAGTCCAACTGAATTACTTTCTACTTCTGGAGATGCCTCAGTAAGCTGAGGAAGTGTCTCTACAAGTGGAGCAAGTGACATATCTGCATTAGCATTATCTGTTGTATTCTTCTTGCCACATGCGGTTAATGACAAAACCATTGCAGCTGATATAAGAATAACTGATACTAATTTCTTTTTCATCTTTACGCCTCCAAAGCTACAGAGCAATCCTTAATAAATTGAAATGTAGTAATATTCTTCAAATTAGTTACCTTTTTTATTGCATAGGTTGAGGTTTTATATGCCATTCTATAATCATTAGTAAAGGCACCCTCTGTCTCAGAATATGCTTCAAAAAGCTCCTGGCATGATGCCTGTGGATGTTCTGCAGCGTAAAGGATTACAAATAGTAATGCGTTATAGCCTTTTAGCTTTGCAGAAATCCCATTATCTGCTAAATATGCCTTTACATAATGTTTCTTTTCTAACTGTGCGCGATATTTATCACCGCGCCAATGAAACTCATTCACCATAGATGCCATAAACAAAAACCTTTCAAATATTAAAACTTTCCTTCGCTGAATAACTGATTAAAACTTTTAGTAACCAGCTTGTGCTTTAGCACAAGCGTCCGGAGAGAGAAAATGAAACGTAAAGTTAAACATAACTAAATTTGCGTTAATCAAGATAACCCAGCTACCTTCAAAAGAATCATCCTGTTAATTGCATTCCTATTACACCACATATTCTCGGATTTTCCGGTACTTGTAAAACCATTATCATCCCACCATGGACAATATGAATGTGTAATATTATCCATAGCAGCCATAGAGCTGTCATAATCCTGAGGATATCCATACGTGTTAAACGTCATTCTGTAAAAAGTGTTTTGTCCCTTATTCCAATAACGACTGACAATAGAATCCATACACTCAACCATGCAACAGCCTTCAAGCGTTTTATACCCCGTCGTTCCATATTTTGTAGCCATGGTAGAATATGAATTCTGGTATTCTTTTTTGGGACTCCACCATTTCATTTGACCAGTATCTGGGTGTAAATAATAATAATTACCCTTAGTAGTAAGATTGTACCAGTTGTAAGAAGGAACACCTATACCTCTTGAATACTCAGTCATAACTATAGCCAACAACGCAGCTACATCTACTTGTGTGGCATGTTGATACTCTGTCAGATCGTCAACAACAGCATCCCAATTAAAGGAATTTTCCTTCAAATGCGCAACTTTAAATACCATTGCTGCAATTTCATCTCTCGTGTAATAATATCCACCATCAAGAGGAGTATCTGCACCATCCACCAAAGAAACAAACCCATTAACAACGTAATGCACCCCTGTTCTTGGATTAGTAGCCTCAGCAATATATACATCACCTACGAAGTTTGCCTCAACGTCTACACGACCACTTTCAACATCACTAGGATTTGCACTTGAATTACCACTTCCAACACCTTTCGGTACTGTTACACCATAACTTGAAAAAGGAATTGTCCCTGCCCTAGCCTGACTCTTAACATCATCAGTAGTTACGTCATAAAACTGTCCATAATCAACAGCATTATCATAATTAATTACAATTTCCTTACCAGGATATTGTTCCTGGAGAGTGTCAATAAACTCGAGTACCACCTCATCAGATGGCTTCATTCCATAATAATAGACCTCTATCTGATTATTATTATAGAGCTCAGCAAGATGAGTAAAATAATCACTTCGACTATTACCATACCCCGAACCCTCATAAAGAAAATCGAGATAAAAGACATACCTCTCCATCATCCTATCAGCCCAATTATAGTCTTTCTGACTACTCTCGTTATTTTCTTCCTTGTAATAAGGACAATAATCATCCGAGGACAAGGTATTTATAAATGTATCAGGATTTATTACTCTCCACTTCCCAACAAGATAATCACCTTCTGGTGGAGTATAGTTCTCCGGATCAGGAGTATAATCTGGCACTTCTGACGTTGACACATACTGATACGTAATTGTCTCAATCATATTTGCCGCCCCTTTAGGAGCAATATCCGGAGCAAATACAGTAGGCGTAACAGTCTCACCGTCATACCCATGCGGATCAGAATAAAATGGTCCCCAGTCGGTTGGATCTGCCACCCTAGTGTATCTGTAAGCTACTTTCGGGTCCGTTGAAATAGTATCATACTTAATTGCTGTCCAAGAATGCTGATGATTCTTATCTTTAACGGCGTTATATCTATGAATAAAATTATAGCCAAAAACACTATAAACATAGTTTAAGTCAGCAGTTGATAAGTAATAGCCATCAGTACTATTAATACCATAATTACCACCCTCGCTTGCGACGTAAGTTGACTCATCATTGATCTCACCTTCAAGGGTTTTCGCACCATACTGCTCCTCAGAAATCATATAAGCAAGAGCCATCAATTCTTGCCAATGCACAGAATACACTCTCTCGCCATCAATTTCTTCACCTTTAAAGTTCTCCTCTGTCATGTTTCCATAGATTCCATCATTAGCAGACTCATCGGTCAGATCAGGGATTACATCCTTGCATGGATTCGACTCCTCCCACGTCCAATTTAAAAAAGCACCTGTCTCAGAAACATTTCTTGTAAGCTCCCACTGGTGAGATTCATAATAGATATCATTCCATTCGAACATTGCCTCATTGTAATCAGCACAATACTGCATAATATCTATCATGTCCTCGGGAGCAAGAAATAAATGTTCCGTCCGCATAAGCTCATCTAACGCGGCTTGTGATTCCTCGTCAAGTCTTGACGAATCGCTACTCGCACCATCAGACGTTCCATTCTTCTTTTCATAAGTAGCCTTCATGCTTTCAAGGAGCTGCCTTGTTGCATCCGGATCACCGCCGCTATCCCATGCATTTAAGGCATCATTATCAAACTCAGGTCTATTCCAAAAAGTAGCCCACTCATGTGACACCGTTTTCTTAACTGCATCAGCTACATCCCATAACCCTTGTAAAAGCAATACAGGAAATATCACTATGATAATAATAACCGACACTACAACAAGAATAATCAACCGAATCTTCCTGGTTTTCTCTCTAATAACACTTTTAATCTTATTTAGCGGTGCTTTAGCAATTTGCTTAGCCTTATTTTTTGCTTTTTCCTCTACATATTTATATGCTTCAGGAGTTTCAAACCCCCTACTATCATTAGCCATCTAAAAAACCTCAAAAAGCCCTATGCCTATTCATCCATGTCATGTGGCATAGGATTACTATTATCACCATAGATACTGTCATAAACGCTTTCATCCATCACATCTACAATATACGTTCCATAAGCTCCATCTGAAGAAATATGCATGGTATATGTCCCTTCAATAGGATTTGCAAGTTTGAAACAAATCATGCCATCATTATTTTCATTCCAATAACTAGGCTTATAGTACGTACCATCAGGAGCTAACAGGTATGCATTTTTGGGAGTTATATCCGTATTTACATATCGAAAAAAGAAAATAGCAACGCTATTAGCCAAATCACTAGTGACGTCGATAGACCTATCTAAATCAACCGCATTAGGATACAATATGTGATAATTATGCTCATCTAATTCTTTCTGCATCTGTTCTACTGTTTTTCCAGAAGATAATGACATATCAGAAGTAGCAACCGAAGCCTGTTCTTGTGTACTACCCTCAGCGTCAGGTTCAACTACCACTGTTACCTTTCCTACAGAGCTTCCAGTAGAATTAGTACCTCCATTTTTTAAAGAAGTTGCATCTGAATCAAACTTTGTCAAAGTATAAAACATTTTCTCAAGATACTTCTTAGCTTTAATAAGTTTTGACTTATCTTTCTCATCAGTCGCAACCAGCAGTACTAAATCTTTTCCATCAGCCCTATACTGATATGAAACCACATAGTACTCTTTTCCACTTGAAGTAATAGTACCTGCTTCATACGTCGCATAAGTGGCATTTATATAGCCATTATCGGAAATCGCGCTTGCATATGAATTAGTGGAACTTACCTCCATTCCATCTAACACAGAAGAAAAGGAAAAAGCATATGCTTCAGCTGTTGATACGCTAGCATCTTTAACTCCATATACATAAACAAACTGCTCGTCTTTAAAAGATACTGCATCCTTCGAACTGTAATAAAGCTCCCCCGTAGCACACGCACCATAAAGAGTGTTTGGAAAACGAATAACTGTAGGAAAATTATCATACTGATTTCTTCTATAAGTCTGAGCCGCATCAGTACTTGCCAATGTAGAGTCAGGAAAAGAAAAACTAAGAAGAGAATTACTTGAAACAAGATGGAAAATACCTGCACAAATAACACTAACTACTACAACAAATCCAATAAACAGCGCAATGCGATCTTTAGCAGAAAGCTTTGCCATCGCACTCCAAAACCTATTTTTATCAGATGCATTCATTATTATCACTCTCCCAATTTACTGTTCTACTGGACTACCACTTATAGTAGTTGCAATGTCTCCGCACTGCTGATAATTCATTATTCTAAGAGAATATGTTCCCTGAGTTGCAGCAGAAAGTGAAAACTTAACCCCGTACTCAGTCTGTTCAATAGGTGTGCAGTAGGACTGGCCGTCCGGAAAAAATAACTCAAGAACAGCATTAGGATTAGCCATAGTCCAATCAACAGAAAGGACAAAATTCTCATAATCCGAAGGAACAACAACAGGTATAGACTCAGTGACCTCATCGCCAACGATTGCAAGAGACATATCCGTGCCATCAGTTGAAGATGCTTCAGCAGAGGCTAACGCCGCAGCCTCCTCCTCTTGCTTTGCTAATAATTCCTGTTGAGCTGCCTCCCTTGCATCAGTAAGCGCCTTGTCAAGCTTCTCATCATAGCGTACTGTCTTGATAATTGCAGACAATACAGATGCACAAGTATTCGCGGCATCTGTAGTCCTATTTACTGTTCCCACAGCGATAAACAGGTGATTGCCAAAATAAACACCCTCTGGAACATCAAGTGCGTATCCAAGAACTGTTGCCTGCTGATTAGCCACGCCATCAGTAACATATAATGAATCAGCAACATACTCGCCTTTAAAACCATTAATGTAGCCAACTTTGTCAACCTCAGTAGTAATCAAGGTTCTCTCAGGCACATAGTTAATAAGAAGAGCAGCTGGGAACTGAGATGCAATAATATCCTGAACATCATACTGGTCTGTATACTCAGCAACGTATGCAAAATAGCCATTTGAGAGCTGATAGATCATACCAGTACCAATCTTTGCTCCACTTCCAGTAGGAACATCGACCATATAAGGAACTGATTCAAAAGAATATGTGTTAGACAAAGCCTCATTCTCGACATACTCATTATTCTGAGCAACGAATACTGAATCCTGAAGCTCGCCTTGAGGAAATATTACCTGCTCGGGTTTCTCAATATGAACAGCTCCAACAAGCATATTCATTGCAAGCAAAAAAACAAGTAATACTCCAAGCACTGCTAATATTGTTTTTGAACGTTTATTCATACTATAACGGGCTTTACCCGCCTCCTACTAATAACAAAAATCTATATGCATCAAAGAAAATCTGGTTTAACCGGAACTAGGTCATAGCCCTGTTTATTCTTTGCCTTCTTTATTCTAAGGAAGCAATCAGAAGTCTCATTTCCAGCCTTATGAATACCTTCACCAGTGAAATAAACCCTATCAAGATCATCACCAAGATTATCAAGTTTCATGATCCAATCAGCCATTTCTACAAGATCAGCATTGTTTTCAACCACAACAACTGCTCTTCCGACAGTGTTCTTCATATCTCTTGAATATAAGAACTGTTTAATCAGATTAACCTTATAGATGCACCTGTCCTCATGGTCGCCCTTGGACTGAGCAATCTCATATCTGTTAAGATATGCATCGATAACACCAACATGTACAGGCTCACCATTCTCATATTTAAACTTAAGAATAGATGGGATGAAGCAAGTACCGATAGCTTTGGTCTGGAAAATCCCCTGCTTAAACTCACAGAATGTATCAGACAAAGCCATTTTTGATGCAACATAACCTGATGCAGCTAGACCAACAATCTCATATGGGTTCTTTGCTTGTATCCAATTCTGATGTACCATTCTCTTACCAAGAAACTGATTCATATGAAATATGCCATCTTGCGCGCATGTATAAAGTGACATATGTGTAAGCCTCGGCTTATTATCAGCATCAAACGTATCAACTTCATAAGTTATCTTGAAAAGGAACCCACTTGACATGAGCGCATGAAGTCTTGAACGTACATTATCTGAATTATTAACATCCATGATATGAAGTTCAGGCGCTGTTCTATGAAGAGCCTTATTAAACATTGTGATAGCATCTGTATCTGCTACGCCAAGATTTGCAACTGCATAAAGTAGATGGCAATCTGACACGAAGCCAAGCTCATCAGCTGCAAACCTCTTAAGTTTAAGGTCACTATCAAGGTAATGATACTCCCTACCAAGCGTGTCTCTCAACTTATCCTGACAAACATAAACCCTATTTCCACCATTTAACTGCTGTCTCATAATGACAGATTTTTGTTTTGTAGCGATATCCATCTCTAATACCTCTATTGACGGCTGTATTTAAATAACAGCCTTATTCTTTCTTCTGCTTCTATTAATAAACTTAACTGCTGCAATAGTCTGTGGGTCCTTAGATGCAAGCGCAAAAGGAACGACCTTAAACACATGGTCTACAGGGCTAAGCTTCTTTATCTTGCACTTATACATAGCCCCGATGAGAGGTCTTCCAATGTTCTCCGTGTAATCACACATGATCTCGATGCCTTTTACAAAATTTGACTTGCCCCACCAGTATGTTTTACCATCGGGCTTTTCAATACAAGTTACATCAATTACAGCATCTTCTTTTATAAATTCAGGAATGGTTTTCCAAGGATCCTCTGTGATAGTATCTCTTGTAAGTGCAAAGGCCTGTGTTGCATGTTTTCCCTTTGGAAGCATACTGTCAATGAGGAAATCATATACTTCTCCAACTTCTATCGAATTAACAAGCGTCCTCTGGAATCCATTGGTCCAATGCTTTATGCGGCAAATACCAAGAATGCCCTGTCCCAAAATATTTACAAGTACTCTGTTATCTGTAACAGATATGATTGTACCTGGAACAATAAGCTTCTTTCCGCCATTTAAATCGTGAATAATCTCAGAAATAAGTTTTGACTTAGTTGTTCCCCTATCAGAATGCGCACTACGAACAAATACAGTATTACTCTTTTCATCAATATCCTTAACAAGGACATTGAAATCAACATTCATAAATCTGTCTTTGATATATGTTGTAAAATAAGAAAGATCCTTTGCAATAACCTCATTTTCAAGTACAATAGTCACACCATACTCATCCTCTCCGTAAAGAGAACCTTCTGGAGTCGCAAGACCAAATACAACACTAAAAGCCTGATTTTTAGCCTTCGCCTCACGATATCTTGCTAAAGGCTCAATTACATCCCTATCTTCAGGCAAACGAGTTGCATTTCTCTGCTGATCATCTCTAAGCAACGCAGAATACTTTTCAATATACTTACCCATACAAAATCTCCTTTTTAGAAAAACCTATCAAACAAATTTACAATTCTGCTGTCTGCTGCATAGCAGAAAACATATACGATAATTGTCAGCGAGATTGGGATAACAAGTTCCATAATAAGAGCAAATTTCCTTATAGCTGCACTCGACTTGTTAATTCTTCTAATTAAAAAGCCCACCGCAAGACAAAAAATAGAAATAGGCGGCCAAACAGCTTTCAAAGCATCTGCGCCCTTGTTTATCTTATAGCGACCAGCCTCGACATACTCGCCACTCTTGGCATCGTAATACACATTGCTAGTCGCATCTCCAACTCCTCCCACCATTTCGCCGGCAGAGTAGGTATCAAATTTAACATTTATATTCCCACTATCAAGATACTCATTAACGGATTCCTGACCTGCTGCCACATTTTCAGTGATATATGAGCAGCCGCTCAAAGCAAAAATGAATATCATAGAAATAACCGATACTAGGAATGATTTCCTTATTATTTTTTTATCGCTCATCTAAACCACCACGCTCCCCATAATGCCTTTTGCGACAGGACGGAGCAAATTCAGCTATCATATCATCGATGTCAGTAATAAGGGGTTCTGTGAGTTGTTCACCAGATGCCCGCTTACTCAATCTGTAGTATCCAATTGACACCCTACGCTTACCTATGCCGTCTTTGTATGTATAGCCACTTTTCGAAGTTGCCTCAAGCCTAATTTCTCCACTAAGAGGGTCTTCTGGGCAAGTAATATCAACCACTTTGTAAACAAGTGGAAGTCCATTAGCGCCAAAATAACGGTCATAAGGCTTATATACAGCCTTTATTTTCCCTTGTTTGGTTCTCGAATATGTATATTTAACGTCAACAATTACGTAATCTCCGATATTAGGTAATGGATACCTTGCCTCATTATGTTCATATATTGGTCCGAAATCTTTTTTTTGGTGTAGCTTATACCCCGTTTGCTTTCTTTTTTTTATGTCACGTTTTTGTGAATTATCCTCTTTCATACTAAAATTTACCTCTCCTCAAATTCAATAACGCAGATAAATCTGCGTAACATAATACAGAAATATACTAAATTTACGAATAATTTATAAACTTTGCACAAACTGTATTATTTTATCATAAAAAAGCGATTAATAAAGCATAAACATCTATAGCTTACTTACTTAACATTGCAATAAGTTCTTCAGTGCTCATGGACGAATAATCTGTACGACCTGAATTCTCTGTTCTGCCAGGGGCTGGTGTAACCCTCTTAGGCACTGGTGTATTTTTGGGTGAATTAACAACCTGTCTTTCTCTAACAACTTTAGGTTGTCTAACAGGCTTATCAGCACTTCCAGGAATCTCTACTTTCAACAGACCCTCATTACCAAACTTTCCATAAGACGAATCTATTTGTTCTTCATATGACTCAGAAGAATTCTCCAAAATATCATCATCCCAAGACTGCTCAACATCTAAAATCGAAACAGGTTCCTCATCAAGTTCAGGAACCACTTTCTTCTTATTAAATATAGATTTCTTTTCTTTTCTACTGAAATCCACATCACCATCTATACCGAAAAGATCATCCTTACTTCTTTTTATTTTCGTATTTAAAGGTCGTTCATTTTTTTCAACTGCTTGAGGCTCAAAATCCTCAGAAGATTCATCTGAGAGCTGCCCTACTAATTCACTTCCTACATTTGCAGCTTTAATTATTGGCGTCTGTTTTGCCTTACGACTAGTCTTAGACTCGCTTGCGAGTTTTTTCTGAAGCTCCTCAGGAGTAATGCCACAAGTTACACCCCTTGGCATCTTATACTTCTGCTTTGCATAACCGAGTCTGTACGCCTTATTTGCGATGTCATAAAATTCGCGGTACTGCATCAGTATTTCTTTTACTTTAGCAGGAAGAGCATCGCAAAACGCCCCCATTTGGCCTGGATATAGCCATCTTGATATAGTCACAAAGCGTTCAGCTATATTAAGTCCCTCTTCCTTCGACAAGAGAAATTTATAACATTCTCTAAATTCCGAGTAAGTCAGATTGATGTGGTCGGGTATAACCTCATCAATTTTGTAATATTTTCTTGCTTCTTTCCTACCTCTTCCCTTTACGATGAGGTCAGCAATTACATCAGGGTCCGCGCCAAACTTACCATCGGAAAAATACGCCGTAAGGATTCCCGCACTATACAGGTCCTTCATCTCATTCTTCCCTCGATGTGTTGTCGCCAAGACTACAACGATCACCGCCTTCGTATAATCAGCAAGCTCTGCAATTTCCCGGATGCTATACTTCTCTCCACCATCAAGATACTCCTTAAGAACTACTGCTTGTACTTCACTATGTTTTATGATGTAGTCCTTAATAGTTTCCTTAGAAGAACGAAGTACACTTTTGGCCGTATAATTGCGAAGAGTAATCTCCTTATTTATGCTGGATTCAATAGTCTCATGTTTAAAACCGTATAGTATGTTTAAAGCCGCCATCAGTTACCTCCAAAAGCGCATTATATATGAATTTATTAACTATAGTTTGGCTCACCCTAATAAAGGTAATTGGACGTGCACATTTATAGCAACTATTTCTTCAAAAAAAAACCCAAAATATCCAAAGAAAAAAGCAACCCGTTAGAGGTTGCTTAAACGCAGTAAATACCAGCCTTTCAAGGATTTATAAGTTCCAAAAATCAGACTTGCCATAATAAAATTCACACAAAAAACACATTTAGCCAATTAAAAAAAGGAGCCGTAGGCTCCTTTCCAATTTATCATTACACCCAAGTTATTGTATCGCCACTACTAGTAACCCCAACATGACCAATACCAGTCACTGCTGCGAAAAAGAGTGGAGAAGTTGCACCGCCAACAATAGTATATATGCTTCCAGCAGCCGCCATTCCAAAGATCACACCATATTTACTACCAACCTCTATTCCAACATAGGTTCCAACAATGAAAATCGCTATTTCGACACCAATAACCAGCCAACTAAGGAAATTACTTAGAACATCGTTCGCACTATTTCCGTCAACCTTATATTGAACCAGGTCGCTTCTAGTAAAACCGTATTCTTTTGCAATCTTATTTCTAACTTTATTGTCACACAACGCGGTTGCCATCAAAAAGCCATAGCCGTTCCACCCAATCTCTCGGCTCTTATCAACACACTCTTGATATCCAGCAAAATCACCGTATAGTTTCCTACAGGACTCAAAGCGGTAACAATCATTCATCAAGTAAAACCTTTCAGCACATTGCTTAGTAGTCTTAAAGACAGCTAACTGCTCATCCGAAAATCCACGCTGAAAGCCAATACCAATCCCTGCAAGCAATTCAGGTATACGTATCAAATCGATAAAAACATCCTTAGTTGAACCGTGCGTTGACTTATAATAGTCACCCTCACGCAAATATTCACTTATAGTTGTTCCATACTTCCTATTGCTCCTCTCAAATAGTTTAAAGAAATAGGTAGTACTTAAAAAAGATCCTCCTTCATAACTGGAAAGCCCAGTCTCTAAATAAAAAGCCCGAGAAATCCTCAGATACTGCTCACAGTAAGAAAATACGCTATAAAATATCAGTGGTAGTACTTTATCACGATAGAACTTGAACAATTCCCATAACAATTCCGAATTGCCACATTTTTGGATGCTATACCATGCTTCACGCACCACATATCGAGCGATAACCTCGCATAATTTTGGTTCTTTGCTCCTATCTGAAAGCTGTTCCATAATAGGAACCAAATACTCAATAACGTCTTGATTACTAATCCTACACGATTGCAGTAAACCTCCTGACATCCTATAGTAATCAACAGCACTATTAACTCTCTCAAGTCCTTCACCGCTATCTTGTTGTATAAGCTCTAGCATCTCACGTGCAATACCTCGATATGCACAAGCTGAATCCAATTCAAAGTCCCCCTCTGAGGTCTCAGCAATGTATTTATTTCCAACTCTCCTAATCATTCTTCCTCCCATTACTACTAATAAAATATTTGCAAATTTGTATATATCTACTATCAATATAATAACACATGCTATTAAATAGTCAATTATATTTTTCTTATTTTGAAAAAGGCGAGGTAACTATTTTACCTCGCCATGTTTGACTCATTTTCTAGCAATCTGCCCCAAATTAATTCCCATTTGCTGAGCCTTTCTCTCTACCTTAGCCTGCTTATATTCACCATTTGCCTTATGCGCAGCCTTTCCTGCACTGACAACAGCCCCTACGCCATCAGCCATAGTTTCGCCAAACACTTCTGAAGCTCCAGACGCCACATATTGTTTTGCAGTATGATAGATTTTACCCGCCGAACTATCAGCGCCATGGAAGTATTCTGCATCCGTTGTAGCTCCTACGGATGCTATCATTCCAACAGCAGCACCTGTCATAACAGCAGCCTTATCAACCGTGGAAAATGCTTTAGCATAAATCTGACGTCTTTCAGCAGCTTTCTCCACCTCTATTCTCTGAGAAGGACTCAATGCGCCGCCACTAGCTCGCTTGTCAACATAACTACTGAAGCTCGCTATCTTCCTCTCATTAGCCTCCGTTTTTAACTGGCTTTGGAAAGAACTAGCATCGCTAAATGTCCTTCCCTTATCGTGTTGACCATACTCTTTCTCAATACCACTTCGTCGAGATACCTCCTGATTTAGTATAGTCTTAGCAGAGTTGGCTATGCCAATAGCATCGCTACGCTTCTCGATATTAGCTTTAAGTGTATCATTTCTCTTCTTTAGGCCCTCAATATCCGACGCTGACATTTTGCTTGGCTTTTTGCTTTCGAAGTCACGGATCGCTCTCTCATTCTGATGAAGCTCAAGCTTATCTTTTGCATTAAGCGCAGACAGCTTCGCATTCCCTTCATCAATAGCAGATATCTTATCTCTCATATTATCCATGGTCTTAAGGTTAGCATAGCGTTTACTGTTGAAATTGATATCCTCACTGCTACTATTTTCAGAGATACTCTTCGCATCCTTACTAAGCTCGCCATTATCACCAGCCATTGCTTTTTCAACATCCTCACCAGTTACAACAGAATCTGCAAGAACATTATTATAGATATCATCTCCTGAAGCACCACTGGTCTCTGAGCCATGAGGAATATCGTTGTTAATAGAAGAACCAAAGCCATTAGTATTCGACTCACTATCATTCGAATCCTCGAATTTTTCACTAGTGTCACTTCCCTCATCATCTGAATGCTTTGAAGGTGAATTAACAACCTGCAGATCATTCGTATCAAATGCAGCACTATACCTATCACCCAGCTTGTCAGGTTTGTCACTTTCTTCCCCAATATTGTTCGTATCATCGCCACCATTCTCAGGAGCAGAGCTTTCATTTCGACCTGGAACTACACTAAGACCTGTTTCAGTTCCATCGTTATTATGTTTTCCCCGTGCCTCGTCTTCCTTGGCAGATGGAATAGGAGCATTTGCTTTCACTTCAAGCTTATCAGCAGCTTCATTCTTAGCTTTACTACTCTCTTTCTCCTGGTTGGCTTCTTCTTTTCGTGCCCTATGCCTATCAACACCAGATTTAATACCACCAGCAATTACAGCCGCACCCGTTATAGCTCCCTTAGCAGCGGCAGCAATACCACCCGCAAAGCCAATAAGTCCTTTTCCGTTAGATATACCCCATTTATTACCAAGCATTGATAATATCTGATTACGAGTAGGTACAATAGCCTGGTACATGATATACGTAATCAATCCTTGAACAAAACTACCTTTAAAGTCACTGCTCACGCCAGAAGCCTCGCTCATTGCTGATAGCAATATCGATGGCAAAAGCATAAGCGCTATATCAATTACCGGAACAAAGCAATTCGTGAAGAATGTAACGCACCACTGACCTAACGACTGTTTATTATCTAAGAATCCTGCAAAAACAAACATTGGAAAAAGTCCAAATAAGATAAGCTGCATAATGGCTATCTTAATATATGAAAAAACATATGTTAGCGGCAACGAGCATACCAACGCATACGCAAGTGCATTTACAAAGGTGCTAGAATCTTCATACAATTTTTTGTAACCTGCCTCTATACCGTTTGCAAAATTCAGACTAGGTGCAAGCCCCGTCAATGTATTATACATAACAATAGACAAGTTGTCCCTTATAATACATACAGCATCGACAATGTTAGGCATGACAAAAAGGCAAATCATAGCACCAGCAAAGGCCACAATATTGTCCTTTAGAAACTGTCCCGCCTTAGAATCACCCTTCCACATCGCTTTAACGACTGAAAAAAGTGATACAGCAAAAACAAAAGTAAGAGCCAACTGCTGAAGTGTCACATACAAATATGCACCAATTCCACCATACACATTTCCATCAGTCAAGTCAAAAGTAAAGAAGGAATTACCACCAGTCGCGATCTTGCCCATTACGATTGAAGTTATATTCATTGGCACACCAGGAACAGCATTAAGTGTTCTAGAAATCTGAGTACCAATAGAAAAGACAAGACTAGCCATAATTTTTTCAATACTACTCGGCGTCTTATTAGGCTCAGCATCATCGCCGGTGTTTGTATCATTTGAAGTCGCACTAATGTCAACCCCTGCCTCTAAGGTTCCATCAGCAGTAGTTCCAGCGATCCAAGACCAATCCTCATAACCATCAGCACTAGCCGTACTACCAGGCATAGAAAAAACGACAATAGTTAAAATCAACGCGAAAAAAGTAGCTACCCTATCAATTATCTGTAATTTTTTACTTAAATCTTTTGACATAATCTTGTCCTTTAAGCAGACATCTTTGAGAATGCCTCCTCAATTCCTTTCGCATCCGTAGCAACCGCAAGCTGCTCAGTATCTTCACGATAATCGACTTTACAGAACGCAACCGTCTTATTATCAACAATACATACTTCCCCTCGGTGTTTGTTAGAATCAGACTCATCGTCCGGATTGCCACCAAGCGTATTAACAATAAGATCTGCTTGTGCAGGAGTAAGGCTAATACTATCAATAAGGAAATCTTTATCCTGCACATCCTGTTTTAAAATGAATTTTGTAGTAGCCTGCTTTAAAATATCCTGAGTCTCAGGGAATCTCGCATACTCACTAACCGTCTGAGAGATCAGCATAAGTGATACATTTCTAGAACGGGCAGTTCTTGATACTGCATTAAGTACAGCCCTATCATACTGGTTTTTAAACATCTCATGCGCCTCATCAACGATAACCTGCATCTTGGACTCAGCATCAAAAGAAAGTGAATTCTTCTTAATAAAGTTCTCATTTACGAATTCGAGAGCGATCTGCTGAACAAGTTTCTTCTCTGAATCTGAAAGAAGAGAGATATCAATATTAGTGAATGGGCAATCTCTATTAATACGAATAGAACTCTGTCCGTCAAAATATGCTCTTATTCCGCGAACTTCCTTAACAGCCTCTTTAATATTCTGGTCATTCTTATACTCCCTACACTTAGAAGCCTCACTATATGCAAGTGCCTCATATTGCTCCCTACTAAAGAACCTGCATGTTCTCTCGGAATAGTACAACTCTTTTACATAGTTAGCCAAAGACATAATCAGAATATTATAAGCATCAACCATGTTGGAATCTCTGTTATCTCTTCTTGAAATAAGGAGCTGCTTATAAAAATCAGTCATAGTAGGAATCTTCTTAAGGACTCTACCATCACCCAAAATCTCACTATCTGATGCATTAGCACTGCCAGGTGTTGTATACAGAGAGTCTGCATCACCGTCAATAAAGCCAAAGGACTTATAAAGCGCCTTAAGGTTTTCGATTACAATATTTTCTAAATACTTGTTTTCTGCGAGCGAAGTAGTAACGCCCTGCTCATCATCGCCAGCAACAAGCTTTAAAATAATATTTGTAACCATTGTGATCTTGTCTGTAAGTTCCAAACTCCTTATCTCATGCAAAATGCCACTAGCATCCTTAATATTCCTAGTCGTCTCAGTAATATCAAAGATGTTCATTACATCGCTAGACATGTTTGAAATCTGAAAATTAACTCCATCACACAAAGTTGCAAGAGCTGCATACTCACCCTCAGAAGTACCCTTCCTCTGCTTAAAGTCGATTGAAACAAAATGATAGCCCATAAGTACTTGCCTGCAGACCATCATCTTAACAAGTGCAGACTTACCAGTACCAGTTTTACCTGCTACAACAATGGTATAGCCATCATGTGCTCCATCGAATGAATCATATATAATAGGCATCGCCGTAAACATATCTCTTCCAAGAGGAACTCCCTTTCTGTGGGAGAATGATGACTGTGTATAGTTATAAAGTGCAGATACAGAATACTTGTCAAAATTAAAGAATTTAACGGCATCTGACTTAACCGTACTTGAATCGACCTTTACAAGTCTATTAAACGGGGCATTATTGGCAAAAGCTTCTGCCTGTACGCCATAACAACATGAAATGTTGATATTTTTTTCAAGTGCCTTTGAATGAAACTCCTGAGTAAGTTTATTAAGTTCCTTAATGTCTGTAGCATGAAGTGTAAATAAAAATCCTACAGAGAAGAACTTATTCTCACCGCTTTCAATCTGAGCAGCGAAATCATTAGCGTCCTGGATCTGACCTGAAATATCACGCACTCGATTGACATTGGAATTCTTCTCAGCCTCATAAGACTCACCAACAAGAACATTGATATGCTTATTGTACTTACGAAGCATCTCATCTTCTGCAATAGGCTTAATAAATATAGAAGATTCACAATTCTGGAAGTTCATAAGTGGTGCAAATGTGTTTGCAAACCTGGCCCTTCTTGGAATTGAAGTAATTGTAAATGATCTAATATAGACATTCTGTCCGCCATCAGATACAACCATATAACTATTAGGCCCTACATCAATAGAATCCGCAGAAATCACGTTTCTAAGAGTAGTTGCTTTCTCGCGTCTATCGAGAGTGTCATAATCAATATTCTTAAGATTATCATCTCGAAGCTTCTCAACTCTCTGCTCATCCATCTGCTGACGCAAATGTCGAAGAGCATTGATAACAACTACGGCAACAATACCAAGGACAACAAATACAATCGCAGTCCTTATTAACCCTATATAATCTGAAAATTGAACCAAAAACTCATATAACTCTGTCATAGCTACGCTCCTTATACAGCAGCCCCGGCAATCTGTTCAACCTCCTCGACCACCTTGGCATGTTTTCTATTTGCAGCCTCTTCATTTTCTCGAAGCCTTTCCTCAAGCTCTAACATTTCCCTTTCAAACTCTATCTCGCCACGCTTTTCCTTAGCAATTTCTTCTATTGAATCAGTAGTAACATAAAGTGACTTGTAAGAAGAGTTAAGAAGATCATCAAGCCTTACCTCATCGGAAGTAATCGGATGGAAATGTCTACGCAATAAATCAGTAAATCCATCAGCAGTAATAACTTTCCAGGTACATCCCGTATTTTCAAGAGATCCACCATAAATATCTGCAAGATTCTTAAGTTCAGCCTCTGCCCTTAAAAGAATCTCTTCATCAGAAAGTTCCTCCAGATCCTCATCTGGATTGTATGTATAAGAAAAAATTAGCTGATTTGTTTTCTTAGTGTTAAATGAAGCATCTGAAACATACTCCATATAATGAACCATTTCTTTTGCCTCTGAAAGCTGCCACTCAAGTGAGCTCATTGTATGAATGAGTTTTTCAACTCTTTTCTCCTCTTTTGAAAAAAGTTCATCATTCGAAGCAAAACGCTTCATGTTTTCAACCGCAATCTTAATATCCGTCTGAACATTGATAACCTTGATCTCAAGTTCCTGCGCGCGTTCTCTCATATCCTGAATATTCTGTGATATATCAATATTCTGAACGTTCTGACACATCTGAATAGGACTCTCAATGGTATTAAAGAAGGCTATAGCATTATGCATTGTGCGTTCTCTATCTGAAGCCGATGCTGCACTAAAGTTATATCCGTTTACCTCGATGCCACCAATGAAAGTATTGTTTCCTATAGCGATCATGCCCATTCCACTTTGGCCCTGAATAATATCATCAAACTTGACGAATTCATTGACATCCGTTCTTATGAAGTTTGAATAATTTACATTTTCCTCTGCAGAATTAACCTTTTTGATCTTCACAAAATAGAAATATGCTCCAGCCACGCAGATACCAAGCACAATCAGTGTAAAGATGATTAGCATTCCGTAGTTGCTAATGGAATTTACAACATTCATCAGTCATTCTCCTCTGAATCATAATTTTTCAAATACAACTTCTTCTTGCCAAAAAACTTAGTAAGAAGCCTCAAAACAATAATGTAAAGTGGGTAACCTCCACCGTATAAATACTTTGAATTAGGCATTGGGAAAAATGCCAAAACACCCGCTATTGAAAGAGTAATAACTGCAATAACTATCGCAACAGGTATAAGTCCCATCGGAACAAATATAAAAGCGAAAAAAGCAGCAATCAAAAGCCCAATTCCAAATATAAAAAGCTGAGTCTTAGTAAAGAACTTAAACCACTTATCCTCATCTTTAAGTTCTCTAGGAATATCATATGTACCATTTGCCATAATTACACCATCCTTCCAACATCATCTATCTATCAACCTGAAAAGAAAAACGCATCCAGTGTAAGTTTCATAATCAAGTCACCTATGAACGCATAAGCTGAAATATATCCAATAGAAATAAGGTAAAATGTAACCTTCTGTTTTGCATCCGAAACATATCTTGGATAGTTCAAGAACATAAGCGAAACAAGAGTCACAATTATTAGAATTGTTCCAGAGAAATATCCGACAAGCTCTAATATGTATTCAACAGGAATTATGCCTGTGGCAATATCCAGCTCTCTATTACCTGTCTGTATATAGTTAGGATTTAAAATATTAGCAGGACTTATAGGGTCCAATAAAGTAAATCTGTTAATTAAGAAATTCATCTCATAATCTCCATTAATCAAAAACAACCTCCCCAAGCATTACGCTTGGGGATATATGTTTTTATTAGCCAAACAAGTTCTTTCCGACACTTGTAAGAAGAAGGATAAGTGCTGGTACAGCAGCAACGCCTACAACAGCAATAGCCTTCCAGATCATTGAAGTCTTAGCATCCTGTCTTTCCTGAGGTGACATAAAGAAGAGCCTGCCGGCTGCTACAATACCACCAATAACAAAGAGGATAACAATAACAGTAACGACAAGTCGGTTAACTGACCAACCAACACCCTCTGTCTTTTCGACAAGCCCATCAAGAGCACTTGTATCAGCGGAATCTGAACTATTGATGATTGCTTCAAAATCCATACCCGCAGTGCAAAGAGCTCTAGCTGCTGATGTTGGCATTGCTGCCATGAGCTTCATTCCAAGTAGTGACATAAAATAACCTCCGTATTTTTTAATCTATGTAAATTTTTTAGATTTACCAAGAAAAAGCTTTGATCCACTGCGACACGATAAACGTCGTAGCCATTACAAGAACAAACAATATAACATGTGTAGCAAGTTTTCTCTTTGACTCGTTACGCTCCCTATTGTCCTTATTAAGGAACAAGGAACCAAAATGGATCTGCATATAGATTAGGCCAGCAAATATAGCAATTAAGATAACAAACACAGTCAATACCTGACCGAACATTACGGTCCCGTTATACAACTGATGAAAAGCCACACCATCATTAGCCGGACTCTCTGCAAGCCATCCATGAAACTTACCTCTAAAAAACTGTGGCATTATGCGATTCCTCCTCCTAAAAATTTCTTTACCATAGTGTAGTTTCGATGAAAGTGTTCATTTATAGCAATACCTTTTTTGGGTTTTTTGTTATTTTCTTTCATCATTAAAAAAAATCATAACCTCCTTCCAAACTTATTTAAGAAAGCAAAGCAAGAACTTGTACTCTCCTTTATGCTCAAAAGAATATTTTTAAGCATAAAAAAGAGCGCAAATAAATTTGCGCTCAAAAAGATTGTAGCTATAAAGCCAATCTTTTTATCCTGTTACAGAAGTAGCTTACTCCTCAGAAGCCTCTGGCTCATCGCCTGTACTTGGCTGTGTTATAACCTGGCATACGCCGATCACGTTCTTAGCATCAGTTTCTTCAAGAGTACCATTGTACAATGTTACAATGTTCTCACATGAAGCAATAACAACATTGCCTTTTGAAAGGGCAGTGACACCCGCTTTAAACTTAGTGCCATCAACACTCATAATTGTATCAACCGCACCGTTGAAAGCAGTAGCCTTAACTACAGATTCAATCTGTTCTCCTACGCCCGCAACAAGCTTAAAGTTAGAACCATCCTCGCTGATGATAATCCTTGTCTCCCCTGGCTTAGCATTAAGACCATTGATAGCATTGACAAAATCAACAGCCTTAACAAGCTGAGCGCCATCACATCCAACAAGGACATTAGCAGGCGCCTTCAAGAACTTCTCAATCATCTCAGGTGAAGCACCTAAAGTCTTTCCCTGAACAACGGTATAAATAACCTTGTTCTCAATCTGGAATAAAACCTTGCTCTTATCAACAGCAATAGCAACACCCTTCTGTCCCTTAATGATAGATTCAAGATTCTTTACAGCCTTTGCTGGGAGAAGAACATTAAAACTCTCCTTATTCTGCTTAGAGTCAGCACAGTAAGCATCAAGAGACGCCTCCATCTTATCAACAAGTGCCTTTACCTGCTCATTACCGCCTTCACTTGTTAAGAACTTAGCTTTTTCTTCTGCCATTCCAATGATGATTCCATCAGTAGAATAGCCCTTAAGAACGCCCTCAGAACGTCTGAGATTCAAGATCGCATTAGCGGTCTTGCCATTATTAGGGGATGCAAAAGCAAGTCCTTTATGAATAAGGTTTGTAAGTGATGCCCCTGATGTCATAATGTTAAAGAGCATCTCATTATCAGAAAATCCCTGAGGAGCCTCTGCTTCAAGCTCAATAGGAGTCTTGACTTTGCCCTCAACACCGATAATAAGCATTGTACTATCTTTCTCGAAATAGATATCCTCATTGTATGAGGCGATAGCACCACAGATAGTATTGAACTTATCAGCATTAACAATAAATGTCTCTGCCTCACCATTCCATCCCTCTGGCTTCTTTACCTGCATCTGATACTGGATCTGTTCAACATCAGTAGTAACTCTTACACCACCAAGAATGTTTGCGCCAAGGTCTCTTGAACCGAGAACAAGCATCACTTTAGTGTCCTTTTCCTTCACTGTTGCGATAAGTGAACAAATGTTAGAAACTTCTTTAGAATCAAAAATGTACTTCATATTATTATAATCTCCTTGTTATAAATGAAAATAAGGGAAGATGCTTAGTTATAGCAACCTCCCCTTTAAGTCAATAGTAGTTTTTATATAGCTTTAAGCTGCAAGGTCAAAAATTGAGACCTGACCGCTGATCGCTTTTGCCTTTTTGGGCTTGTTAGAAACAAAATCTTTAAGCTCGCTATTATAAACAACAGGCTCAAAATCACCAAAGATATCAAATAATGAAACCTGACTGACAATTGAAGTACTATCAACAACCTTAATAGTTGTGTCAGTAACCTTATTTGTCTTAACCACGCTCTTCTTAGTCGTTGTAGCCTTGGCGGAATTTGTTTTGGAAGTTGCTTTCTTAGTAGCATCAACAATAGTAGTAACACTAGTAATAATAGGTGTAACAGAATCAGTCTTATGCTCTTCATACATTTCAGCACCATCCATTACCTCATAGAAGGTCTTAGGTGGAATGTAATCAGCATAACTATCATCAGGACTATTATTTGACGCATTCATAACATCAAACATGTTCTCAAGAGACTTTCTGTCCTTACCACTATCACCCTCAGCAAGCATCTGTGCCATCTTAAGCCTTGGGTCAATGCCCTTAGCCATCGATGTAAGACCATCTGCCGAGAACTTACCTTGTATAGCAGATGCAGCTACCTGCTTTTCTGCCATGATCTGAATAGCAAGCTGCTGAAGTGTACCCTCAGTAGCCATGTAGTAAGTGTGACACTCTTCGGTCTGGTTAAGTCTATAATGTCTACGTGATGCCTGCCACATAACTGCAAGTTCATAAGTAAGCTGATAGAAGATAATTGTAGGGTAGTTGTAATGTGCGCCGTTATACTTGAAACAGAAATCGAGGCCCGTTTCAACCAGCTTCATATTACAGATAAATACCTTTATACCTTCTGACGCTTTCTTTCTGATAAACTCCTCGCGTTTTGTAGCAACTGGTGATGTAGAGTTCATTACAAGGACCTGACCTTTAAGATTACACTTTTCTTCGACAAGTGCCTGAAGTCTGCCCGTAATATTCATCTCTTCACTACCGGTATATGCACAGTAGATAAAACAGTTTCTATCCTGAGCAATCTCACTCTGCACAATCTCTATAAGTTTCTCTTCCTTAGGAAGAAGCGTAGACATATCATCAGAAATGTACTCATCATGTGATGGAACATTTGTGACAAGAGTATCTGCAAATAAAGGATGCACGATAGGATTGTAGCCGTAAGGTTTATCTGGATATGAAAGTCCAAACTGAAGCATAGTAGAAAGAAGCGCTCTGCCTCCCTTTTCTCTGCTTGCAGCCTTAAGATTATCGATAACTCTGCTATAGCTAGCCTTAACATTGTCTGGCTCTTCGGTCAGAACAACTTCCTCCTTTAATGGTGGTAAATAACTTGAAAGATCCGATAAATCAAGAAATACTGCCTTATCAAGTAAGAAATCAGTAAAAAGAAGTGGTGAAATACCCGGCTGAATCCTAGGGTTTTTTATTACTCTACCCTTAGACATTGACCTATATTCATCCTCATCATCATTTCCATAGCCGTACTTTCTACCCTGCGCTTCATACACGGTCTCAACACAACCATACTGGCGAGCAAAGTCCATAACGCCATTGTAGTCATACCCCTTCTTCTTCATACGTCTTGGGTCAAGCATGTAAAGAAGATAAAAGAATGAATCAGCCTTACCATTACTGATTGTGCCAGTAAGACACAGCGTAAATGAACTAGCAAGCATCAGCGCATGAGCAGCGACTGACTGAGCAGTGCCACCAGCCTCATACTTATGCGCCTCATCAAGAATAGTAAAATCAAAGAACCCTTTGAGATACTTCTTAATGTAAAGTGATGGCGCATATCTTCTTGGACCATACTCAACAGAGGACTTTCTCATATCCTCTCTAATCTTGCCCATGAGATAATCATTTTCATGACCTTTAAGGACAAAGGCAGTTGTTCTTCCCTTTTTCTGGTAGTTCTTATAGTGTGAAACTTTATACCATTTACGTCTTGCAGCGTCTTTTTCCTGCGAGACGCCTATAGGCTTGCAATCGACACCCCACAAATGTTCACCACAATGCATACATGTGTCATTAGTTGAAGTATGTGTTGCAAAATCAGCAGGAGTAAGAATAAGCTTTCCAGCATCCTCTTCGTCCTTCTTATAATAATTTGCTGCAGAGCGCATCAAAAGACCGCCACACTTAGGACATACAAGACCTGTATGTTCACCAAGCTCATACATTTCAACTTGCTTAAAGTTCCTTCCACCACAACGGCTACATTTAGTCTTCCCTGGTTCCTTATAAATAGTAGCGGGCTTCTCAGCCTCTTCTAGACAATCCTTACATACAAATGCCTTTGGAACCATCCTTGCTACATTAGTAGGAATCGGCGAAAGCTGACTTCCAAGCTTACAGAAGTCCTTAGAGATAAGATACCATTCTCTCCCTTTTCTTTCCTTACCTTCTGAACGCAGTTTGATAAGCTGCTCGAAATCATTAATGATAGTTACCTGGGCACCAGGAATCTCAGAAAGAATTTCTTCTCTCCACTTTGATACGAGATGTGAAGGAGCCATAAGTACATTTCTATACTTAGGCTGGTCCCTACTCATGTAAAGGTCTTTAAGACTCTTACCCTTATGTGTATCAAGCCACTTCTGATTGAAATAAGCATCGGCTACAGCTGCGCCCTGAAGCGTCTTACCACAGCCCATACCTTCAACCATGAGTCCGTATTTTGAACCTGCCTTTTTAAGAGCAATGATTCCGTTTACACAAGCAGCCTGCTGCGGATAAAGTCTCTTATTCTTAGCGGCAAAGCCGTCAAGTTCACCTTTAAGTGGAGATAAGGTCTCAATACTCTCTTCAAGATTTCTCACAAGAGAAGCGCCATAATTCTGGATATAGCCATCAAGAGACTCGATAACTAGCTTCTCAGATGGCACATCACTAACCTTAATAACACCTCGCTTAATTAGATCAGAAACACAATCCTTAAGTGTTGCATCATTGAGCTTATCAAAATCGATAGTGATTACATCACGCGCAGGAACATTCTTCCCATGAAGGATGACTCCTGGCATCTCAAAACGATTACCGTCCTCACCAGTTACATCACACTCCCAATATGCTCCATAACCATTGCTATAACGGATATCATGGAATTTAAGAAGCTGATTCTCGATTTCAGGCATCCAATCACGAAGAAGTGGCAGCCTATAATTCAACATAAGGAAATTATACATATCATCGTACTTATGCTCTGCATCGGTCAAAAGATACCTCGAACCTATCGCCTTGTTAAGAACAGTGACAAAGTTAAAGCTATCTCTACCGTTAGTAACCTTCTTATAGATCGTGTAATAGTCATGACCAATAGTATAAGCACCAATAGTATTATTAATAGTGACGCTATCGCCATCATTGATAGATGCAACAATAGCCTTTGACAAAACCTTTGATCTCTCAATAAATGAAAGAGCAATAAGTGGTCTACTGCTTGATGTATCAATTAGTGCAGAAACACCATAAGCATTATAAATACCTACTTTAACATTTTTTCTAATATTGTTATAATTCATTGTTCCTCCTAAATAAAAAAGAAGCCCACACTATCGTGGGCTTCTATAAAAACCCACTGCCGTGGACTCCAATCTTAAATTGGAGTATTAAATTGAATCAATTAAAACTTTTACTCTAGCACTGTAATAGTTCCATCGGTTTCAATGATAGACATTGTTACCTTGGCTCTAGTTGTAACAGCAATAGTTCCGTTGTCTGAAGCATTCGCTCCATCGCCGCTCTTATACTCGGCTTCCTCAATTACTTCAGCAACGCCTCTCTGAAGATGAAGATCCTTACCTCTTGTACCCGCAAACCCCTGACCTACACCTGCTGTAATCATAAGATATTCGCTATCTTTCTTAAGAGGGATAGGTGGTTTTCCGAGGTCACTCGATGCATATTCCTTCTGAGTAGCTCTCTTACCAGCAAGCTTCTTATAATCATCAAGATCTGCCTTAATTGAAAGAAACTGATACGCTTCCAAAGGATGAAATTCCTTTGTTGCAAAAAGAGTTATCTCGGAAGATTCCGAAGGATATACCTCAATGCTTTGATAAAGTTCTGTTCCTTCAAATGTAAGCGGAAGCTCAGGTATCTTGGTATCATCAGCATACTTATCATGGTACGCTGCTATCTGGTCAGTAAGTGCAATCTTAGTGGCCGTTTTTCTAGCAACAATGAGTACCTGATGCCATTTTTCATACTCAGAACCTCTGAATTTCCATACATGAAGTGTCTCATAATGGCCTATCATGTACTTGATAGTAGCATATTCAAGAAATCTTGAATATGGGATTACCCACACTAAGATACCATCTTTCTTAAGGTATGAACCGGTTACCCTTTCAAGGAATGTTCTTTCAAGTCTGTCCCTCTTTCCATCATCAGTATCATCATCGTCCATATATGGTGGATTACCGAATATGAATGAAAAAGCATTGTTCTTGATAACAACTCCATTTGTAAAGTCAGCGCTAAGACAGTCCTCGATAAGCGGATCCTTTTTTGTCTGCTGGGCTACATTGTCATTAAGCTCTACACCGAAAATTTTAACATTCTCGTTGTTTGCCCTGTCAGTGATAGCCTTAACAGCACTTCCATCTCCTATGGAAGGCTCTAATACACATACTTCCTTCCCTTCTGGGAATTTGAAAAGCCCCTTTGCAGAGTGCATTTCTTCAAGTCTTGTATAGTAGGCTCCCATTACTTTTGTGTTTGCATTGGTTCTTCCAAAAGAACCATTCTGTGTACTTACTCCGTACATAGATTTTTCCTCCTTGTTTAAAAATAAATTAATAGTCTATATATAAAAAAGCTGGCAAACAAAAAAAGCACAAAAGAAACCTTTTGTACTTACTGCGTGCGAACTTTATAATCTTCTCCTTGTTATATTATGTTAACCTCGGCATGAGGGTTTGGGTGAAACATAGTGATGATATTCACTAATACGAAATATCCTAATAAAAGACATACTAATTTTATAAATATTTGAAAAGTACTGCAATAACAAAATGCCGCAAAAACGCACAAAGAACGCCGCAGATATGAGATTCTATGGAAAAAAAGTATTGTGATACATTAAATCACCCGTCACCGCAAAAAAGAGCCGGCAAAATGTTATTTAGGGTAATAACATTTTACCGACTTTCTATGAAATGAAGAACATGATTATCAATATCAAGAATTAGAACAATATGCTCGTTGATATACATAAGTAGTATGTCCTGGATAATTAGATGAATATGAGCATGTAACTGTGTCAGATGTAGGCGTTATTGCAACAATAATACATGAGCCATACTGTGCAACTGTTGAGTATTCTCCGCCTGTCACTGAATAGCTTGGGTTACTAGAAAATCCTCCCGTAGCTTCAATTCCTATCATCAACATGAATATCTGACCAAGTTCCTGCGCGTTGTTCAGTGTAATTCGGCTTGTAGCATACTGTCCTAACCCAGGACTTGTTGCTTGTGTTGAACTGATCAGCCGCCAAGAGGTAGATGATGCTGGTCTACCAAACTTTTCTATATAGCCTAAAATATCAGTATAATATCCATCTTCACTACTTTCTTTTGAAAGTGCACCTCTATTTGCTACACTGTTCTGAATAGTAATGTCATTAGGATAATAGCCGCTAGGCAACGTGATTGATTCATTTACTCCAATATTAATGGTAGATATTCCATCAACATCAACCCCTACAGTTGGATTTGATGATGAAATGCCTACTCCAAGACCACTATTATCGCCACCATCATAATAATTACCAACGGCAGTAGTTGGTGCCGGAATATTATTGATATAGCCAACAAGTTCAGTAAATGAAGTGTCAGCTGGAATATTAGCTTTTGAATAAACATTACCATTCAAACCGCTTATGATAGCACTCTTATACTGACTTGTTGTGTCTGATAATGTATCAAAACTAGAGCTGAGTACTGAAATCTGCTCGTTTAATGAATCAATTCCTGTAGATATAGTTGTTAGATCATCTGAGTAGAACAATACCTCTGGTTCATCATCATTGTCCGAGTCATATTCAATATTTCCTCTGCTTTTAATACTATCTGCTTTAGTTTCTGAAGCAACTACCGTTATTCCAAAAGTAAGCGACAGCACAAGTGCTGCACCAATAAGTTTCTTCATAGAATTCGAATAAAACATAATATACTTAATAAAACCTTTTCGCTCACAGTAACGAGAGCGTCCTTAAAATACTAATTATAGTGAAGATGTACATCCGTTACTTGTCCCTGCTTTTTTCCGCAAGAGCATATATAAACAGTCTCAACTATATGCTGACTCTCAGTTGAATTTGGAGAAGTAGTCCATTTATCAACACTATTATTCACTGTTTTTGTAATCATAACATCACAAGGACCTAACGCCCATCCTGAGCCCATCCCTGCTGTCATTCTGTGCCCACAGCGAGAACAAATACACTCTAAGTAGCAACCATCTGATGCTGTATGCCAGCTCTGATATCCGCCGCACTGCTCTCTCACTGTATAGCTACTTGAATATTTGACATGATAATATGGAGTCGTAAAGCATCCCCCCGGCACGCTGCTTCTATAAGAATCATCATAACCCGCGCTCACAGATGTTACGTCTAAACTGTCATTTTCTTCACTTTTTGCGTCTGTCTCCAGATCATGAACATGATGAGAGTATGTCAGCGTAGCATCCAATTGTGTGTAATCGCTCGTAACGGTAAAAGATTCATAATATCCAGCAGGAAATGTCTTTGTTTTTTCTGTGTTTGTTAAAATAACATTTACATCACCTCGTGCTGGTATGCTATTTATCGCATCAATAATATCAGAAAAGCCTGACTCATCTGATAGATTATCTTTAGCGTAAACATTGGAATTTAGTCCATTGATTATATCTGTCTTATAGTTCAGTGTCTTATTCGTTAACTCATCAAAACTATTACTAAGCTCTCCCACCTGAACATTCAACTCACCTAATCCATTTGATACGTTAGCTAAATCTTCAGAGCAGAACAAAACATCGGGTGCCCCATCTTCATTGGAATCGTATTCGATATTCCCTCTACTCTTAATTTGTTCAGATGTAGTTGTCGCCCCTACCGATGTAGCGAAAGCTAATGAGAGCATCATCGATGCACCTATCAACCTCTTTACATCAATTGAATAAGCAAGAGTTCTTTTCATATAAAAACCTCCATATCCATCCCATCAAAAATACAAGAAGTGAAACGCCCATTCCCAGCATCTTTCTTACTAAATATACTCTCATAGGTATTATTTAAAGCGAACCCCATACGCTTGAAAAGAGACATTGTTACTTACACTGTGCGTCCATGGTGGAAGAGGCATATAGCCACGATATTCTGCAATTAACTTGTCTCCCTGATTCAGCTCAACAAGACCATTTACCGCATAACCATAATAGCCGCTTGCATATAACCCAGCGTTCTGCTGAGTTATTGTCTCTTCGGTTCCATCCGTTCTTTTGATATATAACCTTCCGGAACAACTCCAACCATGAGTATACTGATTTTCAGGGCCGGGGCCTTCTCCTGGTTCCACTTGAGCCCATGTTGAAGCTTGAAATTTTTGAATTGATAAAATCTCTTTTTGAGCTTCACAAGTATATGTTCCTCCTGAACACGACATGGTTTCCGCATTTAATGCCGCAATCTGATTATTTACAGCTACATCAACCGAAAATGCAGGATAATATCCAGCCTCATATTCTCCATTAAAGGAAATAATACCTGACTCCGGTATATCAGAACTTCTATTTACTACATTATTTTGAATAGTAATATCATTAGGATAATAGCCACTAGGTAAGGTGATCGACTCATTTGCACCGATATTAATGGTTGATACTCCATCAACATTTACTTCTACGTTTGGATTCGAAGCTGAAATACCTACTCCAAGACCATTATTATCGCCACCATCATAGTAACTTCCAACAGCAGTAGTTGGTGCTGGAATATTATTGATGTAACCAACAAGTTCAGTAAATGAAGTGTCAGCTGGAATATTAGCTTTTGAATAAACATTACCATTCAAACCGCTTATGATAGCACTCTTATACTGACTTGTTGTGTCTGATAATGTATCAAAACTAGAGCTGAGTACTGAAATCTGCTTGTTTAATGAATCAATTCCTGTAGATATAGTTGTTAGATCGTCTGAGTAGAATAGTACCTCTGGTTCATCATCATTATCTGAGTCGTACTCAATATTTCCTCTGCTTTTAATACTATCCGTTTTAGTTCCAGTAGCACCTACCGTTACACCAAAAGTAAGCGATAACATAAGTGCTGCTCCAAGGAGTTTCTTTAAATTATTTGTATTATACATAAGTTTATCAAATCCTTTTTAACACCAGCAAAAAGAGTATTATTATAATATTTACTAATTGAAATGTAGATGTACATCCGTTACTTGTCCCTGTTTTTTTCCACAAGAGCAAATGTAGACAGTCTCAACTATGTGCTGACTCTCAGTTGAATTTGGAGAAGTAGTCCATTTATCAACGTTGTTTGTAACGGTTTTTGTAACTGGTCTGTCACAATTAGTAGGTCCTGTATGTGCCCCCCATCTATTACCGCACGATGTACAATAATCAAACACCCCTCTAGGATCATTAACAGGATCATTTGTCCCTGTTGCAACATGACCACCACATCTTCCTTGATATGTATAGCTGCTAGAATATCTAACGTGATAATAAGGAGTAGTAAAACATCCTCCTGGAACAGAACTCCTATATGAATCATCATATACTGTGCTTACTGACGTAACATCCAAGCTATCGTTTTCTTCGCTTTTTGCATCAGTCTCCAAATCATGAATATGATGAGAATATGTAAGCGTTGCATCTAACTGTGTGAAATCACTTGTCACAGTAAACGAATCATAATATCCAGCAGGAAATGTCTTTGTTTTTTCTGTGTTTGTTAAAATAACATTTACATCTCCTCGTGCTGGTATGCTATTGATCGCATCTACGATATTATTGAAACTCGACTCATCTGATAGATTATCTTTAGCGTAAACATTCGAATTTAATCCATTGATTATATCCGTCTTATATCCATTTGTCTGACTAATAAGCTCGTCATAATTATTTGAAAGAACTGCAATTTGACTATTAAGAGCTTGCAGGCCAGTTGAAATAGCAGTCAAATCCTCCGAATAAAAAAGCACCTCTGGATTGCTGTTTTTATCGCTATCGTACTCAATATTTCCCCTACTCTTAATACTATACGATGTAGGTTCAGTAGCACCTGCTGTTACTGTAAGAGAAAGTGATAGTATAAGTGATGCACCAATAAGTTTCTTTATATTGTTCGCCGTTCCTATTCTATGCAAAATATACATCCAAAGCCCTTTCCGCTGTTACTCCATAACAGCCTTGTATGCATCAGTATATTTCTGATAAAGCTCAAGATATCTAGCTTCAGCATCATTAACTCCTGCTGCCATTGTATGAACATCTGATGCATCATAGTAAACCTCGTATCTACCATCCGAATCAGGTTCACCCCACTGTAATCTTCCAAGACTTTTAGTAGTATAAGTAACTCTATTAACAGCAGAATCTCCATCCGCAAAAGCATCTTCATAAGATGCTTTTGGGTTAGTAGGTTTACCTGTATAGTAACTAACAGTAACCTGTGCGTTTGTATTATTAGCAATTGCACTTGTCACAATGCCACCAAAACCAATACCAACTGCAACAATGCAGGAAATTAACGCTGCTCTACTAGCAGCGTTGCCATTCTTAAATTTCAATTTCATCTAGTCCACTCCTTAATGAATAACAAGAGTAGTAACGCCATCAGCATCAGTTGTGGCTGTTACACTAAGGTCTTTGTACTGAGACCATGTGTAATCAGAAGCCTTTGCTGGCGCTGATGTTGAAGCAGATGTAGCGATACCCATGTACTTAGTATCAGAAGAGGGATCAGCTGACATCTTAGCGTTAGAATATACAGATGGGTCCTCAGAAGCATAGCGGATATATGTATAATAGGTCACACCATCTTTTCCAGCTGCACCCTGCGCACCTGTGGCACCAGTGGCGCCCTGACTTCCAGTCTGTCCTGCGCTACCCTGAGCACCTGTAGCACCACGCTGACCTTCACTGCCGCG
Source organism: Butyrivibrio hungatei (assembly GCF_001858005.1). Classification (NCBI taxonomy): domain Bacteria; kingdom Bacillati; phylum Bacillota; class Clostridia; order Lachnospirales; family Lachnospiraceae; genus Butyrivibrio; species Butyrivibrio hungatei. The sequence goes on along the minus strand of NZ_CP017832.1, from coordinate 30,630 downwards.
TTCACCCTTTTCTCCATCTTTGCCATCACGACCATCCTTACCATTTAACGAACCATTGTTTACCTGCTCCTTAAGAGCATCAACCTCGGCCTGTACCCTGCTCACATCGGCATTAGTACCATTTGTACCGTTTGTGCCGTTAGCATTAATGCCATTTGTACCGTTTGTTCCATTTTTTGAAGTTCCATTTGTACCATCTTTGCCACTAGTATTGTTGATAATCTGAGTAACAGTTCTGTTAGTGCCATTTGTACCGCTTGTTCCGTTAGCTCCATTAGAACCGTTTATGCCAGCATTACCGTCAGTAGCAGAAGCATCAACACCGTCCTTACCATCAGCACCATTCTTGCCATTGCGGATACGGTCCTGAGCAGACTTTCCTGCTGCCTTTACGGTCTCCCTTGTACTATAGTCATAAATAGGCATACCCGAATCAGTTCTACCAGTAACAGTAACGCTACCCTTGTAGATAGGATTGCCCGCTGCATCATATCCTAAGATGTTAGGATCAGCTCCGAAAGTGCCAAAGATAGGATTACCATCCTTGTCATAGCCAACCACAGTATTCCAATCAATATTTGTGTTAGTTATGTCATTAAGCCCACGAAGTCTAGCCTGCTCAATCGCAGAATAATCGTAGATAGGAAGGCCGTCCTCGGCATTACCAATAACCTTCATATCGTCTGCAAGAATTGGAGCACCAAGCATATCATATCCGCCAACGGCAGAAACCATTCCATTTGTACCATATACAGGATTACCATCTAGGTCGTAGCCAATAACATTATCCCAATCAATATCGAGGATTATACCGCCTGCGGCATTTCTCTCAACGTTAGGAGAATTACCCTCAATAAGGTCGCCAGCAGATGCACCGCCTTGCTTTAAACTGATCGACTTAAGTCCACTTGCAAGGCATACAACTAAAATAAGCGCTAAAGCGCCAACAACAGTTGCAGCTGCGATGAACTTCTTTTTGTTTTCAGGATTGTTCTTAAATTCTTCGAACCTATCCTTTAAGTTCTCGATAAAATTACCCATTTTATACTTCCTCCACTTATAAAATTGACTCTGCCATAGATAATGGTTGATATCTGGGAAAGCGAATGTGATTAGGTTTTAACGCGACTATCGAAAAGCGTGATAATGCTTGAGTGTTGGGGAAACGCGCTTGACGATATAAAAAGGAAAAATAACGCTTGAATACAAAATATCAACCACTATCTATGACAGAGCCTCGGATAAAAAAATCGCCATAAATCAGATGAGTAGAATCTCTCCACTGCAAACGACTTATGACGATAATCCAATCCGGTTTATCAATATAATATTAAAAAACTATATTGAAGATTATCATAAAGCTGTTCAAGAGGGAACACTCTTAATGTGATACAATACCCAAAAAAACCCAAAAATAAACACAATAATCAAATTACTGTTTTATAAAAGGCTTTTTTATTTTATATATGCACGCACCATAAAAAAAACAGTACAGCTCATTTAAAACAATTAGTTCTTTATCAAAGCCTTATACTTGGTTGTGTTAGTCACCTTCTTAGGTATCTTGATATCTACTGGTTTAAATTTTATCTTCTGCTTATCTTCATCCCAACCTTCAATCTCTGCGATTTCTTTGATAACAAACTCATCTATATATACAACAAGATCTGTCTGTTCACATAGTACTCTGAGTGCCTCATTCTTTGGTCTATCCTTTGTTGACCCAAGTGTAGCTACCTGTTCAATACCTGCTCTTGCAGAAGTTGAGTGAATAGAAGTCCAGCAGATGATGTTTCTTGATACCGCATCTACATACTGCGCAGCTTCTCCTCCCTTTATCTCACCGTTAATAAGATAGTCGATATCCATAAGTAGTCCAAAGCGAGTAAGGTAAGACAAGTCGTATGTGTACTGTCCATCCTCGGAAGGTCTGATAATTTGGAAAGTAAACAGTGGATGAGTCTTAGAAAAAAGCTCATCGTTTTCCTGTACTACAAGTCCTCTCTTATCGTGCCTGATGAAGTCAAGCATTGTGTTAATACATGTTGACTTACCAGATGCCATTGTTCCGGTAAAGATAATTGAAGCTCCTCTTCTCACCTTATCTACAAGATAAGCAGCAGTCTGAGGTGACATCATCTTGCGTTCAACAAGTTTGCTTAATGTATATTTCTCATTAGGCACCTTTCTAATAACAAGTGAAGGCTCACCATTTGCGTTGATATATTCCTGTGAATATACAAATCTCATACGGGCAGCCTCAGAAGTCTTTGTATCCATGAATGTCTTATCTGGCTTCTTATCTGAAAGATCAACATGATTCATCTTTACGATATGGTTGATAACTGCCTTAAAGTGGTCCTGAGACCTAAAAATGATACGTGAAAAATATCTCTTACCATATCTCTTGATCTGAATATTGTTATAATCAACAAGTGCGATATCAGATACAGCTGGATCTTCGATGAAAGGTGTAAGTATATCATAGTTCCACATGAACATGATGAAGCTCTCAAAAATATACTGTACAGACTCATCTGAAAGACCAGGATATTCCTTTATCTTCTTCTGAAGATCCTGCTCAAACTGACTCCTTTCTAAAAGACCGCTTTCAAGGTTTGACAATGGAATAGGATCAGTTTTCGTATAATATCTGAGGATATCTTCAAGGATCTCTTCTTCCTCTGTGAGGTCTTTCGTTATGACAATAGGGTTAAACGCTTTCTCTTCCATCTCATGAACAAAAGAATTTACATCTCCATCTTTAGCACTTAGCCAATCAATATCCTTAAGCTGGTCTTCCTCCATCGTTTCAACAAGAAAAGGCATAGTATCGATCTCATCATACTCTTCCTCGTTCTCTGAATGGTTTTCAGACTGTTCAGTCTCTACAGAATCTTTTGCATCTTCTAATAACTCAGATGGAAGTTCAGGATAAATTTTCTCTAATTCCTTCTCAGAAACAATATCCTCTACAATACCAAGAGCAGTATCACCGTTATCTGCATGCTCTGCCTCGATAATACCCTTGGCATTCCCCTTAGCCTTCTTTTTCTTAGAAGGCTTTTCAGAAACAGCAATCACATCCTCTGCACTAGGAGATTTTTTATCAGCTGCTACCTTTGGCTCAACCTCTTTAACTACATCTGCACTCTTCTTTTTACTCTTTTTAGAATGAATATTTTTGCCAGTCTGTGTAGTATCATCAGAAGTAATCTGCTCTGGAGAAAAGTCCTCGGTAATCCTATCCTTTTTAGTATCGCTTGCATTCTTTTGTCCAAGCCCCTCAACAGAATTAACTACTTCTTTTTTATTTTTTAACTTAGCTGAGACTTTGTTTACACTATCCTTATCAAGAGCTGTTCCTTTGTCCTTAGTTGGAACGAATGAAGCAATACCATAATATTCATACGCTTCCTCAGAAAGCCTACCATCGTCAAGAATAGACCTGATCTTAGGCCATTTAAAATCTGTCATATACAAAAAGTCATAATAGCCAAGGTTATAAAGTGCATTAAGTTTACCAGATGACTTTTTTGCAACTTCCATAAGCATGATTAGTACAAGGGATTCGTTAGCCTTCCTCCACTTATTGAGTCTACCAACGCCAATCCTCATGCCATCAACCTCTTCAGAAGTAATAAGCACGTCCACTACCGAAGTATCAAGTTCTTCAAGCTGCGAAGCCTTATTGATGAAAATGATATCGTCAGCTGATTTAAAGCTAAGCTTCTCGTTTTTATATGCTAAAAAGCAATTTGTCATACTAGATTTAAACTTATCCCACTTAACAGGATTAGAAATATCACTTATAGCGATTACTACCTTACTCATAGTCCCTCATCCTTAAAAGAAATATATTAAACTAGGCTGCTGCCCGGGAAGTTATTTTTATGTTTCAGAATCTGCAGACTCTACTATCCCTCTGATAGGACCATTGCCATCCACATACTCAAAAACAACAACTGTTCTATATTTGTGCATCGTGCACGTTGAAAGGCAGATCATATTTCCGCCTGAATATTCGTTATAAACGATGCTTGATGCATCTTTAAGTTTTGCAGCCTCCTCTTCACCAACGTCCATCTTAGAAACGACATAGACATCCTCATCAGTAGGCTGTGTGAAAATGTAATATAAAAGTCTATAATGCTTAATCTCGCCACTATCCATGTAAATATAAGCATTCTGGTGTAGGTCTCCCCACTTCTTATCAGAATATTTGTGAAGGTCTGTAAACATAGAACCATTTGCCATATTGTGACCGAAGATAATAGTCTTAACATCTGACATATCAGACGAATTGGCAAAGTTAATAAAAATAGCTCCTGCATCAGACTCATTTCCGTATGCATCCATACCAAGGTAAGTCTCATTATCGTTACCTTGAACAAGAGGATAATCGATGGCGGTATCAGGAAGATATAGCCAGCTAGTAGAAGTACTACCCTCAGACTTAACTACGCTAAAATCCACCATCCTCTCGCCATCAACAACCTTAACAGCATTGTCAGCGACAACCTCATAAGTTGTCTCGGCAGCAGTAGCAAGGAGCTTTTGTTTCAAAAGCCCCACTACTGCAAAGACAAGCAAGACTACTGAGCCAACAATGAGGCTATTAAGTAGTAAAAGCTTCTTATTCAGTTCCTTTTCCTTCAAAATCTGCCTCTGAGTCTTTACGACTGCGGGCTTTGTTGGCTTATAGTAGTCGTTTGTTGCCATTATCTGTTTCTTTTTCCTCTCTTACCGTTTGATTTAAGGTCACCCTTTGCCTTTGAAGCCACTACGATGAATATTACAAGGCAAGCGATTGCGATCATATAAAACACTATCTTTCCCGTTCTGCCAGTCTGTACATTGCCTGAGCTTGTACCTCTTCTTACTGTACTTGCAGAAGCATTTGGAATTGGGGCAACAACAGTGCTTGCAGTTGATACTGATGAAGCTGCATCAGTTGTAGCTGCTGTAGTAGATGCATCAACATAGCCCGGAACAGAGAATCCAGCCGTATAAGTGTTACCATAAGGATCTCTGTAAGTTGAAGTGAATGAGTTACCACCTTCTGCTGTAACTGTCTGTGAGTTAACTTCAAAATTCTTGGTAGTACCATTAGTGCCATCAGCGTAATAAAGAGTAACTGTCACATCATCAACGTTATATTTATTACCGACTAAGATCTGACCGCCCGTATAATTAGCTGCAATTGATTTAACTGTCTTATAACCATTTACAATAAATGGAGCAGAAAACTCCTTTTCATTTTGCGCTTTATCGACGTAATAAGCATTGATAGAGTTATCACCCGCCTCTGTTACTTTCTTTGTAGAAAACTTGGTAGGCTCAACCTCAAAACCTTCCTTCTTATTAGCATCATCTGTGTAGTAAGCCATCACTTTTACATAGCTTGAATCATACTCGTTACCAACAAGTACAGCTGGTCCTGAATAAGTAGCTTCTATAAGTCCGATATTCCTTATTCCCGGAACTGTAAGTTTAGCCGTCATAGAATTATTGCCATCCTTATAAGTAACTGTGAATGTATTATCACCCTTCTTAGTCACATCATAAGAATCAGCAGACCAATCATCAGCAGTAAGAGGAACTTTCTTACCCCCTGCGTCAATGATTGATACAACAACATCGCCCTTTGAATACTTCTCACCTACCGTAACAGGTTCGCCATTATATTCAGCGACGATACCCACAACCTCAGCTCCAATCACGAACGATGCTGTCTTTGCGCCCTTTGCTCCTGTGAGTATTTCTGGAAAGACACTAACAACATATGAACCCGACTTCTGTGTTGTATAAGTCTTTGTTGTTGCGCCCGCAATGTTAGAGTCGTCCTTTGCCCATGAGTAAGCAAGCGGAGCGATTGTTGCACTTGCCTCTGTTATGCCACCTGTATAGAGCTTTGACACAGCATCAACAAGCATAACTGCCTTATCGCTATCATCTTTAAGTGAATAAGTTCCAGCAGCATTTCCGTTAATGGTCTTAGACTTGATCTCAACAAAACTACGGTTATCGTTATCACCATTAGCGCCACCAAAAGCGTAAGCTAAGATGTTTGCGCCAGGCGTTCCATCAATGAACAGAGTTGTAAGCACATCATCTGCTGCGCTATCCTCTGCTCCTTCAACCCAAAACATATTGATTGAACTACCGTCTGTATCCTTAAGCACAACACCTGTTGCAGTGAGAATAGACTCTGGAAGTTTGATAGTTGTGAGCTTCACTGAAGGATAATCTGCATTAACTTCCATAGCGGCGATTCTTCTCAGCTCTACCGTATTAGATAAGTTCATTGCTGAAAGATCAAGTTCAGTAAGTGTATAACAGTTCTTCATCATCTCATAGGCACACTCAAGATTTGATGAGCTACCAAAGTTTGAAAGCACCTTCTTAAGCTGTGACGATGGGAGTTTGTAATTGTTACGGAACATTGTTCCAACATCCTGAAGGTTTGCCGCCGTAAACTTCTTACCAACACTTACAGAATTTAAAGCACTACATCCATCAAAAAGTCCCTGTGCATACACAAGGTTTACTGTGTCCCAACCTGACAGGTCTGCATTTGTAAGAGATGAACAATTCTTAAAGAAATAAGATGCATTCTTACAATTTGACTGAACAAGATTAGTTACACCAGCTGATGCAAGAGCAGTATCATTTGCGAATACGCCTCTTGCATCCTTAAGTTTGTTACCCTGTGCAAAAGCAGAAACCTTTGCAAGTCCTGTATCATTTGCAAACATGCCCATGATAGTTTCTGCATTAAATAAAGACTTAGCATCAGACATCATGTTTACAAGACCAAGCTTCTCGTTATCAGCAAAAGCAAAGGCAAAGTTCTTAACGTATCTTGTATCCCAATTTGATAAGTCAAACATTGAGATCTTTGTGTTACGAGCAAAGCTCTCTGCGTTTGTAAGAACAGATGAGACACCCCAGTTCTTAACCTCAACACCACTTATAAGTGATGAGCAATCTGAGAACATGAATGAAATGTCTTTTGTTTTTGACATATCCCAGCTTGATGTATCTACCTTTGTCAAGGCAGTATCGCCATCAAACATGAATCTAGCATCCTCAAGTGAACCGAACTTAACAGTACCCATAGCATCATTGCCAAGGCTTGAAAGGTTCTTACAATCTTTGAACATACCAGCTGCGCTGACAACATTATCAAGAGCTGATATGCCTGATGTATCGATAGTGCTAAAACCTGATGATGCAAACATTACATCTACATGCTCAAGTACAGGAGCAGACCATCCGCTTATATCTGCGGATGAAATTGCTGCCTTTGAGCCCGCCCCTCTGAACATAGCAGTTGCGTTCTTAAGAGTCGGCATTGAGCTACCCATCTCGATATTAGAGATATAGTCACATCTAAGTGCAAGACATGAAGCATCAATAAGCTCTGGGTAAGAAGCACCGAACTTGATCCCCCTGAAGTTCTCGCCATTATGAGAGAACATATAGCCCATCATCTTTACATTATCCATGCCCCAGTTTGACATATCGACAGTGCCAGTAATGACATCACCATACTCTGTGATATCCAAAAGACCAGGGTCCATATTTCCTAATGGCTTATCCAAGTCGATAACACCATCAGCATCGCCAGCGCTAAACATAGCGGATGCTTCTACAACACTACCAAGATTCCATGAATAAATGTTATTTGTACCTGCTCCATTAGGTTCAGATACAAGGTTGGCATTCTTTGCTCCAAAGAACATACCTGAAGCACACTGAACGCCATCCATGTGATAACTTGATACGTTTGGCTGAGAAATAGACTCACATCCACCATACATGAATGCTGTCGAATAAAGGTTTGTCGCGCCTGAAAGATCCATAGCATCAATAAAGGAATCTGTACCATTTACAAGATTCTTATCTCCATAGAACATGTAAGCAGTCGAAACCATATTAGTAAGCGGTTTTACATCCCCATTTCGAACATAGATATTCTCAAGAGTACCAATTCTTGCAAACATTCCGGCAGCAGATGTGACCTTGCTCATATCACAATAAAGATAAACATTCTTAAGGCTTGTATATAAGCTATCACCCATATCTCCAGCCTTGCCTGTCTCTCTTATATAAGTGAAATTACTGTTAAAGAGACCATTCATGTTGCCTGAAAGTTCGATATCGTCAGAAATGTAGATCTCAGTGATAGAACCCTCTTTTCCGTGCCAGCCAACCTTACTTGGCTCCATATCGCCACCAATATGTCCGTCAACCTTTGAGGCAATAGAAATATCCTCTCTATTAGCAATCTCCAGTGACATATAATTCTTGGTTGGCTCCGTTGTTGTGTAGAATTTCTCTGAAAGAAAATCCTTCTCATCTCCAACAACTGAATCATTAACCTTACCACCACCAATAGTAGTAAAGTCATACATGAGAGAAGGCCATTCAACATCAAAAGAAGTGCCAGTAAATTCAGTTTTAACTGTATTACTGCCAGTAGCTGTTCCATTATCTGATATTGTTACCTTTTCTCCTATTTTTCCTGTTGTACCGGTGATATAAAGCTTTCCATCATAGATGAACCACTTGGCATTTGAATTGCCACCCACACTATTACCATGAGCTTCTACCATATCCTCAGTAACAACAGTCACTACTCCGCCACCATCTAAAACAGATGGATTTGGTGCAGTCCTACATGTCTCATACAGAAATGAGATCACTGTTTTTCCTGCGTCTGCAACCTCGGCTTTCGCATTTGTAAAATCTGCGTCAGAGGTTGTATCTGTAGCAGTAAGGCTTGTGCCATCAAGATACTGATACGAAATAGTATCAGCAGCATAGACTGGCAGAGGGCTTCTTGTTGTCGCAAAAAGCGCAGCCGTACTTGCTATTGCAAGTAGATACCTTAGTCTTTTCATATAAACCTCCAATTTGCATTTGCATACGATGTAAATTAAATATGGAGGTGCACAGATATAGCAACTCCCATTGTTATTCGCCAAGTTCCCTAAAATACCGACAAAAACCCAATTTTCATACTCGCCACATCCAAAATTAATTAATCAAAAACAAAAAAATGCTTATATAAAAAGAAAAAACTTTATAAAAGCACCCAATGAGTATATCCTAAAGTATGCAATCTAAGGCTAAGATGGAGAAATTGATGAATAATAAAAACCCACAGCACCCATTATTAAAAAGCGTATTAAAAGCACTGATGATAATCATAGTCACATCAACAGTTTGCTATGTATTGTTACAGACAAACAAACATTTCTTGCATGTCAAAAATGACTATGAAGGATATGAATACTACTCCAGCATCTTCATAGATAAAAATTCTGCTGCGTATCATCCAGAAAAGGATATTGAAGATTTTCTAAAAGAATATCCAGACTATGTATATATACTTGATGAATTTTACCAGGATGGATTTTCCCTCATATACGAAAGCCCTATGACTTATAAAATACTCAATCCTAGCAAAGACTATACTCCCCTTGCCCATCTTGGAATAAACAAGATAACTAAAAAACCCATTGTAGGCATTAGAATTAATACTGTCGAGGATCAATTCACGCCACATACAATAATGCATGAACTAGGGCACTACATTGATTCCTGTCTAGGTTTTCCTTCACAAAGCGAAGAATTCAAAAAAATACTAAAAGAAGAACATAACAGTTCAAACATTACTAACGATTATTACTTTGCTCCTAGAGAATATTTTGCTGAAGAATTTGCTGATTACGTTACATATATGCAAAAAGGCAAGAGCATAGAGCTTTTTTCAAGAGAAACAGATACCCAAGTAGAATGTCCTAAGACATTTGACTATATTGAAAAAATTCTGAATACATTTACATACGAATAATTATGGGCTTATACTAACAACAAAAGAGGTTAAATCAACCCACGAAAAATCATCGCATTAGAGGAGAAAATATGAATATCATTTTTCCAAAATACACTGAAAAAGATGCAGAGTACCTTGTAGCACAATTACAGGATGAAGTAAAGCAACTTTCCGAAAATAATTTCTTATGTTTATTACCAAAGCTCATAATAGGAGTCATAACACTCATTGGACCACTTTACCTTTCCATAAAACTAATTATCTCTAAAGCTGATATATTTTCACCATTAGCACTTGAAACATTTAGCAGTTTACTTATATGGAATGTTGTTAACACGTTCTTATACAAATATATATTTCGCCCCTATATTGATCCAAAACTGCAACCATTTGAATCTTCCATAAATGAATTATATGAGACAATACAAAAACTAATGGACCTTTATAGCAGCTATAGATTATCCGATAGACTAAGTTCTCTTTCTGGAAACTGGGAATACCGTGTTAAGTATGACAGCAAACACAACAGTATCGAGGAAATCATGTTCACGTCAGAAACTGATTATTTTATAGAATCTTTCACAGAAGGTCTAACGTATGATAATGGAGTTTTGTCTTTTGCTAAATTAGACCTCGCCTACGAAAAAAGTGCCGAAATACTAAAAACCACAAAGGAAATCCGATTAAACAAACAAGGCATTAAGGAATATTAAAAATTATGGAAAGAAAGCCGGAATTACATGACAAAGAATATGCATAAAAAATGATAGCGCATTTAAAACGTGCATTAAAGGATAGTGATAGACATCATCTAAGAGGTAGTAATTATCCTCTTGGTACGGAAATCACAGCGGACTTTGAAATAAAATGGCTCGGCAGATTACTTTGTTCAGTGATAGAAAAACGTGTAGGAAATATAGGCGAAGAAAATGATGAATTTCATGAAATGTGGGACAATTTTGTAATTGAATTCAAAAGAGCGATTATATTTGAATATAATCGCTCTTCTCATTCACAGGAAAGTGTCACTCAAAATCCATCTTAGGAAGAAGCAATCCCTCTGCATCAAATATCGATTTACATAGTAAAAAATAGTCACCCCATGGGAGCGACTATTTTTTGTTACTGCGCTTCAGCAGACTTAGAATCTATATCGCTGTGTGGTTTTGCACCCACAATTCGTCGAATCAATTCTAATATCTCATGTTCTGAATGGCCTTTTTCCTCGCACCATTCGATCACTTCTTTAATTTCTGCTTTATCCATAATTGTTTCTACCATGCCCATACCTCCATAGCAGGACACTTTCTTTGATATATTCTAAGCCAAAGAAAGTCCCCAAGGACTCCCTTTAGTTTACCCATAAGGGAATCCTTCTTAGTAAGGACATTCTAGCACATCAAGAAACAGTGTGCCACCAAGCGTCAGCGTGACGCTAAGTTTTAAAATCAAGCAAGAACAGAACCTTCTACAAATCTGAGAATTCTACCAATAGCATCTCTCTCATCGTCATTTGCAAAGTAGATTGTCTCCTGCTCGTGATCCTCAGAAACTATATAAACAAGCTGCTGATTCTCAACATTACCATCCTCATCTTCTGCCGCCTCATCACGGGAAGTATTAAGGATGTTAAGCGCATCGTAAGTATCGTCAGTAGTATCCCACTGATAATCTCTTACATACTCGCATGCCTTCTCGATATTGAAAAACTTCTTGAGTTCCTCAACCTCACACTTTCCATTCTCTGTATAGCGTCTTACTACAACGTAGTTACGCTTGCCAAGGAGAATGTAAGCGAGTGCAGTTAAAAGAATTGCAAAGCCCATGAATAAAATAAGTCCTATATAAGGAAACTCATCACTCACAGCTTCTCCCACAACTTCCTCAAACCTGTTAGCGCCAAGAACTGCTACTACATCATCTTCTACTGCGGTCTTAACTTTATTTGTTGTTCTAACTGCTCTCTTAGACGCAGAAATTGCAGGTGTCTCCACCTCTGTTTCAACAACAGCAGTATTAACGACTGTTTCGACTACAGCAGGCACTGGTGTTTCTTCTACAACAGTTTCATGTGTTCCATTATCATCACTATTAGATGAAGGAACAGTTTCATGCACTTCCTCTGAAGGAATGTTGTTAGCAGGTGCTGGTGCAGGAGCTGGCTCTGGTGTTGGCTCCTCTACTACAGAAGGTGTTGGTTCAACCTCAGGTTCAACAACAGGAGTTGGCTCTGGTGTTGGCTCTTCTTCGTGAGCTGGCTCAGGTTCATCATTATGCTCCTCAACAGGAGTTACGTCCCAAACTACATCTGAAGAAGTCTGCTCATAACCCTCTTCTGCATTAACAGTAACCTTTGCACAAAAAAGTGCAACTACCATTGTTCCAAATCCTAAAATTACGTTGATCTTTCTCATTTTGTTTTCTCCTTTTTGACAAGCTCTTAGTAGCTAATTAAGAACTCATCACCCTTTCATTTTTGTTTTCATTGCAATAAAAACAAACAGGAGCGAACAAAGAGAAAGACTCTCCGTGGACACTCCTGAATGTTTGGTGACGCTCAGGAGCGTCCGTGTTTCTTAAACACCCTCTTCCTTATCCGCCAATAAGCGAACAATATCGAGAATATTCAAGGCGATCAGCAGGCAATTTAAACCCACTAACCATTTTGTTCTTTTTGACATGCGCAGAATTGTTATGGTAGAATGGTTCCAACGAAAGGGGAGGTTGCTGCTCCCCTCTGTTGAACCACTGAGTCTGTCACCTTAAAACGGCCTTAAGAATCTCAATCAGGACGTATGCAACTCCTTTTGCGATTGCAATCTTTTGGTCTACGGTGAACGGGCTCTTTTTCTTTTCGGTACTCAGTACAGTTTTCCTGCAATTTCCCTTATTCCTATCGTGAACCATAACGTTCCTCCTTCCAAAGCCGGCCCCCGAATAGGAGAAGTCGGCGTTTGTCGATACTGCACTCCTATTCAGGCAGCCATGCACTTTATCAGCTAAAATAGCTAGAAAGGAGGCGATGTCTCCTTATTAAATTGTAAAACAAGTAGAAAAGCCTTAAAGAAGGGTTCTCCACTTTAAAACTGACAAGGGCCTTGAACCCTTCTTAACATTGAACCTAATCAATGTCTACCTAGCCGATAAGCTAAGGTGGGTTCCGACCCGTCAGTTGCCATGTGTACGTCCCGCATATTCCCAGGCTGAAATATGTAGCAAGCAGATCTTTCTACTCGATACGCTCTTCTGCAGAGCTCGTATCAAAAAAACATCTTTCAATCCTTATCAGACTTAAAATCCCTTATTATGGAAATTGTAAGCTTTATAAGAACTGCTGTCACTGCAATGGCTGCAATTGACAATAAAATTATTTTTGACATAGTAGTTCCTCCATGGTAAAGTGAAATCAGAGGGTGAGTGGCTACCTCACCCATCTGTTTCACAGAGATTCTTAACCTAAAAGTTTGCTTAGCGCATAGGTTATCAAGCAATCAGCCACGATGCTCAACAACCAAGCTACAAACTTAAAGATTAAGCGTCTCTTTTTCTTTTCAGAAAAATGTTTCCATCTATACAATAGACTTCTACGCTTTTTCCTTCTAGCCATGGAATAAACCTCCCTTCTGTCGACTATCCCCTGATGAGAGGGATAGCACTTTTGCTCAACATCCCTACTCATTCATCAGATGAATAGTCTTTAACTCTTTATCTGCGTTATCCTCAGAAAGGTGGTAAAGCAACCAATGTCTTATGCAACAAAGTCTTTAAGCAGAGTTTGTTGCATAAAAAACTGACAAGGGCCTTGAACCCTTCTTAACATTGAACCTAATCAATGTCTACCTAGCCGATAAGCTAAGGTGGGTTCCGACACGTCAGTTGGTTTGAGAGATTTATACAGGCACCACCCTGTTTTCAACATATTCCAATAACGCAACTCCTCTCATAGTGCGATATCAGTCACTGCCATCTTTCGTGGGCAAAAGGTCCTTCCAACTTAAGTGAAAGAACAACGCCCTTCTTTAGGGAAAGCATCAATCTCGGTCTACAGTCAATTCTGTAGAATCTTTTACAACTCTAAGTTGAAGGGCTGGTTGAAGGCCCTAGAGGGATATACCCTCATTTACTCATCATGCCATAAGGCATACTGATAAGTAGTCTTTATGACATGATAAGTAATTAAGGTTGGAAAGAGACCTTAATTACCATCAAAAAAGACAATAAAAAAAGATCTTTATCTTTCCTAGTAGCAACTTCATATCTGATAAGATAATTAGCCACCCAAGACAATACGTCCTGATAAAACAAAGGTAATACACCAATGCTACTAAAAATAAAATAAAAATCTACGATTGTTATAGCACATAATAGCCTTATATAGCAATATTCTGAAAGCTTGATATATAAAAATACTTTTATAGAAATAAAAAAGAAGAGCAAAGCTCTTCTTTTTACATGGCAGGTCTAATGTCTGGTAAAACACCTGTTAAGAGAATATCATCAAGACCTTTTCCCCACTGAGCATTCCACTCGCCGGTAAAGACTGTCAGTTTTCTCTCTTTAAATGCTGTAATGACTAGCGATTCTGCATAGAGTACCGCCTCATTGACCTTTTTATCAGCATCAAGAACAATTACAAAAGCTCTCGTTCCTTTTCTTATAAGAGAATCAACAAGGGTTCTTTCCATACCCTGCTCATTTTCAAATAGTTTAAGGATAGAACTAGTACCTGGTACTGAAACAACAGGAACATTAAGTAAAAGGTTGCCTACAATCGCTTTCTTCTCTCCCTCTGTAACATATACAATAGTAGGATCGTCACCCGGCTTTGTATATAAGCTACAGAAAGAGCCTGACTCACACCCATTGGTAAACTTATTAATCCTTCTAGGATTACCCTGTTCATCTTTGAAGTGTAATTCTTTAAATGAAGTAAAATTCATGTACTTTCCTACAACCTTACCGTCAGGATAGCCTTTCTTATTTAAAGAAATAAGATTGCTTTCTGATCCGTACTGAAATGCAAGAATTGGCTCTGATTCACCATCTGGCATAAAATACCATCCAGGTATCTCGTCTTTCATATAATAGTTAAAGACACCATCCTTGCCATTAAGTGTTCCTTTTACCTTAGGGTAATCATTCCCTATCCTTATTCTAATGATGTTGCCATCACTATCAAAAACAGGAAAAACAATACCGCAAAGATAATACAAAGTCCATGTACCATCTTTTCTCTGATAAAATCCCGGCACACCTATCGGCTCACCAAGTTTATCAATGATGTTAGCCACTATCTTCTTCCTCGAAAGATTCTTAAACCTTTCTTTAGAGGAAAACCTAACTCTGTCCTCCGGAGGCATGGATTTTATTTGAAAATACTTAATTGCCTTTTCAAACGTACCCTTCTGACAATCCCATTCAGCTCTGAGTTTAGCCTCATGCTTATCCTCAAGAACAAGATTATTCAGTAGCTCCCTATAAAACACATTAAGCGTCTGTGGACTAGCACATTCAGATGTACCTTCTAAGGGAAGTGCATTCCAGTCAATATAGTCTGCTGACACTACCCTCTCATTACTACTGCCATTTCGATATGAGGAACTATTATAATAAGTTCCTTTTTGTGAGTTTTTAGGTAGAGCTTTTATAAAACTCTCCCTATTTGCATCATACTGTTCCTTAGGTTCCCATACTGTAAAGTGTTCAGGAGTAATTTTTTTCCATACCCACATTTTTCCAGATGCAGTTATGATATCTCCTTTTGCTCCATGAACTCTGTGACAATACCATAGATAATCACCATTACTGAATGTAACTTGGTTACACCAGTCTGGTTTACCACATATCGGACAGGGATTTGAAAAAGAACAGTTTTTAGATACACCTCCGCTCATAGCGGGCCTCCTTTCAAAGAGGCAAGATCTAGCTGATCTTTGCGCGCTCTATTTTTAGACATAAAAATAGAGCAAGACGCATGTTTGCTTCTTGCCCATTAATACAATGTGCCGACGAAATATTATAAGAATAATAAGGCAATAATAAAGCGACATGCTACCTCTGTCAATACGAAAATACATTAAAAATCGCAAATATTCATTTATAAAAGGATATTAAGTATACATGTTTATTTATAGCAAGAGAAAATTAATTCTCTATATGACAATGAAAAAAGCAAATGACGATAGCAAAGGAATATGGAATAACGCAAATATTGGCCAATACGCACGCAAAACATTCAACGTTGATAAAATCATCGTTGAAATGAAAAAACGCTCTAAAATCGAAAATTATAGCGTTTTTTACTTTGACAAAATATAGTAAAAGCTACAAGCACAAAATTTCGCAAAAACAAAAATCTTTTTAAAAAAACTATTGCTATAAATAAACACTCTCGGATTAAATCATCAATATGATGCAAAAACCAATTTCAAATAAGGAGACGTCATGAACGAAGATATTATTAATAGCAACAACGAGAATATCTTTGCTGGCAATAGTATATTTAGCTCAAATAAGGTGGAAAAAACATGCAAAGAGGCAACTGGAGACAGACGTGCCGACAACATTGATACACCACCCTCACCATATAAAGATTCAATGCCAGCAACAGATGAACACACCCAGAACGAATATAACCAAACATCACCTTCAGATAGTTTTATGAAAGACTTCGACTTCTTTTCATCAACAGGTATGATTGAAGAGCCAGAAGTAATACCCTCAACAGAATCAGAAATACTATACTCTACTTTTGACATTGCTAATGAACTGGGTATCACGCCACAGACCATCAGAAACTACACTGGGTATTTTAAAGATTTTCTTAATGTAGTAAAGAACGATAGAGGTATCGCCCTTTATACAACAGAAGATCTCGAAACACTCCGACTTATATTCAGTCTTAAGCAGAATAAGAAGTACGACAAGGAAAAAATAAGAATATATCTAGAAAATGACGGAAAAATGCCCCCTCTTGGCGGCATCAATGCCGTAAAAAAAGTTAAAAAAGAACAAACATCCCTCAGTAAAGATGCCATGCTCAAATTTGCAGACTATATCCAAAAGCTCTTTGAGTCAAACTTTAACAAGCTTGAGAGCACATTCACAGCCAAAGTAGAAAATGTTGGAAGCCTAATCAATGGAATGGACGCAACAATTAAAGAGCAGGCAGATATTATTGAAAAGCAGCGAGCTGAATTAGAAAAGCAGCGTGATCTAATAAACGGTGTTAAGAGCATGGCAAAACAAAGCAAAGATACCATCGAACAAATCAAGCAGACACAAGACGATAACGCTGGCAAAACAGACGAAGCACTCAAAAACACTGAGTCTGCAATGCTCAAAGCAATCTCAAACATTACAATACCAGAGTTCAATTTACCTGAAATCGACCTGGAATCTGTAAAGGAAGACATTAAGAAAGACATTGATAGCAAAACTAGATCAACAGCAAACGAATTGAAGGATACGCTGAACAAACAGCAGCAAACAATCGGAAGCCTTGATGCAAAGCTTTGTAAAATCGAAAAAAACACCGACACAAAAGATACTCAAAATGAAGCAAAAGACAGCATAAACCGTGTTAAAGACCAGCTTTCTTCAAAGATTGATAAGACAAACAACGAACTCACTAAAGCGTTCAAAAAGGATAATGAAGAACTCCTCAAAAAGATTGATAAAAAGCTTGAGAATATCAACGCTTCATCAGCTCAAGAATCAGAGCTGGTAAATTTACAAGAGTATGAACATCTCAAACACGAACTAGACAATGTCAGCGAAAAGCTTGAAATTGCTCAAACCATAATCAGCAAGTTAGAAGAAGAAAACTCAATGCTTTCCACCAAACTGTCCCTCTCAACAGAACTTATTAGCAGATTAAATCCCCCTGCTGATGACTATGTTGAAACAGCCGAGCCTACACAAAATATGGCACAGAAAAAAAAGTCGCAAAATTACGAATACGAAAATTATAATGAGGAACCTGAAGAAGATCTTGAAATAGGCGAATTCGCTGATATGTTTGACCTGCTTGATGAAAATGAACCCTCCCTAATTAGATAAATAAAAAAAAGAAGCCTAGGCCCCATAGGCCCTGGCTTCTTTTTTACTTCAAATCCCCAAACAAAAGCTCTTCGTATTTACGTGCCTTATCAATATAATCCCTATTTTCTTCGATATCTTTATCTATGAGATATCTTATATAAGTACCTACGCCTACACTTCTCTTACCTGTCTCCATCTCGTATTTTTTAATGAGAAGGTTCAGATCTTCCCCCACTCCATCGCCAATGTTAACAGAGATGAATTTTCTTTCCATAGCCTTACCTGTTGGCTTTCTGCCCCTTCTATCCTTAGGCTTTTCCTCGTCCGCAGAGCTATCCTCGGAAGGTTCCATTGTCACATCTTTAACCTTTTCCGATTCTATTTTTTCTGTTTTTGTCCTTGGTGAAGTGTCGTTTGCTTTTTTTTCTGCAGATGTTTTGCGCTCTTTTGTCTCAGGTTCACTTACTTTTCCCTTTTTACCAAGTTCAACTTTTTCTATTCCAGAAAAGAAATCACTCACTTGTAATCACCTCCAATAGTTCTCTCACAAAATTACTGTAATCTGTCGCTCCACTATTATTATCATATTTATATATTGAACCCTTTGCCTCAAGTATCCTTTGCTCACTATAGTTTTTAGGCTCATCTATTGAAACCCACGTCTGAGTTGATGAGATGGCATCTGAATGTCTAATCCTTGTTTTAAATGGATAAAGATTATATTGAGATAATCTATTAAAATCCTCACTAATTTTCTTATGAGTCGCACTATCCTTCAACATCGTTAATAATACGCCATATATCTTTAGTTGAGGATTAAGCTCATTCTTCGCTTCATTGATATCTTTAATTAGACTCCCAATACCATCAATAGAATACATCTCAGCTCTCATTGGGACAATTACACCATCCACTGCAGCAAGGACATTATCGAGCATGATCCCCGGAGCGGGGTCTGAATCAATGACTATCATATCATATTGGTCCTCTATTGGGGCTAATGCCCTTCTAAGTCTATATTCGCCAGCCTTAACATTCACGAGTTCTGTCAATGCAGCTTTCAACGGTTCACCAGATGGAACGATATCTCCCATATCATTTCCCTTGACTACTACATCCCTAATATCTGTTTTCTGCATAATCGCATCATATATATTAGGCTCCTGTCCCTTAACTCCAAATGTGCTTGAGCAGTTGCCCTGAGGCGCAAAGTCAACCAAGAGAGTTCTATAACCAATCCTTGTCAACGCATCCGTAAGACATATTGCTGTTGTTGTTTTTCCGACTCCCCCTTTTTGATTAACTATTCCAATCTTTATTGCCATACACCTATTCCTCCTTTGGCTATTTTATTAATTGCAAAACTGTCTGCATGTCATACATTAAAAAATTCAAACACTAAAACACAAAAATGCATGTCATTGTTTACTGTCAGATATAAAAACAGTAAAACATAATTACACATGGGCAAACATTATCCATCGGTTGTAATACTGTCCATATGTCACACATTAAGACATTATTCGCTCTCTTTAGACTTATTTAATATAATAACATAAATAATGTCATACAGTAAAACAATTAAACAGTAATAATAATCTCATTGTTTAGGTTTTAAATTAGTGTCAGACATAAAAACATCAAAACATAATTACATGTAAACAGATTTTATTTAATACATGTTTACAAGAGTATAATATAGCACTTAATTATATAAATCAAGAATTTTATATATTTTCAATCTTAAAACATTAAATTAATTACTGTTTTCATGTATGACATATAATAGTTATTAAATATTTACTATTTTATATCGTTACTGTTAGACAATCACACTTTCATGCTTTTAAACTATATTACTGTTTGCTAGTTATTCAGTTTTACAATATGACTATCATACTGTTTGTCAGTATGATAGTCATATTGTAGAGATGTCACACATTTAATATGTCTTATTGTTTTTTTGCATATATTTATTTATGTCGTTCAGTCAGACATACTGAATGTTTATTAAAAATACATCTTTGATTTAAGACTGCAATACTGTTGGACTTATATAATGTTTTTCTGTCTATAAATCAAACATTCAAGAATTAACTATTTCAAACATAAATAACACAATAAATACAAAACAAAAATTATAAAGACATTCAAACAAGGTATATGTAAAGAAGTAATAATGTTTTAGTGTATGGCATCAAAACATAAAGGCATAAAAACATCCTATAAATCATTTCCTTTTAATATATAAATGAACCCTTGCTATAACTGAACACACTGCGAGATTATAAGGAGAATTATGAAATTATATAGTAAAGAAGGAAGGTTAATATGCTACCGATCATCATTGGATTTATTATGCTATGCCTAAATATATTATTACTGACATACAGATATGGCTATGCAATGTACAACGTTCAAGAAATTGTTTTAACAACAAGCCCAATCTACATACTAATTGCATCAGTTCTACCAGTCATCTGGTGGCTATACTCAACAAAAGAAGATTCTTTCAACTTTTATGACAGAAAGAAACTGACACTAAAACTAGTAATAACAAACGCTACCATGTGTGTAGGACAAACGATTTGGACTTTTGTATTTGATACTTTGGTATTTAAGATCTGTAAAATTCCAACAGGAAGAAATCTAGATTCAAAAATGCTATTCATCCTATGCAGACTCGCCCTAATCGGAATAACTGGACTATTTGCATATGCAATCTTCGCGATAGTGAGAAGAGTAAAGGAAAATGAAGAAATCGTTGAAAATATTGAGAACGTAAGATGGCAACAGTTATTTGACACAAGAAAGAACAAGGACGTTGCATTCGACCTCAATATCCTACGTGATATGAAAACGGGAAAACCTATCCTAATCAAAGAAAATGACCGATTTGTTCACACATTCACGCTTGGTAACTCCGGTACAGGTAAAACATCAAGCACGTTTATACCAGCAATAATATGCGACCTAAACACAAAGCTAAGAAACATGAGCAAGAGAATTCCTCTCGAAATAAAATTTATAAAAGAGGGAAAGGGAAAAGCATATAAAAACGATAATGGACCAACAACAGAATACGACGTTATTCCAAAAAAAGAATACTCAGACGAGCTGGAACAAATAAGAAAGAGATATCCTGATTGCGGTATTACAGTCATGGCCCCAAACAACGCAATGAACAAAGACATAATAAAATTAGCAGCCGCTAGAAACATGAAAGTAAATGTTCTTGATCCAGCAGTAAACTACAAGAACAAAAATGTAAAAATGGTAGGATTAAATCCATTCTATGTAGAACATGGGCTAGATAAAGAGCAGAGACAGATTTATATAAAAAACAAGGCTCAGACATTTGCAGAAGTTCTTCTAGCTGTAAATGATATCCAAGGAAAAGGGGGAGATCCATACTTCAGAGGTATCAATGAGTCGGTTACAACCAACGCTGCCGTAATGTGTATGTTATACGCAGTCCTAAATGGCAAGCAAACAAACATTACACAGATTCAGTCAGTAATCTCTGATTTTGGAAAACTAAAACCAATAATTGAAGATATCGAAGAAAAACTTCACATGAAGGTTATTGTTCATGAATTAGAAACAAAAACTAATCAGAGAAAAGATAGAAGAGATGTAGATAGAGATGATATACAAGAGCCAACATTTGATGAAGATGCTACTGACGATATCATATTCTACCCACTCACTGATGAATCAGAAATACCGGAAGAATATAGGCAGCAAGGAGTATCCCTTGAAGAATATTCAGAAATGCTTAAAAGAGAAGCAGAAGGTTATGCGGAAAATATCCACTTCGTTAAGCAGGAGCTTCTTGGTGCAGGGGCAGAGAAGATGTTTGAGCAGGCGAGAGGTCTTAGAAACATCCTATCAAACCTCTTACTTGATGTGCGTGTTAAGAGAGCATTATCAGCACCTGAAGAGAATCTTCTTGATTTCGACAAGGCATTTGCAAGAGGCGAGATCACGCTTATAAACACAGCTATTGAATTTGGCGCGCAATCATCAACTGCACTTGGTCTTTTTATCCTCCTTCTTATGAAGCTTGCGGTAGTACGTAGACCATCAGAAAATCGTATGAACCACTTCGTATATATAGACGAAGCTGCTCAGTACATGCACCCAGTATACGAGGATATGTTTGCTCTTTACAGACAATACAGATTATCAGCAAACATCGCAATCCAGTCACTGTCACAGTTCAAGAAAAACGCAACAACACAGTACCTTAGAGACGTTATCATGGGTTCTGGTGTGCATATCGTATTTGGACGTGTATCTCCTGAGGAAATGAAGATATACGAGCAGATGGCAGGTATTGAGCATAAAGAGACGATACAGACAGCCATTAACTCCAACTCAGAACTTGACGTTAACTACAACGTTACAAAGAGTAAGAGAAGGACAGTGGAAGATAAGAGCGCTGTGGCAGGTGACAAGATAAGAATGAGAGGATTCCAGGAAGTCACAGTATATGCAATCGATGAAGGAAGAGTGCTTAAAGGCAAACATGCTAAAGCATCATTCCCTAAGCCATCAGACTTTAAGAATCAGAATGTACCAGATTACTCATTCGATAAGTATTCAAAAGAAGGTTCTCCAAAAGGAAAAATAATAGAAATGCCAAAAGCAAATAAAACCGCGAAAGAGGATCTCAAAAAGTACAAGACAACACAGCAAGTTCACAATTACAGGAATGAAGAAGATGCAATTGAAACACTCCCACTTAATGAGCTGGAAGATATTCAAAGTCTTGCAAGCGACGATGTAGTAAAGCAAAGACTAGGAAATGCATCCATGCTGCTCGCAAATGTGGATATAAGAAGGAGCTACACATCATCTCCGGAAACGGAAGATACTCCAATAGAGGTATTAAATCCTTCTCTTCTCGCGGCAAAAACAGAAAAAATAAATGAAAACAGAGTGGCAAGAGCTGATAAAATTCAAAAAAATACACCAATAGCGAAAAAGCCAAAGTCACAAGCAGACGAGAATACAAACTTCAATGACTTCTTCGACGATGATAACGAAAATGAAAGCACAGATATGTCCGAAGAAGATGCTCTCGATGAACTTCTAGCAGAACTTAATGGTGAAAAACGGAGTATGTAATGAACAGAATTAACCCATCTAGATTTTCGTATGAAAAAGGTTGCAGGATAGAAAACACAACCATAAAGTCAAAACTTAGTGACAATGAAAAGGCAACAGGAGAACAGATCATCTTGTCACTACTAAAAAAATATGGATACATGAACATGATGCACATACAAAGGGCATTAAACATGAATTCGCATAGAACAATCAATGCAAGAAAATCAATAAACAAAATGATGAGCAGGGGACTAGTCGAAAAATATACCATTACATATCCTGGTGATGAACCTGATAATGATGTGTATATATTATCTAAAAATGAACGTGACAAATCAAAGAATATGCGCTCTGCCTTTAGATTCAACATGAATGACATACCTAATATCCTTGAACACCTATCAGCAACACAATGGCACATATCCGTGCTTGAAGGCTCTGGAACAAAGGATAAGATGTTTTACAAGACCGTCCCATACCAAAAGTTCATAACTCAGGTCCCATCACTTATTCAGATAAGAACTCGTCTTGGCCGTAGGATGAGCATTTGCGCAATCCCAATACCAAAAGGAGACCGCAAAAACAAGATAGCTGCACTTATTACTCAAATAATAGCACTTCATGGCTATTTTTCAGAGGACATAGACAGATATGGTTCATTCGTACTCTGCCTCATCTGTGAATCAGAGTCACAGATAGAAGAAGTATCAAAGTTACTTCAACAAGTAAGTGAAACTTCAGACTTCTACCTGATTTACTCACTTGACTGCATCACAGACGATGAGCTGGTAGATCCACTTTCTCTGATTTACGACGTTGAAAGAGAAGATGGTGCAACAAAACTAAGTGTATTCAAACTAAGAGGTTAATCGTGAATAGAAAAAAAATATTATCAATCCTCCTGATATCATCAATAACTGTATCAACATTCTTATCCGGATGCGGAAAGGATAATTTAAGCGCAGAAGATTTAACATCAGGATATGCAAACAATGAGACCATCGAAAAAATAGCAAATGGTGCCATAACAGCATCGGAATATGCTGAGGATGGTATTGACTATGTAACAGACGAAAACAATATAAACAATGCCAAGCAAAACGCCGCAGACCTAAAGAATAAATCAATAAACTGGTGGGACTATTGGATAGCAAAGATTGAGATTTGCTGGAATGATTTTTTAGCAACCTTAATAGCTCCAACATCAGATTTTAAAGGACAGACATACGACTACAACGATCTTTCGGAATACGATACGCTTGGCGAATTTAAAAACCCTTGGCTTGAAGCTCAGGGAATAGACACCTCAAATCAAGGGACTCTAACAAAACAGCTAAAAGAATTTATCAACAAAGCTTCAGAAGATACAAAAAACACAGCACAAGCGATAAAAGATAATCACGATGCAAAACATAGTAACAATACTTCTGAATCTTCAGATGAAACATCTGCTGCCTCATCAGAGCAAGACACCATCTCACAGATAATATTAAGTCTTGTACCTGAGTATAGCGGAGAACCATATGTTGTAATAAACAATAACATTCCTTTTTTCACAGCAGATGATTACACATACGAACCCTTCGAATACTACTCGCCAAAGGATTCCCTTGGAAGATGTGGAATGGCATACGCAAATATTTGCAAAGATATAATGCCAACAGAACCTAGAGAATCAATAGGTCAAATAAAACCTTCTGGCTTTAATCAGGCAAAATATGACATTCTTAAAAATGAAGATAATCTTCAGGGATATATGTGGGCACGTTGCCACCTCATAGGATTCCAACTTGCAGGAGAGAATGCAAATGACAAGAACCTTATCACAGGTAGCTTCTACTTCAATACTATTGGAATGGAGCCATTTGAAAACGCTGTAGCATCATATGTAAGATACTATGACAGGCACGTAACCTACAGAGTAACACCTATATATGACGGCAATAACCTTGTTGCCAGTGGTGTCCTCATTGAAGCAAGAAGTGTTGAAGATGATACTATTAGCTACTGCGTATTTATCTATAACGTAGCCCCTGGTATCAAGATAAATTACGCAGATGGCTCAACTAGCCTACTGTAAGGTACAAAAAATGGAACTATCTTTTGATTGTAAAAACTTAATAGGTTCAAGAAAAGTCTATATAGACACGCAAAAAAACAATGTAATTATTGATAAAAACACCCCCGCGGCAGCAGGCTTTATAATGAGAGCAATGCTAAACAAAGGTGCATCAGTTATAGTGTATGGAAAAAACATGGACTATTACAGATATATATACGATATCGCACCAAATTACATTTACGGTGTAAATGGAAGTGAGCTTATAAATAAGTTTTCAGTTCCATTTATAAGAAACAATACATATTCAACAGCAAAACGATGTAAAGAAGTATTTAAAGATTACCGACAGGAGAGAATCCATGACTACATGAACATTCCTTCTAAAAAAAAGTTCTTTGATCCTAATATGTTCCAGAGCTTTTTTATAATCGACACTGCTGGAATTACAAAAAGAAAGCTTATTGCAGAATCACTGTTAACAAGCATATTAGAGCAAGCAATATCTTCAGAACCTATCCATGAGCTATGTATTTTCATGGATGCGCCACTTAAACCGCTCACATCAACTTGCATAGAAACATTAAAAGCAGCGGAATGTATGAGTAATATATCATTTGTATCACTATATAAAAAAGTGCCAGTGCTTGATAAGAATGATGTGTTGATTGAAAAAAACGAATCAAAATTCTCTTTAAATAGTTCAAATAAAAGATTTGAGGTTATATGTAATGAAAAAACAACAGCATAAACACAAAGAAAAAAAGACTATCATGACAAAGACTTTTTCAGGAAAGCAAGCCCCCGCTATTCTCTACATTGTGCCTATCAGCATAGCAGTGGTTTATGTTTTTGAAGTAGTTAAAAGTGGTGGTTATCTTGGCAGTGCAGTAACAAATGCCTCAATATGTTTAATGATATCTTCCCTGCTGGTAACATTCGTATGGATGATAGCCTATAAAAAAATGCTGATGGGAGCAAGCATAAAACAAATAGATTCTATGAGCGGAGAGCAGTTTGAAGATTACCTGGCTTACATGTATAAAAGCAAAGGTTTTAACGTAAGGACTACACCAAAAAGTTGTGATTTTGGCGGAGATCTTATTGTTGAAGATATGAAGACTGGTTCACTTACCTGCATACAAGCCAAAAGATGGCGCAGAAATGTCGGAGAAAGCGCTGTGCAGCAGGCTATATCAGGAGCGCAATATTATGAATGCGGTAACGCAATGGTTATTACAAATAGCACCTACACAGACGCAGCCAAAAAACTAGCACACAAGTGTGGAGTAAAACTGATAGACAGATTCTCACTTGGCACTCACAAAATGTATGAAATATAAATCTAACCCAACTACAAAATTAAAAACTAATATTTGCCCCATATAGAGGTTTTTATATAGTATGGCAATAAAAAATATGTAAAAACAAAAAAGGGGCAAAATAAGGCAAAATATTAACATTTATTTGGAAAGGCTCAAAACTAATGATAAAAATTGAAAAAAATTACCAAAATCATTAGGTACTATACTTATTTAAGCAGCTTATAAAAACGGAAAAGATGCCAAAAAGGACGGATACGCTTATGCATTTAAGTCAGCAATCATTGATTGTACACTATGGTTCAAAACTATAGACAATAAAAAAGGTATTTTAGTTTGAGTGTGTTTACATTTAAGATTAACTGTGTCTGGGTTATAATCTGATTAACAGTATAAGGAGCTTAAATGTAAGTTATCTTTAGTAGTTAATTTATAGCGAGGTAGATTGAGTGAATACTGCCGATTTGAGCCAACTTGGAGAACCTGATATAAATTTATATGCCACCTATATAAACGTTGCTCCGCTCTTTGTATTACTATTCATTATCGGAGTCAGAATTACGTTCTTGTTACTGAAAAGACACAGATTCCGCAAGGTAAACATCCTGTTATCTATAATCAATGTGTTCACTACAATAATCGGAATCTCTGGTTTTGATACATTTCTGAAGGACATATATCGTGGCAGTTTTGAGGTTAATCTTGCTACTGTCAGTGGAGTATGCGCCATCTCATCACTAATTGTGATTGTAATTATGCTGTTTCAGTTACTAAAGAAGGACTCTGAGAAATAAATCAGCTTGGGAGGATTGCTCCAAACACACTGCCTTATTTTTCTAAAGAATCATATCGAATTTTGTCTAAACACAGTTAAACTTAAATACCCTAAAAAAGAACACAACTCTATGCTGTTGTAGGTTAAAACACAATAAACTAAAAGGAGACTTATATAACATTATATAAGTCTCCTTTTTCTATGCACAAAAATGAGCAATAGACTTAAATTATGTTTTCTACAGATAAAAACATGTCAACCTACGGCAAAACATAAAAAGCTGAGTAAAACAACGCAAAATATAAAAGAGTTAACAAAACACATTTAAGAATCAAAAAGAGCTACTACACTAAAAGAATATAAGGTAAAAACTATAATCACATGCTAATCAATGAAACCTGTGCACCATCAGCCCTTTCAACAGCAGCTTTTTGATCTGATTTAATTTGTGCGCCATTTGTTGCGGCAGCAGTAGCAACCCCGCTCATATTCATTGTTGTAGAGGCGTCTGCAGAATGAATTGTTGATGTAGAAGTCAGAGATTCATTAGCTGAATGAATTTCTGACTGAGGAGTAGTATTTGTAGGAACTGTAGAAGCTGAAGCTTCAGGAACACATTCCTCAAAGAGCTCCTCTTCGCCCGGCTGAATGTCGTTATAACACATAGCAAAAGCATAGAATCTGCTAGTTGTAAAAGTGATTGTAGAATCATCGTTGTCCTCATCTTCAAAAGAATAAGGTTTACCATCTCTTGAAATGCAGACCATTCTCCAATGTCTGTCCGCCTGAATAAGATCATCTGGAATAGTAATCTGTATCTTTACAGGACTTTGAGTTTCATAAGTCGCAAGTGAATTATTAACCGTAATGTTAAAATAATCAGTTACAAGCCAATCTTTACCCTGTGCATACTTGAAAGCAGCATCACAAAGTGGTCCCTGTGAATGGTGATATACTTGAATAGGGCCATTCCCACCATCGCTCAAAATCTTATAAACAGCATTAACAGCATTTGCTTTTCCATCGTTACCACTCTTTTCAGAAGTAGTCGTTTCACCTGCAAAATTTGCTGTAACAACAATATTAGAATTAGCTACAGTAATAGTTGTAACTTTTGCCTTCTGATCCGCAATTTTCCCGCCAGAAGCAGTCCATGAAACAAATTCCTTTCCTGACACAGAAGAAGCTGTAATGGTAACGACATCACCCGCACAGGCTGTATATGTATCAGCCGTACCGCCATACATTGTGATAGATACCTCTTTTTTGATAGTAGCTGTAATAGTTACATTCTGAGAAGGCATTTTGAATGATACAGTAGAACCACTCTGCGGAATTCTTACACCATTTGCGTTAGTTTTCCAATTAGTAACAACCTCTCCCTCTCCAAGTTCAGCAGAAACAGTAACAGTATCACCTACCTCATAAAGACCATTTTCATTATCGAAACTAAGCTTATTTCCTGTAGCCCTATAAATTGTGGCAGTATTACTTGTAATAGTACCGTCATAAAGATTAGTATCTTTCAAAGTACAATAATAAGAACCAGCAGTTGTAGGCATATATTCTCTACTGTTTGAAACAGTAGATCCATCCTTATACCATGTGTACAGTGCCCCGCTTGTAAGTTCTTGTTCGCCATCATAGGATGCAGTTAGCTTTCCGGTTGTTGAAGAAAATGTTACATCAAGCTCTCCTTTAAGTGTTTTTAGCTCCTTGTCTGCTGCACTCACCTTAGGAGCGTTAATCAATAAAATAAAAAGAATGACAAAAACGCTGATAATAAAGGCTACCAAATTGATACTTAGATTAAGCTTCTTCATTGATTTTCCTCCAAATCTATATTTTCAGGGAAGATAACAAGTTCTCTCGTAAAATCCACTATTGTATCAGAAGTATCTTCTGAGAGCTTGTAAGGAAAATCAAACTTATAAAATCTTTCAATTCCCATATCTGATACAAAGCTAATTTCAACCCTGCATATATCGCCATCACATCTGGCAGTAGCATCAACTATCCTTGCTGATTTTTTTAACTCATCGCACATCTGATATAATCCAAGCTCTTTTTGTTTCTTTTTGTCACTATTTTTTCTTACAACATATTTGGAGAATGAATACGACTCAGTAAATTCATGTGATCTTAATCCTTTGATAATAAGGATTCTTAAAAATTTACTAAGAGATTTCAATGAAAATAATAATCCTCCAAATACTGCTATAAAAACAAATAGCGATGTATAAATGACATTCTCAGATCTTCCAGTGATAAGATAGAGCAAGCCCTTAAAAATATAAAGCGCCAAAACAAAATAAGCAGCATATATAAGATAGTAAAATATCCTGCCCAGCGTTCTAGGTAACAATGTTTTAAGGTTTTCTTTCTCAATATCGCCATTAAATTCTTCAATGACATTTACAAAAGAATCAGCCGATATATCAGGGTATACAAAGTTAATCTTCATACATAGCTTCCCTTCATCTAGCAATCTATAAAACTCTAAATCCATGTGTTTAGTTATAGCAATAGGTAGTGAATTATTTTTTAAATAATGTCATACATAAAAACAAACAAACATATAAACATTAATAATATTTTATTCTTTATAACCATCGTTCTCATTGACATAAATCGACATCCTACTCTAGAATTCAATTAACTTAGAGAGGAAACAACAATGAAAAGCAATAATAATATAGTTTTTACTTTAAAATGGATTGGAATAGCAGCTGTTGTATTTGCAATATGTCTCGTTACACTAAACTTCATTGCTGTGCCATCGATAGTTGATGGTAAATCGATGTATTCCACTCTCGACAACGGAGAGATGGTTATATGTGATAAAAGAGCATATAAGAGCAAGGATCCTGAAAGATTTGACATAATAATATTTAGCGTAGATAAAAGACTTTCGGAAAATGGATACTACATCAAGAGAATAATAGGATTACCCGGAGAGACAGTTCAGATTGATTATGAAGGTAAAATCTACATAAATGGAAACCTATTAGAAGAAGGTTATGGATTCCAGCAAATAGAAAATCCTGGAAGAGCGATAATGCCTATAACAGTTCCAGAAGGATGCTATTTTGTACTTGGAGATAATAGAAATCACAGTCAGGACAGCAGATTTGAAATGCCTGGATGTATTGAAAAAAATACAATACTTGGAAAAGTCGAAATTAGATTTTTACCTCTAGAAAAAATAGGTTATATAGATTTATACAAAGAAAGATGTAATAGATGAGAATGTAAACACAACATTTAAACATTTTTGTTGCTGGAAATACTATCGGTGTTGTTTAAAAATTATTAATACAACAAATTGATTAATTAATTAGAGAGATACAAAATATAGTAAATAAGCGGTAATTAAACGTTTAAAATGCTGTTCTTTGGGATACATTATGCTATAGTTTGGGATATATGATGCTAAAAAATGGGTGAAATTCTGCTGTAGATTAGGATT
>NZ_CP017833.1:0-6284 GCF_001858005.1 Butyrivibrio hungatei | reverse complement strand
CAGGAACAGAAAACAGATATCCGCAGATAAAGGAATTTAAGCATCGTGTATTATATCCAGCTCTTGAAGATATAGCCAAGTTTGAAACAGCAAGAATACATTGTAATGTAACGGATATAAAAGAAAATAGGCGAATTATAGCATTTAAGTTAGATTGTTGGTCAATAAACGGCTGGGATTATATCCAGCGCCAAAAAGGACAAATAGAAGGTCAAATAGATATGTTTCAGCTGGGGCTATAACAGTATATATAATTAAGTACTTTTTAGTCTTTTAGTCTTTTAGAATTTGCAATACGCGTCAAACCTGCATCAACACTGCATTTTTCAAAAATGAAAAAGGGACAAAATGACGGTGGAAAGGGGACAAAATGACGGTGGAAAAGAGGACAAAATGACGGTGGAAAAATGAACGAAGCTGGAAAAACTGCTATTAGACAATTAAGCGAAACTATAGATAAACACTATCATTGTAATGTTACTGTAAATTTACAGTAATTTTTACATTAAAATTCTTCGGCTTTATTTAAAATCAAAATAATGCAGTATTTATACGGTTTGTGACTATTTATACTTTTACAGTAATTTTACAGTAAATTTTACAGAAAAAAGGTTGAAACAATGAATTTAACTGAATTTGCACAATCTCACAACATAGAAATGCAAGTAATATCAAAGCATATCAAAGCACATGCTGACGAATACAAGGGAAAAATCAAGGAAAATGGAAAGAGTAAAGAGCTATCGGATGAAGCTGTGATGATTCTTGAAAAATATTATCCAACTCCGAAGCCCATACAAGTAATAAACGGAGTACCAGAAGAAGAACATAGAAAGAAGCTGGAAGAGCTTGAAAACGCACAAAAAGACTTGATAACCGCTAAAGATATGATTATATCCCTAAAAGACCAGCTCACAGATTATCAATTAAAGCTCAAAGATGCAGAAAACGAGCAATTAAGGATTGAAGAAAAAGGAAAAATAAAAGATACACTCATTGAAAAATTAGAAAAGTCTGCAGAGGAACAAAAAAATAAATCTGCAGAACAAGAGCTAAAGCTCTCTGATCTGCAGACGGAAAACGAAAAATTAAAAGCAGAACTTGAAACAGAAAAAAATAAAAGCTGGTTGGCAAAGCTCTTGAGAAAGTAAGTATTCGCAAAATACCTAATTTTGCGAATAGTGTAAGACCAGCAACCAATTTATTTTTCAGGTCAAAAAAATATAAATATCCAGGCTAAAAAACAGCTTGGATATTTAATTTTTATCAAAACAAGCACAATTTAGCGCCATTCACGAAATAGAGTTCAAAATAATTGTCTGATATTTTGCCAAAGACCAAGGATTTTTTATTCTTCAACTACTGTTTTCGTGGTGGTTTTCAAAAGTTGTTTGCGGAAAGGGCACAAAATGACACTTTATAATTTTTTTGAGCAAGCTTGTTTTTCTGAAGATGGGAGATTATACGAGCCGACATTATACATTGACCGACCACTAAAAGAAGTTCCTGAAGATTTTTAAATAGAGCAAGATGCGCCTTTGTACGTACAAGGCATAAAAACGTGGGGGCTACACCCCCACACCCTAGTTTGCACTTGACCCAAAGCAAATTAATGATTTTGCTTTGGATCCAGCGCTTTAAGTACCACATAATTTTGAGCCATCAAAGCATTATCAATTTTTACAAATTCCAATTTCCTATCAAGTACTTTGTAAGAGCTGGGAGCTAATATGATTTCATCATCCAGCACAAAATAATTATCGGTGTTGTATTCTGTCAGGTCATAAACTGTCGCATTATGGATTTCAAAAAGTACCGAAACGGCTATTAGTTCATCATTGAAAAATCTATACTCTTCACGTTGTTTTTTCAGGTCATCAATATAAACATCAATGTATCTCTGGGAAACCTCTTTAGAAAGTGACCCACTATAATATCTATTAAAGCCTATTTGCCCCTTTTTTATGTCCGCTAATGTTTTATCCATCAAAATATTAAAATCGTTAGAATAAGCCACTATGCCACGATAACAGCATGGTAATATTTTTTGATGTTCTTCAAATTCTTTTTTGAATCCCTGATAAATCATTTTGAAAGTATCAAAGTACTTGCTGTTTATGTATTTGTAGCGCTTATAATCGCCATAAAACATATAATGAGTGTATTCCCATTGATACCAATTCACTATTGTTTCTCTAAAATTCAAATATCTATAGCCACAGCTGGGAATATCTTTCATAAATTCTGCTGATATTTTCATTTTTTCGCCTTGATGAAAATTAATATTTGCTTTGCATTGTTTGACATTGTTTTGCAGTTTTGCTTTTGCGTATTTTTTGCGTTCACTTTTGCCAGCGTACCCCATACCTAAAAATTGCTCCTAATGGCTCTTAGAAATTTTTCTGGGGTTGTGATCTTAACAGAACACACCCAAGAAAAAATTTCTAAAAGCCAAAAGTCGTAATTTTTGGTATAGGGCAAGGTATACCAAAATTGATTTTCTGCTGGCGCAGAAAACAATTGTTGGTACCACTTCGCTACGCTCGTTTACCTTGCCAAGTTGCACTTGGATGGCAAATTATAAAATCGGAGATTTTATAATTTTGGGGGTCAAGACCCCCACCAAACGCAAGCCAAATTTTTGCGTAAATGGAAAATTTTGATTTGCGTTTGCCCCCTGACAAAATTAATGTTTTTGGCTGTCAGGCCATTTATAGTATGGCTTTAATTTTGCCCGTGCATGTTTACCGTCGAAGAATAAAAGCACTTCGCCGTTTTCATGCAGATTAGCGAGAGCTGACGGAGCTATAAAAGGCTCTTCTTTTTCTGTTGAGCCTTTTGTTTTTCGGCTTGTTTCGCCTTGGGAATCATTAACGCTGGTTGTCAGCGTTTTTACATTTCCAGCCATATCCGAAAAATATTTAGCTGTCTTACCTGATGCAGATAAAACTGCAATATATGGGGAATTATCAACGATTGTCTGCACTTCGTGTTCACTGTAGTGCATAAAGAGCTGGTCAAAGGACTGACATAGAATCATGCAAGTGCATGATTTTGAGCGCCCTTTTGCTTCAAGTTCCAACACGTTTGGCATGCGGTTAAATGATGCAAATTCATCAAGTAACATCAAAATTGGAGTGTTTGAACCTTCCACCCCATCAAAACGGCTTAAAATCTCCAGCGAAACAGAATCCACAACCAGCGATACCAACGGAGCAAGCTGTTTTAGGTCATTTTCTCTGATTTCAAGAAAAATATCATAGCCATTTTCAAAGTCATCCAAGGACATTGGAACCAAGTTATTATATTCTTCCAAGCTATTTGCTTGAATATCACTCATTTTTTCATATCCTGAATCACAAGCAAGGAGCTTTTTCATTCTTTTTTGTGCAAATATCTTGGTTGCGTCAACGGCATGACTATAACAGCCCTGAACATCACTATCTTTTTGATTTTCATACTGTCTTATGAAGTTATAAGCTGTTTCATTTCCTGCATCTGCGATTAGCTGCGCCAGCGAATCAAAGTCATTTTGCCTTAGTAATACGGCTATATCATATAAAGTCGCATTTTTATTTTCTTTAAGGGCATAAAGACAAGCAGAAATCAGCATATCCCTACCGCCTTTTACAAAATACTGTGATGAGTGGGGGTCATCCTCAACCAGCATCAAAGACAGATTTGTAAAATATTCTATCTGTGAATCTTCGTCTTGTGACCGCACGACCCTGAAAGCATCAAAACAGCATGATTTTTCAGGATCATGCGGAATAAACTTCTTCACATGCCTTTTATCTCCTACATGCTCAAGAATATCGCCCTTTACATCAATGCAGAAAATATGTGCTGGTTTTCTTTTGCCAAATTGCAGAACTGTTGGAATCGCATAAACTTGTGTTTTTCCTCTACCTGAACCGCCAAATATTAAAATATGCCCTTTATCGGCTGTTTTTCGGTATGCCAAGAAGCTCCCCAGCATCCCAAACGGCACTCCGTCACATTCCCAAGGTTGCATATACTCCAAATCATCCTCTAAAAGCCGTTGGGGGTCTGAATGTTTTACATTTAGCTTGTTTATGAGGTCTAAATATGTTCGTCTATAATTCCATCTATCTATCAGCCATTTTCTGCCAGTTTTATGACGATAAAAAATCGAAAGCGTATAAATCCACCAAAAAATAAATAAAACGCTTAAAAGGGCAAATTTTGGCAAATAAACCATAAACGGAAAATACCTGCAGATTATAAGATATATTTCATTCTGCAAAACAAGCCAAGGAAATATATTATTCCCAGCAAATATGCATACTTGGAGCAATAAAAACCATAGAATTAAATGATATTGCCAAAAGTTAATTATCTTCTTCATAGCTCAACCTCAATACTTCTCGTACCAGCTTGGTTCTATATCGTCTTGGTAATTGCAATCATTAGCTTTCCATCGCTTAGCCTTCTCAACTATTGCATTATCAAAAATCCCCCAATTACGCAGAAGCCACACATAATATATGCGAGGGGTCATTTCATAGAATCGCATCAAATCATTGCATATATCTTCTGCGAGCTGGGTGCAATCCTGATTTTGGTTGACTTCTTCAAAAAGGTTAGTTGGTTCATTACGCTCTTTCCAGCGTTTGAAACGACCCAAAATTGTATTATCTTGTTGTAATTCTGCTTTATCTGATATATACAAGCATTTAATCATTACTTTGTTTGCACTCAAAACTTGATCAGGAGCATACTCCAGACCAAGTTTTTCGATTGCGCCGAAAATAAGCCAATCAGCGTATTCTATTTGGGCTATGTTCATGGTCATGTTGTCGCTTGATACGAGTGATTTTATGTTTTTCTTCATGTTGGTGTTCTCCTTTTTTTAGTTCTGCAATAGTTCTGTTACCGCCTTGCGCTCTTGTTATTCCGCTGTTTACGTTGCAATCAATGCCCCTTGATTGCATGAAAGACTGTAATTGAGGATGAAATCCGCTTAATTCTGCTTTATTCATCAAGTTTTTACATGATATTCGCCCCCTAGCATCAACCGGCATAAACACAAAGTGCATGTGCGGTTGGGCTTCGTCGCGGTGTATGTTCACTGATATGATATTATCAGCGCCATACTTGGCACTTAAAAAATCATAAGAAGCCCTGAAAAACTCTCTGTCCTTGGTGCTACCAGCTGGAATATCTTTGGGTAGGGTCACAACCCAGCTCACAGCCGTGCGCACGTTCTTGCGGTTCAGGTGCGGTACTTCCTTAAGGCGCTGGTTATAATATTGCCTTTTGGTTAGGGCTTTGCCCTTTTCATCCGTTCGCTGTGGTGTCCAATCCTCATTAAGATGGGTTCTTGTAGGGTCAATATTGATTTTGTGGTCAGTAACGGCTTCAAGTGCCGTTCGGTTATTGTGATGACATATCCCTATAGGGTCATCAATCTTCTCGAAGTTTGCCATCCTTTTTTTAATACCTCCTTGGCATAAGTAACATTCAAGAGCCCTTGCTATATCAATAGTTACAATCATGATTGGTATATAGACCATATATGCAGGTGCATAGATAGTTCAAGTACTTTGCTAGCAAAATACTTTTATAAAAGCAAAAAATATTTTTTTGCTCGAAAAATCTCGATTATTTTTTACAAAACCGCATAATCTTGGGAAATTCTAAGAACTTTTAAATATTTTGGTATATATACCAAAAAGACAAAATGACGGTGGAAAAGCCATTTAAAAATCTTGTCCTTTATCACTAAAAGACTTTTTATTTTTTTGTCTTTTAGTGATAAAATGAGTACATGAAAACATATGAAATCAATCCAAAACACAAATATGCACAGAAAAACACTATGATTACCGCATCTTTTGATCATGCGTTAACTACGCATGAACAAAAATTGCTGCGCATAGCCATTGCATCAATCGACACAGTAAAAGAAAACGAATTTATAGAAACTAAAGTTCCTCTTAGCACTCTGCAAAAACTAATTCCTGAAAACAAATTCAAAAATACTTATCGTGATATAGAAAAAGCTTGCAGAGTATTAGTGAAAACCACAATCGAGATTATTGAACCTAGGAAAAAAGCTACATTTTATCCTCTTTTTTCAAAAATAGAATATAACTACGGAGAAGGGTGTTTTACATTTCAGTTCAATCCGCATATGAATGAGTATCTTCTGAACCTGAAAAACAGTTTTACTCAGATACCGCTGGAAGATATTTTGAATATGAACCATAAATACTCAATGAAAGTTTATGAATTAATTCGCTCAAAATTAAAAAACAATC
>NZ_CP017830.1:0-91776 GCF_001858005.1 Butyrivibrio hungatei | reverse complement strand
AAGCTTGACCCCGGAATTCCCTTAGCACCAATAGAACATAAAATTCGGATATAATGCTCATTCCAGCAAACTGGAATTGTTAGCACTCTGTCTTATTGCACCGGAGGCATAAAACATAAAATGCAATCGCCAGAAACTGTGATACCACAGACACAGTGACAAGATACACAGGATTCAAATCATACAGGGCACCGAGAAGCCAACTGCCCAGAAACCACGCAATACCAAATCCTGTCTCAAATATTCCGAAACCGGTGCTTCGCATGGAACGCGGGACGATTCCGCTGACAGCTGCTTTCATAATACTTTCCTGCGCACCCATTCCAATCCCCCACAGAATTATCCCAGCTCCGATCAACCAGGCATTTCCAGTCATAAAAACAAAATATGAGAAGAATGTGCTGCATAGTGTGGAAATGATCAGAGCCTTCAGCCCGACCTTATCATAAAGCCAGCCAAAGAATAGTGCAGCAAAGGCATCCACAGCCATTGCCCCAGCATATAGCAGGCTGAGCATGGATTCATTAAATGCTCCGGTATTAGCCGAATGAAGTGTGATCAGGGTGAAGTCTGCAAAGCCAAAAGCAAAAAAGCAGATGGCCGCCATGAACAGAACAAATGACTTCCTGAATTCAAAGCTTGCCGGTTTATCTTCCTGCTTTTCAAAGATCTCCGGATCAGGGTATCTTATCTTTGCTGTCAAAACAAGAGCTATGGTGATCATTGCAGGAACAAGCAGTATCGCAAAAGAGATTCTATATGTTGTAAAAAGGTCGTCTGTACCTTTTACAAGAGCTGTTACAAAAAGCAGTACCGGTCCGAGAAACGCGCCAAGCTGATCCAGAAACTCCTGATAGGCAAAGCCTTTTCCGGTTCCGATCTCGCTTGCCGCAAAGCTTACCAATGTGTTTTTGGCAGGCTTTTTTATCGCTTTTCCGATACGCTCCAGGATCACAAGACCGCAGGCCCAAATCCAGCCATGTTCAGGTACGAGTGCCAGTGCAGGAATCGCCAGAGCCTGTATTACATAGCCTGTGATAACAAATGTCCAGTATTTCTTCGTTTTATCTGCTATAAATCCGGATATGAGCCTTAGTGAATACCCGCACAATTCTCCTATACCGGACACAAATCCGATGGTTGCAGCGGATGCCCCTGCGAGGTTCAGATATTCGCCCAATATGCTTCTGGCGCCTTCATGAGTCATGTCCGAAAACAGACTTACGATTCCCATCAGGGTTATAAATATTATGGCGCCAGACAAAGCCCTTTTTTTATCCATGTTCTACTCCACTAATCCCGATTTGCTTATTTCATTATCCTGAAATTCAAAGTTTTATTATCGTCGCAAGTTTCTTTCCGCATAGAATTCCAAATATGCAGCAACAACAACTCAGTACCACATATAATCCGCCATTCATATATTGTTTCTTCTCAAACAAATTAAAAGCTTCAAGGGAAAATGTAGAGAATGTGGTAAAACCTCCACACACCCCTGTCTTCCAGAAAAGAATGGTATTATCAGATACACTTTCTCGGTTACTGGTAATTCCAACAACGAATCCAATTAGTATGGCACCGAGGATATTTGTAATCAGAGTTAATATCGGAAAATAAGTCTTAACAGGAATCAGACTTATTGCATATCGCGCTACTGCACCCAAGGCACCACCAAGTGCTACAAATAGAAAATTCATATCAACCTCTCTATTGTCATATATACTGAAATTTAAAAAGTATTCTCTGCCTTACTCTTAAGATAGCTATCAGCCTTTTTAAGCATCTCTTTTTTGTTATCATACTCTATGGTATTGATAGCATCTTCAAGTTTAAGAATCTTCAGAGCTTTGACCTCGTCTGGTCTTGTTATGCTCGGAGATGAGTCTTTATACTTAGCAAGGAAATAAACTACCTGCTTTGTCACTCCAGGTTTTTCTGAAAGCGTATACTGTTCGCTTGCTCTAAATTCAGTGTCTAACTCGACTTTCAGATTTGTTTCTTCCTTTATTTCACGAAGCGCAGTTTCTATTTCAGTCTCGCCTTCTTCCATATGTCCTTTTGGAAAGCTGTGAGATCCGCTCATCTCCTCAACTAAAAGATATTTTATTACTCCACCGTCTATAGTGTATACTATTGCCCCGCAAGATTTTTCAAACTTATCATTGAATTCTTTTTTACCCAGTTCCATGTAAATATAAAGAGAAGGATCTTCTCCTAAAGCAATAACATACTCAGGCATTTCTTTCTGAATAAATCCCAACTTACGGTACAAATTTATTGCCTTGGCATTAGCTGGATGGGGATCAACCCACAGATTTTCAGCTCCTTGTTTAAAAGCTTCTTGAATAGAGTATAGTAGCGCCTGCGTTGCAATCCCTCGGCCCCTGGCAAATTCAAATAACTTAATATCCAAAGAAGCATTTTTAGTTTCCGAATCAATACGATATTGAGTCTCACCGCAGTATTTGCCATCTTCAAAAATTGAATAATGATTTTGCTTTGGTCTTGCAGATATGAATCTATCTAACCATTCTCGTACTGCTTCCCCTGTCTCATGCAATCCTCCTGGCCAGATATACTGCATGACGTCTTCATCTGCCCACAGGTTTTGTATATTCTTGATATCATCATATGTTGATTCTTTAATAGTTATCACTTAGTTCAGCCCCTAAATCTTTAGTTTGTCTTAGTCAGTTTTAACTGAAATCTAATCAGCGAAATGAATCACTTCTACAGATTATAATGTCCTAATTTTCTCCACAACTTTTTTAAACTCATCATATCTAATTTGCTCAGAAAAGGTTTCATACCCTTATTTTTTAATAGTTGAAACAAATAAAGAAAAGCCTTGTCATCAAGGCCTTTCCATTATAAAATCCATCTTTAGTTATCAGTTCTCGAATCGGCGAATTAACAAAAATATTGCGTCTTTGGGCTAACCTTCTAGGATGTCCAGTTCATCATCAATAGCTCTGGATACAAACTGGTTTATTGTGATTCCTTCATTGGCAGCATATAATGCAATTTTCTTATGCTGCTCAGGCTTAATGCGAACATTGAATGAGCCTTTAAATTCTCGTTCAGGATCTTTTCCTATCTTCTGGCAGTAATCAAGGTAATTATCTATACAATCATGCAGGGACTGTGTAAGCTCTTTTACTGATTCTCCATGAAAATTCAGAGAGTCATTGATGCCAAGAACGTGACCTATGAATATCTGATCTTCCTGGTCAAATTCTACTTTTGCATGATATCCATTGTATTCCATCAGTGAACTTATCATTCTATCTCACCTACTTCCTTAAGAAATGCTATGACCATCTTTACGTGATACCTGTACAGCTCATTGCCTGGGTGTGGACCGTCAAATTGAAGGATGCGCTTTGTTTCAACATGATAATAGCCTATTCCTGATCCTCTTCCGCCCTCGAACTTTTCGCAGCCACATTGCTTCATAAGTGCGTCCAGTTCTCTTATTGTAAAACTTGTAGGTGCGGGTTTTGACAGTAATTTTTCTAGTAATTTTGATTTCTTTGGCACAGTAATTCCTCTTGCAACTATTTTCTAGTTACAATATAACACTTTAGCCCTACCTCGTCAATTCCAACAGAGTAACAGCTAGCATTTCCTTATTTCATACATATCTTCATGTTTCAGATACAATACCTGATATGTCGGTATTATTAGTGTGTTCCATGGATCAGATATATATACTCCGCCTGTAGACGTTGCTGATTTCTTGAACTGGATCCATAGGTCATCTATCATATCTGACATGATGAAAAGTTTAAGATAAACTTTATCTGCTTCAGATTCGCCAATTTCGTAAAAACGCATCCCACCTACACAAGTAACATCTTCCAGAGTATATGACCGTAAATTTCTTTGCATTACAGGCCGGATGTTGTGTCCAAGGCAGGCTGCGCTGATAGCATCACTGGGCTCTTCGAAGCCCTGCATTATCCATGTGAAGCATATTGCGAGCAGTGTCATATCCGAATCACGGATACTGTCCACGTAATGTAAGGTGTTAACATCGTTTTCTGACAGTGAGAAAATGCCCTTGCCTATGATAGACATATATTTTGCGAATAAAAAGCAGTCAACCATATCATAAGAGTCATACTCTGCAGGCATAATACGGAAGAACTTCTTTATGCGCTCAAATGGGTTATATACTACATTCTGCTGATTAAACCACGTGAAGAAACCCGCTTGAAAACAATTATATGTTTCCGGGCGTCGATCAACATACATTTTCGATATTATAGGCGTTTTATCTGCTTCTTTAGAAAGAATAGGTGAATAAAGATAACTTATATTTGAAGTGTACACTTTCCCATATTTTTCAAAAGATCTATTGATCACATCTGTATCATAAAAGTCATTTGGATTAGTCCTGCAACAAGGAAGGGGTAATAAATAAGCATTAAATCCTGTCCCTTTCTCATACGGACTGCATCTGATTCCTTCAGCGTGATAAAAATTATGTTCAAAAACAAATCTCCCATCCGTCCCTGTTCCCGGGTGGAAAGGGCAGGTCTTTACATAATGGAACTGATGGATTATGCTATGATATCCATCTTTCAGGCATTTGGGGCATATTCGCATATGATATGTACCAAAATAAGATCTTGCAGTGTTATAATCCATATGCGCAAAGATTTCCATTTTGTCTATATACCACTGGGGCAAAATTTTATTAAGGCACTCGATTGTTTCTAAACTGTTTCTGCAATGTCCATCCATCTGAAATCCTTCTATATATTTCTTCTCGTTGGTCGCTTCAGCTCCAAGCATTTTGAGCGCATGTTTACTTGAACATATGTTGACCCTGCAAAAGTTTGCAAGAATGCTGAATATGGATTCATAAGGTCTCACCCATTTTTTATCCCATCTGTATTTTCTGGAAAAAAGTAAATCCTCTTTATTTAGTGTATTCATCATCTGATTCACCATAGCCCGAAAGCGCTACACAACTTTCAAGTTCCTTTCTCGTAGGGAATGCAATTGGACTGCTTCCCAGTTTTCCATGCTTATTGAGGCAGATCACCAGTGAATCTATGAAATATTTCATGGGAATATCTTCTGCCGCAATCCTCTTTTGGATCCTTACACTCTGAAATGCTTCCCAGAAGTCATTGCTGATATCAAAAAAGGTCTTACCATCTGCGTAAGGAAAATAAAAATCCACAAGTCCATCCGATAATATTTCATAGTCTGTAATGCAAACATGAAGTTTATCTACCGAAGCCATGCAGAACTGGAGCTCTTTGGGATCCTGTATACCAAAGAACTGGCTTTCATTGATCATGAAACGTCCAACTATCTGATCTTTGCCCTGAAGTTTAAAGGAATGCTTAAGATCCTTAAGTTCCCTTGTCCCGTACATGAACACAGATAACTGGATATCTTTTCCGCTAAGATTGTTATATAAATCCATAAGCCAGTAAAAATCCTTTTCCCTTAGTTTCCAGGCTTCATCAATGAACATGACTGCTTTCTTAAAGGGGGTCTCGTGAGCACGTAATATAAGCTCATTAAGAACTCGTTCTTTTAGTATTAGTGCGGTACTGTATCTGGGACATTCATAGCCCATAGCCATAAGTATCGAGGCATAGAAGTTTCTCTCAGTTTCGGGGTGGTCAGTCACATTCCATATAATGACCATTTCACGGCTCCCATATTGATTTCTTATGGATTCAGCTACATAGTTCATGCACACCGTCTTGCCTATCCTGGCTCTTCCATAAGTAATACTCCCACAAGCTCCTATGCCGAGCCATGAATTGATTCTCCGTTCTTCATCAAGGATGCTCTTAGTCGGAAATACAAGCTTACGGGAAGTAAGATAGCGGATAGTCATCTGTGATATGAACTGTTCTGATATATTATTAGCTGATACAGCTTCTTTTGTAGAATACACGCATTAACCCTCCTTTCTGCTTTGGAACATCAACGTATAAAGGTCTTCCGGTGAAAGACCTTTAATATCTTCATATCTTAGTACAGCCCCAGTTTCCTGTTTTTTACGTACAGTCTCCAGGTTAAATGTATTATCACTTTGCTGTTCTGCTGCTATGCCCTTGCTAATCTCACGTCTGACTATATCTGCCCTGGTAGCGTTTCTCCGGCTTTTCTTTCCTTTGACATCAAGGCTTGATATATATGCATCTATCGGTGTATCAAATATTAGTTTTGATCTCCCACGCTCTCTGGCAAGCTTCAGGGCATTCTTTCTCGTCCTGACGGAATGTGATTTTGTACCGAATTCCCCACTTGCCTTAAGCGTGTCTATATATCTGCCATCCTGATCATATGCCTCAATACTGGAAATATCCCTGGGGTCATAAAGGATGGTCAGTGACTGTCCAAGGTAGAGTTCAGTGGCAGAGAGTATCTTGCTACGATACTCAGTACCCATAAACTGAATATATGCGTGTTTGCCATGTGCTGCCCTACCTCTGACAGTGCGTTTGTCCATCCTCATGTTCAGACGTTCTATGACTGATATGATCATATCTTCGTCAGCCACATATGGGTAAAGCCCTGCTTGAAACAGTTTGCAGCTCATGCACTCTAAGGGTGAAAGTCCATCTACCCCTTTATGGGGTGTGTTATTATACTCAGCTATGAGAACATCTATCAGTTCGGTCATCTGTTCATATGTGACATCATATTTTATTGCATTTTTTTCAGGGTTTTTTCTGACAGGATCTTTGGTATCTGACCCGGTTGTTGATGGCAGCATATGGAATCCTCTGGACTCTAGCGTTCCGAAAAATCTTTCAACAATTCCTCTTGTTTCGGGAGTTGCAACAGATCCATAGTTAACGCAGCAGCCAAGCTCATCTACAAGTTTTCCTACCGTGTATGCTGACAGATGCGATTTTGCATTATCCAGCATTATTGAATCAAAGACTGCATATTTGAAATCAGAAAACGCGGTTGAATAGAAACCGCCATTAGATGGATACTGAAGTCCTTCGATGGTCAGATCCAGCAGAGTTTTCGGTATGATGGCATTTTTAATAGCATCCATGACATCATACTGGTCGTAATTAAATTCCTGAGAAAGGGAATATCCAAGGATACATCTTGTTGCTATATCTATCACGGCTATTAACCACGCCCTTGTAGCAACAACCTTGCTAACAGTGCCGTCTGTATTGGGTACATCAATTACATATTCGATATCTATGATGTGGCCGTCAATCTGTACTGTAGCAAAAGGAGCCACCGGATTGACTGTAAGCCTGTGCCCAATCCCTGTAGACGCAAGCTTCTGGGCAGTATTTTTATCAAATCTTCTAGCATTTAAAGAAATGTTATCAGCTTCAAGTTTATGGACGTAGGCACACATGCTGACATATCCACGGTTTTCTGTAGTAAATGGGTACTGCCACTCTGTGATGCCAAGATTGCGGCATTCTTTAAGAAATAACCTGTGAAG
Organism: Butyrivibrio hungatei; assembly: GCF_001858005.1. Lineage (NCBI taxonomy): Bacteria > Bacillati > Bacillota > Clostridia > Lachnospirales > Lachnospiraceae > Butyrivibrio > Butyrivibrio hungatei. The sequence goes on along the minus strand of NZ_CP017830.1, from coordinate 84,323 downwards.
TGATGTTATGTTCATGTTCCTGACAAGCGTATATTTCCTGTCACCAAAATAACACCCTATTATGAACTCTTTCAATTGAGGATACTTCTCCAGAAGCTGATCAAACTCTCTGCCATGTCCTGATCTCGTTTCTCTAAAGGGTTTACTTCCTGTTAAAAGGCCATGATATCCAAGAATATTCCCTGCATCATTTGAAGAAAGACATCTTTCTATCAGCGATACCATCCTCGAACCGGGGATACCTGTCATTTCAGTAATCTTTTTTACAGATTCGCCATCTATGTACATATCTACAGCCTGCTTATTTAGCATATACCTACTTCTTTTAGATTCAGGGACAGTATTGATAAGCGGTTCAGCCCACATGCTCCTTGCCTGGCGGAGTTCTTCGATATTATATTTTTTATTAGCCAATGGAGATCACCTCCGTATCTGCAGAGATGCAGTCTGTATTCATATTGCTCAGTGTGACCAATCCTCTATAGTACAGATCTGAAATATAATCCAGCGCTCTGTACTTTTCTAGGCGCCCCATCTTTTCAAGTTCACCGATACATATATGCCTTTTTGCCTGGATAAAACTTAGGAAGATCCTGTCTGCATTTACTCCACAAGCTGTGAATCTTCTGGCCCTGGCTGCAAGAAGCGATATATTTCGGATATAGAAAGGTCCTATTTCAATATTCTTTTCGTTTCGGAATACAAAATTGACATCATTCTGTAAGCACCACGCCGACTGGCAGGCAACCTTCACATGATCCTTACTATCATCAGAACTGCAAAGATATGCAACACCTTGATATTCTTCTGTTCCGTCTTTATATTTTACCCATGCATTGAACAGAACCTTTGACTCCTTCCCTCCTATATAGACAGTAGTTTCCAAAGGATATTCACAGTACCACTCCACATCAGGATTCATCTCAAGAGTAAGAATATTCTCATATTCAAGGTTAGAAAATACTGCTACTCTTCTCCGAAGTTTTCTGCTGTGAAATACCCAATAGTTACTGCCATAGCTTGAACTTCTCAGCCTGAAAATAGGTTCCTCGTATCGATACATTTTTAGTGCACCTCCTATCGATAAAATTAAGTTTATATAACGATAATATTATCGGCATAATTATATCCTTGGCACTCATATTCGGCTTTTTACACTTTTATCTTTAAAATTACGGCTTTTTACAAAAATAGCTTAAATGGTACGGCTTTTTACGATTTTTAGCTTTAAAAATTTAACCTAAATGGAGAGTAATGTAAAATGTGAAAAAAAAGAAAGCCCATGGTTGTGAGCTTTCTCGTATATGTATATTTTACTGTTTTAGGTTAATCTGACAGGAAGAATTTTAATCAAATGGTTAATGAAAATTTAATAACAAAAATACAGATTTACGTTTGCTAATGTGCTAAATTTAATAGTAGATGGCTGTGTTTTTTTCTCTATACTTTTATTAAGGAGCTCATTATGAGTAAAAAAAGTACCATAATCCGCAGGAGCGGGAAGATTAGAAACAAACTGCTTATTTACATTGTTCCTATAGTAGTGATCATGATTGCAGTACTTGTTATTATTGCAACTACTATGTCTAAAAGACGCATGACTGATCTTGCTACTTCAAACCTCAACTCTTCTATTTCCAATCAGACGAATAACATCGAATCCTGGTTGAATGAAAATCTTGAATTTTTCAAAACAGCGAAGCAAGGTATTGAGGGCTTAAATCCGGATGATGAACAGCTTCAGATTATTCTTAATTCCTACTATGGTTTCAACAGTAATTCCCCTGAAGGACTTCATATTGCTACATCTGATGGAAAGTTTATAAAACCCACAAATTCTGAGCTTGAAGAATCAGATCCTACTAATTCTATCTGGTACAAGCAGGGACTTAGCAGGGCAAATATGCAATATGGAACTGCCTATAAAAATGCAGAAGGTAAGAACGTTGTCAGCGCATCTGCCATAATTAATTATGGCGATGATTCCATAAAGGTTATCGCTGCGGATGTTACGCTTGATAAGATCAGTATTATTGTTAACTCCGGAGTAAAGATGGAGAAGGCCAGTTCTTTCCTTGTTGATACAAACGATAACACTATACTTGCGCACAGAGATTCTTCCCTTGTTTCTACAACTCTGAGCACTGACAGCAGTGACGCGCTCCTAAGTAGCGTAGCTCAGGCTATCAAGGATGGAGAATATAGCACAAGAGAAATTGGATCCTATGTAGTAGCGTTCAAGGAAATCAAAGGTACAGACTGGGTTCTTGTCTCATATATTGCAGAAGATGTCATAATGGCAAGCATACAGGAGCTTACTAATTATCTGGTTATTGCAGGAACCATATCTGTTATTGTCATTATTATCCTTATTATCTTTGTTGTAAGCAAAGTCGTAGCTCCTTTGGCAGGAATTACCAATAGTATTCGTGCCATGAGTGAAGGCGACTTTACAATAGATGTCCAGCAGGAAAGTAATGATGAAATTGGCGTAATGAGCGGTAGAATTGCAGAATTTGTTGAAAGTATGAGAAATATGATCTCGAGTATCAGTGAGCAATCTAAGAAGCTCAAACAGGAGTCCGAGAATTCCGATTCTGTATCAAAGGATATGTACGAAGCGTCACAGTCACAGGCTGAAGCAATGCAGCAGTTAAATGAGACTGTAGATCAGCTGGCTATTGCTGTAGGCGATATTGCTAATAATGCGACAACACTTGCAGCTGTTGTTGCCGACACACGTGATAATTCTCACAAGGCTGACGATGCCATGAAGGAAACAGTGAAGATTTCGCAGAAAGGTCGCGAGGATATGGAAAAGCTTTCCAATGCTATGGAGGGCATACAGGTTGCTAACGGCAAGCTTGTAGATGCAATCAATGAAGTTGGAACAGCCTCAGAAGAAATTACAAATATTGTAAGTATGATCGCTGAAATTGCAGAAGAGACCAATCTTCTCTCACTCAATGCTTCTATCGAAGCTGCTCGCGCCGGAGAAGCAGGAAAAGGTTTCGCTGTAGTTGCTACTCAGATTGGAAAACTTGCCCAGACAAGCTCAGAAAGCGCAACAAATATTTCAAACCTCATTGAAGAAGTGCACAGACTTATCGATGAAGCAGTGGGACAGGCAAATGCCAGTGCTGAGAGTATCGAAGAAAACAGCGAACTTATAAGTATTGCAGTTCAAACTTTTGATCAGATTTATGAAAACATTCAAGCTTCCAATGACTGCATAGAAGAAATGATACAAGATGTTCAGAAGGTAGATGACGTAGCAACCAACGTTGCTGCTATTTCCGAGGAACAGGCAGCAAGCGCTGATGAAATACTGGCAACCTCACAGAACATGGTTGAACAGGCCAAGACTATTTCTAAAAACAGTGAAGATGTAGCTAACAATTCCCACGAACTTGCTAATACATCTGACACTCTTTCTTCCCATGTTCAACAGTTTAAGATTTAAGAGGAGGTCTTATTGTGAAGAATACTATATTTAATAAAATAATCAGTATAGCAATGCTTGCTATAGTGACCACCTTTACCGTAGCAGGATGTGGAAATGCTTCTACAAATGCTGGTGGCGCTTCTATAGATGGCTCTGGGGTCAAAGTTTTTTTCTCAACAATTGTCCTGGATGACTTCAAGGAGCTCGTTATGAATTCTGTTGTTGAAGCAGGCTCTAGAACCGGAGTAACTGTTGATCTTGGGGCTCCGTGTGCTACCGCTGACGAACAGGTTGAGCAGATTCGAGAAGCTTCAACTAAAGGATACAGTGCGATCATCTGCAATCCGGTAGATACCGACACAGCTCTACAGCTTGAAATTGCTGCAGGGGAAGTTCCTATCATATTCACAAACTCTCAGCCCGATGAGGAACATCTTAGTGCGGATAAATATATTTATGTTGGAAGTTATGAAATTGACGCAGGAATGATGCAGGCAGAGTATGTATGGAACAAGCTTGGAAAACCAAGTTCAATAAATGTCGTAATTTTCCAGGGGCAGCCCGGACATCCTGCAGCTATCAACAGAACCAAGGCGGTAAAAAAATACTTTAAAGATAACGGCATAGATGCAACTTACGTATTTAATGACACTGCTTATTGGGATACAGAAAAAGCGGCTGAAGGGTTCAAAATTTTCTTAAGAACCAAACAGCCTTATGATTGTGTTATATGTAACAATGATTCCATGGCTCTTGGTGTTGTTCAGGCAATGCAGGAACTGGGAATTGATACAGCCAAGATACCTGTTGTAGGTATTGATGCAACTGCGGATGGATGCCAGTCTATTCTTGATGGTGGCATGCAGTTCACTGTTTATCAGTCTGCTTCCGGACAAGGCGCAGCATGCGTTGAAGCAGCTATCGCTCTTGCAAAAAAAGGTACGATCAAGGATGTAGAGTATGTAACACCTGACTGTAAGTATGTTTGGGTGCCTTTTTCACCGGTAGATAAAACCAATGCAGGATCAATAAAATAAGTTATTTCCCATTCTGGAAGCTGTCCACCATTTCCTGAAGCTCAACGTATCGGTCCATTTTGCGCTCAATTTCAGCGTCAACCTCATCTTTTTCTTTGGTTAAAGAAACGAGCTTTGGATAATCCGTGGCAGCTTCAGTTATGGCTGCTTCCAGCTGGGCGCTTCGCTCTTCTAATTTTTCAATTTCAGATTCGATATTGTCATATTCCTTTTGCTCGTTATAAGAAAGCTTAGTCTTTTCACGTGGAGTACGATATTTTCCTTTGCCACATGTATCATCAGTCTGTGCCTGTGATGTGGCATTTTTGCTGCCAGGGGCCTTATCATTAACTGTTTCGGTAGCTTTTTTATGAACTACGTAGTCTGAATAGCCGCCTTCACTCTGGTATAGTGAGCCGTCTGGTTCAAAAGCGAATATCCTTGTTACTACCCTATCAAGGAAATACCTGTCATGACTTACAGTTATGATTATTCCTGCAAAGCCGTCGAGGTAATCCTCTAAAATACGTAAGGTTTGAATATCCAGATCGTTGGTTGGCTCGTCCAGGATTATGACGTTTGGTTGCTCCATAAGCACTCTCAAGAGGTATAATCTTCTCTTTTCCCCTCCAGAAAGTTTTGAAATAGGTGCATATTGCATGTCAGGGCTAAAGAGGAATCTTTCGCACATGACGGAAGCTGAAACAAGGCCTTCTGAAGTTCTTATAAATTCAGCAGTGTCCTTGATATAGTCAATGACTCTTTTATTTTCATCAAGGGCCTCATTCTCTTGTCCAAAGAAGCCAATCTTGATAGTTTGGCCTATTTCGATAGATCCTGTATCTGGCAAAATTTGGCCAATAATACATTTCATAAGTGTCGATTTGCCGCAACCATTAGGACCTATGATCCCAATCCTATCAAGCTTGTTAAAGGTATAGGAAAAGTTCGCAAAAAGAACTTTGTCCTCGTAGGACTTAGAAATTCCGTCAATGATAATGGTCTTATTGCCCATTCGGCTAGGAAGTGAGCTAAGCTGAACCTGTCTTTCCTCTTCAGGCCGTTGTCTGTCGCGGAGTTCTTCGAATCTTTGGATATGTGCCTTCTGCTTGGTAGAACGGGCCCTGGCTCCTCTCAGCATCCAGGCGAGGTCTTTTCTGTAAAGAGACTGGGCTTTTCTTTCGGCAGCTTGTTCGTAGTCCAGGCGCTGCTGTTTGAGCTCTAGAAAGCCTGAATAATTGGATTCATAACGATACGCAGATCCTTTGTCTATTTCAAGAATCTGATTTGTCACTTCATCTAGGAAATATCTGTCATGAGTGATCATAAGAAGTGCACCTCTAAAGTGCTGCAAAAAGTCTTCAAGCCACTCTATCATATCAGAATCCAAGTGATTTGTAGGTTCATCCAGGATCAAAAGATCTGATGGTGTCATTATCGCTGCAACTAAAGCAGCTCTTTTCTTTTGGCCACCGGATAATATTGAAGGGTTACATTCAGGGTCATCGATACCAAATTTAGCTAGATTCGCCTTTATTTCCCCCATTTTGTCCCAGTGATCATTACCGGCGTAGATTTTTTCTGTAATATTTTCCAAAAGTGTCTTATTCATATCAAATTCAGGATTCTGAGGAAGATATGAGATTCTAAGACCGTTACTGATAACAACTTGGCCCGCGTCTGGTTCCACAACTCCTGCAATTATTGAAAGCAACGTGGATTTTCCAGTTCCATTGGTGCCTACTACGCCAATCTTGTCGGTGTCATTAATTCCTACAGAAATATCGTTAAGGACAGACTTTGCCATGTATGTTTTAGATACATTTTCTACATTTAAGATATTCATTAAAAAACTTATACTCCAATTTTGTTCAGCTAAATATTTGCACTACTTATTAAACACTAGCTGAGCAAAATTGTAAAATCCAAGATACCAAATTCTAAAATCGTGATTTCCGGCAATCTCCTGCCACATGAAATTCTCCCCATCTACAAATTGGTCGCAGAGCTGAGGGAGGTTTTTTGCTGCAGCTGATGCACTTGGATAAGCAACCTTATCTTGAAGACCGCAGATGTTATAGAAATAATATATAGGATATTCATTATCTTTGAGGATAGATGCTGTTTTTGAAGCAGTATTACTTGTAGGTGCAGCGGAAAAAGCTCCAAAATAGCCGAATATGTCTATGCATTCTCCCATTCCTATGTTAATAGTCTGCATTCCACCCATTGAAAGACCTGCAATCGCGCGATGCTCTCTAGCTTCCGAGAGGTCATATCCTTCAGAATAGTCAGCATAGGTACTGTAATGAGAGTCAATATATGGAATCAGATCATTTCTGAGCTCTTGACCAAAGAGGTAAAAAGAATTTATTCCAGAGCCTTCTTTGCCTCCAACTTTCCCTGCGCGGCCGTTGGCAGCAACTACGATAAATGGTTCAATATCGCCATAGTAAGCGAGGTTGTCCATGATTGCTTTAACTCTTGAAGTTGATTTATTAAGGCCCCACTCGTTCTCGTCTCCGCCGATTCCGTGGAGGATGATCATTACGTTATATTTTTTATCTGTGCTATACCCAGCTGGAAGATAAACATTGGCCTCTTTGGTATATTCGCTGCCATCACCTGCGTAATCATGCGCTGTGTAAGTGATATGCTCTATTGTGCCACCTTTTTCATCAGTTCTCATGGCTGTATATTTTGGAAGGACAATATCACCTACTTCTGCATGTTGCTCTTCTGATGAGGTGCTTTGAGAGGCTTCTTCTGAGGCTTCCTCTGTGTAGGATTGTTCCAAGGCAATGGCCTCTTCTATCCCAGGTTCATATTCAGTTGCCGTAGATGAGGCTATAGAACTTCCTTCATCGGCAGAAATAGAGCTTTTTCCACAACCAGTCAATATTATTCCCAGTGTTACTAACCCAATCAGTAATTTACTTTTCATAACGCGATGTCTTCTTTCATAATGTCTTTTGAGTAAGTATAAGCTAGGCTTTTTGTTTATGCTTATCACTTTATAGCACTTAAGCTTCAGATATTGCGAATAAAAAACACCGGACAAAGTAAAATAGTCCGGTGTTGCGATCAATTGATCATTTAAGTCTTATTTTATATCTCTCAAGATTAACTCCATCACATTCCAAGAAGACGGTTTCTATATATTCGCCCCCATTAGCAAGGATGGTTTTTCTGCTGGCTTCGTTTTCTGGAAGGCAGCTGACATTTATTTCGTCAAATCCAAAGATTGAAAGGAAGTCACATGCCTTAGCAAGCATTTTCTTGGCATAACCTTTTCTTCTTTCTGAAGGCCTTACAGAATATCCTACATGTCCCGTGAATTTCTCCATTCTTTCGGAAAGAACATTGTGAACCTGCATGCATCCTACAATTCTGTTATCAGATTTGCGAAGTGCAAAGATAACATTCCCCCAAGCTCCATGTCCATCAGCTTCTCGTCTAGGATTTGCCCAGTTAATGCAGTCATCAACATAATCTTTTATTTCGTCATGCCTTTTCATAGAGAAGCAACCATCAAAACTTGAACCTGCATCTAGCATTTCCTGCTTGTACGCTGCTATTTTGTCGGCTAGTTCCATGGTGGGTTCTATATAGATCAGGTCATCATCAAGCTCTTTTCCTGGAATATATTCAACACAGAATTTTTCACAGATTATCCTTGTTTCTGGATCGATCGTAAGGTTTGTGTCTTCATATTCACTTAGCTCTTCTTCAAAAAATCTTTGGTGGACATCTCTCCAATAGTTTAAGGATCGGTCTCCTTCTCCTTCTGAATATGCGTGAAAAGGGGAGACATCTCCAAAACGTCTGACATACACGTCATAATCTCTGATCACGCATAACGCCTCATCATTTGCATTTAATATGACACTATAGTCACCTGTTTTGGGAATCTCATCGAGAGCATCTTCAATTACATATGCATCGTACAAACTTGCTGTTCCAAACTTTTTTCCTTCAAGAACAAGTTGCGCAAGTCCATCAGGATCATCCCCAAAAGCCCATGCTTCATAAGGTGTATTTATATCGATATTTTTATTGAAGCAATATTCTTTCCACAATTCTTCTGCAGTCATTTACATATCTCCTTAGATGTCATTTCCCCTTAGTCTTTTGATTATTCCCCAATAATCATTCAACAACTTTTAAATAGCTACTTACACAATATAGCGTCTGGCCATTATATTCTACGCGAGACCAGCCATATTCATTATTAATTCCAGTCCTGATTGCCGTGTCACCTGCACTAAGTGTAGCCACGACAGATGAATCTGCGTCAGTTACACTTGGCTTATTTCTAAGATTTACTACATCTTTTGCAGTAACGGTCTCGTTACAATCAGTAAACTTTGTTTTGAAACCTGAATTATCAGAAGTCTGCTGCGCAGACTGAGGTGATTCCTGTTTTGGTGCACTTAGATCTGTGGTCAAAAAGCTTGATACAGCGTAATATGTATTACCTTCATATACAACTCTCGACCAACCGCTGGAGCTAATCCCTGTTCTCTGAGCAGTTTGACCATTTTGCAACGTTACTTTTACTGTACTATCACTTCCCTGACTTGGCTTGTCTCGCAAATTAGTGGTGTTTTTTGCTGTAACGGTCTCATCTACAGGATCAAATTTCATTAGTGCTTCAACGTCGGCAGAAGCGGTTTCTCTTTCAGATGTGTCTTTTGCTGATTCTGTGCCATTGTAACCAAAATAGGCTACATCCACATCAACAGGTTTGCTGATTCCTGCTACGCTTCCGTTGTTGGTATATTGCCACATAGCGCATTGACCACCGTAGGATGGGCCTTTTGCTATGTTTGAAGTATCCTGATTGTACCAGGCCATCCAAATCTTATATTTCTTTTCTATCTGAGACGTATTCCACTTGGCGTTTTCTGACAATTCATTTCTTGAAGCGTAGAAGATTGGTGTATATCCAGCATTATAGATCTGCTCTAAGAAAGCTATTGCTATGTTGCTACGCTCATCCTGCGTGAGACTATACTGTCTGCTGGATGTATTTTCAAAGCCTTCACAGTTATACCCTACTGGATAGGTAATGGGGTACTGTGCAATATAACTTGCAACCCAGTTCGCCTCTTCTTTTGCTTCATCGGTAGTAACTGCTGTTGAAAAGAAGTATGCTCCAATCTTTATTCCGTTCTTTTCAGCTTCTTGCATGTTGTATTTTGCATTTGTGTCTGCCTTGATTTCACCAGTTGATGAATCTCTATAACCAACTCTTATCATCGCAAATTCGACGCCGCTGGAAGCTACCTGAGCCCAGTCGATAGTTCCTTGAAAGCGTGATACGTCAATTCCATATGTAACTGAAGAATTCTCGCCTACACTACTAGCATTAACAAGGTCTGAAAGGTTTATTTTTTCACCAGTTTCTTCAGTATTTGCAGCTTGAGGATCGCTTGAACTTGCTTCTGTAACAGATATATTACTAATTGAGCTTGCCTCTGTGCTAGCCTCCGAGCTTGTCTCTGCTATTGTAGTAGAAGTTGTAGATGCTTCACTTATATCGGAAATATCCTCGACACTTATCACTTCTGCGCTTATATCATTATCATCAGCTAATTTATTATTTAAAAGAAGTATAGAAGCTATACCTATTATCAAGCAAGCTATTAAGACTCCCCCACTTATGATAACTTTTTTCATTCTACTCACCTTCATGTAATGCTACTTAGTTTACTAATAATTGTTTATGATTATAGCACAATAAGCTAAATAGACCGACTTTTATTCAGAAGCCGGTCTTTAGAGTTTAAATATTATTTTCTTGATATACGATCACATGGTCATCCTGCTGATAATGCTTGCCTTCTAGCACTTTAAATGCATGCTGCTTGCACACTCCTCCGAACCATTCATATGGTTTATCATTTTGAGTTTTACCATCAATGATCTCTTGTATTCCATCTCTTACACATCTCATAAGTGAGATGTCATCATAATCTCTTGCATGTCCGTGTAAGATCAGATCAGCTTCTTTTTCTAGGAAAAGTACGTTATCAATGGATTTTACACAGTCTGTAAGAGATACCCCGCCAGGTGTTTGCATCCATAAATGATGATTGATCGAATCTCCGGTAAAAAGGATTCTATCTTCCTTTAGCAAAAGAAGAATTCCCCCATATGTATGACCTGGAAGATCATAGATTTCAAGCGTTTTTCCTCCAAGATCAACAATGTCTCCGCCTTTTATTTCTTTAAATGGAGGCATTGATATACCCATAGCCTTGCATGGTTCAGCAAACGCAGGGGCATTTACAAACATTTCTGTCATTGGTATGTCTTTTGGATTGATATATGCTTCGTCAAAGAAGATATTTCCGTAGATATGATCGGGATGACCATGAGTATTAATGACCATTACAGGCTTATCCGTAATTTCACTTATGACTTTCTTGTAATCATGATACCCCATCATCGTGTCGATGAGGCACGCTTTCTTTTCCCCAATTACTACAAATGCGCTTGCCTCGTGGTTCTCATCCAGAAGATAAAGGTATGGCTTCAATTCTTTAACGTATAGTTCCTTGTCTTCAAACATAGATATGACCCCCATTTCTTTTAGTGTGAAAGAACGTGGAATAACACTTGTTTTTAAATAATTGTCATAGATTGTTGATGATCAAGGCTATTCCTGAAATAATCAGCATGACAATTACTATTTTTTTGATTACCTTATCATCTAATATACTACTTAATTTTATTCCTAAAAACAGTCCAAGTATCATAAATGGAAAAAGAAGAATGACATTTTTTATCACTTCCAAGGTCATTATGCCGGTCAATGCATATAAAAAAATCCTAAAGGTGTTTTCTACAATGAAAACTGCGCATATGTTGGCCTTAAACTCTTTTGTATCATCTGACACGCGACTGATATAAGCTCCAAGCAATGCACCTATTCCATAAAGCCCGCATAAAAGACCAGACAATAATCCTATAGCAGTTAGAAGTGCTTTAGATCCCTTTGCTTTTCTATTGGAGTATTCTCTTATGAGCATTTCTAGGCCGATCAGTATGACAACAATTCCAAAGATGATCTTAACGATAACGGCATCCAGATTTTTTAGTAAAAAAACTCCTGGTATACTACCTGCAATCACCAATATCGCCGTTGGAATAAAGACGGATATTTTGATCGACCTTCGTTCTCTTATAGTCATTACGATATTTGTAGGGTAACCTAGTAGTAATTCGACTGGAGAAACATTTATATTGTTATTTCCATAAGCCAAAATGCTGTTAAAAACCAACGTATTCGCAAAGCCGCATAGTCCTTTGATAAAAAAAGCTGCAATAGTGGCAATTATCCATGTTATCATTTATTTTTCCTGTTACTTGTCATTTCTGAATATGTCTTGAATCACTTGCAATCTCTAGACATGGCATTGAACCGATACCAGACTTTTTATCCATACGTACGACGGTAATGCCTGTGAAATCTGTATGTAAAAGAGCGCACATGTATGGAAATGTAAGATTCAAAATATGCGCAAGTGCCGCGCTTGATGAGCCTCCATGACTAAATAATGCCACTGTTTTGTGTCCATCCTCAGCAATTTTATGATCGTAGTAAAGGCCGTGTCTATCATATCCTAGTTCTGAAAGCCATTCATCAATGCCTTTTTCTACTTGATGAACTGAATTTACAACCCTGTTTTGAGCAAAAAACTCATTTTTTTCCCAATTATCATCATTTAGATCCATTCCACGTTTTGCCATTTCATCAGCTATATCCCAAGGATGTCCATCTGAAAAGATTGGAACGTCATTTATTCCACCCCAATCGAGCTCTTTCATAAAATCAAGTGTCTTAATTGGTAGTCCTAAGACTTTAGCGGTAGCTTCTGCGGTTTCCATTGCTCTTCCGTAAGGAGATGACCATATTTCTTCTATTCCTTCTTCCTTTAGCCTATCAGCAGCAAGCTTAGCCTGAACAATACCTGTTTCGGTCAAGCAGTTCTTTTCATAGTTGGGTTCCCCGTGTCTTACAAATACTATTCTCATATGTCTATCCTCCTGATGTTACACAAAAACCGCGGCCTGATTACTTATAATATTGACTATCCTTCTAGCATTATATAAGCTGCATACCATGTATTCAAGATTTTAAGCGGAGAAACAGCTTTTCATATTCTGTATAGTAAGAAAGGCTCCCCTGACATTGCCATTTTTTGATAATAGAAGATGTTTTTTTAAGTAGATTTTGTCTTAATACAGTTATATAGTTTATATAACTCGATGTAAGGAGGCTTTTTGACCATGAGCGATAAAAAATACATTGCACTTACTTTTGATGATGGTCCATCTGATACTACAACAAGAAAGGTTCTTGATAAGCTCAAGAAATACGGTGTTATAGGAAGCTTTTTTCTTATTGGTGACTGTATTCCTGGAAGGGAAGATATCGTGAAGGAGGAGCTGGATTATGGATGTGATATACAAAACCACTCTCTTACTCACTCTGACATGAGAACTTTTGACGCTGATACAATAAAAGCTGAAATAGATGAAACAACCAGAAGAATAGTTGCCATTTCAGGTAAGGAACCAACTTTTTTTAGACCACCTTACATATATGTAAATAATCTAATGATGGAATCAATTCCACTTATCTTTATAAGTGGCTATGGCTGTGATGATTGGGTTCCTGAAGTTGGAGCTGCAGAGCGCGCCAAAAAAGCTATTGAAGGCGCAAAAGATGGTGCTGTAGTACTGCTTCACGATCTAGAAGGTAATGACGCTACTGTTGAAGCCTTGGATACTATTATCCCAGAGCTCAAAAGGCTGGGATACGAATTTGTGACGATCACTGAACTGTTTAAGCGTGCTGGAATAAATTATAGTAACGCAAAAAAAGAGGTTTATTCATATACCGACCAATAAAACTTATCTTTCTAGAATTGATAGATTAAACATCGCTATCTTCTCGATGACAACGTAACAAATAAATGTCTTTTCAATTATGCTTAATGAAACACCAAAAGGTGTTTCATTTTTTTATGGTTCTTTTTGTGATTCAAAAAATATTTATTGATTTACAATAAATTTATATTGCAAATCAAAAAAATCCATGTTATAAAGACAATATACAAGTACTTGGAGGTTAACATGGATAGCAAACTAAATAATTTCGTTAAAGCCATCTTAGATTTTTGTTTTTATATTGGCCTTGTGGCAGTCATCGCCGTTCCTTTTCTATTAAAACACGCCGTACAGCTTGCGTTACAAGTGTTGGGGGAAACAACGGAATATGCCGCGATCAACGACCATTATTGGTATGCAGTTGTTTCGATAATGCTTGTTGGAATCGCAGCACTTCTGATCTTGTATGAGCTTCGCAAGATGATGAAGACTGTTATAGACGATGACTGTTTTGTTGATGCTAATGTTAAAAGCTTATATCGTATGGGTACCTACGCATTTGTAGTAACTGTGATAAAGCTCCTTAGATGCTTTGTATATTTCACTCCTTCAGCCATTGTAATTGCGGGTGTATTTCTTTTCGCTGGGCTATTTAGCAAGGTTCTGGCAAGAGTATTTGATAAGGCTGTGAGATACAAGCAGGAAAATGATTTGACCATTTAATGGAGTAGGTAGAGATATGATAGTGATAAATTTAGATGTCATGATGGCAAAACGGAAAATAGGACTAACTGAGCTAGCCGGTAAAGTAGGAATTACCTTGGCTAATCTATCTATTTTAAAAAACAACAAAGCAAAAGCGGTTCGTTTAGAGACCCTTGATGCAATATGTAAAGCTTTGGATTGTCAACCGGGAGATATCCTAGAATATGTTGATGATCAGGAGGAATAAGTATGGAAACCAACAATAATCAAATGCCACAGTACAATAATGGTTCTAGTGCACAGGCACCTCAATTCAACAACGTTACACCTATGCCACCTACATCTGCACCTACAGGAAATGCTGAGCATTTTAAAAAGTACGGATTATTATCTCTTGTATTTGGCTTAGTATACGGATTTTGCTTGTACAATAATCACGCGAGCATTACATATCCTATATTTATGGCTGGAGCTCTTATCATTCTCAAGCTGTTTAGAGCTAAAGATGGATTTTCATTATTAGCAGATTGCCATGGTAAAAAAGGTTTAGGAGTATTTTATGTTGTTTCTTTGATGCTTCTTTCTATACACAGATGCATGACAACCAGCTCTGCTCTCGAATTTTTAGAGAGGCTTGCCATTTTTCTTTTATTCTTTAGCTTTATCGTCTATCTGTATGTTGATACAACAGGTTTTGATATTGGCGCATGGTTTTTAAGCTTGTTGTGTGCCATTTTCAAGCCACTTGAACACCTTGCTCGTCCTATCTCAGATCATAAGGCTTACAAAATAACTAATGGAAAAATTGTCGATAACGAGAAGAAAAAAACAATTACAGCAGTGTTCCTTGGTATTGCTATCGCCATTCCACTTTTGATAATTATTATTCCACTACTGTGCTCTGCTGACCTTGTTTTTGAAAACTTCCTTTCAAACATCAAGTTTGACTTTGATATATCTGAAGACGTATATCACGGAATCATGATGTTTCTGACAGCCCTTTTGGGATTTTGGAGCGCATATACCATTATTACTTCCATGGTTTTAAAAGAGCTTAGAATCAAAGTTAAAGGTGAAGGTACAACAAATCCAGTAATAGCCATCACATTTACTAGCATTATAGGACTTGTTTATATTTTATTTTGCGCTATTCAGCTTCTCTATCTCTTTAGCGGAAGCATAGCTCTTCCTGAGGGATATACATACGCAGAATATGCCCACGAAGGCTTTTACCAGCTTCTTGCAGTATGTATCTTAAACATTATAATGGTCTCAATCTGCCAGGCATTTTTCAGCAAATCCAAGGTGTTGAAGATTCTTTTGACCCTAATTGCAACCTGCACATATATAATGATCGCTTCATCTGCCATGAGAATGATCCTTTACGTTGAAGTATATCATTTAACATTCCTTAGACTCTTTGTTCTATGGTTCCTCGTAGTTTTGTGCTTTTGGCTCGCGTTCCTTATTGCAAGCATGTACGTCAAGAATTTTCCTGTATTCAGAGCTTGCATGGTAGCGATCACCCTCGCATTTTTAGCCTTCATTTATAGCAACCCAGATTATCAAATTGCCCGCTATGATCTTGCTGCTGCAGAAGAACAGATTGATGATTACGACTCAGTCAAAAGTTACATTTGCTACAATTTATCTTACGATGCTGTTCCTGCAATTGTAGATAATGAAGAACTACTGACTGCCTTTAAAACTGCTCATTATTCCAGAGATTCTGAAATTTATATAGACAGCAAAAAATTCTCAGGATTTAGAAGATTTAATATCTCCTACTATATAGCCAAGCAATATTTGAAATAACTCTCAGCAATATTTGAACTGTTTTCGCTACATAATGATAAGAAATGATCATCTACAAGATGTATCATTAAGATCAGAGAATGTATTTTGACTATTATAGGAGGGCAAAATGAAAATATTAAAAGTAACAGATCCAGAGTTTACAAACTATGGAAGAATCATTGAAGGCTACGAAGAAGAAAAAAAGCAGATTGAAGAAGCATTAAGAGATAAAACTCCAATCCCAGAGGGAACAGACTATGTAGCTGAGGAAAAGGTTCTTCAGGAGCTTCCAGCAGCTGACAGAATCGCTAACTCTCTTTTTGGCGGCTCACCAATGCAGTTTGGATGGTGCAATGGTCACAACACAAAACTTAACTGTCTTGAATATCATCGTTCAAGCGAAATCAATCTCGGTGCTACAGACTTTATCCTTCTTCTTGCGAAAAGAGAAGAGATTGTAGATCACAAGATAGATTCCAGCAAAGTTAAGGCTTTCCTTTGCCCTAAAGGAACAATGATCGAGGTGTACGCTACAGCGCTTCACTATGCTCCATGTCAGGCTAGCAAAGATTCTGGTTTCCAGGTTCTTGTTGGTCTCCCAAAAGGCACAAACGTAGGAATGCCTAGCTTCACACCTGTCAATCAAGAAGATAAGCTAATGACAGCTACAAATAAGTGGCTCCTTGCTCATGCTGAATCATCAGAAGCCAAGAACGGCGCTTGGATTGGAATCACAGGCGAGAACATCGACATAGTAGCTGATATCTAATTACTTTTTTCAAAAACAACCAATTATAATCCTAATAAATACGCCCCGAGGAGCACTGCTCTTCGAGGCGTATCCTATTTATATGACTTTTATTCTTCCCATGCTGATTTAAATTCCGATTCTTCTAGAGAAACATAACTATCCATGTAATCATCATACTGCTTCATTGTTATGAGATTAGCGTCATCATAGGCATTCTCTATATCGCCTTCGTAATAATAAAAGGTACTGTTTTCGTCATAGTCATCCTGTCCTTCATAGATTGCAATAATGTAGATGGTTTCAATTACTTCACCTTTTTCATCAAACCTTACAAGCTCCATGAACCTTCTTCCTGAATGCATGAAGTCTGTATGTGCTACGTAATAATGCCCATTTCCCTTTTTGATACTAACATTATCTGCTGTTCCGCATCCACCATCGATATGCTTGATCTCACCATCAACAATGTCATATACTTCCCAGCCATAGTAAAAGCCATCTACAAGAAGTTCATCTTCTCCATCATCGTCAAGATCAATGTAATATGCCCTAGGAATCCCAGCAAAATCTATTCCTTCAGCAAATATCTCAGAAAATGTACTTCCATCAACTTCAAGCTCATCATTGAGAAATTGCTGAAACAATTCATTGCCCTCTTTAGAGGCTCTTTTTCCTTCATTTGTCGATTCAACTGAAGAAGCCTCCGTAACAACTTCTGTGGATTCCTCTTCAGTTACCTCGTCCAAAGACTCTTCTGAAATAGCTTCTACAGATTCATGCTCGGCTACTACAAATTCATTCTTGTTTTCTGTTGCACAACCCATAGTCCCTATTATCATGAGCCCTGTAAGCATAATAACAAATACCTTTTTCATTTTTGTATATCCTTTCAACCAAAAATTGATGCCCTTAAGCACACCTTACAGTTATAACACATTTGCTACGAAAAATAAGTTGCAGTTTGACGCTTGTTATTAACAAAAGTTGGAAGTATAATTTAAGGCGTTGCACGAAAATTACTAGGATTCGAAAGGATTTTTAAAATGGATACATTAGAAATATTGAGAAATCTAGCTATCATTGTTATAAGCGCTAAGCTATTTGGTCTTATTGCCCGTAAACTCAAGGCTCCACAAGTAGCTGGAGAAATTATCGCAGGTCTACTTATTGGACCCTCTCTTTTTAATATAGTTGTTGACAATGATTTTTGGTCAGGAATGGCTGAAATTGGTGTAATACTCCTAATGTTCAGCGCTGGTCTTGAAACCAATATCGACAACCTCAAGAAATCTGGCTTAAAGGCTACAGCACTTGCTATTGCTGGAGTTTCTCTTCCTCTGATTCTCGGAACAATTATGTATATGTGCTTTTATGGATTTTCTGCTCCTGGAACTTCTACATTTGTGGAAGCTGTATTTATTGGAACTATTCTTACTGCTACTTCTGTTAGCATTACTGTTTCGGCCCTTAAGGAGCTCGGCAAGATATCAACTGATGTAGGTACGACAATAATGAGTGCAGCTATTATCGATGATGTAATCGGTATCGTTGTGCTTACCGCTGTTCTTGGTCTTAAGGACCCAAATGCTGATCTTGGTGCTGTGTGCATCAAAACTGTAGCGTTCTTTGCACTTTCACTTGTTGCCGGTGTTATTATCTTTAAGATCATGCAACGTTTTGTTCACAGATGGCCTCATACTCGTAGAATTCCAATTATAGGAATGGCACTGGCTTTTGTTCTTGCATATGTTGCTGACAAATATTTTGGAGTTGCCGATATCACCGGTGCTTATGTTGCTGGTATTATACTAAGTTCTCTTGACGATTCTGCTTATATCGACAGAAAAATGGATATTAGTTCATATATGATATTTGGCCCTATTTTCTTTGCAAGTGTCGGACTACAGACCAACCTTAGAACCGTAGATCTTTCAATTTTAGCTTTTTCAGTGGCTTTTGTTTTGGTCGGTCTTTTGGGAAAAGTAATTGGGTGCGGATTAGTTGCCAAACTTTTAAAGTACAATAACTCTGACGCACTTAAGATTGGCGTTGGAATGATGACAAGAGGTGAAGTTGCACTAATCGTTGCTCAAAGGGGGCTTAAGGCCGAGATTATCGATAGTAAATATTTTACTTCGGTAATTCTTTTGATCGTAGTTAGCTCTATTTTGACGCCAATAATTCTTAAAGCAATTTATTCCGTAGATGAAAAAAAACAATAATCTTACATAAAAAAAACAGGTCAGACATTTTAAACCATCTGACCTGTTTTTTCATATTTTCCTTTAGCGGTTACTTTACTTCGTCCGTAGTTCCATCTTTTTTTACAACTTCAAGCTTACAACCAAGTCCAAATGCAGCTGCAGCTCCTGCAATAAGTGCCCAAGGTGCTGCGGCAAAACCAAGGATTCCACCAACAACTCCTACATTTACAGGAACACTAAATACTACTTCGTCATCCTTTTTGATCTGGATTCTATCGACATTGCCTTCTTCAACCTTTTTCTTAAGTCTATCAATGATAGCCTTTGTATCTTCTCCTATATCTTTCATATCTGGCTGAATAAGCTTGATTGCTGCATCAACATCGCCATCAGTTTTCTGAAGCGCTTCTTTTGCAACCTTGAATTCAACACCTGTCTGATCCATTACCTTTTCAACAGCTTCTAATGTGATTTCCATATTTGTATTCTCCTTTCAAATCAACTAGCAACTACAACTTTTGCAATTAAACTTACAATTCCAACCAAGATAAGAATTGGGAATGCGATGTAAATAAGTCCCCCCATCAACAAGCCTATCAATATCAGTGGTAGAAATACTAGAAACACCAAAACTTTCATGATACTCCAAGTAGCTTTAATTGCAAAGCCAAGCATTCTTCCAAAGATCATAAGGAAAAATATGATAAACAGCATTGATAACATGATCCTCACCATCCTTTCTAAAATAAAAACCAATGTTATCTGTTGTTGAAAATATTGTATATAATGGAGCTTTAAAAATATATATTCATAACAGGAAATTTATGTGCCATATTTCGATTTTATTGCGAGATATGATTGTTCTATTTGCAATGTATCAATCCAGCTTCAAGATCATCTCAATAACACGCTTAGCACACCTTTTTAGGTCTTCTCTTGTAATAGCTCCCATTTCCATAGCTTTTTTTACTCTTTCTGGGTATCCATTTGCCATCTTAACATCATTACCTGCAAGAATCTCTTTATACTGCTCTGATCTATTCCACCAGTCACTTGTTACCATGCCTTTGAATCCCCATTCATCGCGAAGAATTCCGGTTAAAAGATCCTTTGACTCTGACGCTCTCTGTCCATTTATTACATTGTATGACGACATGATTGTCCATGGATCAGCTTCCTTAACGATGATTTCAAATACCTTAAGGTATATTTCTCTAAGCGCACGCTCTGAAACTCTTGAATCACTATGTTTTCTGTTGGTTTCTTTATTATTTGCAGCAAAATGCTTTACGCTACATGCTACGTTATTTGATTGAATACCCTTAACCATCTGCGCAGCAAGTTTTCCAGCAAGATATGGATCTTCTGAATAATATTCAAAGTTACGGCCACAAAGTGGGCTTCTGTGAATATTTACAGCTGGCGTAAGCCATATCTGGAGGTTGTTTTCCTTGAGCTCCTCTCCACCTGCAACACCAATTTCATACAGCAGCTCTTTGTTCCATGTAGAAGCAAGAAGTGTTGCACATGGCCAAGCTGTTGTTGCAACGCCGCATTCCGGATTAATTCTGACACCTGCAGGGCCATCAGCAGTCATAACATTTGGAATACCATATTCAGGCTTATTGCCCATTCCCCATGTGTTAGCAACACCTCTGTTAGGCTGACCACCAAGAATATCTATAAGATCTTCATCATCAAGCTGCTCTACAAATTCATCAACAGACATTTTGCCATCAAACACGTCTATAAGAGGCTTAACACCTTCTTTATATGGATTCATGAGAAGATACCTTGCTCTTCCCTTCTCTTCTGGGACCATTGCCTCTTCTGTTCCTGGCACCATCTTTTCAAAAATGCATTCATCCTTGTCTCTAGCTGGACCTGTAGGAAGATCTTCATAGGTTCCATCAGCAAGAAGCCTTTTCTTTAATGACACGGGATTAAGCTTCTCAGAAAGCTTTTCATATATCTCATCGTCATCCTGAGCGTATGTATAGTCAATCTCATCAGCCTCAGCTACACTTCCACCAAGGAAAAACTTATAATCGCCTTTTTCAACAACATAGGAAGATTTCTCTATCTTTCCAAGATCATCATATGAAGCTAACTGATATTTATTAACTGAAAGCTCCATTACCTGGGATTCTCCAACTTTTATAAGTCTGCTCTTTTCAAAAGAAACTAATACTTTTGCCGCTTTTCCAAGCTTACCCTGTGGTGCTGAAAGATAAATGGCTACAACTTCTTTTCCGCTAACTTTTCCAGTATTTGTAACATTAACAACAAAAGTTATGTCATCGCCTTTTTCTTTTACTTTAATAATCTCTTTTTCAAAGTTTGTGTAAGAAAGGCCATAGCCAAATGGGTATACCACTTTATTTTTTGCTCCAGAAAGGGTTTCAAAATATCTATAACCCACAAATATATCTTCTGTGTAATCAACATATTCTGGAGACTCGTGGAACCCTGCTGTTGATGGATAGTCGCCTACATCTGCTGCAAATGTGTCTGGGAGCTTACCTGATGGATTAACATATCCCATAAGAACCTCAGCAGCAGCTAATCCGCCTTCCATTCCACCTTGCCAAGCTAAAAGAGCTGCTTCTATAGCACTGTCGTTCTTTATCCACTTTGTATCTACAATACCGCCTGTATTTAACACAATTATTGTATTTGCAAAGGCTTCTTTTACAGCATTAATCAGCTTTTTCTCGTTTTCTGTAAGATAAAAATCTCCTTCAGGGAATATTTTTCCTGCTGTTTTGGGCATGCTTACCTCATTGCCCCAAGGATTGTATTCTCCGTCATATTCTACATCTGAACGGTCCCAACCTTCTCCAGAAAATCTACTGATACTGATGATCGCTGTGTCTGTATATGCTTTAGCCCCCTTTATGAGTTCATCCTCTAAGACAGGCTCCACTGTCATTCCAGGTGCAGATCCAGTTTTATACTGTTCTTCCACATTTTTCTTATAAAAATCACAGACTGGTTCATATACATCTACTCCAAGGATTTTGAAGCCATCATAGATGTTATGAATATATTTGGTGTAAACATCGCCGCTTCCGCCACCACCTTTTACATAATCAAAGGTTCCTTTTCCAAAAAGAGCTACCTTCTTGCCCTTTGATAACGGCAAAGCTCCCTTTTCGTTCTTTAAGAGTACCATTCCTTCAAGAGCGGCATTTTTTGACAACTCAATATGTTCAGTGCCGGCTGTAACCCTTGTATCACCGTAAAGTGGCATAGCTGGCTGATAATTTGCTCTAACCCATTTTTTCATAAGATATCCCTTTCATTCTTTTCAAAATAAATAAATCAATCTAATACTACCATTTTGTTAATAGATTAGTTATAAATTTTTCTTATTTTTTTTAGGCATTCATTCGAACATATAATGTATAATCTCCTTATGAAATTCGGAATATGCATTTTAGCGATGGTAGCGTAGCTTTACCGGAGCATAAAAATGTGGATGTGGTTTCTTGAGGGCTCAAAACAGGCAGGTCATTCGACCTGCCTGTTTTATTTCTATGCACCAGCAAAATAACTCTAACAATTACCATAAATACGATATTTATTGCTTTTTGAGGGATGTATTATTATATTATTACTGTTAATGATTTTTATGTGGAGGAGCACTATGAAAAAGTGGAGTTTTTCATCTGAACATTTAATACCACTGAGCTTCTTAGGAGCAATTGTTGTTGGAACAATACTCCTTCTACTTCCAATATCTACTGCAATAGGCGAAACTACCGACTTCGTTACAGCACTTTTCACAGCAACTACATCTGTTTGCGTTACAGGTCTTGTTGTTACAGATACATATAGTCACTGGAGCACCTTTGGTCAAGTAATTATCCTTATTCTGGCTCAAATTGGCGGACTTGGAATAATAACCGTTGCATCAACATTTTTACTAGTATCCCAAAAGAAATTTACTATGGGCGAAAGAATGATGCTCAAAGATGCATTAAATCTAAATTCACGATCTGGTATACTTGGAAAGCTTGTCAGGATCATCCGTGGAACAATTATGGTAGAACTTCTTGGTGCTATCCTTTATTCATTTCGTCTCGTACCACTTTTAGGTCTAGCAAAGGGATTATGGGCATCATTATTTAATTCAGTTTCTGCCTTTTGTAACGCAGGAATGGATATCATAGGTCCAACGAGCATGGGGCAGTTTCACTCTGATCCAGCAGTTCTTTTGATCACAATGACACTAATTGTAATTGGCGGCCTGGGTTATGTTGTTTGGTTCGACATATCATCCGGAATTAAAAACGGTATCAAGAAAAACTATTCACCCATAACAATAATAAAACGCTTTACAGAACACACCAAGTTAGTCCTTACGATGACGTTTTCACTCATATTTTTGGGTGCTTTGATCATTTTCTTTGCTGAATACACCAATCCGGCAACAATAGGAACCATGTCGCTTTCCGACAAGATCATAAACAGTTTTTTTCAGTCTATAACTCTTAGAACTGCCGGTTTTGCAAGCTTTTCGCAGAAGGGATTGACAGATATATCATGCGTAATATCCTATGTTCTAATGTTTATAGGCGGATCCCCTGTAGGTACCGCTGGTGGAATAAAGACAGTCACTTTTTTCCTCGCAGCTATCAATATAATCAACTACATAAATTGTGATGAAAAAAATCTGGTTTTTCACAAACGAGTAACCGAAGATCTCATGAGAAAAGCTTCTGTCATACTTGCCGTTAGCTCTTTTACAGTAATTGTCCTTACTCTTATACTACTGGCAACAAATCCTGCCATCACGGTAGTTGATTCACTTTTTGAAGTAATAAGCGCTTCAGCCACTGTTGGTCTTACAAGAGATGTTACCCCGACCCTTAATCTTGCCGGTCGTATTATAATTATCATAGCAATGTATTTAGGCAGAATTGGTCCAATATCAATGGCAATATTTTTTGCTAACCGTAAGCCAAATAAGAATTCATGCAAATTCGCTGAAGGCGAATTTTACGTCGGATAAAGGAGAAAAAATGAAAAAATCAGTTGCAGTTTTAGGCCTTGGAAGATATGGCATCAGCTTGGCAAAGAGCCTCTATGACATGGGTGCAGATGTCCTTGTTGCTGATAAAGACGAAGATACCATAAAGGAAATGGCTGGCTTTTGCACAGTTGCTGTCGTTGCTGATCTAGAAAACGAAGAAGAAATCAAGGCATTAGATCTCAAAAACATGGACATTGTAGTATGTGCCATGGGACGAAACATGTCAGCAAGTATCATGGTAGTAGCCGTAGCAAAAGAACTTGGAGTTCCTCTTGTTGTGGCTAAAAGTTCTTCAGAAAGAATGTCTTCGATACTAAAGAAGGTGGGAGCAGACAAGATCATAATTCCTGAGGATTTTGGTGGAAATCAGTCAGCTCGAATCCTTCTTTCTGATACATTTATGGATTACTTCCAGCTCGATGATACTCTGTCATTAGTAGAAATCAAGCCTAGAGACAATTGGATTGGTAAAAACCTCATCGAATTAGAGCTCAGAAAAAAGTACAAATTAAACGTAGTTGCAGTTAAAGATAGCCAGACTCCTTGGGGATTCATTGATCCTCAAAGAAAACTTGGTAAAGACACTACATTACTTGTTATCATAGAAACTAGTGAGCTAAACAAGATCAACAAAAACTGATGATTCTTGTTATCATCGATTTTAACGCATATGGAGGTAAAATATGTATTTTCTGATCAATAATACTTTAGAAGAATGTAGCGCAGAACAGTGTCATGATGCCGCTGCCCCATATGTTGCTATCTTGACTCCTGCACAGTGGGCAGAGCAAAGCGAAAATTTTGATATGGGACTTGATTTTGATATAAGCAATGAGGAAATATTCACTACAAAAGCAGAAGTTAACTATGACTCCCTAACCGGAACCTTCTGTATTCCGATACAATCATCCCATACAGATGAACCTCAAAAGTTTTCATATGCACTTGATGAAACTGGCATTGTATTCATAGATAATGGGGATACTGTAGAGAACATCGTTAAACGCATTCAAAGATTCAAGAAATGGAAAAAACCTTCTCTCGAAAGATTTTTCTATGACTTTTTGGAACTTATCATACATGACGACCTCTCTACGATGCAGCGCTATGAGATGGAGCTCGATAATCTGGAAAAAGAAATAATGACAGATACAGAAGCTGCTGACATGAGCCGAAACAATGACATTCGTAGCGACATACGAGATCTTAGAACTCATTATGAACAGCTCCTAGATCTTGGTCAGGAACTAGAAGAAAATGAAAATGGCTTTTTTAATGAAGAAAACCTCAGATACTTCAGAATGTTTTCAAGCAGAGTTGAAAGACTGTATGAAGCCGCAACTCATATAAGAGATTATACTATCCAGTTAAACGATCTATATCAGTCTCAGCTCGATGTTAAGCAAAATAGAATTATGACTGTGCTTACCGTGGTTACTAC
The DNA here is from genome assembly GCF_001858005.1 of Butyrivibrio hungatei. Classification (NCBI taxonomy): domain Bacteria; kingdom Bacillati; phylum Bacillota; class Clostridia; order Lachnospirales; family Lachnospiraceae; genus Butyrivibrio; species Butyrivibrio hungatei. The sequence continues at coordinate 59,025 of NZ_CP017830.1, read as the reverse complement.
AATTTTTATGCCACTCACACTGATCGTTGGTTGGTATGGAATGAATTTCAAATACATGCCAGAGCTCGAATCAAAGATGGGATACCCTGTTGTAATTCTCCTCAGCATATTGATCGTAGTAGGAAGTCTTATCTTCTTTAAGATAAAAAAGATACTGTAATTTGGTCATGCAACCCAAAATAAAAATCGCTTCAGTGAAAGCGATTTCAGTTTGGAGCTTTATTTCATTTAGACCTGTTTTTTTAATTTTTATTATTTATTTAACTGACTCGTTATGTTATAAATATCTCAAATGATTTTTTTAGAGGTGATAATATGGCTGAAACAAATAATGATAATGTTATGCTGTCTCAGGCTGAGATAGATAAGCTTATAAAGAAAATGGAAGAAGAAAAAGCTGAAAAGAAGTAATTATTTAAGGTTCAGTTCCTTATTTGAAACTGAACCTTTTCTTTATTTCCGTGAATGACTATCTTCGCTTTATAATTTTCATTCCTGTAATGAATGCAAATGGAAACATGAATATCTTTTCCGTTCCATCATTAAATCTAACCACAAACTTTGTTGGTATCTCGTCATCATCAAGAGTTACGTCGGTAATCACACCGTCACCATATTTTGATTGATTCACTTTATCGCCAGTCTTAAGTATTTTTGGAACATTTTCGCTGGAAGTCTTTGCCTGCAACTTCTTTTTATATGAAGAAATAGCTCGTGGCTTAGTTTTTTCCTTAATATTCACTGGAGTTTTTTCTTCTTTTTTGCATAGCTCTCCAACAAAATGTGATGGCTTATCACTATATTTTAGAATGGTAAGCGTATCTTTTGCTCTGGTCATTCCAACATAAAAGATTCTCCGCTCTTCCTCATAATCTCTCTTCTCTTGGACTGTTGCTGTCTTGAACGATTTAATGATCTTACTTGGAAAAACTCCATTAACAACATCCATAAGAACAACATGCTCATATTCAAGGCCTTTACTTGAGTGAATCGTAGACAAAATAAATTTGGACTTGTAGTTTTCTTCCTTGTTAGCAAGAATATCCCTTAACTGGTTAAGTCTGTCTAGAAATGCCTCTATTGTAGCCTCATTTTTGGCAAGCATCTTTAGGATAAAAAGCTTATTATCATCAATATTGTTGTTCTTTAGATACTCTCCATATCCCATTTTTTCTATGCGATTTATGGCTTTAATAGGATTCTCAGATACCATATTTCTAAAATTGATACGCAAGTCTCTGACATTTCCTAAAATTCTTCGATTTATCTCCAGTTCTTCGACTGCATCGAGAATCCCAATATGCTTATAATCGGCAATGTAGCACATTTTCTCAGCATCAGCCTTGCTCAGGTACGTCTGAAATTTATAAAACACCTTCATGAAAAGTTCAGGATCCATAGGGCTTAATGCAAAATTCAAGATAGTTGTCACATCCACTACCACTCTATGTGAAAAGAAGCTCATATCAGTATTTTTAATCCTGTATGGAACTTCATCTCTCTCAAGAATATCAATAAGAGGTAAAATAGACTCATTATCCCTGTACAAAACTGCCGTCTGCTCTTTTACCGTGGTAGCCATCTTATGAAGATAGTCATATTGCGACTCTCTGCTCCTAAGTACATCAAATCTGATAGCTTCACCCGCTTCTCTTGTAGCATTCATATGCTTGTCATGGCGACTAAAATTCTTTTGAATGAACTTATCCGCCACTTCAACAATTCTAGCGTTTGATCTGTAATTTTTGTCCATCACAAGCACTCTTGCACCTGGATGATCTTTCTCAAAGTTCAGCAACGCATCTGGATATGCTGCCCTAAAACCATATATACTCTGATCTTCATCTCCTACCATAAAAAGATTGCCATTTTTTCCTGCTAAAAGAGATATAATCATATGCTGTATTTTGGATGTATCCTGCGCTTCATCAACGCAAAGATACCTGTACCGATCTCTGTAATGATCCAGAAGTTCCTTAGAACCCTTAAGCATCCTATATGCATATATCATCTGATCATCATAATCCATAAGGCTGCGTTTCTTTAACTCTGAATTGTATTCCTCATAAATCTTAAAGAGATCTATTCCTTGATCCTTACCAATCTCTACTATGTCTTTTTCTGTAAGGAGCATGTTTTTACAGTAAGTTATCAAAGTACGGATGTTTTTGATATCACTCTCTGTGGGATACTCTTTCATTACATTCAGATAAATGTCAGTCAAGATCTTACCTGAAACCTTCTCATCTGTTAAAAGATCAAATGATTTCTTACCAATAAGCCTTCCATAATGGCTTATTATCTTAGCACAAATTCCATTGATAGTTCTAAACTCTAAGTTAGTTGCTCCTTCGTTACCAAAAATGTTTACAAAACGGCTTTTCATATCTCTTGTTGCTGCAACTGTATACGTAAGAGTTAGTATATTATCTGGTGCAATTCCACTTACAAAAAGCATATACCCCAGCCTGTTTACTAGAACCGTCGTCTTTCCACTGCCGGGAACTGCCAAAAGAAGGACCGGGCCCTCAACAGCCTTTACGGTCCTTTTTTGTTCATCATTTAATTTATTTCCATATCTTTTAAAAAACTCTTCATCTGTCAAATAACTCATAACGATACAATTTTATGTTACGAGCACATCTTATGTCTATATACTTTTTTCTAAGCAAAAAACTTCGTAATATAGGATTTATCCTGCCATTGGTAATTTTTATAAAAGATTTATAACCAAGTTAGGAAAAAGAAATATTTGTGAGTTATAGTATTAAAAAATGAGTTGCCTCAACTTATATTATTCTTCATCAAGGAGGTGTCTGCGATGGATGTTAATCACAAAGATATCAATAGCAAAATCAAAAAACCTGCTAAGGTTATTGACGCCGTAAACTATAACGGCAAATATATGGATCCAAGTATTTTAAAAGGAAAAATCATTTCTGTAACAGCAATACTGACCACTTTGATTGCTATATCATTAGCAATTATGTTCTTATGTTAAAGGCTTATACCAAAAAGCCGCCTGTTCATCTTGTGAACAAGCGGCCCTTTAATTTAATGCTTATTTGTTTGTCTTATCAATATTTACGCTAACACCATCTCCGCTTAAGTTAATGTTTTTATTAACCTTAGCGTCGTATGTACCAGCTTTCATGATCTCAGTAAAATCTACGCCTGTAGCTTCTGACATTGTATCAAAAACCTGTTTCATAACAATTGGCATATTACCTGAAATCTGGCTTGCACCATTTGTGCCATCCCCTGTTCCATAAATATTGATCTTATCGATCTGTGAAAGAGGTTTAGCAATTTCAGCAGCCATCTGAGGCATGATCTTGATCATCATTTCAGCCATAGCTGCGCCATTGTACTTCTTATAAGCTTCTGCTTTCTTTTCCATTGCTTCAGCTTCTGCAATACCTTTCGCCTTGATTGCTTCAGCTTCTGCCTTACCTTTTGCAGCAATACCAGCGGCTTCAGCATCATATTTTGCTTTAATACCTGCAGCTTCCTGCTCTGCAGCGAACTTCTGAGCTTCAGCCTGAGCTTTCTTTGCATCAGCTTCTCTTTCCTGCTCATATTTAGCAGCTTCGGCCTTCTTCTGTCTCTGAACAAGTTCTGCTTCAGCTTTCTTTTCAGCCTGATACTTCTCAGCGTCAGCCTGTTTCTCAATTTCAGCGGCAAGTTGCTGCTGTTTTACTACTACTTCCTTCTGCTTAAGTTCTGCTTCACGTTCTGCCTTCGCGATCTGAGCATTAACTGTAGCTGTCTGAATTGACTTCTGCTGCTCCTGCTGCTGAATTTCATAAGCGGCATCCGCAACAGCACTTGCTGTGTCTGCCTCTTTCTTAAGTTCTGCCTGCTTGATAGCGAGAGCATTGTTCTTTTCAGCAATCTCAGTCTGAGCAAGAACTCTTGCATCATTTGCTGCTTTATCAGCTTCTGCCTTTGCAATAGCTACGTCTCTGTCAGCCTGCGCCTTTGCAATAGCTGCGTCCTTCTTAATCTTAGCTGTATTATCCATACCAAGATCACTAATAAGTCCATTTTCATCAGTTACGTTCTGGATATTGCAGGAAAGAATCTCAATACCAAGCTTGTTCATATCCTTTGAAGCTTTTTCCATAACCTGATCTGAGAAGCTATCTCTATCAGTATTGATAGTCTTAAGAGCAAGAGTACCGATGATCTCACGCATGTTACCTTGTAATGAATCCTGAAGGTCCATTGTGATCATCTCTGGATCCTTGTTAAGGAAGTTCTTGGCAGCAAGCTGAATTGCTTCAGGAGTTGTACCAATCCTTACCTTTGCAACAGCATCAACGTTAACGTTAATGAAATCGTTTGTAGGGACTGACTGCTCTGTCTTAATATCTACAGTCATCTGACCAAGATACAATTTGTCGACTCTTTCAAAAAATGGGAGCTTTACGCCGGCTCTACCGATGAGAATTCGAGGTTTTCTTCTAATACCTGATATGATAAACGCTCTGTCTGGGGGAGCCTTTACGTACCCCGCTGCAATTACAATAATTGCGATAACAACTACTGCTGCGATTAAAATTGTTGTTGTGTCGAATAACATATTCATCATCCTTTCTGAGCACTTAATGTGCCACATAAACGAACCACTTTGTTTACCGGTTCCTTATGTGATAATTCTATATGCTACTCACTACCAAAAAAATCACGTCTTTAGCGTCTTTTTATCTTATATTTTTCCTTTTTGGAAGAATATTTATACTCCGCTACAATCAAAGCTTGGAATAAAGCTTTCCTTGGCCGTTTCCCCGACCTGCATATATCCGTTAACAACTCCAATGGATGCTGCGTATTCAACAAGACTCTTGTAGTCTCGCTCTGAGACCTTCCTATCAATCTCTGGATACTCTTGCAGCTGCCCATTAGGCGTATATTGATTCATGAGGCTGATAAAAATATTGTCTCCATATTTATCATAAAGATACCTTACGATCATTTTTGCCTGGATAAGCATCCCAGGCATCAAAAGGTGCCTAACTACTACCCCTTTTTTAATGAGATTTTCTTCACCGTTATCTGACCCAAATTCGCAATTTGGATGCTGCCTTATCATTTCATCTATCGCAGCTTTTGCAACATCAACGTAACCCTTTGCTTTACTATATCTAACTGCATCCTGTTCCCTAATATATTTAAAATCTGGAAGATAGATGTCGATAAGTCCATCTAGCATCTTAAGGGTATCTACCTCAATATACGATGATGTGTTCAGCAAAAAAGGAATCTTTATATTTCTACTTTTAGCTCTTTCAATTGCAGTTTTGATAGTGGGAATAAACATATCACCTGTGACCAGATTTATATTATTTGCGCCTTTTTCCTGAAGCTCAAAGAAAATCTCAACCAATCTCTCGGTAGGTATTATCTTTCCCACTTCACCACGACTAATCTCTTTATTTTGACAAAAAACACATCCCATGTTGCAACCAGAAAAAAACACGGTTCCAGATCCGTGTTCTCCTGAAATACAGGGCTCCTCCCACATATGAAGAGCAGCCCTGCTTACATGTAATTCACTTTTTTCATTGCAATAGCCCTTGGTCACAGTCCTATCTATAGAACATTTTCTTGGACACAAGGTACAGCTTTTGTATAATTCTTGTTCTGTCATCTTTATCACATGTAATGGCAATCACTTTATTGCCCAGCGCATTTTAGTTGATTTACTTCTAGGATTTATCCTACATTCTTCTGCAGAGGGTCTGACAACATCAGCTGAGATCTCGCTAAATGCTCCCTCTTTAAGGTGCTCTTTAAAAGCCTTTTTTACTAATCGATCTTCTCCAGAATGAAAAGTCAGGATTGCCACTCTTCCTCCCGGATTTAAGATTGTAGGCAATTTTTCTAAAAAAGAATAAAGAACTTCAAATTCACTATTAACATCGATCCTAAGCGCCTGAAAAACCCTTGCGCAGCTCTTTTTGATCGCCTGATCCTTTTCCTCCGTAGGAACTTTCCAAAGAGCCTGCTCTATCGCCTCTCTAAGCGCTGTCGTGGTATCGATGTTTTTTCCTTTTTTCATAAACGAAAAAACTTTATCAGCAATTTCTTCTGCATAGGGCTCGTCGGAATTTTCCACCATCATTCCCACAAATTCTTCTTTTGTTATGTTTTGAAGTCTCTCCGCTGCAGATTCTCCATGAGAAGGATCAAGCCTTAAGTCCAGTGGTCCATCTATCTTATAGGAAAATCCTCTCTCAGGATTATCAATCTGCATAGATGAGACACCAAGATCAGCCAAAACAAAGTCAAATTTACCGGCTTCATTAGCCACTTCATCAATGTTTGCAAAATTGATCAATCTAAACTTAAATCGATCCTCATCAAATCCCGCCTTCCTAAGTCTCTCAACAGTCTTGCTCGATTCTATAGGATCCACATCCAGACCATATATACAGCCTTTTCCTCCAAGTTTCTCTAGCATTTTTCTTGTGTGACCACCATAGCCAAGAGTACAATCAAGACCTTGCTGTCCAGGTTTGATCTGAAGAAAATCCAAAATCTCTTTTACCATGATAGAAATGTGCATCCCAGCAGGTGTGGAGCCTTTTGAAATAACATGCGCTATTGTATCTCCATACTTTTCAGGATCATGCTCTTTATACTTTTCCTCAAATTTTTTGGGATATTTACCTGAGTAATGTACTCGTCTTTTGTGCTTTATCTCTTCCAATTATTTACCCTTTTTTCCTTGTATTAACCTAAGCTTCTCTTTTCTGCTTAGCCTTTTTATATGCCATTCTCTGCTCATGGCTTCTTCTTTGGTATTTGCGGTTTCATAATATACAAGTTTTACTGGAAGCCTAGGCTTTGTGTATTTGGCTCCTTTACCTGCATTATGATCTGCTATCCTTTTATCCAGATCATTTGTCCAACCGCAATATAGCGTACCATCTGCACATTCAACTATATATGTATAGTTCATTTTTGCTCCAATTAAAAAAGTGCGCTAGCTATAGTTCCAAGTACCATAGCTGCTATCAAAATAAGTGCCATAATCGCTATTGGCTTTTTAAACTTTCTTGTAGACATTTCTCTTCTCCTATTTGTAAATATATTTATTTCTAGCTCGTAACAAGCGTTCCATCGTGTCTCTGATAACATTTTCCGGACATGCCAGATTTAGTCTTTCAAATCCGCTTCCTGATGCCCCAAAAACATAGCCTTCATCCGCAAATATATATGCTTTTTTGACCATGAAGTTCTCTAGTTCATTATCAGACAATCCCCATGCTCTAAAGTCACACCATAGCAAATAAGTTCCCTCTAAAGGTAGTGCTTTGATCTCAGGCATATTCTTGGCAAAAAAATCTCTCACATACGTAGCATTATCTGCTATAACTGCTATACATTCATCAAGCCATTTCTCACAGCTTCTATAAGCTAAACGACAAGCTTCCATTCCCAAAGCATTAGTTCCAGATCTAAAGCCTTCCAATCTCGATCCAATAAATTTATCCCTAACCTCTTGGTTCTTTATTATTATGTTCGAAGTTTGAAGTGCAGATAAATTGAATGTTTTGCTTGGGGCAGTACATACTGCCATATTCATACTTGCTTCACCGGAAATTGTACTCATAACAGTATGAGTAATACCTGGCATTATTAGATCATTGTGGATCTCATCATCAATTATAAATACATCATTTGCAAGACAGATATCGCATACTCTCTGCAGTTCCTCTTTTGTCCACACACGTCCAACTGGATTATGTGGGTTACAAAAGATAAGTAGCTTATTCGATATTTCTTTTGCTGCTTCCTCAAACGCTTCGAAGTCAATCCTGTAACCATTTTCATCAAAAATCAGAGGAATATCAACGAGTTTCCTAGCCTTTATATCCACTGCTCTTCTAAATGGTCTGTAAGAAGGTGAAAAGACAATAACGCCATCCCCTGGCTTTGTTACACTAAGGATTAAGTCTCCTATCGCTGTAACAACTCCATCAGATGGCGCGATCCACTCTTTTTCTAAATGATATGAATGTCTTTTCTGCATCCATTCTATGACTGCTTCGTAATAATCTTCGGAAGCAAATGTATAACCCAAAGTTCTATCAGCTAAGTATTTACCTATTCCCTCTCTGATCTCAGGCGCTATGATAAATTCCATATCCGCAATAGAAAGAGGTACTATCCCATCAGGAACATCCGGATTTCTATCATACATATCCTTATACTTATAGGAACTTTTAGCGTCACTAACAGGATTAGTCACAAAATCATACATAAAAAGGCTCCTAAATAGTTCTTTTATCAGATACAGTTATATCCTTTATTAACGAGAATGTTTTCAACAGCCTCAATATCATCTGTGTTGATCACCATGATAGGTCTGCCTGATTCACGATTAAATGAAAGATATGTGTAATTAACATTTATATTAGTTGAATAGAGCGTTTTGAGAATCTTATCAAGTGCTCCTACTTCATCCTGACACTCTACAGCAAGAACTGGAGTTGTCTTACAAATATAATTTTCTTTCTGAAGAACTTCAATACACTTTTCAGGGTCAGAAACAACCATCCTGATAATGCCATATTCAGCAGAATCATTAGTTACAGATCCCAAAATGTTGATTCCATTCTCACACAAAATACCTGTGATATTTTGTAAACATCCTTTCTTGTTCTCAGCGTAAATAGATACCTGTTTAAGCATTACATCCTCCCTTGTCCAACTAAGCTAGCAAAAAATTACTCGTCTCCTAAAATCTTCTTGACCGCCTTTATAACATCAGATGAAGTGAATGGCTTAACGACAAAGTCCTTTGCGCCCTTCTTAAGAGCAAGCATGATCATATTCTCATACTTCTGGTCTGAGCACATAATAACATTCGCCTTTGGATCATACTCCATTACTTCCGTTAAGGCATCAATACCATTCATTTTAGGCATATTGATATCAAGAATCAACAGATCTGGCTTTTTTTCTTTATACTGCTCTACAGCATCCACTCCAGTTAGTGCCTCACCTACTATCTGATATTTCTCAGGATCCAGAGCAGATTTCAACATTTGTCTCATAAAATTTGTATCATCGGCTATCAATATTTTTTTTCGCATAATTTTTCTCCTGAAATAATGTGAAATGTAGCACTTATATTATGACAGTAAAAGGTCATCTAATACAACTATAATATTGATTATTTAAGAATTAAACTATAATAATGCGATTTAATATTTTTTTAATTGCATATATTTTTGTATGTTCGATAATTAATATATGATTTAATGTTTTAAATTATTGAAAGAAAGGATGATAAGATGAAAAACTGGAAAGCACTGATACTGATCCTAATATTAGTTTTATCAGCAACATTCGCTGGCTGTGGAAAAGAGACCGCAGAAAATCCGGAAGAATCAGTACCTTCTGTAGAAAAGCTGACGCTTTTAAACACAAAAATTGAAGTTGCTTCACAGATGGACGAGCTGGCCGCCAAATATGAGCAAGAAACAGGAATCAAGATTGAAATTATCAATGTCGATCCAAGTGCTGACAAACAGGCCACTCTAAAAGGATATTATCTTTCTGACCAGATGCCGGATATTATCGCATGTGAAGCATCTAGTTTTGCAAATTGGGATGGCCTTTTAGTGGATCTAAGCGATCAAAACTGGGCATCTAGAACTGATGCTGCTTACAAAGATGCTACATATGGCACTGTAGGCTTCCCATACACTACAGAAGCAATAGGTCTTGCCTATAATGCTGAAATTCTTTCTGCTTGTGGCGTTGATCCTGCCTCTATAACGAATCCCGAATCAATGAAAGCTGCTTTTGAAGCTATCGATGCAAAAAAAGATGAGCTTGGCATCAAAGCTGTACTTGGTTATTCCTCTGAACCAGAAAATCTTGGATGGTCAGCCGGAAACCATGTCTTTGGCACATATCTTGACTCAGGCCTTGATAGAGCAGATACAACATATATTGATTTACTGAATGATGGAGGAAAATTCGATGATCAGAGATTGGCAGCTTTCGCTGATATGATCGAGTTATTTAATCAGTACTCTGATCCAGATCTGTTAGTAACTGGATCATATGATGATCAGGTTCTCGGATTTGCCTCCGGCAAATACGCTTTTGTCACACAGGGTTCGTGGATAGGCGCAATTCTTGTAGGCAATGATGCAAGTGCTTATCAAGCCGCAGGTAGTTTCAAAGTTGGAATGGTTCCATATGCATTTCAAAGCGGAATGGAAACCATCCTCACTAGTGCTCCTTCCTGGTGGGCAATTCCTAAGGAGGGACAAGTAGAAGCCGCAAAGGCATTCCTGCAGTGGTGTTCAGAAGACACTGCTCAGCAAATTCTCGTAGAAAAAGCTGGTTTCATTAGTCCTTTCAAAGATTGCAAATATGTCGCTTCTGATCCTTTTGCAGCAGTTATTTCTGAATATTTAGCTGCAGGAAAAACATCAAGCTGGCACTGGATGGACATGCCTGAAAGCCTCGGACAAAATGGGTTCTCTTTTGCATTTAATAAGTTTGCTAACGGAGAATTAGATAAAGACGGATTTATAAAAGAGTTAAAAAACATTGCTACACAATGGTACTCAAAACTTTAAGGAGGTAGGATCGTGAAAGAAAGTAAAAACGTAAGTGTTAAGACAAAAGATTCCATCGTATTTCAACTTTCTGCCTTGAATCTTCTTATCTTAATCGCTTTTGTCGTAGTTATGGTGATGGTAATGTCTGCCATGAGAACCTCTACAACAAATAGTATTACGATGTTTGGCTCTATGATGGAACTTACTACCCACGAAGCAAATCTAAAATCTGATGTAATGTCACTATTTGATCAGGCCACAAGCTATGTAGCTGCTGAAGCACCTGAAACCAAAAGTGCTCTTTTGCCTCAGATTACCATAACCAAAGATACAATTAGTTCTGACATACAGATACTTAACGATGATTTTGCTAATTACAACGACGAAGAGGCAACAGCTCAATTAAGTGAAATAGCTGGTCAGTACTCAAGGTTATGTGCTTTGATCGACAAAGCCATAGCAAGATGCGATGCTGGGGATCAGGCTGTCGCATACTCAATTCTTTTTGAAAAAGCTGAAATCCAAAAGATAGCAATATTCCATGCTTCTAAGGCCCTGGACAAAGCTATCACAAAATCAGCAGCTGAAACCACCGCTCAGATGAATGCCCTCATGGTGTCAGGTGTTATCGTTGCGATCATTGGTATGGCAGTGATCCTTATACTTATTATATTTAACTTCCTTATCAGTTATATCAACATTGTTAAAAAGATCAAATCCATCAGTTCTGAAGTAAACACAATGATCACTAATATCGAAAAAGGAAATGGTGATCTTACAGCAAGGATCAATACTAAGACAAAATCAGAGCTTCTATTTATTACAACTGGTATCAACCATTTTATCGAGACTTTGCAGGGTATCATGCGAGATGTAAAAAATGGTTCTGTGGTTCTTACAAGTTCTTCAGAGGAAGTTATCTCACAGCTTCAGATTGCTGATGACAGCGTAACAAATACCTCTGCAGCCCTTGAAGAGCTTTCTGCAAATATGGAAACCGTTTCAGGAACAGTTTCTTCTATCAATACTAAGGTAGAGGATGTTAAAGCCGCTTCTCAGGAAATAACAGAGCAGGCACAGGCAGGAACCGAAACCGCTATCTCTATCAAGCAGGAAGCCAACGAACTTAAAGAAAGAGTAACTCAGAAGAAATTACAGGCTAGCGACCAGGTTTCTCAGCTTTCTACTGTACTCACTCAGTCTGTACAGGATTCTGAAAAAGTTAGCCAGATCAACGAACTTACAAATGTAATCCTAGATATAGCAAAACGCACTAACCTTCTTGCTCTTAATGCTTCAATCGAAGCCGCAAGAGCAGGTGAAGCAGGAAAAGGCTTCTCAGTTGTAGCAACAGAGATAAGCGCTCTTGCCGAAAACAGCCGTTCTACTGCTTCTAATATCCAGGATATTAGTAATGAAGTAACAGAAGCTGTTAACAGACTTGCTGAAAACGCCCAGGCAGCGCTTGATTATATCAATGGAACTGTTCTTGGAGATTATGATGACTTCGTTCAGACTGGTGAAAAGTACGAACATACAGCAGATATAATGAATAATATGCTGGCTGCATTTGATAATAAGGCGGAAAGTCTCAATTCCACAATGCAAGAAATGGTTGAGTCCGTAAGAATGATAACCGATTCAATAAAAGAAAGTTCTATTGCAATTTCTTCTTCCGCAGAGAATTCTTCGGAAATTGTTGGTGGTATCAAAAAGATCTCAGATGCGATCAATAAAAACAATGAAATCACTGAGCAGCTTAGTGATACAACGCAGAAGTTTACTTCCCTCTAAAAATTTTATCTTAAAAAGCATTGGGACACTTAACAGTGTTCCAATGCTTTTTTATAGTCCTGTTGTCTTATCTTAGCTCGACTTATCTTTCCGTTACTTGTTCTAGGAAGCTTATCAATAAATTTGATGATCCTTGGATACTTATAAATTGCTGCTCTCTTTTTTACAAAGTCCTGAAGTTCCGTTCCAAGCTTGGCATTAGCTTCATACCCCTTATTTAAGATTATGCTAGCCTTTACTACAGCGCCTCTGTTCTTAGATGGAAACGCAGTAACTGCGCACTCAAATACCGCAGGGTGCTTCATAAGTATATCCTCAACTTCAGATGGTCCAATCCTGTATCCGCTAGATTTTATAACATCATCATTCCTTCCTAGGAAAAAGAAATTACCGTCCTTGTCCATGATCGCTTTATCTTTAGTGTGATAGACTCCGCCGCTCCACACTTCTTCATACATCTTTTCATCCCCAAGATAGCCTTTAAATATACCAATAGGTTTTCTATTTCCATTAGGAACAATAACAATTTCTCCCTCTTCCCCTGCCGGTACAATCCTTCCATCTTCATCCATAAGCTTAATCTGGTATAAAGGAGATGCTTTTCCAATGGACCCAGGAAAAGAGCTCTGTTCTATCGTTGTACATATCTGCAACGCTGTTTCTGTCTGCCCAAAACCTTCTCTGATAACTATCCCTGTCTGTGACGTAAACTGCTGTGACACTTCTTTAGGCATCGGCTCTCCGGCAGTTGTAGCATAACGCAAGTTATTTAAATTATACTTCTTAAGGTCCTCCAAAACTAAATATTTATATATCGTTGGAGGAGCACAAAAAGTGTTTATTTTCTCTTCTTCTAACAGCTTAAGAAGATCCGCAGCGTAAAACTGTTCATAGTCATATACCATAATTGCTGCACCCAAGAACCACTGACCATATAGCTTTCCCCATGCAGATTTAGCCCAGCCAGAGTCCGCAACTGTCAAGTGAAGGTCGCCATCGTTCATTCCATGCCAGTTTTTGGCTGTAAAAATATGTGCTATCGGATAAGAATAATCATGAATAACAGCCTTTGGAGCACCACTTGTCCCAGACGTAAAATAATAGAGCATACTATCATCTATGCTTGTGGTTACTCGCTCAAAAACGTCACTTTCTCCAGCAATAAGCTCATTAAAATCTGCTTTATCTTCATATTTATCCCCGACCACGATCTGAATGATATCGTTCTTATCTATAGCTTCTTTTACCTTGTCACATATACTCTCTGAATTAACACAGATTATCGCCTTAGTGCCAGCTACCATAGCTCTCTCACTAATGTCTTCGGCAGACACCATGTGGGAGGTAGGAACAGCGATTGCTCCAAGTTTGTGAAGTGCCAAGATGCTGATCCAAAATTCATATCTTCGCTTCAAAAGAAGCATAACAGAATCGTTTTTACTAATTCCAAGCTTCTTAAATGTGTTCGCTGCCTTGTCGCTAAGCCTTTTGAGCTCTCCAAAGCTTAGCCTTGTCTCTTTTCCTTCGGCGCTCCTATGAACAAGAGCCAATTTATCGGGATTTTCAAATGCAAACCTATCTACTACATCATAAGCAAAATTGAAATTTGGAGGGCACGTTGTCTTGATCTCTACTATTTCACCCTTTGAATCCCTTACTTCCCTGTAGTAATCTTCATATATGTGTCCCATGGTCCTTAATATCCAACCTTTCTAAAACGCCTATATCTTCCATCAATCAGCTGATCTGAAGTCATTGACAAAAGAACTTCTATTTCCGCCTCAATGTCCTTCTTCAACTCTTTAAGTCTTCCCTTTTTGTACACCTTATCTATTAATCCAAGCTTATAAAGCCTATCTGCAGTAAGCCCAAGCGCTTTTGCTGCCTCGTCTGCCTTATCTGTGCTCTTCCATAAGATATTGGCACAGCTTTCTGGAGATACCACGCTAAAATACGCATCTTCCATCATCCATATCCTGTCTGAATGACAAAGGGCAAGAGCTCCTCCACTACCACCTTCACCTATAACAATTGAAAGAATCGGCGTTTTTAGATCAGACATTTCATATAAATTTTCAGCTATAGCTCTTCCCTGACCTCTCTCTTCCGCATCAATACCGCAAAAGGCCCCTGCAGTATCGACAAAGCAAATGACAGGCCTATGAAACTTTTCTGCTTGCTTCATCAGTCTAAGGGCTTTCCTGTAACCTTCAGGATGCGCACTACCAAAGTTATGAAATATCCTATCTTCCGTGTTCTTTCCTTTTTCTATTCCTATAGCTGTAACAGGAATATTGCCAATCTGCCCTATCCCTGCTATAACAGCTTTGTCGTCACCGTAATATCTATCTCCATGAAACTCAATAAAACTCTGTACAATAGATGATATATAATCTATCGCCGTTAACCTGTTATCTTTTCTTGCGCCAAGCACAATCTCGTAATCTTCCATTCTTTTCCTCTTAAAAAAGCTTTTAACTATGCAACCTAAGAATCGCTGTAAGCGTCTCTTTTTGCCTGCTCCTTGGAACAATAAGATCCACAAATCCGCACTCTAATACTCGTTCTGCCTTCTGAAAATCCTTAGGCAACTCCTGATTAAGGCTCTTTTCTATTACTCTTGGCCCCGCAAATCCAACTCTAGCTCCGGGCTCAGCAAGCGTAATATCTCCTAACATCGCAAAGCTAGCATCCACACCGCCTGTTGTAGGATTGGTTAAAAGAACTATGTACAGATTGCCATTATTACTATGCCTCTTGACTGCCGCTGAAACTTTAGACATTTGCATTAAGGAGATCATCCCCTCCTGCATCCTTGCGCCACCAGAAACAGTTACTCCTATTACTGGAAGACTCATGCTAGTTGCATATTCGAATAATCGAGTTATCTTTTCACCTACTATTGCTCCCATGGATCCCATCATAAAGTTTGCATCCATGGCAAATATACAGGCTCTATAACCGCCTATAGCAGCAACTCCGCATATTACGCCTTCGTTCTCGCGACTTCTTTCTCTAGCCAAAGAAAGCTTCTCCTCGTAGTCAGGAAACTTAAGTATATTGATTGACTCTAAGTCTCTGTCATGCTCTATAAAGCTCCTTTTATCCGTCAGCATGAGTATTCTTCTTCTGGCTCTGACGGGAAAATAATGCCCACATTCTGGACAAACAAAGTCGTTTTTTCTTATCTTATATACTGGAATCTGTTTTTGACATTTTTTGCAGACTACTCGCCTGCTTTTTACTTTTACTTCACCATATTCCAGCTCATTATTTGCTTTTAAAAATAGTTTTTTTAATTCCATGCTTGTAAAACCTTTTGGCAGATACTGGTATCATAATTACCGATCAAAAACTTGCTATCTTCCATAAATCTCATATGTATTTCGCGATTGTTCTCAACTCCTACTAGCACAAACTCAGACAATGCACATTTCATCTTGCGTATTGCTCCATCTCTGGTATCTGAACATACAACCAACTTCCCCAGCATCGAATCGTAAAAAGGGGTTACTTCACAATTTTGATACAAAGCTGAGTCAAATCGTACATCCACTCCACCTGGAATATGGAGAAGTTCAACGCGGCCTGTAGAAGGTCTGAAATTTTTTGAGTCTTCTGCACAAATCCTACATTCTATAGCATGCCTGCTATTTGATATGTCTTTCTGGTCAAATGGAATATCTATTCCCGCTGCAGTCCTGATCTGCCATTCTACAATATCAATTCCGCAAACCATCTCAGTTACGGAGTGTTCTACCTGAAGCCTTGTGTTCATCTCCATAAAATAAAAATCATCATTTTTGACCAGGAACTCAATGGTTCCAACAGTAACGTACCCCACAGCACTAGCAAGTCTGACAGCTGCTTCATACATTTTTATTCTGGTCTCATCTGATAATACAGGTGCCGGACATTCTTCAATAAGCTTTTGATTTTTGCGCTGAACTGAGCAATCTCTATCTCCTAGAACGATCACTTTTCCGCTTCGATCAGCTAGAATCTGAACTTCCACATGCTTAACATTTTCAAGATATTTTTCCATGAAAATGCCATCATCGCCAAAAGAGTTATAGGCTTCCTTTTTGACCTGCGAAAACGCTCCTGAAAGCTCATTTTTCTCTCTTACAACACGAATGCCTTTCCCTCCACCGCCTGCTCTTGCCTTTAAAATTATGGGGTAACCTATTTTCTCTGCACTATTCTCAGCGTCATTAATATCAGTTAATATATCGCTTCCGGGTGCTACTGGAACGCTTGATGATATCGCTATCTCTCGCGCTCTTTCTTTCTCACCCATTTTTTCCATAACTTCTGCTCCAGGGCCAATCAAAACTATTCCATTATTTTCGCAGGCTTTAGCAAATTCCGGATTTTCTGAAAGCATCCCGTATCCTGGATGTATTGCCTTCACTCCTACCTCTTTGGCTAAAGTTATGATCGCGTCTATATTTAGATAACTGTCCTTGGCTAAAGGACCTCCTATACAGTAACTTTCATCAGCCATTTCTACATGAAGTGCATCAGTATCAGCTTCAGAACAAACTGCAACAGTCTCAATGCCCATCTCCTTACATGCTCTTATAACTCTTACAGCAACTTCACCTCTATTAGCTATCAAGATCTTTGAAAACATTTCAGCCACTAGCTTTCTCCTCATCAGAAACAATAGCAAAAGAAAAATCTCCGCTCATACATTTCTTGCCATCAACGCTTAGTTCTCCGTGAAGCACGTACATTGGATGATATTCACGTACCAACTTTGTATCTATTTTTATCGTATCTCCCGGCTTTATCATATTTCTAAAGCGCACTTTATCGAGCCCTGTATATACTGGTATCGCGCCTTTCTCTCGCATGTTATCTGCAAACATAATGCATGCAGACTGTGCCATCATTTCGCATTGAATAACACCTGGTACTATTGGGTTGCCTGGAAAATGACCCTGTAAAAAGAATTCATCTCCTCGAACTGTATAATAACCAGTTGCGGTTCCATCCTCATTTAACATCACCTCATCGACTAAAAGCATAGGCTCTCTATGAGGTAAGATCTTTTTAATTTCCTCTCTATTCATAAGCCCCCCTTTTATTCAATAATGAAAAGATCCTGATTGTACTCCACAAGATCTCCTTCTTTTGCAAGAACTTCGATAATAGTGCCATCTTTTGAGGCTTTTACCTCATTCATCATCTTCATAGCTTCAATGGTGCACAAAACATCACCCTTCTTTATCTTGTCTCCAACCTTTAATGCTTCTTTTTCTCCGACTTTCCCATAAAATATGCCTAAAAGCGGTGCTTTAACCTTATCCCCACTCTTTTTTTCAGGTTTCATTAAGTCAGCTGTCTTTTCAACAGAATCAACAACTTTCAAGTTCATTTGTCTTTCGCATGGATCAACTTGTACTTTTCTTTTAAGGCATAACTTAAAATCCCCATCTTCTACAGAAAGTTCCGTTAATCCAAGATCTTTAAATAACTCACCGTATTCTAATAAAGAATTACTCATATTTTTCTCCACTTATGCCTTTTTAAAGGCTATACACGCATTGTGTCCGCCAAACCCTAAAGAGGTGCTGATGGCAAAGTTAATATCAGCCTCTAATGCTTTATTTGGCGTATAATCAAGATCGCATTCTTCATCCTTTTCTTTATAGTTTATCGTTGGCGGAATTATTCCGTTATAAAGCGCAAGTACAGAGGCAATAGCTTCTACTGCACCTGTGGCTCCCATCATGTGGCCAGTCATGGATTTTGTTGAACTTATGTGAAGGTCGTAAGCTCTTTTACCAAATACTTCTTTAAGAGCTTTTGTCTCCATAGCATCATTTAAATGAGTTCCTGTTCCGTGGGCATTAACATAAATCTCATCCCTATCCTGAATATGCGCCTCATTTACAGCTGCCTTTATAGCTCTGACTGCTCCATCTCCCTCCGGATCTGGTGCTGTTATGTGATATGCATCAGAAGTATTTCCATAACCAACCACTTCTGCCAGGATCTTGGCCCCTCTTTTCCTTGCGTGCTCATATTCCTCAAGCACCAGAATTCCAGCTCCTTCACCCATGACAAATCCACCTCTTCTCTTGTCAAAAGGAAGACTTCCCTGTGATGGGTCTTTTGCTAAATTGAGCGCCTGGCAATTTATAAATCCTGCCATCGCAAGCTCGTTGATAGAGGCTTCACTTCCTCCTGCAATGATTGCGTCTGCATATCCGTGCTTTATTGTCCTGTAGGCTTCGCCGATAGTATGTGTTGACGTTGCACAGGCTGTTACCACTGGAAGTGTTGGCCCCTTTGCTCCAAACTTTATAGAAATTGCACCTGCAGCCATATTACTTATCATCATTGGCACAAAGAAAGGTGAGATCATATCAGGACCTTTTTCACTTAGCTTCTTGGCTTCTCGTAAAGTTGTATTGATTCCGCCAATGCCGGATCCCACATATACTCCAAGCCTTTCTTTATCTATATCACTTTCAAGAATCTTACTCTGGTCTACAGCCTGCCTTGCTGCACCCATGGCATACTGCATAAAAAGATCTGATTTTCTTATTTCCTGCATGGTGTCATAATATGCTTTTGGTTCAAAATCTTTTACTTCTGCATCCAGGCTTACTTTAAGGTTAGAAGCATCGAATCTGTTTATCTTATCAACTCCGCACACACCATCAGTAAGATTCTTCCAAAAGACATCTACTGAATTACCGACTGGACTTATTACCCCCATTCCAGTGACAACTACTCTACACATACATACCTCCATCAACCTTTATTACCTCACCTGTGATATATCGAGAGCTATCTCCAGCTAAAAACAGTGCAAGATCCGCCACATCTTCTGGTTGCCCAAGTCTTCCTAGAGGTAATTGTTTTGCAATTTCATTAGTCTGATCTTCTTTTAATGCTGCTGTCATTTCCGTCTGTATATAACCAGGAGCTATTGCATTGCACCGTATATTTCTACGTCCATATTCCTTGGCAACAGTCTTTGTAAAGCCTATTATTCCCGCCTTAGAAGCGGCATAATTAGCTTGTCCCTTGTTGCCCATAAGTCCCACAACTGAGCTGATGTTCACAATATTTCCATGCCTTTGTTTCACAAAACTTCTAACAAAAGCCCTTGTTAAATAGATGGTCCCCTTAAGATTCACATCTATTACATCATCAATGTCCATTACGCTTAGACTTGGCAAAAGATTGTCTCTGGTTATACCTGCGTTATTTACTAACACGTCTACTGTGCCAAAATCAGCTAGAATTTCTTCTGCAACTGATACTACTTGCTCAGGATCTTTTACATCGCATATATAGAGCCTTACATCTCTTCCTGTTTCAGAAAGCTCTTTTACCGCCTTCTTGTTACGTTCGCTATCTCTGGTAGCTATTAGTGCAAGGTTTGCACCCTGCTCAGCAAATTTCCAAGCGATTGCATTACCAATTCCTCTTGTGCCACCTGAAATCACTGCAACTTTTCCTTCAAGCATCATTTTTTAACTCCTCTACAACAGCCTTTAATGACTCTATATCACATACATTGTATATTCGTGCCTGTGGAACAATCCTCTTAACGAATCCAGTAAGAGTCTTACCAGGGCCACATTCAATGAATGTATCTATTCCTTCTTTTGTCATATTCTTTATAGTGTCTTCCCAATTTACACTACTCGAAATTTGTTCAGAAAAAGATTGTATGATTCCCTCTGCATCAGTTGGATATGGCTTTGCTGTCATATTTGAGTAGAGTGGAATATATGATTTATTTATGTTATATAACATATTTATTTCTGCTTCTTTTTTCAGTTCCTCCGAAGCTTCCTTCATATAAGGCGTATGAAAAGGCCCTCCAACTGAAAGCTGTATGAATCTTACTTTCTTGTTGCTTAACTTTTCTTTTAGTTTTTCAATCCTTTCATCCTTTCCAGAAACGACTATCTGTCCAGGACAATTGTAATTAACCGGAAAAACACCTACTTCAGAGCACATTTCTTCTAGTTCACTCTTGTCCATTTTTAACACTGCTACCATACTTCCCTTTTCTTTCTCAGCAGCATCTTGCATTAAAGCACCTCGCTTACATACAAGCTTGAAGGCATTTTCCTTAGACAGAACTCCTGAAACTGCCAAAGCGACAACCTCCCCTAGAGAAAATCCTGCTACAGCATCTGGCGTAATCCCATTGGAAGCAAGTGCCAAAGCACTGGCTATATCAGCTAGGAAAAGACATGGCTGCGTATTTTCAGTTCTTTTTAATTCCGCCTCTGTTCCTGCCAGCATTTGGCTTAATGTTCCCGGTCTTATAGCTTCAGCAACTCCAAAAAAGTCATGAACTTCATTTATTTTTTCAAATAAATCTTTTCCCATTCCTGGGTACTGGCTTCCTTGACCAGCAAATAAAAATGCGATCTTCCCCATCAGTGCTCCTTTATAAACTTCCTAGCAAAGAGTATGCTTCTTGACATATTCCCGTTATTATCTCTTCACATGTGCCTTCGCTGTTTACTAATCCTGCTATCTGTCCACACATGCATGATCCATACTTAACGTCTCCATCAATAGCCGCCTTTCGAAGCGCTCCGGCTCCCATTGCCTCAAGTTCTTCTGGCGTAGTACTTGGATCTTGTTCCTTTTGTATAAACTCTCTAGTCATCCTGTTTTTTAAAGCTCGTACTGGATGTCCTAACGACTTACCCGTCACGATAGTGTCTCTATCTTTTGCACCTAAAACTTTCTCTTTGTAGTTCTTATGAACATTGCACTCTTTTGCTGTAAGAAATCTAGTTCCCATCTGAATAGCCTTAGCTCCCAGCATAAAAGATGCCGCCATTCCTCTACCATCAGCTATTCCTCCAGCTGCTATAACGGGTATGTTTACTGCATCAACAACCTGTGGCACTAATGCCATCGTTGTTGTATCTCCTACATGTCCGCCTGATTCACATCCTTCTGCTATTACCGCAGATGCACCCATTCTTTCAACCATTACCGCTAGTGCAACACTTGCCACAACGCAGACAACTTTTACGTTTGAATTTATAAGTTTTTGCATGAATCTCGCAGGATTTCCGGCTCCAGTTGTAACAATATGGACACCTTCTTCGCAAACTACGTCAACAGCTTCTTCTATATAAGGGCTCATGAGCATAAGATTTACTCCAAAAGGTTTGTCGGTAAGCTTTTTTGCCTTTCTGATCTGCTCCCTAAGTTGTTCTCCGTTAGAGTTCATAGCTGCTATTATTCCCAATCCACCAGCATTCGATACTGCTGAAGCAAGCTCAGCGTCTGCAATCCATGCCATTCCTCCTTGAAATACCGGATATTTGATTCCAAGCATTTCGCATATTGGATTTTTACTCATCAAACTTCCTCCAAAGTTACTGCTTTTCAATAAGTTCTACTAATTTATCAATTGTCGTAATTTCCTGTGAAAGTTCGATCTTACAGTCAAGTTCTTCCTGCATCTGCATAACAAGCTCCATAATGTCCAATGAGTCAAGTCCGATTTCTGAAAATGTTGCTGTTGGAGAAATCTCTGCTTCTTCTTTGTCGAGATATTCTGCGATTATTTTGATAATTGTTCCCTTTACGTCTTTCATTTTCGTTCTCCTTCTCCCGTTCTACCGGGTTGTACAATTTGAATTCTCTGATACAATAATCTTGGGGCTTACCCCCAGGTCAATACTTTTTTTGTCGATTTTTTGAGGAAATATATGTCTACATTTAATAATTTTGAAAACAAAGAAATGGAATATTCACTTACCGTGAGCCAGTTCGCAAAACTATGTGGCACCACAAGAGATACTTTGAGATATTATTATGAACAGAACATTATTGTTCCATGGGTAGACCCAGATAATGGATATCACTACTATTCCGCATCTCAGATCAGTTCTTTTTACTTTATTAGCACCATGCGACAAGCAGGGTGCTCAATTAAAGAAATAAGTGATATCATTCATAATTCAACTAAAGATGGCATCGTTAAATTAGTGAATTCCAAGATTCTTTCCATGCAACAGGAACTCTATCTTATAAATAAAAAGATAAGTGCTCTTCATCTAGGGATGTGGGTCCTTGGGAAATTTGAAGCTCACAAGCCTGGAGTTCCTTTTATGGACTCTCTTCCTGCCATGAGCGTTGCAGAAACAAAGATTGCTGACAAGAATAGTTCTTTTCATACCGCTGATATAGCCTCAGACATTTCCGTTCATCTTGCCAAAGCAGCCGAAAGCGATACATTATCTGCTTTTCCTTCAGGTGTCACCATTACTTACGAGGACCTGATCAATAAAAAATACGTTTACGACAAAATTATAAGTTTATCTTTCTTACCTGCTGATAATGTAGGTACTTTCCCGCTTCCTGGTACCAAAGCGGTTTTATGTTACCATGACCATAATGCCCCGGATATTGAAAAGACCTATAGGAAAATTGTTTCCTATATAAAAAGGTACAAACTAACCGCATGTTCTGATCTTTTCTCTATCAGCCTCATTAACCTTTACGATCAAGAGAAAAATCATACATATTACAAGTACCTTTTCATATGCGTAAAGTAATGTTATACTCATATGCCGTATGCAATTTAATTTTTAAGAGGATTAACTTATGAATAAAGAAAATAAAATGGGTGTTATGCCCGTAAAACAACTGATCATCTCTATGTCTTTGCCTATGATGATCTCTATGCTTGTACAGGCTTTATATAACGTGGTAGATAGTATCTTCGTTTCTCAGATTGTCGGAGAAACCGCTAACGCTGGTCAAGATGCTCTTACTGCTGTTACACTTGCTTTCCCAATGCAGAATCTCATGATTGCTCTTGGATCCGGTACTGGCGTTGGTATCAATGCTCTTCTTTCTAGATCTCTTGGCGAAAAGAACTATGAAAAATCCGACCTAGCAGCAAACAACGGTATTCTACTTACATTTTTTAATTATCTGCTGTTTCTTTTAATTGGAATATTTTTTGTAGAGGGATTTATTCATTCCCAGACAAACTCATATGTTATCGCCTCTTATGGCGTAACATATCTTAGAATTATCAACTGTTGCTCAATTGCGTTATTCTTCCAGCTGACTTTTGAAAGATTACTTCAATCAACTGGAAAGACTATATACAGCATGATCTCACAAGGTACGGGAGCAATCATCAATATCATTTTTGATCCGCTCCTCATTTTCGGAATAGGTCCATTCCCTGCTCTTGGCATTGCAGGAGCTGCTTATGCTACAATTCTTGGCCAGATGATCGGTTCTTGTATCGGTTTGTTCTGTAACCTTAAATTTAACAAAGAGATCAGCTTTTCTATTAAAAAGATTCTCCATCTTGATCTCAATACAGTAAAAGACATCTACTTTGTTGGCGTTCCTTCTATACTTATGATGTCTATTGGTTCAGTCATGACTTACCTGATGAATCGCATTCTCGGTGCCTTCTCATCAACTGCAACTGCTGTATTTGGAGTTTACTTTAAGTTACAAAGCTTCTTCTTTATGCCTGTATTTGGTTTGAATAATGGACTTATTCCAGTCCTTGCATACAACTATGGAGCACGTAATAAACAGCGTATTTCTGAAGCTTTAAGGTTTGCTCTTACTCTTGCTGTTTCTATTATGGTTGTAGGCACAATCGTCTTCCTTAGTGTTCCTGAGCTTTTACTTGAATTATTTAATGCTTCTGAAGATATGATAAAAATTGGCACGCCTGCACTTAGAATAATCTGCTTATCTTTCCCACTTGCAGGTATTTGTATTGCTATGGGTTCGATATTCCAAGCTTTCGCTCGTAGTTTCTATTCTCTTATTGTATCTGTAGGTCGTCAGCTCGTTGTACTGATCCCAGTTGCATGGTTGCTCTCACAAACTGGCATCCTTGATCTTGTTTGGCTTGCATTTCCTATTGCTGAGCTTGCATCACTTGCGTTATCTACCATATTTTTCAGGAAACTATACAAGCAAACTGTTTCAACGCTGTAATATACTCGCTTTTTCATAATAGTGCACTAAAAAACATCATAAATTTTGGCACTTTTTCGCTATTATATACTTGTAATGTGCATAAAATGGGTTTAGAATTTATTTTAGTAGTGAAAATACTCAATTTGAGGGAGGTATTATACCATGAATAAGACAGAACTTGTTGATGCTATTGCAAAGGAAACTGGTCTTTCAAAGAAGGATTCAGAGAAGGCTGTAAAGGCTTTCACAGAAGCTGTTTCTAAGGAGCTCAAGAAAAAGGGTAAGGTTCAGCTTGTTGGATTTGGTACATTCGAGACTGCTAAGAGAGCAGCTAGAACAGGTAAGAATCCTCAGACTGGCGCAGCTATCAAGATTCCTGCAGCTACAGTTCCTAAGTTCAAAGCTGGTAAGGCTCTTAAGGATGCTGTTAACGGCAAGAAGAAATAATTTTGAAATATTAAACGGTGGTCTATGACCACCGTTTTTTATTGCTTTTATTTTCTTTCTTTTAGTCTTTCTTCCAATTGCTTATGTGCAATGTAAATATCCATGTTTTGCTTCATATCGTTCTCGATCAGTTCTCTTATGTACTTAGTAGCTGATGTATTTGATGCTTTAGCCATATGTTCAACATAATCTCTAAGCCCTCTTATATCAAGCAAAAGGAATTTTTCTTTTTCATATCTACTATTTTTCGCTTTAGCCTCTGTCTTCTTTGCTACTGGAAGTGTAGCTTCCTCTACTTGTTTCTCAACATACTCGTTCGTAACTCTTTGAACAGGCTCTTCATATTGCTGAATCTTCTGACGCTGAACTGGTTTTGTTTCTACTATCTCTTTAACCTGTTCTGCCTCCGCCTCTACTATTGGTTCTGGAATTGGTGTTTCTTCTACAATTTCTTCTACTTTTTTGACTACAGCATTCGATTTGACGCTATTCTTATCTTCGTTGATTGGGCTCATCCCGGCAAAAAGTCCTGTTCCAGTCTTTTTTACTCCAGATTTTAACATGCTTGCTTTACTAGCCATTATTTACCCTCCTCTAAGAATTCATCAATAAAGTCATCATAGTCTCTTGCTGCACTAGAGCCACCTGAGTATTCAAATAGATCCATCTTCATTGTCTGTGCCTCTTCAACAGATACATTAAGTCTGATCTTTGATTTGAACACCTTAGTTCCAAGAATTGCTGCTTTTTCCTCTATATCATTGATCCAGATCTTTGCGTTTGCTGTATTTCTTACTTTTGTAACAAGAATACCGTCAACCTTTACTTTGTCATTAGTAAAATCATGAATCTGGCCAATAAATTTATACAATCTTGATAGTCCCTGCAAAGAATATGCACCTGGTTCGAGCGGAATAATTACTTCATCAGCTACAGTTAAGATATTCATTAGAACAACGCCTAAAGCAGGGCTGCAATCAAAAATGCAATAATCATATTCTTTTTTAAGCTTTGTAAACGCTTCTTTTATTAGACGTTCTCTTCCAACCATTCCAAAATTCATATCAGCAGAAGCAAGGTCAATACCACCTACAATAAGGTCTAGATTCTCTGCTATTGGTATGATTGCTTTATTTATATCTTTTTGGCCTGCCATTACTTCAAATAACTTTGCAGGTACGTTTCTATAAAAGTATTCCTGTTGCTCTTCTGTAAGAAGTTCAATATCTTCTGGATCAGGATCTATTTCATTTAAATCAATTCCAGCAGTCATTGATAAGTTTTCCTGTGGATCTGCATCTACTACCAATACCTTATATCCTCTTCTGGATAATCCAACAGCCATTGCATAGCTTGATGTAGTTTTAGCTACTCCGCCCTTCTGATTGCTAAATGCTACTATTCGCATATTTCCTCCCTATAACATATATCAGTTATATAACATATTTAGTCTTTAGATATTATAATTCTATTTATATTCATTTTCAATATATAATATGTTTTATATCCGCTTTATATGTTATATTTTATATTTTTGTTCTATTCTTTATATCAGATATCTCTCATATATATGTTATATATCTCTTCTTTTTTGTATTCTGTTCTGTTATATATCTTATATGCAAAATATATGTAATTTATATCATCTATGTTATATTATTTGAGTCAAGACTTTATTTTTATGTTTTGCTTTGTTATATATGTTATATATCTTTTTATTAACTTAATGTTCTTTTCTATATTTATTACCTCGTTCAAATATAAAAAACGATTTTAAGAAACGCTGTCCAACACTATCTTTTGTTAATTGATATATATCATATATACATTCTATAATGCCCTTTCTGCACAAACCAGCATGCCACAATTAAATAAATATACTATACACGTAATATATGATATAGCAGTTATATATCAAATATATTTTAGATAGCAAATATAATTATATATGTTATCTTCTGTTAATATATTCAATATGTTATATATATTATTAAAGTTATTGTGAAATTTTTCATATGATAGATATCATATATATTAAATATATCTAATTGATAGTATATATATATAAGATGCTAGATATGTTAGATAAGGAATAGATAATATATATAAGAAATATGAGAGATATAAAATATAAGAGATATAGGTAATATAATATAGTTGATTCATATATAGTAGATATGATATAATCAGTATGTAATTTAAATATGATGCATAAAATATACAACAAAAAAATAGCAAAATAAAAGAGCAGAAATACTAAACTAAGAAAAAAGAAATCCCTGGCCCCAGAAGTAGGATTATATTAATTTTCATCAATAAATGTACAAAGATTAATTAAAATAGCTACATTTATCGTTTTAGATCCTAAAAACACGTGTATACCTATAAACAAACTATAAAAAAGCATAAACCAAAACTAAACAAAACATAAAAAAAGAAATCAAAAAGATGCAAGTGCACCAATTATCATAACCCCGCGAAGCACAGCGCTAAATTAAAAAAATGCAAGAAAATAAAGATAGAATGCAATAGAACCTGCAATGCTTCAAAAATGAATAGATAATATTAGGTTGTTAATCATAAAGAAATACTTAAAAATAAAGGATAAACAAGTATAATTAATTCGAATTATAACAACAAGTGCAATTTAATCAAAAAAATGACCGCATAAGCAAAAAAATTGACCAAAATGAATAATTGGTTTTTTACAATATATTTTAAGGTCAGTTGAATTGTTAACTAATAAAATAACAAATGATTATATCAGAAATATTAAAAAAGAAAATTTAGTTGATTTTCAATAAAAAGTACAATAAAGAAAAACCAAAAATAGCGTATGAACTTAGATATATTAAAAGTAAGCTTAATATATTCTAATTCATACGTTTTTTGTTTTTATAAATAGCTTTTTAAAATGGAAACTTAAAATATTAAGTGATAATGTTAGAAATATTAGATAACAAAAAAATTATAATATAAAAAAATTAAATGTAATACAGTTTAACTACCATGTTGTTGTTTTATTAGTTTTTTTTATAACAACAATTGTTTATTAATTAATAATCAATATATGACTAGGGAATATGCGACTTTAAAAAAGTTAAAGTGACTAAAAAGGGAATATAAGGGGAACTAAAAGGGATTGGGAGGTAAATGATTCTGGAATGAAAAGTGACATAAAAGGGATTAAGGAAAAAGAGTTAAAAGTGTATAAAAAGGGAAGCATAAGCATCAAAATAGGGTTGAAAAGTGACTAAAAAGGGAATCAGATAATTCCAGTCTTGAAACAAGAAATAAGAACAGAAAAGCCAGTAAACTCTGGGCTTCTGGTTGTGCATCTTTAATAAGGTGACTAAAAAGGGAACGAAAAGGTAAACAAAAAGGGAAGAGCGATTTTGGGGATTGTCATAGCTAGAAATTCTATGATCAGGGGCCTATATTTCAAGAAACAAAAATTATAGGTGACAAAAAAGGGAATATACAAGTTTTAAGATTAGTATCTACCAGAATAATAAATCTGAAAGAAAAATGAAAGAAGCAGAAAAGAGCTGGAAGGATAGGGATATAAGCAAAGTATACAATGTGGAAAAAAGTAGCAAATAAGATCATAGCGTATTGGACATAAGGTAGAAGGCTTATGAAACAGGAAAAGGACTCTTTAAAGATTGTACTCAGAAATTTATGGCTAAAAGTGACAAAAAGGGGAAGAGAATTTACCCGAATAGTCAATACAAAATAGTCAAAGGTAAATAAAAGGGGAACGATAGCCTCTTAAGGTGCATAAATAGGGAACGAAAAAATTAACCAATTAGGTCAACAAATTATTGTGGTTAAAAGTTGACAAAACCGCTAAATCTAGCGAAAATTAACTTGAAGGTGACAAAAAAAGGAATATAATAATAGAAAAAGGTTTATAAAAAGGGAATAGATATTTGGACCACAATTTTTTAAGGTGAAATAAAAGGGAAGATATCATAATTGTTAAGGTGTACAAAAAAGGAAGAATACATACAGGTGGAAGATAATACGGGGGAACAATGAAAGAAGATAATCGTGAGCAGCTTATAGTGAGACATACCTATAAGAAATCAAATGAACTGATTAATGCCATGGGCAAGGGTACAGCACTCAGTCAGAAACTTTTTGCCATAGGGATGCAAAATATTACAGTAGATGATACTAATAACGTTGTAGCTACTATTTATGGTACTGAACTAAGAAAGATGTTTAAGTCATCTTCCGGATCTTTGTACGAGCATATTGAGGCACTTTGTGACAAGCAGATAAAGGGCGCAACTATTTTTGACTGGAATCTTCTGATGAAAGACAAAGAAAATGGCAAAATCGAAGTTCATCAGGTGGTAACAGATGCATCATTTAAAAATGGAACGCTTACTTTAAGATACAATAACTCCCTTACAGATAAGATCGTCAATCTACAAAAGGATTATACAGTGCTTAGTTTAGCTGACACGCTTAGTTTGAAGAGTGTCTATTCATTGCGCTTATATGAAATGCTTAAATCAGCATACGATTACAGAAAGGCAATTACAAAACAGTCAGGCGAACAAGTATGTGACTACAACCTGATAGATCTTAAATTTGAATTAGGAATTATCAATTCAGGCGGAGATAATAAAATTAAAAACGAACTTGAAAAGAAGCATCCAGATTACGCTAAGCTAGAGGAATTAGTTGAAAAAACGGGACAAACAAAATATAAAGAGTACAAAATCTTTAATAGAAATGTACTTGCAAAAGCTAAAGAAGAGCTAAACAAAAAAACGAGCCTTATAGTCGACTATGATCCTATAAAGAGTGGTAGAAAAACTGTAGGTATTCGTTTTTATGTTGATAAAAAGGATGTTAATGGTAAAGAGGTTGAAAAAGAAGTAAAGATCAATAAGGATGAAGTATTAGATGATCTTATTGAACTTATGCATGATACTTTCAAGATAAAAGAGATCAGGGAAATAGCTGAAGCGGCGTCTTATGACTTTGATAAGATAAAAAAAGCATATGAGTATATGCAAAACTATAATAACGATGTTGATGTTCCAATCGCATTTATGAAAGAATGCATTAAAAATGAATATTATAACAGTAAATCAAAACCGTTGAAGGCAAAGAATAAATTCAATAATTTTGAACAGAAGACAGATTATGACTTCGAGGAACTTGAAAGGCAATTACTAGATAACTGATATATGTTATATAACATATATATTATATTGCGAGGTATATGATGGAAAAGATTGTGTCAAAGCTCTTAATTTATGGTGATCGGCCCAAGGATACAATTCTAATGCAGTTAGCAGCGGTTTTTGAAGACCTGCATAGTGGAAATTACAACAAAGAAGACCTTGTATCGAGAACATACAAACAGGTAAAACGTCTTTTAGTGCTTGGAACAGATAATGCTTTTGATAATAATCTCTGGCATAACTACCTAGCATATTTGCTGGTCATGGATGAAAATCCTTTTAGTTTGTGCTGTGAGAAGGTTGGAAGTAAGGACGGAAGTGTTAATCATTTTGCAATCAATGATTTTCATGAATTTAGATGTTTATTTGATTACGACTTTTCAGAAATCGAAGAAAAACTTGGCATAGATTGCTTTAGCTGCTTGACAAATTACAAGGCTATAGAAAAGCCAGAGCTTATGTATAATGGCAACGTAAGCGAAAAAGTGAGAGCGCTAAGTACAGCATTAGAGAAAGCTTCATCTGATGAAGAGTTTTTTAATGTGATTACCTCATTTTACAAAAATATTGGAGTAGGCGAATTTGGTCTTAATAAAGCTTTTAGAATCAGAGAAAAAAAAGACGGTAAGGTGGCGTTTGCTCCAATAAATAATATGGACAAAGTGGTCCTAGATGACCTTGTAGGTTATGAAATACAAAAGAAAAAGCTTATAGCAAACACAAAGGCTTTCATTGAGGGTAAAAAAGCAAACAATGTGCTTTTATTTGGGGATAGTGGAACAGGAAAATCAACAAGTATTAAAGCAATTGTAAATGAATACTATGGTGATGGCCTTAGAATGATCGAAATTTATAAGCATCAGTTTAAACTGCTATCGCAGCTAATTTCACAGATAAAAAACAGAAATTATAAATTTATAATTTACATGGATGATCTATCATTTGAAGAAGATGAATCAGATTATAAATTTTTGAAGGCTGTTATTGAAGGTGGAGTTGAAACGAGACCTGATAATATCTTGATTTATGCAACATCAAACAGACGACATCTGATAAAAGAGACCTGGAAAGATAGAAGAGATGTTGAACAGGACGGCGATATACATAGATCTGATACCATGGAGGAAAAATTGTCGCTGGCAAACAGATTTGGCGTGACGATTGGGTATTACAAACCATCCAGACAGGAATTTTATGACATAATTAAGGTGCTAGCAAAAAGGAGTGGAATAGAACTTGAAGAATCAGTACTCCTTGCTGAAGCTGACAAATGGGAACTTAATCATGGAGGAATATCGGGAAGATGCGCGCAGCAATATATTAATCATCTTGCTGGCGCAAATTCTTAAGGATCCCATTTTAAATTTGGACAGTTAGGAGCACATCCTTTAAGAGAATTATTTCGTACTTCACAAGAAGCATTACGACATTCACTGCATTTAAAAGTATAGTGATAGGAATACCTCTTTTTACATGCTTTACAGCAAAAAGGGGCGCTACTATTTCGTGCTATAAAGGTTCTGCCGCATCCTACACAGGTTTTTTCGATATTGTGAGCCATAATATCCTCCTATATATTTAATTATGCTAGAAAAAAATATATAATCAATAAAATCCTTTAAAATTTTTAATAAAAATATGTAGGTAAGTGATATGCATGAAATGAGTTATATTACCAGAATGGTTGAAATGGCGCTGGATGTTATCAAAGAGGATACAACAGTAAAGGTAAAGCGTATTGAAGTACAAATAGGAAAAACAAGCGGTGTAATGCCGTTTTATATGTATAAGTATTATCCAGATGTAGTTAAGGGAACTCGTTTGGAAGGGGCTGAACTTGTTTGCGAGGAAGTTCCAGTAAAAGCATTGTGTGAAGAATGTGGTAAAGAATACTATCCAACTAGTGAAAACAGATATCTTTGCACACACTGTGGCGGAAGAAAGGCACACATTATTGAGGGCAAGGGTGTAACACTTAAGAATATTGTTGTAGAAGATATATAACATATATCAAAAATATATGTTATATAAACGGGGTGTTTATGAAGAGTTTGTATATAGAATGCAAAATGGGAATCGCTGGAGATATGCTAACAGCAGCTCTTATTGACCTTTTTGATGACGCTAGCGAAAAAGTAAATGAACTTAATAGGCTGGGTATTCCTCATGTGGATTATGTACTTGAAGATTCTAATAAAGCTGGGATCAAAGGCAGACATATGAGAGTGATGGTTCATGGTCATGAAGAAGGTGAATCACTAGATAGTCATGCGCATGATTTTGAAGAGCATTCTCATCATCATAGACTTCTTTCGGAAATTGAACAGATTATTGAAGGATTAGCCATTGGTGAAGATGTAAAAAATGATATAAAAGAAGTATATAAACTTCTTGCAGAGGCTGAAAGCAAGGTACATGGTATTGCTGTGTCAGAAATTCATTTTCATGAGGTTGGAAACTTAGATGCGATTGCAGATATTACTGCTGCATGCTATCTTTTACACTGCCTGGCTGTTGATAAGATCATTGTTTCGCCGATTAACGTTGGAAGTGGAACGGTTAAGGCGGCGCATGGAGTTTTACCAGTACCAGCACCAGCTACAGCAGTTCTTTTAGCAGGTATCCCATATTATGAGAGCGAGACCATAAGATCAGAATTATGTACACCAACGGGTGCTGCATTAGTTAAGTATTTTGCAACGGATGATGGCGTACAGCCTGTTATGAGGGTTAGCAAAATCGGCTATGGAATGGGCAAAAAAGATTTTGAACAGGTAAACTGTGTTAGGGTAATTTTAGGAGAGATTGAAGAAGACAAAGAGCAGGTGTTTGAGCTTTCATGTAATATAGACGATATGACTCCTGAAGAAATAGGCTTTGCTACGGAAAAACTATTGGAAGTAGGAGCGTTGGATGTATTCACAACAGCTATAGGAATGAAAAAAAACAGGCCCGGAATTTTGTTAACTTGCATGTGCAGAAAAGAAGAAAGAGATGAAGTGGTGAGGGAATTATTTAAAAATACTACAACCATAGGTATACGTGAAAATGTCTGCAACAGGTATGTTCTTGCAAGAGAGATAAAGAAGAATGACACACAGTATGGAGAAATAAGGATTAAAAGATCATACGGTTATGGAGTAGATAGGGTAAAACCAGAATATGATGATCTAGTAGAGCTAGCAAGAAAATCTGGAAAACCACTTCTGGAAATAAAAAAAGATATTGTTAAATGATAAAAAGGCCGAATATTGCGGCCTTTTTTAATGAGGTGGTTATTAAACGTTGGCAAACGAGGTATGAAAATGATTAAAATCGATCTTATAACAGGTTTTTTAGGCGCAGGGAAAACCACTTTTTTGAAGAAATATGCTAAGTATTTATTAGATAAAGGCGAAAGAATATGCATAATTGAAAATGATTTTGGTGCCATAAATGTAGACATGGTAATTCTTCAGGATATTGCGAGTGATAATTGCAATTTAGAGATGATAGTTGGAGGAGATGGGCGCGAGGCACATCAGAGAAGACTAAAAACAAAGCTTATTGCAATGGGCATGAACGGATATGATAGAGTAATAATAGAACCTTCAGGTATATTTGACTTAGACGAATTTTTTGATGTGTTATATGAAGAACCATTAGATAGATGGTATGAGATAGACAATGTTATTGCTATTGTGGATTCTAAGTTAGAAAAGGATATAACCAGGGAGTCTAGATATTTATTGATGTCTGAGGCGGCAAGTGCGGGAACGATTATTCTTAGTAAATTAGAAAGCATAAGTGATCCTGATATAGAGTTTACAGAGCAGCGCATAAAATCTCTGATGGAGGAATTTAAGTGTTCTAGAGTTATTAAAGAAGAGGATTTTATAGCTGTGCCGATAGAATGCCTTGATGACAACGCGTTTAATCAAATTGTTAAGTCTGGATATAATAAAGCTAGTTATCCTAAAGAGGGCATAAGCGAAAAGGAAGGTTTTCAAACTATTTTTTACTTTGATTACAGTAGCGATGCGGAAAAGCTTATAGAGAATGTAAGAAATGCTTTGAAAAATGAAGAGTGTGGAAAGGTGCACAGAATAAAGGGTTTTGTACAGACTGGTGCAGACACTAAGGTAGAGATAAATGCAACTAGACAGGAGCTGTCTGTTAAAGATGTAGAGTCAGATAGAACCGTGTTGATAATCATAGGCGAGCAATTGAATAAAGATGCTATAAAGAAATATTTTGGTGAGCCATCATTGTAGTGAAAAGTCTATTGATTTGGTGTATAATTTATGCTAGGTAGGTTATTTTTTGACATTATTTTGATACGCTTGTATGGGAGAAAGATATGCCAGAACAGACCAACACCGGGAAAATAGAATATTCTTCTACTAAGGAATTTAGTGATAGTGATATTTTGTCTATGCTTAAGGATTTACCAGATGCATGTTGCATCTTTAAGGTTCTTACTGATCCTTTTGGGACAGTCAAGGATATGTTATTTCTTTTTGCAAATGAGAAATATGCTCAATTGGTTGGAAAGCCAACATCTGAGCTGATTGGAAATACATATTTAAAAACTGTATCTAATAGAGATGAAGATTGGATTAAGTATAGCTATCAAGCAGCTATGCTAAGACAGTCATCTATCTTGCGCACATATAATACATATTATGATAAATGGTTTGAATTTTGGGCTGTTCCAGTTTATCAAAAGGGATTCTGCGCATTTATTATCCATGATGTAACCGCAACTAAACATAGTGAGGACGATAATGCTCTTACAAATAATACTAATAAGCTTGTAATAGAATGTGCTAAGGCTTTATCTTCTGCTGAATTTGGAAAGGGCCTTAGAAGAGTTCTGAAGGTTGTAGGGGAAGCTATAGAAGCAGATAGAGTCTATGCGATAGAAACCGAAAAAGGGAACCTGGTAGGATTCCACGAGTGGATAAATGGAGCGTGCTCTGCTAAATTACCAACAAAAGAAGATATAGAAAAATATGATTTTATAAGTTTGTGGGATAGACAACTGAAAGATAAGGATTTGGTTTTTGTTAATGATACCATGATCTTAAGAGATGATGATGAGACGCTTTACAACGAGGTATTAGCAGGAAATATTCAGCGTTACAGTGTTGCTGTTTTGAGAGATAACGAGAAGGTTATTGGCTATTTGGTAGCAGATAATTATCCCAATGATCTTACTATTGATATATCAAGTGTTATTGAATCTGTTGCAATATTCATCTCGTATGAAATGAGAAACAGGACACTTACTGCAGAGATGACTTATCTTGGAAGTCATGATGCTTTAACAGGAGTAGGAAACAGGTATGCTCTTAATCAGACATTAAAACTACTTACAGAGATGTCTGTAACTGTTGGAGTGTGTTATTTAGATGTCAATGGACTAAAAGCCATCAACAAGGAAAAAGGCCATGAAGCGGGTGACGCGCACATTAAGACTGTAGCAGAGAGGTTTGCACAAATATTTAAAAAGAAATACTGCTACAGAATAGGTGGAGATGAATTTATTGCTGTTATTCCAGAAATAAAAGAAGAAAAATTCAATGAATTGGTTGATAAATACAGAAAAAAGTGCAGTAATACAGAGGGTTCAATGGGCTCATGTTGGATAGCTAATTCACAAGAGATCAATCACGCAATTAAGGAAGCTGATGAAGCAATGCGAGAGGATAAGAGCAGATATTATGCTGAGCATGAGAGGAGAAAGGGAACGAGTCAAGAGTAGTTAATGTCTACTCTTTTTTCCCAATTGCTCTTTTTAAAATATATCAGCATAATGACGCTGCAAACAAGCCACCCCGCAGGATATGCAATAGATATAGGATATATGGATGTTGTTAAATGTGACACGATAAAAAGGTATATTTGCCTGAAAACAACAAAGGATGAGAGCATAATATACATAGGAGCTTTGGCGTCACCAACACCTCTAAGTACACCAGCATGGGTTTGGTTACTACAGCATAAGATATCAAAAAAACAATTCATTCTGATAAATAGTGTGCCATATTTGATGACTTCAGGATCTCCATTGAATAATGAGACCATTTTAGGGGCAGCAAAGAATTCAGGAATTACTAGTGCTATAGTGCATATAGCAGCAAGGAAAAGAGCTTCTTTGATGCCTTTTTTTATACGATCTACATTACCAGCACCAGCATTTTGTCCGACAAAAGTCGTAGCTGTTAATGCAATACTTTGCATTGGGAGCATTACAAAGGCATCGATTCTTCCATATGCCCCCCATCCTGCGGTGCTAGATTCACCAAATCTGTTGATATATCCCTGAACAAATAAATTTGAAAAAGAGATTACCGCCATCTGTATTCCGGCAGGCATACCAATCTTTATGATCTGTTTAAGAATGGGTTTGTCTATAGTGAGTTCTTTGAATCTGATGCTATAACAATCGTCAGTTCTAAAAAGCACCCACAAAGTAAGGAATGCTGAAATAAATTGAGAGATTATAGTAGCATATGCTGCACCTGCAACTCCCTGGTGAAGTACAATTACATAAAGTATGTCCAAAACAATGTTAAGAACAGAGGTAATTATCAAGAAGATAAGTGGTCTTATGGAATCGCCGACGGCTCTAAGAATCGCAGATCCTATGTTATACATCATAAGACCTATTATTCCTAGAAAATAGATTCTGAGGTATGTAGTGGCAAGCGGCATAACTGACTCTGGAGTAGACATGAAAACTAAGAGAGGCGGTGTTACGAAGTAGCCAAAAGCCATCAGCAATATGCCAAGTAAAAAAGTGCACACAATGGCCGTATGAACAGCTTTTCTAAGATCGGAAATGGTTTTTGCGCCGAAGAAATGTGAAACAACAACACTAGCGCCTGTGGAAAACCCCATAAAGAAACCAACAAGTGTATTGATTGCAGGAGCTACGCTGGTAACTGCACCAAGACCATCAGGTCCTACAACTTGGCCAACTACGATACTGTCTATGGTGTTATAGAGTTGTTGAAAAATATTTCCGGCAAGCAAGGGAATGGCAAAAAGAATCATCTCTTTGCGGATTGAGCCTTGTGTCATATCCATGGTAGAAATGCGTGACATACGTGACCTGACTTTCTTTGAAAAATAAGACTATCGTATAATTATATACGATAGTCTTAAAAATTCAATGATATATAACATAAATATCATATGTATGATATTTATTAAGCAAGAGAAGCGGTGATGATAGACATTGAATATACTTCAATTGCGTTGCAACCACGAGAAAGATCGTTGATTGGAGCATTAAGGCCAAGAAGAATAGGGCCATATGCTTCGAAGTTGCCCATACGCTGAGCAATCTTATATCCGAGGTTACCAGCATTAATATCTGGGAAAATAAATGTGTTAGCGTGACCTGCTACAGGTGAGCCTGGAGCTTTCTGCTTTGCGACTCTAGGAGATACAGCAGCGTCAAACTGAAGCTCTCCATCGATAGGAATCTCTGGATATCTCTCCTGAGCCTTCTTTGTTGCGTTTTGCATCTTGGTAACAGTGTCATCTTTTGCTGATCCCTTAGTAGAGAATGAAAGGAAAGCAACCTTTGGATCAACGCCAAATCTCTGAGCGCAGTTTACTGTCTCACCGCAGATTTCAACAAGCTCGTCTTCGTTAGGATTGATGTTGATTCCGCAATCAGCCATAGCGATAACTTCGTTTTCTCCAGTAGCTGAAGGACGAACAAGAATGAAGCATGAAGAAACGATTGTGTTCTCAGGCTTTGTTTTGATGATCTGAAGTGCTGGACGAACAGTATCAGCTGTTGAGTATGTTGCACCACCAAGAAGACAGTCACCAAGTCCCATTTTTACTAACATTGTTCCAAAGTAATTTGTCTGCTTAAGGATAGGAATAGCTTTTTCTGGTGTCATTCCTTTACTCTTTCTAAGCTCGCAGAACTGCTCAACCATTTCATCAAATTTGTCGAAGTTCTCAGGGTCAATTATCTGAGCTCCTCTGATATTGTAACCAGCATCTTCTGCTGACTTATTGATCTCATCTGGATTTCCTAAAAGGATAGGTTTTAAGAAGTTACCTGCAAGAAGTCTTGAAGCAGCCTCTAAAATTCTTGGGTCAGAACCTTCAGGGAATACGATTGTCTTAGGGTTAGCCTTTAGTTTCTGTATCATATCACCAAATCCGTACATTGTTTTTCCTCCTTGTATGTATCAGATATATTTTTTTAGCCGATTGCGATTATAATCCTTATAATTTCAAAAAAACTTGATTTGACTCAAGTTTTGGGCTAAAATTCACAAAAAAGATTGATTATTTTTTAACTTACTTATGTATATTTTCTTTTGTACATGTAATCACATATATTATGATATAATTCATATGATTTTTGGAGGTTGATATAATGAACATGAATCCTATGCTTTTAATGCAGCTTCAGCAGAGATTTAGTCTGTTTTCACAGGATCATCCTAAGGTATTGCCTTTTTTTAGAGCTATCGGGAGCAATGCAATGCAGGAGGGAACTATAATAGATATTAAAGTTACAACTCCTGATGGAAAGACCCTTGAATCAAACATAAAGCTCACTGCAAATGATATAGAAACTGCAAGAATGATGATGAACATGAACAATCAATAGAAAAGAAGCTCTTTAGCGATAAAGAGCTTCTTTTCTTATTTAGGTCAAATGGTGGAATAACCGAAGCCGTTACAGATAGCATCTACAGGAATGCCGGATTTACAAAGCGTGCAAGAGTCCTGCGAATAGCTAGCGTAATCAGGTAGGTCTCTGGTTGTGAAAAGTGCTCTTATTGGAATGCTTTCAATCTGGGTTGCTACTGAGAAAACGGCAGCGATACCAACAATGTCGCCCATATAAAACTTAACTGAGTCTAATGCGCTTTTTAATGTTCCGCCGGTTGTGGCAGAGTCGATAAGGATCAGAACTTTCTTATTCTTTATCATATGTTTGTTATTGTCCCTGAACATTATCTGGTCATTGACGTTATATTCGGGGCTTGTTATGTACATTGTTTTGTGAGAGTTCTTTGAAAGGATACCTGCTTCAGTAAGCTTGTTTGCCATATATGATCCTACAACTTCCATCCCGTTAAGACAAAGGATTGTATCGATGATATCTGAAGCCAAAAACAGTTCAGCAAGGGATTCGCCAGCTGCTCTTGCTTCTTTCATTCTGGCTTTTGTGTCGCAAAAGTCGATGTAGTAATTTACGTGAGAATGAGGGGTTATGAAATGGCCAGGTGTATAACGCATAATTACATCTTTATTTCTTGGATATTCCATTTTTACATAGTTCTGCATATGATACCTCCCTCTTCAGAAAATGTGTTTATATAATATGATAATATCATTTAATTATCAAAATTCCAAATATTCATTGTACCTTTTTTCATTGCTTTAATATCTTGGATTTGCTATGATTCTTTTGTAAATACGAATAAGAAAGAGGTTAATATGAATACAAAAACAATAATTGAAGCGATTGGATATGTTGGATCCGCTTTGGTACTGGTTTCATTTTTGATGGCATCAGTAGTTAAACTTCGAATAGTTAATTCAGTAGGAAGCGTGATATTTACTATCTATGCTTTTATAATTCATTCATATCCTACGGCAATCATGAATTTATGCCTGGTAATGATAAATATTTATTACCTAGTAAAGTTGAGTAATACAAATGTAGAATATGATTTTGTAAAGCTTAATAAGGAAGATAGCCTTCTTAAGTACATAGTTGATTGCTATAAGGATGATATAATGAAGTGTTTTCCTGGTATAAACATGGATTTTTCAGAGGCAAATGTTGGATATGCGGTATGCCACAAGGGAACGCCTACAGGAATTTTACTCGGATCATTAAATGATGGTTTATTGGAAATCATGCTTGATTATTCGACTCCTGAATATAGAGATTTTTCTATAGGCAAATATCTAATGTCAAAGCTTCCTGAGGAAGGGGTTAAGTCGTTGGTATATAGAGGATCTGATGTAAATCATAAAGCGTACCTATCTAAGCTTGGTTTTGTACAAAAAGGAGGATACTACGAAAAAGTCTTATAATTTTTTTAGGTTCATTTAAGGTTAGCAAGGTAGAATCTGATCATCAAGAGTGAGTAATCTCTTGAACCCCACATATATACTTTTCATAACACAACAGAAGGGCTTCTGCACCAGCAGGAAGCCCTTCCTCCCATTAATGGGGAAAACAGTTTCTAGAAAATTAACAATTTCATAGACACAAACAAACATAATAAAGTATATAATTAGAATAAATAACTGATGAGGGGGACACTTGGATGAAATCTGAGCATGTGAAGATTGGCAGGGTTGAAAGAGACATAACCAGAATATATCAGCTGTTTGATGATTTTGTGTTTGATATCAGACTGGATAAGAAAAACGAGCTTCATTTACGACTACTAACAGAAGAGGTGTTGAGGCTGGCCAAGCAGATAGTTGGAGATAATACTGTGGATTTTTGGTTTGAGGGAGACGCTAGAATAGCTTATATTTTTCTGACAGCTACCAATAGTATCGACGAGAATAAAAGGCAGGAGCTCCTTTCAGTTTCATCTTCGGGAGAAAACAGCATGGAGCAAGGCTTTTTTTCAAAACTAGCTTCAATGTTTGTTATAGAGCCGCCTGCTGAAAAGAAATGGTCTTTAAAAGAATATCAGGCTGAGCTTTTGAAAAAGAGAGAAGAAGACAAGTACTCCCAGGAAGCATGGGATGATTTGGAGAGGTCGCTTGTTGCTAACCTTGCAGACGATATAGAAGTTGGATTTGATAAAGACATCGTTAAGATGATAGTGACGAAAGACTTTTCAGAGGCTCTTTCCAATGTTAATTCAAGGGTTCCGGCTATTATAAGTAAGCAGATCATAGTAGACAGCGATGTGATCAAAGCTTCTAATGCCATAGGTAGAGCGGATAGTACTATAGAAGAACTGAAACTAAATAAAAAAGACAGTTTCCATCTTAATCTCATTTTTGAAGAGACATTAGGCATGTTAAAGGAGATGACGGGGGAATACAGCGCAGTTATATGGTTTGAAAAATATAAAAATCAGTGCTGCATTAGGTTAACGGCAAAGACAGAAATGGATATAAACAAGAAAAAGAACTTGCTTGATATGTCCTTTGACGGCACAAATTCTCTAGTGAAAGGGTTTATGGGCAAAGTCCGGGATGTCATAGAAAATGGCGCTTTAGGGTACAATAATGTTATGAAATTACAACAAGAATATGGCGGTGGCTACGTTCAATATGGTACAATGGGAATGTATAGTAGCACGGAGGGAATGGCTGATACAGGTATTATGTGGTCATTGTGCGAATATAGAAGTTCCTTGTCAGACGAAATGGAAAATGTCAGTGTCAAAGAGGCCTGGGATGAACTTGAAAAATCCATTGTAGCTAAGTTGGCAAAAGATGTCGTTGTTGGTGTTAAGGGCGACAGAGTAGATATGACTATTGTTTATGACATTGAGCAATAATATCATGTGATATTTTAATATGAGAGGAGCATACTATGACGATCAACAAAATTGCGAATGGAGCGGATTTAATAATTGCGCTGGATGGAAGACTTGACACTACTACAGCACCACAGCTTGATGATGAACTCAAGGCATCATTATCAGGTGTAAAAAAGCTCGAGATTGACCTTGGGAAGCTTGAATATATTTCATCTGCGGGACTTAGAGTTTTGTTATCTGCCCAGAAAGTTATGAATAAGCAAGGGGAAATGATTGTAAGAAACGTAAGTGAAGAAATAAAGGAGATATTTGAGGTTACAGGATTTGTAGATATTCTTACAATTGAGTAATTACAGATTGTTAGAGCAAGTCGCGCTTTGGCTTGCTCTTTTTTTAAATGATAAGGAGGGGCTATTGTATGGAAGACATATATCAGGGAGCAGCTATTGTTTTAAGGTATATTGTTGAATTTTCTACATTACTTCTTGAGCTGTTTGGAATATGTATCCTCGTATATACCGCGGTAAAGAGCTTTATTTTTTGGCTTAAGAAAGATGATTCCATTCGTTTACAGCTGGCTCAGGGTATAGCTCTTGCACTTGAGTTCAAACTCGGCGGAGAGGTTTTACGAACAGTTGTAGTAAGAGAGTGGGCTGAACTAGGTATACTCGGAGCCATAATTGCATTACGAGCTGCGCTTACTTTCCTTATCCATTGGGAAATAAAAAATGAAGAGAGTAGAGTTCAGGCAGAAATGAACAGCACACCTAACGTTCCCGGTCCACAGTGAGATGAAACTACGCTTCCTGCCCTGGTTTCAAGAATTTCATCGAAATGATCGAGGCTTTCAAGGTATGTTCGTACGGAGTTAACAATTTCTCTGTCGCATCCTGAATGAGTGATAAAAACTCTCTCTTTTCTTGCGGATAGAAGGTCTGCCTCCATGTCTTTTACGTAGTCCATTACATATTTTTTGCTAGATCCACGGTATTTCTTTTCTGGATGCATTGCGCCATGAGAAACAGCGATTCTAGGGTGTAATTTTAGTGCAGTGCCAAAAAGAGCTGCAAGACCAGAGCAACGACCACCCCTGTGAAGATAAACAAGGGTGTCAATAACAAAGCTTGCTTTAACTTTGTCTTTTAATCTTTCAATTTCTGAAACGATTTCCTTGGCAGAAAGGCCTTTTGAGGCTAGTTCAGCAGCATAAACGACCTGAAGACCAATTCCAGTTGATAGATTAGCGGAATCTATAATGTAAATTTCTTTATTGTCGTCGCGCTCTTCAGCCGCGAGTCTGGCGTTATTGAAGCAGGCTGACATTGAGGATGATATAGTAAATATAATGTATTCATTGTCGTTATCAATGAATTTTAGGATATCATCAACGCTGGGAGCCGCCGTTTTGGGAGTTTCACCATGTTCATCTGACCATTTATATAGAATCTCTGGGGCTATATCAATTCCGTCCAGATACTCTTTTTCTCCAAGTCTAACATATAGAGGAATGATACCTATATTGTATTTGTTAATTATCTCTTTTGAAAGATCACATGTGCTGTCCGAAAGTATCTTAACCATCGTATTCCCCCATTTATGAATATA
This sequence comes from Butyrivibrio hungatei, assembly GCF_001858005.1. Taxonomy (NCBI): domain Bacteria; kingdom Bacillati; phylum Bacillota; class Clostridia; order Lachnospirales; family Lachnospiraceae; genus Butyrivibrio; species Butyrivibrio hungatei. The sequence goes on along the minus strand of NZ_CP017830.1, from coordinate 15,930 downwards.
ATTAGAATGATAACGCATCTCTATTATAAAATAAAAGAGAAGGATAAGAAAATGCTCTTATCCTTCTTTTTTTTAAACTGCTTTGAGTAGCTTATTCTTTATGCAGATCTTTGCCCCCAGGATCTTTTCATTAGAACCTTCAAATTCCACAGTTATTCGACCTGTAGCAACGGATTTTACAGTACCCGTACCGTATTTGGCGTGTTCTACAGTGGATCCTTCTGGATAAATTTCTTTTATCTCATCATCAGTAAGTTCTGGTTCAATAACTTTAGGCGCAACAACAGGTGTTACAGGAGCCTTAGGCTTGTATGTAGTGTTTTCACAGAGACATTCTAATATAAGATCCAGATTTTCATTTGTAAAAAAGATTATTTCGTGAGGAAGGTAGTTTTCTGTTTCGTTAAGACGATATAGTTTATTTCCATTTTTGATAAAAAGAATTGCTTTACTACCTATTTCTTCATAGCCGGAAATTATGTCCTCTATCTCGTCTTTATCGTTTTCAGTGATTGTGATGGCGAGATTTTCAGATTCAGCCATTCTTTTGATTGAAGTGTAGTCTTTTTCAGTAGCATGAATTTGGTAACGATCATATATAAGAGTATTTACGTTTAATATTGAGCCGTTATTACCAAATTGGCATAAAACACTAAGATCATCATCACGTTTGATTGAAACCTTTAATCCCTTATCTTTTATGAGCTCGCAGGCTTCTTCGTATGAGTATAATTGATTATCCATGACTTTTTAATTCCTTTTCTAAAAAATAGCGCAGATATGTATATTACAACACCATACGCATGCTTTCAATATGGAAAAATTGAGCATTTTTTGTTTTTTTTCAATAAAAGCTAAGAAAATTGCTAACTTGGTTGACATCTAACATTTTTTGTAATACGCTTTAAAGGTAATAATCAGTTGTAAAACTGATAAAACGGTTTAATAATCTTTTGAGGAGGTTCATTACATGAACAAAACAGAATTAGTTGAAGCTATCGCAAAGCAGACAGGTCTTACAAAGGCTGCATCAGAGAAGGCAGTTAAGGCATTCACAAATGCTGTAACTAAGGAGCTTAAGAAGAAGGGTAAAGTTCAGCTCGTAGGTTTCGGTACATTTGAAACATCTAAGAGAGCAGCTAGAACAGGTAAGAACCCTCAGACTGGCGCTACAATTAAGATTCCTGCAGCTACAGTTCCTAAGTTCAAGGCTGGTAAGGCTCTTAAGGATCTTGTAAACGGCAACAAGAAGTAATTCATTATGATAATGATTAGGCCAGAGTACGTTGTACTCTGGCCTTTTACAACTTTATGAGAGGTGATCATGAGATCAGAAACTGAGATACGCAAAAAACTACAAGATGAAATTGATATTTATCTTACATGCCCTAAATTTTCAGTGGAAGAGCACGCCCATAATATCACGATGTTGGCGTGGGTAGTTGATGTTTCGGACAAAGAACTCAGCGATATGATACGTGATGCAGAAAGTTCCTTTTCATAAAATTTTGTTTTAGTGATAAAATACCTAGGCAGTATTGCATTCAGAAGTGAATTGCATGCTGCCTTTAGTTTGGTTATAATTACCTTTGTGCGTTTAAAATTTTATCTTTTTTTCGAGCGGAGAAAGACTCATGAAACATCCTGTGTTTCGGCTGATCAAGAAAATTGCATATATTGTTTTTCCAAAATATAAGGTAATCGGAATGGAGAATATTCCAGATGGTCCGGCAGTTGTTATTGGGAATCATTCTCAAGCGCATGGACCTGTTTCTGTTGAATTATACTTTCCAGGAGAGCATTATACTTGGTGTATAGCTGAAATGATGGAAAAAGATAAAGTGGCAGAATATGCTTACAGGGATTTTTGGTCAAAAAAACCTGTTATAATAAGACCGTTTTTCAAACTGGTGGCACATCTTATTCCATCATTATCAGAAATAGTATTTACTAATGCGGATACACTTCCGGTATATAAAGATAAGAGGGTTTTTAAAACCTTTCAGTTGTCAGTAGAAAAACTTGAGCAGAGTGCTAAAATTGTTATTTTCCCTGAGGAGTATACAGAATATAACAATATTGTGCATAGATTTCAAAGGGGCTTTGCGCACCTTGGCAAATACTATTATCGTCAGGAAGGACAGGATATCCCATTTGTACCAATGTATGTTTGTCCTGCAAGAGGCGAGTTAATATTTGGTGAGCCTATTTATTATGATCATACGAATAAAAGCGAAGAAGAAGCAGAAAGAATTTGTGGATATCTTCAGGATGCGATTTCAGAAATTGCTTACAGCCTTCCTAGGCATAGGGTAGTTCCTTATCCAAACGTATCAAAAAAGAAGTATCCTTATAATGAAAGATTGTTATGAAGAAACCTGTTGTAGATTATAGAAAATTAAGATTATCAAATATTGCAAGTACTGAGTATCGCCATTTGCTCCTTTTATTAGGTTGGGTAGGATATTTCTTCATGTACTTTGTTACAGAGAGAGTAATACCAGAAAGTGCGTGTCACGTCGTTCACAGTAAAGTGGATGACATGATACCATTTAACGAATATTTTGTGCTATTTTATGTATCTTGGTATATATTTATGGCAGGGTCTCTGTTGTATCTGGCATTGTATGATATAAAGAGTTTTATTAGGGCAGAAAAGCTTGTATTAGGAATGCAAATAACGGCTGTTATCATATATATAGTATGGCCTTCGGTCCAATATTTAAGACCAGATCACTTTGAAAATAGTAACTTCTGTACTTGGCTTATGGGGATTATTTATTCGGCAGATACTCCTACTGGAGTTTGTCCTTCACTGCATGTAGGATACACTCTTGCAGTATTGTCTGCGTGGATAACGCGTAAGGAGTCAAAGCTGTGGAAGAAATTTATGATGACCGCATGGGCAGTTATGATCTGCATCTCTGTTTGCTTTGTTAAGCAGCATTCTTTTATAGATGTATTGGCAGCAATTGCTATGTATACTGCATTAGAACTCGTTATCAATGGGAGGAATATTAAGTTGGGAAATCGAAGATGGGGAGACCGTATAGACGGAAAGTTATTACGTGATGTTGACGCTATGCATTATGTAATGCCACTTATGTATCCTAATAGATGTGACAATGAGGCGTTTATGACAATGTCTATTGATCTATCAGAGACTGAAAGGTACATTCATGAGCATAATAAGCTCCACCCTGAACATAGAATTTCTATTTTTGATCTTGTTATAGCGGCTACCCTTAAGACTATAAATCTTCGTCCACAGATGAACAGATTTATTGCGAATCAGACTTTGTACCAGCGCAATAATGTCACAGCGGCATTTACTGTTAAAAAGAACTTCAAAGACGATGGAGATGAGACGCTTGCAAGAATTGTGGCAGAAGAGGGCGATAATCTTGAAAGTATAAGTAAAAAAGTAAGAGACCAGATTGCATTATGTAAGACACAGGATGATGAGTCTACTGATGCCATGAACTTTATCAAGCATCTTCCAGCTAAGCATGTCTTAGGAGCTTTTGCAAGATTCCTTGATAAGCATGGATGGATGCCACAGTCAGTAATTGCTACAGACCCATATCAGTGCTCAGTAGTTCTTTCGAATTTAGGTTCACTTGGAATGAATATAGGTTATCATCATCTGATGAACTGGGGTACTAATTCTATCTTTATTATCGTTGGATCCAAGATCAACAGGCCACATTTTGATGCTGAAGGCAATATTACTATGAAAAGAGAGTTAGATCTTTCCTTCACGATTGATGAGAGAATATCGGATGGCTTCTATTATGGACGATCACTGAAACTTTTAAAGAAGCTTGTTGAAAATCCTACTCTTTTAGAGGCTCCTCTCACAGAAGAAGTGAAATATTAAGATTATACCTAGCAATATACGATTTGTTATGCAATAATCTCCTTACAGGTTTCTGTAAGGAGGTTTTTTTATGGTCGAATCTAGCAAAGTACAAAAAATATTGTATGGTGGAGATTATAATCCAGAGCAATGGCCTGAAGATATATGGGAAGAGGATATGAGGCTTTTTAAGGAAGCACATATTGATATAGTAACTCTAAATGTATTCAGCTGGGCTCAGCTTCAACCTTCTGAAGATACTTACGATTTTTCCAAGCTTGATAAGATAATGGAGCTTGTTCAAAAGAACGGTCTTAAGGTCTGCATGGCGACTTCTACAGCAGCACATCCGGCCTGGATGGCTAGAAAATATCCAGATATTTTAAGAACTGAAAAAAATGGTGTGAAGCGTAAGTTTGGATCTCGTCATAATTCATGTCCAAATTCGCCCACATACAGAAAGTATGCTTCTAAGCTGGTTGAAAAGCTTGCTGAGCGCTATAAGGACTATGATAATATTGTATGTTGGCATATTTCTAACGAATTTGGTGGCGAATGCTATTGTGAAAACTGCGAGAAGCGTTTTAGGTCATGGGTAAAAGACAAATATAAAACCATAGAAGAAGTGAATCGCGCTTGGAACATGGCTTTCTGGGGACATACCCTATATGATTTTGAAGATATTGTTACTCCAGATCTTCGCTCAGAAGAATTTGAGTGGGATGGAATCAGGACAAATTTCCAGGGAATATCTTTGGATTATGCTCGCTTCAACTCTGATAGCCTGCTGGAATGTTTTCTTTTAGAGAAAGAGATACTTAAAAAGTATACGCCGGATATTCCCGTTACAACGAACCTTATGGGAATGTACAAGCCGCTTGATTATCAAAAATGGGCGGAGTATATGGATTTTGTTTCTTGGGACAATTACCCAACTTATAATGCTAAACCTTATGAACCAGCGTTATCTCATGACCTGATGAGAGGTTGCAAGAATGGCAAACCATTTGCACTTATGGAGCAGACTCCAGGGGTAACTAATTGGCATCTGTACTGTAGCTTAAAGCGTCCAGGAGTTATGAGACTTTACAGTTATCAGGCCATGGCTCATGGAGCAGATACGGTAATGTTTTTTCAGATGAGACGAAGCATCGGTGCTTGTGAGAAGTATCATAGCGCCGTCATCGATCATGTTGGTACATCGGATACACGCGTTTTTAGAGAGGTCTCTGCTCTTGGAAAAGAACTTGAGACAATAGGCTCTAGCATTTTAGGAGCCAGGTCAAAAGCTGAGATAGCCATAGTTTTTGATTGGGACAATTGGCGGGCAATAGACTGGTCTGCAGGTCCTTCAAGACTTTTAAATTACTGTGATCAGATAAAAAAGTACTATTACGCCCTTTGGAGAAACCATTATCCTGTTGATATAATCAGTGTAAAAGATGATCTTTCAAAGTATAAGTTAGTAATAGCACCTATGTTGTATATGTGCAAGAAAGGCTATGATCAGACAATTCGTAGCTTCGTAGAAAACGGTGGAACATTTGTTACTACCACTTTTAGTGGCTATGTAGATGATAATGACCTTGTTGTAACTGGTGGGTATCCTGGAAAACTGAAGGATATACTGGGAATATGGGTAGAAGAGTTAGATGCACTTCCTCCTGAAGAGGCGAATTCCTTTATTTACAAGGGAACAGAGTATCCTGCACAGGTTCTGTGCGATGTTCTTCATCTAAGGTCTGCAAATGAGCTTGCCAAGTATGAAAAGGATTTTTATGCCGGAGCTCCGGTAATTACAGTAAATGCCTTTGGTGCAGGTAAAGCATATTATTTTGCAACGCAGTCAAACGATGATTTTTATAAGGAATTTTTGTCTGACATATGCTCAGAGTGTGGAGTGCAACCATTACTAAAATGTGATGAAGACCTTGAAGTAACAGAGCGTTCTAACTCCAATGGTGACTTCCTATTTGTACTCAATCACTCTCAGGAGAAAAAAGAGTTTGTTTTGCCATATGACGCTTGTAATCTAGTAACGGGTACCGAGTATTTTAAGGGAAAAGAGATAAAGATATCCGGAAAAGATGCAATGATACTAATAAAAAAGTGAATATTTCAGTGTTTAGAAAGGCTACCCCATGGGTAGCTTTTTTGTGGTCTTGACAAAGAGAGCTCTCAATGATTTAATTGAACCACGAGTTTAATTAACGGAGGAGAGTATGAAGTTGAGGTATTTTGTGATTGTCGTTGTGGTTATAATATTGATAGTGCTGTTTTTGTTGGGAAAACGTGTAGATGTGAGAACAAATAAGCATGTAGCGGAGCTTGATGAAGAATTGCAGGAAATTCTTTATCTAGGATCATTGGCACCAAATTCCCACAATATCCAAAGCTGGAAGATAGAGATTTATCCTGGGGAAAATTATCTAACTATCTGTCTTGATGAATCAAGACGGCTTAAGGTAGTAGACCCAAAGGACCGCGAATTGTACATTTCCTTGGGCTGTTACGTGGAGACCTTGATAAAGAGTTTTTCAGCTTATGGTTATGAGACTAAATATGAGATTTGCCAGGATGAAAACTATGTAAGGCTTGAGTATAGTAAGACTTCGGGTGTGATAGATAAGGAGCTGATCTCAATTATCACTAAGCGTCACACAGATAAGAGGGCATTTGACAGATCAGTAGGAATTAGCGAAAAAGAATACTCATATATTGATGAAAATAACCGTGGAATCTACTTCTTTTCAGTAGGTGATAATAAATTTGATCTTATAAAAAGTGAAACCCTAGAAGCGTACACGGAACAAGCCTATAACAAAGAGGTTGCGGCGGAGTTGTCTTCATGGCTAAGGTTTTCGGATAAAGAGGCTTTGGATCAAAAGGATGGGCTTCCAGCGGAGCAACTAGGCATAAGCGGTATCAAAAAGATGCTTTATTACCTGTCTACAAACCACGAAAGCGCTCAAGGAGAAAGCTTTGCAAAACAAGGAATAACAACTACCAAAAATCAGTTGGATGGTTGTACTGGTTTTGTTATAGTTAACTCAGTTGATTCTGCAAAGGAGCTTATTTTGTGTGGAATGAAGACCGTTGATCTGTGGCTTGATCTAACGAAAGATTCTATTTCTGTACAGCCTATGAGTTACGCCATAGAGTGCGTAGAGTATAGAGAAACGCTTGAAAAAGAACTGGGAATAGCGAATATACAGATGATTTTGAGAGTTGGGTATACAGCTGATTATGGAAAAAATGCAGCTATAAGGAGGGATTTGGCCGATTACATATCGGTAAAATAATTATGGCAAGAAGAATAAAAGAAGAGCCTTCAGTTCATCGCAAAAGAATTGCAGACGCAGCAGAAAAACTATTCATAACACATGGTATTGAAAAAACCACGGTGTCTATGATTGCTGAAAGTGCTGGATATAGTAAGGCTACGATATATGTATATTTTGAGAATAAGGAAGAGATTGTTGCTTATCTGGTATTGCATAGTATGAAACTGCTTAAAGATGAAATAATGAATCATACAAGTAAATCATTGTCTTATAAGGATAATTATTCAGGTGTCTGTGAAGGCATTATTAGATATAAAGATAAATACCCTATGTATTTTTCTCTATTACAAGATGTGATAAACGTGGATTTTTCAGAAGGTCAGTATTGTGAGAGCGAAAAAAGCACGTATTACATAGGTGAAGAGATCAACAAATATATCTCAGAACTTTTCAATCTCGGAGATGATGCGTTTGTGGTGATATTTACTTTTTGGTCCTCAATATGCGGAATTCTTTCGATGACTGATAAGAAAAGCAAATATATCGAAAAACAGTCTAGGATAAAAAAAGACAGTTTTGTATTATTGGAGCTGGAGATGTTATACCACGGATTGATAAATAGATAAAAGATATAGTTTTATTAGAGCGATTATTTAGTCGCTCTTTTTTTATGAAGAAAAGAATGTAACAAAATGTTACACAGGATATTTTATCTAACTATTGACATATTATACTAAAAATGTTAAAGTGCATATTACAGAACGGAGGAATAATGATGTCTTCAAAAAATGTTAACGCCAAGATGCTAATGAAGATGCAAACTAATCTTTTAGTAATTCGAAAAATAATGAATTGGAAGCAACAGGATTTAGCAGACAAATTGGATGTTACACGGCAGACAATTATTAGAATAGAATCTGAAAGAAAAAGAATAATATTAAAGAAAACGCAATATATTGCTATAAGATTGCTTATTGAGAAAGAAATCTCAAAAATAGTTGATGATGAAGAACGAGATAATAAAAGTAAAATGGTTTCAGCTATATTGGGTGATTACGATGATATGGATGATGAGATCAAGAAAAATGTTGAGATTGTAGCATTAGCTGGCGGGGCATTAGCCAGCGGCATGACAATGGCATCTATTATGGGCGGGGCTGCTGTAATATCAGCTGCGATGTTTACTCTAGCTGTATTAAAGAAAGAAACATGGCTTGAAAGGCTGGATATTCCAGAGAATACTGATGGTGATAAATAGAATAATACGGTTAGATGATTTTTATATAAAGATTGTAGAGCTATTTTAATTTGTCACCAAAAAAGAAGTGTATCCTATAAGATTAGAAAACTATACGAAGGGAGCATTATAATGGCAAATCCAGAGAATGTTGAAAAGTTTGGGAAATTTTTGCATTATGTTGCAAAAAATTATGGAACACCTGCTAATTTCATGAAGGAAGTAAGGAATGGAAACATAGCACGCTATAATGATGGCTATCGAAATGGTGAAAAGGATGGAACAGTTAAAGGAATCGTATTTACTTCCTCAGCTGTATTATTACTTTATATTTTTGTCAATGCTCCTAAATTGGTAGGTATTTGTAATGAACATTATAAAAGGGTAGTTGAACCGATTGATTGTAGAGTCAATTCTGATAATGATGCTATAGAAGTAGTAGATAAGGCATATATTGAAAAACTGTTGCATTTGGATAAGTATGCTGAAGAAGTTATCAAAGACATGAATTTTGTAAAAAAATATAAGGTCAATGGTCGGGTGATACATCTGATTATGTCAGACGAAGAAACTAACGATGAATATGAAGCAAGCATAGTGTTTAAGAATAATGGTCGTTATAGGCTTGCAACTTGTAAAGAGAATGATTTAGCCTTGAAGAGTATAGCTGATGGTATAAAAAGGTTGTTGGAAGGCAAAAGTTATTATTCTTTTAAAGAATGATGAGCTGAGAGTAATGAGTTCCATAAATAGTGTTTGAAGGTTACATTAGACACTATTATTAAAACAATATAATAAGGAGGTATATTTTTATGGCTTACAAGGTAATTTATAATTTTAGCGATGGAACGACAGATGAGTTAGATGGTGAAATTTATGAGACTTATGAAGAAGCAGAGAGAGAAGCTGCACAAGCAGCATCTGACTTTTCGCAGGGAGGAGACTATTTAAGAGAAGCTGGAGAAGATTATTGCGAAGCTACTATAGTCGATTGGGATATTATTGAAGTATAAATTAGATGTTTAAAAAGATGAGGCATTACAGAAGCAAATCTCTAAATGAGGGATTGCTTCTTTTTATTTAAACAGTAGTTCCAAAAGCTGAAACTACAAAAGTATTTGAAACTGTATTTGTATTTGAAAGTGATCCTTTAACGCGCACTACTTTTTCGAAAAATTACAATTTTGCGAAAAAGCGATGCGGGATACTCTCTTTGGGTATACCGCATCGCTTTTCATGTTTTGTCGGTTTAAACTAAACTTGTAATATGTTTAAAGATAGGAGTGTAAAAAGTCAAAAATACGGCTTTTTACACTTTTTAACTTAAAAAAATAAAGCTTGAAAATGTAAAAAGCCGTACTTTTTAAAGAAAAATCTGTAAAAAGCCGAATGGATTAAAGCTAAAATTGTAAAAAACCGGGCACTGTAGTGTGTGCAATTTAATCATTATCCTGGATATCATCAGTTCCATAGACGTCTACCTGGGATGCCTGTCTTTTATGTTCTTCTTCTATAGCAGCATAGTGTTTAACAGTCGTATTTACGTCTTTATGTCCCAGAACATCAGCAACCATATAAATATCACTTGTTCTGTTATAAAGCGCTGTACCATACGTTCTACGGAGCTTATGAGGGGTGAGTTTTTGAGTAAGTCCTGTGTTTTTTCCATATTTTGAAATCATATATTGGATGCTTCTTATCGATAAACGCTTATGCTGAAGAGATATGAAGAGAGCAGGTTCTTCAGAATCATTGAGTAGGGAAGGGCGTTCATGATTGATATAATCCCTCAGCGTATTCCGGATAATCTCGTTTATGTAGAGATGATCTTCATCGCCGCCTTTTCTGACGATAGTAATTGTATTTTCATCAAAATTTATATCTGAAAGATCAAGCCCTGCACATTCCGAGACGCGGATTCCAGTATTTAACAGAAGAGTTACAATTGCCAGATCTCTTTTTGCAGTAGGTTCAGACATGACTTTGGAATGGTAACTAGCAGAATTCACAGCTGCGACAGAATCCATTAGAAGCTGAACCTGGTCAGGATACAGCCTTCGGATATCTTTCTTTACCTTTTCTTTCTTCTTTACAGCAGCTTTCACTGTGGGATCAATCTTAAGATAGTCATATTTGATCAGATATTTATAGTAATTCCGTACAGCCGCCATTTTTCTTGCAATTGCACGTTCTTTAGCAGGCTTTACATTGCCTTTTTTATCCGGTTTGTGGCCTGATGCAACATAATTTTGGAATTCATTGATGTCCTGAGGACCAAGATTTTCGACAACTTCAAAGGGGATATCTTTGATTTCAAGATTCTTGCACAGGGGATTCTTTTCCTTGAGAAATCCGTAGAAAAATAGAATATCCTGCGCATAATTTAAAGCGGTGCTTTCCTGATATTTGAGAAGACATTCCTCAACAAATCCATGTGTATGCTGAGGAAGAATGTTTTTAATGCTTTCAGTATCTTTACGGCGTTTCTGCCTCAATGAATTGTAATATTCTGAATTTTCACCCATGACTTAACTCCTCCGCTTTTCTAAAATAATCGTAACACAAAAGAGGAATTTTGTGCAATGATATTTGCGTTAGCAGCGCGTTCCAGCGGGAGGTGAACCCCCTGTCTGACATCGTTCTTTATTGGCTTTATTTCTTTGTTGGATATGCCGTTAATTCTTCAAACTCATCTACCGGCATAGGCTTGTAGAAATAATATCCCTGCATTTCCTCACATCCAAGACTTCCGAGGAAATCAGCCTGTTCCAGTGTCTCAACACCTTCTGCGATAATAGAAGTTCCAATAGCATGGATCATCTGGACCATGTAGCTAAGTATTGTCCGACCCATCTTTTGGTCACCTGAACCGGTAATAAATCGAAGATCAAGCTTTATGCGATCAAGGATAACTTCTTTTAACATATTCAGTGATGAGTAACCACTTCCAAAGTCGTCCATTTCAACTTCAAAGCCTGCTTCACGAAGTTTGGTTGTTGTTTTGATGATGGTATCGGAGTTTTCGACATATGCGCTTTCCGTTATCTCAATACGAAGTTGACCAGGCAATAGGTTATAGAACTCTTTTAATGTATTAAAGTGGTCGGCTACATCAGGGTTCTTTACTATATCAAGTCTTGATAGGTTTACTGATACACACAGTTGTCTGCCCTGATCATTCCATCGCTTCAAATCCTTACACACAGTGTCCCAAACGTGACAGTCAAGATCATAGATAAGCCCAGCATCTTCCAAAACCGGAATAAATTCTCCCGGAGAAATGTTTCCATCCTTCTTGCTTTTCCAGCGGCAAAGAGCCTCTGCACCAGTTATCATCCCAGTCTTATAGTTGACCTGTGGCTGATACCATACTTGTATTTCCCCAGACTCAATAGCTGCAGGAAGGCGACTTGCGATACCGGCACTTTTCCTTCCCATGTCCCACTGCTTTGGGTTATAAAACTCAAATCCTTCTTTCTTGGATTCTCTGACTTTTCTTTCTGCAATGCGGGCATAATCAAGCATCTTATCCACGTTTATGTCTTTATAGTCATCAGGCATAAGAACATAAATACCAGAGCAGAGCCTTACAACAAAGTCTTTTCCACGATCGCTAAAATAATTGCGAACAGGAGTCAAAATATATTTTTCATCCTGAAGAATCTGTTCATTGCCGCCAATACATCGAAGGATAACAAAATGATCTCCATCATACCTTCCTATAGCTTCTTTATCGGTAAGTACTTCAAGGCTTCTCTCAGTCCAAAATTTTAACAGCTCATCTCCGGCCTTCCAGCCAAAGCTGTCGTTGATGAACTTAAAGTCTTTTATGTTGTTATAGGATATCGTATACGGTGTATCAGGGTTGTTAGTGAGTAGTTCCTCAACTTTTTTACGGAATCCATTGTGGCTGAGCACACCAGTGAGAGGATCGATATCCTCCATTATCCGCATCTTTTCCTTCTGCTCTTCAAAATATGCTTTCTGTCTTAGGACAAGCATTATAACAAGAGCAGCAAAAAGGATAGTCCCAATAATAAGGAAGTACTTATATTGGTAGAGATAGTCTTCAAAAGTATATACATAAAGATCTCTGGTAGTGTAATCAAGGGCTATAGCCTGTTTTTTGGTTTCAGGAATAGCTGCAATTCCTTCGTTCAGAAGTTCAATTCGTTTTTTTCCCTCTGGGGTTTCAAGAGTTCCGGCACGAAAATCCATTGAAAACATGGCAGAAGGCTGTACTTTAAAATCATTATAGGATGGCTTTTGAAGCACATAGCTCCACGCATATGAGTTATGTAAAAGTGCATCTACCTCTTCATTTCTAAGCGCTTTAATGCAATCAGCCATGGAATTGTAAAGGTTTATCGTTATTCCAGGGTATAACTGCTTTACAGTTTCTGCTACTCCGCCCTGTGATTTTAGCATGCCTACTCTGATGGTATTTATGTCAGAAATAGAGTGCTTATCTGTAGTCACAAGGGTAAATGGGGTCTGGATGAGATTGTCCGATACGATGGTCGCTTGACCAGATGCACTTGAAACAGCACTTCCAAAGGGCATAACAAGATCGTACTCAGTACTATCAAGGGCTTCCTTAAGATTTGATTCACTTATAGCTTTGAATGCGACATTGAAACCAGCTTCTTTGGCAGCGGATTCCATAAGATCAACGCCGATTCCTGCAATCTTGCCGTTGTCTTTATCAATGTAAAACATAGGACATCTGTCTACAGGCACACCGACTGTAAATTCTGTAGCAGGAGAATCAGACGAGGCATAAACAGGCGTCAAAAAGACTCCCAGATAGATTACCAGGAAAAGGAGGGCTATGCTGATAGTAGTATGGATCCTTTTTGATTTCATGATACACTCGCCTTATTGTTTGTTCTTTGCTTTAGATACTCACACTTAATTCTAACATTATTATGTTAAAATACGATAAATAATAAATAACAAATCGATAAAGGCGACTTCTAGTATTCCGGCATTGCTAACTTATGCGCATACGGGACTTGAACCAGGGATTCACGGAGCACCATTAGAACATAAAAAAAGTGTTCCGACGCTATATGAGTCATCGGAACACCATAGACCGACGCAGCATGGCATTTCCATCCTTGCAATAGTAACATCCCTTATGTCCTTGTTACTGATAACTTCTGTCAGTTTCTCAGTGTAATCTCCCTCATCCGGTTTGGGACATCCGATCATTGTAAACCTGCCTTGCATCAGAAAAAGAAAAGTATAAAACTTTATTCGACAGGGTAAATGAAACAACAATACTATATAATTCGAGGCATTTAAGCTCTCTTATGTTTAAAGTGATGCTGTCTGGGTTTGTGCTTAAATGCAACTATGTTTAGAGGCTTTTCATCCTTTTTTGCATAATTCTCATATGCCTTCTTATAGTGTTTCTGTCCGGCCCAGATATCGTCAGCTACAGGCGCCCACTCTTTTGCGTAATCATCACACTTTGCACACAGATGTTCAACACTTTCTTCAGACTCTTCATTGGTACCATGAGCTCCGGATATTTCAACCATGTCCCTTAAAAGAGCCGGATTTTCAAGCATTGGGCATGGCCTTAAATGATTCTTATTAAATGGCTGCCCCTTATGATATTCCATGAAAAGAGGACTTTGAAGCATCTCAAGTATTGAATGTGTATGTATATTCGTGTTGGAGAAGTGGATAAATACGCATGGCTCAGCATCTCCGCTTGAATTGATGTGGAAGTAATTTCTTCCGCCTGCTATGCATCCGCCAACTGCTTCGCCATCATTCTGGAAATCCATAGGGAAGAATCCCAGGTCACATTTGTCACTTCTCAGGAATCTAATCTGATCCACCATCTTCTTTCTCTGTTCTACCGTTGGCATAAGCTCAGGAACAGCATTGTTTCCAACCGGCATATAGTGAAAGAAGAATCCAAATCTTGCTCCTTTTTCAGCTATAAACTCGATGAACTTAGGATCAGTAACTGCCTTGATGTTGTTTCTTGTATAGCAGATGGAAGTTCCATAAACTATTCCGTACTTTTTGAGTAGATCCATGGCATTCATTACTGCATCATAATGACCAAGGCCACGTCTTGCGTCATTAGTCTCAGGAGTTCCCTCGATAGAAAGCTGGAATGTGAGATTTCCAAGCCTTACAACTTCTTTACAGAAATCCTCATCAATAAGTGTTGAATTGGTATAGATAGAGAACTCAACATCATTGTGCTTTTCTGCCAGTTTCAAGATATCTTTCTTCCTTACAAGAGGTTCTCCTCCTGTCATCATGTAAAGATATACTCCCAGCTCTTTTCCCTGGGTAACGATTTTGTCCATATCTTCAAAAGACAGATTGTGCTTAGGTCCATAAGTACCTGACCAGCATCCCGCACAGTGCATATTGCAGGCGCTTGTAGGGTCAAAAAGAATAAGCCATGGGATATTGCATCCGTATTTTTCCCTGTTTGCCCTGATCATTTTTGTGCCTCTGAAAAATGCCTCATAGCCAAGATTGAGCATCATCATCTTTGCAACATGCGGATCTGTCTCATCTATTACTTTATTCAAAAACTTAACCCATCTGTTATCCGGATCTTTAAATGCCGCTCTTACTTTATCAAGGCTTTCTTTTCTGGCTCCATCTTTACCCCAGAATTTCTCTGCCTGGTCAACAAGCTTAAGATAAGTAGCAGTCCTGTTCTCCGTTTTATCGAGATTTGCAAGGAACCTGTCAATCAGTATGCTAAAAGCCTGTCTTTGTACTTTGTGAGAAATGTTTTTTGCTAATTCCATACTTGTTATGCCTCCCCAAACGATGCTACAATTATTCTGATGTAACAAGTGTAACGCCACAGCATATTAATAACAATGGCTCTACCATCGGACATGACAATATTTCGTTTAAGTGAACCGATGTTACATTCTTGCATTTTTTGTAACGTCGAGAGGGAGAAAAAATGAAAAGCTCAAAAGAATCTTTAACAGAAATGCAAAAAAAAGAAGTTCTGAGGATGAATAATAAGGAGTCCAATCAGCTGACAAGAGAGTGTCTGCAGCTTTCGCTTATGCATCTAATGAGCGAACACCCTTATGAGAAGATCACCATCAGCGAGATAGTACGCCGTGCAGGAGTATCAAGGACGGCGTTCTATCGAAACTATACAGATAAAGAAGATATCCTGCATGAGCTTGGGGATGAAATAATAAAGCGTATAGCGGAGATCAGCGAAAAGCCCGAACTGCACGAAAACCCACATCTGTGGTTCGAAGATATTTTTCGGGCTGTCAAAAACGATAAAGATATAATATCTCTGTTTGACCAAGCCGGAATTCTTCAGAATGAACTCTTTCTTGAAAAAGCGGTCTCAGAGCGGCTCTATCCTACAGCTGACCCAGAAAAGAAGTATCTCAGACTTGCTGCCGAAGCTGCCATTTTACAAATACTCATAAGCTGGTTCAGGGATGGGATGCAGGAAGACGAAAAACAAATGGCTGATATCTGCGTAAATATCTTTGATAACGCTTTGAGCAGACTGCCATAATTAACAAGGA
>NZ_CP017831.1:630000-3143784 GCF_001858005.1 Butyrivibrio hungatei | reverse complement strand
GAAAAAACTCCCCAAAAATGCATATTTTTAGACTTTTACTATTTTATATTAAAAGAAAACAAATATCAAACGACAGTAATTTGTGGATAACTTTTTAAAAATATGGAAAATAAAATAGAAAAAAAATTGTTTGTGGAAAAAGGTCATTTTTTCCACGTTTGTT
The DNA here is from genome assembly GCF_001858005.1 of Butyrivibrio hungatei. NCBI lineage: Bacteria > Bacillati > Bacillota > Clostridia > Lachnospirales > Lachnospiraceae > Butyrivibrio > Butyrivibrio hungatei. Next base: position 3,143,621 of record NZ_CP017831.1, on the reverse strand, counting down.
AATCTACCGTTATAAAAGGCATAATCTTCGGTGTTTAATTAATTTTTCCTCAGATTATGTACAATGTTTTCCACAAAAATGGAAAACATTGTGGATAAAAGTGGGTATAAATGATTAATCAACAGGTTATCCACAAAATCAACATTTTGTTGTGGATAACTTTTTTTAGTACAAAATGTTGTTACTAATTTTTTGAAAAAAATTTTAATGTTTTATTATAAGAATTAATGCCTATTAATGGCTTGACTGCTAGTTTTTTATTTATTATAATTATAAAGATTTTTTCCACACAGGATAATTATGACTTGATTTATTTCTGATCAAAGTCATTTAACAGACCTTTATGGTTAGTTTGGTTAAGAAGGAGGTGTTTCCAATATGAAGATGACATTCCAGCCTCATAAGCTTCAGAGAGCCAGAGTACACGGCTTCAGAGCAAGAATGGCTACTAAGGGCGGTAGAAAAGTACTCGCTGCTAGAAGAGCAAAAGGAAGAAAGAGATTATCTGCATGATATTAAAGGCCGCAATTAATGTGGCCTTTTTTCTTCTTATATAAAAAGGACAGAATATGCTTTTTTCGGAATCAATGAAAAAGACAACTGATTTTCGAAGATGTTATGAGAACGGTAAGAGCTATGCAAATAAATATATAGTTCTTTATGTGTGGGAAAATGGTAGTTCGATTAACAGACTTGGAATATCATGTAGTAAAAAAATTGGGAACAGTATTGTAAGGCACAGATTTGCAAGACTTGTTCGAGAATCATACCGACTACACGAAGATATGTTCAATAGTGGTTTGGACATAGTAGTCGTAGCCAGAGCCTGTGCAAGAGATGCTAGATACATTAATATAGAAGAATCTCTATTAAGCTTGGCAGGGAAGGCCCGCATAAAGAAAAATGGCGGTAATTGATGAAAAGAATACTTATTTTTTTGATCAAATTTTATAGGAAGTATTTGTCTCCATTAAAAAGAACAAAGTGCCCATATATTCCAACTTGTTCGGAGTATGGGTTAGAAGCAATAGAAAAATACGGGGCTCTTAAAGGGGGACTTTTGGCTGCATGGAGAATTCTTAGGTGTAATCCTTTCTCCAGCGGTGGATATGATCCAGTTCCGTAGGTTTTCAGAGGAGGTACATTTTGACGGGAGCTATTTTAACCCCTTATCAGGGTAAGATTGTTGGACCAGTAGCTTGGCTTCTTGGTCATATCATGAACGGAATCTTCAATGTTCTTAATGCTATTGGAATTCCTAATATCGGTCTTGCAATCATTATTTTCACAATTGTAATTTATCTTTTACTTTTACCACTTACATACAAGCAGCAGAAATTTTCTAAGCTTCAGGCTAAGATGAGCCCAGAACTTAAGGCTATTCAGGCTAAGTACAAGGGCAAAAAAGACAACGATTCTATGCTTGCTATGCAGCAGGAAACTAAAGAGCTTTACGCTAAGTATGGCGTATCACAGACAGGTAGCTGCTTACAGCTTGTTATTCAGATGCCTATTCTTTTTGCTCTTTATCGTGTTATCTATTCAATTCCAGCTTATGTAACAATAGTTAGAAATGCTTTTTATCCTTTAGTTGAGCAGCTTCGCACTACTGATGGTGCTTTGGCATTCATCCAGGAGAATCTTTCAAGTGCTAAGTCTTTCTCTGGTCAGTTCAAGAACGAACTTTTTACAGCAGGAGATGCTTCTTATGTAGAGAACACTCTTATCGATGTTCTTAATAAGGCTTCATCAGCTGATTGGGATTCACTTACATCTAACTTTGGAAATTTAGCTAGTTCAATTGATAGCACACATGCTTTATTAAACAAGTTCAATTTCTTCTTAGGACTTAACATTGGTGATAGTCCTAGATATATGGTACAGACTGCATTTGCTAACAAGAACTTCATCCTTCTTATTGGAGGTATCATAGTTCCTGTTCTTGCAGCATTTACTCAGTGGATCAACACAAAGCTTATGCCTCAGCAGGTAGACAGCAATGCTAAGCCAGATCCAGATGATCCAGCAGCTCAGATGCAGCAGTCTATGAAGACTATGAACATTATGATGCCACTTATGTCAGCATTCTTCTGTTTCAGTCTTCCTGCAGGTATGGGTCTTTACTGGATTGCTGGTGCTGTTATCAGATCAATCCAGCAGATAGTTATCAACAAGCACATTGATAAGATCGATATCGACGCTGAGATTGCCAAGAATACTGAGAAGTACAAAGCAAAGATGGAGAAGATGAAGGCAACTCCTCAGATGAATAGATATGCTAATATGTCTACTCGTAACATTCAGTCAACACCTTCTAAGGCTGTTAATACTGATAATGAGGCAGAACTTCAGAATGTTAGAACTAAGCTTAACGGCAAAGAAATCCGTAAAGATTCACTTTTAGCTAAGGCTAATATGGTTAAAGAATTCAACGAAAAAAATAATAAATAATTGCCTTATATGGGGAGGTCACAATGGAATATAAAGAGTTCACAGCAAAGAATGTTGATGAAGCAATCACAGAAGCTTGTGAAAGTCTACTTGTTACTAGTGATAAACTTGATTACGAAGTTGTTTCTGCTGGATCTGCTGGTCTTTTAGGAATAGGTGCTAAGCCAGCTGTTATCAAAGCAAGAATTAAAGAAGAAAAAGAAGAGACAGTTGAGACAAAAGTAGAAGTTAAAGAAGAGAAGAAGCCAGAAGTTAAAGCTGAAAAGAAAGCAGCTTCTTCTGATATAAATGGCGATGAGCTTTGCAAGAAAGCAAATGATTTCCTTAAGGAAGTATTCGGAGCCATGAATATGGAAGTTACTGTTGATACTAAGTTTAATTCAAATGATAACATCTTAGATGTTGAACTTAGTGGAGCAGAGATGGGTGTTCTCATTGGTAAGAGAGGACAGACACTTGATTCTCTTCAGTATCTTATTTCTTTAGTAGTAAACAGAGATATTTCAGAGTATGTTCACGTTAAAGTTGATACAGAAAACTACCGTGAGAGAAGAAAAGCTACTCTTGAAAATCTTGCAAAGAATATTTCTTATAAGGTTAGAAAGTCAAGACAGTCAGTTGCTCTTGAGCCAATGAATCCTTATGAGAGAAGAATCATTCATTCAGCACTTCAGAATGATAGATATGTTACAACACACAGTGAAGGTGAGGAACCATTTAGAAGAGTTGTTGTTACATTAAAGAAATAATGTTAACCAAATACCCCTAGGTTTTCTTCCTAGGGGTATTATTTAAGTAGAATATTAGTGAGGTTTCATATATGTCTACTGTTTTGAATAATCTAAACAACGATACAATCTGTGCAATTGCAACTGCTATGTCTGATGCTGGAATCGGAATCATCAGAGTTAGTGGTAAAGATGCTGTTTCTATTTGTAATGAAATCTATATTTCTGGTTCTCATAAACATGACCTATTTGATCATAAAGAGAATACTATTAAATATGGATTTATTTGTGACGGCGAAAATATCGTTGATGAAGTTATGATCTCATATATGAAAGCTCCTCATAGTTACACCAAGGAAGATGTTATTGAGATTAATTCTCATGGCGGAATGCTGATCATGAATCAGATTTTGCAGCTTTTACTTGATCATGGTTGCAGACTTGCAGAACCAGGTGAATTTACAAAAAGAGCTTTTTTAAATGGTAGGATAGACCTTACAAAAGCAGAGGCTATCATGGATATTATCAGTGCTCAGAATAATTTTGCACTTGAGAGTTCCAGAAGACAGCTTCAAGGAAAGATTTCTACTAAGATAAAAGAGATAAGAGAAAAGATTCTTTATCAGATGGCATTTATTGAATCTGCTCTTGATGATCCTGAAAATTATGACCTTGATGGTTTTCCTGATAGATTAAAAGAAATAATAAAACCTATTATTTCAGATATTGATAGATTAGTTAGTACAGCGGATGAAGGTAAGATCAGAAAAGATGGTATCAAAACCGTTATCGTTGGTAAGCCTAATGCTGGTAAATCATCTCTTTTAAATGCACTTACTGGAGATGAGAGGGCGATTGTTACTGATATTGCTGGTACTACAAGAGATATTATTGAAGAGACTGTTAGACTGGGAGATATTGTTCTTCATGTTATTGATACGGCTGGTATTCGCAACACAGATGATGTGATTGAGAAAATAGGTGTTGATAAAGCAAAAAGCAAAGTTGAAGAAGCAGATCTTGTTTTATATATTATGGATTCTACTTCGGATACAGATGATGAAGATAAAGAAATCATTAACCTTTGTAAGGATAAGAAGACCATTGTTCTTCTTAATAAGAATGATCTTTCTGATGATATAAAAATAACAGAAGATATCGTTCGTATGCTTTTTTCATGTTCATCAGATGAGTATTTACCTGTTATTAGTACTTCAATGCTTAAGGGACAGGGAATCGATGAACTAAAAGATGCTGTGTCTAAACTTTTCCTTAATGGTGATATTGTTCCAAAGCAGGAAATATATATTACTAATTTAAGACACAAAGATCTTTTAAGACAAGCTTATGATAGTTTAAATCTAGTGATTGATAGTATTGATAAAAATCTTTCAGAAGATTTCTTTACTGTCGATCTCACAAATGCTTATGCTTCTTTAGGTGAAATAATTGGTGAAGAAGTTGGAGATGATCTTGTAGAAGAAATCTTCTCTAAGTTCTGTATGGGTAAATAAGATGATAGATATTAAAGAAAAATTTGATGTAATAGTTGTTGGTGCTGGTCATGCAGGCTGTGAAGCTGCTCTTGCCTGCAGTAGACTTGGCCTTGAAACAATTATTTTTACTATGAGTGCTGACAATATTGCATTCATGCCTTGTAATCCTCATATTGGTGGATCTTCTAAGGGACATCTTGTTAGAGAAATAGATGCCCTTGGTGGAGAGATGGGTAAAAATATCGATAAGACTTTTTTACAGTCTAAGATGCTCAATACTTCTAAGGGTCCTGCTGTTCATTCTCTTAGATGTCAGGCTGATAAGATGGAATACTCTAAAGAGATGAAAAAAGTTTTAGAGCATCAGGATCATCTTACTATTAAACAGGCAGAAGTTTCTGAGATTCTTTTTGATGATATTAGTGAAGATGGATATATTCATAAGATCACAGGAGTAAAGATTTTTTCAGGAATCACTTATGAGGCAAAGGCTGTAATTCTTTGTACTGGAACATATCTTAAAAGTAGATGTCTTACAGGTGAAGCTATTACTTACAGTGGTCCTAATGGACTTCAGCCTTCAAATCTTTTATCTGACTCACTTATGAAAGCAGGTATTGAGCTTAGAAGATTTAAGACTGGTACACCTGCTCGAATGGATGGTAATACTATCGATTATTCCAAGATGTCTGAGCAGTTTGGTGATACTCCTGTTGTTCCATTTTCTTTTGATACAGATCCAGAAAGTGTTCAGAGACCGCAGGTTTCTTGCTGGTTGACATATACCAACGAAAAGACACATGAAATAATACGAAATAACATTGATAGATCGCCTATCTATGCTGGTATCATCGAAGGTGTTGGGCCAAGATATTGTCCTTCTATTGAAGATAAGGTTGTCAAGTTCCCTGATCATGAGAGACATCAGGTTTTTGTAGAACCTGAAGGAACTTTTACTAATGAGATGTATATAGATGGAATGTCTTCTTCTTTACCTGAAGATGTTCAGATTGCAATGTATAGAACTGTTCCTGGTTTAGAAAATTGTCGTATTGTAAAAAATGCTTATGCTATCGAGTATGATTGTCTTTGTCCTGGACAGCTCCATCCTACACTTGAGATAAAAAATGTAAAAGGCTTATTTAGTGCCGGACAGTTTAATGGAAGTAGTGGATATGAAGAAGCTGCAGCCCAAGGACTTTATGCTGGAATTAATGCAGCAATGCAGATTCTTGGTAAACCATGTATTTCTATTGATAGATCTGAAGGTTATATTGGTGTCTTAGTTGATGATTTGGTAACTAAAGAAAATTTAGAACCATATAGAATGATGACTTCAAGAGCTGAGTACAGACTTTTACTCAGACAGGATAATGCTGATATCAGACTTCGTAAACTTGGTTATGAAGTTGGCCTTATTGATGAAGAAAGATATCAAAAACTTCTTACTAAGATTGATCTTATTGAAAAGGAAGTTGCTCGTTTAAAGAAAACTGTTGTTGGAGCAAATGCTAAGATTCAGGATTTCATGGAGAGACATAATAGTTCTACTCTTAAGACAGCAACATCTTTGGCTGAGCTTATATGTAGACCAGAATTTGATTATGAATCTTTAAGTGAGATTGATAGTGAGAGAGTAGAACTTCCAGCTGATGTTATTGAACAGGTTGAGATTACTATCAGATACGAAGGTTATATTGATAGACAGCAGAGACAGGTGGAACAGTTCAAGAAACTTGAAAAGAAATTAATACCTGCTGATATTGATTATGATGATGTTAGTAGCCTTAGGCTTGAAGCGAGACAGAAGCTTAAAAAGTTTAGACCAGTTAATATAGGACAGGCATCTAGAATTGGCGGTGTTAATCCTGCAGATGTCAGTGTACTTTTAATTTACCTTGATTCTCTATATAGAGGAAATGCTGATGAGAAATAAATACGAACTTATGCTAAAAGATTTTTCTGATCTTGAAATCGAACTATCTGATAAGCAGCTTGATCAATTTAATAAATACTATGAACTTCTCATTAAGTGGAATGAAGTAATGAATCTTACAGCTATCACAGAGTTTCAAGATGTATGTAAGCTTCACTTTGTTGATAGTGTTTCATCATGCAAGTATTTTGATTTTAACAAATCCGATTTTAGTCTTATTGATGTTGGTACCGGAGCAGGATTTCCTAGTGTACCACTTAAGATTGTTTTTCCTCATTTGAATATGACATTACTTGATTCACTAAATAAGAGACTTAATTTTTTGAATGAAGTAATTGATGAACTTGGTCTTAATTCAGAGGGAAGTATCAAGACACTTCACGGAAGAGCAGAAGATTATTCTTCTACAAAACCAGATTCTCTTCGTGAAACTTTTGATATATCTGTTTCGAGAGCAGTAGCCAATATGTCTACTTTATCTGAGTATTGTTTACCTTATGTAAAAGTAGGTGGAACATTTATTGCATATAAGAGTGAAAAAGCTGCGGATGAACTTAACGCTGCTAAGGGTGCAATTCATTTATTAGGTGGCAAGCTTCTTTCAGCTAATGAGTTCATGCTTCCAAACTCCGATATCAATAGAACTATCTGTTTGGTTGAAAAGAAAGAAAATACATCAAAGAAGTATCCTCGTAAAGCAGGAGTTCCTTCTAAACAACCACTTTAATATATCTAGTGTTCGTATGTTGCAGTTGATCTGAATGTTTCACGTGAAACATTCAAATTCAAAAAATTCATGATACAAATAATTGTTTCACGTGAAACATTAATGCCCAAGATATTGTAAAAACAATCGTGAAACATTAATAATACGCAGAAATTGTATTGTGAAACCGAACAATTTAGGCATACAAGATATTGTAATAAAGAAAAAGTCTTTGAAAATACACTCAGGGATGAGTCTATAAAAGAATAATTATGATATAATCACATTAGTGTGTTAGATTTAGGAGGAATGATGGGAAGAGTTATTGCTATTGCAAACCAGAAGGGCGGAGTTGGTAAGACTACAACGTCCATCAACTTATCAGCTGCTCTTGCTGAAAAAGGGAAAAAGGTATTGGTCATCGATACAGATCCACAGGGTAATACAACTAGCGGATTTGGATTAGACAAGAATGAATTAGAGAACACAATCTACGAACTCATGATAGGGGAGTGTTCAACAGAAGAAGCTATTAAAGAAAATGTAGTTGAGGGATTAGATGGAGTAGATATCATTCCATCTAATGTAAATCTTGCAGCTGTAGAAATCGAATTGATTGATGCAGATCAGAAAGAATATATTCTTAGAGAAGCAATCAGTAATGTGAAAGACAACTACGATTTTATAATCATTGATTGTCCACCATCACTTAGTATGTTAACAGTTAATGCTATGACAACTGCTAACACAGTATTAGTTCCAATTCAGTGTGAGTATTACGCACTTGAAGGACTTAGTCAGTTAGTACATACAGTTAACCTTGTAAAAGACAGACTTAATCCTGAACTCGAGATGGAAGGTGTAGTATTTACAATGTTTGATTCAAGAACAAACCTTTCACTTCAGGTAGTAGAGAATGTAAAAGAGCACATTCAGGAAAATGTTTATAAGACAATTATTCCTAGAAATATTAGGCTAGCAGAAGCTCCAAGTTATGGACTTCCTATTAATGTGTATGAACCAAAATCTGCTGGTGCTGAAGCGTACAGATTATTAGCAGATGAAGTAATAGATAGAATATTTGAGTAAGTTGGAGGGGAAAATGGCAGTACCAAAGAACGCAAAGAGGGGACTCGGTAAAGGACTCGATTCAATAATTCCAGCAAAGGTTGTTACTACAGCAAAAAAGCCAGAAGCTGTAACACCACCTGTTGATGGACAGGTAGTTAAACTTAACATTACAAAGATTGAGCCAAACAGAAGTCAGCCAAGAAAGACTTTTGATGAGGATACATTGATTGAACTTGCAGATTCAATCAAACAGTTCGGAATCATCAATCCTCTTATTGTTACAGATAAGAAAGACCACTATGAAATAGTTGGTGGTGAGAGAAGATGGAGAGCCGCAAAGAAAGCCGGCCTCAAAGAAGTACCAGTAATAATCAAAGACCTTACTGAGCAGGAAATTGCAGAGATTGGTCTTATTGATAATATTCAGAGAGAAGACATCAATCCAATTGAAGAAGCTCTTGCTTATAAAAAGCTCATAGATGACTTCGGATATACACAGGACGTTGTAGCTGATAAGGTATCAAAGAGCAGAGTAACTATTACAAACTCTCTCAGATTATTAAAGCTCTGTGATCATGTTAGACAGATGGTCATCGAGGGCAAGATATCAACAGGACATGCAAGAGCACTTATTTCAATTGAAAATGAAGAAGAGCAGATCACACTTGCACAAAAAGTTTTTGATGAGAAGTTAAGTGTCCGCGAAACAGAAAAATTAGTTAAGAATCTTGGAAAGACATCAAAGCCAAAGAAGACAGTTGCTAACAAGGCAAGCCTCGATGCAGTTTATTCTAGTCTTTCAGAAAAATGCAAACAGGCAATTGGTACCAAGGTAGAAATTATCTCCAAAGGTGATGGAACAGGAAAGATCGAAATAGAATTCTATAGTAATGACGATCTTGAAAAAATCACTGATAGACTTTGCAAAGGATGAATGGAGATAAAAAATGAACAGCGAATTATTTAACTTACTTGGAATTGGAAATCTTGACCCAGCTTATTTATTTATCGTAGCATTTGTACTTATTCTGGTATTACTTGTTTTTCTTATTGTAACAAGAGTGAAGTTCAGAAAGCTTGAAAGAAAATATAATAAGTTCATGCAGGGTAAAGAAGCTCAGTCACTTGAAGATGAGATTGTTGGACTTTTCCATGATAACAGACTGATCAGAAGTGAAAATGAGAAAAACAGAAAAGACATCATCGATATCAATAAGCGAATGGCTAGAACATTCCAGAAGATAGGTCTTGAGAAATACGACGCTTTCAATCAGAGCGGAGGAAAACTAAGTTTTGCACTTTGTCTTTTAGATGAAAATGATAACGGATTTCTTCTTAACTCAGTTCATGGAACAGACGGAATCAACTATTCATATTCAAAAGAGGTCAATGCCGGAATGGCAGATGTCGAATTAAGCGGTGAAGAGAAAAAAGCTCTTGACCTGGCACTCGACAGCACAAACAGATAAGCTATAAATAGCAATAAATTAAATTGCTTAAAATATATTAATATATAACTTGGAGGAGATCGAAATGATCGACATTAAATTTTTACGTGAAAATCCAGATGTGGTAAGAGAAAACATCAAGAAAAAATTCCAGGATGAGAAGCTTCCTCTCGTAGATGAAGTAATCAAGTTGGATGAAGAAAGAAGAACAAACCAGCAGAAGGCAGACGAAATCCGTGCTCACAGAAACAAGATTTCTAAGGAAATCGGTGGACTTATGGCTCAGGGCAAAAAAGATGAGGCCATGGCCCTTAAGGATGAAGTAGCTAAAGAAGCTGCAGAGCTTGAAAATCTTGAAGCTAAGCAGAAAGAACTTGATGAGCAGGTTACAAATAAGATGATGATCATTCCACAGATCATCGATGATACAGTACCTATCGGAAAAGACGATTCTCAGAACGTTGAGATCCAGAAGTATGGTGATCCAGTAGTTCCTGATTTTGAGATTCCATATCACACAGATATCATGGAGAGATTCGATGGTATTGATCTTGACGCAGCTAGAAGAGTAGCAGGTAATGGATTCTATTATCTCATGGGTGACATCGCAAGACTTCACTCAGCAGTTATCTCATATGCAAGAGATTTCATGATTGACAGAGGATTTACATACTGCGTACCACCTTTCATGATTCATGGAAACGTAGTAGCAGGTGTTATGAGCTTCCCAGAAATGGAAGCAATGATGTATAAGATTGAAGGAGAAGACCTTTACCTTATCGGAACAAGTGAGCATTCAATGATCGGTAAGTTCATCGACCAGATCATTCCAGAAGAAGATGTACCAAAGGCACTTACAAGTTATTCTCCATGCTTTAGAAAAGAGAAGGGTGCTCACGGTATCGAAGAGAGAGGTGTTTACAGAATTCACCAGTTCGAAAAGCAGGAGATGGTAGTAATCTGTAAGCCAGAAGAATCAAAGGAATGGTATGACAAGCTTTGGAAGAATACAGTAGATCTTTTCAGATCTATGGATATTCCTGTTCGTACACTTGAGTGCTGCTCAGGAGACCTTGCAGATCTTAAGTGCAAGTCTTGTGACGTAGAAGCTTGGTCACCAAGACAGAAGAAGTACTTCGAAGTAGGTAGCTGCTCAAATCTTGGAGATGCTCAGGCTAGAAGACTTAAGATCAGAATTAAGGGCAAGGATGGAAACTATCTTGCTCACACACTTAATAATACTGTTGTTGCTCCACCAAGAATGCTCATCGCTTTCCTTGAGAACAACCTTCAGGCAGATGGAAGCGTTAGAATTCCTGAAGTACTTCGTCCATATATGGGCGGAAAAGAAGTGCTTGTTCCAACAAAGTAATTAAGTAATACAGTACTAGAAAAGAGGTGAAATCTCATTGCACAAATTCTTGCGAGCAGTTGGATTTTCCAATCTTAAGGATAGAAAAGAATTAACAAAACTTATAACAGACACAATCCAGGAAGCAAGAAAGCGTTCATATGTCACAAAAGATGAGAATATGATATTAGCTGAGTTTGCAAGAGATTACGCTGATGGAATAGGACTAGCAGTCTGCGGTGAATTTGATGAGGAAGATAAATTCGTTTACGAATATTATTATCCTTATCTTGTTCCAACAGGCATTAGTACAGAAGAAGACATCAATGTCGAAAGGCATGCAGCACAGTATTCTTATGCTGGAGTGTGTAATGAACCAAGACTTGGTGTGACTCTTATTTTCTATCTTCAGAACATGATCCCATACGTTAAGTATGAGAACGAGGATCATTTCCCAATAAGAGGAACGACTCTTAGCTTGTCATCACTATCAACTAAAGGTCAGATAATGATGCCAATAGCTAAGACTGAAGAAGAAAAAGAAGTAGCAAAAAAGAAAACTAATTATAGAAATAAACTCATTAACAATGCGCGAAGAGGAGATGAGACAGCAATCGAGTCTTTGACCCTTGATGATATGGACCTTTATACAACTCTTTCTAAAAAAATCAGAAAGCAGGATGTATATAGTCTTGTTGATACGTACTTTATGCCATATGGTGTTGAGTGCGATCAGTATTCAGTACTTGGAGAGATTGTAGAGGCAAGAAAAGTAGAAAACTTCCTCACCAAAGAGACTGTTCATATCATGAAAGTAAATTGTAATGATCTTGAGTTTGATGTCTGCATCAATGAAAAGGATCTCTTAGGAGAGCCTGCGGTAGGCAGAAGATTCAAAGGTAATATCTGGATGCAAGGATATATTAACTTCCCAGATACCAACTAAAGAAAAGGAGAAAACAAATGGCAACACCACACAATAGCGCTGAAAAAGGTGATATCGCAAAAACAGTCTTAATGCCTGGTGACCCACTTAGAGCTAAATTTATTGCAGAGACATTCCTTACAGATGTAAAGTGTTTCAATGAAGTAAGAGGAATGCTCGGTTTCACAGGTAAGTACGAAGGAAAAGAAGTTTCTGTAATGGGACACGGAATGGGAATCCCATCAATCGGAATTTATTCTTATGAGCTTTTTAATTTCTATGATGTAGACAACATCATCAGAGTTGGAAGTGCCGGTGGTTTACAGGACGATGTAAATGTAATGGACATTGTATTTGCAATGGGAGCTCACACAGATTCAAATTACGGATTCCAGTTCGGACTTCCTGGAACATTTGCACCAACAGCATCTTTCAATATCTTAGAGAAGGCTGTTGCTCTTGCAAAAGAAAAAGGAGTTAAGTATCACGTTGGTGATGTTCTTTCATCTGATGCTTTTTACAAGAAGTGCAACGAAAGTGAACTTTACAGAAATGTAGGAGCCCTTGCAGTAGAGATGGAAACACCAGCTCTTTACATGAACGCAGCAGAGGCACACAAGAATGCCCTCACGATCCTTACAATTTCTGATCACCTCTTCAAGAGCGGAGAGCTTTCTGCAGAAGAGAGACAGACAAGCTTCACAGACATGATGGAGATCGCACTTAAGACAGCAATTCAGCTTTGATTTAAAATGTGTATAAAGTGGAACTTTGAGTTATTTCAAGGTTCCACTTTTTTAAAAGGAGAAGCCATGAATATTTTTTTACTAGAAGATGATGACGCAATCGGCATGGGGCTGAAATATTCATTAGAAAAAGAAGGCTATAACGTAACCCTTACCAAATCTGTAGCTAAGGCTAAAGAATTATTTGAAGAAAAGAAAAATGATCTCATTAGAGACCATTCTTTATGCTCTTAGAGCATTAGTAGTAGCGCTTCCACTTTCAGTTTATGTTTATTATCTCATGTGCAAAAAGAGCAACAACATAGAACAGTTCCAATTGAATCTGGGACTTTATCTCATAGTTATCGTGGTGGTTTTTGCGATAGTCGGAATCAGCATGCTCATGAGCATTTCGAAGGTCAAGAATGATGAGATCATAGAAGTACTCAAAGAAGATATCTGCTAAGAATTACTTTCCGAGATATCTAAAGCAAAGCATGGTAATATCATCAAATTGAGGTGCGTTTCCAACAAAGGCGTCGATGTCTTTTTTTACAAGCCCCAAAAGGGCGGTGGCATCGGCGTCTTTTTCCTTATTAAGAGAAGCTATAAGCCTGTCTGTTCCAAACAAATCATTTTCAGAATCAGTAGCTTCAGTGACGCCGTCAGTATAAACAAAAAGCGAATCTCCTGGATTCAACTTAAATTCGTGTTCTTCGAATTTGACATCAGGCATAGCAGCTACAGCAATGGAATGGCGATAAGTCTTAAGACTATAATCCTGTCCAGAAACTTTAACAGCTGGATGTTCATGTCCGGCATTGGTTATCCTGCAATTTCCTGTAGAGAGCTGAATGATGCATAGCCAGACAGTCACAAACATTTCGGCGTCATTTCCTTCGCACAGCATATTATTAACATCGTGGATTATTTCTGATGTAGAGAGATTATTACTCGTCATTGTCCTATTTTTGATAAGTGTCTTTGCATTAACCATGAAAAGAGCTGCTGGTACGCCCTTACCAGAAACATCAGCCATAACAAGAGCGATATGATCATCGTCAATCAGGAAAAAGTCATAGAAATCACCGCCAACTTCCTTGGCTGGGGTCATTGTTGCATAGATATCAAAGTCTTTTTATCTGGGAAAGGCGGAAATACTCTGGGCAGCATGTCTGCCTGAATCTGTGTTGCGACATTAAGTTCAGCGCTTATGCGTTCCTTTTCTGCAGTAATCGACTTGATGTTGTCGATGTATTTCACCAAATCTTTTTCCATGTCATGTACAGAAATGGCCAGGTCCTCAATTTCATCACCAGTCTGAATAGAAGAAAGAGAATCATCGACAGTTGCGTTACTTTCGGCAAAGGAATCCAGATTTTTTTTGATGAACATAATAGGTTTGATAAGAGTCCTGTTTAAGACCATCCAGTTCAAGATGCAGAATATAAGCATGAGAACAAGGGATATCACAACCATGTAGAAAACATATTTGCCAAGTGTAGACAGAATTTCTTCCATGTGAGTATCAACAAATAAAAGAGCTACAATATTCCCGGAGCTGTCTGCGATAGGGAGGCAGCTTGAGGTCAAATAGCCATATTTTTTGGATTTTCTCACAAGGTAACTTGTGGGACGAATACCCTTGGTATAGGCATTCCAGATTTCATCAAAAGAAGCAGCGATAGGATCAGAGTCTCCTATGTAAGTATCAGAGTCATAGACATAGCGCATAGTGTGATCTTCATAGGGAACGGCAATATAGATGTATGCTGCACCAGAGTATTCTTCAACATGATGAAGATAATCTTCCATTTCATGGTAATAATCATCGGCTTCCCAGGTCTTTGTATATTCAGAAATCTTGTCGTGGTCGATGTCATGGGAGATAATATTTGCTACGACATAACCCTTATCGTTATAAAGTTTTTCAATGACATGATCAAAAATGAGGAATCCGGCCAGGCAAGTAAAGACAGCAAAAAATAGAGTAAATGCAATGATACCGGCTAAAGCTTTTTCATTTACACTCATTCTTTTCTTCATATCGGCCAGGATCCTTTCATATTTTTGTATAAAAACATTATACCAAATAACATATATATATTTCTGAAATAAAAATAAAGCCTTTACCTCAGAAGAGAGAAATCTGAGATAAAGGCTTATTAGTAATCTGATTTATTTCATAACAATAAGCTCGTAGTCACGTGTTCCAACGCCAATCTTTTGAGCATGCTCAAGTGTTTCTGCCCATGAAACGTTAGGATTACTGTTGTGCCATACATCTCCATGGTCGTGGAAATGTTCCTTAGCCATGTTGTCTCCAAGCTGACTGTTTCTAATAGGTTCAGCTTTCTGACACAGATCAACGCAGGCCTGGTCAAGGGCAACAGGATCAAATGAAGCAAGCATTCCGATATCTGGAAGGATAGGAGCATCATTTTCACCATGACAATCGCAGTTAGGAGAAACATCTGTAATAAGAGAGATGTGGAAGCTAGGCCTTCCGCTTATAACAGCAGAAGTGTACTCAGCCATTTTTCTTCCAAGCATCTGTGGTGCATCCCAGTTATCGTTTTCTATAGCGTCAAAGGCGCAGGCACCAATACAACGGCCACAACCCTTGCATTTCTCAGGGTCGATCCGGGCTTTATTATTTTCATAGCTTATAGCATCTGAGCCACATTCTTTGGCGCATCTTTGACATCCTCTGCAAAGGTCTGTGGTTACATGTGGATGACCGCTGTTGTGCTGTTGCATCTTACCGGCGCGGCTACCACAACCCATTCCAAGATTTTTGATAGCACCGCCAAAACCAGCCTGCTCATGCCCCTTAAAGTGATTAAGTGAGATTACGATGTCTGCGTCCATAACAGCTCGGCCGATATATGCTTCTTTGCAATATTCACCATTTGGAACAGGTACTGCAATATCATCTGTTCCCCTAAGTCCATCAGCGATAATTATCTGGCATCCGGTAGTTACAGTATTAAAACCGTTTATATTAGCGCAGTCTAGATGCTCTAAAGCGTGCTTACGACTTCCTGGATATAAAGTGTTACAATCCGTTAAAAAGGGTAGACCTCCAAGTTCTTTTACTACATCTGCGACTGCCTTAGCGTAATTAGGCCTAAGATAGGCGAGATTGCCAAGCTCACCAAAATGCATCTTGATCGCCACGAATTTTCCATCCATATCTATGGATTCGATTCCAGCTTTTTTAATAAGCTTCTGTAGTTTTGCCGGAAGGCTTACACCTAGAACTGTTCTAAAATCTGTGAAATAAACTTTTGACTTTTCCAATTTGAAACCTCCATTAATATGCCAACGATACCTTATATTAATCATATATGGAGAAAAGAGATATTGAAAATAGTTTTTTTGCTAAGTTTTGACAGATTTTTGTAAAAAAAGGAGCCTGAAATCCAGACTCCTTAGAAAAGTATCAAATTAGTAGTGATAATTATTGGTAAGAACTAGGAGTATTTAATGCATCCCAACGAGAGAGAAGATAAACACAGTACTGATTCATGCTGATACCTTCTCGTTTAGAATTTTCTGCAAGAGATCTATGAAGACTTTTGGGAAGTCTTAATTTAAATTGACCAGAATATTTTTCTGAAACTAAGGGCTCACTAATGTCGATGTTTTCTTCTAAAGCAGCTTCAAACCAGGTTCTTTTTGCGTCAGAAGCATTCTTTATGGCTTCTTCTATTGTGTCTCCTATAGTGATGCATCCTGGTAGTTCAGGAAAAGAAACAACGAATCCCCCTTCATCAGGGTCTTCAACTATTTCCATTTTGTATGGAAGTTTCATATAATCATCAATTGTTTTTTTCATCGATATCACCTTCTTCCAATACAACTTTCATTAGTTTGTTCCATTTAGATATGTATCCATCTCCATTTTAATTGGTGTCATATTTGGTGTCAAATACTAAGATAAGCATTTTCTTTCTCTAGCATCTTGCGCAGGTATTTCATACTACGCCAGAGTATCTTTGTGGAGAGAGCAAAGAAGCAGTTTCAGATATAGTCACTTTTAGAAAAAGTGATAATTCAGAGATGTATGCAATGATTGAATCAATGAGTAAGAATGAGAATTTAGCTGAGAAAATCATAGCTTATTATAAAAAACTGATGGAAAAAGAATAGGAATTTAACTACTTAAATTCACGCTCTTTTCCATGCATAAGTCATCATATCGATACCGGGCTCATTATTACGAAGTTTTTTCACTTCATCTATGCAGAAGCGTATTGTTTCTTCTATGTATTCGTCGGCCATTTCTTTTGTAAAAAAGAAGATGGGTTCTTCTTCAACAGGTTGGAAAAATGAGAGCATATCCTGCATAAGCCTATCTGTATCAAAAGAACTTACTTGATTTAGGGCTTCGTCCTTAAAGCCATTAGGCACAGTAAGATCGTTTGCTAGATGATATTTATTAATAACATACTGATTAATAATCTGATAATCTTTATGTAGACGTTCTACATTACCTGGAATGGTTGAATTCCAATGATACCTATCATATACAAAATGTCTATATAGCGCATCTTGAACTAGGTGCAGATAATAACCCATATACAGGTCATCTTCTAACATCTTTTTTCCAAACAAATGACGAAAGCGGTCAAAATCATAGGTTTTCATATTTCCATCTAATACAATAATCTTCATGTGGGCAGTACCATATGTGTTCCCGCCAATGCCAGCGTCAACTACAACAGAACCAAACTTAAGTCTATTTACATCGGTAAAAAGTATTCTCTTTGACACTTCATTTGTTATCGCAAGATGCATAATACTAGAAGCCATTTTCTGCCCTCCGAGATTACAAAAAAGGAGCCTGAATTCCAGACTCCTCAAAATCAATGTTCCCGATGCGATTCGAACGCACGACCTTCCGCTTAGGAGGCGGACGCTCTATCCTGCTGAGCTACGGAAACATGCAATCAGTATATTAGCATAAAGTATAAGGTAAATCAAGAAAGTGCAATATCTTATTCCCGGAGATAAAGGTATAATATAAAGAAAAAACTAGGAAAAATCGAAAGTAAACCAAAAGTAGAGTGACTTTTTATGGGGAATTATATACGCTAATCGTAAGACAGAATTTTATAGGAGGGAAAGCTATGAACGAAAAAGTAGGGGAAGTAATAAAGCGAAGACGTATTGAGTTGGGAATGACACAAAAAGAATTAGCAAGTAGCCTGTACGTTACAGACAAGGCGGTATCAAAATGGGAAAGAGGGATTTGTTATCCTGATGTTGAATTATTACAAAGTATAGCGGATGCGTTAAAAATTTCTATCGAAGAGCTAACGGCTGCTAGATATCCCATTTTTGATTCAAGGAAAAAAACTAAGATGATGTTTAGAAAAGCGGTTATGCTACTTGTCCTGTACGTCGCTATTGTAGTATTAGGTTACATATTTTTCTTTAGTGATCCAAGAGTTTTATTTAACGTAAAGCGTTCAATTATATACTTGGCTATTATTGCGTTTAATGTATTGTTTATTATTTTATTCAGAATACTAATAAAAAGGGGAATAGAATAACTTATGAAGAAGAGTGTGAATAAATTATTTAAATCAATCATAGCATTCAGCATGGTAATTGTTTTAAGCGTATCATTAAAAACAACCTGTTTTGCACAAGATACGATAACAGAAAACAGTAACATAATAATATCAGAGGGATACACAGAGGAAGGAATTCACTACACAGTAGCAATAAAACAAAAATATAGCAGCGGGGTGGCAATAATACAGACTATCATAAAGAGAGAATTTACTGTGGACTTTACGTATGATGGTCATGTAGATGTGCAGGAGGTGTTAAGAAATTATAAAATATATGCAGATGGCGTAGAGTACACAGGAGACTTATACCTGCAAGGTTGTAATTATGAACCTTGGAGCTTAAGAGGTCCATATACTACAGCAACGTATAAAGGATTGTTTTACGCAAACGTATAATAATAACTAATAATCCCTTCCTATAAGACTATGACCCGTATGACGAATTTCTATGTCATACGGGCATTTTCATGTAATGAATTTACCATCGGCAGACCTCTGTGATACACTATATTAAATACTTTAAATAGTGAAAAAAGTTATGGTGGGAGGAGCATTATGCCATTTATTAATTCAAAGATAAGCGTAAAGATCACAGAAGATCAGGAGAGAAAGCTCAAAGAAAAGCTTGGAAAAGCAATTGAAATAATTCCTGGAAAGAGCGAAAGCTGGCTCATGACTGGATTTGAAGATGGATATCATCTGTATTTTAGAGGGGATAATTCTCAGCCAACAGCTTTTGTAGAAGTTATGGTATTTGGCGGAGCTAATCCAAGTGCGTTTGATAAACTAACAGGAGAAATTACTAATATCTTTGGTGATGTTCTAGGAATTGCACCAGATCATATTTACGTAAAGTACACTCCAGCAGATAATTGGGGCTGGAATGGAAGTAACTTTTAAGTTATGAGGAAGCTGGGGGAAAAAATATCAACGGTATTTTTGGCAGGAGCATTAGTGCTCCTGCTTTCGTCATGCCAAAATAGTCCCAGACAGGAAGAAATAGAGAATATTTCCCAGAAATATGCAGTACCACAAGAAAACCAGCTCATAGTCTACACATCTCACAAGGAGGAAGTGTATCTTCCTATCATCAGAGAGTTTGAGAACAGGACTGGAATCTGGGTTGACGTTCATGCAGGCGGAACCGCAGAGATGATGCAGAAAGCAAAAGAGGCATCAGAAAACAGCCAGTGCGACATAATGTTTGGGGGCGGAATAGAAAGCTATGAAGCCCATAGTGACATATTTCTTAGATATGTTTCTAGTGAAAAAGAGTTTCTTGATGAGAACTATAGTTCACAAGAAGGTTCCTGGACTGCGTTTACAGAGCTTCCGATAGTTTTTATCTATAACAAAAAGCTTGTATCTTCATCAGAAGTTCCAAGAACCTGGAAAAGTCTTTTTGACAGCAAATGGAAAGGTGAGATAGCCTTTGCAGACTTGAGTAATTCAGGCACCAGTTATACGATTGTAGCCACAATGGAGCAGCTTTTAGGGGAATCTTACAAGACTCTTTTACCGAAGTTCTATGAACAGCTTGACGGAGAGATATTAGATTCATCAGGAGACGTAATCCCAGCGGTATCAGATGGCACATATCTCATAGGAATTACCCTTGAAGAGACAGCCAAGAAGTACATTGAAAAAGGCTATAACATATCCCTTATATATCCGAATGACGGTACCAGCGCAGTTCCAGATGGCATAGCCATGTTAAAAAATGCGCCACATTCCTA
Source organism: Butyrivibrio hungatei (assembly GCF_001858005.1). Taxonomy (NCBI): domain Bacteria; kingdom Bacillati; phylum Bacillota; class Clostridia; order Lachnospirales; family Lachnospiraceae; genus Butyrivibrio; species Butyrivibrio hungatei. Next base: position 3,123,463 of record NZ_CP017831.1, on the reverse strand, counting down.
CAATGCTGGTAAATTTATAGATTTTGTGGTGGGCTATGATACCCAGAAATACGCAATGGAAAATTTCTATAGAAGGCCAGTAAGGACTGATGTAGACTTATCACCAACATATGGAAGCACCAAGCTCATTGATTTTGATGTAAAAAAATCTGCCAGAGAAGAGGAAGATATCTTTAATCTCTGGGACGAGCTAAGAAAGACGGAGGACTAACTATGGGAATCATCAGACAGTCCTTCAAAAGGCAGCTATTTGCAATCTTTCTAACAGTAACACTGATTCTTGTCATCATAGGTGGTGTCTTTACCATTCAGGGATTCCAGGCAAGACTTAAATACGACTATGAGAAAAAAGATATCGAGCAGAACACCGCTATCAATTCTCTTTTGCAGCGTGATATAGAGCTATCTGAAGAGACGCTGGACCTCATATCAAAAAGCGATATCATAAAAAATGCTCTTACACAGAGTAAGAATAGTTCACTTACTATCTATTCTGAGCTTTACAACGTATCAAGAAGAATAAGAGACTTTGCAACAGTAGATATCTATCAGGGTGACAGATGTGTGTTCAGTACCAGCGCCAGATCTCTGTCCAATAAGCTTCCTCTCTATTATTCAGTTCTAGAGGAAGCCAAGAACAGTAAGGGCGAAGTCATCTATGCACTAGATCCTACAGAGTCCACCAAGACAGGAGCAGATCTTTTGATAGCAAAACAGATAGTAGAGGGAAATGTTCCAGCCTTTGCTATCGTCAGGATAGAGCAAACTGAAATAGAAAATAGACTTCGAAGCAACATAAATGCCAAGGATGGATTCATGTTAACAGACCAGTTCCTTAGGCCATTCTGCCTCATTGGAACTGCTGAAAATGGTAGCGAACTTAAGAGCATCCGTAGAAATCTCTTTGACGGACAAGCTTATAATTACAATATAGAAAACAATGTGTACATGAATGAGATTGGAAAAACTGGGCTTTTGAGCATATACGTTACGCCGCCAGCCCTGGGAGAATCTGCAGTAAAGGTTGGTTATCAGATCCTTACACTTGAAGCACTCTTTAGCGTCATTGTTTGTCTTCTTGTAGCTTCAAGACTCAGCGCATATTTTTCAAAGCCCATAAATACCATGGCCAGCGGAATGAAACGCTTCAGAAAAGGTGACTTTGATGCCAAGATAGAGCTCTCAAGAGAAGATGAGTTCGAGCAACTGGCAGTAGGCTTTAACAAGATGACAAGCCAGCTCAAGCAGACTATGGAAGAGCGAGTTGAAGCAGAGCGAACAATCAACGAGACCAGGATCGAGATGATGCAGGCCCAGCTCAATCCACACTTCCTGTACAACACACTAGATACCATTAAGTGGGTAGCTAAGGCCAATCACGTGCCAGAAGTTGCCACCATGGCAGCTTCACTTGCAGGGATCCTTAGGACCAGTATTTCCGAGAGGCAGTTTTGCCCTTTGTCAAAAGAGCTAGAGCTTGTCCAGAACTACTGCGAGATCCAGAAGATCAGATTTGATGACAAGTTCGACCTTACAATAGATGTGCCAACTGAAGTAATGGACGCAGTTATTCCAAAGCTCATACTTCAGCCAATAGTCGAAAACGCCATTATTCACGGAATGGATGAAACTGAAAATGGCCATATCTATGTAGCTGCATGCAGAGATAATTCCGGAGAAAAAGATCTATTAAAGATATCCGTTCAGGATGACGGTAAAGGCATAAGCGATGAGATGATGTTGGCTTTAAACAATGATGACGTTGAAACCTTAAAGGGCCACCTGGGCCTTAACAACGTCAACACCATCATCAGACTCTATTATGGAAAAGAGTATGGAGTCATGGCATTTAGACCATCTCAGGGCGGAACAGTCATGATCATTACACTTCCATATTCAGAAAAAGAGCCAAAAAAGAAAGAAGAACGAGGGGAACAATGACTACTGTAATGATAGTAGACGATGAAAAATATGTACGACTAGGTATTAAGGGAGAGACCGACTGGTCTCTTATAGGATGCGAAGTCGTGGGGGAGGCTTCAAATGGAGAAGAGGCTTTGGAGCTTGCAGATAAAGTAAGACCAGACCTTGTGATCTCCGACATCAGGATGCCCAAGATGGACGGAATAGAGCTTGCAGAGCAGCTTCGAGATAAATACCCAAATACAAAAGTCATATTCCTTACTGCCTACAACGAATTTGAATATGCCAGAAAAGCCATAAGACTTGGGGTTTCAGATTATATCCTAAAGCCATTCCAGGATGGAGAGCTCGAAGGCGTAATCCAAAGGCTTTTGCACCTTCATCCCAATGGAACTGCCCAGGAAGCAGAGCTTGAAAATGAGCTTATATCTCTTAAGAAAAAAGAGGAAGTATCAAACCGCTACGTTCAGGCAGCAATTGAATATATTGAAAATCACTACTCAGATGTAGACTTCAGCGTAGGAAATCTTGCAGAGGCTCTGAGCGTAAGCGAAGGACATATCAGCAGACTCTTTAAATCTGAAACCGACACCAGTATCAACAATTACCTTACAAAGTATAGAATCAAAAAAGCTCTGGACTATCTCAAGGATATGAATGTGAAAGTGTATGAAGTAGCAGATAAAGTAGGCTATCAGGACATTGCCTATTTCTCAAATACTTTCAAAAAGCTTGTGGGAAGAACGCCATCAGAATATCAAAATAAGGGACTTGAGTAATAAATTGTCAAAAAATTACAAATAATATCAGATTTGTCTTCTCAAAAAAAATATAAAAGAAATCTAAAATGAAACCATAAAGCAAAGAACTGCTTGTGGTTTCTTTTTTTATGGGCAAAGGACACAAGCTAATGTAAAAGGAGGATAAAAAGTGAAAAAGAAAGTATTATCAACAATCTTAACATTCACAATGGTTGTATCCGCTCTTGCAGGTTGCGGAAGCGCAGCTTCTAACCAGGGTGCAGGAACAGATGCGCAACCAGCTGGCACAGATACTGCAGCACAGACAACAGAGCAAACTGAAACCGCAGAGGCTGCTCCAGCAGCTGAGCTCACAGGAATCGATGCTATCATTGCTGAAGCAGAGACAATGTCAATGGAAGAGCTTGCTAAGAAGGCTATTGAAGAGTCAAATGGTAAGACATTCTACGGCGTAGGTAACAGTAGCCGTGGTAAGTCAGCACTTCCATTATTCATCGAGTACTTACAGACGATCGATCCATCTTACACAATGGAATTTGAGTGGCAGCAGCCAAAGAACAACAAGATCTTTGAGCAGCTCACATCAGATTCACTTAAGAGCGAAGGCACATTTGCTATGACTCTTATCCAGGATGGTAACCAGATCCAGACAAAGATGGTAGATACAGACATCTTAAAGACATACGTACCTAAGGAATGGGCAGAAGCAAACGGAACAACACCTGATGCTTACACAGGATTCCTTCCACTTCAGACACTTAATAAAGTTTTCATGTACAACAACACAGGAAGTGCTCAGTTCAATAACTGCTGGGATTTCGTATATGAAGGTTCACATCCTCTTTTCATGGGTGTTGATTCTGAGATCGTAGGAAAGAACTTCCTTATGATGCTCACAGAAGATAAGTATGCTACATGGCTCAAGGAAGCTTATGACAAGCTTGATGATACCAAGAAAGCATATTTTGAGCCTGTGATCAAAGAGATGCAGACAGATGCAAACGACCTTGGTCTTGGCGCAAACGGTGCTTACGCACTTGCATGGATCAAGCTTTGGGTTAACAACTACAACGAGCAGACAGACGATGGTCCTATCTGCAACACACTTGTAGATGCATCTGCAACAGATCAGTCAGGTCTTTTAGTATACAGTAAGCTTCGTTCAGTAGAAGAGTCAGCTTCTGTATCAGTTAACAACATCAATGTAGCAGCATATCAGGACGGATACACAGGAATCGGCGGATATGGATATTGCCATTACCTCTTCCTTACCAAGAACAGCCCACTTCCTTGGACAGCATGTGCATTCATCGCTTTCATGACATGCACAGAGCAGGGATTTGAAGCTTGGGGTAAAGACATGGGTGGCTACTCAGCAAATCCTAACGTTGCAAAAGAGATTGAAGACACATTCCATCACTCACAGGGTGGCGGAGATGAGTTCCCAGCAAAGAACGACAGAGGATATGACTGGTGGACAACAGATGGTGAGCTCGTACTTGAAGATCCTGCATACTGCTCAGAAGTATCATTCACAGTTGGTAGCTGGATTGACGTTCTTGATCACTATGCTCCAGGAGAATAATTAACAACACTTCGGATGCCGCCTGCGGGCGGCATCCTTTAAAAAAGGGGACGAAACTAAAATGAATGCAATCGCAAAACCAGACAAAAGTGCGATTTTCAAAAATAAGGTAAAGACATGGTTTTCCCAACCTCAGAATATAATACTTTTGCTGTTTGGGATTGTTTTAACCTTTAGTACAGTCGCACCTATCGTAGCTATAGTAAAAGATACTTTTGCTATACATCCAGGTACTATCGACCAGCATTTAACTGGAAGAGTAAATGGTTATTCAGTAGTAAACTACACAGATCTTTTCACAAGTAAGTTAGCAAAGACCAATCTCTGGATACCGCTTCTTAATACTGTGATCTTATCTGTGCTCACATGCTTTATATCAATTCTTTTCGGCGGTCTGTTCGCATTTCTAGTAACTAGAACAGACATGAAGTTTAAGAAGTATTTAAGTTCTATCTTCATTTTTCCTTATATCATGCCACAGTGGACACTAGCCGTTGTTTGGCAGCATATGTTTTATTCAAACAAAGTGACAGGAACTTCAGATGGACTTCTTGCAGCAATATTCCACGTCTATTTTCCTCACTGGTGGTGCCAGGGAGTATTCCCAAGTGCGGTAGTTCTAGGACTTCACTATGCACCATTTGCTTACATCCTCATTGGAGGAATCTTCAAGAATATGGACGCCAACCTCGAAGAGGCAGCCACAATTCTTGATACACCAAAGTGGAAGATAATGTTCAAGGTAACACTTCCTATGATCAAGCCAGCAATCCTTTCAACAATTCTTTTGGTATTTGGATCAGCTATGGGAAGTTACCCAGTACCACATTATCTGAACCTCACAACTCTTTCTACCAAGTACATTTCAATGAACAGTAAGTACACAGGTGAAGCTAGTATCCTGGCCATCATCATGATGGTATTTGGCGTACTGATCCTTGGAATGAACCAGATGAGTTTAAAGAGCCGTAAGAACTATACAACGGTTACTGGTAAATCAGGACAGCTTACAAAACTCTCAATTGGTAAGGTTGGTAAATATCTTGTAGGAATCATCTTCATGATCATCACATTCTTTACAAGTATCTGGCCAATTCTCCTCTTTGCGCTGGAGACATTCCTTCCAAACCCAGGAGATTACAGCTTCCTTTATTCAGGAAATCTTGCTCACCTCACAACAAAATGGTGGGTTACAAACGAAAACATTACAGAAAACGGAATGTATGGACAGGCCGGAATCCTGTACAACAATACCATTTGGCATGCATTCTTTGGAACATTGTTCCTGGCAGTTGTCTGTGCGCTGATAGCTGGAACCATTGGTACACTTATCGGATACGCAGTTGCTAAAAAGAGAAGGAATAAGTGGGCAAACTATGTAAACAACGTAGCATTCCTTCCTTACCTCATGCCATCAATCGCAGTTGGAGCAGCATTCTTTATCCTCTTCTCCAACGAGCATATCAATCTGTTTAATACATATACGCTTTTGATAATCGCAGGTGTAGTAAAATACATACCTTTCGCTTCAAGAAGTTCACTAAATTCAATGCTTCAAATCAGTAACGAGCTTGAAGAAGCAGCAATTATCATGAATACATCATGGGTAAAGAGAATGACAAGGATCATTATTCCAATCCAGAAGTCATCAATCATAAGTGGATATCTTCTTCCATTTATGACCTGCCTTAGAGAATTATCATTGTTCCTTCTTCTCTGTACACAGGGCTTTATCCTTTCAACAACACTAGACTATTTCGATGAGATGGGACTTTACGCATTCTCAAGTGCTATCAACCTCATCCTCATCGTAACAATTCTTGTATTTAATACTTTGGTAAACAAGCTCACAGGCGCAAGCCTTGACAGCGGCATAGGAGGAAAGTAATCATGCCTGAAATTATTTTAGAGAACATAACTAAACGTTGGGGAAAGTTTTTTGGTGTAGATAATGTTAGCCTTAACATCCCAAATAACTCATTTATTACACTTCTTGGACCTTCAGGCTGTGGTAAGACAACAATCCTTAGAATGATCGCAGGCCTTGAGACTCCAACAGAAGGAAAGATCACAATCGGAGACAAAGTAGTTTTTGATTCAAATGCAGGAATCAACGTTCCGGCCAACAAGCGTAAGGTCGGATTCCTTTTCCAGAACTACGCACTTTGGCCAAATATGACCGTTTATGAGAATATCTCTTTTGGCCTAAAAAATATCCACGAAGAGATGCCAGTACTTGATCCAGAGGCAAAGCAGACAGGAGATATCGTAAGAGCTCTTGTTAATGGAACCAAGATAAAAGAGATCGTAGAAGAATGCCGTGACAAGAATGGCAAGCTCGATGAGAACAAGGCGCACATCAAACTCATCGACAACTACAATCTTTCAATTTATTCAGCAAAAGAGCTGTTCAACTTAGGAATCCATTCTTCTTCTGATCCAGATAAGGTTGCAAAGGCAAAGCTTGCTGAGTACGAAGAAAAGCTTGCTGGAATCAAAGAAAAGTATGCAAAAGAAGGAAAAGAGCTTAGCGGAAAATATCATGTACTTAAAAATGGTATTGAAGTGATGGAAACAAGAAAGCTCACAAAGGAAGAGATCGATTCAAGAGTAAGAGCATGTTCAAGGATCGTTAAGATCGGAATGTTCATGGATAGATATCCAGCAGAGCTTTCTGGTGGACAGCAGCAGAGAGTAGCAATTGCCAGAACTCTTGCTCCAGAGCCACAGGTTCTTTTCATGGATGAGCCATTATCAAACCTTGATGCCAAGCTCAGACTTGAGATGAGATATGAGCTTCAGAGACTCCATGTTGAGACTGGAAGCACATTTGTATATGTAACACATGATCAGATGGAAGCTATGACACTGGCTACAAGAATCTGTCTTGTAAACAACGGTGTTCTTCAGCAGTATGCAGCTCCACTCGATGTTTATTCAAGACCAGCAAACCTCTTCGTTGCTGACTTCGTTGGTAATCCATCAATGAACTTTGTGGATGCAAAGGGAGCACAGGCAGCAGATGGAAGCGTTGAGCTTAATATCCTTGATGGCGTTAAGGCAAAGTTTGTGCCAAATGAGCCACTTAAGATCTCAGACTGGAGAGCAGAAAGAGACAAGGAAGAAGAGGATAAAAAGGAATTTGAGCGCCAGAGACTTATGAAGAAAGGCGCAGTAGAAAAGAGTAACAAGGACGAGGTATTCAAGTACCACGTTCAGAAGGTAGAGGAACAGGATGAAAGCCTCATGGATGAGCCTGTTATCACTGATGAAGATTTTGTACTCGGCATAAGACCAGAAGCTATCGACATCGAGCCAGCTGGTAAGATTAATACCAAGATCTACGGCGCAATGCCTACTGGTATGGAGTCAACACTTAAACTTAAAGTTGGAGATTTCCTCCTTACCAGCGTAATCTTTGGTAATTCAATCTACCTCATTGGCCAGGATGCCAACATCGATATCAAGGGAAAAGATATTCTACTCTTTGATAGACGTTCAGGTAAGCTGATCTCAGGTGGTACATTGGAAATCATGTAAAAATATGGGTTGCACGTTATGTGCAACCCTTTATTATTTATTGTGATCTTTGCGGCTGTTTTTCATTTCATACATTCGCTTATCAGCAAGTTCAATAAGCGCCGTAACAGAGGTTGTTTCTGAATACTGCGCACACCCAATGGAGCCGTGGATCGTAACCTTGGTTCCTTCTATATTTCTAGGAGATTCTATTGCTCTGATGATTCTTTTTTCTATGAGCTGAACCTCCTTTTCATCCTGAAGCTGATGCAGGATTACAAACTCGTCACCGCCGTAGCGGAAGAGAACGCAGTTGTCTGCTGATGCAAATACTAGGCTTTTGGTTACGGATTTAAGGACAAGATTTCCGTATTCGTGGCCAAACTCATCGTTAACATTCTTGAATCCATCCAGGTCTATCATATACAAGACGAAATCAGTATGATTTTGCTTGTACTGTTCTTCGTATTGAATGATGATATCTGAATAGGCTCGTCTATTAAAGATTCCTGTAAGCTCGTCAGTCCTTGAAAGGCTTGCAAGCCAGTCTTTTTCAGCAAGTTCATCTGTAACATCCATGAAGTATCCGATAAGTCCAACAATCTTGCCGCCAGAATAAAGCGGCCTTTTTGATGCGCGAATGTTACGGACCATACCCTTAACTATGCATTGGCCAGGGACATTGCTGATAGTTTCGCCATTATTTATAACCTTAAGTTCTACATTTCTAAATGGAGTAGGGTCAATATGCCATCCCATATCTTCATCGGTCTTACCTATAATTTCGTCAACAGAGTTAAGACCATAGTAATCAAGAAACATCTGGTTGGCGCCAAGAAAACGCCGGTCTTTGTCTTTCCAGAAGATTCCAGCGGGAATGAGGGTTAATAGATTGTCAAAAAGATCTGAATTAGAAATTTTTGCCATAATAAATCCTGTCATGAATTGATAAAATTTAGTATATATATATTCTATCATTCATAAACAACATAAGCTATATTTTGGATACAAGAGATGACAAAAAAGTGGCTTTTTATGACAAGAATTGAGCTATATTCAGGCTTTTGAATATGCTAGAATCAAGGTGTATATGTAGGAGTATGCGTATTTTTGGTGTTCGGAGGGCAAGCGATGGACAATTCTTTTTCACAGATCAAAACATTTTTTGGTTTTGGATGCATGAGACTTCCAATGATCGGAAGTGAAGTAGATATTGAGCAGTTCAAGGAAATGACAGACTACTTCATTGAGAACGGATTTAACTATTTTGACACAGCTCATGGCTACATTGATGGTAAGTCAGAGCTGGCAATAAAAGAGGCTCTTACTAAGAGATACTCAAGAGATAAATATCTTTTAACAGATAAGCTTACAGAGTCTTTCTTTAACAGCGAAGAGGACATCAGGCCATTCTTCCAGAGTCAGCTCGATGCCTGCGGTGTTGAGTATTTTGATTTTTATCTCATGCATGCACAGACCGCAGTTAACTTTGAAAAATTCAAAAAGTGCAATGCGTATGAGACAGCATTTAAATTAAAAGAAGAAGGGAAGATCAAGCATGTAGGTCTTTCATTCCATGACAAGGCTGAGGTTCTTGATAACATCCTTACTACATATCCACAGATTGAGATTGTTCAGATTCAGTTCAACTACGTTGACTATGATGACGCATCTGTTCAGAGTAAGAAGGTTTATGATGTCTGCAGAAAACACAATAAACCAATCATCGTAATGGAGCCAGTTAAGGGCGGAAGCCTTGTTAATCTTCCAGAAAAGGCGCAGCAGATCTTTGACGAATTAAATGCAGGTCTATCAAACGCAAGCTATGCGATTCGATTTGCTGCAAGCCAGGAGGGAATAAGACTTGTTCTTTCTGGAATGAGTGACATGGACCAGATGAAGGATAATGTTTCCTATATGAAGGACTTCAAGCCTCTTTCAGAGACTGAGATGGGAGCAGTAGCAAGAGTAACAGCTATTTTCAAGGGACTTGATATGATCCCATGTACAGCTTGCCACTACTGCGTAGAAGAAAATCATTGTCCAATGTCTATCAAGATTCCTGAGATCTTTGCCTGCTACAACAGAAAGAAGATCTTTAATGATTGGAATCAAGATATGTACTATGGCAGGATCACATCTGAAGGTGCAGGTAAAGCCAGTGATTGTATCCAGTGCGGCGGCTGTGAGAATGTATGTCCTCAGCATCTCGAGATCAGAAATCTACTTAAGACAGTAGCTGCTGAGTTTGAAAAATAAGACAGGATGATATTTACTTATGGCATTTATAGTTAATGAAGGTTCTAAAGAATATCCATATAGCATAAGGGACGTACATATAAGTGATCCCTTTATTTTGGCAGATGACAAAACTGGACTGTATTACACATACGTCCAGTTTGTTGATGTCAATCTTTTCCCAGAACTAAAGCAGGATGAAGCATGTTTTTATGTGATCAAGTCAAAGGACTTGATCAACTGGTCTGTTCCAAAGGTATGTTTCGAGAAAAAGACCTTTTGGGCTGATAAAGACTATTGGGCTCCGGAGGTTCATATGTGGAAGGGCAGATACTATCTGATCTCTTCTTTTAGGGCAGAGGGTAAGTTGAGAGGCTGCCAGGCACTTGTTTCCGATTCGCCGGAAGGACCATTTACTCCGGTAGGGGATAAACCAATTACACCTGAAGGATGGCAGTGTCTGGATGGAACTTTATTTGTTGATGATGAAGGCCAGCCATGGCTTGTATTCTGCCATGAGTGGATGCAGGTTTATGATGGCCAGGTATGCGCGGTCAAGCTAAGTGACGATCTAAGTAAAATGATCTCAGAGCCGGAGATTTTGTTTAGGGCTTCAGATGCACCTTGGAGAGGAAATGCAACAGCAGATGGCGGGCTTGTAACAGACGGACCATTTCTTTACAGACTTCCAGGTGGGACGCTTATCATGCTGTGGTCAAGCTTTTCAGAAAGAGGCGGTTACACAGTAGGATACTGCCACTCAGCAAGTGGTACTATCCATGGTCCATGGATTCAGGAAGAGATACCTCTTTTTGCTCTTGATGGCGGACATGCCATGCTCTTTAGGAGCTTTGGAGGGGAACTTATGATGTCACTTCATTGTCCAAATATCCATGAGAAAAAAAGGATCTTATTATTTGAAATGGATGATTCAGATAATAAGCTTTCTATAAAAAACGAAATAACCGGTAACTGGTATAATGGGGCAGGTGGGAGCGCTCAGAATTGGAGATACAATGTTCCTTACGGAGATGAACATGTCTTTTCCAAAGATCCAGTAAAGAATGTGGGAGACAGGTATGAAGAAAAAAGCAGGTAAGATCATATCAGTGGGCGTAGCAGCGGCTATACTCACTTCTATTGTTTCGGGTTGTGGAAATAGCACCGGGGCAAATAATGCTGGTACTGAAAGTACAAGCGAAGTAAGTGAAGAAAATAATGTATCGGAGAGTTATGAAAACATGGAAATTTCTAAAACAGTAAAGCTGTCATTATCTGACGCGCAAAAGTTTAATGACACAAATGGTGATGGCTACGGAGAGTTTCAGGGATGGGGAACATCTCTTTGCTGGTGGGCCAACCGAGTAGGCTACAGTGAAGAACTTACAGCTCAGACAGCAGAAGCCTTTTTTGATCTGGAAAAAGGTCTTGGTATGAACATTGGCCGCTATAACGTTGGCGGTGGAGATAACGTAACAGATGAGAATGCACCTTTTTATCACGAGCCACATATTAAGAGATCCGATTCAGTAGTTCCTGGCTACTGCGTAGATGTTACAAAGGTCGATCTTAGTAACAATTCTAAGGATTACTATGTGGATAACTTTGCCAGAGTAGACTTCGATTGTGGATATGCATGGAATTATGACTGGGATGCAGATGCCAATCAGATGAACGTCTTAAAGGCAGCAGCTGACGCAGCAAAAGATGAGTTTATTGCTGAGGCATTTTCCAATTCACCACCATACTTCATGACTGTCAGTGGATGTAGCTCAGGAGGAGAGGATCCTTCTGTTGATAACTTAAGAGAGGATTCATACACAGCTTTTGCCTGCTACATGGCGGATGTGATCGAGCACTGGATGCAGGAAGGTGTTATCACATTCCAGAGTGTTGATCCAATGAATGAGCCTGCAACCAGCTACTGGGGAGCTCACAGTGAGAAGCAGGAAGGCTGCCATTTCTCACAGGGTGAGTCTCAGAGTAGGATCCTCACAGCACTTAATGCAGAGCTTCAGAACAAGGGAATCGATATGATCATCTGCGGAACTGATGAGACCAGCATTGAAGCTGCTATCATGTCTTACAAGTCTCTTTCTGAGGAGGCAAAAGAGGTTGTTGATAGAATCGACACTCACGCCTACGAGGGAACTCAGCGCGACATGCTCAAGAAGATTGCAGAAGAATCAGGTAAGAACCTTTGGATGAGCGAAGTTGATGGAACATATTCTATCGGTAAAAAAGATACAGGAATGCAGGCTGCTCTTGGCTATTCAGAGCAGATCATAAAGGACCTCAACGGCCTCATGCCTACAGCCTGGATCATGTGGGACGCAGTAGATGTTCACGTAGATTCAAGTAATGAGTTTGATACCTGCACAAGGCAGCAGGCTGATGAGATAGTATCTACGGGCACACCTTTCTGGGGAATTGCAATCGCTGACCATGATGCAAAAGAACTGCTTCTTACCAAGAAGTACTATGCCTTTGGACAGTTTACAAAGTTTATCAGGCCAGGTTGCACATTAGTTGGAGTTGATGATAAGACAAATACTGTTGTAGCAGCATATGATCCAGAAAACGAAAAGGTTGTGATCGTTGCCATGAACACAAATGTTGATGATGTTAAGTGGGAATTTGATCTCTCAGACTTCTACGAAGCCGGTGAAGATATAGGCATCGTAGCAACCAGAACTAGCGGCACTATGGCTGACGGCGAGAACTGGGCAGATGTAACAGATAAAGTTGCGATGAATTTCAGTGAGGATAAGGCATCATTTTCAGCAGTTCTTAAAGGAAGCTCAATTACTACATTTGAGATTGATAAGTGGTATTGAACTAAATTGGGAAAAGACAATAAAAGAAAAAAGTGTTAAAATTTTGATATAATATATACGAAATATAAGCGGCTGGGGATTAGGGAGTGTGTGTTTTATGCGCTTCATACATCCCCTTTTTTAATATAAAAGGTATAAATATGAGAATAAGAAAAGAATCACTTCGTTCGTGCTTGGAGCAGGTAGCCTGCATTTTTGTCTTTTTGCTTTTTGTATTTCTAGCTATTGCAACAGGAGAGCATGAAAAGAATAGAGACGTCGATATTATTGGTGATATCAATGAAGGTTGGATTGCTGAAAACGGACAAGTAGTTGATCTATATGATCTTGAACTTGGCGCGTGTTCTGTTACTTTGGATATCAGCAATCTAGATATTGCGGGAAAAGCCATTTGTTTTAAATCTATCGATACCAATTTCAAAGTATATGTGTCGGATGAGTTGATCTATGATTATACCCCTGAGCTATCAAGATTCTTAGGAGTCTCTTATGGTATGCAGTATCACGCCATCGCAATTCCTGCGGGGAGCACAAATTTAAGGCTGAACCTTGAACCGGTATTTCCAAATGCGCCGGCAGGTATAAGAGAGATAGCTATTAGTGATGCTGGACAGTACATGACAAACGTCTTTAAAAGAAATCTTTTTTCATTTTGCCAATGTATGACAACTATGCTAATTGGGTTCCTTTTTGTTATAGCAGGTGTAACGGGCAAAATTGTCATGAAGTCAACAGGAATTGACTTCATATCCTTTGGTATAACCTGCTTATTGGTCGGATTTATAGGACTTAATGATACGCTTCTACTTCAGGTGCTGACAGGTCACCCTGAAATTATCAGAGTTGCGGAGTATGCATGCCTGATATTTGTACCTTTCCAACTGCTTTCATTTTTTTCCAGTACAACAGGAGAATCACATTCAAAGCTTTTGTTTGGAATGTTAATAGTATGTTTTTTGAATTTCTTCATTCAAGTTGGACTAACACAAAGCAGATTATCAGACTATTACCATCTTGTTTATGTTTCTCAATTCATTATAGTAGTTGCCTTTATGATAGCTGCTGTGATCGTCTTTAGGGCTATACGTCAGAAAATGATCAAGCCTACACTTCTACGTACTATGATGTGGGGCCTTTGTGTCAGTATTTTAGGCGCAGGAATAGATCTGACACGTTATTACTTTTTCCAGAGCTACGGAAGTCTGACATTTACACGTATTGGAGTAGTGCTGTTTACTGCATTTATGGGAATCTATCTGTATCAGGACCATATCGATTCTCTTAAAAAGAAGCAGAAGGAAAGTGCTGCGCTTGCATCTGAGATATCAGAAGCTTTTGCCAAAGTTATCGATATGAAGGATAAGTATACCAACGGACATTCGGAGAGAGTAGCCAAGTATACAGCCATGATTGCCAAAGAGATGGGATATGACGATGAAATTGTAGAAAAGTACTATCGCATTGGTTTACTTCATGATGTAGGAAAAGTCGGAATCCCAGAAGCTGTGCTCAATAAACCGGGAAAACTTACAGAGGAAGAATATGATTTGATCAAATCCCATACCGTGAAGGGAAACGATGTACTTAAGGACATAAGCGTTGTACCAGAACTAGCAATAGGTGCTAGAGCCCATCATGAAAGATATGACGGCAAAGGTTATCCTAACGGGCTTTCAGGTGATGAAATCCCGGATGTGGCCCGAATTATTGCAGTTGCAGACAGCTTTGATGCAATGTATTCTGACAGACCATATCGCAAGCGAATGGATTTTGATGATGTGCTAGCTACAATCCGTGAAGTCTCCGGAACCCAGCTTAATCCTGAGGTTGTGGATGCGTTCTTTAGACTTGTGAATAAGGGTGAGATAAGACCTATAGATAAATGACAAAAAATTTAGGGAACTTTTTGATATGTTTTTACTCAAAAAGTTCCCTAATTTTTTTTGCGTATTTTTTTATTATAAGAATGGTGCAAAAGAGCTTATATCCTTTGGATTATTGGAATGAAGTAAGCAATCAACAATTTTCTTCATGCTCTTTTTTTCAAGGAATGGTGCGAAAGCGACTAAATCAGAGGTACTTCCATTAGCAATAGCTTTATCTACAACAAGATCTAATGCGTTACGAGAAAGAAATGGAGCAAGCTCTATTAAGTCTTCAAGGTTATCTGGATTTGCTCTTTCAACGAGTTTATCGAGAGCGAAATCTGAAATAAAGGGCGCTAGTTCAACAATATCATCTATATTAGTAATCTCTGAATTAAGCACAAGCCCATCAAGATATTCATCGTCCAAGAATGGAGCAAGTTCTAAGAGAACTTCAATATTAAGAGGAGCCTGTTCTGATGTCTTTTTTACATTATCAGTAATGACCTGTGGTGGCAATATTGGAGCTATTTCTGCAATTTCTGAAGCTGAAAGTGGAGTATCATCGTCTGAAGTTACTTTATTGACAGCATTTGCTGCTTCATTATCTCCAAGTAGATCAGCAATGTTAAGCTCAAGAGCCTTTGCAATATCAGGAAGCTTCGTGATATCAGGCATAGTATTTCCTCTTTCCCAATTAGAAACTGCCTGATAGCTTACGCCAACGATATCAGCAAGTTCAAGCTGTGTCATGTTTTTCTTTGTACGTGCATCTTTTATCTTTTTTCCTATAGATTTCATATCTAACATATTTTTTCTCCTAGCATATTATTTGATGTCAATTCTCAGATATGGCCTATATCGAGCTTATGAATTTAGAGTACAACGGATTGCATTTTATGTATATCAATTTGTGCTTGAGTTGAGAAGCAATATTGAAATATAAAACTAAATTGATGCTTTAGTAATACGCTTGATTAAGCTTATTTTTTAAAAGCAATCCGTTTTATTCAAATTAAAACAAAAATATGGCATCTTACATAGCTAAAAAGGCATTTGGCTATGTGTATTATTGAACGCACTTATCCTATTTGTCATACTGAGGAAGCAGGAGACAATGAGGAAAAAAATGAAAACGTTGAAATTAGATAATATAACCAAAATATTTGGGACAAACGTCGTATTAGATCATGTGACAGAAATCTTTAGAAATGGGGAAATAACTGCCATTGTTGCTCCAAATGGAACAGGTAAGAGCACTTTATTAAATGTTATATCCGGTATGATTCTACCTGATGAAGGATGCATAGAATATAACATTACGAATACTAATAAAGGGGTATCCATTTTATTAGCTGGTGAAAAAAACTTATATGTAAAAAATACAGTTGAAGAAAACATGAAGTATTTTGGCATTATAAACGGATATTCAAATTCGGAAATTAAAGAAAAAATAGAACAGTTAATGAGAATATTTCCTGATTATATAGATCTTAAAAATATAATTGTTGAGAAACTGTCCTATGGCCAAAAAAGAATAGTAGCGCTTATGACATCATTGTTGATAGATCGAGAATGTATCTTACTTGATGAGGTAACAGAGGGCCTTGATGAAGAACATATTAATGAGATAAAGAAAGTGTTAAAGCGGATTAAAGATGAAACTATCATCATTTTAGTGTCGCATGATCATGATTTTATAGCTGATATCTCTGACAGAACAATTTTTCTTAAGAATGGTACATTTGTATCTGAGTGCGGAAGAGTTGGTCTGGAAGAATTTAAAGAAAAGTACCATGAACAATATGAAAAAAGTTAAACGAGGATAATACATATGATGCTGTTTAGAAGCTTGCTATGCGAAATAAAAATGGACCTGATTAGTACTTTAAGATATAAATTTGGAACAATTTCAGATATAGTGGTTTATTCTATTCTTCTTTTATTCTTTTTATATTCAGGAACGGGGAAAAGTTATTCAAATATATATGGATATGAAAACTACCGTGAGTTATTTTTTGCAGGGTATATAGCTTGGTTTTTCTCAGTAAGTGCAATTTCATCAATTGCACAGATTGTAACAGGGGAATTGAGGCAAGGAACATTTTATAGAAAACTCAACTCAAGGTGCCCTTTAGAAGTACTGCTATTTGGAAGGTTCATAGCAGCGTTGATTGTTGAAGTTTTAGTAGCAATTATAGTTGCGGTAGTGGGAATTATATTTGGAAAACTGAATATAGAAATACATTTTGAGATAGGTATTCCAATTTTGATATGTGTGCTTGGAATGTATGGGTTAGGTTTATGTATAGCAGGCGCTGCACTTTTTTATAAAAGGGTTGGCGCGATAACGTACATAATTCAATTGCTGTTACTTTTTTTGACGGATACAGTTTCTGCAACGGACCATTTCATCAATATCTCAAAAGGTATTCCATTAACGATTTGCAATATACTCATAAGAAGGCAAATTGTTGGAGAAAACGTAGTAACTAATTTGTTCCAGTTAATACTGATTTCAATTATTTGGTTGATTACAGGTATTGTCATGTTTAGAGTGTTTATCAATAAAGCGAAAAAAGAGGGTAATATACTCTTTTATTAATGGAGGATATCATTATGTATCATAGTCACCAAAAAGGGACGTATTTTTAAAAATGATGGAACAGTATTCTATAAAACAAAAATGTGTTGATTGTGATAATAGAAAAATATGCAATTATTGTCCAGCTTTATTTTTCCAAGAAAACAAATCTTTTGAAAAACCCTCTGAGTATTTGTGTTGTATTACTGAAACAAAAAAGAAATTAGTAGAGAAGATGGATAAAGAGTATGCTTGTTGAGAATGGTATAATTAGCTTATTCTTCAAAGGTAAGCCATATTATTTGGATCTATCAAATCCAAATCACCCAATATCAGAAGGTTATGAAGATAAAAATATGAAATACTAGTAGAAAGAATTTCTCGTAGCTATAAAGATTGATAAAAAATAAGTTTGAGGTGTAGTGTGATGAAACTTCAAATAGAAGAAGGAACTGCTGATAAAGAGCCCATTGTTATTATCAAGTGTAACGCCATTGACGAGAATATAAAAAAAATATCTGAATATATTAAGCAGTACATGGTAAAAATATCTTGTATTAAAGATGGAAAAACATTTCAGGTGCCGATAGACTTGGTTTTATATATTGATACAGTAGATAATAGGACATTTGTATACTGCGCCAATGAAGTATATGAATGTAAGCAGAAGCTAATATATGTAGAAAAGGAATTAGAACATACACCAATGGTGAGGATTAGTAAAAACTGCTTGTTAAATGTTTCTTATCTAAAAAGTGTTGAACCATTTTTGAATCATAGGATGAAGGCTCAGATATCAAATGGAGAATGGCTGGTGGTATCAAGAAAATATATCAGTACATTAAAAGATAAAATTATGAGTAAGTGAGAGGACATAGAATATGAAAAACACAACTCATCGTATTAAAAGGTTTTTTGAATCAATTGCTTTCTACTATACGCTAGCGGTTATTATATGTATGATTTGGAACTTGGCTATAGGAAAAACAGAGACAGAGAACAGGTTCCTTGTAGGATTGTTTTTATATGTAATATTATGTCATGCAATCGATATATTTTTAGGAAGTATTGATTTTAAATATAGTTTTTCATATCACTGCCTTTCATTTTGCGCTTATTTTGTATTTTTATTAGCGTTTGGAGTTTTGTTTAATTGGTTCACTTTTGAGACCAGTCAGGTAATTAAATTATTTTGCATAGCATTACCAATATATATTATGGGTTATAAGCATAACTTTTCTATTGAAAAAAAAGAAGCAGATGAAATAAATAAGATACTTAATGAAAAGAAGGAAGAATAAAAAAGCCTCCCACGGGGAGGCTTTTTTGACAGAAATATTTATTTAAGTAATTTCTTACCACCAAAGATTACGATGCAAGATCCGATAACACCTACAACGATGTTGCCGAGGATGCCGCTTCCGTGGATATTAACAAGGCCAAGAACCAGGTTACCCACGAAACCACCTACAATACCAAGAATTATGTTTCTAAGAAGGCTTCCTTCACTGTTCATAAGCTTTCCTGCAATCCATCCTGCGATAGCACCTACAATAAGACCTGTGATAAGACTCATTCCGTTAATCATGTTGTAAATCCCCTTTCAAGCTTTTCTCATGGGACTAGTATAGCATAAATTATACGGAAATTAGTACTTAATTGTTGGAGTCCAGTAGTTCTGTGCAAACTGGTCTGTAAAACGGTAAGTTACAAGAACATCACCATCACCTACAGGGAGGTTGTTGATGACCATTTCAGACATTGGATGTGAAACAGTCATCTGTTCTCCAAGGTAATAACTGTCTTCATAGGTCTTGTCATAACTGTAGTAATCGCAGAGAAAATCGATGGTGTCGCCTTCATTTATTTCTGTGAGGTTCTTGGCAACAGTATCTGTTTCACCTTCCACGTAATCGTAGTTGGCTCCGGCAACGTATCCATCTTCATTTTCAGAATCAAATACAAGGATGAGATTAGTTCTTTCGCCGTTTAAGAGGCAAGGAACGCGACCTGTGATAGCGTAGCTATTCTCATCACCTTGAACGTCGATCACATAGTAAGCAACAATCTGACCGTCGATTGCAAGCCATGTCTTATCTGATGGGGCAATGAGGTTTCCGTCTGAATCAAACTCAAGTGTATTATCAAGTCCAAGGTCGATGTAGCCTTCTCCGTCATCATAGAACATGTTAAGAGAAAGGTCTTTTACCTGGGACCACTGATCCTCTGAGAGGCTTATTACATCCTGACCATCTGAATTCTGAGTCCAGATGAGGTTTGAAGTATCAAACTGGTTAGCTGCGATGTAATTTGCAGCCTTTTCTACATCAAGAGACTTACCAAGGAAAGAAGTATTGGAGGATGAAAGTCCAGAAATACTGCTAAAGTCACTTGAAAGGAAGGTTGTAAGGAGCTGAGATATCATCTCAGCAGTAGCGTCACCGCTGCCACTTCCTTGAGAAAGTTCTCCAAAAAGAGATGGCATAGGAGTTGAAGTTCCACCTGATGCAACCTGTCCGGCAACTCCCATGGTAGCAAAACTCTGAATGCACTTTGCGTAGTCTTCATCCATACCGATGTTTTCATAGGTGTTGACCATAGAATCTACTTTGCTGCTCTGCTTGTAAGGGAAGTAGATTGAGAGGCCGTAAGCATTGGTCATGTTTGAACTTGTTCTATTGTATTTGATAGAGCTCTTAAGGGCATTTGCAAGTTCTTTTGCCTCAGTAGTTCCCATTCTGTTGGCGAAATCTACAAGGTCTATCTGATCGATCCTTGAGGATGAAGCAAACTCACGGCTACTGCTACGAGCTGTAGATACTGCTGAATATTCGTCGCTGTTGATCATGTTTGCAGTATCTTTGGAGAAGTCTGCAAGCTCCTGAGGTACTGTCTGTGAGAGTTCAGCTAGGTCAATAAGAGAAAGTGTTGTCTTTTGACCGGGACATGTCTGAGCACAGGCATTGGTAAAGGAGTCGATGATGTTCTTGCCAATCTCCAGAGTGTCCATGGAAGTATTTCTTCCAAAGGATGTGAGCCAATCTGTATAGTACCAGCCAATGCCAGGCTCTGTCTCTTCAGATGCAACAAGGTAATCAGCGTAGTTTGAAACTACAAGGGCGTTTTCTACAGTTGCCATGAGGCATGTGTCAAAGCCAACAAAATCAAAGGTTACGCCGCCATCCTTAAGAGCTGTGTTGATACCTGCAAGGGACATGGAACCAGCTGATGTGAACTTCTCATCATAACCGTATCCGCCTGTTGAACCGCCACCGTGGTTCCAAAAGATGAGCTCAAATCTGTCAGCAGGGTAGTTAGTAGCCGCCCATTTGATATAGCTGGAAAGTGTATCTGGCTTGGTCATTGGAAGGTTTCCAACATTATCAACAAGGAGATTGAGTTTTCCGTTCTTTATCTGATAGATCTGATTTGTAGTGCTTGAAACAACGTTGTTCTGCCACTGCCTAGCACCACCTGTATAGATGAGGAGATTTATGTTATTTCCAAGGTCAGCCTTTAGCATCTCCTGAATATCTTTGGATGCCATTCCGCTTCTGGATTCAAGATCAGCACCGCACATGTAGACCATGATAGTAACTGTGTCTTCGCCGTTACCTTTTATGACAGTTCTCTTAGCGCGGGCGTTTGAAGCTACAGAAGTGTCCAGTTTGCCAGTGTTGGGAGTTTCGCTCCAGGCTGCCGATGCTGAGCTTCCGCCTGAATATGAACCATATCCGCCAAAGAGCTGACTAAGAGTTGAGAGTGATGAAGTGCCGCTTCCAGTTGAAGTCTGGCTATTTGTGTTTGAGTACTGCTGCGTGGTTGATGAGTCTGAATAGCCTGAGCCACCTCCACCTAGGAGTGAAGTGAGGCCTCCGCCACCGCCAAGGATCAGTATTGCCAGAACGATGAGCATAAAGAGAGGGCTTCTGCCACCAGATCTCTTAGGACCGCCGCCAAATGAGGATGGTCCGGATGAGTATCCTGAACTATTTCCAACAGGTCCGGTTCCAAGGCCTTCGCCACGTTTGTGGACGCCGGAGCCACCTGTTCCTACGTTTTTCTTTCTACCAACAGGTCTATTTTCCATAAATGCCTCCTAAATGAAACGTAATAAAGCAAATTGTCTAGCAATAATTATATAATAATTAAGAAAAACTGTGCAATTATCAGGAAATGTATATTATGATGTAAAGACAGTAGATTATTGGAGGGTTATCATGGCAAAAAGAGATGGACTTACAACTCTTTGTTACATAGAAAGAGATGATGAATACTTGATGCTTCATAGAATTTCAAAGAAGAACGATCTTAGTAAGGATAAGTGGCTTGGTGTGGGCGGACATTTTGAGGATAATGAGAGTCCGGAAGAATGCATCAAAAGGGAGATATTTGAAGAGTCAGGATATGACATTCCGCTAGATGAGATTGCGTATCGCGCGATCATCACATTTATTTCTGACAGAGGTGACTATGAGCTTATGTCTCTTTTCACAGCCAAATGTCCAGGTGGAGAGCCAAAAGAGTGTGATGAGGGCAAACTTGAGTGGGTAAAAAAGAAGGATGTATACGGCCTTAATCTGTGGGAGGGAGACAAGATCTTCTTTAAGCTCATGGAAGAAAGCGATAAGTTCTTTTCTCTTAAGATGGCCTATGATGTTAATGACAAGCTAAGAGAAGCGGTTCTTAACGGAAAACAACTGGACTACAAAAAGATGCTTGAAGAGATTGGATAAAATGGAAGAAAAATCAAAGGATTTTCTGGCTGGTAGGGTAAAAGATCTTGCTACCAGAGCATATATGAATAACTTTATAACGCATACAGACTTTTTGTCTGTTTCAGAAATCGCTATGTTTCATCAGATCCTTGCCAGCGAAGGAGTATCTTCAAACGTGCATGAATACTGCGGAGCAAGGTATGTCATATACGGCGGATTTGATGACGCTGAAAGAGCGATGGTCTGCTTTTTACCAGAATACATGGATGAAGAGACATTTCTTTTATCAGAAAAAAGTGAGCAGACAGTTCTAAGCTGTGTCAGCATTAAGCCGGTAAACAGTAAGTTTTCAGATGATCTAAATCACAGAGATTATCTTGGAAGCCTTATGAATCTTGGGATAGAAAGAGATCAGATAGGAGATATCTTATCTGGAGACAAGCAGGCCTACGTGTTTGCAACACCTGAGATTGCTCAGATGATATGTAAAGAGCTCATAAGGATCAGGCACACTTCTGTTAAGTGCGAAATTGTAAACGCCAGTGAATGTGACATCAGACCAGAGTTTGAAGAGATACAAGGAAGCGTTGCTTCTGAGAGAATAGATGCAATCCTGGCATTTGTGTACCATTTATCAAGGTCGGAAGCTCAAAAGCTTATTGAGTCTGAATCAGTTTTTATTGATGGAAGGACAGCCTACAGCGGAGGCTATGATCTAAAAGAAGGCGCCCGGGTGTCAGTCCGTGGCCATGGCAAATTTATCTACCTGGGACAACAAAACGTAACACGCAAAGGACGCCTTTTTGTATCAGTTAAGAAGTTTATTTAAGAAATATCAGATGAGGTCTGCTACGCAAGCAGCAACTTTTTCCATTTTTTCAGTTGGCTCGAAGCGGGCAACAACATTGCCTTCGCGGTCAACTACGAACTTTGTGAAGTTCCACTTGATGTCAGGATTATTCTTGTAATTCTTGTCGATCTTCTTGAGCATGACATTCATTGCAACGGCAGCAGGTCCAAAACCAAAGCCTTCAAAGCCCTTCTGCTCTTTGAGGAACTTAAATACAGGAAGCTGATTCTCACCGTTTACATCAGCTTTTTTCATCTGAGGGAACTTGGTGTTGTAATGAAGCTGGCAGAACTCGTGAATCTCTTCATCAGTACCAGGAGTCTGGCCTGCAAACTGATTACAAGGAATATCAAGAACTTCAAAGCCATGCTCATGGAACTGCTCATACATTTGCTCAATGTCTTTGTAATGAGGAGTGAATCCGCAACCAGTGGCAGTATTAACAACAAGAACAACTTTACCCTTGTAGTTCTCAAGAGAGAACTCGTTTCCCTGAGCATCAGTTACTGAATAATCATAGAAACCCATTATTTTTACCTCCATTTTTATAAAAGTAAGCGCAATCAATCATTTAATTTAATGTAATTATATTGTACACAATCTAAAATGTCAATATATATTGCAATTATTTTTTTGTCATTTTATAGTTTATAGGACAGACTAGATATTACGGGGGTTACAAGATGATCTACAAAGAATTTTCTATAACAGAAGAGGGCTCATTAGACTATGCAAAGCTCACAGTATATATTCAGCAGCCTTCAGATTCATTAAAGATTACAAAGAGGCCGCTGGTTCTTTTGTGCCCAGGCGGTGGTTATGAATACACATCAGATAGAGAAGCTGAGCCAATGGCACTTAGCTTTATGGCAAAGGGCTTTAATGCGGCAGTACTTAGATATTCATGTGCTCCAGCAGTTTTTCCAACAGCTCTTTTGGAGCTTGGAAGGTCTATTCTCATCATCAGAGAACATGCTGATGAATGGGAAGTCGACAAAGATGCTATAATTGTAGAAGGATGTTCTGCAGGCGGACATCTTGCAGCAAACTATGCTTGCATGTGGAAGAGAGATTTTGTTTCTAAGGCTCTTTTGGGAAATACATCAGATGAGATAAAAGAAAAGCTTCGTCCCAATGGACTTCTTTTATGTTATCCTGTTATCACTTCAGGAGAGTTTGCTCATCAGGGTTCATTTGAACATCTCCTAGGCGATAAATACGAAGAAAAGAAAGAAGAACTTTCTTTAGAAAAATGCGTAAACAAGGACGTTCCAAAGACTTTCATCTGGCATACATTTACTGATGGATGCGTTCCTGTTGAGAATTCCCTTTTATTTGCTACTGCTCTTAAAAGAGAGAATATAAATACTGAGCTTCACATTTTTCCAGAGGGTGAGCATGGCCTTTCGCTTGCAAATGATCTTACCCTTAGTAACTGGGGAAATGAAGTGGTTCCAGAAGTAGAAGTGTGGATAGACCTTGCTACTAACTGGTTAAAAAAGTTCTTTTAAAGAAAGAATCGTTATATGAGTAATTTTATTGTTTTTGACCTTGAGTGGAATCAGGGCGAGACGCCAGCAACACTTGACGGTAAGACTCTTACCTTCGAGATTGTCGAGATTGGTGCAGTAAAACTTAATGAGAATAGGGAAAAGATCGGCGAGTTTTCAAGGCTTATCAAACCTCAGGTTTTCAAGGAAATGCACAAGATAACGGGTAAGCTCATCCATCTTTCCATGGAAGACCTTGAAAATGGTGGAAGCTTTCAGGATGTTGCCAGAGATTTCCTGGAGTGGTGTGGTCCAGAGCCTAAGTTTTGTAGTTGGGGGCCGCTTGATCTAAGAGAGTTTCAGAGTAACCTGGATTTCTTTGGACTTCCTCTATTAGCTGACAGACCAATAGCTTTTTATGATGCTCAGAAGATGTACAGTCTGGCTTATGATGATGGACGCACGAGAAAGGCTCTTTCTACAGCGGTTGAAGAACTTAAGCTAGACAGTGATATACCATTTCACAGGGCGCTTGCAGATGCGGCATACACTGCAGAAATCTTTAAGACCTTTGATGAGAGGGTATTAAAGCGAATTTCCTTTGATACTTATGTGACGCCAAAGTCCAAGAAACAGGAGATAAGGATCGTCTTTGATAACTACGAGAAATACATTTCACGCGAGTTTGATACCAAGGAAGATGTCTTAGAGAACATGGAGATCATGAGCACTAAGTGTTATATCTGCCACAAGAATCTAAGACGCAAGATAAAGTGGTTTTCTCCAAATGGTAAGCATTATTATGCTGTGGCTTATTGTGACAAGCATGGATTTATGAAGGCTAAGGTCAGGATCAAAAAAGCTGAGAATGGAAGATTATTTGTAGTTAAGACCTGTAAGTTTATCTCTCCAGAAGATATGGAGGATATGAAGAATAAGCAACGGAAAGTAAAAAAGAGGCAGAATCCTCAGTGATTCTACCTCTTTATTTTATTTGAACTTGTTCTTGAGTCGGCCGCGTTTGAATTCTCTTTTTCTACGTCTGTATCGTATCTTGTCACTCCTGCTGCTAAATGTTCGATGATGGAAGGCTCTGGATCCTACGGAACCAAAGATGGTAAGGAGTATGATTATTGCTACAGCAATTATAAGCAGGATCCTGACATCTATGTAGATTGTGTGCATGCCGCCAAGAGTGGCATCGCTTGGTGCTTTTGACAATGAGTAGCACAGCATTGCGTAACCGACAGGCACTTTATTGTACGTATAGCTTATTTTGGCAAGAGCTGTAGGATATGCCTCTTTTTCCTGAGCGGTAAGGTCATAGGACACAGCGTAACTTGTATCGTTAATAGATGAGGTCTTTGGCAAAATGATGGAGCTGGTATCGTCAAGACTAAGGATGTTACCTGACTTACCAAAAACGTCATTTTCTGATTCAAAGAACAATGAATCATTTGGCATATATCGTGACTCGTTGTCTGCAACGTTCACCAGATGGAAATTGTTAAAGGCGTAGTCGAAAAGCGTAACAGTATCAGTGAACTGTGTAGGTGACTCTTCCATGAATACTATGCACACAAGCTTCATGCCATCGCGCTCAGCACAGGTAACAAGTGTTTCTCTTGCAAGGTCTGTGTAACCAGTCTTACCTCCAACTATTCCGTCGTATTTGATCTCGCCGGTTATGAGCTTGTGCTTGTTATTTAGATAGAACTCATCTGGCTGTGTGGCTGTCGGTTCAAAATGGTACCTGGGAGTGTTGGCCACATTACAAAGCAGTTCATTACTAAAAAACTCCGAAGAGATAAGAGCAAGGTCGTAAACACTAGTGTAGTGGTTATCTTCCTGAAGACCATTTGTGTTAGCAAAATGTGTGTTGGTGCAACCAAGGGACTTTGCCTTGTCATTCATGAGCTTGATGAAATTGTCTATACTGCCGCTTACATGTTCTGCAACAGCATTTGCAACTTCATTGGCACTTCCAACCATGATTCCGTAGAGGGCTTGCTCAAGGGTTATGGATTCGCCTACGTCCATGCCAATGCTGGAACCATCATGAGGAACACTAAATACTGCATCATGGGAAAAGGTCACCATATCACTAAGGGCCGCATTTTCAGCTGCTAAAAGGCAAGTCATGATCTTGGTAGTGCTGGCTGGATAGAGCTCTTCATGGATGTTCTTGGCATAAAGGATCGTACCGGTGTTAACCTCCATGACAATAGCTGATTCAGCGGATACTTCCGGACCTTCGGGCCAGTTAGGAGTGCCGTTGCTCTGGATAGGAAGGGCCTTCCTTTGGGCAGCAGCTTCTTCGTAATTGGGCGTGTCAGCATGAACATCAAGCGTAAAGGCACATGCGCAGATCGTAAACGTCAGAAGAGCTGAGATTATCTTAAATATGCAGTTCTTTTTGTTAGTAAATAAAGATAAAATCATAACATGTAAATCATACAATATTTGAACAGAACTTTTCAACTTGGAGCAAATGTTGTAAAATTCTTTTATAAGAATTACAGGTAGGAAATGGAATGCGTTTACGAAATATCGCGGGATCCAGAGAGGTAATCGCTGATAGTGAGTTTACTATCAAGGATCCAGAGAAGAAAAAAGGACTTTGGAAAAAAGAAGTCTTTGGAAATGACAACGAAATACATATCGAGATTGGTATGGGAAAGGGAAGATTCCTGATGG
The DNA here is from genome assembly GCF_001858005.1 of Butyrivibrio hungatei. NCBI lineage: Bacteria > Bacillati > Bacillota > Clostridia > Lachnospirales > Lachnospiraceae > Butyrivibrio > Butyrivibrio hungatei. Next base: position 3,096,396 of record NZ_CP017831.1, on the reverse strand, counting down.
ATATGGCAGCTCTCAATCCTGATATCAATTACGTAGGAATTGAAAAGTATTCCAGTGTACTTCTCAGAGCGATCCAGAAGCAGGAACAGCTTCTTTTACCTAATGTGAAATTTATCAGAATGGAAGCAGAGAATATCACTGATGTTTTTGCTCCATCTGAAGTTGGTAAGATTTATCTTAACTTCTCAGATCCTTGGCCAAAGGACAGACATGCTAAGAGAAGACTTCCTTCAAGGGAGTTCCTTGGAAGATATGACAAGATCCTTAAAAAGGACGGAGTTGTAGAGTTTAAGACTGATAACAAGGATCTTTTCCAGTTCGCGCTTGATGAGGTTGAGCCAGCAGGTTGGAACTTAGATGCTGTTACATACGATCTTCATCACGATGAGACCATGAATGAGGGTAACGTGATGACGGAGTATGAAGAGAAGTTCTCATCAATTGGCAACCCAATATATAAATATATTGTAAGCAGAAAGGGGACAACGTAATGGATTACACATTAAACAGCCAGAATTTCGAAGAAGAAGTTTTAAAGAGCAAATTGCCAGTATTGGTTGATTTTTCAGCTGATTGGTGCGGCCCTTGCAAGATGATGGCCCCAATGATCGATGAATTTGCTGAAGAGTATGAGGGGGAACTCAAGGTTGGTAAGATAAATGTAGACCAGTCACCTGATGTGGCCCAGAAGTACAATGTAATGTCTATTCCAATGTTTGCTTTCTTCAAGAATGGCGAAGTTGTTGAGACAGCAGTTGGAGCACTTAATAAATCAAAATTACAAGGAATTATAGACAAGGTGCTGGCCTAATAGGTCAGCACTTTAGTTTAATCAGAATTGATAGGAGTAAGTTTTGGCTGATAAGATTGCTAATTTTTCAGATTACAAGAAAAGAGAGTCTGAAAAAAACGAAGAAGTGAAAAAAGATCTTTCAGAAACTACAGAGATCAATAATATCGAGATTGTGGATCCGTATAATTTCTTTAACGCTGAGGAAAGAGAAGAATACTTCAAAGAGAGACAAAAGGAGTCTTTGGAAGAGACTAAAAAAGAGCATCACAAAGAAGATGCACGAAGAGAGGAACCACGAAGGGAAGAGCCTCGCAGAGAAGAACGTCGTGAAGATCCTGAAGATGAGTACGACGAAGAGGATTATGAGGAAGAGTACGACGAAGAGGAAGGAGAAGATGAGGAGCGTGGCGGAATAACTCCTGAACTCCTTGTTAGGATTGCCTCTATCATTACAGGTGTTTTCATTTTGGCTATGATTGCTTTTACTGTTAAGGTGAAAGTGATCGATAAATATTTAAATGATCCAGATGAGCAGCAGACAGAAGTGACTGCGCTTCCAAGCGGATTTGTAGAAAAGAATGATACGGTAACTGTGACAGGTGCATCATCTCTTAACCTGCGTTCTGGCCCAAGTACAGACAGTGCAAAGGTTGGAACTGTTGACGAGGGAACACAGCTTAAGAGAATAGCTGTAGCAGAGGATGGTTCCTGGGCTCTTGTGGAATATGAGGGCCAGCAGGTTTACGCATCCATGAAATACCTTAAAGAATAAATTATCTACTTCTGGAATGAAGCCAGGAATAAAACCTGTCCTGCGCTTCTGAAAGAGTATTACTAGAACGTGAGAAGGTATCGGCGTGGGAAAGAACTTCTTCCACACTGGTATCCTTGGCGTGATCAGCAATTTTTTGAGCACAAGTTTTTTCTAATGACTGGTAATCCATGTTTACCAGAAGAGTTCCGTGCAGTGACTTTATAGATGTGTATAGTGTAGGATATTTCTTTTGCACCAGAGAGAATTCGTCAAGGATCTGCTCTCTTGACTGCAGACAGAATAGAATGTAGATAGATTCCACTATTTCAGGAGGCTCAATCTCATCCTGATATGAATTTTCCTCGTAACCATCCTTAGTTGCATAGTACTCACAGATCTCCTGTACAAGAGATCCTATTTTTGTGTTGTCATATAATTTTTGTAATTCGTCAAATTTTTTCTCGCTCATATCATTAGTATAGCAAAAGAGGAAACAATTATGAAGATTGGCATTTTCGATTCTGGTATAGGCGGAATGTCTGTTTTGCATGAAGCTTATCACAGATTGCCAAATGAAAAATACATATTTTACGCAGATACAGAGCATGTGCCTTATGGTCTTAAGACTCCTGAACAGATAACAGGCTACGCAATTAATATTGCAGAATTCCTGATCGATCAGGGAGCAGAGGCAATCGTTGTGGCTTGCAATACAGCTACCAGCGTGGCGATCAAGGAGCTTCGAAGGAGATTTGACATACCGATTCTTGGTATGGAACCTGCTGTAAAACCGGCTGTTGAAGTGACAGATAAAAAGCGTATAATGGTCATTGCGACTCCGGTCACAATAAGAGAAGATAAGCTCAAGGATCTTCTTCACAGAGTTGATGAAGAGCACAGAGTAGACCTTCTTGCCATGCCTAGACTAGTAGAGTTTGCTGAGCGTGAGGAGTTTGATTCGGAGGACGTTCACAAATATATCGAGGAGCAATTCTCTGCCTTCGATAAAGATAAATACTGCGCACTGGTTCTTGGGTGCACACATTTCAACTATTTCAAGCCAGAGTATAGGAGATACTTTGGGGAGGATACGCTTCTGATTGATGGAAATTATGGAACTATCCACCATTTAGCAGACGTTCTTGGACTTAATATGTCATCAGATCAAGATAAAGAGATTTATTTTGAAGACTACCACAATATGTTGTGCCAGTGTAATACGGATTTTTATTTCTCAGGAAAAAAAGTTGAGGACCCGAAAACGCTAGAACACATATGCAGACTGCATAATAGACTGGAATTGGTAAGAAAAAATTAATAATTTAGTTACTTGAATTAAACAATATAATGTACTATCATTAAATCATGACCACAAGATATTGTGATTCAAAAGCTTGGGTCAAAAAATTAGTTTATATTTTTTATTAGGGGGCTTTTATGAAGATCATTAAGAGAAGCGGTAAAGAAGTTACATTTGACGGGAATAAGATTCTTGCTGCTATCGAAAAAGCTAACAATGAGGTGACTGACGAGAAGAAGTTAACAGCAGGTCAGATCAGCGACATTGAGAGAAGCGTTGAGAGTAAGTGTGCATCTCTTACTCGTGCTGCCAGCGTGGAGGAAATCCAGGATATGGTTGAGGATGACCTTATGAAGTCTGGTAAGTTTGAAGTTGCAAGAAAGTACATAACATACCGCTACAAGCATGCTCTTGTGAGAAAGTCTAATACAACTGACGAGCAGATCATGTCTCTTATTGAGTGTAACAATGAGGAAGTTAAGCAGGAGAATTCTAACAAGAATCCTACTGTTAACAGCGTTCAGAGAGATTACATGGCGGGAGAAGTTTCTAAGGACATCACTAAGAGATTTCTTTTACCAGAAGATGTAGTTAAGGCTCATGAAGAAGGTCTTATCCATTTCCATGATTCAGACTACTTCGCACAGCATATGCACAATTGCTGTCTTGTAAACCTCGAGGATATGCTCCAGAATGGTACAGTTATTTCTGAGACCATGATCGAGCGTCCAAAGAGCTTTTCAACAGCTTGTAATATTGCAACACAGGCAATTGCTCAGATCGCCAGCTCACAGTACGGCGGACAGAGTATTACATTGTCTCACCTGGTTCCATTTGTTGATGTCAGCAGACAGAAGTTCCGTAAGGAAGTTGCTCTCGAGTTTGAGACAGCAGGAATGAAGATCAACAAGAAGCAGGTAAATGAAATCGCAGAGATGCGTGTTAGAAAAGAGATCGAGAGAGGATGCCAAGTTATCCAGTATCAGGTCATCACTCTTATGACTACAAATGGTCAGGCTCCTTTCATTACAGTATATATGTATCTTGATGAGGTACCAGAAGGACAGACTAGAGAAGACCTTGCAATGGTGATCGAGGAGATGCTCAAGCAGCGTATCCTTGGTGTTAAGAATGAAAAGGGACAGCTTATTACACCAGCATTCCCTAAGCTCATCTATGTACTTGATGAAGACAATATCCATGAGGATTCTAAGTACTGGTACTTAACAGAGCTTGCAGCTAAATGTACAGCTAAGCGTCTTGTTCCTGATTATATCTCTGCTAAGAAGATGAAAGAGCTCAAAGGCGGCGATGTATATCCTTGTATGGGATGCAGATCGTTCCTTACACCTGATAATGAGAATGTTCCTGAAGGTTTCTGTAACGCAGGCAACAAAGCTCATGCTCAGAACTACAAAGAGGGAGATCATAAGTACTACGGACGTTTCAATCAGGGTGTTGTAACTCTTAACCTTGTTGATGTTGCTTGTTCTTCAAATAGAGATGAAGAGAAGTTCTGGCAGCTCATGGAAGAGAGAACAGAGCTCTGTAAGAGAGCACTTATGTGCAGACACAACAGACTCCTTGGAACTCCTTCAGATGTTGCTCCTATTCTTTGGCAGAACGGAGCACTTGCAAGACTTGCTAAAGGTGAAGTTATTGATCCATTGTTATTTGGTAATTACTCAACTATTTCTCTTGGTTATGCAGGTCTTTGTGAATGTACAAAATACATGAAGGGTGTTTCTCATACAGATCCTAAGGGTAAAGATTTTGCTCTTAAGGTTATGCAGTTCCTTAATGATAAGTGTGCTAAGTGGAGAGCTGAGACAAACGTATCATTTAGCTTGTATGGAACTCCACTTGAGTCTACAACATATAAGTTTGCAAAGTCACTTCAGAAGAGATTTGGCATTATCCCTGAAGTAACAGACAAGAACTACATTACAAACAGCTATCATGTTCATGTAACTGAGCAGATCGATGCGTTTACAAAGCTTAAGTTTGAATCTGAGTTCCAGGCTCTTTCACCAGGAGGAGCTATCAGTTACGTTGAGGTTCCTGATATGAACAGCAACATTGAGGCAGTTCTTTCAGTAATGAAGTACATTTATGACAACATTATGTACGCTGAGCTTAATACTAAGTCAGACTACTGTCAGTGCTGTGGCTACGATGGAGAGATCAAGATCGTTACAGACACAGACGGCAAGCTTATCTGGGAATGTCCTAACTGTGGTAACCGCAATCAGGACAAGATGAATGTAGCAAGACGTACATGTGGTTATATCGGAACACAGTTCTGGAATCAGGGAAGAACACAGGAGATCAAAGAGAGAGTTCTTCATATGTCTAATTCCAAAAATTAAATTATGAGGGTATGAAAAAGTATAAATAGATTAAGTTTAAGCCAGGATTATTTCCTGGCTTAAACTTTCCTGTAAGCAGAGAGGTCACTATGAATTACGGAGAGATTCTTTATACAGATGTAGCAAATGGAATAGGTTGCAGGACTTCGCTTTTTGTTTCTGGCTGTACGCACCATTGTAAGGGTTGTTTTAACGAAATGACCTGGGATTTTAACTATGGTAAGCCATTTACAAGAGAAGTTGAGGATGAGATCATTGAAACTTTGAAGCCTGATTATATTGATGGCTTGACGATCCTTGGCGGCGAACCAATGGAAGTAGTAAATCAGAAGGTATTAAGGCCTTTTATTGAGCGCATTAAAAAAGAGGTTCCTAAAGCTACTATCTGGATATATTCTGGCTATACTTGGGAAGAACTTACAGATGCAAACAATAAGCGCTGTCACAGTGATGATACAGACAAGATACTCTCTATGATTGATGTTCTTGTGGATGGCGAGTTTATGCTGGATAAGAAGGACCTGATGCTTAGATTTAGAGGATCTTCTAATCAGAGAGTAATAAATGTTCCAGAAACTCTGGCACAGGGAAAAGTTGTACTGTCCAAATATAATGACAGAGATACTTCAAGATCTGTATAAAGAAAAAGAAGACTGTTGGGGACAGTCTTCTTTTTGGGTAGGAACCGGAAATTCCTACCAAATTGTTAGAGGTTTTATAAAGGAAATACGTTATGGCGAACGTAAATCGACTATATAAATTGTCAGATCCGCATCTGATATACTGATTGTAACCCATCAATATAGGCTCTGAAAGTGCTTACATGGTACAAAATGTTGAAAATATTGACTGTTACCGTTCACAGTTCATGGTAACGAATGACTTGGGCAGGCTTGACAATAAAAGATAATGTGAATAAAATCTTTTTTAAATAAAAAAATAGACGTTGAAGAGGAATAGTAGCTTAGAATAAACGTCCCAGAGAGAGAGCAGTTGGTGTGAAGCTCTTACGATAAAAAAGCGAACCAGCCTTGGAGTCCTGTATGAAAGCGTTTGCATAAGTACAGCGTGTCCCGCGTTAAGGGTGATAATGAAGTGAAATCTGTTTTGAATGTAAACAGATTTAAATAGGGTGGTACCGCCGAGTCTTCGGTCCCTGTTATTAGGGATGCGAAGGCTCTTTTTATTTTCTCTATAAGCCTCGTATCCACTTCATAAAAGAAAGAGGAGAAAAGAAATGGCAGACAACAAGAAACTTGTAGCCGAGATCACATCTATGGATGAGGATTTCACACAATGGTACACAGACGTTTGTATTAAAGCTGATCTTGTCAGCTACTCAAACATCAAAGGGTGCATGGTTATCAAACCTGCAGGATATGCAATCTGGGAGCTTATTCAGAAGCACCTTGATGCTAGATTTAAAGAAACTGGCGTACAGAACGCATACCTTCCAATGTTTATTCCTGAGTCACTTCTTCAGAAGGAGAAGGATCATGTAGAGGGCTTTGCTCCAGAAGTAGCATGGGTAACACATGGCGGACTTGAGCCACTTACAGAGAGATATTGCGTAAGACCTACATCAGAGACTCTTTTCTGTGATTATTACAAGGGAGAGATCCACTCATACAAAGATCTTCCACAGGTTCTTAACCAGTGGTGCAGCGTAGTTCGTTGGGAAAAAGAGACTAGACCATTCCTTAGAAGCCGTGAATTCCTCTGGCAGGAAGGCCACACAGCTCATGCAACTATGGAAGAGGCTGAAGCTCGTACACAGCAGATGCTCAATGTATATGCTGATTTCCTTGAGAACGATATGGCTATCCCAGTAATCAAGGGACAGAAGACAGATAAAGAAAAGTTCGCTGGAGCAGAGGCTACATATACAGTAGAAGCTCTTATGCATGATGGCAGAGCGCTTCAGAGTGCTACCAGCCACAACTTTGGCGATGGATTTGCTAAGGCATTTGGCATTCAGTATGCAGGTAAGGACAACCAGCTTCACTATGTATGTCAGACATCATGGGGACTTACAACACGTACAATCGGTGCTATGATCATGGTTCACGGCGACAATTCAGGACTTGTTGTACCTCCTAAGATCGCTCCAATTCAGGTTGTTGTTATTCCTATTCAGCAGAAGAAGGAAGGCGTTCTTGATGCAGCTTATGATATTGCTAAGAGCCTTTCTGATTTCAGAGTTAAGACTGATGATACAGACAGAACTCCAGGATTTAAGTTCTCTGAGCAGGAGATGAGAGGTATTCCAGTTCGTGTCGAGATCGGACCAAAAGATCTTGAAGCTGGAAAGTGCGTTCTTGTAAGACGTGATACCAGAGAGAAGATTGAATGTGCAATCAGCGATGTTCATACAAAGGTTGGAGAACTTCTTGATCAGATCCAGAAGGATATGTTTGACAGAGCAAAGAAGCATCTCGAAGCACACACATTTGCAGCTCACAACAAGGATGAGTTTGCAGAGAGCTTCAAGGAGACAAAGGGCTTTGTAAAGGCTATGTGGTGTGGATGCCGCGAGTGTGAAGACAAGATCAAAGAGGAGTTCAACGTAACAAGCCGTTGTATCCCATTTGAACAGGAAAAGCTTTCCGATACATGTGTAGTATGCGGAAAGCCTGCTAAGAAGATGGTTTATTGGGGCAGAGCTTATTAATTAAGCTCATGCCTTATCAGAAATAGCTGCATAGTGCTTGCGCTTATAGTCGTACATTCTCTTGTCGGCTAGCATGAGCACTGTGTGGCTATTTTTTTCTTCTGTTTCTGTATTATTGGCGTAACCAAAGGAGACACTGTGATTGATCTCGGGATCAGTGTCATCTAGCTCAGCTAATTTATTTGTAAGAATCTTTAGAAGTTCATCTAATCTGTTTTTGTCAGTAAAATCTGTAGTGACGATAAATTCATCTCCGCCGATACGGAAGCATTCTCCGGTATCTTTGAAGGTAGAAGAAAGAGCATCGGCAAAGTCTTTAAGAAGTCTGTCGCCTGCCGGATGACCGGAGTTATCGTTGACATCTTTTAATCCGTTAAGGTCCAAGCTGATTATGCTGTAATCCTTGTTGGAATTACTAAGTTCCATGAGCTTTTTATCGCTGCTGGCTCTGTTGGGAAGGCCAGTTAAGTTATCCACATAAGCAATCTGAGCGAGAGAAGCATACTCTTTTCTCTGTGCATAAGATCTGGTCATGAAGATGAAGTAGTTAAGGAGCTGCGTAAAGACAAAAAATAGAGATCCAAAAGGTATGAGTATCTTTGCAATATGAAGCTGCCTATAGTCTACCACTTTATAAGAGATGTCTATGATCGGATAGATCACGAGAGAAGCGCATAAAACGGTCAATCCAAACATAGTCAGTTTTATAGAATAATTCTTGGTCTTGCTCCTAAAATCAAAGAAGTCGTAACACAGAATAACTATAATGCTGATAAGAGCAAAAATGTAATAAGCATGTGCAAAATGGATAAGATGAACAAAGCCTAAAGCGTGCAGCAAGAGGAAGAAAATGCTAAAGGCAAAAGTTGAAGCTCCTAGCAGCAGGATCGGAAAGCTGTCTAATCGTTTGTGAAGCTGCTGAACAAGAAGATACATTGAAGGAACAATAAGATACATTGCTGTATATTCAACTGTTGTGCTTATAGTCTTGTTCATGAAAAAGATTGATACGTCAAAAGCGGTGATCATCCACAGTCCTAGTAAAATGCATATGATGGAACTGATAAGCTGCGGAAATACACCTGATGTTCGGAGATAGAACAAAAGGGAGATAGCAAAAAATACGATTCCAAATACGATAAGAAAAATGCTGGTCAAAAAAGGAAACATTACTGAGTGAGCCAGATATCTTACAAGGTCGTCGAAATTTCCAAGCTTAGGGCTTACAAGATCACTTCTTGTTCCGTTTTCAGTAACGTAGAGTTTTATTGACAGCTTTTTTCCAACATAATCAGAGCCAAGAGGTACTAAGTTATAGCCTATTCCAACAAAAGAGTTGTCGGTTCTGGCATTAGTATCAGCTGAAGCGATAAGCTCGCCATCAAGAAAAACTTCGTAGGCGCAGTGCTGGGTCTTGAACATGAGATATGGGAAAGGCTCATTTATCTGCTCTATTGGTCTGTTGTAATTGAGGGTTACTACATCACCTTTTGTGAAGGTGGAGCCTACCTGTGAGCTTAAGGTCTCGAGATTAGTATTTAAATATTTTTCATTGCGATAAGTTACTATCCAGCCGCGATCTAGTGTCATAAAGGCAAATTGTGGATTGAAAAAGAGAATGTGTAATAGAGACATAAAAAATACTGTTATCAGGACTAAAGCGAGGCTGAGGAATGAAGTGAATTTACGCATGTCTGCTATCCTCCTTTTCGTCGCCGTGGTGTTCTCTCTTCATTTCATACATTCTGGAATCTGCAAGCATATAAACTTCTTTGGCTGAACCGCTAGGAACTTCATAACTGTAGGCATAACCATAAGAAGCACTATAGGTAAATGCCTGTTCCTTACGATTCCATTCTTCAAGGATGGAATAAAGCTCGTGGATTCGCTTAGTGCAGTTAAGAGAGTGTTCCTCGATCAGGATTACTATAAATTCGTCTCCGCCCATTCTACCAATGAGATTTGCGTCCCAGAAGCATTCAGAAAGGATAGTTGAAAAACCGGTCAGAAGACGGTCGCCTTCGTGATGACCGAGGGTATCGTTTATATGTTTTAATCTGTTAAGGTCAAAACTGATCAGGGTATAGATGTTTTTTTCTTCTGAGAGCATGTTCATAACCTGCTCGCAGCGGGCTCTGTTGGCAAGACCAGTGAGAGCATCAGTATATGCAAGGCTTTTGATGTGGCTCTGCATAGATGCAAAGTTATTGCTGTATACATTGTAATAAAGATAACTTACTAAAAGACAGCAAACAAAAACAAATGAACCAATTGTAAATCCGATCAGATCTGTGTTTGCTTCGCCTTCCGATCTGAAGTATTTATTGAAGTTAAATAGAAAGATATCGGATATAGCAAGTATGATGAATATGACAAGCCCAATAAGGAAGATGGAATCTGACGGAGAAACTCGTCTTTCCTTTGAATTTCTGTGGCTAAGCTGCTCATGGATTATAAGTGCAAAAGTAATAATGGCTTCTGCATTGGCTACAACATGTAGGATTATAGAAAACATAGAGAATGGCAGCAGGCCTGAAAAGTGAAGTATGATCGATGAAAAGAACAAAATGACATCAAGAATAAACAGGCTCAAGAATACCTTTTTCTTTTTGCCTGAAAAAAGTGAAGCAAAATATCCAAGGATAGCTGTTGGAATATTGTATAATGCGGCATATTCTGCGATGGTATTGATATATGAATCATCGACAATAAGACCTAAAATGCCATAATAAGCAAGGATATATGTTCCAAGGAGCAAGGAGATAAGACCGCTGAAGAAGAGTCTTAAGTCATTGTCGTGGTATATGATCAGATAAGGAGAAAGGATCATCAAAAGAAAACCAAGGAAAGAGAAGAATGCTCCTGCCAGGAAGTAGATTCCCATGGTGTATAGATTATAGAAAAAAAGATCCTTGCGTTCTCCGATATAAACATTTGAAAGCCCGGAAGAAGGAAGCTCTTTGCTTCCGGAAATTGTGATAGTAAGCTTTTTGCCTGCATATGAGCAGCTTAATGGGGCATTATTATAATATTTAGGAATGGAAAAGTTACTGTTTTCTGTGTCCTCATCGCGAGTTGTGTAGATGAGGTCGTCGTCAATGTAGATCTCAGTAATTGCATGAACAGAGCGGAAATATATGGAAGGTTCAATATACTTTAACTCTGGTACTGTGGTAGTAAGCACGATAACATCAGAGTCGTCTATGATACCGGTATTGGCATCCTTCAGGCTCCGTACAGGAAGAATATTTCCATTTAATGAAATTTCCCAATCATTTAAGTTGATGATGGGGGCGCTTGGGGTAGGTGCTATGTGTAAAAAAGTTGTTAAAAAGATCACCCCGGCCGCAAGTAGCAGTGAGATCAGTGCTACTACGATTTTACGATTGATTTTATACTCCATGCTACTAGTATATATCGAAAAAAAGAAAAATCCCAGCGAATTGTTCACAATAATAAGTGTTTAGGATATGATGATGATATGAAGATTATTTTACCAGAGAATGTAAAAACTATACTGGATACCATGCATGGTGCTGGTTTTGAGGCATATGTTGTCGGCGGATGCGTTAGAGATGGCGTTCTGGGAAGAGAACCTCAGGACTGGGATATTACAACAAATGCGCTTCCGGAAGAGACCAAAAAGCTCTTTAGAAGAACGATAGATACCGGAATAGAGCATGGTACAGTTACTATAATGATAGGCAAAGAAGGATATGAAGTAACAACCTATCGAATTGATGGCAAGTACGAGGATAGTAGGCATCCAAGCGAGGTTACATTTACCAAAAACCTCACAGAAGATATGAAGCGTAGGGATTTTACAATAAATGCCATGGCCTACAATGAAGAGGAAGGCTTAATAGACAGATTTGGCGGTCTTGATGACATTAAGGGTAAAGTTATCAGATGCGTCGGAGATCCAAAGGAAAGGTTTGCAGAGGATGCCCTTAGGATCATGAGAGCAGTCAGATTCTCAGCGCAGCTTGATTATGAAATAGAAGAAAAAACCAAAGAAGCGGTAAAAGAGCTGGCGCAGAACCTTAGCAAGATAAGTGCTGAAAGAATACAGACAGAGCTCGTTAAGCTGGTTACTTCTGATCATCCAGAAAAGCTAAAAACAGCCTATGAGCTTGGCGTGACAAAAGTGATACTTCCTGAATTCGATAAATGCATGGAAACAGCTCAGAACAACCCACATCACATGTACAATGTGGGTGATCACATTATTTGCTCTATGGAGAATATCAGGGCAGATAAGGTTTTGAGACTTACGATGCTGATGCATGATATCGCAAAACCTGCTACAATTACTGTAGATGATGAAGGTGTGTGCCATTTTAAAGGTCATAGCGAACTCGGCGTTCAGATGGCTCATTCTATATTCAGAAGACTTAAATTTGACAGAGACACCATGGACAGAGCGTGCAATCTGATCAGATATCATGATGATCGCTTTCCTGCAACTCCAAAGGCTGTTCGCAGAGCAATGAACAGAGTGGGTGTAGATGAGTTTCCATATCTTTTGGAAGTCAGATACGCTGATACTATGGCACAGAGTATGTACTATCGCCAGGAGAAACTACAGCTGATAGAGGATACTAAAAAGGTATATGAAGAGATCCTTGCAAAAAAGGATTGTGTAACATTAAAGGATCTTGCTGTTAATGGCAAAGATCTCATCAGCCTTGGTGTGACACCAGGTAAAAAGATAGGTGAGATATTAAGTGCCATGCTTGATGATGTTCTGGATAATCCTGAACACAACAGCAAGGAATATTTGTTAGAGCCGGAGCGCCTAAAGAAGACATTCTTGATGGATCAGATAAATGAGGGGTGAATCATGAGAAGCTTTGGTAAATGCTTGAAAAAATCTATATCTGTAATTGTGGCAGCAGCTATGGTGATGGCTACCGCCAGCACTACAGTTTATGCAAGTAGTGACAGTGACAAGATATCAATATCGATGATCGATAAATATGATTCGGCGGATACAGCTGCAATCAGAGCTATCGATACAGAGCAAAAACTGATACGTTTTAGAAATCATGCGACAGGTAAGACATATACACTAAGCTATGACAATACCAGCATGATGTACGATGTGAGAGGAACAGTTCTTTCCCCTAGCTTATTAGAAGTAGGTCAGATAGTAGATGTTAAGTTCCTAAAGAGTACCAAGCATATTACATCGCTCAATGTTTCAGCACAGGCCTGGACAATAGACAGTACCAGAGATCATGACCTAGTTCGAGGAGATGGAACAGCAAGAGTTAAGGGTGAATCTTACAAGATGGATGCCAGAACTCTTATCATGGCTGATGGAGAGCCAGCACTTGCTGACAATATCCTTGCAACAGACAAGATCAAAGTCTGCGGTATAGATAAAGAGATATACAGCGTTGTTGTTACAAGTGGACACGGCTATGTAAGTCTTTCTTCTGATATAGTAGAAGATCAGAGTCTTGTAGGTGCATGGATAGAACTTGATAATGAAGTAATCTACAAGATATCACCAAACATGCTGCTTAGCGCTCCAGAAGGAGACTATAACCTTCAGATCCTTGGAAATGGTGCAAATTACAAATCAGAAGTCAGCATTTCAAGAAATCAGGAAACTGTTGTAGATACAAGCGAGATCACGATCAACAAGCCAAAAGAGGGCCTTGTTACATTTCAGATCGTACCTGAATCTGCAGAAGTTTTTGTGGATGGAGAAAAGGTTCTTACAGGAATTCCTCAGTCTGTTAAGTATGGTTATCATAACCTCAAGATCATGGCTGATGGATACATTACTCAGAACAGATATTTAAAGGTTGGAACAGCAAAGTCTGTAGTAAATATAGAACTGGAAAAAGAGGATGATGGAAGCGAATCGTCGACAAATTCTCTTTCTACAAGTTCAGGTTCAGTAGACAATAGCACCAGCAAGACCAGCATGGGAACAAGCCATGGTGATGTTGCCAGCAGCAAAAAAAGTGCAGCTTCTGTTGCATCAACAGTTAGTAGCAACAGTTCCGCTTCCTCAAGTGTTAATCAAGTAATAAAGGGATATTACATATATTTTGATGAGCCATACGGTGCAGAAGTGTACTTTGATGGAAGTTACATAGGAGTAGTTCCTACCAGCGTTCCAAAGATCTCAGGTAACCACGAGATTATCCTCAAACAGGACGGTTACCAGACCAAGAGCTACAGGGTCAAGATCGACAAAGAAGAAGATAACGTTAAGTATGAGTTCCCAGGTCTTGTTAAGATTGAAGAGCAGTCCAGCTCTTCTGGAAACACATCTTCTTCCGGATCAAACGGATCAACCTCTAGTGGAAATGCTAGTACAGAGGCCTCCTCTGAAGCTTCAACCGGAGCTTCAAAAGAGTCACCGACAGAAGCTTCATCAGAAAGTTCTACGGCAGAAGCTTCTGATAAAGCCAGCAGCAAGGAACATGGTGCTGGGACAGAAGGCAGTACTACTGCGGCTGGAACAGGAAAAACAACTAAAGAATCAGAAAAGGCAGGAGATGCTGCAAGTACGGCATCAGGAGAAGATTAAATGAGACTGGATAAATATTTAAAAGTAACAAGACTTATCAAGCGTCGCACAGTGGCAAATGAAGCCTGTGATGCTGGAAGAGTTCAGATTAATGGTAAGCCAGCCAAGGCATCTACAGATGTTAAGGTGGGTGACAAGATTACAATAGGCTTCGGTAACAAGGATGTGAATGTTGAAGTGCTGGATGTTCAGGAAACAGTTCACAAAGAAGATGTAACGAACCTGTATCGCTATATTTGACAGCTTTTTATTGCATGTATTAAAATGTAATTAAATAAGACATTCTATGAAAATGAGTGGGGTAAATAATGGCAACAAGAGCACGCTATAAAAGGCGTCGTTCTCAGAACAAAGCAGGCGTAATCTGGGCAAGCTTTGTAGTACTCATTCTTGTGACAGTTGTTTCTATCAAGAGTGTGGGACTTATGAAGAAAGCCAAGGATTATGAGGCTAAAGAGGCAGCTCTTCAGCAGCAGATCGAGCAGGAGATGGCCAGATCAGAAGAAATCGCTGAGTTCGAGAGATACACACAGACGCGTAAGTATATAGAGGATACAGCAAGAGAGAAACTTGGACTTGTTTATCCGGGAGAAATTATCTTTAAAAACGAGGATAAGTAATTAATAGCGCAGACATCAAGATTGAGTCTGCGCTTTAATTTATTTTTGATGGAATACGTACATGAACGCATTTGAGAGCAAAGTTTTAAACTTCATAAGGGATAACCACATGGTAAAAGAGGGAGAGTCTGTCCTTGTGGGATTATCAGGTGGAGCAGATTCCATGGCTCTTATGACTGTGTTATATGAGCTGAAAGAGGTTCTTGGGATCAGTCTTTTTGCAGCGCATGTAAATCATATGATCAGGCCAGAAGCTGGGGAAGATGCAGCTTTTTCCAGACAGTATTGTGAAAAAAAAAGTATTCCATTTTATCTTTTTGAAGAAGATGTTCCTGAATATAGCAAAAAGATGCATCTTACTGAGGAAGAGGCTGGAAGAGTAGTAAGATACAATGTCTTTTCAGAGCTTATTAAGGATAAAAAAATAGATAAGATCGCAGTTGCGCATCATCAGAATGATGCGGCGGAGACATTTCTTTTAAATCTATTCAGAGGAACGGGTATCAGGGGCGGAAGCGGAATAAGACCTGTCAGAGATAACATCGTCAGACCTCTTTTGTGCGTATCAAGAGCAGAGATAGAGGCATATCTTGGAGAAAAGGGTATTGACTACTGTACGGATTCAACCAATCAGGAAAATGATCACACCAGAAACAAGCTTAGAAACGTGGTTCTTCCTTTTGTTCAGGGAGAGGTAAACAGTGCAGCGGTAGATCATATAGTCAGAGCCAGCAGGGAGATTGGCCAGGCCTATGACTATATCAGAGGGCAGGCAGACAGAGTGTTTGATAAGTGCTGCGTGGATACCGCAAAAGAAATCAGGATCGATCTGGATATGTTGAATAAAGAGCCAGAGATCATCAGGCGCTATGTGATCCTTAAGTGTTTTGAACTTATTGTTCCAGGAAGAAAAGATATTACTTCAACCCATGTAGATATGATCATAAATCTCATGGAGAGCACTGATGGCAGTGCTAGTCTCAATCTTCCTTACGGAATCAGGATCGAAAGGGCCTATGATAAGCTCTTTTTCAAAAAAGAAGGAGAAGCAGAGCCTTCAAAAAAGCAAGTCATCTATAAGATCAGCAATCTCGAACCAGGCAGTGAATATGTATATGATCTTGGTGAGCTTGGCGTAGCAAATGTAAAAGTGATTTCTTATAATGAAAAGATGCTTATTCCAAGTGATACATATACTAAATGGTTTGATTGTGATAGAATACAAGAAGTCATTTTTAGATATAGACAGCCGGAAGACTATATCTATATCGAACAGGGCGAATCAAGTCACAAGAAAAAACTGTCCAAATTCATGACAGATGAGAAGATTCCTGCATCTCGCAGGGATAATATCTATGTTCTTGCAGAGGGAAACCACGTATTATGGATTCCTGGATATAGAATGAGCAGTTCTTTTAAAATTTGCAAAAAAACCCAAAAAATATTGGCTATATCAATTAGTAAAGGAGATTAAGAAATTGGCTGAATCAGTTCGTGTACTTCTCACAGAAGAAGAGGTTGACAAGCGTATTAAGGAGCTTGGAGAAGCTATTAGTAGAGATTATCAGGGAGAGACAGTTCACCTGGTATGTGTATTAAAGGGTGGAGTATTCTTTATGTGCGAGCTCGCAAAGAGAATCACAATCCCTGTAACAATGGATTTCATGTCTGCTTCTAGTTATGGAAGCTCAACTAAATCAAGCGGCGTAGTTAAGATCGTTAAGGACCTTGATGAGCCTCTTAAGGACAGACACGTTATCGTAGTTGAGGATATCGTAGATTCAGGAAGAACACTTTCATATCTTCTTAAGATGCTTGGCGACAGGGGACCAGCAAGCATTAAGCTCTGCACACTTCTTGATAAGCCTGAGCGCAGAGTAACAGATGTTAAGGTTGATTACACAGGATTCGAGATTCCAGATGAATTCGTAGTTGGATATGGTCTCGATTATGATCAGAGATACCGTAATCTTCCATATATCGGAGTTGTTGAGTTTAATTAACTACTAATAAAGGGGGAAAACTAATTGAATCGTTCAAAAGGCTATAACTCGATTTTCGCATTTGTAGTAGTTTTACTTCTCATAGTAGTATTTATCGAATATGGTAAGGGATTTATTTCTAATAATTCAGGAGCCTATTCTACAACTTCTTTTGCAGAAGATATAAAGGCTGGCAAAGTTGCATATGCAACGATAATGCCTAACGCCGAGACTCCAACTGGTGCAGTAAAAGTCAATTTTAATGACGGAACAGAAGAAGTAACTTTCTATACAACTGATGTTACAGTCATTGAGAAGCTTTTGACAGACAATGGAATAAAACATGAAGTAGAGGATGTTCCATCAGACAATATTCTCATCACAGGCATTATTCCTGTAATCGTAGGCCTTGTGGTAATGGTATTCATTTTCACTATGTTTACCAATATGCAGGCTTCCGGTTCAGGCAATAATCGTATGATGAATTTTGGTAAGAGTAGAGCAAGAATGTCTTCAAGTGAAGACAACAAGATCAGACTCGATGATGTAGCAGGACTTAAGGAAGAAAAAGAGCAGCTTTCAGAGATCATTGAGTTTTTGAAAGATCCAGAGAAATTCACCAGAGTTGGCGCAAGGATTCCTAAGGGCGTTCTCTTAGAGGGTGCCCCTGGTACAGGTAAGACACTTCTTGCAAGAGCAGTTGCCGGTGAGGCTGGAGTTCCATTCTTTATCATTTCGGGCTCAGATTTTGTGGAGATGTTCGTAGGTGTTGGTGCATCAAGAGTAAGAGACCTCTTTGCAGAAGCCAAAAAGAACGCGCCTTGTATCATATTTATCGATGAGATCGATGCAGTAGCAAGACGCCGCGGAACAGGTATGGGCGGTGGACACGATGAAAGAGAGCAGACTCTTAACCAGATGCTCGTAGAGATGGATGGTTTTGGTGTAAACGAAGGCATCATCGTTATGGCAGCTACTAATAGGGTAGATATTCTTGATCCAGCTATCCTGCGTCCAGGACGTTTCGACAGAAAGATAACTGTTACCAGACCTGATATTGGTGAGAGAGAAGCAATTCTTAAAGTTCATGCTCGTAACAAGCCTCTTGCAGATGATGTTGATCTCAAGACGGTTGCTCAGACTACAGCAGGATTTACAGGTGCAGATCTTGAGAATCTGTTAAATGAATCTGCGATCCTTGCAGCTACTAGTGATAGAAAATTTATTACGCAGAGTGATATCAACAGTTCTTTTACCAAGATCGGTATTGGTACAGAGAAGCATAGTAAGATCGTTTCTGATAAGGAAAAGAAGATAACAGCTTACCATGAGACTGGACATGCGATCCTTATGCATGTGCTTCCAGATGTGGGACCTGTTCACACTATTTCTGTTATTCCTACAGGACTTGGGGCAGCGGGCTACACTATGCCACTTCCTGACAAGGATGATATGTTCCTTTCAAGAAATCGTATGCTTGAGGATATCATGGTATCTCTTGGCGGTAGAATAGCTGAGGAGATCATCTTTGGTGATATCACAACAGGAGCATCAAGTGATATCAGAAAAGCTACTCAGGAAGCCAGAAGCATGGTTACAAAGTATGGTATGTCTTCAAATATCGGAGTTATCAACTATGATGAAAATGAAGAGGACGTATTTATCGGATACGATATTTCTCACAAGAAGAATCACAGTGAGCTCATAGCAGGCGAAATCGATAAGGAAGTTAAGGCTATCATCGACAAGTGCTATGCTAAAGCAAAAGAGATCATTCTTCAGTATGAAGACGTTCTCCACAGTAGCGCAAAGCTCTTAGTAGAAAAAGAAAAGATTGGCAGAAAAGAATTCGAAGAATTATTCGAAGGAAAAGCTATTTCTGAAGAATTTGAATTAGAAATATAATTGTGCAATGTGCACAAAAATGAGAAGCTGTTTTTGACATATTTGTGAAGTATTAGTCTTTACGCGGGTTTGGGTGGATGTTAGTATAATATGCGTAACCCCCCAATACATTATATAGTTTTTTGCTATACCCCATAAGAAAGAAATACCTTCTCTAAAAAAGACAGCTTCCGCTGTCTTTTTTGCATTATAGGGGATTTATGGACACAAGATATCTTTTCCATGATATGACCATGGATTATTTAAGGCCAACAGAGCCTGATAAAAACAGAATCACAGACTTTCGTTTTAGATGTAAAAGCGGGGATGCAAGTGAAGTGACACTTGTTTTTGGCGGCGAAAGACATTCAATGAATCTTTCTGAGCAGGAAGGATTGTTTGATTATTATGATGCTTCCTTTAGCGTTGGCGCTGTACCACAGAGCTACTATTTTGAAATAAAAGGAACTGATGGTTCTGTGTATTTCTATGATAAAAGAGGTGCTGTCAAAGATATAAGTGACAGCATGTGCTTTAAGATCTTTCCGGGATTTTCTACTCCTAACTGGGCCAAAGGTGCTGTTATGTATCAGATCTTTGTTGAGAGATTCAATAACGGAGATACCAGCAATGATGTCCTTTCAGGGGAATATTTCTATAATGGAAGCTTAGCTAAGCAGATAACTGAGTGGAGTCAGTATCCTGATCCAAAGAGGGACTTTAACGAATTCTACGGTGGTGATCTGCAGGGCGTTATTGATAAGCTTGATTATCTCAAGGATTTAGGAATAGAAGCGATTTACTTTAATCCTATCTTTGTTTCTCCTTCATGCCACAAATATGATACTCAGGACTATGACCACATAGATCCACATTTTGGTGTCATTATTGAAGATGGTGGAAATCTTCTCAAAAATGGAGACAGTGACAATACCCATGCTACAAGGCATATCAAAAGAGTTACCAGTGCAAAGAACTTAGAAGCTAGTGATAAACTCTTTGCAAAGCTTGTAAGCGAAGCTCACAAACGCGGTATTAAGATCATTCTTGATGGCGTATTTAATCACTGTGGATCATTTAATAAGTGGCTTGATAAAGAAAGAATATATGAAAACAGCAAGGACTTTAAAAAAGGAGCTTACATAGCGCAGGATAGTCCTTATCACGATTATTTCTCATTTAAGGATAGCTCATGGCCATATAACAATAGTTATGATGGATGGTGGGGCTATGATACACTTCCTAAGCTAAATTACGAAGGATCCAAGGAACTGGAAGAATATATTCTCGGAGTTGCCAAAAAATGGGTTTCTGAGCCATATAATGCCGATGGATGGCGCCTTGATGTGGCTGCAGATATTGGCCATTCTCCAGAGTATAACCACAAATTCTTTAAGAGATTCAGAGAAGAGGTCAAGAAAGCTAATCCTAATGCAATTATCTTAGCTGAGCACTATGGACCAGCCAAGGAATGGCTTCAGGGCGATGAATGGGATACAGTCATGAACTATGACGCATTCATGGAGCCTGTAACCTGGTTCCTTACTGGTATGGAGAAGCACAGCGATGAGTTTAAGCCTATAAGAGTAGGCAACGCCAGAGAGTTTTTTGACACCATGTTATATGCAGGTGGAGAGAACTTCAGCATGCCATCTCTTTATACAGCAATGAATGAGCTCTCTAATCACGATCATTCCAGATTCCTCACGAGGACAAGCCAGAAGGTCGGACGATGCGATACACTTATGCCAGCGTCTGCAGAAACAGGTATTAAGAAGCCTGTAATGAGAGAGGCAGTCATGATACAGATGACATGGCCAGGCGCTCCAACAATCTACTATGGCGACGAAGCAGGTGTTTGTGGATTTACAGATCCTGATAACAGACGTACATATCCTTGGGGCAACGAGGATAAAGAAATGCTCGCCTACCACAAAGAGCTCATAAAGATACACAAAAAATACAGAGAGCTCAAGACAGGTTCAATCAGAGAGCTTGCTGGAGATAATAACTTTATTGCTTACGGAAGATTCAATAGAACAGCAGCATCTGTAGTAGTTATCAATAACAATGAATTTGAGGTAACAAAAGAGATAGATGTTTCACTGATTGGAATTCCTAAGGATGCAGTGTTAAAAGAGGTTGTTCTAACCGATGGAAAGGGCTACACTACTGAGCTTTCAAATAGCAGAGTTAAAGATGGCATATTGACCGTGACTCTTTCAAGGCTGTCGGGAATGATTTTCAGATATGATAGTCATGCTCCGATAACATCAGAAGAATTCTGGTCTGACAACTTCCTAAACTTTGGCTGATTGTTAACACTTTAACTTTATTTTTTTGAGCAACAAGTATATAATGTTCTTAACTGTTAATAAAACATAAACAAGGGAGATAAACAAATGTTAGTATCCGCAAAAGACATGCTTGTAAAAGCAAAAGAAGGCCACTATGCAGTAGGCCAGTTCAACATCAACAACCTGGAGTGGACAAAATCAGTTCTTTTAACAGCAGAAGAGCTTAAGTCTCCTGTTATTCTCGGTGTTTCTGAGGGTGCTGGTAAATACATGACAGGCTTCACAACTGTTGCAGCTATGGTTAAGGCTATGGACGAGAGCCTTGGAATCACAGTTCCTGTTGCTCTTCACCTTGATCATGGTACATACGAAGGATGCTATAAGTGCATCAAGGCTGGATTCACATCAATCATGTTTGATGGATCACACTACGATATCGAAGAGAACGTTGCTAAGACTCAGGAGCTTGTACACGTTGCTCATCAGCTTGGTCTTTCAATCGAGGCAGAAGTTGGTTCAATCGGTGGTGAAGAAGACGGCGTAGTAGGAATGGGTGAGTGCGCTGATCCAGATGAGTGCAAGAGAATCGCTGATCTTGGCGTAGATATGCTTGCAGCTGGTATCGGTAACATCCACGGTAAGTATCCAGAAGGATGGCCAGGACTTAGATTCGACGTTCTTGATGCTATCCAGCAGAAGACAGGTGTTATGCCTCTCGTTCTTCACGGTGGTACAGGTATCCCAGCAGATATGATCAAGAAGGCTATCACACTTGGCGTTTCTAAGATCAATGTTAATACAGAGTGCCAGCTTTCATTTGCTGATGCAACACGTAAGTATGTTGAGGCTGGTAAGGATCTCGAAGGTAAGGGATTTGATCCTCGTAAACTTCTTGCTCCTGGTGCTGAAGCTATCAAGGCTACAGTTAAGGAAAAGATGGAACTCTTCGGATCAGTTGGAAAGGCTTGATAAGAGCAATTCTGAAAGGCGAAGCCAACAGGCTTCGCCTTTTTTCTATTATTAGGTAGGGGGCTAGGTTTATGCATAACGAGTTAACAAGAAAAGATATTCAGGACATGGAGGCAGAAATAGAGCACCGCAAGGTGGTTGTCAGAAAAGAGCTTCTTGAACATGTCAAAGAAGCAAGAGCTCAAGGTGACCTATCAGAAAATTTCGAGTACTACGCTGCCAAGAAAGCCAAGAACCAGAATGAGAGCAGAATCAGGTTTCTGGAGAGAATGATCAAAACTGCTACAGTTATTGATGACGATACCAAAGAAGATCAGGTTGGCATGAATAAAACAGTAGTAGTAAAATTAGATGAGGACAACAGCGAAGAAACGTATAAAATTGTTACAACAATGCGTCAGAATTCTTTAAAGGGACTTATCAGTATCGAGTCTCCGCTTGGAAAACAATTACTTGGACATAAAGTAGGAGACCATGTTACTATTAAAGTGAGCGACGATTTTAGTTACGGCGTAACGATAATTAATATTGAAAATACTGGATTAACAGACGAGGACAAAATACGCGACTTTTAAGGAGGTCCATATGAGTGAATTGCATGTTTTTCAACCAGTAAACCCAGATGATATCGAGACTGGCCCATATAAGTTTGTCGGGGAAACAATACTTGTAACGACAGCTTCTGGCTCAAAGGTCAATATGATGGCTGCAAGATGGGGCGGTGTAGGTTATATCTGGAACAAGAGAGTTGTTTTTATATTTGCCAGAAAGAGCAGATATACAAGAGAACTCCTAGATGAGTCGGGGGAATTTTCCATAAGCTTCATGGATCAGGAAAAGTATCGTGGCGCCATGAAGTATATCCATTCAGTATCTGGAAGAGACGAGGACAAGATTGCCGCAGCCAGACTGAATGTAAATTATTATGAGGGAATACCTTTTGTAGACGAAGCTAGAGAGATCATAACATGCAAGGTAATTTACTCAAGAGAGTTCGATGAAGCGGGTATCATCGATGAATCGATCAAACAAGACTTCTACGATGCAGGAGACTATCACGTAGTTTATATCGGAGAAGTAAAGACGATCTTGCTTAGATAACGCAAACAAGTAGTATTACGAGGGAATTATGAAGAGCCACAAGCTAGAAAAAACCTTTGTAAGTATTATTTTGCAATTTGCATTTATCATCTGCATGCTGGCTGGCTGCGGATCATCGTATCCGAAGCCTACTAGTATTGCGTCTTTAGGAGCTGCGCCAAGAACAGGTGAAAAGGAAGCGACGTTTGAAGCTCCATCGGACGATTCTAAGCCAAAGAACGTAGAAGAAAACGGTAAGATAACAATTCGTATCGCTACCTGGTATCAGGAAGAGTATTTAGGAAATCTAAAATCATATCTAACCAGAACATTTCCAGATGTCACATTTGAATTTGTTTATATAGACAAAAATCATTATGAATCAATAATCGATTCGCAATTATCCTACAGAGAAGCACCAGACATATTATATGTTGATCAAGGTATGGCCAGAAAGCATGCTCTGACCAGATATATCACACCACTTACAGATATAACGCAAGAGTTTAACAGGTATAGCAGAGAAGCTTTTACCTATGGAAATGAGATTTATGCCGTACCAAATACCAGTAGTTATAAGTGCTTGTATTATAACAAGGGTCTTTTTGAAAAATACGGGTTAAAGGTACCTCAAAGTTATGAAGAGTTTCTGGAAAATGCAGTATATACAAGAGAAACTCTTGGAATGAAGGTGTGTTCTGCGGCGCTTAAGGATTACGCCAATATCTCAGAAAGTGCTCAGGCTTTTTTACAGGCATCTTATTTTGACACAGAAGAAGGAAGCCATTTTGGTGAAAGGTTAGGGTACGGAAGAGCATCATTCTATAACGATCTGTATCCTTATTTGTCAGATTGGGAAAAACTCATCACATATGAGGTCTTTAGACCTGAAATGTACACCATGGACCAGAAGGCTGCCATACAGGAATTTGCAAATGAAGAAACATTTATATTAGCGGGAGGTCCTGAAGATTATAACAGGATAAAGGTTGCAAATCCCGATATTTCGCTAGGAACAATGCCATTTTGTGGAACAGCAGATGGAACGCCAATCCTGATAGGGGGATGTGACTGCGGATTTGCAGTAAACACTTACGGTGATCATAGACAATTATCAAAAGAAATAGTGACAAGCCTTGCTAGTGCCGAAGGACAGAGAGAATTATGGAATGACCGAGTTGGAAGCATGAGCTATTTAAAGGGACTAACTATAGCAAATCCTGACACATTTGATGGAATAGAACAGGCCCTTAAACATAAAGGCTTGTTTATGCCTTATTACAGCTGGGGAGAGAACTGTGACAACATCAATATGATCTTAGGAAAAGAACTGCAGAGAGTGTTGCTTGGAAAAGAGACAACAAATATGGCACTTATGCAGGTTGATATAAAGGTGAAAAAGTTACTGAAGGATGAATAACTTTGTGGTGAGGATAATAGATGAGAGATCAAAAGCTTACAAGGTTAGATAATATTAAGATCAAAACACAGCTTAGGATGGTATTTCTGTTTCTTATAGTAATACCTATAGTCATCCTGGGCCTTTACTCATATATCTTAGCCAGAAATAACCTTAATGCTCAGACTAAGGTATCAATCCAGGGCGGAGTCAACGTTATTTCCAATGGTCTTGATAATAATGCCAAAAGAGAAAGCGATGTACTTAAGTTCTTTTCCTATGAAGAAGCACTTAGATACAAGATCGAACATGCAAAAGAGGATCCATTCTCTATCACTGAGGAAATGACAGAAAACATAGAGCCGCTTATCTGGTACTTCATTGGTAGTGACTCCAATATTGAGAATATCAAACTTTATTCAGATTGCCTCGAGCAACAGCATATCGGCGAGTTTATCAGTAAGCCTACAGATGAGACTATCATGAAATGGTATGAAAAATGCCATGATGAATACGACACAATGTGGATGGTTGATGATGAGGGAGAAATCTATATAGTCAAAGCCCTTTTGGATGTAAATACATCATCCAAGGTTATTGGAATGGCAACCCTCAAACTCAAGAAGGATAATTTCTTTAGTATCATCAATCAGTCCAGCTATCTAAATAACGGAATACTGCTGATCGATGAAGAGGGGAATATTGTTGGCCAGAAAAAGCTAAATAATGAAGCTTTAGATGATGCAGTCATTCAGGACATCAGAGATGAAAAATTGGAAAAAGATAGCGAAGGCTTTGTTGTCAGTGACCAATATTTCCTTTTGGAATCAAACGAGATCTCAAATGGTTGGAAACTTTACTACTATGTTGACAGAAATGAGATGGTTGCTGACGTATTCTCACTTCTTAGTTCAGATATTGTTATAGCGGGAGTTATCTTTATAATTGCTTATGTCATAGCGACACTGTTCTCAAGAAGACTGAGCTACAGGATCATAAGACTCAATGACGCAGCCAATGAGATCAAAAGAGGAAATCTCAATGTCAGGATCAACGACGAAGGCAAGGATGAGATTGGTGAACTTTCTGATTCCATGCAGGCCATGGCTATTAAGTTAAATGACATGGTTGAGGAAATCAATCGCAGAAATAAGGCAGATCTTTTGGCTAAGGAAAGTGATATTCATTATAGAGAATGGCTGTTTGATTTTGTAGTAGAAAGAAATAACGATATACTTGCAGTAGTAAACGTAGAGAATTATACATGTAATTTCATTACATCCAATGCTGAAACAGTACTCGGAATTTCACTTGATACGTTGAAGGAAGATGTAAGAAGCATAGCTACTGCCCAGAAGGCTGAAGGAACAGACAAACTTGATAATATCATCATGAGTAGCATCAAGTCAGGCGAAGCCATCATCCTCGAAGAGATCAAATTTGAGAACGTAAAAACAGGAGAGCAGCTCTTTTACCGAGGCGTCGTAATATGTACCTATGACGATGGTGGTAAGCGAATGGCCATAGCTCTTTATGACAGAACTCAGGAAATAAAGAGAAATCATCAACTTCAGGAAGCGCTTAATGCTGCAGAGACAGCCAATAAGGCAAAGACAAGCTTCCTTGCAAATATGTCCCATGACTTTAGGACGCCTATGAATGCTATTACTGGCTTTAATCTGCTGATAGAAAAGCATGCTGACGATCCGGATAAGGTAAAAGAGTATACACACAAGATAAGTCTTGCGTCGCATAACCTTCTTGGATTATTGAATGATGTACTTGATATGAGTAAGATTGAGAGCGGAAAGACTACTCTTGATATTAAAGAGATGGCAATTGGACTTTTGCTTGAGGAGATCAACTCGGTCATCAGTTTCCAGGCAAAAGCAAAAGATCAGGAATACATCGTAAATATTGAAGAGATGGAACATGACATGTTCATGGGCGACAAGCAGAGGATCAACGAGATACTCATGAATATTCTTGGAAATGCCATCAAATATACTCCAGAAGGCGGAAAGATAGAGTTTCTGATAAAAGAAACGCCGTCTTCCTCAGAAGGCTTCCAGAATGTGGAGTTTACTGTCAGAGATAACGGCATGGGAATGAAGGCTGAATATATCGACAAGATCTTTGATGCGTTCTCAAGAGAAGAAACAGGTGCAACGAAGAGTATTCAGGGAACAGGACTTGGTATGGCTATCACCAAGAGCCTTGTAGAACTCATGGGAGGAACTATCAGGGTAGAGAGTGAAGAAGGAAAGGGAAGTACCTTCATTGTTAACCTTAGACTTAAAGCTGTAGATGAGAACGATGTAGATTTCTGGAAAGGCCATGGAATCAGCACTGTAATGTTTGTAACAGAGAATCGTACGCAGACAGAGCAGCTGCGAGCAGCATTTGAGGCTGACAAGATAGAGATCATTGATACTAAGAACGGATTTGAAGCAATCCATGCGATAGAAAACTGTAATAGTGCAGGTAAACTCGTGGACCTGATACTCATAAATGATATATTGAGCGACATGACAGCAGCAGAGCTCATCAGAGAGATCAGGTCAAAAGACCGAAGAAACAACAGTCTAATATTTGTGATGGCAGAGAACTTTGCAGCAATAGAAGATGATGCAAAGGCAGCAGGCGCCAATGAAATAGTTCAAAAGCCGCTGTTTGTCTCCAATCTTAAGCAGATATTTGAAGACATTACCAGCAGAGCCGCTGGTACAGATAACAAAGAAGTTGTTAATCCGCTTCAGGGAATGAAGTTCCTTGCAGCAGAAGATAATGACATCAATGCAGACATTCTTATAGAACTCATGAATATGGAAGGCGCAACAGTTACGCGAGGCTGCAACGGTCAGGAAGTTGTAGATATGTTCAAAGAGGCAAAAGAAGGCGATTATGATATGATCCTAATGGATATTCAAATGCCAGTAATGAATGGCTACGAGGCTGCTGCAGCTATCAGAAGCCTTGAGTCAGATTGGGCTCAGAGAATACCTATTATTGCCATGACTGCCAATGCCTATGCAGATGATGTACAGCATGCCTTTGATGCAGGAATGAATGCACATGTAACTAAGCCAATTGACATCAAGGTAGTTGAAAAGACAATTCTTGAATTCAAGCAATGAAAAGACGGAGGGAAAGACAGTGAACAATATTAAGAAAGTGACAGAAGATATTTATTGGATCGGAGGAAGCGACAGAAGGCTAGAGAGGTTTGAAAACATCTTTCCTATTCCTGAAGGTGTATCCTACAACAGTTATTTTATCGACGATGAGAAAAAAGCGGTGTTTGACACGGCAGATATCACGGTATCAGATCAGTATCTTGAGAATTTAAAAGAAGCGCTTGCAGGAGGGAAGCTTGATTACCTTGTGGTCCTTCACATGGAACCTGATCATTGCTCGCTTATCAGTACAGTGGTAAGTCTTTTCCCGGAAGTAACGGTGGTTGGCAGTGCCAAGACCTTTACTATCATGGAGCAGTTCTTCCCAGAAGCAGCTTCTTTTAACAAGTTAGAGGTGAAAGAGGGAGATACATTATCTACAGGTAAGCATACCTTTAGTTTCATCGCAGCACCTATGGTCCACTGGCCAGAAGTCTTGATGGCTTATGACGATGTTTCAAAGGGACTTTTTGCTGCGGATGCATTTGGAACCTTTGGAGCTTTAGATGGCGGAATCTTTGCAGATGAATACGACTATGAAAAAGATTTTCTGGAGTCCGCAAGAAGATACTATGCAAACATCGTTGGAAAATACGGAATGCAGGTTCAGGCTGTTCTTAAAAAGGCAGCAGGCCTTGATATCCAGATGATCATGTCACTTCATGGACCTGTTTGGAGAAAAGATATCAAGTGGCTCCTTGATAAGTATGAAAAGTGGAGTACATATAAGCCTGAAGAAGATTCAATATTCCTGGTTTATGGAAGTCTTTACGGACATACAAAGAGTGCGGCGGAGGCAGTAGCTTCTAAGTTAAGAGAAAAGACAGATAAAAACATCAAGGTTTACGATGTGTCAGGCACAGATGTTTCATATCTTATCAGCGAAGTGTGGCGCTGCAGCAAAGTGGTTATCATGTGTCCTACATATAACAATGGTATCTACCCTCCAATGGAGAGCTTTTTAAATGACATGATCGCTCTTGGTGTTCAGAACAGGACATTTGCCCTTGCTCAGAATGGAACCTGGGCACCAGTTACTGGAAAACTTATGACAGAAAAATTACAAAACCTTAAAAATGTGACAATACTCGAAAACGTGTTGACAATAAAGAGTGCGCTTCATTCCAGCGATGAAGATGCAGTGGAAGCATTTGCAGAGGCAATAGTCAAAGCTTGA
This sequence comes from Butyrivibrio hungatei, assembly GCF_001858005.1. NCBI lineage: Bacteria > Bacillati > Bacillota > Clostridia > Lachnospirales > Lachnospiraceae > Butyrivibrio > Butyrivibrio hungatei. The sequence goes on along the minus strand of NZ_CP017831.1, from coordinate 3,067,375 downwards.
TAAAATGCGCTTAATTGGGTATATTATTGAGAGTAAGTCATATTTTATGGAGGGATGTTGTGAAAAGAAATATTAGACTTAAAAAGATTCTTATGGCAGCTTTGACAGCAGTTACAGTATTAACTGCAACAGGCAGCTATAGCATAGTAAATCATGGGGCAGGGGAAGTTGCTGAGGCAGCAGGCAGAGTTGTTAAGATCAATTCATGTACTATCTCAGGCGACAACGTAGTAGTTAACGTATCAGCTAGCTCACTTCCATCATCAGATGATGGAAAGTATTACCTCTATGCTGATGAAGTATATCAGGACGGAACAGTAGGAAAGGTAGTTGCAACAACAGAAAGAGCTTCTAATGCAACATTTACATTCCCACTTAATCATTACACAGCTGAGTCAAACCTCAGTAAGAAGTTCCTTGTAGCAGTTAAGAGCGGCGGTTCAATGTGTCAGGTAAGTGATGAACATTACATCACAAACCCAGAAGCAATAGCAACCAAGACAGTAGCCCGTAACGATCACGGTATGAAGGGTATCCTTCCAAATACTGCAGATGCAGCGACATTCAAAGATCTTGGTGTTGCACAGATGGTTTATAACCTTTACATGGGCGATATCGTAGGACCATCATCAGATCCAGCACAGCCAACAACAGAGTTCACATATAATGGTGCAACATATCAGTTCAACACAGCAGCACTTGCACAGTATGACGGATTTGTTCGCTGGTGCTCACTCAATAATTTCCAGCTTACTATGACTGTTCTCAATAACAAGACAGCAGCTGGTGCAGACCTTATCCATCCTCTTTCAAGAGATGCTCATGTTTGCCCAGGTTACGCTATGAACACAGACGAGGATGGCGGTACACAGCATATCAAGGCTATCGCAGCATTCCTTGCTCAGAGATATTCAGGCGGAGCATATGGAACAGTTGATAACTGGGTAGTTGGTAACGAAGTAAATGCCAGAACAGAGTGGTATTACATGAACTCAACAAACATTGAGCTCAACGTTAGTGAGTATGTTAAGGCATTCCGTATCTTCTACAATGAGATCAAGGCAGTTAATGCTAATGCCAGAATTTATACATCATTCGACCAGGAATGGAACAGAAAGTCTAATCCAGGATGCTTCCTTTCAAAAGAGTATCTTGATAGATTCAACTACTACATGAACCGTGAAGGTAACGTAGACTGGTCACTTTCAGTTCATCCTTACAACGCACCACTTTTTGATCCATATGCTTGGAAGCAGCAGGCACAGTATGTAAATACAACACTTGCAACTCCTTATATCACAATGGAGAACATATACATACTTACAGATTATATGTGCAGACCAGAGATGCTCGGACCAAATGGTAATGTAAGAAACATCGCGCTTTCAGAGATCGGTTTCACATCAAGCTTTGGCGAGGATGCACAGGCAGCTTCAATCACATATGCTTACACAATGGCAGAGAACAATCCATACATCACAAGCTTCATCCTGTTTAGAGAGACTGATGATGCTCACGAGATGGAGAGCCATATCGCTCAGGGTCTTAAGAACCTCGATGGATCCAAGAAGATGTCTTATGATTTCTACAAGTACCTTGGAACTGCACAGGCTGCTACATATAAGGCTAAGGCGTCAGAAATAATCGGACATGACGTAAATGCACTTGTAACAAACAGAACATTCCTCTCAAGAGGTGGATGGTTCCTTAACGACTAATAAGGAAAGTATTACAAGGCGGTATTACCTTTATGGTTAAATGCCGCCTTTTATCATATTTACAATTTGGGGGTAATATGGATAGAGATTTTTTGGGGAGCATGTATAACGATTTTTTTGCTAGCACTCCCAAGACTACGGATGTGACAAAAAAAGATAAGACCGATGATGCGGTGAAGAACGCTCAGGATGCCCTTGCAGAGGCAAAAGAGATTTTGAAATCAAGCCCGGTTCCTGACAATGCCGTTAATGAAGAGCCTGAGAAGGAAAAAGAGCCTGAAACAGATCCTATGGAGGATCTTGAGGGACTTATTGGACTTTCTACTATCAAGGCGGATGTAAAAGAACTTGCATCATTCGTAAAGGTTCAAAAGGCAAGAAAAGAGCAGGGACTTAAATCGGTACCTGTATCACTTCACCTTGTATTTACAGGTAATCCTGGAACAGGTAAGACAACAGTTGCCAGGATTATAGCAAGAATCTATAAACAGATAGGAGTTCTTTCTAAGGGACAGCTTGTAGAAGTTGACAGATCAGGGCTTGTAGCAGGCTATGTTGGTCAGACAGCCATCAAGACTCAGGAGCAGATCAAAAAAGCCATGGGTGGAGTCCTTTTTATCGATGAAGCCTATTCACTTGCTCAGAAAGACGATGCCTTCGGACAGGAAGCTATTGATACTATACTTAAGGCAATGGAAGATAACAGAGATGACTTTGTTGTTATCGTAGCAGGATATACTGGTCCTATGAAAAAATTCATAGACAGTAACCCTGGGCTTAAGTCCAGATTCAATAAGTACATTGAGTTCCCAGACTATGAACTTGATGACCTTGAAAAGATCTTTTACATGAATTGCGACAAGTATGACTATAAGGTTGATGAGGAGATCAAGCACCAGATCAGAGCTCTCATTACAGCTAAAAAGCTCGAGAATATCGACAATTTTGCAAATGCAAGAGAAGTTCGAAATCTCTTTGAGACCATCATTACTAATCAGGCTAGAAGAGTTGCAACTCTTGAGAACCCAACTAATGATGATATGATGACAATTCTGCTTGAGGATTTAACGGAGAAAGATCCGGAAGAGGATAAGGCTGAAGAAAAGACTGAGGAAAATACTGAAGAAACAGCTACAGAAGAAGTAAAATCAGAAGAAAAAGAACAATAAAAAAGTCGGGGCAACAGGATTCGAACCTGCGACCTCTGCGTCCCGAACGCAGCGCTCTACCAAGCTGAGCCATGCCCCGAATAATGCATAAATGCACTATTTATTATAAGTTACAGTTATGAAAAGTCAAGATAAGTAGTGTGTTAGTGGAAGGATATGTATGACAAAAAGACCGACAGATGCGGCTATTTTAATTCCAAGTCTTAATCCGGATAACAAGATAATAGAGCTAGTAAAAAAGCTTAAAGAAGCTGGATTTCGCACTATAGTATGTGTAGATGATGGATCATCAGAAGAGCATAGACATTTCTTTGATGAGCTAAAAAATGTGTACGGATGTGATGTACTTAGACATTGTGTGAACATGGGAAAGGGAAGAGGCATAAAGACAGGCCTTAATCATATTCGCAACAATTATCCGGAGGTTCCGGGCGTTATCACAGTAGATAGCGATGGACAGCACTCTACAGAAGATACATTTAAGTGCGCAGAGGAGATGATAGCACATCCTGACTCTGTTATATTTGGATGTAGAAGATTCAAAGAAGAGGGAGTTCCGCTTAGGAGTTTTCTCGGAAATACCATAACAAGATGGGTCATGAGACTTTTATGTGGCATTAAGCTTAGTGATACCCAGACAGGGCTGCGTGCTATACCATGGGATCTTATCACCACTTTTGTAAATGCAGAGGGCGAGCGATATGAGTATGAGATGCAACAGATCCTTATGTGTAAAGAGCTGGGAATTCCTATCATTGAGGTTCCAATAAAGACCATATACATTGATGAAAATAAGAGTTCACACTTCAATCCTCTTAGGGACTCTATCAAGATTTATGCTCAGTTTGGAAAATTTATCTTTTCTTCACTGTCATCAGCATTTATCGATATAGCTCTTTTCACACTTATGGTCAAACTCATTAAGGGAAGTTTTGGTGGAAGTGATATCTACATTTCAATTGCGACTGTAACAGCAAGGGTAATATCAGCTATATGGAACTTTGGGATGAACAAAAGAGTCGTATTTAAGTCCAAAGCAGAGCTTCATAGGAGTGGATTTAAGTATGCGGCACTTGCCGTGTGCCAGGTACTCATGAGTGCTTTCCTTGTCACACTGTTCCATAGATTAACAGGTGGAAATGATACAGTGATCAAGATAATAGTAGATACGATGCTGTTTTTCATAAGTTATCAAATACAAAGAGAGATAGTTTTTAAGTAATATTATAAATCAAGATAAGAAATCGGATGCTCAAATAGGGCATCCGATTTGTTTTTTAAAGAATCCATTGTCTCAAAAGGCTCAGAAAAGACACAAAAGAAATTAGAAATATTTAATAATTTCAAAATTGAATGGTCTACGGTAATACGATAACATTTTATTACAAAGCAGTGTGGACTAGATTGGTTTTTTATTTCTTTTGGTTGAGGTGTCTATGACTCGATATCAGTATCAGTATGTAGAGAAAAAACTAATAGAGAGTAGCCTGATTCCATTTGGTGTTTTTCAGCGAGTGGGTGATCAAACAGTGGCGATAGCGATTACCAAAGGACTGTGCGAACTTTTTGGCTTTACTGACATGCAAGAGGCTTATGAGATACTTGATAAGGATATACACTACGGATGTCATCCTGATGACCTGGAGAGGATGACTGATATGTATAGGCGCTTGATGATAGAAGATGAAGTAAAAACCATGTATAGAAAAATGGTAGCTGGAAAGTACATGGTGTTTAGATTCCACGCGGTTCTTATCCACAAAGAAGAGGGAGTTGATCTGATAAATGCGTGGTTTGCAAATGAAGGCCCATATATCGAAAATGATAATACGGATACATATACAGGTGTTATCTCGAAGGCAGTTCTTGAAAGGACGCAGCTTTATTATTTTAACCATGATTTCCTGACGGGACTTCCCAATATGAGCTACTTCTTTGAGCTGGCTGCTCATGGAAGAGACGAAATTATAAACAGCGGAGAAGTGCCATGCATGCTGTTTTTTGACCTTTGTGGCATGAAGGGCTTTAATCAGAAATACAGTTTTGCTGAGGGCGATAAGCTTCTGACAGAGTGCGCAAGGATGCTTTCAAAGTGTTTTGGGCGTCATAATTGTGGAAGGTTTGCGGGAGATCATTTTTGCGCATTTACCAGTGTAACAGGAATGGAAAAGAAACTAGAGGAAATCCTGGATGAAGTAAAAGATTTAAATGAAGGCAGGAGTTTACCAGTGAGGATAGGTGTGTATATACCTATCGATAAGATCGTTGCTCCAAGTATTGCTTGTGATAGAGCAAAAAGAGCTTGCGATGCAGTCCGAAACAATTATTATTCATGCATTAGCTATTTTGATAAAGAGATGCTTAAAGCATCAGAGGAAAAAGAATACATTGTCACAAATCTTGATAAAGCGTTAGAAGAGGGATGGATCAAAGTTTTTTACCATCCTATTATCCGTGCTGCAAATGGAAAAGTAAGTGATGAGGAGGCTCTTGCTAGGTGGGAGGATCCAAAACATGGAATGATCATGCCGTCTGTGTTCGTTCCGATCCTTGAAGATGCAAGACTTATTTATAAGCTTGATCTGTACGTTGCTCAAAAAGTAATAGAAAAGGTCAAGATACAGATAGAGCGGGGAATCTTTATTGGGCAGCAGTCGATCAATATTTCCAGAACCGATTTTTACATTTGCGATATAGTAGATGAACTCACAAAGCTGGTAGATGAAGCCAAGATACCGAGACAAATTCTGACAATAGAGATAACAGAAAGCAGCATAGGCGTCGATGTCGAGTATATGAAAGGGCAGATAGAGCGCTTCCATGAACTTGGATACAAAGTGTGGATGGATGATTATGGAAACGGCTATTCGTCACCTGAACTGCTTCAGGAGATACATTTTGATACCATTAAGCTTGATATGCAATTCATGAGAAGATTTAATGAGGGTGATTCCAGCAAGATCATCATGACCGAGTTGATCAAAATGGCCTGTGCGCTGGGAATTGAAACAGTAGCAGAAGGAGTTGAGACACTAGAACAGGTTGAGTTTTTGAAAGAAGTGGGATGTACTAAGCTTCAGGGCTATCATTACACTGAACCGCTATCTATAGAAAAACTCTTTGAAAGATTTAATCAGGGGATGGAAATCGGATTTGAAAATCCTAAAGAGTCAGACTATTACACAACAGTAGGAAAGATAAGTCTTTATGATCTCCACATGTCTGCCGAAGGCGATGAAGAATTATTTACGAACTATTTTGATACATTGCCGATGGCAATCATGGAAGTCAGCGACAAGAATTTTTGGATTGTCAGGTCCAACAAACCATACAAGGAGTATTTTAAGAAAACATTTCCAGGCTTTGATATAGATGGTATTGCAGATATTGAGGTAATGAAAAAGAAAAGGGGCGCAGCGTTTTGCAATGCGCTTGTGCAGTGTGCAAAAGACGGAAGAAGGATCATCATAGATGAAAGATCTGTAGATGGGGCAATCATGCATGTTTTGATCAGAAGAGCTGCAATTAATCCTGTTACAGGTGTAAGGGCACTGGTGGTGGCTATTCTGGGAATAATTGAAGAGACAGGCGGAGAAGCACTTACTTATTCTTATGTAGCGCAGGCTCTTTCATCTGACTATATCAATTTGTTTTATGTGGATCTGGATACAGAAAAATACATTGAATATGGTTCTGGAGATGATTACGATGAACTCGCTATAGAACGGCATGGCAGTAGCTTTTTTGAAAATGCTAAGCAGATGGCAGAAATAGAGATCTACGAGGAAGATAGAGATTATTTTATAGAGACATTTACTAAAGAAAATGTTGAAAAAGCGCTAGATAATGAAGGTGTATTCACAATGTCATACCGCATAAATAAGGGTGAAGAGCCCATTTATGTGCATATGAAGATCGTACGAATAAAAATGAAGGGCAATTGCATAATAGTTGGATTAAGCAATATCAGTACTCAGATGAAGGAAAGAGAAAAGGTTGAAAGGATTGAAGAGGAAAACCGTTCGTATTCAAGACTGGTAGCGCTATCTGAAAATTATATTACCATTTTTGCTGTGGATATAGAGACTGACCACTATATTAGAGTAAATGGAAAAAAAGCTAAGAATACTACAAGCGAAAAAGTGCCCGAAGGAGAGGACTTTTTTAATTATTTCATTTCTTCCAGAAGAGGGTACGTAGCACTGGGAGATATGGAGTATGTAGATAGCATGTTCAAAAAAGAAAAGATCATTAGAAAGATTGAGAAAGATGGAGCATTTACTTTAAAATACAGATTTGTCTATGAAGGTGAAATAAAGTATGCAGGGCTCAAGGCGGTTTTCGTAGAAGAAAAAGGGAAAAGGCAGCTAATAGTAGGTATTAGTGATGATACAGATGCAACAATACAGAGACAGCAAACAGAGCAGATGATACTAAGAGCTCGTAATGAAGCCAATGTAGATGCCCTGACCGGAGTAAAGAACAAAAATGCATATCTAAATACAGAAAAGCAGATCAATGAAATGATAAAAGAAAGCAGAGCTCCTGAATTTGCCATGATCGTTCTTGATATCAATGGTCTAAAAAAGATAAATGACAATTTTGGACATCAAGAAGGTGATAAATATTTAAAAAGAGGATGCGACATTATATGTAAGGTATTTAGGACCTGCCCGGTGTATAGAGTTGGCGGAGATGAATTCATCGTCATTGCACAAGGAAGAAGTTACCATAACATTGAAAAGATAATGCAGGTATGGGAAAGAACAAATGGAGAAAACAGCCAGAAAGATGATGTGGTCATAGCTGCAGGAATGGCTCGGTACAACGGCGAAAAGGACGTCGCCAGGGTTTTCGAAAAAGCAGATGCTCTTATGTACGAAAACAAGAAGAAGCTGAAAGAAAAAGAGAAGTGCTCGTGAGGGGGCGTAAATGGACCAAGGGGACGGGGTTAGTGGGGCATTTGAAAAATGACCCACTAACCCCGTCCCCTTGGTCCATTTCGCCATTGCACAAAAGAAAAAAAGGACATCCAACCGGATGTCCTTTTTTAGAGCGATAGACGGGGCTCGAACCCGCGGTCTCGACCTTGGCAAGGTCGCGCGTTACCAACTACGCCACTATCGCATATATGTAAAGTCGCTTGCGCGACAGCAATAGTTATATTATACCAATCAAAAAAATATGTCAACATAAAAATAAAATTTTTTTATACTGTTGACATAAGACTGTTATAGGTGTATATATAACACATAAACAGTTGCAACAATACATAAGGGGAAAAGAGATGAAGATATCACAGAATTCAGGAATTCCTATATATCAGCAGATTGCTGACAGCTTCAGAACAGACATCCTCGAAGGAAGATATTCACAAGGCGAGTACTTACCTTCTATAAGAGGCCTGGCTAAGGAGCTAAAGATAAGTGTTATCACAACCATTAAGGCATATGAACAGCTTGAAGCTGAGGGCATGGTAACAGCAGTTCAAGGCAAAGGCTACTATGTCAACGCCCAGGACGGTGAAATGCTCAAGGAACAGCACAGACGTAAGGTTGAGGATGCGCTTCTTGAGGCTATCAAATATGCAAAGATAGCAGGAATGAGCGATGAAGAATTATTCGAAACGCTCAAGACATTACAGAATTTTGAGGAGGAATGAACATGAATACAAACACAGTTGTATCTTGTAAGAACATAGAAAAAAGATATAAGAACTTCGAACTTAAGGTAGACAGCCTTGATTTCCCAAAGGGCTTTGCTACTGCTCTTATCGGAGAAAATGGTGCTGGTAAGACTACTCTTTTAGAGCTTATTGCTGGTCTTCGCCTTGAACATGAGGGCGACATCAGTTACTTCGATAAATATACTGAGAGCGACAGAGAGACTGATCCTACTGTCAAAAACAACATCGGCTACACAGGAACCAGCAACTACTTTGTTCCTAACTGGAGCCTCAAGCAGGTAAAAGAAGCTCAGGACATGCTCTTCGATGACTTCGATGGCAACAAATATGATCAGATTCTTAATGAACTTGCTATTTCTGATCCATCAAAAGATAAGAATAAGAAAGTCAGTTCTTTATCAGATGGTAATAAGATCAAGCTTATGCTTGCAGGCGTATTTGCAAGAGAAACAAATCTTTTACTTATGGATGAGCCTGCATCTCCACTTGATCCTCTTATGAGAGACAAGCTCTGTAGCATGATAAGAGAATATCTTGAAGCGGGAGAGGGCGAGAAATCCGTTATCTTCTCAACTCACAACATTGCAGACATGGAGAATGTTACAGATTATGCTGTTATCGTAGAGAACGGATCAATTGCTGAACAGGGATTTGTTGAGGAGTTAAAAGAAAAGTACACATACGTTAAGGGTGATAAAGCAGATGAAGAAACTGCTAAGCCTTTCTTTTACGATATGACATCAAGCAGCTTTGGATTTGAAGGTCTTTGTCTTTCAGAAAATCTTGATAAGCTGGCTGGTCTTGATCTCATAACAGAAACACCTACGTTGTCACAGCTTGCAGTTGGAATAATGAGAGCCAACACCAAGCTTACAGCAATCAAATAATAGGAGATATGATCAATGAAGGAATTATACAGAAAACATTGTCTCTTTCATGGAGACATTTACAATATCGTGATGTTCATTGTCGTTCCGATAGTCGTAGTTCTTTTACACATTTGGATGCAGTCCCTCATCGACGTATTGAATGTTTCTAATCTTGCTGTATTAATGATGTTTGTAGGAATGTATGCTGATTACTATTCATTCAATGGCTTGACCACCAAGGACTATCCATTAGGAATTTTCAAAAATTCAATAAAAGGTAGAGATGCTATCAAATGGGCTATTATCGCCGACCAGATCAGAAGATTTGTTCAGATAGTATTTATCTATATTGTCTGCAATGCAATTACTATGAAAATGTTGCAGGTAGAATTAACTTCCATGGACTGGATCTTGACGTTAGTATGCATTCTCTTTGTATATGCCTCTATAACCACTGTTATCCTGATTGGAAGGAACATAACAACCTTTGCAGCATACACAGGCTTTTCAGGAATACTTATGTCTATAGCTGGAGTGATCGTGAGTCTTGCTCTGTTTTACAGATACTGCCAGGGGGAGGCTGATCCAATGAACTGGCTTCCAATAGTGTTTGTACTGGCTGTTTTCAGTACGGGAGTCATGATCAAATATACACTTTATAGATATGACAGAAGTTTTATGGAGGAAAAATACCATGATAAATGATTATAAAAAAGCCTTTAAACTTATGACACTTAGCCCAAAGTTTAAGATGCAGATAATCTTAGCTAGTATATTTTTTATACTTGGAGTCGTTTTAGATGTTGCCTCAACAGGCGCAACAGTAACGGGTGGCGTATATGTCTTTATACCTGCAATATCAATGATGGAGCTATTTTATGGAGCGAACGAATCTGGTCTTATCAAGTCTTCACCCATCAAGAAAAAGACTCTGACCTATTTTCCATTTTTGGTCACAACCCCTTATTCTCTCATAGTATACACATTACTGGCACTCTATCACGCGTATCTTTCACGCATTGATAGCCCTATGTCAGTAGTAGATGAATATGCCATGCAGGTAAAATACATCTATGCTCTTGGTTTACTTGTTCTTTTACTTCTTGTATATTCAGCAGCGTGCTATAAAGGATTTGTTTTATCTACAATAGTCTTTGTTATTATTGTGATCCCGCTTATTGGCTGCTCTCAATCCAAATATCTCTTTTTGGACTTTTTTGGAGCTCAGGACATCAATGTAGCTATTGGAATCGGATACCTGCTGGTATTACTGGGATTAGTTCTTTCAATGGCTATAACAAGACTATTTTACTTTAGAGATATAGACAGACTCTCCATGAGAGGCATCATGAAAAATGCATAAGCTTTAGAAAAACAAAACCTCAGATGTTACCATCTGAGGTTTTAATATTTTTATATCTCGTCGCAAACCTGATAGATCACGAACTTAAGGTAATATGACGCAGCACCGCCAACGAGGATTGGATGGTCTGCAGCCTGCTGTCTGAATTCAACCTGCTTGAGTCTCTTGTGCGCATCTCTTGCAGCATCCTGAATAGTCTTAAGGAACAGTTCTTCATCCATAAAGTGTGAGCATGAACATGTTGCAAGATATCCGCCATCCTTGACTAGCTTCATACCGCGCATGTTGATTTCTTTATATCCTGTAGTAGCCTTCTTGATCGAAGCTCTGGATTTAGTAAATGCAGGCGGATCAAGGATAACTACGTCAAACTTCTCCCCCTTTTTCTCAAGGTCAGGAAGAAGTTCAAATACATCAGCGCACTGAAAGGTTGCTACACTCTCAAGGCCGTTAAGTCTAGCATTTTCTTCTGCCTGCTTGCAACCAAGGTCAGATGCATCAACGCCTAGAACTGAACTTGCTCCTGCTGCCGCGCAGTTAAGAGCAAATGAGCCAGTATGTGTGAAGCAGTCCAGAACTTTTTTGCCCTTACAAAAAGAAGCTATGGCCTTTCTATTATTCTTTTGATCCAGGAAAAATCCCGTCTTCTGGCCATTTTCTACATCAACATAGTACTTAACACCGTTCTCAGTAATAATAACCTTTGTATCAAATGGCTCTCCAATAAAGCCTTTTACTCTCTCTAACCCTTCAAGCTCTCTTACCTTTGCATCACTTCGCTCATACACACCGCGGATCTTGACGCCATCTTCAAGGAGAACTTTTTTGCAAAGGTCAATGATCAGCTCTTTCATTCTGTCTGTTCCAAGAGCAAGTGACTCGATTACCAGAACATCTGAGAACTTATCAATTGTTATCCCTGGAAGAAAATCAGCTTCTCCAAAGATGAGTCTGCAAGACAGCTGCTCAATTGGCTCATTTGTAGCCATGACAGCCTTTCTGTACTCCCAGGCATCACGGATTCTTTTCTCAATAAGCTCCTTGGTTACAGGGTGATCCTGTTTGCGGGACATCATCCTTATCCTGATCTTGGATACTGTGTTGATAAATCCGTATCCCATGAAATATCCGTCGAAATCATGAAGCTCGATGATATCTCCATTTTCAAAAGAGCCTTCGACTCTTTCTATCTCATTATCATAAACCCAAAGGCCGCCTGCCTTGAGTTCTCTTCCTTGTCCTCTTTTTAGAAATGCTTTTGCATCAGAAATCTTTATATCCAAATCTAATTCCTCTCGATAACTTAGTACAATCATTATTTGCCAACGCAAGATAATATACCACATTTTTGTAAATACATGTTGACAATATACTAAATTTATTCTAAAATCAATTCGTTGTCACAGTTGTGACGGCCACATATATGCGATAGTGGCGTAGTTGGTAACGCGCGACCTTGCCAAGGTCGAGACCGCGGGTTCGAGCCCCGTCTATCGCTCTACTGATAGGACATCCTTTGGGATGTCCTTTTTTGTTATGTGGATCTGGGGACGGGGGTACTGGGTCCATTACTTCTTCTTATTACAGGCGATAAATTATAGATAATTTTGCTAAAGACTCTTCTCATGTATTATTTACCCAAGCAAAAAGCCACAGAGCACGAGCATGCTTACACAAAGGCGCTTTTAGCCTCAATTCCAATCCCTGATCCGGAGAAAGAAAAGGAAAGAAGAAGCAAACAGCTTTATTAATTAAACGCGCCAACGCATAAATTATTTAAAGTGATAAAGTTTTTGTTGACATTTGCCCCAAAACGCACTTAATATGAGTAATAAATATCAATTGTATACATGTATTAAAGTATGGAGGAGGAATAAAAATGAAGAAAAAGTTTTTATCGATCATGCTTGCTTCAGCTCTTGCGCTTAGCATGATTGGATGCGGAAGCTCTGCAGTTAGCGGCGTATCAGAGCAGAAAGATACAACTGCAGAAGAGACAGATTCAGCTCAGGCTGAAGAAGCTACAACAGCCGATGCAGGTGAGAGTTCAGGAGAGGATCTCAACGTTATGCTTGAGACACCTGTTGAGTCACTTGATCCACAGCAGGCTACAGATGGTACATCTTTTGAAGTTATTGCTGACTACACAGATGGTCTTATGCAGATGGATGCAGATGGCCAGGCAGTAAATGCTCTTGCAGAGAGCATTGATGTTTCAGAGGATGGACTTACATATACATTCCACATTCGTGAGGATGCAAACTGGAGCAATGGTGAGCCTGTAACTGCAGCAGATTTCGTATTTGCATGGCAGAGAGCAGTTGATCCAGAAGTTGCTTCTGAGTATTCATATATGCTCAGTGATATCGGACAGATCGTAAATGCCCAGGATATCATCGACGGAACAAAGGATAAGAGCGAACTTGGTGTAACAGCCGTTGATGACAAGACTCTTGAAGTTAAGCTTAATGTACCAGTAAGCTATTTCCTTAGCCTTATGTATTTCCCAACATTCTATCCAGTAAACCAGGCCTTCTTTGAGAGTTGTGCAGATACATATGCTACCAGCCCAGAGACAACTCTTTCAAACGGTGCATTTGTACTTGATGACTATCAGCCAGCAGCTACAACAATTCACCTTACCAAGAACCCTGACTACTACGATGCAGATAGAGTTAAACTTCCAGGTCTTAACTATCAGGTTATCCAGGATTCACAGCAGGCTCTTATGAGCTATCAGAGTGGTGATCTTGATACTACTCTTGTAAATGGTGAGCAGGTTGATCAGGTCAAAGATGATCCTGCATTCAAGGCAATCGGTGCTGGATATCTCTGGTATATCAGCCCTAATATTCAGGAAGTAAAAGAGCTTCAGAACGTAAATATTCGTTACGCTATCACAATGGCTCTTAACCGTGAAGCTATCACAACAGATGTCCTTAAGGACGGTTCAGCACCTACTTACACAGCAGTTCCTATGGACTTTGCTGCAGGCCCAGACGGATCAGATTTCTCAGCTGATCAGGAGAAGTTTAAAGAGGTTTGCAGATACGATGCAGATGCAGCTGTAGAGTATTGGAACAAAGGACTTGAAGAACTTGGCGTAACAGAAGTTACTATCACAATGATCCACGATGCAGACGATGCTCCTATCAAGGTAGCACAGGTTGTTAAGGAACAGCTTGAGACAACTCTTCCAGGACTTACTGTTGAGCTTCAACAGATGCCAAAGAAGGAAAGAGTTCAGCGTATGCAGGAAGGCGAATTTGAACTTGGCCTTACACGTTGGGGACCTGACTATGCAGATCCTATGACATACCTTGGAATGTGGGTAACAAACAACTCTAACAACTATGGTTTCTGGAGCAACAAGGACTACGATGCGATCATTGCTGAATGCACAACAGGTGAGACAGCAATGGATGCAAGTGCTCGTTGGTCAGCACTCTATGATGCAGAGCAGATTGTTATGGATGAGGCCGTTATTTTCCCTCTTTACACACAGTGCAATGCTGAGCTTATTTCAACAAGCGTTTCAGGAATTGAGTTCCATCCAGTAGCGCTTAACAGAGTTTATAAGGACGCATCTAAGAACTAAAAACTATAAAAATTGCTGCGCGAGGATGGGTGGTGATTCATTACTTTTTCCTCGCGCTTTTATCTTTTGGGGTAGCTATGAAAAAATATGTATTAAAACGAGTTATCACAGCAATTTTCACTTTGCTGGCAATCACACTTATTCTTTTTATACTGATGCAGCTTATGCCAGGCTCACCATTTAATGATGAGAAGCTAAATGAATCACAAAGAGCTGCTCTGTATGCTAAGTATGGTCTGGATAAACCAATCGTTATTCAGTTTTTCCATTATGTTATCAATATGTTCAAAGGAGACCTTGGCGTCAGCTACAAGATTTCCAAGAATACTCCTATCACACAGCTCATCGCATCAAGACTTCCTATATCAATCGGTGTTGGATTTGCTGCAGTATCTATCGGGGCGCTTATAGGTCTTTTGCTGGGGCTTCTTGCAGCGTTCAAAAGAGATACCGTCTGGGATACACTTGCAACAATAATCTCGGTTATTGGTGTATCGGTTCCATCCTATGTATTTGCCCTGGCACTTTCATATCAGTTTGGATTCAAGCTTGACTGGTTTCCAATGCTCTTTTCAGCAAAGGATGTTCTGGGATCAAGCGTATTACCTTCCGTATCACTTTCCATGTTTACCATGGCTTCAATTGCACGATTTACAAGAGCAGAGATGATCGAAGTTTTAGGATCAGACTATATGCTCCTTGCTGAATCAAAGGGACTTTCAGGAAATAAGATCGTGTTCGCGCATGCTCTTAGAAACGCCCTTATTCCTATCATTACAGTTTTAGCACCACTTGTTGTTGATCTTATGACAGGTTCATTAGTTGTTGAAAAGATCTTTTCTATACCTGGAGTTGGATCACTTTTAGTAAACGCAATCCAGTCTAATGACTATAACGTTGTTATAGCACTTAGCTTCATATATTCAGCTATGTACATAGGAATCATGCTTGTAGTAGATATTCTCTACGGCGTGATCGACCCTAGAATCCGTGTGGCAAAGGAGGGAGATTAATATGGTAGAAGCAGCTTTTGATAAAGATTCATACTTACATGTCGTAGAATCTGACTCCTATGTTCCCGTTGAAGCGGATTTTAAGTTAAAAGGAAAAACAGCAGATGATTTTGTTGATACGAATTTTGCATCACAGGATTTCTGGAAAGAAGTTGTAGCAAGATTCTGGCGCAAAAAGAGTGCTGTGATCGGTCTTGTATTTGTGCTTATAATCACATTTTTTGCTTTTGTTGGACCAGTGATGAATGAGTACACCTACTCAGGTCAGAACCTTGATCAAAAAAATCTCGCTCCAAGAATTCCAATTATTGAGTACACAGGTCTTTTTGATGGTCATGAAAACATCAAGACTACATCAGGAACAAAGACCGTAAACTATTACTTTGAAAAGCAGCTTCCAGATACATTTTACTGGTTTGGAAGTGATAACTTTGGAAGAGATATCTGGACAAGAACATGGTCTGGAGCACAGGTTTCACTTATTATCGCTGTTGCAGCAGCTATCATCGATATGATCATTGGTATGAGCTATGGTCTTATCTCTGGATATTTTGGCGGTAAAGTGGACATGGTACTTCAGAGAATCCTGGAGATTGCCAACGGTATTCCAAGACTTGTAATAGTAACGCTTCTTTTACTTGTGTTTAAGCCAGGTATGATCACTATCATCATAGCCCTTATGCTTACTGAGTGGGTTGGAATGAGCAGGATCGCAAGAGCTGAGATGCTCAAGTTAAAAGAGCAGGAATTTGTCCTTGCATCCAGAACTTTAGGCGCAGGAAACATGCACATCATATTTAGTGAGGTTCTTCCAAATATTATTGGACCTATCATTACACAGGTTATGTTCTCAATTCCAACAGCTATTTTCACAGAGGCATTCCTTTCATTCGTAGGACTTGGAATCCCTGTACCAAGATGCTCTTTGGGATCACTTATTTCTGAAGGATTTAACAGCTTTACAACACATCCTTATCAGATAATTCCACCTATCATCGTGATGGCTCTTTTGATGCTGAGCTTTAACCTTGTGGCTGATGGACTTAGAGAAGCACTTGATCCAAAGTTAAAGGAGATGTGACCTAGACATGAGTGAAGAAAAGAAAAGAGAAAAAATACTTGATGTCAAAGATCTTGACATCACCTTTAAGACTACCGCTGGAAAGGTCCATGCTATCCGCGGAGTAAACATAGACCTTTATCAGGGCGAGACTGTAGCCATAGTAGGTGAGTCAGGCTCAGGTAAGTCAGTAACCATGCGTGCCGCAATGGGTATTCTTGCCAAGAACGCTGAGGTCAATTCCGGAGAGATCATCTACAGATACCGCGACAACAAGGGTGGAATCGATTACAACCCTGATCAGGATGAGACGGCTGAGTGGAAAGAAGCAGACATCCTAAAGCAGGACAAAAAGTGGATCAGAAAGCACATCAATGGCCGAAGGATCGCGATGGTATTCCAGGATCCCATGACCAGCCTTGATCCAACAATGACCATCGGAAAGCAGATCATGGAAGGCATGATCTGGCACTACAAGATCGATAAGAAGGATGCTTACAAAAGATCAGTAGAGCTTTTGAAGGAAGTTGGCATCGAGGATGCTGAAAAGAGAATGAAACAGTATCCACACCAGCTTTCTGGTGGTATGAGACAGAGGGTCGTTATAGCTATAGCGCTTTCCTGTAATCCGGATCTGTTGATCTGCGACGAGCCAACAACTGCTCTTGATGTTAATATTCAGGCCAAGATCCTGGAGCTTATCAAAAAGGTTCAGAAGGAAAGAGATATTGCAGTTATCTATATCACCCATGACCTTGGAGTAGTTGCTAAGGTTGCTGATTATGTAAATGTTATGTATGCAGGCAAGATCGTAGAAGTTGGTAATATCAACGAGATCTTCTATGATCCAAGACATCCATATACCTGGGGACTTTTGTCAGCCATGCCTGATCTTGGAACTGACGATGAAAGACTTTATACAATTCCGGGTTCACCACCAAATCTTTTACATGAAAAAGAGGGTGATGCCTTCGCTCCAAGAAATGCCTATGCTCTTGAGATTGATGACAAGCTTGAGCCACCTATGTTCAAGATAACGGAGACTCACTCAGCAGCAACTTGGCTTCTTGATGAGAGAGCACCAAAGGTTGAGATGCCGGCAGAACTTAAGTCAAGAATTGAGAGAATGAAAAAGGAGGCACAGGCAAATGGCAGCAAATTATAATGCAGCGCCTCTCCTTGAAGTAGAGGGACTTAGACAGTATTTTCCTGTAAGTAAGACATTTACAGTTAAAGCTGTGGAAAATGTAAGCTTTAAGGTTTATCCAGGCGAGACCTATGGCCTTGTTGGAGAGTCCGGTTCAGGAAAATCTACAATCGGAAGAAGTATCATAAGACTTTATAATCCGACAGAAGGTAAGATCACCTTTGATGGAATGGATATCTCTGGCAAGATGAACAGAGATACCAAAGAGAACTTGAGAGTTCAGATGCAGATGATCTTCCAGGATCCAATGGCTTCACTTAATCCTAGAAAGAAGATCAAGGATATAATAGGCGAAGCTCTGGATATCCATCATGTCTGCAAGAGCAAGGAAGAAAGAGATGAGAAAGTAGAAGCAATCCTTAATAAGGTTGGACTTGCCAAGGAGCATGCAGACCGCTATCCCCATCAGTTTTCTGGTGGACAGAGACAGCGAGTAGGCATTGCAAGAGCCCTTATCCTAAATCCAAAGCTCGTAATTGCTGACGAATGTATCTCTGCTTTGGATGTTAGTATTCAGGCCCAGGTCGTAAACCTTATGAAGGATATTCAGGAAGAGCTTGGAACAGCGTATCTGTTTATTGCCCATGATCTTTCAATGGTCAAGTACATTTCAGATAGGATCGGAGTTCTTCACTTAGGACACCTCCTTGAGACTGGTACAACGGATGAGATCTTTAATAATCCTATCCATCCATATACCAAGAGTCTTTTGTCTGCGATTCCTATTCCTAATCCTGAGCTTGAAAAGAGCCGTGAAGCCATAAGCTATGATTACAAGACTTCAGGACTTGATTACAACAAGGGAACTGAGCACCTGGTAGATGGAAACCATTATGTAAAATGTACCGACGAAGAGTTTGAAAAGTGGACATCTGAGAAAAACTAAAAATAGATTGTGTGCAAGATAAAACAATGTTAGAATCGTGGATATGGATCAAAAGTTCATATCCACTTTTTTTAAGAATGAGGAGTATCAGACATGACAGATTACAAGTTACTTGCAGCGCAGATAAAAGTTCTGGCAGAGGATGAGCCAAATTTCATTCCAGTATTATCCAATGCCTCAGCTCTTTTATATGACAACATGGAAGACCTTAACTGGGCAGGATTCTACCTTATGGATAAGGGATCTCTTTTACTGGGACCATTTCAGGGAAAGGTTGCCTGCATCAGAATTCAGCTTGGAAAGGGCGTTTGCGGAACTGCAGCTGGAAATGATGAAACACAGCTGGTGGCCAATGTTCATGAATTTGCAGGACACATCGCCTGTGACAGCGCATCCAATTCTGAGATCGTTGTGCCAATCCACAAGGATGGCAAGGTTGTAGGTGTACTTGATATAGACAGTCCTAGTCTTAATAGATTCAATGAAGAGGATAAGGCTGGACTTGAACTGGTTGTGAAGACTTTAGAAGAAGTAATAGATTTTTCCGCAGTTTCTTTTAACTAAAAAATAAGAGGATAAGTGTATGGACAGCAGGATTTCATTTTCTAGTGATTATACAAAGGGTGCGCATCCACAGATTTTGCAGCGCCTTCAGGAGACAAACTTTGAGCAGATCGATGGTTATGGTACAGACGGATACTGCAAGAGTGCTGCTGACAAGATCAAAAAGATCTGCGGACAGCCAAATGCTGATGTGTTCTTCCTTGTGGGAGGGACCCAGACCAACCAGACCATAATAGACATGCTCCTTCAGCCATATGAGGGCGTAGTTGCAGCAGAGACTGGTCATGTGGCTGCTCACGAAGCGGGAGCTATTGAACATGCTGGACATAAGGTTCTCACTATTCCAAATCTTGGTGAGGAAAAAGATACTAAGAAGTACGGAGACAATATCGGCAAGATCGCAGCTCCTGACTTAAAGAAGCTCCTTGAGAAATTCTATGGTGATGCTAATCACGAACACATGGTATTTCCTGGTGCTGTTTATATTTCACACCCTACTGAGTATGGCACTCTTTATACTAAGGCTGAGCTTACTGCTATTTCTGAGGTTTGTAAGGAATATAAGATTCCTCTTTTCCTTGATGGAGCAAGACTTGGATATGGGCTTATGAGTAAAAGAACTGATGTGACAATTCAGGATATCGCAAGGCTTGTGGATGTATTCTACATTGGCGGAACCAAGGTGGGAGCGCTGTTTGGAGAAGCAGTAGTCTTCACAAAGGGCGTTACTACCAAGCACCCTATTCCTGTTATCAAGCAGCATGGAGCGCTTCTTGCAAAGGGATGGCTCCTGGGACTTCAGTTTGATACATTGTTTACGGATGACCTTTATTTCAAAATCAGCGAAAATGCCATTGAAATGGCAGAGCTATTGAGAAAGGGATTGGAAGAGAAGGGGTACAAGATATTCCTTGATTCTCCTACCAATCAGCAGTTCATCGTTGTTGACGATGACAAGTTAAAAGAGCTTGATAAGAATATCCGCTACGGCTTCTGGGAGAAGTACGATGATAGCCACACAGTCATCAGACTTGCAACAGACTGGGCTACAACAAAAGAAGATGTAGAAAAGCTTATGTCATTTCTTTAATTATCTGATGAAAAATAAAAGCAGATATCGACTATAGATCGGTATCTGCTTTCTTATCATTTCCGGGGAACAGTTTTCATGTTTTCGAAGGTAATATCTTTACAATACTCCGTGAGGATAGAATCTATGCCCTCTGCGGGAGCTTCCATTTCGATATCTTTAAAGGAAACGTTTTTGATCTCATATCCAGGAACATCAAATCCGCAAAGAAGGATAGAAGGGCAATCGTGCCATTCATTCTTGCCGGCATTATTATCAAGGAATCTACCTAGTAAGTGCATTCTTTCAAAGTGGCAATCACTAAGAAGTGGAGGAACCTTTGAACCTTCACCATCATCGTTGTAGCCAACAGAATGCATCTGAATGTGAGAAGCAGTAATGTCTCTGACAAGAATATTTTTGACGTAGCCGCCACGCTTTTTGGTGGCTTTTATTTCTATTCCTGACCAGGTTGGACCCATTTCACA
Source organism: Butyrivibrio hungatei (assembly GCF_001858005.1). Lineage (NCBI taxonomy): Bacteria > Bacillati > Bacillota > Clostridia > Lachnospirales > Lachnospiraceae > Butyrivibrio > Butyrivibrio hungatei. The sequence goes on along the minus strand of NZ_CP017831.1, from coordinate 3,046,685 downwards.
GTCCCAAAGTCGGACATCCTCTACGCCTCCAGACATCTCACTTCCGATACATAAGCCGTGGCCAAAGTTCGTTATACAGTCAAAAACTCGAATATGTTTGGTTGGTCTGTTTATTACGTTCCCTTCAGGATTCTTGCCGGATTTGATAGCAACAGAATCATCCTCGGTATAGAAGTTACAGGCAAAAATGGTAGAGTTGGTGGAGGAGTCTGGATCCCAGCCATCACCGTTCCAGATTCCTTCTGACTTTATGATGCAGTGATCTGTTACGATGTTATCTGAATAGATGAAATGCAGGTTCCATGCAGGACCGTATCCCAAAGTAAGACCATGGATCCATATATTCTGGCAGTTGCTCATGTTGATGAGGCGGCCTCTGAATCTGCTGGCAATTGTCTCAGGCTTTTCATATTCTTTTATTTTGTCTCCAAGAGAAGCTATGTAATCTCTAAGTCTTTCTCCTTCAGTTCTTGCTATAGCTTTGGCAAGTGCAGCACCTCCGCCCATGATAGAACCCTTGCCGCGGATCACTACATTTTTGCAGTTGTAGTCAGCGGCGTGATCAAGTTCGCCTAGGTTTAAAAGACTTCTATAGCACTCCATTTCGTGACCTTCGAATCTGCTCCATATCTTTGGAAGATAATCTTCTGGATTCTCTGTTCCTTGTATAAGAGCTTCTTCTTCAAGATATATCTCAGTGTCAGAGTGAACGTTCAAAGCTCCGGTCAAAAAAGTTCCAGCAGGAATATAGATGAAGCTGTCCTTGTCACAGGCATCTAAAGCAGCCTGAATGGCATCAGTATTATTGGTCTTGCCATCCCCAACTGCGTTATAAGGGGCAGCAGTTATATCTATTTTCTTTTTGGTCTTAGCTGTCTGCAAAGAGAACTGTCCTAAGAGAACAGGATCATTTTTATGGTCAGCTCTTTTGTCTGGATAAACGATATATACAGAAATGTCTATCTGACTCTCTGGTGTTAAGCCAGAGAGAGAAGCGTGAGTTTTTCTGGTCTTAATAGTTTCATCAGCAGAATTGTTAACAACCAGGTACTCACAATCTGGATCTGCATCAAGGGGCAAGTCCCAGAATATTTCAGCTTCTGTGTCAGTAGCTCTGTAGTCTAATAAAAAGTCAAAGTCATTTAACATAATGAATTCCCCAAATAATATATAGAATATTTTCCATAATCATATTACAAAGAATATTAACCTTATTCTAGTAAAAATCCTCCAGAATATAGGCGATTTTGACCATTCAAATATGTGGATAAAATTGATAACTTATATAACAAAATTAAGACAGCAAGGTATATAATACACTTGTTACTAATAATTTTTACTAAATGGAGGGTTTGGTATGAAAAAATATGTTGCAGAATGTATTGGAACAGCAACCCTTGTAGTATTGGGCTGCGGAACTGCTATGCTGGTTGGGTGTGACGCTGCAAGCGGATCAGGATATCTTTTAACTGCTCTTGCGTTTGGTCTTACAATCGTGGCAATGGCGTATTCTATTGGTAACATTTCTGGATGTCATATTAATCCAGCGGTTTCACTGGGAGTTCTTTTAACTGGTGGAATGGAGATTAAGGAATTTATCTGCTATGTTATTTCTCAGTGCGTTGGAGCCTTGGCAGGTGCTGGAATCCTGGCGCTCATCTTTGGAACAGGCGGTGTTGAAGATAAGACTGGGGGCTTTGGATCAAACGGACTTGCTGGTGTAAACGGAAGCCCTATAGCAGGACTTATAGTTGAAATAGTTCTTACATTTATTTTTGTTATAGCTATCCTGGGTGTTACTTCCAAGAAGGCAAATCACGGCTCTTTTGGCGGACTTGTTATAGGCCTTACTCTTGTAGTTGTTCATATCCTTGGCATTGGTCTTACAGGAACAAGCGTTAACCCTGCAAGAAGCTTTGGACCAGCGCTTGTTGCTGCATTTACCGGAAACACAGCGCCTATTGCAGCTCTTTGGGTATTTATTGTAGGACCGCTTGTTGGTGCAGCTCTTGCGGCATGTGTTTATAAAGCTCTTGAAGATTAAACCACACTGTAAATATCCCTTGCATATTTTAATTATCCGTAGTAGAATGTGTGCAATATGAGTAAAAGCTGTGACGAAGACAGTAGATAGTTTATGAAAGCTTTCAGAGAGCCGCCGGTTGGTGCGAGGCGGTGCGAGTAGAAACTTATTGAAAATCACTTCTGAGCTGCGGGGTTGAAATGAGTAGATCCTGACGTAGGTTCTGGCGTTAACGGAAAGCGTATTCAACAAGCGATGAGCTTGCGCGTATGTGTAAACAGGTGGTACAACGAGATTGATATTTTGCCTCGTCCTTTTTACAAGGACGAGGCTTTTTTGTTTCACAAGAAAGGAGCTTGAAAATGTATAACAAAGTCGAAACTGACATGAATTTTGTCGGCAGAGAAAAGAAGATCGAAGAATTCTGGAAAAAAGAAGATATCTTCAAAAAGAGTGTAGACACACGCAGCAAGGGTGAGATGTATATGTTCTATGATGGCCCTCCAACAGCGAATGGTAAGCCACATATCGGACACGTTCTCACACGTGCTATTAAGGATATGATTCCAAGATACCGTACTATGAAGGGATACACTGTTCCTCGTAAGGCTGGTTGGGATACACACGGTCTTCCTGTTGAGCTTGAAGTAGAAAAGATGCTCGGTCTCGACGGAAAAGAGCAGATCGAAGAATACGGTATGGAGCCTTTCATCAAAAAATGTAAGGAATCTGTATGGAAATATAAGGGAATGTGGGAAGATTTCTCAGGCACAGTAGGTTTCTGGGCTGATATGGAGCACCCATACATTACATATGATGACAATTTCATTGAGTCAGAGTGGTGGGCTCTTAATGAGATCTGGAAGAAGGGACTTCTTTACAAGGGATTTAAGGTAGTACCTTACTGCCCACGTTGTGGAACACCTCTTTCATCACACGAAGTAGCACAGGGCTACAAGCTCTTAAAAGAGCGTACAGCTATCGTTCGTTTCAAGGTTAAGGACGAGGATGCATATTTCCTTGCATGGACAACAACACCTTGGACACTTCCTTCCAACATCGGCCTTTGCGTAAACCCAGATGAGAAGTACATCAAGGTTAAGGCAGTAGACGGAAATGTTTATTATCTTGCAGAAGCACTTGCAGATAAAGTACTCGGCACATTACTTGATAAGGATTCAGAAGGACAGAAGGCATACGAAGTTCTCGAGACATACGTTGGTACAGATCTTGAGTACAAAGAGTATGAGCCTCTTTACCAGTGCGCAGCAGATGAAACTGCAAAGCAGCACAAGAAGGCATTCTTCATCTATTGCGATACATACGTAACTATGTCAGATGGTACAGGTATCGTACATATCGCTCCTGCATTTGGTGAAGATGATGCCAGAGTTGGACGTAAATATGACGCACCACTTGTACAGATGGTTGATGGAGAAGGTCGTCTTAAGCCTGAGACTCCATTTGCTGGAATGAGATGTAAGCCAACTCAGAAAGAGATGGATGAGGGGGCTATCAGTGCAGATCCAGAGGTATTAAAAGACCTTGATAAGAGAGGACTCTTATTTGCAGCACCAAAGATGGAGCACGATTATCCTCACTGCTGGAGATGTGGTACACCACTTCTTTACTATGCTCGTTCATCATGGTTCATCAAAGTTACAGAAGTTAAGGATGATCTCATCCGCAACAACAAAGAGATCAACTGGGTTCCTGAGTCAATCGGTAAGGGACGTTTCGGTGACTGGCTTGAGAATATTCAGGACTGGGGTATCTCACGTGATAGATATTGGGGAACTCCTCTTAACATCTGGGAGTGTGATGACTGTGGCCACCAGCTTTCAGTAGGATCTAGAAAAGAGCTCGCTGAACTTTCAGGAGATCCATCTGCTGAGACAACAGAGCTTCACAGACCTTATATTGATAAGTTTGAGATCACTTGTCCTAAGTGCGGCAAGAAGATGCACAGAGTAAAAGAGGTTATTGACTGCTGGTTTGATTCAGGTGCAATGCCATTTGCTCAGCTTCACTACCCATTTGAGAACAAGGAACTCTTCGAGAAGCAGTTCCCTGCAGAGTTCATTTCAGAGGCTGTAGACCAGACAAGAGGATGGTTCTACTCACTTCATGCAGAGGCAACACTTCTTTTCAACAAGCCTGCATTCAAGAATGTTATCGTTCTTGGTCTTGTTCAGGATGAGAATGGACAGAAGATGAGTAAGTCAAAGGGTAATGCGGTTGATCCTTTCGATGCTCTTGAGAAGTACGGCGCTGACGCTATCAGATGGTACTTCTATACAAACAGTGCACCATGGCTTCCTAGCCGTTTCGCAGGTGACGCTGTTATGGAAGGACAGCGTAAGTTCCTGGGAACACTTTGGAATACATACGCATTCTTCGTACTTTACGCTAATATCGATGGCTTTGATGCTGCTAACTACAAGCTTGAGCTCGATAAGCTCACAGTAATGGATAAGTGGCTTCTTTCAAAGCTCAACAGCTGTGTTAAGGCTGTAGATGAGAACCTTAACAACTATAGAATTCCAGAAGCTGGAAAGGCTCTTGATAACTTTGTTGACGAAATGTCTAACTGGTATGTTCGTCGTTCAAGAGAGAGATTCTGGGCTAAGGGAATGGAGCAGGACAAGATCTCTGCTTATATGACTCTTTATACAGCACTTGTTACTGTTGCTAAGGCAGCAGCACCTATGGTTCCATTCATGACAGAAGAAATCTATCAGAACCTTGTTCGCACAAGCTTTGCTGATGCTCCAGAGAGTATCCACCTCTGTGACTTCCCAGCAGTTGATGCTTCACTCATCGATGAGAAGCTTGAGAAGGACATGGAAGAAGTACTTGATATCGTAGTACTTGGTCGTGCAGCTAGAAATGCAGCAAACATCAAGAATCGTCAGCCTATCGGACAGATGTACGTAAAGGCAGAGCAGACTGTAGGAGAGTTCTATACAGAAATCATCAGAGATGAGCTTAATGTTAAGAACGTAGCATTTACAGATGATGTTCGTGATTTCACAAGCTACACATTCAAGCCACAGCTCAAGACACTTGGACCTAAGTATGGTAAGAATATTGGTGCTATCAAGAGTTATCTTGAAGGCCTTGATGGAAACGCTACAATGGATGAGCTCAACACAAATGGTTCTATCAAGTTCACAGTTAATGATGTTGATGTAGAGCTTGTTAAGGAAGACCTTCTTATCGAGATGGCTCAGAAAGAAGGCTTTGTATCACAGGAGAACTGGGGTATCACTGTAGTTCTTGATACTAACCTTACAGAAGAGCTTGTTAATGAAGGTTTTGTACTTGAAGTTATCAGTAAGGTACAGACAATGCGTAAGGATTCAGGCTTTGAAGTTATGGATCACATCAAAGTTTCTCTCAACGGAAATGACAAGCTTGCCAAGATCGTTAAGGCTCATGAAGACAGCATTTCATCTAAGGTTCTTGCTAACGAGATCGTTTATGGCTCAGATGTAGCAAATGCTAAGGAATGGGATATCAACGGTGAGAAGGTTACAATCGGAGTTGAAAGAATATAATAGTAATTGATATCTAATATTTTTGAGAAGCCACTCAAGGGTGGCTTCTCTTTTAAGGAAAAGAACATGAAAAAAACAATAATAGTAATGCCAGTTGCCAACGAAGGCGATACAATGGCAAGCCTTCTGGATAGAATATTGGCATTACCATGTGATAATCTCCTGGTATATCCTGTGGTTGACGATTATAGTACAGACAATACTGCTGATATCATCAGAAGCTATGAGAGTACAGGCAGAGTAAAGTGCATATACTACAAGGAGAGCAGAGGGGTCATCAGCTGTTACCTTGAAGGTTTTAGAAGAGCTATGGCGGATGGCGCTGAGAGAATAATCGAGATGGACGGCGGCGGAAGCCACAAGCCAGAAGAAATTCCACAGTTTATTGAAAAGCTTGATGAAGGTTATGACTGCGTTTGGGGATCACGCTTTACAACTGGCGGTGGTACAGATCATCAGCCTATGTACAGAAGATTCTTAAGTAGTGGCGGAACCATTCTTTCAAATGCTGTTCTTGGAACTAAGCTAAAGGACATGACTAGTGGCTTTGAAGCATTCCAGGTAGATGTGTTAAAGAACATGGACCTTGATGCATTTCTTTCCACAGGACACATGTATCAGACAGAGATGCGTTACTACTGCAGAAATTATACTACTGTAGAAGTGCCTATCCACTATACAGGAAGCACATCAAGTCTTAAGATGAAATCAGTTACTGAAGCACTTAAGATTCTTTTCATGTTAAAAGAAAATGAGAAAAAGGTAATGGGATGAAGGTAAAATATCTTATTTTGGGGGCAGGACCAACAGGTCTTACTGTAGCAAATTATCTTTTTAATAATGGGGAAACAGACCTTCTGCTAATAGAAAAAGAGGCAGAAGTAGGCGGTCTTTGCCGCTCCAAAGATGTAGATGGCGCACCTCTTGATATAGGAGGTGGGCATTTTTTGGATGTAAGAAGACCTGCAGTATGCGATTTTTTGTTTAACTATATGCCACAGAGCGAGTGGGAAAGCTATGACAGAGACAGCCGCATCAGATTTAGGAACTTCGAGATACATCATCCATTTGAAGCAAATATCTGGGAACTCCCGGAAGAAGAGCAGAATGCCTTTCTTGACTCCATAGCTAAGGCGGGCTGCAACACAGGAAAAGAAAAGCCTGAAAAGTTTGTGGACTGGATCACCTGGAAGCTGGGAGAAAAGATAGCAGAAGAATACATGCTTCCGTACAATCGTAAGATGTTTGGGGATAATCTTCAGGGACTTGGCATCTACTGGCTTGATAAGCTTCCTGATGTAAGTTATGAAGACACATTGGAATCCTGTAAACACAAAAAGGCTTTTGGTAAACAGCCTGGACACGCACAGTTCTTTTACCCAAAGAAATATGGATATGGTGAATTGTGGCTCCGCATGGGCGAGGCTCTAGGAGATAAGGTCAAGACCAGCGAGATAGTCAAGGATATTGATTTTGAAAATAAGAAAGTTACCTTGGAAGGTGGCCTGGAGATAAATGCCGAGCATATCATCAGCACGATTCCTTGGAATAGTATAGAACTAGTAAATGCACCATCAGAAGTGAAGGATGCGGTAAAAGGGCTAAAGCACACATCCATCGAAGTCACATATCACGAAGAGGATATGGATACTGATGCGCAGTGGATCTACTTCCCTGACGAAGATAAAGATTATCACAGGATCCTTGTGCGAAAGAACTTTTATCCCGGCGCTAAGGGCTACTGGACTGAAACGCGGTCTGAGCGTTATCATGCCCAAAAGGGCCATGTGAACTTTACTTCAGAATACGCTTATCCTATAAACACCCTGGATAAGCCGGAGCAGATGAAATGTATTTTATCATTTGCAAGACAAAACGGAGTATACGGCGTTGGAAGGTGGGGAGAACATACTCACTATAATTCTGATGCTTCCGTTGAGCTTGCTATGAACCTTGCAAAAGAGCTTCTTTCATAAATAACTTTTTTGGAGATTATATGGATCAGAAAAAAAGTAAGATATTTTTAAGTGTAATAGTGGCCATGATATGTGCCTTTGTATTAGTCCTTCTTGGAAGAACTATGCCAGGGGCACAGAGGTCTGAGACAAAGCTTCCAAAGCTTGGATCTGAGCCAATCTATGTTACTTTAACAGATGGTGAAGCTATTACCAGAACATACAGTAATCCTGCAGAGACTCTAGAAGTCAGTAGTATAGAGGTGCTGCTCCTAAATATTGATGATAAGACCGCTTCAGATGGTAAGGACAAGGAACTTGCTATCCTTGTGCAGAACGCTTCTGGAGAACAGGTTGCAGAAGTTTCTGCTGATATTTTGGCTATGACTTCTGGAGAGTGGTACAAGGTTCCAGCTTCTTTCATAATGGAAAAGGGAGAAACATACTCTTTTACCTTTACTGCAAATGGCTGTGATCCATATTTTCTTGCGGTCAATGGTTATGAGCCTGGGATATCACTTGGCTTTGATGTGATTACAGATAAGAGCGTAACTTACGGAGAAGCATTTTACTTCTCGATTCCTCTTGTGATATTGATAGCTCTTTTAGTTATATGCTATCTCCTTTGCCCTTCAGTATTTACCTGGTTAAAGGCAGGAGAGGGAGCTTTAAAGTTTTTCTCACCAATATTCATGGTGCTGCTTTTTATAACACTTTGCCTCAAGATTTATCAGGCTTCTTACGTTGATGGCGTATATATTTCAGCAGATTCTGACGGATACATGAGAGAAGCGGTTAATCTTGCAGCAGGAAATGGCTTTTCCTACGAGGGAATTGCAGGATATAAGAGCCATTTTGCCAACTGGCCAATTATTTATCCGGCAATGATCGCGCTAGTGATGGTAATCACAGGAATGAATGCATACCTTGCAAGCAAGATCGTGGCAATGATCGTTATTGCAGCAACATTCGTAGTTCTTTATGTTGTTTATAAGGATAAGGCATGGATATACTCACTTGCTTTTACTAACATAGGCTTTATCACCATGTGCTACTATACCTGGAGCGAGATTCCCTTTGTACTGTTCTTGCTTCTATTCTCCATATGCTTTAGCAGGATCATTAAGGACAATGCTCCAGCCAAAAGAGATTATATATTCCTTGCACTAACAGGAATCATGGCGTTCCTTACGAGGTATTTTGGAATCTATCTGTGGTTCATGGTCGGACCTTATTGGATATATATTCTTGTTAAGATGCTTAGAGAAAAAGATGAAAGTCAAAAGAAAGCCTTTAAAGGTAAACTTATTGGTATCTTCGCCTCTGGATGCAGTTTTGTGATAGTGGCTTTTTCCTATCTTTTAATGAACAAGAAGCTTAATGGCTATCCAACTGGTGTTAGCCGCGGAACCTGGTGGGATGATTATGTTAATCTTACAGATGACCTTTTTAAGAGTCTTGTTACAGAAGTGTTCAATGTATTTCTTGTGGACGTTCCAGAGGTTATAAGTAGCCTTTCAGTCAAGATATCAGCTCTTTTCGTATTTCTTGTTATAGGACTTATCACCTACTGCGTTGTTACTGCCAAAAAGAAGGATACACTTAATCTGGTACTTATAATAAATGCAGCAATATATTACGTGATCTTTATTGTGGTTAGATATCGCTCCAGCATGGATACTTTCTACTTCCGATTCTTTGCTCCTGCTACAGTTCTTTTGGTAATGGGGCTTGTAGGGATATTTATCCACAATGGCCTTGACAAAAGGAGACTACGCATATTCGGAGCTCTTTCTATTGGAATAGTCATAATCTCGTTGGTAGGACTATCTGGCAAGGCTCAGAAATGGAGTAGTGAACAGACCGCATATGACATCATCACTGGAACATGGGATCATCAGTACGCAGAGATCCCATACAAGAGCGTGATCATTTGGAATAGTATGGATTACAGAAGTACATGGTATCGTCCGGATGTATATAGTGGAGAGCTTTTTGGAGACGATACCTGGGATAGCCTTAGTGCGCGATATTCTGCGTCCACAAACATCTGCATCAAAAAAGAGGATGCCAAGGTTCTCATTGATAGCGGAGATTACGACGAAAGCATTCTTGGCAGATTTAAAGAGGCCATAGCTTCTTCGGGAGATGAGGACAATACATAGTTATCAGTTTAGAGTGATCTTGAAGCCCCTATTTTAGTAGGGGCTTCTTTTCTGTGGTTGACATAGATACGATTTTGTTACCATTCACAGTTTGGGGATAGCCGCTGGCTGGTTCACTGGGGCCGCGCCCTGCCTCTGCCTAGTCTAGCTAAGTGGGGCCGCCAGCCTAAAGTTTATTTTTGTTCATCCTTTGGATTTTTATGTTCATGGCATTATATTTCTTACTTTAAATTCTTAGAAACAAACTCGTCTTTGAGGCACATTTTTAGCTGTAAAGTTTTGGGTTTGAACGATTGTCAAAAAAACGCCATTTTCTTGTGCTCATAAGTAGCTTTTAAAGCGCATGCGGTTTGCGTTTAGCAAGAGCATGCGTATTAAAACAAAAGCTGCATGAGCACATAGAAAAGTATCGTTTTTTTGATGAGGGCAAAACAAAACTTTACAGCAAAAATGGCATCAAAGACTCAGACAGTGTTTCAAAAACAGAATTTAAAGTAAGAAATATAACGCTCATGAACATAGAAAAATCCTCAGAGATTCTCAAAAACAAACTTTAGGCTGGCGGCCCCACTTAGCTAGACTAGGCAGAGGCAGGGCGCGGCCCCAGTGAACCAGCCAGCGGCTATCCCCAAACTGTGAATGGTGGCACGATTTTACGCATATTTAATAGAATTGCGTGTAAATTTGGAGTAAAATAGCATTGTGTACGTACAATTGTAACGAGGAGGCTTACTTATGAAAAAAAAGACACTACCATTCGACAAAGATCTTTTCAAAAGAAGTGTTCTTTACAATGTTAAAACTCTCTATAGAAAGACTATGGAAGAGGCAACTCCGCAGGAGATGTATCAGGCGGCAGCTTATGCCATAAAGGATGCCATTGTTGATCACTGGATGACAACTCAGAAAGCTGCAGCTGAGCAGGATCCTAAGATTGTTTATTACATGTCTATGGAATTTCTTATGGGCAGAGCGTTTGGTAATAATATAATCAATCTTCAGGCATACAAGGCAGTAAAAGATGCTCTGGAAGAGCTTGATATCGATGTAAACGTTCTTGAGGATCAGGAGCCGGATCCAGCTCTTGGTAATGGTGGTCTTGGACGACTTGCCGCTTGTTTTTTGGATTCTCTTTCAACTCTTGGATATATGGCCTATGGCTGTGGTATCAGATACAAATATGGAATGTTCCGTCAGAAGATCCAGGATGGATATCAGGTAGAAGTACCAGATGCCTGGCTTGAAAACGGCAATCCCTTTGAGCTTAGAAGAAATGAGTATGCCAAAGAGGTTAAGTTTGGCGGCTATGTAACTATGTACACAGATGACATGGGAAGGACTATGTTTAAGCAAGAGGGCTATCAGGTTGTTAAGGCTGTTCCTTATGATCTGCCTGTTATCGGATATGGAAATGGCGTGGTTAATACCCTTAGGATTTGGGATGCTGAGCCTATCCAGTGCTTCCAGCTTGACTCTTTTGACAAGGGAGACTATCAGAAGGCTGTAGAGCAGGAGAATCTTGCAAGCCAGCTCTGTGAAGTCCTTTATCCTAATGACAATCACATTGCAGGAAAAGAGCTGAGATTAAAGCAGCAGTATTTCTTTATCTCAGCATCTGTTCAGACTGCAGTTCAGAAATATATGCAAAATCATGACGACCTTAGAAAGTTCTATGAAAAGGCCGTATTCCAGCTTAATGATACTCATCCAACAGTTGCAGTAGCAGAGCTTATGAGAGTTCTCATGGATGATTATCAGTTCTCATGGGATGATGCTTGGGATGTAACAACCAAGACTTGTTGCTATACAAACCACACTATCATGGCTGAAGCTCTTGAGAAGTGGCCAGTAGATCTTTTCCAGAGACTTCTTCCTAGAATCTATCAGATCGTAGATGAGATCAATAGAAGATTTGTAGATCAGATCATGAGAAAATATACCGGTTCTGCAGGTATCGATGTTCAGGCCAAGATCAGAAGCATGGCTATTCTCTATGACAATCAGGTCAAGATGGCGCACCTTGCTATTGTTGGTGGTCATTCTGTTAACGGTGTTGCCAAGCTTCATACAGAAATCCTTGAAAAGAGAGAGCTTAAGGATTTCTATGAGATGATGCCTGAGAAGTTCAACAATAAGACAAATGGTATTACCCAGAGAAGATTCCTGCTCCATGCAAATCCTCTTTTGGCTGAGTGGGTAACAAATAAGATCGGTGATGGATGGATCACAGATCTGTCTCAGATGGACAAGCTAAAGGCCTTTGCAAATGACAAGAAGGCTCAGAATGAGTTCATGGAGATCAAGTTCAAGAATAAAGAGCGTCTTGCTAAGTATATCCTAGAGCATAACGGCGTAAAGGTAGATCCAAAGTCTATCTTTGATGTGCAGGTTAAAAGGCTTCATGAGTACAAGAGACAGCTTCTTAATATCCTGCAGGTCATCCACAAATACAATGACATCAAGACTCATCCAAGTAAAGACTTCTATCCAAAGACCTATATCTTTGGAGCTAAGGCAGCAGCTGGATACCTCACAGCTAAGCTTACTATCAAGTTGATAAACTCAGTTGCAGATGTTATCAACAATGATCCTGATATCGGCGGCAAGATCAAGGTTGTATTTATTGAGGATTACAGAGTATCAAATGCAGAGCTTATCTTTGCGGCAGCAGATGTTTCTGAGCAGATCTCAACTGCTAGTAAAGAGGCTTCTGGTACCGGTAACATGAAGATGATGCTCAACGGCGCTGTTACTTTGGGAACTCTAGATGGAGCGAACGTAGAGATCGTCAATGAAGTTGGCGAAGAGAATGCGTTTATCTTTGGACTTACTTCTCAGGAAGTAATGGAATATGAAAAGAATGGTGGATACAATCCAATGGATATCTACAACAGCGATCCTAACGTCAAGAAAGTACTTGATATGCTGGTAGATGGAACCTTCTCTGAGGATAAAGAGCTCTTTAGACCGCTGTATAACTGCCTTCTTAATACTATCAATTCTAGCAAGGCAGACCAGTACTTTATTTTAAAAGACTTTGAATCATATCTGGAAGCTCAAAAGAGAATCTCAGATGCATACCAGGACAAGAAACGCTGGGCAAAGATGGCGCTTCTAAATACTGCCAGCTGTGGCAAATTCTCATCAGACAGAACCATTAAGGAATATGTCGATGAAGTATGGCATCTGGACAAAGTAGAATTACAGTGATTCTTGTTGTTTTTCTTCTATAAGTTTTTCGACTTGCTTGAGATGTTCCTTGCTTCCTGCTTCAGTATCACTCTTTGGAAGTGATTTGCGGTAGGCGGTAGGGGACATCTTTTTTTCTTGTTTAAATGCCTTTGAAAAGACAAGTGGATCAGAGTATCCACAGGAAATAGCTATAGACTCTATAGGAAGAGCTGTAAGCTGCAAAAGTTCTGTTGCCTTGGCAATCCTATAACTAGCTAGATATTGCTGCGGCGAAATACCAAGTGCATTTTGGAAAAGAGTGTATAAATAGCTTCTGTTAATACATACATAATCAGCTATATCTGTGACCTTTATTGGGTTACAATAATTACTCCTAACAAAGGCCTGCGCCCTGTTAACGTAATCATTGGCGCTTCCGGAATCGCTCTTTGGAGTTACGGAAAGGCCTGACGCAATGACAGAAAGGAACATAGAAAGAAGGCCGTTTCTTCTAAGAACGTCCTCTACACTAAAGGTATTGTGATCCATCATATCTTTTACAAGGTTATAGATGGTCTCAGATTCAGTGCTCTTAAATACTGGCTGCTGAAGGGATAAGCCAAGCTGTGAAACTATCTGCTCAGCTCTTTTGCCCCCAAATCCTATCCAAACATAGGTCCAAGGGTCGGACTTGTCAGCAACGTAGTAAGCAAGCTCCTCAGGAACAATGAGGAATCCATAGTTTTCTTTGAGAGGATACTTTTTGCCTCCAATGGAAAAAGAGCCTTTGCCACTTATAACGTAATGGATCATGAAGTGAGGTTTAAGTGCAGGGCCAAAGCTGTGGCCAGGAAGTGTCTGTGACAATCCGCAGCAATAAACGTAAAGATCATCAGATTCCTCTGTATTAAAAAGTAGCTTGTATGCCTTTTCCATTTTGGTTCCTTTCGCTATAATTACAAGAAATTCTACAAAACAATATTATCAACTAACTACTAGTGTGTTCAAGTGGAAAAGATACGCATTATCATTGTTTTTTGTGGATAATTACTGTAAAATAGACTTGCGTTTTTGGTGTTGTTTTGACGCTTTTTGGAGGTTCAGGGTGGAGAAAAATACAGAAGAGATCACTAGAGAGATCATAGATTCTAGTGTAAAAGCAGGACAAGATATATTACAAAGCGTTTCTGATGCGATCAATAAAAATGATTACAGCAAACTTGCCAGTGAGATAACAGATGCAGTCAAGGCTGTTTCTATTCCTCAGAGGACTATATATTCAAGCGGACGCAAAGAGTATTATCAGCACAAATATAGCTATAATCAGAATCCAGCCGCCGCAGTTAAGACAAGTTATCCGTTTTTTGCCAAGAAAGTCAGCAGATATGATGGTGTGTTGAGTATTGTATTCTCATCTTTGGTAGGATTTTTTGGAGCGTTACCACTTTTGATATGCGGAATAGTGTTTAGCGCAATATTTGGTGGTGCGTGGTTATGGATGCTTGTTACTGGTATCGCTTCAATGGGAGCATGTTTGTTATGGCTCTTTGGCGGTATCAAGAGACTCAAGCTTGCCAAGCTTTTCCACAAATTTGGCAATATCATCAAGGATAAAGAATACTTCAAGGTTTCAGAACTTGCTCAGCAGGTAGTTAAGACTGACAAGGAAGTTACCAAGGATCTTAAGGAAATGGTCAAGGCAGGATATCTTCCTAGAGCCAGGTTTGACAGCACAGAGACAACATTTATGATCACTGATGCTGCATATCAGATGTATCTTGGAGCTGAGAAGGACAGACTTGCCAGAGAAAAGAAGGAACTTGACCAGCAGAAGGCTTCACTTGGAGTTAACGCTACTACAAGAGCTAACCTTACTGGCGTTGAGGGACTTATCGCTGAGGGTGAAGATTATATCAGATTTGTACGAGCTACAAACGATATCATACCAGATACAGAGCAGATGTCAGACAAGTTATATCGTCTTGAGAATATCATGAACAGGATCTTTGAGAAAGTTAAAAAGAATCCAGGAAGCGCTGATGATCTTCATAAGCTTATGAATTATTATCTTCCTACAACCAAGAAGCTTCTGGATGCTTATGTAGAACTTGATAAGCAGGCAGGTGTAGGTGAAAATGTTCAGCAGACCAAGGCTGAGATCAGCACAGCAATGGATACTATCAACGAGGCCTTTGAGAAGCTTCTTGATAGCATGTTCCAGGATATGGCTTGGGATATTTCTTCAGACATCTCAGTCATGAAGACTATGATGGCACAGGATGGTCTGACAACAGAAGGTCAGGGCATGGCTATGCAGCTCAAACAGGATTAAAAATCAAATTATTATAGAAGGAAAGGTATTTAAGGAGGAGAACATGGGAGCAGATTTACAGTTCGATGCAGCACCAGCTGCACCATCATTATCATTTGGGGCTGAGGAGCCACAGGCAGCTACAGCAACAATGGAGGCACCTGCAGAGGAAAAGAAGGACAACGGGAACGTTGCTCTTGAGGCTCAGCTTTCAGAAGAGGAGCTCAAGCAGGTTGAGGAGTTCAGCAAGCAGATCGATATCACAAACTCAACAGGTATCATGAACTACGGTGTTGGTACTCAGAAGAAGCTTGCAGATTTCTCAGAAAAAGCAATCGACAACGTTAAGACCAAGGATATGGGCGAAGTTGGTGACATGATCACTGATCTCGTTACACAGCTCAAGAACTTTGAGATTGATGAGGATGAGAAAGGATTAAGAGCTCTTTTCAAGAAGGGTGCAAACAAGCTCGAATCTCTTAAGGCTAAGTACAGCAAGGTAGAGACAAACGTTCAGACTATCAGCAATGAGCTTGAGAGACATCAGGTTACTCTTATGAAGGACGTTGAGCTTCTTGATAGAATGTACGACCTTAACCTCAATTACTACAAGGAACTTTCAATGTACATCCTTGCTGGTAAGAAGAGACTTGAGGAAGAGAGAAGCACAACACTAGTAGAGCTTCAGAAGAAGGCAGCAGAGACAGGACTTCCTGAGGATGCTGAGAAGGCAAAAGATTTTGCTAACAAGTGCGATAGATTTGAGAAGAAGATCTATGACCTTGAGCTTACAAGAACAATCGCTATGCAGACTGGTCCACAGATCCGTATGGTACAGAGCTCAGACACAGTAATGGCTGAGAAGATTCAGTCTACAATCGTTAACACTATTCCTCTTTGGAAGAACCAGATGGTGATCGCTATCGGTATCGAGCATGCAACACAGGCTGCTGAGGCAGAGAGAGAAGTTAATGATATGACAAACAAGCTTCTTAGAAAGAATGCTGATGCACTTAAGGTTGCTACAATAGAGAGTGCTAAAGAGGCTGAGAGAGGAATTGTTGATATCGAGACTCTTAAGCATACAAACGAGTCACTTATCTCAACTCTTGATGAAGTACTCAAGATCCAGACAGAAGGCAAGACAAAGCGTCGTGAAGCTGAGGCAGAGCTTGCTCAGATCGAGAGCCAGCTTAAGGATAAGCTTTTAGAGGCTGCAAAGAACTAATTATTTGAAATATTGATTCCGGAGTAGATAAAAATATCTACTCCGTTTTTTTTATACTTATTTTATTTAACATTTTGACAGGTATATGAAACAATGAGGCATAGAAAAGAATTCGCCTCTATCGTAAGATAATATCACAAAAACACTTAATGGTTTGTATGGATCAAGGAGGTTATATGATCGATCAGGAAATGAAAAAGGCTGTTCTTGACAGCTTTGAGAAGGTTTATGGCAAAAATGAGAATGTTAAAGCATACTTTGCTCCAGGTAGAGTAAATCTTATTGGAGAACATACAGATTATAACGGTGGACACGTATTTCCATGTGCTCTCACTATTGGTACATATGGCGCAGCTGCCAAGAGAAATGACAAGAAGGTTCGTTTCTATTCAGTAAACCAGGAGAAGTTTGGTGTATATGAAGCAAATCTTGAGGATGCACTTAATCCTTCAGAGGCAGCAGGTTGGGTTAACTATCCTCTTGGTGTTATCTGGGCTTTTGAGAAGAGAGGAATGAAGCTTGATGCAGGTTTTGATATGGTCATCTACGGCAATATCCCTAACGGATCAGGCCTTTCTTCATCAGCTTCACTTGAGGTATTAACAGGATTCATCTTAAGAGATCTCTATGGATTTGACGTAACCAATCAGGATCTTGCTCTTATTGGTCAGTATTCAGAGAACAATTTCAATGGATGTAACTGCGGTATCATGGATCAGTTCGCTGTAGCAATGGGTAAAGAGAACAACGCTATCTTCCTTGACACAGCAGATCTTTCATTTGAGTATGCTCCAATCAAGCTTGATGGTGCCAAGATCATCGTTGCTAACACCAACAAGAAGCACAAGCTTACAGATTCTCAGTACAATGCTCGTCGTAGCATGTGCGAAGAAGCCCTTTCAATCCTTCAGAAGAAGCTTGATATCAAGGGACTCGGTGATCTTTCAATCGAGGAGTTTGAGGCAAACAAAGGGCTTTTAACAGATCCAGATATGCAGAAGAAGGCTAAGCACGCTGTATATGAGAATCAGCGTACAATCGAGGCTGTTAAGGTCCTTAAGGACGGAGATATCGCACGCTTTGGTGAGCTTATGAGACAGTCACACGAGTCACTTCGTGATGATTATGATGTAACAGGCGTTGAGCTTGATACACTTGCTGAGGAAGCTTGGAAGATCCCTGGAGTTATCGGTTCTAGAATGACTGGTGGTGGATTCGGTGGTTGCACAGTTTCTATTGTCAAAGACGAGGCTATTGAGAACTTCAAGAAGACTGTTGGCGAGAATTACCTTAAGAAGATTGGCTATGAAGCTACATTCTACACAGTAGAAATTGGAGCAGGTCCAGAAGTAATCTAATAAAACCATGGAGATTTGGAAATGAGTAATATTCAGGAGTCAGTAAATAAATTAGTGGCCTATGGTCTTGCCACAGGTCTTATTGAAAAAGAGGATGTTATCTATACTGTTAACTCTCTTTTGATCGCACTTGGACTTGATAGTGCTGATTATGTCAGTGCAGATATTGAGAAGCTTGCAGGGGAAGTACCTTCAGATGAGAAAGAGCTTGCTTCATATCTTGAAGCAGTTCTTAAGGATATGGACGACTTTGCAGCAGCAAATGGCCTTATTGAAAACGACAGCGTTGTATATAGAGATCTTTTTGATACAAAGCTTATGGGACTTATGGTTGAGAGACCAAGCGCTATTATCAGTAAGTTCCGCGCTAAATATGAAAAAGATCCTGTAGAAGCAACAGACTACTACTATAACTTATCCAAGAACAGCGATTACATCAGACGTTATCGTATTGCAAAGGATATGAAGTGGATCGCTCCTACTGAGTATGGTGATCTTGATATTACGATCAACCTCTCCAAGCCAGAAAAGGACCCTAAGGCTATTGCAGCAGCGCGCAACGCCAAGCAGTCAGGCTATCCTAAGTGTCAGCTCTGCTGGGAAAATGAGGGATATTCAGGACGTGTCGATCATCCTGCAAGAGAGAACCACAGAATCATTCCTGTAACAATTCAGGATTCAAAGTGGGGATTCCAGTATTCTCCATATGTTTATTACAACGAGCACTGCATCGTATTTAACTCACAGCATATTCCTATGAAGATCGAGCACAATACTTTCTGCAAGCTTTTTGATTTTGTTAAGCAGTTCCCACACTACTTTGTAGGATCTAATGCAGATCTTCCTATCGTAGGAGGTTCAATCCTTAGTCATGATCATTTCCAGGGCGGACATTATACATTCGCTATGGCCAAGGCTCCTGTAGAGAGAACATTTACAGTTAAGGGCTTTGAAGATGTTCAGAGCGGAATCGTTAAGTGGCCTATGTCTGTTATCAGACTTTCTGGTCCAGATACTGAGAGGATCATCGCTCTTGCAGATGTGATCCTTAATAAGTGGAGAGGATACACTGACGAAGCTGCATTTATCTTTGCAGAGACGGAAGGAACACCTCACAACACAATTACTCCTATTGCCAGAAAGCGCGGAGACAACTACGAGCTTGATCTGGTACTTAGAAACAATATCACAACTGATGAGCATCCACTTGGTGTATATCACCCACACGCTGAGCTCCATCATATCAAGAAAGAGAACATTGGTCTTATTGAGGTCATGGGACTTGCAGTACTTCCAGCAAGACTTAAGACTGAGATGGCTGACCTCAAAAAAGCAATCCTTGAGGGAGCAGATATCAGAAAAGATGAAGTTCTTGAGAAGCATGCAGACTGGGTAGATGCATTTAAGACTAAGTACGATGTGATAGATGAGAACAACATTGATGATATTATCCAGAAGGAAATCGGAGAAGTCTTCATGCATGTACTAGAAGATGCCGGAGTATATAAGAGAACAGCAGAAGGTCAGGCTGCATTTGATCGTTTTGTAAGTACACTTTGAATCTAAAAAAGCCGCAATAGAAATGCTCTATTGCGGCTTTTAGTTTTGATGAATATTTTAGAAAGTCACAAGAGGTGGTTTTTTCTTCTTTTCTTCAACTGGCACACCAAGAAGCTGGAGAATAGGTCTTTTGCTAAGGGAGTTAAGATTCTTGGCAATTGGAATAAGACCGTTTATCTTCTTTTCAATCTCTTCTTCACTAAACTCTAACTTGGTCTTGTAGATATCTACAAGAAGTCTGTAGGTTGCTGTTACGTCAGTTCTAGTCTTTACTGAGAACTCCAAAACCTTGGCAGCATCTTCGTAGCGGCCCTGATTGTAGAGGAGTTCGCCCCAGTTCTGGAGGGCACGTACTAGAGTGGTATAGTTCTGATCGTATTGAGTAAGAGCAGTTATGTTAGCTGTTCCATACTCGAGCTTTAAGTCTGTATTTGAAATGCCAGTAAAGTTGACTATCTTTTCGAAGGCCAATGCTTTCAGGTCATTTTCTGCATTCTGCAGTGCTTCATTGTCGCCTGCTGTATCAAAAGGGAGGAGATTGAACGGGATGTGAATATATTCAAGTCCTTCAAGGCTCTTTCTTCTGACTTCGTTTGATTTTCTTTCCCTTTCCCAGAAGTCTTCTTCCTTCTGTTCGACCTTTCTGGAAACGCGACGCATGCTGATATTGAAAAAGATTGCAAGTATAATGAAACTTGCTAAAAAGGGTAATTTCATCTATAATATCCTTTCAGTAAAAGTGGGTAATTTTTTTTATTTTCATCATAGCACAGAGGAAGCATTATGAAAAAATTTTTTGGAGGAATTTTTCTCCTTTTCTTATCAATCTTAGTATGCCCTGCTATAAATGTGCAGGCATCTGATAAGGGCACAATTGCAAATGGCGTATATATCGGTAACATTGATGTATCCGGTATGACAATTGCTGATGCAAATACCACTATCGAAGCTTATTTCCAGGAATTAAACAGCAGCGAACTTACATTATCAGCCGGTGAAGGCAAGACTATAACAGTTATGGCCTCAGATCTCGGCATTACATGGAATAATACAGACATAGCAGATGAAGCATATGCTCTTGGTCACGAAGGCAACATCGTTCAAAGATACAAAGCCATGAAGGACCTTGAGAGAAACAATCACAAGTTTGATATCGAGTATGGTTATAATGAAGAGGCTTTGCAGGATGTACTTGCAAAGTGCAGCAAGAATTTTGATCAAAAGACAGTAAACTATGGTCTTAAGAAGACTGAGAACGGTTTTGAAGTAACAGAAGGTCAGACAGGATACCTTGTGGATGTCGCAGAATCAGTAGGAATCATCAAGGACTTCATCAAAAATGACTGGAACGCAGACAATACAGTTATTCAGCTCTCTGTAAAAGAGGATGCTCCAAAAGGAAGCGCTGAAGAACTAGCTAAAGTTAGAGACGTACTTGGAACCTACACTACAAGCTACAGAACATCTGGAGCAGCTAGAAGTGCTAACGTAGCTAATGGATGTGCACATATCAATGGATCAACAATTTATCCTGGCGAGGAGTTTTCGGTTCTTGATACTATCACTCCTTTCACGGAAGCTAACGGATATTTCCCAGCAGGTTCATATCTTAACGGACTTGTAGTTGAGAGTGTTGGCGGCGGAATATGCCAGGTATCAACAACTCTTTATAACGCAGTACTTCTTGCTGAGCTTGAAGTAACGGAGAGACACAATCATTCAATGATCGTAACTTATGTAGAGCCTTCTGCAGATGCAGCTATTGCAGAGTCTGGCGGCAAGAACTTTAAGTTCGTAAACAGCACAGATGCTCCTATCTATATTGAAGGCTATACTACATCAGACAAGCATATTACATTTACTATCTATGGTGTTGAGACAAGAGATCCAGGCCATAAGGTAGAGTATAAGAGTGAAGTATTAGAGACAACACCTGCTTCTGCAGACCAGTATGTAACAGACCCATCTCAGTCACTTGGCTATGTGGGAACACAGTCAGCACACCTTGGATACAAGGCACAGCTCTGGAAGATCGTTACTGAAAATGGTCAGGAAGTAAGCAGAGAAGTTGTTAATAGTAGTACATACAAGATGGTTCCTAGAATTATCACAATAGGAACAGCTGGTGCCGATGAAAGCGCCATGGCCAAGATACAGACAGCTATCTCAACAGGAGATGTGGGAACTATCAAAGCTGTAGCAGGAGCCCTTGGAGCAGCTAGGAACGCTCAGGGTACTGAGAATGAAGCAGCGGCAGCACAGGCAGCTCAGGATGCTGTAGATGCAGCCAATCAGCAGCTTAGAGACCAGCAAGCTGCAGAGGAAGAGGAATTACAAGGATAATCAGAAACTGTAAACATTTGCTTAGAATATGGCGGTTATATGAGAATTGGCAAGATAACAGAGAATGCTCTCAAGCGTTCCATCATAAAGCTCATAAAAACTGAATCAAATAAAAAGACAAGCGCAGCTGTAGGGGCAGACTGCGCTTTTTCTGAATCTGAAAATAGTTTTTCTGCAACAGCAACTATTACGACAAACGTATCAAAGTGCGGATATTATGCTGTTATGAAGGCGACAAATTCTCTGATAGCCCAGGGAATAAAGCCTGACCATGTGGTAGTTAATATATTACTTGATAAAGATAGTGAAGAAGCAGTACTTAAAAAGATAGTAAGAGATGCCATAAGCGCATGCAATATAAATGACATAGCCTATGCAGGCGGCCATACAGAAGTTACAGAAGCTGTTACTAGACCAATAGTTACAGCAACCTGCGTAGGAACAGAGGTCATGATAAAGGATCTATACAAGAGTAAGCCCAAGGCGGGAGATGCACTTGTAGTTAGTAAGTGGATAGGCATGGAAGGTACAGCAATGCTAGCAGCTGAGAAACGAGCGGAGCTTGCTACCAAGTATCCAGAACCATTTATAGATGATGCAGAGGAGCTTTCCAAGCTCCTTGGAATAAATAGTGAGGCCGCAGTCGCCATGAAGTCCAGCGTCAGTGCGATTCACGATGTTTCCGGTGGCGGTATATATGCTGCACTTTGGGAAATGGGAGAACGCGCAGGAACTGGACTAAAAGTCGATTTAAAATGTATCCCGGTAAGACAGGAGACTATCGAAGTATGTGAGTTCTTTGAGATAAACCCATACGTCCTGACTTCAGGAGGAGCACTTTTATTTGCGACTGAGGACGGCGAGGCACTTGTAAGAGATTTAGAAGAGGCTGGAATTCCAGCAGTCATTGTTGGCTACCTTGAAAAGGGCAAAGACAAGATCATTACAAATCTTGATGAGGCCAGATTTTTGGAGATGCCACAGGCAGATGAGATACATAAGGTGCTTGGCTAATAGCTTTACCACAACATATTTAAAGGAGCGGTTATACACATGAGTACAAGAGAAGAAATTTTAAAGACAATTGAGAAAAACAGCCGTATCGATGTACATGAACTTAGCGTACTCCTTGGTGCGGAAGAGATAGAAGTAGCGAACGAGCTTAAAGCGCTTGAAGAAGAAGGTGTGATCTGCGGATATCACACAATGATAGACTGGTCCAAGACTTCGATCGAGAAGGTAAATGCCCTCATCGAAGTTAAGGTTACTCCAACAAGAGGACTTGGATTTGACAGCATTGCTGAGAGAATCTACAAGTATCCAGAGGTTACCAGCGTATACCTTATGAGCGGCGGATTTGACCTTATGGTAATCCTTGAAGGAAAGACTCTTCAGGAAGTAGCTGGATTTGTAAACAATAAACTTGCGACACTTGATACTGTTCTTAGTACAGCCACACATTTCATCCTTAAGAAATATAAGGACCACGGAACAATTCTTACTAAGAAGTATGAAGACACAAGGGAGATAATAACACCATGAGAAATCCAATAGGAAAGAAAGTAGTTGATATAAAGCCTTCTGGAATTCGAAAGTTTTTTGATATTGTTCAGGAAACCGAGGGTGCTATTTCCCTTGGTGTAGGTGAGCCTGACTTTGATACACCTTGGCACATCAGAGACGAGGGTATCTATTCACTTGAGAAGGGCAGAACCTTCTATACTTCCAATTCCGGATTAAAAGAGCTGAGACAGGAAATTTCAAATTATATCAAGAGAACACAGAATGTAGAATATGATCCATTAAAAGAGATATTCGTAACAGTAGGTGGATCTGAAGCAATTGATCTTGCACTTAGAGCGATGGTCGACGCAGGAGACGAGGTTCTTATTCCTCAGCCAAGCTACGTATCATACGAACCATGTGCTATTTTAGCTGATGCTGTTCCAGTTACAATTGAGCTTAAGGAAGAGAATCAGTTCAGACTTACAGCTGAAGAGGTTCTGGAGAAAGTAACGGATAAGACTAAGATATTAGTTCTTCCGTTCCCTAATAATCCTACAGGTGCTGTAATGACAAAAGAGGATCTGGAGGCAATTGCCAAGGTTGTCATTGAGAAAGATCTATTTGTAATATCTGATGAGATTTACGGAGAGCTTACATATAACGGAGAGCACGTTTCAATCGTTTCTATTCCTGGAATGAAGGAGAGAACTATCCTCATAAATGGTTTCTCCAAGGCCTATGCCATGACAGGCTGGAGGCTTGGATATGCCTGCGGACCAGAAGTCATCATGAAACAGATGGTCAAGATTCACCAGTTCGCTATCATGTGTGCTCCTACAACCAGTCAGTATGCGGCAGTAGAAGCTCTAAGAAATGGTGATGATGATGTTAAGATGATGCGTGAGCAGTACAATCAACGCAGAAGATATCTCTTAAATGAATTCGAAAGAATAGGTCTTACCTGTTTTGAACCATTTGGAGCGTTCTATGTATTTCCTTCTATCAAGAAGTTTGGTATGAGTAGTGACGAGTTCTGTACAAGACTTTTAAAGGAAGAAAAGCTTGCGGTAGTTCCAGGTACAGCATTCGGAGACTGTGGTGAGGGCTATATCAGAATATCTTACGCTTACTCACTTGATAATCTGAAGGCTGCAATGGAGAGACTTGAGAGGTTTATATCTAAGCTATAATGACACTAAAAAAGGAATGTCGTTTTCGACATTCCTTTTTGAATTCAAATAATTAATCCATACGTGAATCGTAGATATTACTCTCAAAGAACTTATTATATCCCTGCCAGCCTGGAGCTGTGATGTTTGCAAGAAGCTCTGTGAAGGTTTCCATCTTGGCGTCGGTGTTGTCTGCAAGGTTGAGAGCAACAGCTTCGATGATAGATGGCTTCTTTGGTGAACCATATTCATATTCGCCGTGGTGAGCCAGAATACAGTGCTGGAGCTCCTGTTTGAGGATCTCTGGGAAGCCATCGATCTGGCGAGCTTTCTCTCCGACCATCTCTGCGCCCATAACAATGTGTCCAAGGAACTGACCTTCATCTGTGTAGTCATTTACTGGGAAGAGGCTAAGCTCTTTGGTCTTACCGATATCGTGGCAGATAGCTGCTGTAAGGAGAAGGTCTCTTTTTAGAACCGGGTAAGACTTGCAGTAGTAATCACAGAGCTTAGTTACGCTAAGAGTGTGCTCTAAAAGTCCTCCGATAAAGCCGTGGTGTACAGTTTTGGCGGCGCTTGATTTACGGAATACATCAATAAATTTTTCATCGTGGATGAAGAACTCTTCAAGGAGCTTTTTGAGATATGGGTTCTCGATGGAACCGATTATTCCAAGGAGCTCTTTGTACATGTCATCGATGTTCTTGCTTGAAACAGGAAGGTAAAGGGATGGATCATACTCACCTTCGTGGCATTTTCTGGCGCGCTTAACGTTAACCTGGATCATGCCGTTGAAGCTTGTAACTTCACCAAAAACATCAATGTAATCTGTATCATCAAACTCGTCGATACCATCACTGTTAGGTTCCCAAACCTTTGCATCAACTGTGCCTGTCTTGTCCTGAAGAGTAACTGAATAGTACTCTTTACCATTCTTGGTAGTGGCACTGAGCTTGTGCTTGCACATGTAGATGTCAGCAATGCGATCGCCTGGTTTTAAATCTTTAATGAACTTCATTTAAAAAATCCTCGTTTCTAATACTTCTTTACTTGTCTGTTGTGGAGGCTGAGAGAGTTACTTCAATCTCAATATCGATGTACTCGTTTGGAGCCTGTCTCATAACAGTAATTGTAATTATATCATTAGGTTCGCAACCTGCAAGCTTGCTAACCAAATGTTCATAGGTATCAATAGGAGATCCGCCAAAAGATGTGATGATATCTCCGCTCTGTATGCCTGCGCGCATAGCTGGTGAACTCATTTCTGTCTGGGTTACATAAGCGCCGGCTGGAATTCCAAGGCTTTCCTGAATGTCGCTAGGAACTGTGGCGCCGTGGATGCCAAGGAATGCTCTGTCTTTTTGATTTGAAAGATCTTCGATAAGACCCTTTAGTTCAGTGATGCCGATTGCACTGATCTGGTTGGACATGTCTGATTGATTGTGTGACATATCAATGATTCCAATAACCTGTCCGTGAAGATTTATAAGTATACCAGTAGCTGATGCGCTTCCGTAGATGTCTGTTGTAAGGAGTTTGTAGTTTGTATCTACAAGGTTTATGGAGCTCTTTTCTGAAGTGATGATGCCGTAGGAAACTGAGTCCTGAACGCCTACAGGGCTACCAAGTGCAATAACAGGAGAGCCTGTAAGGTTACCACCTGCTGAGCTTCCAAGATCAGCTGGCCCAATAGTATTTCGTGTGTCCTGAGTAAGAGCAGCTCTTTTGACACAGATGACACCGAGCTTGGTGATGCTGTCCATAAGACAGAGGTCAGCATTGGTAGTTGCTCCGTCGCAGAAAGTTACGCGGATTGTCTCTGCACCTGAAACGGCAGTTGATGGAACAAGGATAAAGAGATTTGTTCCATTGTCAGCTACTATGAGACCTGATGTAGAACCGCTTGATTCATAGGAATCGCTGAACCAGTTAGTGTCATTTGAAAGAGCTGTGACACTTACAAGGCTAGGCTTAACGGCATCTGTTACGGACTTAAGTGACCTTACCATCTTGTTATAATCTGATGAGTCAAAGGAATAAGAAGCGATAGCCTGATCTATCTGATCCTTCTGGCTTTCTTCAAAGCTCTGGGCTTCGCTTGCAGCAATCTGATCATCATCAGCAAACATCTCCTCTGGAGTGAGCTCATCACTGGCAGATTCCTGTGGTAGTGTGACTGGATCAGGCTCTTTTTCTGGATAGAGCTTGTCACTAAAAAGTGGCTGCAATAAAAGGAAAGTAAGGCAGGCAACAAAACCAAATAGCACTGCCAAAGTGACAGTAATGATAGTGCGCCTTAAGAGCTTTTTCCTGTTAATAGGTCTTTGCTTTATCTTCTCACTAATAAAATCCGTATTAGCTAAATTTTCGTTTTTGTTTTCTTCTTGATTAGTTGGCATAGAATACCCCATCCCCATAAAACTACTTGATACATTTCAATATTATACCATAGTTCCCTAAATGCCCCTATCTTTTAAATGGTAACTACGCATAAGAAGTAGCAAAGAAACTCTTATGATGGTAAACTGTAATTTGGATGATTATGTAACTTTAGACACAGGAAAATAATTATGAATCAGAAAGCTTTACACGTACTTGAATACGGCAAGATTATTGAAAGACTTACAGAACATGCGACTTCAGAGCCAGGTAAGAGACTTTGCAGAGAGCTTGTTCCTTCATCTGATATAAAAGAGATCAGAAAGAATCAGGAAAAAACAAAGGATGCTATTTCAAGG
Organism: Butyrivibrio hungatei; assembly: GCF_001858005.1. Classification (NCBI taxonomy): domain Bacteria; kingdom Bacillati; phylum Bacillota; class Clostridia; order Lachnospirales; family Lachnospiraceae; genus Butyrivibrio; species Butyrivibrio hungatei. Next base: position 3,019,598 of record NZ_CP017831.1, on the reverse strand, counting down.
ATCTTTAAAAAAGGTAGCACAAACTTTGGCGACAATAAGGATTTTCAGGGAATATTAAAGGCACTCAAGATCGGAAGTGCGCTGGATATGGCAGCTCTTTTAAAGCTTGCAGCATTTCTTGATAACGTCAACAGAGTTAAGACTTACGGCAGACCTCAAAGGGATGATGAGGAGAGAGACTCTTTATCTGAATCTTTTGAGATGCTTGAGCCACTTACCTTTGTATCAGCTGAGATCAGAAGATGTATCATCTCAGAGGATGAGATGAGCTCTGATGCAAGCCCAGCCCTCAAGCATATCAGACGCGGAATGATGCTGACCAATGACAGGATCCACGAGCAGCTAGGCAAGATCATCAACGGATCAATGAGAACTTACCTTCAGGATACTGTAGTAACCATGCGTGGTGACAGATATTGTATCCCTGTAAGAGCTGAGTATAAATCTCAGATAAATGGTATTGTTCATGACCAGTCATCATCAGGATCTACACTTTTCATTGAGCCTCAGGCAATTGTTGAGCTCAACAATAAGTTAAGAGAAATGATCTTACAGGAAACAGCAGAGATCGAGAAAATCCTTGCTGAGCTCAGCCTCAAGGTTGCTGAGCACGTAGACTCTATCAAGTACAACGCAGATATTATGACTGACCTTGACTTTGTATTTGCCAAGGCTTCATATGCACTTGAGATAAATGCCATCACACCAGTATTTAACGAGCAGCATGCTTTTGATATCAAGAAGGGAAGACATCCTCTTATTGATAAAGACAAGGTTGTTCCTATCGATGTATACGCAGGTCGCGACTTTGACATGCTGATCATCACAGGACCTAACACAGGTGGTAAGACAGTTACTCTTAAGACAGTAGGTCTTTTGACCCTGATGGGACAAGCTGGTCTTGCAATCCCTGCAGGTGACAGGTCAGAACTTTCAGTGTTCACAGAAGTTTATGCAGATATTGGAGATGAGCAGAGTATTGAGCAGTCTCTTTCTACTTTCTCATCACATATGACTAATTGCGTCAGCATCCTTGAGAAGGCTGATGAGAATTCACTTTGCCTTTTCGATGAGCTTGGCGCAGGAACTGATCCTACAGAGGGCGCAGCTCTTGCTATATCTATCCTTAACGACCTCCATGAGAGGAAGATAAGGACAATGGCTACAACTCACTACAGCGAGCTTAAGGTATATGCCCTCAACACACCTGGTATCAAGAATGCCAGCTGTGAGTTTGACGTTGAGTCACTTAAGCCAACCTACAAGCTCCTTATTGGAATTCCTGGAAAGAGTAATGCCTTTGCGATCTCTTCCAAGCTTGGGCTTCCAGACAGGATCATAGAAGCTGCCAAGGAGCAGATTGGAACTGAGGACAAAAAGTTTGAGGATCTTCTTGCAGACCTTGAGAAGAGCCGTAAGACTATCGAGAGCGAGAGCCTTGAGATAGCTCAGTACAAAAAGGAAGTTGAAGAACTTAAGACTCAGCTTGAGGAAAAGACCTACAAGCTTGATAAACAAAGGGATGAGATCATCAGAAAGGCCAATGAAGAGGCGAGAGATATCCTTCAGGAAGCTAAGGATGTTGCTGATGAGACTATCAGGACCTTTAGAAAAGCGGGACCTGATGCTACAATGCAGGATCTGGAGAGAGCAAGGACCAGCGTTGGACAGAAGATCTCTGACAAGAATAAATCTATTTCCAAGAAGGTTGAAAAGCCAAAGGAGACACATCCTATTCTCAAAGAGTCTCAGCTTAAACTTGGAGAAACAGTCAAGATCGTGTCTATGGGGCTTAAGGGAACTATCAGTTCCAAGCCTGACAAGGATGGTTACCTCTTTGTACAGTGCGGTATCATGAGGACCAAGGCCAATATCAGAGATCTTGTGCTGGTGCAGGATGAAGATGGCAAGGCTGCCATGAAGAAGTTCTATGGTAGAAACACCAGTAGTAGCGGTGGCAAGATGGATCTTTCAAGGTCAGCTAATATCAGGACTGAGATCAATCTTATTGGCAAGAATTCAGATGATGCGCTTGCTGCACTTGATAAATACCTTGATGACGCCTATATGTCACACCTTAACAATGTAAGAGTTGTACATGGTAAGGGCGCAGGCATACTCAGACAGGCTGTTCATCAGTATCTTAAGGGTGTTCCTTACGTTAAGTCCTTCAAGCTTGGAGAATTTGGTGAAGGCGATGCAGGCGTGACAATAGTAACGTTTATAAAATAATATTTTGGGGGAAATTATGGCAACTAAGCAGAAGATATTAATTGTAGATGATGACAACAATATCGCAGAGCTCATATCTCTTTATCTGGTAAAAGAGTGTTTTGAGACCAAAATCTGCAACGATGGTGAGACTGCCATCAATACTTTCGATACATTTAAGCCAAATCTTGTACTCCTTGATCTGATGCTTCCTGGTATTGATGGATATCAGGTCTGCAGAGAGTTAAGGACAAGATCACAGGTGCCTATCATCATGCTTTCAGCCAAGGGCGAAGTATTTGATAAGGTTCTTGGCCTTGAGATGGGTGCTGATGACTACATGGAGAAGCCTTTTGATTCAAAAGAGCTGGTGGCTAGAGTAAAGGCAGTTCTTAGAAGATATAAGCCTCAGACTCAGGAAGCACCTGAATCTAACGATAAGGTTGTAAGATATCCTGATCTTGAGATCAACATGACAAACTACTCTGTTACATACATGGGTGAGAGAGTTGATATGCCACCAAAGGAACTGGAGCTTTTGTATTTCCTTGCAGCATCACCAAACCATGTTTTCACAAGAGAGCAGCTCCTTGATCAGATCTGGGGCTACGAATACATTGGAGATACTAGAACAGTCGACGTTCATATCAAGAGACTTCGTGAGAAGTTAAATGACCATGCAAGTTGGAGACTGGCTACAATCTGGGGAATCGGATACAAATTCGAGGTAATGGAGTAAATGAAGAGAACTCTCTATCTGAAGTTTCTCTTGGCGTACCTTTTGTTTGCCGTCTTTGGCTTTATAGTGGTTGCGACTTTCGTATATAGCATGACCTATGAGCGCATACGAAGAGATAAGACAGACAGCATGTATCAGGTTGCCACGCAGATTGCCAACACCTATGCGGCAGATTTGTACAACAGTGAAACTTCACTTGAAACAGTACACACTCAAATGGTTACATTGTCCAAGTATATGGATAATGAGCCCATATGGATAATAAACCCATCAGGAAGACTGGTTCTTGATTCATCAAGAAATCTTGGGCCTGGGGATGAGATAGTTATCAATGGCTTTGATCCTTCAGTTCTTGGAGGTTCATATTACACGACCGGCAATTTCTGGGACTCTTTTGACTCAGATGTGGTAAGTGTATTTGCACCTATAACGGCCAATTACAAGGTTCAGGCTTATGTAGTTATTCACGAACCTGTTTCTGATATTCAGGAGCAGGCCAATGAATTCCTTAACATATCCTACCTGATGCTGATAGTTCTTTTCCTACTGTCTCTTATCATCCTGATCTTCTTCACAGAGCTGGTATATATACCACTTCGCAAGATCACCAAGGCTACAGAGCAGTACGCAGCCGGCAATATGTCCTATGAGTTCTCTGTAGAATCAGAAGATGAGATGGGATATCTTGCGGCATCTCTGTCATATATGGCAGGCGAGATTGCAAGGCAGGAGGACGATCAAAAGAAGTTCATTGCAAATGTATCTCACGACTTCAGGTCGCCCCTTACATCTATCCGCGGCTATCTTGTGGCAATGCAGGATGGAACAATTCCTCAGGAGATGCATGAGAGATACCTTGGAATTGTCATTAACGAGACCGACAGACTTACCAAGCTCACCAACGAGCTTTTGACGCTTAACAACCTCAACACTAAGGGAATGCTTCTTGATAAATCTGATTTTGATATTAATCATGTCATCAGGAAAGTTGCAGAGTCTTTTGAGGGCACCTGCAGGAACAAGAAGATTGCAATCGAGCTGGTCCTTACTGATGACAAGATGCTGGTAAATGCTGACGTAGACAAGATTCAGCAGGTTCTTTATAACCTTGTTGATAATGCCATCAAGTTCAGCCATCACGATTCATCAATCAAGATCGAGACTACAGAGAAGCACAGCAAGGTGTTTGTGTCTGTTAAGGACAGCGGAATCGGAATTCCAAAAGAAGACCAGAAGCTTATCTTTGACAGATTCTACAAGTCGGATCTTTCAAGAGGTAAGGACAAGAAGGGTACAGGCCTTGGCCTTTCAATTGTAAAAGAGATCATAAAGGCCCACGAAGAGAACATCAACGTTATCAGCACAGCAGGTGTTGGTACAGAGTTTATCTTTTCTCTTCCAAAGTCAGCAGTTATGGATGCTGATGATGAGGAATAATAGTAATAAAGGAAGTTAGTTTAAGAATGCATATAGTTTTACATCAGCCTGAGATTCCACAGAATACTGGAAATATCGGAAGAACCTGTGTGGCAACAGGAACAAGTTTACATCTTATCGAGCCTTTGGGATTCAGACTCAATGAAAAAGAAATAAAGAGAGCCGGAATGGATTACTGGGAAAAGCTCGATGTCACAAGATATATAGACTACGAGGACTTCAAGGAAAAGCACCCAGGAGCCAAGATTTGGTACGCTACAACCAAGGCAAAGCGTTCATATACAGATGTTAGCTTTGGAATGGATGACTACATCATGTTTGGTAAGGAGAGCGCAGGAATTCCAGAGGAAATTCTGGTGGACAATGAAGAGAGCTGCATCAGAATTCCTATGGGACATGATATCAGGTCTTTAAACCTTTCTAATTCAGTTGCCATAGTTCTCTACGAAGCCCTTAGACAGAACGAATTCAAGGGACTTGAGACAGAGGGCGAGCTTCATAGGCTTCATTGGAAAGAGTAATGCAGGTAGGAATAAATGGGAAGTAAGAAAAAAGAAGATGTCAGGTACAGCAAAGATGAGCTTCTGACAGTAAACATCACAGATATAGGAAATGACGGAGAGGGCATAGGCAAGATTGACGGCTATACCCTCTTTATTAAGGATGCGGTAATTGGAGATACAGTAAGCGCCAAGATCATGAAGGCCAAGAAAAACTATGCCTATGCCCATCTTGAAAAGGTTATTGAGCCTTCAGAGTTTAGACAGGAAGCAAAGTGTCCTATCGCAAGGCAGTGCGGCGGATGCCAGCTTCAGAACATGACCTATGAGAGACAGCTTCAGTTCAAGCAGAATAAAGTAAGGAACAATATCGTAAGACTTGGAGGCTTTGATGGAGACTTTATCGATAGCATAACTGAGCCTATTATCGGCATGGATGAGCCATGGAGATATAGGAACAAAGCCCAGTACCCAATCGGAATTGACAAAAGTGGCAAACTTGTTGCCGGATACTATGCAGGCAGAACCCACAGTATCATACCTGTGGATGATTGCTATATTGGTATAAAAGAAAATAAGGCTATCCTTGATATTGTATTAAAACACATGGAAGAAAATGGGATCAAGGCTTATGATGAAGCTTCTGGAAAAGGTCTTGTAAGGCACGTGCTCATTAGAAAAGGCTTTACCAGCGGGCAGATTATGGTGTGCCTGGTTATCAACTACAGAGATGGTAAAAAAGATAAAAATGTGGATTACTTTCCAAATCAGAAAAAAATTGTGGATTCTCTCAGTAAAATTCCGGGCATGACAAGTATCTCTGTCAGCATCAATACCGAGAAGACAAATGTCATCATGGGCTACGAGATTCATACAATCTGGGGAAGAGACACAATATCAGACACTCTTTGCGGCCTTGATTTTGAGATATCACCTCTTTCCTTCTATCAGGTTAATCCTGTTCAGGCCCAGAAGCTCTATGAACAGGCAATCAGTTATGCTGGTCTATCAGGAAAAGAAACGGTTTGGGACCTCTACTGCGGAATTGGAACCATCACCTTATCTATGGCCAAGACAGCAGGACATGTATTTGGTGTAGAGATCATTCCTGATGCCATTGAAGATGCTAAAAGAAATGCCAAGAGAAATGGTCTTTCAAATGCAGACTTTTTCTGTGGTAAGGCAGAAGAAGTACTTCCAGAGTTTTACAAAAATGGCGGCTACGATGGAGTATCAAGTAATGAAGCACTTCACCCAGATGTCATTGTTGTGGATCCTCCTAGAAAGGGCTGCGATGAGAAGTGCCTTGAAACAATGCTCAAGATGCAGCCAGACAGGATCGTATATGTAAGCTGTGATTCTGCAACTCTTGCAAGAGACTTAAGGATACTAGCTGACGGCGGCTATGAGCTTAAGGCTGTCAGAGCCTGCGACATGTTCAGCTGGAGTGGGCATGTTGAGACGGTATGTTTATTGTCCAAACTCAAGGACGCTAAGCAACATGTAGAGATTGAAGTATCTCCGGAGAAGTGAAGTAGTAATAACGACAAAATTTATAATGTGGAAAAAAAGAGGCATTTCAAGATTTTTGAGGTGCCTCTTTTTTCATTGTAATAATAGGCTTAAATGTGACTATTATGTAGGTTTTTGGCGCCTTCCGTGTTATGATTATTAGTATATTTCAGAAGAAAAAAGTTTTGAATAATTGGGAATAAAGGGGAAACAATGGCATCAAGCATTATACATCTGGCTGTTACTAACGAGCTTATTAAGCACCATGCCTTCAAGGATGAGAATAGACTTAAGTTTGGGGCAATTCTTCCTGATGCGGGCAAAGGCAAAGCAGGTCATGTAAACAAGTTTATTTGGGGACGCAATAAAAAGTCTTATGATTTTGAATTCTTTAGAAATAAGTTCGGAGAGCTGATGAGGCAGGATGACTTATATCTTGGGTATTACCTTCATCTAGTTCAGGATATCTGTTACAGGCATTTTGTTTATGATAAGTATTATTGGAATCCAATGATTCCAGGTAATGTCGAGAAACTCCACAAAGATTATTCCATTATAAATTTCTATGTTGCTGAAAAGTATAATTTGAAGAACAACATTACCGTTCCGGTAAATTTTGATAGTGAGCCCATAAATGATCTTTGCTCATTCGATGTGAAATGGCTTATGGATTCTATGTATGGCTATTTCAAAGAAGTGGATGGAGAGATTTTCTTTTTTACGAAAGAAATGGCTGATGAATACATTTCCGAGGCAGTTGAGCTCTGCATAAGAGAACTGGATGCATTTATGAATGGTGGGAAGCTTATTGAGAGCTACGATAATGCTTGGGATAATAGAACTTACTCTCTTTTAGAGACTACGCTAAACACCAGGGATCTTGGCGGATACAGAATAGATGGAACAGAAAACTATACCAGGTATGGAAGACTTATAAGAAGTGACGTTGCTAATTATCCATCTGAAAAAGATATAGAGTTTTTGAAAAACACTGGCATTACAACCATAATCGATACCAGATCTTTGGATGAAAAAGAGAAAAAGCCCCATGGCCTTGCAGGGGTAGAAGGCTTTGAGTATTACGATATTCCTATTCCTGAAGGCAGTGGTATCCCAGAGAGCGTAGAAGCGGTTCCGGAGAGTTATTACAAAATCGCACATTCTGAAAACATAAGTAAAGTGTTCAAGACAATAGCAAATGCTAATTGGGGAGTTATGTTTAACTGTTCTGCGGGAAAAGACAGAACAGGTGTCAACAGTGCACTTATTTTGTGGCTCTGCGGTGTCAGAAAGAGTGATATCGTATATGATTATATGAGAACCAAGGAAAACAATAAAGAGCGCTTTGAACTTATACATAAAAACTTCCCTGATCTTGATATGAATATTGTGATCCCTAATGAAAATAATATGATTTATTTTATGAAAATGATAGAAGAGAGCCACGGGACAATAGAGGGGTATTTTTCTGCAATAGGCATTGGCAGTGATGAACAGGAAAAGATAAAAGAGAAGCTTACAAAATGAGGAAAATTATGACTAAAGCAGTGATATTCGACATGTTTGAGACTCTTGTTTCTATGTTTTCCGGTGATACATATTTTAGTGAGGACATGGCTCACGATATGAATCTTCAAATCGATGAGTATAAAAAGGCGTGGCACATCACAGAGCATGACAGGAGTAGTGGTAATTGTACAATCGAGGAAGGCATAAAAAGAACTCTTGAGATGCTTGACTGTTACAGTGAAGATGCGGTTACGTTGATAGCAGGTAAGCGCAGAAAGACCCTCGAGGGGATTTTTGAGCGAACTCCCAAGGAAACAATAGCTCTTTTACAGACGCTTAAAGACAAGGGGCTAAAAATAGGACTTATTAGCAACTGTTATTCTGATGAAGCAAAGGCTATCAGAGAAAGTGCTATTTTCCCATATTTGGATGTGGCAATGCTCTCCTATGAGCAGAGAATCACCAAACCGGATCCTGAGATTTATAAAAGAGCTATGGATGAACTTGGAGTTACAGCAGGTGAATGTCTGTATGTCGGTGATGGTGGTTCGAAAGAGCTATTTGCAGCAAGAGATCTTGGCATGAAAGCATTGCAGGCACAGTATTTTGCTGATCTTGCCTTTGAACCACATATTCCTTGCTATAAACTTGATGAATTCAATCATGCATATGCGCCTAATGATATTTTGAAATATCTTTAATACATGTTCAAAAGAAAGGAGTTTCCTATGGCAGACATAATTAAAATCGATGAAAAGACATACAGAATAGAAGACGGGATGGTCAGATTTTTCATTTTGATTGGGGAGAAAAAAGCGCTTCTTATAGACTCGGGCATGAATACTCCGGATGCAAAAGAAATAGCTAAATCCCTTACAGAACTTCCTTTGGAGCTTTTAAATACTCACGCTGATAGAGATCATATATCAGGAAACAGCTCTTTTGACAAATTTTACATGAATCTTGATGAACGAGAAAATCTGAGCATGAAAGGCGCAGAGCTTGTGGACCGAATAGTGCCGGTAAAAGAAGGGGACACCATTGATCTTGGAAATCGACTGCTTGAAATAATTGATAATCCAGGACATACTCCAGGCAGCATAGCAATACTGGATGTAAATGACAGAGTCCTGATAGGCGGAGATGCAATTCAGGATGGAAATATTTACATGTTTGGCAATCAGAGAAATATAAATGATTATGTTAAGAGTCTTATACATATTTTGGAATTTAAAGACCGCTTCGACATAGTGTATCCATCTCACGGAAGCTTCCCTGTAAGCCCAGACCTTATTGAACAGCTTATTAATGGAGCACAGTCGATAATTGATGGAACTGCTAACGGCGAAGATATGGAACTTTTTGGCAATCCGATCAAGCTATATAAGTTCCCTTATGCCGGATTCTATGGAGAGAGGTTACAAAGTCATCATACCTAAGGACTGCAATTCAACCAGTGATAATGATTACATGGATGCTGAGCCTACATACAAATACTATAATGAAATGATGTGGCCTGGCAGATTTGCGAAGTGTATTGATACAAACGAGGTTTTTAATGTATGAGTTTTGTTCAAGAATCATGTGCCATGGTTGTGTAGATAATGATCTTGACTCTGCCCTAAGGGCATCCTTTATCATGTGCTATGTGGACCTATTATTATCAAATTTGGAGGATGTTTATGAAATTCAAGTACTGTGCTGAATGTGGACATGCATTGGAGGATATAAAACTTGGTGATGATGAATGCAAGATATGCCCGTCTTGTAAAAGAATATACGGAAATAATCCACTTCCTGTTGTAGAAGTGTTGGTTGTCAATGAGTATAATGAGATCCTGCTTCTTAAGCAAAACTATATTTCTGAAGACAAATGGACTGTAGTATCGGGATATATGGTCGAAGGCGAAACTATAGAGGAAGCAGTGGCAAGGGAAGTTAAGGAAGAGACGGGACAGATAGTAACAAAATGGCAGTATGTATCAAGCTATTATTTTGAGCCCAAGGGGCTTATTATGATAGGCTTCATCGTATATGTAAAAAAAGCACCTTTTGCAGAATCTAATGAAGTAGATGACCACAAGTGGTATAAAATCCATGAGATAGAAAACGTGATTGCCAGAGAAAACAATTGCTCCGGAATGCATTTTGATATGTGCAAAAAGTTTTTGAGAAAGTATCCAACAAGAGATGAGGCAGAAAGGCTATTGCTTGATGCCCAAAAAGATAACCCGGGAAAGTGGGTAGATCATAGCAGAGTAACTGCCCATTGTGCAGAAAAGATAGCCATGCACTGCGGAATGGATGCTGACAAAGCTTATGTTTTAGGCCTACTTCATGATATAGGTAGGAAGTTTGGTGTATTTCACTTAAGACATGTATCAGAAGGATATAAATACATGTTATCTCTAGGTTATGAGGATGTTGCCAGAATCTGTCTCACCCATTCTTTTAATCAGGATAAAATAGAGGCTTACGTAGGAAACTTCGATGCTTCTGAAGAAGACACAGAAATGATTCGTGTTAACCTAAAAAAAACAGTGCAGGATGATTATGATAAGCTCATCCAGCTCTGCGACGCAATTGCAGGTGCTGAAGGCGTTATGGACATCGTTGATAGAATGAACGATGTTAAAAGCCGCTACGGCTCATATGATCCGGATAAATGGCAGACTAATCTTGATCTTAAAGAATATTTTGAGAAAAAGATGGGCATTGATTTATATGTTGCTGTTGATAAAGAAAAATATAAACCTTACTAGCATGAAATATTTGACAAAAACAAACACATATTCTATATTAGAGACGTGCTTATTATACCCAAAAATCGGAAAAAGGTAATTTAATAGAAATTGATTAAAAGCTCAAACTCCTTGTGGTTTGGGCTTTTTTTATTGCTTCAAAAGAATTTCGAATTTGTTATTTCACTTAAAAAAGCTATTTCATGGGTGAACTATGGGGCAAAATTTCCCGATTTTTCATTGTAATAATCACCAAATCTATTTATGGAAATCTAACAAAAATAAGGGAGGACTTACGCTTATGAGGGGACCATAGTAATTGTGGATAACTTGGTACTGCGTGTCTAAAACAGACTACTGTGTTCCGATATGGACATGCTAGAAGTCTGAAAAACAGAATTCTGGAAATGTCCAATGGACAAGTCTAGAAGTGTTTAAAAGACAACGTAATAAGACTGAGTATAACAAAACTGAAATTAATTAAACTAATCTTATCTTATCAGGAGATATGGATGGGATGAGGATAGGAACACTACCAATTGAAAACATTTTTATAGGCGCCGACTTATAGTCAGAAAAAGACTGTAGGTATGGCGCTTTTTCTATGCCTGAGAGGAGGAAGGAATAAATGAAAGAATATGTAGATGGTATTTATATTAAGCTAAAGCCAAACGAGAGGGAGCTGATAAAAAGTAGGATGAAGGAAGCAGGCATTATAAATATGTCAGCTTATATTCGAAAAATGGCTATCGATGGTTATGTGATACGTCTGGACCTTAGCGAACTAAATGAGGTTATAAGACTATTTCGGATAACTTCCAACAACATCAACCAATATGCAAAAAAAGCAAATGAAACCGGCAGCATTTACCTGAATGATATTAAAGACATACAGGAAGGCCAGGAGGAGTTATGCCAATTGCTAAAAGGAATTATGCGGAAACTTGCAAAAATATAGCTTTAACTGCTCCGAGCAAAGCGAGGTTCTGAGGGCTTGGGGCATACTCCCCAACAAGCAAAAATGCATCCGGTATATACCGATGCCCTGCTTGCGCAAATTATACCGAATTCGAAATAACGCAACTAGTATTTATATTTTTAAGAATTGAAAAAAGAAAGGATTAAACAAATGGGAGATAAGAGTTTTAGAGAGATTTATGAAGATACGAGACTTTTTTACAGGTTACCTAAGAAGCTATTTGAGGATTCTAATTTTAAAGAAATGACATGTGAAGCAAAGATATTGTACATGCTTCTTCTTGACAGGTTGTGCCTTTCAAGAATCAATGGAGAAGACTGGCGAGATGAATACGGCTGTGTATTTATCTATTTCACTATCGAAGAGATGATGAGGCTTATGCATTTGGGAAATAAAAAGATAAATGAACTACTTAAAGAGCTGGAGCACTATGAGCTGATTCTAAGAAGACATATCGGGCTAGGGAGACCTAATAAGATTTATGTTTATGATCTGCTTCGAGCAAGTAATGTAAATTGGAAACCGTTTGCTTCTAAGGCCTCTATCAAGATCAAGGAAGATAGGAATTATCACTTAGGGGAGGAAAGTGCATGCTGAATAACAAAGTCGTGACTATGGATGAAAGTGGTGAAATGGCTGGCTTTGCAGAATTTCTTGCAGGAATTTTTGCAAAATATGCTGATGATGTAAAACTGGAAGATCTTCCTGATCCGGATGCGTTCCTGACTCAGAAGGAAATAAAAAAGCAGTACAGAGTTTATATCAGAGAAGTGCAGAAACTGCTCAATGAGAAAGATAATAATTCCATTGAATATACTTTTGCGTGATGATATCATAACCGTAGTGGCGAATTATAATATATTCGTATATACGGAGGATGTATGACTATAAGCGAGAGAATATTCCAAATACTTAAGGAAAGAGAAATTTCACAGGCATCATTCTGTAAGATGGTTGGTCTTTCAAGAAGTACCGTCAGTGATTGGAAAACCAAAAAGACCAATCCATCTGCCGATAAGATAATGGATATCTGCAATGCTCTTGATATAACACCCGAGCAGCTCCTTACCGGTAAGGGCATAGATGATGACTATACCAGACATACTGATATGGAAGTTAGTTTCGAGGATAAAGAGATTCTTGTTGAATACCATGAGCTTGGAGAGGAACAGCAAAAGAGAGTTCTGGCGTATCTGAAGACTCTTAAAAAGCTGGAGGATCTGGAGAATATCTGAACTTGATGTCGATTTTTTCGACTTCAAGCGCATTGACAATGTCGAGCCTTCAAGGTGCAAAAAAATCACCTTGAATAATATAAAAACACCAATATTCGCAGGCTTGGGATTGGCCGTGTGTTGAGACGTTTAGAGTGAAAAAAATAATATATGTTTTGCGGACGATTTTTTCGACCGCAAATTGTGAAAGGACAATTATGGCTCAAAAGACGAAAAACGAACTGAGAAATGCTGAACTGGAAAAATCAGAGATAGCTGTGATAGAGGTTACTGAGCAATACTTAAGGGAGCGACTGTATGATATTAGAGGGCGTAAGGTGATGCTGGATACTGATTTGGCTGAGATATATGGATATAGTAATAAACGATTCAATGAGCAGGTGCGTAATAATATAGTTAAGTTTGATTCGGATTTTATGTTTGAACTTACTGAAGAAGAAACGGAAGATTTGCGGACGAAATTTCCGACCGCAAATATCAGTGCAAAGAGCAGATATAATCCTCATGTCTTTACAGAGCAAGGGTTGTATATGCTTATGACAGTTTTGAAGGGTGAACTTGCAACGAAGCAAAGCAAGGCTCTTGTGCGTACTTTTAAAATTATGAAGGATTGCATTATTAGTAATCAAAGACTTATCGGCCAACGCGAGGTTATGCAGCTTTCAATGCAGACTTCTGAGAACGCTTTTGAAATCAAGAAGCTCCGCATGGATCTCGGATCTGTTGAGAAGCAGATGTCTGATGTTATGGATCAGCTTGGTGAGGTTGTGACTAAATCTGATCTGGCAGACATGATGAACAGCTTTGTAAATGATGAAGACAATGGCTGGCTCATGTTTAATACAAAGTATTCCAGTGCTGATGTGGCATATTCTTCTATCTATGGTCAGGCAAAGAAAACGATATATCTTGTGGATAACTATATTGGGCTTCGCACACTGGTATTACTGAAGAATGCTGCGCCTGGTGTTGATATCAAGGTTTTCAGTGATAATGTGGGTGTAAATAAGTTGCACAACATCGAATTTAAGGATTTTTGCAAGGAATACCCGGGCCTAAAGATTTCTCTTCAAAAGACAGGAGGCATCTTTCATGACAGGTTTATAGTACTGGATTATGGGACCAAGGATGAAAGAGTATTCCTTTGTGGAGCCTCTTCTAAAGATGCAGGAGCAAGAATAACAAGTATAGTCGAAGATTTTGGAATTCAGAAATATAAACCGGTTGTGCAGTCTTTATTGGGGAATCCGGCGCTTAAGCTTCCGTGATAGGTAAGGTGAGTTAATGAAGAAAAAAGATAAGATTAAAGTATATCTCTACACTCGTGTATCCACCACAATTCAGGTAGATGGATATTCTCTTGATGCTCAAAAGGCCAAAATGAAAGCTTTCTGTGAATATAACGACTACGAGATTGCCGGTGAATATGAGGATGCAGGTATTTCAGGAAAATCCATTGAGAACAGAATAGAATTTGGTCGCATGATGGATGATATAAAATCTGGCAAAGATAACGTTTCTTTTGTTCTTGTATTTAAGCTTTCACGCTTCGGAAGGAATGCAGCTGATACGCTTAGCTCATTACAAACAATGCAGGATTATGATGTTAATCTGATATGTGTAGAAGATGGAATCGATTCCTCAAAGGATGCAGGCAAGCTCATGATATCGGTTCTTTCTGCTGTGGCAGAGATTGAACGTGAGAACATTCGTGTTCAGACCATGGAAGGCCGTATGCAGAAGGCCCGTGAGGGTAAATGGAATGGCGGCTTTGCACCATATGGCTATAAGCTTGTGGATGGTGCTCTTGTGATCAATGAGGAAGAAGCGGTTGCTATTAGAACTATTTTTGATCTTAATGTAAATCATGGAATGGGTGCATCAGGAATTGCCAGGTATCTGGATAATCATGGAATAAACAAGATGCCCAGGCAAAATGGGAAAAGTCCGCTTTTTAATGCAGCGCTGATAAAAAGAATAATAAAGAATCCTGTTTATTGTGGAAAGATAGCTTATGGCAGAAGAAGGATGGAAAAAGTCCATGGTACGAGAAATGAGTATCATCTGGTAAACCATGATGACTATATCCTTGTTGACGGCAAGCATGAGGCACTTGTAACTGATGAAGTATGGGAGCAGGCGCAGATCATTCGTGAAGGAAATGCAGAGAAATACAAGCGCCATAACCGCGTGGAGGATGAAACAATACATCTTCTTTCCGGTATAGTAAAATGCCCTATATGTGGTGCCGGTATGTATGCTAATAAATGTACTAAACGTAAAAACGACGGCTCTTTTTACAAGCATTTTTATTACTATGGATGCAAGCATCGGCGTAAAGACCGCGGATATAAGTGTGATTACAAGAAGCAGGTTAATGAGGAAACCCTTGATAGTGCAGTTTTAGAGATTATATCCGAAATGGTTCAGAACAAGAAAGTTGCGTCAAATTTGAAAAAGCTTATTAACACAAAAGTTGATGTATCGGAGCTGGATAAGGAAATCGAGACGCTAGGTAAGAGGCTCAGACAATGCAATAGTAAGAGAGATGTCATTTTAAATGACATTGATAATCTTGATGTTGATGATAAGCATTACACCAGAAGAAAAGCTGACCTGGAGAACAGTCTTTACAAGATTTATGATAAGATTGAAGAACTCGAGAATCTTATCATGGATGCAAGAGCAAAAAGAAAGACCGTTATTGCTGATAAAATGTCTGTAGATAATGTTTATAAGGCGATCATCTATATTGATAAGTATATTGATAAGATGGATCAACAGGAAAGAAGAGACTTTATAGAACAGATTATCAGTGAGGTTAACATTTATGAGGACAAGACACCGGAAGGGCAATGGATAAAGTCGGTTAAGTTCAGACTTCCTCTTATCACGGAGGACATATCTATTGGTTTGGACAAAGATGACCATGTTGAGACCGTTGTTCTTCTCACAAAGTGCTAAAGCACTTTGTGAGAAGATTACAACGGTCTATGCGTTCGCAACCAAATTTAACAAAAAATAGCAAAACATGTAAGCTTCGCTTGGTAGACAGGTGGAGCTTACTTTTTTATGATTGAGAAAAATGTTAAAATATTTGGCAAAGGTGGTAGAAATATGAGGAAGGTGTACTTAGATAATATTCGCTGGATAACAGTAGTGCTGGTTGTCATTTATCATGTAATCTACATATTCAACGGCGTAACACAACATGGCATCATCGGACCTTTCAGTAAACATCAGCCCCAGGATATATATCAGTACATTGTATATCCTTGGTTCATGTTACTTCTGTTTGTGGTATCCGGCATGTCAGCCCGCTATGAACTAATTAAACGAACAGAAAAGGAATTTATCAGCGTAAGGACGAGAAAGTATCTTGTACCATCAACAATCGGCCTTCTGGTTTTCGGCTGGATTCTTGGCTATTACAACATGCTGATGTCTGGTGCATTTAATTCCATGAACAACGTACCGGGGCCAATCCTTTTCCTGATAATGGCAGTCAGTGGCTCAGGCCCTCTGTGGTACATTCAGATGCTTTGGCTCTTCAGCCTGATACTGGTACTGATCAGAAGGATTGAAAAAGACAGATTCTATAATATCTGTGGTAAAGCAAATCTTTTGACACTTATACTTCTTGTTATACCCGTATATGGAGCGGCGCAGATACTTAACACACCGATAATTGTGGTATACAGATTCGGTATCTACGGACTGGGCTTTATGATCGGCTACTTTGTATTGTCCCATGAGGTCGTGATGGATCGACTTGGTAAAAACTGGCTGTTATTAAGCATCCTTGCCTTCGCATCCTGCATAGCCTTTGTGATTTTATATAAAGGTCAGCCTTATCCGGATCACGTAGTTCTGGACACAATCATGTGCAATGTATACGCATGGTTTGGAACTCTCGGTATACTTGCCTTCATGAAAAAATGGGGAAATTTCACGAATGCTTTCTCAAAGTGGATGTGCCGAAAATCATGGGGCCTCTACGTATTCCATTATCTGATGATAGCGGTCAGCGGATGGTATCTGCATACATTATGTCCGTTCCTTGCCCCTGTCATCGTATATCTGTTGGTTGCAATAGCAGCATTCGCAGGCTCCTACCTTCTGTATGAAATCATGAGCCGCATACCTTTCATAAGGTGGTGTGTTCTGGGAATAAAAAAGGAGAAGAAAGTATGAGTTTTGCAGACAATCTTATGGAATTAAGAAAGCTTAATAACCTGTCACAGGAGGAAATTGCAGAGAAGATAGGCGTATCCAGACAGACGCTTTCAAAATATGAGACCGGAGAGTCGCTGCCGGACATAAAGAGATGTAAGATGCTGGCTGACCTCTTTGGTGTATCCATGGACGACCTTATCTCATATGAAAAGAATGATTCGGACAACCTGGGATATGCTATACCGCCGAAAGGAAAACATATCTTTGGAATGGTCAAAGTGGGAGATAAGGGTCAGATCGTCATTCCTGCCAAAGCAAGAAAGATCTTCGATATTAAAACAGGCGACAATCTGATTGTCCTCGGAGATGAATTCCAGGGTATAGCTCTTATTAAGGAGACGGGCCTTCTCGGTCTTATCAACAGTGCGAAAGAAAGTATAACTGACTAAAAGAATGTAGAAAACAGACCATTGGAGATGAAATATATGACTACGGAAATTCAATCTAAACTATTCGAATTACAAGACAAGAAATATAGAGATTTTCAGAGTGGACTCATTCCTGGTGTTGATGGGTTTGAGGCTATAGGTGTGCGTACACCAGAACTTAGGAAGTATGCAAAAGAGCTTGTGAAAAGAG
This sequence comes from Butyrivibrio hungatei, assembly GCF_001858005.1. NCBI lineage: Bacteria > Bacillati > Bacillota > Clostridia > Lachnospirales > Lachnospiraceae > Butyrivibrio > Butyrivibrio hungatei. The sequence goes on along the minus strand of NZ_CP017831.1, from coordinate 3,001,920 downwards.
AAGGTATTGAAGAGTTCTTGAATGACCTTCCTCACAAGTACTTTGATGAGAATCAGCTTCAAGCCTTTATTATCTCAGAGATTAAAGATTTTGATAAGTGTATAGAAGAGCTCGAAAAGTTCCTCCCCTATGTAAATAACTGGGCAACCTGTGATCAGATGTCTCCAAAAGTTTTCAAGAAGCATAAGAATGAGCTCCTAAAGTACATAGAAAAGTGGATGAAGTCAAAAGAAACTTATACCATAAGATTCGCCATAGGAATGCTGATGCAGCATTTTCTTGATGAAGACTTTGATCCTAAGTATCTTAAAGCTGTATCAAAAATAAAGTCAGACGAATACTACATAAACATGATGATTGCATGGTACTTTGCAACAGCGTTAGCCAAGCAGTATGAGAAGGCCTTGCCTTATATCCAGGAAAAGAAACTTGATAAGTGGGTTCACAATAAGACAATACAGAAGGCTATTGAAAGTTATAGACTAACAGCAGAACAAAAAGAGTATTTGAGAACGCAAAAAGTGAAGTAAAAAGCACAGCGCTGAGCGCTGTGCTTTATTTTGTACTTTGTGTCAGAGTGCCATATCTCCTTCTTTTACCCAGCCAAGCTTCTTGACACCTGCGTTGATCACAAGTGAGAAGATTGCTGGAAGAATGATACATACCATAAGAAGTCCGATCCAGTCAAAGGCTGTGATAGCACTCTTAGTACCATCAAGTACGCCGTTTACCCATCCTGTGTAAACACCGATAGGGCCTACAAGTCCGCAAGTACCCATACCTGATGAAACAGGAGCTCCGTTCATCTCAAGCTTAAAGAGACATGTTGCAATAGGTCCAGTGATTGCAGAAGCAAGTGTAGGTGCGATCCAGATGCGAGGGTTCTTGATGATATTACCCATCTGGAGCATTGATGTTCCAAGGCCCTGTGATACTAGGCCGCCCCATTTGTTTTCCTTAAATGAGATAACTGCAAAGCCAACCATCTGAGCACAGCAACCTGCTACAGCCGCTCCGCCAGCAAGTCCTACTAATCCAAAGGCTGCGCAGATAGCTGCAGAAGAGATTGGAAGTGTGAGGGCTACGCCCACAAGAACTGAAACAGCAATTCCCATGAAGAATGGCTGAAGTTCTGTTGCCTTCATAATGACATCTCCGAGCCACATTGCAAGCTGTCCAAGTGGAGGCGCGATCAGCCAAGAGAAGAATATTCCAGTTGCGATAGTAACGAGTGGAGTAACTAAGATATCTATCTTTGTCTCTTTTGACACAGCCTTACCAAATTCTGCTGCAAGAATAGCGACAAAGAGAACTGCCAGAGGACCGCCTGCTCCGCCAAGGGCGTTAGCAGCAAATCCAACAGTGATCATTGAAAAAAGTACAAGTGGTGGGCACTTAAGTGCAAAACCAATAGCTGTAGCCATGGCAGGTCCGCTCATTGCAGATGCAAGTCCGCCGACGGTGTATTCTTTACCGGCGATAGTGGCTACTGTGCTTAATAAAAATGGTATGTTGAACTGTTTACCGACTGTGTCGATGATAGTTCCAATGAGCAGTGAGCAGAAAAGTCCCTGAGCCATTGCTCCAAGCGCATCAATACCGTAGCGCTTAAGTGAGATTTCGATGTCTTTTCGTTTTAAGAATTCCTTTACCTTTTCCATATTTTCTCCCTGTAAATACATGTATTTTTACTACACATCTTCACGATTATACTATATCCTATAATAGATAACTATAGTAATATTAAGGGCTGAGAGCACTTTTGCAAGGATAAAGGTACAAAAATGAAAGAACAACTGATAATAGTTTCAATAATTGTGGCAGCCATACTGCTATCGATGATCATATTTCTTTTGATAAAAAGGCGTAGACTTCGCCCTCTTCCAATGGATGAGATGGAGGGGCACGACTTTGAATACTACTGCGCAGACCTTTTAAAGGACAATGGCTTTCTGGAGGTTGAGGTTACGAAAGGCAGTGGCGACTTTGGGGCAGACATTCTGGCAGAGAAGGATGGCATTACATACGCATTTCAGTGCAAATGCTATGATAAGCCCATAGGAGTCAAGGCGGTTCAGGAGATATATGCCGGAAGAGATTACTATGGCAGAATGGTGGGCGTTGTCATGACCAACCAGTATTTTACCCAGCCTGCGGTGGAGCTTGCTCAGAAGCTTAACATCATGCTATGGGACAGAGGCTACGTAGATGGAATGGATATCCAAAAAGGAAGAACAAAATGAAAATTACTATAAAAGATGATTTTGATCTAAAGAAAATTGCAGAAAGTGGTCAGTGTTTCAGGTTCAATGAGTGTGAAACAGAGGCAGGGACTTTTAGCGTGGCAGCACTAGATAAGCATGTATTTGTAAAAGAGCTTGGAAATTGCGAGTACGAATTTAGCTGTGATAAAAAAGAATTCGATGGCTTTTGGAAGAGCTATTTTGACCTTGAGCTAAGCTATGCTGACATCAGAGGACGCATTAGTAAAAAGAAGGACATCTATTTATATAATGCATCTGAGTATGGCAAGGGCATCAGGATTCTTAGACAGGACCCATGGGAGATGCTTATTTCTTTTATCATCTCTCAGAGAAAAAATATTCCTGCTATCAAGGCATCTATTGAGAAGCTCTGCGCCATGGCTGGAGACCTTATAGTAGAAGATGAAAGAGTGGGAAAGATATATTCTTTTCCAACACCGGAGAAATTAGCAGCTCTTTCTCTTGATAAGCTTAGTAGCTGTAGTCTAGGCTACAGAGATAAGTATGTAAAAAAGGCAGCAGAAGATGTGGCAAGTGGTCTAGTGGATCTTTCTTCTTGGGATAAGCTATCTGATGAGGAGCTTATGGAAGAACTTTTAAAGCTTTTTGGAGTTGGAGTTAAGGTTGCTAACTGCGAGATCTTGTTTGGATATCACAGGCTTGATGCTTTTCCAAAAGATGTATGGATCAACAGAGTGCTTGAAACCAAGTATCCAAAGGGCTTTGATTTTGAAGGATACGCGCCATACAACGGCGTGATGCAGCAGTATCTCTTTTTCTATTCCAGAAATGATGGACTTGGAAAAGACAAATAAGAAAATTTGTACATATACAACTTTATAAATTTGTATATATTACTGATTGATTTTAAAAACTCGTGAATTTATGATGATTATGCTTGGATTAGTAAGTTGCTGACAAAAGTGCAAAAATAATACAAGTTTTAGGGGAGAATACAACTTTTGGCTAAGTACGAGAGCGTAATCGAATGGATAAATTCAAATATAGATAATGGAACTCTTAAGCCTGGATCTAAGATTCCGTCTGAGAATGAGCTGTGCGAGATGTTTGATCTTAGCAGGCAGACCATTAGACATGCTATTGAAGTCATGGCTGGAGATGGCCTTTTGGAGAGCCGCAGGGGAAGCGGAACTTACGTGGCTGATCAGAGGGCAGATGACAGTCTTAGGTCAGTTGTGGCAGTAGTTACAACTTACGTTGATGATTACATCTTTCCTAGCACCATAAGGGGCATAGAGAGTACCCTTAGTGAAAAAGGTTATTCAATTCAGATCTCTTTTACCAACAACACGGTCAACAAGGAGAGACAGATACTCCTTGATGTATTAGATAGAAAAGATATAGCCGGTATCATCATGGAGCCGGTAAAGAGTGCACTTCCAAATCCCAACATGGACTTGTACAAAAGGATAGTTGATCGGGGGATAAAGGTTCTTTTCATAAACAGCTTCTATCCGGAGCTGGATCTTCCACACGTTTCTATAAATGATGAAGAGTGTGCCTATAAGGCGGTCAAGGCGCTGATAAATGCCGGGCACAAAGATATAGGATGTATCTTGAAGCTAGATGATGGTCAGGGGCGCGAGAGATACAGAGGGTATCTTAGGGCTATGACGGAGTTTGGGCTTCCTTTCACCTATGACCACGTGAACTTCATCGACACGATCGATATCAAGGACGGAGCAAGAGCTCTTTCCAGGGTAAAAGAAAGACTTAAGGGCTGTTCAGCTGTCTTTTGCTACAACGATCAGGTGGCTGGCATGCTGATGCAGATACTGTCGGAGGATGGCTTGAAACTTCCTGATGACATGTCGGTAATTGGAATGGATGATTCAGATATAGCGAGAATGGGCGTTGACGGAGTTATGATCTCGTCAATACCTCATCCCAAGCACAGGCTTGGTGAAAAAGCTGCTCAGAATATGATAAGACTCATACATGAGCAGAAAGTGACGTTTAATGCAACTTACGAATTTTCTGAGGACGTGATACTTAGGGATTCGATAAAAGAAAATAAAAAGAGAGGAAATGGAGATTATTATGGGAGAAGTTAAAGGGCTTATAGCTGAGGGAAAGACATTTTTAGGAATCGAATTTGGTTCAACAAGAATCAAGGCGGTTCTTACAGACGAAAAGTACAATCCAATCGCTTCTGGCTCTCATGGTTGGGAGAACAGACTTGAGGATGGTATCTGGACTTACACACTTGATGATATCTGGGGCGGCCTTCAGGACTGCTACGCTAAGCTTACAGAGGATGTAAAGGCTAAGTATGGCGTTGAACTTGAGACGGTTGGAGCTATGGGATTTTCTGCTATGATGCATGGATACATGGCTTTTGATAAGGAAGGTACACTTCTTGCTCCATTTAGAACATGGAGAAACACTATAACAGAGGAAGCTTCTGAGAAGCTCACTGATCTCTTTGGATATCATATTCCTCAGAGATGGAGCATTGCTCATTTGTATCAGGCAATTCTTAATAAGGAAGAGCATGTTTCTAAGGTTGATTTCTTTACAACACTTGCTGGTTACATTCACTGGCAGCTTACTGGGGAGAAGGTTCTGGGCGTAGGCGATGCTTCAGGAATGTTCCCTATTGATTCAAAGACTTGCGATTACAACCAGAAGATGGTTCAGCAGTTTGACGAGCTTATTGCTGACAAGAACCTTTCATGGAAGCTTGAGGACATCCTTCCTAAGTCACTTCCAGCTGGTGCAAGAGCTGGCGAACTTACTGCAGAAGGTGCCAAGAAGCTTGATCCTAGCGGAAAGTTAAAGGCTGGTATTCCAGTATGTCCTCCAGAAGGTGATGCTGGCACAGGTATGGTTGCTACTAACTCAGTAGGCGTTAGAACAGGTAATATCTCAGCTGGTACATCAGTATTCTCAATGGTAGTTCTTGAGCACAGTCTTTCAAAGGCTTATCCAGAGCTTGACCTTGTTACAACACCATCAGGTGAAGAGGTTGCAATGGTTCACTGCAACAACTGTACATCAGATCTTAATGCGTGGGTTGGCCTCTTTAGAGAATTTGCTGGTGCCATCGGCAAGGATGTTGATGATGACACACTTTATGGAACTCTTTACAGAAAGGCAATGGAAGGTGACGCAGATTGCGGCGGACTTCTTGCATATAACTATTTCTCAGGTGAGAGTATTACTGGTTTCAACGAAGGAAGACCTCTTTTCGCAAGAAGACCAGATGCTAAGTTCAATCTTTCAAACTTTATGAGAACACATCTTTACACAGCTCTTGGAGCGCTTAAGGTTGGTAATGATATTCTTATGAAGGAAGAAAATGTTAAGGCTGATTTCTTCTTTGGTCAGGGTGGTTTCTTCAAGATCAGAGGAGTTGGTGACAGAGTTATGGCAGCAGCTCTTGATACACCAATTAAGCTCATGGAGACAGCTGGAGAGGGCGGTCCTTGGGGACAGGCAATTCTTGCTGGATATATGATGCAGAAGGCTGAGGGCGAGACTTTAGAGAAATATCTTTCTGACAAGGTATTTGCAAGCGGTAAGGTTGAGACTTGTGAACCTGTAGCTGCAGATGTAGCAGGATTTAATGAATTCATGAAGGATTACAACGCTGGTCTTGCAATTGAGAAGGCAGCTGTTGATAGTATTAAGTAATCACTTAGCGAGGTATTTAATATGTTAGAAGAATTAAAGAAAAAAGTTTATGAAGCGAATATCTTACTTCCAAAGTATGGTCTTGTTACTTTTACTTGGGGAAATGTAAGTGCCATTGATAGAGAGAGTGGACTTTTCGTGATCAAGCCAAGCGGCGTTGACTACGATACAATGACTCCGGATGATATGGTTGTTATGGACCTTAATGGTAACAAGGTAGAAGGAAAGCTCAATCCTTCATCAGATACTCCAACTCATGTTGAGATCTACAAGGCATTTAAGGAAGTCGGCGGCGTAGTTCACACTCATTCATCCTATGCAACAAGCTGGGCGCAGGCAGGAAGAAGCATTCCTTGCTATGGCACAACTCATGCAGATTATTTCTATGGTGAGATTCCATGCGTAAGATGTCTTACAAAGGATGAGATAGAGTCAGCTTATGAAGAGAATACAGGCCACCTCATTGTCAACGAGTTTAACAGGATGGAAAAAGATCCTGTGGCTGTTCCTGCAGTTCTTTGCAAGAACCACGGTGTATTTACCTGGGGCAAGGATGCACATGAAGCAGTACACAACGCCGTTGTCACAGAGGAAGTTGCTAAGATGGCATACAGATGCGAAGTCATTAATCCAGATGTTAAGCCAGCTCCTCAGGAGCTTCAGGACAAGCACTACTACCGCAAGCACGGTGCCAATGCATATTATGGTCAAAAGTAATCTCTTAGCGAGGTCTTTTCGAGCTTAGAGTACTACTTTGTTCTGTCGAGCGAAGCGAGAGCAGAACTTTATTTAGCATCATTTAGGAAAAGTTCGGCAAAAAATACGATAGACTCATATTTTCAAGTGTGATACATTTTAAATGCATTTAGTAGAAATATGTAATTTTAGAGGTATGATACAAAGTAAAGGAAGTGGAGGAATTATGACAAACAAAGAATTGCAGGTAATTGCAAACGAAGTCCGCAAGGGCATTGTTACAGCGGTTCATGCAGCAGGTGCAGGACACCCAGGTGGATCACTGTCAGCAGCAGATATTTTCACATATCTGTATTTTGAGGAGATGAACATCGATCCAAAGAAGCCACAGGATCCAGATCGTGACCGTTTTGTTCTTTCAAAGGGACACACAGCACCAGGTCTTTATTCAGCAATGGCTCAGCGCGGATATTTCCCAGTAGAGGAGCTTACAACACTCCGTAAGCTTGGTTCAAGACTTCAGGGACATCCTAGTATGCAGTATTTACCTGGTCTTGATATGAGTAGCGGATCTCTTGGACAGGGAATTTCTGTTGCTTGTGGTATGGCACTTTCTGCAAAGCTTGATAATAAAGAATACAGAACATATACACTTCTTGGTGATGGTGAGATCGAAGAAGGACAGGTTTGGGAAGCAGCTATGTTTGCTGGATTCCGCAAGCTTGATAACCTCGTAGTTATCGTAGATAACAACGGACTTCAGATTGACGGACCTGTAGATCAGGTTTGCTCACCTTATCCTATTGATAAGAAATTCGAAGCATTTAACTTCCATGTTATCAATGTTGATGCTCACGATTTTGATGCTCTTAGAGCAGCATTCAAAGAAGCTAGGGAAACAAAGGGTCAGCCTACTGCTATTATCGCACACAGCCTTAAGGGTAAGGGCGTTTCCTTCATGGAAGGCCAGGTTTCATGGCATGGTGTAGCACCTAATGACGAAGAGTACGCTAAGGCAATGGATGATCTTAACAAGATCGGCGAGTCATTAGCTTGATAGAACAGAAGGAGGTTGAAATGAGCGAAGTAAAGAAGATAGCTACCAGAGATAGCTATGGTAAAGAACTTATAGAGCTTGCTAAGGTTAATGATAAAGTCGTTGTACTTGACGCTGACCTTGCAGCAGCAACAAGAACTGGTTGGTTCAAGAAAGAATTCCCAGATCGTCACATTGATTGCGGAATCGCTGAGTGTAACATGATGGGTATTGCAGCTGGACTTGCTACAACAGGTAAGATTCCTTTCGTAAGCACATTTGCTATGTTTGCTACAGGAAGAGCTTTTGAGCAGGTTCGTAACTCAATCGGTTATCCACACCTTAACGTTAAGATCGGCGGAACACATGCTGGTATTACAGTAGGTGAAGATGGTGCCAGCCATCAGTGTAACGAAGACCTTGCACTTATGCGCACAATTCCTGGAATGGTTGTTATGTGTCCGGCAGATGATATCGAGGCTAGAGCTTGCGTAAGAGCAGCAGCAGAGCATGAAGGCCCTGTTTACATCCGTTTTGGACGTGCAGCTTGCCCTGTTGTTAACGATAGACCTGATTACAAGTTTGAACTTGGAAAAGGTACTGTACTTCGTGAAGGAAAAGATGTTAGTATTATAGCTACAGGTATCGGTGTTGGTGCAGCACTTGAAGCAGCTGAGAAGCTTGCTGCTGACGGAATCGATGCTGAAGTAATCAACATCTGCACAATCAAGCCTATTGATAGAGAGCTTGTAGTTGCAACAGCCAAGAAGACTGGCAAGGTTGTAACTGTAGAAGAGCACTCAGTTATTGGTGGTCTTGGAAGCGCTGTATGTGATGTTCTTTCAGAAGAGTGTCCTACAGTAGTTAAGAAGATCGGTATGCAGGATAGATTCGGTGAGTCTGGATCTGCTGCAGCACTTGTTAAGAAGTACGGTCTTGATGGTGATGGTGTATATGCATCAGTAAAGGAATTTCTTAAATAATGATGAATATTTTAAGCCCTTCAATTTTATCAGCAGATTTTTCTAAGCTTGGTGAACAGATAAAAGAAGCTGATCAGGCTGGAGCCCAGTATATTCATATCGACGTTATGGATGGCATGTTTGTGCCATCCATTTCCTATGGTATGCCAGTTATCAAAAGTGTGAGAGGTGTAACATCCAAGACATTTGATGTTCATCTTATGATCATGGATCCTATCAGATATGTAAAAGACTTTGTGGATAGCGGTGCAGATATTATCACTTTCCATCTCGAGGCAGCTCAGGATCCTAAGGCTGTCATAGATGAGATCCACAAGTATGGCAAAAAAGCAGGCATTTCTATAAAGCCTGGTACAGATGCATCAGCACTTGATGAGTATCTTGATATGGTGGATATGATCCTGGTCATGACGGTTGAACCTGGATTTGGCGGACAGAAGCTCATCCCTGAGTGCGCCCACAAGGTTAGAACTGTAAGGGGTATGCTGGAAGCGAAAAAACTTAAAACTGATATCGAAGTTGATGGCGGAATTTATGTTGAGAACGTTTCCCAGCTTTTGGAGGCAGGAGCCAATGTGATAGTATCTGGTTCCGGCGTATTTAAAGGGGATATTCAATATAACGTTAAGCGCTTCCTTGATATTCTTGGAAACTAAGTAGAAAAGTTCATAAAAACGGCATTTTCGTGCTGTGGAACTTTAACGCAATAAAGACAATTCGTTGTTGACAAACCTGTCACTATATCATAGAATTCTAGGCGTGTAATTTGCAGAAAGCTCATGTGTAATACACATGAGCTTTTATTGCGAAAAAATATTTAATAAGCCCATGACTATGGGTAGGAGGAATTATGAAGAAATTTTTTGCAATGATGGTAGCAAGTATTTCATGCGTAGCTATGCTTGCAGGCTGTGGAAACAGCGCATCTACAACAGAAACAACTACTGAGAGCGCACAGGAAAGCTCAGTAGCTTCAACAGAAACTGCAGAAAATACTGAGGTTGGAGCACCTGCAGAGCCAGTTACTATCGACAAGCTCACAATTGGATTCGTTCCATCACGTGATCCTGACGAGATTGTTACTGCAACAGAGCCACTTAAGGAGCTTCTTACAACAGAGCTTGCTGGCCTTGGCTATGATGTTAAGGAAGTAGACATCACTGTTGGAACAAGCTACGAAGCAGTTGGTGAAGGTCTTTCAGCCGGAACTATAGATATCGGTCTTATCCCTGGTGGTACATATGTACTTTACGAGGACGGATGCGATGTAATCCTTACAGCTACAAGAGATGGTCTTTCAATCGAGAGCCCAGAAGCTAAGGATTGGAACGACAACAAGCCAACAGAGCCTACAGAAGAGCAGGTAACTTTCTACCGTGGTCTTATCATTGCTGGTCCTTCAGAGGCTGGTCAGGCTATCTCAGAGAAGGTTAACAATGGTGAGGAGCTTACATGGGAAGATCTTGATGGCCTTAACTGGAGCGTTATGAATTCTTCATCATCAGCTGGATATATCTATCCTTCACTTTGGCTTCAGGACAAGTTTGAGAAGCACATCACAGATCTTTCACACGCTGTACAGGCTGATTCATATGGTAACGCTTTTGCTAGACTTGCTTCTGGTCAGATCGACGTTCTTTGCTGCTATGCAGATGCAAGACGTGACAACGAAGAGAAGTGGACAACAGAGTTCGGTAGAACAGCTAGCATCTGGGATGAGACAAACGTTATCGGTGTTACAGATGGTATCTACAACGATACAATCAGCGTAAGCAAGACATCAGACGTTATGGATGATGCATTCAAGGCAGCTGTTACACAGGCATTTATCAATATCGGAAATTCAGACGCTGGTAAGGAAGTTATTTCAATCTACAACCACAATGGTTATGTAGAGGCTAAGGCTGAGGACTATGAGTCAGAAAGAAAGGCTCAGGAGCTCATTAAGTCAATGAATTAAAGTAATCACTTGGCGAGGTTATGTCGAGCCTAGTGTACTACTTTGTTCTGACGAGCGTTAGCGAGAGCAGAACTACATTATGAATAACATGGGGGAGATATTATTTAATATCTTCCCTTATTTTTAGAATTAGAATCAGGAGAAAAGTAATGATCAAGTTTGAAGACGTAGGAAAAAAATATCCTAATGGTTTTGAAGGCCTTAAGCATGTGAATTTAACAATCGAGCAAGGCGAATTTGTAGCAATTATTGGTTTGTCTGGTGCTGGTAAATCCACATTGATCCGTACCATCAACAGGATGCATGATGTAACAAGTGGTAAACTCACCGTGGATGGTGTTGATGTTATGAGCTTGTCTGGCAAGCAGCTTAGAAGATTCAGAAGAAAAATTGGTATGATCTTCCAGTCATTTAACTTGATCACTAGAACCACTGTAATAAAGAATGTTTTAACAGCATTTGTTCCAGATATGCCTTGGTTTAGATCAACATTTGGTATCTATACAAAGGAAGAGAAGCTCAAAGCTTTAGAGTGTCTTGATAAGGTAGGCATTCTTGATAAGGCTTTCGTAAGAGCTGACCAGCTTTCAGGTGGACAGCAGCAGAGAGTAGCTCTTGCTAGAACACTTGCACAGAATCCACAGATCATCCTTGCTGATGAGCCTGTTGCAGCTCTTGACCCTGTAACAGCCAAGCAGGTAATGGATGACTTTAAGAGAATCAACGAGGACATGAACATTTCAGTCCTTATCAATATTCACCACGTAGACCTTGCTCTTAACTATGCTACAAGAGTGATCGGTATCCGCGAGGGTGAGATCGTATATGATGGCCCAGCTTCTGAGGCTACTCAGGAAGTACTTGATAGAATCTACAACGGAAGAGTAGACAAAGAAGGTAACGTCCAGAAAGAAGTGGGGTGATCACGTTGAGTATTTACGATAAGATTTTTAAGCCTAGAGTATATACGCTTCCTAATGGAAAGTCTGTAGCCAAAAAGGCTTCAAGAGCACCTATCTATGTGATCCTGATCCTTGCTATGTGCTGGCTTTCTGTTAAAATCACAGGCTTTGATATGAAAGTTTTGACAAAGCGTATCGGACAGTTCTTCGTAATCCTCGGAGAGATGTTCCCACCTAACGCTTCATACATGGGTTCAGTATGGAATCCTCTTTTTGACACAATTAAGATGTCACTTATTGGTTCAGTAATTGGCGCTTTGTTATCAGTGCCTTTTGCAATGCTTGCCAGCACCAATGTGTGTCCTAGCAAGATCATTGTTTCAATCATAAGAGTTATGTTCAGTTTGATCAGAACTCTTCCTACAATTGTTATTGCCCTTGTTGCAACTCTTATCTTTGGTCTTGGAACATTGGCAGGTACAGTTGCTATAGCAGTTTTCTCTTTTGGCTACATTGGAAAGCTTACTTATGAAGAAATAGAGACAGTAGATATGGGCGCTTTCGAAGCTATGGAAGCTATGGGCGCTACTAAGACAAGAGCCTTTATCTCTGCTATTATTCCTCAGGTACTTCCTTTCTTCCTTTCAAACTGTCTCTTTAACTTTGAAGGAAATGTTCGTTACGCTGCGGTTCTTGGTTATGTAGGCGCAGGTGGAATTGGTCTTATTCTTAATGAAAAAATAAGCTGGCGTGAGTATCCAAACGTTGGAATGATCCTAGTAGCTCTTTTCGTTACTGTATTCATTATCGAGTCAGTCAGCCGCTATTTACGTAAGAAGTTAGTGTAAGAGTGGAGGAAGATATGAATCAGAGAATAGAAGAAGCTTATGCAAAAAGACCTAAGAACTGGGTCTACAACTTAACAATAGCAGTTATCGTAGCAATACTTATGATCTGGAGTGCTAGTGCTATTGAGACTAGCGGCTCAACAATCGATGGTGGACAGATCGCACTTAATGTACTTTCTGGTATCTTCCACCCTGATCTTGAATTCTTGCTTGATTTTAAAACAACTTCAGGTGTTCCTTACTTGATGCTTGAAACAATGTGTATCGCTTTTCTTGGTACTATCGTAGGTGCGATCATTTCAATCCCACTGGCATTTATTTCAGCATCAAACCTTACTCCAAAGCCAATCGCTTTTGTAGGAAGAATGCTGATCATGGCAGTTAGAACCATCCCTGCATTTGTATATGGTCTTATGTTCATAAGAGTAACAGGCCCTGGAGCATTTGCGGGTCTCCTTACAATGGGTGTCTGCTCGATCGGTATGATCAGTAAGATGTACATTGAGGCTATTGAAGACCTTGATACACACGTTATTGAATCTCTTGATGCTGCTGGATGTAACACATGGCAGAAGATTCGCTACGGAATTCTTCCACAGCTTATGCCAAACTTTGCATCTACTGCGATCTACAGATTTGATATCAACTTAAGAGATGCTACAATCCTTGGTATGGTTGGAGCCGGCGGTTTTGGTGCACCACTTATCTTTGCTATGAATTCCTACAGATGGAACGAAGCAGGTGCCCTCCTTACAGGACTTATCGTACTCATTCTTATCATAGAGTACATTTCAACTAGGATCAGAGTAAAACTTACAAGAGGTTAAATATATGCGCATTGTCTATACATCAGATACACATGGACATGTATTTCCTTTAAACTATGCAAAAAATTGCCCCGAGAATGCGGGGCTTTTTTGTATAGCTTCTCAAATTGAAAAAGATGGAAATACATTAGTGATCGACGGTGGTGATAGTCTTCAGGGCACACCGCTTGTTTCATATTACATAGAACATAAAGATGAATTTGGGTTTAATCCTGTTGCAGAAGGATTTAATGCGATGGGGCTTGATTATTATACCCTTGGTAATCACGATTTTAACTTTGGATATGATGTGATCCTTGATTATGTATCCAGTATGAAAGCACAGCTCGTTTGTGCAAATGTAGAGGATTTAAGAGGAACTCTTGGCATCAGGAAAAACGTGATCCACACCTTGGAAGATGGAACGAGAGTTGGAATCACAGGCGCCGTTACCGGATATGTTAATGTCTGGGAACAAAAAGACCATCTGACAGAGCTTAAGGTATCTGACCCTGTCAAAGCGCTTGAAGAGCAGCTGTCAGAGCTTAAAGGAAAGTGTGATATCACAGTCTGCATCTATCACGGCGGCTTTGAGGAAGATTTGGCTACAGGCAAGAAGTTATCTGATACAACAGAAAACCAGGCCTGTGAGATAGCAAGAAAGCTTGATTTCGATATTCTTTTAACTGGCCATCAGCATATGTCTGTAGAGGGAGTGGAGATTTCAGGAAGCTACGGTGTTCAGCCACCAGACAAAGCCAGCGTATTCTGTGACCTTCAGGTTAAAAGAGCTAATGACAAGTGGGATATTACATCAAAGCTTGCCAAGGTTGAGGCTCCTGATGAGAGATATCAGAAGTTTGAAAGCTATTTTGCCAAGATGGAAGAGCTCACAGGCAGAGTAGAAAAGTGGCTTGATGAGCCGATAGGAAGCCTTGAAAAAGAAATTGAGCCAGAAGGAAAGCTGGAAGCGGCTCTTTATGGAAGCAAGGTTGCTTCTATATTTAATCAGGTTCAGCTTGATTACACAGGAGCGGATTTCTCATGTACAAGCCTTGCCAATGACCCACTTGGCCTTAAGAAGGATATCTCCGTTCGCGACGTACTTGGAATCTACCAGTTTGCCAATACAGTAGAGGTGAAGAAAGTTACAAAGAACGTTATCAAAAAGGCTTTAGAGAGATGCGCAGAGTATTTTGAGATTGATAAAGAGACAGGAAATATCTGTATTTCAAATGTTTTTTTACAGCCAAAAGTTGAGCACTACAATTACGACTTCTATGCTGGACTTGAGTACGAGTTTGATATTACAAAGCCAGTTGGAGAAAGAGTTACAAAGCTCACTCTTCTTGGAGGCGGAGAGTTATCAGATGACAAGGACTATACTCTCGTAACCAGCAACTATAGAGCAACCGGTACTGGCGGATATGAATGCATTGGAAATTGCGAGACGGTTGGAAGCTATTCTGACGAGATGCCAGATCTTTTGATCAGGTATTTAAGAGAGCACAGCCCAGTCGGAGAGATAGTTAATAGCAAGTTGACAGTTAAGGACTGAAAAGGCATACTATATTTGTGAAAATATCGAAATTATGAGAAGGAATGCAATGTATAAGAGACTAGAACGCAATGACTTATGCTGGTGCGGCAGTGGAAAAAAATACAAAAGTTGCCATGCTGCTTTTGATGACAAGCTTATTCAGTTTGAGCATCAGGGTATGATAATTCCCAGCAGAGATCTTTTTAAAACTGAAAAAGACATAGAAGGAATCAAGAAGAGTGCGGTTATCAATATGGCAGTGCTTGATGAGATCGGTGAGAAGATCCACGCAGGTATGAGCACTCAGGAGATAGATGACATCGTTTACAACACTACTACCAAGATGGGCGGAATCCCCGCAGATCTTAATTATGAGGGATTTCCTAAGAGTGTTTGCACATCTATTAATGAAGAAGTCTGTCACGGTATTCCATCTGAGGATATTATTCTTCAGGATGGAGACATCATAAATGTAGATTGTTCTACTATTCTTGATGGCTATTTTTCTGATTCATCACGAATGTTCTGTATAGGTGACGTTTCTCCAGAAAAGAAGAGACTTGTTGATGTAACTAAAGAGTGCCTCGAAGAGGGGCTTAAGGCTGTTAAACCATGGACTCCTATTGGAGATATGGGCAATGCAGTTCATCAGCATGCGCTCAAGAATGGTTATACAGTTGTCAGAGAGATTGGTGGTCATGGATGTGGTAATGCCTTCCATGAGGAGCCATTTGTAAGCTTTGTAAGTAAGCCGGGAACAGGAATGCTCATGGTTCCAGGTATGGTATTTACTATAGAGCCTATGGTCAATATGGGTACAAATGAGATCTTTATTGATGAAGAGAATGATTGGACAGTTTATACCGCAGACTTAAAGCCTTCAGCACAGTGGGAAGTCGAGCTTCTTGTAACTGAGACAGGCTATGAGCTTTTGTGTTGGTAAATAATTTTAAGAAGGGAATATAGATAATGCAGAACAAGGGAAAATATTACATTACTACTGCAATTGCATATACATCTGGTAAGCCACATATCGGAAACAGCTATGAGATCGTACTTGCAGATGCAATAGCAAGATATAAGAGAAAAGACGGATTTGATGTACATTTCCAGACTGGTTCAGATGAGCACGGACAGAAGATCGAGACACGTGCTATCGAAGCTGGCTGTAATTCACCAAAGGAATTCGTAGATCAGGTTTCAGATACTATCAAAGGTCTTTGGAACTTGATGGATACTTCATATGATAAGTTCATTCGTACTACAGATGAAGATCATGTTAAGCAGGTTCAGAAGATCTTCAAGAAGTTCTATGATCAGGGCGACATTTATAAGGGATCATACAAAGGTATGTATTGTACAGAGTGTGAGGCTTTCTATACAGAGTCTCAGCTTGTTGATGGCAAGTGCCCTGAGTGTGGCGGAGCAGTTCATCCAGCTGAAGAGGAAGCTTACTTCTTCAAGATGAGCAAATACGCTGACAGACTTATTGAGCATATCAACACACATCCTGATTTCATTCAGCCTGTATCCAGAAAGAACGAGATGATGAACAACTTCCTTCTTCCTGGCCTTCAGGATCTTTGTGTATCAAGAACATCATTCAAGTGGGGAATTCCAGTTGATTTTGATAACAAGCATGTAGTTTATGTATGGCTTGATGCTCTTACAAACTATATCACAGGTATTGGCTATGATGCAGATGGCAACAGCTCTGAGGAGTACAAGAAGTGGTGGCCAGCTGATCTTCACCTTATTGGAAAAGATATTATTCGTTTCCATACAATTTATTGGCCAATCTTCCTCTTTGCTCTTGGCGAGCCTCTTCCAAAGCAGGTATTTGGACATCCATGGCTCTTACAGGGCGGCGAGAAGATGAGTAAATCAAAGGGAAATGTTATCTATGCTGATGATCTTGTAAGTCTCTTTGGCGTTGATCCTGTCAGATATTTCGTTCTTCATGAGATGCCATTCGAAAATGATGGTGTTATCACATGGGAACTTTTAGTTGAGAGATTTAACTCAGATCTTGCTAACACACTTGGTAACCTTGTAAATCGTACTATTGCTATGAGCAACAAGTACCTTGGTGGTGTTGTGGCAGATAAGGGTGTTTCTGAGGATGTAGATGCAGACCTTAAGGCAGTTGTATCTGGCTGCTATGAAAAGGTAGAAGCTAAGATGGATGAGCTCAGAGTTGCTGATGCTCTTACAGAGATCTTTTCACTCTTCAAGAGATGCAATAAGTATATTGATGAGACAGAGCCTTGGGTACTTGGCAAGGATGAGAGCAAGAAAGACAGACTTTCAACAGTTCTTTATAACCTTGTAGAGGCAATCTCAATCGGTGCTTCACTTCTTGAGCCATTCATGCCAGAAACAGCACAGAAGATCAAAGAGCAGCTTTCTACTCCAGATAGAGATTTCGATACATTAGGTCAGTTTGGCCTTTGCCCAAATGGCACTAAGGTTTCAGAGAGCCCAGAGATGCTCTTTGCTAGAAAGGACCTCAAGGAAGTACTTGAGAAGTCTGCTGAGATAGTTAAAAAGCAGAAGGCAGAATTTGAAGAGTCTCAGAGAAAAGCTGCTGAGAACCTTGCAAAGGCAGGACTTGCACCAGCTCCAGTCAAGAAGGAAGAGTCAGGAGAAGAGAAGGCTCCTATCGACATTCCTGCAAAGGACGAGATCACATATGATCAGTTCGGGGCTATGCAGTTCCAGGTTGGTGAGATCATTAAGTGTGAGGCGGTTGAAAATTCTAAGAAGCTTCTTTGCTCACAGGTTAAGATTGGAAGCCAGGTAAAGCAGATCGTTTCAGGAATCAGAAAGTACTATTCACCTGAAGAGATGGTGGGTAAGAAGGTTATGGTACTTGTAAACCTTAAGCCAGCTAAGCTTGCAGGCGTAATGTCTGAGGGAATGCTTCTTTGTGCTGAGGATGCTGAGGGCAATCTTGCACTTATGACTCCTGAAAAAGATATGCCAGCAGGAGCAGAAATTTGTTAATTCTATGATGCTTCGGAAAGTGCACAGTTTATGTACGATTCGTGGTATTATTAATATAACAATATAATGTATGGGAGGGATTTCCGAATGGTACGCAAAGAGGAACTGACTTACAAATCACGTGACAGACAGACCATGCTTCATGCGATAAAATGGATTCCTGAAGGACAGCCGGTGGCAATCTTACAGATTATCCACGGTATGCAGGAGTATATTGATCGCTACGATGAATTTGCTCGTTTTATGGCAGAAAAGGGCATTCTTGTTATGGGTAATGATCATCTTGGTCATGGTGGCTCTGTAACTGAAGGAAAAGGTACCTATGGCTATTTCTGTAAGAACGATCCAGCAACAGTATTAGTTAGAGATGCCCACAGACTCAAGAAGATGACTCAGGAAGAGTATCCAGGTGTTCCTGTATTTATTCTTGGTCACAGTTTTGGCTCATTCGTTGCCAGAGAGTATATTACTCGCTATGGAACAGGTATTAATGGTGCAATCATTCAGGGTACAGCTTTTATGCCATTAGGCACAGTTAAATCATTAGGCAGATTTGTTTCTTTCATGCAGGTTATCATGGGAGAAAAGTACCGTTCAGAAATGATCAATAATATGGCATTCAAGGGATATCTCAAGAAAATCCCTAATGTCAGAACGAAGTTTGACTGGCTTTCACATAACGAAGAAAGCATAGACAGATATATTGCAGATCCTAGAGATAACTTTATCTTTACTCTCAATGGTTTCAAGACAATGGCAGAACTTTTAAAGAGAGTTGGAGATACAGACAAGATGGAAGATATTCCAAAGAATCTTCCAATCCTTATCACTGGTGGAAGTGAGGACCCTGTAGGTAACTATGGCGAAGCCCTTACTAAACTCCATGATATTTACAAGAATCAGCTAGGTATCACCAATGTTGAACTTAAGATCTACGATGGAATGCGCCATGAACTTCAGCAGGAAATCGGTAGAGAAAAAGTATATGAAGACCAGTACGCTTGGATAAAGAAGATATTGGATGGCAGAAATGCGAATTGATAAATCCAAAATAATGGTCAGATGTGCATACAGCTCAGACTGGGAGGGTGCCATTAAACTCGCATGGGATACCTTTGTGAGATATAATGCGCCTGATTACTCTCAGGAAGGCATTGAGAATTTTAGAAAATTCGTCAATGATGATATGCTCAGAAAGATGTTTTTGGCTGGACACTATCAACTGTTCGTGGCGGTCTTTGAGGGAAAGTATCTGGGGATGCTCTCTCTTAGAGAAAAGAAACATATTTCACTGTTATTTGTAGATGGCGACTGTCACGGAAATGGGATAGGCAAAGCGCTGATTAGATTTGTATCTAAATATGTACTCGAAGAGGAGGGCATTGACAAGATGACTGTCAATGCTTCTCCTTATGCTTTAGGGTTCTATCACAAGATGGGCTTCGTGGATTTACGAGAAGAAATGGAAGCAGACGGTATCATTTTTACTCCGATGGAACTGAGTCTGGTCAAAAAAAGTTAGAAGGAACAGGTATAGAAAAAAGAAATGGGAAAGTTATTTGATCTTGAGAGCCCACTTATGCGCGCACTTACAAGAGTTGCTGACGTAATGTGGCTCAATATTTTGACACTTATTTTTGCAATTCCTCTCATTATTGAGCAGGCTATTTTTTTAGGACCAGTATTTGGCCCTGTAATGTTTGATGGCGCACAGCTTGATTACAACTACTTCCTTAGCGCTGTATTATGGGCATGGATCTTCGGTATCATTTGTTCTAGTATCTTAGGACCTGCTTGTACAGCAATGCACTTTGTACTTCTTAAGATTGTAAGAGATGAAGACAGCTACATTACTAAGACATATTTCAGATCATTTAAGGAGAACTTCAAGCAGGCTATAGTTCTTCAGATCATCAAGTTTACAATTGGTGGAGTTTTAGTTCTCGACTTCTTTATCCTTAATAACTTAAACGGAATTTACAGATACATCATCATCGGTGTCAGTGCTTTCCTGTATATGGTCTCACTATATGTGTTCCCTATTTTATCAAAGTTTGATAATACTAACAGAGCAACTCTTAAGAATTCTCTTTTAATGTCTATTCTTGCATTCCCTAAGACAATTCTTATGACACTTATTACTGGATTACCACTTCTTATTTTCTACTTCTTTGATGTGAAGTCTATTCCAGTGCTTGTCCTTATGGGCATTGCTGGACCAAGCTTCTTGAATGCTCTTTTATACAACGGAACATTTAAGCGCTTCGAACCTAAAGAAGAGGAACTCTCAGAAGAGGAAGAGCTGGACAAGGCAATCAGAAAGCTCGACGAGGAGTAATACAATAGTCAAGTTGCATATAGAATTGCAATTTTCTTCGTCAATATTCCGGATTTGTGGATAAAATGCCAATCTACTGAGCAGAATTGCTAATGAAAAATAAAATATTTGTGAAAATAGTGAATAGTAAATAAACAGCCCAGTATATATACTGATAACTAGCATTAAGCTATATGGAAATTAGGAGGAAAAATAGGTATGGCAAGTTTATCACTTGAGCATGTAACTAAAGTATATCCTAATGGTTTTGAGGCTGTTAAAGATTTCAACCTTGAGATTCAGGATAAAGAGTTTATTATTTTCGTAGGACCTTCAGGATGTGGTAAGTCTACAACACTTCGTATGATCGCTGGTCTTGAAGATATTTCTTCAGGAACACTTAAGATCGGTGACAGAGTAGTTAACGATGTAGAGCCTAAGGACAGAGATATTGCGATGGTATTCCAGAACTACGCTCTGTACCCACACATGACAGTATATGATAACATGGCTTTCGGACTTAAGCTTAGAAAAGTTCCAAAGGCTGAAATTGATAAGATGGTTAGAGAAGCTGCTAAGATCCTTGACCTTGAGAAGCTCCTTGATCGTAAGCCAAAGGCTCTTTCAGGTGGACAGAGACAGCGTGTTGCTATGGGACGTGCTATCGTTCGTAACCCTAAGGTATTCCTTATGGACGAACCTCTTTCAAACCTTGATGCTAAGCTCCGTGTACAGATGAGAACAGAGATTGCTAAGCTTCACCAGAGACTTGGCACAACAATCATCTACGTTACACATGACCAGACAGAGGCTATGACTCTTGGTACAAGAATCGTAGTTATGAAGGATGGTGTTGTTCAGCAGGTTGATACACCTCAGAACCTCTATGATAAGCCAGGCAACCTCTTCGTTGCTGGATTCATGGGATCACCTCAGATGAACTTCCTTGATGCAGAAGTTGAAGTACAGGGTGACAAGGCTAGCCTTAAGATTGCTGGTCAGTCAATCGAACTTCCACCTGCAAAGGCTAAGAAGGTTATCGAGGGTGGCTACGCTGGAAAGACCGTTACATTCGGTATCCGTCCAGAGGATGTTGATGATTCAGAGATGGTTGTTAGCACATCTAAGGCTGTATTTGAGTCAACAATCAACGTTTACGAGCTTCTTGGTGCAGAAGTTTATCTGTACTTTGATCTTGATAAGTTCCCTATCACAGCTAGAGTTGACTCTCGTACAACAGCTAGACCTGGCGATAAGGTTAAGTTTGCATTCGATGTTGAGAAGATTCACATCTTCGACAAAGAGACAGAGAAGACAATCACAAACTAATAAGAATTTCAGGAGCCACGCATATGCGTGGCTCTTTTTTTGATTGGTATGATATACTATAGGTAATACTAAGGAGGATCACACAGATGATTTCAGGACAGACAATAAAAGGAAGTATTGAAGAATTAGGAGCTATAACCAAAGTAGACCTGTGTGTAATGGATCTAAATGGTGAAGTAATAGCTACTACTACTGATAGGGATTTATTGGATATTTCTATTATTATCAGTTTTGCTAATTCTCCAGTTGACTCGCAGGTTATTGGGGATGTTCATTTGTTCAAGATCCTTGATGAAGGAGAACCATTATACGTGCTACTTGCCAAGGGTGATAGTGAGCATGCATATATGGTTGGTAAGATTGGAGTAAGTCAGCTTCAGAATCTTATTGTGGCGTATAAAGAGAGATATGACAGAAATAATTTCTTCCAGAATCTCCTTCTTGATAATATGCTTCTTATCGATGTTTACAACAGGGCTAGAAAGCTCAAGATAGAGACAAGCGTTCCAAGAGTCATTATCCTTGTTGAGATCAAGCATTCACAGGATAATACAGCGCAGGAGCTTTTAAGTGGTATGTTTGCACCTCATTCAGGGGATTATGTAACAGCTGTAGATGAGAATAGCGTAATACTTATCAAGACTCTTTCTAAGGGCCAGTCCTATGAAGAAGTGGCTCAGATTGCTACAACTATTGTAGATATGATGAATACAGAGGCAATGCTTAGTGTACGAGTATCCTACGGAACCATCGTAGAGGAGATAAAAGATCTTAGTAAGTCCTACAAGGAAGCTAAGATGGCACTCGAAGTAGGAAAGATCTTTTACGCTGAGAAAAGAGTTAATGCATATAATACACTCGGAATTGGAAGACTTATCTATCAGCTTCCAGAGAGCCTTTGCAAGATCTTTATTGACGAGATATTTGGAGGCAAGGAAGTTCCAGATGATCTTGACGAAGAGACTTTAAATACAATTGCTAAGTTCTTTGAGAATAATCTTAATGTATCTGAGACTTCAAGACAGCTCTTTGTACATAGAAATACTCTTGTATATAGAATTGAAAAGCTGGAGAAGAGCTCTGGACTTGATGTTAGAAAATTCGATGATGCACTTACATTTAAGATCGCACTTATGGTAATAAATTACATGAAATATCTTGATAACAAGAATAATTAAAAAGGCAGTTCTGGGAAGGATACATGCACGTTGACTTCCCGTAAAGACAGGCGACCTTACAACACATGAAAGGTTCTACTTAGTGCTGCTTCGTTCCCGACCTGACACGGTTCGTAGATTTCCATTGCATAAGCCCCATCCTTACAATAGAAGGACTGCTACATGCACCCTTCGCAAAACTGCCAAAGGGTCATAAAGACTCTTACAAATATACTTGGTTTTTGAAGGATTGTCAATTTTGATCTATAAGATCCTGTAAAGTGTAGCTGTTAATGTAGTTGTTGACTACTTCGTCAAGGCCTTTCCAGAATGGAAGAGTGGTGCATGAATTAGACAAAGGACAACCGATTCCGGTATCACCGGCTACGCATTCGACAGGATTGAGATTACCTTCGATTGCTCTTAACATTTCGCCAATATTACAATCTTTTGGCTCCATTGCAAGTCTGTATCCGCCGTTATTTCCACGCATGCTGATAAGATAACCAGATTTACTGAGGCTTGAGACAATCTGTTCAAGATATTTGATAGTAATATCCTGACGAGTCGAAATGTCTTTTAACGATATATAATCTCCATTATCATGAAGGGCGACGTCCATCAAAACTCTAAGAGCATATCTTCCCTTAGTTGATATTTTCATAAAATGACCTCATTACACATAATTTGATATAATACTATAATAAAGCATTAATTCGTTCAAATATAATAACAAAAAGTAAAAAGAAATACTACTATGAAATTAGAAGCAAGATCAAGGATTCAAGATCAGGATCAAAAGGATATCAAATACATGAAAGCAGCTATAGCACAGGCCAGAAAAGCCTATAAGCTTGGAGAAGTTCCTATTGGCTGCGTCATCGTATATGAAGATAAGATAATCGGAAGAGGTTACAACAGGCGTAATACAGACAAAACTCCTCTGGCTCACGCAGAAATCACAGCTATCAAGAAGGCTGGGAAGTTTATGCAGGACTGGAGACTTGAGGGGTGCAAATTATATGTTACCTTGGAGCCTTGTCAGATGTGTGCAGGAGCAATAGTACAGGCTAGAATACCAGAAGTCATAATGGCAGCAGAGAACCCAAAGGCTGGTTGTGCGGGTTCTGTTATGGATATACTCAATAATCCTGATTTCAATCATCAGGTAAGTGTCAAGAAAGGTGTTTTGCAGGAAGAATGCAGTAAGATGCTTAAGGAGTTCTTTTTGGAGCTAAGAAACAGAAATAAGCTTTTAAAAGAGAAGAAGGGAAGTTAATAGTGAAA
Organism: Butyrivibrio hungatei; assembly: GCF_001858005.1. Lineage (NCBI taxonomy): Bacteria > Bacillati > Bacillota > Clostridia > Lachnospirales > Lachnospiraceae > Butyrivibrio > Butyrivibrio hungatei. The sequence continues at coordinate 2,978,132 of NZ_CP017831.1, read as the reverse complement.
AAACGAGTATTTGCAGTTCTTTTGATTTGTGCACTTGTCATGACTTGCTTCGCATGTGACAACCGGGCTGATGAGTACTCAATAAACAGTGTAGTAACTATTACATATCTTACGATAGGTGATAAGCCTTCTAATGGTCAGTCTGAAAAAGTAATTGAGAAGCTGAATACCATTTTGAGGAAGAAGGCTAATGCCCAGCTGGATGTATATTATGTTGGCTGGGATGATTATCTTGCAAATTATGATAAGGTTCTAAGCTCAGGAGAAGTGAACCTTGATCTGGTGGCAACATCAAGCGACTGGCTTGACGCCTGGCCGAATGCTATTGGTGGCAATTTCATGCCGCTTACTGAGGATATGCTCAGTAAATATTGCCCTCTTACATATAACTGCGTATCCAAGGAGCAGTGGCAAAAGTGCAGTTATCAGGGCAAGATCTATTTTATTCCCGAAAATGAATTTACGCAGTGGGTTAATCACGGCTTTATCTACAGAAAAGATATTGCAGATAAAGCAGGTTTAAATGGAGTGTCCTCATGGAAAGATCTGGATGCTTATTTTAGATATGTAAAAGAAGAATATCCTAATATGGTTCCATGGGATGCAAACGGCACAAGTACCATAGGTACTCTTGGTTATTTGATGTCAGTAAGGAAGTTTGTACCTATCTATGAACTTGGAACCTATGGAATCTGGGGAGCATATCAGGAAGATCCACGAAAAATAGTTTCTCCTTATTATGAAGGTGATGAATTTGTTGAATATGCAAAGCTTATGAAAGAGTGGAAAGAGCTTGGTGTTTGGCGTGATAAGCTCAGCGATGCAGAAGATAATGATGAAGAATTCTATTCTGGAATGAGCGCAGTAATACAGCATCACACTCAGAATTATTACACTATCATAAAACCTAGAATGGAAGTTATGCTTCCTGACGCAGATGTTGATTTTTACTGGTTTGGAAAAGAGTCTGGAAATGTAGTCAAAAATAGCATAGTTCATGGTGCAATGGCAATCTATGCAGGATCTAAAAATCCTGAAAAAGCGCTTATGGTCTATGACCTCCTTAGAAATGACAGGGAGTGTTATGATCTGATCCATTATGGAATAGAAGGCGAACAGTACGAAAAAAACAGTGAAGGAATGCTTGAAAGACCAAGTGGATATAATGCAGATAGAGATAGTATCCTGCTTAATTTCTGGTGGGGCAGAAGAGATGAATATGAGATAAAGGATGCTACATATTCCTGGGAAGACTATTATAAACTAATGGATGAATATGAAAAATATGCAATAGACTATCCTTGGGATAGTGTACCATTTGCGTCTTCGGACATACTAGATGAGATAAGGCCTATTATCGAAGTATGCAACAAATATGTGCCCAAGATTGCCTATGGGCAGTATGATGTCACACCTGAAGAAGAGGTTGCCGAGTTCAGAACGGCATTAAAAAACGCTGGAATAGAGACGGTGACACGAAAGCTTCAGATCATTTGCAATTCACATTAAAAAAGATCATACAAACTATGAGCTAATTATGGTAGAATATCGCTTGTAGTATTGTATACATGTATAAAGGCAGGAGGAGTGGCAATGGTTACAACCCTAAACAATGGATGTTATCTCGTAAACGGCGAGACTCTTATAGCTGATGATGCCGAGGCATCAAGCAAGCTTCAGGCTCATGGCGTTTCAGATATTTCAAAAGACAAGGCAAAAGAGAATACTATCGCTTATGGAATCTTAAAAGCTCATAATACTTCCGGTAACATGGAAAAGCTTTGTGTTAAATTTGATAAGCTTACATCCCATGATATTACTTATGTAGGTATTATTCAGACAGCAAGAGCTTCAGGACTTACAAAGTTCCCGATTCCATATGTCCTTACCAATTGCCATAACTCATTATGTGCAGTTGGTGGTACTATCAATGAAGATGACCACGTATTTGGTCTTACAGCTGCGCAGAAGTACGGCGGAATCTATGTTCCACCTCATCAGGCAGTAATCCATCAGTTCGCAAGAGAGATGCTTGCATCAAGTGGCAGCATGATTCTTGGATCTGATTCTCATACAAGATACGGCGCACTTGGTACTATGGCTATTGGTGAAGGTGGACCAGAGCTTGTTAAACAGCTTCTTGGACAGACCTACGATGTTGATATGCCAGGTGTAGTAGCTATCTACCTTGAAGGCGCACCAAAGAAGGGTGTTGGTCCTCAGGACGTTGCCCTTGCAATTATCGGCAAAGTGTTCGGTGATGGTTTTGTTAAGAATAAGGTTATGGAATTTGTTGGACCTGGCGTAAAGAACTTGAGCGCTGACTTTAGAATTGGCGTAGATGTCATGACAACAGAGACCACATGTCTTTCATCTATCTGGCAGACAGATGAGACTATCAAGGAATTCTATGATATTCACGGAAGAGTATCTGAGTATAAAGAACTAAAGCCAGGAAATGTAGCATATTATGATTCAGTAGTTAAGGTGGATCTTGATTCTATCAATCCTATGATTGCTATGCCTTTCCACCCAAGTAACGTCTACGAGATCGATGAAGTAAACAGAAATGCAGCTGATATTCTTGCAGATGTAGAAAAGAGAGCAAAAGTAAGCTTTGGCGACAAGGTTGAGTTCTCACTTCAGGACAAGATCAAAGATGGCAAGCTTCTTGTAGAGCAGGGTATAATAGCAGGATGTGCCGGCGGTGGATTTGAGAACATCTGCGCAGCAGCAGATATCCTTAAAGGTAAATATATTGGAAATGACAAGTTCACACTTAGCGTATATCCAGCTTCTACTCCGATCTACATGGAAGTTGTCAAGAATGGAGCGGCGGCTGCAATCCTTGAATCAGGTGCGATATTAAAGACTGCATTCTGTGGACCATGCTTTGGAGCAGGCGATACACCAGCAAATAATGCATTCAGTATCAGACATTCAACAAGAAACTTCCCTAACAGAGAAGGCTCTAAGGTTCAGAACGGACAGGTTGCGTCTGTTGCACTTATGGATGCTCGTTCAATTGCTGCTACAGCGGCTAATAAGGGAATACTTACACCAGCAACAGAATTTGATGGTGATTTTGAGAAGTATAAGTATCATTTCGATAGCAATATCTATAAGAACAGAGTATTTGACTCACATGGAAAGGCAGACCCAAGCGTAGAACTCGTGCTTGGACCAAACATCAAGGATTGGCCTAGTATGGTTGCGCTTCCAGAAAACCTTCTCCTCAAGGTTGTTTCTGAGATCCATGATCCAGTTACAACAACAGATGAACTTATTCCTTCAGGTGAGACATCATCCTACAGATCAAATCCTCTTGGACTTGCTGAGTTTACTCTTTCCAGAAAGGACCCTGAATACGTTGGTCTTGCCAAGGAGGTTTACGCACAGGAACTTAAGAGACGTGAGGATACGCCACTTGATGGCATGAGCGCTGAGATCTCAGATGTGGTAAAAGAAATCTCAAAGACATATCAGGATGTATCCAGCAAGAACACTGGTATCGGATCTACGATCTTTGCGGTCAAGCCAGGAGATGGATCCGCCAGAGAACAGGCTGCATCTTGTCAGAAGGTTCTTGGCGGATGGGCTAACATCGCAGTTGAATATGCTACAAAGAGATATCGTTCAAATCTTATCAACTGGGGAATGCTTCCATTTATCATTGATTCAGAGGATCTTCCGTTTAAGAATAAGGATTATATCTTCTTCCCTGGAATCAGAAGTGCTGTGGCCAATAAAGATGATAGCATCAAGGCTGTAGCTGTATCAGAAGGCAAGATGACTGAGTTTACACTTAAGCTTGGAAACCTCACAGATGATGAGAGACAGATAATCCTTGATGGTTGTCTTATCAATTATAACCGCGTAAAATAATAATGTAGTTATTTAGGGGATAGTAGGATAAGATTACACTATGTTTTTTGGTAAAAGAGGGGCAAAAAGAATATTTGCAGCATGTATGGCTGTGCTGTTTATGGGAAGCGTCGCAGGTTGCGGCGCTTCTTCTAGTGAGAATGGAATAGAGATTCCTGGTATCACCGGAAATGGACAGAGCCAGACTATAAATGTGGACTATGAAGTTCCACAGCAGGTTCCTAATATCCTGGTCGATCAGGTGGGATTTAAGCCGGATTCAGAAAAAGAGCTTTTGATAAGGGCAAAAGAACTGCCAACTGAATTTCAGATACGAAATCTTGAGACGGGCGAAGTGGTATACGAAGGAAAGCTGGTTAAGCCAACTTTTGACGAAAAGACAGGTGAGTATACTGCTATCGGATATTTTACTGAGCTAAAAGAAGAAGGGAATTACTATGCTTCAGCAGATATAGTTGGAGAGTCCTATGCTTTTTCAATTTCTGAGACTGTTTATACAGATCTTTTTAATGATGCCTGCAAGAAGTTTTATTATAACCGCTGTGGAATCGCGCTTTCAGAGAACTTGGCTGGAGAGAATGCCCATAGCGCCTGCCATACAATAGCGGCCCATCTTCAGGATGAACCAAGCGTTGAGATAGATGTCACAGGTGGATGGCATATGGACGAGCAGGCTGACAGAGATACTGTTGTTGGCTGTAAGATTGCAGAAAACTTCCTTTTGGCTTATGAGTTAAACAAAGAGGCGTTTACTGATGAAACTGGAATTCCGGAAAGCGGAAATGGAATTCCGGATATTCTGGATGAAGTCAGATACGAGGTAGAATGGCTCCTTAAGATGCAGGATCCAAAGTCTGGCGGTGAGTACGGAGCAGCCCTTACAGATAATACAAAGGGGGGAGATCTTTTCTCATATCCTGTTGTAGTGACGCCTGTTTCCATGGACTCTACTATTTGTTTTGCAGCAACTTTGGCCAGATTCAGCTTCTTTTATCAGGAATATGATCCAGACTTTGCAAGAGAGTGCCTGAGGGCAGCTGATAAAGCCTGGAACTGCTATGTTAATAACCAAAAGGTGCTGGAAAGTAGTGGCGCCTTCAATGCAGCAGCCCAGCTCTATAGAGCAACCGGCAACAGCTCTTATGATCAGATCCTTCAGGCTTTTTTTGAGAAAAGAGATTTTTTAGAGCTGTTTAACACAGACGAGAATATCTTCCTTGGTTCTGTCACATATCTTTCTACAAATCAGAAAGTGGACATGGACCTTTGTGGAAAGCTCATGAAATATCTAATGCAAAGATCTGAAGATATTGCCCTTAAGGCCACTCAGTCAAAATATCTTGTGGCGGATTATGACAGTGAAAATATTTATGCCAGCATTCTGTTCAACATGAGGTGTCTGACTATCACAGATTACATCATCTATAATCATGAGTACACGACTATCGTTGAGAATCACGCACATTATCTCATGGGCATGAATCCTGATGTGACCAATTATGTTACGGAGTACACAGAGAGAACTTATGTTGATGGGCAGAAGCCTGGAATCCTCAACAATCCAAGCTATGATTCTTTGTTTGTCTTTATGCTGAGTATATTGGTAAAAGAGTAAGAGCGCATTTTTTACATATAGGCTGACACTATATATGATTTGCATGTGCCTTTTACGAGTGATAATATGAATTGACTATGAATACAAATATTGATGGATTAAATATTAACTACATAGATGAAGGAAGCGGTCCGCTTCTCGTGATGCTTCATGGCTGGGGCTCCAACATAGATCTTTTTGCTGGAGTTATTTCTTTTGCCAAAAAGAGCTATCACGTGGTAGCAATGGATATGCCTGGCTTTGGAAAAAGTGATGAGCCAGCAGAACCTATGAATGTGGATGCATATGTGGACTTTGTTCAGAAGTTCCTTAAAAAGCTCTATCCAGAAGATAAGGAAGTAATATTCCTTGGTCATTCCATGGGCGGAAGGATCATAATAAAGCTTGCATCAGGCATCAATGAAGGTAGGATCAAGGCTGACTTCACAATACCCAAGATCATTCTTACAGACTCAGCAGGCATCATTCCTGTTAAAACTGAGGCTCAAAAGAAGAGAACCAAGAGATATCATTTCTACAAGAATTTCATTGAAAAGAGCGGAATCCTTAAGATAGATCCAGATGCTCTTAACAAGCTTCAAAAGAAATTTGGAAGTGCTGATTATGCAGCAGCTTCACCAGTTATGAGAAAGAGCCTTGTAATGGCGGTCAATGAGGACTGCGTTCCTTACATGCCTTCTGTTACTCAGCCGGTTCTTCTGATATGGGGTGACAAGGATACAGCAACTCCTTTATCAGATGGTCAGCAGATGGAGAAACTTATGCCAGAGGCTGGACTTGCTGTTATTAACGGAGTAGGTCACTATTCATTTTTGGAGAATCCTTATTTATATAACAGAATCTTGGGAAGCTTCCTCAAGATAGCAGATTAATGGAGAATTGAGATGATATACGCAGTAATTATTTTGTATTTGATAGCAGTAGTATTGGGCCTTAGGTACTATGCTCATATGCTTCAGCTTTCAAGCTATCAGTTTCAGGGGTATTTCAGATTCCTAAGATCACAGCAGACTAAGTATGGACCTCACATCGGAGTAATGGTCACCCTTGCGATAATGAAGCTTATTTCTGGACTTGAGATGCCAGCTGGCATTTTGACAATAGTCTTTTTGCTGGGAATAGTTGCAATGTACATTCCAAAGAAAGCCAAAAAGAAATTCGTTGTTACCAAGAGAATTCAGAGATTGTTTATTACTGATGCCGTAATCGTGCTGGTTTTGGCGGTGATCAGTTTACTTATAACAAATAAGCTTGCAGTTTACTTTATCTGGGCTGTATACATGGGATTCTTCCCTCTTATGACAGCTCTTGCTAATCTTATCAACAAGCCAATTGAGAATAGGATCAATCAGTACTTCATCGATGATGCCAAGAGAATGCTAAAAGAACACACAGGACTCAGAATCGTTGGTATTACAGGAAGTTACGGTAAGACCAGCGTTAAGTATTACCTCACAACTCTTTTATCAGAGGGATTTAGCGTTCTCATGACGCCAGAGAGTTACAACACTCCAATGGGAATCGTAAGGACTATTAGAGAACATCTTAAGCCAACACATGAGATATTCGTATGTGAGATGGGCGCAAGACACCTCCATGATATCAAGGAGATTACAGATATTGTTCATCCTGATGATGGAATCGTGACATCCATCGGATATCAGCACCTTGAGACATTCCATTCTCTTGATAACATCATCAGCACCAAGTACGAGCTCTTAGATGCAGTTGATGAAAAAGAAAAAGAGCAGGGAAAAGAAGCTGGCAAACACCTTAAGTTTGTAAATGGCGACAATGAGATCATTCGTAGCCACATGAAATATAGTGATGCCATTACCTATGGTACATCTGAGGGCAATGACTACAGAGCTACAGATATCAGGGTAACTAGCGCAGGTACAACATTTACAGTTACTGCTCCAAGTGGAGACAGCGCAGAATACACAACCAAGCTTGTAGGACAGCATAACGTTGAGAACATCGTAGGAGCTATTGCTGCGGCCAACAGCCTTGGCATTCCTATGAATAAGCTCAAGATCGCAGTCAGAAGACTTCAGCCTGTGCCACACAGACTTGAACTTGTTAAGCACGGCACGGTATCAATTCTTGATGATGCATATAACTCAAATCCTAATGGAGCAAAGGTTGCTCTTGAGACACTTTCTCTTTTTGAGGATAAGGTCAAGATCCTTGTTACACCAGGTATGGTAGAGCTTGGAGAAAAAGAGGATGAGTACAATGCAGAGTTCGGCAAACAGGCAGCAGCTGTTTGTGACTACATCATCCTTGTTGGTGAAAAGAACAGCGCTTCTATTAAGCGCGGCGTATTAGAGGCTGGATTTGATCCAGAGAGAGTATTTGTAAAGAGTACTCTTAATGAGGCAACAGCTCTTATGTATGAGATTGATGCAGGAAGAGAAAAGGTTATTCTCCTTGAGAATGATCTTCCTGATAATTATAAATAATTCATTTATTGAATCAGATTTTGGAAAGAAGGCGTATTATGAAACTTAAAGTTGCAGTTTTATTTGGTGGAAAAAGTACAGAGCATGAGATATCAATCATCTCTGCTATTCAGGCTATTGGATATATCGATAGAGACAAGTATGACATTATTCCTGTTTATATGACCAAGAACAACGATTTCTATGTTGGCGAGTACGTTGACAAGATCGAGGAGTACACACATATTCCAGAGCTTATCAAAAAGAGCACTCAGGTTGTATGGATCAAGGAAGGCGATAAGGTTTCTCTTGTAAGATACCCAATGAAGAAGTTTGGAAACAACGTTATCTCAACTGTTGATGTTGCATTCCCTATCGTTCATGGAACAAATGTAGAAGATGGTACACTTCAGGGTTATCTTGCTACTATGGGACTTCCAGTAGTTGGTTGCGATGTTCTTTCTTCAGCTGTTGGAATGAACAAGTACGTTATGAAGACAGTTCTCAAGGACAATGGAATTCCAGTTCTTGACTGCAAGTGCTATACATGGAAAGACTATGAGGATGTAGATGCATTAGTTTCTAAGATCGAAGCAGCATTTTCATATCCTGTTATCATCAAGCCACTTAACCTTGGTTCAAGTATCGGTATCAAGAAGGCTTCTGACAGAGAGGGATTATTAGAGGCTCTTGATCTCGGATTTGAGTTCTCCAAAAAGATCCTTGTTGAGCCAGCTATCACAGCGCTCAAAGAGATCAATTGCTCAGTTCTTGGTGATTACGAGAGCGCAGAAGCATCTGAGTGTGAAGAACCTATAAATTCTGATGATATTCTTAGTTTTGAGGATAAGTACATTGGCGGTGCTAAGGGCTCAGCAAAGGGCGGAGCCAAGACTGGCGGATCAAAGGGAATGGCTTCTCTTAAGAGAAAGATTCCTGCAGATATTACAGCAGAGATGCGTGATGAGATCAGAAAGATGGCAGTAGATGCATTTATCTGCCTTGGATGTTCTGGTGTTTCCAGAATTGACTTTATGATCGATATGGATACAAATAAGGTATACCTTAACGAGATCAATACTATTCCTGGTTCATTATCATTTTATTTATGGGAGCCTGTTGGAGTTAAATATGACGTCCTTTTAGACAGAATGATCCAGCTTGCACTTAAGGCAGACAGAGAATCTCACAAGGTAGTATATTCATTTGATACAAATGTACTTGAAGGAGTACATCTTGGCGGCGGAAGTAAGGGCGCAAAGGGATAATAATAAGGCCATCGCAGTAGCGATGGCCCTTTTTTATGTGCTTTTTCAGTTTTCTGAATAGAGTTTTTCGTTCTTGAGATATGTTTCAAGCATGATGTTCTTGACGTAGTTGTCGATGTTTTTCTGATCCTCTTTTGACAACTCACTTGGAATGATAGGCTTGCAATACTCAACGGTTACCTTGGCACTCTTAATAAATGGTTTGTGCTTTTCAAGGATATCTTCTGAGTGGTTGATAACTACTGGAACGATAGGACATCCGGACTTCTGAGCAATCTTGAAACTTCCTTTGTGGAACTCGCCCATAGGTTCATCTGTCTTGATTCTGGTTCCTTCTGGGTAGATGAAGATTGAAATGCCATTCTTTACTTTATCGATGGCAGTAAGAACCATTTCAAGGCCCTTGCGGATATCCTTTCTATCAAGGAAAAGACAATCCATGAAGATCATCCAGATATTTAAAAGAGGAACCTTAAGGACTTCTTTTTTAGAAATAAATCCTGTAGGATTTGGAACTCTTGGATAGCAGATAACGATATCAAAGATACTTCTGTGGTTACCGACATAGAGAACCGCCTGATCTTTTGGAACATTCTCTTCGCCGATGACAGTTCTTTTGACACCGCTAATAAAGTTAACTACGTTAAACGCCCAGCTTACGATGGCAAGAGAAGCCTTTTTGAGGAACATAGGATTGAATTTACCAATGATAAAAAGAACAAGCTGGATAGGTAAGCTTACTATTAAGAAAATAGCTACAAATAAAACAGCTAAGATTGTACGGATCATGAATAACGCCTCTTTTCTATATGTTTCTTTACTACGTGTCTATTTTCTCATGAGTTAAAGAAAAATGGAATAGAGTTTTCTCTTTTAAGGGATTATATAGTATTATATAGCTAATGCAAATTTGAAACGCACATGCAGAGCATGTTGGAGGGATATATGCTGATCATAAAGAATGGTTACATGGTAGATCCTGCTTCTGGAACTGAAGGAATCAGGGATATCGTCATAGATGGAGACAAGATACTTAAGATCTGCAAAGAAGGAAGTGACTTTGTTGCGGAACTTTTGAAGGATTCTTCTAACAAGGTGATTGATGCTACTGGCAAAACTGTAGCACCTGGGCTTGTGGATGGCCACGTGCATTTTAGAGATCCAGGTTTTACCTACAAGGAAGACATTGAATCTGGCTCAAAGGCTGCGGCAAGAGGCGGATTTACAAGCGTCATCATGATGGGCAACACAGAGCCTCACATGGACAACGTGGAGACTATCAGGGATGCCCTTGCAAGGGGCACTAAGACTGGTCTTAGAGTATATACCTGCGCCAATGTTACAAGAGATATGCTGGGAAAAGAGCTGTGCGCCATGAAGGAACTTATTGATGCTGGAGCAGTTCTTTTTACAGATGATGGAAAGCCTATAACTGACGCAGATCTTATGGAGAGAGCCTGCGTAGAGGCAGCAAAACTTGGAAAAGTAATAAGCCTTCATGAAGAAAATCCAGAATTTATAACAGATAACGGAATCAACGCCGGAGAAGTTGCTGAGAAACTTGGACTTAAGGGCTCTCCAAGGCAGGCAGAAGTTTCTATGGTTGAAAGAGACATAGATATAGCAGAGAAAACCGGGGCACACATCGTTGTTCAGCATATCAGTGCTGCTGAATCAGTTGATCTTATCAGAAATGCTAGGAAGAGAGGCGTGAAGGTTAGCGCAGAAGCTACTCCTCATCACTTTACTCTTACTGAAAAAGCGGTTCTTAAATATGGTTCCCTTGCCAAGATGAACCCACCACTTAGATTAGAAAGCGACAGAAAGGCCATCATTGAAGGACTTAAGGACGGAAGCATCGGAATAATTGCTACAGACCATGCTCCTCATGCAAGAGAAGAAAAGCAAAAAGAACTAAGGCTTGCTCCAAGTGGAATAACAGGTCTTGAGACATCACTTGCACTTGGAATCAGAGAGCTTGTAAATACAGGATATATGACGCTTATGGAACTTATTGATCGTATGACAATAGGACCAGCAAGGGTTTATGGAATAGATGCTGGATATATTATAGAAGGCGGCATGGCTGACCTTGTTATATTTGATCCAAATGCAGAGTGGAACTTTGTTCAGAGTAATTCCAAGTCTTCTAACACGCCATTTTTGGGTGAGAGACTTCCAGGCAAGATCTACGATACTATCTGCAAAGGTCAGATAGTATATGAAGATAGATAAACAATAAGGAGATTATCTCATGGCTGAGAAAATGAAAAAAGAAGCCAAGGTTTTGAGCCAGAAAATGCTTTCAGAGGGCATTTTTGATATGTGGCTTGAAACTGAAATGGCCAAAGATGTAAGACCAGGACAGTTTGTAGGAGTTTATCCGGAGAATAGATCAACTCTTTTACCAAGACCTATCAGTATCTGCGAAGTGGATAAGGTCAGATCAGCGATAAGGCTTGTGTACAGAGTCGTAGGAAGTGGTACAACAGAGTTTTCTAAGGCTTCAGAAGGGGATAGCCTTATGATCCTTGGACCTCTTGGTAACGGTTTCCCAATCCATGAGGCAGCAGGGAAAAGAGCTGTTGTAATAGGCGGCGGAATCGGTGTTCCTCCACTTCTTGAAACTGCAAAGAGAATGTCTGAGCGTAGTGACGCAGAGGCACCTTCTAAGATAAGCGCAGTAATGGGATATAGAAACAGTGATACATTCCTTAGTGATGAGTTTTCCAGGTATGCGGAAATGCACATTGCATCTGAGGACGGAAGCGTTGGAACAAAGGGCAATGTCATTGATGCTATGAAGAATGACAACGTTGAGTGTGATGTTATCTTTGCTTGCGGACCAATGCCAATGCTCAAGGGAATCAAGGCATATGCAGAATCTATCGGGGCAAAAGCATATCTTTCTCTTGAAGAGAGGATGGCCTGCGGCGTAGGAGCATGTCTTGGTTGTGTCTGCAAGACCAAGGAAGTTGATGAACATTCTCATGTTCACAATGCAAGGATCTGTACAGACGGACCAGTTTTTGATGCCGATACTTTGGACTTATGATTGAGGAGAAATGAGATGAATACAGCAGTTGAGATAGCAGGTGTTAAATTCAAAAATCCAGTTATGACAGCATCAGGAACCTTTGGCTCTGGTATGGAATATGTGGATTTTGTTGATCTAAATAAGCTTGGGGCAGTGGTGACTAAGGGCGTTGCCAATGTGCCATGGCCAGGAAACCCAGTCCCACGTGTAGCTGAAGTATATGGAGGCATGTTAAATGCCATCGGGCTTCAGAATCCTGGAATTGATGTCTTTATAGAAAGAGACCTGAAGTTCCTTGAGCAGTACGACACAGAGGTTATTGTAAATGTCTGCGGCAAGTCGGTTGAAGATTACCTTGAAGTAGTTGAGAGACTTTCTGATGAAAAGAAGGTATCAATGCTTGAGATAAATGTGTCTTGTCCTAACGTAAAAGAGGGCGCTATTGCTTTTGGACAGAACAAGGATGCCCTTTTTGATATCACAAAGAGAATAAAAGAGAAGAGCAAAAAGCCTATCATTATGAAGCTCAGCCCAAATGTAACAAGCATTTCTGAGATGGCTAAGGCAGCAGAGGCAGCAGGCGCTGATGCAATCTCTCTTATCAACACTATTACTGGTATGAAGATTGATATTTATAAGAGAAAGTTTGCTCTTGCCAATAGAACTGGCGGACTTTCTGGTCCAGCCATCAAGCCTGTAGCAGTTAGAATGGTATATGAGGCAGCACACGCTGTTAATATTCCTATTATTGGAATGGGTGGAATAGCAAATGCTGAAGATGCCATCGAATTCATCATGGCAGGAGCTACAGCTATTGCCGTTGGAGCCATGAACTTCCATGATCCATATACTACTGAAAAGGTTGTAACTGGAATCGAAGATTATATGAAAAAATATGGCGTAGAAGATATAAACGACATAAGAGGTATTGTAGAATAATACCTTTATACACCGGAAAGGACCGTCGCTTTTTATTCAAAAGCGGCGGTCCTTCTGTTACTAGCAACCACTATGTTACTGTTCTGTGCTAACTCCTGTAAGCTCGTCAAAGCCTTTCATAACTGCTGCATAGGTCTGTTTGGAGATTTCTGGAAGCTCGCCGCCCCATGTTTTCTCTGCCTGTGCATAGCCTTTTTCGAAGGCTGCTCGCATTTTCTCGAGCTTATCTGGGTTATCACCTGCAAGGGTCTTGGCAAAATCAAGGATTCTTTCGGAGGTCTTTTTGACGCCCCAATAGCCATCCTCAGCAATGTCAGCCTCTGCCTGAGCCTTTGTCGCTGCATCAACAGTGAAATCACCTTTTGCAAGGAATTTCCAGATAGAATCCTCGTCATTGTCACTGTTTGCAATGCCGTATGTCTTGGCCTGCTTGCCCATCATCTTTCGAACAATGTCCAAAAGTTGCTGCTGGCGAGTAGCCACATCAGCCTGCATCTGCTTGATGATCTGGGTTCTGTCGTTCTGTGAAGTCTTGGCAGTTTCCTGCTTTTCATCAGACTTTTCATAAACTGCAGCGGCTTCAGCTTTTACCTTTACTTCTTCGTCTTTCTTTTTCTCTTCTACAGAATTAGGATTAACGTTTGAAGCATAGGCAGTTGCGATGTTGTTAGTAACCTCGGTAACTCCGTTTACGCCCATATAGAACTCCTTTTCTGCGACGGTACTAAAATCGCGCTGAAACGAAACTATAGTTTACCTAATCTTTCTATCGGCTAAATTAAAAAAAACTTTAGCTTTTTTTTGCATTTTTTTTCTTGAGTTTGTATAGTAAGAATGAGAAGATTGAGAAAAGTAGAAGTGGAGCGGTTTTCATGAAACAAAGTAGAAAAGCATACGGAAAAATAAACCTTGGACTGGATGTAACTGGCAAAAGAGCTGATGGCTACCACATTGTGCGAATGATAATGCAGAATGTTGATATATATGACACCCTGACTTTTGAAGATAATGAGACAGGCGAAATCGTTTTAACAGCATCATCAGAGTCTATTCCAACAGATGATTCTAATCTCATCTGTAAGGTGGCTAAACAGTTAAAAGAGAAATTTAATGTGGATAAAGGTATCAAGATCCACTTAGAAAAGAGAATCCCAGTAGCAGCTGGAATGGCAGGCGGTAGTACAGATGGCGCTGCAGCTTATCTTGCACTTAATGATATCTGGGGACTTGGACAGTCCAAAGAAGAGCTGTGTAAGCTTGCAGTAAGCCTTGGAGCAGATATTTCTTACTGCATCATGGGTGGCACAATGGTTGCAGAGGGTATTGGCGAAGAACTTACAGCTATAGCTGATATGCCAGAGTGTTTGATCGTGGTAGCTAAGCCTGCAATCGGAGTTTCAACGGGATGGGTATACACAGAACTTGATAGTAAGCCTATTGAGAAGCACCCAGACATCGATGGCATTAGAAGTGCTATAGAAAATGGAGACCTTAAGGGAATGTGCGCCCTTATTGATAACGTTTTGGAGCATGTTACAGCATCTAAGTATGAGGAAATCGGTAAGATTGAAAAGTTACTTGAAGATAATGGCGCTATCAGGGCGTTTATGACAGGTAGTGGCCCAACAGTATTTGGTATCTTTGATGATGAGAATAAGGCGAGAGAAGCTTATAAAGCTGTAGAAGAAAGCGGATTGGCGCCAGAATTATTTTTAACAAAGCCTATTAACCCCAATAGGTGAGGTGGTGATATTATGAAGAAAAATGTAGATGTAAGTGTTACTGGTATCCACGTAAGGGCTGGGGAGCCCGCAGAAAAGATAATTACTAATTCCAAGGGATGCTACGAATTTTTGGAGGATGGTACAAGGATCCTTGAATATGACGAGGAACAGCAGGCTGGATCTGAGAGTGTTCATATCCACAATACAGTCACTATAGCTCAGGATGAGAACAGTATGGAAATCATAAGGGGCGGAGATATGAACTCCAAGCTTGCCTTCGGAAAAGAGCTAAAGTACGACACGGAATATGTAACTCCTTACGGAACAATGCAGATGAAGGTCAATACTACAAAGTTTGACTTTACTAAGATAAGACAGGAAGATGAGATGAAACTCATGGCTGAATATGAACTGGAGATGGATGGACAGGTTCTTTCAGCATCAATGATAATAATCGAAATAAAAAATTCGGAGCCGGCTTGAAGCTGACTCCGAATTATTTTTACTATGTTATTTAACCATCTTAGCTCCGGCTTTTTCCTGAGCCTTAGCAACGAGATTCTTGAAGAATCCTTTCTTCTGTTCAGGTGCCTGAACTTTTCCGTGAAGACCTTTAACTTCTGTTACGTAGATACCACTAACTGAAGCCTTAACTTCTTTTTTAACAGGTACCTGATCATAAATCTTTTCATCACAGATGAGACTCATAACTCTGTTACCAACTCTAACCTTAAGGATTGGAAGTTTGGATCTTCTAAGAAGCTTAGGTGTCTGTTCGATAACTGACTGAGGAAGACCTGATTCATTAAGCTTCATTCTCTTCTTGTCAATGATAAGCATTGTAAGAGTCTGCTTCATTGCATCAAGCTGAACCTGCTGCTCTTCCTGCTTTTTCTGTGCTTTTTTACCAACTATGATAAGTGCAACGATAGCTGCTACTAAAATAACTGCAATAACGATTGCAACGATTGCTCCTGTACTCAAAACCTGTTCCTCCGAATTTCTTTTCCATTTGATTATGAACAGAGTTTATTTTAGCATTCTTTGGTCTACAAGGCAAATAAATACTTTAATCTAATGGTAGAGTGTGGTAGTATAAAAAATATTGTTTTTACTAATAATATGTAAATAAAAATAGATTATTGAGGAGAACTATTATGAGAAATAAAATAGCTTTTTTATTGGCGGGAGTACTCATGGCAACTGCTCTTACAGCATGTAATGGTCAGAGCACAGAAGCTACATCAGATGCATCTACAGGTGCATCAGCAGATGATGCAGCTGCCACAAGTTCATCAGATGGTGCGCAGACACAGACTATTTCTGCACTTCAGAATCTTGAGAACCTTGAGACAATGGCTCTTGCAGAGATCAATCCAGAAGAGTTCGTTACTCTTGGTGAGTATAAGGGTGTCACAGTTGAACTTGCTGCTCCAAATGTAACAGACGAGCAGGTTGAGGAGCAGATCAATTCTATCTTTACAAATAATCCACCAATGACTGAAGTTACAGACAGAGCAGTTCAGGATGGAGATACAGTTAATATTGATTATGTTGGTAAGTATGCTGATTCAGGAGAGGCATTTGATGGCGGTACAGCTCAGGGTGCTGATCTTGTTATTGGTTCTAACACATACATCGAAGGCTTTGAGTCAGGTCTTGTAGGTGTTAACGTTGGTGATACAGTAGACCTTAACCTTACATTCCCTGAGAATTACGGGGCTGAGAACCTTGCAGGCAAAGATGTAGTTTTCACAGTTACAGTTAACAGCATCAAGGTGGCTTCAGATGAGATGACAGATGAGTGGGCAGCAGGCCTTGGAGCAGAGGGCGTTACAACACTTGAAGAGCTTAAAACATATGTCAAGAATGGTATGATAACTGATGCACAAAACAAGTATGATTCAGATCTTGAAGAGGCTGTTCTTGAAAAGGTAACAGAAGCTTGCGAGTTTAAAGAGGTTCCACAGAATCTTTATAACAGATATCTCATTCAGCAGAATGAGTCACTTGAGTACTATGCAAGCATGTATTCAATGTACATGGGACAGCAGCTTACAGCTAGTGACATTGTTACAATGATGATCCAGCAGGAAGGTTCGACAGATACTCCTGATGATTATCTTAAGGCAATGGTTACAGAAGCTACTCAGCAGTTCATTATGTTTGCAGCAATTGCCAAGAATGAAGGAATTGAAGTTACAGAAGAAGATATTGATGCATACCTTAAGGATGCATATGATAATGCTTCAACTACAGCATATAGCACATATGAGGAGTTCAAGGCTACAGTAGATCCTGAAGTTTATAGAGAAGGTCTTCTTGCCGATAAGGTTATGGCTTACCTCGTTGAAAATGCAAACGTTGTAGAGCCAGCAGAATAAATAAAATTTGATCAGGGAGGTCGCCATGGATTTAGTAGATATCAGAGCACTATTCGAAGAACAGGAAAAATACGCAGGCCAGAAGGTAACTGTAGGCGGATGGATCAGAAGCATTCGTGATTCAAAAGCAATCGGATTCATCGTTTTAAATGATGGTACATATTTCAAGCCTTTACAGATTGTATATTCTGATGCCCTTTCAAATTTTGCAGAGATCAGTAAATTAAACGTTGGCGCAGCTGTTATCGCAACAGGAACTATCGTTGCTACACCAGGTGCTAAGCAGCCATTTGAGATGCAGGCTGAGACAGTAGAGATTGAAGGCCAGTCAACAGCTGATTATCCTCTTCAGAAAAAGAGACATACACTTGAGTTCCTTAGAACAATCCCTCATCTTCGTGCTAGAACAAACACATTTGAGGCTGTATTCAAGGTTAGAAGTGTAGCAGCATATGCTATTCATTCTTTCTTCCAGGAGAGAAATTTCGTATATGTTCACACACCACTTATTACAGGTAGTGACTGTGAAGGTGCCGGCGAGATGTTCCAGGTTACAACAATGGACCTCAACAATGTTCCTAAGACTGAGGACGGAGCGGTTGATTACTCCAAGGATTTCTTTGGAAAGCCAGTTAACCTTACAGTAAGTGGACAGCTTAACGTAGAGACTTATGCATTCGCATTCAAGAATGTTTACACATTTGGACCTACATTCCGTGCTGAGAACTCAAACACAACAAGACATGCAGCTGAGTTCTGGATGATCGAGCCTGAGATGTGCTTTGCAGATCTTAAGGACGATTGTGACACAGCAGAAGCAATGCTCAAGTATGTTATCAGCTATGTATTAGAGCACTGCCCAGAAGAGATGGCATTCTTTAACGAGTTCATCGATAAGGGACTTATCGACAGACTTAACAACGTTGTTAACAACGAATTTGGTCGTATTTCTTATACAGAGGCTATTGAGCTTCTTGAAAAGCACAATGACAAGTTTGATTACAAGGTATCATGGGGATGTGATCTCCAGACAGAGCATGAGAGATTCCTTACAGAGGAGATCTTCAAGAAGCCTGTATTTGTAACTGATTATCCAAAGGAGATCAAGGCATTCTACATGAAGCTTAATCCAGATGGAAAGACAGTTGCAGCAGCAGATTGTCTTGTACCTGGCATTGGAGAGATCATTGGCGGTAGCCAGAGAGAAGATGACCTTGCAATCCTTGAGAAGCGTATGGATGAGCTTGGAATGAAGAAGGACGAGTATCAGTTCTATCTTGATCTTCGTAAATATGGAAGTGTACGTCACGCAGGATTTGGTCTTGGATTTGAGCGTTGCGTAATGTACCTTACAGGTATGGCTAACATCAGAGACGTTGAGTCATTCCCTAGAACAGTCGGAAATTGTGAGCTTTAATGCACGCATGTGATATACTTAGACTATAGAGATTAGACAAGGGGGATGCGTATGAAAAAAAGAAGTCTTTTTAATATGATAGCTATTTCCCTTGTTATGAGTTTACTGGTGGCAGACCCTGTATGGGCTACCACCAGTACTGATTTACAGGAAAAACAAGAGAAGCTTGAAAACGAGCAAAAAGAGCTGGAGAATAAAAAGAAAGCTCTTGAAAACCAGAAGAAAGACAGTCAGAACAAGCTTAACAATGCAAACAGCCAGATAAATGATTATTCAGAAGCTCAGGGAGAGACTAAGGAAGCAATTGATGAAACCAATGCTGAGATCGTAGGTCTCATGACTGATATTGAACTTATCAAAGAAGACATAGCAGCCAAGCAGGAGCAGATAGAGATAACTCAGGCAGAATATGATGAAGCCAAGAAACAGGAAGAGACATTGTACGAAGCAATGACTCAGAGAATCAAGTTCATGTATGAAAAGGGAAACCTATCGTATGTGCAGATTCTTTTAACTGCTACAAGTTATGCAGATGCTCTCAATAAAGTTCAGTATGTAGAAGAGCTTTATGAATATGACAGACAGAAGCTCTCTGAATATGTAGCTGCCAAGGAAGCTGCTGAAGCCTATGGCAAGCAGCTTGAAGAAGAAAAGGCAGAGCTTGAAACTTCAGAGATGGAGCTGGAAGAAGAACAGGCATACATGGAAGAAGTGCTTGCAGAGTACAAGGCAACTTACGCTGATTATGAAGTTAAGATTGCCAAGGCAAAGCAGGACGCAGCTGTGTATACAGCCCAGGTTAAGAGCCAGCAGTCCAGTATCGCAAGTCTTCAAAAGCAGATAGAGCAAAAGCAAAAAGAAGTTGCCGAGACCAAGAAAGCCAAGGAAGATGCATATCAGGCTGAACAGGCGGCAAATAATGATTCGGATTCAGATTCAGGATCAAGTTATTCCCAGTCGTCATCTGGTTCAGGTGGTGCATCTGGAGGTTCCGGATATGTTGCTCCTACGGGAAGCGCAACGGGATCTAATATAGCAAATTACGCATGCAAGTTTGTAGGTAATCCTTATGTTCCGGGTGGAACAAGCCTTACAGATGGAGCTGACTGCTCCGGCTTTGTAATGGCAGTCTACAAGGCTTATGGAATTTCAGTTCCAAGAACTTCGTGGGCACAGGGCTCTTACGGCAGAGAGGTATCCTACGCGGATGCTCAGCCGGGAGATGTTATCTACTACGGCGGACATGTTGGAATATATATAGGTGGTGGACAGATCGTTCATGCTAGTACCCAGAAAACAGGTATCAAGTATAGTCCCGCTACATACAGATCCATCATTTCCGTAAGAAGATATATTAACTAGAACAAGAAATTCACTTTTTTATGGAATATTCATGTTGTTAATATCCAGCATGCTAGTGTATAATCATACCCGATTGATGGATTTTAACATCACTCGGGTATTTTCTTTGTTTGAGGATACCCAACAATATAGATTTGGTAGGAGGAAGCATGGCTGCAGAAGAGAAAGTTATAGTCATTGACTTTGGCGGACAGTACAACCAGCTGGTTGCAAGGCGCGTCAGAGAGTGTAACGTTTACTGCGAGATCTATTCATATCGTACTCCGATTGAGCAGATCAAGGAAATGTCCCCTAAGGGAATCATTTTGACTGGTGGACCTAACTCATGTTACGAGGAAGGTGCTCCAACATATACCAAAGAGCTTTTTGAACTTGGAATTCCAGTTTTAGGTCTTTGCTACGGAGCGCAGCTTATGATGCACGTTCTGGGTGGTAAGGTCGAGAAGGCTCCAGTCAGAGAGTATGGTAAGACAGAGACATTTATTGATGGCTCTAAGGATGCTCTTTTTGCAGGCGTTGAAGATAAGACCATCGTTTGGATGAGTCACTTCGATTACATCAGCAAGGTGGCTCCTGGATTTGAGATCATTGCTCACACAGCAGATTGCCCAGTTGCTGCAGCGGCTTGTGAAGACAAAAAGCTCTATGCTATTCAGTTCCATCCAGAGGTTCTTCACACAGTTAAGGGTAAAGATATCCTTCATAACTTCGTTAGAAATATCTGCGCTACTTCTGGTTCATGGCGCATGGATTCCTTCGTTGAAAATACGATCAAGGAGATTCGCGAGAAAGTTGGAGATGGCAAGGTTTTGCTTGCTCTTTCTGGCGGTGTTGATTCATCAGTTCTTGCGGCACTTCTTGCTAAGGCAATTGGTAAGCAGCTTACCTGCGTATTCGTGGATCATGGTCTTCTTCGTAAGAACGAGGGCGATGAGGTCGAGAGCGTATTTGGACCAAATGGTAATTTCGATATCAATTTTGTTCGCGTTAATGCAGCCGAAAGGTACTATGCTAAGCTTAAGGGCGTAGAAGAGCCTGAGAGAAAGCGTAAAATTATCGGTGAAGAGTTCATTCGTGTGTTTGAGGAAGAGGCTAAGAAGATTGGAAAAGTTGACTTCCTTGCACAGGGAACTATCTATCCTGACGTTGTTGAGTCAGGACTTGGCGGAGAGTCAGTTGTTATCAAGTCTCACCACAATGTTGGCGGACTTCCTGACTATGTTGATTTCAAAGAGATCATTGAGCCTCTTCGTTCACTTTTTAAGGATGAAGTTAGAAAGGCTGGACTTGAACTTGGACTTCCTGAGTACCTGGTATTCCGTCAGCCATTCCCTGGACCTGGTCTTGGCATCCGTATCATCGGTGAAGTAAATGCAGAGAAGGTTCGCATTGTTCAGGATGCAGACTTTATCTATAGAGAAGAGCTTGCGGCAGCAGGACTCAAGAAATTACCTGATCAGTATTTTGCAGCTCTTTCAAACATGAGATCAGTTGGTGTTATGGGCGATGAGCGTACATACGACTATGCGATCGTACTCCGCGCTGTTGAAACTATAGACTTCATGACAGCTGAGGCTTCTGAGATTCCTTTCGAAGTCCTTCAGAAAGTTATGAGCCGTATCATCAACGAGGTAAAGGGCGTTAACCGCGTAATGTACGACCTCACAAGTAAGCCACCAGGAACTGTAGAGTTGGAATAATACCGGGTGGTTTGCAAGTGATAAAATTGTAAGAAAAATTTAGGGTTTGCTATAGCGTTAGTGTAAATCCTTAGTATCAGTTGATGTATCTTATTTAGTAGAATTCTTCGATGCCCCCAGTCGCGGGGCATCGAAATCTTTCTTTTTTCAAATTCCGATGTCTATTTTGAAGGTAGATGACACCTCTGGACATCAAAATTCCCATTTTTTTACTATTCCGCTGTTTGAAATCAGGCTCATGGTCCGCTTGAGACAGCGGAAAATAGAAAAGCAAGAATCCCGCTGTTTGAAATTAAGCTCGTGGCAGGCTTTAGACAGCGGAAAATAGAAAAGCAAGAATCTCGCTGTTTGAAATCAGGCTCATGGTCCGCTTGAGACAGCGGAAAATAGAAAAGCAAGAATCTCGCTGTTTGAAATCAGGCTCATGGTCCGCTTGAGACAGCGAAAAAATGAACAGCGAGAATCTCGCTGTTTGAAACTAATCTTGCAACTGGTTTATGACAACGGAATAACAAATAATGGTAATCTCGCTGTTTGAAAAGAAGAAATAGCATGAATTCAAGCGGCGAAAATGATAATAAACAATAAATCGCTGTTTAATCGAGAGGAAAGTAGAAAAGGAATAACTAATATGAAAAAACAAAACAATTTATTAGAAAATCAAGCTTTAATAACAAAAACACCGGCAACTAAAGTATCTGCGCCAAAAGGAGTAATGATGAGCTACACAAACCTATATTCTGAAGCAAGGCAGAGATATAGCGAGCTCTTATCAATCAAGAATTCCAAAGAAGCTGCGTTGGAGAAGGCACCGCCCGGGAAAATTCATGTAAGCAAGACTTCGCATGGTGTGCAATATTATTTACGAAATGAAAGTACAGACAAATCCGGAAAGTATATTCATAAATCCGAAAAATCTTTGATCAAAAAATATCTTCAGAAATCCTATGATGAAAAGATTTTAAGGCTTGTGACAGTGGAAAGTGAAAGCCTTAAGAAGCTTCTTTTCAAAACAGAAAATGTAATAACTGCAGTTCAAAACGTATATTCAGATAGCCCTGCGGAAGTAAAGGAATTAATAATCCCCATAGATGTTTCGGATGAAGACTATGCGCAAAAATGGCTGAATATACCGTATGAAGGCAAAGTTATACCTGATCTTCTTCCTTTCTTTGAAACTAAACGAAAAGAAAGAGTTCGTTCAAAATCCGAGCTTAATATAGCAAATGCATTGGCAGACAAGGGAATTCCGTATAAATACGAATGTCCCCTTCAGCTGAGCAATGGCGCGATTATTTATCCGGATTTTACTGTATTGGATGTAAAAAGAAGAAGAGTCATGTACTGGGAACATCGGGGGATGATGGACGATAAAGAGTATGCGAAGAATTCTGTTCAGCGGTTAAAAACCATGATGGGTGAGGGGATATTTGTTGGGAAAAAACTGATCATTACTGAGGAAACTTCGACCAGCCCTTTAGGGACAAATGAGATAAATGCCATTATAAAGAAATTCTTTTCTTAAGCATTAGGGACATGGATTCATAGAAATACTAGAATTGTTTATGTTATGATAGAATCCAATGACGGTGGATTATACGGTAACCGGGGGTAATTGATATGAATTTAGAGGAGTACATAAAGTTATACAAAAACGGTGGATATATAAAGGAAATGCGCAAGTACGTGGGACATGCTCCGATATTGACATGTGCATGCGGCGTGATCATAGAAAATGAAGATGGTGAGATACTTTTGCAGAAACGACAGGATAATGGATGCTGGGCTATCATCGGAGGTTCTATGGAAATGGGAGAAACTTTTGAAGAGACTGTCAGGCGAGAAACAATGGAGGAATCCGGACTTACGTTAGGCAAACTTGAAGTATTCAAACTTATCTCAGGAAGTGACCGAATCATAGAATATCCCAATGGGGATGTATGCTTCGGACCGGGGATTGTTTTTATCACGAAAGAATATGAAGGAACGATAGTCAATGATCCGGATGAAGTTATGGAGCACAGATTCTTTAAGAAAAACGAGCTTCCGGAGAATCTTAATAAGTTGGACAAGGATATAATCCTTGATTGGGCGAAACGTAAATAGATGGAAATACCGGGAGGATAGCAGTTTTGGAAGAATACAGTAAACAGCACAAGAAAGCCTGGGAGTTCGATGCCTATGATTTCTGGGTGAGAACCGCAGGGACACCGGAAGAAAGGGCATTAAAGGATAAAGAAAATCCCAGGAAAATGCTGAAACAGTATGTAAACTACTTTGATTCTTTTGATGGTATCAAGGTTGCCAATATATGCGGATCCTGCGGAAAGAAAGCAATTCCACTGGCTCTCTTGGGCGCGGAGGTGACTGTATTTGATATTTCGGAAGCCAACAGGAAATACGCTGTGGAAACCGCTGAAGCTGCAGGCGTGAAGATCGGATATGAAGTCTGTGACATCATGGAAATTGATATGGAAAAGTATGCCGGTTTCTTTGATGTCGTATTCATGGAAGGTGGGATCCTTCATTACTTTCATGACATAGATGCTTTTATGAACATAATGAACGGACTCTTAAAGCCTGGTGGAAAGATGATCTGCAGCGACTTCCATCCTTTTACAAAGATTTCGGATATCCTGGGGCTACAGCAGCCTACCATGAGTTATTTCTCAACAGATATTTTTGAAGGTGAGATGGCGCACGCAAGATTTTACGATGAGGAGATCCGTAAGCAGATCCCAAAATGCCATTACAGGAAGTACACCATCAGCGAGATCATCAATTCTATCATTGGGAGCGGATTTACTTTGGAGCGTTTTGATGAGCATCCTTCATGGGAAAATGAAAAACTCCCGGGTGAGTTTACTGCGATAGCAAGAAATGTCTCAAAGAAATGTCTGAGACTCTTAATCAATAATGTGGGGTAAATGATAAATGCGCACAGAGAAAGAGATGATGGAACTGATCCTGCGTACAGCGAAGGAAGATGCCAGGATCCGTGCCGTTTATATGAATGGATCACGAACCAATCCCAATGCACCAAAGGATATTTTTCAGGATTATGACATTGTTTATGTCGTAGAAGAAACCGGATCCTTTATTCGGGACAAGGAATGGATCAGGCGATTCGGGGATATTCTGTTTATGCAGTACCCGGACGAACATCCGGATTATCCGAGTGACAAAGAAAACTCCTATGGCTGGCTGATGATATTTACGGACGGAAACAGGCTGGATCTTACAGTTAAATCGATAGAGCATGCAAAGGAAAACGCTAAGGAAGACAGCTTATGTAAGATCCTGCTGGATAAAGACGGAATTCTTCCTGAGATTCCCGAGGCGTCGGAAGAAACTTATTTAGTCCATCGGCCGTCAAAGGAACAGTATGCGGCCGTCTGCAACGAATTCTGGTGGTGCCTTAACAATATCGCAAAGGGCCTTTGGAGAAAAGAAGTGACCTACGCACAGGATATGTTGAACTTCGTGGTCAGAAAGCAGCTTGAAAAGATGCTTTCCTGGAAAATAGGAGAACTGACCGATTATTCTGTCAGCGTCGGTAAATCCGGAAAGTATATGAAGAAATGGCTCTCTGAGGAAGAGTGGCAGAAGTATCTGGACACTTATTGCGGCACCGATGTTAACGACATGTGGAGCGCCGTGGAATCTATGTGCCTGCTGTTCATAGATGTTTCAAAATGGGTGGCAGAACATGGCAATTTCGTCTTTGACGGGCAGGAGGCCGATAATAGTTTCAAATATTTCAATACTGTGAAAGAAATGGATGAAAACGCGGTAAGCATTTTCTGAAAACATGGGTGACGGACAGAATGGATTTTGTAGAGGCATTAAAACAAGGAAATCTCGAGGCTATCAGGGAATGCCCTAAAGCCGATCTTCACAATCACTTTGTACTAGGTGGAAGTAGAACGTTCTTATTAGAAAAGACTGGAAGAGATATACAGCCAATAACTAATCCACTTAATTCAATGGATGAGATGCATGCCTGGAATGCGGAGAATATAGGGGATTATTTTAATTCAACTGAAGGGCGTAAGATGCTCATAAGAGCTACGTTTGAGCAGGCAAAAGAGGATGGAGTCAGCATCCTTGAAATTGGCGAAGATGTATGGGGGCTTGGAGAGTTTTTCCATGGAGACATAGATGAGCTTGTGGAAGCGTTTGAAACTGCGCGTAAAGAAATTGCTCCAGATATCGAACTGAGACTTCAGATAGGAATGTCTAGGCACTGTGATATAGCATATTTAGAGGATTGCTTATCTCATTTCTGGGGATGTAAAGCTTTTTATTCAATTGATCTATATGGAGATGAATTGGCGCAGCCAATAGAAAACTTCAAATCAATTTATCGCAGAGCCAAGGCGGAAGGTTTAAGACTTAAAGCACATGTTGGTGAGTGGGGAACAGCAGAAGATGTTAGACGAGCTGTGGAGGAGCTTGAGCTTGAAGAGGTGCAGCATGGAATTGCAGCTGTGAGTGATCCTTCAGTTATACGTTTTCTTGTAGATAATCATATCAGGCTGAATATCACGCCATCTAGTAATTACCTTTTGGGAAGAGTGGATGATTTAAAGACACATCCTATTGTTGAGCTATATCATGAAGGCGTAGATGTGACTATCAATTCAGACGATGTGTTGATCTTTGATTCAGATGTATCCAAGGAATATTTAAGACTATATCAGAGTGGCTGTATGAAGGCAGAGGAACTAGATAATATCAGAAAGAATGGTTTGAAAACTATCCGACAGAATTAAGCAATAAAAGACAGGATTGTATTTAGATATAACCTTAGAATCAATAGTGAAAGGAGGGATACCGATGGATTGGGTAAGGACGATCAATGATGCAATAGAATATATGGAGCAGAACCTGACTAATGAAGTTACACTTGCGGATATAGCAAAGAGTGTTAATCTGTCCGCATTTCATTTCCAGAGAGCGTTCACTTTACTGACAGGAATGACTCCAGCGGAGTATCTGAGAAAAAGAAGATTATCTCAGGCGGGATCTGAACTGGCAAAAGGAAGTGAGAAGGTTATTGATATTGCACTTAAATATGGTTACGATTCACCAGAAAGCTTTACTAAAGCATTTACAAGGTTTCAAGGTGTTTCACCTGCGCAGGCCAAAAAGGGAGAGCCTATTCAGTTCATGAGCAGGTATACCGTCCGGATAACAATTGAAGGAGGTAGTATCATGGAATACAAAATTGAAAAATGGGAGTCAATGGATCTGCTTGTGCACGCAAAGGATTTTAATGCTGAGACAAGTGAGAAGGAGATTCCAGCTTTTTGGAATGAATACTTTGCAAACAAAGAATATAGCAAGGTGCCAAGCTATCTTGGAGTTTGCGCTCAGAACAAGACTAATGGAAATGTTTTTAAATATGGAATTGGCTGTAAGGCATCAGATGTAAAGGGTGTGCCAGAAGGATTTGAAATAATCCACGTTCCTGAGTATGACTGGGCAATCTTTAAATGCGTTGGACCATCTCCAGATGCGATTCAGGCAATGTGGGAGAGAATCTATAAAGAGTGGCTTCCTGTTGCAGAGTATGAGCTTATTCCAGATGTGGATCTGGAAAATTACCTGCCAGGTGATCCAGCATCACAGGATTATGTCAGTGAGATCTGCATTCCCGTAAAAAAGAAGAATTAAATTATCCCAAATGTTTTTAACATAAAGAGCCAAAAGGCCAGAGAGAAGGAACACCCAAAGGTTGTCATCATGATGATGCTACTACTAAGTGTTCCTTCATGGCCCATGCTCTTAGCCATTATAAAACAGCTTACAGTTGTGGCAGAGCCAAGCATTACAAGAAGTGCTACAATCTGTTCACCTCTAAATCCGAAGCTTACAGCAACCGGAATAAAGATAGCAACTAGTAAGAATAACTTGATAAAAGTAGCAGCAAGGGCTGGCTTTACGTCCTTTGCAGCCTTTTTGAAATCGAAGGTCGCACCCATAGACATGAGTCCTAGAGGAGTTGCGAGCTTTGCTATATTATTTACGATCGACTCGCCTATCTTAGGCATAGGAATTTGAATAAGTGACCACAAAAGACCTACAACAATACCTAGAATGATAGGATTTGTGAGAATTCCTTTAGCAGTTTTCTTAAATATTTTCTTTGAGTCTTTTTCATTTCCGTTATCTTCAGCAGTAAACATAAGAATTGTCACAGCAAAGATATTATAAAGGGGGACGCTTCCAAGTATCATAAGGGGAGCCATGCCGGAGCTAGCTTCGCCATAAATGTTGTGTATAAAGGCAATTCCAAGGAGGGCGGCGCTACTTCTATATGCTCCCTGCACGAATTCACCTCTTTTACCAGTATCCTTAATTAGAATACGAGATAAAAGATATATTCCTGCAATGCTAATTATAGTAACAACAAAGCAGAAAAGGACAAATTTACCGTCCCAAGTTCCTGCAAAATCCTGAGTAGCAAGATCTTCAAATAACAAGACAGGAAGAGCTACTTTAAAAACAAATTTGTTCATCCAAGATGCTGCTTTGTCATCTATAAGTCCAATTTTATTAAATATATATCCCAAGATCATAAGGGAAAATATAGGCAGTGTGGCGTTTAAGCTAAAGACTAAGTTTTCCATATTGGTATCACCTTCATTTGTTCATCACATTTGTATATTACAATACCACTTAAAAAGAGCCTAGAACAGATGAAGAAATTATTGTTATAATTATTGGCAAGAAAGACGGATTATACTTATGAGGGTGCAGAATGCATTTTGTTGACGCAAAAGGTATATTAACTGGAAACAATGGGCAAGTAGGCATGAACATCTACAGAGGATGTACTCATGGCTGTATTTATTGTGACAGCAGAAGTAAGTGCTACCAGTTTACTCATGAGTTTGAAGATATTGAGGTTAAGCAAAATGCACCAGAGCTCCTTGAGAGAGCCCTTAAGTCCAAGAGAAAAAAGTGTATGATAGGAACTGGCGCTATGTCTGATTCGTATATGCACTGTGAGGAGCAGCTAGGGCTTACTAGAAGATGTCTCGAGATAATTTATCAATATGGCTTTGGACTTGCGATTCAGACCAAGTCAGATAGAATCCTACGGGATATAGATCTTTTGGATGATATCAATAAAGCCACTAAATGCGTAGTGCAGATGACTCTTACGACCTATGATGATGAGCTTTGTAAGATAATTGAACCCAATGTCTGCAACACCAAGAGGCGTATAGAGGTTCTTGCCAAGATGCAGGAGAGAGGCATTCCAACTATTGTGTGGTTGTGTCCGATCTTGCCATTCATAAATGACGCAGAAGAGAATATTAGGTCTATACTTGAAGAGTGCGCCAGAGTTGGAGTTAAGGGAATCATTGATTTTGGCATGGGATTAACCCTTAGGGAAGGTGACAGAGAGTATTACTATGAAGCTCTTGATAAGCATTTCCCAGGCCTTAAGCACAAATATATAAATGAGTATGGCAATTCCTATGAGCTTCCAAGTCCTAGGGCAAAAGAGCTTATGGCACTATTTCATGGTTTCTGTAACGAGCACGGCATGATGTCAAAGCCCGATGATTGCTTTAAGTATATGAGCGAATTTCCAGAGAAGTACCAGCAGATGAGTCTGTTTGATATATAATTTTTTAGAAGTAGAAAGGCAGTAACAATGGCAAAAGATGATAAGACAAATGTAATGAGAGTTCTTGACGGCAAGAAGATAAGCTACAAGAGCTATATGTATGAACCAGATGCTACAATGTCTGGTGAAGAGATAGCAGCTATCCTTGGAGAGAACGCAGATAAAGTTTTTAAAACTCTAGTAACTCAGGGAAAATCCAATCAGTACTATGTGTTTGTAATTCCTGTTAAAAGAGAGCTTGATCTAAAAAAGGCTGCAAAGGCTGTTTCTGAGAAGTCAATTTCGATGATTCCACAAAAAGAGCTTTTGCCACTTACAGGATATGTACATGGAGGATGTTCTCCAATTGGAATGAAGAAGTCATTCCCAACTACTATTCATGAAACTGCACAGGAATATGAAGAGATCTTTTTCTCTGCAGGTAAGGTTGGCTATCAGGTAGAAGTTGCAGTAAAAGACCTTGAGAAGGTAGTAAGAGTATCTTACGCAGATGTGTGCACAGATTAAAAAAGATGCCAGCGTAAAGCTGACATCCCTATGATCACAATAAGTATCCGCAAGCTATACCCAGTACAGCTGATAAGCATATTATCAGGATTGGGTGTAGCTTTTTAAATGCCAAAAATACGCAGAGAATAAAGATTCCAGCGGATATATAAAATGTCACATCAGAAAATATAGTAGTAGAAAAGCCATCAGGAATAAAAACTGTCTTGGAAACAGAGATAACTGCAGTTCCAATAAGGCCCACTACAGCAGGCTTAAGGCCGCTCATACATCCCTTTACGATCTTACTTGATTTAAATTTTTCAAAGCACTTAGCTACTATCAAAATGATGATAAATGATGGAAGAGTAACGCCCAAGGTTGCGCAGATAGAACCAGGAATTCCAGCAACTTCCCTTCCAACGTAGGTTGAGATGTTTACTGCAAAAGGACCAGGAGTACTCTCGCTAACAGCAATGAAATCTATAAGTGCCTTGGAATCAAGCCAATTGTGTCTGGCAACTTCTTCTTGAATAAGTGGAAGCATGGCGTATCCACCTCCAAAGGTAAAAGCACCAATCTTAAAGAAGGTCCAAAACAAGATCAAAAGATCCATTATTTAGCCCTCCTTTTATCTACAAGATAAGTTACAAGTCCAAAGAGAGCACAGGCTATGATCACGATCAAAACGCTTACATGGAGGAAAGCTGCCAAAATGAAGGATGTTCCCATAATGATGTAAGCATAGAGATTTTTAGGGCACTGCTTGTACATGTTAAAAAGAGCTTTGATAATAAGAGCAAGGACGCCAGCACGTATTCCGTTAAATGCGTACTGAACACCTTTGAAGCTCTCAAACTCTTTTAACACATAAGAGATGATAAGAATTATCAAAAAAGAAGGAAATACAACTCCAACTGTTGCTGCAATAGCGCCAGCAAAACCTGCAACTTTATAGCCTACAAAGGTAGCGGCATTTATGGCTATAGGGCCAGGCGTTGATTCTGCGATAGCCACGATTTCTAGGATGTCTCCTTCTTTTATCCATTTTTTATTATGAACGACTTCCCTTTGAATAAGTGGGATCATGGCGTAGCCTCCGCCAAATGTGAATCCGCCTATCTTCATGAAAGTCAAAAATAGCTCAAGTATCTTTTTCATAGGTTTACCTCGCGTATGTATTATATCACGAA
Organism: Butyrivibrio hungatei; assembly: GCF_001858005.1. Classification (NCBI taxonomy): domain Bacteria; kingdom Bacillati; phylum Bacillota; class Clostridia; order Lachnospirales; family Lachnospiraceae; genus Butyrivibrio; species Butyrivibrio hungatei. Next base: position 2,947,033 of record NZ_CP017831.1, on the reverse strand, counting down.
GAAGGCTTGACACATCTGTTATAGTAAAATAAGAATCAGACAAAGATAGAAGAAAGGAGATAAACATGCATAGCGCAGATAAGAAGCAAAACTATATGCGCAGCGGTATTGCAGCTTTTGTTGGTGCAATGCTTTTAATTGGCATGCTCTTTTCTCACATTTATATTGCAAATGAGTATCATCATGACTGTACTGGTGAGGAGTGCCCTATCTGTCAGTGTATTGCTGAGTGCGAGGCTTTTATTGAGCAGATCAGTACAGGCGTAATTCTTTTTATCGCTATCGCTGCAGTTATCTTTGCTGTTTCCAAAACTGTTCAGTCATTTAAAGGTGACTTTTTATCTAACACTTTAGTATCTTTCAAGGTACGTCTAAATAATTAAGTTCCTCATTATTCCAGATCTTTTTTCCAAAAAACAAACAGACAATTTAATAGTTTTCGGAGGAATATTATGAGAAAGTATATTTCTATTTTTTGCGCTGCCATCATGATGGTAAGCCTTCTTTGTGCATGCGGAAATACAGCACCAGTAACTTCAGGCAATAAGCTTCAGATCGTAACAACTATCTTCCCAGAATACGACTGGGTTATGTCTATTCTTGGTGAGAATAGCGACGCAGCAGAAGTTACTATGCTTCTTGATAACGGCGTAGATCTTCACAGCTATCAGCCAACAGCTGAAGATATCATGAAGATCTCAACCTGTGACGTATTTATTTACGTTGGCGGCGAGTCAGATGAGTGGGTTGATGATGCCCTTAAGGAAGCTACTAACAAGGATATGATCGTGATCGATCTTCTTGATGTTCTCGCAGATGAGATCAAGGAAGAAGAGGTTGTAGAGGGAATGGAGGTCGAAGATGAAGAAGGTGAAGACGGCGATTCTGAAGAGGAAGAGATTGAGTATGACGAACATGTTTGGCTCTCACTTAGCAATGCTGAAAAGATCTGCAACAAGATCACAGAGGCCTTGGTAAGTGTTGATCCAGCCAATAAGGACGTTTACGATAAGAACTTTGTTGAGTACAGCAAAAAGTTAAGTGATCTTAATGAGCAGTATAAAGAAGCTGTTGATGGAGCTTCTACAAAGACTCTTTTATTCGGGGACAGATTTCCATTCAGATATATGGTTGATGATTACGGCCTTAGCTATTATGCAGCCTTTGTTGGATGCTCAGCTGAGACAGAAGCCAGCTTTGAGACTATCACATTCCTTGCCGGCAAAGTTGATGAGCTTTCTCTTTCAAGTATCATGACTATTGAAGGCAAAGATCATAAGATTGCCGAGACTATCAGAGACAACACAAAGACTAAGGACCAAAACATCTTAACACTTGATTCTATGCAGGCTACAACATCTGAGGATGTGGCAAACGGAACAACTTACCTTTCAGTTATGGAGGGTAATCTAGAGGTATTAAAGGAAGCTCTTAAATAAGGGCCAGGAGGAAAAATGTCATTACTAACAATTAAGGATCTATCCCTTGGATATGAAAATATGACAGTTGTGGATGGACTGAATTTCACAGTAGAAGCAGGTGATTATCTCTGCATAGTAGGAGAAAACGGTTCCGGTAAAAGTACCCTTATGAAGACCATCCTGCAACTTCAAAAACCATTAAAAGGAGAGGTCCTTGTTGGTGATGGCCTTTTATCAAAAGAGATAGGATATCTCCCTCAACAGACAGTCATCCAGAAGGATTTTCCTGCCTCGGTAAAAGAGATAGTGATATCCGGATGTCAGGGACAAATGGGCCTTAGACCTTTTTATAGCAAAAAAGAAAAAGAAATTGCCAGAAAAAATATGGACCGCATGGGAATTACAGAATTTAAAGACCGCTGCTATAGAGAGTTGTCTGGTGGACAGCAGCAAAGAGTCCTCCTTGCAAGAGCTCTTTGCGCTACCAGAAAGGTTCTTTTACTTGATGAGCCCGTGGCAGGACTTGATCCTAAGGTGACACTTGAAATGTATGAGGTGATAAAAAAACTTAATGACAGCGGTATCACTATAATCATGATCTCCCATGATATAGGGGCAGCAGTTAAGTATGCCTCTAAGATTCTCCACATAGGAAAAGAGATATTTTTTGGAAGTAAGGAAGAGTACTTGGAAAGTGATGAAGGAAGATTCTTTTTAAGTCAGAAGGATGGTGAAAACAAATGATAGAAAAACTTATATTTTATTTTCAATATCCATTTGTTAGATACGCCGTAATAGTTGGCGTTCTCATCGCACTGTCTTCGTCTCTCCTAGGAGCTACGCTAGTGCTTAAAAGGTTTTCTTATATTGGAGATGGACTTTCACATGTTGCCTTTGGAGCAATGGCAATAGCAAGCGTTCTTAAGATGGCTGATCAGATGGTTTTGATACTGCCTATTACTATAATAAGCGCAGTACTTCTTTTGAGAACCGGCGAAAATGCCAGGATAAAGGGTGATGCTGCGATAGCCATGATATCTGTAGGGGCACTAGCATTTGGTTATCTCCTTATGAACATCTTTTCAACATCTTCGAATCTAACAGGTGATGTGTGTAGTACGCTTTTTGGTTCCACATCGATCCTGACTCTTACATTGGAAGAGGTTGTTATCTGCGTGGTGCTTTCTATCATTGTGGTTGTTGTTTTTGTTTTTCTCTATAACAAGATATTTGCTGTTACCTTTGATGAGAATTTTGCATCAGCAACTGGAACTAATACCAAAAGATACAACCTTTTGATCGCGGTAATGATCGCAGTGATAATAGTGCTTGCAATGAATCTTGTGGGATCACTGCTTATCTCAGCCCTTGTGATCTTTCCCGCTTTGTCAGCTATGAGCATATTTAAGAGCTTTTTGAAAGTTACTGTATGCGCTGCAATTCTCTCTGTAGTGTGCGCTTTTACGGGAATCATAATATCAATCCTTGCTGGAACACCGGTTGGATCTACGATTGTGGCAGCAGATGTGGTAGCATTTGCAATCTGCTATCTTGCTGGAAAGATTGTGGGAGGAAGAGCATGAAGAAAAAAGTGATCAAGAAACTTGCGATTTTATTGGCGTTAGCGTCTATGACAATGTCAATTAACGCCTGCGGAAGCGAGGAAAAAGAGACTTCAAATGAGCCCAAAAAGGTGGTCTCAAGTCCGTCTTCAGTGAGCGATGTATTAGAAGAAAAGACAAGTGCGTCAGCATCTACTTCATCTATTCCATTACCAGAAGAGGTAGACAGTAGCGTGGTGCTCAGCAGCATTGACGGAGTGGATGTAGACCTCACATCTCTTTCAAAGACTATGGTCTACAGTCAGGTCTATAATATGATGTTTTATCCTGAGAACTTTATAGGTAAGACTATCAGAATGGAAGGCATATATACAGAATACTTTGATCAGGCAACCGGTAAAAGATATCTGGCTTGCTTTATCATGGATGCAACCCAGTGCTGTTCTCAGGGAGTTGAGTTTGAGCTTACAAGCGATTATTCATATCCTGATGATTATCCAACAGAAGGCGATACTGTAGTTGTACAGGGAGTTTTTGATGTATATGAAGAAGAGGGCGCAGAATACTGCACCCTCAGAAATTCAAAACTTATAAAAGGTTAATTTAGAGTCTTACATTGATGCCGAGTTTTTCGTGCATCTGTCTCTTTTGTTCATACATTCGCTGATCTGCAAGAAGGTATACTTCGTGAGAGTCATTAACTGGTACTTCATGAAGAAACGCAAATCCCGCAGCAGCGCTTCGGTGATATTCAGGATAAATGGCGTTCATGACATTTAGAGCGCTGTTCATCCTTTCTATCATTGAGATAATGTCTTTGGAAGAGGAGTCTTTAATGATGACTACAAATTCGTCTCCTCCAATTCTTCCTATGAAATCTTCTTCGCCAAAGGTGCTTGTAAGAACCTTGGCAAAGTCTTTGATGTAGCGGTCTCCGGAAGGATGACCGAATTTATCATTTACAGTTTTTAATCCATTTAGATCGATACTAATTATGCAATAGTCTGTTTCTACATTAGAAAGCTCTTTTAACATCTTGTCAGCCATGGCTCTGTTTGGAAGATCTGTAAGACCATCAGCATAAGCAAGATGGGACAGTGATGCAGACTCTCTCCGTTCGGCATAAGACTTGGTGATATAAAGGAAATAGTTAGCCAGCATGCTTGTGGCAAGTAACAGGCAACCGGTGCAGATGGTAGTATTTCTGAGCAAAGAGCCAGTTCTGATGTGAGCCTTATCAAGTATGTAGAAGAACAGGTGGGTCAAAAGAGCAATAGAAAAGGCAGTTAGTCCAATCATCTGTACTACAGTAGATGCTGGAGTATTCTTGTTCATAATATTCTTGCGGGCAAAATAAATAATAAAGCCAAAGCCGATCAGGGCGTTTGCATGGTATATAGCAAGAGTTTCTCTCAGGTGTATGTTGATAGTAACTTGTAGGATCAGCTGTATTACAACCTGTGCGGAACTAAGGGCTGCTACAGTAAGGAATATAGTCTTTTTCTCTACATTCTGAATACAGAAAAGTATAAGGTAGCAGTAAGGCACAATGAGATAAAGCGTAAAGTATTCAATCTGTGTCTCAAGTGGTGTGTAATATAACAGGTTGAAAAGGTTATAGTAACTTAGGAGCCATGCTCCAAGATTCATGCATAAAAGAGACTCCACTATCTGAGCTGTTATAGATGGAATAGTAGAAGCAAAGATCAGTGAAACAAACAGGAAGATGACGCCAAATACAAACATGAATATTCCTGTTGATATTACAAACATGTTTGAATGGATAAGCTGACCTTCAATATCTGCCTGATTTCCAAGAACAGGAGCTTCGAGGTCGGTGACAGGATCGTTTTCAGTAACAGTCATATGGAATGTCAGAGTCTTGCCGGCATACTCTCTTGGTAGAGGAATGATATGGTAAAGCTTTCCAATAAAATCACCGTTTTCATAGTTTTCATTTCCAAATGAATAGATCAGTTCATTATCAAGATAACAATTTAGAGTAGTGTACTTGCTCTTATAAAGTATTGCTGGAAATTCAAGATATCCTATATTAGGCAAGATAGTAGATACAGTTATCACATCACCTCTATAAAGCTTACCGGAATGAAGCTGGTATAACTGTTCAATGTTTTTTCCGGTAAAGTAGTCCTCATCAATTGTCACACACCAGCCGTTCTCAAGGTGAGCATATTCCTTTTTGGGATGAACGTTTAACAGTGAGAGGCAGGCCACAACTAACAAGACTATGAGCGCAGCTGAGAAAATAGCTGGCATACGATATTTTTTAAGCATTATTTGTATCACCAGCCTTTCCTGAAAGATTTTTTAACAGATCATCATACAGTCTGGATAGGGACTGATCATGATGACTCTTTTTCATTTCATACATACGTGAATCTGCAAGGAGGTATACTTTCTGAGGTGTAGCAACCTTAAGAAGGTCTCGTTCCTTGCTGTTTGCATATCCCCAAGAAGCAGAGTACTTGATGTGCACTTCACGGGATGATTCATAAGCCATGAGATCAGACATACAGCTAAGATCTCTTTCTGTTCTCTCAGTGTCAATGTAAGGCAGTACGACAATAAACTCGTCACCGCCCATTCTGCCTACTAGGCAGGCATCGGTAAAACTGTTTTTAAGAATATTACCAAAGCCACTTATCAGCTTGTCGCCTTCAAGATGGCCATAGTTGTCGTTTGTATATTTAAGGTAATCAAGATCAAGGCTGATGATCGTGTAGTCGCCTTTTAGTTCAGCAAAGACAAGTTCGCACTTTGTTCTGTTTGAAAGCCCTGTAAGAGAATCTGAATAGGCAAGACCTTCCAGATGTTTTTTGGTGGAAAGCTCACTGATATATTCAATACAGTGGAAGAAGTAGTTAAGGAACAGGCAGATCATAAAGAGAAGAGCGCCTACAGTTGTGAAATTGATTGTAGCGCTGGACTCACCTGTTGAACCGTACTTCAACAAATTAAAAAGAATGATATCAGTAATGGCACAGGTTAGAAAACAGATGAGACCTACAATGAGCATGGTGGCTGACATTGGGGCTGCATTGTTATCAGAAGCCTTTTTGCGCTTTGTGATTATGGCGTGAACAAGTGAAATTACAAAGAACAATGCTTCACACACAACTAAAAGGTGGAAGAATGTTACAAAATGACAGATATGGAGCAGATTTGTAGCATGTAATACAAAGGTTGTCAGGACGAATGCAAGGTTTATTGAAAGTAGTGCTTTTCCTATTCCAAGTGCACGCACCTGCCTGGTGGATATTATGAATCCTATGATACATGGCGGAATAAGGAAAAGAGATACATATTCCAAAAATGTATAAACAGCAGGACTATTAGATACGTACCATAAGATGTCGTTGTAGCACAGAATGTAAAAGCCCATGAAAATAGAGATCAGAGCACTAAACATAATGCTATAGTCATGATTATCACTGAAGATAAGAAATGGTGATAAAACAAGAAGAACAAATCCAAACATACAAAGGAAATTACCTATAACGATAGGAAGCCTGTTTGGCTGAAGGAGTTTGTTTGAGATGTCTTTGTAGCTTCCAAGGTAAAATGGTGAGAAGCTAGAAAAGGCGTTGTCTTCTGTTGCAGTAAAAACAATTTCTATTGTTTTGCCATCTGAGTGTTTGGGTAATGGAATGAAATGATGGAACTTAGGAAGCATCAGGTTCTTGATCGTATAATCATAACCATAAGAATAGATAAGTTCGTCGTCAATATATACATCTACAGTTGATAAGATGCTTCTGAACTCAAGTGTGGTCTGAGGGATGTTTCCGATATATGGTATTGTGGTACTAACGGAAATTTCATCCCCTTTATTGGCCAGACCAATACTTGCAGTTGATAAACTTTCTATAGGATGTGACTTGCCGTCACGAGAAATAGTCCAGCCTGAATCCAGCTGAACTAAAGGATAATCATAAGGTGTATTAAACTTAGCAGTTCCTAAAACAATAACGGTTATAGTAATTATGATGATTGCCAGAATTGATAAAGAAGCTGCTTTTATCTTCGTCTTTATCTCCACGAGCATATCTCCTAGTATCTCACAATTAGTATATCGTCATTTGGTACTTTTTAAAACAGTTATCTATCAAAAATGTCCGTGACTTCCGCCATGAGAGTGTCCGGAGCTTGAATGATGTACGGAACTGCCGCCATGATAACCACCTCTGGAACCGCCATAGCTTGAGCCGTTGTTTTGAGGCCTTGGAGTATGTGAAACATGGCTTCTGATGAACCTGTCCTCATGTATCCTCATATTGAGCCCTTGATGTGACTGGTATCCAGCTGCATTTGGTTTCATGTGCACTGTATCCAGCTGGGATTTCATAGCCAGCACAGGAATAAGTGCAAGAATAAGTCCAATGATAAGACTAAGGGGTATATAACCCAAAATCTCCTTTGCTGTCTTTGGATCGTTATTTACATCAATTGCGTTGCCGTTTGCATAAGCGGAGTAATATCTGTCTGTAGCGCTTATGAAATGGTCGAAAGCGTCATAGTATCTGCCGTCGGAAAGGTAAGGAAGCATTGTATCTATAAGTTCATCCTGACCGTAATCGGTAAATACGTCGATTGCTGTTCCTGAAGTGCTGAAAGCCCAAGATCTGTTTTCCTTGCTGAGCATGAAAAGAATTCCGCTTTCATCGTAGTCAGCGCCAAAGCCATTGTAATCAAAATAGTCATCAGCAAAGCCTTGTGGATAGTCCCCATAAGAACCATAGTCGCGATAATCGTCTACGGTTACGATAACAATATTTGAACTATATTTTTGGCTGGCTGCATCCAGCTTTGCAAGGATGTCAGCTTCTTCCTCATTCGATAAAAGATCTGCGTTATCGAGAAGCCTGTCCTTTTGTCTACTGGTTGGAACAGTATTACTATCCCAGAGTGGACCAGAAATTGCGTAGGCTGTTGTGCTGGGCAATATGATCGCAACAAGTGCAATTATCAAAAGAAATACTTTTTTGAGTTTATTCATAATAGTAAATTCACCTGTACATTACAAAAATAAAAATTGAACAATAAAGGCAATGATAGAGAAAACAGCTGCGAAAGTCAGATAATATTTTGCTGCTCTGGCTGGACTCCATGGAAGATTTCCAATAAATTTGCCGCTCTGACCATTCATGGCAAAGAGATAGTTCTTGCCATTCCAGGTGGTATTCAGTATATAAACTGGATAAAGGGCATATTTACAGGATGAGTCTCTTGTGCCGCATTGTTCATTTACTGGTCTGACTGAGCTGTAGCCGGAAATAGTGTTTCTGAAATCACTGGCTGTAGAGTCAGCCATTCTGTCGAAGGCTCTCTTTTTGCAGTCATCAGAAGAAACATTGTATTTGTTTGCAAGGAAACCTGCCAAATATCCCATGTTAAAAGGAACTATTGCGCTGTGATCAAATGGCTCAAGAGATTCCATAAGGTCATCGGGCATTTCCTTGGATCCGTCAACAGGAACGAATTCAAACTTCTCAGTACCAGATCTGATTACTTCGTAGTACTTGGTTTCTCTATAGTTGTATCTGCTATCACTCCAAGACCTTGTCTTGGTACACTCATAGGTTCCATTGAAATCCTGAACACCATCATAGAGCCAGAAAGGAACATAGATACCCTTTAACTCATCAATGTGGTTCTTTTCGAAAAAGACCTTTGGAACAAGCTTTTTGGACTTAACATATTTTTCATAAGTCGCCATAGCATCGTCTCTTGTGGTCTTAAATGGAATAATGTAATCAGGTTTGAACTCGCCAGTAAACTTCTCTTTTACAACAACGTTATTACTGCAGAAAGGGCATTTAAGAGATCCTAAGGATTCTGTAGCAAGGATCTCACCGCCACAGGAACCGCAGGAATAAATGTACATCTCTTCGCTACCAGGAGTGCTAGACTCTGTAGCTTGTCCAGTACTGGATGAGTTGTGATTAGCAACATAGTCCTTTACATCGAATTCTGAATCGCAAAAAGGACATTTTAATTTTTGGGTTTTAGGATTAAATTCCATTGCCCCGCCACAGGCGGGGCATTCATATTCTTGTAAAGCCATATTTCCCTCTTAGGATCAAAGATTAAGCTCTTGCTTTGCCGCAGTTAGAGCAGAAATTACCAGTGTTTGTTGTTCCGCAAGAACATGTCCAACTAGCAGAAGGTCTTGGTGATCCGCAGTTAGAGCAGAAGTTTCCGTTGTTAGCTGTTCCGCATGAGCATGTCCATGATGCACCTGCTACAGGAGCACTCTGAGCACCAGCGTTGAAGAGCTGAGTTGCATTTATTCCGCCGGCCTGCTGAGCCATGTTCATTCCAGCAAATGCCATCATAGGACCAGTTGCTGTATTCTTTGCAGCGTCCTGCATTGCCTGAGCCTGTGCGCTGGCAATAGTTGCAGCTGCCATATTAGGATTTCTAAGAGCGCCTGCTCTCTGAAGCTCTTTGATTGTCTTTTCATCTTCTTCAGAAGCAACAACTGAGCTTACACCGAATGTAGAGATCTTGATACCGTAAACTTTTTCCCACTTATCTGAGAGAACTTCGTTAAGTGCATCAGCAATCTCTGTTGTGTGTCCTGGAAGAGCGCTGTAACGGATACCCATCTCTGAGATCTTAGCGAAAGCTGGCTGAAGAGCTGTTAAAAGCTCACTCTTTAGCTGTGAATCAATCTTGTCTTTTCTGAATTCGCCTTCAACGTTTCCACAGATATTTTTGTAGAAGAGAATAGGATCTACGATCTTGTAGCTGTATTCACCATGACATTTGATGCTTGCATCAAGATCAAGACCGATATTTGTATCAACAACACGGAATGGAACTGGATTAACAGTGCCGTATTTGTTTCCGATGATCTCCTTAGTATTGAAGTAGTAAACTCTCTGATCCTTAGGAGCTGAACCGCCAAAGCTTAAGCGCTTTGCAAATTCCTTGAAGGAAGCAACGATGCTCTCGCTGAGATCTCCATAGAATACAGAAGGCTCTGAAGATGTGTCATATACGAACTCTCCAGCCTCGGCACAGATTTCTGTAATCTGTCCCTGATCAACAAGGATCATACACTGACCTTCATTAACAGCGATTATTGAACCATTTGAAATGATATTGTCAGAACCCTTTCCTGCTTTCTTAACACCTTTTGTAAGAAGAACATCATTTGAAAGCGAAGGACATACGAAATAATCCCTCCACTGATCTTTTAATACACTACCACCTGCAACAAGTGCTGCCTGTAAAAGCCCCATAACTAATCTCCTTTCATACTTAAAAAGAATAAAAAATTAGCAGATTTCTTAAAGCCTGCATCATATATTTTCGCATATTTACGCTGAAAATACCAATATTATTTGACGGATAATTGTGCTATGCTTACATTGTTATGAAAGCAAAAAAACTCGCCGTCTATATTAAAAACAGCTCTAAGAGTTTCTATGTTGCAGCTCCTTATGGCAAGCTACTAAAGGGGCTCTTTTCTGATGCGGGTATAACTATGTCTATGCCATGCGCAGGAACTGGTAGATGCGGGAAGTGTAAAGTTGCTTTTATTAAAGGGGCACCAGAACCTAATAGTCTGGATAAGGCTTTTTTGACAGAAGATGAGATGGCAGGTGGCGTTAGACTTGCCTGCAGATGCGTGCTGGACAAGGACTGCATCATATCAGCAGAGGGCCTTACCTTTGATGAGACTTCTATGGAGGTTCAGAGCGTAGAGACTGCTGATATGTCTGATAGGGCCTTTGATAAATATGGAATAGCAATAGACCTTGGAACTACGACTATTGCAGCAGCCCTGGTTGGATTTGATGAGACTGATAATGGACCTCGGATCATAAAGACAGCTTCTACAGTTAATCATCAGAGAGCCTATGGAAGTGATGTTATCAGCAGGATTGCAGCCGCAGAGGATGAGACTACTGCTGATAAGTTAAAAGAAATTGTGACGGCAGATATAGAAGCTCTCATAGATGAGGTATCAGGTCCTATATGTAAAAGACCTGAACTTATATGCCTTGCTGGTAACACAACAATGCTTTATCTGTTATGCGGCGATGATACAAAAGAACTTGGGCAGTATCCTTATAAAGCAAGCCACCTTTCATTTAGGACTAAAGCTCTTAGAGATATCAAGACCATTATACTTCCAGGAATCTCTGCATTTGTTGGAGCTGACATTGTTTCAGGAATCTATAGTCTTGATCTGATAAATAAAAAAGATGAAACAGCTCTTTTGATAGACTTTGGAACAAATGGCGAGATTGCCTATTACGATGGGGAGAAGTTTCTTACTACTTCCACTGCGGCAGGGCCAGTGTTTGAGGGAGGCGGTATATCATCGGGAGTCCCTTCCGTTAAAGGGGCAATAGCTCATGTTACTATTCAAGATGGCAGGGCAGAGCTTACGACTATCGGCGCAGAAGCACCGATCGGTCTGTGCGGAACCGGGGTCATAGAGACTGTATCTGAGCTTATAAGGAATGGCTTTGTGGATGAGACGGGACTTTTGATTGGAAAATTCTTTGAAAAGGGATATCCTGTTTCTTTGGATGAAAATATATTTTTTACGCAGCAGGATATCAGAAATGTGCAGCTTGCAAAGGGAGCTATATATACAGGGATCAAGGCACTTACCAAAGAAGCGATACCTTCGAAAGTGTATATTTCAGGAGGATTTGGCTCACATATTGATACTGACAAGATTTCTAATATTAATATGTTTCCAAAGGAATTTAATGGTAATATGTTGCCTATAGGAAATTCCTCTTTGAAGGGATGCATAAGATTTTTAGCAGAAGTCTTTATGGGAAAAGAAAAAGAGGCTACCAGCGCTGTAAAAGAGATAGCAGAAAAGGCTGAAACGGTAGTCCTTGCAGATGATAATGGTTTTAATTCTGAATATCTGGAAGCAATGAATTTTTAAAAGGAGATTATTATGTTAGACGAGAGATGGGTTTTTCACGATGATGCAAAGGCAGAGGATCTTGGAAATGGTGTTGTGAGAAGAGTTCTTGCATACAGTAAAGATCTTATGTGTGTTGAGAATACTTTTGCTGAGGGGGCTATCGGAGCACTTCATCATCACCCACATACACAGATCACATATGTTGTTAGCGGCAAGTTTGAATTTGAGATCGATGGGGTAAAAAAGATCGTTCAGGCAGGAGATACAATGCTTAAGACTAACAGCGTTGAGCATGGATGTAAGTGCCTTGAAGCAGGAATTTTACTGGATATTTTCAATCCAATGAGAGAGGATTTTGTATGATCTGTGATACATGTGCCAACTATGTGTACGATGAAGACTGGGAATGTTACACATGCATGGTGAATATGGACGAGGACGATTACGCAAGACTCATGAGTAATCGCAAAAGTGAGTGCCCTTATTATCAGGACAATGATGAGTATAAAGTCGTAAGACATCAGATGTGAGCGAAATTTGTAAACTTGGAGGAGATCATGAAAATAGTTTTGGAACATCTTACCAAGAGGTTTCCTAACAGAAACAAGAAGATAAAGGAAGATGTTATTGCGGTAAACGATTTTAATTTTACTATTCCTGACGGAAAGCTTATTGGCTTACTTGGACCATCCGGATGTGGAAAAAGTACAGCCCTTAATCTTATCTGTGGATTAGAGAAGCCTAGTGAAGGCAAGATCTTTTTTGGTGAAAAAGATATAACAGAACTTCCACCTGAGAAGCGTGGAGTGGGCCTTGTTTTCCAGAACTATGCTCTTTATCCGCATCTTTCAGTCTATGATAATATCAAATTCCCTCTTGAGAATCTTCGTGGAGAAAATAAGCTCACCAAAGAGCAGATGGATAAGAAGATAAGAGAAGCTGCAAAGCTTGTTCAGATCGAGGAGCTTTTAGACAGAAGACCCAACGAGATGTCAGGCGGACAGCAGCAGAGAGTTGCCATCGCAAGAGCACTTGTTAAGACTCCGGAAGTGCTTCTTTTGGATGAACCTTTATCTAACCTTGATGCAAGACTCAGACTTCAGACAAGGGAAGAACTTAAGAGGATCCAGCAGGAAACCGGCATTACAACTGTATTTGTAACTCATGACCAGGAAGAAGCCATGAGTATTTCTGATATGATTGTTGTTATGAAGGATGGTGTCCTTCAGCAGATGGGCGATCCACAGTCAATCTATGATGAACCTGCAAATCTTTTTGTTGCAAGCTTCCTTGGAACACCACAGATCAACGTATTTAGAGGACGTATCAAGAATGAGAAAGTCTGCATTGGCGATTCAGTTCTTTTGGATGCTCCTGGCAAAGATGATTTAGAAGTTTATGTTGCTATCAGACCGGAAGGATTTGTGGTTGATGAAAATGGCCCATTTGAGTGCACCTTTGTAAACCGCGAAGTTATGGGAAGAGATACAAGTCTTATTGTTACTCATCCTGAATTTATTGGAGAAAAGATCCGTGCCATCATTCCTTCAGATGAAGCGGTACATGAAAAAGACGGCAAGGTAAGATTTTCACTTAAGCCAAAGAAGGTATGTGTATTTGATGGCAAAACTACGGAGAGGATAATGCTATGAAAAAGAATCTGACTGCATGGCTGTGTCTTCTTCCGGCCATTCTTTTTCTTGGGGTATTTATGGTATACCCTCTTATAGATGTTTTTGTTTATTCCTTTGAGGAAGGTTATAACTTCGCGTCTCAGAGTTTTTGGAGCGTAGGTTTTTATAACTATTCCTATGTTCTTCATGATCCATTCTTTATACAGGCTCTCAAGAACACTTTTATAATCGTTATAATCACAGTTCCTTTATCTACAGGAATTGCTCTTTTGATATCTCTTGAGCTTAGCTCCATCAAGGCGCTTAGGGATCTTTTCCAGACTATATATTTCCTGCCTTACGTTACTAATACATTGGCAGTTGGTCTGGTGTTCATGATCCTCTTTAAAAAGACAGCCTATTCTGATGGACTTATCTCAATCCTGATCCAGCTATTTGGCGGACCATCAGTGGATTTCATTGATGGACCATATTGGGCCAAGATGTTTGTAATGTGCTTTTACACAATCTGGATCGTAATGCCATTTAAGATCTTAATACTGACAAGTGCCCTTGCCTCTGTTAATCCAATGTATTACAAGGCTGCGCAGGTTGATAACACGCCTAAGTGGAGAATATTCTACAAGATCACTCTTCCTATGATATCTCCTATGGTGTTCTACCTTGTGATCACAGGTTTCATCGGCGCTTTCAAAGCATATAGCGATGAGGTAGCTCTTTTTGGCACAGACCTTAATGCTGCGGGAATGAACACAATTGTTGGATATGTATACGACATGCTATACGGAAATAGCGGCGGATATCCATCCTACGCATCTGCGGCAGCGCTCATTCTTTTTGCTATTGTATTTACTATTACTACTATCAATCTGATGGTTAGTAGAAAGACGGTGTACTATCAATGAAGACTAGGACCAGAAACATTTTGATATATATGCTCCTTATCCTTTGGGGCATCATAGTGCTGTTTCCTTTTTACTGGATGATTCTGACTTCGGTAAAGAGCTATGGATCTTATAATGGCGAATATGTGCCAAAGTTCTTTACGCTTAGTCCTACCTTTGAAAATTACGTAACAGCCTTTACTGCTGTGCCACTTGCCAAGTATTTTTTTAACACCTTTATATTCACTGTGGTGACAACAGCCATAATGATGGTGGTTGTGGTATTATCTGCATTTGCCTTTGCAAGGCTTGATTTTAAGGGGAAAGACATCCTGTTTTCACTGTTTCTTTCTCTTATGATGATACCTAATGAATTGGTCATCATCACAAACTTTGTTACTATCACAAACTTAAACCTTAGAAATACGTTTTTGGGACTGATACTTCCATCTGTGACTTCGGTGTTCTACATCTATCTCCTCAAGGAAAACTTTGAGCAGATACCAGAGAACCTGTATAAGGCTGCAAAAGTAGATGGAACCTCAGATTTTAGATATCTGACAAAGGTTATGCTTCCTATTTCAAGGCCTACACTTATAACAATTACTATCTTGAAGGTTATTGAGTGCTGGAATTCCTATGTATGGCCAAGACTTATAACTGATGACCAGAACTATTTTCTTGTTTCGAATGGAATTCAGGAGATCAGAGAAAATGGATTCGGACGTGAGAATGTTCCGGCCATGATGGCAGCAGTAGTAGTTATTTCAGTTCCACTGGTGGTACTGTTCCTTGTTTTCAGACATAAGATAATGGAGGGCGTTGCCAGAGGAGGAACTAAAGGCTGAGAGCATAACTTCCTTGCATGGAGAAATGAAATGAAAAAGTTTTTAACAGTAATTTTAAGCATGATAATGATGGCAGGGCTTTTGACGGGATGTCATGGTTCAAAGGGCGGCAATTCCTTTGAGATTCCTGAGAGCTTTGATGAATCCAAGAATATAGAGATCACGTTTTGGGCCAAGAATGATACCAACAAGACCCAGACAGCTATTTATAACAAGGCTATAGAAGATTTCCAAAAGCTCTATCCAAACATCACAGTAAATATGCGTCTGTATACAGACTATGGCAAGATCTACAACGATGTTATCACGAATATTTCAACTAATACGACACCTAACGTATGCATTACTTATCCTGATCACATTGCTACATATCTTACTGGCAGCAATACAGTAGTTCCTTTAGATGATCTGTTTACTGATGAAAGATATGGTCTTGGAGGCTCAGAGCTTAAGTTTGATTCACCAAGTGTAGACGAGATCGTTCCTGAGTTTCTTAATGAGTGTATGATAGGCGACAAGCACTATGCCATTCCATATATGAGATCGACAGAGGCCTGCTATGTTAATAAGACATATGTTGAGGCTCTTGGATATGAACTTCCAGAAACTCTTACCTGGGATTTTGTCTGGGAAGTTTCTGAGAAGGCTATGGAGAAAAATGCTGATGGCACTTTCAAGATAAACGGGCAGCAGGTCATGATCCCATTTATCTATAAGTCTACGGATAACATGATGATCCAGAGTCTTTGGCAGAAAGGCGCTGAATACTCTGACGCCGATGGCAACATATTACTTTTTAATGATGATACAAAAGAGATATTAAATACCGTGGCAGAGCATACCAAGACTGGAGCTTTTTCTACCTTCAAGATTTCAGGATATCCAGCAAACTTTTTAAATGCTGGACAGTGTATATTTGCTGTCGATTCAACAGCAGGTGCAACCTGGATGGGAAGCAAGGCACCACTTGTTGATATCGCCAAGGATAAGATCGTTGACTTTGAAACAGAGGTAATGACAATTCCTCAGTACGATGTGGCTAATCCTAAGATGATCTCACAGGGCCCTTCAATCTGCGTATTTAACAAAGCAAACTCTCAGGAAGTACTTGCTTCCTGGCTCTTTGCTCAGTATCTTTTAACAAATGATGTACAGATCGCATATTCAGAGACAGAAGGTTATGTTCCTGTAACCAAGAAGGCTCAGGAAACACCTGAGTATCAGGACTATCTGGCAAAAGAAGGCACTGATAACGTGGAGCACTATGATGTAAAGATAAAGGCAGCAAAGCTGCTTATGGCAAATACAGAGAACACCTTTGTAACTCCTGTGTTCAACGGTTCAACTTCAGTCAGAGACGCTGCGGGACAGATGATCGAGAATGTGACCAAGTCAGTTCGCAGAAAAAAGACTGTGGATGATAAGTTTATTGATGATCTTTATGAAGAGATGAAATCTTTGTATCACCTTGATCAGGGCGGTGTCAGTGGAAACATGACTGGCGGTAAAAAAGACCTTGGAAAGCTTCCAGCTGCTTCGGTGGCACTGATCGTAGTTATAATTTTTGCCTGGGTTATGATCGGAGTGGTTGCACTTAAGGATAAAATGAAGGCTAGACAATAATTCAGATTGATATTTGAGTTATTTTTAGTATAATTTTTTATGGTATTGTTACTTGTCAAAAAATAGGAGGAACATTATGAAAAAGACATTAGCAGTAGTTCTTACAATGGGCCTTGCTCTTGCTTTCGTAGGATGCGGTAAGGAAACACCTGCACAGACTACAGAGACAGCAGCAGAGGCAGTATCTGATGCAGCTACAGAAGCTGAGTCAGTAGCAGAGGAAGTTGCAGAAGAAGTTGCAGAGGATGTTAAGGCTGAAGGCGTTATGACTTATGCAGAGTACGCCGCAGCTGAGCTTGATTCAGAGGTTGTTGTTGAGACTTATGTTCAGAACAAGCAGTCATGGTGGGAAGACAAGGCTACATTCTATACACAGGATCAGGATGGTGCATACTTCATCTATGAGATGGCTTGCTCAGAGGAAGATTACAACAAGCTTACACCTGGAACAAAGATCAAAGTAACTGGTACAAAGTCAGAGTGGTCTGGCGAAGTTGAGATCGTTGATGCTACATTCGAGATCGAAGAAGGAAACTTCATTGCAGAGGCTGTAGATGTTACAGATCTTCTTGGCAAGGATGAGCTTATCGACAAGCAGAACCAGCTCGTATCTTTCACAGATATGACAGTTGAGTCAGTTGCATTCAAGAACGAGACTCCTGGTGATGATATCTACCTTACTCTTTCAAAGGATGGAAACAACTATGATTTCTGTCTTGAGTACTACTTAAATGGTAGCGACGAAGAGTTCTACAATCTTGTAAGCGGCCTTGAGGCTGGTCAGACTGTAGACGTAGAGGGATTCCTTTACTGGTACGAGGGTGCTAACCCACACATCACAAAAGTTACTGTAAAGTAATTTAGGTAGTGGTACCGGACGTATGAAGATATAGTATTGTATCTTTCGCTCCGATATTTTTTGTAGGATACATTAAACATTCAAATAACCCCAGATGATTTATATCACGTTCGTTCAGAACATAAATCATCTGGGGTTATTTTCATTTAACATAATAATGCCTTGCAATCCATTTAGAAAGTCCTTCAAGGCCGGGATATACGATTCGTTCGCTCATGTTTAATTGATCTAACATATCACGAACTCGCCATCTTAATTTCTTGTCAATGATATACTTTACAGTATCTTCTGTATTATCTGAAAGGAATTGTTCAATATCTTTAATTCCGGATGGTACAACGGCGAAGAATGAGTGCTGGTTGATGATACGCTGGTTAAGTGATGGTGGCTCGATGATTACCATTGAGGATGAGCCCATGTCGGTATCATACTGCTTTAAGCTGTTGCCAGTAAGCTCTTTTAACATATCTACTGTGAAGATAGTGGAGTGTTTCCTGTTTACTGCGTATTTGTAAGGTTCAGGAAGATGATCGACCATTTCAGACATATTGATCCTCCAGACCATGCAATCGTGCTTATCCATTTCTTCAAGGTTCTCTTCAGTCATGGCAAAGTTAAGACCAACAAGTGCTGACTGTGTCCAGTCAAGGAGTCTTGTAGGAAGGCCGTAGTGCTGACCAAGGATCATCTGCCTCCATACTGAATGTCCAATTGATGGCTCGTCGTTGATGGCGTACTTTGCAAAATTTTCAAGAATTGCCGGCTCAAGATGTTCCTGAAGTCCTTTGCAATTTCTACTGAGACTTGTGTACATCTTAAAGGATGAGTCTGACATTCCTCTATATACATATGGACTTCTGTTCCTGTCTAGATCAGGACGATATTCCTGCTCTGTCAGAAGAGGTAAGAGCTCTTCAAGGGTATCAATATGTATTTCTTTTATCATTATCATTCCCTCTTTCTATATCTCTAACACACATTTTAACATTTATAAGGCGTTTTTGGTATAATGCAAGTAGCGTGGTAACGACAAGAATTATCAAACGGAGGCGTTTATGAAAGGAATAAATATAACAAAAGATAAGATAGAAACAGTGCTTGATAAGAAGTTCATCAGAGTTTTTGACCTTCAGTATGAAGAGGGCAGGCATTATTTCGATGCTTCAAGAAGACCACTTGATGATCTTGTTGCAGCAAAGAGTGAAGAAGAATTCAAAAGTATGCTCCCAGATGCGGTCAGCTGTGTGGTAGTAATTGAGGAGGATGGCAAGGAGCCACAACTTCTTTTGTCCTATGAATACAGATATCCAGCTGGAAGATTCCTCTTAAGTGTTCCTGCGGGACTTATTGATCCTGAGGACAAAGAGGTCCAGGATCCGCTTTTTGTAACTGCAAAGAGGGAGATCTTTGAGGAAACTGGAATCACAGTTAAGGACACAGACAAGGTTGAGATGATAAATCCATTTGTGTTTAGCACACCTGGTATGACGGATGAGAGCAATGGCCTTGTACTGGTAGTCCTAAAGAATCCAGATCTGTCCACACTTAATCAGGATGGAGCTGTTGGTCAGGAGTTTTTTGACGGATTTGAGTTCGTGACCAAGGATAAGGCAAAAGAGCTGTTAAAGAACGGAAGAGATGACAAGGGACATTTTTATTCAGTATTTACATGGGCTGCGCTTATGTACTTTGTGTCAGACATGTGGAAATAAAAAGTGTGATAAACTATTAGTACCGACAGCAAATGTAATCATTGCAGAAGAGGGGTGATAATATGAAAAAGAAGATTTGTTCCGTAATGATCAGTTTTGTATTTGCAGCTTCACTACTAGCAGGATGCGGAAAAGAAAAAGCAAATGAAGAAGCTGTTGTAGAAGCATCTGTAATTGCATCTACCGAAGAAGCAACAGCTGCCAGCACAGAAGATGCTGCTGATGCGGCAAGTACCGGTATCTCTCTTGATCCTAATCCTACAGAGCTTGATGATGCTATAGCCCTGGCGGTATTTGATCATAACAATGAGAATTTTGAAGGCGGAGAATGTTCGGGCGAAGGTCATATCCTCATGGGAAAAGATGGTGAGGATGACGCAGATGAGCAGGTTTGCTATCTGCTTACAATGTATGGAAAATATGAATTTGAAAATGGTAACTTTGTAAAGTTCGCCGGAACAGGAGCAATTCCTGCTGTTGTGACTTTTGAAAGAGATGAAGAGGGTATCTACAGAGTTAAGGACTATCAGGAAGCCGAAGATGGTAGTGCTTTTGTTGGTTCTATCAAGAAGCTCTTCCCTGAAGACCTGTGGAGCCGCTGCATTACAATAGAAGATGAGGATAACAGCGAACTTGTTAAGATGGAGCAGGGATACGCTGAGGAGTATCTTGCATTTATCGGAAGGGAAGATGCAGAGATCGGTGACTATGGGGACTTTGAATACAAGATTGATTCTGACTACGGAATCAGCGATGAAGTTTCTAATAAGCTGATGGAACTCCATAATTCTAATAATTTTATAAATAATTGCCCATTTTGGTATGGATACCGTGAAGTAATTGAAGGTGGTAGTCGATATATATATGCGAAAGAGATAGATGAAAAGGCTAAAAAGGTGCTTTTTAGCAAAAGAGAATATGGAAATGATGATGTCATTATAGAATCAGCAGAGTACAGCACAAAAACAGGTGAGCCTATAAAATGATCTGTTGATAGCAAGGATGCTTAGCGGACGGGAAGTCCGGGATTGGAGGGAACCATGGCAATATCTGATGTTTTTAACAATAGTTCTAGTATTTATGATGCAGCCCAAAGTACAGGCGTAAATGATACTACAACTACCAAAACAGGCAACTATGGAAAGACGATCGGTAAAGCCCAGCTTTCTGAGGAGGGCGCCAAGTACTACGAAGAGCTCAAGAAAAAATATTCCAACATGGACTTTGTTCTTGTAAGTAAGGACATGAAGGAATATGCCAAGCAGCATGCAAGCTCTTTTGGCAATGCCAATAGAATGGTAGTACTTATCGATGAAGAAAAGATTGAGAGAATGGCTACTGATGATGCATACAGAGCTAAGTATGAAGGTCTTATCGCTAAAGCACAGTCTCAGATGCCTGAACTTAAGTCTATTATGCAGACCAAAGGTAATGTAAAGACCATCGGAATGCAGGTTAATGATAATGGTACAGCTTCTTTCTTTGCAGTTATGCAGAAGTCGTCTCAGACTATGACTGAGAAGCTTGCAGCAAAGAGAGCTGCCAATAAAAAAGCTGAAAAAGAAGCCGAGAAAAAGGCAGAAAAGAAAGAAGCAAGAGAAGCGCAGCTAGAAAAGATACGAGACAAAGGATCTGATGAAGAGGAAGACTACGAGATTCTTATGGCAGATTCTGTAGAGGAGCTCCTCAAAAAGATAGATGCGTTTAACTATAATTTAAGAGCAGACACTATAATGACTCCGATGGAGAAAAATGTGGGGCAGACAATAGACTTCAAGGGATAAATACTTGAACTGGGGGCAATATGTACAGAATCGCTGTATGTGATGATGAAAAAAGCTCTGCTGCTGCTGCGGCAGAGCTTTTAGCTAAATATAGGAGAGTGCATCCTTCTATCGTGATGGATGTGGATATCTTTAATTCTTCAATTGAGCTTTTGGGGGCAATTGAAAAGAATATCTATGATATTTACCTTCTTGATATCTACATAGACAAAATGAATGGCATAGAGATTGCTGATCTTATCAGAAAAAGAGATAATAACGGTCAGATCATCTTTATGACTTCTTCTAATGCCTTTTATAAAGAGGCATTCAGGATTCATGCTGTTCACTATCTTGAAAAGCCTATTCTTGAAGAAGAGTTTTTTGCTGCAATGGACAGAGTGTGTATTGCTGAAGAGATACATTACCTCACCATAAGAGAGAGCGGCGAGCTTAGTAAAGTTGCCATGAACGACATAATGTACATTCAGTCAGAAGACCATTACAAGAGGATTATTACCAGTGACAGAAGTTACCTGGTTCGCAGTACTATCCAGGAACTTTTAAGTGATCTTAACAAGGAACCATATTTTTATCTTTTGGGTAAAAATGTGATAATAAATTTGAAAAAGGTTCTTAGGATCACCAAAGAGACCATCGCCATGGAGGATGGCACAGAATTTGCGGTTCCAAGAGGAACTTACAGAACCTTAAGCGAGTTGGTTCTGCAGTATACTTTTTAAATAAATGACATAGCGGGAGAAAAAGGTATGAAAGACTGTAATTGTGGATATTGCGTTGGAGGAGAGCCTCTTGCAAAGTTTGGCATCAAGATCTGTGATCTTGAGGTGAGCCAGCTTATTCTTTTTAAGGAGCAGAGCCATCCTGGCCGCTGTATTGTGGCCTACAAGGATCACATCAGTGAGCTTGTAGACATATCAGATAAAGAGAGAGATGCATTTTTTGCCGATGTTGCAAGAGCATCAAAGGCTATCCATGCTGCATTTAATCCGGATAAGGTGAATTATGGCGCATATGCAGACACAGGATGTCATCTTCATATGCACCTTGTACCAAAGTATAAGGATGAGTTCGAGTGGGGCGGTGTTTTTGAGATGAATCCTCAAAAAAAGTTCCTTACAGATGCCGAATATGATGAGATGATCAATAAGATAAAAGCAAATCTTTAATTAGAAAACAGAGCTGTAGCGGAATGCTATGGCTCTATTTATGTGGTTTAAGAAGGAAAATGGCACTATACTAAAAAAGATGAAAATTTTTGAAGATAATATTATCATTGTCTCGTTTATATAAATGAGAGGCAAAAATAAAGGAAAAAGAAGGTGGGGAAAATAGATTCTGAGAAAAAGTTAATAGAGCTGATGAATCAGTATAAGAATCTGGTTTTCTCTGTATGCCTTAAGATGACTGGTGATTATTTTGCCGCGGAGGATATAACCCAGGAAACCTTTATTTCTGCTTATCAGCACTTGGACAAATTTGATGGAACGGCCGAAAAGGCTTGGCTTTGTAGAATAGCCACTAATAAATGTATTGACTATATGAGAGCGGCGGAGAGGCGCGCTATAGCGACAGAAGAAGATGAGATGCCGCAGGAGATCACTCAGGAAAGGGATGGGCCACTGCAATCCTTTGTAAACAAGGATGTGCTGGTGAAATTCAGAGACGATTGCAATGCGCTTCCAGAACCATACAGAGAAGTGGCTGAAGACTATTTTATAAATGAACTAACGGCAAAAGAGATTGCTGAAAAGAGAGGAAAGCCTTTAAAAACGGTTCAAACACATATCTACAGAGCGAGAGATATGCTTAAAAAAACTATGAGAAAGGAGGATCTACTGGCATGAGTAATAATTATCTTTCTGACGAAGAACTATTAAAGTTGATGGCTGAAGTCGAAGATGAAGGTTTGGTCAAGGCTCCTGATAGGATCGAAAAAAATGTACTTCGAGAGATACACATCAAGAAAAAGAAAGTTACTGACTTTCGTCTATATTGTATGCGAGTGGGTCTTTCGGTGGCAGCAGCCATAGCTATATTGTTTGTTGGACCGTTTAATCCTTTAGTGCAGACAGAGGTTCCTTCAAGAGAGGTTGTTGAGCAGTCTAGAGTAGTTGCATCCAAAGAAGAAGCAATGGCAGAAAGGGACATCATGACAAAAGAAGAAGCTATAAAAGATAAAGGAGCTTTGGAAAAGATCAGTGATGTTCAGTTACTAATAGAAAACAAGATTGAAGAATATTTAAGATAAATTGGAGGTTAAAAATGAAACCAAAAAAGAAAAATGCTTTTATGACATTTATATTTTCATTCATGCCAGGAGCTGCAGAGCTCTATATGGGATTTAACAAGAGTGGATTTAGTCTTCTTGCGATATTTATGATATTTGCCTGCGTGATGGCTGGTGGGATCAGTGACATTTTTATGGGATTCGTGGCTATTATCTATATTGTAAGCTTTTTCCACGCAAGGTCAGTTGCGTCTATGGATGCTGAAGAGTTCGCAACCTTCGAAGACAGATATATCTGGGAAGAGTACCTTGGTGAAGGTTCAGTTAAATTTACTGATAAAAAGGTACGCACTTGGGGCGCAGTCCTTCTTATAATCTTTGGTACTTCGATCTTATGGGGCTATATAAAAGATATATTCTGTAGAATCATTCCTGATAGCATGTGGGGGGACCTTTATCCTATCGTAGATGGGCTTCCACAGATCGTGATAGCAGTGATCCTTATTGTGATCGGAGTTCTTTTGATAAAAGGAAAGAAGAAAGAGATTGATTCTATAGAGGAGGTAGATGATGGAAACAACCAGAATGCATAAAACAGGCACTATCACTGCAGGTGTTACACTTATTGCTTTCGGAGTTATGTTTATTTTTTCTACGATCTTTAATGTCCTTAGCTATGAATTTGTTTTTAGCATGTGGCCACTGATCCTGGTGGGATTAGGCGTTGAGATCCTGATAACAAATATGCTCACTGATAAGTTTGTATATGATAAGTCAGCAGTTTTTGTGATCATTTTGATGTCATTTTTTGCTATGGGCATGGCGTGCATGGATATCTGTATTAAACATGCAGACTGGATCTGCTCTTTATAAGGGTTAAGTTTTACTATAGAATTGCCGAAATATAATACGTAAAAGGGAATTTGATCAATGCGTCACGGAGGATGCGATGATTCTTAATGCTATTAGTAAAAATGCTTTTGCTAATATGTTCGTCAAGAATGGATCACAGGGCAATTCTGCGCAAAAATCAGCAAATTCCACAGATAGAACATCCCTTAGAAAAATGGAATATCAGCAGAGGGATAGTAGTAAACAAAGTAGTGTTGTAGATCAGTCCTTAAGCTATGCAAAGCAGCTCAGTGCTTCAAGGGCTAAGTCCAAGGATAATTCTCTTCAGAAGAAAAAGCTACAATACAGTTTCAAGAAGATATCTTCACAAATTATCAGAAGTAAAAATTCAGTAAGTGCTAGAAAAGCCGTTCAAGCCGCAAAGAGAGAGATAATGCGCCTTAAACGGCTTAAGGCAGGTGGAGAATACGATGAAGAGGAACTCCAGCTTGCTATAGATCATGCCAAGGCAATGGAGAAGGTTGCCAAGAAAAAAGTAAGTCACCTCGAGCAGGAAGAGATGATAGAGCGTGGTGGCAAAGGTGTAGCGTCATTTGAAGAAGAATTAAAGACAGATGAGCAGGAAACAGAGGAAACACCTGAAGAAGAGCTGGAAGAAATTCCTGAAGATGAGGAATTATTAGAGGAAGAGCTTGCTGGCGCGTCTTATGGTGATGAGTATTACCTTGATCCGGATGTAATTGCTTATGAATATTCAGATGAAGACCTTATGGATATGATGACTGAGTCTATGTCAGATCTTATGGATGAGTTTTCTGATGAAATGATGGACATGATGGAGGAGCTTGACCTTACTGATCTAGCAGAATCTATGTATGCTCCTGATCCTAACATGTCAGAGGATGACCTTAAGATGTTCAAGATAAAGCATAGATATAAAGAGCTTAAGGAGATAGCACAAGCTGATAAAGAGTACTTAAAGGGTATGATGGAACATGAAAAGAGTAAGGCAGAGGCAGGAATGCCTGTGAATACTGGGGTATCTGCTCAGAGTCTTGGAATAGACCCATCACCTAAGGTTCATCCTGTAATATCGATGCCGGGAGAGGTCGGCGGCGCCAAAGTGACAGCACCTGTTATAAGTGGAGGCTTTGACGTTTCTGTCTAAAACTTGTTGATATCTTACTAGTAGGGTACAATAGAGGCGTTAGTAGAGTTTTGTTGTTAGGGAGGAAAGTGTTATGGAACAAAAGAAAACCAGTCCGGTTAACGCGCTTATTATTGGCCTTTGTATCGTGGTAAGCTGCGTTTCGCTCGCAATTGGACTTGCTCATTTCAGATCAGAGTCAAGTCATGTTATTACAGCTACTGGAAGTGCCAGCGTAGATTTTGAAGCAGATATAATTATCTGGAGAGGTTCTTTTTCGGCTGTAGCTTATACTTCACAGGATGCATACTCCAAGATCAAGCAGGATGCTGAGCTTGTTAAGAATTATCTTACAAGTAACGGCGTAACTGATGAGGAGATCGTATTTAATTCAGTAGATATCAGTAGAACCTATAGAGATGTCTATGATGTAAATGGTAATTATGTCGGATCTGAAGCAGATGGCTATCAGCTCACTCAGGATGTAACTGTTTCATCTTCAAATCTCGATAATATTGAAAAGGTATCTCGCGACATTTCAAGCCTTCTTGATCAGGGCGTAGAGCTTTCATCAGGTGCACCTGAGTATTACTACTCAGACCTTGATGCTCTTAAGCTTGATCTTATTGATAAGGCTTCAATAAATGCCAAGGATAGAATTGATATAGTTGCCAAGAATTCAGGCGCCAAGCTTGGAAAACTCAAGAATTCAAGCCTTGGTGTATTCCAGATAACAGCCAAGAATTCAGGAACAAGCAGCTATTCTTACGATGGAGCTTTTGATACAAGCTCAAGATATAAGACAGCAACTATTACAGTTAAGCTTGAATATGATCTTAGATAAGCAATCATAATCAGTGATTTTAAAAAGCGTGCAGAATTGTTAATCTGCACGCTTTTTTTTATCAGGAAATAGTTATCTGATACTGTTCTGTTTTAGTCTTGCCTGCTTCCAGGCACTGCTCTCCATATTTTTCTGGAAGTTCTCCGTCAAATCCTTTGTTATCGCATCTTCCAAGCCATGGCTCAAGGCATACGTAATGAGCATCTGGTGAAGGATGAGACCAAAGTCCGAAGCTTGGGAAACCTTCGCATGTAAGGGTGATATATGGCTTGCCATCTGGTGTGCAGAGGCTTGCCTTTTGGACCTGATAGTCATCAAAGATAAGAGCATCCTTATCAAATAAGGTATCTGTGATATCAAGAACCCCATCTTTTAATGTGAGAGTACTAGGATTCTGATAATCAACTTCTCTTGTATCTGGAATGATAAGAGAGTAGGTAAGGCTATCTTTTTCAAACTTTACCTTGTAATCAGATCTCTTTTCACCATTATTTATTGGACAGGCAAAAGCGGGATGACCGCCAATTGAATAGTATAAAGGCTCGCTGTCAGAGGTATTTACTATATCCCATTTTACTATGATTGTGGACTCTTCCAGAGTATGAGTGATGATGAGCTGGAAATCAAAAGGATATCTTTCTTTCATTTCGGGAGTTGAGCTAAGTGAAAAGCTTACGCTGTTCCTGTCTTTTTTTACCAGTTCAAAATCTGTATCTCTGGCAAATCCGTGGGCGGACATAGGATAAGACTTGCCTTTATACTTGAACACACCGCCATTAACATTTCCTACGATTGGGAAAAGAACTGGTGCATGCCTTTTCCAATATGTTGGATCAGCCTGCCAGAGGAGCTCTTTGTTTCTCTTTTTGTCAAAAATGCTGCTAAGCTCAGCTCCGTGAGTGGCTATCCCAATCTTAAGATATTCGTTTTCTATGTATTCCATGTTGATCTCCTTAATATTGGTTTATTTAACGAGCTGACCGCAGAAGAGTGGTTCTGGTGTGTCACTGTCAGTAAGGATCATGAATTTAAAAGGCTGGTCTGCGTGGAATTCTTTTATTTCATTTATCTCCATAGCAGATTCTTTCATCATGATCGCTGTGGCTGCAGCGGCTTCTATTCCGTCTTCATCCACCTTAATTTTGGTCTTTTGGATGATGTCAGAGATCACAAGGGACATATCTTTGCTCATTACGGAGAAGTCCGCATCTTCAGTAAATGGAAGTGTTGCACCCTGGCTGATCATGTAGTCTATTAACTCGTTGTTGCTAAAAGAACTCTCTATCTCGAACTTTGGAAGAAGAACATCAACCTCTTCGTAAGAAGCATCTTTTAGCTTATCCATTATATCATCCACTTCACCAAGGATAAATACAGCGTTGATTCCGCCGTTCATAGGGAGTACAACGAACTTTCCTTTTTCATCCTCGTAATATCTATAGCTTTTTGTTTGCTGCATGAAGTCTTTTTTTACAGTTGATCCGTCGATTGTAGTGAAGTCGTCCTGAGTTGTGAAATAGTCGCTAAAGCTTTCTAACCAGGATGTTCGAAGGTAGACGGTATTAACGAGGACTACTGCTACATCTGACATGTTGCCGCTTATTTCTGGAATGAGGCCCATGGTCTTATTATTGATCCAGGAATTTACCTTGTCTGTAATGTGGCTACTGTCAACGTTTTCTGCTTCTGCGTCATAGTTTTTTTGAACGTATTTGATGTAGTCCTTTGAAAGCTTGCCGCTGGCATCAGTGTTGCTCCAAATGGAATTAGCCATCTGGAAGGCACCATCAGGTTCTTTGGCATCATCACCGTACCACTCTTTGTTTTCTTTAAAATCCTTTTTAGCCTCTTTTAGCAGAGAATCAAAGTTATCAATTGAAGAGCTAACAGAGTTGTACCATGCATTTACTTCCTCCATGCTGCTAAATCCCATGGCGGCAAGGATTTGGTCTTTAGTTTCGTTGTCAGCGCCTGATGCAGCAAGAGCAAGGGCTGCTCTAAAGGAGGTAGGAGATACCATGTAGTTTTCCTGACTAAAGCCATTTTGTTCTACAAATTCTATAAGGGACTTGTTGAAGTCTGGGTTTGGTGTGATTGTGGTCTCCTGTGACTTGCTGTTATCAGCAACCGAGGAATCAGAAGAGGGTTGTTCCTGAGGGGCTTGTGTTCCGCATCCCATAATGGTTCCTGCAACGAGAGTGGCGCTTAAAATGCATGATATAAGATTATTTTTCATATTTATCCTCCTTTTAAGGTCTTCACTATATATAACGATAAATTACATTGGCAGGTTACATGTTTTTTGAAAAAATTATGAATAATCAAAAGAAGCAGAAAATACAGAACTGTGTGATGTAAATGAAATAGCGGAGACGGCGGGATTCGAACCCGCGTGCCCAGAAGGACAAACGCATTTCGAGTGCGCCTCATTACGACCACTTTGATACGTCTCCGAGTGCTCTGGAAGTAGTTCCAAAGCGCTTTTTATTATACTTTTATAATGAGGTAGAGTCAACCGGACAAACTTGGCAGTTTATCTATTATTATGTATAATTATCAGTAGTATGCGTTCCTAAAAAAGCTTTTTTCAAAGGAGGCCTTTTCACATGATGAGAATTGGTATGTTGACAAGTGGTGGTGACTGTCAGGCTTTGAATGCAGCAATGCGCGGCGTTGTAAAATGCATCGCCCACAGCGGCCAGGAAGTTGAATTTTATGGTTTCAAGAATGGCTATAAAGGACTTATTTATGGCGATTTTAGAATGCTTACATCTCATGATTTTTCAGGTATTCTTACCAAGGGTGGAACAATTCTTGGTAGTTCCAGAACACCTTTTAAGACTATCCGCGAACCAGACGAAAATGGTCTTGATAAAGTAGAAGCTATGAAGCAGAACTATTACAAGCTTCAGCTTGATTGTCTTGTTGTTTTGGGAGGTAATGGCTCTCAGAAGACAGCCAATCTTTTAAGGGAAGAAGGGCTTAATATCGTATCTCTTCCGAAGACTATCGACAACGACCTTTGGGGAACAGATATGACCTTTGGTTTCCAGAGTGCTGTGGATGTAGCAACTAATGTTATAGATAACATTCATACAACAGCAGATTCTCATGGAAGAGTGTTTATTATAGAAGTAATGGGTCACAAGGTTGGATGGCTTACGCTTAATGCAGGCCTTGCAGGTGGAGCGGACGTTATCCTTATTCCTGAGATCCCATATGATATTAACAAGATCTGTGATGCAATCAAGGCTAGAGATGAGCACGGCAGCAGATTTACGATCATTGCAGTGGCAGAGGGGGCGATTTCCAAGAAGGATGCTAAGCTTTCCAAGAAAGAATATAAAGAGAAGCTTGCAAACAGTAAGTATCCATCAGTATCTTATGAAATTGCAGAAGCAATCCAGAAAAAGAGCGGACATGAAGTTCGTGTTACAGTTCCTGGACACATGCAAAGAGGTGGAGCACCAGATCCATACGACAGAGTATTTGCTTCAAGACTTGGAGCAGAGGCTGGTCAGCTGATCCTCGATAAAGAGTTTGGATACATGGTTGCATACAAGAACAGAGAGATTGTTAAGGTTCCTCTTTCAGAGATTGCCGGCAAACTCAAATATGTATCACCGGATGCCAGCATTATCAAAGAAGCGAAGATGCTTGGGGTTTGCTTCGGAGATTAAATAATATAAAAGTTTTGTTAATGGTGGAGTAGTTTTTTTAATGGGTTATGTAGCACTTTACAGAAAATTCAGACCCCCGGTCTTTGAAGATGTCAAAGGCCAGGATCACATAGTTACAACACTTAAGAATCAGATCAAATCTGACAGAGTTGGACATGCTTACCTGTTCTGCGGAACTCGCGGAACAGGTAAGACTTCTGTTGCAAAGATTCTTGCAAAGGCAGTTAACTGTGAGCACCCTATAGATGGAAGTCCATGTGGTGAGTGCGAGATGTGCAAAGAGATCGCAGCAGGAAACAGCATGAATGTCATAGAGATCGATGCTGCATCCAACAATGGTGTTGATAACGTCCGTGAGATCATTGAAGAGGTCTCATATTCACCTACCAAAGGTAAAAAAAAGGTATACATCATCGACGAGGTACATATGTTATCCGCCGGTGCTTTTAATGCGCTCCTTAAGACTTTGGAAGAGCCACCTTCATATGTAATGTTCATTCTGGCAACGACGGAAGTTCAGAAGATTCCTATCACAATCCTTTCTAGATGCCAGAGATATGATTTCCACAGAATCACAATCGACAACATCGAGGGCAGACTTCGAGAGGTTGTTGATTCAGAAGGAATCAAGGTTGAAGATAGAGCTCTTAGATACATTGCCAAGACTGCAGATGGTTCTATGAGAGATTCACTTAGTCTTTTGGATCAGTGCGTAGCCTTTAACTATGGTCAGGAGCTTACTTATGACAAGGTGCTAAACGTACTTGGTGCGGTGGACACGGAAGTGTTTAACAGACTTTTTTCTGCTCTTTATACGCAGGATGCCAATGCGGCACTTACCCTTTTGGCAGACATAGTAATTCAGGGTAGGGAGCTTACTCAGTTTGTAAATGATTTTGTATGGTATCTCAGAAATCTTATGCTAGTTAAGGCTTCGGATGAGATGGAGGATGTAGTAGATATCTCATCTGACAATCTCAAGTCGTTAAAAGAGCAGGCAGAAGGTGCAGATACAGATACTATTATCAGATATATCCGTATTTTTTCTGAGCTTTCATCTCAGATCAGGTATGCAACTCAGAAACGAATATTAATAGAAATAACACTTATCAAAATGTGTAAACCACAGATGGATAAGGCAGAAGATTCTTATGAAGACAGGCTTAGGATATTAGAGCAGCACGATGAAGAAAACAGCAAGCTTTTGAAAGGAATAAAAAGTGGTCAGGTAGCGGTGGCAACCAGTAGCTCTTTTGCTGGAGCAGGGCAGATTGCACCAAAGGAAAAGAAGGTACTGGATAGAGCAGTACCAGAGGATATCCAGAGAATAGTAAATGGATGGGCTAAGCTTCTTGCCAGAATGGACAATCCCATGAAGACATATATGCAGAGAGCGAGACTCAGTCTTGGCAATGGCGATATTCTTCAGATTGTTTTCGATAACAAGCAGCTGTCAGAAAAGTATTCTGGCGGACAGTATGCTGAGGAACTTCAACAGGTTCTTGATGGAGCCATAGGTAAACATGTAGAATATGAGACAAGGTTCCTTCCTGCAGAGCAGGATTTTGAAGAAAACTATGTTAATTTACAATCGATAAATTTTGATATAGTTACAGAAGATGAAGAAAAGGAGAATTAAGAAATGGCTAAACGTGGAGGATTCCCAGGTGGTGGTATGCCTGGCAACATGAATAATTTAATGAAGCAGGCGCAGAGAATGCAGCGTCAGATGGAGGAGAGCCAGAAAGAGCTCGAGACTAAGGAGTTTACAGCTAAAGCTGGCGGCGGAGCAGTAGAAGTTACTGTATTAGGAAGCAAGACTCTTAAGAGTGTTACTATTTCACCAGAAGCAGTTGATCCAGATGATGTAGAGATGCTTCAGGATATGATCGTTGCAGCAGTTAACGAAGCAATGAAACAGGCAGATGAAGCTTCAGGCGCTATGATCGGCAAGATGACAGGCGGCCTTGGTGGAGGATTTCCTTTCTAATGGACCTATACAGCGGACATATTAACAAGCTGATAGATGAACTTGCAGCATTGCCGGGAATTGGTAACAAATCTGCGCAGAGATTGGCTTTTTATATCATTAATCTTCCAAAGGACAGGGTAAAAAAGCTTGCGGATTCGATCACCAGTGCAAGGGAGAATGTACATTATTGTAGTGTGTGTTGCACGCTTACAGATGATGATGTATGTCCTATCTGCAGTAATCCCAACAGAGATCACAAGACTATAATGGTCGTGGAAAATGCCAGAGATCTCGCGGCATATGAAAAGACCGGTAAGTTTGAAGGCGTGTATCATGTTTTGCATGGGGCTATTTCACCTATGCTTGGCATTGGACCAGGGGACATCAGGCTTACTGAACTTATGCAGAGGCTTCAGACTGAGGATGTTGATGAGGTCATAATTGCTACAAACTCCAGCTTGGAGGGCGAGACTACTGCTATGTATATCAGCAAACTTATTAAACCAACAGGAATCAAAGTGACCAGGATTGCAAGTGGCGTTCCGGTGGGCGGAGATCTTGAATACATCGATGAAGTGACTCTTTTGAGAGCTTTAGAGGGAAGAACAGAACTATAAAAAGAATTGTTGGAGGGAAAAGAAATGGCAGTAAAAAAAGAAGCATTTGGACAGAATTCTAATGGAGTACCAGTATATGCGTACCACATTAGCAATAATGCAGGAATGGAAGTTGTTGTATTAAATTTTGGATGTATCATCAAGAATATTTTTGTTCCAGACAAGAACGGAAACAAAGTAGATGTAAACCTTGGCTTTGATGATATTAAGGGATACGAGGTTAACAGCTGCTTCCTTGGAGCAACAGTTGGACCTACAGCAAACAGAATCGCAAATGCTAAGTACAAGATCGACGACAGAGAGTTTATCCTTCCTGTAAATGATGGACCAAACAATCTTCATACAGATATGGCTAATGGATTCCACAAGAGAATCTGGGATGCAGAGGAAGGTGACAACTGCGTTAAGTTTACACTTAAGTCTGCAGACGGAGATTTAGGTTTTTCAGGAAACAGAGTATTCGAGGTAACATTTACTGTTACAGAAGCTAATGAGCTCAAGCTTCACTATCATGCAACAAGTGATGCTAAGACTCTTATCAATATGACTAACCATGCATACTTCAATCTTAGTGGTCATAATTCAGGAAGTATTCTTGATCACAAGCTTGTTCTTAACTCAACTAAGTTCACTCCTGTTATTGATTCAGCAGCTATTCCTACTGGCGAGATCGCTAGTGTTGTTGGAACACCGTTTGATTTCACCAGTGAAAAGACAATTGGACAGGATATAAATGCTGATGACCAGCAGCTTAAGTATGTTGGGGGATATGACCACAACTATTGTATCGATGGCGCTGATGGAACAATGAAGGTATTTGCTACAGCAACTTCACCAGTAACAGGTATTTCAATGAAGTGTTCAACAGATCTACCTGGATTCCAGCTTTATGTTGGTAACTTCCTTGCTGCTGAAAATGCTAAGGGCGGTGCAACATACAAAGCAAGAGAAGGATTCTGCCTTGAGACACAGGTATATCCTAACTCTATCAATCAGGCTGGCTTCCCAGACTGCGTATATGGACCAGAAAGAGACTACGATAATACCACTATCTATCAGTTCTCAAATAAATGATAATGGAGAAACAAGGCTTTGGCGGAAGTAAAAGATTTTAAAGCTTATGCCGACAAATTAAATAAGATCATCGAGTCAGATGAAGAACTACCTGAGGAATCCTTTGATGAGAGCCCTGTAAGAGAAACTTCCTATAAGGAAAAGATACGAAGCCATAAGCTCAGAGTGTTTTTTAGAACAGTGATCATTGCGGCTGTCACAATATTCTTTGTGGCAGCAGTTTATATCAGCTGGAGGGATAAGGAATATTCTGAAGCTGTTATCTCTACCGGTTCTAGTATTACAAATGGAGCGGATGCCAAGGTTATCAGTCTAAGCGGCCACATTGTTCAGTATAGTAAAGATGGCATCAGTTGTTTGGATGAAAGCGGACAGGTGCTTTGGAATCAGACATATGAGATGCAGAGTCCTATAGCTCATACTTGCCAGAGTATAGTTGCGGTTGGTGACTATAACGGGCATAACATATACGTCAATAGTGTCAGCGGCTCTTTGGGACAGGTGGATACTAATCTTCCAATTAGAGATTTCTGCGTATCATCCCAGGGGGTGGTTGCAGCTGTCCTTGATGGTAAGGATGTTACCTGGATCTACCTCTATGATTCACAAGGAAACACTTTAGCTAACTTTAAGACCACAATGAAGGACAGTGGATATCCTATAGATATCAGTATTTCTCCTAATGCGGAGCTGGTATGTGTATCGTATCTTTATCCGGAAGATGGTCAAGTTAAGACTAGTGTTGCATTTTTTAACTTTGGATCAGTGGGACAGAACGCGATAGATAACTATGCTAGTGGATTTGACTACCCAGGAGAAGTTGTTCCCTACGTGCAGTTTATGAATTCAAGCGCAAGCTTTGCTATATCTGACGCCAGAATAATGTTCTATTCTGGAGATGAAAAACCTATCATCAAGAGTGAGAGCTTTACTGGAAATGAAGAGATCAGATCTGTGTATTTCAGTGATAGCTATGTTGGACTTGTCTTTGCCAACAGTACAGATGAAGGCGCTTATAGACTTCAAGTCTATAATGAGAGTGGAGCTATTATACTTACAACATATTTTGATATGGATTACACAGAGATCATCTTTGACAAGAATCAGTTTGTTATCTATAACGAAGATGAATGTGTTATCAAGGATATGAAGGGTCATGATAAGTTCAAGGGGACATTTGACAAGCCTGTTCGTACAATGGCTGCCACAGGTGCTAGAAACAAATTCATTCTTGTAACAGCTAGTAGTGTTGATACTTACGTTTTGAAATAAGGATATGATATGGACTTTGATATTTCACAAGTAGTAATGACTATTGTAGTCTTGTGCTTGATCTTATGGAGAATGTCATATGGTGCTAATAATGGCCTGTTTGCGGAAGCGGCAGGCCTTGTTGCTGTCATAGCGTCCTTTGCTGCGGTATATTATCTTATGAATATCGCAGGAAGCGTACTTTATAAGAACTTGGGAACTATCATCCCGAAGATAGGCTACCTTGTAGTAGCATTTGCGGTATATAAGATAATGACTTCTATAGGAGAAGCATTCAAAAAGGTAAAGAATATACCGGTGGTTGGGAAGTTTGACAGATTCATGGGCGCAGTTATCGGTATATTTGAAGCTGCTTGCATCATATATCTTGTTGAATTCATTACTGATATTGATATCGTGATACCTGTCTTGAAGGTTGGAACCCAGTTATTTTGCGGTATTCAAAGATATTTAAGAAGTTTTTATAAATAATTGAAAAAAGGTGTTGCATAGTAAAAAAAGTAGTGCTATACTATGTCTTACCCGCTGTGAGGTGAGCAACCTCAGTAAATAAGCGGTTTTCCGACAAATCAAAAGTCGAAAAAATAATTTTAAAAAGTTGTTGACAGACACTTGAAGCTGTGATATCCTAAATGAGTTGCGGCTGAGAGCTAAGCAACAAAGCACATTGACAAATAAACAGTAATGCAACCCTGAAAAATTCCAAGAGAATTATTCAGAACAAAGATTTGGTAAATAACGGACAGAACAAAAGCCAAGCTTTAGTTCTTTGTCAGATCAAACTTTTAAACGTGAGAGTTCGATCCTGGCTCAGGATGAACGCTGGCGGCGTGCCTAACACATGCAAGTCGAACGGAGATTTAACGCTGATGAGGCTTCGGCGGATTCTTGTTAAATCTTAGTGGCGGACGGGTGAGTAACGCGTGGGCAACCTGCCTCATACTGGGGGATAACAGTTGGAAACGGCTGTTAATACCGCATAAGCGCACAGCATCGCATGATGCAGTGTGAAAAACTCCGGTGGTATGAGATGGGCCCGCGTCAGATTAGCCAGTTGGCAGGGTAACGGCCTACCAAAGCAACGATCTGTAGCCGGCCTGAGAGGGCGGACGGCCACATTGGGACTGAGACACGGCCCAAACTCCTACGGGAGGCAGCAGTGGGGGATATTGCACAATGGAGGAAACTCTGATGCAGCGACGCCGCGTGAGTGAAGAAGTATTTCGGTATGTAAAGCTCTATCAGCAGGGAAGAAAGGCTCGTAAGAGAGATGACGGTACCTGACTAAGAAGCCCCGGCTAACTACGTGCCAGCAGCCGCGGTAATACGTAGGGGGCAAGCGTTATCCGGATTTACTGGGTGTAAAGGGAGCGCAGACGGTGATGCAAGTCTGAAGTGAAACCCCACGGCTCAACCGTGGGCTTGCTTTGGAAACTGTATGACTAGAGTACTGGAGAGGTAAGCGGAATTCCTAGTGTAGCGGTGAAATGCGTAGATATTAGGAGGAACATCGGTGGCGAAGGCGGCTTACTGGACAGCAACTGACGTTGAGGCTCGAAGGCGTGGGGAGCAAACAGGATTAGATACCCTGGTAGTCCACGCGGTAAACGATGAATACTAGGTGTTGGGTGCCATAGGCATTCAGTGCCGTCGCTAACGCAGTAAGTATTCCACCTGGGGAGTACGTTCGCAAGAATGAAACTCAAAGGAATTGACGGGGACCCGCACAAGCGGTGGAGCATGTGGTTTAATTCGAAGCAACGCGAAGAACCTTACCAGATCTTGAGATCCAGATGAATACAGGGTAATGCCTGTAGCTCTTCGGAGCATCTGAGACAGGTGGTGCATGGTTGTCGTCAGCTCGTGTCGTGAGATGTTGGGTTAAGTCCCGCAACGAGCGCAACCCTTGTCCATAGTAGCCAGCAGTAAGATGGGAACTCTATGGAGACTGCCAGGGATAACCTGGAGGAAGGTGGGGATGACGTCAAATCATCATGCCCCTTATGATCTGGGCCACACACGTGCTACAATGTCGTAACAAAGGGACGCGATCCCGCGAGGGTGAGCAAATCTCAAAAATAACGACCCAGTTCGGACTGTAGGCTGCAACCCGCCTGCACGAAGCTGGAATCGCTAGTAATCGCAGATCAGCATGCTGCGGTGAATACGTTCCCGGGTCTTGTACACACCGCCCGTCACACCATGGGAGTCGGAAATGCCCGAAGCCGGTGACTTAACCGTAAGGAGAGAGCCGTCGAAGGCAGGTCTGATAACTGGGGTGAAGTCGTAACAAGGTAGCCGTAGGAGAACCTGCGGCTGGATCACCTCCTTTCTAAGGAAAGAAAAAGGAATGAAGTAGGGAGTTGTATTACTGTTTAGATGCCAATGAGCATCAAGAAATTTCCGGTGGCGATGCGCTTAGGGGTAACACCCGTTCCCATCCCGAACACGACGGTTAAGACCTAAGCGGCCGAAAGTACTATACTGGCAACGGTATGGGAGGATAGGTGGCTGCCGGATCCAAATGGGGGTGTAGCTCAGTTGGGAGAGCACCTGCCTTGCAAGCAGGGGGTCAAGAGTTCGAATCTCTCCATCTCCATTCGTCAAGAAATAACTTGACGTTGTACCTTGAAAACCGAATACTGAGAAATTTTTTAATCCAAGATATTTTTACGATTAAAAGACATCGAAAATCCAAAACAAAGAAACAAATTTATTCTTTATGAGTAACGCTATACATCATAAAGAAGAGAGAATGGTTATCGAAAGATAAGACCAGTTCTATACTAGCTAACTAAAATGGTTAAGTTATATAGGGCGCAGGGCGGATGCCTTGGCACTAAGAGCCGATGAAAGACGTGATAAGCTGCGAAAAGCTACGGGGAGATGCAAATAATCCTTGATCCGTAGATATCTGAATGGGGCAACCCGGCAGAGAAGAACTCTGTCATCGTTAACTGAATCCATAGGTTAACGAAGGGAACCCGGTGAACTGAAACATCTAAGTAGCCGGAGGAAGAGAAAACAAAAGTGATTCCGTAAGTAGCGGCGAGCGAACGCGGAAGAGCCCAAACCTAGGAGCTTGCTCTTAGGGGTTCGGACTGTATAATCGATGGAGACTGTTAGTAGAATCTGAATGGAAAGTCAGAGCCAAAGAGCGTGAAAGTCGCGTATACGAAAACGGTCGAAGCGAGACAGTATCCAGAGTAGGACGAGACACGTGAAACCTTGTCTGAATATGCGGGGACCACCCCGTAAGGCTAAATACTACTTAGTGACCGATAGCGAATAGTACCGTGAGGGAAAGGTGAAAAGGACCCCGGGAGGGGAGTGAAAGAGAACCTGAAACCCTGTGCCTGCAAGCTGCGAAAGCTCCATATGAGAGTGATCGCGTACTTTTTGTAGAACGGTCCGGCGAGTTATGTTTGTTGGCGAGGTTAAGCACTTAAGGTGAATAGCCGAAGGGAGACCAAGTCTGAATAGGGCGAATAGTCGTCAAACATAGACCCGAAACCGGGTGATCTATCCATGGACAGGATGAAGCGGCCGTAAAAGGCTGTGGAGGTCCGAACACACATCCGTTGAAAAGGGTGGTGATGAGCTGTGGATAGGGGAGAAATTCCAATCGAACTCGGAGATAGCTGGTTCTCCCCGAAAATAGCTTTAGGGCTAGCCCTGTAGCATTCCTCTTGGAGGTAGAGCACTGAATATCCGCGGGGGCTTCACCGCTTACCAAAGATTATCAAACTCCGAATGCCAAAGAGGATGAGCGCAGGAGTCAGACTACACGAGATAAGTTGGGTAGTCAAAAGGGAAAGAGCCCAGATCTACGGCTAAGGTCCCAAAGTACGTGTTAAGTGGAAAAGGATGTGGGATTTCATAGACAGCTAGGATGTTGGCTCAGAAGCAGCCACACATTCAAAGAGTGCGTAATAGCTCACTAGCCGAGAGGTCCTGCGCCGAAAATTACCGGGGCTGAAACACGACACCGAAGCCTAGGGATTGTTATCATCTACGGGTAATAATGATCGGTAGGGGAGCATTCACAGGGGCGTAGAAACTGTACCGAAAGGAGCAGCGGAGCGCTGTGAAGAGAGAATGCCGGAATGAGTAGCGAGATGGAGGTGAGAATCCTCCAGGCCGAATATCCAAGGATTCCAGGGTAAAGCTGATCTGCCCTGGGGAAGTCGGGACCTAAGCTGAGGCCGAGGAGGCGTAAGCGATGGACAGCAGGTTGATATTCCTGCACTTATGTATATCAGAACTGTGGGGACACAGGCAAAAGGCACGAGCCGGGGAAGGAAGAACCGGTCCCGCAAGGGGGAGCGAAGTATAGTAGTGAAGCGTGAGATATGACTGTCAAGAAAAGCCACTATTGCGTATACATAACCCGTACCGTAAACCGACACAGGTGGATGAGGAGAGAATCCTAAGGCCGACGGGAGAAGCATTGTTAAGGAACTCGGCAAAATGTCCCCGTAACTTCGGGATAAGGGGAGCCCACGCAAGTGGGCCGCAGAGAAGAGGCTCAAGCAACTGTTTAGCAAAAACACAGGTCTATGCGAAACCGAAAGGTGAGGTATATGGGCTGACGCCTGCCCGGTGCT
Source organism: Butyrivibrio hungatei (assembly GCF_001858005.1). Lineage (NCBI taxonomy): Bacteria > Bacillati > Bacillota > Clostridia > Lachnospirales > Lachnospiraceae > Butyrivibrio > Butyrivibrio hungatei. Next base: position 2,907,488 of record NZ_CP017831.1, on the reverse strand, counting down.
GGAAGGTTAAGAGGAGAGGTTAGAGCAATCGAAGCTTTGAATTTAAGCCCCAGTAAACGGCGGCCGTAACTATAACGGTCCTAAGGTAGCGAAATTCCTTGTCGGGTAAGTTCCGACCCGCACGAAAGGCGTAATGATTTGAGCACTGTCTCGGCAATGCACCCGGTGAAATTGAAGTACCAGTGAAGATGCTGGTTACCCGCGCCAGGACGGAAAGACCCCATGGAGCTTTACTCCAGGTTGATACTGGGGTCCGGTACCATATGTACAGGATAGGTGGGAGACTAAGAAGTAGTGACGTCAGTTGCTACGGAGTCGCTGTTGGGATACCACCCTTATGATGCTGGGCTTCTAACCAAGGATCTTGAAACAGGTCCGGGGACAATGTCTGCCGGGGAGTTTGACTGGGGCGGTCGCCTCCGAAAGGGTATCGGAGGCGCTCAAAGGTTCCTTCAGAATGGACGGAAACCATTCGCAGAGTGCAAAGGCAGAAGGGAGCCTGACTGTGACACCGACGGGTGGAACAGATACGAAAGTAGGACTTAGTGATCCGGTGGTATGAAAGTGGGATTGCCATCGCTCAACGGATAAAAGCTACCCTGGGGATAACAGGCTTATCACTCCCAAGAGTTCACATCGACGGAGTGGTTTGGCACCTCGATGTCGGCTCATCGCATCCTGGGGCTGTAGCAGGTCCCAAGGGTTGGGCTGTTCGCCCATTAAAGCGGTACGCGAGCTGGGTTCAGAACGTCGTGAGACAGTTCGGTCCCTATCCGGCGCGGGCGTAGGATATCTGAGAGGAGCTGTCCTTAGTACGAGAGGACCGGGATGGACGGACCGCTGGTGTATCAGCTGCATCGCCAGATGCATAAGGCTGGGTAGCCACGTCCGGAAGGGATAAACGCTGAAGGCATCTAAGCGTGAAGCCCCCCTCAAGATGAGATATCCCTGCTTCGGCAGTAAGACCCCTTGGAGAGTACGAGGTTAGATAGGCACAAGGTGTAAGCACGGTAACGTGTTCAGCTGATGTGTACTAATAGGTCGAGGGCTTATCCAAAATGCAAGTATAGGAAATGGATTTAGATATCAGTGTTCGGTTTTGAAGGTACAAAGCAAAAGGACCATGCAGTAGCATGGCATTTTGTATATATAGTATCTTTAATAATCCTCCTTAGCTCAGTCGGTAGAGCATTCGGCTGTTAACCGAAGTGTCGTTGGTTCGAGTCCGACAGGGGGAGCTAAAAAAGACTGTTACTACGGTCTGATACGGCTCCGTGGTCAAGCGGTCAAGACATCGCCCTTTCACGGCGGTAACACGAGTTCGATTCTCGTCGGAGTCATTTTAATATGGTGACATAGCCAAGCGGTAAGGCATAGGTCTGCAACACCTTGAGCGGCGGTTCAAATCCGCCTGTCACCTCTATAAAATCTGTAAGCATATGGCTTACAGATTTTTTTTATATATTCAACAATTAAGGAGAGTGTGATGAAAAGAAGACTTGCAATGATCTTAGCTGCCAGCCTGATGTTAGTAGGTTGTGGTAGCAACGAAGCAAAAGAAATCGATAAGGAGATAACTGGAAGACAGTCAAGTACTGAAGAAACTTCACTAGAAGCTATAACATCTGAAGCCACTGAAGAAGTAAGTGAAGTAGAAGAAGATAAAGAAGTACCAGCTGTAGATCTGTTATATAACTTTCTTGGAGTAGATGGAAAGACCGCTTCCGCAGTGTCTGATGTAGAGATATCAGTTGATTCCTACGATGGCGAGCACTACTTTGATTATAAAGTAGGTGATGAAATATCATTGGAAGAAATAAAGACTAGCATCAGCAAGAGCGGATGGGGAGATGAAATGAAACTCTCATATACATTCTTTTATCAAGATAAAAAGAGCCCAATATTAGCGGTTCTTGTCCCAGATAATCCAAATTATAGAGATGAGAATAACTGTCTTTTGTTCTTTGCTGTAAAGGATGGAGAAGTACATTTGGTTTCATACAAGGATACAATGTGCGATGAGTATACATATGGATATGTTGGTCAGGGAGGGCTTCTTTCTTATAAGTCTCAACCACTTGGACGTAGTAGCGGAAACCTTTTGATAAATAAAACTTATATTGTTGATAAAGATGGACAGATAGTAGATCTTTTCAATGAAACAATGGCAGTAGCAAGTGAAGCAGAATACATGGGAGATGATCACAGGGCTTTTGCTATATTTGCTGAAATGTATGCGGATGGCAATTGGTCATATGTTTCTGTTCTTGAATGTGGATCAGATAAATACTATGTACTATATTCTGATGGCAGTGATACTGATCTTGATGCAAGATTTATTGAAGCTTGCGACAAAGAGGGTATTAAGGTTTATAATAGGGATGAGTTATTGCCTATTTTAAATGGCTATATTCATGAACTTGGCTATGAGGAAGATATTACTGATCTTGATAATAAAGTAGCTAAGTGGAATGACCTAGACTAAAAAAATACTTGGGGAGGATATCATGGCAGAAGAAACAATGAATGACTTTAAAGATGAGATCGACAGATCTTTTCGTAAGATCAAAGAGGGTGACATACTCGAGGGAACAGTTATTGATGTAAAAGATACTGAAGTAGTACTTGATCTTAAGTATTACACCCAGGGTATCATCAGAGCTGAGGATTTGAGTGATGATCCAAAGTTCAGTATACACAGAGATATTCATGTTGGGGATGAGATTTCTGCAACAGTAGTAAGTACAGATGATGGGTATGGAAACATTCTTTTATCTAAGAAGGAAGCCAATCAGATAGTTGCATGGGATAAGTTAAAAGAACTTATGAACTCCGGGGAGTATGTAGATGTTAAGATATCAGAGGCTGTAAAAAGCGGATGTGTTGCTTTCCTTGAGGGAATCAGAGGTTTTATTCCTGCTTCAAAGCTTGACCTTAATTATGTAGAAGAAAGTGATCTTGATTCATTTGTTGGTAAGACATTGAAAATTAAGGTAATTACTGCAGATGAAGAGAATAGAAAGCTCGTACTTTCTGGAAGAGAATTCCTGAAAGAACAGGCAGATGCCAAGAGAGCAGAGATGATATCAAATGTTGAAGTAGGACTTGTAACAGAGGGTGTTGTAGAAAGCCTTCAAAATTATGGAGCATTTGTAAACCTTGGAAATGGAATGACAGGTCTTGTCCACATTTCTCAGATCTGTAACCAGAGAATTGCACATCCTTCTTCAGTGTTAAAGGTTGGCCAGAAGGTAAAAGTAAAGGTTACTGCTATCAAAGATGGCAAGTTGAGCCTTAGTATGAAAGCATTGGAAGAAATTGCTGCAACTGAGATAACAGAAGAAAAGATAGAGTTTGAGAGTGATGGAGAAGCTACAACATCACTTGGAGATCTTCTTAAAAAAGCAGGATTCTGATATAAAAAAGACGGTGATCATTCACCGTCTTTTTTTACACACACACTATGAAAAGGAACAGCTAAGAATATTATAGCTGAATTATAACTGTATCGAATGGTGCTACGTTCTCAAACTTCTTATCACCAAATTCCGTCTTTACTGTTGTGCTCTGCACAGCATCTGAGTTATTGATTACAATAAGTCTCTTGTCTGCAGGGTAGAATGCACATTCCATATTTGAGTTATCAGTTATGTATTTCTGAGCTAATGGCATATTAGCAGCATACATAAGTATGTTTAAAAGGAGTCTGTTGTTTAAAACATTAGTTTCAAATGTGGATAAGTATATGCCTTTTCCCTTACCGATGTGGTTAACTGTGAAAAGAGGATTTCCGTCTTTTTCAGCAAGTACTTTAGCATTTCCATCAGTTAAATGAACATGGCATCTTTCTGGAACGAAGCTTCCTTCAGGAATAAGTCCTTCAACTTCTGTTTTATCAAATGCCCATTTTCCATGACATACATAAGGTGAAGTGTTCTTGTCTACGCCAAGTACAGGAGCCATTCTAAAGGTTGTATTATAGCCGTCAACAGCAGAAGGTTCGTTAACACCGATAAATGTTCCACCATCGTATACCCATTTAGTAAGAACTGCTACTATGGAATCGTCTTTCCAATTATCTCCACCGCTCCATGCAGTGCCCTGTGCACCAGCATTGATGATCACCTGATATTTTGATAGATCAGTAGTCTTTACATCTTCAAAGCTGATAAATGACACATTAACAGGAAGTCCGGAAAGAGCTTCGTTGATATGGATCAGATCATTCATGAAAGTTTCATGGAAATGTCCGCTAAGTGTCCAGCTTCTTAAACTTCCCCAACTGTGAAGAACAGCAACGTTAACATCTAATGTATAAGGTGAACCATTTGTATGAAGATCTCTTATTGTTCTGAACTCATCAGAAATCTTTGCAATGTAATCAACAAAGTCTGGATAGTTTTCAACAAGGTGAAGGTATCCTCCAAGACCAATCCTGTCGATCTTTGCTCTTAAAAGAGCTCTTCTAGTATGATTCCAATATTCTTTTGCATCTCTAGTTGGATCTCCGCCAGGAGCGAAGGTTGGAAGTCCACCAAGGCCAACAGGGAAAAGATATGGATGTAATCTAAGTTCGTGGGTTTCGATATCAGCGCCAGCACATAGTCTTACTTCGTAGCCGGAGAATACGCATTTGATAAGTCCGTCAAAATTAAAGTCCTTAAATCTCTTGCTGTAAGGCTCTACACCAACCCAGCTGTCATCGTAGAATACATAAGCTTTTTTGCCATACTCATGAACCATGTCTACAAGCTTACGACCAAATTCAACTACGAAAGAATTTACGAAATCCATGTAATCGAGCTGAGTCTTAACAGGTGGCTGATGAGTTACATGAAGTGCACCCTTGTTAATGAAATCTTCAGCAGTAAGTTTGTAACCATAACGCTCAGCAAAGTTATCAAGCATCTTTGGACTTACTGTGAAATCATATGAACCCCAGTCTGTAAAAAGATTTCTGTTTCTTTCGCTGCTTCCCCAGATCCAAACAAAGTTGTAAAACATTGAAGTGAAACGTACAACTGTAGTTGCAGGATGTGTTTCACACCAGTTTTTAAGCCAGGAGAGCATGTACTCCTGAGTCTCAGGATAAACAGGATCGATAGGCATCAAATGCTCTTTATCCCAGTTATTTGTGGTGTGGTTGTACATGGAAATTTCTTCCCATATTCTGTAAGCAAGGAAGCTTACAGTATAGCTGTGATAAGGTATTACGTTGTTAACAATGACATTTCCAGCTTCTTTTTCATAAGTCCAAAAGTTATTGCTGATCTCCTGACCTGTAGTGCGGTCAAAGACCTGCCAGTACTTCATTGACTCTTTGCTATCGTTTACCACGAACTGCTGATCAAAAAAGTCATCAATAAGATGAAAGATAACGTATGAATCATCAGCTACTTTAGGCTGTGTCATAAGAAAAGACTGCTGAAGCTTGTCCTTATTTGCATTGGCCCATTCATTGTGGTCTCTTATGATACAGATTGTTGAATAAATGCCATAACCTGAATCCAAGATCTCATCTGAGAGAACTGTTCCGTCACTATCTCTGATAACGTCAGCTCCCCATTTGTCAGCAAGCTCCAAAGTGAGCTTTTCGTAACCTGATTCACCAGGAAGAGTGAATCCTCCTTTGGAATGCTTTGAATCTAAACTCATAATTTATTAAACCCCCAAGTAGTTGATTGATTATAGTGCGCCATCACTACGAACTTTGTCATAATTAAGTACTCCAGAAAGATAAGCAAGTGCAAGTCCCTGGCCCCAGCCCTGAATCCACTCTCTGGAAATGTTTCTGTAACCATCTCTGTCTTTCATGACTGCTGTTCCGCCTGAAACGTTGAGAACACGGCCATCTTCAGTAATGTTATCAAGAATGCCAACAGTAGCTTTGTTGATATATTTGATGTGAAGAGGATTGCCCTTGTTGATCATTGCAGCAGCAATACCGCAAGAAGCGGAAACTTCTTCATAAGAATCTGGATCATCGAGAATAGTTCTGAATAATCCGTTTTCTGTCTGTAAAAGCTTGATAGAAGCAAGCTGCTCATTTAAAGAACCAACAATATCAAGGAACTTTGGATATAAGTAACATTCAGGAAGAATGCGTCCTACCTCAGACATTGTGTATGCAGCCCATGCGTTGGCTCTTCCCCAATAGAAGCCAGACATGTGGTCTTTTGTAATGTTGTTGTATCCATGATAGAAAAGACCTGAAGCAGGATCCTGGAGATATTTGATATGCCAGTAATACTGGTTTAATGCATCGTCAATGAGCTTTTCATCCTTTAAAAGAACTCCGGCTCTTAAAAGGAAAAATGCTGCCATGAAAAGTGTGTCTGCCCAGCATTGTTCAGGAAAATCATTGTTAACTGAAACAGTGTGCTGAAGAACATTGTCACCAAAACGAAGAGCTTCGTTCTCAAGGTAGTCAATCTTGCTTTTTGCAATATCAAGATACTTTTCATCATTTGTATATTCATATAATGTGAGCATAGCGTGTCCCATGGCACAAGTGTTGACTGTCCATGATGGAAGACCAAGCTCTATATATTCATCAACTCTTTCTTTTAAGAGTTCAATATATTCCTTTTTACCTGTAGCAAGATAAGCCTCGCATACACCATAATAAGCAACGCCTCCTGGCCAATCCCAGGTAAGATCCATACGCATGGTTCTCTTTACGATGGAATCAATTGCGTTTTCGATTTCTTTTTTGTCATAAATAAGATTTGCCATAATACTTCCTTTTCTGCAAAAACATAGTATTTTGAGCAAATTATATTAGTTGATGGTTGAAAAGTCTATTCAAGTAGATGAAAAAACTATGCAATTTCAACTATTTGAGTTAAAATAAGTCATCGAAGTTAATGGACGAAATACTAAATTTTTTTATAAAGGATAAATTTATGTCAAAGCCCAAGAAAACTGTCATAGAATACCGTAACTATGAGCTTCCGCTCAATTTTCCAATTCTTCTTTTGACTGGAGACAGATGGCATATTTCCGATGTAAAGTCTGGAAAACTTCATTTCCATAATTGTCTTGAGATTGGGATCTGTCACAGTGACAGCGGAATGATTGAATTTGATAATGATCCTGTACCATTTAAGGAAGGGGATATGACCTTTATATCTCGAAATGTTCCTCATACAACCTATAGCACTAAAGGACAGGCAAGTCTTTGGTCTTACATTTTTTTGCAGCCTGATGAAATGCTAAAAGGGGACTTTGGAGGGGCTTCACCATATGCAAATGTCTTTGAAGATATGATGCAGAACTCCCAGATCATAATAAATAGGAAGGAATATCCGGAGATATACTTCCTCATCAGAACCATTATGGAAGAACTTGAAAAGAAGGAAATGAACTACCAGTTGTCTGTGAAAGGCCTTCTTCTGGCACTTTTCATGAAGCTCATGAGAATATATAATGCCACAAATGACAAGAATAAAGATGACAAAGAACCCCATGAAAATGCCATTGTTATTGCGCCGGCGCTTGACTATATCAAGGAAAATTACATGTTCAATTTTCCTATAGAGGACCTGGCAGACATGTGCCACCTGAGCCAGACTCATTTTAGAAGGGTGTTTGGAGAGATCATGAACACTAGTCCGCTTAGCTATCTCAATACCACTAGGATCTTACAGTCATGCATATTGCTTAGGACAACGGAAGAGTCAATCCTTACAATATCCGAGAGAGTAGGCTTTAGATCGGTATCAAGCTACAACCGGCATTTCTCAGAGATCATGGGCACGCAACCTAGTGAATGGAGACACAGAATGGCCAAGGTTGATAAGTCTTCAATTCTTGAATATACCGGCTGGATGCAGGCTCAGAACCTGACAGAACCACAAAAATAAGTGAATATGAGAAAAAAGAGTGGGTAACCACTCTTTTTTATTTGCCTAAAATAAACTGACGGTATTTAGAACAACACCATTTGTACAATGTGCACAAAAGTAAGTATCTCGTTTTATATATAAGAGACATATCGAACTATAAAAAAGCAAATAAATGGTTGATATTGCAAAGCTTTTTTAACTAAGTGATTAGATGCGCATACTAAATTATTTTAGGATTGTTTTATCAAAGGGGAGGAGCAATATTATGAGTAATGTTCAGACAAAAAATAAGGGGAGTATCTCGCGCTCTTCTTGGAAAAACAGTCTAAAGCGCGATTGGCAACTATATCTTCTTTTGCTTATTCCACTTGCTTTGGTGATCATATTTAGCTACGGTGCTTATCCAGGACTTCGAATGGCATTCATGGATTATAAGCCTGCTAAAGGATTTTCAGGAAGTAAATGGGTAGGCCTTGGAACATTCAGAAAGATCTTTAAAGATGCTGATTTCACAAGAGCCCTTAGAAATTCAATTGTATTTAATATACTTGATCTTTTAGTTGGTTTCCCTATGCCAATTATTTTGGCACTTATACTTAACGAGCTTAGATATCAAAAGTTTAAAAAGGTTTCTCAGACGATTTTATATCTTCCACATTTCCTTTCATGGGCGATCATCGGTAGCGTAGCACTTACAATGTTCAAGCCTTCTAGTGGACTTGTAAACGTAGCACTCATGAATGCAGGAATCATAGACAGTGGAATACCATTTCTTAATGAAAAATGGCACTGGGCAGTAACGTACCTTCTCATCGGAGTATGGCAGGGTATGGGATGGGGAACAATCCTCTATCTGGCAGCTATCACCGGAATCAGCGGTGAGCAGTATGAAGCAGCTATGATCGATGGAGCCAACCGCTGGCAGAGAATGGTCCACATCACACTTCCGGGTATCAGAAGTACTATCGTAACACTTCTTATTATGAACCTTGGCCGAGTAATGGGTAGTAACCTTGAGAGACTTACAGCTCTTGGAAATACTCAGGTAAAAGAGTTCCAGTATCAGCTGGCAATCTACATCTTCAATAAAGGTCTTGAGAATAATAAGTTCAGTCAGGCCACAGCAGTTGGTTTGTTCCAGTCAGCTATAGGCGTTATATTAGTTCTTTTATCTGACAGGATAGCCAAGAAGCTTGGCGATGATGGCTTGCTATAGGAGGTTGTTACAAATGCTTAGAAATAATAAAGCAAAGAGCGAAGAAAGCTATTCAGCTGGCGGAGCTCATGCAGTTATAGGATTTAAGATCAGCGACGCGATCATGATGCTGGTCATCATACTTCTTTGCGCTACATGTGTACTTCCATTTATCCATGTTGCAGCAAAATCAATATCAGGAAATACAGCAGTAATGTCACAGTCAGTATATTTCTGGCCAAAAGATATTACACTTGATGCATTCAAAAGAGTACTTGCAGATCCAACAATGAGTCACTCAATGATCTTCTCAGTATGGATCACACTTTTGTTTACAGTCCTTGGAATGATCGTTTGTACATGCGCAGCTTACCCTCTTTCCAAAAAGAGACTTAAAGGCCGCCCAGTACTTACATTCCTACTTATGGTACCTATGTATTTTACAGCCGGAATCATTCCTTCATACATTTTGTATTACCAGCTGCATATCCTTGATACATTTTGGGTTTTGATATTACCACTTATTTATTCACCATATAACATGCTCATCATGAAGAACTATTTTGCATCAACTATTCCAGATAGTTTGGAAGAGTCAGCATTCCTTGATGGAGCAACAAATTTCCAGATCCTTTGGAAAATAGTTCTTCCACTTTCAAAACCTATTTTGGCTACACTTTCACTGTTCTACGCAGTAGGACGTTGGAATTCTTATGCGGACAACATGTACTATACAAGATCTGCCGACCTTAAGATGATGCAGTACAAGCTTTATCAGTTAGTTGCATCTGCTACAGAGGCTCAGACAGCGTCACTTGCAGATACAGGTGGAGTAACACAGTCAACACCAGAAGTACTTCAGGCTGCATGTATCATGTTCGTAACAATTCCTATCATTATCATTTATCCATTCCTTCAGAAGTATTTTGTTCAGGGAACAATGGTAGGAGCAGTAAAAGGCTGAGAGCACTTAACGAGCTGAAAGCGAGTTTAGTGCGAACGTGTTCTGGCGAGCGAAGCGAGAGCAGAACGTCATTATGAATGAAACCTCAAATCGAGGTTCAGATATTTTCTTATATGTAAAAGGAGGATTACGATGAAAAAGAAGGTTTTAGCTGCATTACTTAGCGCAAGCATGGTAATGGGAATAGCAGCGTGTGGACAGAACAATGCACCTGCTACAACAGAAGACAACACTGAAACTCAGGAAACTGAGGCTGAGGCAGAAGCTACTACTTCAGAGGAGACTTCTGATGTAACAGCTGGTATTGATGGATGGGAGCCATTCTCAGACCCGGTAACTCTTAGAGTAGCTGTATACGACAGAGGTGATAACGGCAATGGATGCTCTGACGTAGAGAACAACTACTGGACAAAGTGGGTTCAGGAGAACTTCGGTGACAAGTACAACATCAATGTTGAATATGTAGGAATCACTCGTTCAGACGTTATGACTGACTATGCAATGCTTGCTTCAACAGGTGAGCTTCCTACTCTTTGTATGGAATATGACTATGACAAGCTTGCAACATGGGTATCTGATGGATATTTACAGCCATACGATGTTGATCAGTTCAAGACAATTGCTCCTACATACTTCCAGAACATGGTAGATAACGGACTTACAAACTACATCCAGATGCAGGGTGACAACTATCTTGTAGTTGGTAACAGACCATATGGTGCTTCAACTTACACATACTGCACATGGTACAGACAGGACTGGCTTGAAGAGGCTGGATACACAGAGCTTCCTACAAAGGACTCAGAGCTCCTTGAGCTTTATGCTAAGCTTGTAGAGAACGGACATGAGTATCCTCTTTCAGGATCAAAGGTTTCAGGTGCTGGTGTAGACCAGAACTACAGCTACAGAGATTATCCACAGGATGAAGTAACATGGGCTACAACAGGTGACTATCAGATTCCTGCTCTTTCAACAGAGGCTCAGAAGAGATTCCTTAAATGGCAGAACGAGCTTTACAATGATGGTTACATCAACCCTGAGTACTACTTAAGAGCTCAGTCAGATGTAGAAGCTGACTTCATCAATGGTAAGGCATTCCAGTGGTCAGGTTATGTTTCATCAACAATGAACGTACTTAATTCTCTTTATGAGAACGAGCCAGATGCTAAGCTTGCAGTTGCAGTTTGCCCATCAGAGTTCATTCAGGATGAGACATGGGGCAACAGCAATGCATATCGTCCAGGCGGTAACATCGGTGCTATGATCGGTTTCGCAAACAACGCTACAGAAGATGAAGTTAAAGCTGGTATGATGTACCTTGAGTGGATGGCTCAGCCAGAAAACCTCTTCACAATGCAGTGGGGTATCGAAGGTAAGAACTTCAACTACGAAAACGGTAAGCCAGTTGCAGTTGGTGATCAGTCAGGTCTTGAAGAGCAGCAGGGTCACAACAACAACGTTGACTATTGGATGGTTGTAACAGCTATCAAGGTTCTTGGAAACATCGAAGACGATATCGCAGCAATCAATCCTCAGGGACTTCCTCAGGACTTCTACGATCAGATCCTTGCTAACTACAACGGACAGATGGCTATCTACAATGCTGGTAAGTGCAATGTTGACTGTATGTTTGGTGCAGCTCTTGAGTCTGTAACAGAGTATGGTAACACACTTAAGGAAGAGCTCTACCCAGAGTATCGTGATCAGCTTGTAATGTGCAAGCCAGAAGAGTTTGATGCTCTTTACGATGAGCTTTCACAGAAGTATCTTGATGCAGGATACCAGGAGATCATTGATGAGAGACAGCAGCTCCTTAATGATGGTCTTTCAACAAGACTTCAGTAATAAATAATCTTTTAGATGCAAAAGTGCCGCTTGGGAAACCGGGCGGCACTTTCTGTATACAGAAGTTCTCTTGAATGTATTATAATAGGAAAAGAAGTTTTGACGGAAAGGGGGACTTATGGAGGAAGAAGTTAAAAAATTCATAGAATGGATGGATGATTCAAAAAACGTTGTATTCTTTGGCGGAGCAGGCGTTTCTACAGAGAGTGGTATTCCTGATTTTAGAAGCAAAGATGGACTGTACAATCAGCACGATATCAGATTTGACAAATATCAGCCGGAATATCTTTTGAGTCATAGCTGTCTTATTTATGAACCAAAGGTTTATTATGAGTTCCATAGACAGAAGATGGACACTCGTGATATTGAACCAAACAATGCTCACAAGTATCTTGCAGCGCTGGAAGAGACTGGAAAGCTAAAGGGGATAGTAACTCAGAACATCGATGGACTCCATCAGAAGGCTGGAAGCAAGGTCGTATATGAGATCCATGGAAGCGCGCTCAGGAACTATTGTATGAGCTGCGGCAAAGAATATCCTGACGATTATATTTTTGAATCTGATGAGCCGATTCCAAAGTGCTCATGCGGTGGAACCATCAGACCAGATATCACTCTATACGAAGAGGGGCTTCCAGAAGATCAGGTCAGTGGGGCAATAGATGCTATTTCTAAGGCAGATATGCTCATAATTGGTGGTACGTCACTTACAGTTTACCCTGCAGCTTCATTTATCAACTATTTTAGAGGCAGGTACCTCGTAATAATCAATGAGAGTGATATTCCTGTTAAAAGAGCTGAGAACACTCTTATAATTAAAGAAAAAATCGGGAAAGTATTTACCGAAGTAGCAAAGTTACAAGGAATAACATTATAAAGAATGGATATTCAAGTAGGAAATATAGTTAAATTAAAAAAACAACATCCTTGCGGAAGCTTTGAATGGGAGGTTTTGCGCGTTGGAGCCGACTTTAGACTCAAATGTACAGGCTGCGGGCACCAGATCATGATTCCTAGAAAAAACTTGGAAAAAAGTGTTAAGGGGATACGATAAAAAGCTTGCAATTATCACGTGGATATGATAACATACCATTCTGTGATAAATTCCTTGCTGCCTGACTGATACGGGTAGCCAGAGACCAAAAGGAGGTAACAAAGCATGAACAAATACGAATTAGCCGTTGTTGTTAGTGCAAAGATCGAAGACGATGCCAGAACAGCAGTCATCGAGAAAGTTAAGAAGACTATCGAGAAGCATGGTGGTCAGATTACTAATGTCGATGATTGGGGAAAGAAGAAGCTCGCTTATGAGATCGAGAAAATGACAGAAGGCTTCTACTATTTCATCCAGTTCGACGGTGAGCCAACTGCACCAGCAGAGATCGAAGCTCGCATGAGAATCATGGACGGCGTCATCAGATATTTATGCGTTAAGAACGAGGCTTAAATAGAAGAGGACGAAAAATATGAATAAAGTTATACTATGTGGACGTTTAACAAGAGACCCTGAAGTAAGATATTCACAGGGAGAGAATTCAATGGCAATCGCAAGATACACTCTTGCAGTTGACAGAAGAGTTAACAGAAGCAATCAGCAGGATGGACAGACAGCAGATTTCATTGGAATCGTAGCTTTCGGTAAATCAGGCGAGTTTGCTGAGAAGTATCTCAAGAAGGGCACTAAGGTTATCGTAACAGGACGTATCCAGACTGGTAGCTATACCAACAAGGATGGCGTTAAAGTATACACAACTGACGTAGTTGCAGAGGATCAGGAGTTTGCAGAATCCAAGAATTCATCTGCTGGTAACGGCGGAAGCTTTGGTGGATCTGCTCCATCAAATGAGCCTGCACCTTCTGCAGCAGGGGATGGCTTCATGAACATTCCAGACGGAATTGACGAGGAGCTTCCTTTCAATTAATTAGGAGGTAAAATAACATGGCTTTCACAAAGTCTGAGAAGTCCGATGCTCCTGTAAGGAGAAAGGGCGGAATGCACAGAAGAAAGAAAGTTTGCGTATTCTGTGGCAAGGATAATGTAATCGATTATAAGGATACAGCTAAGCTTAAGAAGTTCGTTTCTGAGAGCGGCAAGATTCTTCCTAGAAGAATCACAGGAAACTGCGCTAAGCACCAGAGAGAGCTTACATCAGCTATCAAGAGAGCAAGACATCTGGCACTTATGCCATACGTAGCTGAGTAATTCAGTTATCCTATAAAGATAATAAATAGGACACTTTTTAGAAGAAATTCTAGAAAGTGTCTTTTTTTGTGTGTTAAAATAGTTGCTGTAAATGGGGAGTATGGCAAAAGTAATGCCTGGCAAGGCATAGGGGACTAAAATATGCATTCTAAAAAGATTACTGACTATATTTATGGATTGCTCAATGGCTTAAGTATCAGAAATAAGCTGATATTAGTTTATGTGATATGCATGGTGATACCGCTTATATTAACTGACAGTATTGTATTTGGACTCCTGGAGCACTATGAGAAAAGAGAAGAGGAGTACCGAATGAGAAGCGTGGCAGACTCAGTAAGGTACTTGGTCAATAGCTCTTTTGACGAAGCAGTTACAGCAATCAATAAGATATATCTGGATGAAGACGTCTATAAATTCCTGGATGATGATTTTGAATCAGAGTATGATTTCTTTGAAAAAAGACTGAAGATCATTGATAGTAAGATCAAGCCGCTTGATGGTGGTAAAGAATCTGTTCTTAGCAGCATCATTCTCTGTAGTGACAATCCGGGGATAGTCAACGGTGGTAATTTCTGTAACATCAAAGATATTAAGTACATTAAATGGGGAGATCTTTTGGCATCCAAAAACTCGATAATAGTCTTTTTCTATTATCCAGATGATGCTATCAAAAATATATCCAATAAAAAGAAAGTGGCAGTAATACGAATGCTGGACAATTATTCCTGGTACGATAGGGATATGATGGTGTACGTGGACCTTGATTTTAGCGTACTTCAGCGCAAGATGAAAGCCATGACATATGAGTATTCCGTATATCTGTGCGAAGGTGACAGAATATTGTTATCAAGTCCGCTCCAGAAAAGTATCAATGTGGATTATGAGACTTTGGGCGATGATGTCAACATTGGACTTGAAGTACCGTGGGATATATACGGCAGAAACTTAAGAATCATCGTATCAGGAGACGGAACAAGCTTTAAAAAGGTGTTTAGTGATCATGCTTCTTTGATAGTACTGCTCATAATATTTAACCTCCTGGCACCTATTATAGTGATCTGGTTTATCAACAAATCTTTTGCTGTGAGACTCTATAGAATTTCAAAAGCATTTGATGAAGCAGATATTGATAATAACAAAGGAATTGATGAGGAAAATCCTGGCGATGACGAGATAGGTCTTTTGATAAGAGGGTATAACCGAATGGTCGAGAGACTGAATACCCTTATAAGGACCAATTATACTGCCAAGCTGGAACGACAGGAAATTGAACTTGCAAGGCAGAACGCTGAGCTTTCGGCACTTCATTCCCAGATCAATCCGCATTTCTTGTTCAATATGCTTGAAAACATAAGGATGCGAAGTGTAATAAAGAGTGAAAGAGAGACCGCTTCCATGATCGAGAAGCTTGCAGTCCTCATAAGGCAGAATGTAAGCTGGTCTACAGATAGATCTACGATAGAAGATGAAGTAAATTTCATAAAGTCATATCTTGAGCTTCAAAAGTATCGATTTGGAGAAAAGCTTAAATTTGATATCAGCTTAAGAGAAGACTGCAAGGACTTCCGGGTGCCAAAGCTAACACTGGTAACGTTCGTTGAGAATTCTTGTGTGCATGGTATGGAAGGAAAGACTGCGGCCTGCTACATATATGTGAGGGTATATAGAAATGAAGATAAACTTGTCATGGAGATAGAGGATACCGGAAGCGGAATGCTTGATGAAGATGTTATGTATCTTAATGACAGGATGAATAATTGCACTTTTGAAGATGTAAAGAAAGGCTCTCATGTCGGTATTTTGAATGCATGTTTAAGACTTCGCATGAGTACAGACAATGCGGCTGTCTTTAGTCTTGAAAGTGAGAAAGGCGTTGGAACTTATATCACCATAACAGTTCCTACAGACAGGCTGAAAATAAGCGATGATAAGAGTGATGCTGGTAGATGATGAACCGTTCATTTTGGAAGGATTATCAGTTCTCATTGATTGGGAAAAATACGACTGTATGATAGTTGCCAAGGCTTCCAATGGGGAAGAGGCTTTTGAGTATCTAAAGCAGGGGAATATCGATCTTGTGATCACAGATATCAAAATGCCGGTAATGACGGGTATTGAGCTATTGCAGACGGCTCGTGAGGAAGGTTTATCCTCAGCGTATTTTGTTATATTAAGTGGTTACAATGACTTTCAGTACGCCCAGACGGCTATTAAATATGAGGCACTTGACTATCTGCTAAAGCCGGTAAGTGCTGATAGCCTTATAGAGGTTATTGAAAAAGTAAAGAATAAGAAAGTGGCAGCTCATGGCGGCGGATTAACAGATCATGAGAAAAAGGATAAAACTGAATCTGCGACAGCTCTTTTTAAGGATGAGCTTGATGGAATAATTTTAGGTATAGAGCACAATGACAAGGATATGATCAATAAGAATATCGATGAGCTCTTTATGAAGGTTGGGGGAGATGGGACAACTCTTTCCCCAAAAGCTCTCGATGTCAACAAGAATTATCTTGTGTTTAGGCTTCTTCATCTGGCTGTAGAGCTAGATAAGAGTATAGATCAGGAAGTTGTCATGATGTACATCTCGGATAATATCTTAATGAGTGGCACAGAAATGGGAACTATACTTCACTTAAAGCAGTTTGCCAGTGAATATGCGGGTTATCTGGCAAGCCTTCGCGGAACAGTTTCCAAGGGGGTTCTTCATGACATAGAAAAAGAGCTTGATGTAAATTATGCGCAGAATATAACACTTAAGGATTTTGCAGCGAAATACTATGTGAACAGCTCTTATTTGGGACAGCTCTTTCGTAAGCAATACGGCATGTCATTTAGGGAATATCTAAATATGGTCAGGATCAATAAGGCAGCAACTATGCTTATCAAGACTGATGAAAAGATAGGCTGCATAGCTGAAGAGGTTGGATATCACGATACTGACTATTTTATCAATAAATTTATATCAATTAAGGGCTGTACACCGTCAAAATACAGAAAAAATGGAAATGGTCAGACAGAAGAATAAATTGACAGGACAAATCACTAGAATTTGTCCTGTTATCTTTTTGACTTTGTAGGGGGAAAAGAAAAGGTGTCAGTATTAGACTAAAAAGTAACAGATGGTATGCCCTTTATGGGGGGCAAATAAAAAATGGGAGGATTACAATGAAATTCAAAAAAGCAGCATCACTATTGTTGAGTGTCTTGATGATGGCATCTGTTGTCGCTGGTTGTGGCAACGCATCAGAAGGCACAACATCAGGTGGAGACACAACAGCATCAACAGAGACTGGCAGTGATTCAACTGATGCAGGATCAGGCGATGTAACTGAGTTTACAATGTTCATCACAATGCCTGGATCAGAGATCAATGACGACAACGAGATCGCTCAGATGATCGCAGACAAGTATGGGGTTAAGGTAAAAGAGACATGGCTTACAGGTCAGACAGCATCAGAGGCTACAGGTACACTTATTGCAGGCGGCGAGTATCCTGATTTCATCGACTCAGACGAAATGAATCTTCTTATCGACGCAGATGCACTGGTTCCTCTTGATGATTACATCGATAAGTACCCTGAGTTCAAGAACGCGTGGTTCACAGAAGAAGAGTGGGAGAAATTCCGTCAGCCAGATGGACATATCTACTGGATCAACCCATTCGGAAACACAAAGGGCGAATCAAAGCAGACAACTCACAACGATGAAGCATTCTGGATCCAGGTAAGAGTTCTTGAGTGGGCTGGATATCCTAAGATTGAGACATTAGACCAGTACTTCCAGCTTCTTGAAGACTACATTGCAGCTAATCCAACAATGGATGATGGAACAGAAAACATTGCATATACTATCCTTTGCGAAGACTGGAGATATTTCTGTCTTGAGAACGCAGGACAGTTCCTTGCTGGATATCCAAATGATGGTTCTGTAATCGTTGATAAGACAGATATGACAATCAAGGATTACAACACATCAGAGGATACAATCGCTTACTTTAAGAAGCTCAACGAAGAGTACAACAAGGGTTATGTAGATCCTGAATCATTTACACAGACATATGATGAGTACATCGCTAAGCTTTCAACTGGACGTGTTCTTGGTATGGTTGACCAGTGGTGGGATTTTGCTAACACAGTTAACGATTCATACAAGCAGACAGGCCTTGATGCTAAGGGATGCAACTATGTACCTTTAGGACTTACAACAAAGGCTGGCATGGAAAACAGATGGCATACATATGATGACACAGTAAACCAGGCTTCTGGTATCGCTATCACAAAGGATTGTAAGGATCCTGAAAAGGCATTTAAGTTCATCGTTGATTGCGCTATGGATCAGGAACTTCATGATCTCAGATTCTGGGGTGTTGAAGGTGTAGATTACCAGGTTGATGACAACGGATTATACTATCGTACAGATGAGCAGAGATTACAGTGGGCAGATACTTCTTATCAGGCTTCTCACAGATGCCAGTATTCATACTTCCCACAGTGGGGTGGAACATCTGATGATGGAAAGAACGCTAACAAGCCAGAAGAACAGCCTTCAGAGTTCATGATCGATATGGCAGCTCCTCTTAAGGCATGCTTCGATGCTTATGGAGTAACAACATATCCTCAGATGATCAATTCTGTAGTAGAGACAAACGGACCTTGGTTCCCAATGTATTCATACTCAAACAACTTCACAACAGAGACACCTGGTGGTGTAGCTTGGGCTAAGATGGGTGAGTGCAAACACGAGTGGCTTCCTAAGGTTGTTATGGCTAAGGACTTCGAGCAGGGATGGGCTGAGTACATGGATGCATACAATGCATGCAAGCCAGAGGACTTCCTTGGAGAGATGCAGGAAATTCTTGATACATTTAAGTAATCACTTGACGAGGTATTTTCGAGTCTAGTGTACTACTTAGTTCGATCGAGCGATAGCGAGAGTCGAACTTCCTTGTAATCGCTTGACGAGATTCCTTCGAGTCTAGTGTAGGATCATTAAAAGGCAGCAACTGCGCCACAGACAATGTTGCTGCCTTTTTCTTAAGAAAAACAGTTAAATTCCTTGAGAAAAGAGCAATAGGAGAGAGTTTATGGCCCGCAATAAAACGCATAAAAAAATGGATATGAAGGCCACACTTAAAGAGATGAAGCGCCAGAGCTTTCTGATGGTTGTATCGCTCGCTGTTGTTGTGTACGGTATCATATTCTACTACTGGCCTTTGACTGGCTGGATCATGGCTTTTCAGAATTATAAGCCAAAGAATGGACTACTTGGATCCAAATTTGTTGGACTGGATAAGTTTAGATTCTTATTTGAAGATGAAGTATTTATCAAAGTCATCAGAAATACCTTTGCAATGGGTGTTATCAACCTCGTTGCTACAACCATAATGGCAGTTCTTTTTGCAATTATATTAAATGAAGTTAGGAAGGCATGGATCAAAAAGCCTATTCAGACAATATCATATCTTCCACATTTCCTTTCATGGATCGTTGTTACCAGTATTCTTCATGTATCATTGTCATCAACAGGTATTGTAAACGATCTGCTCATGAGATTTGGAATTATTGATCAGGCAATCAACTTTTTTGCCCATCCTAAATATTTTTGGCCAATCGTAGCATTTGCTCACTGCTGGAAAGAGACAGGATGGAATGCAATAATCTATCTGGCAGCCATCACAGCTATCGATCCTTCGTTGTATGAAGCGGCTTCTATCGATGGCGCAGACAGATTACAAAAGATAAAATATATTACGTTCCCAGGCATCAAGCCAACATTTATGATCCTTCTTCTCATGAATGTAGGTAACGTATTAAACGCAGGTTTTGAAGTTCAGTATTTGCTTGGAAACGGACTCGTACAGTCAGTATCACAGACAATCGATATTTACGTTCTGAAGTGGGGTATTTCACAGAACGATTACTCTCTTGGTACAGCTGCAGGATTATTTAAGAGCGCTGTAAGTATTGCGATCATCGTTATAGCCAACGCCATAGCCAAGAAATACAGCGAGCAGAGACTATTCTAAAGGAGGGGCGAGACGATGAATGAGAATGAATACAAAGTAAGAAAACCTGTCAGCGACGTCATATTCGAGATATTTGTCGTATTGTTCCTGGCTATTTTCGTAGTAGTAACACTATACCCTGTTCTTAATACAGTAGCGCTGTCATTTAATGATGGTATCGATGCTGTAAGAGGAGGAATTTATTTAATACCACGTAAGTTCTCTATGAAGAACTACCAGACAGTATTTGCAATGCAGAACATCTGGGTTGGCGCTAAGATCACAGTACTTAGAACAGTGATCGCTACTGTTACATCTCTTTTTGCAAATGCCCTTCTTGCATTTGTGGTTAGTAGAAAGAGATTCCTGTTTAAGTCACAGCTTTCTCTGTTTTGGGTTATAACAATGTATGTAAATGGTGGAATGATCCCTGTCTTTCTGTTGTACAAAAACCTTGGCCTTACCGGAACATTCCATGTATACTGGATTCCTGGAATGATCAGTGCATTCAACATGCTGGTTATGAGAACCTACATGGAAGGAATTCCAGAGAGCTTGGAGGAATCAGCACAGCTTGATGGTGCAGGATATTGGGTAATATTCAAGGACATCATTTCACCTCTTAGTAAGCCTGTATATGCTACAGTAGCTCTTTTCATTGCTGTATGGCAGTGGAATTCATGGTTCGATGCAATGCTCTATAACCGTATGAAGACTGAATATACAACACTTCAGTACGAGCTTATGAAGCTTCTTTCATCAGTAATGCAGCAGAGTGGTAGTGCAGAAAATGCTAAGAATGGTGCGAACACCATTACACCTATCACTATCCGTGCAGCAGTTACAGTTGCAACCATGCTACCTATCGTATGTTTATACCCGTTCCTGCAAAGATACTTCGTTACAGGTCTTACCATTGGTGGTGTAAAAGAATAACTAAGCCGAATGTGGACCATGGGGACGGGGTTGCAGGGCCATTTTTGTGAAAAAATGGCCCTGCAACCCCGTCCCCATGGTCCATTATATTTGCACATATAGCGTTATGGCGTTAAAATATATACATGATATTGTGTTTTGTTTTAGACGATATATATTGCGAGGCGCTATGGGGGAAAAGAAACGTAGGCTAAAAAGCCTTTTACTTATCATATTTCTATTGATATCGTCATGCTTCTGGCTTGATAGGGGAAGTGTCATCGTTTATGCAGCTACCGTAACCGTTACTGGTTCTGGAGATGCGGATACTGACACAGATGCGTTAAAAAATGCCATCACAAACGCAAGCTCTGGCGATACCATCAGCATTTCTGGCACTCTTTTAATCAATGACATTATAACTATATCAGGAAAAGAGCTGACATTTTCGGGTGGAACTTTGTCTGGAGACATAGATGGTGACAGCGCTCATAGTACTGGAGATACCCCGAGGTTATTTAGGATCAGCGGAAGCGGTACAGAGGTTACCTTTAGTGGTGTTACTGTGGAATATTTTGATTGCACAAAATCTGGAGACGCCAATAACTATGAATATTCACCAATTGAGATAAAAGATAATGCGAAAGTTACAGTAACTAGCGGAACATTCCAAAATAACGTAGGCGGCGAAGGCGGTGTTATGCACGTCTATGACGGCGCTGAACTAGAGATCAAAGGTGGAATCTTCCAATACAATAAAGCGGAGAATGGCGGTGCCATTTTATCTGGCAAATGGACAGTTTTTAACATTACTGATCCATCTCAGACACTTCCAGGAAAGCTGACAATTACTGGAGGAACATTTTCAAATAATATGGCGGGTATATCCAACGAAAGTGCAGATGGTATAGATGAAGAAGGCTTTAGACCGATTACTGATGTTGGCAATCATGTGAGTTTTGGAGGCGGCGCCATCTGGACAAATGGCGGTCTTGTGATTGCTGGCGGGGAATTTATGAATAATAAAGCCATTAGAAGCTTTGGTGGAGCAATATTCATAAATCATGGTGAGGATAATAAGATCTTCAAAGGCACTTTTCATGATAATATAGCTTACAAGCTGGGCGGCGCTATATATTCTGAAGAAAACTCTAATACATATTTTGGAAAGACAGCTGTATATGGTAATAACGCGGGACACTTTGGAGGAGGTCTGTGGCTGTGCCCATCCGGAATAGGTGATTTCAACACTCTTGGATTTGCGGCTATATTCGGAAATGACGCAGATTTATCCCATGATGGAAACCTTAATTCCTCGCAGGATGGTTATGTGCATCCAGACTGGTTCCCTGCTTCTGATGCTACAGAGCCAGAGCAGGAGCATATTGGAGGGGCTGCCGGCGATGACTTTGCCATTATGTACCCCAACAAACCGACAGGTTCAGCAAAATCCAGTATCCGACTTGCTTCTCAGTGGTTTAGCTACACAAAAGCTTACTGGAAGGATGATGGAAGACCTACAAATGCTGCTTCTGGATACTATTACAAAGGAGCCAACTCGCAGACAGGTGGAAATTTCCTGAGTGGATTCGAAGTTGAAACTGGAACCATAAGTCCAGCCTTTGAAACAGATGGAGAAGACCAGCTCTTTAAACCGGGAGGATCCGGAACAGACTATGCTCTGGCGTTAAAAGCCTATGGTTCAAGCAGCTGGGATGATTTTTCAAGTGCTGATAAGAACCAGGCAATTAATGGTGCAAACCTTAAAATCTACAATAATACCGCCTATTGGTCTGGAGGAGGAGTTGGAAGCGATGGAACAGTTACGTTCCAGCAGTTTGGTATTCTTTCCTGGAGAAAGAGGAAAGGCGTAGCCAACTATGACGCTCTGACCGGAAGCTCATGGGAACTGACATTTCCAGATGGAAAGACCTATATCATCAATGATAATTCATCAGATGATGACAATACATACAAGCCGGACAGCGATAGTACTGATGGTATTTTTCAAGTAAAGGGACTTCCAGCCGGAAACTACAAGCTTAAAGAAAAAACTGCTCCTACAGGATATCTTTTAAATCCTCATGAATACACGGCAACTATTACTGATGAACAGGCTTTTGGTATGCCTGAAGTAACGGTATATATTGGTGATACATCGGATGGTAGTATTTATGACTATGAAGCACCGTCTGTGCAAGTAGAGCTATATAAAAAGTTAAGTGATCCTACACTTGTAGTTGATTCCTATGACTTTACCATAACTGGTGTAAGTGCGCTGGATTCATCAGGAAATCCGGTAAAAGATACTGCGGGTAATGAGATTGCGATCCCTATGCCGACACCTGTTACTGAATCAAGTACCACAGCTCCAGCGGGAGGACAGGGATATGTTATATTTGGAGCTATATCTTTTATCTATCCGGGAACCTATACATATACAATAACTGAGGATATTGATACAACCAAAAAGGTCACAGTAGTAATAACAGTTGCCTATGATGATCCATCAAGACACGGCAAATTAAATGCAACTGTGAGATATAACGGTTCAACGGCAATCGCCACCATAGTAAATGGCGAGACACCACCAACGCCGCCAACACCGCCAAATCCACCGGATAATCCGCCTGACAATCCACCGGATAATCCACCAGATAGTCCACCAGATAGTCCGCCTGATACACCACCAACACCACCAACAACACCACCAGGAACGCCACCAGGCACTCCTCCCGGAACTCCACCGGGTACACCTCCTGATGGCGAGGAATTTGAAGAGGTTGATGCCTACGAATTCTCCCAGGGCGCAGCAGTTGGAAGAGACAGAAATACTGGCGATAGATTGAAACTTGAGCTTTGTTACAGAGGACTTGTGATAATTGCTGCAGGATGCTTTCTTGCATTTATCATAAAAAGAGATAATGCTAACTGACTTTGCACTGTGGTATACTATACAGTGAAATGTCTAATTATGAAAAGAAGGTTGATTTCATGGCAAATAAGTCCAGAGTTAAATTAAAGGGAAAGCTGAAGACATACCTCACTATATTCACAATATTAGGTGTTCTTCTGATCTTCATAAATATAGGAATATTTACAGTGAACTTCACAGCTGGTTTGGTGCTCCTTGCTTTTACAGCACTTTACTTTGTGGCTGTAGTTTATCTGAATTTCTATAACAGGCCTATCATCATGAATGAGCTTGTTAGCTTTGCTACGCAGTATGGACAGATCCAGAAAAAGCTTTTAAGGGAGCTTGATCTTGCCCATGCAGTTCTTGATGATACCGGCAAGGTTGTGTGGTCTAACATAGCCTTTGAAAGAATAGTCCATCAGGAAAAAGGATTTAAGAAGAATATCACAGCTCTTTTCCCAAGTATTACTCAGGATAAGTTCCCGGAAGGATATGATGAAGTATCCTATGAGATCGACTATGAGGAAAATAATTACACTCTCAAGATGAAGAGAATATCTCTTCAGGAGATGGCTAATAACAGCGATATCATCGATGCTGACGGTTATGAGGGCAGTCTTATTGCGGTATATCTTTTTGATGAGACTGCACTTAAGCTTGCTATTCAGGAAGTAGATAACCAGTCACTGGCAGCAGGCCTTATCTACCTTGATAATTATGAAGAGGCCCTTGATAGTGTTGAGGAAGTAAGAAGATCTCTTTTGACTGCTCTTATTGATAGAAAGATCAATAAGTATATTGCCGGATGTAATGGTATTGCCAAGAAGATCGAGAAAGATAAGTACTTTGTTGTAATGCCAAAGAAGTCATGCGAGATGCTTAGAGAGCAGAGATTTGACCTTCTTGAAGATGTTAAGACTGTTAATATCGGTAATGAGATGGCAGTCACCCTCAGTATAGGTATTGGACTTAATGGCCTTTCCTATGCTCAGAACTATGAATTTGCTAGAAACGCCATTGATCTAGCTCTTGGACGAGGCGGAGATCAGGCTGTTGTTAAGAGCGCTGAGAATATTTCATATTATGGTGGTAAGAGTCAGCAGGTTGAAAAGAGTACACGAGTTAAGGCACGAGTTAAGGCTCATGCCCTTCGTGAGATCATTTCAGGCAAGGATTCAGTTATCGTAATGGGTCATAGACTGGGCGATGTAGATAGCTTTGGCGCTTCTGTTGGTATTTACAGGATTGCCAAAACTCTGGATAGAAAGTGCCATATCGTACTTAATGACGTTACAACTTCTATGCAGCCACTTGTTGAACTGTTCAAGAATAATCCGGAATATGAGGACGATATGATCATTAACAACCAGCAGGCAATCGACATTGCTGGTAATAATACAGTTCTGGTAGTGGTTGATGTTAACAAGCCAACTATCACAGAATGTCCTGAGCTTCTTAGATTCTGTAAGACTATTGTGGTACTTGATCACCACAGAGCTGGAACAGAGGTTATCGAGAATGCCACACTTTCATATGTTGAGCCTTATGCTTCATCTGCATGTGAGATGGTTTCTGAGATCCTTCAGTACATTGGTGAGAACGTCAAGATCAAGAATGAAGAGGCAGATTCACTCTACTCAGGTATGATCGTAGATACACAGAACTTTATGAACAAGACTGGTGTCAGAACCTTTGAGGCAGCTGCATTCCTTCGTAGAAACGGTGCTGATGTTACAAGAGTACGTAAGCTCTTTAGAGAGGATGCCAACGAATACAAGGCTAAAGCTGATGCAGTCAGCCAGGCTGAGGTTTACCAAAACAGATATGCTATTTCAGTACTCATAAATGATGATATACAGAGTCCTACTATCATAGGAGCTCAGGCTGCCAATGAACTTTTGAACATTAAAGGTGTCAGAGCAAGCTTTGTATGTACAGAGTACCAGAATCAGGTATATGTAAGTGCCAGATCCATTGATGAAGTCAATGTTCAAGTCGTAATGGAAAGACTTGGCGGCGGCGGACATATGAGTTCAGCCGGATGTCAGATGGAAGGCATGTCAGCTGCAGAGGCAGTTGAAGTTGTTAAAAAGACGATCGATCAGATGATCGAAGAAGGAGAGCTTTAATAGATGCAGGTAATTTTATTAGAAGACGTAAAGAGCCTTGGTAAAAAAGGCGAAGTAGTAAAAGTAAGTGATGGTTATGCCAAGAACTATGTTCTTCCAAAGAACCTTGGCGTAGAAGCTACTCAGAAGAATTTAAACGAGCTCAAGAATCAGCAAAAGAGAGATTCTATCGTAGCCAAGCAGCAGCTTGATGAAGCTAAGGCATATGGTGAGAAGATTGCAAAAGAGACTGTACAGCTTACAATGAAAGCTGGCGAGGGCGGAAGAGTTTTTGGATCAGTATCATCCAAGGAAATCGTTACAGCAGCCAAGCAGCAGTTCGGATTTGATATCGACAAAAAGAAATTACAGATGCCTGAACCAATAAAGGCATTCGGAACATATGAGATTCCAGTTAAGTTACACCCACAGGTTACTACTACATTAAAGGTAAGTGTAAAGGAACAGTAAAAAATGGCAGATGAAACACTGTTAAAAAGGGTGGCACCCAACAGTCTCGAAGCGGAGCAGTCTGTTGTAGGTGCTATGCTTATGGATAAAGATGCTATCGAGATAGCAGCTGAGATAGTAACTGCAGATGATTTCTATAACAGACAGCTTGGTACTATCTTTGAGGCTATGGTAGAACTTAATAGAGAAGGCAGTGCGGTTGACGTTGTAACTTTGCAGAACAGACTTCGTGAAAAGAATGTTCCACCAAATGTCAGCAGTGTTGAATACATTGGTGAGCTGGTTTCAGCGGTGCCAACTTCTGCAAATGTTAAGTACTATGCCAAGATAGTAGCAGACAAATCTACTCTCAGAAAGCTTATTCGTGTCAGCGAGGATACAATTAATAACTGTTATGCTGGTGGTGAAGATATGGAAGGCATTCTTAATGATGTTGAGAAAAATGTCTTTCAGATCACTCAGAAGCGTAACACTGGCGATTTCGTACCTATCGATCAGGTAGTTATGAATGCCCTCAATAGGATCGAGACAGCCAGCAAGATGAAGGGTAATGTAACAGGTCATTCAACAGGATTTATTGATCTTGATTACAATACAGCTGGATTCCAGCCTTCTGACCTTATTCTGATAGCTGCCAGACCTGCTATGGGTAAGACAGCCTTTGTTCTTAATATCGCAGAGCACATGGCGTTCCATGACAACAAGTGCGTTGCAATGTTTTCACTGGAAATGTCAAAGGAGCAGTTTGTTAACCGTCTCCTTTCCATGGAATCACATGTAGATTCTCAGCATATCAGAACTGGTAATATGTCAGACCTTGACTGGGAACGACTCATCGAAAGCGCTGATGTAGTTGGTTCTTCCAAGCTGATCATTGATGATACTCCAAGTATCTCAATCCAGGAGCTTAGATCTAAGTGCAGAAAGTACAAGATGGAATATGACCTTCAGGTCATCATGATCGACTATTTGCAGCTGATGTCTGGCGGATCTGGAAAGAGTTCAGAATCTAGACAGCAGGAAATTTCAGAGATCTCACGATCACTTAAAGCTCTTGCCAGAGAGCTTAATGTTCCTGTAGTAGCTCTTTCACAGCTTTCTCGTGCAGTTGAGCAGAGACCTGATCACAGACCTATGCTTTCAGACCTTAGAGAATCTGGAGCCATTGAGCAGGATGCCGATATGGTAATGTTCATCTATAGAGATGATTATTACAATAAAGATACTGAAAAGAAGGGCGTAGCCGAGATCATCATTGCCAAGCAGAGACACGGCCCTATTGGAACCGTAGAGCTCCTTTGGCTTCCTGAATATACTAAGTTTGCAAACCTTGAAAAAGGCCACTGAGCAAAATAAAAAAGGTGTAGTTTTCGATAGAATCGAAACTACACCTTTTGTTATTTCTGTTGATTGTACTCAACCCTGTGTGATAGCACCAACAGGACACTGAGCTGCGCAAGAACCGCAGTCGATGCATGTGTTAGCGTCAATAACGAACTGTGAGTCTCCCTGAGAAATAGCTGAAACAGGGCACTGTGCAGCGCATGAACCGCAGCTAATGCAACCATCATTAATAACGTATGCCATAATAAATCTCCTTCCACTATTTGTTTTAGAATAATAAATGTAACAAAAACAGACTGGCTTTGCCGTTACCAATCTTTGATACAAAGTTATCATATAATACTGATACTTATTTATCAATACTTTTAACGAAAACTTTTATCAGATGAAATCATTAAATAAGTATAAATTGCGTGACAATACCCGTAAAAACGATATGTGTAAGCGCTTACACAAAATGGCTTCAAAGCCTTGAAAACATTGACACGAGTGCACTTTAAGTGGTACTATTGAAATCGGCAGAATAAGAGTAAAAGTCTCCGTCACATCTGATTTTTCATGGGAGGAAAAGAGTGTGACTGGAATTTTTGCGCTATTTCAAAGGTTTTCTATACAATTTAATATAAAAAGCCAAACAATCCAATAAAAAAGGTAGGAGGAAACAAAATGGCAAGAAACATGAAAACCATGGACGGTAACGAAGCAGCTGCATATGCTTCATATGCGTTTACTGAAGTTGCCGCTATGTACCCGATTACACCATCATCTGTTATGCCTGAGCATGTAGATGAATGGGCAACAGCTGGAAAGAAGAATATTTTCGGCC
This sequence comes from Butyrivibrio hungatei, assembly GCF_001858005.1. NCBI lineage: Bacteria > Bacillati > Bacillota > Clostridia > Lachnospirales > Lachnospiraceae > Butyrivibrio > Butyrivibrio hungatei. Next base: position 2,878,846 of record NZ_CP017831.1, on the reverse strand, counting down.
GTACAGTTCAGATTACAGAGATGCAGTCTGAAGCCGGTGCAGCAGGTGCTGTACACGGATCACTTGTAGTAGGTGCTCTTACATCTACATACACAGCTTCTCAGGGACTTCTTCTTATGATCCCTGATATCTACAAGATTGCTGGTGAGAGACTTCCTGGCGTATTCAATGTATCAGCTCGTTGCGTAGCTTCTCATGCCCTCAATATCTTCGGCGATCACTCAGATGTATATGCTTGCCGACAGACAGGTGCTGCAATGCTTTGCGACTCAAGCGTACAGGAGGTTATGGACTTAACACCTGTTGCATACTGTGCAGCAATCGAAGGAAGAATTCCTTTCATTAACTTCTTTGATGGTTTCCGTACATCACATGAAATTCAGAAGATTGAGGTTTGGGATTACAAGGATCTCGATGAGATGGTTAACCACGATGCAATTGATGCATTCAAGGCTAACGCTCTTAATCCAAATCATCCATGCCAGATGGGCTCAGCTCAGAACCCTGATATCTTCTTCCAGACAAGAGAAGCTTGTAACACTGGTTACAATGAGCTTCCTGATATTGTTCAGAAGTACATGGACAAGGTTAATGCTAAGATTGGTACAGACTACAAGCTCTTCAACTACTATGGTGATCCTAATGCAGAAGTAGTTATCGTAGCTATGGGTTCTGTAAATGATACTATCGAAGAGACAATCGATTACCTCGAGCAGCAGGGCAAGAAGGTTGGTGTAGTAAAGGTAAGACTTTACAGACCATTCTCAGCTAAGGCTCTCGTTGATGCTATCCCTGCATCAGTTAAGAGAATCGAAGTTCTTGATAGAACTAAGGAGCCTGGATCATATCGTGAGCCTCTTGCTCTTGATGTTATCGCAGCTCTTAAGGGAACAAAGTTCGAGTCAGTTCCAGTATTCTGTGGACGTTATGGACTTGGTTCAAAAGATACAACTCCAGCACAGATCGTTGCTGTATTTAATAACGACAAGAAGGAAGAGTTCACAATCGGTATCGAGGATGATGTAACAAATCTTTCACTTGATGTAGGTGCTCCTCTTGTTACAACTCCAGAAGGAACAACAAACTGTAAGTTCTGGGGACTTGGTGCTGACGGTACTGTTGGTGCTAACAAAAACTCAATCAAGATCATTGGTGATAACACAGACATGTATGCTCAGGCATACTTTGACTATGATTCAAAGAAGTCTGGTGGTGTTACAATGTCTCACCTTAGATTTGGTAAGAAGCCTATCAAGTCAACTTACCTCATCAAGAAGGCTGACTTCGTAGCTTGCCACAACCCTTCATACATCCGCAAGTTCAACATGGTTCAGGAACTTGTTGATGGTGGATCATTCCTTCTCAACTGCCCTTGGACAGTAGATCAGCTTGAAACTGAGATCCCTGGACAGGTTAAGAAGTTCATGTACGATCACAAGATCAACTTCTACATCATGAACGGTTCTAAGATCGGTGTTGAAGTTGGTATGGGACCTACAAGAATCAATACAATCCTTCAGTCAGCATTCTTCAACATCACAAAGATCATTCCTGAAGAAGATGCTATCAAGTTCATGAAGGATGCAGCGCAGAAGACATACGGCCGTAAGGGTGAAGATGTCGTTAAGAAGAACTGGGATGCTATTGATGCTGGTGCAGATCCTAAGAACCTTATCAAGGTTGAGATCCCTGAGTCTTGGAAGGATGCTAAGGACGAAGGACTTGACTTCAAGAAGGCAGAAGGCTCTAGAAAGAATGTTATTGACTTCGTTAACAACATCCAGTCTAAGGTTAATGCTCAGGAAGGTAACACACTTAAGGTATCTGATTGTCTTCCATATGTTGATGGTGCTACACCTTCAGGATCAGCTGCATACGAGAAGAGAGGTATCGCAGTTAACGTTCCTAAGTGGGATGCTACAACATGTATCGGATGTGGATTCTGCTCACTTGTATGTCCACACGCTGCAATCAGAACAGTAGCTCTTACAGACGATGAGATCGCTAAGGCTCCAGAAGGACTTCAGACAAAGCCACTTGCTGGAATGGATGGATATAAGTATTCAGTTGTTATTTCTGCTCTTGACTGTACAGGTTGCGGATCTTGCGCAAATGTATGTCCTGGTAATAACAAGGGCGAGACACTCAAGATGGGTGCTATCGCAGCTAATAAGGATGAGCAGAAGTACTTCGACTATGCTGTGACACTTCCTATCAAGGAAGACGTTGTTGCTAAGTTCGGCGAAGGCTCAATCAAGGGCTCACAGTTCAAGCAGCCACTCCTTGAGTTCTCAGGCGCTTGCGCAGGTTGTGGTGAGACACCTTATGTTAAACTTGTTACTCAGCTCTTTGGTGACAGAATGTACGTTGCAAACGCTACAGGATGTACATCAATCTGGGGTAACTCTTCACCATCAACACCTTACACTGTAAATGCTAAGGGACAGGGTCCTGCATGGGATAACTCACTGTTCGAGGATAACGCAGAGTTTGGTATGGGTATGGTACTTGCTCAGAACGCACTCCGTGATGCAATCAAGGAGAAGGTTGAAGAGATCGTAGCTGCTGGCGGATCTGCTAAGGATGCTGCTCAGAAGTGGCTTGATACATTCAATGTTGGCTCTGAGAACACAGCTGCTACAGAGGCTCTTGTTGAGGCTCTTAAGGGCGACAGCTCAGATGCAGCTAAGTATGTAATTAAGAATAAAGACTTTGCTGCTAAGAAGTCACAGTGGATCTTCGGTGGTGACGGATGGGCATTTGATATCGGATTCGGTGGTCTCGATCACGTACTTGCATCTGGTAAGGATGTCAACGTTCTCGTTGTAAACACAGAGGTTTACTCAAATACAGGTGGTCAGTCTTCAAAGGCTACTCCTACAGGTGCTGTTGCACAGTTCGCTGCAGGTGGTAAAGAGATCAAGCAGAAAGATCTTGCTTCTATCGCAATGAGCTATGGTTATGTATATGTTGCACAGATCGCAATGGGTGCAAATATGCAGCAGACAATCAATGCAATCAAAGAAGCTGAGGCATATCCAGGACCTTCACTTATCATCGCTTATGCACCATGTATCAACCAGGGTCTTAAGGCTGGTATGAACAAGGTTATGGACGAAGAGAAGAAGGCTGTTGCTACAGGATACTGGGATATGTTCAGATTTAATCCTCAGGCAGAGAACAAGTTCACACTTGATTCTAAGCCAGCTACAGAAGACTTCCAGAGCTTCCTTGATGGTGAGGTTAGATACCTTTCACTTAAGCTCAAGAATCCTGAGAGAGCTGCAGAACTTAACGCTAAGGCTGCAGAGCATGCTAAGGAACACAGAGCTTATCTCGAGAAACTCGTTAGCCTCTACGGCAAGAACTAATAACAAAATAAAAAGGACCGGTTCGAAAGAACCGGTCCATTTTTTGCAATGATCAAATTTTTGAAAGAGACTGAACTGCGTTATCTTTAATAACTATTGTGTAATGCTCGTCAAGATATTGCTGCTCTGCAGTGCTTCCAATCTCTGTTTTGCCATACTCGGTAAGAACTGAGCAGATATTGGCGAAGATATTATCTTCTATTTCACCCTGATGAAGTATCAGATAAAACTTTCCGCTTACTTCATTCTTGTATAGTGTATTCAAACCATTGAATTTCCTGCTGACTATATGAGAAAATCTCATAACCTCGTGAAGAGAATCAAATGAGAATATTCTCGAACCTTTTCTGCTAGGCTGTCCCTTTTTTCGAGTGCCAGATGTTTTTTCTTTGACTTTCTTGGCATCAGATGAAGGAGCTCCCATAGGTGAATCCAGGAAGTCTGCCATGTTGCTATGCTGGAGTCTCTTGAAGAGGCTTGAAACGTCTTCGTCTTCGTCCTCATCATAGCTGTCATCTTCGTAGTCGTCGTAATCATCATCCTCGTCATCATCTTCCTCATGGACAGATGGTGCGAAATTTGAAAAACGAGTATCTAACTCTTCTGGATCCTCGACTTTGGTAATGATGAGTACAATACATTCTGAATTGATAGGAATTGCTTCTATCATAAGAGGAGTATCTTCGGCATCAAAACCATATTCTAAATTGGCCTGCTGCATCATGTCCTGAAAAAGCTCTTTGGCTTTGTCAGTTCCATAAGCAAGCTCAGTGATTTTTAGGTCGCGCTTCGCAAGGTCATCTCTGGTAAGAGTGCATCTAATCTGGTGATCATTGACTTTTTCAATTTTCATAATGCTCACCTCCTGACTTTGGAATACATAGATACTAAGTTATACATGTATCTATGTCAATAGATGTATCGACATATTTTAATATTTTTTGATGTGCCTATGTCATCTTAAGGAAATCTTAAGAAAATTCGTAGGTAATTCTTAAGATTTGTATGCTAACATAGGTTCTTGTGAGATGCCTCTCCAATGTGTGAATCGTGAAGGGAGGCGATCGGTAATAGCATAAGGGAATTTAAACGTCTATTTTTTCAATTTTTCTGTGGCCTATCACAGAATGTCTTACAATAGTTTCTTTTTAAATCCCCCTAAATAACATCAAACATATTTTTGAGCATTAACATTTTTTAGTTATTATTGTGTATTAATTATACCATATTTTGTGCGCTCTTAAGGGCATAAGATAGTAGATTCGGCGCAGGTATCTCGCAGAAATTAAATAATGTCAAAATCTGAAGGAGCAACTTAAGGCTGTTGCAAGGAATTGTCACAAAAAAAGACCTTTTGGCCGTCTTCAGATCATATTTGGCTATAAAAATCCTTAAAAAACATCAATTGAATTATTGAAGAGGACCCCGCCTTGGACATACACAAGAATGTTAAAGGATAATAGCTAAAAAGGCATAATGTGATTAATTCCGATAAAGTCTTTAACGAATGAGGAATTATGATATAATAAAGGGCGATTGTAAAGGAGCTAGAACATGAAAAAAAAGGTGATTCCAGCGCTTATTATAATCGCCCTTATTTTTGTTATGGGTGGTATATATGCGCTTCAGCTTTTACAAAAACACTATGCATATAGTACAGAAAGAGCTGATCTTAACGACTACTTTAGCATTACATCAGACACTGATGTTGCAATTATCTATGGAGATGAGATGCTTGCAGAAAGAGCATTCCTCCTGGATGGAACATATTATCTTGATTTTGATTCAGTACAGGATTATCTCAATGATAGATTTTATTATGGAGTGCAGGATGGAAAACTTATCTATACAACTGCATCCAGGATCATCACAACTGAGATAGGATCAACCTCCTGGTATGACTCAGAGGGAGAAAACGGAGATGAAGGATATGTCATCGCCAAGATGAACGGCGATACACTCCTTGTGGCGCTTGATTATGTCAAGAAGTTCACTAATTTCTCATATGCCGGATATACAGAACCTAATCATATTCAGATCACAACAAGCTGGGACGACCAGCAGGTGGCTACAGTCAAGAAGGATACTCAGCTCAGAATCCGCGGAGGAGTTAAGAGCGAGATCTTGGAGGATCTTCACAAGGACGATACTGTAGTTGTTCTTGAAGAGATGGAGAACTGGGTTAAGGTTAAGAGTCCGGACTCATATATCGGTTACGTTGAAAAGAAAAAGTTAAGCGATATAACAACAAAAAGTCCTATTCCAGTGACAGATTATGTAGAAGAGGAATATACATCTCTTACAAGAGACCACAAGATCAACCTTGGCTTCCATAATATTGGAGGGCCAGCTGGTAACGATACTCTTTCAAGTGTAGTGTCATCAGCTAAGGGACTTAACGTTATTTCTCCTACATGGATCAAGCTTTCAAGTGAAGATGGCAGTATCAAGAGCTTTGCTTCATCCTCTTATGTAAATACAGCGCATAGCATGGGCATGGAAGTTTGGGTACTTGTAGATAACTTTACAAGCGGCAACGATGTATCAACTGGACAGATGATGGGAAGTGCAACAGCAAGAGCTAACTTTATCAGCAATGTAATAAATGAAGTAACAGCTTGCGGCGCAGATGGAGTGAACTTTGACTTTGAGCTTATTGCTACAGAAGATGGACAGTCATATGTAGAGCTTGTCCGTGAGCTTTCAATTGCATGTCGCAAAGCAGGACTCGTACTTTCAATAGATAACTACGTACCTATGAATTTCAATGATCATTATGATCTTGAAGAGCAGGGAACAGTAGCTGACTATGTGGTTATCATGGGATATGATGAGCATTATGCTGGTTCATCAGAAGCTGGTTCAGTTGCTTCATTGTCATATGTAGAAAATGGTATCATTAACACCCTAAAAGAAGTTGATGCTTCAAAGGTGATCAACGCAGTGCCTTTCTACACTAGAATATGGCACACTTCAAATGGCAGCCTTTCAAGTGAAGCTGTCAGCATGAAGACTGCGCAGGAATATATAGCAAATCATCAGATCAGCATGGAATGGGATGCTGAGGCAGGACAGAATTATGGTGAATACACATCTTCAGATGGAACACTCAATCAGATCTGGAATGAAGATGTAACATCCATCGGACAGAAAATCGATTCCATGAAGGCACACAACATCGCTGGAATTGCTGAGTGGTCACTTGGCATGGAAACAAGTGATGTGTGGGATGTGATTGCAGGCTTTACCGAGGGATAAAAAATTGGAAACAGAAGTATTAGTTGTAAAAGAAAATAATATAGATGATAAGGCTCTGGAAGGCATCAAAAGAGCCGGAGAGATCATCAAAAAAGGCGGGCTTGTAGCTTTCCCTACTGAGACTGTATATGGTCTTGGAGGAGATGGCCTTAATCCCGAATCTTCCAAGAAAATCTACGCTGCTAAGGGTAGACCATCAGACAATCCTCTTATAGTACATGTTTCAAACATGGAGGATGTCAAAGATATAGTAAAAGAGGTACCAGATAGCGCCATTAAGTTGGCAAACGCCTTTTGGCCAGGACCTCTTACAATGATCATGAACAAAAATGACAGGGTGCCATATGAGACAACAGGTGGACTTGATACAGTTGCCATCAGAATGCCTAACAACAAGATCGCACTTGCTCTGATCGAGGCATCAGGCGGATATATAGCTGCTCCAAGCGCAAATATATCAGGAAGACCTAGTCCTACACTAGCCAAGTATTGCGAAGAGGATCTTTCAGGCAAGATAGAGATGATAATTGATGGAGGTCAGGTTGGAATTGGACTTGAATCTACCATAGTAGATCTGACGTCTGAAATTCCAATGATCTTGAGACCAGGTTATATCACAGCGGAGATGCTAAAGGATGTGCTTGGTGAGATAAGTATTGATAAGACAATAATAGATTCATCATCTACCGAGCGTCCTAAGGCACCTGGAATGAAGTATAGACACTATGCCCCAAAGGGAGAGCTTACTATCATACAGGGCGATCAGGATAAGGTTGTGAGCTTTATCAATTCCAAGGCAAAAGAGGCTAAGGCTGCAGGCAAAAAGGTCGGAGTTATCGGAACAGATGCTACAAAAGGGCTTTATGAAGCAGATGTAGTCAAGAGCGTTGGAAATAGGGAAGATGAAAGTACTATTGCTCATGAACTTTTCAAGGTTCTTAGAGAATTTGATGATGAACAGATAGATATCATGTATTCAGAGTCTTTTGATGACAGCGGAATTGGTCAGGCTATCATGAACAGGCTTTTGAAGGCAGCAGGTCACAATGTTATAACACTCTAAATTGAGTTGTATTATAATAGGATAAGGAAGGTACTAGAAATGATAGCATTAGCAAGTGATCATGGCGGATTTGATCTCAAAGCGGCAGTGATCAAGCACCTCGAAGAGAGGGGACTTGAGTACAAAGACTTTGGTACATATGACAAGAATTCCTGTGATTATCCAGATTTTGGAAGAGCGGCTGCAGAGGCTGTAGCACAGGGAGTGTGTGATAGAGGAATCGTTATCTGCACAACTGGAATTGGCATCTCAATTGTTGCCAACAAGGTTAGGGGAATCAGATGTGCTCTTTGCTCTGAGAAGACATCTGCAAGACTTACAAGAGAGCATAATGATGCGAATATGCTAGCTATGGGGGGAGGAATGATCGGCGAAGTTCAGGCACTTGAAATAGTTGATACATTCCTTGATACACCATTTTCAGAAATGGAAAAGCATAGTCGCAGAATTAAAAAAATAGAAGAATAATTTTTAGGAGGTAGCTATGGGAAAAGTAGTTATTATGGATCATCCACTGATTCAGCACAAGATTGGATACATTAGAAGGACAGATACAGGTACAAAGGATTTTAGACAGACTATCAGCGAGATCGCTATGCTTATCTGCTATGAAGCAACTAGAGATCTTCAGCTTCAGGACGTTGAGATAGAGACACCTATCTGCAAGACAACTGTTAAGGAACTTAAGGGAAGAAAGCTCTGCGTAGTTCCTATCTTAAGAGCTGGTCTTGGTATGGTAGATGGTATGCTTGCTCTTATTCCAGCAGCTAAGGTTGGACACATTGGTCTTTACAGAGACCCTGAGACACTTAAGCCAGTAGAGTACTACTGCAAGATGCCTGCTGACATTACAGAAAGAGAAATATTTGTAGTAGATCCTATGCTTGCTACAGGCGGATCATCAGTTGCTGCAATTCAGATGCTCAAGGACAGAGGATGCAAGCACATTCATTTCCTTTGCATCATTGCAGCTCCAGAGGGACTCAAGGAAATGCAGGAGTCACATCCAGATGTTGACGTATATGTTGGATCACTTGATGAGAGACTCAATGAGCATGGATATATCGTACCTGGTCTTGGAGATGCTGGAGACAGAATCTTTGGAACAAAGTAATATTCATGTGACAGGGGGTGCAGCATGAAGAGAGAAGATTACATAACATGGGATGAGTACTTCATGGGTGTTGCCAAGCTTGCTGCTATGAGATCCAAGGATCCCAACACTCAGGTTGGAAGCTGTATCGTCAGCGAGGACAATAATATTCTTTCCATGGGATATAATGGCTTTCCAAAGGGATGTTCAGATGAGGACTTCCCATGGGAAAGAGATGGTGAAGACGAGCTGTCTACCAAATATCCTTTTGTGACACACAGTGAGCTCAATGCGATCTTAAACTATCGCGGCGGTAGCCTGGTGGGTTCCAAGATATATGTATCTCTTTTCCCTTGTAATGAATGCGCCAAAGCCATAATACAAGCTGGAATTAAGACTGTTGTTTATGATAGCGATAAGTATAGTTCATCTGCATCAACAAGAGCCTCCAAGAGGATGTTTGATGCGGCAGGAGTAAGATATTATCAGTATCAGCCTAGTGGTAGAAATATAAAGATTACTATTTAATAAACAGAGCCTATGAGAAAAAGAGGGGTAAGGGGAAAAACAATTAAATATTTTAAGGGAGCTATTCTCTTTGTTGTTTCTATAGCTCTTTTGCTAAGACCATTACCCGTAATGGCTACACAGACCACCAAGCAACAGCTTGAGGAGGCAAAAGAGAAAAAGAAACAATCTCAGAATGAGCTTGATAACACCAAAGAAAACATAGCTGAGATGAATGAGGAGAAATCTTCACTTCAGGGACAGCTCAATACACTTAACAATCAGCTGACAGAGGTTAGTAATAATCTTGCAGAGATTGAAGAGCAGATTGGTGACAAGGAAAACGAGATCGAGAACACTCAGACGGAGCTTGCAGCTGCCAAGACAACAGAAGAGCAGCAGTATGCTTCTATGAAGAAGAGGGTTCAGTTCATATATGAGAAGCAGAATTTCATGCTTCTTGATATGCTTTTGGGAGCTACGAGTTTCTCAGGTTTTCTTAATCAGAACAATTACGTTGAGAGCTTATCAGCTTATGACAGGCAGAAGTTTCAGGAATATATTGAGACTAGAAAGCTTATCGAGGAAAAAGAGAAGACCTTAGAAGAAGAGATGGATCAGCTTGAGGAATATCAGGTCAAGCAGCAGGCTGAACAGAGTCGTGTTAATGGGCTTGTAAGTCAGACCTCAGGATCTATCAAACAGTATGCCAATGATATTTCTGATGCGGAAGCCAAGGCGGAAGAGCTGGAAGAACAGATCAAAGCTCAGGAAAATGACATTAAGAATCTTGAAGCTAAGCTTGCAGAGGAAATGAGATTATCCAAATTGGCAGCTTCTTCAAGTTGGAGAGATATTTCAGAAGTCAGTTTTGCTGAAGGAGATAGATATCTTTTAGCTAACCTTATATACTGTGAGGCAGGAGCTGAGCCTTATGAAGGCAAGGTAGCCGTTGGAGCAGTAGTTATTAACAGGGTGCTTAGTTCTGTATATCCTGATACTGTTGTTGGGGTTATCTATCAGAACAAGCAGTTTTCACCTGTTGCCAGTGGAAGACTGGCACTTGCCCTCGCGGAAGGCAAAGCGTCAGCATCCTGCTATCAGGCTGCAGATGAAGCCATGAAGGGCTATTCAAACGTCGGATCATGTGTTTATTTTAGAACTCCGGTTCCGGGTCTTTCTGGAACTACTATAGGAGGTCATGTATTTTACTAATATCAGTCAGTATATTTTCGGATTGGCTGAGTAAGCGATTCAATTCCATGATCGTAGATTTCTGTGAGGAGTCTGTTCAATGAGAGCAGACTCTTTTTAAGAAGAGTATTATCTATGAGCCCTTTTTCGAAGGCTTCTGATAATTCATCGAGGTCAACAACTTTGACCTTGCCGTCTGGATAGATGATCACGTCTGCCAGAAGGTCGATAGTATAGAGTATATTTGTTTCTTCATCGTAGTCATAGGTGACTACATCGCAGTACCAATAATGCAGTGAGCCATCAGATTTGATAAATTTGCTCACTTTTATGCCGCGGTCGAGGTAATAGCATGAATATCCGCTTGAGAAATCTTCTTTTGCCCGGATAGCAGACCATTTAGTAACGATCATAGAATCTGTACGCTCTAGGATGATGTCATCTTTTAATTCAAAGCACTCATCCGGGATAAAGCGTTTACGATAGAGAACGGGATTTTTCATAATAAAATCCTCCTTTGAAAAATCTTACTATTATTAAAATTGAAAGTCAATTATGCGCGAAAGATCAGTAAAATTAACAATATTAAAAACTGTATACGCAATTTTGGTGTTTGTTCTTGCGCTTTTTGTCATCAGCAAGCTTTCCAATGGGGATAATGCTGACATGACTGCCAAGATGCCTTCAGCGACCCTTCCTGTAGTAACTCTTATTAACGGAGATCAGGAAGTTAACCCTATGCACGGATATCTTTCAGATGTTGATGTTAACTACCAGAGAGGCTCTGTGTTCCCAATTGGCCAGGATAGAACTCTTAAATACAAGATCAATACCTTTGGAGAGACTGTTTGGAATATCAGCTTTGAAGTCAGGAGTATAGACGGCAAGGGACTCGTCGAGAATACAAGTATTACTGACTATGTAGAGTCAAGTGATGCTATCACAGGAACTATCCAGATAAAGGACCTGATCACACTTGGAAATGAATATGTTCTTGTGTTTGTTATGGAAACAAATAGTGGAAAAGCCAAGTATTATACGAGATTTGTGTGGACAGAGGATGACAGCAGATACAATCTCGATAAAGAACTTTCCTTTGTACTTGGTTTTTCAAATGCTACCTTCAATAAGACTGAGGCTAAGGAATACTCTAAATATCTTGAGTCTAATTCAGAAGGTGATAACACAACCTTTAGTAAAGTAGATATTCATAGTAGTTTTAATCAGGTTACATGGGGAGATCTTAATATCACAAAACACACAACTCCGGATGTGTATGTGACAGATATTCATGGCCAGACAGGAAGCTTTGAACTACAGTACAGAGTTATATTAAAGGATAGTTCGGTCACCAAAACATACAATGTGTGCGAATATTTTAGAGTCAGATTTACATCGGACAGAATATATCTTTTAAACTATGAAAGAACGATGGACTATATCTTCGACTCAGGCTCATATTCAATAGGTTCTAATACCATCAACCTTGGAATATCAGATCCTGATATTGAACTTGTAGAGAGCAGCAGTGGAAGTACCTTTGCTTTTGTGAGCCAGAACAGGTTGTATTCCTTTAACCATGCAGAAAATAAGCTTGCTTATCTGTTTGGCTTTTATGATACAGATAATGATGATATCAGGACCAGATGGAACAGACACGTTATCAAGATATTAAATGTGGATGAAGCTGGGAATGTAAAGTTTGCAGTTGCAGGTTACATGAACAGAGGCCTGCATGAAGGCAGAGTGGGAATCGCGGTTTACGATTACAATGCCTCTTTAAATTCAGTTGAAGAGGAAGCATTTATCGAGAGCACAAGGAGCGCGGAGATCCTCACAAGCTATATTGATGAGCTTGCCTATGTGAGCAATAGTAATATCTTTTACTGCATGCTTGATCAGAATATCTATGAGATAGACCTTATTGATAAGGAATCCAAGTCTGTTGTAGATGATATAGGCGCAGGACAGTACAAGATATCAGATTCAAAAAGAGTTATCGCATGGCAGAGCAGCGACTTAAAGAGCCTTAATGTGATGAACCTCAACACCAGAGCGGTGTCTGAGATTGAGGCAGAAAAAGGTGATTTCATAATCCTTTTGGGATTCATGGGAGAGGACCTTATCTATGGAGTTGTTCACTCTGACGATGTATTAAACGATCAGATGGGTAATCCGATCTATGCAATGTATTCACTTAGGATTGTTGATGTAGAAGGAAATGTTCTTGAGAATTATAGCCCTGATGGAGTTTACATAACCGGAATAACAATAAACGACAATCAGCTTAAGATCAGCAGAGTGGTCAAGAATGCAGAAGGTACAGAATATGAGAGCACCTATGATGATCAGATCATGAACACACTTGAAGTTCATGGCGGTAGCAATGTAGTTACCGTGGCTTCTGTTGATGTATTTGAAAAGATAGTTCAGATCACGACCAAGAATGAGATCAAGACCAAGCAGCTTAGAGTTTTGACTCCTTATCAGACTCTGTTTGAGGGAGATAGGAATGTTGTTGTTGATATAGAAAGAAATCCTGACAGCAATCCATTCTATTATGTTTATGATCTTGATGGAGACGTAAGAGTTTATTCTGATCCTTCAAGTGCAGTACTTGATGCTTACGATGCTCCAGGCATTGTATTGGGAGATAATAATAGATATGTTTGGGTTAAGGGTAATCTCTCAAGATCAAATCAGATAATGGCAATCACTCGAAATGCAGAGAGTTATGATGACATGACATCAAATAGCCCTGTGGCAGTATGTCTTGATCTGATATTACAGTTTAATGGAACGAACCGAGATGTAGAAGGTATGTTAGAGAGCGGCGCGGGAGCGATGACTATTTTGCAGAGTTCCCTGGCAGAAGCAAAGGTTCTGGACCTTGATAAATGTCCATTATCAGCTATGCTCTATTATGTTAATCAGGATATTCCTGTTATGGCTCTTTTGAACAACGGAGATGCTATGCTGATCCTGGGATTCAATGAACTCAATACAGTATTACTTGATCCAAAAACAGGTCAGGTCTACAAGTACGGAATGAAGGATTCCGAGGAGTTGTTTGAAAATAACGGTAATCATTTTATTACATATATTACGGAGGATTAACTTATGGGAAGCTTTAACTATCAAAATGTAAAGAACCCCGAATTTTTCAAGGAAGGAGTGCTACCAGCTCATTCAGATCATAGAGCATATGGTTCAGATGATGAATTAACAGAGGGTGTAAGCTCACTTGAACTTTCACTTAATGGACTTTGGAAATTTCACTATGCCAGAAATTATGGCTCAGTAATTCCTGGCTTTGAAAAGGAAGATTATAACTGCAATATCTGGGATGATATTCATGTGCCAGCTCACATTCAGATGGAAGGTTATGATATTCCAGCATATATCAACACTCAGTATCCATGGGATGGACACGAGGACATCTGGCTTGGCGAGGTTCCTGAGAAGTTCAATCCAGTGGCAAGCTATGTTAAGTATTTTGAACTTCCTGCCAATTGGGAGGGAAAAGAAGTACATGTAGTATTTGACGGCGTGGAAAGCGGATATGCTCTTTGGCTTAATGGAAGCTATGTGGGTTACAGCGAGGATACTTTCACACCTTCAGAATTTGACCTTACTCCATTTATAAAGAGTGGTCTCAACAAGCTGGCTGTCCAGGTATTTAAATGGACTGCAGGAAGCTGGATGGAGGACCAGGATTTCTTTAGATTTTCAGGTATCTACAGAAATGTATTCTTAAGACTTGTTCCAGATGCACATCTTGAGGACCTTAAGGTCAGAACTATCTTAAATGACGAGTTTACAGAGGCTGAGCTTGAAGTAACACTTAAGCTTGGTAAGAGCACAGGTACAACAGACTATGTGCTTCTTAGAAATAATCACCCTGTTGTTAAGGGAACAGTTAATAACGCAGAAGAAGTTGTGATTTCTGAAAAGGTTATGGATCCTATTCTTTGGAGCGCTGAAGACCCACAGCTTTATCAGCTTCTTTTACATGTAAATAATGCTTCAGGAGAAAATACTGAGGTTATTAGACAGAACGTAGGATTCCGCCGCTTTGAGATGAAGGACGGGCTTATGCTCATCAATGGTAAGAGAATCGTATTTAAGGGCGTAAACAGACACGAATTCTCATGTGATGTAGGTAGAGTAGTTTCTGATGAGGATACTCTTAAGGATATCATCACAATGAAAAAGAATAATATCAACGCTATCAGAACAAGTCATTACCAGAACTCAGCCCGTCTCTATGAACTTTGCGATATCTACGGCCTTTACATGATTGCGGAAAATAACATGGAGACTCACGGAAGTTGGGCTGGATTCCCTAGAGAAAAGCAGGTAGAGATGACACTTCCTGGCAGCAGGGAAGATTGCATGGCTGCAATGCTTGATAGAGTAAATACAACATATCAGCTTGATAAGAACCATCCTTCAGTTCTCATCTGGTCAATTGGTAACGAGTCTCATGGTGGAAAGGTTCCGTTTGAGATGAGTAACCTGTTTAGAAAACTTGATCCAGACAGACTTGTTCACTATGAAGGTGTTTGTCATGATAGAACCTACAATGATACAAGTGATATGGAAAGTCAGATGTATCCTTCAGTAGAGAGCATTGAGAAGTTCCTTAAGGAACATGATGACAAGCCATATATCTGCTGTGAGTACACACACTCAATGGCAAACTCTATTGGTGGTATGTTCAAATACACTGATCTTGCAAACAGAGAGCCACGTTATCAGGGCGGATTTATCTGGGATTATGTAGATCAGGCAATCAGGACCAAGAACTGCTTTGGCGAAGAGTACCAGGCATATGGCGGAGACTTTGGTGAGAGACCTACAGATTATAACTTCAGTGGAAATGGTATCGTAGATAGCCTGCGTCAGCCATACGCCAAGATGCAGGACGTTAAGTTCAACTATCAGGGCCTGGAGGTAATTGTTTTATCAGATAAAGTAAAGGTTATCAACAGAAATCTTTTCACAAATTCAAATGAATATAACTGCGTAGTCATTCTTGAGAGAGATGGAAAGAAGATTGCAGAAAAGCTCATGGCTACAAATGTTGAGCCACTTACAGAAAAAGAGTATGAGCTTCCTGAAGAGATCAGAGCTAAGATGGCGGTTATGCCAACTGGTGTATTTGATGAGAACGGACCATTCCCTCTTGATGAGTATGTTGTAACAGTATCATTCAGACTTCGTGACAAGACATCTTGGGCTGAGGCTGGACATGAAGTAGCATTTGGTCAGGGAGTATTTAGAAAGTCAGCTTCAACTTATGTTTCATGCGCTCCTCTTACAGTAGTTAAGGGACTTTACAATGTTGGTGTAAAGGGAAATCATTTCTCAGTTCTTTTTGCAAGAGATAGAGGCCTTGTATCCTATAACTATGCAGGAAAAGAGCTGATCGAAGCCCTTCCAAGACCAAACTTCTGGAGAGCACCTGTTGATAATGATATGGGTAATGATATGCCACAGAGATATGCTCAGTGGAAGGTTGCAAGCTCATACCTTACAACAAAGATCGTAAAAGAAGAGAGCAATGGTTATGTAAACGGAACACCTGAGGACAGAAGCCAGTATCCTATCATCAATGAAGAGAAAAACAGCGTAAGCCTTACATTTAAGTATTATCTTCCTACAACACCAGCATCTTCTGTTCTTGTGACATACACAGTAACAGGTGATGGAAGAGTATGGATAAAAGAGGAATATGAGCCAGTTAAAGGACTTACTCCAATGCCAGAATTTGGTATGATGTTCAGATTTAACCCAGACTTCAAGAACGTTGAGTACTATGGAAATGGCCCAGAGGAGAACTACGTCGATAGAAATCGCGGAGCAAAGCTTGGTATTTTCAAGACAACAACTACTGATGCCATGGAGAACTATCTTGTTCCTCAGGAAACAGGCAACAGAACTGACGTTAGATGGGCTAAGATCACAGATAGAAAGGGAAGAGGATTGTTATTTGAAGCTCCAGATTCAATGAACTTCAGCGCTCTTCCATATACTCCAGATGAGCTTGAGGCTGCGCAGCATCCTTATGAGCTTCCTAGAGTATTCAAGACAATTGTCAGATGTAGCCTTGTTCAGATGGGTATTGCAGGTGATGACAGCTGGGGAGCTAAGACTCATCCAGAATTCCTGCTTCCAAATGACAAGAAGCTTGAGTTTACAATGAGCTTTAAGGGAATTTAATCATTCAGCAAAGGGAGGACCAAAGATGGAACCAATACACAGCATTGATGCAGAAGATGATCAGTTTGCCTATAGATATGACACACAGCTTCTCATTGACAGAAGAGATAAGGATCTTGATGAAGATGAGATAGCAGATTATATCACTGCTCATTTTGAAGGAAATTCACTTATTGCAGCTGGTGATGAGGATCTTGTTAAAATCCATTTCCATACAAATGAGCCATGGAAGGTGCTCGAATACTGCAATACAGTAGGCGAGATCTATGACATTGTAGTAGAGGATATGATCCGTCAGTCAGCAGGACTTCAGGGCTAAGGGAGTAGTTTGAAATGAAACTTATTTTTATCAGGCATGGAGATCCTGATTATGCACATGACAATCTCACGGATAAAGGTAAGGTAGAGGCAACTCTTTTATCAGAGGATATAGAGAGATACAAGATAGATGATATCTATCTCTCTCCTCTTGGAAGAGCCCAGGCAACAGCTAAGTATAGTATGGACAGGCTTGGCAAGAGCGGAAAGACCTATGACTGGCTCATGGAATTCCCTGCGAAGTTTGATCCAAACTTAAGTGAGACAGCAAGAATGGCTTATGAGAATGAGCTTGTTATTAATAAAGAGACTGGAAAGTATGAAAAGAGGATAATATGGGATCTTCTTCCATCCTATTATAATGAGCATCCTGAATTACTGGATAGAATAGCTTGGAGAGATTCTGAGATTGCTAAAGCATCAGATGCAGTCACAAAGTATGACTATACCGTAGAGTCTTTTGATAAGCTTCTTGCTGAGTATGGATATGTAAGAGACGGACTTATCTACAAAACAGATAATGGTAACGATAAGACAATAGCGTTCTTTTGCCACTATGGAATAACATCGGTCTTACTGTCACATTTGTGGAATATATCACCATTTGTAATGTTCCAGTCAATGGCCACAGCGCCTACATCAGTTACTATGGTTGCCACAGAAGAACGTCAGAAGGGCTTTGTCAGCTTTAGGACACTTAGATGCGGCGATGTTACGCATCTAAATATTGGTAATGAGGAGCCTTCTTTTTCTGCCAGATTCTGCGAGAGGTATGAAAATGATTGGGAAAGACATTAAGGCAGTTCTTTTTGATATGGATGGCACTCTGACAGATACTGAGAAGTACTATCAGCAGGCTTGGCCTAAGGCAATGGCCCACTTTGGGCATGAGATGACAAAAGAGATGACTCTTAGCCTCAGATCCCTTGGAAGGCCGTTTGCACCTCTTCAGTTCAAGGAGTGGTTTGGAGAAGATCTTGACTACTTTGAAGTTCGTGAGTACAGAAGAGGACTTGTTGAAGAGCTTGTAAGGGAGCAAGGAATACCACTTAAGCCTGGTGCCAAGGAGATACTCATCTGGCTTCGTGAAAATGGCATTTTTACAGCACTTGTTACAGCCAATGAATATCCAAGGGCAGAGAGGTATCTAAAGAAGATCGATCTCTTTGGATACTTTGACAAGATCATATGTGCCAATATGGTAGAAAAAGGAAAGCCTGCGCCAGATATCTATGCATTTGCCTGCAAGGAGCTAGGGCTTGATCCGAGTGAGACCTTTGCAGTTGAGGATTCACCAAATGGCGTTCAAAGTGCATATGATGCCGGCTGTAATGTCATTATGGTTCCGGATCTTACGCAGCCAGACGAAGAGTTATCAGGAAAACTGTTTAAAAAACTGGATTCACTTGTGGAAATCAAATCACTATTTGAATAATTTTGTGGATAACACAAAGAAAAAAGCCGGGATTCAAATCTGAATCCCGGCTTTGATTTTGCCATTAAGTATAGAGGATCAAAGCTTTTTCTCTGCTTCGAGAGATGCCTTGAGCTCTCCGCTGTTGTAACGTTCAATGATGTTGTTGATACGCTCAACAGGATTAAGAAGATCGCTGATTGATGCATCGTGGTTAAGAGTATCGATAAGGTAAGCAATGTACTTGCTCATATCGCAGCTGATATACCATTCGCGAGAAAGAAGCTCTGGAGTCTGATATACAAGGTTTGTAGTAAGGACTCTGTCGATGATTCCTTCTTCATAAGCTTTATCAAAGATCTCAAGTCCACTTGTGAATAAACCAAATGTTGAGAATGCATAGATTCTAGCAGCCTTACGCTCTTTAAGAGCTCTAGCTACGTCGATCATGCTCTCTCCAGATGAGATCATATCGTCAACGATGATAACTGACTTGCCTTCAACACTTGTTCCAAGGAACTCATGTGAAACGATAGGATTACGTCCATCAACAACCTGTGTGTAGTCACGTCTCTTGTAGAACATTCCTACATCGAGACCAAGTACGCTGGCAAGGTAGATTGCACGGCCCATTCCTCCTTCATCTGGAGAGATGACCATCATGTGATCTGAATCGATCTTGAGGTCCCAAACATTTCTAAGAAGAGCCTTGATGAACTGATATGTTGTACGAACGGTTTCAAAACCGTTAAGTGGAATAGCATTCTGTACTCTAGGATCGTGAGCATCGAAAGTGATGATATTATCAACACCCATATTCACGAGCTCCTGAAGAGCAATAGCGCAGTCAAGAGATTCTCTTGAGCTTCTCTTGTGCTGTCTTGATTCATAGAGGAAAGGCATGATAACTGTGATTCTTCTGGCCTTACCACCTACGGCAGCAATAATTCTTTTGAGATCCTGATAGTGATCATCAGGAGACATATGATTTTCCTGTCCAAATAGAGAATAGGTCTGTGAATAGTTACAAACATCAACTAAAAGATATAAGTCATCGCCACGAACAGAAGTCTTGATAACACCCTTAGCTTCACCGGTTCCGAATCTTGGAACATCAGCATCTAAGATATAAGAAGGACGCTCATAACCTGTAAAAGCTAAGCTTCCTTTGTGCTCATTTTCTCTTTCTGCTCTCCATTTTACGAGATAGTAATCGACTTTCTCTGCTAGAGACTTTACACCCTTAAGAGGGATAATTCCTAAGGAACCAACAGGAATTGTCTCCAGATTACGTTTCTCTTCTCTTTTTGGCATTACTGAAAATCCTCGCTTTCTTTTCTTGCAATCTTCTTTATTTTACGAATATCCTGACCAGATAATTTCAAGAGCTTGTAATTACTTGTGACTCTTGAAAAGATTCTGTCTGAATAAGTCATTTGCAATTCTTCAAGAGAAAGATTAGTGGTAATTATAGTGGCTTTCTTTCTAATGTCTCTTTCATTAAGGCAAGAGAAAAGCTCAGAAGCAACGAATGAATTGGTGCGCTCAGTACCGAGGTCATCGATAATGAGAAGCTCACATCCATAAAGGTCATCATATATGCTCCGAAGTTCTTGCTTGTTACGATAGTCGAAAGAGTTCTCGGCCAGTAGTTCAAATAATCCTGTGGAACTGAAATATATTACAGAATGTCCCTTTTTAAGGAGTTCATTTGCAATACAAGTTGACAGGAAAGATTTGCCAGTACCAACTGTACCATAAATGAATAGATTTTGGTAGTCAGAGTTAAAATTATTAATAAAATCTTCAGCAGCATTAACTGCACCATGAAATCTCTTTAAGTCTTCGCCCTGATAATATTTATCAGACATGAGCTTAAAGTTAGCAGTTTTGGTAAGCATCTTAAGATTTGATTTATCATAGAGAGTTTCAATGATCTTTTGTTTGAAACAATGACATTTCTCATTGCCTACATAACCGGTATCCTTACAGTCCTGACAGGTGTATCCCATATCAAGATAATCAGAAGAGAAGCCGGCTTCAGTTAAAAGAAGGAGTTTTTGTCTTGCAAGCTCAGCCAGTTCCTGTCTAAGGGCTGATCTATCAAGGCGCTCTCCTGAAAGAAGTCTTTTACCGAAAGTTACGCTTGCTGTAGCTGTCTGATCTTCAAGATCTTTGTAGCCAGGAACATTCTCATAGACATAGCGTTGTCTCTCTTCAAGCTCCTGTCTGTGCAAGGCGCGTCTTTCTTCATATTCATGCATTATCTGATCATATTGTGCATTTGTTAATGGCATAGTGATCTCCTTAAATGCTAATGTGCAAATCACAAAAGTATGCCCTGTACGTGCTTTGGGGAAGGCAAATGCCGCCGCCAAACCAAAAGTACAGGGCTTAACTTTTATGTGGCTCCTACAAGATTCCCCAATCCTATAAGAGTTAGTTGTCCAGAAGCTTTTCTTCTAGTTCAGCAAAATTATATGTATTTTGCTGGAACTGATTGAAACGGTTCTGGTTGCCGCTTTGGCGAATATATGATTCGTCAGAGCGGAGTTTACTATTGATGGATGATACAGAAGCCATTGATCTCTTTTTCTTGAGATCAGCGGTGAAATCAGCATCTAATCTGGCAATATCCTCCCTAGTTTCAACCTTTTTCTCATGCCAGCTGCGAAGAATGCTATCACAGTATTTCAAGCGATTCTTCTGGGTTGCCATAACAGTGCGGTCGCAGGCTTCTGCAATGATATCCATCGAAAATCCCAACTCCCCTCGCCACGAGCTGATGAAGTTCCCCTCCTTCTCAGTAGGACTGTTGTCCATTCCCAAGGCTTTCATGATACTGATGACTTCAGGATCATGTTTGTAGATTTCCGCGCGTGCCTGTTTTGGCGTTTTGATGCCTTCCTGACTCCAGGATAATGCTACCTTCTCAACATACCTGAAATCAGTTTTATGATTATCGACGCAATACTGCATCAGATAGTCCAAAAGATCATCTGAGAACTTGAGCTCATCATGGATGTAGTACAAAGTAAGCATCTCAGTAGAAGCAAGAGGTCTTCCAAAATACTGCTCGGCAAGGAATACAATGTTTGCACCTTCTGTCTGCTTGAAAGCACGAAGCTGAGCTGCAGAATACTTTGGCTTGCTAGGTGCGACAACTTCAGGAAGCTCTTCCTTGTGATCCTCAAAGCTGCTTTCTCTATGAGATGAAACAGTTCTAAGAACAGTGTCGTTCTTTCTACGTCCAAGGTTCTGTGGAGCTACAATGTCTTCCATATGGATTCCGGTGAGGTTACCGGAAACATCATACTCAAGACTGATAAGCTCTTTTTTTTCCCAGTACTTGAGGGCGCGAATTACGTCCTTCTCAGTATGATTAAATTTATCTGCCAATGCTGAAACGCTGGTTGGCAGATTGGCACTCATCATACGCAGTAAAAATAAGTAAATCTTGATCTGCGCATCATTGGCGTCCTGCATGTATTCATCAATGAAAATATTGGAAACATTGGTAGAATCCTCCCCCAAATTATGACTAATAGTTACTCGCCCCATCATATACTTTTATCACCTGCTTTACAAATTATCCGAGAACATTTTTAAGTACCATCGTCGGTCACTTCTCTTTATGTTCCTCAGAACAATTCAAATCTTACCACACAAAAAATGTAAAAGATATGGGTAAAAGTAACGAAGAAATCCAGCACTGGTGCGGCGTTTCATGTTTTGTGAAACATTGTGGACAATGTGGATAATGTGGATTAATTGATATAACAAATAAAAAAACAGCCAAACCATCGGCACTTATGATTTCAAAAATAAGTGACAATTTTTTGGCTGTTATCCACCGAGATTGATTTACATAAATCCATTTCAAAAAGTGGATATGTGGATAAGTGTTACAGACCTAAGAGTTCATTACCGATTTTAACAACATCTCCGGCACCCATGGTTATCAACAAATCTCCTTTAGTGCAATTTTGCAAAAGGAATTTTTCAATTTCAGCAAAGTTTTCATAAGTTGGAAAATAATTACACTCATGTCCAAGTTCAATGATCTTGTCTCTAAGGGTGCGTGAGCTGATTCCAAGGTTATCAGTCTCTCTTGCAGCGTAGATATCAGCAAGGATAACGTGATCTGCAAGTGAAAGAGCTTCTGCAAACTCGTTCATAAGAGCTTTGGTCCTGGTGTAGGTATGTGGCTGGAATACACACCAGATCTTGCCGTGTGGATAATTCTGAGCTGCTGTAAGAGTAGCCTTTATCTCTGTTGGGTGGTGAGCGTAATCATCGATGATAGTTACGCCGTGAATTTCTCCTTTGTACTCGAAACGTCTGCTTGTTCCGCCGAAGAGACTAAGGGCTGTGACTACATGCTCTTTATCTATATCTAATATAGTAGAAACAGCAATTGCTGCCAAAGCATTATATACGTTGTGGATACCTGGAACAGCAAGCTTAATGTCAAGAACACTGCCATCTTTGAGATGAGCCTTGAAAGCAGGGTTACCGTGATCATCGTAAGTAATATCTGTTGGATAGAAATCACAATCAGATGTTGAACCGTAAGTGATGATGCTGCACTTAAGTCCGTCAGTAATATATGAAAGATTGTCTATGTCTCCGTTAATAATAAGGCTTCCGTCTGCTGGAAGGAGCTCAGCAAATTTCCTAAATGAATGTCTGATGTCATCAAGGTCTTTGAAGAAATCAAGGTGATCAGCATCTATATTAGAAATAACACTGATCTTAGGGAAAAAGCTAAGGAAACTGTTAGTGTACTCACAAGCTTCTGTTACAAAGTACTCTGACTTACCAACTCTGATGTTGCCTCCGATATCCTTGAATACTCCGCCGATTGAAAGAGTAGGATCTGTGTCAGCCTCTAAAAGAATCTTTGAAAGCATTGATGTTGTAGTAGTTTTGCCGTGTGTTCCGCTGATTGCGATCGGAAGACCATACTGTTTCATGATCTGTCCAAGAAGTTCAGCTCTTGTGAGCATTGGAATACCTGCATTCTTGGCAGCAACAAATTCTGGGTTATCAGGATGAACAGCCGCAGTATAAACAACTACGTCTATAGGCTGCATCTTTTCGATGTTTTCGGCCTTCTGACCATAAAGAATAGTAACGCCCTGGTTCTCAAGATTTTCAGTCATTGCAGATTTTTTTGAATCAGAACCTGAAACTTTGAATTTTCTTTCTATTAATATGCTGGCAAGTCCGCTCATGGAAATTCCGCCGATTCCCATGAAGTAGACATGGACCGGTTTATCAAAATCAATTGTGTACATAACAATCCTCGATTCATTAGTATCATTGTAAAGTATAACGCATTATATTCTAACACTATTTCCATCAATGTCAAAAAGCCCTTTGTAAAATAGTTTATGATATTGTGTAGACATAAATATCTAAATTGTGTTTTTTTAATGAATTCTTTATGTTATACTTTAATATATGAAAGAAGCGATTTTCTGAGACATGTAAAAGCATGTATGGTGTATCAAAGTTACTTGACTATAATGGCGTAAAAATGCAACGAGGTGAAACATGATAAAAAAAGAGATGATCGCCATGCTGCTGGCAGGGGGCCAGGGCAGCAGACTGGGAGTTTTGACAGCTAAAATGGCAAAGCCCGCAGTTTCATTTGGGGGAAAGTATAGGATCATAGATTTCCCACTTAGCAATTGCATCAATTCTGGAGTAGACACTGTTGGTGTTCTTACACAGTATCGTCCGCTCCGACTCAATTCTCACATTGGCATTGGTATTCCATGGGATTTGGACCGAAACTTTGGTGGAGTAACAGTACTTCCTCCATATGAAAAAAGTTCAAATAGTGAATGGTATACCGGTACTGCTAATGCAATTTACCAGAACCTAGAATATATGGAAAATTATAATCCAGATTATGTTCTGATCCTTTCCGGTGATCATATATATAAGATGGATTATGAAACTATGCTCGATTTTCACAAGGCAAGTCATGCTGATGCTACTATCGCTGTTATGCCTGTACCTATGGAAGAGGCTAGCAGATTCGGTATCATGATCACTGACGACGACAAGAAGATCGTAGACTTTGAGGAAAAACCAGAACATCCACGCAGTAATCTTGCTTCTATGGGTATCTACATTTTCTCATGGGATGTTTTGAAGCAGGCACTTATCCAGAATAAAGATCAGGCTGGTCTTGATTTTGGTAAGCATATCATTCCTTATTGTAAGGAGCAGGGAAAATCTCTTTACGCTTATGAATTTGATGGATACTGGAAGGATGTAGGAACACTTACTTCTTACTGGCAGGCAAACATGGAGCTCATTGATATAGTTCCTGAGTTCAATCTCTATGAGGAGTATTGGAAGATCTTTACATCAAGCGATGTTCAGCCGCCTCAGTACCTTGGACCAGAAAGTGCTATTGAGAGAAGTATCGTAGGTGAGGGATGTGAGATATACGGTAAGGTATACAACTCAGTCATAGGCCCTGGCGTAAAGATAGGAAAAGATACAGTAGTCAGCCACTCTATTATCATGAATGAGACGGAGATTGGTGAAGGCTGTAACATAGAAAAAGGTATCATTGCCGAGAAGGTAAAGATTGGAAATGGTGTTCAGATCGGAGCCTTTGAGGAGAAAGAAAATGAGACCAAGCCAAGCATCTATTGCGAAGGTCTCTGCACTGTCGGCGAGAAGTCAGTTATTCCTGACAATGTACAGATTGGAAAGAATACAATGATTTCAGGTATCACTGTTCTGGAAGATTATCCAAATGGAGTTCTCGATAGCGGTAGGACATTAGAGAAGGCAGGTGATGAGGCATGAGAGCGATTGGAATTATCTTAGCGGGCGGAAGTAGCAGCAGGATGCATGAGCTCTCCAAGAAAAGAGCGGTTTGCGCTATGCCTGTGGCTGGCTTTTATAGAAGTATTGATTTTGCACTTAGCAATATGACTAACTCACATATACAGACGGTTGCAGTGTTTACCCAGTACAATGCAGGAAGTCTTAATTCACACCTTAGTTCTTCCAAGTGGTGGGACTTCGGCCGTAAGCAGGGTGGTCTATATGTCTTTACACCGGCTGTTAAGGCTTCAGGAAATTTGTGGTACAGAGGAACTGCAGATGCCATTGCGCAAAACCTTGATTTCCTACGCAGCTGCCACGAGCCATATGTGATCATTACTTCCGGAGACTGCGTTTACAAGATGGATTACGGCAAGCTCCTTGAGTATCATATTCAGAAGCAGGCTGACATCACAGTAGTTTGTAAGGATATGCCGGCAAGTATAGATACCGAGAGATTTGGTACGATCAGGATGAATGAAGAGAGCAGGATCGAGGAATTCGAAGAAAAACCTGTGGTATCAAGGTCCAATACAATCTCCTGTGGTATATATGTCATCAGACGAAGACAGCTGATCGAACTTATTGAAAGAGCTGAAGAGGAAGAAAGATACGACTTCGTTCGAGATATTCTTGTCAGATACAAGGATATGAAGAGAATATACGGATACAAGATCAAGGAATATTGGAACAACATCGCTTCTGTTGAGGATTATTTCAGAACCAACATGGATTTCCTTAAACCAGAAGTAAGACAGTATTTCTTCCGCGAGTATCCTGGTATATACACCAAGGTAGTTGATCTTCCACCAGCCAAGTACAACGTAGGTGTGAGCATCAAAAATAGTTTGATCTCCAGTGGATGCATAATAAATGGTGCAATAGAAGATTCCGTCATATTTAAGGGGGCTTTTGTAGGGAATAACTGTTACATCAAAAATTCAATCATACTGAATGATGTATACATCGGAGACAATTCTCATATAGAAAACTGCATTGTTGAGAGTCATGGAACTATCCAGGCTAACTCCTACTACAAAGAAGAAAACGGCATAAAGATCGTAGTAGAGAACAATGAAAGATACGTAATCTAACAACCAAGTCTAATTAACCAAAGAGGGGGTTAAAAAATGAAGATAACAGACGTAAGAGTACGCAAAGTAACTAAGCAGGGTAAGATGAGAGCAGTTGTATCAGTTACATTTGATAATGAATTCGTAGTTCATGATATCAAGGTGATTGAGGGTGAGAGAGGCTTATTTATTGCAATGCCTAGCAAAAAGTCATCAGATGGCGAGTACAGAGATATCGCTCATCCTATCAATTCTGACACTCGTAAAGTCCTTCAGGATACAATCCTTGAGGCTTATGACAAAGCAGCTTTAGAAGAGCCTGCTGAAGGAGAGGCAGAAGTTTAATAATTTAGCTTGTTGCAAAGGTAAAATAATGTTAAATTAATGGGGCTTAGAATTAAACTTTCTAGGCTCCATTTTATTTCTATGTCCATAATTTTGGAGGAGTTATGTGGGGAATATTCGCCAGACTTTTTGGTAAAAGAGAAGAGGAAACAGGAAAGATGTATGTAATAGCGGGACTTGGTAATCCTGAGAAAAAATATTTTGAAACAAGACATAACGTGGGCTTTGCAACAATAGATGCCCTTTCAGATAAATACAATATTGAACTTACAGAGACTAAGTTTAAGGCCGCCTTTGGTAAGGGGAGAATAGGAAATGAAAGAGTGATCCTTGTTAAGCCACTTACCTATATGAACCTTAGCGGAGAGGCAATCAGACCAATCTGCGATTACTTCAAGGTTGATTCCAAGGAAGAGCTCATCGTCATATCTGATGATGTAGATCTTGATGTAGGAAAGATAAGAGTCAGACCAAAGGGAAGTGCCGGCGGTCATAACGGTCTTAAGAGCATAATCGCCCAGCTTGGACACAGCGAGTTTAACCGCGTGAGAGTTGGTGTTGGCAAGAGACCAAAGGAATACGATATGGTAGACTGGGTCCTTGGACACTTCCAGGGAGAAGACGCAGTCTCTATCAAAGAAGGCATTAACAAAGCTGTAAACGCCGTAGAGGAGATCATCTCAACCGGTGTAGACAGCGCCATGAATGATTTTAACGGTAAATAATTAATGAGAGCTATCACTACTCCTTTACATGAATTAAAAGAATTCGAAGAGATAAATAAATATCTTGAAAAACCTTTTGCCTGCGCCGAAGTTACTGGATGCGTTGATTCTCAAAAGCTCCACTTCATCGATAGTCTTGGCGCAGACTTTAAGTATAGGATCATCGTTACATATTCTGATCTCAGAGCAAAAGAGATCTACGAAGACTACAAGTTCTACGACAGAAATGTAACAGTCTACCCAGCCAAAGACCTTATTTTCTATCAGGCTGATGTTCACAGTAATGAGATCGTAAGACAGCGTATCAGGTGCATGCGAAGACTTATCGAAGGCAGACCTGTTACTGTTGTTACGACCTTTTCTGCCCTTATGGCACCACAGATCCGCCCAGAGATCATAAAAGAGAATATTCTGTCTATTGATAAGCACAAGCCTATCGATGAATTAGAGATTTCCAAAAAGCTCATAACCATGGGCTATACCAAGAACTATCAGGTTGAAGGGCCTGGTGAGTTTTCTGTCCGCGGAGATATTGTGGATGTCTTTGATCTTACAGAGGAAAATCCATACAGAATTGAGCTCTGGGGAGATGAAATTCAGTCAATCCGAAGCTTTGACATTCTATCCCAGAGATCCCTTGAGAAGCTTGAATCCATTGAAATCTATCCAGCATCTGAGATCATTCTCGATGAAAAGAGACTTGAAGAAGGCATGGAGAGAATTCAGGAAGAGACTGACAGATGTGTTGAAACTCTTAGAAGTGAGTTCAAGACCAAAGAAGCCCATCAGTTAAAGACTCAGACTGAGGAACTTAGAGAGCAGCTCTTTGAACTTAAGACCACAGTTAACTTAGAGAGCTATATCAGATACTTCTATGAAGATACCGTAACCATGCAGGAAATGTTCCCAAAGGGAAAGAGCTGCATCTTTATTGACGAGCCTGGCCGAGTAGCAGAGCATGCTATGGCAATAGAGGCTGAGTTTAGAGAGAGCATGACCCACAGAGCAGAGAAGGGCTATGTTCTCCCAGGACAGATGGGACTTTTATACAGTACAGATAACTGCGTAGCCAGAATGGAGAACGGAAGACGAGTTATCCTGTCTACTCTTCAGCTTCCCAAGAGCCAGAATATCTTTTCACCTGAAAAGAGCTGGGACATCAAGACAAGGAGCGTTGCCCCTTACAACAACAGCTTTGATGCACTGGTAAAAGACTTAAAGAATTATGTTAAACAGGGATACAGAGTACTGATCCTCTCTGGCTCTAGAACAAGAGCAAAGAGAATTGTTGAGGACCTTAGAGATAATCTTGTTACAGCATTTTATAGTGAAGACCCAGGAAGAGTGTTAAAGCCTGGTGAGATCATGACCTACTACGGCAGGATCCTTAAGGGCTTTGAATATCCTGATATCAAGTTTGCTGTAATTGCTGAGTCAGATATTTTCACAGAGCATGTAAAGAAGCGCAAAAAGAAAAAGAGCGCTTATCAGGGCGAGAAGATATCTAATTTTGCAGATCTTAAGATCGGTGACTATGTAGTTCACGAAGACCACGGCCTTGGAATCTATAGAGGTATCGAGAAGATCGAGACAGACCACGTGGTTAAGGATTATATCAAGGTAGAGTACGGTGATGGCGGCAATCTCTATATTCTCGCTACAGGCCTTGGAGTTATCCAGAAATACGCTTCTGGCGGAGATGATAACGAGAGAACCCACAAGCCAAAGCTCAATAAGCTTGGAAGTGGTGATTGGAGTCACACTAAGAGTAAGGTCAAGGCAGCAGTAGAAGAGGTTGCCCAGGATCTTGTAGAGCTTTATGCCAAGAGGCAGCAGGCACAGGGGTATCAGTTTAGTAAAGATAATGTTTGGCAGCAGGAGTTTGAGGATGCCTTCCCATATCAGGAGACAGAGGACCAGCTCACTGCCATCGAAGATACAAAAAGAGATATGGAATCCTCTAAGTCCATGGACAGACTTGTCTGCGGCGACGTGGGATTTGGTAAAACAGAGATTGCAATCCGTGCAGCCTTCAAGGCAGTTCAGGATGGCAAGCAGGTTGCTGTGCTGGTTCCAACCACTATCCTTGCTCAGCAGCACTACAATACTTTCTCAGAGCGTATGAGGGATTTCCCTGTACGTGTTGACTTGATGTCAAGGTTTAGGACAGCAGCAGAGCAAAAGAGAACTATAACAGATCTTAAGAAAGGCCTTGTGGATATTGTTATCGGAACCCATAGACTTCTTTCTAAGGATGTTCAGTACAAGGATCTGGGCCTTCTCATTGTAGATGAGGAGCAGAGATTTGGTGTAACTCACAAGGAAAAGCTAAAGGTCCTAAAAGAGAACATCGATGTTCTGACTCTTTCTGCTACGCCTATTCCTAGAACCCTCCACATGTCCCTTGTGGGAATACGTGAGATGAGCGTACTGGAGGAGGCACCTAATGACAGAATGCCTATCCAGACCTATGTTATGGAGTACAATGACGAGCTTGTCCGTGAAGCTATCGTAAGAGAGCTTTCAAGAAACGGCCAGGTTTATTACGTATACAACAGAGTCAACACCATAGCGGATGTGGCTGCACAGATCCAGAAACTGGTTCCGGAGGCTAACGTTGCCTTTGCCCATGGCCAGATGAAAGAGTCTGAGCTTGAAAGGATCATGTATGACTTCATTGATGGAACTATAGATGTACTCGTGTCTACTACAATCATTGAAACTGGTCTTGATATTCCAAATGTTAACACCATGATCATTCATGATTCAGACAAGATGGGACTCTCACAGCTCTATCAGCTCAGAGGACGAGTAGGAAGATCTAATAGAACAGCCTATGCTTTCCTTATGTACAAGAGAGATAAGATGCTCAAAGAAGTAGCTGAAAAGCGTCTTTCTGCCATCAGAGAGTTTACAGACCTTGGTTCTGGCTTCAAGATCGCCATGCGAGATCTTGAGATTCGAGGTGCTGGAAGCCTTCTTGGAAGAAAGCAGTCTGGACATATGCAGGCTGTAGGTTATGACCTCTACTGCAAGATGCTAGGCGAAGCTGTTAGGATCAAGAAGAATGAGATTCCTGATGGAGATTATACTCTTGCTGAGATCAACACAAATATTGACCTTGATGTAAGTGCCTTCATTCCTGATACCTACATCATGAACGAAGAGCAGAAGCTTGAAATATATAAGAGAATCGCAAGCCTTGAGAACAAGCAGGAATGCGATGATATGAAGGATGAGCTTATCGATAGATTTGGTGAAGTTCCTGAGTCTGCAGATAACCTTCTTAGAATATCTCTTTTACGTTCCAAGGCACATAGCCTCTATGTATTAGAGATTAAGGGCGGCGATGGAACAATTGAGATAAAGGTTAGTCCAAGCGCCAAGATCGATGCTGGCAAGATTCCGGGATTTATATCAAGCTACAAAGGAAACATGGCATTCCACAGTACAACAGTGCCGGTGTTTGTGTATAAGTACAAAAAAGAGAGCAATCCAAACAAGGCTGAGAAGCAGCTTCTTGAGGAAGTTGAGGCTGTAGTTGAGAAGATGACTACGCTTGTTAAGGAGTAATGGGAGGAGACTACTAGATGAAGCTGATAAAGAAATTTATTCCTTACTACAAACCATATATTGGAGTGTTTTTATTTGACCTATTTTGTGCGTCGGTGTTATCTATTATCGATTTGGCCTTTCCACAGTTCCTTAGAATCCTTAGGAGTACTCTTTTTCTTGAGGAGCCCAAGGTGATTCTTAGTAGACTGGGAATCTTGGCGTTGGCCTTGATCGTTATGTATGTAATCAGGTATCTTTGCAGATACTATGTAACTTACCAGGGACATATGATGGGAGCCCGCATGGAATCTGGTATGAGAAAAGAGCTTTTTGACAGATATCAGGCTTTCTCATTCTCGTATTATGATACCCATAATACCGGTGAAATGATGAGTAAGCTCGTGTCGGATCTTTTTGATATATCTGAGCTTGCACACCACGGACCTGAGAATATATTCATTTCTGTAGTCAAGATCGTAGGCTCTTTTATCCTCCTTTTGAGAATTAATGTGCCTATGACATTGTGCCTTGTGGCTGTAGTAATTTGCATGGCTTTTTTCTCTATTAGTCAGAACAAAAAGATGCGAGCTACATTCTCAGATAACAGAAAGAAAATAGCAGGCATCAATTCTTCACTTCAGGATACACTTGGCGGCATCCGCGTAGTTAAGTCTTTTACCGGAGAGGCAATAGAGGCTGAGAAGTTTGACAGATCAAACATTGCTTTTCTTGATTCCAAAAATGCCAACTACAGGAGAATGGCCTGGTTCCACTCAGGAAATAACTTCTTTGAGGGACTTATGTTTGTGACAGTGCTTGTGGCAGGCGGTTTCTTTATTGCCAAGGGACAGCTCACAGGGGAAGATCTTGCTATCTATGCTCTTTATATCAATATATTCATTAACCCTGTAAATGTGCTGGTTGAGTTTACAGAGCAGCTTCAAAAGGGCCTTGCTGGTTTTGAGAGATTTACTGAGGTCATGGAGACCATGCCTGAAATTGTTGACAAAGATGATGCTAGAGAGCTCAAGGATGTTA
This sequence comes from Butyrivibrio hungatei, assembly GCF_001858005.1. Classification (NCBI taxonomy): domain Bacteria; kingdom Bacillati; phylum Bacillota; class Clostridia; order Lachnospirales; family Lachnospiraceae; genus Butyrivibrio; species Butyrivibrio hungatei. Next base: position 2,846,812 of record NZ_CP017831.1, on the reverse strand, counting down.
AGGGCGTAATTGATTACGAGAAGGTCTCTTTTGCCTATGGTGACGAAGAGGCAGTACTAAAAGATATCGACCTTCATGTAGAAGCTGGAAAGTCAGTTGCAATTGTGGGACCATCAGGTGGTGGCAAGACTACACTTTGTTCACTTCTTCCTAGATTCTACGATGTTACTGCAGGAAGCGTTAAGATTGACGGAACAGATATCAGAGATGTTACTCAGAAATCTCTTAGATCCTTTATTGGTATAGTTCAGCAGGATGTATATCTTTTTAACGGAACGGTAAAAGAGAATATTGCCTACGGAAGACTTGATGCTACTATGGACGAGATCGTAGAAGCTGCGAAAAATGCTGATCTTCTTGAATTTATAGAGAGCCTTCCTAATGGTTTTGATACACAGGTAGGAGAACGCGGAGCAAGGCTTTCTGGCGGACAGAAGCAGAGAATTGCCATTGCAAGAGTATTCCTTAAGAACCCTCCAATACTGATACTTGATGAAGCTACAAGTGCCCTTGATAACGAAAGTGAGAGATACATTCAGGAGAGCCTTGATAAGCTCTCTGTTGGAAGGACCACTATCACGATTGCTCACAGATTATCTACTATTCTTGGAGCTGATGAGATCATTGTTCTGGATGAGGATGGTATCAAAGAAAGAGGCAATCACAAGGAGCTTATCAAAAAAGGCGGACTCTACGAGAAGTACTATCGAATGCAGCTTGGGGCAGTCTGATAAACTATAGATTGCAACAGTTTTGATTTTTAATTTGTATATTAGATATACAAATACTTCTAAAGGAAGGTAAGAAATATGGATTACAAAGACGGTGGAATCCCAAAAACAATTGAAGAATTAAAGGATTACTGTGAAAGAAATGGCTTTACAGCTAGTAAGACAAGATTCTTTATTGGCTTTAATTATCAGGGAGCCAGAGCTTTTGGTATCTATAAAGATGAAGAAACTGGAGAATTTGTTGTCTATAAAAATAAAGACGACGGAACCAGAAATGTTCGTTACAGAGGAACTGATGAAGAATTTGCTGTAGTTGAGCTCTATGACAGACTTCAGAAAGAGATCGACAATCAGAAACTTCACTATGCTGCAGAGATGGCAGAACGTGAGAGAAATAAGTACGAGGGCAGAAGCTCTGGTACATATTGCACTTTGGATGACAATGCTGACAGCTATGAATATATAAAGAATTTCCATGCTTCGGATTATCCTATCAATTCGTTTGTGGATGAAGCCAAGGAATATTTTAAAAATAACGAAAATGACAGCCATAGTAGTTATGATCATTATGATTATAGAGGACATTCTAATTCACAGGGAGGTGGAGCTCTAGGTGTTATTATCAGTATCGTTATCCTGATCTTATCACTTCTCTTTGGATTTGGTGGTGGTGGTTTTAGTAGCTATGATCGTTATGATTCAGGGTATAGCAGTTATAGTAGCTATGACAGTTATGATAGTGGATGGAGCTCAGATAACTGGGATTCAGGCTCAACAGACTGGGGTTCAGACTGGTAATTAATTTGGAAAAATAATTTTTTAATGTTTTACGATAAAAAAGTGTTGACACTCATATAATCGTATGATATAAATAATTTAACGATAAACGTTAACGTTTTAAACTAATTCATTTATATTATTTAGATTATATGAGGTGGCGACATGCAAAAATCAAATTTAAGAAACATAACAGCAGTTATGGCAAAAATCATTGAAGTACTCAGTTGGATCGGGGCAGTATGTATTGTTCTTTCTATGATAGTTCTTTTTGCGACAAGGGATATGATTGCAGAAGCTTACAAAAGCGGGGCGTTTGATTCACAGAGCATATCTGTTACAGGAGTAGATTCAGAGGCATTTATCAATTCCCTTACGAATGGCTCAGGAATTGTGGCTCTTGTTCCTTTCGTATTCTTTTGTGCACTCTCAGCACTAATTTTCAGAAACATATATAAGGTTTTCCAGAAGGCTAATGGAGATTCTCCTTTTTCAGAGGCCAATGTCAAGAGAATCAAGAATATCGGTTATTATGCGCTGGCTATTCCTGTGAGCAAAATTGTTATGTATGCAGTTTTTGCTGTGACCGTAGGAATAAATAATCTCAACATCTCAATATCATTATCAGAGGTGGTATTTGGATTAGTAGCCCTTTGCCTTGCTCAGTATTTTGCTTATGGAGCAGAGCTTCAGCGTGAAGTTGATGGATTACTGTAAGGAGGCACTTATGGGAAGAATAGTATTAGAGCTTGACGTTATGATGGCTAGACGCCACATGTCTTTGAATGAGCTTGCTGATAAGGTCGGAATATCCAATGTAAATTTGTCCAAGATCAAGAATAATAAAGTTAATGCAGTTCGCTTTGGCACACTTGCAGGAATCTGTGATGCCCTTGAATGTGAACCTGGAGACATCTTAAAATATGACCCTAATGGCGAGGCACAGGAATGAATTTGTTTATTAGTACACTTTTAAGTGCTGTCATTCAAGTAATCCTGTTTTCTCTTGTGCCTTTTATCTGGTGGCTTATATTCCATAGAAAAAAAGAAAGCTTCTTTTCTTTCGTAGGAATAAAGAAGCCAGATAAGAGCAAGGTGAAATCGATATTTATAGCAATGATAGGAGTCCTTTTAGTCTGCGAGGGGCTTGGAATTATTGAGAAATATTGCCTTAGAGGATTTGAGACAGCTGACAGTACTTTTTCGGGAATGGGAATATCTGCCATAGGTAGCGTAATTGTATACGCTTTTGTTCAGACAGCTTTTTCTGAAGAGATTTTCTTTAGAGGATTTTTGTTAAAAAGATTAAGCGCAAAGCTAGGGTTAGCAATAGGTTCAAAAATCACAGCTGTTATCTTTGGGACTATGCACGTTGCTCTGGTATATGCCACAGGCAGAACTCTTAGTATAATATCTTTTGTAGCATTATTGGTTTATCCAATGGTTGTTTCACTCCTTCTGACATGGGTGAATGAAAAGAAAGCTAATGGATCAATATTACCTGGATGGTTTATCCACGGAATTATAAATTTGATAGAGGGAATTGGTCAATTATCCCTATAAGCGCCCTAAAATAGCGCATTTGCAACCGTCAGTTGACAAATTTCAAAGCTAACTTTATAGATAGCAACTGATATTTTTCGTAATCTGAATACATCAAAAAACAAATTTCAGATACGGAGGAAAATAAAAATGATATTAGCAGACAAAATAATCAATGAGAGAAAGAAACTTGGATGGTCCCAGGAGGAACTTGCTGATCAGCTTGATGTATCAAGACAGTCAGTTTCAAAGTGGGAAAGTGCACAGTCAACACCGGATCTTAATAAGATACTGAAGATGGCAGATCTTTTTGGTGTAAGTACTGACTACTTATTAAAGGATGAGATTGAGGTTGTTGATTCATCCGAATATAAGGAAGATGTTGCTTCTTATAAAGAAGATACAAGAAAAGTTTCATTGGAAGAGGCTACAAGGTTTTTAGAGGTTGTTAAGAGAACTGCTCCTAAGGTGGCATTTGGTGTTTCTCTTTGCATTGCTTCACCAGCACTTCTTATGTTTCTTTTAGGATTTTCTGAGATGGGTTACATAGGTGAAAACCTTGCTGTTGCTATTGGTATAGTTGTACTTCTTGTGATGGTAGCATGCGCTGTGTTTATGTTTATCATGATAAATCAGGAGCGTAAGCCTTTTGAGTTCCTTGAAACTGTTAAGATAGACACAGCTTATGGCGTTGATGGTATGGCCAAGGAGAGAAAGGCTGAATTTGAGAGTAGACGCACCATGATGGTTGGCTTTGGCGTTATGTGCTGCATCCTTTGTAGTGTTCCACTTATCATCTCAGCTCTTTTCTCAGAGAAATGCGGAAATGAGTCACTTGTAGTATTTATGGTTGGAGTTCTTTTGATCCTGGTTTCTACTGGCGTAAACCTTATCATAAATGGTAGTGAGTATTCTACAGCATGTGACAAGCTTCTTCAGAGCGGCGATTACACACTTGAAGGAAAGAAAGCTTCTAAGAAGATTGGTAAGATTGGTTCAATTTATTGGCCTGTAGTTGTTGCAGCATATCTTGGAGCCAGCTTTATTACAGGAATGTGGGAATATACATGGATCATCTGGCCTGTTATGGCAGTTCTTTTTGGAGCTGTTGCTGGCATAGTCAAGGCAAGTATGAAGGAATGATTATTATTGAACGAAAACTGCTTGAAATATCAAGCAGTTTTTTTGTGCCTATTTTACCTGTGTAGTACGAGGTAAAATACAATCAAACAATATTGACACAATTATAATTAATGTATACTATTATTATTAATTGATAACCTATACTCGCAATAGAAATGATGGAGGGGGAAATGAGTGTAGAGAAAAAGGGTAAAAAGGTCGTTAATATTGCAATTTTAATCGGTATAATAGTGATTTTTTTAATTTATTTAATGATTAGAATTCACATGGGGAATTCTGCTGAGATGCCGATTCGAGATGGGGATTTAGGATATGCAAATTATAAGCAAGAGATGGAACTAAAAAGAATGGTTGATGATACACTTTCTGATTATGTTTATCAGAATTGGGTGTATCCAGAGTATTACAATGATCAATTAAGCAAATTGGATATATTGGTCGTGTATGAAAAAGAAATTCCCAATGAACTTAAAGAATCATTGAAAACAACTATTTCAGAGAATTGTTTGATAGATATTGACTCTGTTGATATAGAATATATCGGCTATGATGTTTTTAGTAGTTCGCTTAGTAAATGATTTTATTAGAGGAAATATGAAAAAAAGTATATGTATTATTTTAGGAATTATTACTTTATTTTTGTTAATAGCAGGCTGTTCAAAAAGTAATGTGAACAGCACAGGGAAAAAGCAGATTGTTTTGGCAATGGTATATAGTAGCGAAGATGATATGAGAGGAGATAAAGCCTTAGAGGATCAGATATCTTATTTTAATGAAACACATGATGACTGTGAAATAGTAATTAAAGAATATACTCGATCAGATAATATGTATGATGACGGTGTTAACGTGATCGAGAGAGAAATTGTATCGGGTGAAGGCCCAGATATTATCAACTATCGGTCAGATTATAGTAAATCAGACGTAATAGGTCAGTATACAGAAGATCTATATCCATATATAGATGCAGATACTGAACTTAAAGATTCTTTATATACAAATATATTGGATTCCTTTGCTATTGACGGAAAGTTATATGTTATACCGTTATCATATCAACTTCACACATATATAGGAAGGTCATCAGAAATAGGCAATGTAGAAAACTGGGATTTTGAAACGATGCTTGATACTTTCGACAGACTTGGGAAAAAGTATCCTATGGGGTATGACACTAAATCGTCTGTATTAGGCGAAATTTTATATGACTCAATAGAAGATTATATTGATTGGGAAAATGGTAAGAATTATTTTGATAGTGAAGAATTCAGAAATATGGTTGAGTTTGCAAATACTTTTGATTATGAGTACAACCAAAGTATGGATTCATTTGAATTGCAGGACTGCGTGGTCCGACCATTAAGCATTGGCAGTGTGTTTGATACTGCTATTGCTGAAGGAGAAATGCAAACAGAGGGTGTAGTATATGCGGGATTTCCAAGTAAAAAAGGGAACGGAACGGTAGTTTCTCCAGGATTAGATGTTATGGCCATAAGCATGGCAAGTAAAAATAAGGATTATTCTTGGGAATTTATTAAACAACTCCTTCTTCCGGATTTTCAAGAACAACTGAACAATCAAGTGACTTTATCAGTTAATAGAGATGTCATAAATTCGCAGTTAGACAAAGCTATGAAAGTTGAAATGGATAATGACAAAGAGGTTGTAAAAGCGACATATAATACAAGTTATCAATATGAACGCGAACCTATCTATTCAATAACTGAGAAACAGAAGGATGATTTTGTTAGGATTCTAGAAAATGCGAAGGTATCTTCTACTAATGATGGAAAAATCAATGAAATAGTTTTCGAAGAAATTGATGGATATTTTGCGGGACAAAAGTCTTTAGATGAATGTATAGATAATATTGAAAATAGGGTGTGGCTTTATATCAGCGAAAAGGGAAAATAATGAATAATGGACAGAAATGTGGCATTTTGATAGGTGCGGTTCTTATTATTTTGATGTCATTGTTTAGATTAAGTATTCTTTGGAATAAAGGCAGTATTTTAGCAGAAGAAAGATATGCATACGATCGAGAAGGAACGCAAAAATCGGTTTTTGCTTCAAATGGCGAGGTGGCTTATCTTTGCTGCTGTAAAGAAGAAAAATTTTATTTGTACTATGTGGATAAGACGGGATTCAGAAAATTACCATATTTTTGCGGTGGCAACGAAAGAATAATTCGTATGGATGTAGATGACAGTGGCCAATGTAGCTTGCTAATATATGGCTCTGAAAATGAACTTGTAGATGGTCATTTATTGAGCACTATTACGGATGCAGATGCAAGAATAGATGTGATTGATTCATATGGAAACATTGTAAAGCGTTATGATGGGAGTTTTTTTCTTTCTAGTACCAATATACCTAGTAGTTTTATAACTCACGATTCAATGATATATGCCATGAATTGTGATGGCGAGGCGACTATCGTCAATATGGCAACTGGTAGTGTTGATAAGCTTCCTGCTGAAGGAATGGTATCAGCAGTGGATGTTTTGGATAACAGAGTTGTTTTGACATACTATAGTAATGATAGTAGCTACTATCAGGAACTATCTCTAGATGGAAAAATACAGAAAAAGATTAAGCTGCCTAAGAGCAATTGTAAATATGGTATTTGCAAAATTGTAGGTGATGATGTGTATTTATACAATAAAGACGAGGGGGTATTTAAGTGTAGAAATAGCTCTAACAAAGTTCAACGGATCGAGAAGAACCCAAAAAATGAGAAAGGTATAGGCTTTGGGGTGAATAAAATATGCATGATAGCTGAGGAAAATGAAGAATATATATTTCGTTTTTTGACTTTGAACAGTTGAACATAAAAGAAAGAATCAAGAATGGTTGACTGTATAGAAAAGAAGTGTATCATTATAATTAAGAATATTCGTTATTTAGGAGAACAATATGTACCTTACGCAAAGCGAGATGGAGATTATGCATGCGTTCTGGCAGGAAGATAGGTCAATGTCGTTAAATGATTTGATATTGGCTAGCCCTGACAGATGCTGGAAGGACCGATCAGGTTTTTCGATAATAAACAGTTTGATAACTAAGGGCCTTCTAAAAGAAGATGGATATGTTCATAGCGGAAAGACAATAGCTAGAACATTTTCGCCGGTGATTAGTTATACAGATTTTATGATAGGACAGCTCAACTCTTTTGAAGGTAAGATTGAAGTGCCTCAATTAGTATCTCATCTTCTTGGTGAAGGTGATGTTGATGCAAGAGATATTAAAGAACTAGACAGGATGATTTCAGACAAGAAAAAGGAACTTAAAGATAAATGATACAAGTAAGTCGTTGGTCTTTATTTTACGCAATTATTTTAGGAAGTGTTCTTTTATTATTATTTCATTTTGGAATATGTAATAGAAAAAAGACAATTAAAGATGCTATAACTCCGTATATTACTCTGTTATTGCTGATTTTTATCAGAGTGATTTTTCCTGTAGACTCGGATGCTTTTTATGTGATCAGGTCAACTAAGCTTCTTAATGCAGTTCATGATTTATTAATGATTACTTTACTGTATGACCTATCAATAGAAAAAGTACTTGTTTTAACGTGGATTATTGGGGCTATAGTGTCTCTTTTTATATGGAATTGTTCTATAAAAAAAGATGTTCAAAAGACAAAGATTATAAAGGAATGTGCTAGTAGCCTTCCTGAAAAACAACTTAGTATTGCCACGAAGGCAGGATTAAATGCAAATTGTGTATTTGTGACTGATAAGATTGATGAAGTTGTTACAGTTGGAATTAGAGAATATATGATTTTGCTTCCACAAACTGATTATTCTGACATAGATCTTTATAATATTTTTGTTCACGAAGCTGCTCATATAAAGCATAGAGATATTAGAAATAGAGTGTTGTTACATGCCTTTTGTTGTATCTTTTGGTGGAATCCAATTTTTAGGTTGTTTGAGAAAGACTATTCCATTCTTATGGAATATCGATGTGACGAGAATGCAGTACAATTCTATACGTTATCTGAAAAAATAGCCTATGTGGAAACTATGAAGAAGATGACAGTAGTGAAGCTAGATTATTGCTATAGATATATGGAAGCTGGCTTTGCTATTGCATCAAGGAAATCGATGCTTATTTCAAGAGCTGACAGAGTTTTTATAAATGAAAAAAAGAATATAAAAAGGATAGCTGTTGCAATAGCGTTGGAGATATGTTTGTTCTTTTTGTCATATGCTGTAATATTCCAACCATATTATGAGCCAGAAATAGAAGGTGAAGTAGCGGTTGATGAAACAAACGCATATTTGATTAAGGAAGATGATGAATATAGAATCATTATCGATGATGAGGATTGGGGCATTGTTCCTAAAGACGATTTAAAAACTAGACCATATTGCAGATTGGAAATAAGAGAATGAAAAAAATATTTGTTAAAAGTTTATTACTAGTAGCTACAGTTTTGATCATGAAAAACAGTACAATTACTTGTTATGCATGCGCTACAAATGCTGGAATTAGTAGCGCGCATGATGGTAAAGCTATTATTCTTAGCGAAGAAACTGTTTGGAAGTATAGATATCACAATGGTAAAAGACAAAAGAGATTGTGGTCATGTTCTAACAATTGTTGGATATCTGATCATTGGATCGATATGTGACTAAAGAAAAAACTAGGCAGAATGAAATTCTGCCTAGTGAAATGCTGCAGGTCTTGGCTTATTGACCTGGATGATCTTTGAAGCTTCTAAGTTTCTGAGGAGTAACAGCCTTACTTTTCCCTGGTATTCTGGCTTTACCATGTAGTGGCAGTAGGTCTCGATAAGTGAGAAAAGATTTGCTGTTCTTCCTTCAATCTTAAAGTTGTTGATTCCCATTGGTACATATTTTTCCCAGATAAGCTCTGGTGAAATATGAGTTGAATATTCCTGGATGGTGTAGATGCAGTTCTTGTCACCGTATTCACAAGTCCAAGGAATGATATGCTTTCTCTTTTCAGGAGGAAGCGTTCTGTTTTCCATTATTATCTTCTGATTAAGGGCGATGTTCTTGTAGTGATCACCGCGGCGCTTGCAATCTGGAACGCATAGAGCGTTTACAAGGACTTCGAGCTTTTCTTTGTGATTGATATTCTCAATGATGTCCCACTTGTTATTCATGTTGTAGTCAAGGACTACATACTTATAGTCTTTTTCAAGTTCCTCATTAAGAGCGTCCACATCACGGATCTCTTTGCATGTTGTGGAATCAATCTTGTAGGAAGGATAGTTGGTTCTGATGAATTCTTCCAAAAGAGGTGAGAATACCAGAACTTCATTTTTACCATTGTCACCGGCCTTCAAGCAGAAGTTACAGAAAGGGTCCCGGAGATCTTCCTCAGTAATGAGGGGATTTGTGAAAGTGAAACGAACAGGAATGCCCTGAGAGTTAATGCTCTTTATTACATTTTCTACAAAGGCTCTGTCACACTGGTCATTATCTATAAGTCTTCCGCCGTTCCAAAGTGAAAAAGGAAAGCAACCAAAAAAAGATGCTATTTCAACACCTTCGCGGAAGTAATGAGGATACTGTTTTAATAAGCTAAGCCAGTACATGTTAAGCGGATAATTGTAACGAAGTCCTGGCAGATGAAACTTTACTGAAGCCATTTGAAACCTCCCAAATACCGATAGTTCTTTACTTTTTTACTATACTTTTTTTGTCAGAAATCTTCCAACCAAATCTTGCTAGAAGGTTTCGAACTATTGCTAAACTTTAGTACTGTGAACCATTGAAATAATGTGCTATACTGTTTGTCAAAGGTTTTTTAATCAGGAGGTTGGGTATGATAAATCAGCAGTACAAAGATATGCTTGGAGCAAAGTCAGTGATCAGAGAGCTGTCAGAATATGCAACAGCCAGAGGAAAAGAAATAGGCTACGAGAATGTCTTTGATTTTAGCCTTGGTAATCCAAGCGTGGAAGTGCCAAAGGAATTCACAGAAGAAATGATAAGACTTTTGGAGACAGAAAACACCATGACTCTTCATGGATATACTCCTAGTCTTGGTAATCAATTATATAAAGAAAAGATTGCAGAGTCTTTAAATAAACGCTTTGGAATGAACTATGGTCCTGAGCATATTTTTCCTACTACAGGAGCTGCAGGCGCTATATCACACGCAGTACGCGCTGTTACAAAACCTGGTGATGAGATGATCGCTTTTGCACCATTTTTTCCTGAGTACAGACCATATATAAATGGCGCAGGAGTTGAACTAAAGATTGTTCCTGCTGATACCGAAACTTTCCAGATCAACTTTGATAAGTTTGAGGAAATGCTTACAGATAAGGTTATGGCAGTTCTTGTTAACACGCCCAACAATCCTTCAGGTGTAGCATATGGAAAGGCAACTTTAGAGAAGCTTTCTTCTATATTAAAAGAAAAGTCAAAGGAATATGGACATACTATTTTCCTTATTTCAGATGAACCTTATAGAGAAATCGTATTTGAGGGTGCAGATTCTCCATATGTTTCTAAGTTCTATGACAATACACTTAGCTGCTATTCATTCTCAAAGTCTCTTTCACTTCCTGGTGAGAGAATTGGATATGTGGCAGTTAACCCAGCATGCGAGGGAAGTGATATTATCGTTCCTATGTGCGGACAGATTTCAAGAGGCACAGGACACAACTGTCCTCCATCCATCATACAGCAGGCTGTTGCCAAGGTTTGCCACATGACAGCAGATCTTTCTGTATACGAGACCAACATGAACATTATCTATAGCACTCTTAAGGAGCTTGGATTTACTGTGGTCAAGCCAGATGGAACCTTCTATATCATGCCAAAGGCTTTAGAAGAGGATTCTGTTGCATTTTGCAAAAAGGCCAAGGATTACGATCTGATATTTGTGCCTGCTGACGGATTCGGTGCTCCGGGATACTTCAGAATGGCTTATTGCATTGACACTGATAAGGTGAAAAGAGCCATGGATAGGTTGCGTCAGTTTGTCGGTGAGGTGTACAAGGCTTAAATATTGATTTAACCGACATTTTTTGTCCCTAAATCCGTTGACAATGGGGGTTAATGGGAGTAAACTCTATTTCGAAAAGACTTTATTGTTTTAACGAGCTATATTAATCAAGTGTGATTTTTTGAGGAGGAGACAAGAAATGGCCGAGATCAAGAAAACAGAGACATCTGTAAAGCCTGTTGCAACAATTAAGACTCCAGTAGCTGCAACAGCAACTAAAACACCAGAAGTAAAGGCAGCAGCTCCAGCAGCAAAGAAGCCTGCAGCTAAAAAGCCAGCTGCTAAGAAGGCTGAGCCAAAGAAGGCAGAGGCTAAAAAGCCAGCAGCAAAGAAAACTACTACAAAGACAGCTGCAAAGAAGCCTGCTACAAAGACAACTGCAAAGAAGACAACAGCTAAGAAGGCTCCAGCAAAGAAGCCAGCAGCTAAGAAAACAGAGGCAGTTCAGGTTTCAATCGAGCTTCAGTATTCTTACAAGCACATTCCTTATGAGAAGATTGTTGAAGATTCAAAGAACAACTTCGCATATGAGATGGGCGGAAATGTAAATGATATCAAGAAGCTTAGCATTTACGTTAAGCCATCAGAGGATGCAGCTTACTATGTAGTAAATGATAAGGTTCAGGGAAGAATTGGACTTGAATAATCTTATATAAAACAGGATTGCCCTCCACGAAATGTGGAGGGCATTTTTGATGCTGTAGATTAATACATTTTTTATAAAAACCTATGTTGACATCGGTCTTAGAAAGTTGTATTTTAAGTTACAGAAGATGTTAGCACTCAAATCAAGTGAGTGCTAACACTTGAAAAATAGATACCATTCCAATGAATTTAACCGGTGAATACAGAGGAAGGGCGATATGGAACTAGACGAGAGAAAAAGAAAAATACTTCATGCAATCGTTAAGAACTACCTTGAAACAGGAGAACCTGTTGGTAGCCGTACTATTTCCAAGTACACAGACTTAAATCTTAGTTCTGCTACTATTCGAAATGAGATGGCTGACCTTGAGGAGATGGGACTTATTTTGCAGCCTCATACATCTGCAGGTCGTATTCCTTCAGATCAGGGATACAGAGTATATGTAGATGAGATGCTCAGGGACAAGGAAAAAGAAGTAGAGAACATGAAGGAAATGCTCCTTGATAAAGAGGAGAAGCTTGAGAATCTTCTTAAGCAGGTAGCTAAGACACTGGCAGTTGATACCAACTATGCCACAATGATCTCAGCTCCACAGATCAGGAAGAACAAGCTTAAATTCATGCAGATATCTAAGGTTGATGATGAGCATCTTTTGGCAACCATTGTACTTGAAGGTAATGTCATTAAGAACAAGATCATTCCTGTAGAGGAAGTGCTTGATGAAGCTACAATGCTCAAGCTCAATATTCTCATGAACACTAGACTTGATGGTCTTGCAGTTGAGGATATCAATCTGGGACTTATAGCTAATGTCAAACAGGAAGCTGGCATACACAGTGAGATCATAGGTAATGTCATTGATGCCGCAGCTGAGTCGATTACAGCTGATGAGGACCTTCAGATATATACAAGTGGAACTATGAATATTTTCAAATATCCAGAACTTACAGATTCCACAAAGGCAAGCGAACTTATAAGTACATTCGAGGATACCAAGGATCTTTCCAGTATCGTTGAGGATACATTGTCTTCCGATTCAGAAGAGACTGGCATTCAGGTTTATATAGGTAATGAGACTCCTGTTCAGGCCATGAAGGATTGTAGCGTAGTAACAGCTACTTACGAACTTGGTGATGGAATGAAAGGAACGGTCGGAATTATCGGACCTAAGAGAATGGACTATGACAAAGTTATTTCTACTTTGAAGAATATGAGACATGCGCTGGATGCTCTTTACAAGAAAGAGTAGCGCATATTTATATAGATGATTTACGAATTAGGAGGCATTTACATTGGGTAACAAAGAAAATAAAGAAGTTCATGGTAAGGCCAAGAAGCCTGTAAGTGAAGCAGATAAAGAAGTTCTTGAGAACATCATGGAAGAACTTGAAAAAGAAGCAGAAGAAAAAGAAGAAAAGGCTGCAGAAGAAACTGCTTCTGAAGAAAATGTTACAGAGGCTGAGGCAGAAACTTCTGAGGAAACTAAAAAAGAAAAGAAAGATCCATTAAAAGAGAAGATTGATGAACTCAATGACAAAGTCATGAGACAGATGGCTGAGTTCGAGAACTTCAGAAAGAGAACAGATAAAGAAAAGGCACAGATGTTTGAACAGGGACAGGCTAATGTATTAGAGAAGCTTTTACCTGTTGTCGATAATTTCGAGCGAGGACTTGCAGCAGTTCCTGAAGCGGACAAAGACGGAGCCTTTGCAGACGGTATGAACAAGATCTACAAACAGCTTATGAAGCAGCTTGAAGACCTTGGAGTAACCCCAATTGAAGCTGTGGGAAAAGAATTTGATCCAAATCTTCATAATGCAGTAATGCAGGTTGAAAGCGAAGAATTTGAATCAGGAATGGTTGCACAGGAACTTCAAAAGGGATATATGTTCCACGAAACAGTGCTTAGACATAGCATGGTTGGTGTTAGTCAATAAAGTTTAAAACTATCAGATAATTTAGGTATGGAGGAAAGAAAAATGAGTAAGATTATCGGTATCGATCTTGGTACAACAAATAGCTGCGTAGCAGTTATGGAAGGCGGAAAGCCTACAGTTATAGCAAACGCAGAAGGCGCTAGAACAACACCTTCTATCGTTGCTTTCACAAAGAATGGTGAGAGAATCGTTGGTGAGCCAGCTAAACGTCAGGCAGTTACAAACGCTGACAACACAATCTCATCAATTAAGAGAGATATGGGTACAGACAACGGTCGTACAATTGACGGCAAGAAGTACTCACCACAGCAGATCTCAGCTATGATTCTTCAGAAACTTAAGGCTGATGCAGAGCAGTATCTTGGCGAAAAAGTTTCAGAGGCAGTTATCACAGTTCCTGCTTACTTCAACGATGCTCAGCGTCAGGCTACAAAGGATGCTGGTAAGATCGCTGGTCTCGAAGTAAAGAGAATCATCAACGAGCCTACAGCAGCAGCTCTTGCTTATGGTCTTGATAACGAAAAAGAGCAGAAGATCATGGTATATGACCTTGGTGGTGGTACATTCGATGTATCAATCATTGAGATTGGTGATGGCGTTATCGAAGTTCTTTCAACAAACGGTGATACACACCTTGGTGGTGATGACTTTGACCAGGCAATCATCAACTGGATGGTTCAGGACTTCAAGAATAAGGAAGGCGTTGATCTTTCAGGTGACAAGATGGCTATGCAGAGACTTAAGGAAGCTGCAGAGAAGGCCAAGAAGGAACTTTCATCTTCAACAACAACAAACATCAACCTTCCATTCATTTCAGCTGGAGCAGATGGCCCTAAGCACTTCGATGTAGATCTTACAAGAGCTAAGTTTGAAGAGCTTATCCATGATCTCGTAGAGAGAACAGCAATCCCAGTACAGAACGCTATGAAGGACGCTGGACTTACAAATGCAGATATTGGAAAGGTACTCCTTGTTGGTGGATCAACCCGTGTACCTTGCGTAGTAGAGAAAGTTAAGCAGCTCACAGGTCATGAACCTTCCAAGAACCTTAACCCTGATGAGTGCGTAGCTATCGGTGCTTCTATCCAGGGTGGTAAGCTTGCTGGTGATGCTGGTGCTGGTGACATTCTTCTTCTTGATGTAACACCTCTTTCACTTTCAATCGAGACAATGGGTGGTGTTGCTACAAGACTTATCGAGCGTAACACAACAATCCCTACAAAGAAGAGCCAGGTATTCTCAACTGCAGCTGATAACCAGACAGCCGTTGACATCAACGTTCTTCAGGGTGAGAGACAGTTCGCTAAGGACAACAAGTCACTTGGACAGTTCAGACTTGATGGAATCCCTCCAGCAATGAGAGGAGTACCTCAGATCGAGGTTACATTCGATATCGATGCAAACGGTATCGTTAACGTATCAGCTAAGGACCTTGGAACAGGTAAGGAGCAGCACATCACAATCACAGCTGGTTCTAACATGTCTGATGAGGATATCGATAAGGCTGTTAAAGAGGCTCAGGAGTATGAGGCTCAGGATAAGAAGCGTAAAGAGGGTATCGATGCTCGTAATGAAGCTGACTCATTCGTATTCCAGACAGAGAAAGCTCTTCAGGATGTTGGCGACAAGATCGATGCAGCTCAGAAGCAGACTGTAGAAGATGATATCAAGGCTCTCAAGGAAACACTTGAGCAGACTAAGGATAAGGAGCTTTCAGACAGCGAGATCGATTCACTTAAGAGCCAGAAAGAGAAGCTCATGAACGATGCTCAGGCACTCTTTGCTAAGATGTATGAGAGCGCTCAGGGTGCAGCTGGTGCAGCTGGTGCAGCAGGCCCAGATATGGGTGCTGGCGCAGGTCCTGATATGGGTTCAGCAAACACATCAAGCAATGATGACAATGTTGTTGATGGCGACTACAGAGAAGTTTGATCTTAATAAGTCAGAATTAATAAAAGTTTTATAATACAAATAGCCAGGCGAGCTTTTCTCGTCTGGCTATTCAGAGTATACTGATTCTAATTGACAGCGATATAAGGTTGAGGAGTAATATGGCAGAACAAAAGCGCGACTATTATGAGGTTCTTGGTGTCAGCAAAAGCGCATCTGAGGACGAGATCAAAAAAGCATATAGAGTACTTGCTAAGAAGTATCATCCAGATATGAATCCTGGCGATGCAACAGCAGCTGAAAAATTCAAAGAGGCTTCTGAGGCATATGCCGTACTTAGCGATCCAGAAAAGAAGAGACAGTACGACCAGTTTGGCCATGCTGCATTCGAAGGAGGCGCTGGCGGATATGGTGGATTCGATTTCAATGGCGCTGATTTTGGAGATATCTTCGGTGATATATTTGGAGATTTCTTTGGCGGTGGAAGAGCTCGTGGCGGTGCCAGAACAGGCCCATCTAAGGGAGCTAATATAAGAGCCAGCGTTAGAATTACTTTCCTTGAAGCTGTATTTGGCTGTGAAAAAGAATTAGAGCTTACAATGAAAGATCCATGTCCTACATGTCATGGAACAGGTGCTAAGCCAGGAACATCAGCTGAGACTTGTCCAAGTTGTGGCGGTAAAGGACAGAAGATACATATGCAGCAGTCATTCTTTGGCACCATTCGTAACGTTCAGACATGTCCTGAATGTGGAGGAACTGGTAAGGTAATCAAGGATAAGTGTCCAGACTGCCGTGGAACAGGATACATTGCGACTAGAAAGAAAATCTCAGTTTCTATTCCAGCAGGTATAGATAATGGACAGAGCGTAAGACTTCGTGAAAAAGGTGAGCCAGGTATTAATGGTGGACCTAGAGGAGATCTTCTTGTAGAAGTTATCATTTCTGATCACCCAATCTTCCAGAGAGATGGCTACAATATCTATTCAATGGTACCAGTATCATTTGCAATTGCTGCTCTTGGTGGAACAGTTCTTATTGATACTGTTGATGGAAAGGTTGCATATGATGTTAAGCCTGGAACTCAGACTGACACTAAGGTAAGACTTCGTGGAAAGGGTGTTCCATCACTTAGAGATAAGGATACAAGAGGTGATCACTACATAACACTTGTAGTTCAGGTTCCTGAGAAGCTTTCTAAGGAAGCCAAAGAGCTCCTTAAGAAATTTGATGAAAAAACAGGAGATTCACTTACAGCAGCTGAGCGTATGATGGAAGCTGATGGTAAAGACCCGGGAAATGATGGCCCAGGAGGCAAAAAGAAAAAGGGTTTTTTTAAGTAATCTTAATATGATACAATACGCGTGAAGCAGAGACAAAATTCTGCTTCACGCTTTTGTGTGATTAAAAAGGAGCTAAAATTATGAAATGGATGCGCTTTAGAGTTCGTACAAACGAAGAATCAGAAGATATTATCGTAAGTTATTTAGAAGATATTGGATTAGAGGGTGCTCAGATTGAAGACAACGCACCACTTTCTGCTGCAGATAAGGAGCAGATGTTTATTGATGCACCTGAGCTTGAACCAGATGAGAAGGATACAGGAATTGAGGCTGGCGCAGCATATCTTAATTTCTTCCTTGAAATAGATGATGAGAACATGCTCACTGTTGAGATGCCAAATGATGAAGGAGAGTATGTTAAGGTCAAGAAAACTCCAGAACAGATGCAGGCAGAGATCAAGGAAAAGCTTGATGAACTTAAGTCTTTTTCTGATATAGGTGATGGCACTATTTCTGTAGATGTTACAGAGGATATTGATTGGATCAATAACTGGAAACAGTACTTCCATAAATTTTATATTGATGATATACTTGTAATTCCGTCATGGGAAAAAGAGAGTAATGAGGACTCTGAAAAGGCAAATATGGTTCTTCATATTGATCCTGGAACAGCTTTTGGTACAGGTATGCATGAGACAACTCAGCTTTGCATCAGAATGCTCAAAAAGTATGTAACTTCCGACACTGAGCTTTTGGATGTAGGAACAGGTAGCGGAGTTCTTTCAATCCTTTCACTCATGTTTGGAGCCAAGCATGCAGTAGGAACTGATCTTGATAAATGCGCAGTTCCAGCTGTAAAAGAAAATATGGAAAACAATGGAATTGCACCTGAGAAGTTTGACATGATGATCGGTAATATCATTGATGACAAGAATATTCAGGATGCAGTTGGCTATGATAAATATGACATTGTTGTAGCAAATATTTTAGCCAATGTACTTGTTCCACTTACGCCTGTTATCACGCATCAATTAAAAACAGGTGGTATTTATATAACCTCTGGTATCATCAATACCAAGGAAGAAGAGGTTAAGAAAGCACATCTTGATGCTGGTCTTGAGATTCTTGAGATCCATCATCAGGGAGATTGGGTTTCAATCACTTCGAGGAAAAACTGATGTATCATTTTTTTGTAGACAGTTCACAAATAACGCCTGATTGCAAAAGAGTTGAGATCACTGATAACGACTACAATCACATTGCTCATGTTCTCAGAATGAAAGTCGGAGAGCAGTTTTCAGTAAGCATACGTGAGGAAGAGGAAGGCAGAGAGCTCTTTTACGAGATAGAAGAAATAACTGACAGTGCTGTCATTGGTAAGCTTTGCTTTATAGAGGAAGTGGGAAATGAGCTTCCTTCCAAAATATATCTTTTTCAGGGACTTCCAAAGGTTGATAAGATGGAGCTCATTATTCAGAAGGCTGTTGAGCTGGGAGCTTTTGAAATCGTGCCTATGTCCACTAAGAGATGTATCGTCAAGCTTGATGAGAAAAAGGCTGAAAGCAAGGTAAAGCGTTGGCAGGCTATTGCAGAAGCAGCAGCAAAACAGAGTAAGCGTGCTATCATTCCTTCTGTTCATATGCCTATGACCATGAAGGAGGCTGTTCAATATGCCAAGGATATGGATATTAAGCTTATTCCATATGAGATGGCAGAGCATATTGATGAGACCAAGAAGATAATTGAAGCTATAAAGCCGGGGCAGAGCATTGCTGTGTTTATTGGACCAGAAGGCGGATTTTCTGAGCAGGAGATCGACCTTTGCAATGAGAATGGAATAAAGCCTATTACTTTAGGTAAGAGAATATTAAGGACTGAAACTGCGGGATTTACAATAATCTCGTGGCTTATGTATCATCTTGAAGGATAAAGAAATGGAAGCTTATTTAGATAATTCGGCAACTACAAGAGCCTACGATGAAGTGGCTTCACTTGTTGCCAAGATAATGACAGAAGAATATGGAAATCCATCCAGTGTACATCACATGGGTATGGTATCTGGTGAGAGGCTCGCACAGGCGAGAGAAACTATAGCAGCTACATTAAAGGTTGAGCCACAGGAGATATTATTTACTTCTGGAGGAACAGAATCAGACAACCTTGCTTTGATAGGTGTAGCCAAGGCTAATAAATGGCGTGGTAAGCATATAATAACAACTGCTATCGAACATCCTGCGATTCTAGAGACTACTTCAGCTCTTGAAAAGGAAGGTTTTGAGATAACTTATCTTCCAGTTGATGAGACAGGTGTGGTTCAGTTAGAGGACTTAAAGGCAGCTCTTAGAGAAGACACTATACTTGTTTCAATGATGTTTGTTAATAATGAGATAGGTTCAGTTCAAAAGATCCAGGAAGCTGGTGAACTTATCAAGGCATATAATTCCGATATCTATTTCCATGTGGATGCGGTTCAGGGATATGGCAAATTTGTCATTAGACCAAAGAGCATGAAGATAGATCTTTTGTCTGTTAGCGGACACAAGATCCATGGACCCAAGGGAATAGGCTTTTTGTATATCAAAAAGGGAACTAAGATCAATCCTATCTGCTATGGCGGTGGACAGCAGAAGGGTATGAGATCAGGAACAGAGAATGTGCCTGGAATTGCTGGCCTTGCTCTGGCAGCCAAGATGTGCTACGAGAACTTTGAGGACAAGCAAAGCAAACTCTATGAGCTTAAAGAGTATCTCATAAATTCTCTTAATGAGAGGCTTTCAGATATAAAGGTAAATGGTCCGGCATGCAGAGAGGGAGCGCCACATATTGTCAGCGTTTCAATAAAGGGACTTGCCGCAGAGACAGTTCTCAACATGCTTAGTAGCAAAAATATATACGTATCTGCTGGATCTGCCTGCACATCCAACAACCCACATATTTCAGATACGCTTCAGGCCATTGGTCTTGAAAAGGATTTGCTTGAATCCACAATTCGTATTAGTATGTCATTTATGACTACCAAGGAAGAGATTGATTACTTTTTGGATACGCTATGCTCACAGGTTGAGAATATGCGTAAGTTCTACCGTCATTAAAGAAAGAGGTTTTTATGCAGTATCATGCTTTTGTAATTAAGTACGCCGAGATCGGAGTAAAGGGAAAGAACAGATATATCTTTGAAGATGCACTTGTTAAGCAGCTAAAGAGAGTGCTTGCTAAGTGTGATGGCAGCTTTAATATTTCTAAGGTTGCAGGTCGTATCTATATTGAAGCAGAAGGCTTTGATTTTGATGAGACTGTATCACAGCTTCAGACTGTATTTGGTGTAACAGGAATCTGCCCAGCTGTATCTATCGCAAGAGATGGAGAGAACCATCTCCCAGATGTTGATGGAGTAGCTAAGGCTGTATTAGATTTTATTGATGGCGTGTATCCTAACAAGAACAAGACTTTCAAGGTTAAGTGCAGAAGAGTAGATAAGAGCTATCCTGTTGATTCTATGGAGATGGCAGCTGAACTTGGCGCAAGGATCCTTAATGCATTCCCTGAAATGAAGGTTGATGTTCATGATCCTGAGATTCTCATAAACGTTGAGCTTAGAGAGAAACTGAATATTTTCTCTGAGATCATTCCTGGACCAGGTGGAATGCCAATAGGAACAGCCGGTAAAGCTATGCTTCTTCTTTCAGGCGGAATTGATTCACCTGTAGCTGGATACATGGTTGCAAAAAGAGGTGTTGAGATCGAAGCTGTATATTTCAATGCCCCACCTTATACAAGTGAGAAAGCCAAGCAGAAGGTAATCGACCTTGCTGGCGTTATTGCAAAGTATACAGGTAAGGTTAAGCTTCATGTTATCAACTTTACTGACATTCAGATGTATATCTATGAGAAATGCCCACATGATGAGCTTACTATCATCATGAGAAGATATATGATGAGAATTGCAGATATTCTTGCTCAGAAGTCAGGCTCTATGGGACTTATCACTGGTGAGAGTATCGGACAGGTTGCATCACAGACAATGCAGAGCCTTATGTGTACAGGAGAGGTAGTAACAGACATTCCTGTTTACAGACCGCTCATTGCTTTTGATAAACAGGATATTGTAGATATTTCATACAAGATTGATGCTTACGAGACGTCTATCCTTCCTTATGAGGATTGCTGTACTATTTTCGTTGCTAAGCACCCTGTTACTAAGCCAAGAACTGATATCATCAGAAAGCATGAGGAGAATCTCGTAGAAAAGATAGATGAGCTTATGCAGACTGCTCTTGATACTGACGAAGTTATTGAGATTACGAGGTAAAAACCTCAGCAAGTGCTTTGCGCTGGGATTATCAAAAAAAGACCATCTTAAAATGAACTTTTAAGATGGTCTATAATAATCTTTTAGATGGATCTAATCCAAAGATTAGATCATGTAAGGCTTCAAAATCTCGAGAACCTCATCTGCGCCGTCTTCTGCATGGATGTTAAGATCAATAGGCTTAGAAAGATCTAATGAAAAAATACCCATAATAGACTTAGCGTCGATAACGTATCTTCCTGAAACGAGGTCGAAGTCATAATCAAACTTCGTAATATCGTTTACGAAAGATTTTACCTTATCGATAGAATTTAAAGAAATTTTTACGGTCTTCATTGCGCAAATACCTCCTTCTTTTCTTTATAGTAAACGGAGTAACTGCAAAAGTCAATGACTAACCCTAAACAAAATAAGAAAGAAATGCCTTTATGCAAAATAACGTTAATGGATTAAAGGTTGCAATGCACAACCTAGGATGTAAAGTAAATAGCTATGAAATGGATGTTATGAGCCAAAAACTCCAGGAACAGGGAGCTATAATCGTGCCTTTCGAAGAGAAGGCGGACATCTATATCATAAACACCTGCACAGTTACTAATATTGCAGATAGAAAATCAAGACAGATGCTCCATAGATCCAAGAAGGAGAATCCTGATTCTATAGTCGTTGCAGTTGGATGCTATGTAGAGACTGGTCTTGACGGCGTCAAGAAGGATGAGTGCATTGATCTTGCTATTGGAAATAACAAAAAATCAGAGATAGTAGATATTTTAAATGAGTTCATTGAAGCCAGGAATGAAGTAATAGACAAGACTCTTTTTGGAAGTACTATCATTGACATCAACAAGACTAATGAATATGAGAGCATGACATTAAAAGAGCTTCCGGAGCACACAAGAGCCTATATCAAGATCCAGGATGGATGTAACCAGTTCTGTTCATATTGCGTCATCCCGTACGCAAGAGGAAGAGTAAGAAGTAGAAATATGGATGAAATCCTGAGCGAGATCGAAGGTCTTGTTAAGAAGGGCTGCAAAGAAGTGGTTCTTACAGGTATTCACACAAGCTCTTATGGTATAGATTTTGGTAAGGCGCAGCTTATTGATCTTATTGAAAAGATAAATGAAATTCCGGGAATAGAGAGAATAAGACTTAGCTCATTGGAGCCAAGGATCATAACTGAAGAAAATGCAAAGAGATTGGCAGCCCTTGATAAGCTTTGTCCACATTTCCACTTATCACTTCAGAGTGGATGTGATTCAGTCCTCAAGAGAATGAATAGGCATTATACAGCTGATGAATTCAGAGAAGGTGTAAGACTATTAAGAGAAGCTTTTGATAAACCGGCTATCACTACAGACGTTATTGTGGGATTCCCTGGTGAGACAGAGGAAGAGTTTGAGGATTGCCGCAAGTTTGTAGAAGAGATCCAGTTCTATGAGATGCATGTATTTAAGTACTCTCCTAGAAAAGGAACTGTTGCCGCAGGAATGCCAGATCAGCTCACGGACAAAGAAAAGTCCAAGAGAAGTGAAGTGCTTCTTAACATGACAAGGGAACATTCCAAGGAATATAGAGGTAAGTTTATCGGAACAGAGCTCACAGTTTTGTGGGAAGATGAAGAAGAGATTGGTGGTCAGACTTATATCATCGGACATACTGACAGATATGTCAGAGTTGCACTGCACGTTGATGATAAAGAGAACTACAAAGCTAGTACTGGAGCCATTTCTACAGTTGTTCCAACAGCCTTCCTAACTCCTGATACATTGCTTATTTGAATTAGTTAGTGTACAATTATTTTTGGAGTATATTGAGCCTGTGTGCTTTTTAAAATAAAAAAATACGAATGGAGAGATGATATGGCAGAGCAGAATTTAGAGAACACCCAATTCTTCAAAGTTGAAGTCGAGCCAGAAACTGGCGTTAAGATGGTACTTTCTGTAGTATATGATGCCTTGCTTGAAAAGGGATACAATCCTGTTAATCAGATTGTTGGATATATCATGTCTGGAGATCCTACATACATTACAAGTCACAAGGGCGCCAGAAGCCTTATTATGAAGGTTGAGCGTGATGAGCTTGTTGAGGAGATGCTCACAGAGTATATCAAGAGCAACAACTGGGCTAGAAAGTAATATTATGCGAATCATGGGTTTGGACTACGGTTCCAGAACAGTTGGAGTTGCCATAAGCGATGAGCTTCTTTTAACTGCGCAGGGTAAAGAGATAATCCGTAGAAAAGAGGAAAATAAGTTAAGAAGGACGATGGCTCGAATTGAAGAGCTGATCCAGGAGTACAATGTTGAGAAGATGGTGCTTGGTCTACCTCTTAATATGGACCAGACTCCTTCTGAGCGTTCTGAGTTATGCCTTGAGTTCAAGGATAAGCTTGAACGTAGAACGGGAATCCCGGTTGTTATGTGGGATGAGAGACTTACGACTGTAGAAGCGGACGAGATCATGGATGAAGCCGGTATCAGAGGTCGTGAACGTAAAGAGTACGTAGATATGATTGCAGCTCAGATAATTCTTCAGGATTATCTGGATAATAGCAAAGATAAAACCTGATCATAGTCAGGAAATGGTGAATAATTTGGAAAAGATTTTATTTAGCCCGGATGGGGGCGAAGCAGTAGAGTTCTACTGCCTTGAACAGACAAGCCTTGGAGGCAAGACCTACCTGCTTGTTACAGATGAAGAAGATGGTGACGGAGAAGCGCTTATTTTACGCGACGACTCCGATATTAAAGATGAAGAAGCGGTTTATGTGATTGTGGACGATGACCTGGAGCTGGAAGCTGTTGCAGGTGTATTTCGTAAGCTGCTTTCTGAGGATGGAATAGATCTTGATGCCTAACGGGGAGTGCGGTTGACAGCTTTTTCTATTTCTCCGCCAATGTATAAATGGAGGATTTATTTTGAGTAAAAAGAAAACTGAAAATGGCTCCAAACTGCAGATCATCCCACTTGGTGGTCTTGAGCAGATTGGAATGAATATCACTGCCTTCAGGTATGAAGACAGTATTATTGTAGTGGATTGCGGTTTGTCATTCCCTGATGATGACATGTTGGGAATTGACCTTGTAATCCCGGATATCACATATTTACAGGAAAATATCGACAAAGTAAAAGGCTTTGTTATAACACATGGTCATGAAGATCATATAGGAGCACTTCCATATATTCTTCATGAACTCAATGTCCCTGTGTATGCCACAAGACTTACAATGGGTATCATTGAGCACAAGCTTGAGGAGCACAATCTTCTCAAAAAGACTCGAAGAAAAGTAGTTAAGTTTGGACAGTCCATTAACCTTGGGCAGTTCAGAGTTGAATTCATTAGAACTAATCACTCGATAGTCGATGCGGCAGCTCTGGCAATATATTCACCAGCCGGAACTGTAGTCCACACAGGAGACTTTAAGGTTGATTACACACCAGTATTTGGTGATCCTATAGATCTTCAGAGATTTGCTGAGATTGGTAAAAAAGGCGTTCTCGCCCTTATGTGCGACTCAACAAATGCTGAGAGACCAGGATTTACAGCTTCTGAGAGAACAGTAGGAAGAGCTTTGGATTCTCTTTTTGAAGAACATGAGAACCAGAGGATCATTGTAGCTACATTCGCGTCCAATGTAGACAGAGTTCAGCAGATCATCAACACAGCTCATAAATGCGGTAGAAAAGTAGTAGTAGAAGGCCGCAGTATGGTGAGCATCATTGATATTGCTCAGAAACTGGAATGCATCCAGATTCCTGAGAATACACTTATTGATATCGATCAGCTCAAAAATTACCCTGAGAACAAGACTGTTATCATTACAACAGGTAGCCAGGGTGAAAGTATGGCCGCTCTTAGTAGAATGGCCAGCAGCCAGCACAAGAAGATCACCATCGGTGCTGGAGATACTGTTATTTTCTCTTCTCATCCAATCCCAGGTAATGAGAAGGCTGTTACTAATATCATTAACGAGCTTCAGATGAAGGGAGCAGATGTAATCTTCCAGGATGTTCATGTATCTGGACATGCCTGCCAGGAAGATATCAAGCTCATCTATACACTTGTTAAGCCTAAGTACGCAATTCCTGTTCACGGCGAGTACAGACACCTTATTGCTCAGAGCAATATTGCAAGAGATCTTGGAATTGCAAAGGAGAATGTATTCATTCTTCATTCTGGAGATATCCTTGAACTTGATGAAGAGAGCGCAAAAGTTAAGGGTAAGGTTCCTGTAGGAGCTATCCTTGTTGACGGTCTTGGTGTAGGTGATGTAGGTAATGTTGTTCTTCGTGACAGACAGCATCTTGCTGAGGATGGAATCGTTATAGTTGTATTTGGTCTTGATAAGGAGAGTGGACAGCTTATTTCAGGTCCTAATATTGTATCAAGAGGATTTGTATATGTCAGAGAGTCAGACAAGCTCATTGATGATGCTACAGATCTTGTTTACGACGAACTTATCGAAGCTACTGATAAGGGCATAACTGATTGGAATAAATTAAAAAATATTGTCAAAGATGTCTTAAGCGATTATATTTGGAAGAAGACAAAGAGAAGACCAATGATAATGCCAATAATAATGTCTACAAATATTTGAGGTCTTTAGGAGAAGTATTTTATGAATACAAAGAAACTCGGCTTGGGCATATTGGACACCATAGTCAAGGTAGTTTTCATCATCATTGTTGCTATGCTGATCATTAAGTATGCCAAGGTTGCTTACAACTATGGTTATCATATTTTTAATCAGACAGCAGTGTCTTCCGGAACAGGAAGAGAAGTAACTGTAACTATCTCAGAGGGTGATTCAGTAGGCCAGATCGCAGATAAACTTGCAGAGGTTGGGCTTATTACAGATAAGTTTTTGTTCAAACTTCAGGAGATGTTCTCAGAGTACCACGGAATGGAACAGCCAGGAACATATACTCTCAGCACAGCAATGACACCGGAGGAGATGCTCTCTATCATGTCTGGCGGCATCAAGAATGGTGAGGAATCTTCAGACAAAGATGGCGCTCTCGAAGAAGGTGCTGCTGAGGAAACTGAAGTGACAGAAGAAACACAAGAGACAGAAGAAGTAGGAAATTCTGAGGAATCTAATGGTAACTGAACAAGATAGAATGACGGCATTCATCAATTCTCTTGATCAGGGCAATGCACCTTATCTTGATGAACTTGAAAGAATCGCCAAAAAGGACGACGTCCCTATTGTACGCAAGGATTCTCAGGCACTACTCAAATTCCTGATGGCACAGGCAAATCCGGTGAATATATTGGAAGTTGGCTGTGCTACTGGATTCTCAGCTCTTTTGATGGCTGAGTACAGCAGAGATGATGCCAAGATCACTACAATAGAAAAATATGAAAAGCGAATCCCTATAGCCAGGGACAACTTTATAAAGTACGACTCAAAACATAAAATCACACTTTTGGAAGGTGATGCGACAGACATTTTAAAGACGCTGACTCCAGGGTATGATTTTATTTTTATGGATGCAGCAAAAGGGCAGTATATCAACTTCCTGCCAGAGTGTTTAAGGATACTCAATAAGGGAGGTCTTTTGGTATCAGACAATGTCCTTCAGGACGGAGACGTCATAGAATCAAGATTTGCTGTGACAAGAAGAGACAGAACAATACACGCCAGAATGCGTGAGTATCTATATGAGCTAAAGCATAACGACATGCTTAACACAGTTATTTTGACAGTTGGAGATGGAATGACTCTTTCTGTAAAGACGAAATGAGGTAATTTATGAAAAAACCAGAATTATTGATTCCGGCAAGTAGTTTGGAAGTATTAAAGACAGCGGTAATGTTTGGCGCCGATGCAGTATATATTGGTGGTGACGCTTTTGGACTTAGAGCTAAAGCCAAGAACTTCAGTCCAGAAGAGATGAAAGAGGGAATTGAGTTTGCTCATGCCCATGGAGTAAGGGTTCACGTAACAGTTAATATCCTTGCTCACAACTATGATCTTGATGGCGTTGAGAAGTATCTCCATGAGTTAAAAGAGTTAGGCCCAGACGCGCTCATTATTGCAGACCCTGGTATTTTCATGAAAGCCAGAAGGATCTGTCCTGAGATAGAGATTCACGTATCAACACAGGCCAACAATACAAACTACGAGACTTATAATTTCTGGCATGATCTTGGAGCAAAGAGAGTAGTTGCTGCTAGAGAGCTTTCTCTTAGAGAAATCAAAGAGATCAAGGAGAGAATCCCGGAAGACCTTGAAATGGAGTGTTTCATTCACGGTGCTATGTGCATTTCCTATTCAGGAAGATGTCTTTTATCAAATTACTTCACAGGAAGAGACGCCAACAAAGGCGCTTGTACACATCCATGCAGATGGAAGTATTCAATCGTGGAAGAGCAGAGACCTGGCGAATATCTTCCAGTTTATGAAAATGAGAGAGGAACTTACATCTTTAATTCAAAGGATCTGTGCATGATCGAACACATTCCTGAGCTTGTGGACGCCGGAGTAGACAGCTGCAAGATCGAGGGCAGAATGAAAACAGCCCTTTATGTAGCTACAGTTGCCAGAACCTATAGAAAAGCAATCGATGATTACTTTGAGTCTGAAGAAAAGTACAGAGAGAACATGTCATGGTACCTTGATCAGATCTCAAGATGTACATACAGACTCTTTACCACAGGCTTTTATTTTGGAAAACCTAGTGATGAAGCTCAGATCTATGACAATAATACTTATGTTAACGAATATATCTATCTTGGAATAGTTGGTGAGGTTGACGACAGAGGCTTTGCCAAGATCGAACAGAGAAATAAGTTCTCTGTTGGCGATGAGATAGAAATCATGAAGCCTGACGGAACAGATGTCAAGGCTAAGGTGAATGGAATGTATACTGAGGATGGTGAGAGCGTTGATTCATGCCCACATCCAAAGCAGGTTATTTACCTTGATCTATCAGTAAAGCCTGATAAATTCGATATTTTGAGAATCCCTTCTGAATAATTTTGCAAAAGAAATCAAAAAAATACTACACGTTTTAATACAGTTGTTGTAAACTCAAGGGTAGCGTAAGCAAGTTAAACAAAGGAAGGGATGCATTGATGAACAATAAGGTGAATGTTGAAGAAATATTCGGGCAGAACGTCTTTACTCTTGCAAAGATGAGAGAACGTCTTCCAAAGAATGTCTACAAAGAGGTTGTTAGTGTCACAGAACATGGTGGTGAGCTTTCCAAGGAATCTGCTGATGTAGTTGCAAATGCAATGAAAGAATGGGCAGTAGAAAACGGAGCAACTCACTATACACACTGGTTCCAGCCACTTACTGGAATCACAGCTGAGAAGCATGACTCATTTGTTGGAAGTGCTGACAAAGACGGAAGAATGCTTACATCTTTTTCTGGAAAAGAACTTATCAAGGGAGAACCAGATGCTTCATCATTCCCTTCAGGTGGCCTTAGAGCAACATTTGAGGCCAGAGGATATACAACATGGGATATTACGTCACCAGCATTTTTGAAGGAATCAGGAGCTGGTGTTACATTATGCATTCCAACAGCTTTTTGTTCATACACAGGAGAAGCCTTAGACAAAAAGACTCCTCTCTTAAGATCTATGGAGGCTGTTAACAAGCAGGCTCTTAGGATCGTCAAATTATTCGGCAATACAAATGCCACAAAGGTTAACGTTTCAGTAGGACCAGAG
This sequence comes from Butyrivibrio hungatei, assembly GCF_001858005.1. Taxonomy (NCBI): domain Bacteria; kingdom Bacillati; phylum Bacillota; class Clostridia; order Lachnospirales; family Lachnospiraceae; genus Butyrivibrio; species Butyrivibrio hungatei. The sequence continues at coordinate 2,817,871 of NZ_CP017831.1, read as the reverse complement.
CAGGAATATTTCCTTGTAGACTGGGATAAGTCAATGAAACGTGAGGACCTTATCTTCACAGGCAGAACTCTTTTCGGTGCGCCAGCTCCTAAGGGACAGGAGATGGAGGACCACTACTTTGGTGTAATCCGTGAGAGAGTCGGCGAATTCATGAAAGATCTCAACGTAGAATTATGGAAGCTTGGTGTTCCGGACAAGACTCAGCACAATGAGGTAGCACCTGGACAGCACGAGCTTGCTCCAATATATGAGACAGCTAATATTGCAGTTGATCACAACCAGATCATCATGGAGACAATGAAGCGAGTAGCTGAACATCACCACATGAGATGTCTTCTCCACGAGAAGCCATTTGCAGGTGTGAACGGTTCAGGTAAGCACGACAACTGGTCTCTTTGCACAGATGATGGAGTGAATCTCCTTGATCCGGGCGATACACCAAACAAGAACATTCAGTTCCTCTTTGTTCTTGCTTGTGTCATTAAGGCAGTTGATAAGCATGCAGATCTTTTGAGACAGAGTGCTTCAGACGTAGGAAATGACCACAGACTTGGGGCTAATGAGGCACCTCCAGCTATTATGTCAGTGTTCCTTGGCGAACAGCTTGAGGATGTTGTCAGACAGCTCATCGAGACAGGTGAAGCCAAGTCCAGCAAGAAGGGCGGAAAGCTCAAGACTGGTGTATCAACACTTCCTCAGTTCGAGAAGGATGCTACTGATAGAAACCGTACATCACCATTTGCATTTACTGGAAACAAATTTGAGTTCAGAATGGTTGGATCATCAGATTCAATGGCAAGCTCAAATACTACTCTTAATACAATTGTTGCTGAAGCTTTCTGCGAGGCAGCAGACAGACTTGAGAAGGCCAAGAATTTTGATGTAGAAGTTCATGACATTATCAAGGAATACATGACTGAGCATCAGCGCATCATCTTCAATGGAGATGGATACTCAGAGGATTGGGTAAAAGAGGCAAAGAAGAGAGGCCTTCCAAATATCAAGTCCACTATTGAGGCAGCAGATACTCTCACAACCAAGAAAGCAATCGAACTATTCGAGAAGTTTGGCGTATACACAAAGGTTGAACTTGAATCAAGAAAAGACATCATCTTTGAGACATATGCTAAGACAATCAATATCGAAGCACTTACAATGATAGATATGGCTTCCAAGCAGATCATTCCAGCAGTTATGAAGTATGCAGGAAGACTTGCAGCAGATGTTAATGAAATCAAGGCAGCAGGCGTAGATGCCACTGTACAGCAGGATGAACTTAAGGAGATCCAGACTCAGCTTGGCAACATGAAGAAGGCTTTAGACAAGCTCAAGGCGTGTGAAGAGAAGGCTGGTAAGATTTCAGACCACAGAGAACTTGCTTTCTTCTACAAGGATAAGGTAAGACCTGTTATGGATGCCCTCAGAGCACCTGCAGACAAGCTTGAGATGCTGGTTGATAAAAAGGATTGGCCATTCCCAACATATGCAGATCTTCTTTTTGAAGGCTGATAACATCTCGTGAAATGTAGATAAAATAAGTGATTGTGAGGTTTTTAGAAAAATTTGAAAAAAGTACTTGCATTTTTCTAAAACCTCACGTATAATCATTTCTTGTCGGTGGGCTATCGCCAAGCGGTAAGGCAACGGACTCTGACTCCGTCATTACGTAGGTTCGAATCCTACTAGCCCAGCTAGAAACGAGATTGGAAACAATCTCGTTTTTTTTATACAATCGGGAATTATTTTTTGATTGGAGACTATAAGCATGTATTCATTTAATTCCAGGATCAGATATAGTGAAGTTGATAGTAACGCAGAGCTTACTCTTGAATCTCTGATTGATTATTTTCAGGATTGCTCAACCTTTCAGACTCAGGATGGTCCAGCCAAAATGGAGTATCTTAGAGAGCAGAATATGGCTTGGGTATTGAATTCATGGCAGATTACGATCAATAGATATCCTAAGCTGTGTGAGCATGTTACTATAGGAACAGTTCCATATATGCTTAAAGGCCCATTGGGACTTAGAAATTTCTTTATGGATACTGATAATGGTGAGAGGCTTGCAATTGCCAATTCCGTGTGGACATTATTTGATTTTGAAAAAAATGTCCCTGTAAGAGTAACTCCAGTAATTGTAGATGCCTATCCTCTTGAAGATAAACTTGAGATGGAGTATGGCAACAGGAAGATCAAGATACCTGAAACAGGTGAAAAGATAGATTGCGAAGAAATAGTAGTAAGAAGGCATAATCTTGACACCAATAACCATGTGAATAACGGCCAGTACATCAGAATGGCAATAGACTGTCTGGAAGATAAGAGCAGAAAAGTGGTTTCAATGCGTGCTGAATACAAAAAACAGGCAAGGCTTGGAGATATTCTTTTACCGGTTGTTATAAAAAACAAAGAAGTAGATAATAGTATATATACTGTGAGTCTCAATAACACAGAAGGCTCACCGGTATGTATTGTAGAACTAGTAGTTAGTGATAATTGACATCGCTATATTTTTTGAACGGAGGACTTATGATCAAATTAGGTGAAAAACAGACACTAGTAGTAATCAAAGAGGTGGATTTCGGCGTATATCTTGCTGAGAACATGGACAGTGAGGAGAAGGTACTCCTTCCTGGCAAGCAGGTTCCGGCTGAAGCTGGGCTTGGCTCTGAGATAGAGGTCTTTATATACAAAGATTCAGACGACAGACTTATTGCAACAACAACAACTCCCAAGATCATGTTAGGAGACGTAAGAAGACTTAGAGTAAAAGAACTCAGTAAGATCGGCGCATTTATGGATTGGGGCCTTGAAAAAGACGTACTGATGCCATTTAGAGAGCAGCGTGGCAAGATCAAGGTTGGTGATGAAGTGCTCTGCGCGCTTTATATCGATAAGAGCAGCAGACTTGCTGTAACAATGAATGTATATAAATATCTTTTGGACAAGAGTCCTTATTCAAAAGATGATAAGGTTATCGGAACTGTATACGAGATGAGTGACAACTTTGGCGCTTTTGTTGCAGTAGATGACATCTATTCAGGACTTATTCCAAAGAAAGAGCTCTATGGCAATATTCAGATCGGTGATGAAGTAAATGCCAGAGTAACATCAGTCAAAGAGGATGGAAGACTTAACTTAAGTGTTAGGGAAAAGGCTTATCTTCAGATGGACGATGACGCCAAAAAGGTTCTCGAGATGCTTGATGATAATGGAGGAAAGCTTCCTTTCACTGATAAGGCATCACCTGAACTTATCAGAGAGAAGACTCATATGAGTAAAAATGAGTTTAAACGAGCTATTGGAAGACTTTTAAAAGAGGGCAAAGTCGAGATAGGCAAGGATTCCATTATCAGGAAATAAGGAGAAAATATGGATTATAGGCGTGCCAACAGAACTTATCTATATATGATAATAGCGACTTTGGTCCTGGTCCTTTTGATCAGCTATTATTATGCAGTTACTGGAAGATCACTTTCAATTTTTATGGATAACCTTCTATGTGAGCTTGTTATACTTTTGCCGACAATGGCTGTAGTTTTGCTTAGTGGTGAAAAGATATCACATGTTATTCCAATGAGAGGCATAAAACCAGCTTCTTTAGTGCTTACAGTAGGTTATCTTTTAGCACTTTTTCCATTGGTTACTTTGGTGAATTACATCTCGATGTTCTTTGTTGAGAATATGGTAAGTTCCATAAGCGATGAGGTTCTTGCCATGCCGATGTGGAAAATGATCCTTTCTATGGGTCTTATTGGACCGTTTATTGAGGAAATTGTATTTAGAGGAGTGATATTCCACAGCTACAAAAAGACAGGACGAATAGTAGGATCTATCATCCTTTCTTCAGTACTTTTTGGAATGATGCACCTTAATTTCAACCAGTTTGCTTATGGCGCGGTAATGGGCGTGATGTTCTGTCTATTGGTGGAGGCAACAGGAAGTGTTTTGTCATCATTTATTGCCCATGCACTGTTCAACACTATTGAAGTTATCGTGATGTATACTGCATCAGGAACTGTTGGGGAAGCAGACGTGGTCGTGGAAAACGTGGTCGGAGACCATAGCACTTTGGAGTTTCTGGCATTTTATTTGGTTATGTCTGTCATATTTACAACTGCGGCTTTTTATATAGTTCGTAAGATTGCTGATATTCAGGGCAGGACGGAATATTATAACTATATTAGAAAGAGCGAAAAACAAGGCTATAAACTGATCACAGTGCCTCTTGTGATAGCAATAGTGATCTCAGTAGCGTATATGTGTTTTGTGGCATATATATCGAATTACACTTACTAAAAAACAAATGCTCCAGGAAAACCTGGAGCATTTTTGTGATGGCTCAATCAGATACGAATGTCAATGTTTGAACCGATATTAGGATTCACAGAAAGTTCTGAGACAGCATCAATGCTCTCTACCAATCCACTTCCTACATCTTCCATGAAATCGAGGTTCTTGGATAGCATAGCAATCCCAACATCATTTAAGATCCGATTTTGGGAAAGAGCCATCGATAAAGCTGGAATATCCATATTCACCTCCTGTGCCAAATGGGCACACTTCACTTTATCCTATCTAGTATATCGGATTATTTAGGGGGTAAGTTGATACCAAAAAGAAGAGGGCGTTTTTGGTACTTTTGACTAGGAAAATTGAAAAATGTACAAAAAACACCCTTTAAAGAGTGGATTTTTTTGTACATTTATATTAAAATGCTATGTATACAATTCGCAGATAGAAGACTGCAGAAAGAGTGAAAAATGATTTCGAATCAAATTCTTCAGAACACCATTGATGGGTTAAAAAACATAGCGCATGTTGATCTCTATGTGCTTGATACTGATGGTAAGGAAGTTGCAGCTACAGCCAGTGATATCGGTAATGTTACAGCTGTGGCCAGAGATTTCGTTGATTCACCAGCTGATTCACAGGAAATCCAGGGCTTTCAGTATTTCAAGATATATGATGAACAGCAGCTTGAATACATTCTGATCTGCACAGGTTCAGGCGAGCATGTTTATATGCTCGGCAAGATGATCGCATATCAGATTCAGAGTCTTCTTGTGGCTTACAAAGAGAGATTTGACAAGGATAACTTTATCAAGAACCTTCTTCTTGATAATCTTCTTTTGGTTGATATCTATAGCAGAGCCAAAAAGCTTCACATCCAGACTGATGCTAAGAGAGTTGCCATGATCGTTGAGTCTATGAATGGAAGGGACAACAATGCCCTTGAAGTTGCAAGAACTCACTTTGGCAACGGAACAGACTTTGTTACTGAAGTCGATGAAGATAATATCATTGTGGTCAAGGATGTTACAGATTTGGGCAAGCCTGGCGAGATTGCTAAGGTCGCAGAAGATATGCTTACAACTCTTGAAAAAGAGGGACTTTCAGGAGTAAGAATTGCATATGGAACAGTTGTAGGGGAGATCAAAGAAGTCAGCCGATCCTACAAAGAAGCAAAGATGGCACTAGATGTTGGAAAGATATTCTTTGACGAGCGCAAAGTTATCTGCTACAGCGAACTTGGTATTGGAAGACTTATTTATCAGCTTCCTATTCCTCTTTGCAAGATGTTTATCAAAGAGATATTCGGCGGCAAAAATCCTGATGAATTCGACCAGGAGACACTTACGACTATCGATAAATTCTTTGAGAACAGTCTGAACGTGTCAGAGACATCAAGACAGCTCTTTATCCACAGAAATACACTTGTGTATAGACTTGATAAGCTTCAGAAGAGCACAGGACTTGACCTTAGAGTATTTGATGATGCAATAACTTTCAAAATTGCTCTTATGGTTGTAAGATACATGAAGTACATGGAAAAGTTTACTTGATCAGGAGATAGGTATGGAAAAAGGATACAGAAAAAGAAGGACTTCTAGACAGATTCCTGATGATGAAGTCATCACTCTGGAGAATGTCACTAAGTCATATTCTACAGGGGCACCTGCATTAAACGGAGTCACACTTCACATCAAAAGAGGTGAGTTCGTATTTATCGTAGGTGATAGTGGATCTGGTAAGTCTACACTTATAAAGCTTTTACTTAGAGAACTTGTACCAACAGATGGAGAGATCACTGTTCTTGGTTACAATTTAAAGAAGATCAAACATAGAAAGATCCCTAAGTTTAGACGTAACCTTGGAATCGTGTTCCAGGATTTCCGCCTTCTTAAGGACAGAAATGTTTATGAGAACGTTGCTTTTGCACAGAGGATCGTTCAGACTCCAACAAGGGAGATTAAGAGAAATGTTCCATCAATTCTTGCAACAGTTAACCTTGCTGGTAAGTACAAAAACAAGATAAATCAGCTTTCAGGTGGTGAGCAGCAGAGAGTTGCTCTTGCCAGAGCTTTGGTAAATAAGCCAACAATTCTTTTGGCCGATGAGCCTACAGGAAATCTCGATCCAAACAATTCATGGGAGATCATGAAACTCATGGAGCAGATCAATGAGAATGGCACAACAGTTATCGTTGTAACTCACAACAGAGAGATCGTTAATGCCATGAAGAAGAGAGTTATCACCATGAAAAAAGGCGTCATCATAGAGGACGAGGAAGAAGGTATGTACATCGATGAGGATTAGTAGTTTCTTTTACACCATCGGACAGGGCTTCAAGAATTTAGGCAGAAATAAGTGGTATACGCTTGCTTCAATTGCGACAATAAGTGCTTGTTTGTTTTTGTTCGGACTTTTTTATTCAATAATCACAAACTTCCAGAATGTGGTCAAGACTGCTGAGGAAGGCGTTTCTGTAACTGTTTTCTTCAATGAGGGAGTTGGCGAAGAGCAGATTCTTGTTGTTAAGAGTGACCTCGAGAAGCGTCCGGAAGTCAGAGAAATTGTATATGTATCAGCTGATGAGGCTTGGGAAGGCTTTAAAGAGGAGTACCTTGGCGAATACGCTGATGGCTTTACTGAGAACCCATTGGCAGATTCGGCTAACCTGCAGATTTACTTAAATGACGTATCTATGCAGGGCGCATTAGTAACATATATCGAATCTATTGACGTCGTAAGAGAAGTTAACCGTTCAGAAGTAACGGCTACAACTCTTAGCGGTCTTAATAAGCTTATTGCATATATTTCTGCAGGTATCATCATTATTCTTTTGCTGGTATCAATATTCCTTATCAGCAACACAGTTACAATGGGTATAGCTGTCAGAAAAGACGAGATCAATATTATGAAATACATTGGAGCAACGGACTTCTTTGTAAGAGCACCTTTCGTAGTTGAAGGTATTATCATTGGAATCATTGGTTCACTTATTCCGTTGGTCATCATTTATTTTGTATATACCAATGCGATCTCGTATATAGTATCAAAATTTACAATGTTGTCATCTATCTTGAATTTCCTGCCTGTTGAGATCGTATTCAACAAGCTTTTCCCAATATCACTTGCAATAGGTATTGGTATCGGATTTTTCGGAAGTTTCACAACAGTAAGAAAGCATTTGCATGTATAAGTTTTTTACCAGAAAACAAGGCTTGAACAAAAGAATAATTACGCTTTTACTATGTGCAGCTATTGCAATCTGTACTTTTGCCAATAGCTGCATTACTGCTACTGCGGAGGTAACAGAAGAAAGTATCAAGGCCAAAGAGGAACAGATATCACAGGCCAAGAAGGAACGTGATAACTTAAGTAGTGCCAAGACTAATCTTGAGAAGGTCAAAAAAGATCTTGAAAAGAGCAAGTCTGATCTTAATACTTACATTACTCAGCTTGATGCTTCCCTTACAGATATTCAGGGTAAGATCGACTCTTTGAATGACCAGATCACTGCCAAAGAACAGGAGATCGAGACTACAGAAAAAGAGCTTGAGGAAGCTGAACGCATCCAGCAGGAACAGTATGAAGCCATGAAAAAGAGGATTAAGTTCCTGTATGAGCGCGGCGACACAATATATGTGGAACTGCTCATTGAGTCTGGAAGCTTTTCAGATATGCTCAATAAGGCTGAATATATCGAGATGCTTTCTTCCTATGACAGGAAGAAGCTCGATGAGTATATTGCTACAACAGAGCTCATCCAGGTGACCAAAGAGGCACTGGAAGAGGAAAAAGCTACTCTTGATGCTGCTAAGGCTGAAAAAGAGCAGGAAGAAAAGAATCTTCAGTCTCTTCTTGATACCAAAGAACAGGAACTTACTAACGTTAAGAGCGATATCTCCAGTAAAGAAGCAGCTATTGCTGAGTATGAAGCTGAGATCAAAGCAGAGAATGCAGCTATCGCAGCACTTGAAAAAGAAGTTGCAGCTGATAAGGCAGCTCTTTACAGCAAATATATGTATGATGGCGGTATGTTTACATGGCCATGTCCATCATATTCCCGCATTTCTGATAACTATGGAATGCGTATGCATCCTACTCTAGGAATCGAGAAGATGCATAATGGTATCGACCTTGCGGCTCCTGCAGGCTCTTCAATATTAGCGGCTTATAACGGCACAGTAGTTGCTGCAGATTATAATTCAACTATGGGTAACTATATCATGATCAATCATGGTGGTGGATTGTACACGATCTACATGCATTGCTCTGCGCTGTATGTTTCAAAAGGACAAGATGTAACATCAGGTACCAAGATAGCTGCAGTAGGTTCTACCGGAAGATCAACCGGTAACCATCTGCACTTTGGAGTTAGATTAAATGGAGCTTATGTAAGTCCATGGAATTACCTGAAATAGATACAACCTTGTAGAGGTGTTAAAGTGGAAAATAACGAATATATTGAACAGGATAATGGTCAAGAAAATGAACAGGAGGAAGGGCTTAAGAGTTTACTTACCAAGCGTCTTGTAGCCGGAATCCTCATCGGTTTTTTGTGCTCTATGTTTGTGTGCTCAGCTGTAGCTCTTTTCCTTGCATCTAACGTGTTTGGAATCAACAAGGATAACAGCGAGATCCTGACACAAGAGACTGTAAACAAGATCAAAAAACTTGAAGCTGTAATAGATTCAAATTATTACAAGACTGAAATAGACAAGGAAAAAGAGACAGACGGTCTTTATAAAGGCCTTTTGGATTCCCTTGGAGATCCTTACTCGGTTTATTACACTGAGGAAGAGCTCAATGATCTTATGACTGATACAGCTGGCGTTTACTACGGAATCGGAGCATATGTCGGCGTTGATCAGACACTGAATTATCCTAGGATTTCTGGTATAATTCCAGGAAGTCCCGCAGAGGCAGCAGGTCTTTTGCCAGAGGATATCATCTATGAAGTTGACAAAGAAAGTACTCAGGGCCTTGAACTTGAAGACGTAGTGTCTATGATCAAGGGTGAAAAGGGTACTTCGGTACATCTTACTTTGCTTAGAGGCGCAGATGCTGAAGAAGTAGAGGTTGATGTAATAAGAGATGCCGTAGAGGTTCCAACTGTAACTACAAAGGTAATGGATGATGGAATTGGATATCTCCAGATCACTGAGTTTGATGATGTCACACCTGACCAGTTCATTGAGGGAATGGCAGAGCTGAGAGAGTCTAACATCAAGGGACTTATTATCGACCTTAGAAGTAATCCCGGCGGAAGTCTTCAGGCAGTATGCGAGATCGCAAGACAGCTTCTTCCACAGGGTACGATAGTTTATACAGTTGATAGAGACGGTAACAGAGAAGATTATACTTGCGATGGTGAGCATGAGATCGATATACCTGTTGTTGTTCTGGTCAATAAGTACTCTGCTAGTGCTTCTGAGATCTTATCTGGTGCACTTAAGGACTACAATAAAGCTAAGCTTGTTGGAACAACTACCTACGGAAAGGGAATTGTTCAGAGAATCTTTGATCTGAAGGATGGAACAGCTATTAAGCTTACAGTTAGCAGCTATTTTACTCCTAATGGTGTTAATATCCACGGAGTTGGTATCGAACCTGATGTAGAAGTTGAGTTTGATGCGGATGCTTATTCTGAGGACAAGACTGATAATCAGCTGGATAAGGCTGTAGAAGTGATCAAACAAGAAATGGATTGACAAGATAAATAAAAAAATGTATTATTCAAAACTGTGCTAATTCTTAGCACAGTTTTTTCTTGCTCATTTCGAGCGAAATTTCCACTTTTGGAATTGTGTTAGTACGAAAGGATTTTGTTGTTATGAAGGTAAAAGCGTGCATTAATACCGATGTAGGTAAAAAGCGAAAAGAGAACCAGGATTCGTCACTTATTAAGGTTGCCAATTCTGGAAAGCTTGGAAGGATCTCTTTTGTTGTGGTATGCGATGGAATGGGCGGACTGTCCAAAGGCGAAGTTGCAAGCTGTAAAGCAGTAAGGGCAATGGAGAGCTGGTTTCATGAAGAATTGGCGCTGATGCAGGATCTGTCTGATGACAAGCTGATGGATGCTGTGGAAAGGTCATGGAGACGCCTTATTGGCAAGATAAATGGAGATATAAAAAGATACGGAAAGCATAGAGGGATATCTCTTGGGACTACTATGGCAGCTCTTTTACAGGTTGGAAGAAAGTACATTTTGCTAAATGTTGGCGACTCAAGGATTTACCTGCTGTCACGGAGGGAGATAAAGCAGCTCACACAGGATCAGAGTGTTGGAAATGTGCTCATCCAGTGTGTTGGCTCTTCTAAGGCGCCTGATCCTGAGATAGTAAGGGGCGAATTTAAATCGGACTCTACTATTGTGGCTTGTTCTGATGGCTTTTGGAGGAAACTGGAAGAAAAAGAGATATTTAGAGCACTTTGCCCGCAAATGTGCGTGACATCAGAGGATATGCTGGATCAGTGCAGATCTCTTTTTGATATGGCGTGGGAAAGGGAAGAAAAAGACAATATCACTGCAGCTGCCCTTTGCATGGAGTTCTGACCATGAAGATAATAAGGGAACTAGGTAGAGGTGGAACCAGCAAGGTTTATCTTGCATATGACCAGAAACTGCAAAGGTACGTCACACTGAAATTTGTTAAAGATGGCACCTGTGAAAGCGCTAGTGAGGTCTTTGCATCAGAGGTAGAGATACTTAAAAGGCTTGGTGGCAATGGAGGCCCAGAACTTTTAGGAGTTGAAAAAGAATACATCAAAATTTCTTATGTTTCAGGAGAAGATCTTCTCAGTATTCTCAAGAAAAAAGGTAAATTAAAAGAAAAAGAAGCATTAAAATATACGGCGGACCTGGCAGAAACACTAAGGATACTGCATGAACGAAATGAACCGATAATCTACAGAGATCTAAAGCCTGCCAATATCATAATCGGAGATGATGGAAAGGCAAGACTCATTGATTATGGAGCAGCCCGGATTTTTAGAGATGATGTTGAGGCGGACACTGTAAACCTTGGTACTGTAGGCTATGCGGCACCAGAGCAGTTTGGAAGTCTTGGCCAGAGTAGCCAGCAGACAGATATCTACTGCCTTGGAATGACTCTTTTGCAGATGGTTTCAGGAACAAATCTAAAAGACAGCAGCAGATTAAATGAGATAAAGAAAAAAGGCATTAGAGGAGTAAGCCCTGAAACCCTTGATGTGGTCTACAGGTGTATAAAGCCAAGCCGCAAGGAACGATATAAGAACTGCAGGGAAATTGAAAAGGCAATAAAGAAAGTTCCGGAAAGAGTTCGGCATAGAAAGATGCTCAGATATCTGAAGATAGGCGTTGTATCTGCAATTGTAGCGATGGTGATCTCTTTTTCTGCATCTTACTATGATCAGGTAAAAGAGTTTGTTACTTGCGACGTGGAACAGAGGCTGCCTGCAGTAAAAATGAGATTTTATAATGCAAAACAAAGGATTGATGGAGCTTTGGAGGCAATAGAGGAGGAAAGATGATCATATTTGCATATACATTTGCTATTGTGTTTTTGGCAATAGTATTGATATTAGGAGTTGGAGGTCTTTTGGCTGATATCCCTATTGATGATAAAGAGGAGATAGAGGGGATGGCTACAGCCTCGATGTGCACAACGCAGCTCCTTGAAAAGAATGAATGTGTAGAAGAGGATATGCTGGAAGATTTTGTGATAGAACAGGACATGGTCTATACGTATGATTCGATAAATATCTAAATCAGAACAAATGTTTGCGAAAGGCATATTATTGTGTTATACTTCCACTAGCATGTTGGAATGATTTTTAGTGGAGATTGATATGGGAGATTTTAAGTTAGTTGCGCCATATAAGCCTACTGGCGATCAGCCTCAGGCAATCAAAGCTTTGGTAGATGGATTTAAAGCTGGCAATCAGTTTGAGACGCTCCTTGGAGTAACTGGTTCCGGTAAGACTTTTGCCATGGCCAATATTATTGCGGCTTTAAACAAGCCAACCCTTATCATTTCTCACAACAAGACTCTGGCAGGTCAGCTCTATGGCGAGATGAAAGAGTTCTTTCCGGAAAACGCCGTAGAATATTTTGTGTCCTACTACGATTACTATCAGCCTGAAGCTTACGTTCCCCAGACAGATACATATATTGCCAAGGACTCTTCAATAAATGATGAGATTGATAAACTCAGGCTCTCAGCTACAGCATCTCTTTCTGAAAGAAATGATGTAATAGTTGTTGCCAGTGTTTCATGTATATACGGCCTTGGAAGCCCTGATGAATTTAAGGGAATGTCAATTTCATTAAGACCTGGCATGAGCAAGGATAGAGATGAAACCATCAAGGAATTGATAGCTATTCAGTACACCAGAAATGACCTTGATCTTGGAAGATGCAACTTTAGAGTAAGGGGAGACACATTGGAGATATTCCCTGCCAATGCTGATGACTATCTTATCCGAGTTGAATTTTTTGGGGATGAGATAGACAGGATCACAGAGATAGAGCCTGTTACAGCCAAGGTCAGACACGAGCTTTCTCACGTTATGATCTATCCTGCTTCTCATTACGTTGTTCCTCAGGAAAAGATAAATAAGGCCTGCGACAACATTGAAAAAGAACTTGAAGAACAGGTTAAGTTCTTTAAGGGAGAAGATAGACTGATAGAAGCTCAGAGAATCTCGGAGAGAACGAATTTTGATCTTGAGATGATGAGAGAGACAGGCTTTTGTTCAGGAATTGAGAACTACTCAAGGCATCTGAATTTTATGGCGCCAGGGGAACCACCACTTACTCTTTTAGACTTCTATGACAGAGACTTTTTGATAATAGTGGATGAGTCACATATGACTATTCCTCAGATTGGGGCTATGTATCATGGTGACAGGAGCAGGAAGCTTACTCTTGTGGATTATGGCTTTAGACTTCCATCAGCTCTTGATAACAGACCACTTAACTTTGAAGAATTTGAATCTCATATAGATCAGATGCTCTTTTGTTCAGCTACTCCTGGTAAGTATGAAGAGGAACATGAACTTTTAAGAGCCGAGCAGGTCATCAGACCAACAGGTCTTTTGGATCCTGAAATATCAGTAAGACCTGTGGAGGGCCAGATAGATGATCTTATAAGTGAGATCAGAACTGAAATTGACAAGAAAAACAAAGTGCTTGTTACTACTCTTACCAAACGAATGGCTGAGGATCTGACAGAATATCTTGCGGAGTCAGGAATCAGGGTCAAGTACCTTCATTCTGATATAGATACCCTTGAGAGATCAGAAATCATCAGAGATATGAGACTTGATGTGTTTGACGTTCTGGTTGGTATCAACCTTTTGAGAGAAGGACTTGATATTCCGGAGATATCACTTGTAGCGATCATTGACGCCGATAAGGAAGGATTCCTTAGATCAGAGACTTCGCTTATTCAGACTATAGGCCGAGCAGCCCGTAATGCAGAAGGTAGAGTTATCATGTATGCAGATAACATGACTGAGTCCATGCAGAAGGCTATCGATGAAACTGCCAGAAGACGAGCTATTCAGCAAAAGTACAACGAAGAACACGGCATAACACCTCAGACCATCAAGAAGGCGGTAAGAGATCTGATTGCTGTAACGAAGTCTGTGGCCAAGGAAGAGGCCAGATTTGAGAAAGATCCTGAGTCTATGGACAAGGATGAACTTGAGAAACTTATTGCTCAGCTTCAGAAGAAGATGAAGAGAGCTGCAACTGATCTTGATTTCGAAACTGCAGCTATGCTTCGTGATGAATTGATCTCGCTTAAAGAGGTTTTGCTGAAACTGGAATAAAACAGTTTCATGTTTTTGGAGAATGATATGTCAGAAAATAACAGAATGACCAAAAAGAATACTACGACCAAGAGGATACTTTCTTCTGATATCCATGATTACATCAGAGTAAGGGGTGCCAGTGAGCACAACTTAAAGCATGTAAATGTGAAGATACCAAGAGAGACCCTTACTGTTTTTACAGGGCTTTCAGGATCAGGTAAGTCATCACTTGCTTTTGATACCATCTTTGCAGAAGGACAGAGGAGATATATGGAGTCACTTTCTTCATATGCCAGAATGTTCCTTGGCCAGATGGATAAGCCAAATGTTGAGAGAATAGAGGGACTTTCACCTACAATTTCTATTGACCAGAAATCAACAAACAAGAATCCCAGATCAACTGTTGGTACTGTGACTGAGATATACGATCATTTCAGGCTTTTATATGCAAGGATCGGTATTCCTCATTGTCCTAACTGTGGAAGGGAGATCAGACGCCAGACTGTAGATGAGATGTGTGATCAGATCATGGCTCTTGGAGATGGAACCAAAATCCAGATCCTTGCTCCTGTTGTCAGAGGCAAGAAGGGTGAACATGCCAAGACTCTTGATAGAGCCAAAAGAGCTGGTTATGTCCGCGCAAGGATTGACGGAAGCCAGTACGAGATCACAGAAGAAGAGATCAAGCTTGATAAGAATATCAAGCATAGCATTGAGATCATTGTAGATAGGATTGTAGTCAGAAGCGACAACGAGAATTTAAGAAGCAGACTTACAGATTCAGTTGAGAGTGCTCTTCAGCTTGCTGATGGACTTTTGATCGTGGATGTAATTGATGGCAAGGAGCTTAGCTTTAGCCAGAATTTTGCCTGCCCTGATTGTGGTATCAGTATTTCAGAGATAGAGCCTAGAAGCTTTTCGTTCAACAATCCATTTGGTGCCTGCCCTGATTGTGCAGGACTTGGATACAAGATGGAATTTGATGCAGATCTTATGATTCCAGACCGGTCACTTTCACTTAACGAAGGCTGTATTCAGGTTATGGGATGGCAATCATCCAACAAAGAAGGAAGCTTTTCCAATGCAACCTTGAAGGCGCTTGCCAAAGCATATAAATTTAGCATGGATACACCTTTCCAGGATCTTTCTGAGAAGGTTCAGAATATGCTCATTTATGGTGCGGATAAGACTGTTAATGTTCACTACAAGGGTAGCCGTGGAGAAGGCGATTATCCGGTACTGTTCGACGGACTTATCAAAAATGTTGAGCAGCGTTATCGCGAGACTTTTTCAGAGACAGCCAAAGCTGAGTATGAAGAGTACATGAGAATCACTCCTTGCCAGCTTTGTGGCGGTCAGAGACTAAAAAAAGAATCTCTTGCTGTTACTATTGATGACAAGAATATTTATGAGATCACATCTATGTCCATAGATGAGCTTCAGAATTATCTCGATAACATGAAACTTACCGAGCATCAGGAGATAGTCGGAGCGCAGGTTCTCAAAGAGATCAAGGCTAGAGTTGGTTTCCTGGTGGATGTTGGCCTTGATTACCTTTCTCTTTCAAGAGCAACAGGTACCTTGTCAGGCGGAGAGGCCCAGAGAATCCGTCTTGCTACTCAAATCGGTTCAGGACTTTGCGGCGTTTGCTATATCCTTGATGAGCCAAGTATCGGACTTCACCAGAGAGACAACGATAAGCTCCTTAACACTCTCAAGAATCTGAGAGATCTTGGCAATACTCTTATTGTAGTTGAACATGATGAAGATACAATGAGAGCTGCTGATTATATTGTGGATGTTGGTCCTGGAGCAGGATCAAAAGGTGGAAAGATCGTAGCCTGCGGAACTGCAGAAGAGCTCATGCAGGTCAAGGAGTCTATCACTGGTCAGTATCTTGCTGGTAAGCTTAAGATTGAAGTTCCAAAGGTTCGCAGAAAACCTACAGGATGGCTCAAAGTAATTGGAGCAGCTGAAAATAACTTAAAGAACATTGATATAGATGTGCCTGTTGGTGTACTTACCATAGTTACAGGTGTATCAGGTTCAGGAAAGAGCTCTTTTGTAAATGAGATACTCTACAAGCATCTCGCAAGAGATCTCAACAGAGCTAGATGCATTCCAGGTAAGCACAAGGGAATAGAAGGCCTTGAACAGGTTGATAAGGTAATTGCCATTGATCAGTCACCTATAGGTAGAACGCCAAGATCTAATCCGGCAACATACACTGGAGTATTTGATCTTATCAGAGATCTTTTTGCAGGTACTCCTGATGCCAAGGCAAGAGGTTATGCCAAGGGCAGATTTTCATTCAATGTTAAGGGCGGACGATGTGAAGCCTGCGGCGGAGATGGAATCATCAAGATCGAGATGCACTTCCTTCCAGATGTATATGTGCCATGTGAAGTCTGCGGAGGTAAGAGATACAATCACGAGACACTTGAAGTTAAGTACAAAGGAAAGAGCATCTACGATGTGCTTGATATGACTGTAGAAGAGGCGCTTCCTTTCTTTGAGAATGTTAAGACCATTAAGAGAAAGATTCAGACTCTCTATGATGTTGGACTTGGTTATGTTAAGCTTGGCCAGCCAAGTACTGAACTTTCAGGCGGTGAAGCTCAAAGAATCAAGCTTGCAACAGAGCTTAGTAAAGTGGGAACAGGAAAAACTGTTTATATTCTTGATGAACCTACAACAGGACTACATTTTGCAGATGTTCAGAAGCTTGTTAAGATCATGCATGAGCTTGTTGAACAGGGCAACACAGTTGTAGTCATAGAACACAATCTTGATGTTATCAAAACTGGAGACTATATTATTGATATGGGACCTGAAGGAGGATCCAAGGGCGGAACGGTTGTAGTAGCAGGTACACCTGAGGAAGTTGCCAAGTGCAAGAAGTCCTACACGGGAGCATATATCAAAAAGATGCTTAAATAATATAAAGAGGAATTGGGGGATATCCGATATATATAAAAGATGGATATCCCCTTTTCATTATTTTTGATTTGGTTTATAATGCTAATGATATTATAAACTGTATTATCCGCATTTATGCGCTGAAATATTTGCTATTTTGTTGATTGAAAGGGGTTTTATACGTTATGCAGTACGCAGATATAGGAATTGATTTAGGTACAGCATCTGTACTTGTTTACATTAGAGGTAAGGGTGTTGTTTTAAAAGAGCCTTCAGTTGTAGCTTACGATAGAGACACAGAAGAGATCAAGGCAATTGGTGAGGATGCACGTCTTATGCTTGGTCGTACACCAGGCAACATCGTTGCAGTCAGACCTCTTAGACAGGGTGTTATCTCAAACTACAAGATCACTGAGCAGATGATGAGATACTTCATCAAGAAGGCAATTGGTCGTAGAATTCACAGAAAGCCTTTCATTGCTGTATGTGTTCCTAGTGGAGCAACAGAAGTTGAGAAGAAGGCAGTAGAAGATGCTACAAGACTTTGTGGCGCAAGAGATGTTAAGACTATCGAAGAGCCTATTGCAGCAGCTATCGGTGCAGGAATTGATATTACTAAGCCATGCGGCAATATGATCGTTGATATAGGTGGTGGTACATCAGATATCGCTGTTATTTCACTTGGTGGAACTGTTGTTAGTACATCAGTTAAGGTTGCCGGTGATGACTTCGACGAGGCAATTGTTCGTTACATGAGAAAGAAACATAATCTTCTCATTGGTGACAGAACAGCTGAGGATATCAAGATCAAGATCGGTTCAGCTTATCCTAGAGCTGAGAATGATTACCTTGATGTGCGTGGTAGAAACCTTGTTACAGGTCTTCCTAAGACAGTAAGAGTTTCTTCAGAAGAGACTGAGGAAGCTTTAAGAGAACCAACATCTCAGATTATTGAAGCTATTCATAGCGTACTTGAGAATACTCCTCCAGAGCTTGCAGCTGATATTGCTGACAGAGGAATTGTTCTTACAGGTGGTGGAGCACTTCTTCGTGGTTTAGAGGATCTTATCTATTCTAAGACTGGCATTAACACAATGACAGCTGAGGATCCAATGACAGCTGTTGCTATCGGAACCGGTCGCTATGTTGAGTTTATTGTAGGTTATCGTCAGGACTAATAATTTGTTGTGCGGTTCATGGACTGAACTGCAAATAAACCAGGATGGTATGAGGGATTTTGTATGGTAAAGGGTCTTTATACTGCTTACACAGGTATGATCAACGAGCAACACAGAATGGATGTGCTCACCAACAATCTTGCCAATGCCAACACTAATGGATACAAAAAGGAAGGCGCAACATCACAGTCTTTCAGTGATCAGCTTGCGCTGAAAATAAAAGATTATACTGATGCCCCGTTCACTGCGCGTGGACTGGGCATTATTAATCCGGGTGTTAAGATTGGCGAAGGCTATGTAGATTGGTCTGAGGGACCAATGAAGGAAACAAATAATACTTTCGATATGGCTATTGGCGGTTATGGATTCTTTGGAATTGAATACACTAACAAAGCTGTTAATATCGAGAGAGATGTAGCCAATCAGACAAATATCATGTATACACGTGATGGTAATTTCACTTTGAATGCTGACGGAGTTTTAGTAACTCAGGATGGTGACTATGTCCTTTCTCAGGATGGTGGTCATATTGAGATCGACCCGGACCTTCCGGTTGAGATCAATACTCTGGGCGAAATTATTCAGGATGGCGAAGTAGTTGCCACAGTTGGCCGCTTTGATTTTGAGAAGACAACATATCCTGATGGCAGGATAACATATAATAATCTTGAGCATTACGGCGAGAATATGTATATTCCTATCGATGGAACCAATGCTGTAGAATCAACATCAGCGCTTTATGCTGGATTCCTTGAACAGTCCAACGTTTCAGTTGTCGATGAGATGGTCAATATGATCGCAGTTCAGAGAAATTACGATACTAACCAGCGTATGATCACTACAGTGGATTCATCTTTGGATATTGCAGTTAATCAGCTTGGTAGACTTTCATAATATTTTTTGCAAACAATATTAAGTAATTACGGAAATCTGCCGATAAATGGTAAGAGAGATACATTAGGTCACGGAGGACGGATGTATTCAAATGTTATTTGATATTGAAATCGGAGGTGACTTATGGTAAGAAGTCTTTGGTCAGCAGCGACTGGTATGAATGCCCAGCAGACTAATGTAGATACTATTTCAAACAATCTTGCCAATGTTAACACTGTAGGATATAAGGCACAGGGCGCTCAGTTTAAATCTCTTCTTTATCAGGAGCTTCAGACTGTAACAACAACTGCTAATGGCACACCAAAACCAACCAATTCACAGGTGGGACTTGGTGTTAGAACTTCAACCATTAATCAGTTCTTTTCCCAGGGATCATTTCAGAATAGTGATAACCCAGCAGCACTTGCTATAAGTGGTGATGGATTCTTTAGTTATATGGATGCTGATGGTGAGACACAGCTGTATACCAGAAACGGTAATTTCACATGGGCTCTTACAGAGACAGGTGGAACAACAGTAGAACTTACAACAGCTGAAGGTAACCCTGTTCTTGATATTGACGGTAACGCGATCACTATTGATAACGCTATTGCCAGCAGGATTACTATTGGCGGTGATGGTAAGATATATTATCCAAATGAAGAGGGTGTACCTGAACCGGTTAATAATCTTCAGATTGGTATCTGGCAGTTCAGAAATAGAGAAGGTCTTGAGAGAGTGGGTAGTGCAGCTTGGAAGCAGACAGCAGCAAGTGGTGAGCCTGTTCTTGAGGCAGATGCAGACAATATCAAGGTTAGTGAGATCGTTCAGGGTTATCTTGAGGGTTCAAACGTAAATGTAGCAACAGAGATGGTAAACCTTATCGTTGCACAGCGTGCTTACGAAATGAATTCAACAGCAATCCAGACAACTGATGAGATGATGCAGACTGCTAATGGTCTTAAGAGATAAAGTAAGGAGCTAATATGGCTGGATTAGATATTAAGGGGCTTAATGCTACCGCGGTAACTGAATATGCCATGCAGGAGAGCAAGAATGCAAGTACGGTTGCTCTTCAAAAGAAGCTTGAGAGCACGTCTAAGTCATCTACTGATGATGAGCTTATGGAAGCCTGCAAAGGTTTTGAAGCTTACTTCTTGGAGCAGATGTTCAAAGAGATGCAGAAGTCTGTAGATGCTCTTAAACCTGAAAAGGGAGATAATTCCACAAACACTTTGGTTGATTTCTTTAAAGATCAGACACTTCAGGATGTTTGTTCAACATCTGTTGATACTCAGAGTAATGGATTTGCACAGATGCTGTATGAGAACTTGAAGCGTAATTACGACATTCCGGAAGGAAAGTTGGAAAATAAATAACTGATGAATAATATAGCGCGTAATTCTTAAGAAAACTTAAGGATTGCGCGCTTTTTGTTGTGGTATACTATTTGCTATGGAAAAAGAAGTTGTTAAAGGATACATTGATCATTTTATATATAAAAACGCCGAGAATGGTTATGGAGTAGTGAGCCTTGTTGTGGGCGGAGAGGAACTGGTCTGCACTGGCATATTCAAGGATGCTGATGTGGGAGATACTCTGGAGATTGAAGGCGATATTGTAAATCACCCGGTTTATGGTGAACAGCTCAAAGTGGCTAATTTCAAGATCATTATGCCGGATGATGCTGTTTCTATGCAGAGATATCTTGGATCAGGAGCTATCAAAGGTGTTGGAGAAGCTCTGGCTGCACGAATTGTTAAGAAGTTTGGCGCTGAAACCTTTAGGATCATAGAAGATGAGCCGGAGAGACTTGCTGAGATCAAAGGAATCAGCGAGAAAAAGGCTATAGATATTGCTATGCAGATGGCTGAAAAGAGGGAAATGCGCGATGCCATGATGTTTCTCTCTCAATATGGTATCAGCAATACCATGGCTGTTAAGATTTTTAATACCTATGGATCAAGGCTATATGGCATCATTCAGGAGAATCCATATCAGCTTGCTGATGATATTTCCGGTATTGGTTTTAGAACTGCAGATGAGATTGCGGGTAAGATCGGAATAAGAGTCGATTCAGAATACAGGATCAGAAGCGGCATTTTGTTCACTCTTTTACAGGCATCGCTTGATGGAAATACATATCTTCCTATTGATGAGCTTGTGCCCAAGACATTAGCTCTTTTGGAAACAGGACCAGAAGCGATTATCGATTCAGAAAGTGTTCGCACTCAAATAGCTAACCTTACAATGGACAAGAAGCTGGTGGTCAAGAATGACACTAATATTTTTGCTGCCAGTTTTTACTATGAGGAGCAGGGCTGCGCAGTAATGCTCTCTGATCTTAATCTTACTGAGAAGACTGAGCCGGCTGAGGAAAAGGTGTATCTGGACAGGATACTTGAGATTGAAAAGAGAAAAGGCATTGAGCTTGATGCCCTTCAAAGAGATGCGGTTTTAAAGAGCATTTCTAATGGAGTGGTGATAATAACTGGTGGACCAGGTACGGGTAAGACTACCACTATCAACACTATAATTGAATATTATGCGAGTCAGGGCATGGATATAATGCTGGCGGCACCTACGGGGAGAGCAGCAAAGCGCATGACTGAGACTACAGGATACGAGGCCAGGACCATACACAGATTGCTTGAAGTTTCAGGACAGATGGATGATGAAAAAGGTTCAGGCGTTCATTTTGAGAGAAATCGAGATAATCCTCTGGAAGCAGATGCCATCATCATTGACGAGATGTCCATGGTAGATACACATCTCTTTTATGCATTGTTAAAAGCTCTGGTACCTGGAGTACACCTGATACTGGTGGGAGATAGTTCTCAGCTTCCAAGCGTTGGAGCAGGTCAGGTGCTTAGCGACCTCATTTCCAGCCAGAAGTTTCCAACTATATATCTGAAAAAGATCTTCAGGCAGGCGGAAGAGAGTGACATAGTAATGAACGCCCACAGGATCCACAACGGTGAAAAGCCTGTTATTGATAATAAGAGTAAGGATTTCTTTTTCCTTGAAAGAAATGACAGTAACGTCATATACAAACATATGGTACAGCTCATCAGGGATAAGCTTCCTGCGTATGTTGATGCCGGACCTTATGATATCCAAGTGCTGACACCTATGAAAAAAGGACCACTTGGAGCACAGCAATTAAATCTGGTCCTTCAGGAATATTTAAATCCGCCGGATCCTTCTAAAAAAGAGCATACCTATGGCGATATGACACTTCGTGAAGGTGACAAAGTCATGCAGATCAGGAATAACTATCAGGCTGAATGGGAAGTTGTAGGTAAATACAATGTTCCTATAGATTCTGGAATGGGAATCTTTAATGGAGACATGGGAATAGTAAAAGAGATCAATGAATATTCTCAGGATCTTGTGGTGGAATTTGATGAGCACAGAAGAGTCAGGTATCCTTTCTCTGAACTTGATGAACTTGAGCTGTCTTATGCTATTACGATACATAAATCACAGGGAAGTGAGTACCCTGCAGTTATTTTGCCACTCCTTGGTGGACCAAGAATGCTTCTTAACAGAAATCTTCTCTACACGGCGGTCACAAGGGCTAAAAGTACAGTCTGTATCCTTGGAAGTAGCCAGACTCTGATGACTATGGTTGATAATGAGGAGCAACTCAGGAGATATACAGGACTTTCAGATAGGATAAAAGAAGTTTTTGATGCAATTTGATTTTATTGATAAAGCTCTGAGTTTTTTGTATCCAAGGCACTGCCCTATATGTGATGAACTGGTTAAAAGTGGAGAGCTTGTTCATTCAGAATGCCAGAAAAAGGTAAGGCTTATATCTGGTTCAAAATGTATGAAATGCGGCAAGCAGCTTGGAATGGGAAATGACAGTGAGTACTGTAGTGACTGTGTAAGAATAAAGCATAGATTTGAAAGAAACTTTGGCGTGTTTCAGTATAGGAGCATATCTGGATCCATATATAAATTCAAATACATGGGAAGACAGGAATATGCAGATTACTATGCTCGTGTGACAGCCAAAAAACTGTCTAAAAAGATAAAGCAGCTTGGTGTTGAAGCAATAATACCTGTTCCAATGTATAGTGGGAAGAAAAAGCAGAGAGGCTATAATCAGGCTGAAGTATACGCCAAAAAGCTTGCAAGGGAACTAAGAATTGAATATAGAGATGACATCATAGTCAGAGCCAGACCGACATTACCAATGAAGAAACTGGACGCCAGAGGCAGGCGCATTAATTTGAAAAAGGCTTTTAATATAGTGCGAAATGATGTAAAATTTAAGTGTATACTTATTATTGATGACATCTATACAACAGGAAGTACCATTGATGAGATCGCCCATGAGTTTCAGATGGCGGGAGTGGAGAATGTTTATTCTCTGACACTAGCTATCGGGCAAACTACTTAACATAAATGGAGGTCAGAATTATGAACATTCGTAATTGTTCTAGGTGCGGAAAGATGTTTAATTACATTGGTGGACAGATGATTTGTGAACCATGTAAAAAGGCCTTGGAAGAAGATTTCCAAAATGTAAAGAAGTACATTGAGGAAAATCCACATGCCGATATTAAGCAGATCGCCGAAGATAATGGGGTTACAACAAAGCAGATTCAGCAGTGGATCCGTGAAGAGAGACTAATGTTTTCAGAGGGATCTCCAATTGCACTTCAGTGTGAAAAGTGTGGAGAGCCTATTTTGACAGGAAGATTTTGTGCTAAATGTAAAGGTACTATGGCAAATAATTTAACTAATACATTTGCTAAGCCTCAGCCTGCTGTTCAGCAGCAGCCTGTAAAGAAAGAGACTAAGGCAGGTATGCGCTTCCTGGATACTTAAGGAGCAAAAATGTTAAATGAAGAAAAAGTCATTTTGATGACCAAGATGACTGCGTTTATGGATCGTGAAGGCAAAAAGAACGGAACTATCAATTCCTACTTTAGAAGTGATTACATTGGCTTTAACATTATCAAGTCGGTGATCAGTGCTACAATAGTTTTTGCAATTATTGTTGGTACATATGCACTTTATGATTTTGAAAATGTAATATCTAATCTTTATAATACTGATAATTTACTGACAATCGGCAGGAGGTTTCTTATATATTACCTCCTGCTTGTTGGCGTGTATTCTCTTGCATCATATATCATCTATTCCTATCGTTATTCCAAGATGCGCAAGAATATGAAAGAGTATTATGGAAATCTGAAAAAACTAGCAAGAATGTACGAAAAGGAACAATGATATCATGACATCACTTTTAGAATTAAAGCAATACATCAAAAAATTTTATATCAAAAATGAAACTTACATTACTTACATTTGGAAGTTCTTGCTTGCACTTGTATCTATTTTAATGATCAATGGCAAGCTTGGTTATATGAATTCTCTCAATAACTTTGCTATTGTTATGATGGCTGCACTTCTTTGCGCCATCCTTCCAGCAAACTTTATTGTATTTATTTCAGCTGTGTTTATTCTTGGACATTTATATGCGTTGGCACCTGAATGTGCAATGATCGTTGCAATCATTTTTGTGCTGATGTTTTTATTGTATTTCAGGTTCTCACCTAAGGATACACTGGCTGTTTTACTTACTCCTGTCTTTTATTTTCTTCATATCCCATTTGTTATGCCACTTGCTATGGGACTTCTTGGAACACCTGCATCTGCAGTGTCTGTTGCATTTGGAGTAGTTATTTCGTTTGTGATCTCTTACTTTTCATCTAACGCAGCAACCTTTGGAAGCGATGGAGTAGAAGAGGCTGCTAATGAGTTCCATACGATCCTTGCAGGAATTATTGGTAACAAGACTATGATCGTTATGATCGTAGCATTTGCAATAACAGTAGTTATTGTATATATGATCCGCAGATCTTCAGTAGATAATTCATGGAAGATCGCTATTGCTTGCGGAGCAATCTCACTTATCATTTGTATTCTCATTGGAAGTCTTGTGTGTGATGCAGAGATTTCAATAATTGGAGTGATATTTGGTACAATCATCTCAGCTCTTTTGATGCTGGTTGTAGAATTCTTCTCCTTCAGCCTTGATTACAGCAGAACAGAGAAAGTTCAGTTCGAAGATGATGAGTACTACTATTATGTTAAGGCTGTACCTAAGGTTACTGTTTCAACTCCAGAGAGAAAAGTAAAAAAGATAAATCGTGCTAGAGAACAGCACAGATAAGATATAAAGGAACACTATGAAGCAGATAGATTTTCTTTTTGATTTTAATAGAACTAGTCTGCACATGCCGACTATAAGATTTTCAGATATACTAGAAGTCTTTATTATCGCATTTCTGGTATATCATATTTTAGTGTGGGCAAAAAATACAAGATTGTGGTCTCTTTTAAAGGGAATAATCGTCATAGTTGTCTTTATTTTGATAGCTGCGCTGTTTAATATGTCTACTATCCTATGGATCGTCGAGAGAGTATTCAGTATAGCTATCATAGCTATGGTTGTAATTCTGCAGCCAGAACTTAGAAAAGCGTTGGAAGAGCTGGGCCGAAAAAATTTCTTTTCCAATGTGTTATCTTTGGGGGATCCCAAGACAGAAGGCCGTTTTTCAGACAGAACATTAAATGAGATAGTAAGAGCATGTGTTGAAATGGGTAAAGTCAGAACTGGTGCCCTTATTGTTATTGAGCAGAATCATCCTCTTGCTGAGTATGAAAGAACAGGAATAGATGTAGATGGTATTGTTACAAGCCAGCTACTTATCAATATATTCGAACATAATACACCGCTTCATGATGGTGCAGTCATCATCAGAGGCGACAGAGTGACAGCGGCGACATGTTATCTTCCTTTGTCGGATAATATGGGAATTGGTAAGGAACTTGGAACCAGACATAGAGCCGGTATCGGTGTTTCAGAGGCTACAGATTCACTTACTATCATTGTTTCAGAAGAAACAGGAAAAATAAGTATTGCCTACGAAGGCGAGCTTGAAAGAGCAGTAGATAGCGACAGGTTGAGAGAACGTTTGAGAATCTTGCAGGACAAGCATACAGAAGAGACTCCTATCAAACATCTTGCCAGAAAGGCTAAGGTGAGAAAATGAAGAAGATTACATCTAATTGGGGACTCAAACTTGCTTCTCTTATTTTTGCGATCATAATATGGTTTCTTGTTACTAATATTAATGATCCGGTTATTTCAGTAAGATATACGAACGTTCCTGTAACGCTCAAGAATACAAATCTGATCACAGATCAGGGTCAGGTGTACACCATACTTGATGGTAGCGATACTATCAGTTCGGTTACTATTTATGCGCCCAGATCTATAATTGATTCAATTAGCCAGAACAATGTGGTTGCTACAGCTGATGTTCAGGATTTATCTAGCCTTAATACAGTAACCATCAATGTTACGACTAATAAATATAGTGACAAGATCCAAAAGATCGTCACCAGTACGGACGTTGTCAAACTGAGCGTGGAGCGTAAAGCGTCCAAGACATTGGCTCTTACAGCTACTACTTCCGGAACGTTGTCTGATGGCTATATCATCGGAGATGTTACAACAGAGCAGAATATGATCAGGATAAACGGACCAGAGTCAGTTATCCAGAACATTCAGTCTGCAGAAGTTGATGTCGATGTAACAGGCTTTACTTCAAATATTGGAACTGATGCAGACATCATTTTGTACGATGCAGATGGTGATCCTGTAGACAGTTCTCAGGTATCGATGAATATCAAGTCAGTTCGCGTGAACGTTTCTATCTATGGAACCAAGTATGTTCCTCTTAACTATGTAGTAACTGGCGAACCTGCAAATGGATATATACTCACAGGTAAGATAGACAGCAATCCTTCTGAAGTTCTGATCGCTGGAAGGAGCAGCGTTATCTCTTCTGTAAATGAGATCACTATCAAGGATGACGGACTTAATGTCACAGGTCTTTCTAAGAACCTCAACTATACTGTTGATGTTAGCAAGTATCTGCCGTCTGGTGTTACATTTGGTGATCCTGATTATCATGGAACAGCAGCTGTTGTTGTTCACATCGGCAGTGTTTCGGAAGAGACCTATGATGTAAGCACCAAGAATGTTACTATTTCAGGAAAAGTTGATGGCTTTGATATAAATATTGACGATAGCGAACATGATACTGTATCCTTAACTCTTCAGGGACTTAAATCAGAGCTTGATGCAATTTCTGCTGGAAGTCTTGAAGGAACAGTAGATATTGATGAAATATTAGAAAGTAATGGCTTAACAGAAATGACAGAAGGTACATATACAGCGCAGGTAGAATGGAATCTGCCTGAGGGAGTCAAGGAAAAAGCTCCTGTAAGCGTATATGTCAAAGTTGAAAAGAATAATTAAGATTAAGAGGTTATTGTAATGGGAAGATTATTTGGTACTGACGGTGTTAGAGGTGTGGCTAATGATGAGCTTACACCATTACTTGCGATGCAGCTTGGACAGGCTGGAGCTTATGTTTTATCAAAAGAGGTAAACCACAAGCCAACGATCATGGTTGGATGCGATACAAGACTTTCAGGTGACATGCTTGCAAGTGCACTTATGGCTGGTGCATGTTCTGTAGGTGCAGACGTAGTTAATGTTGGAGTTATCCCAACTCCTGGTGTAGCATATCTTACTCAGAAGTACAGGGTAGATGCTGGCGTAGTTATTTCTGCTTCACACAATCCAATGGAGTTTAATGGTATCAAGTTCTTTGATGGCAATGGATACAAGCTTCCAGATGCTCTTGAAGATGAGATCGAAGCTCTTATCAAGAACAACATGGATGGAGTTAAGATGCCAACAGGAGCAGGTGTTGGTAAGATCAAAAACAGAACAGACGCTAGAGAAGAGTACATTAACCACAATCTTAATGCGGTAGATATTAACCTTAAGGGTATGAAGGTTGTTATGGACTGTGCAGAAGGTGCTTCATTTTATACTTCTGTAGAAGCTATCAGACAGCTTGGTGCTGAGGTTATAGTAATTCACAATAATCCTGATGGAACTAATATCAATGCTGGTTGCGGTTCAACTCATATGGAAGAGCTTATGGGAAGAGTTGTAACTGAGAAGGCAAATGTAGGTCTTGCCTTTGATGGCGATGCTGACAGATTCCTTGCTGTAGATGAAAATGGTAAGATGGTTGATGGCGATGAGATCATGGCTATTATCGGTAAGTATATGAAGGACAACGGAAAGCTTGCCAAGAATACTATCGTTGCTACAGTTATGAGTAATCTTGGATTCTTTAAGATGGCTGAAAGAGAAGGAATCCAGGTAGATAAGACTAAGGTTGGCGATAGATATGTTCTTGAACATATGAAAGAGATTGGTGCTAATCTTGGCGGTGAGCAGTCTGGACACATCATTTTCCTTGATGACAATACAACAGGTGATGGACTGCTGTCAGCACTTCATTTGCTTGAGGTTATGGTCAAGACTGGTAAGCCATTATCAGAACTTGCCAAGGTTATGGAGGTTATGCCTCAGGCTCTTGTAAATGCTCATGTGCCAACTCACAAGAAGGATGCTTATATGGATTATCCTGAGATCGCAGGAGCAATTGCAGATCTTGAGAAACAGTTCGCTGGTGATGGAAGAGTTCTTATCAGACCATCAGGAACAGAGCCATTAGTAAGAGTTATGATTGAGGGTAAGGATCAGGGCAAGATTGAAGAAGAGGCCAAGAAGCTTGCTAAGCTGATCGAGGAGGTTATGCTTTAATATGATAAGTCAGAAGGTGGTTATCAGTAATCCCACTGGACTTCATCTTCGTCCGGCGGGTAACTTGTGTAAAGTAGCAATGAATTACAAATCCCACATAACATTTAGTTATGGTGATAACACAGCTAATGCCAAGAGTGTACTCAGCGTTCTGGGGGCATGTATCAAATGCGGCGATGAGCTTACACTTAAGTGCGATGGACCTGATGAAGAAGAGGCTATGGATGCTCTTGTACAGGCCATTGAAACGGGACTTGGCGAATAAAAGCATATTGTGATAAACTATCACATGCGTAAAAATTAGAGAGGAACTTTCGGTAATGAAAAAGGTTAAAGCTATTTTAGCTGCTAGCTTAGCTGCAGCTATGGTATTTGGTTGCGGTTCTTCAAATGATGAATCTGTAACAGGACTTAGTGTTGAGAAACTTGAAAATGTAGAACAGACTCCAGTAGCCGCTGCTTCAGAAGCATCTTCAGAAGTAGTTGATGAAGACACACCACCTGCAGAAGGAATGGTTAGAAGCTACTTCACTAATGAGTGGGTTGATGAAGAAGTAAACAAGAACAGACCTTTAGCTGTTATGTATCCTATAAACAAAGAGGCTCAGCCACAGTATGGACTTAGTAACGTTGCTGTATTCTATGAGATCATGGAAGAGGGAAGCATGAGCCGTCAGATGGGTATTTTAGAGGACTGGCAGGATCTTAGCCAGATTGGAAATATCCGTAGTATCAGAGATTACTTCGTATACGCTGCACTTGAGTATGATCCGGTTATCGTTCACTATGGCGGACCAGAGCTCTATGTTAAGACAATCCTTACTCGTAAGGATGTTGATAACTTAAATGGTGTTGGCGGTGTAATGGGTTCAGATTATGGCGCATTCTTCAGAATTCCTGAGGGAAGTACTTCTGAGCACACAGCTTTCACAGATGGCGCACATGTATCTTCTGCTATTGATAAAGCAGGTTTTTCACTTGAACATAGAGATGAATTTGAAGGCGAGCCACACTTCACATTTACTGGCTATTCAAATCCTAACACATTATCAGATTATTCAGATGCTGTAGATGCTACAGAGATTAACATGGCAGGATGCTTCCCTGTAACAAAGTCAGCACTTAAATACGATCCAGAAAAAGAGGTATATCTTAAAACCCTTTATGGTGCAGAACAGAAAGATGCACTTACCGGAGAACAGCTTGCATTCTCAAATGTAATCATTCAGAGAACATATCATGAAGTTCGTGATGATAACGGTTATCTTGCTTATCAGATGCATGATACAACACGTGATGGATATTACATTACTAAGGGCAAGATGATCCACATCAAATGGGAGAAGACAGATGACTACGGTCCTACTACTTACTATGATGACAACGGCAATGAGATCGTGCTCAATACCGGTAAGACGATGATCTTTGTAATTCAGGAAAAGGGCGGTTCATTCTCAAAGTTTGAAGTAAATGGTGTCACCTACGCAGATTGATATTTCTAATTGGACGGCAGTGATGCCGTCCGATTTTGTGATTAATAGGAGAACAATATGGAAACAATAATTGTAACAGGTTGCAATGGACAGCTTGGTAGAGCAATCAATAAGGAACTTAACGGCAAATATGAACTTGTTAATACAGATGTATTTCAGGGAGAGGGAATCACTCCTCTTGATATTACAAATGTAGACGCAGTAGTCGAACTTGCAAGAAAAGTTAAGCCCTCAGCTATTATTAACTGTGCTGCATACACAGCAGTTGATAAGCAGGAAAGCGATGTTGATCTTTCATACAAGATCAATGCTATCGGACCAAGAAACCTTGCTATAGCATCTACAGAAGTAGGGGCTAAGCTTGTTCATGTTTCTACTGATTATGTTTTTGAAGGAAATGGAACAAGACCATATGTTGAGTTTGATAAAACAAACCCTGTAAGTGTTTATGGTAAAACAAAGCTTGCTGGTGAAGAGTTTGTAAAGCAGTTTGCTAAAGAGTCTTTTATCATCAGAACAGCATGGCTTTATGGAGATGGTAAGAACTTTGTTAAGACAATGCTCTCACTTTCTGAGAAGTATGATGAAGTTAGTGTGGTAAAGGATCAGCTTGGAACACCAACAAGTACAACTGAGCTTGCTAAGGCTATTCATTATCTTCTTCCAACACAGAATTATGGAACTTTCCATGGTACATGTGAAGGAGATACTAACTGGGCAGATTTCACAGAAGAGATCTTTAGGATTGCCGGCAAGAAGACAAAGGTTAATCATGTTACAACACAGGAATACGTTGCCAAGAATCCTCAGTCTGCACCTAGACCAGCCTATAGTATCCTTGAAAACTATATGTTCAAGCTCACATCTGACTTTATGTTTGCAGACTGGCACGATGCAATTGAGCAGTATTTAAAAGAACTACTTTAAAAGGATTGTTTTATGGATTTTATTTCAGATATTTTTAGCAATAGAATATTGATGTCAGCATTTTGGGGCTGGTTTGTGGCTCAGGTTTTAAAAACTATCATTTATGTGGTAGTTAATAAAAACTTCAATCCTGAGAGACTTATGGGAGATGGAGGAATGCCAAGCTCACACTCCGCTACAGTTATGGCTCTTGTAACATCAACATTTTTAACTTATGGAGCAGGCTCTTTTGAATTTGCTATTTCTGGCGTGCTTGCCCTTATAGTAATGCATGACGCAATGGGCGTTAGAAGACAGGCAGGTAAGCAGGCTGTTATGATCAATAATATGATGGACTGGTTTAAAGAGCTTGACCAGGACATCCCTGTTGAGCAAAAACTCAAGGAATTTGTGGGTCATACACCATTACAGGTGCTTTTTGGAGCTATTTTAGGAATTGTAGTAGGCGCGATCGTTATCAGCCTATGATCATTATAAATGACATTTTGGGGGACTAGCATTTTATGATAACAGTCATGTTGATATGGCTATATGTAATTATCACAACATACCTGGTTGGCTATTCTTTTCTTAAGATGATGTCATCATGGCCGGGTATGGCTACCCTTAAAAATGGAATTGTCAAAAAATATAAGACACATTTCAGGGAGTCTTATATTGTCACGGGAATTGTCGTAGTAACAGTCTTTTCCGAAATCTTTAGTATTTTCCAGGGCGTTGGCTTAAAAGCTAATATTATTCTTATTTTATATTGTGTTGTGGCGGCTGTATATTACAGAGAAGAACTTTTAGAAGATCTTCAGGATATGCATCATGTCCTCAGCTCTAATCTGGATGGAATATTCTATATTCTTATCTTTTTGCTGATGGCATATGGCACATCCCACGGAATAATGCACTATGATTCAGATCTTTATCATGCACAGGCTATCCACTGGATAGAAGACTATGGTATTGTCAAAGGCTTGGGCAATCTACATGTGAGATTGGCCTACAATAGCGCATCATTTGCACTGTCAGCTCTTTATAGCATGGCTTTTTTAGGCGGACAGTCATATCATGTTATGGCTGGTTTCTTTGCTCTGCTTCTTGCTTGGCAGTGTCTTGATATCAAAAATGTGGTAAGGCGTGGACATATTGTTCTTTCTGATTTTGCAAGAGCAGCAGCTATCTATTATCTTTTTACTATCTATGATGAGATGGTAGCGCCTGCGTCAGATTATTTCCTTCAGACCATGGTTTTTTATACCATAATACACTGGCTTGATATGTATGTAAGGCATGAAAAATCTTATGTACCTTATATTCAGCTGACTATGTTAGGTGTGTATGCAGTTACTATCAAGCTTTCAGCAGCGCCAATGGTTCTTTTGGCCATAATTCCTATCTATATGCTATTCCATGATAGGACAAAAGAGAAAATGAAGGCCTTTGGTATATCTATACTTTTAGTGCTCTTTATTGTGCTACCGTTCCTTACAAGAAATGTGATCATATCCGGCTGGGTACTTTACCCCGTAACGATCTTGGATTTCTTCGGCTTTGATTGGGAAATACCAAAGGGAGTCGCAGAGTTTGACGCTCTTGAGATAAAGACCTTTGGACGAGGCTATAATGATGTAACAAATTATGGGCATGTAACCATGAAGGAATGGGTTCCACATTGGTTTAGCAGCCTTTCTATGATGAACAAGGCTATGGTCGTATTGGCATTAGTTGCAATAGTGATCTATATTGTTTGCTTCTTATATTTTCTTTTGGCTGCGTCAGAGAGAAAAACACATAAGTTAAACAATAAGGTCTTTGAGATAAGCCATAGAAGTATGCTTAATCTTGCAGATTTTTTGACGATCGGCGCTACTCTTATCGGGTGCATGATCTTTTGGTTTATGAGTGCTCCACTTATCAGATACGGCATAGTATATGTGTGGCTTGTAGTAGCGGTTGTCCTTGGAAGAATGTTTATCCTGTTAAGTAACAGAGTAGATAAAAAGGCTAAAGACTATATGCTCAAGATATTTGTGGCTCTTTTAGCATTATGGATCGTATTTAAGGGAATAAATCTTATAAGAGATGAGTATCCTAGATTTAATGCTAAGTATTTCCTTGCGCAGCAGGATTACGGCACATATGAGACAAAGACTTTTGAAATATCAGGGGTAACCTTCTATTATCCGGCAGAAGGAGATCAGATAGGATATGGACCATTTCCGGCAGCGACCCATGATCTTTCAGAGGAAATGGAATTTATCGGCAAGAATATCCATGATGGTTTTAAGCCGAAAGGTAAATAAAACAGGCCTTTGACGATAATTTAATAAAAATACAATTTTAACTATAAAAAATAAATTAACAATTGATTCTATTCTAAACAATGTATTAAGAATAGCCTAAATAACGTTAATAAAGGACTTCTGTGCTCCGAAATAAAGTATCATAAATATACAGAAATGATGAAACAGTAGATCACCATTTTGAAAAGAGGTACTTTATGAGGAAAAAGAATATAAGGACCTTAATAATGTTAACGACTATAGTGCTTATGCTTTTTGGAGCATATTCCTTTGAATGCAAGGCTGCAGGAGCAGATGATGTTCTGGCATATATGAATGCAGCAAGAGCAGAGGCTGGACTTCCAGCTTATACAGTTGATGAAACACTTCAGGAAGCGGCTACAACTAGGGCGGCAGAGTGCGCTTCAAGGTTTTCTCATACAAGACCAAATGGAAAAGCTTGGCATACAGTTTCCAGTGCGGCAAAGGGTGAAAATTTGGCGCATGCAAGAAATGAAGAGCAGTCCAATCCTGAAAATGTAGTACTTGCATGGCTCCTTAGTCCAAAGCATCAGGCAAATGTCATGAGAAAAAGCTTTTCTAGCGTTGGAATAGCTTATTATGACAATGGAAACGGAGATATCTATATAGCTTGTGAATTTAAATGATCAAAAAAATAAGGCGATGCAGATTATCTGCATCGCCTTTTATAATGCCTGTTCTTATCTTTCGGCACGCATTGGATTATGAAGGAAATCTTCATAAGCAAGCTTGATACCGTCATCGAGTTCTGTCTTATAGGTCCAACCAAGATTCTTTGCTTTTGAAACATCAAGAAGCTTTCTTGGTGTTCCGTTTGGCTTTGAAGGATCCCATCTGATCTCACCAGTGTAACCGATGATTGCTGCAACCTTTTCTGTGAGCTCTTTGATAGTAAGCTCTTTTCCTGTACCAGCGTTGACTGTCTCGTTTCCACTGTAGTTATTCATAAGGAATACGCAGAGGTTAGCAAGGTCATCAACATAGAGGAATTCTCTAAGTGGACTTCCATCTCCCCAACATGTTACGTAAGGAAGGTTCTGCTCCTTGGCTTCATGGAAACGTCTGATAAGAGCTGGAAGTACATGTGAATGAGTTGGATGATAGTTATCATTTGGTCCATAAAGGTTAGTAGGCATAACTGAAATGTAGTCAGTTCCATACTGTTTGTTGAGGTATTCACAGTACTTAAGACCAGAGATCTTAGCAAGTGCATAAGCTTCGTTGGTCTTTTCAAGTTCTGAAGTAAGAAGACAATCTTCCTTCATTGGCTGTGGAGCCATTCTTGGGTAGATACAGGATGAACCTAAGAACTCAACCTTTTTACAATCATTCTTCCAAGCTGAGTGGATAACGTTCATTTCAAGGATCATGTTGTCATACATGAAATCTGCAAGAGCCTCTGAGTTACCCATGATTCCGCCAACCTTAGCAGCTGCAAGGAAAACATATTCAGGCTTTTCTTCTGCAAAGAACTTCTCAACCTGATCCTGTCTTGTAAGATCAAGCTCTGCGTGTGTTCTGGTTACGATATTGAAGTAGCCCTGTTTCTTTAATTCACGAACGATTGCTGAGCCAACCATTCCTCTGTGGCCAGCAACATATATTTTTGCACCGTAATCCATCATATCTGTCACCTTCTTTTTTATTTATCAATACCCTTTTCAAGGAATTCTGCAAGATTGAATTCTACATGTTCGTTAGCTCTTTCAACTGCAACCTTAGCCATATCATGCTCAACCATGATCCTTACGAGATCTTCGAAAGATGTTGACTGTGGATTCCAGTGAAGCTTCTCTTTTGCCTTGGTAGGATCACCCCAAAGGTTAACAACATCTGTTGGTCTGTAGAAGTCAGGAGATACCTCAACAAGCACCTTACCTGTAGCCTTGTCATAACCCTTTTCATCAGCGCCTTCGCCCTTGAATTCAAGTTCGATACCGGCATAGTGGAATGCAAGCTGAGCGAACTCTCTAACTGAGTGCTGTACACCAGTAGCGATTACGAAATCTTCTGGCTTGTCATTCTGAAGGATGAGCCACATACACTCAACATAATCCTTAGCATAACCCCAGTCACGAAGACTTGAAAGATTTCCAAGGTATAACTTGTCCTGTTTTCCCTGGGCAATTCTAGAAGCAGCAAGAGTGATCTTACGTGTAACGAATGTCTCGCCTCTTCTCTCTGACTCGTGGTTGAAAAGAATACCTGAGCAGCAGAACATGTTGTAAGCTTCTCTGTACTCCTTAACGATCCAGAAAC
The DNA here is from genome assembly GCF_001858005.1 of Butyrivibrio hungatei. NCBI lineage: Bacteria > Bacillati > Bacillota > Clostridia > Lachnospirales > Lachnospiraceae > Butyrivibrio > Butyrivibrio hungatei. Next base: position 2,782,098 of record NZ_CP017831.1, on the reverse strand, counting down.
CATAGAGTTTAGCAACTGCATATGGGCTGTATGGGTGGAAAGGAGTCTTCTCGTTCTGTGGAACTTCCTCAACTTTACCGTAAAGCTCAGATGTTGAAGCCTGATAGATACGGCATGTCTCAGTAAGACCACACTGACGAACAGCTTCAAGGATTCTTGTAACACCTACAGCGTCTACGTCTGCTGTAAACTCAGGTGAATCAAAAGATACCTGAACGTGAGACTGAGCTGCAAGGTTGTAGATCTCGTCTGGGCGAACCTTAGATACGATTCCAATGATGCTCATTGAGTCACCAAGGTCACCATAATGTAAATGGAAGTTAGGCTTTCCTTCAAGATGAGCGATTCTCTCTCTGTAATCTACAGAAGATCTTCTGATTATTCCGTGAACGTCATAACCCTTTTCAAGAAGGAACTCAGCAAGGTATGAACCATCCTGGCCTGTGATTCCTGTAATAAGAGCTTTTTTAGCCATTTTTTTACCTCTCAAATAATCAAATGTTTAATGTTCATAATGATTATATTTAGAGAATAATATAAAAGCAATTCATTTTCTTGATTTTGATTTGCATTATCTTGATATGAAAATTATACTATATAAAACAGAAGAGAAAATATGAAAGGAAGCGGTAAAATGGGCGAAAAACTATTTCAAGGTGAGTATGTATCCTCTGACAGATTGCTGTATACTGCCTCGGAATTTGCAAAAAATAATCTCATATATTTACAGGAAATTGGTAGTTTAAAAGCTCAAAAAACGCACATTAGTAAAAGACAGAATCTGTCTTCGTTTTTATTTTTCTATGTAAAAGAGGGAAGCGGATACCTTGACTATGAAGGCAAACTCTATGAGATTGAGGCCGGAGACTGCGTATTTATCAACTGCCAGAAGTCGTATTCTCACAGAACTTCTAATAATCTTTGGAGATTGGAGTGGATACATTTTAATGGAGAAAATGTACTCCCTATATATATGAAGTATGTGGACAGAGGTGGTCAGCCGGTATTTAGACCAGAAGAACTGGGAATACCAAAAGAAATATGGAAGAAAATAAATGATGTGGCACATTCAGCGGACTATATCAGAGATATCAGGATCAACGAATACTTGTCTGCTCTTATGACTTTTTTGATGTCATTTAGCTGGAATCCGGAAGCTAAAAGATCTGATCCAAATACAAAATCATTGTATGATGTTAAGGAATATATAGATACACACTATTCGGAAAAGATATCGCTCGATATGCTATCGGACCTTTTTTTAAAAAATAAGTATTCTTTATCAAGAAGTTTTAAGGAACAATTCGGAACATCTATCATAAATTACCTATTGGTGGTAAGGATTACCCATGCCAAGCAGCTACTTAGATTCACAGATATGACAGTGGAAGAGGTGGGGGCTGCCTGCGGAATAACTCCCTTATACTATTTCTCAAGGATATTTAAGCAGATTGAGGGAGTAAGTCCTTTAGAATTCAAGGCTGGATGGAAGTAATGCTATTGTTCGTTGTTACCATTCACAGTTTGGGGATAGCCGCTGGCTATTTCACTGGGGCCGTGCCCTGCCACTGCCTAGTCTAGCTAAGTGGGGCCGCCAGCCTAAAGTTTATTTTTGAGAATCTCTGAGGATTTTTCTATGTTCATGAGCGTTATATTTCTTACTTTAAATTCTGTTTTTGAAACACTGTCTGAGTCTTTGATGCCATTTTTGCTGTAAAGTTTTGTTTTGCCCTCATCAAAAAAACGATACTTTTCTATGTGCTCATGCAGCTTTTGTTTTAATACGCATGCTCTTGCTACAGACTTGCAGGGCGGAATTTATAATAAGTGGTCATAGGAGCTACGCTCCAATAACAGGAAAAGAGGTGATCTCGCAAGCTAGCTTGCAGAGTCACCTCTTATTCCTGTTTACAAAGCCCGCCAAAAGCGGGCGTGACCACTTATATAAATTCTTATCGCCCTGCTTCAAACAACGCAAACCGCATGCGCTTCAAAAGCTGCTTATGAGCACAAAAAAATGGCGTTTTTTGACAATCGTTCAAACCCAAAACTTTACATGCAAAAAATGGCAATCAAAGGCGAGTTTGTTTCAAAGAATTTAAAGTAGGAAATATAATGCCATGAACATAAAAATCCAAAGGATGAACAAAAACAAACTTTAGGCTGGCGGCCCCATTTAGCTGAATTAGGCAGTGGCAGGGCGCGGCCCCAGTGAACTAGCCAGCGGCCCCCAAAACTGTGAATGGTAACTGTTCGTTGAAAGACTTGGGCAATAAGTGTAAAATATTGGGTAGGATTGCCTTACTATGCAATCAGATAATTGACGCGTGGAGATTGGCACATGAAAATTTTGAGCATAATAGTACCTTGTTACAATGAGCAGGAGAATATTGTGGATTTTTATGATGAGCTTCTAAAGAATGAGGCTTATTTTAAGTCCCATGATGTGGATATGGAAATCATATATGTAAATGATGGTTCTAAGGATGGAACAGTAGCAGAAGTAAAAAAGCTTCACGAGAGGGATGAGAGAGTTCATCTTATCAACTTCTCAAGAAACTTTGGAAAAGAGTCTGCTATGATAGCTGGTCTTGAGAGAGCAAAGGGTGATTTTGTTGCAATCATGGACTGCGACCTTCAGGATCCACCAGCTCTTTTACCACAGATGTATGAAGCTATTGTTAATGAAGGCTATGACAGCGTAGCTACCAGAAGAGTCAGTAGAAAAGGCGAGCCTCCTATCAGGTCATTCTTTGCAAGAATGTTCTACAGGATCATCAACAAGATGTCCAAGACTGAGATCGTAGACGGCGCAAGAGACTACAGACTTATGACCAGACAATTTGTAGATGCAGTCCTTTCTATGGGCGAATACAACCGCTTTTCTAAAGGAATCTTTGGATGGGTGGGCTTTAAGAATAAATGGATCGAATTTGAGAATGTTGAGAGACAAAAAGGTGAGACTAAGTGGTCTTTTTGGAAGCTTTTCCTCTATGCTCTTGACGGAATAGTTGCATTTTCAACAGCACCACTTGCAATTGCATCATTTATGGGTGTGCTGTTCTGCTTGCTTGCTTTTATATTCATAATCTTCATTATTGGTAGAAAGCTCATGTTTGGAGACCCTACAAGTGGATGGCCTTCACTTGTATGTATTATTTCACTTGTTAGCGGCGTACAGCTGTTTTGCATCGGTATTGTGGGACAGTACCTGTCCAAGACTTATCTCGAGGTCAAGAAGCGTCCATTATACATTGTTAAAGAGGAATTATAATGGTAAGTATTGTTGTTCCAGTCTATAATGCAAAAAAATACATAGCAAAGACCATAGAAATGGTGGAAGCTCAGACTTATAAAGACTGGGAACTTATTCTGGTTGATGACTGCTCAAGGGATGGAAGCGCTGAATATATTGAAGAACTGATATCTTCTCAGGCAAAGAGAATCAAACTAATCAAAAAAGAGAGAAATGAAGGTGCCGCAGCTGCTAGAAACACAGGAATCGATGCTGCGATCGGCAGATACATAGCTTTTTTGGATGCAGACGATGTATGGCAAGCAGATAAGCTTGAAAAGCAGATTGCCTTCATGGAAAAAAACGGAGCCGCTTTTTCTTTTCATTCCTATGAGTTTGGAGATGAAGAAGCTAGACCTACAGGTAAAGTAGTACATGCTCCTAAAACGCTAAACTTTAGGCAGGCTCTGTCAAGAACGGTTATTTTCACAACAACTGTTATGTTTGACACTGAGAAGATAGACATGGAGATCATCCATATGCCGATGGTTCCAAGTGAGGACACTGCAACTTGGTGGAGAATATTAAAGAGCGGGATCATTGCTTACGGAATGGATGAGAATCTTGCTATTTACCGTAGACCAGCCAAATCGCTTTCATCAAATAAGCTTTTGGCCATAGAGAGAATATGGTTTTTGTATAGAAATATTGCAGATCTCTCTGTATTAGAATCATTATTTTATTTTGGAGGATGGGCTGTCAGAGCAACTCTTAGGAGAATCTGATAGCTAAAAGGGGATCATATGAAACACGTAGAATCAGTAAAAAGAATCCTTGTTTTATTCCTTGGATTTATTGGACTGTGCGTGCAGACAGCTGTATACGCCTGTTTTTGGTTTAAGACATATTATCCAATAGTTTCTGCTAATCGTATCAGCGTTGACGGATATAATCTTGGAAGTGGACTTAAGCTTTACTTCCGCGGACATTTGCTTATTTTAGCAATCTATTTCATATTGCTTTTATTCTTTTCAAACACATATGGTGGCCTTAAGATTGGATATCTTAAGCCTATGGATGTGTTCTTTTCACAGATCTTCGCATTATTTATGGCGAACTTCATTTCATATTTCCAGATAGCTCTTTTGAGAAACTGGCTTGTTCCAGTGCTCCCAATGTTGGAGATATTTGGAATTCAGCTTGTTTTGTCTTTTGCATGGGCCTATGCCACAAATGCCATTTATCGAATGATATTCCCGCCAAGGAATCTCCTTCTTGTTAATGGTAAATTTGCTGCAGATGACATTATTCGCAAGTTCAATACCAGAAAAGATAAATACAGGATCATCAAACAGATGAATATATCTGAAGGCATTGAAAATGTCTACAAAGAGTGCCTTGGAGATTATGATGGCGTCATTATCTGGGATGTTCCTAGTGAGTATAGAAATGGTCTTGTTAAGTACTGCTATGGTCGTAACATCAGAATCTATGTAATGCCAAAGATCACAGATGTACTATTAAAGGGATCTACTCAGCTTCATCTTTTTGATACACCGGTTCTCTTACTTAGGGAATATGCTATCAAGGTTGAACAAAGAGCAATAAAAAGAGCTTTCGACATACTGCTTTCTTTGATACTGATCATACTTTCTTCACCAATAATGCTGATCACCGCTATCATCATCAAGGCATATGATGGTGGCCCTGTGCTTTACAAGCAGGTTAGATGCACTATCAACAGACGAGAGTTCAAGATCATGAAGTTTAGAAGTATGAGCGTTGATGCTGAAAAAGATGGAGTTGCAAGACTTGCATCCAAGAACGATTCAAGAATAACTCCTATCGGCAAGTTTATCCGTTCATGTAGGATTGATGAGCTGCCACAGCTTTTTAATATCCTGGTTGGTGACATGACGTTCATTGGACCAAGACCTGAGAGACCAGAGATCATAGAGCAGTATCTTGAAGATATGCCTGAATTTGCTTTCAGAATGAAAGTGAAGGCTGGACTTGCAGGATATGCGCAGGTTTATGGAAAATACAATACTACACCTTATGATAAATTAAAGCTTGATCTTACATATATTGAAAATTATTCGATTTGGCTTGATGTCAAGCTTATGCTGCTTACAGTAAAGATACTGTTTACACCAGACAGCACAGAAGGTGTTGATGAGAATCAGACAACAGCGCAGAAGTAAGATTATCATTCTGGAGAATGCTTATGGACAGAACATTTCAGAGACATATGGATGAAGAACTTAATTTAAGGAGCTTTTATTTAAGGCTTATCAAAAAAATATGGATCATTCCGCTGGCGGCATTGGTGGGAGCATTTTTATGCGGCGGAATATACACTCTTGTGAACGTTACTTTTGGCCCTGCCAGAAGCTATAGCACAGAGTCCAAGCTCTACATTAAGTTTGCTTATGATGAGCAGGCAGGAACTTTGGTTGACTATTACAATGCATTTACTTGGAACTTGCTCATGTCTACTGATGACATTTTACCTATTGCTATGGAAAATCTGCAAAAGGCTGGAGTATCAAAGGAGCAGATTTCGGAGCAGGAAGTTATTGATTCTGTAAAAGCAGAGATTCCTTCAGATGTAAGGCTCCTTTTGGTGACTGTTACGAATAATAGTCAGGAAGATACTGATTTGATAACAGATGCAATCGATGAAGCGTTGGTAAATTATGGAAATACCAATGAGGCGTTTGATTCGATCAAGCTTATTGGCAAGACAGATTCTGCTCTTGTGACCTACACAGATAGGACTTTCGTAGCAGTAATCTTTGGGGCGGTTTTATTTGCAGTAGCGGCAGTTTTAGTTCTTTTGCTAGTAGATGCCCTTGACGATTCGGTCTATGTTCCTGAGGACTGCGAAAAGAGATATAAATTGCCGGTACTTGGAGTGCTTTTTGAAAATAATTCAAAGGACGCTTTCTTCAAAAACGAATTGCAGGCAGCTTATGAGAAATATATTGCTGGTGCGGAGAGAGTTGTGCTGATTGCTTCAGACAGCGTAAAAGATGCCGAGAATTCCAAAAAGGATCTGGATTCACTTAAAAAGGCATTAGGAAGCGGCTTTGATAGTCAGTTAGATAAAGTAACAGCCATGGAAATTCCTGGAAATGTGCTTGATAACTACAGAAAGATTGGTGCATCTGATGGTGTTATTCTTACAGTTCCAGCGGGAAAAAGATGTGGAAGCATGAGCGAACATATTATAGCTCAGCTAAAGAAACATGAATGTCCTGTGCTTGGAATTATTCTGGTTAGAGCTGATGCGGGATTCCTTAGAAGATACTACAGAATAAAGTGATGGAAGATAATATGAGCAAAAGACTTCAAATGCTGATATCAGCAGTGGACAAAGATAGTAAAAGTCTGCTGGAACAAATGAATATTGAGTCTGACGCTGTTTTAGTCAATCAGTTCATTAAAACTGATGGAGATAATTACGAGGAAGAGTTTCAGCAAAATGGTCACACAGTCAAAGTAATCGGCAGAAGAGAAAAAGGTGTTGGCTTATCAAGGAACACTGCTCTAGAAAATGCAGACCATGAGATCATACAGTTTGCTGATGATGATATAGTTTATGATCAGGGCTATGCTGAAAAGATCTTAAAAGAATTCGATGATCACCCAGAAGCTGATGTGATCATGTTCAATGTAAAGGCACAGGAAGGTAGAGAAACCTACTGGAATGAGGACTTTGCAAAAGTAACATGGAAGAACTACGGAAGATATCCCGCTTACGCCATCTGCGCTAGAAGAGACAAGCTTGTCAGTAGCGGAGTTAAGTATTCTTTATTATTTGGTGGCGGAGCTCCATACATGAATGGAGAAGATAGTCTCTTTTTACATGACTGTTTAAAGTCAGGACTGTCATTATATAGGACCACAGTAGCACTTGGACATGAAGTTTCAGGTGAGTCTACATGGTTTAATGGTTACACAGATAAGTTCTTTTATGACAGAGGTGTCTTATATCACTTTTTGTATGGATCATTTGCTAGCATTCTTGGTTTTAGATATCTGTTTAACAACAGAAAAACCATGTGTGTCAAAAAAGGATTATTTAAAAGTTACCATTTATTAAATCAGGGCATCAAACATGCCAAGACTTTAAAGAAGGTATAAATGATAGTATATTTGCCACTTACAGCGGTTGTTCTTATAACAGCAATGCTTGTGAGAAAAACACAATTTAATATATGCTATGGACAGGTAAAAAGGCAGAATGTTGTTAATGTAATAGCAGTTGTTATCATATTCTCATGCTTATTTTGGGTGTCTGCGCTACGTGTAAATGTAGGAAATGATTATGCCAAGTATGTTGAATTTATGCATTTGGTGTATTCAAGAGCCTATGTTCCTACGGAGGCAGGATTTAATGCGCTTACATATGCAATCTATTATCTTAGCGGCTTTGAAAATTATATTTTGGTCTTTGCTGTTATTGCTTTCTTTACTATTTTGTTTTTTATGAAGGCAATCTGGGATCAGAGTGAGTGGTTCACCTTTAGCTTTATGATGTTCATGCTCCTTGGCTATTATTTCCAGTCCATCAGTACCGTGCGTTATTATTTAGCTTTAGGATTGGCGCTGTATTCCATTAAGTTTGTAATGGCAAAAGACTGGCCAAGATTTTTGATGGTGGTACTTATTGGTGCACTTTTCCATAAATCACTTTTAGTTGTTCTGGTGCTTTATCCTATAGCAAGGATGAAGTGGAAGAGATGGATGTATATTGCAGCTGGCTTTTTCTGCGTCTCATGTCTTTTTTTACAGGATCTATACCTGAAGATAGTGGTATTCCTGTATCCTTCATACAAAGATACAGAGTATCTTACAGGTGGAACGAGCTCAGTTAATATAGCAAGATGCGCAGCTATACTTATTTTCTCTCTAATATTGTTTAAGGATGTGGTTAAAGAAAATAGAACCTACCTGTTCTATTTCTACTGCAATCTCATGGCGCTTGCCCTTTATGTGTTTGGATCATTTCTTCCTATCATCTCAAGGATCGGGTACTACCTGACAGTAACTCATATACTGTTTGTTCCAGCACTTATACTCCATATCAAGGATGACAGGATACGTAAGTGGGTCAAGATTGCAGCAGTTTTAGGATGTTTATTATATTTTGCAATTTACATGAAGAAAGCTCCTGATGATGGAGTTAGGATTTTGCCATATCAGTCAATCTTGTTTGACGATATGCCACTTACTCTGTCTGAGAGAGGATATTAAGGAGGTTTCGGATGAAAAGACCTTTTTTCAACATAATAGTAGTTTCATATAATCCGGGTAAAAAGCTGATCGAGACTATCGAAAGTATCAAGAAGCAGAGCTATACAAATTACCGCATTCTGGTAAAAGATGGAATGTCTACAGATGGGTCGATTGATAAGCTTAAGGCTAAGTTTGAAGTGACTGATGACTTCGAAGAGAGCAAGGATAAGATACTTCTTATAGAGAGTTGTGATAGCGGAATATATCATGGTATGAATATTGCAACCTCATATCTTGCAGAAAAGGCTTCAGATATTCAGGCTGGCGAATCACCGTCATATATCTTTTTCTTAAATTGCGGTGATACTTTTAAGGATGAAAATGTTCTTAGAAATGTTCATGAGTTCATTAACAAGAACCAGAGTAAAGAAGGAACTACAATTTCCTCCATTTATTATGGCGATATTTTTGAAATCACAACAGGCACTAAAGTGGCTTCCAATCCTAGGATTGACGATTACGCATGTTATCGAAACGTTCCTTCTCATCAGGCCTGCTTTTATGATGAGAGACTTATATACAAGAACCCATTTGACCTTCGATACAAAGTCAGAGCGGATTATGAGCAGTTCCTTAGATGCTTTTATAGAGAGAAAGCAGTACCTGTGTACATGCCAGTGATCATTTCTAATTATGAAGGCGGCGGATATTCAGATCAGAACAAGAAGATTTCTGAGGATGAAAGAAGAGAGATAATAAAACTCTATCTGACAGGGGCACAGATCAGAAAGTATGACCTGTTACGTGTCCTTACATTATCCAGACTCAGAACCTTTGTGGCTTCAAATAAAGTAACTGCTGGTGGTTACAATGCTATAAAGAATGCTGCTTATAGACTTAGAAGCGGCAAAAAGGAGAAATGAATTTGAAGATACTATGGCTTTGCAACATCATGCTTCCTGCTTATGCGAAAGCACATGGAATTCCTTTTTCTGTGAGAGAGGGATGGCTTACAGGATGCCTTGAGAAGTTGCATAATGCAAAGGATAATAAAATAACACTTGCTATATGCTTTCCTTTTGATAAACCCGATGTTAAGGAAGAGATAGATGGTGTGACCTATTATAGCTTCTACGAGGATCTTAATCATCCTGAAGTATATGATGGAAAGCTTGAGAATAGATTGCATGTCATTTTGGACGATTTTAAGCCTGACATTGTTCATATATTTGGAACAGAATTTCCTCATTCTCTTGCATTACTTAGAGCTTTTGGCAATCCAGACAGAGTTCTTTTAGGAATACAGGGAATTTGCGGAGTAATTGCAAAGGAGTATATGGCTGATATTCCTATTGATGTGCAGAATTCAGCAACCTTTAGAGACAGGATAAAGGAGGATTCTCTTCTGCAGCAGGTTGAAAAGTACAAGATAAGAGCTGAGCATGAGAGAGAATGCATCATGCTTGCTGGAAATATTACCGGTAGAACGGAATTTGACAGAAAATACACTTCGGAAATTAATAGCGAAGCTAAGTATTATCACATAAATGAGACCATGAGACCTTGCTTCTATGAAGGAAAGTGGGAGGAAAAGAATGCGGAGCCTCACAGCATTTTTCTGTCTCAGGGTGACTATCCGTTAAAGGGCTTCCATTTTATGCTTCAGGCGATGCCAAAGATTCTTGAAAAATACCCTGATGCACACCTTTATGTGGCTGGAAACAATATAATTGGTAAGGGTAAGAGCAAGTATCCTTATTTTATGCGTGCCAGTGCCTATGGTAAGTACATAAAGAGCCTTATTTCCAAGAATAAGCTCAAGAAAAAAGTTAAGATGGTAGGAATGCTTTCAGATGTGGAGATGAAGGAACAGTTCCTTAAGACCAGTCTGTTTGTGTGTCCATCTGTTGTAGAGAATTCACCAAATTCTGTTGGAGAAGCGATGCTCCTGGGAGTTCCGTTGCTTGCAGCAAATGTAGGAGGAATACCAAGTCTTGTTCAGTCTGGCAAGGATGGACTTTTGTTTGATAAGGGCAATGTTGAGATGCTTGCTGACCAGATCATTTCCATGTGGGATGAACCTGTTATATCTGCGGTTTATGGCGATAATGCCAGCAAACACGCAAGAGAGACTCATGACGCCAATGCCAATTATGAGAGGCTCATTGAGGTTTATGAATCTATTGTTAAGAAATAAAGAGAGGGATCATATTGGTTATAACCTTTGTATCTAACTACATAAATCATCATCAGATTCCTTTTTGTGAGGCTATGAAGGAGTTAATCGGTGACTCTTTTCATTTTGTACAGACTATGCCCATGGAAGAGGAAAGGATCAAGATGGGATGGGCTGTGGATCCAAAGGATTATTCTTATGTGGAGCTCTTTTACGAAGATAAAGAAAAGTGTAGTAGCCTCATTATGGACAGCGATGTAGTTATATTGGGCTGGACTGAGGGGTTTATCAGTGAACTGGAGGAAAAGAGGCTTTCATCTGGTAAGCTGACTTTTCGCTTAAGTGAGAGAATCTACCGCGAAGGGCAGTGGAAAGCTATAAGTCCTAAAGGACTTATAAGAAAGTATCACGAGCATTATAAATATAGAAAAATGCCGGTATATCTACTGTGTGCCGGTGCATATGTGGCTTCTGATTTTGAACTTATCCACTGTTATCCTGACAAGAAGCTTAAATGGGGATATTTTCCTGATAGAAAGATTGAGATTTCTCCCAAAAGATCTTTTGAAGGAAGAAAGATAAAGATTTCCTGGACAGGAAGACTAATAAAGCTCAAGCATCCTGAGTTTGCCGTAGAGATTGCAAGGCTACTTAAGGAAAAAGGGTACGATTTTGAGCTGACTTTCGTTGGCGACGGCAATCAAAGAGAAGCACTTGAGAAAAAAACGAAAGAATACGGCCTTGGGGAGCAGGTGAGTTTTAAGGGAAATCTTGATCCAGCAGATGCTTTCAAAGCAATGGCAGAGGCAGACATACAGCTCTTTACCAGTAACTATCTTGAAGGTTGGGGAGCTGTAGTAAATGAGGCTATGCAGTGCGGAAATGCAGTAGTTGCATCCTATGAAGCTGGTGCCGTTCCATTCCTTATACAGGATGGAGTTAATGGACTTTCCTACAAGAACGGCGACTATAGTGAGTTCGCGAAAAAAGTCTTGTATTTATTTGAAAGAAAAGATAAAATTTTGCAGTTTGGTAGTAATGCAAAAAAGACTATAGAAGAAGTCTGGAACGCGAAAAATGCTGCAAAAGAGCTCCTTAGGTTCTCTAATGAGTTTTTGGAGGGAAGAAAGCCAAGTTTTTCTCCTGAGGGTCCTGTCAGCAAGGCTGAGATAATAAAGCCTGCTGGTATAAAAAGGTGTTTGCAGGAAGATAATCATTTAGAATGAGGATATTATGAGATTTATTGACGAGTTTTTTGAAACAAAATTTAAGATCTTTGGAGTAGAGATAAAAATTTTTGACCTGCTCTTTTTCACCATCATTTCATGTCTTGGATTGGTATTTAGACTTTCACTTTATGACATTGTTTCTGGTGATTACAAGCTTGCATTTGCTGATTGGATGAGAGAGTGCCATGAAGCAGGCGGATTTGCATATCTTGGAATCAAGCCAGGTGTCAGTGATGCCAGTACTTTTGATTATAACTGTATGTTCCAGTATATTATCGTGATCCTTCACTATATTGGCGGTGGTATCAGCGATATGTATCTGGTAAAGACAGTTTCAGTAATATTCGATTATGTGTGTGCTGTTACTATTATGAGAATTACTTTTAAGGCAACAGAAGGCAATGTGACAAAGTCACTTATTGCCTATGGCGCAGCTATGTTTCTTCCATCTGTCGTGCTCAACAGTGCAGCATGGGCACAGAATGATGCTATATTTACATCATTTGTCCTTTTGTCACTTCTTTATTTCATGAAGGGCAAGGACAACAGAGCATTCATTTACCTTGCATTTGCTTATAGCTTCAAGCAGCAGGCAATCTTCTTTATGCCATTTGTAATAATCATGTGGCTCAAGAATAAGATAAAGATCAGATACATTTTCTGGATTCCAGTTGTACATTTTGCAGCTATGATTCCTGCAGCAATTGCTGGTAGAAGCTGGGGAGATCTTCTTGGTATTTATGGTAAGCAGGTAAAAATGTTCTCCAGACTTACAATGAATTATCCAAGCATTTATACCATTATTACTTCAGATCTTTCAAAGGCAACCCGTTCAATACTTATCAGTGGTGGAACTATGGCTACTGTGATCATTCTCGGAATCATTGCTTACTATTCATACAAGATAAAGAATGAAGTAAGCTTTGAATATATGATAACACTTGTTATATTTACTGTAGAAGTATGCTGCTTCTGTCTCCCTGCTATGCATGAGAGATATGGCTATCTCCCTGAGATCTTAGCTGTAGTTTATGCAGTTATCAATGTTAAGAGAGTGCCAATATGTGCAGCACTTCAGATGATCACTATGATGACCTACGCAAGATATCTTTTCGGCTCAACAGTAACAACTCTTTGGCCACTGTCATGCGCAATGCTGGTGATCATTATGATCATTGGATATGATCTCTATAGACAAATGAAAAAGATGGAGGCTTCTAATGTCTGAGTTTACTCAGAAAATATCGGTAATCATACCGGCATATAACATTGAAAATCTTTTACCAAAGTGCGTCAGATCTGTAGCTCAGCAGGATTATCCAGCTGAGCTTCTTCAGATTATAGTGGTTGATGATGAATCAACAGATGGAACAGCTAAAGTTGCTGATGATCTTGCAAAAGAGTTTTCTAATGTGGAAGTTTATCATCAGAAAAATGGTGGTTCCAGTAGCGCCAGAAATTTGGGCATAGCACATGCGACAGGTGAATACATCGGATTTGTAGATAGTGATGACTATGTTGATAGCAGAATGTATAGTTCATTAGTTGACGCTGCTGTCAGAACTGGCGCAGACATGGTTCAGATCTCAAGAGACGAGATATCAGAGGATGGAACAAGACGTCCTGATGTAGTTATACCTCCAGAGCAGGAAACAGAAGTATCTCCAGTAGAGCATCTCAGGACACTTCTCATGCACACAGGTGATGCATCTTTTTGCACCAAGATCACCAGAAAAGCTATTTTTGATAGGGGGCTTAAGTTCCCTGAGGGCGAGCTTAATGAGGATTTTTATCTCATGATCCATGCTCTTGAATACGTTAATAAGTTGGTTGTTTTGCCATATCAGTATTACCATGTCTTTTACAGATCAGGAAGTAATTCAAGGCGCAAGGCCGAAGACAAGGACTATTTCCCATCTGTTTATACTGATATAGTCAGAAATTCTGATGTAGTACTTGAACTTGTTAAGGACAAGCATCCTGAACTTGTGCAGATAGCAGAGAGATTTGGCTACTATCAGAGGCTGGATTACTTATTGCACATTCCAGTTAGCAAAATGGAAAAGAGCAATGCATTTTATCTTGAAGTTGTAGGATATATCAGGAAAAATTACTTTAATATCATGAGAAACGGATATTTGACCGGTAAACAAAAGCTTTATTTGAGCATATTAGCGCCTGCACCTAAATTTGTTAGGAAGCTTCATGCGAAGATAAGGGGCTTATAATTTATGAAAAAGATTTCTATTTACCTTATCATGTTTATAGCACTGCTTGTGAGTATCTATTATGGTGCACAAAAGTCTGGCTTTCATGAGGATGAGTACTATACTTATTTCTCGACCAATAGAAGCTTGGGGTTGTACCAGCCAGACAGAGAGTGGCAGGACAAGCAGACTATCCTGGATGAGTTTGCAGTTAAAGAGGGAGAAGGCTTTAACTACGGGCTTGTTAAGCTTGTTCAATCTTGGGATGTTCATCCACCTTTTTACTATTTTGTTTTCCATACGATATGTTCTTTTGTTCCTGGAGTATTTACAAAATGGACAGGTATCATAACAAATTTAATAGCATTTGTTATTTCAATGCTTGTGCTATATGCATTGATGGAGAGGCTTAAAGTACCATTTCAGATACAGCTCCTTACGATGGCCTTTTGGGGACTTAATCCTCAGACCATTTCCTGTAACATACTGATCAGAATGTATGCATTTTTAACAGCAGCGGTATTTGCCTGTGCATATTTTCATGTGAGACTGATCCAGGATTATGGCAGATATAGAAAAGATATGAAAAACTATATGCTCAAGTGGCTTTTGCCGATCATGGCTGTATCCTACGTGGGCTTTTTGATCCAGTATTTTTACATCTTCTTCTTTGTATCTATAGGAGTTGCAACAGCTTACTGGCTGTTCTTTAAAAATGCAGATCTAAAGAACGCTTTGGTTTATGTTTGTGGCTGTGCAGTTAGCCTACTATTGGCGGTATTAACATATCCAGCCAGTGTAAGGCACATGTTTGGCGGCTACAGAGGAAGCGATGCGTCAGGAAGCTTCTTTGATATTTTTAATACAGGGCTTAGGGTCAAGTTTTTTGTGGGACTTTTAAATGACTATGTATTTGCAGGAGGACTTATATTCATAGCTCTTTTCATAGCCATATTGATAGTTGCTGGAATATTTACTGGCAAAAAGTATAAGCTTTTAAGACCGGAAGTTGTGATATTAACTGTAGGAGCAGTTGGATATTTCCTTCTTACAGCCAAGACAGCTCTTTTGGTTGGCAGTGCATCTAACAGGTATGAGATGCCAATTTATGGAATCATTATCATGCTCTTATTTTGGGACGTGTATTACACTGTTAATTCTATTGGGCAAAAGAGCTATGTATATGCATTTATGGTTGCGATGGTAGCTTTTTTGATAAAAGGTCTGATGATCGATGGAAATGTGCTCTTCTTGTACAAGGAGGATGTACCTAAGATAGCGTATGCCAGAGAACATGAAGATAACGTAGCGGTTGTTATGTATAATCCTGCGACGCCACATAATGTTTGGAGGCTCACAGATGAACTTCTTCAGTATGATAAGGTTTTCTACATGAATGAGGAAAACACAGAAAAACTTGTGGATAAAGAGGTGACTTCAGCTGATAAGATAGTTCTTTATGTGGCTGATGATGACCTTCAGCAGGAAGCTATAAACAATTTGGTGGATTCATGCCAGAATATCAGTGGAAAAAGCTTCGTTTCTGACGAGGAAATGTGGGTAACCTATGAGCTTGATTGAGTACATGATATAATAAAATGAAAATGAGTAAGATTGAGGGCATAATTTGATGAGAGCAGCAGTAATAGGAGCAAGTTCAGAATCTATATACGCTATCAGCAAGGCTAAAGAGCTTGGGCTGGAAGTTATTGCATTAGATGGAAATGCGGAAGCACCTGGTTTACGCGAGGCAGATGCTTCCTTTGTTGTAGATATAAGAGATCCACAGAAGGTTTTTGAGATACTTGATCAGAACAAGCCTGACATAGTGCTTCCTGTACCTATCGGAAGGTACCTTACTACCACAGGTGCGGTGAATGATCACTATAATCTGTGCGGAATCTCTTTTGATGCGGCTAATAACTGCACTGACAAATATGAGTTCCATAGACTGTTAAGTGAAAAGAATCTTAGAAAAGCAGAAATGTACTTAATTTCTGCAGGTACTGAAAGTGCAGATGCGGATGAGCTTAATTTCATGTATCCAGTTGTAGTTAAGCCAAGATTTGGTTCAGGAAGCCGCGGAGTTAAGATCTATAATACTAAAGAGGAACTTCAAAAAGAGTTTTTGGCAGAACTGCCATTTGAAGAGGATTATTGCATAGAGACATTCGTTGATGGTCCGGAATATGGCGTAGACGGTGTTTATGTTGATGGGAAGTTCAAGCTTATACTTCTTAGAGGTAAAAAGAATACTAAACCTCCATATAGGGAGTGTGTTGGCTATTATTCTATCATTGAGGCTCCTGAAAATGCTGAGTTTATCACAGCTGTAAAGAAGCTTATGCAGGAAGCCGGTGAGATTCTTGGATTTAAGAATAACCTGGTGCATGCAGATATCATAAAAGATGTAAATGGAAAGCCATTTATCATCGAAACTTCCGGACGTCCATCAGGGCACAATCTCCATAACCTCTTTACACCTATGGCAAGTGGGGTTGATGTTATCTCAGAGTTTATCAAGCTTGCTGTACCAGCACTTGGTCTTAAATATTCATTTGAGCCAAATGTGGATAAGAAGATGATCATCAGATATTTTGACTTTGAAGATGTCAGGATCAATAAAGTCCCATCCAAAGAGGCTCTGATGAAGAAATATCCGCTGCGAGCTTGGAATTGCAATATAAAGAGTGGAATGTATTTAGGAAAAGTTACAAATGGTGCGTCTATCATGGGAAGAGGCTTCTTTATCCTGGAAGCATCTGACACTTTTGCCCTTGATGAATACGCCGCAGCCATCAAAAGCGAGTTTGAAGTGGAGGCAGTAAAATGAGCTGTGTTGCCATTATTACAGCCAGAGGCGGAAGTAAGAGAATCCCTGGCAAGAACATAAAGAATTTCTGTGGAAAACCTATTATCGAGTATTCTATAACAGCCGCTATTGAAAGCGGCGCATTCGATGAAGTAATGGTTTCAACAGATGATGAGAAGATTGCCGAGGTTGCTAGGAATGCTGGAGCCAAGGTTCCTTTCATGCGCTCAGAGGATACTGCCAATGACTATGCTACAACAGATGAAGTTATTGCAGAAGTACTGAATAGATACAAGTCAGAAGGCAAGATTTTTGACAGATTCTGTTGTATATATCCTACAGCTCCTTTTATTACTCCTCAGAGATTAAAAGAAGCTATGGATAAACTTGATGAGCACGAATCAGTTACTCCAGTGGTTGCTTTTTCATATCCACCTCAGAGGGGCTTTATCATTGAAAATGAGAGACTTGTTCGTAAGCATCTTGAGCATGCTCTCACAAGATCTCAGGATCTTGAAAAGATATATCACGACAGTGGACAGTTCTATGCCTGCAGGACAGATGCTTTCTTTAGAGACAATACAACTGATGTAGATGATATGGTTGCTGTTATCCTTAGCGAAGATGAAGTTCAGGACATTGATACCTTTGAAGACTGGAAGATTGCTGAGCAAAAATACAGAAATCTTAAGAGTGCGTCAGAAGAAATGACAAACATGTCAGGCGAAAAGTTTGATGATTCAAAGCTCAAGACTCCTTATTACAGAGTGGATGAATCTCTTTTAAATGCTGATATCAAAATGCTAAAAGACGCACTGAATAAGGATTGGAATAATTACATCTGTTCTTATTCGGTTAAGACTAACTCACTTCCATGGCTTCTTGCTCATTTAAAGGAAAATGGCTTTTATGCAGAAGTTGTTTCCAAGGAAGAATATGAGCTCGCTCTTAGACTAGGCTATAGAAAAGATCAGGTGATCTATAATGGACCAATAAAGGATAAGGATGCTTTCTGTGAGATTCTCCTTGCAGGTGGAATCGTAAATATGGATTCAAGCTATGAACCACTTTGGCTTGAAGAACTTGCTAATAAACATAAAGACAGGTCTTTTGGTATTGGTATCAGAGTCAACTATGATATCTCTACTATTATTCCTGACGAAGTTCTTGCAGACGAGGAAGGAAGTAGATTTGGCTACTGCTACGAAAATGGTGAGCTTGGGAAAGTCATTGATAAAGTGAAGAGCTTTCCAAATGTTAAGGTTGCTGGTCTTCACCTTCATTCTTCTACAAAGTCACGTTCACTTAATGCCTATAGAGCTCTTTCTCAGGTTGCTGTTCTAGTGGCAAAAGAGTATGAGCTTGATCTTGACTATGTGGACATGGGCGGCGGATATTATGGCGGCGTAGAAGGTAAGCCTGATTTTAGAAGCTACGTTCCTGCAATCAGTGAGGAACTTTCAAAGTTCTTTGATGTGAATAAGACAAAGCTAGTAATGGAGCCAGGTGTATCTATGGTTTCATCTTCATTTAGTTTTGTAACGAGTGTTATTGATACAAAAGATATCAGAGAACATAGATATGTTGTAATAGACGGAAGCCGTGTGAATCTTAATCCACAGGTTACCAGAAGATGGTATCCTCACAGGTTTGAGTATGCCGGCGATAAGGCTTCTAGAAATAAGATGGATTCGCAGATGATCTGTGGTGCCACATGCATGGAGTACGACAGATTGTTTAATGCAGAAAATGAGGTAGAGCTCAAGACTGGTGACAAAGTTGTATTTACTAATGCCGGAGGATACACGCTTTGCCTTACACCTCTTTTCATACATTATTTTCCAGCGGTTTATGTTAAAAAGAGTGATGGAACGGTTTTTGAAGCCAGATTTCCATGGACTAATGAAGAATACATGATGAAGAATCATTTCCAGGGAGGTTTTTAAATGCCTAGATTTGAGCTAAATCAGAGGGTTAAACTGGCTGATCACTATATTGGCAAGGATGATCCTGTATATATTGTTGCGGAAATGTCTGCCAACCATAACAATGACTTTAACAGAGCTATAGAGATCATTCACGCAGCCAAAGAGGCTGGTGCTGATGCTATTAAGCTTCAGACCTATACAGCTGACACCATGACTATTGACAGTGACAAAAGCTATTTCCAGATAGATGGTGGAACTTTATGGGATGGTATGACTCTTTACAAGCTTTATCAGCAGGCATATACACCTTGGGAGTGGCAACCAAAGCTTATGGAAGAAGCAAATAAGCTTGGACTTGATTGCTTCTCAACTCCTTTTGACAAGACATCTCTTGATTTTGTAGAACAGATGAATATGCCAGCTATCAAGATCGCATCCTATGAGATCACAGATATCCCGCTTATCAGAATGTGCGCAGCCAAGAAAAAGCCAATCATACTGGCTACAGGTGTTGCTACACTTGATGATATCAGACTTGCTATCGAGGCCTGCATTCAGGAAGGAAACAAGGATGTAGTGTTGCTTAAATGCGTTTCTGCATATCCTACACCTTATGAGGATGTAAACCTCAATATGATAAAGGGACTTGCTGATGAGTATGGCTGCATAATGGGACTTTCTGATCACACCATGGGATGGACAGTTCCAATTGCCGCAGTTTCATTAGGAGCCAGAATGGTTGAAAAACATCTGACGCTCAGAAGAGCTGATGGCGGCGCAGATGGTGCATTTTCTATGGAGCCGGAAGAATTTGCTGAGATGGTAAAGAGCATCCGAATTGTTGAAAAAGCTCTTGGAAGCAGCAAGTACAAGCTGACCCCGGCTCAGGAAAAGGAAAGAGAGGGCGCAAGATCTCTTTTCATAGTAGAGGATATCAAGAAGGGCGAGAAGCTTACTGCTGCAAACATCAGATCTATTAGACCTCAGCAGGGTAGCGGCCTTCCACCGATTGAGTACGACAATGTTATTGGTAAAATAGCTTCTAAGGACCTTTTTAGAGGCGAACCTCTCAAATATGACGATTTCTGTTAAATAGCAGGAGGAAGCATGAATAAGAAAGTCTGGATAAAGGCAAATGGTAATGGCATAATCGCTACTGGTCATATCAGAAGATGTATGACTATTGCAAAAGAGCTGATGGACAATGGCGCTGAAGTCGTTTTTGTTTTATCAGATATTGATAGCGCCGATCTTTTGAGAACTTTATCTGATGAGGATGGAACTACATTTGACTCTGTGATCCTCCATAACAATTTTTCCGAGCCTATGGAAGATCTTCCGCTATTAAAAGAACTTTTTGCTTCAGAGAAGCCTGACTTTTACCTTATGGATTCATATTTCCTGAAGGAAGACTATTTTCAAGGGATAAATGATCTCATAAAGGAGCTTGCATTGCAGACAAAGACTGGATTTATTGATGATCTCTATAAATTCGATTATCCGGTGGACCTGATAATAAATTATGACATTATTATTCCTAAGGACTTTTATAGTGCTCCTAAGCAGCTTCTGGGGCCAGAGTTTTCCCCGCTTAGACCTCAGTTTGCGGACAACAGATATGAGGTAAGAGATATAGCTAGAACAGCTTTATTATCTTCTGGTGGAACTGATCCTTATCATGTTTTAGGGGATATATTAAAAGAGATTTATGTAGGCGATAGCCCCTGCAGAAAAGTTCTTGATACAACAGGGCTATGCTGCGATGTAGTTGTTGGGGCTCTCTTTGAAGAAGGCTACAAGGAAGAGCTAAGAGAGCTTGCAAAGGCACATAAAGAGATTTCACTCCATGAGACAGTAGGTGATATGGCATCTCTCATGAAAAAGGCTGATTTTGCGGTATCTGCTGGAGGAACAACCCTGTATGAGTTATGCGCAGTGGGAGTACCAACGGTTGTATTTAGTATGGCCGATAATCAGGTTGAGTTTGTGCAGTCCTTTGATAAGGCTGGAGCAGCCAAATACGCTGGTGATGCCAGAAAAGACAGAAGACTTGTTCAGAAGATCGTAACCTGGGGAACAGCAGCTCAGGACAACGCTGGATTTAGGAAAAGAATGAGTGATAAAGCCAAAAGTCTCATTGACGGAAAAGGCGCAGAAAGGATTGCCAAGGCAATTTTGGAATTTATATGATAAAGCTTAGCATAATAGTGCCTGTTTACAATATGGCATCAGATGGAAAACTTGAATATTGCTTGAATAGTCTGGTAGGGCAGACGCTGGATCCTTCTGACTATGAGATAATAGCAGTTGATGACTGCTCAACAGATAACTCTTTTGAGATCCTTCAGAGATATGAAAAAGAGCACCCTGAGAAATTTAAAGCTATCCATTCAGAAACAAATCTTCATCAGGGAGGTGCCAAGAATATTGGCCTCGCAATTGCTAAGGGTGAATGGCTTGGGTTTATTGATGCGGATGATTGGATCGTTCCAGATTACTATGAGAGACTATTAAATAAGGCAAAAGAGACCGGGGCTGACATGGTAGGCTGTGATTATTCTCTCACAGATGAACACAGCTTTAAGGTCGGAAAGGTAGTCCACAACAACAATTATTCACAAACGGGTGTTATGGATAAAGAACGCTACAAGAATCTATTGTTAGAAACAGGTAGTCTTGTGGTTAAAGTATATAGAAGAGAACTCATCGTTGGAAATTATGAACCAGGCACTAAGGATAAGCTTTCAGTTTTTCCTGAGAACATCTTTTATGAGGATAATGCAGTAAGTAATACATGGATGACAAGATCCAAGCATTTTGAATACATTCAGGAACCATTATATTTTTATTACCAGCATCAGAGTTCAACTGTCCACAGCATCTCAAGGAAGAATCTTGAGGACAGAATGGTCGCTGGAAGGATGATCATAAGTGAAGCCAAAGAAAATGGCTATTTTGATGAATATAAACCAGAGATCGAATTTCAATACACTGTGTTATTTTATGTGAACACCCTCTTTTCTGCTATGCCTAAGAGTTCTAAGTTAAAGGATTGCTATTCCTTTACTAAGGCTTTGGCAAAAGAGATGAAGGAAACCTTCCCTGATTTTCAGGAGAACCAATATTATCAGGAAAAGATTCATCCAGAGGAAAAGAAGCTTATAGCATATCAAATGAAATCACATATGTTTTTTTATTTGTACTACAGATTACTGTGGTTTTATAGAGGCTTAAGGAGTAAAAGTTAAGTATTATATGCAGGATAGAGTATATGTGTGCCACACCTTTTATCATGTATATGTGGCATGTTTGAAGGAATTTTATATAGCTGATGGCGGGAAAGCGACTCTTGTTCTTTCTAAGATGTCCAATAACTTTGGCAAAATGGTCGAAAGAGCCAAGGAGAGCCCTATTTTTGATGCTGTCTATGAGTACGATGAAAAAGAAGACACATTTTTTCCTGAGCTGGCAGAGCTTAAAAAGGACTCAGGAAATATTTTTCTTAACATGATAAAAAGGATTAAGTTCTGTAAAGAATTTGGTCGTCTTCAGGAAAAATACATTCCTATAGATTTCAGGGAATACAAAGATATCTATGTATTTTGCGATTCAGATCCTATTGGCTATTACCTTAATTACAAGAAGATTCCATATCATGCTGTAGAAGATGGCCTTGATTGTATCAGATACTATGATACAGCCAGATATGACAACAGAGGACACTTCAAGATCAAAGCCTGGATGGCTTCAAAAGGACTTATCCATATTCAGAATGGCTATGGTAGGTATTGCATAGATATGGAGGTCAACAATATCTCTGTTTTGCCATATCCATGTGATAAGTACGTGGAGCTTCCTCGTAAGACACTTACTGACAGACTTACCGCTTCAGAAAAAGAGCTGATGCTAAAGCTATTTGTGGATGACGTTGAAGGAATCAAGAAAAAGGTAGAGGGTAATGATAAGACTTTGCTTGTTTTATCTGAACCTCTTTGCGACCTTGACACAAGGGTTAGAATATTTAAAGATATTATTTGTGAATATGGAACAATAGATAATACAAAAGCAACTGTTATTATAAAACAACATCCTAGAGATCTACTGGATTATAGGGAGAATTTCCCTGAAGCTATCGTTCTTGATGGCTCATTTCCTATGGAGATGCTGAACTTTATTGAGAATATCAGCTTTGACAGGCTTGTTTCTGTATATACAGTAGTGGATTCTTTAAGCTTTGTAGAGGACAAGATATATCTTGGAGATGACTTCATGGACAAGTACGAAGCACCTGAGATCCACAGACAGAATGAAGCGATCACAGATTAACATAAGAAGGGTAATTTTAGTTTTATGCGCAAGATTTTTAAAAAAGTGATGCGTCTTTTGGATGCAAAGCAGAAGAGACAGATGGTAGGCATTGTTTTCATGATGCTTATCGGAGGTGTTTTAGAGTCATTAGGTATTGCTCTTATCGTGCCTATCATGAAGGTTGTTGTCAGCCCTGAGAAGGTTCAGGAGAGTAAGTATCTTTCATTTATCTACAACGGACTTAACCTTACATCCACCACTCAGCTTGCAGCTATCATAATGGTGGCACTTATTCTGGTCTTTGTTGTAAAGAATATATTCCTTTATTTCCTGAATGTAGTTCAGCTACGTTTTGTATATACAAACCAGTTTGCTACATCAAGACGTATGATGATCAATTTCATGCAGAGACCTTATGAGTATTATCTCAATGCTGACACGAGTGTCATTCAGAGAAATATCACTTCTGACGTTAACAATATGTATGGACTTATCCTGAGTAGTCTTCAGCTTATAAGTGAAGTTATCGTATTTACTTGCCTTGTTGCTTTCCTTGTTAGTACTGATGCAGAGATGACACTTAGTATTGCTCTTCTTCTTGTTGTAGTACTCCTTGTGATCAAGTATTTCATCAAGCCAGTTATGGTCAAGGCAGGACAGGAAAACCAGGATTATTATAGTGGTCTTTATAAGTGGATCGATGAGTCTGTTACAGGAATCAAAGAGATCAAGATCGCAAATAAGGAAAACTATTTCATAAATGGATATGCTGATTGCGGTGCAGGTTATGTAAATGCTGTTCAGAAGTATAATCTTTATAATTCAACACCAAGACTTTTGATCGAGACTATTGCGATTGCCGGTATGATCGGATATATGCTTGTAGTAATGGCTAGAGGAACTGATCTCACAGACCTCGTTCCTCAGCTTACTGTTCTTGCAGCAGCTGCTTCAAGACTTTTACCAAGTGCAAACAGGATCAACAATTACCTGACTTCAATTGCTTATTTTGAACCTTTCCTTATGAATGTAAGCGACAATCTTCAGTCAGAGATCCATGACGGCAATATTTCATATAACAGCGATGATTACAGGAAAAAGAGCCAGATTGAAAAGTTACCTGTTACAAAGAGCATTCTCATGAAGGATATTACTTATAAGTATCCTGGAACTGACAAGCTCATTCTTGATAAAGCAGATATGGAAGTTCCAGTTGGAAAGTCCGTCGGTATCGTTGGTACTTCCGGTGCAGGTAAGACCACTATCGTAGATGTCATGCTTGGACTTTTGAAGCCTGAATCTGGAAAAATTCTTGCAGACGGCGTAGATGTCATGGAACACTATCCAGAGTGGCTCAAGAATATCGGTTATATTCCACAGACTATCTTCATGATCGATTCAACCATCAGAAAGAATGTAGCTTTTGGCTATCCCGATGAAGAGATTGACGATACAAGAGTTTGGAATGCGTTAAAAGAAGCATCACTTGATGAATTTGTAAGAAGCCTTCCAGAGGGACTTGATACCAAGATTGGTGAGAGAGGAATCAGGCTTTCAGGTGGACAGAAACAGAGAATAGGTATTGCAAGAGCTCTTTTTGAAGATCCTGAAGTACTTGTTCTTGATGAAGCTACATCAGCTCTTGATAATGAGACTGAGGCAGCTATCATGGAGTCGATAAATAACCTTCATGGCAAGAAAACACTTGTTATTATTGCCCACAGACTTCAGACCATTGAAAAATGTGATATGGTCTACAGCATTAAGGACGGAAAAGCAGTGGTAGACAGATAAAAAGTTTTTTGGAGGAGAGCATGAGCGTTAGAAAACCTAATTTTGAGTTACTTAGAATAATCGCAATGCTTATGATAGTGACATTACACTACAATATCCATGCAGATGCATTGTTACAGCTGGGAGTTCCAGCTTCAAAGGTTCAGATCTTTGCAACAGTTATCGAGACATTTTGCATAACCGGAGTCAATGTTTATGTGCTTCTTAGTGGATATTTCCTTTCACAGACCAACATTAAGCTTAGTCGTATCCTAAAGCTTATCTGTCAGGTGTATTTCTATACGATACTTATTTCCGTTGCCATGATGATGGTGGGAACATACACAGTTGGAAGTGACGATACTATCTACAAGACTGCTCAGTATCTTTTCCCGATATCTTCTGAGCATTATTGGTTTGTTACAGCATACGTCATCATGTATGTTCTGTCTCCAGTACTCAACGCAGCTGTAAATGCCCTTAGCAGGATACAGCTAAAGACAGTCATCATAGGTCTTCTCATTTGGTTCTGCGGTATCAAGAGCATTGTCCCTGTAATGTTTGTAACTGATCATGCAGGATATGATTATGGCTGGTTCATATGCCTTTATCTTATTGCGGCATATATCAGAAAATATGACGTAGTTCTTTTCTTTAATGCCAAGAGAAGTGCATTGGTATTTTTGATCTCATCACTTATATCTCTTGCCATGTCTCTGGCGCTTCACTATATAAACCTTGTGAGAGGCGGATTTATCTACTACTCACAGGTGCCTACTCACTATAACTTCATCTTTACTTTAACAGGAGCACTTGGCTTGTTCTCAGTATTTAGATTCCTCAAGATGAAGGAAAACTGGTTTGCGAATGTAGTAAGATTTGTAGCACCTTTTACTTTTGGCGTATACCTTGTACATATGCATCTTGAGATCAGAAACAGATGGGTAGAGTGGCTTGAAAGCCTTATTGGACCAGTTCCAATGGATAATGTTCTCTTCTTTGCTTGGCATATGATCCGCTGCGTCATTATAGTATTTGCCGCAGGTATTTTTGTGGACTGGATCCGCAAGATGATATTTGACTTCATTGGCCGCGTAATGAAGGATACTAAGTTGTTTAAGTTTATCCGCAAATGGGATGAAAAGATATGCTAAATAATATCAGAAGTTATTTTTATAATTTCAAGAGATTTCAGCGTCCGCTGGAGAGATACTTCTTTCCAGTGGTGCTTTTGTTATACCCTTTAATTGGTGTGAATCAGGGAATTGATATATCTGACACCATGTACAGCCTGACCAATTATGAATACATGGGCAGTCTTGATCCCATGTGGCTCTTTTCTACTTATCTCAGTAACGTCTTTGGAAAGCTGATAATGCTTCTTCCCGGAGCAGGAACAATGCTGGGATTTAGTATTTATTGCAGCTTTATCACGAGTGCCATCGCACTTATAGCATATTACTGTCTTCAGAGGTTTATGCCAGGATGGATGATCTTTATTGGCGAGTTTATTGCAGAGAGCATCTGTTTTTGCCCAAGAGTCATACTTTATAACTATCTGACATACCTTTTGTTTACTGTAGGAACTATTCTTCTGATTCATGGCATTCTTCAGTGGCAAAGACAAAATCTGTTTCTTTTCCTTGCAGGAATATGCTTTGGGCTTAACGTACTTGTGAGATTTCCGAATATCGTAGAGACAGCAATGATACTTGCGCTTTGGTTCTATGGCCTTATTACCAAGGATAGACTAGTAGAGGTTTTAAAGAGAACAGGTATCTGTATCCTTGGGTTCCTAGCAGGAATGCTTGTGCCAATAGCTATAATTTCAATAAAGTATGGCTTCATGGCTTATCCAAATATGATAAGCAGCTTGTTCGGAATGACAGAGGGAGCCTCCGATTATTCTGGAGGTGGAATGATAGCGCTTATCGTAGAGGCTTATCTTACTACTCTTTCAGATATGATCATAATGCTTCCTTGTATTGCAGCTGGAATCATTATGTTTATGCTTTTGCCTAAGAGATATGTCCTTATCAAGAAGCTCCTTTTCATAGGCGGATTATTAGTTCTTATCAGATACTATTTTGCAATAGGTGTCATCACTAGAAACTATTATTACTACGATTCAATGTTCCAGCTTGCAATGATGTTTATAATCGCTGGAATAGTGCTTAGCCTTATCGGAAGCCTTGGACTGTTAAATGGCAGTAAAGAGGAGCAGACTTTAAGCTTTGTGACACTTCTCCTTATCCTTGTAACGCCTATTGGAAGTAATAACTATACCTTCCCAATCCTTAATAATCTCTTTATCATTGCCCCGATAGTTCTTTGGCTATTTAGACGAATGATCCAAAGAGCAGGTGAAGCAGATTACAACTTTGCATGGGAAAGTACAATTACAGCTGTTATTGTTGCGCTATTTATCCAGGGAGCTCTTTTCCATATGGGTTACTCATTCGTTGATGGTGCAGATGGAACCCCAAGAGATAGCACAGTAAGTGTAGACAAGCTTTCAGGAATGATCACGACTCAGTATAATGCACAGTCTCTTGATGAGTTAAAAGATGCTTTGGAAAAGGCAGATCTTTTACAGACTAAGGTGATTCTCTTTGGTGGAATTCCAGGAATATCCTATATGTTTGATATGGAACCAGCTATTAACACCGCATGGCCAGATCTTGATAGCTACTCAATAGATAAGTTTGATTCTCAGCTTATGGAATTAAACGCATCCGATAATGCAACTCCTACAGTCATTGTTTCCAAAGAAATGGCAGACTACTCCTTGGTAGGAGCTAAATATGATATTTTATTGGACTATATTGCAAATCACGATTATAATAAAATCTTCGAAAGCGAAAGATTTATCGTTTTTGCTGAATCAAAATAAAGAATAGAGGTTTATATTTATGGATAAGCTTTTGGCACAGATTGCCAAATTCGGAATTGTTGGAGTTATTAGCTTCATTGTTGACTATGTAGTATACAGGATCTTCAATGCTATATTTGTCAGTGTTGGATTCTCAGAGGTGTTTGCACAGTATTATCTTTTGTCAGCGCTTCTAGGATTCACAGTTTCAGTAGTAGTTAATTACATCTTAAGCTTTAAGTTTGTTTTCGAGAGAAAAGAAGATATCAGCAGAAAGAAAGAGTTTATCGTATTTCTTGTTCTTAGTATCATCGGACTTGGAATCAATGAGGTCTGCTTATATCTTGGATATGACGTGATCTATCTCAACTGGCCATGGCTCAGGAGCATTATGAGCGAAGGTTTTGCTAAGGATGTATTCTTTAAATTTGGTGCAACTGGCGTAGTAATGGTATATAATTTCATATCAAGAAAGATTTTTCTTGAAAAGAAGGATTGATCAAGAGGTGAATCATGAGAATTAATTTTAATGTACCTCCATATACAGGTAAAGAACTTGACTATATTAAGGAGTGCGTAGAAGCTCAGAAGATCTGCGGCGATGGTAAGTATACAGCCCTTGATAATGAGTGGATTGAGAAAAAGACAGGCGTAAAGAAGGCACTTCTTACAACATCATGCACACATGCTACTGAGATGTCAGCTATTCTTGCCGGAATCAAAGAAGGCGATGAAGTTATCATGCCTTCATTTACTTTTGTATCAACAGCTAACGCTTTTGTATTAAGAGGAGCTAAGGTAGTTTTTGTTGATATCAGACCTGATACTATGAATATTGATGAGAATCTTATCGAGCAGGCTATCACACCAAAGACTAAGGCAATCGTTCCAGTACACTATGCTGGTGTTGGCTGCGAGATGGATACTATCATGGACATTGCAAAGCGCCACAACCTTCTGGTTATCGAGGATGCAGCTCAGGGCGTTATGGCAACTTATAAGGGAAGAGCCCTTGGTTCGATCGGTGATTTTGGTAACTATAGCTTCCACGAGACCAAGAACTACAGCATGGGCGAAGGTGGAGCGCTTCTTTTAAGAGATGAAACATACGTTGATAACGCTATCATCATCAGAGAAAAGGGTACAAACAGAACTCTTTACAACCTTGGTAAGGTTGATAAATACAGCTGGATCATGCCAGGTTCTTCATATCTTCCAAGTGAGATGAACGCAGCATATCTTCATGCACAGCTTCAGCTTGCTGATGAGATCAATGATGCAAGACTTGATCACTGGAATAGATATTATGAAGCCCTCAGACCACTTGCAGAAAAAGGTCTCATTGAGCTTCCTTACGTACCAGAAGAGTGCGTACACAATGGCCATATGTTCTACATCAAGTGTAAGGATGTAGAGGAGAGAACAGGACTTATCAATTATCTTAAGAGCAACGACATCTTACCTGCATCTCACTACGTACCACTTCACTCATCAAAAGCTGGTGTGAAGTACTCTGAGTTCAGAGGAGAAGATAAGTATACAACAAGAGAGAGTCTCAGACTTTTGAGACTTCCTATGTACTATAAGCTTACAAACGAAGACCTTGATGAAGTAGTTATGAGAGTAAAGGAGTACTACAAATTTAACTAATCTGGAGCAGAAATATGAGGAGATCATCTTTAAGCCTTAATATAATAATCACGGCGCTGATTACCCTGATCATTATGGTGGTTGTAGGTGTAGTTGGAGATTATTATTTTGACTTAAATGATGATGTTCTCATGAAAGATATTCTCTCAGGCTCCTATACAGGTGTGCCCGCAGGGCATAATATACAGATGCTATATCCGATAAGCGCGCTTATCTCTGTGTTTTACAGAGTATTTAGAGCGCCTGACTGGTATGGCATTTTTTTGTGCTTTCTACAGTTTTTATGCGTGTTTGCAGTGGCATATCATGTGATAGCTGACGTATCTGAGAAAGCCAACAAGATAGTATGGTCTGTTATGGTGATCCTTCTTTTCCTTGGAACCATGGCATCCCACTTTCTCTTTGTACAGTATACATTCACATGCGGAATGCTTTCGGCTACGGCTACGTTCCTTATCATGACTCATAAGGAAAAGGATAATAACCTTATTTTCGCCGTGATCCTGGTATTTGTAGCATACCTGTTAAGGTCTGAGATGCTTCTTTTGACACTTCCAATGTTATGTGTCGGAATCCTTATCAGATGGGCTCTTACAGGAAAAGAGTTTAAGAATTACCTCAAAGCATTTATTCTCATAATCTGCGCTTTGATCCTAGGCAATGTGGCTAATAAGATTGGATACTCATCACCTGAGTGGAAGGAGTTCTACAGGTTATTTGATGCAAGAACCGAGCTCTATGATTTTCAGTACATTCCTGAATATGCTGATAACAAGGATTTTTACGACAGCATAGGCCTTTCTGAAAGCGAGCAGGAGCTCCTTGTTAATTACAACTTTGGTATCGATGAAGAAATAAATGCAGATACATTAAATGCAGTTGCACAGTATGCTGCCAAGCTTAGAACTGATGAAGTTCCTATGACCAAGCAGCTTTTGAATGCAATTTCACCATATCTATACCGCATGAGGTTCATATCTGGTCAAAAGAGCTATGAATACCCAATGACAGATTTTCCATGGAATATGATCGTACTTCTTTTATACCTGGGTGCAATATTAACAGCTCTTTTTCCAGTGGCAGAAAAGAATAAGAAAAACATATTACTTACATTTGGGCTCCTTGCACTGCTATTTGCATGTCGCAGTAGCCTGTGGCTCTACATAATAGTCAGAGGACGAGATCCAATAAGGATAACCCATCCCTTGTACCTCATGGAGATCGTGATACTTCTGGCGATCATCCATATGAAGGACAGAAATGGTAAAAGAGTTGTGTTTGTGCCGCTCGTAGCAGTTTCACTTATAAGCTTGTTATCAATTCCAAACCAGTTTGATATCATTAAAGCTGAAATTGCTTCAAGAAATAGCATGAGACAGCACTACGATGCACTTTATGACTATTTTGATGCAAACAAAGATAATTTCTATTTCATAGATGTTTACACCAGTGTTTCCTGCGGCGAGAATAAGGCTGACGGAGAGGCTACTTTCTCTGAAAAGATGTTTGAAAGAGTAGATAATAGCTACGCTAACCATGATATTATGGGTGGTTGGGCTTCAAAGAGCCCTCTTTTTGAAGAGAAGATGCAGAAGTTTGGCCTTACAAATATGCAGGATTCCCTCCTTTTGGATAACGTCTATATGGTTCAGGTTCTTTCAGAGGATGTGACATGGATAGCTGATTATTACAGAGAAAAAGGCATAGATGTCACAGTAAAAGAAGTAGATAAGGTGGCTGACGTTTTTGGCATCTACTCAATTTCAGTAAGATAAGCAGGTAAAGAAATGTATATTTTTGGAGATAAAGTAAATATCAGGCTCATGACAAGTGATGACACGGATCTTATTGTGAAGTGGCGCAACAACGAAAGAGTGCGAAATAACTTCGTGTATAGAGAAGTGTTCACAAGACAGACTCATGAGAACTGGATAGAGACAAAAGTAAAAACAGGCGAAGTTGTTCAGTTCATAATCTGTGAGAAGAATAATGACAACAGACCTGTAGGAAGCGTGTATTTTAGAGATATAGATAAAGATGCCAAAACTGCTGAG
Organism: Butyrivibrio hungatei; assembly: GCF_001858005.1. Lineage (NCBI taxonomy): Bacteria > Bacillati > Bacillota > Clostridia > Lachnospirales > Lachnospiraceae > Butyrivibrio > Butyrivibrio hungatei. The sequence continues at coordinate 2,750,610 of NZ_CP017831.1, read as the reverse complement.
TACGGAATCTTTATAGGCGAGGACGATGCTATAGGTAAAGGCTATGGCAATGAAGCCGCTATTCTTGCAACTGATTATGCAAGGGACAAAATGGGGCTTAAAAAGCTTATCTTAAGAGTATTTACCACTAATGAAGCTGCTATTAAGAGCTACAAACATGCAGGATTTAGTGAAACAGAGATCGTACCACTTGTAGAGTGCAGTGATGGACAAAAAAGTGATATGATACTTATGGAAAAAATGTTATAAGCGGAAGGTATTGTTATGAAAAAGAAACTTGTCAGTTTTGTTATTCCCTGCTACAGATCAGAGAAAACATTAGAAGCTGTTATAAATGAAATAGAAGAGACCATGAACGGCAGTAATGATTACGACTATGAGATCCTTTTGGTCAATGACGGATCACCTGATAATACATGGGATGTCATCAGAAAAATTGCTGCTGAAAGAGACAAAGACAAGGTTATCGGAATCAACTTTGCCAAGAACTTCGGACAGCATGCAGCTCTTATGGCAGGCCTTGGAAAATCAAAGGGAGACTATGTCGTTTGTCTTGATGATGATGGGCAGACACCTGCAAATGAAGTATTTAAGCTGCTCGATGCACTTAATGATGGTTCAGACGCAGTATATGCCAGATATGGTCACAAGCAGCACAGCCTCTTTAGAAACTTTGGAACAGCCATGAATGAATGGATGGCCAGCGTGATGCTCGGTAAACCAAAGGAGCTTTTTGTATCAAGCTATTTTGCTGTTAGAAGATTTGTAGTCGACGAGATGATCAAATACGAAAGCTCGTATCCATACGTAATTGGCCTTGTCCTTAGAACTACCAAGAGGATCGTCAACGTAGATGTTAATCATAGAAAAAGAGAAGTTGGAGCCAGTGGATATACATTCTCAAAGCTTATGGCTTTGTGGATAAACGGCTTCACTGCATTCAGTATCAAGCCACTTAGAATAGCAACTCTGTCAGGTACAATATTTGCATTCCTTGGATTCTTGTATGGAATCTTCACAGTTATCAAGAAGTTTGTTAATCCTAATGTACCGGTAGGTTTTTCTGCTCTTATGAGTGCAATGATCTTTATTGGCGGAATGCTGATGCTCATGATGGGTATGGTTGGGGAATATTTAGGAAGAGTGTATATTTCACAGAATAGAAACCCTCAATACGTTATCAGGGAGACTACTCTAGATGAAGAGTGAATTGGGGAAAAGAAAAAAGAATAATCCTGATCAAATCTTAGCCTGGCTTATGTCAGGCTTATTTGGCGTTTTATCGGGGATTTTTTTGGTGATAGGTTATCAGCTTGAAAAGATCGACCGGATAGACCTTACTGACAAAAATGCAATGATGGTAATGGTGGCTATCATGGCGGTTTTGACTGTAGATACAATGCATGTCTGGAAGAACTATAACCAGTCCTTTGAGGGGAAAAAACTCTTTGGGCTTATGAAACTTAATAAAGCTGATTATCAAAGTGCCACTGATGAAAAGATCTTTGGAACAAAAGAATTTCTGACTACATGGGGAATTATTGTTCTTCTAAATTTGCCGGTTCTTCTTGCAGTGTTTCCGGGATTTTTCGTGTATGATGCCCAGGATGAATTAAATGAAGTTCTGACCAGGTCTTTCACAACACATCATCCACTTTTACACGTGCTTTTGCTTGGCGGTATGATTGCTCTTATTCACAAGGTTACAGGCTCATGGAATGCTGGAATCTTTTCATACATCTTTTTGCAGATGCTCGTTATAACTGCAGTATTTGCCTATGTTCTTGTATATATGTCAAAAAGAGGCATTGGAAAAAGATCACGCATCCTCTGGACTTTGTACTATGGACTATTCCCAACTATCGTGATGTATACGCTGTGCTCCAGTAAAGATGGCTTATTCACAGCATTTTTGCTACTTTTGATAGTTCTTTTAACACAGCTTGTAAATGACAAAGAAGGCTTTCTAAAAAGTAAGGGAAAGTGCGCTGCTTTTGTGATCGCAGCTATTTTGATGCCCTGCTTTAGACATAATGGCTTTTATGCGTATCTTGTATTTTTGCCCTTTGCTCTTATCTATTTCAGAAAAGAGCTTAAGAAAAAGCTTGTATTTCTTCTGGTGATACCAGTTATTGCTTACCTTGTTATTTCCAAAGTGCTGGCGCTTTCAATGGGAGCCCAGGGCAAAGATAATCAGGAAATGTTGACAGTACCTATAATGCAGCTATCCAGGGTGTATACATATGATAGGGAAGATCTATCTGCAGAAGATATCAAGATCCTTACAGCTTACCTGCCAGAAGACAATCTTAAGATGTACACTCCAAGGGTGTCAGACCTTGTGAAGGTTGGATTTAACAATGAATATTATGAGAAGGATAAAGGCGGTTTTTGGAAGCTTTGGGCAAAAGAGCTAGCGAGACACCCTATGGCCTATGTAAATGCCTGGCTTCTAACTTCTTACGGGTATTGGTATCCACCAGCTCTGATAAATGTTTATAAAGGAACTACGGTCTTTACCTTTACTTATGATGAAAGCTCTTATTTTGGCTATGAAGTAGAAAGCCCTGGTACTAGAACAAGCTTTATTCCAGTAATAGATAAGCTTTACAGATTTTTGTCCATCGGTTCATTCCACAAAGATGCTCCGGTGCTTGCACTTTTGTTTTCACCAGGAATGCTGTTTTTGATATATCTTTTTGTGATCCTTTACAGATTGTCGAGAAAAGATTTCAAGGGAATAATACCCTTTATGCCACTGGTTTTAGTGTGGCTTACAGTGCTTCTTGGACCAACATATCTTGTAAGGTACGTGGTGATACTGTGGACTGCCTTCCCAGTCCTCATGAATACTGGAAGAACAGGCAATTTTGGACCTGTTTGATTAAGCAGTTTCAGTATGTTAATATTTAATGATGGCTTTTTGTGCCAAAATGCAAAAACAAAGGAAATGACCTTTAGATAGATGAGAAAAGTTATAGATAAAAAAACAGCGTGCATGGCAGTAGTCATGCTGATTGCGCTTATATGTATCCTTAGCATCTGGCCTATCAGAATGTGGACATCTGTCCTTGAGACTTCTCCTGGAGGAGATATTCTTTCCGAGAGAGAAGAAATTAACTTTGAAAATACTTTGATGCAACAGTTTGTATCACAGTATGACAGACTTAATTCCATCGACGTATATATAGATGAGGTAGAAAAAGGCAGATACGTTAGTGCCACTATCACGGATGAATTTTATTCCAACCTCGTGAAGGTCTACGTAGATACGGAAGGACTTGAGCTTCCAGGGTATGTGAATATCCCATTTGAGTACAACATGGAAGTTGGCAAGAACTATTACCTTAAGCTTGAGGGCTGCAGATCCAAGTATTATCCATCTCTTGAATCAGTTCCTGATGGATCTGGCTATGTGGGTTCTGTATATGTAAATGGTCAGGAGAGACCAGGCAGGCATCTTGCAGCAAGATATAACTATAGGCTTCCAATATCCAAGCTGGCATCAGTTAAGCTGATGGCTATGATCATCATGATCACGGCATTGTTAGAGGCATTTATATACCTGTATTTTAGATTAAGACCAGGTAGAAACAACTTAGTTACAGTCAAGCAGGCAATTAAGACGATCGTAAATCCTTTGATCATATTGGTGTTTGGTGTTTTGATGATCATGGTATTCCCGCTCAAGATCTTTGATCTTAGAGTGGCAGATATCATCTTTTACGAGATAGGTCTTATCATTACAGCTGGAATGGCCCTTTATGCAGTTAATCACAAAGTAATAAAGCATGAAGAAGGCGTGTCATTCTGGGAAAATATCAGTAGGAACAATAAGCTTGTTTATATTCCGATGATGTTTTCTATGGCTATGGCAATCTGGTATGCCTGCACCTATATGAATGACCTGTATGATATCTATCACACAATGTCAGAGCGCAGAATGGTCATATGGCTCCTTATTATGATCATACTTACATTTAGCTATAAAGAGGTTGTGAATCTGTACAACTTAGTATGGGCTATTGGTTCAACTATTTTTGGAATTCACTATTATTACAGCCACCTCTTACCTGATACAGAAAAAGAATATGATCTCCACAATGCGATCCTTAAGTATGGAATCATGATCGTGATCCTTGGTGGTGTTATCGTATTAAATCTCATAAGACTTGTTGTTAACGCAGTAAAGGCAAAGAGATATAATGAGCACAGTAGCTCTGATAAAAGACTCAGACTCTCTACTTATGGCTTTGCGGTAATAGTCTTCCTTGCAGCTATTGTCATTATGAGAAATACAAGATGGTGGGGCGTTGCTCTTGCTGTCATATTTACAGTTTTATACATCAGACTTTTTGTATGGAAAAATAGAGCAGACTGGATCAAGATAGTATCCGGCGGACTCATGACTAATTTTGCAATATCACTCATATTTAGCCTTCTTCACAGATACTTTACAGGTTACGTGAGCGGCAGATTCGGATTCTTGTTCCATACAGTGACAGTAACAGCTGAATACTTTACATTTATGGGAGCTGTGGCAGCAGTTCTTTTGACAGCCAAGATAGTAGCCCTCCCTAATGGGATAGGTGTGAAAAAAGTCTTCTTCTCAGCCTGGAAGGAGATAATACTATTTGGATGGATATCTGCCTACGCGATATTTACAGTATCCAGAACAGCAATACTTGCACTTGGTGTATGTACATTGGCAGTGCTTATAGTTACAAGTGTTTACCACAAGAAGCAGTTCATCCGTATGGTTGCTGTTATGGTGGCGGCATTTTTGATCTGCTTCCCGGCAGCATTTACACTTCAGCGAATCGTGCCAGCTATGACGGCTGATCCTGTATTTTACGTTATCGATGATGCAGATGAGTTCGTAAGAGGCGGCGCTTCCTGGGGCAATTCAAACTTCATGTGCATAGAGAGATTTGTAAATCTCTTTAGTGACAAGATATTGGGAATGGACGTAAGTGATTACGACTATCCAAATGATTATTACAACTACGATATGAATGGAAATGGTGATCCTTATCTTGATTACTATGGAAATCCATATGAGGGTAGTGACGAGCAGCAGCAAAAATATGGCTACAACATCATTGAGTCAGATGACAACATGCTTGCAAGCACGCACCTTACAGGGGCAGAAATTGCAGTCCTTGCCCTTACAGAACAGCCAAACGAATATGTAGATTCATCCAACATAATAGATGTGCTTTCAAACGGACGAATCACTATTTTCAAGTCTTATATACAAGAACTCAATATGACAGGACACGATGAGATGGGAGCGCCACTTCCTAACGGTGAGATCGCAGTACATGCGCATAACACCTATATTCAGGTGGCTTACGATCATGGAATCATTGTTGGAATCCTATTTGTGATATTTATTGTGTTCGGAATGATCTGGGGAGTTCATTACTACAGAACTGACCATGCAAAAGAGCCGTTGGCTCTCCTTCCATTTGCTGTTATAGTTGGCTTTGCCTTTGCAGGCATCAGTGAATGGGTATTTATGTTTAGTAATCCAATGACACAGGCGCTTATGTTGTCAATTGCGCCACTTATGTTCAGATCATTACAGAAAAAATAACGATGGAATCGAGCTATGAACAAGAAGAGTAAGGAACCATTTAATTATCAAAAATTATATAGAAGAACAGGACTTATCATTTATGATGTGCTCAGCATAATCATGTCTAGTTATGTTGCAATCCTCATAAGATATGAGTTCAAGATCGGAAGTATTCCAGATCACTTCCTTGATCCTGTTACTACATTTTTGCTTATAAATATTGCGATCACTCTTTTGATCTTTTATCTGTTTAAGCTTTATGACAGCTTGTGGGCATACGCCGGCGAAAGAGAGATGCAGAACCTGGTAATGGCATGTGTTCTTTCTGGAATTGTTAATGCCATCGGTCTTCAGTTCTTTAAATCTGCAGATCAGCCAGTTCCACAGAGCTACTACTTCCTGTATACATTCCTTCTGATAACATTTATCTTTATCAGCAGATTCTCATACAGGTTCCTTAGAAGCCACAAGAATAGAGCTGAGAACAAGAATAACAGCAAAGCCGTTATGATAATTGGAGCTGGTGAAGCTGCCAATATCATCATCAAGGATATCAATACAAGTAACTATTCAACAATGTCCATCAAATGTATCATCGATGACGATACCAACAAATGGGGCAAGTACATCCAGGGTATCAGAGTAGTTGGTGGTAGAGACAGAATCGTTGAATGTGCTGATCTTTATGATATTGATGAGATCATTGTTGCTATTCCTTCTGTTTCAAGACAGGAACTTAAAAAGATCCTTGAGATCTGTAAGAACACAGATTGTAAGCTTCGTTCCCTTCCAGGAATGTATCAGCTTGTAAACGGCGAAGTTAATGTATCAAGACTTCGTGATGTAGAAGTAGAAGACCTTTTAGGCAGAGATCCTATCGCTGTAGACCTTGATTCTATCGCTGGTTATGTTAGCGGCAAGACAGTAATGGTAACTGGTGGCGGCGGATCCATCGGATCAGAGCTTTGCAGACAGATAGCTGGTCACAAGCCAAAGAGACTTATCATTGTTGATATCTATGAGAACAATGCCTATGACATCCAGCAGGAGCTTAAGAGCAAGTACCCAGACCTTGATCTGGTAGTCCTTATTGCTTCTGTTAGAAATACTCTTAGAGTAAATACAATATTTGAGCAGTACAAGCCTGAGATCGTTTATCATGCAGCTGCTCACAAGCATGTACCTCTCATGGAAGACAGCCCAGGAGAGGCTATCAAGAATAACGTATTCGGAACTTGGAAGACAGCAATGGCAGCAGCCATGAATGGGACCAAGAAATTTGTACTCATCTCAACAGATAAGGCTGTTAACCCTACAAACGTTATGGGTGCCAGCAAGCGTATCTGTGAGATGATCGTTCAGACCTTTAATAAGCATTACGACACAGAGTTCGTAGCAGTTAGATTTGGTAACGTACTTGGGTCTAACGGTTCAGTTATCCCTCTTTTCAAAAAGCAGATTGCTGCAGGAGGACCTGTAACTGTTACAGACCCTAACATCATCAGATACTTCATGACTATCACTGAAGCGGTATCACTTGTGCTTCAGGCTGGAGCATTTGCAAAGGGCGGCGAGATATTCGTCCTTGATATGGGAGAACCAGTAAGGATCCTTGATCTTGCTGAGAACCTTATTAAGCTCTCTGGCTACAAGGTCGGCGAAGATATCAAGATCGAATTTACAGGACTTAGACCTGGTGAGAAGCTCTACGAAGAGATGCTCATGGATGAAGAAGGCCTTCAGGATACAGCCAACAAGATGATCCACATCGGCAAGCCTATTGAACTTGATGAGATGAAGTTCTTTACAGGACTTGAAAGACTTCATAAGGCCGCAAGGGCTGAGTCACCAGAGATAAAGAGCCTTGTGCAGGAGATAGTTACAACATATCATCCTACAGATAATGAAGAAGATAAAACTCAGGAACATATGGAAGCTCTCAAAAAAGCTGCTGAAAAGATAAACGAGGAGTAATTATGGAAATCAAGCCATTTGAAAAGAAAGTATATCTTTCATCACCTACAATGCACGGCGATGAGCTTAAATTTATGCAGGAAGCCTATGAGACAAACTGGATGTCTACTGTAGGTGCCAATATAAATGAATCTGAGAAAATGATCGCAGAAAAGATTGGATGTAAAGACGCTGTAGCTCTTTCATCTGGTACTGCTGCTCTTCATCTTGCAATCAAGCTTGCAGGAGAAAGACTCTATGGCCAGCCAAGGACTGGACATGGCGTCTTAGAAGGAAAGAAGGTCTTCTGTTCAGATATGACCTTTGATGCCACAGTTAATCCTGTTGCTTACGAAGGTGGCGAAGCTGTTTATATTGATACAGAGGCAGATACCTGGAATATGTGTCCTAAGGCTTTAGAGAAGGCTTTTGAGATATATCCTGATGTTAAGCTCGTAGTGATCGCTCATCTTTACGGAACTCCAGGTAAGGTTGATGAGATCAGAAAGATCTGTGATCAGCACGGAGCTCTCATCGTTGAGGATGCTGCTGAGTCTCTCGGAGCAACATATAAGGGCAAGCAGACTGGTATTTTTGGTGATTATGGAATCATCTCTTTTAACGGAAACAAGATCATCACTGGTTCAGCAGGAGGAATGTTCCTTACAAACAATATTGAAGATGCGCACAAGGTACGTAAGTGGTCAACTCAGGCCAGAGAAGATGCACCTTGGTATCAGCATGAAGAAATTGGTTACAACTACCGCATGAGTAATGTTATTGCCGGCGTAGTAAGAGGCCAGATTCCTCATCTTGAGGAGCATATTGCTCAGAAAAAGGCAATCTACAACAGATACAAAGAAGGTCTTAAGGATCTTCCTGTCAAGATGAATCCTTTTGATGAAGCAAACAGTGAGCCAAACTTCTGGCTATCATGCCTTATTATCGACAAAGAGGCTATGTGCAAGCAGGTTAGAGGCGAGAAGGATGTACTCTATGTTTCAGAGCCTGGTAAGAGCTGCCCAACACAGATCCTTGAAGCAATTGCAGCCATCAACGCAGAAGGCAGACCAATCTGGAAGCCAATGCACATGCAGCCTATTTATAGAATGAATGCTTTTATTACAGTATCAGGAAATGGAAGAGCCAGAAGTAACGCATACATCAAGGAGACAGGCTTTACAGATGTTGGAGCAGATATCTTTGAAAGAGGTCTTTGCCTTCCAAGTGATAATAAGATGACACCACAGCAGCAGGATGTGATCATTGAAGTAATAAAGAAGTGCTTTGAATAAAGCTATAGTGCAAAAGAGAATAAGAACATGAAGAATACCATATATTCAAAGTATGTAAAAAGAATAATAGACATTTTGCTGTCACTTGTGGTGATAGTATTGTTTTTCTGGCTTTATCTTATTGTGGCTGTTCTTGTAAGAGTCAAGCTTGGAAGCCCGGTTATCTTCAGACAACCAAGACCTGGTAAGGATGAGAAGGTATTTAACCTTTACAAGTTCAGGACCATGACAGATGCAAGAGACAAAGATGGTAATCTCCTTCCAGATGAAGACAGACTTCCGGAATTTGGCAAAAAGCTACGAGCAACAAGCCTTGATGAACTTCCAGAGTTCTTCAATATCCTTAAAGGTGACATGAGCTTTGTTGGTCCAAGGCCACTTCTTGTTAAGTACCTTCCTCTTTACAATGAGGAACAAAGGCACAGGCATGATGTGAGACCAGGCCTTACAGGATGGGCTCAGGTCAATGGAAGAAATCTTCTTAGCTGGGAAGACAGATTTGAAAAAGATGTATTTTATGTAAATCACATTTCTTTTTTGATGGATCTTAAGATCGTATTCATGACTGTTGCAGTCGTGTTTAGACATAATGATATAAATAGTGCGACGGATGCCACAATGGAGGCATTTACCGGCACTAAACCAAAGGAGTAAAGTAATGAACATTCTTTTTTGTAGCGTAGGAAGACGCTGCGAGCTTTTAAAAGATTTTAGAAAAACACTTGGAGACAAGGTTCGTATAGTTGTTACAGATAACAGCCCTTATGCACCAGCTCTTGCATTTTCAGATATGAGCTACAAGGTGCCTCTTATTACAGATGAGAACTATATTCCTATGATCCTTGATATCTGTAAAAAAGAGAAGATCAATGCGATCACAACACTTATCGATCCTGAGATCTCTATTCTTGCAGATCACAGAGCAGAGTTCGAGGCGCTTGGAGTTGAAGTTCTTGCTCCTTACAAGGAGACTGCAGACCTTTGCTTTGATAAGTATGAGATGTTCAAATATCTTAGTGAGAAAGGTGTCAGAACAGTCAAGACTTATGGCACTTTCGAAGATTTTGATAAGGATTACAAAGAAGGAAAGATCAGTCTTCCAGTATTTGTTAAGCCTAGAACTGGTAGCGGAAGCGTAGGAGCCAGAAGGGTTGAGTCCTATGAACTGTTAAAAGAAGTTATGGAGAGAAGCCCAGAGCTTATCATCCAGGAGCTTATGACAGGTAAAGATATGGATGCAGACCTTTACGTTGATACTGTAAGCGGCGAAGTCATTGCAATCTTTTCTAAGAAAAAGATCTCAACAACTATCGGCGGAGCCAACAAGACTATTTCCTTCAAGGATGAGAAGCTTTTTGAATTTGTAAAAGACGCTATGAAGGTCTTTAAGTTTAACGGACCTCTTGATATGGATCTCTTTTTCCAGAATGGAGAGTACTATCTCTCTGAGATCAATCCTAGATTTGGCGGAGCTTATCTCCACGCATATGGCGCAGGTGTAGACTTCCCTTCATTCATCTACAGGAATGTCATGGAAAAAGAAGCTAACAAGCAGCAGATAGGCCAGTACAACGAAAATGTTGTAATGATGATGTATGACAGCGTGGTTATCGATACTCTTGATAATCTCCAGGAGAGAATGAAAGAAGTTTGATCATGAAAATATTGATCCTGACCAATTATGCTAATGGACTATACCTGTTCAGAAAAGAGCTGGTGGAGTCCTTTATAAAAGAGGGACATCAGGTTGTTGTGTCAGTCCCATCTGATGAAAATTGCAAAAAACTTGAGGGACTGGGCGTAGAGATCATAGAAACAGCGCTTGATAGACATGGTATGAATCCTGCAAAGGATATAAAGCTTTTTAACACATATCTTTCTATGATCAGAAAAGAAAAGCCACAGGTTGTTCTTACATATACCATAAAGCCTAATATATATGGAGCTATGGCTGCTAAGATCCTCAAGGTTCCTTATATCAGCAATATTACAGGCCTTGGAACTGCCATAGAAAATGGCGGAATGCTCAGTAAGATACTGATCAAGATGTATTCATCATCACTTAGAAGAGCACAAAAGGTCTTTTTCCAAAATGAAAAGAACATGGATTTCATGCAAAAGCATGGAATTGCAAAGGATAACGCAGGACTCCTTCCAGGTTCTGGAGTAAATCTGACTGAACATCCGTTTAGAGATTACCCTTCTGAAGAGGATGGAATCAGACTCCTTGCTGTAGTAAGAGTTATGAGAGATAAGGGCATTGAGGAATATCTTAATGCTGCCAAGGTCGTCGGTGGTTCTAACTCTAATGTTCACTTTGAGCTTGTCGGAGAGTTTGAAGAGGATGAGAGAGACAAGTACGAGGAACAGATAAAAGATCTTGAGAAGCAGGGACTTTTAAAGTATTACGGACATTTGGACACTGTTGAACCTGTTATGGCAAAGAGCCATGTGATAGTTCATCCTTCATATCATGAGGGACTTTCAAATGTTCTTTTGGAGGCAGCGGCTTGCGGAAGACCGGTTCTTGCTAGTAATGTTCACGGATGTATTGAGACTTTTGAAGATGGCGTATCTGGAATGGCGTTCAAGTCGCAGGACAAGGAAGCTCTCATAGATGCCATTAAAAAGATGCTTGCTCTTACCAAGGAACAGAGAAGTGAAATGGGCAAAAAGGGCAGGAAGTATATAGAAGATCATTTTGATCGTAATATAGTTATAAATGCTTACAAAGAAGAACTAGGGCGACTTTAAGTCTATATAATATATTGGTTTGACATGCGTAGTATAATATTGACGTATGTGAAAGAAAAAGTTTTTTGAATGAATTTTTTGTGTGGAGGAAACACCATGAGTTTATATGAAAAGCTTCTCTCAGGAGAAGAGAAATTATCACTTGTAGGACTTGGCTACGTAGGAATGCCTATCGCAGTTGCTTATGCCAAGAAGATCAAGGTAGTAGGTTATGATTTTAATGCTGCCAAGGTTGATCTTTACAAGAGAGGAATCGATCCTACAAGAGAAGTTGGTGATGAGGCTATAAAGGAGACATCAGTAGAGTTCACAGCAGATCCAGAAAAGCTTCGTGAATGTAAGTTCCACGTAGTTGCTGTACCTACACCAGTTAATGATGATCATACACCAGATCTTTCACCTGTAGAGGGCGCCAGCCATACACTTGGTAAGTACCTTACAAAGGGAAGCATCGTAGTTTACGAGTCAACAGTATATCCAGGAGTAACAGAAGACATCTGCGTACCTATTCTTGAACAGGAGTCAGGCCTTAAGTGCGGCGTAGACTTCAAGGTTGGTTATTCACCAGAGCGTATCAACCCAGGTGACAAGGTACACAGACTTGATACTATCACCAAGATCGTTTCAGGTATGGATGAAGAGACTCTTGAAGAGATTGCAAACGTATATAGCCTCGTTGCACTTGCAGGCGTTTACAAGGCTCAGTCAATCAAGGTTGCTGAGGCTGCAAAGGTTATCGAGAATTCACAGCGTGATATCAATATCGCTTTCATGAACGAGCTTTCAATGATCTTCCACAAGATGGATATCGATACAAAGAGCGTTCTTGAGGCAGCAGGCACAAAGTGGAACTTCCTTCCATTCCGTCCAGGTCTTGTAGGAGGACACTGCATCGGTGTAGATCCATATTACCTTACATACAAGGCTGAGGAGCTTGGATACCACTCACAGATCATTCTTTCAGGTAGACGTATCAATGATGATATGGGTAAATATATCGCAGAGTCATGCGTAAAGAATCTTATCGCAAATGACATTGCAGTTAAGAATGCAAAGGTAGCTATCCTCGGATTCACATTCAAGGAGAACTGCCCTGATACACGTAATACTAAGGTTATCGATATCTACAACGAGCTTGGTGAGTATGGAATCACTCCAGTAGTTGTAGATCCAGAAGCTGATTCAGATGAAGCTAAGAGACTTTACGGTATCGAGTTCGAGACTATGGATGCAGTAAAGGATATGGATGCAGTTATCGTAGCTGTAGCACACAAGGAATTTGAGAACTACAAGCCAGCAGATATCGCTAAGTTCTTCAATCCTGCGCACAAGACAAAAGTATTCATGGACCTTAAGGGCATCTACAACATGAACGACTATAATTCTCCTGAGTATAATTATTGGAGACTGTAATTTACGCTTTGGAAACGAACGATTTATCTAAATAAACAGTGCATAATGCTTTGCGGACGCTTTCGCTCCGTTGAATTCGTAACGGTACTAATGTCATAAAGGACATGACATAAGTACCGACGAATTCAAAGGCTCGCAAAGTCCTTATTGCACTTAGTTTATTTAGATAAATCTGTGTATTGAAAGGAAATTTATAGAACAATGAGTTTTAGAGAGTTAAAGTTTGATCCAGATAGTGTGTTCCTTGTAACTGGTGGAGCCGGTTTTATTGGATCAAATATTTGTGAAGCATTACTTGATATGGGTTATACAGTTAGATGTATGGATAACCTCTCTACAGGACATATTGAAAATATACAGCCATTTATGGATAATCCAAAATTCACTTTTATTCAGGAAGATATAAGAGATTTGGATGCTTGCATGAAGGCAACTGAAGGCGTTACATATGTACTTAATGAGGCTGCATGGGGAAGTGTTCCAAGAAGTATTGAGATGCCTCTTCTCTATGAGGAGATCAACATCAGAGGAACTCTTAACATGATGGAAGCTTCTAGACAGAACGGTGTTAAGAAGTTTGTATATGCTTCAAGTTCTTCAGTTTATGGTGATTCAACTACTCTTCCAAAACAGGAAGGTCATGAAGGAAATGTTTTATCTCCTTATGCACTTACCAAGAAGACTGACGAAGAGTATGGTAAGCTTTACAAGAAGCTTTATAACTTAGATACTTACGGACTTCGTTATTTCAACGTATTCGGTAGAAGACAGGATCCTAATGGCGCATATGCAGCTGTTATTCCTAAGTTCTTAAAGCAGCTCATGAACGGTGAGACACCTACGATCAATGGTGACGGTAAGCAGTCAAGAGACTTTACATATGTTGATAACGTAATCGAGGGTAACCTTAGAGCTTGCCTTGCTCCTTCAGAAGCAGCCGGTGAAGCTTACAATATCGGAGCTGGCGGAAGAGAGTATCTCATCGATGTATATCATCATCTTACAGATGCACTTGGACTTGACGTAGAACCAATCTACGGACCACCAAGAGCAGGAGATATAAGAGACTCTAACGCAGATATTTCAAAAGCACGTAAGAACCTTGGCTATGATCCATCATTCGACTTCAAGGCCGGAATCAAGCTCGCAATTGACTGGTATAAGGAAAATCTGTGATACCGAAAGGTTATGACTAATAGGTGGGGATGTGAATGTGTATATATCCACATTGGGGACGCTTTCGCTCTGTAAAAAACGTAGCAGTACATAGACGTCAAAAGACGCCGTCTTGTACTGACGTTTTTTAAAGCCCCAAAGTGAACATATACACATTCACATCCCCTCGTTTTATGTATAAGTATAGGTACAATTATCTAGTTTTTATTCATAAAAATAGGTGCAGATATGTATATTACGATAAGATTGGATGACATAACTCCAGATATGGACTGGAGCAAATTTAATACGGTAAAAGAGATATTAGATAAGCATCAGGTTAAGCCTTTAATTGGTATTGTTCCTGACAATGGAGATAGCAAGCTTAAACTTAATGATTCTAGAGCTGATTTCTGGGATTATGTAAAGGAACTTCAGGATCAGGGATGGATTGTTGCTATGCACGGTTTAAATCACCTGTATACTACTAAGAAAGGTGGTCTTTTTCCGCTGAACATGAAATCTGAGTTTGCAGGTCTTGACTATGCTACTCAGGATTCAATGATCAAAAAGGGAAAAGAAATCCTTGAAAGCCACGGCATCCATACAGACATGTTCATGGCACCCTCCCATTCCTATGACAAAAACACCTTAAAAGCCCTTAAGGCTAACGGCTTTACCAAAGTAACCGACGGCTTTGGCAAAAAGCCTTATAAAAGAGACGGAATAACCTTTTACCCAATATCCATGCAGAAGTCAAAGAGCATCAAAGACTCAAGTAACGGTATTACCACCTTCGTGTACCATGCTAACACCATGGAATGTAAAGATTTCCAATCCTTTGAAAAACTATTCGAAAAAACTACAGTAGTTTCTTATTCTGACTTTTTTGAGTATAATATAGAAAGTCGGAATTTATTTAAAAATCTTAGCGAGTATTTACTTGCTAAAACCAAATACTTAATAGTTAGATATCGCAAGTGATAATCTTATTATTAGGTAGTACGGATTACTTTATAAATCGGCTGTTGCTTTTAGTTGATTTTTAAAGTTAGTAACCACTTTTTATTTTTGAATTATTAGTTGATATGTGATCTATGGCTTATTGATCGTGACGTAAATGTGATTGCGGGCCTGTGTGAAGCAATCTTGAGGCCCTTACTCCTGGTCGGCACTTAGCTTCTGTTTTTTAGAAGCTTATGTGCCGTTACCAAGGAGTACGGAGCGGAAGCGTGCCCAAGATGCTTTACACAGCACCAATCACTTCTATACACAACCTATCGCCATAGAGCACCTACACGGGGAGCCAATATGGAAGAAGGATATGGACAGATAAGAGTGCTTCATGTTCTGGGGGGACTTGGAGTTGGCGGCGCGGAATGCCGTATAATTGATCTATATCGAAATATGGATAGAGACAAGATTCAGTTCGATTTTCTTGTGCACTATTCACCTGAAAAAACTGGAAAGAAAAGTCCGACTTCTGATGAACTCATGGCAGTTCGAGAGCCGGACTATTTTGATAATAGCGTAAAGAAATTGGGAGGAAGGATATTTTGCCTCCCTAAGTTTGTAGGAACCAATGTTGTGGAGTACAAAAGAGCTATTAAACAGTTCTTTAAGGAACATCCAAATGAATGGAAGGTAGTTCAGGGCCATATGACCAGTACAGCAGCTCTTTATCTTCCAATTGCCAAGAAGGCTGGTGTTCCAATCTGTATCGCCCACGCCAGAAGCGCTGGAGTTGATCAGGGCATTAAAGGAATAGCAACAAGATTTCTGAGAACTCCGCTTCACAAGGAAGGCATTACTGATTATAATTTCGCTTGTTCCAAGGAAGCCGGCATTTCAGTATTTGGAGATACATTAGTCAATGCTGGAAATGTGCGAATTATTCCTAATGCCATAGACCTTAGGAAATTTGCATACAATGAGGAAAAGAGAAATGCCATAAGAGCTGAACTTGGTATCTCCAACGCTCTTGTTATAGGTCACGTTGGAAGCTTTAGATATGCCAAGAACCATGAGTTCCTTTTAGAAGTATTCGCAGCTCTTTGCAGAATGCTTGATAATGACGACAATAACAGATTCAGCATGCTTCACGGCATGAGAATACGTCTTTTGATGCTTGGTAAGGGCCCTCTCATGGAGGAGATGAAAAAGAAGGCTGAATCATTACATATATACGATAGATGTATATTTGCAGGCAATAAGAGTAATGCCAGCGATTACTATCAGGCCATGGACTATTTCTGCTTCCCTTCAAGATACGAAGGGCTTCCGGGAAGCGTAATAGAAGCACAGGCTTCAGGGCTTCAGTGCCTTGTTTCTGATGCAGTCACTCCTGAAGTAGACGTTACAGAGCTTGTTTCTATGCGAAGCATTAAGTCAGAGCCTAGAGACTGGGCTAGAAAGATATTGGATGATCTCATGCTTCATGAGGACTACCATAGTGATCCGTTATCTGAAGAGATGAAGCTCAATCAGACTTTTACAGCAATTGCAGGAGAGCGCAGAGAGAGCGTGTTTGAGACAGAAGAAACTCCAGACTTTGACAGCCTTGATGAAGGAACAGGTTTTGAGAAATTAAATGTAGCTGATTCAAGTAAACAGCCAAAGAAGTCAGAAGGCTTTTCTATTGGAGACAGGCAGGGTTCTTCTGCTTATATTTTGAGTAAACTAAAGCATGCCGGATTTGACGTAAAGTCTCAGGCAAAGATGATGGCTTATTTTTATGAAAGAGGACATTTTTAATGAGTTCAGAAAAAAAGAATCTCCTTTTGATGGTACCAATGCTCCATCAGGGAGGCTTCGAAAGAGTCTGCATCAAGACTGCAAGACTCATGCAGGAATTTTATAACGTCCACATTTTGATATTCAGCTCCAAAGATATCAATTTTGATATCACAGGTCTGGATGTCATTGATATTGACGTGCCTGCACAAAAGGGAATAGTTAATAAAGTTATAAATGTCCTTAAAAGAGTCAAAAAGACCAAGAAGGTCAAAAAAGATCTTGGCATAGATATTTCTTACAGCTTTGGAAGTTCGGCCAATTACGTAAATGTCCTTTCTAAGGGAAAAGAAAAGGTGCTTACGGGACTGCGTTGCCAGACAGATATGGACAACAAGAAGAATGTCAGACTTTTTTGCAACAGATCAGATCAGGTCTTATCATGCTCCAAAGAAATTGTTAGAGAGCTTGAAAGAGAATATTCATATAACAGAAGCACCTATATCTACAATCCCCTTGATGTAAGTGATGTGCAGGATAAAGGCGCTGAGGAGATAAAGGATTATCCATTTAATGAGCCGGATGTTAAAGTCATTTCCTGCATGGGAAGAAATGACTACATCAAAGGAATCTGGCACCTTGTCAAAGCTTTTTATCTTGTTGAAAAGGCTCATCCGGAAGCAAGACTTATTGTTCTTGGAGCTGGTGACTGGTCAGACTATAGAGATATGGCTTGGAGCCTTGGAATAAAAGAAAAGGTGGCCTTTCCAGGGGTTAGAAAAAACCCGTTCCCATATGTGGCTAAGTCAGATGTATACGTTTGCAGCTCCAACCACGAAGGCTTTCCAAATGCAGTCTTAGAGGCAATGGCACTTAAAAAGCCTCTGATCTCTGCAGATTGTAAAACTGGACCTAGAGAGATTCTTTTGAATGAGGATCAGTACAATGCTTTGATAAAAGAAATTCCAAATGGTGACAGCATAACAAAGCCGATTGAAGGCGAATTTGGTATTCTCGTTCCTGATATGAGCGAAGAAGTAAACATGGATCCGGAAGATATTTCTGATGAAGAAAGAGTTCTTGCGGATCAGATCATAGCTCTTTTGGATAGTGATGAAAAAATGAAGCACTATTCAGAAAAAGCATACGAGAGAGCGCTTTTCTATACACCTGAAAAATATCAGGCAAGCGCTCATGAAATATTTAAAAGATATGAGTGATATTTTATGAAAACAATTGCTTTCCATTTAAACTGCCTGGTTCAGGGCGGCGCAGAGAGAGTAGTCACAAACCTTGCAAATAAGTTTGCAGAGGAGGGCTATAAGGTTTACGTTGCGACTGAATGGTACGATGAAAATGAATACGAGCTTGACCAGAGAGTCACAAGAGTCCATGTAGGCCTCAAGGATACTGATGAAAAGAAAGGGCGAGTTACTAAGTTCCTTTTACGAGTTAAGTACCTTAAAGAGTTTCTTAGGGAATACAGACCGGATGTGCTTGTTGCCTTTGCTCACAGAGCAAACTACAGGGCGCTTATGGCTAATAAGGGATTTGGAATACCTACAGTAATTTCTATCAGGATCAATCCTATAGGTTTTTATGATTCCTTCTCGGATAAGATACAGATAAAATGGCTCTTTCCAAGGGCTGCAGGCTGTGTATTCCAGACTCAGCAACAAAGAGAGTTCTTTAAACCATATCTTCAGGAGAACTCAAGGATCATCATGAATCCATTAAATCCAAAGTTTATTGGTGTGCAGAGACCTGAAGTAAAAGAAAAGGTTGTGGTAAACCATGCAAGGATCGTAGATTTCAAAAATCATCCGATGCTGGTTGATGCCTTTGCTATAGTTCATGACAAGCACCCTGATTACGTGCTCAAGATCTACGGACCTGATTCTTTTGACGGAACAAGAGAAAAGGTAGAAAGAAAGATTGCAGAACACCATTTAGAAAACTGCGTATTTCTCATGGGAAGCTGCAATGAGATAGATAAGGAAATACCTAAGGCAGAGGTTTATGCCTATAGTTCAGACTATGAAGGTTTTCCTAATTCCCTCTTGGAAGCTATGGCTATGGGAATGCCTGTAGTTTCTACAGACTGCCCTCCTGGCGGACCAAAGATGGTAATAAGAGATGGTGAAAATGGCTTCCTTGTACCTGTAGGTGACCATGAGGCTCTTGCAGACAGGATCTGCAAACTTATTGAAGATAAAGAGCTTGCAGAAAGATTTGGAAAAGAAGCATCAAAGGTTTCAGAGATTGCCAATGTTCAGACTGTATTTGAACAGTGGAGAGATTATCTGGAAGAAATAGTTAAAGATAAAAAGGATTGACCTAGATTATGTGCGGTATTTGCGGATATGTTTCAAAAAAGAGAATAACAGAAGACGAACTCCGGACTATGAACGACACCATGATACACAGAGGACCAGATGACAGTGGTGTTGAGCTTTATGACGGTACAAATGATTATGTGATAGGCTTTGCTCAGAGAAGACTTGCAATTCAGGATCTTTCTCCACTTGGACATCAGCCTATGCATTCAGAAAATGGCAGAGTCTCTATCGTATTTAATGGTGAGATCTACAACTTCCTTGAACTCAAAAAGGAACTATCAGATTATACCTTTAGATCAAACTGCGATACCGAGGTCATCATCGCCTCCTATCTCAAGTGGGGAATCGATATGGTAGACCATATCCATGGAATGTTTGCCATTGCCCTTTATGACAGAGAGACAGACGAGATATTCCTTATCAGAGACAGGATTGGTAAGAAACCACTCTTTTACTGGGTCGATGGCGAGAATATCGTATTTGGTTCAGAACTTAAGCCTATTATGAAGTGCCCAGGATTTAAACCTGAGATCAGAAAGCAGGTTATTTCAAGATATCTCTATCAGCAGTACATTGCTGCACCAGAGACTATCTTTACCGATGTATATAAGCTTGAAGCAGGCGGCATTCTTAGATTCCACCATGGTGAGATAACCAAGTGGAAGTACTGGGATGTTAAAAAAGTCTACGCTGAAAAGTCAAAGGATCAGATCGAAAGCTATGAAGAAGCTAAGGCAGGCCTTAAGGAGAGATTAAAGAAATCAGTTGCATCCAGGATGATCGCTGATGTTCCTCTTGGAACTTTTCTTTCTGGCGGATATGATTCTTCGCTTATTACAGCTATCGCACAGGAACACTCAGACAGACCGGTAAAGACCTTCTGTATTGGATTTGATGTTCCAAGCTACAACGAAGCTGAATATGCAACAGAGATAGCAAAGCATCTTGGAACTGATCACACAGAGCTCTACATTACAGAAAAAGAGATGTTTGATCAGGTCAGCAGCATCGCTCAGTACTACGATGAGCCATTTGCTGATAACTCTGAGATCCCTTCTATGCTTGTAAGTAAGCTTGCCAGAAAAGATGTTACAGTAGCTCTTTCTGGTGACGGAGGAGATGAGTTCTTTTGCGGTTACAACATTTATGACAATGTCAGAACAGCGCAGCTCTTAAATGCGCCAGGACATATGGTAAATTCAATTGGTAAGCTCCCACTTGGAAGTGGCAAGCTTATTGACAAGATGCCATTTAGAGTAAAGGTGGTAGCTGGCAACAGAGACCATGAGACCAAGACTCAGCTGGTATCAAGCGGATATATCACATCAGCTCATGCATTTGTATCAGGAATTCCAGCCTTTGATATTCCAATGACAGCCATGGAATATTTAAAGACTGACTATAACAATCCTTCAAATCAGCAACCGGTTCTCTATCCTATTGAGAGCCTGTACAACGTTAAGAATTATCAGATCAGAAGAATGCTTCTTGATATGGACACCTATCTTCCTGATGATATTTTAGTCAAGATGGATAGAGCTTCTATGAAGTATTCCCTTGAGAACAGGTGCCCTATCATGGATACAGAGGTTATGGAGTATTCCTTCAGAATCCCACATAGCTTCAAGTATCACAAAGGAGATAAAAAGCACATTCTCAAGGATCTTGCATATGACTATATTCCAAGGGAGCTTTTAGAAAGACCAAAGACTGGTTTTGGCGTTCCTATGGATAAGTGGCTTCGCGGACCATTAAAGGATCAGCTCCTTGATTATAGTAATGTAGATTACCTTAAGAAACAGGGCATATTTGATGCGGATTTTGTATCAAAGTATATAGATAACTATATTGTTAATGGAGATGCTGGCCCAGCTACTGGCGCAAACTACAGTAAGATTGCCTGGTCCTTCTACATTTTCCAGCAGTGGTATGAGAGGTATCTATGCATATAGCAATGTACATTGGCTCACTGAATAAAGGCGGCGCAGAAAGGGTTATGTGCAACCTGGCTGAGTATTTTTACAATGAAGGCCACAAGGTTACCATGGTCACCACATATCTTGCTGACGATGAGTATGAACTTCCTGATGGAACCTGGTACAAGGAAGCCAAGGAAGGCTGCAGCGAAATCGAGGTCCTTAATCCAGACGACAAAAAGAAAAAAGTCTGGATCAACAAGTCAGAAGATGGTATCGCCAGAGTGTTCTCAGCTCTGACATTAGAGAACAGAGGCGGAAGACTCGCTAACCTGCGCAACAGAGTTCAGATACTTGAAAACATCTGGAAACAGATACAGCCAGATATCATTCTATCTTTCCTTGGAAAGAATAATGTTATGGCCATCAAGAGCGCAAGATCACTGGGAATTCCGGTTGTGGTATCAGTGAGGTCTAATCCCTCAAGGGAGTATGCTTCTAAAATACTTAATATTTCTATGAGGCACTATTTTCCAAAGGCAGCAGGCGTTGTGGTTCAGACTACAGGCGCTGCGGAATATTTTGGAAGAAATGTTAAGACAAAGATACTTCCAAACTCAGTTCATCCGGACTTTATAACCAGGAGCATCATTCCTTTTGAGGACAGGGCAAAAGAGATCGTGTCGGTAGGAAGACTTGATGACAACAAGAATCAGATCCTTTTGATAAAAGCCTTTGCAGAGATTTCAAAAGAGTTTGATGATTATAGACTCGTTCTCTACGGCGATGGACCGTCAAGAGAAAAGTTCAAAGAAAAAGCCAAAGAGCTTGGCCTTTTAGATAATGAAAAGGTGATCTTTAAAGGCAATGTCAGTGATGTACCTGATCATATCGGCTCTTCAGAGATATTCGTGCTGACATCCAAGCAGGAAGGCTCGCCAAATGCCTTGATAGAGGCCATGGCTTTGGGACTTACCTGTATATCTACGGACTGTCCATGCGGCGGCCCTAGAGACCTTATTACTGATGGCGAGAATGGACTTTTGATCCCTATGGCATCAGATGAGGAGATGGTAAAAGAGCTTGCTAATGCTCTAAGGAGAGTCATTACAGATAGAGACTTTTCTAAGAAGCTATCTGATAATGCTGCATACGTTAGAGAGAAGTACAGCCCTGACAAGATAAACAGTCAGTGGAAAGAATACTTTGAAGAAATACTTAAAAAGTAATTTGTAACTTAGAAAGGCAGTGTGAGAAGCAGTGCAATTTAATTCATATATCTTTATATTGTGTTTTCTGCCCATTACTCTGCTGGGATACTTTGGGCTACACCATTTCAAAAAAGAAAAGCTCGCTCAGAGCTTTCTTTTACTGATGAGCCTTTGGTTTTATGGGTACTTTAACATAGGATATCTTCCTATCATCTGCGCCAGCATACTTGTAAACTATGGCGCATACAGGTTCATGAACAGGAAAGGTGTAAAAGATACTTCAAGAAAGCTTCTTCTGACACTGGCTCTTTTGTTCAATGTGGGACTTATCTTTTATTTTAAGTACTTTGACTTTTTTATAGACAATATAAATCACGCATTCAATACAGATTTTATCCTGAGGAATATTACACTTCCTCTTGGAATCAGCTTTTTTACCTTCCAGCAGATCTCATTCATTGTGGATGCCTATAGAGGTGAAGCAGCAGGATATTCATTTATTGAATATGCTCTCTTTGTATCCTTCTTCCCTCAGCTGGTAGCAGGACCCATCGTTCTCCATTCAGAGCTTGTGCCTCAGTTTAGAGATGAAGTAAGGCACCATGTGAATTTTGACAATCTTTCACAGGGAATCATGATGTTTGCAAGAGGTCTTGCAAAGAAGATCCTCATAGCTGATACCTTTGGAGGGGCGGTTGATATAGCAATATCCAAAGCCTCTGAGATAGCAGTAGGGGAAGGCGCTCTTACAAGAGCTGAGATCATTATCCTGATGCTGTCTTACACATTCCAGATATACTTTGATTTTAGCGGATACAGCGACATGGCTACAGGCTTGGGACAGATGTTTAACCTCAAGATCCCAATGAACTTCAATTCCCCTTACAAGGCCCTTTCTGTAGCAGATTTCTGGAAGCGCTGGCACATGACACTTACAAGGTTCCTTACGACCTACATCTACATTCCTCTTGGAGGCAATAGAAAAGGTAAGGCAAGGACCTATCTCAACACTATGATAGTTTTTCTTGTGAGCGGTATCTGGCATGGAGCCAACTGGACGTTTATTCTTTGGGGTATACTCCATGGAGTAGCCCAGTGCTTTAATAAGCTCACTTCTGGAATCTACAAAAAGATATTTGGCGCTGCGAAAGGTATTACAGGAGTTTTTGGAAAAGTATTGTGTGGCCTTATAAAGGCTGTTCAGTGGATCGTAACCTTTGCCTTCCTTAATGTTACGTGGCTACTCTTTAGAGCAGACAGCGTGACAATGTGGGTTCAGATTCTTAAGAGACTTTTTGTATTAAACCTCGATGTAAGAGAGGATATCCTGGAAAACTTCAGGATTCCTAAGTTTAGATATGTGCTTCAGATACTTAGGCTTCCGGCAGATGACAATATGGCCCTTTGGGCAGGACTTGTCCTGATAATGCTGGCAGCACTGCTTATATGCCTTCTCTTTCCAAATAACTACGAGAGAACATATAAGAGAAATGTAGTAAGTTTAGTGTTTACCTGGGTGATATTAGTGATCTGCATTATTTCACTTAGCTCAGTTTCAACATTTTTGTATTTTAATTTCTAGTTTTACAGGATCGGATATGAGCGGAAAAAAGTGGTTTGCTTCAATAATCATAATGTGCCTTGCGGCGCTTTTAGTACTATCAGGATGTGTCTTTTGGACAGATCCTTTTTTCCATTACAGGAGTCCAAGAGATTATTTCTATTATGATCTTGAGGAACAGCGCTACCAAAACGACGGAATCACCAGACATTTTGATTATGATGCCATCATAACAGGCACTTCCATGTGCGAGAATTTCTCTGCTTCAGAATTTGACTCAGTATTTGGAACAAACTCAATTAAAGTCACATTTTCCGGGGCAACCTATAAAGAGATAGAAGAAAATCTAAAAGCCTCTTTTAACAGCGGGCATTCACCAAAGTATGTCCTTAGAGGTCTTGATTATTCGCTACTTGTAAGGGATAAGGATGAGCTCAGACTTGATATGGGACAGTATCCGGACTACCTTACTAATAGGAATCCTTTTGATGATGTAAAATATCTTTTAAACAGAGATGCCATAGTAAACTACACGCTTCCAATCCTATTAAGATACTTAAAAGGCCAGGAAGGTGGACACACAAGCTTTGATTCCTACAGCTATACCGCAAGCAGGAACACCTTTGACAGCGCAGTCGTGCTCAATGGACGAACAAGCTTTGCGGATCCAGTTACTATAAATGAGGCGACTGAAGATGAAACTAACATGCTTACAGGCAACATAGAATACAACGTTATCAGCATGGCCAAAGAGCATCCGGAGACCACATTCCTTTATTTCTTCCCACCTTATTCCATGGATTATTTCGGAATCATAAGAGAAGAGGGGAATCTGTCAAAAGAGCTTGAGTACAAGAGACAGGCTATAGATATGATGCTTGAATATGACAACATTCACGTTTATAGTTTTACAATGGCAACAGACATAACTACAGATCTTGATAGATACAGAGATCCAGCTCATTATGATGAGGATGTGAATTCCTGGATCATCCAAAAGATCGGTGAATGCGAGGTTTCTGGCGCAGAGTCAGAGTACCGCATCACTAAGGATAATGTCGAAGAGTATTCTGCTAAAGAGAAAGAGCTCCTCGAAAACTTTGATTACAATTCACTTATTGGCTAAAGGGGAATAATATGTGCGGAATCGCAGGCCTATGCGGCTACAATAGTAATGGTGAAAAGAATATACGAAGAATGAACGAACGCCTTATTCACAGAGGACCTGATGCAGGTGATATTTGGAATAGCCCAGGGGACCTGGTTTGGTTTGGGCACAGGCGTCTTGCTATAAGAGATCTGTCCCAGAATGGATCTCAGCCTATGGTATCCAGAAGTGGCAAGTCAGTCATTGTCTACAATGGAGAAATCTATAACGCTGACAAGCTTGCAGATCTTCTTAAGGAAAAGGGCTATGTTACAAGCTTTAGAGGAACTTCTGATACAGAGGTCCTCTTAGAAGCAATCGAGCATCTTGGAATTACTGAGACACTTAAGTTTTGTAAGGGCATGTTTGCTCTTGCAGTTTATGATATGGAAACTCATGAAATCAGTCTTGCAAGAGACAGGATTGGTGAGAAACCGCTTTACTACGGCTTTGTAAATGGCAATTTTGTATTTGCTTCAGAAATATCAGCCATAAGAGCTATCGAGGGCTTCAAGAACCGTATTTTTGAAGAAGCACTTAATCTCTATTTTTGCCATGGCTATATTCCTGCGCCATATACTATTTACCAAGATATTTACAAGCTTGAGCCAGGAACTATATTAAAGGTGTCTGCGCCATTTTCATATTTCAGACCTGTTCATGAAGATGATGAGACAGGCGTTATTACTGGTGTTCAGAGATCTGGCGGTGAGCATAGCTTTGAAACCTACTACGATATCAGAGAAGTTGCCATAAATGGTCAAAAGAACCAGTTTAAGGGCACTGCTGAAGAGGCAGCAGATGAGCTTGAAAAGAGATTAAAAGAGTCCATCAGAGGACAGCTTGTTTCTGATGTGCCTATTGGCGCGTTCCTTTCAGCTGGAATTGATTCAAGTACTGTTGTTGCTCTGATGCAGGATGTGAGCCCTGAAAAGGTCAAGACCTTCACTATCGGTA
Organism: Butyrivibrio hungatei; assembly: GCF_001858005.1. Taxonomy (NCBI): domain Bacteria; kingdom Bacillati; phylum Bacillota; class Clostridia; order Lachnospirales; family Lachnospiraceae; genus Butyrivibrio; species Butyrivibrio hungatei. The sequence continues at coordinate 2,724,595 of NZ_CP017831.1, read as the reverse complement.
TGCAGGATCCAAAGTATAACGAAGCTGAGGCAGCCAAAGAGATAGCAGCGCACCTTGGAACAGAACATACAGAGCTTTACATAACAGAGCAGGATGCCAAGGATGTTATTCCTAATATTCCTCATATGTTTGGTGAGCCTTTTGCTGATTCATCACAGATACCTACATATCTTGTAAGTAAGATGACGAGAGAGCATGTAACAGTTTCACTTTCCGGTGACGGCGGAGATGAGCTCTTTTGTGGATACAGATCCTATGAATCTGTAGACAGGATCTGGAACAAGATGAAGGGTATTCCAGTCGGCCTTAGAAAAGGTGCTGGTAAGATGCTTGCTCATTCAAGAGCAGCCCACAGCGATGAGATCCTTAGGGATAAAGCGCGTCTTTTGCAGGCAAAGAGCCCTGAAGACCTCTATAGGATCCAGTACGAGATGGTTCCATTTGCCAAGGAGGTAGCAAAGAGCAAGATCATGCTGCCTTATAAATACAGCCTTTCAGAAAAAGACGTTCTGTCCGAAGTAAACCATGACATCATGCTGATGGACATGAAGATGTATCATCCTGATGACATTCTTGTTAAGGTGGACAGAGCAGGTATGGCTGTTTCACTTGAGAGTCGTATACCACTTCTTGATCCAGACGTGGTTGAATTTGCATGGAGTCTTCCAGTAAGTCTTTTACGTGATAAAAAGACAGGCGAGGGCAAACAGGTCCTTAGAAACGTGCTCTATCGTCATGTTCCAAAGGAGCTTATGGATAGACCAAAGAAGGGCTTCTCAATTCCTATCGGAAGCTGGCTAAAGACTTCTGAACTCAAAGATTGGGCTGAGGATCTGATAGCAGAGGATAAGCTTAAAAGAGAAGGATATTTAAATCCGGAAGTAGTACATAAGATCTGGAATAACTTTATGAGTGAAGACGGAACCTACCAGCCACTGATATGGTACATACTCATGTTTGAGCAGTGGCTAGATTATGGTATAATATAATGACGTTTTGTTCACTTTTCATAATGGAGGAATTATGATAATCATTCAGCTTAAAGGCGGACTTGGCAATCAGATGTTTCAGTACGCTTTATATAAGAGTCTTAAGAAGCTTGGCAAAGAGGTCAAGATAGACGATACAACAGGATTTGTTAATGACAAGCTTAGGGTTCCTGTTCTTGACAGGTGGGGAGCTACATACGACAAAGCTACCGATGAGGAGATCATCGCCCTTACTGATTCCAAGATGGATATATTCAGCAGGATCAGAAGAAAGCTCACAGGTAGAAAGACATTCAGGATCGACGAGGAATCTGGTAAGTTCAATCCAGAGATACTGGAAAAAGATGACGCTTACCTTGTTGGTTATTGGCAGAGTGACAAGTACTTTGAAAATGAAGAAGTAATCGCAGAACTTAGAAAAATTTTTGAGAAGAGACCACAGGATCTTATGAATGACACCACAAGCTGGACAATCCTTCAGCAGATTGAGTGCTGTCAGTCAGTAAGTCTCCATGTGCGCAGAACAGATTACATCGATGAAGAGCATGCAAGTATTCATAATCTTTGTAGCGAGAAATATTACAAAAATGCTATCGACCATGTTAGAAGTAAGCATTCAGATGCTGTATTCTTCATCTTTACTGATGACAAAGAGTGGTGTAAGGAACACTTTATTGGGCCAAACTTCGTAGTAGTCGAGCTTGAAGAGGGTCAAAAGACTGATATTGCTGAGATGACTCTTATGAGTAGATGTAAGCATCACATCCTTGCAAACAGCTCATTTAGCTGGTGGGCAGCATGGCTCAATGATTCACCTGAAAAACTCGTTATTGTTCCAGAGAAGTGGATCAACAACCGCGATATGGATGATATCTACACCAAGCGCATGACTAAGATGGCTATTTGAGTAAAAGGTGTTACAGACAATGAATGAAACAAAAAAAGTAAGTATGTTTACTAAACTTAACTATATATTTGATAAAAAACAAAAAGGGCAGCTTATTTTATTAGCTGTCCTTATACTGATTGGGGGTGTTGTTGAAACTTTAGGAGTTTCAATGATGCTTCCAGTAGTTTCTGCAATATTGAAGCCAGAAGCTATTCATAGACAGATCGATAAGCGCCCGGAACTTCAAAGCATCGTTAATTTCTTGCATATTGACACAGATCTAAAGCTTATAACGGTTTTAGTAGTTGTTGTTATCTTCCTTTTTGTATTCAAAAATCTTTATCTTCTGTTTCTTGTTTACAAGCAGAATACATTTATTTCAAGAGCCAGAAATGACATGATAAGCCGTGTCATGAGAGAGTTCCTCAATAGACCATATGAGGCATATCTTGGAGCAGATATTCCTACAGTATTCAGGATTACTGATAGTGATATTCCAAAGACATTTACACTTATGCTCTCAATCCTTTCTCTTGCAACAGAGTTTGTAGTATCAACCTGCCTTGGTATCGTGCTTTTATTGGTTAACTGGCAGATGACACTTCTTATGATCTTTGTTCTTTTGATCCTGACGCTTATTATCACAAAGGTTTTAAAGCCTCGTCTTAATAGGATCGGAAGAAAGAATCAGGAGACCCAGTCAAGGATTGCGAAGTGGCGACTTCAGGCTATCTACGGACTCAAGGACGTAAAGGTATTAAACAGACAGGATTTCTTCATCAGAAATTATTATGAATCAGGAAAGCTTGGAGCTGATATAGACAGAAACTACATTGTTCTTAATAACATCCCAAGACTCCTTATAGAGACTGTGTTTGTTGCAGTAGTTCTTTTGTATGTGCTCCTCTATCTTGTAAATGGCGGAGATGCTACAGCACTTCTTCCACAGATTTCAGCTTTTGGTGTTGCTGCTGTCAGGATCATGCCTTCTGTTAACAGAATTAACACCTATCTTACACAGATTGCTTATAACCAGTTCAGTTTGGACTTCGTATATAACAACTTAACTGAGTCCATGAAGGAAGATAAGGAAATGCGTGCAGAAAGAGCTGCAATCGCTGGCCCTGAGCTTCATCTTGAAAAAGAGATCAGCTTAAAGGATATTACTTTTGCTTATCCTGATGCTGAAGTGAACATCTTCACAGATGCCAACATGGTAGTTCCTAAGGGAAAATCAGTTGGTATCATGGGACCATCTGGTGCAGGTAAGTCAACTATCGTAGACGTGCTTCTTGGTCTTTTACATGTTAAGTCAGGAGAAGTTCTCTGCGACGGTAGCAACATCTTTAGTAACTACGATTCATGGCTTGCTCAGATCGGATATATTCCACAGTCTATCTACCTTGTAGATGAATCCATCAGAGCAAATATCGCTTTTGGTATTGATGAAGATCAGATAGATGATAACAGGATCTGGGAAGTAATGAAGGAAGCTCAGCTTGCTGACTTTGTTAAGACTCTTCCAGAGGGCCTTGATACCAGAATTGGTGACAGAGGCGTTAGATTGTCTGGTGGACAGAGACAGAGAATCGGTATTGCCAGAGCTCTTTATCACAATCCAGAGATATTGGTATTTGATGAGGCTACATCTGCTCTTGATAATGAGACAGAGGCAGCAGTCATGGAGGCTATCAATAGTTTCCACGGCAAGAAAACAATGGTCATCATTGCTCATAGACTTAATACTATTGCAAACTGCGATATCATCTACGAAGTAAAAGATGAAAAGATACATGAGACATCCCTTGAGGGCAGAACAATAATTCAGTAAGGGCTTAGGATATATGATAGGAACAGAGTTTATAAAAGGATATGGACTTGGAAATCAGCTTTTTTTCTATGTGACTACCAGATGTGTAGCCCTGGAAAAAGGCGTTGATTTTGGTTTCATAAATCCTGGTCAGGTTGGAAATGTAGCTCAGTCCAACATGGGAATGTATTTCATGGATATCGATATGGGAAAAGAGATTCCTCCAGAGGATAAGGATAAGTTCAAGATCTTTGTTGAGCAGGATGATCGCCTATACATGGGTAATTCCAAGCATGATATGGCAAATGGTTGCTATATCAGTGGTCCTGATCCAAAGCTTTTTGAAGTTGAGGACAATACCCTTATTTATGGTAATCTTCAGGATCAGAGCTATTTTGAAAAATATAGAGATCAGATAAAAGACTGGCTTAAGGTTAAGCCTGAGGCTGAGTCTTATGAATACACAGCAGATGATCTTTGCATCATCAATATCAGAGGTGGTGAGTATACTGATCACCCTGAGCTGTACCTTGATAGGAGATATTTCTTAAATGCCATAGAGCATATGAAAGAGATAAATCCTAACATGAGATTTATGGTGGTCACAGAGGATGAAGAGGCTGCCAAAAAGGTCCTTCCTGAGTATGAGTGCCATCACTTTGATATGGGTAAGGACTATGTGACAGTCAAGAATGCCAGATACCTTATTCTTTCAAATTCTTCATTTTCGATCATGCCAGTACTTTCAAGTACAGAGCTTAAGTACGCAATAGCACCTAAGTACTGGGCAAGACATAATATTTCAGATGGCTTCTGGTCTTCAGAGCAGAATATCTACACCTTCCTTCATTATCAGGACAAAAAGGGCAGGATATTCACAGCAGAAGAGTGCAGAAAAGAGCTTGAAGAGTACAAAAAGACTTCAAGACTTTATGCCAAAAGAAATGTAAAGCCTGGTAAATTCAGGTACTTCTGCCAGATTATCAGAAGAAAATGTATTTACGGAGTCTTTTACCTTAAGAAGATCATAAGATCACTTGAGAGAAGAACCGGAATTATAAAGCGGATATAAGTTATGAGTGATAATAGTAAAAAATTAAAGCTGCCAAACGTGACTCTCTGTGCCATGACCAGCGTCAACCTCTATGAAACCGTCAAGGCCATGAAGTACAGCATGAGAGATATTGAATTTGGAGATGCAGTGCTTATTACAGACAAGAAGCCTTTTTATCTCCCTCAGAATATCAGATACAGTCACACAGACAAGCTTGATAGCATCGATAAATTTAATTACAAGATGGTCTATGAGCTCAAAGATCATATAGAGACTGACTTTGTAATGATAGTTCATGCAGATGGATTTGTTATCCACCCTGAGAACTGGACTGATGAGTTTCTTGAGTATGACTATATCGGATCTCCTTGGCCACTCCCGCAGAATGACTATGCCTACAGAGATAGTAAGGGTGAGATCTGCCGCGTAGGAAACAGTGTTTCCATCAGGTCAAAGAGACTTCTTGAGTATCCAACTGTACATAACCTTAAGTGGGAAAAGGGATACGATGATTTTTACAATGAGGATATCTTCCTTTGCTGCATGCACAAGAACGACATGGAGGCAGAGGGGCTTAAGTGGGCACCACTTGAACTTGCGGTTAGATTTGGTAGAGAACATCCTCTTCCAGAAAATAAGGGCATAGAGCCATTTGCTTTCCACAAATGGTGGGGAGAAAATGAGGGTTATCCACATTTCTACAGCCCAAAGAAGAGATTTAAGATGGCAGTAAGACCACTTCTATTTTGGAGAAGATCAAAGAAGTGGAAAGAGGAGCACAATATCACATGACTTTTTCGATCATAGTGCCTGTTCATAATGGCGAAAAGTACATAGATGACATGATGGATCCTATCATTGCGCAGCTTGATCAGGACATCGATCTTGAGGTGCTGCTTGTGGAAAACGGTTCCACAGATAACAGTCCAAAGATCTGTGATGAGTATGCAAGAAGTTATCCCTTCATAAAGGCCTTTCACTATGGACCAATTGGTGCCTATAGCGCCAGAAGAGAAGGAATCAAGAACGCTAAGGGGCAGTGGCTCATATTTGTTGACGTAGATGACTGTCTTACAGGCGCAGCTCTTTCCAAGATAGAAAGGGCTATAGTCCAGAATAGAAGGAATGCTCCCGCCCTTGATATGGTGCTGTATAACGCAGCATATCTTGATGACAAGGAAAAGAGAAAGTTTTCATTTCCTTTAGAAGAGGGAAAGATATATAAAGGCGACGACAAGAGAATCTTTTACGAGATCATGTGCAAGAACGATTCTCTAAACGCCCTCTGGAATAAGTGCATTACCAGAGAACTTGCACTTTCTGCTATCAGTGTCAATGAGCAGGATAATCTTAATCACGGCGAGGATCTGCTGCAGACTGCAGCATTTATCGACAAGGCAAGAGAGATCGTCTATGTGGATGAGATCTTGTATTACTACCGCAGAAATAATGAAGGCCTCACAGCAGGCTATCATCCTGATTACATAACTCATCAGGAAAGAGCTTGGGAAGCATTTGCAGACTATAGTGAGAAATGGGTTGGTGACTGCTTTAACAGTTACATCAATGCCAGAAAGTCTCTTACATGTACCATCGCGGTGATAAATATTATCTATTCAAATGTGCCTCTTTCTGAGATCAAAGAAAAGCTTAAATGGCTCATGGATCAGAAGTTCTATAATGAATTCGCAGAGCTTGACCTTCCAGCATGGGCGCCTGAAGAGGACGTTTATGTGCACAAGCTTCAGAAGGCATCTGACCCGTATATTAGACTTATGATGTCTGCTACAAAGCGCAGATTAAAGACAAGGATTAAAAGGATTTTAAAACATGGTTTATGATCTTATACCTTTTTTTAATGAACTTGATATTTTAAAGCTTAGACTCAATATTCTTAACCCATATGTGGATAAGTTTATCATCGAGGAAGCTACAACCACTTTTTCTGGTGAGCCAAAAGAGCTTTGCTTTGAGAAAAATAGGGATATGTTCAAAGAGTTTTTGGACAAGATCATCTATGTTGTTGTGGATGAGGACCAGGACTTTAAGGTAACTCATGAGCGTGACTACTTCCAAAAGAACCACCTTACAAAGGGACTTGATGAAGTAGATGCCACAGAGGATGATGTGATCATCTTTGGCGATGCAGATGAGATTCCAAATCCAGAGGTTCTTACTAAGATCATCGAAACCTTTGACAAGCACAAGGTATATCACCTTGCGCAGAGAAACTTTTACGTATATGTAAATAACGAAGAAAGATCAGGAAGACTTTTATCTATAACAGGAGAATTTCCTGAGATAGCAGAAATAGATAGAAAGTGGCTTGGAACTAAGATCACATCTATTCTCAATATTCCAAAGGAAGGAATCGTGAGACTGCGTGACCTTATTTCTGTCTGCGATGAGAGATCAGTTCGCGTAGCTGACGGCGGATGGCACTTTGGATATATGGGCGGCTGCAAAGAAAATAACCCAGCCAAGAGAATTGGCGTTAAGGTTAAGGCTGCAGCTCATCAGGAGCTCAATGACAAAGAAATCCTTGCTGAGACAATGGATCACCTTGTTCTTGGACAGGATATTTTTGGAAGAAATGCAAAGTTTGAAAGATGTGAAGTGGACGAGACATATCCTGAGTACCTTCGTGAGCACCTTTCAGAGTATAGCCATTTGGTAATGCCAAAGGTTACAGCTTTATCAAGGACCTATCACTACCTTGATATAACAGCAGGCCGCTTTTGCAGAAAAGCTTTCAGAAAGATAAAAAGAATCATTACACGCAGATAATTATGGAAAAATTATTAGATATGTTTTCAAAAGAAAATAGGAAAAAGACAGCAGAAGTACTGGTATATCTTGCTATTACGCTGGAACTGTTTTTTATGGTCCTTGAAAAAAGTGAAGTTTCTATTCCTTTTATCAGCCATGTTTTCAGGGTTACATTTCTTTTGACTTTTGCAGCAGTTCTTTTGATGGAGCATAACAAAAAAGAGTGGATTGCCATTGCCTTAGTTACAGTATTTACATTTGTTTGTTATAGGATCACAGGTAGAAATGAGCTCCTTAGATTTTCCTATTATGTCTTTGCGCTTAGAGATATCGATCTAAAGAAGATCATGAAATATTACTTCTATTTTTCAGCCATTGGATTTGCAGTGATAGTGCTGTTATCCGTTACAGGAATCCTTGGAGATGTAGCTATCATCACTGATTATGGCAGAGAGATAGAGGATGAAAAGAGATATGTATTTGGCTTTGGACATCCAAATACACTGGCAGGTTGCGTTTATGCACTGGAGCTTTTGTGGATCTGGATCTATGGCAAAAAAGCCAAACTCTATCAGTACGCTATAGCTTTTGCAGCGATCTGGGGTACATACAAGCTTACATCCTCCAGAACAAGCGTGATGATATTCATGGGTACTCTTGCTATTGCCTTTATCGTTAGATACATTCCTGTGCTTGGAAAGTTTAGGTTTCCATATATTCTCACAGCGATAGTTACACCTGTGGCAGCAGTAGCTTTTTCAGTATGGGCAGCAGCTGTAAGCGAGATACCTAGATTTCACATGGATACAGATTATCAGATCAAGCTTACTAGATTTGATGATATGTTAAACAACAGAATACAGAACCTTTACAGAGGCAGTGAGAGACACGGCGGAGCTCTTATTTCCTGGAAGCCTTTTTCAGATAGTTTAAGCGAAGAGATGTTTGATATGGGATGGGTCAGGATCTTTTACTGGTATGGCATCATTCCTGGAGCTTTAATAGTTGTACTCACACTTGTGTTTATTTATCTGTGCCTCAAAAGACGTGACGCATGGACTTTGATACTTATTTTATCCCTTGGGGTATACACAGTTATCGAAGCTACATTTGTTTCAAGATATATTGGTAGGAATATGCTTCTTCCAATCCTGGCTGTTTATCTGGGAGACTTTATCTTACATCGAGGAGAAAGAAATGATTCAGAACAAGACTAAGAAAAATATCTTTTTCTTAATGGCATTTATAACCTTCATAATGGTGGCGGTTTATGAATATCTGACACCTGTTATGTCTGATGACATCTTCTATGGAGGCGTTGTTTCAGGAGCCAAAAACATATTTGATCTCTTTGGACAGGAGTATGATCATTATCTCCATCACAGTGGCAGAAATGTAGCTCATATAATCCTTAGATTCTTTTTGTTTAGCGGAAACAAGGTTATCTTTGATATTGTGGCTGCCCTTGTATTTACTTTGGAATCAATCCTTATCTACTTAAATGTCGATGCCAGAGAAAAATACGACATCAGGATCTACGGGGTTATCCTTTGCTTTTTATGGTTCTTTGATCCAGCCATCAGCAACACAGTTTTCTGGGAGACTGGAGCATGTAATTATCTCTTTACAGGAACAATTGTACTTGGATATGTGACCTTATTTAGAAAGCACATGAAGCTTGAGTCAGAAAATTCTGTAGGACTTATGATAAAGCTTGCAGTACTTGGACTTTTAGCTGGCTGGTGCAATGAGAATACATCTGGCGGAGTTATTCTTGTTACAGTTATTCTCCTTGCCTATAAGTGGCTTCAGAACAACAAGAGCTTTAAGTTCCTTAAGCCTTGGATGGTAGTTTCTTTAGTAGCTAACCTTATTGGATTTGCCTTCATGATCGCATCTCCTGGTAACTACTCAAGAGCAGAAGGTGCAGACGAAGAGCACACAGGCTTTATGGCTCTTATGGCTAGATTTTTAAAGATTGTTCTTAATATCAAGGAAAACTACCTTGTTCTTACAGTTATGTTTGTAGTGCTTCTTATTTTTGTAGCATACGTAGCAGTAGATAAGAGAAAGTTCATGGAGATGACTAGAACCATGAGATTCTTTGGATTTATTGCACTTGCTACTGCATTTGCTCTTATAGCTGTTCCATCATCTCAGATCAGAACATACTATGGAGCAGGTCTTTTCCTTATGATTGCTGTAGCAAATGGAGTTGCTATCTTTGCAAATACCAAGCTTATGTCAGGAAGTGCTTCTGATCAGGAAAAAGGACTAGCATTTGTAATGCAGCAGACAGCTGTAACATCTGCGGTAGTAGTAGCTCTTTTGATCTTGATGTTCTCATATATCGAAAATGGAGCTAACCTTGCTAGGATCAAGAGAGAGTTTAATGAAAGAGATGCTTATCTGCAGGAGCTTGCAGATAAGGGCGAGATAGACGTATATGCACCAAAGCTAAGACCTCAGTGGGATAACAGATTCTCGTTTGCATATCAGTCTGATCTTGATGAGGATTATCATTTCTGGATCAATCAGTTCTATGCTGAGAAATATGGCTTTGACACAGTTTCAGGTGTGGAAAGGGAAGAATGGACAGAGTATTAAGTATTATAATTCCAGTTTATGAGGCTAAGGACACTCTGGAGAGATGTGTCCAGTCTTGTCTTGCCCAAAAGGACCTTCTTGAGAAGGAACTGGAAGTAATACTTGTAGATGATGGCTCAACTGACGGCAGTAGCGACCTGTGTGATGAGCTTGCGGCCAAAGACCAGCATGGACGCATCAAGGTCAAGCACACCAGAAACTTTGGAGTGTCTCATGCCAGAAATATCGGACTTGAGATGGCAGAAGGTGATTACATTACCTTTGTGGATGCAGATGATACTATCGCTGAATTTTTTGCAGAGGATATGCTCAAGTACCTTGATGAAGCTACAGTTATAGTAGATGAGACAGATAGCTATGCCAGCAACAGTAAGATAAGCGGCTATCAGTACATTGAGAATTCTATCCTTAACAAGAACACCCACGTATGGGGTAAGCTATTTAAGAGACAGACTCTTAGAGATGGCCATGTGATGTTCAAGGAAGGACTATCTATTGGAGAGGACCTTCTCTTCATGCTTGATATAGCTCTTTTACAGGGAAAAGAGCGTACTATACGCCTCATCTCTGGAAATGGCTATAACTACGAAGAAAACGAAGCTAGTGCCATGAACAGGGCATTTAAAGAAAGCTATATGGATCAGCTTGTGTGCTGGAAAGAGGCAGAAGATAGGCTTCTTCCAGTAGCAGAGCACATTTCACAGTATGCGTTTGTGAGCGTAGCTGCCTCTCAGATCATGACAGCTCTTTTGGTAGTTGGTAAGCTGGCTGTAGTGCCTGAGGGTCAGAGAGATGCTGATATCACAAACCTTGTTATCATGAGAGTTGGGGACCAGATAGAACACGCTCTTAAGGTGCGAGGCGCCTTTGCGGGACTTTCAGCCGGATACAAGGTTAAAGTACTTCTTTTTAGAATCAGTCCTAAGTTATATCTTAAGCTCTATGGGGGTTACAAAAAATGAATCTAAACAGACCAATAGTTTTATATATGCATGCTGGCTCTGGGAATCATGGTTGTGAAGCAATCGCAAACAGCACTGTTAAACTCATTGCAGCCAAAAGAAAAGAGCAGGGAGCAGACACTAAACTTCCGGTTCTTATAGTGACAAACAGCGTAGCAGAGGATAGAAAGTATTCACTTGGAGAACTTGAAAAAGAGGGACTGTGTACTTTAGTTGAAGAAAGGCACATCGACAGAGTATTTGTAGACCACGTTCTTTACTATGGCTACAGAAAGATCACAGGAGACAGAGAGTCTTTTTTGAGATACAGATTTAAGGATGCTTTTAAGCTCTTTTCACAGATGTCGAAAGAAGCTCCTTTATGGGATAAGAGTCAGAAGCCATTGGCGGTATCTATCGGCGGCGACAACTACTGCTATCCAGAGATGGTGCAGGATCTGATCCTTGCGCACAATGTATTCAGGAAAAAAGGCTTTGAGACAATTCTATGGGGATGCTCAATAGAGCCTGATTCATTAAAAGATCCAGTTCTATATAAAGACCTGTGTGCATATTCAAAGATATATGCAAGAGAATCGATCACATATAATGGACTTTTGAATGCGGGAATATCAGCTGACAAGCTGGTTCTTAGAAAAGATCCTGCATTTATGCTTGATACATCTGATGTTTCAGATGGAGATGTAGTTAAACAGGGTAAGACCATTGGAATAAATTTAAGCCCTATGGTCATTGAAAAAGAAAAGACTCCAGGAATCACCATGGAGAACTACAAGAAATTCATTCAGTATATCTTTGATAATACTGATGATTCCGTAGCTCTTATTCCGCACGTAGTATGGAGTGGAAGCGATGATAGAAAGCCTCTTACTGAGCTCTATGAGGCATTTAAGGATACTGGCAGGATCGCGCTTATTGGAGACAGACCTGCTGAGGGGCTTAAAGGATATATCGCTAAGTGCAGCTTTTTTGTAGGTGCCAGAACACACAGTACCATCGCTGCATACAGTAGCAATGTTCCAACACTTGTAATTGGCTATTCAGTTAAGAGTAAGGGCATTGCCACAGATCTTTTTGGAACCTATGAGAACTATTGCCTTCCAGTTCAGGAACTATCTGAGCCGGATTCACTAATAAAGGCATATAACAAGATAAAAGAAACTGCTTAAAGACTAAATGGGGATTGGGGAAATACTATGATAATAATTCAGATTGCAGGCGGCCTGGGAAACCAAATGCAGCAGTATGCACTTTATCGTAAGCTATTAAAACTTGGAAAAGAAGTTAAGTTGGACCTTTCATGGTTTGATCCAAAGATCCAAAAGAACATGCTTGCTCCAAGAGAATTTGAACTTGCACTTTTTAAGGACCTTCCTTATGAGGTATGTACCAAGGAGGAGAAGGCAGCTCTTTTAAAGAGAAATATTTTCCAGAAGGTAGTAGGAAAAGTTGCTAATATGTTAAGACTTACTCCTTTTGCAAATCCTAAGGTATTTGTAGAGACCAAGATGTATCATCCGGAAGTTTTCGAGCTGGATGATATGTATATTACAGGCTATTTTGCATGTCAGTATTACTATGATGACATTATGCCTGAGCTTAGAGAGTTATTTGTCTTTCCTGACCACAGAGATCCAGATCTGCAGCAGCGCAACAAAGTTATTGCAGCCAAGATGGACTCTGAGGTTTCAGTAAGCGTTCATATCAGAAGAGGCGATTATCTTGCTCCTGAAAATGTAAAGATACTTGGAAACATCGCATCTGATGAGTATTACAAGAGTGCTATGGATCATTTCCTTAAGGAGGATCCTTCAACACACTTCTACATTTTCACCAGCGATCACGAATACGCAAGGGAGAATTACAGCGACGAGTCCAGATATACTATAATAGACTGGAACATTGGCAAAGATTCCGTTCAGGATCTGATGCTCATGAGTCACTGTAAGGGCAACATTTGTGCTAATTCAACCTTTAGCTTCTGGGGGGCTAGACTCAACAAGAGAGAGGACAAAGAGCTTGTTCGTACTCTTAAGATGAGAAACAATCAGGTTGCTGAACCTGAGACTATGCATAAATACTGGAAAGATTGGATATTGATTGATAATCAAGGAAACATCGTTTAATGGGAAGAATTAAATCTGCAACAAGAAATATAGCATTTGGATTTATTGGGCAGGCTGCTACGCTGATCTTGTCTTTTGCTTTACGTACCATTTTTATCATGCACTTAAGCGAAGACCTTCTTGGCGTCAACAGCATGTACAGTAATATTCTTTCTCTTCTGAACATGGCTGAGCTTGGAATAGGAACAGCCCTTAACTTCAGCCTTTACGGTCCTGTAGCAAGGGGTGAAAAAGAGAAGATCAAATCCTATATGCAGCTGTATCGCAAGGCTTATCGCGTGATTGCTACAGTTGTGGCAGTTGTAGGTCTTTTGCTGGTACCATTCCTTAAGTATCTTGCCAAGAACCCGGGAGATGTATCTGAGAGAGATCTCACACTTTATTACCTTATCTTCTTGTTTAATACAGTCAGCAGCTACTTTGTAGCCTACAAGTACAGCCTTGTAAATGCTGAGCAAAAGAACTACATTCAGACCAATATTTTAACTATTACCAAGATCGTTACAGTAAGTATTCAGATTGCAGTAGTAGTAATAACAGAGAACTTTTATCTGTTCCTTTTGACAGATGCGGCAGTGCAGCTGGTACAGAAGATATTTGTATCAATATATCTGGACAAGAAGTATCCGCTTCTTAAGGAAAAGAACATCGAGCCACTTGCAAAGGCTGAGAGTGATGAAGTCTGGAACAAGACCAAGGCATTAGTTTTTCACAAAGTTGGTGATGTGGCAAGACTTCAGACAGATGCCATTATCATTACTTCTTTTATCCAGGTAAAAATGGCTGGATATGTAGATAACTACAATCTGGTCCTTAACTCAGTATCAAATTTTGTAAATATTATTTTTAACTCGGTTATTTCAAGCTTTGGAAATCTGATCGCCACAGAGTCCAAGCAAAAGCAGTATGAAATGTTTAAGGTTTACAGGTTCTTTGCATCCTGGATCTATGGATATTCCTGCGTGGGATTCATGATTCTTTTGACACCTCTTATCAGGATATGGATCGGTGATAAGTGGGTGCTGGTTCCAGCAGCAGTGTACTGCATACTTACAGATTATTACTTCAAGGGTGACAGAATAGTTCTTAGTAACTACAAGACAGCAGCAGGTGTGTTCGAGCAGGATAAGTACCTGGCCCTTATTCAGGGAGCAGTTAACCTTGTATTATCAATTGCTCTTGTACAGACACCACTTGGAATTGTTGGTATTTACATAGGAACTATCGTGTCAGGACTTATTGCCAATATCACCAAGCCTATAATCATCTACAGGGCCTGCTTTGATATGGACGCCAGCAGCTATTTTATTGATTCCTTTAAATATATAGCCAGTTTGTTGTTTGTACTTTTATCTTGCCATTTCATAAGTCTGAAAGTGCTGGCAAACTTAAATATATTTACTTTCCTGATCATGGCAGTGATCATTACAATCGTCTTTAATGGAGTTTATTTTATTCTTTACGGTAGAAGTGAAGAGTTTAAATATCTTTATGGCAAGTTGCGTGAGAAGTTAGTAAGGCATTGAGTTACATGACATAAGTCATGGGGTATGAAAAAAAGGGAGACTCATATGGAAAAAAGCTTCAATGAAATGTACCAGGAGATAATAAAAAAGAGCGAGGCTGAGCTTGATGATATCATGAACGTATCTCTCATTGACAAGATGAAGGACACAGCCAAGAAAGTTATGGGAAGATCTGTAAGGACCAAGGATCCGCTGTTTTGGCCTTCAGGAATGCTGATGCTGGGGCTTTTGTCTGCAGCAAAGGACAGAGTGATCAGACCTGAGATCATGTCGCACATCTCTGCTCATACAGACATGTGGCTTAGAGACTATGATGGAAAGATTGACTTTGTAGATGATGCTCTTGCTGGTTACTGCTTTGTAAAGAGCTATGAATATACTCAGGAAGACAAGTACAAAGAGGCAGCAGATAAGATTGCAGACTTTATAGCCAAGACTCCAAGGGACAATGATGGCTCAGTTATCTACAATCCTGGCCGTGATTCAACAAATATCTTTGCCGATGGGGTAGGTCAGGTTTCAATGTTTATGGCTGCTTATGGAGAGGCATTTGGTGGTTCTGATATTTCAATCAGTGCTGGGGCAAGACTTAGCGCAGCCAAGCAGATCAAGAATTTCTATAATCATGGAATAGATAAGAGAACAGGACTTAACTATCACGGATATTCCATGGAAGAAGGAACCAAGAAGGGACTTCTTGGATGGGGCAGAGCTTTTGGATGGCTCTTTATGGGAATTACTGAGGCAGCAGTTGTTCAGGCTAAGGCAAGTGTACAAGGTGCTCCTACCAAGGCAGAAGCCATTGCTGAGGATATTGATGTGGTTGAGATTTATAGAAATATCTGTGAGATAGCCCTTGATTACCAGAGATTTGACGGTGGCTGGAGCTGGCAGATGCAGGCTGTTGAGGGACATATTGATATGTCTGCAACCGGCATGATCGCATACTGTATCGCAAGAGGCGTAAATGCCGGAATCTTTGCTGATTCTGCGATTGCTCCACTAAAAGATAAACTTGCTAAAGCCCGCGATTGTATGATTACTCACACCAAGGAGGGCGACGTTCTTGACGCCCTTAGTTCCTGCGACGACTTCGGTGTTCACTACCAGACCTATGGCACATATCCATGGGGACAGGGAGCAGTACTTGCCGCTCTTGCTGAAATTGGGGAATGATTTTTGAGCCCTAGGGAGGTCGGCTTTGGCTCATTTCCGAAAATGCTCTTGAGCTCTGCGTTTGCGGAGCTCTTTTTCGTTTCTTTTACAAAAAGTGTTGACTCTGACGTTACGTAATAGTTTATATTATTACTCAAGGAGATGACTATGAAAGTAAGCAGAGTTTATTCGCCAGATATCTACACAAAGATCATGCTGGCTGAGCAAGATAAAAAAGATGATATATACCGCTATGAAATGATGATGCCATTTATGGGAAAGTGGGATTGCTACCATATACCACTTAAGCCCACACATCCCGGTGGATATGACATTATCATGGCCAATAATAGGATGGGTCTCATGCCACCTTCAGCTGTAGATAGTAGCCTCGAGAGTTCTATAGATCTTTTATCTGATGAAAAGATCTGGGATGATTGCCAGAGCGCTATAGAAACAGCACTTAGTAGATTCGAGGAACGTGGTATTGAGCTGAAAGTAACGGATTATCTGTATTCTCTTTTCCTGGCTAATCCAACTAATGCGTACACAGTCATGAACGAAGGCTACTGCGGAGATGGCGGAATTCCTGGCTATATCATGGCATGGCTTGTGCCATCAAAGGAGACTATAAAAAGACTCCCTTCTGCCCTGGCTCATGAGACCAACCACAACGTGAGATATCAGTTTATCAAGTGGACAAATGACATCAACCTTGCTGAGATGATCGTAAGCGAAGGCCTTGCTGAGAACTACGCCACAACTATATTTGGCGAGGAGTTTCTTGGCCCATGGGTTACCAAGACAGATATGGAGTTGATGCCACTCATAAAAGAGATAATTCACGACGGTCTTGAAGTGACTGGCTTTGACAATATCACATCATACCTTTACGGCGATGAAATGGCTGAGATTCAGCAGTTTCCAAAGGTAGGGCTTCCATATTGCGCTGGTTACGCAACAGGATATTATCTTATCAAGCATTACCTTGAAAAGACAAAGATTCCGATCGAAGAAGCCACAATACTCCCAGCCAAAGAAATACTAGATGAAGTGGAGGATTTCTGGACATGATGACAGTACATGAAGTCAGCAAGCTCTCTGGAGTGAGCGTCAGGACACTTCAATATTATGACAAAATAGGCCTGTTAAAGCCTGCAAAGTATACAGATGCTAAATACAGACTATACGACGAGGCAGAGCTTCAAAAGTTGCAGCAGATCATGTTTTTTAAAGAGCTTGAATTCCCGCTAAAGGACATCCAGGCTATAGTAAACAGCGCAGATTTTGATAGGAATAAAGCTCTTAATCAGCAGATAAAGCTCTTACAACTAAAGAAAGAGCATATAGAAAACCTTATCACGGTAGCTAGAACAATGCAGACTATCGGCTTTAAGCATGCCAAGCTTGATTTTTCTGTGTTCGATTCCAGCAAGCTCGATGAATATAGTAAAAGAGCTAAAGAGCAGTGGCAGCATACTCCTCAGTATAAAGAATACGCCCAAAAGACTAAGGGCTGGACAAAAGAGCATGACAACTTGGTTATGGAAAACTTCATGAAGCTTTTTGTGGAAATGGGGAAGCTAAAGGATTTGGATCCTGCTTGTGATGAGGCGCAAGAGATTGTTCAGAAAATGAAGGATTATATAACTGACAATCTTTACACATGTACAAATGACATACTGTATAGTCTTGGAAAAATCTATGATGGTGGCGGAGAATTTACTGAGAATATCGACAAAGCTGGCGGTAAAGGAACCGGTGCATTTACATATCAGGCAATAAAGATATATTGCGGCAAAAAATGAGCCCTAGGGACGGAGGTTAGGGCTCATTTTTTGTTGTTGCACACGAAATAGTATTGTGATATATTATATGTAGTAATCAATACTACATGTAATGATTTATAAAACAACATTCAAGATAACGATACTTTTTATACGCAATGGAGGAGATCATGAACGCAAAGGAACTTCAGAAGTATTTTAAAGAACATCTCGTACCATCCAAACTTTATAAGATTGGAGGCGCTCATAAGAATAGAATATGTCTTGCCAAAACTGAAAATGGCTGGTCTGTTTTCTTCCAGGACAAAAAGGAAAAAATTGGGGTAATGAATTTTGTTGATGAGGCATCAGCTTGTAGCAGGATGAAAGATGAACTCAGAAAGCTTATGGAGCAGATGTACGGAATTACATGGGCTCCGGCAAGGTAAGGATCATAAATAAAACCTCTGTCTTTTGTAAGACAGAGGTTCTTTTTATTTTCCGCAATATAACATTATAGTTCTAAGACATGAGCAATGACGTGACAAGCATACAGGCTCATGGCAAAGCGGCTTTGTTTCATATTGTCGTTGAGGTCAAAGAAAAATTCTTTATCGCCATAGTTCTTTTTAAAGAATGGAGAAAAGCAAAGATCCCACTCTCTTAGGTACTGACCGGCCTTTTTGGTGTAGCAGTTCTCTGCAGTTGCTTTTTCTCTAAAGTCTTTATCTACAAATCCGGCAATTGACTTATGGATTGCCATATCCTCTTTTGGAAGATAGTAATAGTCTTTGTAATTTGAATAAAAATACTTAAGCTCTGTTTCATACAGAGGAACTCTAAGAACAGCTTCATCGCCTTCTATCTTAAAATAGCAACCATCAAGGTTCCCTGAGAGGGATGAAGGGAGCTTGAATCTAAGGGACAGCTTCATGTATACTTCAGTCTTTTGCTGACCATCTATATCATCGTAGTAATTGGCCTGAACCTTTCTGGCCCGAAGAGGCAAAAGATCCAAAACCTCTTCAGAAGAAGGAATCTCCGCGTCAGTTCTGATGGAAACATCCGGCATATTTGAAAATGACAAAAAGAATGCTTTGTAGCGGAGCATGGGAAGGAGCTCAAACATTCCCTTAACATCCTCAAAATTGTGGAGCATAAGGAGTTTTAAAAGATCAGAATCCTTTGACTCCGTGTATTTTTTATAGATAGGAATCAGCTTGCCACCATCGTATTTATCCTCACGCATGATCCCGAGGTAGAGTTCAATTGTCTTTTGCTTGCAATCCATGAGACCCAGTTGCCTTTTGTAGTCCTTGATCTCCTTGTAGATATCAAGGGAACTCATTTTCTCAAAGGGGTCATCAAGGCCGTATTTTTCTAATTTATTCTGGATGAACGGAATGTCGAATCTATCTCCGTTAAAGTGAATTGCTATCTTAAAAGACTTAACAAAAGCACAGAAAGCTTTTAAAACTTCTTCTTCCTGAGAAGAATTCTCAGCAAAAAACTGGCAGATATGCCAATTGTGTCTGTCATAGTATGCGACGCCAATGAGGTAGATATCAGAGTTTTTGGGTGAAAGACCTGTAGTCTCGATGTCAACAAAGAATATATCCTCTGGTGCGCAGTCTAAAAGCTTTGGCAAAGTATTTATAATATGCTCGTCAGGAAAAACCAAACCTTCGCTAGTTTTGATCATAAAAATCTTCTCACTTTCCGAAATCTCCTACATTTATCAGTATAGCATAATTCTATTTTCAGAAATACCTGACTGGTCATCTTAAGCGTGTATTATTGTCAGAAAAATTAAGTTTAATCATCATTTTTGATGAAAATCATATATAATTATTCTATGGAAAATTCATTCTGGGGAGATTCTGTCCTCAGGGCAAAATTCTAAAAATGAAAGAAGGGTAGGATATGGCAAGAGGTACTTTTGAGGGCGGCATACATCCCTACGAAGGCAAAGAGCTTTCTAAGGATAAGCCCATAAAATCAGTGCTACCAAAGGGCGATCTGGTGTATCCCATTTCTCAACACATCGGGGCACCGGCAAAGCCTATTGTTGCTGTGGGGGATCATGTACTTACAGGACAAAAAATTGCAGAAGCAGGTGGCTTTGTTTCTGCACCAATCTATGCAACTGTTTCCGGAACAGTTAAGTCAATCGAACCTAGAAGACTGGCAACTGGTGCTATGTGCGAGAGTATCATAGTTGAGAACGATGGTAAGTATGAGGAAGTAGAATTCAAGCCAGCAAAGCCATACGAAGAGATGACTGCGGAAGACAAGATCGCAGCAGTTCGTGAGGCAGGAGTAGTTGGTATGGGCGGTGCAGGTTTCCCAACCGCTGTTAAATTCTCTCCAAAAGAGCCAGACAAGATTGATTACGTCATTGCGAATTGCTCTGAGTGTGAGCCTTATCTGACTTCAGACTATAGACGTATGATCGAAGAACCAGAGCTTCTTTTAGAAGGTCTAAAGATTGCAGTCAGCATATTCCCTAATGCCAGAGGTATCCTGGCAATTGAGGACAATAAGCCTGATGCGATCGCAAAATTCAAAGAATTAACTAAAGACGAAGAAAAGATAAGCGTTAAGCCTGTCAAGACCAAGTATCCTGAGGGTGCTGAGCGTATGCTTATCTATGCAGTTACTGGAAGAGAGATCAATTCGTCTATGCTTCCTGCTGACGCAGGCTGTATCGTAGACAACGTTGATACTCTTTGTGCTGTGTGCAGAGCCGTAAAAGAGGGCCGTCCTCTCATGGAGAGAATCGTTACTATTACTGGTGATGCCATCACAGATCCCAGAAACTATAAAGTAAGAATAGGAACCAATTATAGAGAACTTCTTGATGATGCAGGTGGATTCAGAACAGAACCAGCCAAGATCATTTCAGGTGGCCCTATGATGGGATTTGCTATTTTTGATCTTGATGTTCCTACTACTAAGACAGCATCAGCTCTTACATGCCTTACTGAGGATGAAGTTGCTGAGTTTGAACCAACTGCCTGCATAAATTGTGCAAGGTGCGTTGAGGTCTGCCCTGAGAGACTTATTCCTAAGAACCTGGCAGATGCTGTTGAACATAACAATGAACAGGCATTCCTTGATATGTACGGAATGGAATGTTGTGAATGTGGATGCTGTAGTTACATTTGCCCTGCAAAGAGACAGCTTACTCAGCTGATCAAGGGTATGCGTAAGATACAGCTTGGAAAAAGGAAAAAGTAAGGGGGACATTTCTAGATGAGTGATTTAAGAAGCGTATCATCCAATCCTCATGTTAGAGCCAAGACAACAACTTCAAACATCATGATGTGGGTTGTCATTGCACTGCTCCCTGCAGCAGGCTATGGTATCTATAATTTTGGACTGGATGCCTTGATTATTCTTTTGTTATCAGTGGCTTCCTGCGTTCTCTCTGAGTTTATCTATGAGAAATTGATGCACAAGCCAATTACGACTGGAGATCTTTCCGCAGTAGTTACAGGTCTTTTACTGGGAATGAATCTTCCATCAACAGTACCATTTTGGATTCCAATACTTGGCGGAATCTTCTCAATCATCCTTGTAAAACAGTTATTTGGTGGACTTGGACAGAATTTCATGAACCCAGCCCTTGGTGGAAGATGCTTCCTTGTTATTTCTTTCCCAGCCCTTATGACTAACTTTGTTACAGATACTTACACAGGAGCAACTCCTCTTGCCAACCTCAAAAATGGCGTGGAAGTAAACGTAATGGATATGCTCATTGGTAGAACAGGCGGTACTATCGGTGAGACATCAATGCTCTGCATCGCTATCGGAGCAATGATCCTTTTTGCAATCGGTATTATCGATTATGTGATTCCATTCACATACATCATCACATTTGCTGTTTTCGTGGGACTTTTTGGCGGATACGGATTTAACTGGTCTTACATTTCTGCACATCTTGCAGGTGGCGGACTTATGCTTGGTGCCTTCTTTATGGCAACAGACTACGTTACATGTCCTATCACTCCTAAGGGAAGAGTTATCTACGGCTTTATCTTAGGTCTTTTAACTGGAATATTCCGTATATTTGGAGCAAATGCAGAGGGCGTTTCGTTTGCAATCGTAATTGGCAACCTCCTTGTTCCACTTATTGAGAAAGTTACAATTCCTAGAGCCTTTGGCATCAGAAAAATTGCAAAGAAGGAGGCGAAGTGATTATGAACGATACAAAAAGCATGATTAAAAACGCCATTATCCTCTTTGCTATCACTCTTGTGGCTGGTGTGCTCCTTGGACTTGTATATCAGGTAACAAAAGAGCCTATAGCTTATCAGGAAAAGCTTGCACAGGACAAGGCTAATCAGTCAGTATTTGCAGCAGCTTCTACATTTAATGATGTGGCAATTGATGAAAATGGTGCAGCAGGTGCTACTTCAGAGGTTTCTGGAGTATCTATTGAGAGCGTAAAAGAGGCTGTGGATGCCAGCGGTAACAAGCTTGGATACGTTATTCAGGTTAAATCAAAAGGCTATGGAGATTTCATAGTCTATACAGTTGGTATCACAAATGAGGGAAATATCAATGGTATTTCGATCATTTCCATCGCTGAGACTCCTGGACTTGGAATGAATGCTGAAAAGATCATCGTTCCTCAGTTCGCAGACAAGACTGCTCAGCAGTACACTGTTGTAAAAAATGGACAGCTTTCAGATGCTAATTCTCAGATTGAAGCTATCTCTGGTGCAACTATTACATCAAGAGCAGTTACAAACGGTGTAAATTCAGCAGTTAAATATTTCGATGACGTATTGAAAGGAGGACAGTGATGAGTGCAGATGTAAAAACTGGCGCTTTGGGGTTCAAAAAAGATACTCCTGCCGAAAGATTTTTTAACGGTCTCATTGCTGAGAACCCTACATTAGTACTGATGATCGGTATGTGCCCAACACTTGCGGTTACATCATCAGCAATAAATGGTCTTGGAATGGGCCTTGCAACAACATTCGTATTATCACTTAGTAATGCAGTTATAGCAGCTCTTAGAAAGGTTATTCCTGGCACAGTCAGAATTCCTTCATTTATCGTTGTTATTGCTTCATTCGTTACATTGGTTCAGCTTCTGATGCAGGCTTACGTGCCAGCTCTTAACAGCGCCCTTGGAGTTTATATTCCTCTTATCGTTGTTAACTGTATCATCTTTGGTAGAGCAGAAGCTTATGCCAGCAAGCATGGAATCGTGCCTTCTTTCTTTGATGGAATCGGTATGGGTATCGGATTCACCTGTGCTATTACAATAATCGGTCTTATCCGTGAGTTTATTGGTGCTGGCACAGCCTTTGATGTTCAGATCCTTGGTGAGGGAACAGTGGTTCCTGGACCTGTAGGAGCATTCCTTGCAGGCTATCATCCAATCAGCATCTTTGTTCAGCAGGCTGGTGCTTTCTTTGTATTGGCATTCCTTATTGCCATCATGAACAAGGTTAAGTCAAACCTTGAAAAGAAGGGTAAGGATACATCAAAGTTCCAGCAGGGCTGCTGTTCATCAGAAGAGGAGAAAGCAGCTGATAAGATCATTGCAGAAAAAGAAGAAAAGGAGGCTGAGTAACCATGGGAGCAACAATACTTAATCTGGTGGGACTTATGATTTCGGCCTCACTTGTAAATAACGTAGTACTTAGTCAGTTCCTTGGCCTTTGTCCTTTCCTTGGTGTATCCAAGAAGACAGACACAGCCATTGGAATGGGTGGAGCCTGCGTATTCGTTATCACACTTGCTTCACTTGTATGTAGCATCATTTATAAATTTATATTGAATCCACTTGATCTTTCATATCTTCAGACAATTGTATTCATCCTGGTAATCGCTATGCTGGTACAGTTCGTAGAGATGATCTTGAAGAAATATATCGTATCTCTTTACAGAGCTCTTGGTGTATATCTTCCACTTATCACAACAAACTGCGCAGTTCTTGGTGTAGCGCTTAACAACGTAACTGATGGATACTCAATTCTTGAGAGTACGATCTGCGGTTTTGCTACTGCAGTAGGATTTACAATAGCTATTGTAATTTTGGCAGGCCTTCGTGAGAAGATGGAATACAATGACATCCCTGCACCATTTAAGGGAATGCCACTGGTTCTTTTGACATCAGGTCTTATGGCTATTGCCTTTACCGGATTCTCAGCTTTGAAATAAAGCACAAAAAGGAGATAGATGACTATGATCTATGGAATTATCATTGCAACAGTAGTTGTCGCCGGAGTGGGAATTGTAATTGGCTTGATCCTGGGACTGGCAGACATGAAGCTACATGTTGATGTCGATGAAAAAGAAGCAGCTATTTTAGAGGCTCTTCCTGGCAATAACTGCGGTGGCTGTGGATATCCTGGATGTTCTGGTTGTGCAGCAGCGATCGCAAAAGGAGAGGCATCCGTTAATCAGTGCCCTGTTGGCGGAGCTCCTGTAGCAGCAACAATCTCTGCAATTATGGGAGTAGAAGCTGGCGAAGCAGTTCGCCAGGTGGCATTTGTACATTGCCATGGTGATTGTGAGAACGCTACTCAGCAGTACGAGTACACTGGTGTATCTGATTGTAGACTCCAGACACAGGCTCCTGGCGGCGGTTCAAAGACTTGCTCCTATGGATGTCTTGGCGGTGGCTCCTGCGTATCAGTTTGTCAGTTTGACGCTATTCACATTGTAAATGGCGTAGCAGTAGTAGACAAAGACAATTGTAAGGCCTGCGGTAAGTGTATCGACATCTGTCCTAGACATTTGATCGACCTTATTCCTTATACTGCAGAAGAGTCAGTTGCCTGCAAGTCACAGGATATGGGTAAGCTTGTTAACCAGTACTGTAAGGTTGGCTGCATAGCATGTCACATCTGTGAAAAGAACTGCCCGGTTGGTGCGATCACAGTTGAAAACAACGTTGCATCAATTGATCAGTCCAAGTGCACACACTGCGGCACCTGCGTAGAGAAGTGCCCAAAGAAAGCAATAGTTGGATGTTGAGATAGTTAGATGATATAACTTCTATTTTTCGCTCCGATATTTTTGAAGATTTTAATTGAGAAATTTGAAGTCAGATACGATTTATGTTGCTAGGAACATAAACTGTATCTGACTTTTTTCTTGCTATTGTTTAATTCATTCTTGCTATTATTTAATTTATTCTGGCTATTTTTGTTTCCTTTTCTAATTATCTTTTTGATTTGCCGAAACATAGCAAATTCGTCTGATTAGGCTAAAGTTTTGCCGGTATTAATAAGTGAGAAAGATAAAATATTTAGCCGAAAGCATGCAATGTATGAAAATTAGGCTATAGATTACAAATATGACAGTGGCGTCAAGGAAAGATAGTATAAGAAAAGTTTAACCGAAAATGATAGATTTCCGGGCCTTCGGCTAAAGTTGGAAATTATCATGGCAAACAGGGAACGATAATCTTTAGCCTAAACTTGTGATTGCATATAATTTAGGCTCTCTTCTTGTTAAACTAGGGAACTGACATGTTGATAATTTGTTATATTACTTGTTTATCATACATAGGCGCTGTCTATCTTTGATAATAACAGCTTGTAAATAAAATACGTAATAGGCTAATGGGATGAAAAATAATAAGTCAAAAAATGAAACAAAATATATTGACATATGAAATGCTATGGTTATAATAATAAATATAAAATGGAAACAAATTAAAGAGATAAGAAACAAGAAAAACCAAAGATAGGATAAACTACTAATATATGAATACTATCTAGAAAGGAGCAAACATGGCACTTGCAGATTACAAACACCCATATGTGACAGTGGATCTGCTGTTATTTTCAATAATAGATGGAAAGCTTGCTATTTGTCTTACTAAGAGGGACGAAGAGCCTTTCAAGGATATGTACGCAATGCCTGGTACCTTCATTCATGAGGATGAATCGGCAGAAGGGGCAGTAGAGAGACTCCTTGCCGACAGACTTGGACTTGAAGGAAATATCTACACTGAGCAGCTTCAGACTTTCACAGATATTACAAGAGATCCCAGGGAGAGGGTTATATCCATTGCATATATAGGCATAATTCCAGATATGAATATGGTAAAGGTGCCATGGATGGAGTGGTTCACAATAGCAAGCTCAAATGTGGGCTATGAAAAGCTCCTCAAGGTGGGGGATGGTTCAAATGCAAGCTTTATCAGTAACAGCTTAGGCTTTGATCATGATGAGATGCTTCATATAGCAATCGACAGACTTAGAGGCAAGACTCAGTACACAGACATTCTTTTTAAATTCTTAAAGGACCAGAAGTGCTTTACAGCAGCTATCCTAAGGGAAATATATCAGGCAATCATAGGAAAGGAAGTCAACAGAGGCAACTTTACCAAGTATCAGATGAATACATATATTGAGAACGGCCTGATAAATAAAATTGGTTCTACTTCTGTAGGAAGGGGACGACCTGCAGATACATATGCATATATAGGAGGAGAGAAGTTATGGATAAGATCTTAATAGTGGTAGACATGCAGAAAGACTTCGTTACAGGGGCACTTGGAAGCAAGGAAGCACAGGCAATCGTGCCAAATGTAGTTAAAAAGGTAAAAGAATTTGATGGCACAGTTCTTTTCACAAGAGACACACATGGGGAAAACTACATGGACACTCAGGAAGGTCGCAACCTTCCAGTTGTACATTGCATCAAAGGAACTGATGGATGGCAGATCATTCCTGAACTTCAGGAGTTTGCAACAGGCAAGATATTTGATAAGCCAACATTCGGAAGCGTTGAGCTTGCTGAGTATGTAAAAGAGCTTGCAAATAAAGCAGGCGGCGACATCAGCGTAGAGCTCATCGGAGTTTGCACAGATATCTGCGTAGTAAGTAACGCACTTCTCATCAAGGCATTTTGCGGAGAAGTTCCTGTATCAGTTGATTCTAGTTGCTGCGCAGGAGTTACTGTAGACGCACACAACGCTGCACTTGCTACAATGAAGAGCTGCCAGGTACAGGTAGCCTAAGAGAAGGTGAACACATGAAAGTTGGAATTGTTTTTGGAACCTTTGCCCCAATGCATTTGGGTCATATGGATGTTGTTGATATCGCCAAGACCGAGATGGACAAGGTAGTAGTTGTCTGCTGCGGACATGAGGGTGACAGAGGTTATCCAATGTATCCTCTTGAAAAGAGACTTGAATTAGCCCAAAAGCAATTTGCTGATGAAGAAAAGGTTTTTACAGCAATTCTTCCAGATACAGATCCGAAGATCAAAGAGCATTGGGATCAGCAGCAGATCTGGAATTACTGGGTAGATAGAATGTTACTAATGCTTTTTCAAAAAGAGCTGATATCAGCCAAAGATGAAATTGTTTTTTATACATCTGAAGGGGATTACACAGATCTTTTAACAAGCACTCCACAGAATATAAAGGTTAGAAAGTGTGAGAGGGTTAGGCCAATAAGCGGCACTATGATCCGTGAAAATGGGGAAGAGTACATGGATCAGATGGCACCAAGCTTTAGAGAATATTACAAAAAGAGCTATTAAAAGGAGAAGAGGTATGAATCAGATAATTACATCATTACTTGAACAGGATGCTTACAAATTTTCGATGGGACAGGCAATCTACCATCAGTTCAGTGATTACAAGACAACCTGGTCTTTTAAGTGCAGAAACACTGACGTGCACTTTACTGAGGAAATGGTAGAAGAGATCAAGAATCAGATCAAGGCATTCTGTAATCTTAGATTTACAGAGGAAGAGCTTGAATATCTTGAAAATGTAATATGGATCAAGGGCTCATATGTAGATTTTCTTAGGCTTTGGCAGCCAAGATATGAGGATTTCTACATTGGGACAGACGCTGAGTGCGGACTTAGCATTGAGACAAAGGGAACATGGCTCAATACTTCAATGTATGAGATCCCAACCCTTGCAATCGTAAATGAAGTATATTTTAGAATGCAGTACAACTACGACGAACTCTTTGAGAGCTTCAAGAAGAGACTAGCTGAAAAGGTTGAGAAGGTTGAAAATGGCAGCATTTACCTTTCTATCTTTAGTGAATTTGGTCTTAGAAGAAGGTTATCAGCAGAGGCTCAGGAGCTTGCAGTTAAGACTCTTGCAGAGGCAAAGCTTACTTCTTCTACATTCCTTGGAACATCAAACGTATTCCTTGCTAAGAAATACAATGTAACTCCAGTTGGAACCATGGCTCACGAGTGGATCATGTGCACAGGTCAGGGTAACCACAAACACAATCCAGCATATTCAAACTGGTACGCTCTTGATGCCTGGGTAAAAGAGTATGGTGTCCTCAATGGAACTGCTCTTACAGACACAATTACAACAGATTGCTTCCTTAAGGACTTCCAGCTTACATATGCAACACTCTTTAGCGGTGTTCGTCATGACTCTGGAGACCCAATCGAATGGGGCGAGAAGATGATCGCACACTATGAGAAGCTTGGAATCGATCCAAAGACTAAGACGCTTCTCTTTAGTGATAGCCTTGATTTTGAAAGGGCAGACAAGCTCTTTAGACACTTTAATGGCAGAGCGAAGGTCGGCTTTGGAATAGGAACTTATATTTCTAATGACACAGATGCACCAGCACTTAACATTGTAATGAAGACTACAAGATGTAACGGTCAGGATGTTGCTAAGATCTCTGATGTTAAGGGCAAGGGAATGTGCAAGAACCCTGATTATGTAGAGTATCTTCAGAGATGTATCAACTGGAGAATGGAACACGACAACAAATGATGCTACAAAGATCATAGGCTGGAAGGGAGAAATGATCATGATAGAACAACTAAAGGATTTTAATGCAGAAAAAAAGATTGAAGATATCACAACTTGGATAAAGGAGTGGTTTGACAACAATGGTCCTACAGCCAGCGCAGTTATAGGTCTTTCTGGTGGTAAGGATTCTACTATCGTAGCAGCGCTTCTTGCAAAAGCACTTGGAAAAGATAGAGTTGTGGGAGTTTTGATGCCGGATGGAGAACAGAAGGATATCGATGATTCAAAGAAAGTAGCAGAGCTTCTTGGAATTAAGCATCATGTTGTAAATATCAAGCCAGCTATGGATGGCTATCGTGAGATGATGAAGGCAGCAGGTGTAGAGCTTGGCAAGGATGCAATCATCAACACACCACCTAGAATGAGAATGGCTACACTTTACGGCGTAGCCCAGTCACTTCCAAATGGCGGCCGCGTAGCCAATACTTGCAACAAGTCAGAGGACTACGTTGGTTATTCAACCAAGTACGGCGATGCAGCAGGAGATTTTAGCCCTTGCTCAGACTTTACCGTAACTGAGATGCGCATGATAGGTGACGCTCTTGGCCTTCCAAATGAGCTCATCCACAAGACTCCATCTGATGGCCTTAGCGGAATGTCAGATGAAGACAAGCTTGGCTTTACTTACGATATGCTTGATAAATATATCTTCACTGGTGTCTGTGAAGACGAAGAGATCAAGCAGAAGATCGACAGACTCCACAAGATCAATCTTCACAAGCTTCAGCTTATGCCAATGTTTAAGCAGTGATAATGCTTCTGAAGATAATATGATTTGAGGATGCTTTAGTTGAAAAAAGCTTGAATACGCAAAAAGGTGAGGATGATTTAGCCGAAATTTAACTTTTTTGTTAAGTTTCGGCTAAAGTTTTGCCTGCCGGAGGCCTGCTAGTTTATGAGATGTGCTCGTGGAGTTTAGTCTAAATATAGGAGTGTATCTGGTTTCGGCTAAAGTTTTTTTAATCATATTAAGAACCAGAATGTCGGTTTTTAGCCTGAATCAATTCAATATAAATATTTCGGTGTAATTTTGTTCAATCAAGGTAAAGAAAAGCCTTGGGACTATACGCCGAAATCAACTGTTTGATAGGAACTAGGCTAAAATAAAACAAGTTTGAAAATTGTTGAACACGAGAATACTTAGCCTAGACAAGCTTTTTAAGTGAAAGTGGGCTAACTATTTCCATCTCATTGATTTATCCTCTTAGTAGAAGCTCTTCAAAGTTCTTTTTATAAATTGAAATATCAAAAGGGTTTCTATCATCCTCATATGTGAATATAAGATCTCTTCCTTGGACTAGTCCAGCTCTATAGTATTTTCTCAATTTATCAAAGAAACTATCTCTATAGCCTTCAGAGTGCATGAGTCCAAAGTGCTCAATGTATACGACTTTTCTAGTTATGACGTTGAGTGCAGTGAAATCTGGATAAATAGTGTTGTGTTTGGAATAGTGGAACGGAGCTTCGTATTTATACGGAATTCCAAGACGTAATAATGTATCAGCAATTATTACTTCAGATTTTGATCGGACTAGTTCACCATTAGCTGTTTCGAAAATAAGATGTTCTGGGTAACTAGAGTTAGGAATGAATGGTTCTTCTAGCCATTGCTTAGCATATTCTTCATTACTGATTATGTATGGAGATATGAGCCTTTGCCTTGCGGGGTTACAGTTAGTC
Source organism: Butyrivibrio hungatei (assembly GCF_001858005.1). Lineage (NCBI taxonomy): Bacteria > Bacillati > Bacillota > Clostridia > Lachnospirales > Lachnospiraceae > Butyrivibrio > Butyrivibrio hungatei. The sequence continues at coordinate 2,694,482 of NZ_CP017831.1, read as the reverse complement.
AATATACTCGTCATGTCATGGTTCTCATAATCACCTATCAATTCTTGAAGATATTTTAATCTTCTTTCGACGAGTAGTTTAGACTTTTTAGCATAATCCTTTTGGGCAAGTTGCCTTGCAATGTCTCTATCCGCGGATTTGATATAATCACCAGATGCGTCAGAGCTTGTTTTTCTATGATAGTATACTGGTGAAGAAGTTGTTCGTGTAATACGTAATTTTCCAGGAGGAGCAGTATTAATATCATTCTCCATTTTTTTACTTAATTCTTTTAAATAGGCATACTCAGCCTTTAATTCATCTATTATCATATTTCCTCTCATTCAATAATGTGAAATAGTGTGTGTTGAATTCCTAGAAGTGGAACACACTTTTGCAAAATTAGAGCATGAACAGAAGTCATTATATTAGGCTAATGACATGGTGTCAAATGAAAGTTATTTTTTTACATGAATCCAGTTGTTGTATCTGATTATGCTTAGCTAGGAAACAAGATGAGTTTCATATGAGATCTATTAGCCTAGTTGATAATTTGTAATTAAATAGGCTAAAGAAAAATTGATACAAGACGAGTTTCATATGAGAATTATTAGCCTAGTTGATAATTTGTAATGAGATAGGCTAAAGAAAAATTGATACAAGACGAGTTTCATATGAAAATTATTAGCCTAGTTAATAATTTGTAATGAGATAGGCTAAAGAAAAATTGATACAAGACGAGTTTCACATGAGAATTATTAGCCTAGTTAATAATTTGTAATGAGATAGGCTAAAGAAAAATTGATACAAGATGAGCTTCATATGAGAACTATTAGCCTAGTTGATAATTTGTAATTAAATAGGCTAAAGAAAGTGCTAAGCAAGAATGCAAGATGGAGGAGAAGCTTAGCCTGATTGGTAAGAATTGGTGCAAGCAGGCTAAACAAAGACATGTGGTGACATTTGGCAAAAGTAAAAATATTAGCCTAAAATGTACAGGTCATGAAAACAGGCTAAAAAAATGGCCAAAACGTAACATTATCTACACAGAACAAAAGGAGCGCATGGCGACGCCCACATGGTATAATTAACTTGCTTGTGTAGTTTACAATAACCGTGAAAGATTACAGAGAGGTAGAGGCTATGGCAGAACTCAAATGTCCACACTGTGGACAGGCGTTTACAGTTGATGATACAGAGCTTAGCTCAATAGTTAAGCAGATCAGGGATAAAGAATTCGAAAAAGACTTAAGAGAGCGTACTAGTGAGCTTGAGAAACACCTTCAAAAAGAGCACGAAATAGAGCTTGCTGCACAGGAAGATAAGATTACGCTTAAAACCAGGCAGCAGTATGAAAAAGAAAAAGAAGAGCTGACAAAGGAAATTGAGAAGATAAAGACTTCCCAGTTTGAAAAGATAGAAAACCTAAGCCATGAGCATGCTGAACAGTTGGAAGAAATAAAGGACAAGCTAAGGAAGAGTGAAGAAGAAAAAAACAAGCTTCAGCACGAGCTAAGCGCTTTTGATGACAAGCAAAAACTTGCTGTCCTTGAAGCGGTCAAGAAAGTAGAAGATGAAAAGCATGCCCTCGAAAACTCCTTTAATGAAAAGAACAGAGAGCTTGAGTCAGCTCTTTTACAGGAAAAAGAAAAGGGCAAGGTTCTCTTAGAGCAGAAGGAAAAGGAGGTTGAGTTCTACAAGGACCTTAAGACTAAGATGTCTACTAAGATGGTTGGCGAGACCCTGGAGCAGCACTGCGAGATACAGTTCAATCAGCTCAGAGCCACAGCTTTTAAAAACGCTTATTTTGAGAAGGATAATGACGCAAGAACAGGCAGTAAGGGCGATTACATCTATAGAGAGTGCGATGAGAATGGCGTTGAGATCATTTCAATAATGTTTGAGATGAAGAACGAGATGGACGAGACGGCCACAAAGCATAAAAACGAGGACTTCTTCAAGGAGCTTGATAAGGACAGAAAGGAAAAGAACTGTGAATACGCAGTTTTGGTTTCTATGCTTGAGAGCGACAGTGAACTTTACAATGCAGGAATTGTAGATGTTTCCTACAAGTATGACAAGATGTACGTTGTAAGGCCACAGTGCTTTATTCCGATGATCACACTTCTTAGAAATGCAGCAATGAATGCTCTTATGTACAAGCAGGAGCTTGCTACGGTCAAGAATCAGGATATCGACATCTCAAACTTTGAAGACAGCCTTATGAAGTTTAAGGATGACTTTAGCCGTAACTATGACATTGCTCACAAACATTTTGACAATGCCATCGATGAGATAGACAAAACAATCCAGCACCTTGAAAAGGTTAAAAAAGAGCTCCTTGGAAGCGACAATCAGCTCAGAATCGCTAATAGCAAGGTAGAGGATGTAAGTGTCAAGAAACTTACCAAGAACAATCCTACTATGAAAGCCAAATTTGAAGAGCTTAACTCATAAGTGTATAATTCATAACTTGTGAGAAATAAAAAGGTTAGGACAATGTAATGGCAGTACAAAACAGACGAGAATATTTAACAACGACACCAATACCCAAGCTTATTTTGTCGCTTTCAGTGCCAACTATCATAAGCATGATGGTAACGGCAATCTATAACACAGCAGATACTTTCTTTGTGGCAAGGGTTTCAAGCGACTCAGCTATTAACACTGCAGCAACTGCTTCAGTTGGACTTGTGTTTACTGTTATGGCGCTCATTCAGGCTACAGGCTTTTTTTGCGGACATGGATCTGGCAACTACTTATCAAGAATGCTTGGAGCAGGCAACCACAAAGAAGCAAATGAAATGGCTTCAACAGGCTTTGCTCTTGCATTGATCCTTGGAGTTATCTTTGCAATCGTAGGAAATATCTATGTTGAACCTATAGCACGTTTCCTTGGTGCAACCGACTCTACTATGAAGTTTACTCAGGACTACATGAGGATTATTCTGTTTGGCGCACCATTTATGATGGCTCAGTTTGTTATCAACAATCAGCTCAGGTTCCAGGGAAGCGCCGTATATGCTATGGTAGGTCTTATGTGCGGCGCAGTTATGAACATGGTTTTAGATCCACTTCTTATCCTTGGATTCCACATGGAGGTCAGGGGTGCCGCTATTGCTACGGTAATGGGACAGTGCACAAGTTTCATAGTCCTTTTGATCGGAACCAGCAAAGGCGAGAACATTAAGCTTAGCATCAATAATGTCCATCTCAATGGGCACTATCTCTTAGAAATCGTAAACGGCGGAGCACCATCTCTTTTCAGACAGGGAATGGCTGCAATATCCACACTGATCCTCAATAGAACAGCAGGAGCACTTGGCGCAGATGCAGCAATTGCAGGAATGTCAGTAGCGTCCAGAGTTATGATCATGATGGCTTCAGCTCTTATCGGCTTTGGTCAGGGCTATCAGCCAGTTTGCTCTTTCAACTACGGAGCAGGTCTTACTAAGAGGGTAAAAGAGGGATTTATTTTCTGTGTTAAATATTCAACCGTATTCCTGATACTTATCGGCATTACATGTTTTTCTTTTGCGCCTGACATCATATCAGTATTTTCAAAAAATCCTGATGCCATAAAGGTAGGCGTGGCAGCCCTTAGATTCCAATCTGTTACATTGCCGCTTTCAGGAGTTATCGTTATCAGTAACATGATGCTTCAATCAATTGGTAAGGGGATTAAGGCTTCGATCATGGCTTCATCCAGAAATGGAATATTCTTCATTCCTATGATCTTGATCCTGCCAATGATCCTGGGACTTACAGGAGTTGAGATGGCTCAGTCTTGCGCAGATGTGTGCGCTTTTGCATTGGCAATTCCACTTGCACATTCAGAGCTCAAAAAGTTTGTTGACTAATATAAATGAAATTACTAAATAGACCTGTATCTAATGATATAGGTCTATTTTTTCAACAAAAATGCTAAAATACACCTTGCTTTACACTCTTCATTCTGCTAACGTGTTAGAATGCACAAGCATGCCAGAGTGTGAGAGGATCATTCAGAGTATCGAGCATTTCTATGGACATCTTGAAATCGAGGCAGCAGGCCATATGGGGCTTTGTCAGGTTGAATACAAAGAAAATGTAGAACCAAGAAAGCAGGAAATTATAGATTTTTGCGGAGGAATTTGATTGGGGAATATCAAGATTGAAGAATTTGTTATGACAGCAAGATAAGGCACAAACTTTATGGGGAGATGTTATGAAAGATTTTGATGCAGTTGTTTTTGACATGGATGGCGTTATCTTTGACTCAGAAAAAGCAACCATGGACTGCTGGCTGGAACTTGCGCAGAAGTATGGCATAAAGAACATAGAAGAGCCGTATCTTGCCTGTTGCGGAACCAATGCAGCCAAGACCAAAGAGATAATGCTAGAAGCCTACGGTGAAGATTTTCCGTATGATAAATACGCTGGGGAAGCATCACAGATGTATCATGAAAGATACGATGGCGGAAAGCTTCCTGTTAAAGCGGGAGTTTTACAGCTACTTGTCTTTTTAAAGATGAATGGCAAGAAGATAGCACTTGCATCTTCTACAAGGAGACAGACCGTTGTAAATCAGCTTCGTGACGCAGAGATACTTTCATTTTTTGACGAGATCATTACTGGTGATATGGTCATAAAAAGTAAACCGGAACCAGATATTTTTTTACTGGCTTGTGTTAAAACAGGCGTATCGCCAGCAAGAGCCTATGCTATAGAAGATTCATATAATGGAATCAGGGCAGCAAGTAGAGGAGGCCTTAAGCCAATAATGGTGCCTGATCTACTTCCTGAAAATGAGGAAATGAAGAATCTGTCTGAAGAGATCTGCACAGACCTTTTTGAAGTAAAAAGTTATTTACAGGAAGAATAAAAAAACGACTACGATAGGGGAAACATTATAATGCATTTTGGAAGTTCAAATGATACAGAGGCAGTAAAAAAGCAGTACGCCACATCAAAGGGACTTGATATCCGTATTGGATTTCATAATAAATATTCAACAAACAAGCAGGGTTATAGTAACTGGATAATTTCTAACTACAATATCAAAAGAGGTATGAAAGTACTTGAGCTTGGTTGCGGTACAGGCGGACTTTGGGAAAATCATGAGGATATGGTTTCAAGATGTGGCAAGCTTGTACTTACAGATTTTTCTGAGGGAATGCTTGAGACAGCTAGGAATAACCTTGGAGAAAGAGATAATATCGAATATATTCAGGCAGATATTCAGTATCTTCCTTTTGAAGAAAATAGCTTTGACGTGGTGATCGCAAATTCAATGCTCTACCACGTTCCAGATATTGATAGAGGCATAAGAGAGGTTAGAAGAGTGTTAAAGCCAGGTGGAGTGTTCTACTGTGCTACACTTGGTGAGAACAACTTCCCGGAACTACTTGCTGAGTGGTTCGAGCTTGGAGGCGAAGAGTTCAAGCCAAATCATAACTTTACTATGCAAAACGGAGGGGCTGTACTGGGTAAATCCTTTGCAGATGTTAAGACTGTATTTTATGAGGACTCACTTCATGTTACAGATGTAGAAGATTTGGTAGAGTACCTTCGAAGTCTTGCTTCTTTCAAGGCAATTCTTGATCTGCCTGTGGATAAGATCCGTAAAATACTTACGGAACATATTGAAGATGAAGCAGTTGATCTTCCTAAGGAATATGGAATGTTTATTTGCCAATAAAAATGGGACCGTAAGGTCCCATTTCTTTTTTTGTAAATCTTTGTTCTGATCAAGACATTTTCTTGTACATAATATTTCCGATAGTCTGTATAAGCTGAACAAAAGCGATAAGTACCAATGAACATACAACAAGATATTCTGTCTTGTACTGCTGATATCCGTAACGGATAGCAATATCACCGATACCGCCGCCGCCAACTGTTCCTGCCATAGCTGAATAACCAATAAGAGAGATGATAAGGAGAACAACGCCATTTAACATTCTTGGAATAGATTCCTTAACGTAAACTCTCATGAGAATCTGGAAGTTTGAAGCACCAAAAGATCTAGCGGCCTCAATAACTCCGGGATTGGTCTCGCGAAGGCTGGTCTCAAATACTCTTGCAATAAAAGGAATAGCAGATACTGTAAGGGGAACGATAGAAGCTGTTGTTCCGATTGATTTTCCAACAACCATTCTAGTAAATGGAATAAGGATTACCAAAAGAATGATGAATGGGAAGCTTCTAAAAACGTTGATGATAAAGCTAAGTATCTCATAAACAAATTTATTTGGTTTAAGTCCGTCAGGAGCTGTAAGTGTCAGTATGATCGCAGGTATGAAGCCAAGGATAACTGAAAAAAGTGTTGACCAAAATACCATATAAAGAGTCTGCTTAAAAGCAGTCATAATAACGGAGCTCATGCCGGTTGTAGATAAAATTCCAGACATTATTTGATTACCTCCCAGGTTACATTCTTACTATCAAGGAATTCGCAAGCTCTTGTCAGATCTTTTTCATCCATGTTAAGAACAAGGCTTCCGTAAACATCCTCTCTGAAGTCCTCAAGCTTAGCCCAGCAGATATTGAAATCTGTGTGAAGCTCCTGAGCCATCTGGGTTACGATAGGACGCTGATTGCCTTCTCCAAAGAAAAAGAGCTTAAGATTGATTCCAGTAGTTGGAAGCTTGTTGCTCTCTTCTCTAAGGAAATCACGGATCTCCATTTCCTTTGGCCATACAAAGAGCTGCTCAGGTTTACCAACAGCAAGCATCTTACCATTACTAAGGAAAGCAACCTTCTGGCAGATCTGCTTGACTACTTCCATCTGGTGCGTAACTACGATGATAGTAATGCCCATCTCACGATTGATCTTTTGCAAAAGAGCTAAGATTTCCTTGGTAATCTCTGGATCAAGAGCGCTGGTCGCTTCATCGCAAAGAAGAAATTCAGGATCAAGAACTAAGGCTCTGGCAATAGCAACTCTCTGCTTCTGACCACCTGAGAGCTGACGAGGCTTGGCATGCATCTTGTCTTCAAGGCCTACCATACGTATCAAGTATTCAATCTTTTCTTTTGCAGCAGGAGAATGTGTGTCAATTCCCCAAAACTTCATTGGAAGAGCAACGTTCTGATATACATCAAGTCTCTCCAAAAGATTGAAACCCTGGAAGATCATTCCCATTCTCTTTTGAAGCTGTCTGAGCAAGAATTTGTCACGGATATTAACTACTTGTCCATTAACAATGATCTGGCCACTGTCATAGGATTCCAGACCATTAATGCATCTAAGAAGAGTAGACTTACCCGCTCCACTCTGTCCAATAATTCCAAAGATCTCACCATCCTGAATATCCATGGTGATACCTTTTAGAACTTCCGTATCATTAAATCTTTTGTATACGTTCTGCAGTTGTATCATTTCTTTTTCTCCAAAAACAATAGTCAATAACTAATAATAGCATAAATGTTAGTTATCCACAAAAGACCTGCATATACATGGCATTCAAAAACCTCGGGAAGTAAATCTCACCGAGGTTTTTGAATGTCTTATGTATCCTGTAAAAAATACCGGAGCGAACAATGATATTTCACACTGTCATACTCTCAATACCTGAATTACTCTGCACTAACAAATGATGCGATAACTGCTCCCTTGTAAGTGGCGTCGATGTATTTCTGTACTTCTTCTGAGTTAAGTGCTGCTACAAGTGCCTGAATCTTTTCAGAATCCTGTGTGCCATCCTTAACTACAAGGAAGTTAGTTCTCTTTGTTGTTGTTTCCTCGTCGAATTCCTCAATCTCAAGTGCTGGGTGTTTAGCTGGAAGTTCAGCCTCAAGTGCGTAGTTACCGTTGATAACTGCAGCATCAAGATCAGGAAGTGAAAGTGGAAGGCTTGCTGCCTCAAGTGGTGTGATCACATAGCCGTGTGGGTTGGCATCAGTATCCTTTGTAAGAGAATCCTCTGTGTAGCTGTCGCTTGTACCATATTCACCCTTTGATGTTAAAAGACCCTTCTGAACAAGAAGATCAAGTGCTCTTGAAGCGTTGTCTGGATCGTTAGGAATACCGATTGAAGCACCGTCTGGAAGATCAGCAACCGCTGTGTACTTCTCTGAGTAGATGCCCATTGGCTCAATGTGAACGCCTGCAACTGCTACAAGGTGAAGGCCTGCGTCCTGATTCTGCTGGTTCATGTAACCAAGTGTCTGGAAGTAGTTGGCATCGATCTCACCAGCTTCAAGTGAAGTATTAGGAAGAACGTAATCCTGGAATACTACAGTCTCAAGTGTCCAACCATCCTTAGCAAGAACATCCTTTACTACGTTATCAAGAATTTCAGCATGTGGAACTGGTGTAGCACCAACTCTGATAGTCTTATCTGCATCAGCTGAAGCTGTGTCCTGCGCTACGTCTGCAGTTTCTGTGGCCTGAGCATCCTGTGAAGCTGCTTCTGTGCCTGCTTTATCTCCACATCCAGTCAATAAGCCGAGTACTAAAGTTGTGGATAAAACTAAACTTGCGATAATATTCTTTTTCATATTGTTTTCCTCCTCGAATTCTCATTTAATTTATGAACATGATTATAATTATTTAAATGAAAAATGTGAACTAATAATAACTTTTCGCTGGTGATAAACAAAAGTTGTCACGGCGATAAGTAGTCCTTAATCGCATCAATGAGCAGCTCATTTTCATCGTGAAGCTTTACTGCTATGCGGTAATCATTCTGAGCCAGTCCCTTGAAATTACTGCAGGATCTGATGAGGATATGATACTTCTTTGCCAGGAACTCCTGCAGGTCACGGCTTTGCCCTAATCTCGCAGGTACATTAAACATGATGAAGTTGGCCATGCTATCATATACCTCAAATCCCAAAAGACGTAGCTCTTTTATCAGAAAAACTCTTTCAGTAGATACAAGTTCAGTGGTTCTTTTTACATATTTATCTTCCATAAGGGCTTCTTTTCCCGCAAGCTGGGCATAGGTGGACACGCTCCATTCTGGCTGTGCATCGTAAAGAGCTTTTATGAGTTCATTATTACTACTAATGCAGTAACCAAGCCTTATTCCGGGTATACAATAGAGCTTGGTAAAGGCATCTAAAAGAATCAGATGAGGATGATCAGCAAGGAGCTCTTGACAACTGCGGCTGTCAGAGTTTTCCACAAAGCCCATAAAACATTCATCCAGTATAAAGAAGATCTTCTTTTTTTCACATACTTCTGCAATCTCTTTTACAAGGGCCAGATCGATAATGCGGCCTGTAGGATTATTGGGGCTGCAGGCAAAGAGGATCTCACATTTTGACCTGTCTAGAAAGCTGATGAAATCAGGCGTAAGAGTATAGCCATTATCCCTGGAAAGCGCATAATAGCTGATGTTAGAGCTATTAGACAAAAGAGCTCTCTCATAGCCTGAAAATGTTGGCTCTATAATAAGGGCTTCCCTGGGTGCAATGACTTTGGTAAGCATACTGATAACCTCAGAAGCACCGTTTCCTACAAAGATATTATCTGATGGAACACCTCTTTTTTCTGAAATTGCCAGGCAAAGCTCTCTGGACCTTCTGTCAGGGTATTTCTCGAGCACGTCCACATTTGTAGTTAGGGCATAGCTTAAGTTTCCTGGTATACCCAGAGGATTAGTGTTTACGCTAAAATCCAGTTTTATTTGATTGTAATCAGAGTATTCGCCGCCGTGGACGAAGGATGTAGGTTGATTCATAATTTTTCCATATAAAACATTTTTATCTTACAATTCCTAAGTATATCAGTAATTACACCATAGATAAAATGGTGTAGAATTATTTTTATGAACAAAGAAATGTTGAAAACTCTTGAAAATTGCATAGGCAAAGTGGAAAAAGTTGATGATGCTGCTGTTAAGGCGGCTTCAGATTACAACGATTCACTGGTCAAGCCGCCTCGCAGCATGGGCGAACTTGAAAACATTGCAATAAAGCTCGCTGGTATAACAGGTCATGCCAAAAACAAAGTAGGTAAAAAGACTATTTATGTATTCTGTGCAGATAATGGTGTTGTGGAGGAAGGTGTGGCGTCCTCGCCTGTTTCGGTCACTGCTATGCAGGCGCTGAATATGACAAGAGGGCTTACTGGCGTTGCAGTCCTTGCAAGGCACACAGGATACTGAGCTCGTGGTAACTGATATGGGAATTGCTACGGATTATTCTGCTGACCCGGATGCAAGTAAGGTCATTGACCACAGCATTAGGCGAGGCACAGGTAATATAGTTAAAGAGCCGGCTATGACGGAAGATGAGTGTCTTAGAGCCATTACTACGGGGATAAATCTAGTAGCCAATGTGGGAAAAGAGCCTTCTGAAAATAAAAATGTGGATAAATCATCCACTGGAACAGTAGATCTTATAGGCGTAGGAGAGATGGGAGTTGGTAACACTACCACATCCACAGCTCTTTTATCTGCGCTTACTGGCGTATCTCCAGAAGACATCACAGGGCGAGGCGCAGGACTTACTGATGAAGCACTCGTCAAAAAGAAGGAAGTTATAAGAAAAGCCCTTGAGTTCCATGGACTTCTAAATAAGAAGTGGGAAGGGAATGAGAATGATGCTGAGCAGATAATATCAGCTATGTCCAAGGTTGGAGGCCTTGATATTGCTGCTATGTGCGGAGCATTTATTGGAGCTGCGATATGCAAGAAGGCTGTTGTTATAGATGGTATTATTTCTGCAGTGGCAGCCCTGTGTGCAGTAAGACTCTGTCCACTTGTTAAGGGATATCTTTTCACATCCCATGTGTCCAAGGAGCCTGCCTATGATCTTGCTATAAAAGAGCTTGAGCTCAAGCCATATCTAATGCTTAACATGGGACTTGGTGAAGGAAGCGGATGTCCTATGGCATTTCAGATAATAGAGGATGCCTGCGTCATGATGCGAGATATGGCAACCTTTGAAGGCGGCGGAATAGACGATTCATACCTTGAGGGAATAAGGTAATATGATAGTTCTGATAACTGGTGGTTGTAAGAATGGAAAATCGAATAGGGCACAGGATCTGGCAGTAAGCTTTTCTCAGAAGCAAAAGGGCAAGCTATACTACGTAGCGACCATGATATCTACAGGGGCTGAAGATGATGAGCGCATCAGAAAACATGTGGATAGCAGAAAAGATCTTGGCTTTGATACTATTGAGCTTAAGTATAGGATAGAAGACCTTGTGGATGTTATCAGGAAAGATGAGAATCCGCCTGCATTTTTGGTGGATAGTCTCACAGCCCTTCTTGCTAACGAAATGTTTAAGGTGGATGAAAGTGGAAATTTTTATGTGGAGCATGAAGCAGCCATAAGAGTCCGGGAAGGCCTGACTTCTTTGATCGATGAATGTAATAAGTCTGGTGCCAGCATTGTATTTGTAAGTGACGGAATCTACAGCGATTCGATCATCTATGGGGAGGAGACAATTGAGTATCAGCGTGGACTTGCGAAGCTAGAACAGCTGATTTCAAAAAGAGCTGATGAAGTTATGGAGATGACTGCTGGAGTTAAAGGAAACACAGAGCCTTTAGTAGATGGGGGACAAGCAGTGAACAAGATACTTATATTTGGTGGAGCCTTTCAGGGCAAAAGAGCCTTTGCCAAAAGTGAATTTAATATAGAAGATAAAGAAATCTATTCTTTTACAGCTGATGACACTGAGGTGCCAGCAGGCTACAGAGCTTATGAGCACGCAGAGAGACTTGTACGTAACATTCTCTCTGCAGAAGAGTCTTTTAACTTATTAAAAGAAGCTGAGATAGTCATAGTTGACGATATTACCTGCGGCATAGTTCCTATGGATGCTACAGACAGAAAGGCCCGTGAAGAAACAGGGCGTCTCATGCAAATGTTAGGAAAAGATCGCAGTATCTACAGAGTATTTTGTGGGGAAGGGGTGAAGATAAAATGAGGTTACTTAAGTCCTTTGCAATAGCTTTTTCAATGTATTCCAAGATACCGATGCCACAGTTTAAGTGGGAAAGTGAGGATATGAAGTACAGCATTTGCTTCTTTCCTTTGATAGGTCTTTTGATTGGCGCTATCATGAGCGTTTTTTATTTTGTGATGCATTATATTGAACTTCCGGCAGAGACTGTGATTCCACTGATACTAGTAGTGATCCCTATAATACTTACAGGTGGCATACATCTTGACGGCTTCATGGATGTAAGTGATGCGCTTTCATCCTATCAGACAAGAGAAAAGAAACTTGAGATCCTAAAAGACCCTCATATTGGAGCCTTTGCTGTTATAAGAGTTATGGTTCTTGCTGCGCTTTTCTTTGCAGGACTTGAACTTATCATGTATTACGCTGGCTCTGGGATTTCAGAAATAGTTGTCCTTGGACTTGGCCTTTGCCTTTCAAGGTGCCTAAGTGGTATCTCGGTTGTTTCGTTTAAATGTGCCAAGAATGAAGGTACGCTCTATACTTTTGCAGAAGGTTCAGACAAAAAGAGGTGTCTTAGCATTTTGATAAAAGAAGCTGGTGTTGTCATGATCGCCATGATAGTCATCGGACGTTTTACAGGTGCAGCGGCTGTTTTGGCAGCTCTTTTCACGTTCCTGTATTACCATGTAAGGTCAGAAAATGAGTTTGGCGGCATAACTGGTGATGTAGCAGGCTGGTTTGTGTGCATATGTGAGACCTGCATGGTGCTTGTTATCGGCGCTATGGCATATTTTTATCGCTGGCTCTAAGGGAGTGACATGATCCAATATTTTAAATACATTCCAATTACATTTATTTTGGGCTTTATCGTGGATGCCGTTGTGGGAGATCCAAGGAATATCCCACATCCTGTTCAGCTAATAGGGCGTCTCATAACTTTTTTGGAAAAGAGATTATTAGTTAAAGAAGATAGTGATGACAAGAAATATAAAAAAGGCATGTTACTGACATTTCTTGTGGTTTTATCCACAGCTTTTTGGGGGATATTTATACTATACTGCGCTTTCCTAGTGGATAAAGAGGTCGGACTTATAGTGATGACCGTAATGAGCTGGCAGAGTATTGCTGCAAAGAGTCTATGCCAGGCGGCAATGGATGTGCACGAGCCTCTAAAGGATGGGAATATTGAAGGAGCTAGAACTGCAGTTAGCATGATAGTTGGAAGAGATACCGCTCTTCTTGATAAAGACGGCATTACAAGGGCAGCAGTTGAGACAGTAGCAGAGAATACCAATGACGGCGTTATCTGCCCTATGTTTTATCTGGCTATTGGCGGTCCTGTCCTTGCCTTTATCTACAAGGCTGTCAGTACCATGGATTCCATGATCGGCTACAAGAATGACAAGTATATGTTCTTTGGAAGAAGCGCAGCCAAGCTTGATGATATCTTTGCTTTTGTTCCAGCCAGGATCAGCGCAGTACTTATGATGGCAGCAGCTTTTTTACTAGAACTAACTGATAAAGCTCATTATAGCTTCAAGGATTCAGTCAGAATCTTTAAAAGAGACAGATTCAATCATGCAAGCCCAAATTCTGCACAGTGTGAGAGCGTATGTGCAGGAGCACTTGGCCTTCGCCTTGCAGGGCCAGCGGTTTACTTTGGTGAAATGCATTCTAAACCATATATCGGGGATGAAAAAAGAAAAATCGAGGCTGATGATATAGTCAGAGCTTGCAGGTTGATGTACATTACGGCACTTTTCCCAGTTATCGTTTATTCAATCATTGAAGTTATCAGGATATATGTGGTATAAGTGAAATTAGGCATTATTACTATCAAAGAGGAACGGTATGAATAAAAAGATCTTAAAGAATAAACTATTTCTGTATCTTACAGAATTCTTTGCGGGAATGTCAGTAATGGCGGTAGAGCTCGGTGCCAGCAGACTTCTTGCACCATATTTCAGTTCATCACAGATTGTGTGGACTATCATCATCGGAACTATCATGATCGCCATGGCTCTTGGTAATATCTATGGCGGACGCAAGGCAGACAAGGACAAGGACCCAGGTAAGCTCTACGGCAGGATCCTTGTGTCAGCTATCTGGATAGCACTTATTCCAGCCATTGGTAAATATGTGATTCTTGGTATTTCTGCACTTCTCATCTTTACAGTTAACAGTAACTTCCTTGTGATCGCTGCCTTTGCGGCGTGCATGGTGGTTTTTGTATTTCCATTATTCCTTCTAGGAACGGTAACTCCAAGTCTTGCCAAGTATACAACGGATTCTCTTGAAGATAACGGCAAGATCATTGGAACTCTTGGAGCGTTCAATACAGTAGGCAGTATCATCGGTACCTTCGTACCAACCTTTGTTACGATACCTGCTGTAGGAACAGCCATCACATTCCTTATCTTTGCAGGAATCCTCATAGTTCTTTCTATTGCTTACTTTGTAAGCCCATCTGAAGGTACTGACCAAGATACAAAAGGCTCAAAAAAAAACAGTAATGTAGCAAGGATCGTTTCCGGAATCCTCATATTTGTTATATCCTGTGGCCTTTGCTACAACACAAGCTTTGCCTTTTGGGAGAATAACTTAACCTATGAGGGAGAGTCAGTTTATAACTATCTTCAGGTAAAAGAAACTCCAAACACGGTAATCCTTTCAACTAACGTTTTATTTGGTGTTCAGTCAGTTCTTGTTAAAGACGGAGCACTTACAGGCATGTATTATGACGTGGCAATGGCAGCGCCTTACATGGCTGGCATCAAGGATAAGGAAGAAAAGGGCGAAGATCTTGATGTCCTGATCCTTGGAATGGGTTCTGGAACCTACGCAACTCAGCTTACAAGACACTTTGATAACATCAATATCGAGGGTGTAGAGATCGACGAAAAGATAACTGATCTTGCCCACAAGTACTTTGAACTTCCTGAAACTACAAAGGTGACAACCTACGATGGCAGAGCTTATCTTGCTGCAGTTGACAAGAAGTATGATGTGATCATGGTTGATGCCTATCAGGACATTACTATTCCTTTTCAGATGTCATCAGTAGAGTTCTTTACTATGGTAAAAGAGCATCTGAATGATGGTGGAGTAATGGTTGTAAACATGAATATGTACAGCGACAATGTCATCGGAGCCAAAAATGATGCCACAATTAATACTTATCTGGCAGATACCATTTCTTCAGTGTTTAATAATGTTGTAACAATTGATGTGGCGGGTTCGACAAACAAAGAACTCTTTGCATGTGATTCCGATAATTTTCTTGAGAAGTTAAAGGATGGAGCTAGTAAAGAAGACGAGACCGACTTAAGTGATATGATGAAGGGTGCGTACAGCTCAGCACTGGCCTACGATGCAGGCAATCATATCATGACAGATGACAAGGCGCCTGTTGAATTATTGGGAATGAAACAGATCGATGCAATTATTAAGGATGAAGTATTATATTACAAAGAAATTTACAAAAAACAGGGCATAAATGGACTATTGAATAGTTTATAAAATTTTTAAAAATTCATATATTTTCAGGGGCGCTAATGCTATAATCAACTCAAGCATAGCGCTTTTTTATGGCTAAAATTTAAAGGCAGCGAGGAACAAAAAGTATATGGGAGAACAGACATCAAAGACAAAGGCAGCAAAGGCAGCAAAAAAAAGAAGGGTCAGAAAGATCAGTACCAAACTTCTGTGGTACATCGTACCACTTGTAACTTTCACTGTCGTGGTTTTAGTGGCCGTTGCGGGGGAACTTTCCAAAGCAAGAATGAAGGAAATGGCAAATGAGACACTGGAATCATCAATTTCAAATCAGGCCGACAATATTGAATCATGGCTTGATAACAATCTTGAATTTTTCAGTACAGTTAAACTTGTAATTGAAACTGAACATCCTGCAGATTTTGAACTTGTTAAGATTCTTGATGCATTCTATGGTTACAACAAGAGTAATCCTGATGGCATGTACATCGGAACATCATCTGGCAAGCTCTATACAGCAAGAGAGTCAGCTTTTACTGAACAGAATGTAACAGAGAGTATCTGGTTCAAGCAGGGCATTACCAGAGTGGGAATGGCCTATGGCTCAGCACACCAGAATTACAACGGCGATATGGTAATAAGTGCTACAGGTATTCTTGATATGGACCGCGTTGATCTGAAGGTTATCGGTGCGGACGTACCACTTGATTCTATCACTGTAATCGTTAATTCCGGAGTTAAGATGAAGGGCGCAAGCTCATTCCTGGTAGATACAACAGATGGAACTATCCTTGCACATAGAGATGCAAGCCTTGTATCTACAACTCTTTCAGATACAAGCAGTGATGCACTTTTGAAGGGGGCAGCTAAGAAGATAGCTGCAGCAGACTATGACACATGTGAGATCGGCTCATATGTTGCAGCATTCAAGCAGGTTGAAGGAACAGACTGGATCCTTGTTTCTTATATTCCAAAGAGCGAGATCCTTGGTCCAATCTATCAGATGTCATGGTATCTGGTGATCATTGGAGTTATTGCAGTTTTTCTTATCATTGTGGCTATACTTCTTGTTGTTAGAAAGGTTATTGCTCCACTTACAGTTATTACCAGCAATATCACGGCTATGACAGAGGGCGATTTCACTATCAATGTTGATGTTAACAGTAATGATGAGATCGGTGTCATGGGAAGACAGGTTACTGAGTTCGTTGATTCTATGAGAAACATGCTGGCTAGCATCAGCAATGAATCAGAGAAGTTAAGAAATGAATCTGACAGCAGTGACAAGGTTTCTAAGACAATGTTTTCAGCATCGCAGTCACAGGCAGCTGCTATGGAACAGCTCAACGAGACCGTTGATCAGCTTGCCCAGGCAGTTAATGATATCGCACAGAATGCTACAACACTTGCAACTGTAGTGTCTGATACAAGAGATAACAGTGATAAAGCAAGTATCAGCATGAAGGAAACAGTCGAGATGTCTCAGAAGGGCCGTAGTGACATGGAGAAGCTCAGCGAGGCTATGACTGGAATCGAGGGAGCCAACAATGAACTTGTTGAATCCATCAACCAGGTTGGTGCTGCGTCAGAAGAGATCACAAATATTGTTGGAATGATCAGTGCGATCGCAGAAGAGACAAATCTTCTTTCACTTAATGCCAGCATTGAGGCTGCAAGAGCCGGAGAATCCGGTAGAGGATTCGCTGTAGTTGCCACTCAGATAGGCAAACTTGCGCAGACATCTGCTGAGAGTGCACAGAATATTTCAAAACTTATCGAAGAGGTCCGTGGACTTATAGAAAAAGCTGTTGGACAAGCTAATGCATCTGCTGAGAGCATCAGAGAGAACAGTGAACTTATCGATGTTGCAGTTGGAACTTTTGATAAGATCTATACAAACATTCAGCAGTCAAATGAACTTATGGAAGCTATGATCGAGAACGTGTCCAAGGTTGATGAAGTTGCAACTACTGTTGCTGCTATTTCTGAGGAACAGGCGGCCAGTGCGGATGAGATTCTCACAACTTCAGAAAATATGGTTCAGATGGCGAACGACATTACAAAGAGCAGCCAGGATGTGGCTGACAATTCAGAAGAACTTGCAGGTACTTCACAGACACTTACTTCCTATGTGCAGAGGTTTAAAATTTAAGGAGGCAGCGTAGATGAAAAAAATTATAACATGTCTATTGGCGGGGATACTGATGGTGACAGCTCTTGTGGGTTGCGGACAGGCTAGTACTGTTTCTGCTGCAGAACATAGCGGAGACACTAAGATCCTTTTCATTATGCCAGATCTAAATGATGTATTTAGGATCTCTTTGTCCAATGCCATTATGAGTGAATGTGAGGCTAAAGGTATTACAGTAGATCTGGTTCAGTCAGGAAAAAGTGTAGAAGCACAGTATTCTCTTGTGGAGAGTGCCAAATCACAGGGCTATTCAGCAATCATCTTAAAACTTGCTGATGCAAGCACGGCTCTTCAGATGGATGTCGCTTCTAATGGACTTCCTATCGTATATGTTAACAATAAGCCAAAGGATGAGCATTTGGAGGCTGATAAATATATTTACGTAGCTTCTAATGAGGAAGAGGCTGGACAGCTTCAGGCTGAGTATGTTTTAAATAAACTTGGCAATCCGTCATCAATGAATGTTATAATAATTGAAGGAGAACCTGGCCATTCCGGAACGATCGGAAGAACAAGCGCAGTTAAAAAAACACTTAAAGATAATGGCTGCAATGCCAATTATGTGTTTGTTGACTATGCTAACTGGTCAGATTCAAAGGCAGAGGACCTCTTTAACATATTTACTCTTACAGGGCAGGATGTTGATGCAGTATTCTGTAACAATGATACCATGGCACTTGGTGTTATCGAAGCTATGAAAAAGAACGGCTATAACTACAAGGATATTCCTGTATGCGGTGTAGATGCTACATCTAATGGATGCGCTTCTATTCAAAAGGGTGAGATCTCTTTTTCGGTTCTTCAAAATGCCAAGGGACAGGGCGCTGCAGCAGTAGATGCGGCAATCACCTTAAGTAAGGGCGGATCTATCAAGAACATCGAATATGCGACAGAGGACTGCAAGTATATCTTTGTTCCTTTTGAACCAGTTGATGCTAGCAATGTTAGCAACTATAGGTGATCAATAAAAAGAAAAATGAAAGAAAACAATTCTGAGTCGAGTACTGTAAAGCAGATTATGGAACAGATTCAGGAAGCTAACCTTTTAGGACAGCTAAGGGTATTACTCAGATGGGTGCTTTTGGGATCCATTACCGGCGTAGTAGTTGGTGTAATAGGCGCAATGTTCTATCACGGGATAATATGGGCTACAGATTTTAGAACAGAGCATGACTACATCATACTAGGCTT
Source organism: Butyrivibrio hungatei (assembly GCF_001858005.1). Taxonomy (NCBI): domain Bacteria; kingdom Bacillati; phylum Bacillota; class Clostridia; order Lachnospirales; family Lachnospiraceae; genus Butyrivibrio; species Butyrivibrio hungatei. The sequence goes on along the minus strand of NZ_CP017831.1, from coordinate 2,675,775 downwards.
GCCATTTGCCGGCCTATTGATTGTTTTCTTATACAGATTATGCAAGGACTATGAAGACAAGGGGACTAACCTTGTCATCAAATCGATTCAAGCAGGGGAGAACCTTCCTATCACCAAGGCTCCCCTGATTTTTATTTCTACAATACTTACGCATCTTTTCGGTGGATCTACCGGTCGAGAAAGCGCTGCTCTTCAGATGGGCGGTAGCATTGGCTATAACCTTGGCAAATTATTCAGACTCAAGGAAGGCAATGTTAAGATCATTACCATGTGCGGCATGAGTGCTGCATTCTCAGCTCTTTTTGGAACTCCTATGACAGCGGCCTTTATGGCCATGGAAATTGAAAATGTCGGAATAATGTACTACTCCGCTCTTGTGCCTTGCGTTATATCAGCACTGGTTGCTTCTGGTGTATCTAAATATTTTGGTGTAGTGGAAGAGACTTTTGCCGTAACCGTTGTACCTGAGTTTTCTCTGTATAATGCGGTATTTACAGGGATACTTGCGATATTGTGCGCGATAGTTAGCGTGCTTTTTTGCAATGTACTGAAATTATCAGGACGTATCTACAAGAAATTGATCAAAAATGCATACCTTAGGATATTTGTAGGTGGATGCATAGTTTCAGCCCTGACTTTTGCTTCTGGGACAAGGCTTTATAATGGTGCAGGAATAAATGTGATAGAAATGGCTGTTAAAGGAGATGCGCCTTATATAGCGTTCCTTTTAAAGATGGTATTTACAGCTCTTACTTTAGGTGCAGGATATAAGGGCGGTGAGATTGTACCGGCCCTTTATATCGGTGCTACCTTTGGCTGTTTGTATTCACAGCTATTGGGATTTGATCCAGCTCTTTGTGCGGCAATAGGTATGGGTGCCTTGTTCTGCGGCGTCACCAATTGCCCTATCTCATCTCTTTTCATATGCTTTGAGCTATTTGGCTTTAAAGGAATGCCCTATTATCTTTTGGCAGTAGCTCTAAGCTACACTTTCTCAGGCTATTCAAGTTTGTATAGCAGTCAAAAGATCGTATATTCCAAGTTCCACAACAAATATGTGAACAGGGATACAAAATAACCATAGCAAGTTAAAGGAAACGGAATTCATCGAACTGTGGATCTTCTATGAAGTCAGAAATAAGATTTAATGGAGTCAGGCCAATGGCTTCATGATGAATCTGCTCACGGATGACCATTTTTTCATAAGATGATAGTGAAGAATACTCTGGATGACTTTGCGCGTACTTGTCGTTTAGCTGATCAAATAGATTATACTCCGGATCGCCCCAAGCAAATACTTCGGCTGTCTTCAGATTAGGTTTGAACGGAGAATATCGCAGCTGGTTGTTACTCATAACAGTGCTCCTTTCTCTTCTGTTTTACCCTACTTCATAATAATAACATAGTTTTTAACAAAATTTCATAAATTACTACTTTTTATTTATATAAAATTTCAAAGGGCGTAATTGCATATTTGGGGCAAAAAGAATAATATATCCATGATGAGTAATGTGCGTTTATGAGAGGATATGTGCATATGGGATTGTCTGTAGGTGGAATTGGAACTACATATGGAATGAGCTTCGTTCAGCCTCTTAATTATTCTATAAAGAATAACTCGGATGTTTCAGATGCCTTTAAGGAGACAGGATTAAAGGGAGAAATTGAGAATGTTCCTCCAGTAATTTATCCAAATGCTCAGAAGGCAAACAAGATGTACAACGAGGTGGCAGAGAAGTTTCAGGGCATGACAGTAGGATATGGAAGTGATTCCGTTGGATTATCATACGGAATGGAAGGTAATTCAGTAGATCTTTTTGCATGATGATATTTCAGGTAGGATGGAAATATAAAAAGACGGTGTCTACATTTAATGTAGGCGCCGTCTTTGTTTGGGCTTTTATCAAATATTATTAGGAAGATGACCAAGTAATTTGGCTTCCTGTATCTTTTCATTTACTTCTGCCAGGAACTGATGATTATCTGGATCAGTTATAAAATCAAGAAAATCGGAAGCTTCTTTTTTGGTAAGCTTTTGAATCCCTGTCAGATAATTCAAGATTTCTTCAGTAGTCTTGCCTTCATTTATGAGCTTGTCCACAATATCAAAAAGAACCATGAATCTTCTCATTTTGATGCGGATATGTATATTGTAAAGTTCAATAACAATGGATGTCAGTACGAAAAAAGCGACCGCAGAAAGGATAAGACTTAGTATACCAGTAAGACAGATACCAACCCTGAGATTAAGTATTCCAGCAAAAAAACTGGAGATCATTACGATTGAAACGGAAGAAATTACTATTGCCAGTCGAGCAGAGTTTCGCTTGGCTTCGGTAAGTGCCATAAGCCGGACCGCTATTCCAAAAACGAAATAGAAGACGAAAGCGAAAGCTATCCCCAAATTACATAATTTAAGCATAGGATTCATCCCCCTTTTTTTAATTGTAACAATCATAAAAGAAAAAAGCAATTTTGCAATTGACTTTTACACTACAATGCTTTAATCTTTAAAAGTAACAAGAAATTGTATACAAATATACAACTTGGAGCACTTGATTAGGAGGATATTATTATGAAGAGATTTAAAAAGGTATTGAGCGCAATGGTGGCTACAGCAATGGCTGCATCTATGATCGTTGGTTGTGCTGATGCTACTGAAGGTTCTGCTCCAGCAGAAGGTTCAGCTAGTGGAGAGGCCACATTCAAGATTGGTGCTATTGGACCACTTACAGGTGGAGCTGCAGCATATGGTAATGCAGTTTGTAACGCAGCAGAGCTTGCAGTTGAGGAGATCAATGCAGCAGGCGGAATCAACGGATTTAAAGTTGAGTACAGCAAAGAGGATGATGAGCTCAACGCTGAGAAATCTGTAAATGCATATAATACACTTAAGGATTGGGGAATGCAGGTTCTTGTTGGATCCACTACAAGTGCATGCTCAATCGCAGTTTCAGAGTATACAAAGGCAGACAATATGTTCCAGCTTACACCATCAGGATCAGCAGTTGATTGCGTAAAGTATGACAATGCTTTCCGTGTATGCTTCTCAGATCCTAACCAGGGTATTGCTTCTGCTCAGTACATTTCTGACAATAACCTTGCTAAAAAGGTCGGCATCATCTACGACAGCTCAGACGTTTATTCAAATGGAATCTATCAGAAGTTTGTAGAAGAGGCTGAGGGCAAGAACTTTGAGATTGTTTCAGCTGAGGCATTTACTCAGGATAACAACACTGATTTCTCAGTTCAGCTTCAGAAGGCTAAGGATGCAGGAGCAGATCTTGTATTCCTTCCTATCTACTACAAGGATGCATCACTTATCCTTACACAGGCTAACACAATGGGATATTCACCAATCTTCTTTGGCGTAGATGGTCTTGATGGACTTCTTACAGTTGATAACTTTGATACATCACTTGCTGAGGGCGTAATGCTTCTTACACCTTTCGCAGCTGATGCTACAGATGATCTTACAGTTAACTTTGTAACTAAGTACAAGGAAAAATACGGTGAAGTTCCTAACCAGTTTGCAGCAGATGCTTATGATGCTGTTTACATCATCAAGGAAGCTATCGAAAAGGCAGGCGTAACTCCTGATATGAGCGTTTCTGAGATCGGTGACAAGCTTAAGGCTGCTATGGTTGAGATCGAGGCTTCTGGTCTTACATCTGCTAAGATGACTTGGGATGCAAGCGGCGAGCCAAATAAGGAACCTAAGGCTGTAGTTATCAAAGACGGAGCTTACGTATCAGCTCAGTGATCGTCTCTTTAAAAAAATAATTTAATCGACTATTCTTTAGCGAGGGCGCTGAAAAATTAGTGCCCTCGTTTGTTATATTTGTAATTAATTTTCTAGTTGTTGTGCTATCATATATTTATGTGAAAAAAGGATAAAAAGTATCAAGAGTTGGAGGTAGATATGAGTTTTTTAACATATCTTATTAGTGGGCTTAGCTTAGGAAGCATATATGCTATCATCGCTTTAGGCTATACGATGGTTTACGGTATTGCTAAGATGCTTAATTTCGCCCACGGTGATTTTATCATGGTAGGCTGTTATATAATCTTTTCAGTGACAGCATCTCTCGGAGGTAATCCACTTTTAGGAATTTTAGTGGCAGTCGTCCTCTGTACAATCCTTGGAATTACAACAGAATTTGTGGCTTATAGACCACTTCGTGGAGCAGCATCTCCTTTGGCTGTACTTATTACAGCTATAGGTGTCAGCTACTTCCTTGAGAACGTGGCCCTTCTTATATTTGGCGCAGACATCAAGTCTTTTTCATCAGTTATCAGCTGGGAAGGCTTGTCTTTTGCTGATGGTCAGCTTCGAATTCAGGGTGTAACAATAGTCACCATTCTCATCAGCGTATTGGTACTTGTGGTTTTACAGCTCTTTATCAAAAAGACCAAGCAAGGTCAGGCAATGCTTGCAGTTGCCGAGGATAAGGGAGCAGCAACTCTTATGGGTATAGATGTTAACAAGACCATCATGCTGACATTTGCTATCGGTTCAGCTCTTGCAGCTATTGCTGGTGCACTTCTTTGTTCAGCATATCCATCTCTTTCTCCATATACAGGAGCAATGCCTGGTATCAAGGCTTTCGTAGCAGCGGTCCTTGGCGGAATCGGATCAATTCCAGGAGCTATGATCGGTGGACTTGTACTTGGAATAGTAGAGATCCTTAGTAAAACCTACATTTCATCACAGCTTTCAGATGCCATTGTGTTCGGTATCCTTGTAATCGTATTGCTAGTCAAACCTACCGGCATTCTTGGTAAGAAAATCCAGGAAAAGGTATGAGCAGAACTACATTGAAAATGGAGGCTAAAAATGAAAAAAAGAGATAACTTGATCACCTATGGAATTGTGATCTTAGCATTTATAATCTTCCAGGTACTTGCAGCTACCGGACATCTTTCAAGTCATATGAGAGGGCTTTTGGTCCCAATGACATATTACGCAGTAATAGCTGTCGCTCTTAACCTCTGTGTAGGTATTTTAGGAGAGCTTAGTATTGGACATTGCGGATTTATGTGCGTAGGAGCTTTTACCAGCGCATTCTTTTCAAAGGTTACCCAGAACGTTCTTCCAACTGCGCCAAGATTTATCCTGGCATTTGTTGTGGGAATAGCTTTTGCAGCCTTATTCGGATTTCTTATTGGAATTCCAGTACTTAGACTTAAGGGCGATTATCTTGCCATCGTCACACTGGCCTTTGGAGAGATCATCAAAACTGTAATCAACGCATTCTATATTGGAATCGATAAGCATGGACTTCATTTTTCATTAAAGAATGCTATGGAGCTTGGCATGGAGCCTGATGGAGAAGTTATTGTTAACGGAGCTATGGGTATTACAGGAACTCCACACGATGCTAATTTTACTATCAGTATTGTGGTGCTTCTCTTAGCTCTTTTCGTGGTTCAAAACCTTATTAATTCAAGAGATGGCCGTGCGATCATGGCTATCAGAGACAATGCAATCGCAGCTGAGGCAACAGGAATCAATATTACCAAGTACAAGATGCTTGCATTTGTTATTTCTGCAGCCATTGCTGGAGCAGCAGGAGTTCTTTATTCACACAATATCACATCACTTACAGCTTCATCTCAGTACTTTGGATTTAACGCATCCATTATGATACTTGTGTATGTGGTACTTGGCGGAATCGGAAACATCAGAGGAAGCGTCATTGCTGCCTGCATTTTGTATGTACTACCTGAGCTTCTTAGAGGACTCAACACATATCGTATGCTGATCTATTCAATTATTCTTATAGTAATGATGATCGTTAACTGGTCACCTAAGGTAATCGACTGGAGAAAGAAGACCTTTGGCCACTTCACAGTTAGAAAGGGGGCAAAGGCATGACACTTTTAGATGTAAATAAGCTTAGTATATCCTTTGGCGGTCTTAGAGCTGTTGATGACTTTAACCTTCAGATTGAAAAAGGCGAGCTCTACGGACTCATCGGACCAAATGGAGCTGGTAAAACAACTGTATTTAACCTTCTTACAGGTGTGTACAAGCCAAACGAAGGTATCATCAAACTTGATGGCGAGGATATCACCAGAAAGAATACTGTTCAGATCAATCAGGCAGGTATCGCAAGAACTTTCCAGAATATCAGATTGTTCAAGCAGATGTCTGTTATTGATAATGTTAAGGTTGGACTTTCTGAGCGCTTTAAATACAGTGCTATTGAGGGAATCCTTCATGTTGGTAAATATAGAAAAGTTGAGAAGGAAATGAACGAAGAGGCTATGAAGCTTCTTAAGGTCTTTGACCTTGATGGTGAAAAAGACACATTGGCTTCTAATCTTCCTTATGGTAAACAGAGAAAGCTTGAGATAGCTAGAGCTATGGCTACAGATCCTAAACTTCTTTTACTTGATGAGCCGGCAGCAGGCATGAATCCAAATGAGACAAAAGAGCTGATGGATACCATTTCATTAGTTCGTAAAGAGTTTGGAATGACGATTCTTTTGATCGAGCATGATATGAAGCTTGTATCCGGAATCTGTGAGAAGCTTACAGTGCTTAACTTTGGAAGAGTTCTCTGTCAGGGCGAGACTAAAGAGGTTTTGGCCAATCCAGAAGTAATCAAGGCTTACTTAGGCTGAGAGGACTAAATTACTTGGAGAATATATTATGAGCGAATTTTTAAGTGTAAAAGATTTAAGCGTATATTATGGTGTTATCCAGGCTCTTAAAGGTGTCTCTTTTCATGTGGACAAAGGAGAGATCGTAGCCCTCATAGGTGCTAACGGAGCAGGTAAGACCACAACACTTCATACTTTATCAGGTCTCATTCAGGCTGATAAAGGAGAGATCATCTACAAAGATCAGAATATCACAACAGTTCCAGGTCACAAGATCGTAAATCTTGGAATGGCGCAGGTTCCAGAGGGAAGGCGTGTATTTGCTGAAATGACCGTTTTACAGAACCTCAAGATGGGCGCATATACCAGAAAAGATAAGGCTGAGATGGACGAGACACTTAAGACTATCTATCAGCGCTTTCCAAGACTTGAAGAGAGAAAGAGCCAGCTAGCTGGGACACTTAGCGGTGGTGAGCAGCAGATGCTTGCTATGGGTAGAGCCCTTATGTCTCATCCTGAGATCATCCTTCTCGATGAGCCATCCATGGGTCTTTCACCAATCTTTGTAAATGAGATCTTTGATATTATCGAGAAGATCAACAAGGACGGAGTTACAGTTCTTTTGGTTGAGCAGAATGCCAAGAAGGCGCTCTCAATAGCTAACAGGGCTTATGTTCTTGAGACGGGTAAGATCGTAAAAGAGGGTATTGCCAGCGAGCTTTTGGATGATGAAACAATAAAGAAAGCATATCTTGGCGAATAATAGCGGGGGAAATGGTATGAAAAGAAACATTGTCATTACAATCGCAAGACAGTATGGAAGTGGCGGCAGAACTGTAGGCGAAAAACTTGCAAATGAGCTTGGAATCCACTATTACAACAAGGAACTCATTAAGCTCGCTTCCGAAGAAAGCGGAATAAATGAGTCTTTATTCTTGGAGGCTGATGAGAAGCTTAGAAATAATGGCTTTTTCAAGGCACCAATAAATGTCTATAACGGAGAGCTTATCGGTCCTGACAGCAAGGACTTTACTTCTACTGATAATCTTTTTAACTATCAGGCAAAGGTCATCAAAAAGCTTGCTGACACCACAAGCTGCGTTATCATAGGTCGTGCTGCAAATTTTGTTCTTAAGGATTATGACAACGTTCTTAGTGTATTTGTTCACGCACCTCATGACTTCCTTATGCAGGAAGCTGCCAAGGTGCAGCCTCTTAGGGGAAAAGAACTTGAGAAGTTCTGCGCAAGAGAGGATAAATACCGCGCTGAATACTATATGCATCACACAGGAAATCTCTGGACTGATGCCATGAACTATGACCTGTGTATCGATAGCAGTAAGCTTGGCTTTGATAAGTGCGTTGAAGCTATCAAGGCCCAGCTCAAAGTAAGATTTGGTGAGGATATTTTCGAATGAAGAAGTTTTGGGAAAATAAAAAACTCCTTATATTAGTTCTGGTGGCGGTTGAAGTAGTTCTTTTGATAGTAAATGCTCTTAGATTCAATAGAGAAGAGAACATAAGCTATTCATCAGATGATCTGCTCCTTGCGCATAAAAATCTTGAAACTAATACTATCGAATATGAGAGCGGATTCTATGCTGATCACAGCAATGTGGAAGGGGCTTACGTTGTCACGAAACCTACGTTCCTCAAAAAAGGCATTTATTCCGTGACTGTAGATTATAGCTCTAATGCAGAGGATAACTGGCACACCTGCTATATGGTGCTTGATGCAGTGGGAGATACTTCTGAAGGCAAGACTGCAGATCTAGTTTGCAGCGACCATACTGCAATGCCAGGTAAGTTCACCAGTGTTTCAGCTCTTTCTTGGGTTAAATATGGGACAGAGTTTGAAGTCCGCATGGGACCTGAAACAGATGCTTCAGGTGACAATATATATGTTCTTGTAAATAGTGTGAATATCACATACATGAAGGGCAAGACCATAGCCAATGAGACAACCAAACTGTTTTTATTTTTTGCTTTGATCGATGTTTTGGTATTTCTTTTCCTGCTTAAGAGAAAAGAAACAGTTAGTTTCCTTAAGGGAAAAGAGCTGACTATTGGAGTGATGTTATTTACTCTGTTTTTCTCAAGCTATCCTCTCTTTTATAGGAAATTATATTTTGGCGATGACATTTACTATCATTTGAGAAGAATAGCATTTACGGCGGAGGGGCTTAGAAGCGGTCAGTTTCCGGTGCACATCCTTCCTGGATGGGACAACGGTTATGGCTATGCTGCTGGTGTAGGCTATGGAGATCTGCTAATTTACCCTTCAGCAATACTTATTATCCTTGGATTTACACTTCAGATGGCATATAAGTTCTACATTTTCCTTACAAATGTGCTGTCTGTGTTTATTTCATATTTTGCATTTAAAAAGATATCTGGTAATGAGAGAGTTGGCCTTTTTTCGTCAGTTTTGTTTACACTGATCGGGTTTAGACTACACAGTATCTATTCAGGAGCTACAGTTGGTGAGTTTGGAGCATTTACGTTTCTTCCACTGGTAATCCTTGGACTTTGGGAAATATATTCAAAGAAGTCAAAGAAAGCATATATTACTCTGGCTCTTGGAGTAACACTTACTCTTTCATGCCATGTGCTTTCAACATTTATTCTGGCACTGGTTATTCCTCTTTTCTGCATCCTTATGATCGAGAAGACTTTGCAAAAAGAGGTACTGTTGCCACTACTTAAGGCATTACTTGCTATAGTTCTATTAAATCTTCACTTTATAGTACCTCTTGCGGATTACATGTTATTCCAGAATATGAGAGGAAATACTGTAAATGACATTTTGTGGAATAGAGGTCAGGAGCTTGTTCATCTCTTTAATCTTCAAAAGGCAGCATTCCTCGATACTGGAGGATTTGTAGGACTTGGAGTAGTATCTATCGCAGTACTTGCGCTTGCCGCAGGATTTGTGCTTACAGGAAGATTTAAGGAAAAGACAGGAGTTTATTTAAGATTATTTGCGCTTAGCATCTTGCTTATAGCACTTAGCTTGAATTCTACTTTTTATTTCTTCCTTAGTGACAAGATGCCACTTATGTACAAACTCCTTGGAAATATGCAGTTCCCATGGCACTTCCTTGATGTGTCTTGTGGAATGGTAGTTTTCTGGTTTGCTGTTACAATGGGTGAACTTCTTAGATATGAAGATAAGAGCATAAAGGGCTATATTGCAATGGCTTCACTTGTACTGCTGTGTGTTGTACAGAGTGAGGAACTTTTGGGAGATGTTATAAAGGAAGGTAACCCAATAACATCCTTTGACAGCAATTATCTTAGAGAGCCATTCTATGTGGAGTTTAGTATTAAGGATATCAACACAGGCCTTACTTCCATGTATCAGGACATGGTTCTTCCTGAAGGGACAGAAGCTACAGCTGTTGTTACTAAAAAGAATGGCACAACGCTTTATGTGCAGGCTGATAATCCTACAGGAGAGGTGGTGATAGCAGAAGCACCTCTTTGGGGTTACAGACACTATGCAGCTAAAGCCAAGGGAACCAAGATAGCGTGTTACATGGCTGAAGATAAGAAGCTTGCAGTTGAGATCCCTGCCGGTTACAGTGGCTTGTTTAAGATCTATTTCAGAGAACCATGGTTCTGGAGACTTGCGGAGCTTGTATCACTAGTTACATTGGTATATTTGCTTGGATTACATACCTTTGTGATCAAGCTTACAAGGAAAAATAATATTGGTCAGCTATAGAATGGCTGAATTTAGCGATATTTAGCCTGATATGTAATAATACAAGATTTTAGGCTAAAGAAAAAATAAGAATAATATGGCGTTGGAATAGTGATATTAGCCGAATGATCATAGAAATGATCATTTCGGCTAATTTTTTTGCAAGTTTTTGAATTTTGACTTCGAAAGCAGCAATTATTTTTTAGCCTAATTGGTTGGAAAAGAAGATAATAGGCTAAGGAGAGCTAGAATTAGTTTGAAACAGGGACAAAAAAGTTTAGCCGAAAGGCTTAAAAACAAAAGAACTTGGATAAAAAGTAAAAAAACTTCTGATAAACACTTGCATTTCTTGTTAGCATATGCTAATATACATTTTGTTAGCAGAAGCTAACAAGTAAAAACGTCAATGCCAAGGCGTTATTTACACGTGACATACAATAGTCATAAGAAATCTCCTACCTGAACAGGTGCATCTTGCCAATGCACCTGTTTTTCTTTGTGTAGAGCACTTGACGAGGTTTTGTCGAGTCTAGTGCGAACTATACATGTTCACTTGGCGAGGTTATTTCGAGCCTAGTGAAGCAGGTAGTGTAGAGCACTTGACGAGGTATTACGCGAAACTTTTTTACAAAATTTGTAATTAATTATAAAATTAATCTAAAGTTTTTTTCGAATTGGACGATAATAGTATTGAAAAGCGGAAAGAGTGAGTAAACCTTGGGTGTTTACGCCATGAAAATATTTTTTTTAAAAAGCTAAAGTAATGGCGACTTCTACCGATAAATGTTGTAGAAGTAAAAAAATACTCCAGGGAAGGAGGATGAGATATGCGAATAGAAGCATACAGTCAGGTTCAGCAGATTTACTCTAACAACAAAGTTAATAAGACCCAGGCGGCCAAGAAGACTAATGATATTAGAGATACTGTATCATTTTCTTCAATTGGAAAAGATATCCAGGTTGCTAAACAGGCTGTTAGCGCTACGCCAGACGTTAGAGAAGACGTTGTGGCTTCGCTCAAGGCTGCTATCAAAAACGGTACTTATAACGTAAGTGGAGAGGCTTTTGCCGACAAATTACTGGCTAAATACGAAGAAGCAAGTGAGCTTTCTTAATTGAATAAATAATAATAATCAGGAGGATGATTCCAGTGGCAAGTCTAATGGAAAACCTGGTCGACGTGCTTGATCAGGAATGCGGAATGTACGAGAAATTGCTGGGGTTATCTAGTAAGAAGACCACAATTATCGTTTCAGGTGATCTTCTGAAACTTGCGGAAATCACGGATGAGGAGCAGTGCATAATAGGTAATATCCAGTCCCTCGAGAAAAAAAGAATGACAGCTATGAAGGATATTGCCAATGTACTCAACAAGGATGTTGATTCATTGAAACTGACCGACCTGATAACTGTTCTCGAGAAGAGACCAGAAGATCAGAAAAATCTTGCATTGCAGCGAGACAGATTAGTATCTGTAGCAGACAATGTTAGACGTGTAAACGGCCAGAACCAGGAGCTACTTTTAAGTTCTTTGGAAATGGTACAATTCGAAATGAACATCATCCAAGCGTCAAAAAGCGCTCCACAGACGGCGAATTATTCCAGAGCTTTAGACACTACAGGCGAATGTTTAGGTTACACTTCGGGCGGGTTCGATGCAAAGCAGTAAGTACCACTCATAATAAAGGGGTGGTACAGCGCATTGGATAGCCCAAGGGAACACTGAATATTTCAGTAGTGTCTTTTTTGCGCCCTAAAATAGGCCGCAAAAAAGACAAATATCAATAACAGGAGGAAACAGATATGTCTCTAATGGCAAATCTATATGTGGGTCAGTCGGGATTACAGACATCACAGAATGCATTAAATACAACTGCACATAACATGGCCAATATAGATACCGAAGGCTATACAAGACAGCAGGTGTCTCAGGGCACAAGAGCATATCAGACTCTTGAAAAGAAGAATGAATGCATTGCCTGGAAACAGATTGGTACAGGCGTTCAATATAATAATTGTAAGCAGGTCAGAAGCGAATTTCTTGATAGCTCTTATAGGAAAGAATCAGGAAGATACGCTTTTTATGATGTTTCCAGGAAGTGTCTAGAAGAAGTAGAAGATCAGCTTCAGGAAATGAACGGATCAGAGTTTGCAACTTCTATCAATAACCTCTGGACAGCAGTTCAAGAACTTGCTAAGGATCCTTGCTCAGCAGTAGCACAGAGTGCTCTCGTAACAAGAGCAAATGAGTTCCTTACAAGAGCAAAGAGCGTATATGACGGTCTTGTTTCATATCAGGATAACCTTGATGCAACAATCGAGGGCATTGTAGATAATATAAATGACTACGGTGACAGGATCAGACAGCTCAACGAAGATATCGTAAATATCGAGTCTGGTAAAGAAGAAAAAGCAAACGATCTTAGAGATGAAAGAAATAAGCTCCTTGATAAACTTGGTGAGCTTGGAAAAATAGATTACTACGAAGATACCCTTGGAAATGTAACAGTTCTTTTTGAAGGATCTTCATTTGTAACTACCGATCATGTAAATCATATCGGAATCGACAGGACCTTAGTAAGTTCAGTTGGTTATGCAACACCATACTGGGAGTACGCAGCAAGAAGAGAATACGACGAATATGGTATAGAGTACATTGCATCGATCGATGGAGGACATGTTTACAACTTAGAGCAGACAGTATCCTCAACTACAGATACCGATATTGGAAAGCTTAAATCAGTTCTTTTGGCAAGAGGTGATCACAACGCAACATACCACGACATTACTGAGAGTGAAGATTACTACAATACAAACATCGCACAATCAGTCATCATGAACGTTGAAGCTGAGTTTGATCAGATGATCCACAACATCATGACAGCCATCAACAAGGTAATGGAGGACGCTGAGAGTAATCCAGCTACTCTTGATAACACAATAGGACTAAAGTCAGATTACGTGCTCTTTGTTGTAGCAAATGACAGTGACAAGCTCACTTATGATATTGATGAGGAGCACCCTGCAGGAACTATCGATACTGGATTTACTATCATGAATTCCCAGGTCAATCCTATTTTGTTAAAAGACCCAACAACCTTCACCTTCAGAAATGTAGACGGAAGTGAAGACACTGCAACAATGACAGCTCTTAAGGAAGCATTTAATAAAGAGCAGTACACATTAAATCCTAACGTTGCAAGTAGGAATAACTTTATTTCTTATTACAACGCACTAGTTTCACAGGTAGCTAACTCAGGAGATGTATATAACAGCATCGCAGCTGCCCAGGAACAGACAGTTACAGCAGTTGATTACGGCAGAGAACAGATCGTTGGCGTATCAAGTGATGAAGAGCTTGAGTATATGATCCAGTTCCAGAATGCATACAACGCATCAAGTAGATACATAAACGTAGTAAGTGAGATGCTGGAACATTTGGTTACTACACTTGGTAGTTAATGTAAGGAGAATGCTATGGTATCACAATTTTTTGGACTTAACATCGCTGCATCAGGTCTTCGCGCTGCTAATGCAGCCCTTAACACGACAGCAAACAACATATCCAACGTAGAGACTAAGGGCTACAGCAGGCAGAAGGTCAATCAGGAAGCTGCAGATGCCCTAAGAGTATTTGCAAAATATGGATGCGCCGGTGCAGGCGTTGAGACTATCGCGATTGAGAGAGTCCGCGATAGCTTTTATGATGTCAAGTACAGAAATAATGAGCAGCTCCTTGGAAATGTAGAACAGAAGAACTACTATACAAAGCTTGTTGAACAGTATCTTGATGATGACGGAACAACCGGCTTCTCATCTCTTTTCACAAAGATGGAAGCTGCACTTCAGTCAGTCAAGACCGCAGCAGGTACAACGGAAGCCAAGACTACATACGTATCATCAGTAAGAAGTATTACAGAATACTTTAACAACGTTTATAACCAGCTTCAGGGACTTCAGAGCGACATCAACTCAGAGATCAAGCTCTGTGCTGACAGAATCAGCTCAATCTCTCAGGAAGTTGCTTCGATAAACAAGCAGATCAACATTATTGAAATGACTGGCACAACAGCCAATGAACTTAGAGATAAAAGAGATGTACTCGTCGATGAGCTTTCTAAGATGGTTTCAGTTGAAACCAAGGAAACTCCTGTAGTAGACGAGAATAATCCAGACAGAGTAACAGGCGCAACAAGATTTCAGATCTGGGTTGCAGGTGGATACGAGCTTGTTGATACCTACGAATACAGAAAGATGATCTGTGTAGCAAGAGATGAAGATGGATCTGTTAATCAGAACGATGTATCAGGGCTTTATGATATCAAGTGGGGAACAGCCAGCTACAAGGATGGCGATGACATCAAAGAGCTTGCAGATTTCTCTATTGAGTCAAAGCTCATCGGCGGCGAGCTCCAGGGACTTCTTGCTATGCGTGATGGTAATAACAATCAGTACTTTAATGGAAAGAGCACGATAATTGATCCCCTTGCAAGACCAGTTACGGTGCAGGTTGAAGTTGATGCCGCATATCTTAAGGATATGAATAAGTGTACTCTTCCTGAGGATGGAACTATACACATCGGCGACAAGACCTATAAGTATGATTCATGGGCTTATGACGGAGACAAGACTTTTACATTTACTATAGACAATTCAACACTTTCAAGTACACCTGATACTAACAGATTAGTTACTATCGGTTACGGTAATGATTATCAGGGAATTCCATATTATCTCGAGCAGATGAACGAGTGGGTAAGACAGTTCTCATCTGCAGTAAATGAGATCATGGTAACAGGTTATACATCAGACTCACTGGAAGGTGTAGCTCTTTTGACAGGAGCAATGGATACCAACTCTGTAGCGCAGTATAGCTACGAGCAGCTCACTTCTCTTTCTCAGAATAAGGGATACTACAAGCTTAGAGGCGGCAACTTCGAGGTTAACAGCGTAATAGTCGAGAACGCAGAGAGATTTGCTACAAAGGCTGACGTAACAGAAGGTGAATCAGAGTATGGTAACCTTTCAAGATTAAAAGAGATGTTTGAGACCAAAAAGATATTCAGAGGAGCAACTTCTGGAGAATACCTTACAAAGGTTCTTGCAGACGTGGCCCTTAATTCAAGTAATGCTGGAACATTGGAAAAGACCTATGAGGCTCTTGAAGTAACTATCAAGAATCAGCGCCTGTCAGATGCAGGTGTAGATGAAGATGAAGAAGCTTCAAACCTTGTTAAGTATCAGAACGCATACACACTTTCATCCAAGATGATCCAGACTCTGACTGAAATTTATGACAGATTGATACTTCAGACAGGAGTATAATCTGCCGATATGTATTGTAGATGACAAAAATGACTGCATGGATGCGCATTTTTTGACATGGAAGTTTATCTGGAGGTTGTACTATGCGTATCACTAACAAAATAATGCAGAACAATTCCCTTTATAATATTAACAATAACAAGATCAGCGAGGACCAGCTCAACACTAT
This sequence comes from Butyrivibrio hungatei, assembly GCF_001858005.1. Classification (NCBI taxonomy): domain Bacteria; kingdom Bacillati; phylum Bacillota; class Clostridia; order Lachnospirales; family Lachnospiraceae; genus Butyrivibrio; species Butyrivibrio hungatei. Next base: position 2,659,966 of record NZ_CP017831.1, on the reverse strand, counting down.
GATGTCTACAGGCAAAAAGATCACACGTCCTTCCGATGATCCTGTTATAGCCATAAGAGCACTTCGTCTTAGAAGCAACGTCACTCAGATTTCCCAGTATTATGAAAAGAATGCTAAGGATGCAGAGAGCTGGCTTGATGTAACAGCCGACGCTCTTTCTACAGTTACGTCTGTTCTTACTGACTGTGTTAAGCAGGCTACTAAGGGTGCCAATAAAGACCTCACTATCGACGACCTTGGAACGATCATTACTCAGATGGAGGCTCTTTCAAAAGAGTATTATTCTACAGGTAATGTAGACTACGCCGGAAGATACGTATTTACAGGTTACAGAACAGATACATCCCTTACATTTGATAAGACAACAACAGCAGATTACGAGGATATCAATGATGAATTCAAAGCTGCTGATATCAGTACATCCAGCAGAGTAACAGGCCTTAGCAAGCTTGATTCTGAAAAGATCCTTGATTCTTCTTCTGATGCTGTATATGAGAGCGACATCGTGGAGCAGACAGTCGGAAGACTCAGACTTTCTTATGATATATTAAGCTACACTACAGACAGCTTCAATACTCCATCTCTAAAGTGGAGAGAGCAACTGATGCAGCCAGCTACAAGTACAGTTGAGGAAAAGATGGATGTCATTAAGCTCAACTTTACTAATAATGAAGGTGAGAGCTATTATGCTATGCTTCCTGCAATTGAGCCTGGCGGATCAAGAGAAAGCTATACAGTTACCAACGAAGGAATTACTTATACAGTAGTTTCTCATTACGATGGAACTTATGATATCACTGCTAACAGCGATACTCAGACATATACATTTGGAATCGACTCTAATGGAATCTATGATCCTGCAAAGCAGAGCAGCAATATTGCTTCAGGTCAGACAAACCTTGATTCTGTTCAGAAGGCAACTATCACATATACTAACGATGACGGCGAGCAGATCCATTTTGGACTTCCTCTCCTTCAGGCTATTGGACAGACCTACTCAATGGAGATGGAGTACAACGGCAATGCAGCAACTTGCGTAGTTAACAGTGATGGAACATATACCATCAGAGACAAGAATGTAACTGACAATGCTGATGGAACTTCTACTCAGAACGTAGTAAATGTAACAGGAAACGGCAGTATCCATTCTTCATACAAAGAGACTACTTTAAATATCACCAAGGACAAGATCATTTATTCAACAACATCAGATGATGATATTGACGAGTTTTATAATGACCTAGTTGCAAGAAAAGAGGGATCCATTGCAGTATTTAACGCAGCTACAGGTGAAATCCTTCTGAACAAGGAGCTTACAAACAAGCTTTCAACACTTCCAGATCTTATAAATGCCAATACCATCGATGTAATTTATGACAAAAAGGAATGGAATACAGGCGACATCAGACCTGAGAATTTATTTAATTGCCAATTCACCGATGAAAATGGTACAGTACTATATAACAGAGGTTCAGCAGCTCACGACATCGCTTATGATGTAGGTTTTGCACAGTCAGTAGTTGTTAACACTACAGCTGACGCAGTATTCACAACAAGTGTTAAAAGAGATGTGGATGATCTGAAGGATAAGCTCAACCAGCTTACTCAGATGAAGAGTACACTTAAGATCCTTAATGATAAGTTGGACGCAGCTAAATCGGATACAGAGAAAAATAAGCTCTCAATCGAGATTGAAGCAGCCCAGAAATCATATGATTTCCAGAGAGAGCAGATTCAGAAAGAGTTTGAGCACAAGATTACATCTATGCAGAAGGCTCTTGATACTGCAAACCTTGCAGTTACCGAGAATGGTACTAAGTCCAAGAGACTTGATCTTATCAACACAAGACTTATGAGCCAGACTACAACATTCAAGACTCTTCAGTCTGAAAATGAGGATATTGACCTTGCTGAGACTATAACTCAGCTCACATCAGCTCAGACCACTTATGAAGCAAGTCTTATGGCAACTGGTAAGATCAGCCAGTCCAGTTTAATGAATTATATTTGATGACTTGTCATCAGATAAAATAAAATGTGGCATAGTTACGAAATAACGTTTATAATTAGAATGTAGCGATGTCCCAAAGACAATGGAGGTTACAGCATGAAACTTACAACTAGAGTATTTGGCGAAGTAGAAATTGAGGAGAGTAAGATCATTACTTTTCCAAATGGAATAATTGGATTCCCTGATATGACAAGATTTACACTTATGCATGATGAGGACCAGGGGTCTAACACAATTAAGTGGCTTCAGTCTATTGATGAGCCTAATTTTGCTATGCCAGTAATGGATCCATTAGTAGTTTGCCCAGATTATAAACCTGTTGTTGATAAAGCTGAAGTTGAGTATATTGGAAATCTTAGTGAGGAAGAAATGCTTGTTCTTGTAACAGTCACAGTACCTCATGACTTAAAACTCATGACAGTTAATCTTAAGGGACCATTTATCATCAACACCAAAGATATGAAGGCTTCCCAGACAATTATTGATAATGATGAATATCCGGTGAAGTTCCCTATTTATGACATCCTTCAGAAGAATAAAGAAGCAAAGGGATGATCTGAGTAACCAGCAAAAACATTAGCCGCGGAGGGAGAACCATATGTTAGCATTATCAAGAAAAAAGAACGAGTCTATCGTTATTAATAACAATATAGAAGTAACAGTTTTGGACATCAGGGGTGATCAGATCAAGCTCGGTATTTCTGCGCCAAAGGATGTTCCGATCTATAGAAAAGAAGTTTATATCCAGATTCAGAACGAGAATAAGGAAGCTACTGATGTTTCCGGAATCGAAGAACTCAAAAAGCTTCTTTGATCAGTTCATATCATTTGAGATTAAGGCTGCTGTCCATAGGGGCAGCGGCCTATTTTTTGCTAGAGGATAAATATGCGCATACTTTATTACGACTGGGATGAATTTAATGGTGAGGATTGCAGAGATGCCATGAAAAGGCTGGGACATCAGGTCGATGTTTTTAAGCTCAATATGAATGGCTTTGATCTGACACCTGAAATAGAAGGAAAGATAAAAGAACTGGTGACCAAAACAGATGAAGCAGGAAAGAGATACTATGATCTTCTGTATAGCTTTGATTTCTTCCCCAATATTTCGGAAGCCTGCCAGAAATACGATATTCCTTATGTGAGCTGGGTATTTGATTGCCCTCATTATACGCTGGACTCACATGTGACCAATAATCCTGTAAACAGAATATTTGTCTTTGATAAAGTACTTTACCAAAATATGGTTAATAAGGGTGTTAAGACCATAAATTACTCACCACTTGGAGTTAATGAAAAGAGACTTGGAGAACTATGTCAGAAGCTTGACAAGGAAACTGGCGGCGAAATTGCATATGAGCATGACGTAAGTTTTCTTGGAAATCTTTATGACAATGAATATAACTTCTATGATCAGGTTAATTTCTTGCCACCAGTACTTAAAGGCTATACAGATGCGGTTATCAAAGCCCAGGAACGTGTATTTGGGGCGGACTTTTTTACAGAGGAAGAGATATACCCATATGAGAAGGTAAAAGAGCTAAGACAGTACATACAGTTCGAACAGACCGGCAAATATGAGATAGATTACGACGGCGTTATGCTGGATATCCTTAGGAAAAAAGTCACTGTAAATGAAAGAAGAAATATTCTGACTGAAATGGGTAAAAGATTTAATACAGTTCTTTATACTTCTCCAGGGACAAAGCCTATTGAAGGCGTGTGCGACTTAGGGCTTGCCAGCTACAACGAAAAGATGCCAAGAGTTTTCCATAGAAGTAAGGTAAATCTGAACATAACCCTTAGATCTATTCTTTCAGGAGTATCACTTCGTGTAATAGATATTCTGGCAGCAGGGGGATTCCTTATTACAAATTATCAGGCTGAGATCGCGGAATATTTTGAAGACGGAGTTGATCTTGTAATGGCTTATACGCCTGAGGATATGATACAAAAGACAGCTTATTACCTCCAGCATGAAGATGAGCGCAAAGAAATTGCTTTTAATGGTCAGAAAAAGGTATTTGAAAATTTCGCCTACACAAAACTTCTGCAGGATATTTTGAAATCCTAAAATTTTTATTAATTTTAGGATTTTTTTTCCTCAAAAGACTAATGTTTTAATTCTTGTATCCGATATAGAGGATAAGAAATGCTATAACAATCTCATTTGAACTTATAAGATTATAAATGGTCAATAACAAGGATGTTCTCGAAACCATGGAGGTATAGGATTATGGGAATGGAAGCAATTAACGGCTTTTCGCCACTTATACAGCAGGCGCAGCCACAGGTAAAAACACAGGTACAGGAGCAGAGTCAGGCTAATTCTGAAGTAGTTAATCGTGAAGCTGACGGCAGCATGCAGAATGTTGAATTCAAGGTAGAAGCTGCTGATAGCTCAAACAATACTAATACTCAGAGTGGCCCTCAGAACTATGCTAGCGAGCAGGAGTTTATTGAGGCTACTGAAGAGCAGATCCAGGCTGATAATGCAAAGGTCAAGAAGGCAATCTCTGAAATGACTCAGAATGCTAAGTCAAGCGCTGAGGCAGTATTTGGTATTCATGAGAAGACCAACAGAGTAACAATCAAGATGGTTGATAAAGAGACCAAGAAAGTCATCAAGGAATTTCCACCAGATGAGACTCTTGATATGATTGCCAAGGTTTGGGAAATAGCTGGAATCATGGTAGACGAGAAACGCTAACATTTCCGGTATGTAACATATGTTGTTTGACATGGATGTCAAATTAGTACACTCACGGATTGAGAAAGGAGAAAGCCTATGCCTATCAGAATAACAGGAATGAATTCAGGGCTGGATACAGAAAGTATCATAACAGCGCTCACACAGACCAAGAAAGATAGATTAGAAACAGCCAAGGGCGATCAGAAAAAACTTACTTGGAAACAGGATAAGTGGAAAGAACTCAATAAGAAAGTGACCAAGTTCTATAACGGTGCACTTAGCAACATGAGATTCTCAACTGCTTATACCAAGAAGACAACTACATCATCAAATGAAAGTGCAGCAACTGTAGTTACTGGTGAAGCAGCTATGGATGCAACACAGACACTTGATATCAATAAGCTTGCTAAATCTGCTTATTTAACTGGTCAGGAAGTTACAGTTGGAACTTCAAAGGCTACAAAAGAGACAACAGCAGAAGAATTAGGATTATCAGCAGGTGATAAGATCAAGTTCAGTATCGGAGGCAAGGCTTCAGATGTTCTTTCTGTAACTGTTGAAGCCGGAGATACAGTAGAAAGTATCCTTGGCAAACTTAAGAATGCTACATCTTCTGAGACAGGAACAGGCCTTAACTTCAACTACGATGAAAAGAACGGAAGATTTTTCGTTTCATCTAAGGAAGCTGGTGAGGCTAAATCCTTTGACCTCTTGATCGATAGTGAGTCAACTAAAGCAATGAACGCACTGGGACTTACAAAGAAGGCTGATAATTCCAATTATATAGCTGGTTCAAGTGCTGAGATCGTATTAAACGGTGAGAAGTATACATCAGATAGTAATACATTTGAAATAAATGGCCTTACTATTACAGCTAATGAAGAAGCTAAGGGTATCACTCTTACAACCAAGCAGGATACAAGCGGTATCTACGATAATATCAAGAATATGCTCAAAGAGTACAATGATCTCATGAAGGAATTTGCTACTCTTTATAACGCAGATAAAGCTACTAAGTACAAGATGCTTACTGATGATCAGAAGAAAGAAATGTCTGATACAGAAGTTGAAGAGTGGGAAAAGAAGATCAAAGATGGACTTCTTAGCAAAGATGAGACAATTGGAACTGTTAAGCAGGCGCTTAGAGAGGTTATGAACAGCTCTTTTGATATTACCATGAAGGATGGAACAGTAAAGAGCCTTTCTCTCGGATACTTTGGCATTGGAACAGGAAGCTATTTCACAACAGAAGAAAATGAGAGAGACGTTCTTCATATCGATGGAGATCCTGATGACTCATCAACAAGTGGCAACGCTGATCTTTTAAAGGGATTCATTGCCTCAGATCCTACTGCAGTACAGAACTTCTTCTCTGAATTATCCAAGAATCTTTACAGCAGACTTTCAGATCTGATGAAGGGCACAGAATATAGTAGCTCATTTACTATTTATGAAGACAAACTCATGGCTTCACAATATAGTGCATATAATACTAAGATTTCTGATGCGCAGAGCGCACTGGAAGCAGCTCAGGATAAGCTGTATTCCAAGTTCTCCAGGATGGAGACAGCATTAGCTAAGGTCAATAGTTCAAGCGGATCCTTGTCCAATTTCTTTGGATCAGGTAGCTAATGAAATATTAAAAATTCAAAAAAGATTGCGAGGGAGCGCCAATGGCAATATTATCAGCTCAACAGAATGCATATGCACAGTATAAAAATAATAAGGTAATGGGAGCTTCTGGCCCAGAACTTACACTTATGCTCTATGATGGAGCAATCAAGTTCTTAAATGTTGCAGACTATGCATTGGAAAAAAATGATGTCGAGAAAGCACATATAAATATAATCAAGACAGAGAAGATCATTGATTATCTTCGAAACACTCTTGATATGAAGTATCCGGTTGCACAGGACTTTGAAAACATGTATTCTTATATTGCTAGAAGACTTATCGAAGCAAATATGGGAAAAGACAGAGAAATAGTTGCCGAAGTCAACAAACATATGCATGCTATCAGAGATAACTGGGTAGAAGTTATGAAGGCTAATCATGTATATGTAAAGGATGCTTAATACTTAATTAAGGAGATTACCCAATGGTGTCAGCAAGTCTTGATATGTTGGAAGAGAGTCTGATCAAGAAGATTGGAGTCATGGACAAGATTCAGGAGGAGAATGAGAAGCAAAAAGAGCTCCTCAAGAACCCTGATAATGTCGATGAAGAAGCTTTTGATAAGATCTTGGATGTAAAGGGTGAGCTTATTGATCAACTTCTTAAGTTGGATGATGGATTCCAGACTTTATTTGATAAGGTCAAAAAAGAAGTTGGAGATAATAAGGAACTCTATAAAGACCAGATCAAACGTATGCAAGGACTAATTCAGGAGATTACCGCTAAGAGCGCATCTATTGAAGCAGCTGAGCATAGAAACAAAAAGCTTGCAGAAGACTACTTCAATCAGGCCAGGCAGAAGATGAATCTAGGCAAACAGAAATCTGCTGCGGCGTTTAATTATTACAAGACGATGAATAATTTCCAGAATATTCCACCTCAGTTTTTGGATAATAAAAATTAAAAAGAGAGCCCAAGGGCTCTCTTTTTTGGTAGAATTATAGAAAAGGGGGCTTCTTCATGAAAATCAGTGTTATCATTCCAACCTACAATCGAGCAGATAAAATAGAAAAATCTATAGAAAGCGTGTATTTTCAGGAAGGAAAAGGGGATCTTTTTGAAATTAGTCAGATCATCATAATGGATGATTGTTCAACTGATAATACCAAAGAGCTCATAGAAGAGCTGCAGAAAAAGTATGAGAACCTGCTATATTATAGGCAGGACAAAAATGGCGGCTCTGCAAAGGCAAGAAACAGAGCTATGAGAGAAGTTGTAAGCGAGAAGTGGGTTGCGTTTCAGGATAGCGATGATGTTTGGAATAAAGATAAGCTCAAAGAAATGTGCCTTTATATAGAAAAGCACCCGGATGCTCAGCTCTATTCCCATTGGTATACAGCATTAACTGCCGAAGATGAAGCTGTGGAAGTAGGCATTGATGAAAGAGAAGATTATCTTGAGGAGCTTGCAGTAAGGAACTTTATTGGATCTCCAACTTTCTTTGTGGACAAGGATGCCTTTATGGATGTTGGAGGACTTGATGAGAACATAACAGCTCTTGAAGATTGGGAATTCCTGGTTAGATTTGCTTCTAAATATAAGATCCGAGTTGTTCCTAAGTCGCTTATGCAGGTTGACCTTATAAGTGAAGGGATGTCCTCAGATATAGGTAAGTACTATGACTCAAGATGCTATATCATTGCCAAGAACAGGCAGATACTTCTTGAGAGAAATCTTTTTGATAAAGCTGTTGAGAGCCTTCTTGTAAGTGCCAAAAAGAATGGCGTTCTGGAAAATGTTGGCAGAATTTTAGAAGCATATCTTAAGTAGGGAGTCCTTCTATGAATATAATTTTTTACAGGTATAACAGTGTTTGTGAGCCTGATTTTATTGATGCCTTTAAACAGATGGGAGTAAATGTTGTTGAAGATGATGATGGAATGAAGGGGAATCTTGATATTTCTACCAAGATCGACAGACTAGGTGATCTTATTGCAGAATATTCTCCGCTATTTATTTTTTCTATTAATTATTTTCCGTTTCTTTCTATAGTATGTGACAGGCTGGGAATATTATATATGTCGGAAACTGTTGATTGCCCTGTCTTTGAAATATATCACAACAGTATAAAGAATAAGACAAATAGGACATTTCTTTTTGATTACGGTCAGTATTTGTCAGTAAAGGACTACAATCCTGAAAATATCTTTTATCTGCCTCTGGGATCTCCTACTGAAAGAGTTAGTAAACTTCTTGGAGATGAGAGCAGATATCTATATGATGTTTCTTTTATCGGATCACTTTATAGTGAAAAAGATCCATTCACAGAGCTTAAGATATCCGAAAAAAGCAAAGATAAGTTAATGAGCCTTATGAATGAGCAGGTAGATAAGGCTTCATTTGGCATGGAATGGATAGAGGATAATCTCGATGAGGAGTCGGTAAAAGAAATAAAGGCTACCGATAGTTTAATGGGAAGCACAGAATATGTCTGCGACCTAGATAACTTTATAGTGAGCAACAATTATCTTTCATATCATATGGCATATATGGAAAGAATCAGAATGCTAAACAGCCTGGCAGAAAATAAAGATATAAATGGAATCCACTTATTTACCAGAAGTAATACAAAGGATCTTGATAAATCTATTATCTGCCATGGAGGAGTAAAGACTCTGACAGAGATGCCTTTTGTATTTAGACAGAGTAAGATCAACCTAAATATCACTATGAGATCCATACAAACGGGTATTCCACAGAGGATTTGGGACATTATGGCCTGCAGAGGATTTGTTTTGACAAATTATCAGCCAGAGCTTGAAGAATATTTTGAAATAGGTACCCACTTAGAAACATTTACTTCTATAGAAGAAATGAATGACAAAATAAGTTATTATCTTAAAAATGATTCAAAAAGAGAAACAATTTCCCAGAATGGATATGAAGAGGTTTGTAATAAACATTCAATTTTAATGCGAGTGATCAATATGATCAAAATCGTCACAAGCGCATAAAATGGGCATTGGGCCTATATATCGGCAAATTGTGTCAAAAACTTAATAAGAAAACAAAAAAAATTCAAATTGTGCAAAAAAAATAAAAAAATATTTCAAAAAGGGTTAAGAATTAAATTTCATGGTCGATATTACTAGTGTAAAACAAAAAACTTAGCAGCCATGGAAGGGACTCCGCGTAAGCTGCACATAAAAACAGAGATGGAAAGGCAGCATGGAAGCGGGCCCCGTTCATGGAGGATAAGATATGGTAGTACAACACAACTTAACTGCGATGAATGCGAACAGACAGCTGGGTATAACAACAAACGTACAGGCAAAGTCAAGTGAGAAACTTTCATCAGGTTACAGAGTCAACAGAGCAGCAGATGATGCAGCAGGTCTTGCAATTTCAGAAAAGATGAGAAGACAGGTTAGAGGTCTTACACAGGCATCTGATAACGCACAGGATGGTATCTCTGCAGTACAGACAGCTGAAGGTGCTCTTATCGAAGTACACGATATGCTTCAGCGTATGAACGAACTTGCAGTAAAGGCAGCAAACGACACATTACAGTCATCAGATCGTGGATACATCAAATCAGAGATCAACGCACTTGCATCTGAGATCACAAGAACAGCATCAGCTACACAGTTCAACAACCAGAACCTTCTTGATGGAACATTCACAAACAAGAATCTTCAGGTTGGTGCTGAAACAAGCCCTATGAGCCAGATCAATATCTGCATCGAAGAAATGTCAGCTACACACATCGGTGTAAATGAACTTGAAGTTAGCACACATGATGTTGCTAAGTCAGCTCTTGGATCAATCAAGGCAGCTCTTGAGTCAGTTTCAAAGCAGAGATCAGATCTTGGTGCTATCCAGAACAGACTTGAGCATACAATTAAGAACTTGGATAACGTAGTAGAGAATACACAGGCAGCTGAGTCACTTATCCGTGATACAGATATGGCTGAAGAGATGGTTAGATATTCTAACAATAACATCCTTGCACAGGCTGGACAGTCAATGCTTGCACAGGCAAATCAGACAAACCAGGGTGTTCTCTCACTTCTTCAGTAATTCAGAAAAAATTTCAAGGCTTCAGCCCAGTGCTGGAGCCTTTTTCAGATGGAAAAAAATAATTAATATAATTTTTTTAAAAATGCCCCTAAAGTTTTTATATTTATAGTCGATAATAAGAGTGTAAAATAAAACAGAGATGATTTTAGGCCAGCACTAAGATCATTTCAAAACAAAGCAAACGAGCAGCATGGAAGCTGCCGTACAAATTCAAGGAGGAATTATATTATGGTAGTACAACACAACGTCACAGCGATGAACGCAAACAGACAGCTTGGTATCACAACTGGTATCCAGTCAAAGTCAAGTGAGAAGTTATCATCTGGTTACAAGATTAACAGAGCAGCAGATGATGCAGCAGGTCTTTCAATTTCTGAGAAGATGAGACGTCAGATCAGAGGTATCACACAGGCTTCTGCAAATGCTCAGGATGGTATTTCTGCAGTACAGACAGCTGAAGGTGCCCTCAACGAAGTACATGATATGCTTCAGAGAATGAATGAGCTGGCAACAAAGGCTGCTAACGACACTTTGACATCAGCAGATCGTGGATATATCAAGTCAGAGCTTGATGCTCTTTCATCTGAGATTTCACGTACATCAGCTGCAACTCAGTTCAACAATCAGAATCTTCTTGATGGTACATTTACTAACAAGAATCTTCAGGTTGGATCTGAGACTGGCTCTAAGAACCAGATCAACATCTGCATCCAGGATATGAGCGCTACAAAGGTTGGTGTTAACGCACTTCTTGTTAGCTCACATGACGTAGCTAAGAGTTCTATCTCTTCAATCAAGTCAGCTCTTGAGTCAGTATCTAAGCAGAGATCTGACCTCGGTGCTATCCAGAACAGACTTGAGCACACAATCAAGAACCTTGATAACGTAGTAGAGAATACTCAGGCTGCTGAATCACTTATCCGTGATACAGATATGGCTACCGAGATGGTTAAGTATTCAAACAACAACATCCTTGCACAGGCTGGACAGTCAATGCTGGCACAGGCTAACCAGACAAATCAGGGTGTTCTTTCACTTCTCGGCTAATAAGCAGTCTCTTGCAAAACATTGCAGACTACCAAGGAGAGCTCCGGGTGACCGGAGCTCTTTTTTGTATCAAAGGAGAATCCTTTGATAGTACGCTTAATATACGAAAATACGTGTAATATGGTAAAATAATACTATATGACATATTTGGGGGAATTGATATGAAAGATTTGATCATGGATGCATTAGCAAAATTGATCGAAGCACATAAAGGTGCAAAAAAATTTATCTGTAATCTTGAGTTTTCAACAGCAGTAGAGGATATCAAAAATCTACTCACTTCTTCGAATACTCTGATGGAATCCCTTACTTTTTATTATGAATATGAAAGTGCAGCAGTATACAAGCTTTCTGACTATATTGATCTGTTAAAATATCTGTTAGAAAGGTTTGAGAGCTTTGATATAGATGATGCAGATGAGATCGAATATCTGTATGATCAGGGAATAGGAATGCTTGAAACTTCATTAACTGTCATCAAAAGAACAGAAAGAATCCATGATGATGGGGAATTTTTAACTAAAGTTTACAGACCTAAAAAAGCCGATGAAATAGGCATCAGATCCCATAACAGTGCTAAATATAAGACAGCTATCGTACTTCAGGGACCTATCAAAAAAGAAGATGATTTCACTTATGAATCAGTTAAATTATACAAAGCGTTATATCCAGAGTGCGAGATAATCGTATCTACCTGGAAGAGTGAAGGGGATCAGAAAGAAAGATTTGAAAGTTTAGGGGCAATAGTTTTGCTAAATGAACCTCCCGAAAAGCCAGGATATGCTAACTGTGCCTATCAGACAGTATCTTCAATAGAAGGCATCAGAAAAGCAAGAGAGCTTGGCTGCGTGAGAGTGTGCAAGACCAGAACAGATCAGAGATTCCATACTCCTAATCTCTTTTTCTACATGGAAAAACTCTTAGACCAGTTCCCAATAAAAATAGAAACAACTCAAAAGAAAAGACTTATAGCTATCAGCACTACTACCCTTTCCTTTAGAGTTTATAATACCTGCGACATGTTCATCTATGGTGAGATAGATGATGTGGAGAATTATTTTGATTGTCCACTTGATACCAGAGACTGGGGAAAAGACTCTAATGTAGAGTGGATCAATGCTGAGCAGTTTGGACGACTTCGCTTTGCTGAAGCCTGGTTTGTTAGTTATTATCTGGAAAAACTCGGATTTGAGCTTAAATTCACTCTAGAAGATAGTGACTATTACAGAAATGAGCTGTTTATCATTGTTGATGGAAGCACAATTGATCTTCTTTGGCAGAAGTACAATGACGATGAATACAAGGATAGAGAGTATAACAGCAGTGGATATGATCATGGCGGAGGAATAGGAAGAGTTAGCTTCTTGGAGTGGTTATCCTGTCAATAATGCAGCTTGAGATTAAAGGAAAAGGCTATGGAATGGAATGAATTTATAACTTTTTTCAATGACAAATACCTTGTTGGGGAAGAAATCTATAATGCTCTTAAGGACAAAAGACCAGAAAACACAGATATAATCATCTGTTCAGCGCAGCTTGGCGATACTGTGTGGCTGGCGGCATATGCAGAAGCCTATAAGGCCAAGAACAACTGTAGATTAATGTATGTGACCAAGACATCTCAGGTTAGCATAATAAATAAATATCCTGCTGTTGATGCGGTTTTTGATATAACACCTGCGGAGATGGAAGCCTTAGAGCTTTATATAGTCAGAAATGAACTATGGAATCAGAACCATATAGTTTTTGGAAATCATAGGGAATTTATTCTTGTGAATAAAGATTCTTATGCACTATCTCTTTATCTGGAAGATTTTCCTGATATCTGCGTGGAAAGAAAGGCTATTTTAGGGCTGGGGGCAGATATTGAACCATCAAAAATGCAAAAAAATAAGCCTTTTGATGAAAAGAAAAAAGAAGAGTATTCAAACGCTGTTGTTTTAATGCCAAGTGCAAATACTTTCAAAGGGATCGATATAGATTTTTGGGAGCGCCTTGCAAAGCATATTTCTGAAGATCTTCATAAGAAGGTATATACAAACTATAACGGTCTTAAGACGGAAGTAATGATTCCCGGGACTAGTCCCCTTGCTTCATCTCTTGATGAATTGCAGGAATTATCACAGTATATTGATCTTTTTATAGGACTTAGAAGTGGGATATGCGACTATCTGACAGCCTGTAATGCTAATTTAGCAATAATCTATTCTGAACAGTGGACGGATAAAGGGAATGGAGAATATGAGTTTCCATCAAATCCACAGGCTCTTGGAGATAATACAATTTATAATTTTGCCTATGATAGAGAAAAGGAAAATCAGCTGATCATGGAACTGGGAAATCTTTTAAAAAATGAAGATGTAAAGGAAAGTGGCGATAATAATATTGATACTTTAGTTGTCATTACTCCAAAGGACTGTGAGAGGCTTTTGCCTCTGTATCCTAGACTGGTAGCAAATATCGATTTTGGTACTATCTTTTTTGTTGGAACTGATGAAGTAAAAAGTGTCATAGATGGCAGTTCACTTGATGAATCCAGAGTTTCTTTTATAAATGAAGACAGCATTATTAACTTTGACAAGGTTCATGCCTGCATGACCAAAAAGATGGAAAATCTTCTGGCTGGAAGGGCACTTCCAAGAGGGATAACAGGCTGGTATTATCAGCAGTTCCTCAAGATGCAATATGCATTAAAGTGTCAGAATGAGTATTACATGGTTTGGGATGGTGATACTATTCCATGTCACAAAATTTCTATGTTTCAGGAAGAATCAGGAAAACCATATCTTGATCTAAAGCATGAATATCATCCTGAATATTTTGAGACCCTTGGCAAGATCCTTCCAGGATTTGGAAAAGTAATAGAGAGATCCTTCATTTCAGAGCATATGCTCATAAATACAAAGGTTATGAGGGAACTTATAGAGGAGATAGAAAAGAATGAAGCTATTGAAGGCAATAGCTTTTGGGAAAAGATAATTGAGGCAATTCCTGCAGAGATGATACAGGATTCTGCTTTTAGTGAATTTGAGACCTACGGCACTTTTGTAGCCCTTAGGCATTCTAGTATGTACAAGCTTAGAGAGTGGCATTCCTTTAGACAAGGAGGAACTTTCTATTCAATAGATACTATTTCTGACAGGGATTTTGACTGGCTTTCCAAGGATTTTGATGCGATCTCTTTTGAAAAAGGTCATTCTGTCAGAGAAGATAATAAAAATCTCTTTGATAACCCTTATTATCAGGAAAAGCTCACAGCTAGGCAGATGCTGGAAGCAGCTCAGCTTGAATATAAGGAAGGTTACAAGGAAACCTGGGGAGATAGTGAAAGTTCCGCAGTCAATGAGCACACGGGAATGTATTCTGGTTCGGATGGAATCGTCATCGAAGACAGGCTTAAATACCTCAGTAAAGATACCTATAAAGAATATGAGAAGCTTGGAGATGATCTTGTAGGTAAGAATGTCGATCAGGCTTATCTGTGCTATGAAAATGCACATTTCCTTTGTGATGATGCAGAAGCAAAAACAAGATTAGAGAATAAGAAAAAGGAACTAGCTAGTAATAATGCTATCAAAGTCAAAAAGACTGCTATCGTTATTTTGTCATACAACCAGTTATTCCTCATGCAGAGATGCATAGAGAGCATATACAACAACTGCAATCCTAATGATTATCTCCTTGTTATATTTGATAATGGATCCAAAGATGGCTCAGCTAAGTGGCTTTCCGAGTGGGGAGAAAATCACGACGAAGCTATGGTCATCTTAAATGAGACAAACCTTGGCTTTTCTGGTGGTAATAATGCTGCTTGCCAGTATATTTCCGATGATTATGACGTATTCTTTTTAAATAACGATACAAGAGTTCCTGCAAATGCTCTTTTCTGGCTTAGAATGGGACTATATGCAGCGGATGATATAGGCGCAGTAGGTGCAGTGCAGAACTACGCTGACGCTGATCAGATTCATGAAGTTGAATTTAATGATCCTGAAGAATACGTTAAACACGGCGCAGAGTTTAATGTCTATATGAAAAACCCTCTTGAGGAGCAGAGTAAGCTTTGCGGCTTTGCACTTCTTGTGAGGAAAGAGGCCTGGAATGAAACAGGAGGCTTTGACGAGCGCTTTAATCCAGGGTATGTGGAGGATGATGATATCTGTCTTCACATCAGATACCTGGGCTATAGAACTATGGTCTGCCACAATTCCTTTATTTATCATGTGGGAAGCCAGAGCTTTATCAGGGTTGAGAATCCTCATGAGCTCTTTGTTAAGCACAGAAAGATAGTAATCGAAAAGTGGGGCTTTGACAGTACACTTTATGCAGGAATGAGCCGTAATGAATACAACTTCATCATGAGTCTTGCAGATAAGGGCTACACAGAAGAAAGCCACTTTAGTCTGGTTCATGTAGGCTCAGGTTGCGGAAATATGCTGGGACATATTCATTATCTCTATCCAAATGCCGATGTATGTGGCGTAGAGGAAAATGAAGCAGCAAGAAACTTTGCTATTTCCTGCATTCCGGTTTATCCAAGTGTAGAGGCTTTGCCAAAGAGACTTGAAGAGTATGATGTTGTGGCTCGTGGACTTGGTTAAAGACGAGAAAAGATATTAAGGAGTAACTATGCAAAACGACAACCATTTTGACGTACTAATAGTTGTAACAGCACAGGATTGCCAGAGACTTCTTGGTATGTACGAAAGGCTTGTGAATAATTTTTCCTATGGAAAGATCTGCTTTATTGGAAATGAAGCAGTTAGGGACGTAGCCTTTTCCAATGAAAAGATCCGTGATCACATAACATGGGTTAATGAAAATGATGTAATAGCATTTAACGATGTTCATCAGGTAATAAGTAAGAGACTTGAGAGCGTACTTGGAGGAAAAGAGCTGCCTAGAGGCATAACAGGCTGGTATTATCAGCAGTTTCTTAAGATGCAGTACGCCTTTATGTGCAAAGATGAGTATTACATGGTTTGGGATGGAGATACGGTGCCATGTAGACCTATCAATATGTTCAGTAATGAAACTGGTCAGCCCTATATAGACCTAAAGCATGAGTTTCATCCTGAATACTTTGAGACTTTAGGTAAGATCCTTCCTGGATTTAAGAAGGTAATAGAAAGATCTTTTATCTCAGAGCATATGCTCATGAAATGCGACATTATGAAGAGTCTCATAGCTGATATTGAGAAAAATGAAGGGCTTGAGGGTGAAAAATTCTGGGAAAAGATCATAAATGCCATAGAACCAGATAAGATTTTTGATTCATCCTTTAGCGAATTTGAGACATACGGGACATATGTGGCTCTTAGATATCCATCAGTTTATAAGCTTCGAGACTGGCACTCTTTTAGAATGGGAGCCATGTTCTTTGACCTAAATACTATCTGTGACAGAGATTTTGAATGGCTTAGTAAGGACTTTGATGCGATATCCTTTGAAAAAGGTCAGGAAGTTAGAGAGGATCACAAGAACTTTTTTGATAATCCGGAATATCAGGAAAAGCTATCAGCCAAGAAGATGCTTCAGCTTGCTCAGATGGAATTTAACGATGGATACAAGGAAATCTGGCAGGATGACATCCTTGCTATGCAAAGCGGCAATGTAAATACTGGAGACTTTGCTCAGACTAATGATAGAGACAAACGTGTAGTGATCGTCATTTCAGATGACTTTGACAAAAAAGATCTTGATGAGTGTAGGGGGAGCGTAGAAAGCGTTCTTAATGCTGACAGCTATACCATAATTTATGCGGCAAAAGATGATAGCTTAACCTATGGAGCAAGAATAAACAAGGCTATTAAGGAACTTGCTGGTCAGGGCTATGATAGCTGTGACATTCTTCTTCTTGATAGCAGTACTAGACTTGCCTTTGATACCTTATATTTCCTTAGATCAGCTCTTTATTCAGAGAATAATATTGGAGCGGTAGGCTGTGTATCTAATATTGCAGGTAATAAACAGGCTATTGATGTTCATTATGATACAGAAAAAGAGTACATGGATTTTGGCATGAGAAATAACATACCTATGGAAAGACCATGTATCGAGAGAGTATCCCTATCAAGTTATGCAATGCTCGTAAAGAGAAGCGTATGGAACGAAGTTAATGGCCTAGATGAGAAATATTCATCAAGGGAAGCCATCGACGAAGCATTTGCACTTAAGCTACTAGAAAAGGGCTACAGATCAATGCTTGTAAGAAATAGCTTTATTTATAACACAAGGCTACAGGCAGAAGATAGCGATACCAAAGCTCAGATCGAGAAATTATCTGAGGAGAAGGGCTTTGATGTAGAGGCAGCAAAGCATGTCAATCTGTCATTTATCCAAGAGATAGATAAAGACACTGATGGCAGGCTTATGATCCTGTGTTATGGATGTGGTATCGGCGCAGACATCAAGGCGCTTAAATATTTATATTTCCAGAGCGAGATAGTTGGAATTGAACCTGACAGCAAAATGGCTGATATTGCCAAGAAAACAGAGAATATCCTTCCTGGTATAGAGGAAGTCATTGATTTTTATGGAGAAGGTTCTTTTGATGTTGTCCTTGTGGAGAAAAAGACAGAGGATGAAGCTGTGATGGCTATGCTGGCATCACTTTTGAATGAAAATGGCGTTATGATAGGGTGAAAAATGGGGAGAGTAACTTATTCAGATTTTAAATATTGGTATGAAAATAACGGGGAGCTTCAGGAAATCTTTTCTTATAAAGACACTTTGAAGAACTATAGTAGACTCCCTCTTCATACTGTGGATAAGTCCATAGACGCTATAGTAAAGCGCTCTTTTGAGTTCTTTTCAAATTCCTTTAGTGGTAATCAAGGCCTTATAGAAGCCTTTTTTATGATCATCTTATTGGTGATCAAAAAAGCTATGGAAACGCCTGATGCTATGAAAGTTGTCTGTGTGGGCGGAGATATTCAGTGGCTTTCAGCTTATATTGATGGCATATTAAAAGAAATGTATCCAGATTCCGAGTGCATTTTTTCAAATACAGCTAATGACAGAATAGATGGATGCAGTCTTAGGGTTGTGTCACTTCTTTCTGGTGGAAGCCTTCCTGAAAAAGATGGAAGCACAGTAGTAGCTGTTAAGGGACATGAAGAAGCCCTGATAGATTGCTATACTACCTATGATTTTGGCATGGTAGATGTGGTTACAGATTATAGAGAAGTTGCTGTGCCTGAGTATAAATTGCCTGAAAGAAGCAGTAAGGCAAAGCGGAACATTCGAACAGTTGCTGCAATGACGCCTCATAACAGAGCTTTTAACAATTCTGAGCTTGTTAAGGATATAGGGCTTGTTCCTTACCTACTCTATAAGGAAGAGGGGTGCAAGGTTTATCTGGTAGGGCTTGAAAAAAACACCGATTATCCAGCTAAAGAATTTGTGTCAGGAACAGAAATGGTGGAGCTTGAAGGCTATGATCTTGATTCAAAGAAAAAATGGATCGAGGAAATGGGCCATTCCATAGACTGCCTGATGCTTTTTGGAACCTATGATGACAACATCATTATTTCAAAGATCTATAGGGAGGTTAATCCTTACGGCGTTGTATACCTTGCGCTTGATGCAAATTCCTATTGGATAAATAATATCCCTCGTTTTGAAAAGAAGTATGACGAGTTTTATGAAAACTGCGACGTGATATCCACAGCTACAAAGACTTTGCAAAAATTTATAGCGGCAAAGTGGAAGATGGATATTGATGTAGTCAGATGCGGATATTACCCAGTTGGTATTGATACTGTTACTGTGCCTGACTTTGATTCAAAGAAAAATGAGATAGTAACTGTTGGCAGAATTGGTTCAAAGGAAAAGAGGAATGATATCTTGCTTGAAGCTTTTGCAAAGATAGCAGGTGAATTCCCTGATTGGACATTAAAACTAGTTGGCCCAGTTGCAGAAGATTTTAACGAATATATAGATGATTTCTTTGAGAGAAACCCTGAGCTTAAAGAGAGAGTTGTTTTTACCGGAGAGGTAACTGATAAGAAAAGGCTTCATGATGAATTCCTTGAGAGCAAGATCTTTGCGCTTACTTCAGATTCCGAGGGCTTTCCAAATGTAATTCCTGAAGCTAAGAGCACTGGCCTTGCGCTTGCTCTTACAAATATTGATGTAGCCAAAGAGGCAGCAGGGTACGGCCTTAGCGGCGAGGTGGTGCCAACTGGAGATGTCTTATCTTTGGCAGAAGCTCTTAGAAAGCTTTGCTCAGACCAGGATAGCCTTAAGGAAAAATGTAAGCGATCATTTGAGGATTATCAGGATAAATACGATTATAAGAAAATAGCCCATGAGCTATATTCAGTACTTAATAGCGCTGATAAAAAAGTAAGCACTAATGGACCACTTATTTCTGTGATCATGCCTGTTAAGAATAATGAGAAATTCTTCCCAAAGGCAGTCCAAAGTATCTTGGATCAGGAATATTCAAACTGGGAACTCATCATCGTTGAGGGTATGTCAACTGATAAAACAGGCGTAATGGCTGATGATTATTCAAAAGCTGATGACAGGATAAGCGTTATTCATGCTGATGAATGGATATATGAGAGCCTTAATATAGGCATTTCCAAGGCAAAAGGAGAGTATATCACATTTTTAAATTCTGATGACCTCTTAATGCCAGATGCACTTATTACAGCAGCAAATTACTTAAAGTGCTTTGGAACAGATATGTTTCTTTTTGCAGTTAATTCTACAGAATGCGATGAAAACCAAAACATTCTGACTCAGGATGCCGATAAAGTAATAGAGTTTAGCAAAGAGCCTTTTGTATTAGAAGGCGATGCTGAGTGCAGAGGGGCCTGGGAAAGAATCATGAGGGCAGGACTACTTAACAATCAGCTGAACGTTTATAAAAAGAGTGTCATCAAGGATGTCCGCTTTAGAAATGATATCTTTGGAGCTGATTATTTCTTTAATCTTCAGGTTTTGCCTAAGGTTCGCTCTTTTGCATATTACCCAAAGTGCTTGTATAGATTCAATTCATACGTAAATGTATCAGGCATGAACGCATCTGTGGGCAAGTACTACACTTATTCTCACGGCATGTACAACGATTTCTATCTAAAGAGTATTGAACTTTTTGCTACATATGGAGTCCTTGATGAAAATGCCCTTAGCATGTTCAGACAGATAAGGATTGCAAACTTCACAGGAGAGCTGGTGTCATATACCTACGATAGCTGCAAGCTTTCTCTGGAAGAGAAATTAAAAGAGATGTTTGCTTATACCAATGACTTGAGGGATATGCTCATTATGGAAGGCAGATTCGAGGATATTGAAGAGTTGGCGCTTAAGATCAGCTATAAGCTTATTTCAGAAAGTAGTGAGAAAGTAGAGAAGCTGGTTAATATCAAAAAGGGAGTGGAAACTCTTTTTATAGATGAAGATCCAGATATTGAGGCTATACATAGACTTACATTTGATTATTACAATCCGGCACACATAGGAGTTAGCAGATTAAAAAAACTCGTATAAGGGGAGGAACACATGGATAATGTTTTTCAGGCAAGAATTGCTGCACTTGCAGAGAAGTACTTAAAGGGTGAGGAAATATATAACGCTTTAAAGGAAAACAGACCGGAAGGAATGGATATTATCATCAATCCTCAACATATTGGTGATACACTTTGGGTTTGCATCTTTTTAGATGCATACAAGAAAAAGTTTGGTTGCAAGCAGATATTGGCAGTAGTTCCTGAATATCAAACTGAACTGGCACAGTTATTTACACAGATAGATGATGTGCTGGGACTTACAGCTGAGGAAATTACAGCGTTGCAGACATATATCGGATTTAATCAGTTATGGTATTCTGATCATATCAGGTATGGATTTTTTCATTATACAATTTCACTTAATAATTCATGCGTGTTCTTTAATTCTATGTTCATGGGAGCTAGGGACCATAATTTCATGAATAAATCAAGACGTGATTTTCTAGAGCTTGATGACGATTGTATAAAGAATGGTGCTATAGCGCCAAATCCTCCGGAAAGTGCCAGCAAATATAGTAATGCAGTTATGATTCTTCCAACAGCAAGGACTCAGCAGGGTGATATTCCAGAGTCATTTTGGAAAAAAATGGTAGATATGATAAAGGATAAGGGCTATGAGGTCTACTGTAATTACAACAATCTTCCTTATGAAACATTAGTTGAAGGGACGATCCCTTTATCTACCAAACTGGTTGAGTTATACAATTTATCAAGATCCTTTAAGAGATTTATTGGCTTTAGGAGTGGGATACTTGATCTGATAGCTCTTGGAGAAGGAAATATCACTTGCCTTCATCCTACATATATGGATATTGATGGGATGGTAATGGAAAGAGATGCCAATATATATGACCATTTGTATCAATTAAACAGTCTGGAATCTTTACAGGCATACCAGTATAGACCTGAGTGGGAAGATGAATTATTAAAGGCAATCGTAGAAAACATTTAAACTGCAGGGGATTATTATGGACCATTCTGAACTTGAAAAAAGAATAGAAGATCTGGAAAAAGAGAATCAGGCTCTGGTGAAGTGGCAGTCTGAAGTTAATGGACTTTTGTCACAGCTCATTCAGATAATTGAAGGACGTAAGGTTACTGATGAGAATACTGAGGCCCAGATTGCAGCTATCTACAAAATGGCAAGGATAAATAGATACAGGATAGACAGCCTTCCATATGAGCTTGCGGCACCTGACTATAAGGTGGATGTGATCTATCCCAAAATGCTCTCAATCGAAGAGACACTGCGCCTTATCATTGAGGAAAAGAAGTCCATTGCAAGATTAGGGGATGGCGAATTTGCTGCTATAGCAGGCACAAAGAGATGGAACTTCCAGGGCGAATCAGAAGAGCTTGGAAATAGGCTTAGAGAAGTGCTAGAGGTAGATGTTCCTGATCTTTTAGTTGGTCTTAACCCTAACTTTTATAGTTCTTTACAAGGCCTTGAAGAAGACGATGCAGATGGCGTCAGGGCTTATATGAGACCTATGGTCAGACGCTTCCATTCAGAGCTTTTAAAAGAAAACAAGACCTATGCCAATGCAGTTATGCATAGAATGGATAATGACGAGGACGTTTGTCTCCTTAAGAAAATCTGGGAAGGAAGGAAAGTTACCGTAATAGAAGGCCAGTACACCAGAATGGGTGTTGGAAATGATCTTTTAGATGGAGCTTTGGAAGTAAAGAGGATCTTGGCACCTTCTGAAAGTGCTTTTGACAGATATCAGGATATTTATGATGAGGCGTTAAAGAGAGATAAAGATACACTGTTTCTTATTTCTCTTGGCCCTACAGCTACAGTTCTTGCTTATGACCTATGCAAGGCGGGATATCAGGCTGTAGACATTGGACATATAGATCTGATCTATGAGAAATACTTAAGAGGCTTATCAAGCCTTTATGAAGTCAATATCCCTTATAAGTACTGCAATAGCGATGAGATTGGGGATAGAAGACAGATTGAAGATGTTAAAGATGAGCAGTATGAAAAACAGATAGTTGCAAGGCTTTACTGATGCAACAAAGGAGGCAATATGCTTGATTATATAATCGTTCAGGCGGGTGGAAAAGGATCAAGAATGCAGGTTCTTACAAGGAATAAGCCAAAAGCTCTGGTTCCAGTAAATAACCTTCCAATGATCTTTCACTTATTCAAAAAATATCCTGAAAAGAAATACATCATCATCGGAGATTATAAGATTGATGTCTTAGAACGCTACCTTCGCGAGTTTGCGACAGTAGATTATAAGCTTGTGTCAGGCTCAGGACACACCGGAACCTGTGCGGGACTTTCTGAGGCTCTTAGCTACGTGCCTGATGGTCAGAGGTTTATGCTCATCTGGTGCGATCTTGTGCTGTCTGATGATTATGAGATTCCAGAAACAGACAATAATATTATTGGTATTTCTAAGGACTTCTCATGCCGCTGGAAATATGAAAATGGTGAGTTTGTTGAAGAAAGAAGCGATGAATACGGCGTAGCTGGTCACTTCATCTTCAAGGATAAGAGCTATATTGATGATCTTCCTACAGATGGAGAGTTTGTACGATATCTTAAAGGCAAGGGGCTTAAATTCGAAGAGCAGCCGCTGTACAGGACCAAAGAATACGGCCTTTACAGTGAGTGGAATAAGCTCCCTAAGATGAGATGCAGACCTTTTAATAAGATCACTATCGACAATGATAAGGTCATAAAAGAAGGCATTGATGAACAGGGCAAGAAGCTTGCAGTAAGAGAATGCGCTTGGTATCAGAAGATGCAGGGCAAGAACTTTGACGGAATACCTGCTATTTATTCCTATGATCCACTGGTGATGGAGCTGGTAGATGGTAAGAATATCTATGAGTATACTTATCTTCCTACTGAGCAAAAGAAATATGTTCTTGAGAAGATAATTGGAAGACTTAAAGAAATACATCAGATGGAAAGTGCTCCTTATGATGAGGAGAGCTATAGAGTAGCTTACCTTGATAAGACCTACGACAGATTAAAGAAAGTAAGAAATCTTGTTCCATTTGCCAATGACCCTGTGGTCACTATAAATGGTAGAGAGTGTAGAAATATCTTTTACCATCAGGAAGAGGTTGAGCGCCTTGTAATGCAGTATGCTCCAAGAGAGTTTGTGCTCATCCACGGAGATTGTACCTTTAGTAACACTGTGCTTCGTCACGATTCTGATCCGGTATTTATCGATCCAAGAGGATATTTTGGTAATACTGAGTTTTACGGCGATGCAGCCTATGACTGGGTTAAGCTATATTACAGTTTGTTTAGCAACTATGATCAGTTTAACTTAAAGAGATTTAGTCTTGATATCAGAGATAAAGATGTAACTTTGGATATAGGTTCTAACAGCTGGGAAAACATGGAAGAGTATTTCTTTGAGCTGTTGGAGGGAGAAGTTACAAGACGTCAGGTAAAGATATTACTTGCTATTATTTGGCTTAGTCTTACTACCTATGCCTGGGAAGACTACGATTCTATTTGTGGAGCCTTCTATAATGGGCTTTATTACCTTGAAGAAGCCCTTGGTATGGAGAGCGCCTACAGCTATTTCTCCAGGAATATGAACTTCATCAATAGCGCCCTTCAGGGAATATCAATGAGTGAGATGGACAGACTCATCCTTGATTGTGAGAAGGCCTTAAAGAGCGGACACAAAGTTATCGCATCAGGACTTGGCAAGAATGTTCCTATTTGCGAAAAATTTGAGGGAACAATGGTTTCCCTTGGCCTTGATGCCAGATTCTTACATACAAATTCCGCGGTACATGGTGAAATGGGCCTGGTTCACCCTGGTGATGTGCTCATGATCCTTACTAAGAGCGGAAGTACCACAGAATCAGTATACCTTGCCGAGCTCATGAAAAAGAGAGAGGGTGTAAAGCTCTGGCTTATGAGCTGTAATGAAAATGGAACTTTGGTGAAGTATGTAGACAATAAGCTTATTATTCCTCTTGAGCATGAAGGAGACCCATGGAATATCATTCCTAATAATTCCACTACCTGTTTCCTTATTGTGCTTCAGATGATTGCAATGCAGCTTGCAAGAAGAATGGATGTTTCACTGGATAGGTTCAAGGAAAACCATCCAGGCGGAGCAATTGGAGAAATCTTATCAGTAGAGAACTAAGGAGTAGCTAGATGGAATATTCTGCAGCTTTTAAAAAACTAGTAATAGATAAATTTAATCAGGTGGAAAAGGACAGCGCTATAGCAACGCAGCATGTCGGCCAGGATGATTTCAAAAACTATATCATAGCTGCCCAGCAGAATATGCTGGCTTTTTCTCAGTACATAGAGCTTACTTTTGGCTTTTTTTCTAAGCATGAATATTCTAATATTGCATTGATATCTTTAGAAGATTCTGAGAGAAAAAGGATACTTGGAGTATTGCAGAGCTTGATCCAGGATGCCCTTACTATTATGGAACAGTACGCAAAGTGCCTTGAAGAGACTGATGAAACAGTGATCCTGGATAGCCTTAAGATAGTTAAGGATAAGGCAGGAATCCTTTCTCTTAAAGTGAGATTTGATGTTCCTGCTCCTCCAATGGAAAGCGTGGATGATGCCAGTGTATTAGACATATGCAAGAACATGGTAAAGCTAAATGCCATAAATATGGATTACTACACTCTGAACAAGTTATGGCACTTTTCAGTAAGAAAGATCTATCCAAGGATTGAACTTTCTGATACTGCCATTGTGATCCAGGGACCCGTTCTCTATGAAGGTGACTTCACATTAGAGACTCTTTTGTACTACAGAAGACTTTATCCTGTTACAACCATCATATTATCTACCTGGACAGGTGAAGTTACTCCAGAGCTTAGATATATGGTAGAAGCAGCTGATGTCATCGTATTAGAAAATGAAAAGCCTGAAATAAAAGGTAAGACAAATGTAAAACTCCAGGCATTTAGTTCATTAAAGGGAATAGAGCTTGCTGAAAAAGATCAGAATATAAAATATGTTTTAAAGACCAGAACTGATCAGAGGTTCTTTTTGCCGGATTTTTTAAGCTACATGAGAAATATGATAAAGCTTTACCCTGTAGCACAGGAGGGACTTGAAGGCAGAATAGAATTTCTAGGGGGATACTCATCTCTTATGACATATCCTTTTAGACTTACAGATTTTATGACCTTCGGAACAATTGGAGATATAAAGAGGTTTTATTCCTGCTCTGGAGAGGATGAGAGATTAGAAAACACCTATCGCGACGAGGAAAGCACAGGATATCAGTATGACAGGGTATTCAGGCTCACCCCGAGGGACGATGTGTTCTCGGTTTTGGGTTACAGTAAAGAGGAGAGAATGGCTTTATGCCATAAGATAGGACCCTATAAGGATCCGGAATCCTATCTTGCCGGAAGCTTTTATGAGAGAGTGATATTAGGAAGAATTCTTGAAGAAAGTGATGATGAACTGATGCATTACTGGAAGTTTCTTAAAAATGCTGCAATCATTATCGATCCTTTGCAGCTTATGTTCTACTGGAAAAAGTATGACAGTGAGTATATGACTAATAATATGCTTATTGCAGATGGCAGCCTTAGTAACAGTACTTGGACACAACTTTATCTTCATGAATTTGAGGAGTGATATGGAAAGCATAGTTTTATCAAAACTTGGACATACCTGGATATTGGATATTGATGGAACCATAGTTAAGCACAATGGCTACAAGATAGATGGCGAGGATTCTTTTTTGCCTGGAGCAAAAGAGTTCCTTGATGGGATTCCAAAAGAGGATATGGTTGTATTCATTACATCCAGAACTGACGAATATCGTGAAAAAACAATAGAATTCCTAAAAAGGAATTCTATTAGATTTGATCATATTATATTTAATGCTCCTTATGGAGAGAGGATCTTACTAAATGATGATAAGCCAAGTGGTCTTAAAATGGGCATGGCTCTTAATCTAAAAAGAGACACATTCCCAGAAATGAATGTTACTATCGATGAAGAGCTGTAATTTTTTTGTTAGATAGGGTAGTAACTATCGCCTACTTTTAGCTTGCCGTCTTTGTATTCACCCATGGCACCGCTTTCAAGGATTGCTATGTAGAACTGCTCTGGTGATAACTTTTCTCTGTAACGAGGATCTCTAAAAAGCCCTGTTAGTATATCTTCAGTTTCGTGGTATTTTTCAAAGGTTGCGGCGTGATAATCCTTGGAAAGCCACTTTATATCTTCTGGAGTGATATCAGAGATATCCACAAAGAAGTTTGCATTTCTGAAAGATTTCCACTTTCTGAGCATATATGCAGACTGGTGACGCATAGCAACAAAGGTTCCAAAGGTTTCAAACTCAGAAAAACCAAGCTTTAGATTATCGGTACCTACAGCTGACAGGATCTTTTCATAAAAGGCTTCTCCTTCAAAGCTGGTTTTCTCAATTTCTGCTATCATTTCAAGCATGAAGTCCTTGTTAAAGACCATGTGCTCAGATATGAAGGAGTCCTGAATTATCTTGGTGTAGCCAAAAAGTCTTTCAATAGTGACAAAATAGCTGGTATTGAATTCTGGCTTGACGTCAAAGTAAGGCTTGCCGTTTTCTGAGAACATTTCTATTTTTTTGACAGGAATAGTGTCGGCATCCCAGGAAAGATAGTATTCTTCCTCGCAGACATTTGCGTATGCCATCTTAAGAAACTGCTGATAATACCAGTTTACGGTGGAAATAGCCTTGGTAGTGGCAGCAGCTAATATTGGATCATAAACTTCTTTTACCTTAGAAAAAGGTACTAAGGAGTTTTCGTTTATATATTCGATAGTCAGATCAGAATCGTCAGTTTCATTAACTAGTGGTTCTAGGGATGAAGGGCCTATGAATACGATCTTGCTCACAGGAAGAAATTCAAATAGATAGTGAAGAGTAGCTTTGGCTCTATTAAAATCTTCTGGAACAGCTGGGATAATGCAAGGATACTTATGATCATTTGAATTAGTCATTTAGGCACCTCCAACACATGATTACAACAGTTATTATATCAAATAATAAGAGCTTTTTGATGTATAATTAAGTATATTGATGAGCCGAAAAGTACTGGACCTGAGGGGGATAGAGTTACAATGCACAGAATAACATCTATAGTATGGGAACCAAGGCCTTGGTATAATGTGGAACTGGCCAAAGATATTGCGCTTGTTCCGTATCTTCTTCACAAAAATCATGGATGTGAAGTTACTTTGGTGACCGGTCCAGGCGAAGAATATACATATCTTGAGTATCTTGAAGGTATAAATTTCGTAGTTCTTGAAGATAGTTCCATTGAATGTAAAAAAGAATACATACGAAAGAATATAGATAATATCGATCTTTTCATGTTCTATGGCGTTACAAGTCATGATCTATTGATGTCCGAGTATCTAAGAGAAATTGGTGCAAAGTGCATGAAGACCTGCGCCCTTGATATGAATATTGAGTATGCAGACAGACTGGTGTTTTATAAAGATCCATTTTTTAGCTACTTTGACAATATGGACCTTATGTGGCAGTCAGATGCAACCATGACAAGGTTCTTAAATGAAAAGTGGGACTGGAACATAGAGTGCGAGAGAAATGGCTATTATAACCTTGTAAAAGGTACTAGCAAGGTGGATTACGTTCCAATAGCTGATAGGAATAATACCATTTTGTACGTGGGAAGGATCATAGAGGAGCAAAAGAGGATAAAGACCCTTCTTGATGCTTTTGTTATTGCCGCTGATAAACTTCCTGACTGGACTTTGAAGCTTATAGGTCCTATTGATCCAGGATTTTTCGAATATCTGGATATGTTCATGGAATACCACTTAGAGATAGCAGATAGGATCATAGTGATCGATAATATAAGTGATAAAGAAGAGCTTCACAGAGAATATGAGAAAGCAAAGATATTTGCTTCTACAAGTGACATGGAAGGCGGCGTTCCAAACGCCATGACAGAAGCTCTTTGCACAGGCTGTGTTATGGCTATTACGCAGATTGAGTCTTATAGAGACTGTATTGGTAATGACGAAGCGGGGCTTAGCGCTCCTATCGGTGATGCAAAGCGCTTTTCAGACATTCTTGTAAAACTTTGTACGGAAAGTGATCTTGATAAGATGTCCAAAGCATCTTACGACAGAGGACAAGAGCTATTTAATCTTGAAAAGATAGCTGGGGAGATATATGGGAAACTTTGCGCTAGAGGGTTTTAAATATCTATATAAAAGTGAAAAGGAAGATGAAGTATTGCTGGACCTTGAGGACTGGTTTTCTAACAAGGGACGAGTTCCGTTTCATGACTACTTTGACAATACTACTGTTTCAACGCTGATCCTTAATAATCTTGATGCTCACGCTGCGTTTGTCGGCGGCGATCCAGTAATCTCTCAGTATGATATCTGCTATGCAATGCTGGACACTATGTTCATCAGAGAGCACACAAGGAGTAAGGACGCCAAGCTCATTATTGAATATGGTGCATCTAACGATTATATCCAAAAGCATTTCCTTAATATCCTGGCGGAGTTAAAGCCTGAGTCAGAGTATATCAAGGAAAACAATGATAGAAAAAGCGACATGGTAGTTTTGAACGGCGTAGGAGAGTGTACTGCTCCTGAGGTCGCAGTAAAAAATGCTTATGGGGCCTTAAAGGATGGCGGAGTTCTTTTTGCCATGTGCATTGGTCAGACACCTCTTAAACAGGAAATCGAGAGAGCATTTCCGAATGAAAAGAAGTATTTGCTTGCGCCTGACTGCGTAATCTGGAAAGTGAGAAAGTAAGATGAATGTAATTACGGCACTTAATAGAAAATATATTCCATATACCCTTGTAATGCTCACATCTCTTGGGATCAATTCTAAAGAGAGCGTTGATGCTTATCTTCTTCACAGCGAGCTTACAGGTGAAGATGAAAAGTTCCTTAAGGGAGCCTTGGAAGAACATGGCGTAAATATACATCTCGTTGCCATAGATAGGAGTATGTTTAGCGATAAGCTTCCAAGAAATGAACAGTGGAGTCTAGAGACCTATTTTAGACTTATGATGTTTGATGTACTTCCTGATAACATTTCAAGAGCTCTTTATCTTGATGGAGATATGGTCATTAATAAAGATTTAACTGACCTTTATAACATGGACTTTGCTGACAAAGAGATAATTGCCTGCGATGACAAGGGCGGCTTTAATCAAAAAGAAGGCTATGGACCAAAGCACAATGAGATGTTTAGAGAAGCCTATGAGCATGGCTATAGATATTTTAATGCTGGCGTGATGCTCCTTAATTTAGAACTCATGCGCAAAAGATACTCCTTTAAGACCTATCTTGATGCCTTTGAAGCCTGGGATTATCAGATGGAGGCACCAGATCAGGATATACTTAACTGGGTTCATTGGAAAAATGTAGATTACGTTGATTTTGCATATTATGACCTTTTTGCCAGAGTTGCCCACACTTCAGGCATAACCTATGAAGAGGTTAAAAAAGATGTGGCAATAGTGCACTTTCCTGGTGCAAAGCCATGGGAAAATGCTAACTATCACTTTGGTATAGAAAAGCTGTGGTGGGACTATGCCAAAAAGACGCCTATTTATCAGGAACTACTGGAAAGCTTTGTAGAATCAGCTGTTACAGATAATTCAATTGAGCTATTCATGAGAAATCTTGATGAGAAGAATAGAACACAGGCTGATCTACTTCAGCAACTTATGGCCAAGGTAAAAGAGATCATGTAAAGGATTTTCATATGGTAACTGTTTTTACGCCCACATATAACAGGGCATACAGATTGGAACAACTTTATAATTCCCTTAAGAGGCAGACATCCAAGGATTTTGAATGGATAGTCATAAATGATGGAAGCACAGACAATACTAATGAGCTTTTTGATGTTTGGCTTAAGGAAGAAAATGACTTTCCTATCATCTACAAAGAAGTAGAAAATGGCGGAAAGCATAGAGGTATCAACAAAGCTGTTCAGATGGCTTCGAGCGATGCCTTCTTTATCGTTGATAGCGATGATTACATTCTTGATGATGCAATAGAGAAGGTTAACAGATGGTTTTCCCAGATTGCTGACGATGACTCTTTTGCTGCAGTAAGTGGACTTAAGAGCGAGCCAGATATGAAGCCTGTTGGAGGCTATGGTAAGTTTGAAGGAGAATATGTAGATTGCACCAATCTGCAGAGACATTTGTATAATCTCTTAGATGATAAAGCTGAGGTCTACAAGACCAGCATTTTAAAGAAATATCCATTTCCTGAGTTTGAGGGTGAAAAGTTTGTTCCGGAGTCTCTGATCTGGGATAGCATTGCAAGGGACGGCTACAAGATAAGATGGTTTAATGAGATCATTTACATCTGCGAATATCTGCCGGATGGACTTTCAGCAAGCTCAGACAAAAAGTTTATGGAAAGCCCCAAGGGCTTTATTGCGTATCTCAACATGCTTGAAACTGTTCATGACCCAAGAGAAGTAGACGTGTTCAGGCTTCAGTTCTATCAGAACATCATCAATACTTATGGAACAGACAGACTTATTGAAATTATCAACATGGCCAATAAGATGAAGGAAGAACAAAAGTAATATGAATATCTTATTTTTGGACTGGAAAAGCATAGGAAATGAAGATCTGATACAGGCTGCCAAAAAGCTTGGAATATCAGTTACTACCTATGCTTTTGATAATCATATAGATGATGATGACAAAGATTTTATGGAAAAGTTCAAAGAGGATATAGGGAAGTTAAACTTTGATTTTGTTCTTTCTTTTAACTATTTTCCTGTTGTTTCTAAGGTTTGCAATGAACTTGGCGTAAAGTATGCAGCGTGGGTGTATGATAACCCTGCTGTAAGGCTCTTTTCCTATACTCTTATCAATAAATGCAATTATGTATTTGTATTTGATTCACAGATGTATGAGCTGTTTGCTAGTCAGGGTTTTAAGAATGTCTTTTATCTGCCAATGGCGGCGCCTGTAGAAAGATACGACTCCATTACTGTCACTGGTGATATGGCAAAAAAATACGGCGGAGATATTTCCTTTGTGGGTCAGTTATATACTGAGGATCACACCTACTATGACAGGCTTGAAGGCAAGATTTCAGACTATACAAAGGGCTATTTGGAGGGACTTATAAGCACTCAGATGGAGCTTCAGGGAGTTAACATTATCGAGAGCTCCCTTACAGAGCGTGCCATAGCAGAGATGGAAAAGGTTCTGGAGATAAAGCCTGGATATGACAGCGTTGCGACCTATGAATATCTTTATGCTAATTATGTAATTAACAGAAAGATCACAGCCCTTGAGAGAAGCTCTTTTATAAGGGAAATAGGTCAAAAGCATCCTGTGAATCTGTATACCAAGGATAAGACTTTTTGCGCAGAAGGCGTTGATAACAGGGGCGAAGCGGATTACTACGTTGAGATGCCTATTGTGTTCAAAACTTCTGCAATTAACTTAAATATTTCTCTAAGAAGCATTCAAAAGGGCATACCTTTAAGGGCAATGGATATTATGGGATGCGGAGGATTCCTTCTTTCTAACTATCAGGAGGACTATCTAAGGTTTTTTGTTCCGGGAGAGGACTTTGTTTATTACGAAAGTAAGAAGGATCTTTTGGACAAGATAGATTACTACCTGATCCATGAGGATGAGAGACTTGATATCGCAAGGAGAGGCCATGACAAGGTCCTTGCTGATCACACATATGAAGGACGACTTCAGGAAATTATAGATATAGTGACTATGGAGTGAACATGAGTACAGTCTATGGATTATTGTATTTAAAAGAAATTAAATATGATGACATCGCCTGGACTATGTTAAATGCCGGAAGGACCATAAAGGTTATTGATACTGGAATTTCGATTCATAGTAAGGACCAGGGTGATATCGATAGGGTAAAAGAGCTACTAACAGGCGATGGGATCGATGTTGCCATAACAATGGACTTTGCACCGGCTGTTTCTGATGCCTGCGAGAGTTTAGACATTAAGTATGTTTCATGGATCTATGACATGCCCCAGCAGGAACTTTATGAGAAGCAGGTTGGAAATGACTGCAATTATATCTTTTCTTTTGACAAGATTCAGATAGAGCAGATAAAAGAGGCGGGAGGAAAGCAAGTCTTTTACCAGCCACTTGCTACAAACGTCTACAGAAACTCGGGACTTGTGATAAATCCAGAGGATGAAGCAAGATTTTCCTGCGATGTTTCCTTTGTTGGAAGCCTTTATAATGACGATAGCTATGGAGATGTCTTAGGGAAGGCGTCAGATGAGACCCAGAGCGAAATAGAGGCTATTGTTAACAGTTCTTTTGGCATATGGGATGGCAAGAACAGGATAAATGGAAAGCTTTCTGACACTGCCATTTCAGAGCTGTGGAAGATATATGGCGGAAATGATACAGACTCATTTTCAATGGATAAGGATACATATCTTGGAGCAAGACTCTTTGCAAGATATATTTCTTTTTTGGAGAGAAGCTGTATATTGGAGTCTCTTTCTGACTACGACGTAAGGCTTCATACAAATGATACGTCTATCAGTATTCCAGGAGTTAAGGTGGGAGGAAGGCTTTCCTATGATGAAGAGCTTCCAAGGATGTATTATCTTAGTAAGATAAACCTTAATATCTCATTGCATTCCATATTATCAGGAGTGCCCCTTAGGGTATTTGATATCATGGGAGTTGGAGGATTTATGCTGACTAATTACCAGCCTGAGATAGAAGAACTCTTTACTATTGGCAAGGATATCGAGGTGTTTCATGATATAGATGAGCTTCACGACAAGGTCAGCTTTTACCTTGCTAACGAAAAGGCAAGGCTTCAGATAGCGCTAAATGGTTACAAGCTTGTAAGTGAGAAGTATAGCTATGATAGGGCTATAGAGAGCATATTGGCAAAGATAGGATGATGGCATGAAAAAAGTAAGCATAGTAGTACCTGCGTACAACTCAGAAAAAACAATAACAAGATGCCTTAGTAGCCTTGTTAATCAGACACTACAGGACATCGAGATCATAGTTGTTAACGACGCCTCAACAGATAATACCTGGGAGATCATGAAAAGCTGTGAAGAGCAGTTTCCTGATAAGGTAGTCATAATAGATGGCGGAGTTAATAGAGGCAGTGGCGGAGCCAGAAATCAAGGCTTTGACTTTGCAACAGGCGAATATATCGGTCTTGTTGATAGCGATGACTATGTGGCTTCAAATATGTTTGAGCTACTATATAACAAGGCAAAAGAAGGGGACTACGATATCGTAGATACTGGGTTTTATAGCGAGCGTCAGGATAAGGCAACTTTATATACAGGGGATAATGTAACAGGAGATTTAGATGACCAGAAGAGGAGAACTCTTATTACCTGTGGCGGCTACCTTGTAACCAAGATATTTAAAAGAGAGTTGTGGAATAATCCTGTCATCAGAATGCGTGAAAAGGTAAGATGCCTTGAGGATACTGAAATCTTACTGTATATGATCCTTAGAGCTAGGAATATTGGTAATGTCAAAGAGGTTCTTTACAATTACTGCGACAGCGCGGATTCTGCTACGAAGACCATGGATCTTGACACATATTATGCGTCTATTTATGGAGCCATAGGGGCAACCTATGAAAAATGCCATGAGCTTGAAAACTACGAAGGCGTCAAGGATGCCATGGAATATGCTATGGCAAATATGTATTCCTTTGGGATAAACAGATGCCTCTATGAAAAGATTGCAAGGTATGGAGCAGATATAAAGAATGTAAAAAGATATTTCGAAGGAGCAGATCCTAATACAGAAAAGCTCCTTCGTGATCTTGCAGTGTTAAGAAAAAATGCCATCACAATTCCTTACGATGATAATATTGAGATACAAAACAGAATATCTCAGCTGGATATTGCTATCATGAAGGAATGCGACAGACTCTTTTTATAAAGTCTTGAGAACTGAGATGAAGTTAAGAACATCCTCATCAAACTTGGCTTTCTCAGAAGCGATGAAGCTCCTGTAGTCAGCAAATGCATTTTGGTGCTGAACGAAATTATCGCAAATGTCATGCATCAGAGTATCTATAGCATCCAGCTGACTTGCTGGATCATCAAACTTATATTGTTCAGGGATCGGCACATCCTCTTGGAATGCTGCTGATCCTTTTTTGTTGGTTATAACAACGCAGCCGTCGGCAGCAGCTTCTCTAGGGATTCGGTCCTTACCTGGGTGGTTTCCAAAATCAACATATATCTTGGAACTCTGCATTGTAAGGATCATATGAGGCAGGTCCATTTTTACCAAAGGGATCCAGTTAAGCCAAGAAGCTTTTGCTATAAGTGGCTTTATTTCTTCAAAGCCCTTGGCAGGATTGTATAAGGCATTATTCATGCGCCCTTCAGCAGGGTAGATGAATTTGCCATGTTCTTCATTGATGTAGTCTGAAAGAAAGATTCCATTGGCATCAGGAAACATCTTTTTGACATATTCTATTGAGTACTTGGATTGGAAAAGGTGAAGAGAAACGTTATCTTTTATGAAATCAACGTTACATTCCTGGGTTGATACGATGTAGTTATCAACGCTCATCCACCAAAGTGCAATCTTGGCGCGTTTGATGTGCATCATACTAAAGGTGAGACCTTCAGGGAAGATAACTATATTTTCAGCTCTGTCAATCTCATCCATGTTAGAGCGACTTTCAGTATTATATACGAGATAAGGTGCAGGAGTCTCGGCATTTTCTACGATGTTATAGGGCTCTTTTAGATTTACATAGCACATATAGGCCTTTTCATCAGATAGCCTATTTACAGCATTGCAAAGCTGATGAGCCAGCTCAGGACCACCACTTATTCTGTTTTGAGGTGAAATAATGTAGATCGCCATGAAAAACCTCCCTAAAATCCCGTAGATACACTCTAATTATACTACGTTACGCTGTTTATTGGCATATAACTATGATAAAATATAGTAGAGTGTTTATTATGAGGGATTATGGAGAAAAATCGATGAAAATACTAGCTCACAGAGGTTTATGGACGACAGCATCAGATAAAAATTCCATGGAAGCTTTTGTAAAGGCCTTTGAACACGGCTATGGAATAGAAACAGATGTAAGAGATTATATGGAGAAACTTGTGGTTTCGCACAATGTAGCTACTTCAGAGTGCTTTCTTTTTGAGGATGTCCTTAAAGCCTACAAAGAGTCTGGTTCTGATATGCCACTTGCCATCAATATCAAGGCAGATGGAATACAGGATATCTTAAGAGCAGATCTTAATAAATTCAACATAAAGAACTATTTTGTCTTTGATATGTCTATTCCTGAGCAGGTAGTGTACCACAAGCAGGATTTTAACGCTTTCACCAGGATGAGCGAATATGAAAAAGAGCCTGTTCTTTTGGAAAAGTCACAGGGCGTTTGGATGGATGAATGGGAAAACTCCTGGATAAATGAAGGAGTTATTGACCAGATGAGACAGCAAGGCAAGATGGTTTCTATCATTTCACCAGAGATACATGGACGAGATAAGGCAAATATGTGGAAATTCCTAAAAAAATACGTTGATGATGCCGATGTAATGTTATGTACTGATACACCGGTAGAAGCGGAGGAATATTTTTATGGGAACTAAGATCAAAGCGATTCTTTTTGACATGGATGGCGTACTGATCGATGCCAAGGACTGGCATTATGAGGCGCTAAACAAGGCCCTTGGGCTCTTTGGGATGGAGATATCAAGATATGATCATCTTCACAGCTTTGACGGCCTTCCTACCAAGGAAAAACTCAGAATGCTCAGTGAAGAGTTCTATTTGCCGGAGAGTTTGCACTCTTTTATCAATCAGATGAAACAGCAATACACAATGGAAATTGTGAATACTAAATGCAGGCCATTATTTGAGCATGAATATGCGCTTTCTAAACTCAAGAATCAAGGGTACAAAATGGCTGTCTGTTCAAATTCCGTAAGAAAAACAATAGAGACAATGATGGAAAAGGCGGAGCTTTTGGAATACTTTGACTTTTTGGTATCTAATGAAGATGTCAAAAATGCGAAGCCAGATCCTGAAATATACACAACTGCTATCAATAAGCTGAATCTTTTACCAGAGGAGTGCCTTGTGCTTGAGGATAACAAAAATGGAATCCTTGCAGCTAAGAGGAGCGGCGCAAATCTTTTGAAGGTTCAGGACGTGCATGATGTCAACTACACGAATATCATGAACAGAATTAAAGAAGTGGAGAATGGATGATGGTAAATATTCTTATTCCTGCTGCAGGCGGAGCGGAGTTTTTTCAAAATAGCTTTTATCCCAAGCCACTTGTTGAAGTAGCTGGGGAACCAATGATCCAACATGTGATCAAGAAGTTTGATGAGCTTAAGGACAAGCATTTCATCTTTATCCTGTCAGATGAAGACTGTGATAAGTTCCATTTGGACAATATCGTAAAGCTCATGACAGATGGAAATGCAGATGTCATCACATTAAAGCAAAGGACTAGAGGAGCTCTTTGTTCATGTCTTATTGCAATTGATTATATTAACAGTGACGATCCGCTTATTATCTGCAATTATGACCAGATAACTGATACAAGCGTAACAGAGGTTCTTGATTTCTTTGACAGCAAGGATGCAGATGGTGGACTTATCAGTTTCCAGAGCTTCCATCCTAGATGGTCCTATATCAGAACTGAAGAGGATCAGGTCACAGAGGTTGCTGAAAAGAGACCTGTTTCAAGAGATGCTATTTCTGGTTTCTACTACTTCAGACATGGATCTGATTTTGTAAAGTCAGCCAAGGCTGCTATTAGAAAAGATACCCAGATAAACGATAAGTTTTACATTTCATCATCGATGAATGAAATGATCCTTAAGAATAAAAAGATCACATTCTACAAGATCGACCAGGAGAAATTCCACTCCTTCCACGCTGCAGAGAAGGTAAGCGAATATGAAAGGAGCCTTGCAAGAAGATGAAGAAAGCTAAATTAAGCGATATGAAGGGCGGCTGGTTCATAGGAAATTTTGAGCCATCTCTTTATAAGACCAATGACTGCGAGGTTGCAGTTAAGACCTACAAAAAGGGTGATAAGGAAGATAAGCATTATCACAAGATCGCCACAGAGTTTACTGCGATAGTTAAGGGCAAGGTCAAGATGTTTGACCAGATCTTTGAAGAAGGCGACGTAGTGGTAGTTGAACCAGGCGAAGCTACAGCCTTTGAAGCACTTGAAGATTCTATGAATGTAGTAGTAAAGCTTCCTGGTGCTAATAATGACAAATACCTTTCGGAGGATTAAAGATGCTTAATATTGTTGTTCCTATGGCTGGACGCGGCAGCAGATTTGCTGATGCTGGATATGTTAATCCAAAGCCACTTATTGATGTTAACGGAAGAGCTATGATCGAGCTTGTGGCTGATAATATCAGACCAAAAGATGATTTTCGCTTTATATTTATCTGCCAGAGAGAGCATATGGAGAGGTTCCCTCTTGAAGATATGCTTAAGAAAGCTGCTCCAGGGTGTGAGATAATCCCAATCGATTATGTGACAGAAGGTGCTGCATGCACAGTTCTTTTGGCAGAAAAACTCATAGATAACGATGATGCGCTTATGATCGCAAATAGCGACCAGTACGTAGATATCGATATTAACGATTACCTTGCAAAGATTAAGGGGTACGATGGACTTATCATGACAATGCCTGCAAACCACCCAAAGTGGAGCTACATCAGATACACAGATGAGGGACTTGTTACTGAGGTTCGTGAAAAGGAAGTTATTTCAGATCAGGCTACAGTAGGAATCTACAACTATAGTCATGGCAAGGATTTCGTTAGATATGCTCATCAGATGATAGATAAGAATATTCGTGTTAATAATGAGTTCTATGTAGCGCCTGTTTACAACGAGATGATCGCAGATGGTGGAAGGATCACTTATTTCGACATCGGTGAAAAGATGCATGGACTTGGCACACCTGAGGATCTAAATCTTTTCCTTGAAAAGAAGATTATTTAATACTCTGAAAGGCTTTGTATGATTAAATTTCCCGATGGATATTTCAAAGACGAAATAAGAGAAGGATTCCTTGTCAGCGAAATGATGAAAAGAGCCTGGGGCTCTCAGTTCGAACTGTTTGAAAGGATAAGGGGCCTTTGTGAGAAGTACGATATCACCTATTTTGCCGAAGTAGGAACGCTCCTAGGTGCAGTAAGACACGAGGGCATAATTCCCTGGGATGATGATATCGACATTGCCATGCTTAGGGAAGATTATCATAGATTCTTGGAGCACGCTGACGAGATTGGCGACGGGGTATGCGTAAGGAGTATTTATTCCTCTGATTCTTTTTATAATTTTCATGCGATAGTAACACATGAAGCTGAAAAACTAGAATGGGACGAGGACAGAATGGAACAATTTCATGGCTGTCCTTTTATATGTTCGGTTGATATTTTCCCTTTGGACTATTATCCAAGGGATCCAGAAAAGCTTAAGTTTTATCAGCAGCTGTACTGCCTTGCATACAAGACAGTATATGACTGTATGGATCTTGAGAATACTGAATTTGGCGGAAGGCTTATAAGTCTATCGGATGTGCCTAGAGATAGTTCTTTATATTCAGACATTAATACAGTACTGGGGCTACTTCCAAGGGCTTTGGTGAATTTCCAGCTTGATGGAAATAAACCATTAAGAAATCAGCTCTGCAGGATCACAGATATGGTGGCAAGGAGCTGCAGCGAGGAAGATGCAATTGGCGTTGAATACTGCCCGAAGCTTCCTCTTGCTATATATAGCTATAGAGATAAAGAGTATTACAAAGGAACTGCAGTGCTTCCTTTTGAAATGACTGATATTGTAGTTCCAAAGGACTATAGAGAAACCCTTGCAAGTATCTATGGCGAAGATTATATGACTCCTGTAAGGGGAGCAGCAGGACACAACTATCCCTTCTGGGGAGCTGAAGTTAACGTCCTTATTGGCGGAGATATCGGAGAACTTTACCTTTATCCAAAGGATAAAAAGCATATAGTTGATACTTTGGGGATTCTTGATGAAGCTATGATGGAAGTAAACAGCAATGCATATCAGGGAAATATCAGTATTTCTCTTGATCTTTTGGGACAGATGCAGGAGCTTGCAACTTCTATAGGAACATTTGCTGAGACAATAGTAGGAGAAAAGTCAGGAACCATCGCAGGCTTTGAAAAATACTGCGAAGATCTATTTAGATACTATGACAGGCTCAAGGATGAAAAGGGGCCTATGGATGCAGAATGTGAGTGGATGATCTCTTATACGGAAGGGCTAAATAGCGATCTAAAGGCTATCAGAAGGTCGGTATTTAAGGAAATATGCCTTGGAGACAGAGGCACGGAAGATACGAGGAATACTGTTCTCATAGGTGTATCTGCTACAGGTATAGTAAACAACACATTTCTTGAAATAGATAAGATAAGGCAGCTCATTGATGAGCATACTAGAAATGATGAGAGTGTGCTTGTGTTTGTGAGTGAAGGTTTAAAGACCTTTTTATCTAAGTGCGGTCTGGAGATAGAAGGAAAGTACCTTGCATTTTTGGAGGATATTAAGCTTCTTTCAAATGTGACTGTAACTGAGAGCCCAAGGACTTCAGAGATAGATAAGGCTCTTTGTGTGTGCAATAGCTATATAGGTGATAGATGCAGATTGTCTGAGCTTTGCACAGATGCTGGAATGGACATTAGTATATTGGACTACAACGAATAAATTAGGAGCAGCAATGGTAGAACTTGATAAGCTAACATTTTCAGAAGAGTGGTTTAAAGATGAGGTAAGAGAAGGCTTCTTTGTCCCAGAGATGATGAAGCGCTTTTGGGCTGCCCAGCTTGTGGTTCTATCAGAGATAGACAAGATCTGTAAGAGGCATGATATCAAGTGGTACGCCGATATGGGAACTCTCATCGGCACCATCAGGCATAAAGGCTACATTCCTTGGGATGATGACTTTGATATATCCATGTTAAGGGATGACTGGGAGAGATTTTTTGAATACGCCAGGCAGGAGCTTCCCAAGGAGTACAAGATCCTTACAGTTGAGGACGAGGAGCAGTACACCCTAGCTCTTGGAAGGATCACAAACGGAACAACCATAAACTTAGAAAAAGAGCATTTGGATAAATTCTACGGCTGTCCCTATGTGACAGGCGTTGATATCTTCCCAATGGACAAGATATATAACGACTCAGAAAAAGAGGAAGAAAGGCGAGATAGAGGTAACGACGTATTAAAAGCCTGCTCTATCCTGGCTGCTAGAGGGACAGAGGATAAAGAACTGCTTGCTCTTTTGTTAAAGATCGAGAAAGCAAATAATACAAAGCTTCCAAGAAATTATAAGCTAGCTAGAGCCCTCATTGTGCTCCTTGATAAGATCCTTAAGGAATGCAGAGATGAGGATGCAAAAGAAGTAGCATCTATGTATGTATGGATAACTGAGCACTGGGCAAAGAATCCTATAGAAGTGTATCAGGAGGGAAAGGAAGCACCATTTGAGCATACTATAGTTACTGTACCTACCAGATATCATGAGCTCCTTACCAATTACTATGGGGACTACATGACTGTCAAAAGAGGCAGCGGAGTACATAATTACCCATGTTATGGGGAACAGGAGCATAGACTAAAGGAGCATCTTGGACACAATCCATTTAGATATACCCTTGATAAGCAGAGTTTTGATGTAAAGAGAAAGCATCCAAAGCAGATTGATGAGCTTCAATCATCTCTGCAGCTTTTGGAGAATACCCGCGCAGGGCTTGAAGCTGCGGCAAGTCAGGGACAGAGCGCAGATGCTGAGGCTCTTTTACAAAAGAATATCGAAATGACAGCTACTATAGAAAAGCTCATTGAGGAAAAGAAAAATGGTAAGAAAACAGTTCTTTTCATGCCTTGCAGAGCTAAGTGGTGGGAGAGCATGAGACCACTCTATAGAAAGGCTGTGTCTGATGAGAATGTTGAGACTTACGTGATCCCGATTCCATTCTATGACTGTGATCATAATGGAAATGTCGGCGAAAGGCATGATGAGAGAGATCTCTTTATGGCAGATGAGCACTTTACAAGCTTTGATGAGTTTGACCTTGCTGGAATTCATCCGGACGTAATAGTAATTCAGGTGCCTTACGATGGCGAGAGCTATAGCATGACTGTTCCGGATAAGCTTTATTCTGAGGAACTTTTAAAATACACAGATGAGCTGGTTTATATTCCATGCTTTGACGTAATAGATCCTGTAAGTGACACGGATCCGGTGGCTATATCGCTTAAGACATTTATCGAACAGCCAGCTGTTGTGAATGCAGATAAGGTTGTACTTAAATCTGAGAAGATAAGAGATTTATATATCAGAGTTTTGACAGAACTTGCGGGAGAGAAAACACGCTCCTACTGGGAAGAAAAGATTGTTTTGCTAGAAAACTACAAGTTCTGAGAGGGGTTATATGAAGCGGATAATAACATGGGGACTTTCATATAGTGACTACGATAGCCAGAGGGAGCTTTTTTCACTTACAGCTGATGGAGATGTAGAAGTTGTCGCAGAGGTTAAGTTTATTCCTTCAGAAGAAGAGATATTTGGACGCAGAAGCTCTGTGGAAGGCGCGTTTAATCAGCCTCACGATATGGTGGTTTATTTTGGTGTGGATGAAGCAGAAGTAAGGGCTGAGCTGGAAAAATTTGGGATACCTATTGAAAAAGAGGTGTTAGGCGACCTTGGAAGTCTTATTGGAGATAGAAATAGTAAGATCCTTTCTGATCAGGTTAAGGTCATTAAGGACCTACTTGAGGCTTCAGATAGCCAGATTGCAGATAGAGAGTGGCTTTTTAATAAGCTTGGTGAATACGGCTTTTTCCCATTCTTTAAGCTGGTAAAAAAGCCTCAGACAGGAGTCAGATACAGTACCTGCGGAATATTGCAGGTTCCAGATGAGTTTGTGGATTTTTGCTTGTATCTAAGTAAGCTCGAATGCCAGAAGGCTATTGAAGTTGGAGTATACAAAGGCAGCAGCTCCTATGTGATGGCAGCTCTTTTGTACAGAAATAATCCAGATCTTGTGTATGAAATGGTAGATATCGAGGATGGGCTGGTTAATTACGATGAGATCTCTAAGCTGATACCTGCTATTCGTAAGAGAATACCTAGCACTTCTGCTGATTTTATAGGACAGGAGTATGATTATTGCTTCATTGATGCGGATCACTCCTACGGCGCAGTTATGGAGGACTACAGAAATGTAGGACAGTACGCAACTAAGATGACTGTATTTCACGATGTTTTTGGACATGAATATGATGAGCTTGACGGCGGAACGGTCCGCGGCTGGAGAGAATTAAAAGAGTTAAATAAAGATAAAGAGATAATCGAGTTTTCGAAGTTTCCTGATAAATGGATGGGGCTTGGTGTTATAAAGTGGACGTGATTGTTAAGAGGGGAATCTGATTATGAAAAAGATCATAACCTATGGCTCTTTTGACCTGTTTCATGAAGGTCATTATAAGATCTTGGAGCGCGCAAAGGCGCTTGGAGATTACCTTATAGTGGGTGTTACAACTGAACATTTTGACCGTCAGAGGGGAAAGCTTAATCTAGTTGACCCTATCATGACTAGAATAGAAAACGTCAGAAAGACTGGCTTTGCAGACGAGATCATTGTTGAAGACCATGAAGGGCAGAAGATAGAAGATATTCAGAAGTATGACATCGATACTTTTGTGCTAGGCTCTGACTGGACTGGTAAGTTTGATTATTTAAAGCAGTATTGCAACGTTGTTTATCTTGAAAGGACCCCTAATATATCTTCATCTTTTTTAAGAGAGGATAGGAAGAAGCTTACCAAACTTGGAATAGTGGGTACTGGAAGAGTTGCCAGACGTTTCTATTCAGAGATCAATTACGTTTCTGGTGTAGAGGCGGTGTCAGCTTATAATCCGGATTTTGAGAATCTGAGCGAGTTTATGCAGGTCTGCACCATAAATGGATATTGCGACGATTATGAGAGCTTTCTTGATAGCGTAGATGCTATCTATGTGGCGTCACCTAATGAAACTCACGCGGAGTATGTCAGAACAGCACTTGATGCAGGCAAGCACGTTCTGTGTGAGAAGCCTATGACATTTACCTACGACGAGGCGGTTGAGCTATATGCTCTTGCAAAAGAAAAACAGGTAGTCCTGATGGAAGGAATCAGAGCAGCGTATCTTCCTGGATTCCAGCAGCTTCTGACAGTTGCCAAAAACGGAACAATAGGTGATATCTGTGATATAGAGGCCTGCTTTACCAGAATCGGTGATCCAGCATCCCGTGAGATGTCAGATGCCAGGTATGGCGGAGCGTTTATGGAGTATGGAAGTTATACCCTGCTTCCAATCTTTAAGCTCATGGGCCTTGATTACGAGGAGTTCAAGATTGATTCTATCCTTGGAGATAACGGAATAGATGTTTTTACCAAGGTTGAGTTTAAGTATAAACATGGCCTTGCTACCTCCAAGACTGGTGCTGGTGTTAAGTCAGAAGGTCAGCTGGTAATAGCAGGAACCAAAGGATATATACTGGCTCAGTCGCCATGGTGGCTTATCAGAAGCTTTGATGTGAGATATGAGGACCCTGGTAAGGTGGACCACTATGAAGCTGGATTTGTGGGTAACGACGGCTTTAGATATGAGATAGCAGA
Source organism: Butyrivibrio hungatei (assembly GCF_001858005.1). NCBI lineage: Bacteria > Bacillati > Bacillota > Clostridia > Lachnospirales > Lachnospiraceae > Butyrivibrio > Butyrivibrio hungatei. The sequence goes on along the minus strand of NZ_CP017831.1, from coordinate 2,615,311 downwards.
GTTTTTGACCAAGATAAATGGTACCGGTGGCCATGACTTTAAGCTTACAGCTGAAGAATCAATTGCTATGGCCAAGGTTGTTGAAAGGTTTATGGATACCAGAAGAAAACAGCAGGGATTCTAAGACTTTGCTGTAAACGGGACGGTAGTTTATGAGATTAGGGATCATAGGTACAGGGAGGATTGCAAAGCGTACGGTAAAAGAGCTGTCTTTTGTAGATGGTATTGATGTTACTGCGGTGTTAAATCCCAATCTGGACCATGCTGAAAAGTTCATAGAAGATAATGGCATGAATGCTAAGGCATTTTCAGACATCGCTGAATTTGCGGACGCTATTGACGCGGTATATGTGGCAGCTCCTCATGGGAGTCATGCCTCTTACGTAAGACAGATGCTTGGCTTTGGCAAGCATGTTATCTGCGAGAAGCCCATGTGCTTTTCTAAGGATGAAGCAAAAGAGCTGTTTGATATGGCCTTTGATAAAAAGCTTGTGCTGATGGAAGCAGTTAAGACGGAATTTGCTCCAGGGTTTAAGAAAATCTGCGAAGTTCTTGAAAGCGGCGTTATCGGGGAAGTTGTTGATGTTGAGGTGGCTTTTACTAGACTATCTGAGCCTCATGGCAGAGAGTTTGACGATACTGAGTTTGGAGGTTCTTTTACTGAGTTTGGAACATATTGCTTATTGCCGGTAATGAGATTTCTGGGAACTGATTACAGTGATGTTAGATTTATGAGCATTCCTGCTGAGTCGGGAGTGGATGGATATAGCAAGGTAGTGTTTGCGTATGAGGATAAGTCTAAAGGCACCGGAAGAGATGATGGAATCAGTGTTATCAGGAAAATCGGAACTGCCAAGACTGGGCTCACCGCTAAAAGTGAAGGACAGTTACTGATATCTGGCACAAAGGGATATGTCTTGGTGCCATCACCTTGGTGGCTTACAAAGTATTTTGAAGTTAGGTATGAAGATCCTACAAAGATTGATAAGTATGAATGCGAATTTCTAGGAGATGGACTCAGATACGAGTTTACTGAGTTTGAACGCAGAGTAAGTTGCGGTGAGGTGGCTAATAGTCAGAGAGATGAGGCGGTCGCTAGAGCGAGAGTGTTTGAGAAGTTTTTGAGCGGTAGAGAACATTGATACAGATTTGAGAAGAATGGAGGTTTTTTACCATGAAAATTTGGGCTCATAGAGGTTGTAGCCAGTTATATCCAGAAAATACATTACTTGCATTTGAAAAGGCTATGAACGTCAAAAATCTTACAGGAGTTGAACTGGATATTCAGCTTACAAGGGATGGCGAGATCGTGGTCATTCACGATGAGAAGGTTGATAGAACTACTGATGGCTTTGGCTATGTCAGAGACTATACATTAAAGGAACTTAAACAGCTCCACATTTTTGCTGGAAGAGGCGCAGATACAGAGCGCATTCCAACAATGAAAGAGGTTATAGAACTTCTTTTACCAAGAATGAAAAACGATGGCTTTATGATCAACATCGAGCTCAAGACCAGTGTCTTCAACTATCCTGGAATCGAAGAAAAGATCGTGACTCTTGTTGATGAGATGGGCGTTAAGGACAATATCGTATATTCCAGCTTCTGGGCTGAGTCACTGGTAAATATCCATGCCCTTGAGCCTACTGCAAAGCTTGGCGTTTTGGATGCTTCTGTTTCCAATTGTTTATATAAAGCTATTGGCCTTGAGTCCATGTGGAGAGATGTACCAAATGGCAGCATAGCCCTTCACCCAGGGGGAATTTACATGGATATCCCAGCTGAGAAATTTAAAGGCCGCGATGTAAGAGCCTGGTTTGGCGGACATCTTTATCCTGAGCTTCCAACTGGCGGCAAGCTGGATGTGAACAAGTATGCAGAAAAAGGAGCAACGGATCTCATCTTGAATGAGCCGGATAAGTATTTGCGATAATGAACGAGAAAACCTACGTACTATACAGAAGAATAAAGGCTTTTGGGAATAGTTTGTGCTTTTATGCCTGCAGGTTATTTCCAATAAAGAAAAACAGAGTTGTTGTGTGCTCTTTTGAAGGAAGAAGCGGATTTAATGATAATCCTAAGTACATAGTCAAAGAGCTTCATGAGCAGCATCCTGAACTGGAGATCATCTGGCTAGTCAATAAAACAGGCAAGAAATTTCCTGACTATGTGATAGAGAAGAGCAACTCATTACTTAGCAGAGCATATTATCTTACTACTGCGAAGGTGTGGATTGACAACTACAGAAAGCCTTATGGAACAGTAAAAAGAAAAGGCCAGTATTACATGAATACCACTCACGGCATGATAGGATTTAAATGTATTGGCTTGTGGCGTGGTGATGGACTTTCAGAGATGGCCTACAGAGTTATCAAAAATGACTCTGATATGATCGATGATATGCTGATCGATTCAGAATGGTGCGCAGAGATGTGCCCCGATGGAATGATCTATTACGGTAATTACTTAAGAACCGGTGATCCAAGAGTAGATATTTTGCATGGAGATAAGAGCTTTTACAGGGAAAAGTTTAGAAAGGAACATAATCTAGCCCCTGATACTAAGATAGTTCTTTTTGCTCCAACCTTTAGAGAGGGTAACAAAGCTGGGAAAAGATCTGTATTTGAAAATCAGTGGACTCTTGACTTTGAGAGGCTTTTAAAGAATTTTGAAAAGAAATTTGGCGGAAACTGGGTTCTCTGCCTGAGGCTTCATCCACAGCTTGCAGAGACAGCAGGTGAGTATAAGGACGAAAGACTTGGAAATAGGCTCATTGATGCAACAAAAGTAGAAGATCTATATGAGATCATGGCTGCTGTGGATGCCTGCGTTTCTGATTATTCTACGACTGCCATAGACACTAGTCTTATGCATGTACCAGTATTTTTGTACGCTGATGATATAGAAAGATATTTAAGAGATAGAGGTGGAATGATCTGGAATATCTCAGCTGATACGGATGCGGTTGTGACTAACAAAAAAGAGATGACACCTAACTTGGATGTCGTTTTACCATTTTCTATTTCAAAGGATAATGATGAGTTTGAACGCAAGATAATGGCCTTTGATGAAAAAGAGTATCTTCAGAAACTTGAAGATTTTGAAAAGGCTGTGGAGCTTGTATTTGATGGAAAGGCCAGCAAAAGAGCTGTAGAAAGAATAGAGGAATACCTGAAAAGACCATGAATATCGTGATAGTAATGTCAGGAGGCGTTGGAGCAAGGTTTGGAGCTTCAATTCCCAAGCAATACAACTTAATAGCTGGTAAGCCAGTCATAGACTATGTGCTTGATGCTGTCAGTGAATCTGAAAAGACAGACCGCGTCGTGGTTGTAATGGACAAGCAGTGGGAAGGCTATTCAGAAAAGCTTGCTCAGATGGACTGTGACATAGCTGAAAACGGGCAGACCAGGATGGAGTCTCTTTATAATGGTATGAAACTTATCCATGATAGCTACGCCTGCGAAAAGATCGTGGTAGTAGATGCTGTTGCACCATTTCTCTATGGACAGCTTATTGATGATTATTTTGATAAGCTTGATAAGTACGATGCTGTTATAACCTCCCAGAAGATCACTGGTGGCTTTACAGATATTCACGATAATAACCTTGATAGAGAAGAGTACATCATAACCCAGTCTCCGGAAGGTTTTAAGTTTGACCTTTTGTGGAATAACTTTGACGTGGATTTCCCTTATCAGGAAACAGCAGGAATGCTTCCAAAGGGCTCAAAAAGATATTACAACTATGATTTCAAAAATAACCTGAAGCTTACATATGATTTTGAACTGGCCTATGCAGAGTTTGCCCTTACAAATATTGGAAAGATCAATAAAAAGAGCAATATTGCATACTTTGATAAGAACATCCTTATAACAGAAGGTATTAAGTCATTCTTTTTAAGAAAAGAGCCTGAAAAGACCATGCGATGGATTGACGGAATCTATGCATGTCTTCCTGAGCTTATTGCTAAATGGGATATAACATCTTTTTTACCAAACCAGATTTCAAGATATGGACTGGTATTACAGGCAGATTCCAAGAAGCATGGCCATGTGATAATCAAGTTTATTCCTGAATTTGTGGGAAGATATGAGCGTGAACTTGAGGCCATGAGGCTCCTTCCAAAGTCATATATGTGTAGCCTTATAGATTTCGATGAGTCAAAAAGAGTAATGCTCCTAAGTGAAGTCAGACCTGCCAAGTACGCAAGCTTTGACGAGAACATCAAGCTTACCGAGATGTTCACAAATGTAGTTAAAGATGCCGTTATTTATAGTGATGATATGAAGCTTGAGTTCATTCCAGAGTATGGCCTGGAGCTGGATGAAAAACTTGCAAACATAGATACTGTGCCATATTGCAAAGAGGAGGTCAGGGCAGTCCTCAATGAAGCAATTGATATGTATAAAGATGCCTTTGGCGATGCCAAGAGATACGTGCTCCATGGAGATCTTCATGAGCTGAACATATTAGATGATGGCAATAGATTCTGGGGAATTGATCCTTCGGGAATGTTGGCTCCTATCGAACTTGAATGTGTACGGTTTATTCGTAATGACGTGCGAAATCACCCAGCCTTTGGCTATGAAGCAAGATTCAAACTCTTACTGGATAGCTTTTCTAGATTTGTAGATAGAGACAGGCTCATCAAGATGTTCATCATCGATATGGCTTACTGCACCTTTAACAGTACTTTTGAAAATGAGCTGCCGGATGAGACACACCTTGATCTGAAACTTATTGAGATAGCGAAGAAGATGATCTGATAGGAAAAGAGTACCTTGACAACTGCATACTTTACATTAGGAGATAGATATGATATCTTACATGGGTGTTTCATGTATAGTGTTCGTGGCATTCGCCAGACTATTCCCATGACTAAGATATATATTTGATGATTTCATTTATCTAATTATTTATTTTCTGAGTTTCTTGGTAATATTCTATTTTTCTTGCCTATGCATGAGATGTATTAAACATACGTAGGAGGAAAAAGTATGGATGAAGTAAAGAAAAAAGATAATCCATTGTATTCTGAATCCGCATATGATGACGCTTTCAGAACAATGGAAGGAAGGTGCGATGATCTGTTAATACCGCTAGTGTCCCATATGTTCAGAGAAAAATATGGCAAAAGTGCCGTAGTGAAAAGGCTTAGGAATGAGCAGTTTGTTGAACATGAAGATGGTTCAGAGGAAAAACGCATCACAGATTCTAGTTTTGAGATTACTTACAAGGATATAACCAAGAGATATCATCTTGAATGCGAGAGTAAGGTTTATAGCAAATCAATGCTGGTAAGAATATTTGAGTATGATACGCAGATTGCTAAGAATGCTTACGAAATGAACGTGCACAAAGTGAGGTTCCGATTTCCAAATTCCGGGCTCTTATTACTCAGATTCTCAAAGGAGGCTCCAGAAACAGGGATTATTGAACTGGTAATGCCAAATGGAAAAGAGGTATCCTATGATATACCAATGCTAAAAATGTCGGATTATAGCATAGATAAGATCTTTGAAGAAAAACTTTTTATGTTGATTCCATTCTACATTTTTAACTTTGAGAAAAAGCTACCCGAGATGAATCAGGATATGGATCAGATTGATGAACTCTTAAAAAACTATGAGGAAATATTTGATCGACTGGATAATGAACTTGCCACAGGTAGCTTGTCATCAGCATCTTACGATGCTATCATAAGGCTAACACATAGCGTTGCATATAAGCTTACAACAAAGCAGGAAAATGTCCAAAAGAAAGTAGGTGATGTCATGGGTGGAAAAGTACTCGATTTACCAGGCTTCAGAATCTACGATGAAGGAAAAGAAGAAGGCATCAAGGAAGGAATCCAAAAAGGTTTAAAAGAAGGCATCCAAGAAGGCATCAAAGCGTTCATTGAGGATAAGATTGAGGATAATGTGCCAGTAGATCAGATTATCGGTAAGTTGATCAAACGATTTGAGCTTACAGAAGATGAAGCCCGTGAATATGCCGTTAAATATGGCGTCAAATTAGAAGAAAGCAAATAAAAAAGAAACGAGCACCCCGCTTCAGTAATAGCCTTACGGTAACAAACCCGTTTCTTTCTAGGTAATTATACATTATATGCTAAAAAAGTAAAGTAAACCTCCCGATGTAAGGTATGTAGTTGTCTTACATGGGAGGTTTTTGTTATGGGAAATATGATGACATTTGCTAAAGAAGATATAGATTTAATACGTAACAAGCTACAAGATGATTTAAGCAAAAAAATATTCAGTGACAGAATCCTTTTTAGCGAGACTTCTGATTATAGATATATCAAAAATATTGTTTGTTCATTTGATGAAGGTAAGGCTCTTGTTGGAAGGATACAGCAGTCTGAGAAGATTGCGATATTTGGAGCTGGAGCAGTGGGAAAGCAGATAGAAAGTATCTTTCATGACCGAATAAGCTGTTTTATTGATAACAACAAAGTGGGAAATTATCTTGGAATTCCTGTAGTTTCTCTTGAAGAATATATTGAAAGCAAAAGTGAGACGGATATTTATGTTTGTAGCAAATTTGCTCATGAAGAAATAATTCAGCAATTATTAGAACGAGGAATTCCAACGGAACGAATAATCAATGTGGGTTTAGAGTATTCTCGATTAAACCATAAGCAATATTTTGACCTTCCTGCACTAAAAGAGCACCAATTGCATGAAGAATTTTTCGTTGATGGTGGCGGCTTTGATGGTAGTACATCTTTGGATTTTTATAACTGGTTTAATACTAGTATAGGTGTTGATATAAATATGGCTGATAGAAAGGCATTTTCTTACATTTGGGAACCTGATGGGGATAATATAAAGAAGATAAATGAAAGGCTCACTGGGAAAATTGATTATAAGATTATTGAAAAGGGAATGTGGGACAAAGCAACTGTCTTGAAATTTATGATGAATGGTACTTCTGCTTCAAATATAAGTGATGTGGGAAATGCAGAAATATCGGTGGATACTATTGATAATATGTGTGACCTTAGACCTACTTTTATAAAGATGGATATAGAAGGCGCAGAATATAAGGCTTTGCTTGGTTGCCAAAAGACGATAGGAATTAAGAAACCTAAATTAGCAATCTCTATTTATCATAAACCCGAAGACATAGTCAAACTTCCAAAGTTAATATTACAGATTAATCCAGATTATAAGCTATGGATGAGGCATTATTCATTTGGCGAAAATGAAACATTGGTTTACGCAATCTAAAAAAAGAGGCTTTTGTAAAGAAAAAGGGAGAATGGTATGAAATCAACCGAAGAAGTGTATCTTTATGGATTAGGACAATTTTTTGAGAGTAATAGAGATTTCTTACACCAAAAATATAAAGTGGCTGGATATATAGATAAGAATAGACGTGGAAAAATTGAAGGAGTCCCAATTAAAAAACCATCAGATGACATCAATCGAAATAAAAAAGTTGTGGTATGTGTAGTTGAAATAAAACTATTCCTTGAAATTTCCAAAGAATTAGAAGATTTAGGATATTCTCACGGCAAGATTATCTATGCAGCTAATGACACACCTTTATTGCAGAGCGATATAAAAGTCTATCCTGATGTAGAAAATAGTTTTTTGCTTGAATATAACGGTCATAAATCTCGTATAAGCAATATTGAGGAATACTGGGGATTCATAGATGTATTTAAAAATGAGGTCTATTATTTTTCTTTATTCAAGGAAGCAAAATACATTGTTTTTGATGTGGGTATGAATACAGGTGATTCTGTAATTTACTTTTCATACAAAACAAATGTTAAAAAAGTGTATTCATGGGAACCTTTTAGAGAAACATATAACTTTGGTTTAAGCAACATACGAGATTATGCAAACAGCAAATGCATTATAGAGTGTATGAACTACGGGCTTGGTGCTGACACAAGAGATGAAAAAATCAATTATTTTAGAAATTTTTCCACCTCAATGTCGTCAGTATATGAGATAACTGACTTATTTCAAAATCAGCTTGGAGTAGAGATGCAGGATGACTCATATTGTACTTGCATTAAGATTAAGAAGAGTTCTGAAGAAATTCAAGCGATAATGAATGCCAATAAAGGCCTTTCCTATATTCTAAAGTTAGATTGTGAAGGCGCGGAATATGAAATAATGGGCGATTTGTTTGAACAAGGTTTATTACAGTTGTTCGATGCTGTTATGGTTGAGTGGCATTATAAGGGAAGCAAGAATTTGGAAAAGTATCTTATTGATAGCGGATTTGCCATATTTGGATATAAGAAAAGTGAAACGATTGGAATTTTAAATGCGGTAAATTTGTGTAAATCGCGTTGAGAAACAAAAGTAGTTATCGTTAATACAAGATTCTGTGAAAACACTCTTAGTCGATAGTTATTTGAAAAAAAGAATATTTAGATTATTACTTGAATCATCAACGAGTGCTGTAAGGGGAGGATGTACCTATGGAGTCAATCAGATTTGATCTAGAAAGACAACTATTTGAAATAAACCCATATCTATTAGGAAAAAAAATCTTTATTAATGATGTGAATGAAAATGCATTGAGAATATTTTCGTTACTGACATGTTTCGAGGTTTATGTAGAGGGGTTTCTGTCAGATGAATTGTTTGGTGAAATAATATGCAACAAAAGGATAGTACGAAAGGAAGACATAGGTGAATCAGATGTAATAATTTGTAATTTTTTTGCTAAAGAGTATCAGGAAGGTAAAGAACAAAGTGCCTTCATTTTAAATAGAAAAATTGATGCGAGCAATGTGATTATCTATGGAGCTGGTAATGTCGGGGAGAGGGTTATAGACTTTTTCCTGAATAATGAAATTACTGGTTTTCAAGTTGTTGATTCTTATATGACTAGAAAAAAAGTTAAAAATTTTGATGTATTGCCAAGATCATACTTGGATATGAATAAAGATGATTGCTCAATAGTAATATCTTCAATAGCTTATTGTGACGAAATATATTCAAATATTAAATCAATAGTGGGTGAAAAGAATATTTTTTATTGTGGGGATTTCTTTATCGCTGATTCTGCTAACCGATATAGTATATTTAATTATTTGGATGGTACGGAGCAGCATGTTACATTAGATAAATTATCCTATGATGCAGTGAGCTTTATAGAAGGCAAGGAACTTATAATTTATGGAGTAAGTAACCTTTCGAAAAGGATAAAGAATTTTTTTGAATTATTGGATTATAAAGTAATAGGATTGATTGGTGAAAATGGGGATGAAGATGAAGAGGTTATGCAAATTGAGGAATGTTTGTATTATCCGGATGCACTTATAGTATTTCCACGTAAAAAAGATATTCCGTTAAATAAAATTGTTAATCTAAATTTTGTACGGAATAACAATTATATAATTTTGGATGATACTGTTAAAGTGGATAGTTACTACAGAAGAAAAAACGTTATGGATATATTTTTGGGGCACAGCTTTGTTACTGATTATAAATATCCTGGATTCTATGAAATTGGTGATTATGCTAAGGCATCAACTAAAATAGTGACCCTAGGAGGGTCAACTACAGATGGAGGACTATATGAATTTAGCAGTTGGCCTCTGATACTCAAAAATGAAATTGGAAATGATGTTGCTGTGCTTAATGGGGGATGTATTTCTTATAATTCATCACAAGAATTATTAAAGCTGATTCGTGATGTTGTTTCATTAAAGCCAGATTATCTTATTGTTTACGATGGTATCAATAACGCTGTATATGATAAATGTAATGAATTTAGAGCAGAGTATTCTGAAATGGTGTTCAACCATGCGAAAGAGTATTTTGCCAAAGAGGGAACTATTGATATTGAGTGGGGACAAGGAGCATCAAAACTTGAAAGCATAATTACGAATGGTGTTGAGATTGAGAAAGACTGGTATGACCGATGGTTTACTCATGTGAGGATGATGAATGCGATAGCAAAAGAATTTAATATTAAACCTTTTTTCTTTATACAGCCATGGTTAGGAACAAAAAAAGAAATGAGCAAAAAAGAAAAAAGAATGAGATGTGTGAGTTCTGAATTTAATTGGAAGATGCGTCAAGAGGGTATGGACAGTTTGTATAGTGGATTTACGAGAGATGAATTAAATGAAAGATTCAATAACATCTTTTGTTTGAAAAATGTATTTGATAATGTAAGTGAAACGCTTTATGTCGATTATATGCACTTAAATGAATTAGGCAATAAGATTATAGCCAAAGAGATTCTCAGATGTATTCCTGAAATAAAATGAGAAAATATATTGGGGAGAACTATATGATTGTACTTGGTATATCGGCTCTTTATCATGACTCAGCAGCATGCATAGTTAAAGATGGGAATATTATAGCAGCTGCTCAAGAGGAACGTTTTTCAAGAATAAAACATGACTTAAGAATGCCTAAAAATGCGATGAAATTTTGTATTAGTAAACTCGAAAAGCTTACTGGGGATTCAAAAATAGACGCTGTAATTTATTATGATGATCCATTACTTACGCTAGATCGTTTTATAAAAAATATACTTTTTGCAGGAGAAGAATCAAAAGATTTAGTTGATAGAAGTTTTGATTCAATCTTTTCGGAAAAAATATGGGTTCACAAACTAGTAGACGAAATAATTGGCGTTGACAAAAACAGAAAATTTTATGTGTGTGAACATCACATGTCTCACGCTGCATCAGCATTTTATCCTTCTCCTTTTGAAAAAGCGGTAATAATTACTATGGATGGAGTAGGCGAGTGGGCTACAACTACTATAGGCGTTGGAAGTGGTAAAAATATTGAATTAAAAGAAGAGCAACGATATCCACATTCATTAGGATTGTTCTATAGCGCGTTGACATATTTTTGTGGCTTCAAGGTGAATTCTGGTGATTATAAATTTATGGGATTAGCTCCTTATGGAGAACCAATTTATGAAGAGCTTATGAGGGAAAAAATAATCAATATTAAGGAGGATGGTTCATTTAAGCTGAATTTGGAATATTTTGATTTCCAATATGGAAGAAGTATGACGAATAGTAAGTTTGAAGAATTGTTTAATGGACCTAGAAGAGAGCCAGAGTCACTGATAACAAAACGTGAAATGGATATAGCAGCATCAGGACAAAAAATAGTCGAAGATATAATAATTCGGATAGTCAAGCATTCAAAGAATAACTATGGTAAAGATATAGACAATGTCGTATTGGCAGGTGGTGTAGCACTTAATTGCGTTGCTAATGGTAAGATTAAGAATTCAAAAATATATAAAAATATATGGATACAACCAGCGGCTGGTGATGCAGGAGGAAGTCTAGGCGCAGCATTGTATGGCAATTATATGTTGGATAATAACCTAAAAAGAGTAGTTTGTCCTAACGACAGTCAAAATGGAAGTTTTTTAGGTAATTCATATTCAAATGATGACGTTAAAACTTTTGTTGAAAAGAATGGTTATGAGGCAGATTTCTATGAAGACAGTTTTCTATTCCAAACTATAGCAAAGTATTTGGCACTGGGAAAAGCAATAGGACTATTTCAGGGAAAAATGGAATTTGGGCCTAGGGCACTTGGAGGAAGAAGCATTATTGCTGATTCACAGAGTGAAGATATGCAGGTAAGGCTCAATCAAAAAATAAAATTTAGAGAATCATTTAGACCTTTTGCGCCGGCGGTTCTTAGGGAAAATGTATCTGACTATTTTGAATTGACTGATGAAAGTCCATATATGCTAATTGTGGAAAACGTTCAAGAAAATAGACGAACAGATATTAACGTACAAGAAAGTATCGAAAAAGCCGATGGAAATCTGTTGGAAGTAGTTAAAAGAAAAAGATCAGATATTCCAGCAGTTACACATGTTGATTATAGTGCAAGAATACAAACAGTGGATAATGATAGAAATCCTTACTTTTATAAGGTTATTTCAGCATTTAAGGAATTAACTGGATGTAGTGTGGTAGTTAATACTTCTTTTAATGTCAGAGGTGAGCCTATAGTGTGTTCATTGAAAGACGCATATGAGTGTTTTATGCGGACAGATATGGATATTCTTGTTATTGAAAATTATATTTTTAACAAAGAGAAACAGCCAAGATGGGAAGAAAAAGAAGATTGGAAGAGTAAGTACCAGTTGGATTGAGGTGGCATATGGAGAAAAGCAAACGTGAGAAAGATTTTTTATACAAATGGGCTTGTGGTAATTATGATAAATATAGGGAAAAGGGTGGACTAGAGGGCGATTCAAGAGATTTTCAGGATTCTTTTTTTATAAATAGGAGGCAAGTTGACTATCTGAAAGAATACTGTCCCAATGATTTGGAAGATTTTCATCATTTACTACATGAAGAATGGGGGGAAGATGATATTATGAGCAAAGTACTTATTACGGTAGAAGTAGCAATAATGAAAAATAAGCCAAGTAGTGGTGAGGGCAATTTAAGACAAGAATCCAGTGAATTACCAGGATATATTTATAATTTTTGAGTATTTAAAGTGAGGGATATATAGTGAATCCAAATTTTTGTGAGAATACAGTGAATAAGAATGACAGTAGTTATGAGCAGTTAATTGATTTGCATCAGAAAAATGCAAAAATTTGCATATGGGGATGTGGCTATATTGCAAAAACTACATGTAAAGATGTACTGGATAAATTGGGAATAGAACCTTATTGCTACAGTGACAATAATCCTAACTTATGGGGGAGTGAAGTACTAGATGGTTGTTTATGCGTAGATTATAAATCACTCCTTCCTCAAAAAGATGATGTGGCTTGGATAGTTGCAGTCGGGGTGGCGGACTGTGATGAAGTAGAAAAACAAATTAGGGGTATGGGATTTCAATATGTTTTTGATCTGAAGGAAATAATGCAAGATCGAAGAATGCTTGAGAAATACTTTCCATTTATGAAAAAGAAAACGGTCGCTTATACCTGTATCGTAGGTGATTATGATGATCTTGTGTTGCCGGAGGATGATCTTTTAGAATACTATGATTTCTTTGTGATATCTGATAAACAACCAAAAGAAAATCAGGGGTATAAGTGGATTAGTATTAATGATGTAGTACCAAAAGAGATTACAGATCCAACACGTATGAATAGATTTTGTAAAATAAATGCTCATATGGTATTTCCGCAATATGACAGAAGTATTTACTTTGATGGGAATATTACCCTGAAGAAGAATTTGGACTCATTTTTTGACAAGTTAACGGACCTTAAGATTGGTGTTATTGGCGAAAATGGAATGGGCTCTCTGTATAGAGAAGGCGCACGTCTTATGACACAGAACAGAGAAAATACGGAAATGATTTATAAACAGATTGAACATTATTGGAAAGACGGTATGCCAGAAGAATTTGGAAGTTGGTTTTGCTCTATATTATTACGAGAGCACAATAATTTGAAGTGCAAAGAAATAATGGAAAACTGGTGGGAAGAATTATGCAGATGGTCTAGAAGAGATCAGATATCATTTCCTTATGTTCTATGGAAAAATGGATATAGCAAAGAGGATGTGTTAGTACTTGAAGAAGAGTTTTCAAGATATTTTGAGTGTGACTATTGGCATTGGGAAAAGAAACACAAAATAATAAGATTAGCGTAATTACTAATATAGAATTTGAATGGGTGAAATTTTATGACGTATGAGTTATTTGAAGAGATATGCAGTAATAACAAAATATGTATTTGGGGATGTGGAAAGTACGGGCAAACATACGCGTATTGGTCACTCAAATCCGCAGATGCAGAGATTGCATGTTATTGTGATAGTAATTACGTTGAAGGTAGAGAATATCATGGAATACCACAGATTAGAAAAGAAGAATTGTTTCTTTTGCAAGACATTTTTGTTTTCGTTGCAATAAAGAATATCGGGGCGCAAGAAAAAGTTCTTGATGAACTTAGAAAACATAATATTCAGGCTCATGTATTTGATTTGCAAACTTTTTCTACGTTATGTAGCAGTTTGGAAAAATGTAGAGATGCTAATGTGACTTGCAAATACCAATCTTTAATAAGTGATGAAGCATATTTGTCCATGATATTTGAGGAAAAACTGGGACATAAGTTAAACTTGGCATCACCGAAAACATTTAATGAGAAGTTACAGTGGTTAAAAATTCATAATCGAAATCCCTATTATAATAAGCTGGTAGATAAGGCAGAAGTAAAGAATGTAGTAGCTCGTATTATAGGGCAAGAGTATGTCATTCCCACATTGGGGACATGGATGCGGTTCGAAGACATTGATTTTGAAAAATTACCAGAACAGTATGTATTGAAGTGCACACATGATAGTGGAAGCATCGCAATATGTAGTGATAGAGATAATTTTGATATTCAAGGAGCAAAAAAGAAGTTAACTAAAGCATTAGATACAAATTATTATTGGTTGGGAAGAGAGTGGCCATACAAAGATATCAAACCTCGGATTTTGGCGGAAGAATATATCTGTTCAACAAAATATGATGTTCTTCCTGTATATAAGTTTTTTTGCTTCGAAGGTGAGCCTAAGTTAATTCAGGCAATAAAGAATGATAAAACAGATAAAGAGACAATAGATTATTACGACATTTCATGGAATAGACTGGACATAAGGCAAAATTATCCCAATAGTGATGTACCGCTAGAAAGACCAGAACAGTTAGAAAAAATGACAGAATTAGCAAGGCTGTTGAGTGAGGGAGTGCCATTTATTAGAGTTGATTTCTATGCGTTTGATTCTAAGGTCCTGTTTTCTGAATTTACATTTTTTTCAGATTGCGGCCTGGAAAAATTTTATCCTGAATCGGTGGATTTAAGACTTGGTGATTTGATAAAGATTTAAGATGCTGTGAGTGCAAGAAAATAAAGGGGTTACTGATAGAAGAAGGTATAACGATATATAAACATATATATTAAGAAAGGAAATGGATGCATTAAATAACTGCATTTTAGGTGGAGTATGGAGCTTTTTTGGGAACCGCAGACAATTACAAAGATTATTGACGAGAAATACGGAGATGGACGTTCTGAAATGAGCAGTTGGCAGCAAGGGTTCTTGTGTGGCTTGATCAAAGAATATGATCCAAAGAAGATCGTTGAGATTGGCGTTAGCGCTGGAGGAACTACAGCTGTAGTGCTTAATGCTTTATCTATGCTATGTTCAGATGCGCATATGTACTCTGTCGATTATAACGAAAATTATTATTTAGATAGATCTAAAAAGACAGGTTTTATAGCAGAGTGGGCTTCAGAATATTTGAAAAAAGCAGATACAAATTCAAGGTGGAAACATGAATTGCTGACTGGAGGAGGAATATGTAACTTTCTAGATAAAATAGGCAATAAAATAGATTTCCTGATTCTTGATACTGTGCATTCATGCCCAGGAGAAATACTGGATTTTTTGGTGTGTTTACCATATTTGACTGATGATGCAGTTGTGGTAATGCATGATATAGCTATGCAGTTTACATCCTATAGAAACGCTTATGCAACGCAATTATTATTGGATACGGTTAGTGCGAAGAAAATTGTGCTTAGAGATGAAAATGATGAATATCACGGATATCCAAATATTGGCGCATTTCAGATATGTGACGATACACTTAGATATATAGACAATGTTTTCTCAGCACTAAATATTTCTTGGAACTATATTCCATCAGAATTGGAATTGTACAGAGATGAATTGTCAAAAAACTATGATGAAAAGCTGATGGATATATTTGAATGCGCTGTGATAAATAATACTGAATCGTTGAATAAATATGTTGATAAAAAAGATAATGAACTGATAGAAATTGCTAAACTGGTGCATTTGATTGCGGGAAGAAATATTTATATTTATGGCAATGGAAATGTCGGTAAACGCTTGCACGTGATCTTAGAAAAAGCTGGAATTAATATTTTAGGTCATATAGTGTCGACTATAGAAAAACCGGAAGATTCAGTTATATGCATTGATGATGTTATTTTAAATAAGGATGATGTAGTGGTTGTTGGAGTTGGCAGTAATTTGAAACCAATTATAGAAGAACAGTTAAAGATCAGGGGAATAGAAGAATATATTTCTGTCTGAGTGAAAAGGAACCTAAGAGTAGTGGATATTAAGGTTAGTGTCATTATAACTACATATAACATGGAGTCATATATTAAGTGCTGTATTGATAGTGTGTTAGAACAGACGCTTGATGGTATTGAAGTCATAGTAATAGATGATGGTTCCACTGACAAAACTAAAAATGTGATAGAGCAGAATTATTCGCTTTATGACAACTTACATTATGTTTATAAAGAAAATGCAGGTGCAGGTGTAGCTAGAAATATGGCAATAGATATTGCGCGAGGAGAATATTTATTGTTTATGGATGCAGATGACAAGTATCCCAGTACTGATTGTGTGGAAAAACTTTATGCTACTGCAAAAGATAATGGGGCGAAAATATGTGGTGGTAATATTATCATTTTTGATGGAAGTAATGAAAAAGAAGAATACAAAGCAGGCATGGGGAATAAAAAACATACTGTTAATGGATTTATAGACTCGGTAGATTTCTTCTATCTTTTTGGCCATACACGATATATATATCAGAGGCAAATGATAATTGATAATAATATTCGCTATTTGAGTTGCAGACGATTTGAAGACCAAACATTTATTATCAGATCACTAGCCGCTGCCCAAAAACTATATGAGCTTGACTATCCTGTTTATTGGTGTCGTCGTAGCGAAATTAAAAGTGTCTCAAGACGTAGCTGGATAGAAACATTCAAAGGGTATAGAGATACAATTAAAGTGCTAGTTGATTGCAATATGAGACTAATGTTTGCTGAGAACATTCAAAATATACTGTCCCTTTTTGCTAGCCGTTGGCAGTCAATGGAATTTGAGAAAGATCCAGAAGTAACGATGATAGCAGAGGAAATTGAAAAAGTTTTAAGAAAGAATGATTGGACAAATGTTTCACTGAAAAAATTATTTAAGGTGGCAGCAGAGGTAAATCAAAGAGTTCGAGCAATTCCACCTAATAAGAAGATTATCATATATGGTGTTGGGAAAAACACTATAAGTTTCTTGGATGAATACGAAAAAGATTTACAAGATAGAATAGTTGGAATGGCAGTGACTCAAAAAAACAATGATAATTCACTTTTTGCTGGCAAGTATCCTGTAAAGCGTATAGAGGATTATGTTGATGAAAAGAATGAGGTGGTAGTACTAGTAACTCCTAGTGGTGACAATAAGAAAGAGATTATGGCAAAGCTTACAGACTTGGGATTTAGTAACATTATTGATGTGGAAATTGTTTCTAGATAACTATATACGAAGGAGATTATAGTGGAGATCAATCAAGCAAAGAAAAGATTTAACAATATTTTTTGCAGATATTACATGAATAATAATGTGGAAAAACCTCATACTAGCAGGACAATTGCTGAACAGGCAATGAAGCTTTTTGATGAAGGAATAGATTATCCATCATTAGAAGGAGGAAAAGAAGGAAATAGAATAATAGTGTCGCTTACTACGATACCTGAAAGATTAGATTAT
Organism: Butyrivibrio hungatei; assembly: GCF_001858005.1. NCBI lineage: Bacteria > Bacillati > Bacillota > Clostridia > Lachnospirales > Lachnospiraceae > Butyrivibrio > Butyrivibrio hungatei. The sequence goes on along the minus strand of NZ_CP017831.1, from coordinate 2,597,787 downwards.
GTTCATTATGCAATCGAATCAATCTATATGCAAGATAAAGGTGTTGACAAGGTGGTTTTATGGCTAGATAGAAGCAAAATTGCTCCAGAAGATCTACCTGGTAACTTAACAGCTTTACAAAATAAAGGATTAAAAATTTATTTTGTTGATGATTTAGGACCTCACACTAAATATTTTTATGCATTGCAAGAATATGTGGACGATTGCGTAATAACAATTGACGATGACATAATCTATCCACCTAATTTGATTGAATCATTATGGAAAGCACATTGCATTTTACCGAACCATGTTTGTGGCCTTTGGGTAATGGATATGAAAATGACTTATGGAGGAGTTCCATATCCTGTCAAAGATTATTTGAATGTAAAAACATCATATGGTGAAATATCAAAATCTACATATATAGCTCAGGGAGTAGGCGGGGTATTGTATCCGCCTAAAAGTATTGCAAATGAATATTTGAATGAGAAACTAATAAGAAAGTTAGCCTTTAAACAGGATGATATTTATCTAAAAGCAGTAGAAGTAATGAGCAATACAGGGGTGGCTAAGGCATTTTCTGATAGCATTGTTTATGGAATAATCGACAAGACACAAAAAATAGCGTTAAGTAAAAATAATAGAATAGATGGAAATGATATTGCGGTTAACAACGTATTTTCATATTTTGATATTCAGAAAGAAATAACTCCATACAATGAGGAGAAAAATGATAGAAATGGTCTTATTCAGAAATGGTCTCAGGTCAATCGTGAGGGGAAAAATATTGCAAAATACTTAATTGATAAAGGAATAAAAACTATAGCAATTTATGGAATGGGGGTTTGGGGTAAAGAACTGTTGCAAGATATAGAGAATAGCCAAATATCAGTAAAGTATGGAATAGATGTTCGCGGAGAAGATACTGGTTCTCCAATACAAACATTTTCTTTGAATGATGATTTAGGGCAAGTAGACGCAGTTATTGTCACTGCTCCTGTAAAAATGCAGTACTTATCTGGAATTGTGCAGACTAAAATCGATTGTAGGTGTATAGCTCTTGAGGATATTTTGACAGAAATGTTATATGAAATGGAAAGCATAAAATGATAAAATGTGCGATCGTTGTACCTTGTTACAAATCTGAACTAACACAAAATGAGCTTGTGTCCCTTGTTCAATGCGATAAAGTATTGAACGAGTATGACAGATTTTTTGTTATGCCTAAAGGAATAACGATTCCACATGGCTTTGAGGACTGGAAAACAAAATATTTTGATGAGGCTTTTTTTTCTAGTGTTTCAACATATAATCGGTTGATGCTTTCAGCTGCTTTTTATGATGAATTTTTGGATTATGATTATATCTTAGTTTATCAGTTAGATGCGTTTGTTTTTGAAAATCGATTGATGTCATTTTGCGAGATGAAATATGATTATATAGGTGCTCCTTGGCCAGTAGGAGTCTGTTATCATACAAGAAAGCAAAGCAAGGTGCTATATGTTGGAAATGGAGGACTTTCTCTCAGAAATACAGGAGCGATAAAAAAATGGATAACTAATAACATAGATTATATTCAAAAATGTTTGGATGAATATGGTTGGAACGAAGACGTAGTTATTTCCTTTAGTGATGATATGAATATTGCGCCTGTTGATGTGGCAAAGTCTTTTTCTATTGAGAATGGATATGCTACGACCTATGAAATAATTACTAAAAATATGCCATTTGGTTCGCATGGTTTACTTAGGTATGATTTTAAATTGGCCCAAAGAATATATGCCTTGTATGGGTATGAAGTTGAACCAGTAGATAATCCTTTTGCAAAAGTAGATCTTAAATTGCTTCAAAAAGAAAATATTATTTTTGAGGATAGTTTCTTTGATAATTACATAGCTGAAATCTTTGGCGTGGCATTTCCTGATTTCAACAAGGAAGTGATTATTTGGGGGGGCTGGTAATATTGGAGAAAAGATATGCTGGATAATGAAGAGGAATGGCATAAAAATTGAGTGTGTACTAGACTCTTCGTCACGTAAAGAGGAAATAGATGGAATTAAAATTGTAAATCCAATAGAGTACTTGAGGCTTAATAAGTCTAAGAATGTAATAGTAGCTTTTAAACATAATGATGAAGCAATTGCGTATCTAAATGATATACCAAATAGTCAAGAAATAAGATATAGGACATATTCAGAGATATATGAATATGCATACCAATTATATTTGCAACGAAGGAAACAGTAACTATTTATTGATCTGTTAGGAATGGAGTATGAAGTTAGTAGTTTGTGTACCCACATATAATAATCCCGCATACATTAGAGAAATATTAGACGGAGAGTTTTCTTTATATTCTCAGTTGGATTATTGCTTATATATAGCTGATTCAAGTGAAGATAATGATACTGAGGAAATTGTGTCATATTATCAAAAAAAGAGTGATAATTTATTTTATGTTAAGTTTCCTGCATATATTCACGCTAATGAAAAAGTGTATCGTATGCTTGAAAAGGTTGGAGAAGATGTATGCTGTGATTATGCCTGGATTAGGTCGGATTCATTAAGAGCAAGTGAAGAATTGCTTTATTCTCTAAGATATTTTTTTTCTAAGAAGTATGATGCGATAGTTGTTAATCCATATGAAGGCTGGAAAAGAGGGATATATGAGGAAAAACAACTAAACAGTCTTTTTGAAGAATATGCGTGTGTATGTGCTTTGTTCGGAGCAGTTATAGTGCGAAAGGAAAGCATTATTAAAGGGACAGATTGGAAAATGCTTTCAGAGAGATATCTCACGGTAAATAGGCGCAATTTTTCGCATGTTTGTTTCCTGTTTGAAAGGCTGTTAGATATCGAAAGGGCAGGGCAAGACGCTAAAGTACTACTGATGAATTTGACTAGTAAATATTTTTGGGGGACGCCAATGAAAAAGCAGTCTTCCTGGCACAGAGAGATATTTGAGATATGGCTTGAATACTGGCCGGAAGCGCTAAACTCATTACCTGATTATTATAAAAACAAGGAAATAGCAATACGAAATTGGGGCAAAAGGATGGGGCGATATTCGACTAGCTCCTTGCTGAAGCTGAAAAAGGAAGGAATACTTGATAAGGAAGTTTATGAGTTTTATCAAGATAAAATAAAACAGTATGGAGGCGTATCATATAAGCTTTTTGAGAATGTTCTTAACAATAATTTAGATGAAGAACAATTGAAATGGAATGATGGAGAAATGGAAAGCTTGTGTGATTTCTGTGCCCACTATGACAAAATAGCAATATATGGTTGCGGTATAAAGGCAAAGCGCTATTTTGAATTTTTACAGAAGGAAAAGATAAAAGTAGACTGTTTCTATGTCAGCGATAACAAAATCAATAATAATGTTTCGGAGTTTATGGGCGTAGCGGTCAAAGGATTTGGCACATATGTTGGAGATGAACATACAGGCCTTGTCCTTGCGCTTAACGAAGAAAATACGGAAGAGGTATACCCTGAGGTACTCGAAAGAGGACTTAAAGAGGCAACTTATGGAATCCCAGCAGATATTGATGATCGCTTTGAACTGTATAGGGAAATGCAAAACATTGCTTCTAACGAAAAAGAAGCTATTTTTTAGTGAGGGAAACATTGCTGACAGTAATTTTACCAAGCCTAAATGTATATAAATATATTGACCAATGTCTCACCAGTTTGATCTCTCAAACTATTTTTTTAGAGCTTGAAGTATTGCTTATCGATGCGGGATCAACTGATGGTACATTGGAGCGTCTTTATGCCTATGAAAAAGAGTATCCTAACATTCGAGTGATTCTTTCTGATAAGAAAAGTTATGGATATCAGGTAAATTTAGGAATTTCTGAGGCTAAGGGAGATTATATTGCAATTCTTGAGACAGATGATTATATACGTGGAAACATGTATGAAGTTCTGTATGAGAAGGTGCAGGAATTTGATCTGGACTATGTAAAAGCTGATTATTCTAGTTTTATTAGTCTTTCTAATGGAAAAGAAATCAGCAAGGATATCGTTACCTTTGCTGACAATATGTCTTTATATAATCAAGTCATCGACCCAACTTTTATAGATGACGTCTACAAATCTGATTATCTTATCTGGCGAGGTATATATAAAACATCTTTCTTAAAAGAAAATGGAATTAGGCTTCGTGAGACTCCAGGAGCAGCTTTTCAGGACATAGGTTTCGTGGAAAAGGTTATTTCATGTGCTGATAGGGCAATGTATATAAAAGATACGCTTTATTGCTATAGAACCGACAGGCCGACAGCATCTATGAATTCTGGAAAGGCTATCATTTTTTCCAAAGACGAATTTGAAAACTTATTTGATGAATGGAAGGATAGATTACCACATGTAAAAGGCGTTTATCTATACATGTTCCAGTCATTTGTAGGTAATATCATATTTCTTTTAAAAGGGAAAAGAATATTTGATGAGGATGTGTATCCTTCATATAAATGGCTTAAGGATAAGATAGATGAAGCCGTATCAAATGGCGTTATTACAAAAGAAGATGTGTTTCCTTGGGTGTGGGAAGGCTACGAAAGAATATGTAATGATGCAGAAGGTTTAGCTGATGAATTGGCGCAATCAGAACACCCACGAATGGAGTTAGTCGAAGCGTGTAAAAAGCTTGGAAACAAAAGGACTATTATTTTTGGTGCCGGAAATTATGGCAGAGAGTGTCTTATATATCTAGATTCGAACGGCATTAAGGTGGATAGTTTTATTGATAATAATGCTGGGACTATAAATGAGTTTGCTGGGATACCAGTAGTTAAGCCTGGAGATATAAGTGATTTGGTTGATACTACGTTTGTTGTGGCTAATAAGAACCATTATGAAATGATGAAGAGGCAATTGAATGAAGAGGGGGTGAAGGACGAGGATATATTGATTTGGAGATGAATATATCTGGAAAAACAATGATAAAAAACAATACAACAAATATCAAAGATATCGGTATTTGAATTAACAAACGACCCAAACTATTTGTAAATGATGCAGATAAGGTGAATATTTATTGTGTTTATGTAAATGGCTAGCGAGAACAAAGGATAAATACCATTTAGTACCCAAATGTTAATTGGTGAAAATTAAGAAAAGCAAGGAGGTAATAATTGAGCTTATGAAAGCCTTATCAAGAAAAGAAATAAGAAAAAGAATGTCTGCCATACCACTTGAAAACATTTACCAGTTAAAATGCAACACTACAACAAAAACAAGCGATAAGGGCAGTAATGTGTACTATTCGGAAGTTATGGCAGAATATATTCTAGGTAAAGCTAAACAATTACAGATAATACAGGAAAACAATGTTTGGAAGATTGAACCAAGTGAAGGTTTGGGGTATTTTAAGGACTCTAGAACAAATATTATCCAAGCTCCGAAGGATAATGATGGAAAACCTCATTTTGATAGAAATGCAGAGACTATACTATGCAGAGATATGTATATTAGATGCAAAAATGGGGAATATTTTGATCACATAGGGAAAATACTTGATTTTCAAACTCCGTTGGCTCGATTAAGAAAAGTTGATAAAGCACAATATAAGTCACGTAAAATTGGAAAGGTGGATTTGATATCTTATTCTTCTGATGAAAGGCCGACAATATGGCTATTGGAGGCAAAGAATGAGAAAAATAAAGAATCAATGTATCGGTGTGTTATGGAGGGATTTACCTATCTGCAGACTATTGATAAAAAAAGGTATATAAAAGAGTTAAAAAAACTTTATCCCCAGTTTGAAATAGATCCTTCTTCAATAACATTTAGAACTGCTCCTTTGATAGCATATGAGGGGGAACAGTTCAAAGAGATGGGAGAGGCAAGTGAAAATCCAAAATCTCATGAAAAACTTATAGAGCTGATGCGATTTTTGAATATTACATTTTATTTTTCGTATAAGATTGAATCAGATAAGATTGTCATAAGAAAACATTTTATTTAAAACATATGTGGAAATAACAGAAAAGCAATGTGCACAAGGCACATTGCTTTTTCTATTATCGAAATTATATTCCAAATTCATCAGCAAGCATTTTATCAACATCGCCGGCGGAGTGAGTGTGACCATTATTGATGGAAACTACACCTTTTTGAAGTTCTGCATCAAATTCGGCTTTGATAATATCTTTGGTGGAAAAGTGATTTATATCAGGAAGTTTTTTGGAATCAGTTTCAATACGAGCAGAAACAGGGGCTGTATTAGCCATAAAGACATGCTCCTTTCATTTCTTTGTGATTAAGTAATAGCACGCGTTACTTGCGCGTGCAAGCAAATGCTTTTCATAATCTTTCATAATTCAGTATAGCTTTCATAATTCTTCATAAATTAATATATCTTTCATAAATCTTCATAATTTTACGTTGCAATTATTCCCTCATAAAAATGTAACGAAATGAAAATATTCCCTCATAAAAGTGTAATGAGTAGTAGAATATTCGCTCATAAAAATGTAAAGCAATCTCGGAAACGATGATAAATGCTGCGATTCGCTTGATTTTTGACTTGCTACATCAAATCCTCCATACTACATCCAAGAGCCTTGCTAAGCATAAGCACAGTTATTGACTGTGCTTTTCTTATGTCTCTTTGTCTTTGTTCAAAAAGCTGTATCTGCCTAAGAGGAACTCCTGATATGGATGAGAGCTCTCTTTGTGATAATCCAACTATTTCTCTATACCTCCTGAGGGGTGTTTGGGGATAGAAAGCTTTTAATATATCATCCAATCTATCTACAAATTGATTGATATCCATTTCGTGATAGATTGGATACATTTCGAGTATCTTTGAGAAAGGTGCAGCTTTGAGAATGTGCATAAAATGGTAGTTCCTAAGCCACTGATAGTAGGCAAGAGACCAGCCAGCCCAGTACTCTGGACTTCTATCTATGTACATTACTTCATCTGGAAAACTTTTCGAATAACCACTACCAGTAAGAACTAATTTGGCTATTTCAGGCCCTGTTTTGCCTGCAACATAAGTAGGATTACCTTTCTCAAATTCTTTTGAAATAGGTGAGACAACAAAGCGGTTGGCAAATTCATTTGCTTCAAGGCCAACTTCATTTATGGCGAAATCAAACATATGCCCTAAGATATTTGGGGCAGTGTCTAGATATAGTTCACTGTAAGCGCGGATTTCCATTGCTTTTTCCTCCTTTGCTATTATATCTTGATGATAACTCTAAAAGCAACCCTGTTTGTGCACAAAGAAGTTGCTTTTGGGGTTGCTTTTTGCTATGCTCAATATATGGAGGAAGTATTATGTCAGATACCAAGTTGGAAGCAATCATAACTGAGATAGATTCATTGCCAAAGGGCAACTTAACATACAAGGTTATCAGAGGTAAGGCCAGAATGTACCTTCAGTGGTATGAAGGTGGAAAGAAAATCAACAAGTATGTGAAGGGCAAGGATGAAGCTACAGTTTTAGCGCAGATAAAAAGAAGAAAACAGCTTCAGGAAGAGCTTAAACAGCTAGTTGAGGATGAAACCTATGGAAGCTTTGTGGCAGAGGATAAGTCTTACTTTGGAACAAATAAGCAGAGACAGGGAAATACCTATAATACCAGAGTAGTTACAGGTAGTGCTCTTAAGAATATGTGCTCAGTAGCCAAGAAGTACGGTGAAAGAGATTGCATTGCACCTCTGAAAAAATACCTTCAATATGGTCTACCAGGAAAAGTCTGCCTAATATATGGACTTAGACGTACTGGCAAAACAACTATTATTTTCCAGGCTATGTCTGAACTTCCTGCAAATGAGACGGCTTATATCAAAATCATGACATCAGATACCATGGATAAGCTTAATGAAGATCTTAGGAAGATGAGTAGTGATGGAATCAAGTATGTGTTTATTGATGAAGTAACACTTCTTGGAGAATTCATTGATTCAGCGTCTCTTTTCTCTGATGTTTATGCATCAATGGGCATGAAGATAGTGCTGTCTGGTACGGACTCACTTGGATTCCTGCTCAGCACAGGTGATGAGCTATATGATAGAGCTTATACGATACATACTACTTTTATTCCGTTCAAGGAGTATTCGAGACTTCTTGGAATCAATGATGTTGATGAATACATTCGCTACGGCGGAACATTCATGATTGGTGAAAAGAACTTTGATGACGCGGAGCTACTTGATGAAAGCATCTCTTTTCGCGATGATGAATCAACAAGGCGCTACATTGACACTGCCATAGCTAGAAACATACAGCATAGTCTGGCTAATTATCAGTATGGCGGGCATTTCATGCACTTGGAAGAGCTATACGAAGCAGGAGAACTAACCGGAGCTATCAACAGAATAATCGAAGACATGAACCACAGATTTCTGGTATCAGTTCTTACTAAGAATTTTGTATCACATGACCTAGGCACCGCAAGACAACTTGAACGCAAGAAGTCTATGATTGAGTCTAGAGAAAGCATACTAGAAAAGGTTGATTGCAAAGAAATAACGAAGAGATTACAGAAGATATTAGATATCAGAAATAAAAAAGATATGTCAGTTGAGATAACTAAGGAGCATGTAGAAGAGATAAAGTCATATCTTTACTTGCTTGATCTAATAGTTAATTGTCCAACTGAACAGATTGGTGTGAAAGAACCTAAAGAACAGATTATATTTACCCAGCCAGGAATGAGATATTGCCAGGCAGAGGCACTAGTGCATGTTCTCATGAAGGATGAAATGTTCTCAAAGTATCCTATAAAGGAAAGACAGGCAATATGCGAAGGGATACTCCGTGAAGTAAGATGCAGAATGCTTGAAGATATAGTGCTATTAGAGACCAAGAAGAGACTGCCTAAGAAGAAAAGAGTATTTAAATTGCTATTTAGTATTGGCGAGATAGATATGGTCATTCATGATGAAGAGAATCTTACCTGCGAATTGTATGAAATCAAGCACAGTGATCATATTGTGGAAGAACAGTACAAACATTTGATAGATGAAGAAAAATGCAAAGAGATAGAGTTTAATTATGGTGAAATTATCTCAAGAACAGTATTGTACCGTGGCGAAAACGCAGTAGTAGACGGAATAAAGTATCAGAATGTGGAAGAGTACTTACAGTTCCAATATTAAGGATAATTGCACCTAGTACTTTATTTTCATATAATTGAACTATATACGACGTTTATTCGCGAGAGGACATCAAATGTCAGTAGCAGAACAGATCACACGTGAACTTCCAACAGCAATTCTAAGATGGTATCCCTTCCCAAAAGACTGTGAGATAGCGTACATCGGAGAAGAGGATGCTATCTTTAACATGCTTACAATTTCCAAACAGACAAAAGTAACTTTGATACAAAAGAATTCGCATGGCGAATATGAGTTAGATGACGATAGTAGACAATACGACTACTTTGTTTGTATACAAGAAATAGAAAAGCTAAGAGAACCAGATAAGCTTTTAAAAGATGTTAAAAAACATCTTAAAAATACTGGCAAACTTCTTCTTGGAATGAATAATGCTCTTGGTATCAGATATTTCTGTGGAGATAGAGATATTTATACCAATAGAAATTTTGATAGTATTGAAGATTATTACAGAGCATATAGCAATCCTGATGATAATTTTGATGGCAAAATGTTTTCCAAAAGTCAGATAGAAACAATGCTTGATGAGTCTGGCTTTGATAGAAGGAAGGCTTATTCTGTTTTTTCTGATCTTCAAAATGCAGCATTTTTATTTGCTGATGGCTATGTCCCAAATGAAGAACTGTCTATAAGGATTTTTCCTACATACAATAGTCCAGAGACAGTATTTCTCGATGAGGAGAGGCTGTATTCAAGGCTCATGGAAAATGGCCTTTTTCATAAAATGGCCAATGCTTTTTTATTTGAGTGCTCATTAGATGGTTCTTTTTCTGATGCGCTTCAGGTGACAAGCTCTTTGGATAGGGGAGCCCAAGATGCCATAATTACTGTAATTCACGATAATGATACTGTGACAAAAGAAGCAGCTTATGAGGAAGGCAAGAAAAAGATTGAAACCCTAGCAAGCAATATGGATAAGCTAAAAGAAAGAGGTGTTCCTGTAGTTGAAGGAACTCTTTCTGATGGAATATATACCATGCCTTACATTCATGCAGAAACTGGCATGAAGTATTTAGAGAGATTATTTATAACTGACAAAGAACTGTATCTTCAAAGGCTCGATGAATTTAAAGCAGAAATTTTAAAAGCTTCTGATACCTACAGAGGCGCATTTGAGATGCCTGCGCCAAAAGAAGAATCCGAGGCTCAGAAAAAACGCAGGCTTAATAGAAAAAGGAAACCATGGGAAGAGGAAAAAGTACTTCTTCAAAAAGAAGCTTTTGTAGATATGATTCCTCTAAATAGCTTTTTTATAAATGGGAAATTTGTGTTCTTTGATCAGGAATTTGTAATAAATGATTATCCTGTAGATGCCCTTGTTTATAGAGCAATCTCAAGCGTATACTCTGGAACTCCTGCTCAGCAGCAGATTTTACCAATGGATGAGCTCTACAAGAGATTTAATATTCCATATGATAATGCTGAACATCTTAGCTATCTAGGTGATGTAACAAGCTTTTGGCTCCGTGACCTTAGAAAAGAGCAGGAACTGAAAGAATATCATGAAGAACATAGGAAAAATCCTAATGATATAAACGCCAACCGCCAGCGTATGAATTACTCTGTTGACGACTACCAGCGATTGTTCGTTGATATCTTTGACCAGGCTGACACCAGAAAGCTCATCCTATTTGGAAGCGGCGTGTTTGCAAGGAGATTCCTTGCACTATACGGTGAGGACTATGAAGTTAGCGCTGTTCTTGATAATAATGAGAAGAGATGGGGAGACAAGCTCTATCCAGAGGGCTACCAGCCATCTGATGGCAAATTTAAAGGTGTTGAGATCGAGTCTCCTGAGACATTGCAGAAGTTTAGGCACGGTGAGTACAAGATTATCATCTGCATCAAGAACTATCTGTCAGTAATGAAGCAGCTTGATGCGATGGGAATCTATGAATACAGCATTTTTGATCCAGGAAAGGCATATCCTAGAAAGCGCCATCCTATCTGTGATGATTCAGTAAGAAGCTACGAGAATAGCACGGTAGGTAAAAAAGGTGGTAAGAAATATCATGTGGGCTACATTGCCGGAGTATTCGACCTTTATCACATTGGACATCTCAATATGTTCAGACGAGCAAAAGAGATGTGCGACTACCTGATAGTGGGCGTTGTATCTGATGAAGGCGTTCGCAGATTCAAGGGAACTGAGCCATTCGTACCATTTGATGAGCGAATCGAGATGGTGAAGTCCTGCAGATACGTTGATGAAGCTGTAGAGATACCATATATGTTCAATGGGACAGAGGATGCCTGGAAGATGCATCATTTTGATGTGCAGTTTTCTGGAACTGATTATGTCAATGATCCGGGATTTGCTTCATTCAAGGAATTTCTTGAAAAACATGGCGCAACGCTGGAGTTTTTCCCATATACTCAGTCTACAAGCTCAACCAAGCTAAAAGAACTTATCGAGAAGAAATTGTTATAAAGTAATTGTTGACACGCAAACTATAGAGGTGACCTATATCATGAAGATAATATGCAGATCTGCAGGCATTATCGGAAACTTAAGACCAAAACAAAATATCAAAGATATACTTGCTGCAGGCTTTGAATATTCTATGCTGGATGCGGCTGTTCTGTGCTCACCCCAGGAGTTTAAAAATCTTGTGATCAACAATTATAAAAGGGAGAAGGGAAAGGTTTACCTTACAGAAAATCCTGAAAAGCTCCCTGAGGAGATGAACAAGGCATTTGTGGCTTCTGCAAAAGAGCTGGGACTACACCTACCAGTTGCTATGGTACCTACAGTCGCTGCAGAAACTATACACAGTAAGAAGACTGACATTAGCAAAGTGAACGATACGCTGAAACAGTTATCAAAAGAAACGCTAAGGCTTGCAATAGCAGAAAAATGCGAGTCTATCATTGTTCCGCCCATCTACCTTGGACTTTCTCCAAAGGAAGAATGGGAAGTTAACAGCTCTTTTTACCAGGAATTATCTAAGATAGCTGATGACGCAGGAAGTGATATCAAGATTCTTCTAAAGAACATGACCAAGGACATAAACGGCCATTTTGTAAGAGGAATATGCGCTGAGGCAGAAGAGGCAGTTAAGTGGATAGATGAACTTAATGCAAAAGCAGGCCCAAAAGACCGCTTCGGATTCTGCTTTGATGTTGGAAATGCCACTTTGTGCGGACAGGACATTAAGGAAATAATAGTTCCAATAGGAGATAGACTCCAGGCAGTTATAGTCAGAGACCTTGACGGCGTTCATGATGCTGCGCTTCTTCCTTATACTGCATGCTTTAAGGGACAGCAGACCAACTGGCTTTCTATGATAAGAGGACTTAGGCAGATCCACTTTGACGGCGCATTTATCATGGATTTTGCTGATACTTACGGCAACATGACAGATATGATAAGACCATCTATACTGTCACTTGCTCATGAGATTGCTGAGCATTTTGCATGGCACATCGGAATGGACAAGCTTGTTAAGAAGCATGACAAAAGAGTTTTGTTTGGTGCCGGTAATATGTGCCGTGCCTATATGAAGGATTATGGTAAGGAGTACAAGCCACTTTTTACCTGTGATAATAACAGCTCAAGATGGGGAGAAGAGTTCTGCGGGCTTACAATAGAAAACCCCGAGAAGTTAAAGGAACTGTCTCCTGACACAGCAATCTATATCTGTAATATCTATTACAAAGAGATCAGTGCCCAGTTAAAAGAGATGGGACTTAAAAATCCAATCGAATGGTTCAGCGATGAGTATTGTGACACCTTCTATATGGATAGACTTGATATGGCAGCAGACCCAAACGCTGCGAAAGGAGGTAAGTCATGAGCCTTGAAATTGGAGTTCAGAGTAAGAACGTAGTCTATGATGAGAACCCTGCAGAAGGGTTCATGAGACTCAAGAAGGCAGGTTTTACCTGCAGCGACTTTTCTTTAAATAACTATCAGAAAAATACGGACCTCTATCAGGGAGTTAATAACAGATTCTTTGATAAATCAGTAAATGAACTTGAAGAGTTTTTTACCCCACATAAAAAGGGCGCAGAGGCAGCAGGAATCAGGATCAATCAGATGCACATGCCTTATCCCACATTTGTTCCCGGGGAAAAGACTGAGCTAAATGATTATCTGTGGAATCAGGTAGGACCAAAGAGCATGGAAATATGCAGATTTCTAGGATGCCACAACATAGTAATACATGGATTTAAGCTCACAAGGTATTATGGAAGTGAAGAGGCAGAGTGGAACAAAACTCAGGAGTTTTTTGAGTTTCTGGCACCTCTAGCCAAGGAATATGGCATCACTATGTGTATGGAAAACCTCTATAACGGATATGGGGCTCACATGGAAGAGGGACCTGGATGCAGTGCATATAAGGCGGTAGACAGGATAGACGCACTTAACGACAAGTATGGAGCCGAGGTTCTGGGCTTTTGCTATGACACAGGTCACGGCAACCTTGTGGGAATCGATCCATACAAGTTTATTACTATTCTTGGAAAGAGGCTTAAGGTCCTTCATATGCATGAAAACGATGGTATCGGCGACCTTCATCAGATGCCATTTACATTTACAAGAACTAGAGAGAACACCAGCGTTCTTGACTGGGATGGAGTACTCCAAGGGCTAAAAGAAATCTCTTTTGATGGAGTACTTAGCTTTGAAACTGCGCCAATACTTGATTGTTTCCCAGAGGAATTAAAAGATGACGTACTGCACATGATTGTTAGGATCGGACAGTACTTTTCTGAAAGGATATGTTTGGATAAAAGATGAACATTCTTTTATATGACTTTCTAAATTCATATATTCAATATGATCTTGTGTACTATTTGATCAAAGCGGGCCACAAGTGTAACAACGTTTCTTATGACAAGGAAGTTGATAAGTACGAAGACCCTGTTTTTACAGCCCAGATGGAAAAAGACCTTTCAGAAGGAACCTACGACCTTGTTCTTACAACGAACTTTTGGCCGGTAGTATCCAAGGTATGCAACAACCATGATATCAAGTACGTTTCATGGTTTTTTGATAGTCCGCCCAATCTTGTTTCTACTGAATGTATGGACTATCCATGCAATAAGATTTTCTTCTTTGCCCGTGGAGACTATGAGCACTACAAGGATCTAGGACTTGATAACGTATACTATCTGCCACTTGCTGTAAACGTGGATAGATTAAGTGCCATTCAGACTGATTATTGCAAGTATGAAAGCGAGATCTCTTTTGTTGGAAAACTCTATGAGTCCATGCTTCCAAGCTTCATGGCTCATATGGATGAATACCAGAAGGGCTACATAGAGGCACTTGTTAAGGTACAGATGCAGATCTATGGCGAATATCTGGTGGATGATGTGATCACAGAAGAGTTCACAGAAAGCGTAAGGCAGAGATTTAAGAGCCTTAATGAAAATGCTATTCAGGTAAGCCGGAAGGAACTTGCATGGATGGTGGCTTCTTACATAACGCACCTTGAGAGAATGACGCTTCTTAGTATTTTGTCCAAGAGGCATCAGGTGAAGCTCTATACTTATGATCTTTCTGATGACGAAAAGAGACTCTTATCAAATGTGGATTACTGCGGCTCTGTCAATTATTTAAAAGAGATGCCACAGGTATTTAGAGCAAGCAAGATCAATCTATGCCCGGTTCTTAAGGCAAATAAAACGGGAATCCCATTAAGAGCCCTTGATATCATGGGAAGCGGAGGCTTTTTGCTGTCAGCCTATCAGCCTGAGCTCTATGAATACTTTGTAGATGGGCAGGAATGTGTGATGTATTCTTCTATAGAGGATGCCATTGCCAAGGCAGAGTACTATCTGCAGCATGATGACCTGAGAAAAGAAATAGCGGCAGCAGGAATAGCTAGGATCAGAGAGAGCTTTAGATACGAAGACAGGATAAATTTGCTTTTATCCACTTAAGGGTGTATTTTAGAGGTTAGTTTTTTTAGGAAGGAAATACAAATGAAAGTTGTAATTTTAGCTGGTGGTTTCGGAACCAGAATCAGTGAAGAGAGCCACTTAAGACCAAAGCCAATGATTGAGATCGGCGGCAAGCCAATCCTTTGGCATATCATGAAAGAGTATTCTCATTATGGATTTAATGAGTTTATCATTTGCGCAGGTTACAAGCAGGAGGTTATCAAGGAGTACTTTGCAAACTATTACCTCCACAACTGCGATGTAACATTCGACTTTGCAAATCAGAACATGACTACCTTTCATTCACAGAAGGCTGAGCCTTGGAAGGTTACTGTAGTTGATACAGGATATAGCACCATGACTGGTGGACGTATCAAGAGGATCAGAGAGCATGTTGGTAACGAAGCCTTCTTCATGACTTACGGTGATGGCGTTTGCGATATCGATATGAACGAGCTCCTTAAGTTCCATCAGAAGCACGGCAAGATTGCTACAGTTACTGCTATTCTTGCTGGTCAGCGTTTCGGTGTATTTGATATTGATAAGGACGATAACTCAGTTGTTAGAGATTTCAGAGAAAAGGCAAGCATGGATGGCGCCAGGATCAACGGCGGTTACATGGTTCTTGAACCTGGTGTATTCGATTACATCGAGGGCGACGCTACTTTCTTTGAAAAAGAGCCTATGCACAATCTGGTAAAAGACGGACAGATGGCCGCTTACAAATATGACGGTTTCTGGAAGTGCATGGATACAGCCCGTGAGAGAGATGAGCTTTCAGAACTTATTGACACAGGAAGAGCTCCTTGGATCAAGTGGTAAGAGAATATGAGAGTTTCAGATTATATAGTAGATTTTTTAATTAAAAAAGGTGTCACAGACTGCTTTACTGTTGTAGGCGGAGGAGCCATGTATCTCAACAACTCCTTTGGTCATACAGAGGGCATGCACTGCACACACTTTCATCATGAGCAGGGAGCAGCTATTGCGGCTGAGAGCTATTCAAGATATGAGAATAAGGTAGCAGCTCTTTGCGTTACATCCGGTCCTGGCGGAACTAACGCAATAACTGGTGTACTAGGAGGCTGGCTTGATTCACTTCCAATGTTCGTGGTAAGTGGTCAGGTTCGCTATGATACAACTGTAAGGTTCATGGAAGATCTTTTGACAAAAGAGTCACCAAATGCGGTAAATCCTAGACTTCCCCGTGCCATTGGTGACCAGGAGTACGACATCACCAAGATGACAGAAAACATCTGCAAATATGCAGTGATGTTAGAAGACCCAAAGGATATCAGATACCATATGGAGAAGGCTTGGCACCTCATGAATGATGGCAGACCAGGTCCTGTGTGGATCGATGTTCCAGTAAATTTCCAGGCAGCAGAGATTGATCCAAATGAGCTCATTGGCTTTGAGCCAGGAGTTTTTGATGATTCCAAGAAGACATGTTCAGTAATAAAGGCTGATGGCTCCAGATATGAAGGCGGAGAGACTACCTTTGGCCGCGCAGCCAAGGAAGTCATAGAAGAGATCAAAAAAGCTAAGCGCCCAGTTATCTATGCTGGTGGTGGCGTTCGTATCTCTGGCGGCTTTGATGCATTTAGAAAAGTAGTAGATAAGCTTGGAGTTCCAGTTTGCACATATTGGAATTCTATTGACCTTATAGAAGATGAGCACCCACTGTACTGTGGCAGAGGCGGCAACATGGGTGACAGAGCAGGTAACTTTGCAATACAGAACTCAGACCTTTGCGTAGTTATTGGATCTAGGCTTTCAATCAGACAGGTTGGTTATACCTGGAAGACTTGGGCAAGAGCTGCCAAGGTCATCATGGTAGATATTGATCCTGCTGAAATGGAGAAGCCAACACTTCACCTTGATATGAAGATCTGTGCTGATGCCAAGACATTTCTAGAAGCTATGGACCGCGCGATTAATGCAGAAGACAATAAGGCATCTTCCTATATATTTGAGGGTGATGATTGGAGAAAACAGTGCCAGACCTGGAAGACTAAGTATCCGGTAGTATCTGATGAGCAGCGTCATACCGGTTCAGAGCTTGTAAATGTATATGGCTTTATCAGGACTTTATCAGAAAATGCCAAGGATGCCAGCCTTTGCGCCGTTAGTAACGGAGCATGCTGCGTGGCAGGTCATCAGGCTTGGGATGTCAAAAAAGGTAGCAGGTTTATCATAAACAACGCAGTAGCCAGCATGGGTTACGGCCTTCCTGCAGCAATAGGCCTTTGCCTTGCATCTGGCCAAAAAGAGACCATCTGCCTTGAAGGTGACGGCAGTATAATGATGAATCTTCAGGAGCTACAGACTATCATTACCAATAAGCTTCCTGTTAAGGTGTTCCTTATCAACAACGATGGCTACCACTCCATCAGACTTACTCAGAATAATCTTTTTAGTGATTATTCCAAGGTTGGTATCGGCCCTGAGAGTGGAGACCTGGCGTTTCCTTCATTTGAGCTTATTTCCAAGGCATTTGGCTATCCTTATGTGGCAATTAAGACTGGAGATGAACTTGATTCCAAGGTAAAAGAAGTTCTTTCAGCAGATGCACCTGTATTCTGCGAGGTATTTACTGATACAACTCAGGTCTGGGCGCCAAAGAGCTCAGCAAGAAGAGAGCCTGACGGTACTCTTACAAGCCCTCCTCTTGAAGATCTTGCTCCATTCCTTCCAAGAGAAGAACTCAAAGAAAATATGTATATAGATTAAAAAATATGATCTGCTTATTTTAGCGGCTGGTACAAACCAGCCGCTTTTTCATTGCTCTTTTTTGGAATTTTTATATCTAGGGTGAGTTTAGATTTTTTTTATAATCCTCACAGATTTTTTAATCGAATTTGCAAAAAAAAATTAAATTATGATGATTCGTATGATGATGTATTTGTTAAATTATTTTCTACAAAGGGAGATAGACATGAAAAAAATTTTAAATTCAAACAAACAGCAAGGAACATTCATAGTAAAAGTTGAGCATTGTCAGAATAACTCGTGGCAGGGGAAGGTCACTTGGGCAGATGAAAATAAGACTCAAAGATTTCGAAGCATGCTGGAACTTATAAAGCTAATGGATGAGGCAGTCAACCAAAACCAAAACATGGATGAGATGGGGGCGGACCATTTCGTTTCATGATTGGAAATATACGGCACTAGATCATAGTTTTCTTATGAGGAGGGAATAGTGATATGTTGAGAAACATCAAGAGATTTTTAGCATTCCTACTAGCCTTAGCTCTCGTTACTACTACTTTTGGTAGTGATATAGCTAGTACCAAGGTTTATGCTGTGGGAAGCGAAGAAGAATTGGACGAGATGTCAGATGATGATCAGGACGATCAGCAGCCTGATGAGAACCTTGATTGGGAAACATTTGATGACGAGGACAATACGGGAGATCCACCGGCAGGAGATCCACCGGCAGGCGATCCACCAGCAGGTGATCTTTTAGATGATGATAATGATGATCAGAATCTGGATCAGGATTTAGATGATGATCTTGATGATGATCTTGATGATGATTTAGATAATGTGGATGCGGATGATTCTGAGGGGGATGATTCGGATCTTATTGAAGGTTCTAACCTTCAGCTTATGAACGTGTCAGGCGGACTTGATCTTGAGGTTCCTGAATACACTGTTACATATGCAGCTGGTGAGCATGGAAGCGTTAATCCTACATCAGAATTAGTAAAAGAAGGTGAAAAAGCTAATGGCTCAGAAGCAACAGCTGACGAAGGATATGTATTCGTTGGTTGGACTGATGCTGATGGAAATACAGTATCTACTGAGAGCAAGCTTGAACTTACAAATGAGATTACTGCAAATGCTACATATACTGCAAACTTTGAGCAGTCTGATTTTACAGTAACTTATGTAGTTAGTGGCAGCATATATCATACACAGGGTTACTCCAAGAATGATACTCTTTCTCTTCCACAGGATCCATTTAGAGCTGGATACTTCTTTATGGGTTGGGAATATGAAGGAGCAACAATCACAAGTTCAAACGCAGGTGAGTATTCTGTAACATCAGATATGACTCTTACTGCTAAGCTTGAAGAGATCAGAATCTTCGAAGCAAAAGTTAATTATTACTATATTGATCCAGTTAGTGGAGCAAAGGTAACATTTGACTCAGCTACAATTGAAGTTGAAAAGAACAACCTTCCAGCTTCTGTTCAGTCTCCAAGTTCAACACAGGTAGATTCAGATACAGATTACCCTGTTTACTATCCATCACAGACAGAAGTACAGATAACTGCATCTGACATAGAAGGATTTACGCCTAGTGAAGGCAACACAAGAGTTGACGGTGCGGTTGTCATTGGTATTCTTGAGCCTAAGGAAGTTAAGTATATTCCTTTTGAATTCGAGTACTACTTCGTTTACGTGCTGAAGGATCTTGATGGAAACGGATATTCAACACTTGAAAAAGTGCCAGTTAAAGGCGTAGCTAATACTTTTATCACTCCAGAAGTAAAGGAGTTCACTGGTGCAGTATTTGAAAGATTAGAAGCTGATACCGTTACTAGAGAAGGCCAGGAACTTTTTGTTTACTATACACGTGCAAACTATACTCTTCAGTTTGATGCTAATGGTGGCGAATATGTAGATCTTATGACTGTTCCTTACGAGACAGAAGTAGATCTTACTAAGATTAAGCCAACATATACCGGACATGAATTTAAGGGTTGGTACAAAGATAAAGCTCTCACTAAGCCAGCAGGTAATAGTATCCAGATTACTGAGGACTCTATGCTCTATGCTAAGTGGGAAGGCAAGAACGTTCAGTACTCTATCGTTTATAGTATTGAGAACGCAGATGATGATAACTATTCATATTTAGGTACAGTTACAGATACAGCAAAGGTTGATTCAAAGGTTACTGCTACAAAGAATTCTAAGAAGCCTACAAACCTTGATACAACTAACTTTACATTCAAGGATTCTACAACTGAGACTGTAAAGGCTGATGGAAGTACAGTTGTAAACGTTAGATATAGCAGAAATGTATACACTATTTATTGGAATGGTGATGTATATTCAGGAAGTGATGGTCACACTGCTTCAAGGATTGCAACTGGCAAGGGAACTGCTAGTATATCTGGTAAGTATGGCTCAAATGTAAGAAGCAAATGGATGACTAATTTTAATAAGTCGTTTAATGGTGATACTTATGCTTGGAGCTTTACAAAGGATAATGCCGATAAGTTTGTGACACTTGACATTATGCCATCACTGGCAGGAACAGCTCACAATGGAAATACCATTACGATTTATGCATTTGGATTTAGTACAGATAGAGTACAGATATTAAACTATTGGGTAGAAAACTATGATAGTAAGACTACTAAGACTAGAGATGGAAAGACTTATGGACTTCTTAGTTCTACTCAAGTAAAGTTTAAATTCTTGTATGAAGAAAGTGAATTTCCTGAGCTGGTTGGCTATAGCAAAGCAGGAGTCGAAGCACGATATACTAGAAAGTATGTTTCGGGACATTTTGAAGGATTTTTGCATTGGGTTGATGGCCATTGGGAAGATTGCGATATAGCTACTTCTTATAAATGGGGAACAGAAACTCCTAGTGACTACGAGTTAACCATGAATATGTTCTACAATGCAGCAGCTTATCCGCTCACATTTGTAGATCATGATGGTAAGCAACTTAGCAATCAGCAGGTTACATTAGGAACAAGTTTAAATAACTATTTCGCAACAAATCAGGCAAAATCTGTTAAGCCTGTAGAAGATGCTGTATGGGATGGTTGGTATACAGATGCGGCTAGAACCAATAAGTATGCCGGTGATAATAAGATGCCAGCAGGCCTTCAGCTCTACGCTAAGTATACTATTCCTGGTAGAACCTTTACATTTGTAGATCCATTCACAGGAACAGATGAAGTTGTTAAGACAGAGAATGTTGAACATGGTCAGACAGTTAGCTCATACACACCAGAAACTGAGCATACTGGATTTACATTTGGTGGATGGTATGTAGACAAGAACTATAGTGCTCGCTATGGATTTAATAAGCCAGTTACTGAGAATACTACTGTATATGCTAAGTGGAATCAGAAAGATATCAGCTATACAGTTAAGTATGTAGATGAATCAGGAAAAGATGTTGCTCCTTCCAAGACTGTTACAAGTACAGCTCTTGTACATGGTCAGAAAGTAGTTGAGAAACCAGCAGCTGTAGTTGGAATGCTTCCAGATTCTAATGAGAAGTCTATAACTCTTGATTACGAAGGAAATGAGATTGTATTTACATACAAGACAAAACCTGTATTAATCAAGTATACAGTTAGATATATTTACCTTGATGGCGATACAGAAGTAGAAGTTGCACCTGCACAGGTTGATAAGGAAGTTCCAGGAAGCTTTGCAAGTGTAACTGAGGCAGCAGCTGATATAGATAAGGATTTCATGGAAGACAATTATCCTGAGTATGCAGATGCTGACTATTATCCTGTAGAAAATATAATAGTTCATAACTTTACATTTACAGATGCAGATAACGTGATCACATTCTACTATCAGACATATGCTATGGGTAAGATTACCGTAAACTATGTTGATATGGATGGTGTAGCAATTGATGGTGTACCTTCAATCACAAAGACTCTTAAGATCGGTGATCTCTTTACAATTGATGCTGATGTAAAAGGATATGTTAAGGACAGAGTTGAAGATGAAAACGGAAATGCAGCATCATCAAAGTTTGCAGCTACTGCAGAAGGTGCTGTAAGAACAGTTTACTTCAAAAAGAAACTTACGATCACAGCTAACAATAAGGAAAAAGCATACGATGGTGAAGCTCTTGTTAGTGAAGGCGTTGAAGATGTAACTGTAGAAGGACTTAAGCAGGGACATTCACTTGCAAGTATCGAGTATGATGGAAGTCAGACACTTGCAGGAACAAGTGCTACAACTCCTAAGAATGCTGTAATCAGTGGACCTACATCACAGAATTATTACGCTATAACATATGTTGCTGGTAACCTTACAGTTACTCAGATTCAGGTTGTAGTTAATATCGTTGCTGATAAAGTAAACGAAGTATATAACGCAGAAGAGCATACTGCTGGATACAAGATTGAGTCTATCAGTAATGACGCATTCCTTGAAGATTACATTGAAAAGCCTGAAAATGGTTCAATTTCAAGCACAGATGTAACAAATCAGAAGCTTGTTCTTCACTTCGGAGTTAAGGAAGCTTATGTAGATACATTTGATGTAACTTTCAATGTAACAGAAGGTTACCTCATTATTACACCTGCTCCTCTTGTAGTAACAACAAAGGGCGGAACTCATGTATATGACGGACAGCCATTTAAGGTTGAGGAAGGCGAGATTACTGGTTGGAAAGGCAATGATGGCGGAACAATTAGCAATTATACAGGCGAAAGAACTCATGTAGTAGAGTATGATGAAAATAATCAGCCTACAGAGTATACAGAGAATGAAATCGGCGAGATCGTTCCTAATGAGGGAACAAATATGTCTAACTACTACGTTGAAAAGTGGAACATGGGTAAGCTTTATGTTACACCAAGACCTCTTACAATCAACGTAACAGGACATACAAAAGACGAAAATTACACAGGCGCTGAGTTTACAGTTTCAGGATATGATATTGCACTTCCAGAAGGTGCAGATTCATATGGCTACAAGCTTGAAGCTGAAGGCGAAGAAGCAGCAGATTTTGATGCTCCAAGTCAGGAAAGCATTTCTGTAACTGAGAAGGCAGTTGGAAATTATCCATTAGGACTTGAAGAAAACGATCCAAGATTTGTAAACAACAATACTGACTTCGATGTAACATTTAATGTAACAGATGGTTATCTCAATATTGCGCAGAGTGAGACTGTTATCGTTAAGATCACAGGTAATAAGGATACCAAGACATTCAATAAGACTGAGCAGAGTGTAACAGGTTATGAGATTTCTATTGAGAAAGATCCTACTGGAACATATGACCTTAGTAAGGTATCTAAGCCATCTCAGGATGATGCTGTAGCAAGTGGAACAAGTGTTGGAACATATCCAATGGGACTTGGTGAAGAAGGCGTATTTACAAATACTGATGATAGCTACAATGTAGACTTTAGTATTACAGATGGTGAGCTTACAATCACACAGGCTAAGATCACAGTTAATATTAAAGGTAATACATTAGATACTAAGTATACTGGAGAACTTCAGAGCATATCTGGATATGAAGTTGAGATCCTTGATGCAGAAGGAAATGAGACAAGCGATTTCACAGAGAATGATATTGATGGACCATCTCAGACATCTGCAGTAGCATCTGGTGAATATGCAAGTTCAGAACCTTACACAATGGGACTTACAAAGAGCCAGTTTGCTGCAAAGGATACAGTAGGCTTCGATGTAACATTTAACGTAACAGATGGTGAACTCAATATTGCTAAGCGCCCTGTAAAGGTTACAATCACAGGTAATACTAATGAAGCACCTATTACTTATGACAACACAGAGCATAGCGTAAGCGGATACAAAGTAGATATCGATGATGAGGATACAGGTCTTTACAAAGAGACATATTTCGTAGGACCAGCTAAGGATAGCGAAGCTGCAACAGCAAAGAGAACACTTGCTGGTACAACAGATATGACATTTGTAACTGATGACTTCACAGTTGATCCTGATAACGATATCAACGATAACTTTGATGTAACATTTAGTGCAACACCTGGATCTATCACTATCGATCCTGTTGAATCTATTACAGTATATGTATATGGTGAAAATGATACTGTAGATTACAACGGTGGGCTTCAGTACATAGAAGGCTTCACAGTTAAGGATTCAGAGGGGGCAGATATTGATCCAACAATAACTGTTGAACTTAAAGATGGTAAGAAGGCAAGAGCTGAGGGTACAAAGGCTAGTGAAGATCCTTACATGATGGGACTTAAGGGTAACTACTTCACAGCTACTTCAGAAAACTATAGCGAAATTGTTGTAGAGATAGCTGAAGATGGATGGCTGCTTATCAACAAGGCAGAGAGACCAGAAAACCTCCTTCCATCAGTTGAAGGTTACAAGGATGTATATGATGGTGACCAGCATTCAATCAAGGTAGACAGAACAACTGCACTTGAGGATGATACTTTCACATATACATATAATGGTGAGGTTAAGCCTACAGCTCCTATAGCAACTAATGTTAAGGATTCTGTAGAGAGTATAGTAGTAACAGTATCAAATCCTAACTATCTTGATGCAGACCTTGATCCTGTAGAACTTGTAATTACACCTAGACCTCTTAAGGTTAAGACAAATTCAGCATGGAAATACTATGATGGATATGTTCTTACTGAAAAGAAAGCAGTATTTATTTCAGATGAAGAAGAGAAGATCGGATTTGTTAAGAATGATTCAGCTACAGTAGAAGCAAAGGGCGAGATTCTCTATGCTGGAACAACACCTAATGAGTATGATGCTGATGCAATTCAGTGGAAGGCTGGAACAGATAGTTCTAACTACAAAGTAGTAGAAGATGAAGGACTTATCGGAACTCTTGAGATCAGAACAAGAGCTGGTGGTAATGAGTTTGAGATCATTGCAACTCCTGTTTCCGAAAAGAGAACCTATACTGGTGCGGAACAGACAGGATTTGCTTATGTTCTTACATTCCCAGAGAGTCTTCCTACATCTGAAGTGACTGGTATGGATGCTCCAACAATTATTGAAACTATGCGTGGTATGATCAACTGGATTGGCGAAAGAATAAATAGTTTCGGTATTAGAGCACATGCAACAGAAGCTACTGGTTCATATAGCGACGGTGATAGACAGTACAATGTAACTGCAAATGCAGAAGTAATTCCTGTAGAAGGTATTGCTAAGGATGTTGGTAATTACACACTTATCATGGACAAGGATACACTTAATGAGTTTACAGTACTTGATAAGGATGGTGTAGATGTATCAGCAGAGTTCACTATCATACCTGGAACAGAAGGTGAACTTGAAATCACTCCTGCAAATGCAATAGTTACAACAGGAACATCAAGCAAGGTTGATGATGGAACACCTCTTACAAATAGTGAAGCATCTATTACAGGACTTCTCGGAGAGGATGCTGATATCGTAACGATAGTAGCAACAGGTATTCAGAATGGACAGGGAAGCAGTACTAATACATACGAGATCACATGGGGTGATGTAAATTCTGATAACTACGATATAACAGAAAGACTTGGAACACTTACAATCACTGCAGGTGGCGGCGGTGGAGAGGACACTCCTGGCGAGCCTACAACAACTATAACTGATGCTCCTACACCAGCAGCACCCACACCAGCACCTGCACAAGCAGTACTTGGTGCTAGAAGAGAGGAAGCTGTAAATGGACAGGCAGTACTTGGTGCAAGACGCGCTAGAACAGAGGATACAACAGATAATACTTCAAGAGTATTTGCAATTGTGATTGCAGCAGCAGTAGTTGCATCTCTTGTATTTACAAAAAAGCGCAAGGAAGAGCAGGAATAATAGAAAATTAAGCTAATCCTAAGCCTCCCGGGTAAGAATTTTACCCGGGAGGTTTTTATCATAAAGGATATTTATAGAAAAATAATTAGATATACAATAAAATATATGTTAGAATTCATACTTGCAATTGAACGGGGGAGACAAAATGGGAGAGACAAAGAAAGCTCTTTTTGCAAGAAATTTAGTATGCATATGCATAGATTCAGCTGAAGAGGGGGATCTTCAGGGTAAGATATGGCATCAGTATTCTGATGATTCAATTGCTTTTGGAAATGTGGCTGATATGGTCATTAAAATGGATAATCTCTATGATCAATGGGATTTTCCACAGAAGGGGCTTGAACAGAGAGAGTTCACTTCAACTAAGAGGTCAGAGGAACTTCCACGGACAGACAAGCTTCCAATCGACGAGATCCAAAAGAAATGCGGAACCAGAAATATCCAGAACAAAAAGGGCGAGCTTGCTACTTTTGTAGTTCAGGTCGCTTTTAGACAGAAAGCCACATGGCAGGGACGTGCCATTTGCAGTGAAAATGGCAAAGAGTATGACTTTGGCAGTGCCAAGGCGTTAATAGATATAATGGATACTAAGATCCATGGAGAAAGGTAAGTTTTTTGATGAATAAGGTAAGAAAGCATACAAGAAGGATCGCTATTGGATTTCTTGTGCTTATCCTGATTGCCGCAGTGACGTTTAAGGTATATACCAGTAACTATTACAGGGAAGATAAATATACTATCCATGCTGTTGAAGAGGATTTTCAGGGCAAAGTTGATTCTTTTTCCGATCACAATGGAACAGTTTTTATTCCGAAAGATCAGGAAATAAAGGCTGTTATAGTTTTTTATCCGGGTGGTAAAGTTGAATACAGTGCATATAGTGGTTTTATGTATGAACTTGCTGGCCGCGGAATCGTATGTATCTTACCTAGAATGCCAGAAAACCTGGCTTTTTTAAGAATTGACGCTGCAGATTTAATAACCAGAGGACACACCGACGAAGTTGCGATCTGCGAAGAAAGTGACTGGTATCTTGCGGGACATTCACTTGGCGGAGTTGCAGCTTCTTCATATATCGCAGAACATGCAGAAGAATATAAGGGACTTATCTTATGCGCATCATATCCTGCAAGTGACCTATCTGACCTGGATCTGAGCCTGTTATCACTTTATGGTACAGAAGATAAAGTTTTAAATTTTGATAAATACGAGAATTCTAAAACGTTATGGCCTGAGGATTCTACGGAGTACGCTATTGAAGGTGGTAATCATTCGTATTTCGGAAGCTATGGATTGCAGGCAGGTGATGGCAGACCAACTATTACAAACAGAGAGCAGATGCAAAAAGCTGCCGACATCATTGTAGAGTGGATCGAGAAGTCAGATGTAGACTTGCCGGATTCTAATATAGCTGAAGATGGAATCTATGACAGTAAAGAAGATGTGGCCAGTTACCTTCAGACTTATGGCAGACTTCCTTCCAATTATATTACCAAGAAGGAAGCTAAAAAGCTTGGCTGGACAGGCGGTTCTCTGGAGGAATATGCACCTGGTATGAGCATTGGCGGAGATTACTTTGGTAACTATGAAGGACGCCTTCCTGAGGACAAGACTTATCATGAGTGCGACATAGATACTCGCGGGCAAAAGAGCCGTGGAAGTAAGAGGATTGTCTATTCTGATGATGGATACATTTATTATACGGAAGATCATTATGAGACCTTTGAACTTCTGTATATGCCGGTGGGGTGATGATGGAGAAGGTTTTTTATATTGATCTATCAGGTGTTACAACTTCTGATGAGTTGCAGGATTTATTGGTAAAAGAGCTGCCTCTTCCTGATTATTACGGCAAAAATCTTGATGCATTATATGATGTTCTGACTGAAAATCTACAGGAGTGGAATATCATCTTTTATAATGTTTCTGGAACTGCTGATAGTCTGGGCAAATATATGGGTACGCTCAAAAGGCTTTGCTGTGATGCCTGTTTAGAAAACAGTAATTTAAAAGTTCGTTTTTATTCATGAAATGATGTGTATAATGTGATACAATGAACGAAATAGCAATCAATTGACAAAATGATTATTATTCCGTAAACTTAACTGGTGTCCTGATAAAAGGGAGTAGCTGGTCAGCTTGTGAGCTGGCTGCCGGATCCGTCAAGACGATACTGATCAGTATCCGAGTCCGGCCTAAGGTTAAAGTATTTTATAACTGACAGCAAGACTTTTATCATAGCTTTTTGCTATGGTAAAGGTCTTTTTTTACGGTTGCAGATGCCGTTAATAGATCTTGCCATAAGAAAAAACAAGAGGAGATTTTATGAAAACACTGGCAATTATTCTTTTCATCACTATGTACGTTTTTTTGATAGCACTTCCAAAGAGGCGTGCAATTGTAGCTCTTTGTACAGCAGCTATTTTTGTTATCACAGGTATTCTTCCTGTAACAGAGGTCTTTAGTGCTGTTGACTGGAACATACTTATGATGCTCTTTGGTACAATGGTAATCGTTGATTATTTCATTGAATCCAAGATGCCTAATCTGATTGCAGATAAAATTTTGGAATTAGCACCAAATGTTATGTGGGTGACTATTTTCATGTCACTGTTCGCAGGTATTATTTCAGCTTTCATTGATAATGTAGCAACACTTCTTATGGTTGCTCCTGTTGGACTTGCTATCTGCAAGAAACTTAAGATATCACCTGTATCTATGATAATCTGTATCGCAGTTTCATCAAATCTTCAGGGGGCTGCTACACTTGTTGGTGATACAACTTCTATCATGCTTGCGGGTGCAGCCAAGATGGACTTCAATGACTTCTTCTGGATGCAGGGAAAACCTGGTATGTTCTTTGCAGTAGAGCTTGGAGCTCTTGCTACAGTTCCTATCATGATGGTTATGTTCCGCAAGGACAAAGAGCCTGTGAAATCAGATGAGCATACAGAGGTAACTGACTATATTCCTACAATTACGATGCTTGGACATGTAGTATTCCTTATTGTGGCATCATTTTTCCCAAACAAACCAGAAATCACAAATGGTGTTATTTGTATGGTATGGGGTATCATCAATATCGTTTGGGAGATCATTGCCAGCAAGAGTACTGACAGTATGTGGCATTCCCTTAAGGCAATCGACTATGACACGATGCTTCTTCTTTCAGGACTTTTCTGTGTAATTGCAGGTATCACAAATGTCGGACTTATTGATGATATTGCTCAGCTAATGGCTAGTGCAGGAAAGGGAAATGTATTCCTTCTCTATACTGTCATAGTTTTTGGTTCCGTAGCGGTTTCTGCATTTATTGATAACATTCCATATGTAGCAACTATGCTTCCGGTTCTTTCAAGCCTGGCAGCTGTTATGACAGTTAATCCACTTCTTCTATACTTTGGACTTTTGGTTGGAGCAACACTTGGAGGAAACCTTACACCTATCGGAGCATCTGCTAATATCGCCGGAGTAGGAATGCTCAGAAAAGAAGGTTACGAAGTATCCTTTGGTGACTTCATGAAGATCGGTGTTCCATTCACAATGACAGCTGTAATTATGGGATATCTTTTTGTTTGGGTATTCTACGCTTAAATATTTTGATCAGTTTACAGCCATCATCCTTTAATGGGATGATGGCTTTTTTGTTACATATTCGAGAAAAATGGGACGGCATGTGATATACTACTGAAATATGAATGGTGTAAAAAGAAAGGCAATGATCATGAAAAAAATATCAGATAGAATGCTCGATTTTATAGATGTTTCACCCACATGTTTTCATGTAGTTGAGAATCTAAAAAAAGAGCTTATTAAAAATGGCTATGAAGAGCTCGATGAAAAGAAAGAATGGAAGCTTAAGAAGGGTAAGTATTTTGTTACAAGAAATGATTCTTCCATTATTTCTTTTAGAATTCCTAAGAAGGACTTCAAGGGTTTTTATATGATCGCAAGCCACAGTGATTCTCCTTCTTTTAAGATCAAGGAAAATCCTGAGATGGAGGCTTCAGGAGCTTACGTTAAGCTTAACGTTGAGAAATACGGTGGAATGCTCTGTGCTCCTTGGTTTGACAGACCTTTATCTGTTGCAGGCCGCGTGCTTGTTAAAGATAAGAAGAATGGCATTGTGTCTAAGCTTGTAAATGTGGATAGAGACCTTGTAATGCTTCCTTCACTTGCTATTCACATGAATCGCGAGGCTAATGAGGGATACAAGTATAACGCTCAGACAGACATGCTTCCATTATTTGGTGATGAAACTTCAAAAGATAAGTTTTTTGACATGATAGCTGAGAATGCAGGCGTCAAGAAAGCTGATATTCTGGGACATGACCTGTTCCTTTATAATAGGGTGGCTCCAACGTATTGGGGTGCCAATAACGAATATCTTGCCAGCTCAAGACTTGATGATCAGGAGTGCGTATACACTACATTTGAGGGCTTCATGAATTCTAAGGATTCTGAGAATGTGCCTGTTCACTGCGTATTTGACAATGAAGAGGTTGGAAGCGGAACCAAGCAGGGAGCTGCTTCTACATTCCTTAAGGATACACTTACAAGGATCAATGAGGCTCTTGGAAGAACAAATCAGCAGTACTTCACAGCTGTTGCAAACAGCTTCATGATTTCAGCTGACAATGCTCACGCTGTACATCCAAATCATGCGGAGAAGGCTGATCCGGTTAACAAGCCAGTAATGAACAAGGGTATTGTGATCAAGTACAATGCTAATCAGAGATATACAACAGATGCTGTATCTGCAGCATTTTTCAAGGATGTCTGCAACAAGGCTAAGGTGCCTTTCCAGACATTTACTAACCGTTCAGATATTCCTGGTGGTTCAACACTTGGTAATATCTCAACGACTCAGGTTGCAGTCAATACAGTAGATATCGGACTTGCACAGCTTGCTATGCATTCTCCTTACGAGTCAGCAGGTAGCAAGGATCCAGAGTATCTTGCCAAGGCTGCGCAGACATTCTACGGAATGTGATATTTGGGGATCAGAGAAATATAAGTACTAGGAAAGAGGAATAAATGGGTATTTTTAGCTTATTTGGTGGAAAAAAGGGTGAGGACGACGCTGCCAAGGCAGAGCAGGAGCTTGCCGTAAAAAAGGAAAAGACTATAGAGGAAATTAAAGAGGCACATGCAGACCTTTCTTGGCCTGTGATCCAGAAGATCAATCCTGTAAATGCCAAGGGCACAGAGGAAGTCTTAATGGATGAGACTGTTTCAGATGAGCGCAAGGACGAGATCGGACCTTATATCTACGAGGAGGAGATCTCAGCTGATATTATTAAGTCATTATCTAGCCAGGAACTTCTATTTCTTTTAACAGCTCTGGAGATGTATCACAAGAAATCTCCACTTCCTGGCTTTGAAAAGAACCACAGAAACATCTACAATGAAGTACTTGGAAGAGTGAGAGATGCAGAGTATCTGTACGTTCTATATGACGCAGCAACAGGTTATCCTTTCATTGATCATGGTTTTGGAAATGTTTACCTCGAAGAGGAGATTGCAAATAAGGCAGTAGAGCTTTTTGCCAAGCAGTTTAGAAGACTTGTTGTTAGAAAGTGTAAGGTCGAGAATGACCAGCTTCCAGCCAATGTTAAGAGGGGATTCTTTGATTACCTTTATTACATTGGAATTGATAATCTTGTGGTTGATAACGGCGCTTACAGAGCAAGATTTAAGAGAACCGAGATCGTAGCTTCTCCTATGGACTGGAACAATGACAAGAAGGATACATCTCCTGTTAACCCAGCTCTTAACTTTGCTATGCTTGATTTCCTTGGGGAAGTTAAGTGGCCTGTAAACTATGAGAAGAGACCTGAGATCGTTAAGGCCAAAGAGATGAGAATGATCTCTCTTATTCGTTCAGGAAGCTTCATTGTTCCTATGCAGCACGAAGGTCCTGTTGAGACTACAGAAGATGGCAGAATGAAGATGGGTAAGGACACCAAGATCAAGTTCCTTATCGTGAAGGATCCAAATGGCAAGCAGTTCCTTCCAATCTACACTGATGCCATTGAATTTACCAAGAAACTTGCTGGTCCAGAGTGGAACGCAGCAGTATTTAAATATCAGGACATCCTTAAGTTCGTTCAGGACAAGGATGGAATCAGCATCAATCCGGCAGGACAGGGCATCATGATCCCTAAGGACAGGATGATGGCTATCGAGATGGCTGGCCAGCAGGTTGAAGCCATGAAGGCCGCAGCCAAGGCAGCAGGCGCCAAGGGCGCAGCTAAAGGTGCAACTTCTGGAAACCCAGAGGACGATATCGTCAAGAGTGCACTAAACCAGGCAATGGCAGAACTTAATAGCAATAAGTGATTTACAAAATGAGCCCTAGGGACGGAGGTTAGGGCTCATTTTTTGTAGGAAGGACAGGATGGATATGGACGGAATTAAATGGCTATTTTTTGATATGGGTTCTACACTTTTGGATGAAACAGGTGTCTACGAGGATATTTTTCATAAGATCGCAGTTGCGGCGAATGTTTCAGAGGATTTGGTAAAAGAGAAAGCGACAGAGTTTTACAAGCAAAATAAAAAGGGCGATAAGGAAGTAGTAAAGATTTTTGGAATCGAGAGCCCTAAGTGGAATCCTGGGCTAGAGAGGGTGTATGGTGATACGGAAGCGGCTCTTATTAAGCTTAAGGAGAAATATAAGATTGGTATCATTGCTAATCAGATGTATGGCTCTGAGGGCAGACTTGCGAACTTCGGTATCAAGAAGTATCTTGATGTGATAGTTGCTTCAGCTGAGGAAGGCGTTGAGAAGCCTGACAGAAGGATATTTGATATTGCCCTTGAAAGAGCAGGTTGTAAGCCATGTGAAGCGATGATGATTGGAGACAGGATAGATAATGATATTGTTCCTGCTAAGAAGCTTGGTATGAAAACAGTCTGGATCAAACAGGGATTTGGAAGATATTGGAAGCTTGAAGGCAAGGAGCAGGTTCCGGATTATGAGGTGGATAGTTTGACGGAACTGGTGGAGATTCTCAAGGTATAAAACATTTTATGTCATATGATAAACAAGTGGAAAAATAGACCTAATTCAGGGAATGAGGTCTATTTTTTATAGGAATAGGCTTGAAACCGATTGTTTGGACGTGATAAAATATTACAGCTTTATTACATATATTTCGCTAAAGGAAACAGACTAAATGTCTATAAAATATGACGCTGAAAAAATCAATGAATTCAATGAGGATTTGGAAGGAACTATTGATAGATATAGAACAAATGCAGCATATTTCACCTTAAGTTGTGAGAAGTATGGTGCTAATAGCACACATGTTGGTAAGGCTGCTGAGGCATCAAGTCATTATGTTGTTATAACAGCGATTTATGAGGAAAAAGACATTGTTGGAACTTCAAGGATAATGTTGGAAATATCTTCTTGGGGTAAAAAATATTATGTTGATTATGATCAATATATTGATTTTGTATCAGATAATCCACATAATAAACCGTTTTCAAGTATAACTAATACGAGTAAATAAGGAAAAATAAAATATGAGAAAACTAACTCTAATTATACTATTATTAGCCGTGTTGACAGTAACTGCGTGCTCATTTGAAATGTATGCACCAAAACATGATATTCATACATCTTATAAAGAATGGGCTAAGCAGATAGGATTGTATTCTACAGAAAATGTTCTTGTCAGTTGTTATGATGATGAAAAAAAAATAAAAGTGGGACTTGATCGAGATGGAGGGATGCTTGCATATGAAGAGATGTGTGCAGTAATCGAAGCACATAATAAATTTGTAGAGGATAATCCTGGTTATTTTTCAGAAGACATGCAAATCTCTTTTTTTAACGAAAGCAGAGGATGTACTCCGTGGATATCTTTTTTCTTTAATGATACTGATAATGCATCTTTTGATTACATTAAAGAGTTGCAACGTCAGAGCACTGCAAAGATACAATACATGTGCATTGATTTAAATAGGGCAACAATTGAAATGAAAGTATCAGATTCAATAGAAATGGACATACCAGTCATTATACTGATGTATGATAATCAAGAAACACCGGGGGAGGCTGGTTATGCATTCCTAACAGAATTTAAAAAAGCAGAACAGATTATTGTTGATTATATTGTTCCAAATTATGACAAGAATGAAGTGGCTGGGATAATCCATAAGTATTTACCCAATGTTGAAATCTATTTTGTAGGACCAGAAGGTTTAGAAAAGTATGAAAAATAATCTTCTATAATATGTTCTATGGGAGGAATGTGATAAATGCAGGATGCAAACGGAGTCTACATGGACACTAGAGTGTTCACTGAAATAGTAGATGAAGTCAGAGATACGGCTAATATGTGTGAATTCTCAGAGGAACCTCTAAGTAAAATCAGTGCATGGGAGGGTACAAATTCAGGGCATTACATGAACAAAATTTTGGAACAAGTGTATATGTTGGCTTCTATGTATAGGCAGGAAGCAACTGAAACACTACCTAATGGATTGTTTACCTTAAGGGATACTTTGATTGAGCAGGATAAGATAATTGCAGGAAGTATTGATGGACAAGTAATCACTAATGGAGGAAGGCAATGAGTCATCTGTTGGCGGAAATCAATGAATTAAAACAAATGATTGCTCATTATGAGGAGTATATTGCTGAACTTGAAGAAGCCTATGCATATATAGAAGAGCGATACCATGTCATAGAGGAAAAGGTATACAACGCTGACACTGCATACGATATGACCAACGGTGATGAATGGCGTGGCTTTCTTGAGAAGGAAGCTGAGGAATTAAGGAATGCCATGACAAGTTATACTTCGGACAGTCAGGAGGAAACACAACATTTTTTAGCAGAAATCTTGGTGATGATAGAAAATATTCGTGAACTCATAAAAGAATGTCAGGAAAAATTAGCATGTATGGAGGCTGAATTATGTATACAATCGGAATGAGCCACAACCTCCGTCCCTGTGGCTCATTTTTTGTGAAAACAATTGACATAGATTTAACACATTGCTATATTTAGGTTGCACTGTATTCGGGATGCCCGAAACGGTAGCTTTTTTCTAAAAGGAGAATTGAATATGGATAACACATCAATGCTTGGCCGCAAGACTACGGAGGAGTCAATCGGACTTAGCAGCAAGACACGTTTCATGGTGGAGACTGCCCTTATGATCGCAATCGTTCTGATCATGGGTAATACCGTTCTCGGTACAATTCCTACACCAATTCTGAAGGCTTCTATCGTAACTGTACCAGTTGCTTTAGCAGCAATGCTCATCGGACCACAGGCAGGTATCATCTGCGGATTAGTGTTTGGCCTTAACAGCTTTGTTGGTGCCTTTACAGGATCTAGCTTAATGCTTTCAACACTTTTTTCCATTAATCCAATCGGAGCATTTTTTACAGCAGTAGTAGCAAGAGTTTTGGATGCTACACTTGTTAGCTTTATTTATAAGGCTTTGCACAGAGGTAAGCTCAAGCCGGCTTCATATTACATCACTGGCGCTCTTATGCCAATCTTCAACACGGTATTCTTCATGGGAACTTTGTGTCTCTTTTTCTACAATACTGAGTATGTTCAGGGTATGGTGACCAAATACAACGCTACAAATCCATTTGCATTCGTAGTTGCTATGGTTGGCGTTCAGGCTACAGTTGAGGCCGTTATTGGATGTATCCTTGCTGGTACTCTTGGAGTAGTGCTTTCCAAGGTGCTTCACAGAGGATGAGATTCTTTTCATGGGAAAGATATTAACAGTTGATATAGGAAATTCGAATATTGTTGTCGGGGTGTGGGATGGAGAGTCCCTAGAACGGACTGGCAGGATACAGACTAGAAGAGATTATTTGGTAAAAGAGCTACAGTATGCCTTTACTGAATTTGGTGTTTGCGGAGCAGAATGTGCCTATGAGGGGGCGATTTTGTCTTCTGTAGTTCCTGAGCTAAATGACGTTTGCCTTGACGCGCTTAAAGAGATTACAGGAAGGAGGCCGCTATTAATGGGGCCTCTTCTTGATACTGGAATTGACCTTTCTGAATATGCACCGGGAAGCATCGGCATGGACCGTATTGTGGATGTGACTGCCGCTGCGACTATGTATGGAGCACCTGCTCTTGTGTGCGACCTTGGTACCTGCACCACTATTACTGTAGCTGATCTGGGCGATGCTCATCATAAGGGCAGGATAATTGGCGGAATGATCTGCCCCGGAGTTCAGCTGTCTCTAAACGCAGAGGCGGAGCATACTTCTCAGCTTCCTAAACTTAGAGCTTCTGAGGTAAAAGAACTACTGGGAAAAGATACATCATCAAACATGATGTCCGGTGCTGTAGTCGGATGTGGGCTGATGCTATCAGAACTTGCAAAAAGGCTTACATACGAAATGCCTGAGCTTAAGGTTGTGGTAACTGGCGGCCTTGGAAAACTTGTAATTCCATGGATAAAGTGCGATGCAAAGGTCCATTATGAGCCTGATCTTTTGCTAAGAGGACTTAGAGATATCTTTGTGGCAAACAAGTAAGGAGATTGTAGGATGTTAGAAGGAAAAAATATATTACTTGGAGTAACTGGAGGAATTGCTGCATACAAGACGGCAGACCTTGCTTCTAAGCTGGTAAAACAGCATGCAAATGTTGATGTCATAATGACTGAGAATGCAACACAGTTCATTACACCTCTAACATTCGAGGCACTGACACACAATAGATGCGTTACTGATACTTTTGACAGAAATCATCCTTGGGAAGTTGAGCATATAGCTCTAGCTGACAAAGCTGACGCTCTTGTGATAGCTCCTGCTACAGCAAACTGCATTGCTAAGCTTGCCTGCGGAATCGCAGATGATATGCTGGCAACTACAGCTCTTGCCTGCAACTGTGTCAAGATAATTGCACCTGCAATGAATACCAAGATGTATGATAACCCTGTGACTCAGAGGAATTTGCAAACATTAAAAGATCTTGGGTATATTATCGTAACTCCAGGAGATGGCTATCTAGCCTGCGGAACTGTTGGTAAAGGCAGAATGGAAGAACCTGCTAAGATTTTAGAGACTATAGTAAGCGAAGTTTCTTTTAACAAAGATATGGAAGGGCTAAACGTTCTCGTAACAGCTGGCCCTACAAGAGAAGCAATTGATCCTGTAAGATTTATTACCAATCATTCAACAGGCAAGATGGGCGTGGCGCTTGCCAGGGCAGCAGCAAAGCGAGGTGCTAACGTTACTCTGGTTGCAGGACCTATAGATATCGAGGTTCCATCTTATGTAAATGTTGTAAGGATAACTTCTGCGGCAGATATGTTCCGAGAAGTCACAAGCAGAGCAAGTGAACAGGATATCATCATTAAGGCTGCAGCTGTTGCAGACTATACTCCTGTAACATTTGCAAACGACAAGATCAAAAAATCGGAGGATGGCTCAGATCTTGCAATAAGCCTTAAGAGAACGGAAGACATTCTTGCCTGGCTTGGTGCCCATAAGAGAGAAGGACAGATTCTTTGCGGCTTTTCCATGGAAACTAAGGATATGATCGATAATTCAAGGAAAAAGCTTCAGAAAAAGAATCTAGATATGATCTGCGCTAACAATTTAAAAACTCCAGGAGCTGGTTTTGGCGTAGATACTAATGTTATAACTCTTTTAACAAAAGATAACGAAACTCAGCTGGAACTCATGAGTAAGGACGAGGCTGCAAAGAAAATCCTAAGTGCGATTCTGGAGCTAAAATGAGCCCTAGGGACGGAGGTTGTGGCTCATTTTTGGTGGACATAAATTAAAACCAATAGAAGACGATAAGTTTTCCTTAATTGTGTGATAGGCTGACAGCTCTTATGATTAATTCATAAGATATGTGGATTGTTTGCGGTTAATTATGAGAGAGGAAAATTTATGTCTAACATACTTGCATTCGGAGATTCAAATACTTGGGGACTCATCCCTGGCACCACAGATAGGTATGACTGGGGCATCAGATGGACAAGTCTTGTGCAAGAAGAATTAAAGGATAATGCGAGAATAATCGAAGATGGGCTCTGTGGCAGAACAACAGTGTTTGAGGATCAGCTAAGACCTTTTAGGAAGGGCGCGGAAACCCTTTCATTGTCACTTGAGAGCAATTACCCATTGGACGCTGCAATCATCATGCTTGGTACAAATGACTGTAAAAAGAGATTTGGCGCCAATCCACATATCATTGGCAAAGGCCTTGAAATCTGCCTTGACGAATTAGAAAAGTATGTTGATCCTGAGAATATCCTTGTGATATCTCCAATCGAGCTTGGTGCTGAGGTTTGGAGACCGGAAAAAGATCCTGAGTTTGACTCTTTTTCTGTTGAGACCAGTAAAGGCCTTAAAGAGGAATATCAGCGCATAGCTTCTAAGAGAGGTGATCAGTTCCTTGCTGCATCTGATTTTGCGATGCCTAGCAGCGTAGATGACGAGCATATGGACGAAGGCGGACATAGTAATCTTGCAAACGCAGTTGTGAAGAAGCTTCATGATATGAAGGTTACATGAAGCGTTTTTGTCAAAAAAAGAAAATAAAAAGTGCTAAACGGGCTAAGATTTGTTTGAATCCTTAGCCTGTTTTTTGTTATAGTTGTTAAGTGGGCTCATACGCTGGCTCACAGCATATTTGCAAAGGAGAGAGTTGGGGAATGGAACAAATAGAAGAAAAGAAAACGAAAAGCCCATATAGGGCGCTGATCTTGATACCTATTATGTTAGCATTATTTGTGTGCAGCATTTTTTTGGGTATGTATGCGGACGTACATTTGATACCTTGGAATCCCGAGGCTCATGGACATCCAATACCAGTATTATCAATCATTCTTCCAGGCTTAACGCTTGTAGTTGGGGCAGTTGTTAGTTTGATCTCAATCATAGTAACTATAGTCAGATGTTTGAAAAAATGAGCCACAGGGACGGAGGTTTGGGCTCATTTTCGGAGGAGAAAAAAGATGGCACAGCAGAATATTTTTGACAACGAAACTTTTTTTGACGGTTACAAGAAACTTAGAGCTGGCGAGAAGAACGCCAATGACCTCTTTGAGATTCCAGTTCTTTTCTCACTTCTACCAGATATGAAGGGGAAAAGAGTCTTAGACCTTGGCTGCGGATTTGGCGAGCATTGCAAGGAATATGTTCGCATGGGAGCTGAGAGAGTTTATGGCATAGACATTTCTGAAAAGATGCTTGAAGTAGCAAGAAAAGAAAACAGCGATCCAAAGATCACCTATGAACTTATGCCAATCGAGGATATTGGCAAGATCACTGAGAAGTTTGACATAGTCATCAGTTCACTGGCATTCCATTATGTTGAAGACTTTTCGGGAGCAGTGAAGACTATTAATAGCCTTTTAGCTGATGGCGGCCAGTTTATCTTTTCCCAGGAGCATCCATTTAGTACCTGCTTTAGCGGCGGAGAGAGATGGACAAGAGATGAGAATGGCGAAAAGATCTACCTCAACCTTAAAGGTTACGGCTACGAAAGGGAGAATGAGAGTAGCTGGTTTGTAGATAATATAAAGAAGTATCACAGGATGTTCTCAACAATAGTTAATACATTAGTTGAAGGCGGATTTGTCATTGATAAGATGGTGGAGCCACTTCCAAATGATGAGATATTAGCTAAGTATCCTGATTACACAGATCTATATCACAAGCCGGATTTCCTGATAATTCGTGCAAGTAAAAAGTAAATAAACCAGTTTCCAAAATGAGCCCTAACCTCCGTCCCTAGGGCTCATTTTTTATTATTGTGATATAATATTCGGGCGGAAAAAAATAAGAGAGGAATTAGTTAGGTTGAGTTTTTCGGAAATTATCGAGAAGATAGACGGCTTTTTATGGGGATGGCCACTTATCATACTTTTATTTGGAACACATATTTTTATGACGTTTAGAACAGGATTTATACAGAAAGATATTTTTAAAGCAATCAAGCTTTCTGTAACAAAAGATCCTGATGTGGAAGGTGATGTATCACAGTTTGGAGCCCTTACTACAGCTCTTTCATCTACTATTGGAACAGGTAATATCATCGGCGTTGGTACAGCTATTGCCCTGGGCGGACCTGGAGCGGTGCTTTGGATGTGGCTTACTGGTATCTTTGGTATAGCTACCAAGTACGCAGAGACTTTGATCTCAGTTAAATACAGGGTTAAGAGTGAAGATGGTTCCATGATCGGTGGAGCTATGTATGCTTTAGACAGAGGTCTTAACAAGAAATATCTTGGTATCATATTTGCTTTTCTTGCAGCTGTATGCGCCTTTGGAATTGGCTGCATGGTGCAGGCAAATGCTATAGTAACTAATATCAGACAGAACTTTTCTGGTGATGAGCGCACTGACAAGATGATAATGTATGGAACAGCAATTTTCTTGTGCGTTGTAGTTGGACTTGTAATCCTTGGCGGAATCAAGTCTATCACTAAGGTTTCTGAAAGACTTGTGCCTTTCATGGCTCTTTTTTACATTGTTGGATGTCTTGTGATCTTAGTGATGAACGCTGATGTTCTTGGTGAGACAGTTCTTACTATTATAAATTCTGCAGTTACTACCAAGGCTGCAGGCGGCGGATTTGTGGGAAGCACAGTGGCACTTGCGTGCAGATACGGTTTTGCGAGAGGTCTTTTCTCTAATGAATCAGGAATGGGATCTGCTCCACTTGTGGCATCTGCAGCACAGACTAGAAACCCTAAGAGACAGGCTCTTGTTTCTATGACAGGAACCTTCTGGGATACGGTTGTTGTATGTCTCATGACAGGACTTGTTCTTGTTTCAAGCATCATCAAGAATCCCGGAATTGATGCACTTTCTGGCAATGGCTCAGAGCTTACATCTCTTGCATTTGGCAGAATTCCTGTGATCGGAGTGCCTATCCTTGTTATAGGTCTTATCACATTTTCATTTTCTACGATCCTTGGCTGGTACTACTATGGTGAGCGATGCGCTGTTTATCTTTTTGGAGAAAAGGTCATCATCATCTACAAGTGTCTGTGGGTGGCTGCAGTATTTGTTGGCTCTGTTGTTGAGCTTAACCTTATTTGGAATATCGCGGACCTTTTCAATGGGCTAATGGCGATCCCTAACATTATTGCGGTGCTTCTTTTGTCTGATGTAATAGCAAAAGAGACTCAGAAGTACTCAGGGGAACATTTGGAAGATAAGGACGAAACTGAGATTCCAACTGTAAAAAATTCTCAGAATGGAGTTTTGCTATAAATAATTAGTGAAAAAGCCTTAGGCTATGCGGCCTAGGGCTTTTCTTTTTGTGGGAAGTAGCATAAAATAAGCTAAATATAAAAATGCACATTCAGAAATTTATAATTTTACTACAGTAAGACGTGGTATGGGATTTATAGAGTGACGAAATAGGAGATAGCTGCATGGAGTACAGGAAAGCTACTATAGATGATCTTGATGTGCTAGTTGGTACGAGAATTACGGTCCTTCGCGCTGCAAACAAGCTTGATGACAATGTTGATATGTCCGAAGTGGAGCGCGAATCAAGAGATTATTATGAGAAAGCTCTTTTAGATGGAAGTCATACTGCGTATCTTGTGTTTGATGATGGAGAGTTTGTTGGTGCAGGAGGCGTGAGCTATTTTAGAGTTATGCCGACGTATCATAATCCCTCTGGCAGGAAGGCTTATATCATGAATATGTACACTGCTCCAGATCATAGAAGGCGTGGTATAGCTTATAATACGCTTGATATATTAGTGAAGGATGCAAAGGCTCAGGGTGTGTCTGCTATTTCACTAGAGGCTACTGACATGGGAAGACCACTATATGAGAGATATGGCTTTGTGAAGATGAATGATGAGATGGAACTTGTTGAATGAAGGGGGAAGGTAGTATGGTAGGAGTAATTATGGGATTTGCCATTTGGGCAATGGTTGGACTTGTTTTTATTGGAATTGGAGTCAGCGCATTTTTTTCAAAGAAAGCTGTGAACTTCTGGGCGAACATTAAGCAGTTTGAAGTAAATGATGTGAAGAATTATAACCGAGCAATGGGAATACTATTTATTGTCTTTGGGCTTGTATTTGTTTTACTTGGACTTCCACTGCTTGATGGTCAGAATTCACCACTTATCTTGCTGTCACTTCTTGGAGTTGTATTTGAAGTTATTGCCATGATGGCGGTGTATATATTGGTGATTACAAAGAAGTATAAGGCTGACAATTGAAGTCTTTTGGAGGAGTATTATGAAAAAAGTAAGGATGATTCTGTGTGGAAGCGTTGAGCCAAGTAGCCAGAATCAGAGCGAGAATGTCGGAGTTGTTTCTGTCGTCTATGTTTCTGAAGATGAGCAGAATGTGAAGAATAAACTTGAGGAACTTCAGGAAGCAAATCCTGATAATTTTTATATGGAATATGAGGTTCCGATGGATGAAGATCTGACTTTACTTGAGCATTATCCATCTATTGAAATTTCTAAAGAAGATTTGAGGTGAAGTATATATGTTTCATTTAGCTATTATGCTTGTTGCACTTGCATATATTACTGCAATGGCAGCATTTATTGGATTACTTTTAACACTGATAATTGATCTAATTACAGGAAAGAGATTGTCAAAAGAAAATAAAAAGAAGTTACAAGTCGGAATATCCATCTTGGCAGGAGTTGTTATTTTTTGTGTTAGGGCTTTTGTACTCTAAAATGAAGGCAATATGAGAACTTTTTTGATTATTCTTTACCCTTTTGGGCTGTTTTAACCCCTTTTTTCAAGCTTGATTTTCAATGAGTAAGGCGTTTTGAAAAAACTTTACCCATAATCAGGAGTTTAGGGGTAAAGATTTGCGGGAAATGTTTCAATATTGACAAAATTCAGCGTACAGAGGCGCAAGGGACAAAATCAACGCTAGAAGCCAGAAGCCACAAAGGCAGCGTTCACGCACCTCACGAGAGAACACACCTTGTGTTTTTACTAAATAGCTTGTTTATGAACGGATAATAGTCTACAATGGTATTACAGTAGGCTATTGTCCGTATTTTTGTCTTATACATAAAAGAGCAGCAAGCTTTTTTACTAGGAGAAGAAATTATGTTAGACAGGCTATTAGGTGATTATCTTGTTAAGGAACAGCTCCTGACATCGGGGCAGCTAAATGAGGCGTACAAGATTCAGGACTCTCACAGAGCTAAGCTTGGAGTCATTGCTGTTAATGAGAAGCTTATGTCTATAGCGCAGGCCGAGCAGGTTAATATGCTGCAGGCTACTATGGATATGCGCTTTGGTGATATCGCTGTTGACAAGGGATATCTGACTGAAACTCAGGTGGGAAGACTGCTAGAGCTTCAGGGTAATTCTTATCTTGCATTTCTGCAGGCCATTGTTGATCTTGGCTTTCTTTCCGTTGAACAACTTCATGAAGCAGAAGACAAATACCAGAGGGAGCATGGCTTCACGGAAACAGATATGGCAACTCTTAAGTCTGGTGAAGTAGATAGGATGGTTCCTATTTTCCTAAAGACTGAAAATGAGCAGCTTATAAGGATGTTCTCCATGGGAGTCAAAAACCTTTATAGACTGGTTGATAATCATGTCTATGTTGGAGAAGCTTCTTTTACCACGGCTGTAAATGAGGAAGTTCTGGGATATCAGAAGTTCCATCAGGATGAAAAAGCCTTTGTAGCAATTGCAGGCAAGTATGACGATGTGCAGAAGATGGCAGTTGCATATACCAAGGAAGAATTTATTGATACTAGAGAGGATGCGCTGGATGCAGTCTGCGAGCTTATCAACTGTATCAATGGTCTCTATGCCACAGACAGAAGCCAGCAGGAAGCAAAGATTGAGCTTGAACCACCGGATTTTTATGTGAATCATCAGGAAGTAACAAGCGAGGAAATCACGGTGCTGCCAGTTCATATCAGTGGAGCACAGATAAAATATATTATTTCAGTTAAGGGCGATACTAACATCTGATGGAGGACAAAATATGAAAAACGTGCTGATAGTTGATGATTCCAGAACATCCAGAAGGGTTTTGAGGGATATATTAGAAAGAGCTGGCTACAAGATCGTAGGCGAAGCTGTAAACGGCAGAGAGGGCTTTGACAGCTATGTTAAGCTCCAGCCAGACATTGTGACAATGGATATCACAATGCCTGAGATGGATGGCATTGAGTCACTTAAGCTCATTAAAAAGAGCTTTCCTGATGCGAAGGTTGTTATGATAACAGCTGCAGGACAGAAGGAAAAGATGATGGAGGCATTAAAGCTTGGAGCTGCCGAGTTTGTTTCAAAGCCTTTCATCGAAGAATCGGTTTTAGATGCAATGAAACGTTGCTGATATGTTTATATGAATTTTGGGCCTGATATGAAATTTTAACGTTTCATATCAGGCTTTTTTTGTTAGAATAGGAATAGTTGTGCATTTGTGCATATAGAAAGGTAAAAAAGTGAACAGAAAAGTCCTTATTACTGGAGCTTCCAGAGGAATAGGAAGAGCGATCGCAGAGGCTTTTGCCAAAGAAAAAGACGAGCTCTTTTTAACATGTAAAAAGAATATTGAAGAACTAGGGAAACTATCAAAGGATCTAACTGCAGAGTACGGTGTAACTTGCCACTGTTATAAATGCGATGCTGGTGACTATACGGCGGTAAAAGAGATGTTCTCAGAAATTCCAGATATTGACATTGTAGTCAACAACGCAGGCGTAGCTTTTATAGGTCTTTTGACAGATATGGAAAAAGAAGATTGGGATAGCATGATGTCTACTAATCTTGACAGCCTGTTTAATACCTCCAAGTTTGCGGTTCCTATGATGGTTAAAAAGCATTCAGGAAGGATCATCAACATCACTTCTGTATGGGGCGAAGTTGGTGCGTCATGCGAAGTTGCCTATTCAGCCTCTAAGGGCGGCGTTAACTCTTTTACCAAGGCACTGGCCAAAGAGCTGGCACCAAGCGGAGTGCAGGTTAATGCAATATCCTGCGGTGTCATAGATACAGATATGAACAGAGATCATCTTACAAAGGAAGATCTGGATGAGCTCTGCGAGGAGATTCCTGCAGGAAGAATGGGGGATACATCAGAAGTTGCCAGACTTGCTGTGATGCTTGCTGATGCCCCTGCATACATGACAGGACAGATTATTAGGATAGATGGTGGTTGGATCTAATGGTTTTATTTTTTGACGTAGACGGAACAATTTGGGATTACAAGAATTACATACCTGAGAGCACCATAGAAGGCATCAGGAAGGCTAGAAAGAACGGACATAAGTGTTTTATCAATTCAGGACGAGCAAGGGCTCATATCAAGCATAAA
Source organism: Butyrivibrio hungatei (assembly GCF_001858005.1). Taxonomy (NCBI): domain Bacteria; kingdom Bacillati; phylum Bacillota; class Clostridia; order Lachnospirales; family Lachnospiraceae; genus Butyrivibrio; species Butyrivibrio hungatei. The sequence continues at coordinate 2,552,937 of NZ_CP017831.1, read as the reverse complement.
GACCTTTTGGGCATAGGCTTTGATGGAATCGTGTCAGCATGCGGCTGCATGATCGAGTATGGAGACGAAGTTATCTTTAATAAGCTTCTTACTAGGGATGAATGCATTAGAACAGTTGAGACTATCGGAAGGTATGGATTTAAGCCAATCCTCGAGGGACCAAAGTATCTTTATATGGAATATGAAGATTTCAAGGACGACATGTATGGCATGAAGGTCATGACTGAAATGGGTGACAGGCGCCTTGGAATCAAGGATAACTGGGGCAATTGGGAGATCAACAAGCTCTCCTGTGACACCAATGGTGCGGACAAAGAAAGCTGCTTTAAGGAGCTTGAGGATCTCTACGATGTGATGCTTCACACTGAGAATATCTGTGAGATGGTTCCTAAGGGATTTAACAAAGGGACAGGTATAGAGAAGGTTTGCGAGCTTCTTGGCGAAGATATCAAGAATACGATTGCTTTTGGAGATAGTATCAACGACAAAGAGATGCTCATTACAGCTAATGTGGGCATTGCTATGGGTAGAGCATCTGAAGATGCTAAAAAATATGCGAATGATGTAACGGATTTCCTTGAAAACGACGGAATATACAAGGCTCTAGAGAAATACAACATCATTTAATTTTTATTTTAGAAAAAAACTATTTACAAAAAACGATTAAATGATAAAATTCAATTGTGTACAATTTAAATTTGCTTTTTGATTCAAGGAGGCTACTATGTACGATTTAGTTATTGTAGGTTCAGGACCAGCGGGACTTTCAGCAGCTGTATATGCTAAAAGAGCTGGACTTAACATGATCATTATAGAAAAAAATCCAGTAAGCGGAGGCCAGATAATTGATACCTATGAGGTGGATAATTACCTTGGAATCCCAGGAGTTAACGGATTTGATCTTGGTATGAAGTTTAGAGAGCATGCTGATAAGCTCGGCGCAGAGTTTGTTGACGGCGTTGTAACTGGCATTGAATGTGTTTCAGAAGGTTCTAATACCAAGGCACCAGTATTTAAGGTTGTGACTGAGGACTCTTCATATGAAACTCACACGGTACTTCTTGCAACAGGTGCTCATCACTCCAAACTTGGCATTCCTGGTGAAGAAGAATACATCGGTAAGGGTGTATCATACTGTGCAACTTGTGATGGAGCATTCTATAGAGGCAAAGTCACAGCTGTTAACGGCGGCGGTGATGTGGCAGTTGAGGATGCTATATTCCTTGCAAGATTTTGCAGCAAGGTTTACCTTATCCACAGAAGAGATGAGCTCAGAGCAACCAAGATACTCCAGGAAGAGCTCTTTGGCCTTGATAATGTAGAAGTAATTTGGGACAGCGTAGTAAAAGAAATTGACGGCGAAGATAAGGTTACTCATCTTCAGATAGAGAACGTAAAGAATAAAGAGATGAAGAAACTTGATGTGGACGGAATATTTGTTGCTATAGGTATACATCCTTCTACAGACCTTTTTGCTGATATTGTTGAACTTGATGAAAAAGGATATGTAATTGCAGGAGAAGATTGTGCAACTTCGAAGGCGGGTATATTTGTGGCTGGTGATTCTAGACAAAAGAGATTGCGTCAGATCGTTACGGCTGTAGCAGACGGCGCAAACGCTGTTACTGCGGTTCAGGACTTCCTTGTGGGCAAAGAGAAGTGATATGAAAAATTGATAAAATTTGACAAAAATGATCAAAAGGCGTATATTTATATCAAATGTGAAAAAAAATGTAACAATTGATTTTGATGATTTGGAGGCCCACTTTGAAAAATAGAGCAAAGCAGCTTGCCGTTCTTGGTATGACAGCTGCCCTTATATTTTCCAATATGAGTATTGATGCTTCAGCGGCATCATCCAATAAGGTAAAAACTGTTCTGCCACAGGCAGGTATAACATATGCGCTTGGTGATAATCAGGTTTCTCTTTCAGCACTTCAGCAGTCTGTTGATGAGAACTCACCAAAGACTGATAATTCCAGCTCAGTAAGTACTAGCAAGGAGGCGAACAGTGAAATTGCTAATTCATCAGCAGTAACTGATGAAACACCGCTGGCATCAACTATTACGGAAAACATCCTTAAAGATATTCAGAGCGCTACAGGCGCAGTAATTGGTAAGAAAGATAGCTCATCTGAAGGTGCTTCTACAGCAGAAGAAGCCGAAGAAGAGCGTTTTAAGAGCCTTGTTATTGCAAAGGTTAATGATTATGTAAATGTCCGCGATCTTCCTAGTGAAGAAGATGGTGAGATCATTGGTAAGTTATATGACAAGTCAGTAGGTACTTTCATAGAAGAGGAAAACGGCTGGTACAAGATCAAATCTGGTACAGTTGAAGGTTACGTCAAAGCAGAATATTGTGTAACTGGCGAAGATGCTGTTGAACTTGCCAAGGAAGTTGGAACTAGAATTGCAACAGTTACAACTACAACTCTTAAAGTTAGAAGTGGCCCGGGACTTGATGAAGAGGTCCTTGGACTTGTTCCTATCGAAGACGAACTTGTTGTCGAAGAAGAGCTTGACGGATGGGTTAAGGTTAGTATCGAGGAAGGTGATGGTTATGTATCACTTGACTACGTAACACTTTCCACTGAATTCGTAGAAGCTGAATCAAAGGCAGAAGAGGAAGCCAGACTTGCAAAAGAAAAGGCAGCCAGAGAAGCAGCTCAGGCAGCCGCAAGAAAAGGTACTTCCAAGAATGCTGAATCTTCAGGTAAGACAAGCTATAACTCAGCTAGCTCATATACAACAGATACAAGTTCTATCGGATCTGCTGTATCACAGTTTGCTCAGCAGTTTGTTGGCAATCCTTATGTATATGGCGGTACATCACTTACAAATGGTGCTGACTGCTCAGGATTCGTAATGAGTGTTTACGCTAACTTCGGTGTTAGTCTTCCTCATTCATCTGGTGCAGACAGAAGCGTAGGTGCAGCTGTAGATGGACTTGCAAATGCTCAGCCTGGTGATATCGTATGTTACTCAGGCCATGTAGCTATCTATATTGGTAATGGACAGATCGTTCATGCATCAACAGCATCTACAGGTATCAAGATTTCAAATGCTGATTACCGTACAGTACTTGCAGTCAGAAGAATCTTCTAATTCTTATAAATATTGGCCGAATGGTAGTGAGAACTATCATTCGGCTTTTTTATGGAGAATGAAATTATGAATTATTGTATAGAAAAGAATTACAGGAACAATGATGCTCTTAGGGCATCTTTTAACAGACTTGCCGAAAAGACCTTTGGGCTAAATTTTGAAAATTGGTATCAAAACGGTTTTTGGAAGGATAACTACATTCCATATTCTGTAGTAATAGATGGAGAGGTTGTTTCAAATGTTTCAGTCAACGCCTGCAATATGAATTATAAGGGTAAAATTGTAAAGCTGATCCAACTTGGTACAATCATGACGGACAATGATCATAGAGGAAAAGGGTATGCCAGAGTCTTGATGGAAGAGGTTATAAAAGATTATGATGGAAAAGTTGATGGAATCTACCTCTTCGCCAATGATTCTGTACTTGAGTTTTATCCTAAATTTGGTTTTAAAGAAGCAAAGGAATATCAGTATACAAAAGAAGTGACAATATCCGATGAATGCAAAGCCCAAAATATTCCGCTTAAGGGTAAGGATGATTTTGACAGGGCTATTAAGATACTTGATACAAATGAGCAGAACGCACAGTTGTATATGGTAGGAAATTCCGGACTATATATGTTCTATCTTTCGCAGTTTATGACGGAAAACTTGTTCTATATTGAGGAATGTGGTAGCTATGCCATTGCTGAAATGGAGGATGATACACTTATCTTACATACCATCATCGGGAATGGGGCAGTAGATGAAGTAATCAGGGCATTTGGATCTAAGATAAAGAAAGTTGTCCTTTGCTTTACTCCGAAGGACACCGGTGGTTTTGAAAAAACTGAGCTTCATGAGGAAGACACTACCTTCTTTGTTCAGGGGAAATTTTTCGAGGATAATCAGAATGAAGAATACATTATGCAGGCTATAACGCATGCATGATTCGCACAAAAAAGTAAGTGTAAAACAGACCTTTATCAGTGTAACTGATAGGGGCTGTTTTTTATTGTGATAGATTAGGGTGTGAAAGGGGAGTGGCATCAAGAAAAACACATTAGGAAAAGGAGATTGGCCATGACGGATTATATCGCATTCTGCGGACTTGATTGTGAACAGTGTGACGCGCGTAAAGCAACGGTTAATGAAGACAACGAGCTTAGAGCAAAGGTTGCTAAAGAATGGTCTGAGCTAAATGGTGTAGAGATAACTCAGGACTTTGATATAATGTGTTGTAGTTAAAGAAATTCACACTATGACAGGGGGATTTATGGAAAACAAGGACATTATTGAGGATTCTGAAGTTATGGATAGTTATATGGATTTTAGGCTGTAAGAACCTAATAAGGAGAGTTACTTTTAATGGATAATAAAAAAACAATTATGATATTCCCAAGAGAGACGGAAGTGTGTGGCCGGAAGATATCTGTCCTGCATATACCCCAAGAGAGGATGCAATTCCAAGCTTGAAAGGCTGCTGGTATTGTAAATATGCGGATTTTCATCTGAAGGAAGAAAGAGCTCTTGAGGTGGGAATCTGCAAATGGCCAAATAAAATAATTGATTAGTTTGACAAGGATGACGTTATGAGAATAGGAATAATTCAAGCGAGCTCTCAGGCTGAAAAAAATGAGCTTATTTTTAATACTGTAAAAAGATATGCCCCTAAAGATGCTGAAGTCATAAACTTTGGATGTACTTTAGATGAGCAGGAAAAGTACTCCTATATAGATGTTTCGGTTCTTGTTGGTTTGCTACTTTCAAGCGGCGCAGTTGACTTTGTTGTTACCGGTTGTTCATCCGGCCAGGGAATGATGCTGGCGTGTAACAGTATGCCTGGAGTAATTTGTGGATATGCGCCTACTCCTAAGGACGCTTATCTGTTTGCACAGATCAATAATGGTAATGCTATTTCACTTCCGTTAGGCGAAGACTACACCTGGGCAGGTGTCGATAACTTTGAAAAGACAATAGAAGCGCTTTTTTCTGAGCCGTTTGGACAGGGATATCCAAAGAGTGAAGCTGCAAGAAAGCTGAAAGACACTGAGATACTTAAGGAAATAAGAAGAAAGTCGCAGATTCAGTTTGAAGATTTATTGGGTTCATTAGACGCATCAATCATTGAAAAAATAAATAAAAAGAATGATGTGATCAAGTTTCTGAAGGGATGATAGGCTAAGACTAATATAAAATAGCATTTCAACAGGAATAAGTTTTTTCAAGGAGTCAATATAAGTTTACAGTTATTAAAGGCAAGTACTTCTGATGCGCTTTCATTGAATGGAATATCGAAGCGCGCATTTGACAGTGATGTCAAAAGAATGATATCCGTTTATAATAACAAGAAGGAGGAAGGACATGATCAATTGCAGTGTATATGCTCCATGCAGATGAAAAATATTTGTATGGAGGTTAAATAATAATGAAAAACAGAATAAAGGAATTAAGAGATTTTTACATAATTTGGATAACACAGAGTTTGTCACAGCTTGGAAGTGCAATAACTGGATTTGCGCTGACACTGTGGATGTATGAAAAGACTGGATCAGCGCTGAGTACTGCAGCACTTACAATCTGTACATATGCGCCATATGTCATTATGAGCATTTTTGCCGGAGCAATAACAGATAAATTCGATAAAAAGAAAACCATGCTCATATGCGATCTTTTAGCGGCACTTACAACGGTTGTTGTATTTGTACTGTACAAAACTGATACACTGACCATGTGGCACCTATATGCCATCAATGCCTTTTCGGGTCTCATGAACACTGTTCAGCAGCCTGCTTCAGAAGTGGCATATTCACTTATCGTACCAAAAGAGCATTATCAGAAGACCAGTGGCTTTCAGCAATTGTCCCGTTCGCTTATTTCAATTGGCAATCCGCTCATAGCTGCAGCTCTTTATGGACTGGCAGGGTTGGATACGGTTATTGCGGTAGATCTTCTGTCTTTTGCCATAGCATTTGTGGCATTATTGTTCTTTATTAAATTGCCAGAGATCAAGGACGGAACAAGTAAGGACGAAAACGTGATCAAACTGGCTAAGGAGGGACTTAAGTTCCTAAAGGAAACCCCGCTCATACTTACTGTAATACTGTTTATGGCGGGGGTTAACCTTACAGCCTCAGCCTTTGATGCTGTACTTCCGGCCCTTGTTATACCTCAAAAAGGTAACAATGTTTATGGAATCGTAACAGCATGCTCAGGACTGGCCATGGTGGCAGGAAGTTTCCTTCCAATGATCTTGCCAAAGCCCAAGGACAGGGTAAGAGTCATATATCTCACGATGCTTTTTGCGCTGGGGATAGAGAACTTTTTACTGGCTTTTGCAAGAAGCTCTGTTTTATGGTGCATAGGCCAGATAATAGGATGGGTGTTTGTTCCGCTCATGGCAGCCAACCAGAATGTAATAATGCGCAATGTCATTCCAATAGAGCTTCAGGGAAGAGTATATGCCTGCAGAAATACTCTGCAGTTCTTTACTATTCCAATCGGACTTTTCCTTGGCGGACTCTTTGTAGACAAGATCTGCGAACCATTTATGGCATTGAAAAGTAATGATCCGTTCTGGACTTTTCTTTTCGGAAGCGGAAAGGGATCAGGCGCCGCAATGATGATGTTTATTCTTGGTGTGACAGGAACAACCATCTGTATAATATCTGGTCAGATTATGAAAAGATATAAATATACTGAGTAAGAATTCCTTAATCTGAATATCAGTGTAAAACAGCCCCAAATGAGTGTAAGCCCGGGGCTGTTTTTTGTTTGCTGATAACATGAGTCTTATGAAAAAAGGTTCGAAGCAAGACCATGAGAATTTTATGGTTGAATTATCTTTTGCGATGATCATTCTTTTCTTGCAATAATCAGGCCGGTATAATAAAATAAATAAAACGATTAACCGCAGGTAGGTACTGCGATTTTTTGATGTTAGAGGCAGGAAATTAAAATGATAACCTTAAAAGAGATAGCTAAAGAATGTGGGGTTTCTACAGCTACCGTCTCAAATATTCTTAATGGCAAGAATAAAGTTAGCGAAGAAACTAGAGAAAAAGTAATGGCCGTAGTCAAGGAAAGAGGCTACAAATTGAACTATGTAGCTCAGGGCCTTAGAAAACAAAAGACTCAGACTATAGGCGTAATAGCAGAGGATATAGTTCAGTTCACTACTCCTGAGATCATTGAGGGTATCATGGAAGTATGTGAAGAAAGGGGCTACAGGACTATAGTTCAGAATCTTCGTTTGTATTCCAGATGGCAGGATCTTTGGTTTGACAATGAAAAGATGTACTACTCGGTCATGGATCCGGCGGTTCAGGAGATGGCATCCATCAGAGTAGATGGAATTGTCTATGTTGCTGGTCATGCCCGTAATATTCACAGGTTCCCAAGTGAATACCAGATACCATCAGTTCTTGCTTACGCATATTCTCAAGAAAAAGATGTGCCATCTGTAGTAATCGATGATGAAGAAGGGGCAAGGCTTATAGTTGAGCACCTTATCAAGAAAGGCCATACCAAGATCGGCGTTATGGCAGGTGAACAGGAGAATATCCATACCAAGCTCAGAATTCTGGGCTATCAGAAGGCTCTTTTTGATGCAGGAATATTGTACAATCCTGAACTTGTATGCTATGCAGGATGGGGCAAGGAACTTAGCTATGGAGCTGCAGAAGAATTGCTGTCCAAGGATATTACAGCAATCTTTTGTATGAGTGATAGAAACGCTGGTGGTGTTTACAAATATCTTTTTGAAAATGGCAAGCAGGCTGGAAGAGATATATCAATCGTAGGATTTGATGATGAGATGATATCTGATTTCATGACACCACGTCTTACAACCATGAGGATTGACCGTCTGCAGATCGGTAAAAGAGCTGTAGAATTTCTTTTTGACAAGATGGAAGGCAAGGAAGTACCTGATGAGATCAAGGTTCCGTGTCGTTTGATTGACAGAGAATCAGTTTTAGAACTGTAAATCATAGTAAAACGTTTAAGCATTGTTAAAAATGCACAATAATCTTTTGCTATATTCATTATCTATTAACAAACTGTATATTATTTGCACGAAATCATGTTGACAACCCATTTGGGTTGTCATATATTTTACTTATCAAGTTAATCGATTAACATAACCGGAAGAAAAATGAATATGAATTGTTGCTAAATTATGGAGGATGCTATGAAAAAGAAAATTGCTTCTTTATTGCTAAGTGCAACAACTGCAGCCATGGTTTTGAGCGGATGCGGCAGCGCAGCAACTGAGACTGGGGAACAGGATCAGTCACAGGAAAAGACAGAGAGTGAAGACAAGGCTGAGACAACAAGCGAAGATACCGACGCAGCTAGTGAAGATAAGGCTGCTCAGGCAATCGCTGATAGAAAGGCAGAAGCTGAGAAGTCAGGAACGTATCAGAAGGTTGTTATTTCTTTCTTTGACTGGACAGGTAGACCAGCAGGCCTTGATAGAGTAAATGAAGCTCTTTGCGCTTATACAGAAGAGACACTTGGACTTGATGTTGAACTTCAGATCATTGATTCAGCTGCTTATGGAGATGACATGAAGCTTATGCTTTCATCTGGTGAACAGGTAGATATCTTCTCAACATGTATTCTTGGATATAGTTCATCTATCAATAATGGCTATACTCTTGATCTTGAAGAAAACGGAATGTTTGATGATTATTGCGGCGGTATAAAGGAAAAGGTTCGTCAGGACTACATTGATGCCTGCAGAGTTGGCGGAGTTTTATATGGAACACCTCCAATCAAGGATTACGCTATTGAAACTTGCGCGGTATGCGTAGGACAGGAATACCTTGATGGTATAGGATATGATGTTTCTAAGCTTCCACTTAGTGACCTTGGCTATCCTAAGGCTACATGGGATGACATCAACGAGATCTACAGCCAGTTACATGCAAAATATCCTGATAAGTACGTAATGGCTATCCAGGATAACGAGCTTACACAGGGTAGCTCAGTAGATAACATCGGTGGTGACTACTTTGGAACACTTCTTGATCCTCAGAATTCACTTAAGATCGAAGATGTTTATGCATCAGATATCTTCAAAGAGTGGGCACAGAGAGCATATGACTGGAATCAGGCTGGATACCTTTCACAGGATGCTCTTACAGATACAACAGGTGCATCTGCAAAGGTTAAATCTGGATCATATATGGCTATGATGGCTTGCTGCAAGCCTGGATACAAGACACAGATCTCTGGTGAGTGCGGAAGAGATATGGTTGTATTCGATGTAGGTGAGAGCTTTATGAGTTCTTCATCAATTTCTTCTTTCCCTTGGTGTGTAAATCAGAACACAGAGGACCCTGTAGCTACACTTCAGGTACTCAATGCTCTTTACACAGACTCAACAATCGAAACACTTATGTGCTGGGGACAGGAAGGAAAAGATTTCCAGGTTAACTCTGATGGAACTATCACATATGCTGATGGCGTTGATGCAAACAATTCAGAGTATTATCCAAACGTTCTTTGGCTTATGCCTAACCCATACGTAACATATGTATGGCAGGGAGATCCACTTGACCTTGGTCAGCAGATCTCTGATTTCAATGACAACTGTGCATGTAAGTCAAAAGCTCTTGGCTTTACATGGGACAATTCAGATTATGCATCTGAGTACACAGCTCTTAAGAATGCTTACGATGAGTTTGGACCATCTGTTGTTTATGGTTTCGTAGAACCTGAAAAAGGTATCGCAGATCTTGAGAATGCACTTAAGGCTGCTGGACTTGATGATTATATGGCTGCCAAGCAGGAAGCTCTTGATGCTTGGGCTAAGGAGAACGGAATCAATTAAAGATGTTAAAAAGCCTCCGATTCTTTCGGGGGCTTTTCTCTTAAGATGAATTACTTGAAAGGGTGATAATATGCCTTCAAAAAAGACTAACCGAAAAAACTTTAAAAGATATATTCCTTTATATATCATGGCTGCACCGGGACTGATATATCTTTTTATAAACAATTACCTTCCACTTCCTGGTCTGGTTCTGGCTTTCAAGAAATTTAATGCAAAAAAAGGTATCTTCAGATCAGACTTTGTGGGCTTTAAGAACTTCAAGTATCTCTTTGCTACCAAGGATGCCTTTGTTATCACAAGAAATACTATCCTGTATAATCTGGTGTTTATCCTGGTCAACACAATACTTGCGATATTTGTAGCTATATTGCTGGCTGAACTGACATCCAAGGTTAAAAAGGCATATCAGTCCTTTATTCTTTTGCCATACATGATATCTATGGTAATCGTAAGCTATCTGGTATTTGGATTTCTTTCTACGGAAAATGGATTCATCAATAACTCAATATTAAAGCCTCTTGGGATGGACCCTGTATCATGGTACATGGAAAAGAAATACTGGCCATTTATTCTGGTATTTGTTAGTGCCTGGAAGGGAATTGGTTACAACTGCGTTATCTATCTTGCCAGCATTCTTGGAATAGATAGAAGTATTTATGAATCAGCATCAATAGACGGTGCTTCCAAGTGGCAGCAGATTTTCCAGATAACGATTCCTCTTTTAAAGACTACTATTATAATGATGACTCTTTTGGCAATAGGAAGAATCTTTTATTCAGACTTTGGACTCTTTTACCAGGTTCCACAGAACCAGGGTGCATTATTTAGTGTCACAAACACAATTGATACCTACGTTTACAGAGGACTTTTGGAGCTTGGGGATATGTCCATGTCATCTGCAGCTGGCCTGTATCAGTCTATTGTAGGTTTTATTCTGGTTTTGGGATCTAATCTGATCGTTAAAAAGATTGATCCGGAATATGCATTGTTCTAAAAAAGTAGACAGGAAGGACGATAAAATGAGAACTCGAGAAGAAAGACATTTTCAGATATTTGCTCATATTGTGATGATAATCTTGTCTGCCCTTGCAGTGGTGCCGTTTGTACTTTTGGTTATCTCATCATTTACAGATAACGACACCCTTATTGCCAATGGATATTCTTTTACTCCGGAAAAATGGAGTGTGTATGCTTATGAATATATCTTTAAGACGGGTAATTCAGTACTTCATGCGTATGGCATATCTGTTATCCTGACAATAGTAGGAACAGTAATAGCTCTTTCTATTACGACTATGCTGGCTTATGCTCTGTCCAAGCCAGGACTTCCAGGAAGATCCGTACTGCTGTTTCTTGTATTTTTTACCTTGTTATTTAATGGCGGACTTGTACCAACATACATGGTTTATTCAATCACACTTGGTATCAAAAATACCTTCTGGGCACTTCTGATACCTGGACTTTTGATGAATGGATTTAATGTACTTCTTATGAAGTCATATTTTTGTAGTAGCATTCCAAATGAGATCCTGGATGCTGCTTATATTGATGGCGCTTCGGAATTCAAAACTTTCCTTAGTGTTGTACTTCCGCTTTCAAAGCCTATAGTCGCTACGATAGGTCTTTTCGCAGGTATTGCGTACTGGAATGACTGGATGAATGGCTATATTTATCTGACAAAGAGAACGGACCTTTACTCAGTGCAGAATCTGCTTAACAGGATGATGCAGAATATTCAGTATCTGTCCCAGAACAGTGCTCATATTCAGGATGCTGGAGTGGGTCTTGCCTCCATACCATCTGTTTCCGTCAGAATGGCTATGGCGACTGTAGGCGTTTTACCAATTCTTGTAACTTATCCTTTTATACAGGGCAACTTTGTTAAAGGTATTACACTTGGCGGCGTTAAGGGATAAATAAGGGGTTATATATGAAATTACACATAAATGAAGATCACAGATTAAGTCACATAGAGCCTGAGATTTATGGCCACTTTAGTGAGCATCTGGGGAGATGTATCTATGGTGGGCTTTATGTAGGGGATGATTCGAAGATTGATAATGTCAACGGCATGCGCAGAGACGTGGTCGATGCGTTAAAAGACATTAAGATTCCGGTACTTCGTTGGCCGGGTGGAAACTTTGCTGACGAGTACCATTGGATGGATGGTATTGGTCCAAAGGAAAAGAGAAAGAAGATGATAAATACCCATTGGGGCGGAGTTATTGAGGATAATAGCTTTGGAACCCATGAGTATTTCGAACTTTGTAAGCAGCTTGGCTGCAAAACCTATGTTAATGGTAATGTTGGAAGCGGCACAGTGAGAGAAATGAGCGAGTGGGTTGAGTATATGACCTTTAACGGCGTTTCTCCTATGGCTGACCTTAGAAAAGAAAATGGGCACGAGGAAGGCTGGACTGTTGATTATTTTGGCGTTGGTAATGAGAACTGGGGCTGCGGCGGTAATATGACTGCTGACTATTATGGCAATAAATACAGGAATTATCAGACCTATGTTCGCTGCTACAATGGAAATAAGCCTATCAAAAAGGTCTGCTGCGGACCAAATGCAGATGACTACAAGTGGACAAGAGAAATTTTTGAAACCTGCTATAGACATCCTGCGCCAAAGGGAACCCATGGTTTCATGGACGGATTTTCTGTTCATTACTATGTTGTTGTAAATGACTGGGAACACAAGGGCAGTGCAAAAGAATTCTCAAAGGAAGAATATTATAGGGCTATGCGCAAGGCATATTATATGGATGAGATCATTACTATAAATGACCATATTATGTCTGAGTACGATCCTGATAAAGAGATTGCTATGCTGGTTGATGAGTGGGGATGCTGGCATGATGTGGAAGAGGGTACTAATCCGGGATTTCTTTTTCAGCAGAATTCTATGCGCGACGCTCAGGTTGCTGGTGCTACGCTCAATATTTTCAATAAGCATTCTGACAGAGTTAAGATGGGATGCCTTGCTCAGATAGTAAATGTGCTTCAGTCAGTTATCCTTACTGAGGATGACAAGATGGTGCTGACTCCAACCTATCATGTATTTCATATGTATAGGCATCATCAGGGCGCTGATCTTCTTGAGAGTTACCTTGAGGGAGATGAAAAGATCGGTATAGGTGAGGATGTCGCTTCGAATGTAAATGAATCAGTATCAATTGACAAAGATGGAATAATAACTGTTTCTCTAAATAATATTGATGTTGATAAGGATAATATCGTTGAGATTGATTTTAGAGAAATGGAAGTTGCATCAGTTGAAGGTGCCGTCTTGTCAGGAAATATGAAGGATTACAATGATTTTGAAAATCCTGAAAAGGTTGTGGAAAAGAAATTTGAAGGCTTTGAGGCATGTGGAAAAGTCTTAAAGGTGACAATACCACCTTGTAGCCTTGTCACCTTAAGGATCTGCAGAAAATAAAATTCTCCAATTTGCACATAAAGGAAAAAGTCAACATCAAAAAATAATTTTTTTTTCATACATTGTTCAAAAGTTATCCACAATCCACAGGGTGCAAATGCTGATTTTTGGACTTATACACGAAGTTATCCACAATGTCCACATAAAAGGTCAATTACAAATGTATTTTACACAATAAAAAGCAATAGATATTTATTTGTGCATTTCTCACAAAAAGTAAAATGAACCGGATTGAATTGCATATACACTTTCCAAAATGGTATAATATCTTCATAAATAAAAAGCCTTTAGTCAGTGAATTTTAGCTGGCTATGGTGGTAGCAAAGGGGATGATTGCATGAGATTTACTATCGTAGGAAAGAACATTGATGTGACACCCGGATTAAAGGCAGCAGTTGAAGAAAAGATTGGAAAGCTTGAAAAGTATTTCACTCCTGACACAATTGCTAACGTTACACTTAATGTGGACAAGGAAAGGCATAAGATTGAGGTTACCATTCCCGTAAAAGGTAAGATCATTCGTGCTGAGCAGATCAGCAACGACATGTATGCATCTATCGATCTTGTAGAAGAGGTCATAGAGAGACAGCTCAAGAAGTACAAGAGCAAACTTGTTGACAAGATGCAGGCAGAGGCCAGCAACTTCAAGAAAGAGTTCATTGACAGCGAGTATATGGATGATGAAGAGATCAGGATCGAGCGTATGAAGAAATTCGACCCCAAGCCTATGTATGCTGAGGACGCTTGTGTACAGATGGAGCTTCTCGGACATAATTTCTTTGTATTTGTTAATGCGGAAACTGATCAGGTTAATGTAGTGTACAAGAGAAAAGGAAATACATACGGACTGATCGAGCCTGAAAATTAAATACTGTTAAAAAAATATCAAATTATTGACTTTTTATAAAATAACTCCCGAAAGGGAGTTATTTTTGTTGCATTTGTCTAAGGTGTATGCTAGAATTAATCTGTTCTGATAAATTTTTATCAATGTGATTATTCGCTGGTTTCCAGCATAGGATAATCTACAAAAAAACATTATGGAGGAATTTAATATGGCACAGAAAGTTGTTATCGCAGGTGCTGTTAGAACAGCCATTGGTAAGATGGGTGGAGCTCTCAGCAATACTCCTGCAGCAGAACTTGGATCTATTGTTATTAAGGAGGCACTTAATCGAGCTGGTGTAAAGCCTGAGCAGGTTGATGAAGTCCTTATGGGATGCGTTATTCAGGCAGGTCTTGGACAGAACGTTGCAAGACAGGCATCAATCAAGGCAGGTCTTCCAATCGAGACTCCTGCAGTTACACTCAACGTAGTTTGCGGTTCTGGTCTTAACTGTGTCAATATGGCAGCTGACCTCATTAAAGCAGGCGAGGCTGATATAGTTGTAGCTGGTGGTATGGAGAACATGTCAATGGCTCCTTACGCACTTCCAAATGCACGTTTCGGATATCGTATGAACAACGGTACAGTTGTAGATACAATGGTAAACGATGCTCTTACAGATGCATTCAATCACTATCACATGATGATCACAGCAGAGAATATCTGCGACAGATGGAACCTTACAAGAGAAGAGCTCGATGAGTTCTCAGCTAATTCACAGCAGAAGTGTGAAAAGGCAATGGCAGAAGGTAAGTTCAACGATGAGATCGTTCCTGTTCCTGTAAAGGTTAAGAAGGAAATCGTTGAGTTCAAGACAGACGAGGGTCCTCGTGCTGGCACAACAGCTGAGAGCCTTTCAAAGCTTAAATGCTGCTCTGGTAAAGAGGGCGGTCTTGTTACAGCTGGTAACGCTTCAGGTATCAACGATGGCGCAGCAGCAGTTGTTGTAATGAGCGAAGAGAAAGCTAAGGAACTTGGAATCAAGCCTATGGCTACATGGGTAGGCGGAGCACTTGCTGGTGTTGAGCCTGAGATCATGGGTATCGGACCTGTAGCTGCTACAAAGAAGGTTCTTAATAAGACTGGTCTTTCACTTGACAACATCGATCTTATCGAGGCTAACGAGGCATTTGCAGCTCAGTCAGTTGCAGTTGCTAAGGACCTTGGATTCGATATGAGCAAGGTTAACGTTAACGGTGGTGCTATCGCACTTGGACATCCAGTTGGAGCTTCAGGATGCCGTATTCTTGTTACTCTTCTTCACGAGATGGGTAGAAGAGCTGATGCTAAGAAGGGTCTTGCAACTCTTTGCATCGGTGGCGGAATGGGCTGCGCTACTATTGTAGAGAAATATGAGTGATATAGGGGATTAAGATGAAGTAGTCTGCAGTGCTTGCACTATGCAGACTACTTCAGTTTAAGACCCGAACATACATGAGGAAGTAGCGCGGCAGCGCGGATTCCGAATGTATGTAGCATGTCGAGAGCGCAAGCGGAGACATGCGTATATCACTAATAAGTAGTGGGTATCACTACAACATATATAGGAGGATAAAAAATGAGTTTTGTTAATTGCGAAGTTAAAGACAAAATTGCAATCGTAACAATCAATCGTCCAGAGGCGCTCAACGCTCTTAACTCACAGGTTCTTGATGACCTTGAGGCTGCCTTCGACAGCATTGATACTAATGTAGTAAGAGCAGTTGTTCTTACAGGCGCTGGGGACAAGTCATTTGTTGCTGGAGCAGATATCGGAGAGATGAGCACACTTTCTAAGGCAGAGGGAGAAGCTTTTGGTAAGAAGGGAAATGATATTTTCCGCAAGATCGAGCAGTTCCCACTTCCTGTAATTGCTGCAGTCAACGGATTTGCACTTGGTGGCGGATGCGAGATCTCAATGAGCTGCGATATTCGTATTTGCTCAGAAAATGCTATGTTTGGTCAGCCAGAGGTTGGTCTTGGAATCACACCTGGATTTGGTGGAACACAGAGACTTGCTCGTCTTATCGGCGCTGGAATGGCTAAGCAGCTCATCTACACAGCACGTAACATCAAGGCTGACGAGGCTTACAGAATTGGTCTTGTAAATGCTGTATATCCACAGGAAGAGCTCCTTGCAGCTGCAGAGAAGATGGCTTCTCAGATCGCTGCTAATGCTCCTATCGCTGTTAGAGCATGCAAGAAGGCAATCAACGATGGTCTTCAGACAGATATCGACAACGCACTTGTAATCGAAGAGAAGCTCTTTGGTTCATGCTTCGAATCAGAAGATCAGAGAGAAGGAATGGCTAACTTCCTTAGAAAGAAAGACGACCCAGCTAAGGTTAAGGTTGTTGCATTCAAGAACGCATAACTTTTTCATAGATAATAAACATTATAGGAGGAATTTAAAATGAAAGTAGCTGTTATTGGCGCAGGTACAATGGGATCAGGAATTGCTCAGACATTTGCTCAGGCTGAGAGCGTAGAGAAAGTATATCTTTGCGATATCAAGACTGAGTTTGCAGAGGGCGGATTTGCTAAGATCAAGAAGGGTCTTGATAAGCAGGTTGCTAAGGGAAAGAAGACTCAGGAGGAAGCTGATAAGATCACAGGTAAGATCCAGACAGGTCTTAACGATATCTGTGCAGATGCTGATCTTGTAGTTGAGGCTGCTCTTGAAGTTATGGATATCAAGAAGAACCTCTTCAAAGAGCTTCAGGAGAACATTGTTAAGAATCCTGATTGCATCTTTGCATCAAACACATCATCTCTTTCAATCACAGAGATCGGTGCAGGCCTTTCAAAGCCTATCATTGGTATGCACTTCTTCAATCCAGCTCCTGTTATGAAGCTCGTTGAAGTTATCCAGGGTGCTAACACACCTGACGACATGGTTGACAAGATCAAGAAGATCTCTGAAGACCTTGGAAAGACACCTGTACAGGTTAACGAAGCTGCAGGTTTCGTAGTAAACAGAATCCTTGTTCCTATGATCAACGAAGGTATCTTCGTATATTCAGAGGGCGTTTCAGATATTCAGGGTATTGACACAGCTATGAAGCTTGGTTGCAATCACCCAATGGGACCACTTGAGCTCGGTGACTACATCGGACTTGATATCGTTCTTGCAATCATGGATGTTCTTTACTCAGAGACAGGTGACAGCAAGTACCGTGCTTGCCCACTCCTTCGTAAGATGGTTCGTGGTAAGAAGCTTGGTGTTAAGACAGGAATCGGATTCTACAACTATGCAGATGGAAACAAGGTTCCTACAGATCGCATGTAATATTTTATTAAATGGAGGAAAATATAATGGATTTTCAGCTTGATCAGCAACATGAAATGGCAAGAGCTCTTTTCAAAGATTTTGCAGAAAAAGAAGTAAAGCCAAACGCAATAGAGGTTGACGAGACAGAGGTATTCCCAATGGAAACCGTTAAGAAGATGCAGAAGTATGGTTTCATGGGTATTCCTATCCCTAAGGAGTATGGCGGACAGGGTTGTGACCCTCTTACATACGTTATGTGTGTAGAGGAGCTTGCAAAGGTTTGTGGTACAACAGCAGTTATCGTATCTGCTCACACATCACTTTGCTGCGATCCTATTCTTACATATGGTACAGAAGAGCAGAAGCAGAAGTACCTTGTACCTCTTGCAAAGGGTGAGAAGCTCGGCGCATTTGGTCTTACAGAGCCTATGGCTGGTACAGATGCTCAGGGCGTTCAGACAAAGGCAGTTCTTACAGAAGATGGTAAAGAGTGGGTTCTTAACGGATCTAAGTGCTTTATCACAAACGGTGAAGTTGCTGATGTTTATATCATCATCGCTTATACAGATATCGTAGAGGACAAGAAGGGAAGAAAGCAGAAGAAGTTCTCAGCATTTATCGTTGAGAAGGGAACTCCTGGATTCACATTCGGTACAAAGGAAAACAAGATGGGTATCCGTGGTTCATCAACATACGAGCTTATCTTCCAGGATTGCCATATCCCAGCAGAGAACCTTCTTGGTGCTCGTGGAAAGGGATTCCCAATTGCTATGCACACTCTTGATGGCGGACGTATTGGTATCGCTGCTCAGGCTCTTGGTATTGCAGAGGGTGCTCTTGACAGAACAGTTGAGTACGTAAAAGAGAGAAAGCAGTTCGGTAGAGCTATCGGTGCTTTCCAGAATACACAGTTCCAGCTTGCTAACATGGCAACACAGTGCGAAGCTGCTAAACTTCTTGTTTACAACGCAGCAGATGCAAAGAAGAAGAAAGATGTTTATTCTGTAGAAGCTGCTAAGGCTAAGCTTTTCGCAGCAGAAGTTGCTATGGATGTTACAACTAAGGCTGTACAGCTCCATGGTGGTTACGGTTACATCAGAGAGTACGAAGTTGAGCGTATGATGCGTGATGCTAAGATCACAGAGATCTACGAAGGAACTTCAGAAGTTCAGAGAATGGTTATCTCTGGTGCACTGTTAAAGTAATCACTTATTTTGAGAATAATAGAAGGAGACAATAAAATGAAAGTTGTAGTTTGCATTAAGCAGGTCCCTGATACAAAGGGCGGCGTTAAGTTCAAACCCGATGGAACATTGGATAGAGGTGCAATGCTTGCTATCATGAACCCTGATGACAAAGCAGGTCTTGAGGCAGCACTTAGATTAAAGGATCAGTATGGCGCAGAGGTTACAGTTCTTACTATGGGACTTCCTAAGGCTGATGCTGTTCTTAGAGAGGCTATGGCAATGGGTGCTGATAAGGCTGTTCTTGTAACAGATAGAGTACTCGGTGGTGCTGATACTTGGGCAACATCTTCAACAATTGCTGGAGCACTTAGAAATCTTGATTATGATCTCATCATCACAGGCCGTCAGGCTATCGATGGTGATACAGCTCAGGTTGGTCCTCAGATTTCTGAGCACCTTCACCTTCCAGTAATCTCATACGCAGAAGAGATTAAGGTTGATGAGAAGGCTGGAACTGTAGAAGTTAAGAGACAGTTCGAGGATAGATATCACATCGTAAAGGCTAAGATGCCTTGTCTTGTAACAGCTCTTTCAGAGCTCAACGAGCCTAGATATATGACTCCTGGCGGAATCTTCGATGCTTTCGACAAGGAAGTTACAGTTTGGGGAAGAGCAGATCTTAAGGATGTTGACGATTCTAACCTTGGTCTTAAGGGATCACCTACACAGATCGCAAAGGCTTCTGATAAGGTTAAGAAGGGTCAGGGTGAAAAGGTTACTCCTGATTCAGCTGACGAAGCAGTTCAGTATATCGTAGGTAAGCTTACAGAGAAGCACGTCATCTAAAATTTGTTTAAGAAAAAGGAGAAAAGTCATGTCTTTAGAAGAATATAAGGGTGTATTTATATTTGCTCAGCAGGTAGACAATGAGCTTTCAAGCATCGCGCTTGAGCTTCTTGGCAAGGCAAAAGATCTTGCTAATGACCTTGATGAGAAAAAAGTAACTGCTGTACTTCTTGGAAGCGATGTTAAGGGTCTTGTTGACAAGCTTGCAGAGTATGGTGCAGATAGAGTAATCGTAGTTGATGATCCAGCACTTAAGGATTACAGAACAGAGCCTTACACACACGCTCTTACATCTGTTATCAATGAGTACAAGCCAGAGATCCTCCTTGTTGGTGCTACAGCAATTGGTAGAGATCTTGGTCCTAGAGTATCATCAAGAGTACATACAGGTCTTACAGCTGACTGTACAAGTCTTGAGATTGGTGATTTCCCTCTTGAGCCATCACCAGCTAGAGAGACAAAGCATAAGCAGCTCCTTATGACAAGACCTGCATTCGGCGGTAACACAATCGCTACAATCGCTTGCCCAGACTTCCGTCCTCAGATGGCTACAGTTCGTCCAGGCGTTATGCAGAAGATTGATCCTATTAAGGGTGCTAAGGCTGAGGTTATTGAGTTCAACCCAGGTTTCGAAGAGAATAACTGCTATACAGAGATCGTTAAGATCGTTAAAGAAGCTTCTTCAGTTGCTGATATCCAGGCTGCTAAGATCCTTGTATCTGGTGGACGTGGAGTTGGTTCAGCTGAGAACTTCAAGATCCTTGATGACCTTGCAGAGGCTCTTAACGGAACAGTTTCTTGCTCACGTGCCGTTGTAGATTCAGGCTGGAAGCCAAAGGATCTTCAGGTAGGTCAGACAGGTAAGACTGTTCGTCCACAGCTCTACTTCGCAATCGGTATTTCTGGAGCAATCCAGCACGTTGCAGGTATGGAAGAGTCAGATATCATCATCGCTATCAACAAGGATGAGAACGCTCCTATCTTTGATGTAGCTGATTATGGTGTTGTTGGAGATCTTAACAAGATCGTTCCAGCTCTTACAAAGAGCATCAAGGAAGCACTTGCTTCTAAGAACTAATTTATAGAATTATTGAGGAGCTCAGGTTTTGCCTGAGCTCCTTTTTTAGTATATAATTACTAAAGTTAATTTTTAGAAAGCAGGAACAAGATGGATAAGAAGCAAAAACTACTAGACCTTATTGATAAGGCTGGAAAAGGAAGTATAGAGGCTGCAGAGAAGATTGCAGTTGGATATTATAAAGGCGATTTTGGAGAAAAAAATCTCACTAAAGCTAAGAAGTGGGCTTCATATGCTGCAAAGCACGGCAGTGAAGTGGCAGAAGAATTGATGGGGAAACTATAAGGAGCTAATATGAAAAGCATTTTAGATTACGAGACGGTTGCACTTGTAGATGAGGATGATGCCATTGAGATCATAGATCAGACTCTTTTACCAGGTACTATTGAGACTATAAGACTTCATACAGGCAAAGAGATATGGGATGCTATATATCTTTTACAGGTAAGGGGCGCACCAGCTATCGGTGTCACTGCCGGATTTGGACTGTATCTTCTTATGAAGCATTCAGAAGCTGCCAGCTATGAAGAATTTATGGAAGAGCTTAAGGAAAAGAGCGACTATCTAAATTCTTCAAGACCAACAGCTGTTAATCTTTCATGGGCTCTTAAGCGTATGGAAAGCCATGTAGTTGAGTTTACAGGAACCGGTAAGTCTTTTGACCTATCAAAAACTATAGAAGAGATGCGTGCAGAATCTGAGAGAATCAAGGCTGAGGATATTGATGTTTGCAGACGCATTGGTGAAAATGGCTTAACGCTCATAAAGGATGGCTATGGACTTTTGACGCATTGCAACGCTGGTCAGCTTGCTACCTGCAAGTATGGAACAGCTACAGCGCCTATGTATCTTGCTCATGAAAAGGGCATGAATATCAAGGTATACTGCGATGAGACAAGGCCTCTTTTACAGGGAGCAAGACTTACTGCGTTTGAGCTTCATTCTGCCGGAATAGACACAACTCTTTTATGCGATAACATGTCTGCTTCACTTATGAAGACAGGGGCTATAAATGCTATATTTGTAGGCTGTGACAGAGTTGCGGCTAATGGTGATGCTGCCAACAAGATTGGTACAAGCGTTGTTGCAACTGTGGCTAAGAGATATGGAATACCTTTCTATGTATGCGCACCAACTTCAACTATCGATATTAACACCAAGACTGGCGATGATATCAATATTGAGCAGCGTAAACCTGAGGAAGTCACAGAGATGTGGTACAAAGAGCGTATGGCTCCAGAGGGCGTTAAGGTATATAACCCTGCCTTTGATGTCACAGATAATGAACTGATCACAGGAATCGTAACTGAGTATGGAGTTCTCAAGTCACCATATGACGTGGCAATCAGGAAACTTTTTGAAGAACACAAAAATCGCTAAAATTTTAACCCCCTAGGGGGCTTGTGAGCCTTATTTTTCTTGACTTATACTAAATGTGTTGCCAAGGTGTATTTTGTTCATATCCAGACAATATACACAGAAACTTATATAGCGCGCATATAAGTTTCGAAAAATAAGAATTAGAGTACCATGGGGGTAAAGAATTATGCATATGGCAGATGCGTTGGTTGCACCAGCAGTTGCGGGCACCATGTATGTTTTATCAACAGGAACAGCAGGTCTTTCTGTTAAAAAAGTAAGAGAAGAAAATGACCCAAAGAAGATTCCGGTTATGGGAGTTATGGGAGCTTTTGTATTTGCAACACAGATGCTCAATTTCACAATTCCTGGAACAGGTTCATCAGGACATCTTTGCGGAGGTATGATGCTTTCAGCAATGCTTGGACCTTTCGCTGGATTCCTTACTATGATCGGAGTATTACTGGTACAGTGCCTCTTATTTGCAGATGGAGGTTTACTGGCTTTAGGATGTAATATATGGAATATGGCCTTTTACGGGTGCTTTGTGGGAGCGCTTCTGATATGGAAGCCATTTATGAAAAAAGGTGCCTCAAGGGCAAAGATAATCGCAGCATCAATTATAGGATGTGTGCTGACACTTCAGATGGGAGCATTTTCAGTTACAATCGAAACTCTTATATCAGGCATAACAGAGCTTCCGTTCTCAGTATTTGTAGCTACTATGCAGCCGATTCACTTAGCTATTGGATTTGTTGAGGGACTTATTACAGCTGCAGTGCTTGTTTTTGTATATGAGGCTAGACCAGAACTGTTATGGGGCGTTGGTGAAGAGACAACAGCCAGAGAAGGAAAGCTATCATTCAAGAATACTATTATTGTTATTGCAGTACTTGCAGCAATCTGCGGCGGCATTGTTTCACTCTTTGCTTCAGCTTTCCCAGATGGACTTGAGTGGTCTATGGAACAGGTTGCCGGAACATCAGAATTAGAGGCAACTGGCGGAGCTTATGAAACAGCAGCAGGTATTCAGGAAACAACATCACTTCTTCCTGATTATGCTTTTTCTAATAGTGAGTCTGTACTCGGCACAAGCTTTTCTGGTATAGTAGGAGCAATAGTAGTTGTCCTTATTACCGTAGGAGCATGCTATGCGTTCAAGTTCTTTAAGAAAAAAGAGGCTTCGAACTAATAGCTGATTTATTAAATGAGTTCTATTGAAAAGAATTTAAATGAATTAAGTAAAATTCAAGAAATGCAGCAGCGTTCTCATTGGATGAATGAACTTCATCCTTTGGGAAAGCTGCTTGTTAGCGTTTTATACATAGTTTTAGTGGCATCTATTAACAAGTATGATATCGTTACACTGATCCTTATGTCAGTGTATCTTGTGTTTATATTTGTGATAGGTGACCTGTCTTTTAGGGATGGGATATACCGAATGAGGCTGGTTTTGCCTCTAGTAATATTTGTTGGTATATTCAATCCTTTTTTTGATAAAACAGTTCTTTTCTATATTGGTAAAATTGGAATAACTACTGGAATGCTTTCTATGCTCACCCTTGTAATAAAGGGGGTGTATACTGTGCTTGCAGCATATTCTCTTATAATAACAACCTCTATCGATGACATCTGCTATGCGTTTGGATGTATAAAAATGCCTAAGATAATGATATTAGTCATAATGCTGATATACAGATATTTTGGAGTTATGGCAGAGGAGGCTGGAAGGATAACAACGGCCTATAGCCTAAGAGCTCCATCACAAAAAGGTATCCAATATAGTGCCTGGGGAACTCTTGTGGGTCAGTGGCTGCTTCGCAGTATGGACAGAGCAGAACGAGTATATGAAAGTATGCTTCTTAGAGGCTTTAAAGGGGATTTTAACACAGTCAAAAAGAAGGTTAAGAAAACAGACATTATCTTTCCTGTTGTATGGATTGTAATCTTTATTTTGATCAGGTGGAGAGTTGTTTTATGAAGACTGGTATACACGGAGAACTGTTAAAAATTGAAAACTTAAGCTTTACCTATGAAGATGGCAATAATGTACTTCAGGATATAAGTCTGACAGCTAGAGATGGCGAGAGTATAGGCGTAATAGGAGCAAATGGAATCGGCAAGTCAACTCTTATGAAGCTATTAGTGGGGCTAAAGCTTGATTACACAGGTAAGCTCACAGTGGCAGGTCATGAAGTCAATAAAAAGAACTTAAATCATATCAGAGAACATGTGGGATTTGTTTTTCAAGACTCTGATAGTCAGCTCTTTTTGTCTAAAGTAGAAGATGACGTAGCTTTCGGCCCTCGTAATTATGGGCTTTCTGAGGACGAGGTCCAAAGAAGAGTTACTGAAGCTCTTGAGAAGGTACATGCTACACATATTAGAGATAAGCACACCTATAAGCTTTCTGGCGGCGAAAAAAAGCTTTCCTCTATAGCTACGATCCTTTCCATGGAGCCTGATATCATCATCATGGATGAACCTTCTATCGCCCTTGATCCTAGGAACAGAAGAAATCTGATAGGTATACTTAATGAACTAGATGTTCTTAAGATCATTACTTCTCATGACCTTGATTTCATCATGGATACCTGCAAGAGGACGATTCTTTTGGATGAAGGCCGCATTATTGCTGATGGGGATACTAATACGATATTGCGTGATAAAGAACTTCTGGAAACTCATGGCCTAGAGCTTCCGCTCAGTTTAAATACACGATAATTATATTCAATAAAACGATAAAAAATATGTAAAATCATTGAGCCTATGGGCTAGTAATGGTAGAATAAAAGTGGTATGAGGTCATAGTGGGCTCTACCACTTCTTTTAATTCACAAAAACGGAGGATAACATAATATGGCAAGAAAAGTAGTTTTGGCCGGAGCTTGTAGAACAGCTATCGGAACAATGGGCGGAACATTATCAACAACACCAGCACCAGCTCTTGGAGCAATCGTTGTTAAGGAGGCTCTTAAGAGAGCGGGCGTTAAACCAGAGCAGGTTGATGAAGTATACATGGGATGTGTAATCCAGGCAGGACTTGGACAGAACCCAGCTAGACAGGCAGCTATCAATGCAGGTATTCCTGTAGAGGTACCAGCAACAACTATCAACGTACTTTGCGGATCAGGACTTCACTGTGTAAACCTTGCTGCTAAGCTCATTGGAATGGGCGATGCAGACATCATCGTAGCAGGTGGTATGGAGAACATGTCAATGGCTCCTTATCTCATGCAGCAGGGCCGTTATGGATACAGAATGGGATCAGGAGAGCTTCAGGATGCTATGATCAAGGATGCTCTTACGGATGCATTTGGCGGATATCACATGGGTATTACAGCTGAGAACATTGCTGAGCAGTGGCACCTTACAAGAGAGCAGCTTGATGAGTTTGCTGCTTGGTCACAGAACAAGGCTGAAAAGGCTATTGCAGAAGGCAAGTTCAAAGAAGAGATCGTACCTGTAGAGATCAAGACCAAGAAAGGTACTATTGTATTTGATACAGATGAGGGACCAAGAAAGGGCGTTACTGCTGAAGGTATCTCACATCTCAAGCCAGCATTCAAGAAAGATGGCGGCGTAGTTACAGCAGCTAACTCTTCAGGAATCAATGATGCTGCTTCTGCAATTATCGTTATGAGTGAAGAAAAGGCAAAAGAGCTCGGAGTTAAGCCTTTAGGAACATGGATCGCTGGTGAGCTTGCAGGTGTTGAGCCTAGCATCATGGGTATCGGACCTGTAGCAGCTACACAGAAGGTTATGAAGAAGGCAGGATATTCAATCGGTGACTTCGAACTTATAGAAGCAAATGAGGCTTTTGCTGCACAGTCAGTTGCTGTTCAGCATGACCTTGGATTTAGCAATGATGTACTCAATGTAAACGGTGGCGCTATCGCTCTTGGACATCCAGTAGGATGCTCAGGAAACAGAATTCTTGTTTCTCTTCTTTACGAGATGCAGAGACGTGACGCACACAAGGGTCTTGCAACTCTTTGCGTAGGCGGCGGAATGGGATGTGCTGCGATAGTAGAGCGCTAATACTTCACTACTTCTTTTGACGGAGGTATGTATGGCAGATCGCTATATTCTTGTTGTTGATGATAATGAGATCAACAGAGGCATTCTGGCAGAGATATTCAAAGAAAAATATAATATCCTTGAGGCTGGAAATGGCATAGAAGCAATCAAGATGATGGAAGAAAACGAAGGCAAGCTTGCTGCTATCCTTCTTGATATTGTAATGCCAGAAATGGACGGCTATGCTGTTTTGGAGACCATGACACAAAAGGATAACTTAAATGAGACTATCCCCGTACTTATGATCACGGCTGATACTTCTACTGAAGCGGAGAGAAATAGCTATCAGAAGGGTGCTGCTGATGTTATACATAAGCCTTTTGATCCTGTTATCGTTGATAGACGAGTATCTAGAACTATAGAGCTCTATGATCACAAGAATAATCTTGAAATTCAGGTAGATGATCAGACCAGAGTCCTCAAGAAGCAGTATTTGTATCTTAAAAAGCAGGAAGAAAAATTGCAGTCCAGCAATGAGAAGGTTATAGACACTATTGCTACGATTGTTGAATTCAGAAGTATGGAATCAGGATACCACTTAAAGCGCATCAAGGGCTTTGTGCGTATCCTGGCTCTTACTGCTATGAACAATTATCCGGATCTTGGACTGACACCGCATATTATAGACGTCATGACTCAGGCTTCTGCTATGCACGATATAGGTAAGATAGCAGTTCCGGATTCAATCCTTCTAAAGCCCGGAAGACTTACATCTGAAGAGTTCGAGGTTATGAAATCTCACACTACACGAGGATGTGAGATCATTGAAAGGTTAAAAGACATTCAGGAAAAAGAGTACTATGAGATGTGCCTTGATATCTGCAGGCATCACCATGAGAGATGGGATGGCGGCGGTTATCCTGATGGACTTAGGGGAAAAGAAAATTCTATAGCAGCTCAGCTTACAGCAATCTCTGACGTTTATGACGCCTTAGTGAGTGATAGGGTATATAAGTCTGCATATCCTTTGGATAAAGCCTTTGAGATGATCAAGGATGGAGAATGCGGCGTATTTTCACCTGAAGTACTGGCATGCTTTGAATTTGCAAGACCTGACATGGAAGCTCTTGTAAACCAGACCAAAGCCGAGGAAGCGGCAGAAAATGGTGGCTATTCACCTTATGAGAATTAATTGTTGACAAAGATATTTGCCGCGAATATAATATAACATGTTGTCGCAAGACATGAGTGCGTGTAGCTCAGCTGGATAGAGCGTCTGGCTACGGACCAGAAGGTCGTGGGTTCGAATCCTGTCACGCACATTAGAATGGATGCATCTGGTTTCAGATGCATCCTTTTTTTCTATAAAAAAAAGAATGGATATTGTATAATTTAATCTATGATGAAAAAATTTGAATTAATTGCTCCATGCCATTTTGGTCTTGAAGCAGTACTGAAAAAAGAAATAATCGATCTGGGATATGATATTACTGAGGTTTCGGACGGCAGGATCTCTTTTGCTGGAGATGCTGATGCTGTATGCCGCGCCAATATCGGACTTAGAACAGCTGAGAGAATTCTTATCAAGGTAGGAAGCTTCCATGCTGAGACCTTTGAGGAACTCTATCAGGGTACTAAGGCTCTTCCATGGGAAGAATTTATTCCTGAGAGAGGAAAATTCTGGGTAAAAAAGGCTTCTAGTGTCAAAAGTAAGCTCTTTAGTCCATCAGATATCCAGTCCATCATGAAAAAAGCCATCGTCGAGAAAATGAAACAAAGCTATCACACAGACTGGTTCAAGGAAGACGCTGAAGATTATCCTATCAGAGTTTTTCTTATGAAGGACGAAGTTACTGTAGCACTTGATACAACTGGAGATTCACTGCACAAGAGAGGCTATCGTAGACTTGAGTCTAAGGCTCCTATAGCTGAGAACCTTGCTGCAGCTCTTGTCATGCTGACACCTTGGCGAGGAGACAGGATACTTGTGGATCCTTTTTGTGGTAGTGGTACATTCCCTATTGAGGCTGCCATGATGGCTGCTAATATTGCACCAGGTATGAATAGACACTTTACAGCTGAAACTTGGAAGCATCTTATTACTCCTCAGAACTGGACAGACGTACGTGATGAGGCGAGGGACGAGATCATTACTGACATTGAGACAGATATTCAAGGCTATGACCTTGATCCTGAGATGGTTGAGATAGCTAGGATCAATGCCAAGAAAGCTGGCGTAGACCACCTTATCCACTTCCAGGCTAGAGATATCGCAGATCTTAGCCACAGGAAAAAGTACGGCTTTATCATTACCAATCCACCATATGGTGAGAGAATTGGTGATCAGAAAGAGCTTCCAGCTCTATATAAGACTATTGGAGAGAGATACAAGGCTCTTGATTCATGGTCTATGTACCTTATTACCGGCTTTGAGCAGGCAGAGAAATATATTGGCAAAAAAGCTGATAAAAACAGAAAGATCTATAACGGCATGATCAGGACCTATTTTTATCAGTACATGGGACCAAAGCCACCAAAGAGAACAAGTAACTAATTGCAACTTATGATGGGATCAGATAATGAATAATTCGGAAATGAAAAAGATGGCGATCAGAACAGCCGTCTTTGGGGTAGTTTCTATTGCTGTGATGCTGCAAAGATCAGCAACCAAGCATATTATGATCACAGATGCTGCAGGAACTCATGTGGATAGAGGAAATGCTGAGGATTCCTACAACATTCTCATAGACAGGAATGTTACGGATAGTCAATCCGGTAAGCTCATTATTCCGCTTGCTAAGACTGTCAGCTCTGATGATATCATTCTTGAAGATAAATATATCGATCACGAACTCAAGATCTACATTGAGAGCCGCGAAGAAGGGTTTTACCTTGATAACGCGGTTCTGACGGATCTTGATATCTTAGAAAGCGCTGTTTGCTATGCTGAGAATGACACGGGAAGCGTTTGTCTGGATTTTAAATTTGACGGTTTATACGCAAATGCCAGCTCTCTAACAGAAAACAGCACTATAGAAGTTTCTTTTGCAAAACCAAAAGATATGTATGAAAATATAGTAGTTGTGGACTGTGAAAGTGAGGGGGCAGGAAATAGTCGGGCCCTTCTTGATATGTCCCTTGCTGTACGCGGCATTGCAACAACAGACGATGACAATAATATCAAGTTTTATTACACGAGACTTTCTGATGATGAAGCTGATATTGAGAAAAGATGCGCTCTTATAAAGGATAGCGGGGCGGATTTTGTTGTGGAGCTTAAGCTTGGTGGAAAGGGTGTATCGTCTTTTTACAACGGGCAGTATTTCCTGAGAGACTTTAATAACGCCGAATTTGCCAATATCCTTGAAAAAAACTGTGCATATAAGTTAGGCGCTTCAGCTGAAGGCGTGTTTGAGGATGACGGAAGTGATCAGGTCCTTTGCTGTACAAAAGTTCCAGCAGCCAGAGTAGAAATAAGCAAAGATTACTCCGGCGCTGATGATAGTAAAAAAATAGCTGAGGGAGTGTATCAGGCAATCCTGGAGGCTTTTGAGGAGAAAAAATGAGAATAGTATTTGCTACTGGAAACAAGAATAAAATGATTGAGATCCGCGAGATATTAGGAGATCTTGGAGTAGAGATCCTTTCCATGAAGGAAGCAGGAGTGGAAGGTGATGTAGAGGAAAACGGTACAACATTTGCTGAGAATTCTCTTATCAAGTCTAAGGCGGTATATGAAGAACTCAAGGCAAAAGAACCGGAAAAGGCAGCAGAAACTATAGTTCTTGCAGATGATTCTGGACTTGAGATCGATTATCTTAACAAGGAACCTGGAATCTATTCAGCTAGATATATGGGAAAAGATACATCATATACAGAAAAGAACAACAATCTCATCGAAAGATTAAATGGTGTTCCTGATGAAAAGCGTACAGCCAGGTTTGTTTGCGCTATATCAGCTTTTTTACCTGATGGAAGCAGTCTCTCAACACTTGGTACCATTGAGGGCAGAATAGGCTATGAAATAGCCGGAGAAAATGGTTTTGGATATGATCCTATTTTCTATTTGCCTGAATATGGAAAGACCAGTGCAGAGATCTCTCCGGAGGAGAAGAATGCCATCAGCCACAGAGGTAAGGCACTTAGGGAGATGGAGAAACTTCTGAGGGAAAAGATATCATAAAAGGCAGCGGGGAGTTTTGGAATGCGTAAGTACTTGATCGTTAGTGATACACATGGGAGAGATGATAATTTTTATGACGTTTTGGACATAGAAGAGCCATTAAATGGAATCATCCATTGCGGAGATTTTGAGGGCTCTGAAGGCAAGTATGCGCTTGCTGCAAATTGTCCGGTTTATTTCGTTGCAGGCAATAACGATTTTTTCTCGAACTTGAGTAGAGAGCTGGAGTTTAAACTTGATGGCCACACTTTTTTTGTAACTCACGGACATAACTACATGGTAAGTATGGATCTTGAGTATATTAGGAGCGAAGGAATTTCAAGAGGAGCAGATATTATTTGTTTTGGACACACACATAAACCGGTGGCAAAAATTATTGGCGGAGTGTATGTGTTCAATCCTGGCAGTCTTTCTTACCCAAGGCAGGAGGGCCGAAGACCAAGCTATATCGTGCTTTCAGTGGATGATAACCATGAAATAGAATATGAAATAAAGTACTTATAAGAACGCAAAAAAACTTAGAAAAAACTTGAAAAAATGTGTTGACATTGTAGTGAAAATCATTATATAATAAATCTCGCGTTACGGCTTAGGGCATAACGCAAAGCGAGACGGGGTGTGGCTCAGTTTGGCTAGAGCACCTGCTTTGGGAGCAGGGGGTCGCAGGTTCGAATCCTGTCACCCCGACTTTTAAGAAATATCACTGGTTGATTTTTCTTAAAGCCGGTGAGTTTCTTAATTTACATATAGAATGTGATTTACATGCGGGTGTAGTTCAATGGTAGAACACTAGCCTTCCAAGCTAGATACGTGGGTTCGATTCCCATCACCCGCTTGAGCAAAGTACTTGATACGATGCTTGGGTACAGAGCACTTTTACAATAAGTATCTGTTACATGTGTCCGTAGCTCAGCTGGATAGAGCAACGGCCTTCTAAGCCGTGGGTCGGGGGTTCGAATCCCTTCGGGCACATTTGAACACTTGGAAGATTAAAATCTTATCATGTGTAAGCCATGGGGTTGTACTTGATTAGCAAATATGGAATAGTACAAATCCCTTTTTGTTTATTATGGTGGCTATGGCGCAGTTGGTTAGCGCGCCAGATTGTGGTTCTGGAGACCGTGGGTTCGAGTCCCACTAGCCACCCTATTTGTAATTGCTCCAGCGAGATGCGCAAAGCTCTTACAATCTTGGGCTATCGCCAAGCGGTAAGGCACAGCACTTTGACTGCTGCATACGACGGTTCGAATCCGGCTAGCCCAGCTAGGTGTGACGGAGTTATGCACCGAAGAAGTACAAATATGATATGGGATATTAGCTCAGGTGGTAGAGCACTTGACTTTTAATCAAGTTGTCGGGGGTTCGAATCCCCCATGTCTCATTATTTAAAACCTTGGAAATTTTCCGAGGTTTTAATTACATAACGGCAAGTATTATGCGGATGTGGCGGAATTGGCAGACGCGCTAGATTTAGGTTCTAGTGTCCCCGACGTGCAGGTTCAAGTCCTGTCATCCGCATTTTGTTTATGATTAGGTGGGAAGTGTATTGCTTTCCACATTTTTTTTGCGTAATAATAGTAGTGTGTTGTTTTTTTATTTGGAGATCTAAATTATGGAAAGTACCAAGAATAAAGTCATAAATGGTCCTATCTGGACCAGTATGTTATCATATTTCTTTGCTCTGATGCTCGGGGCATTTTTTCAACAGTTATACAATACAGTTGATGCCGTTATAGTAGGTAGAGTAGTTGGCCCTGATGGACTAGCTGCTGTAGGAGGATCTGCAGCAACAGTTGTGAATCTGTTTGTTGGTTTCTTTATTGGACTTTCATCTGGTGCGACAGTTGTAATTGCTCAGTTCTATGGGGCAAGCCGCACAGAAGAGGTTTCTAAGGCAGTTCATACAGCTATTGCTCTGGCTATCTTAGGAGGTGCTGTTATTACAGTTATAGGCCTTGCTACAGCGGGATGGGTCATTGATATCATGAAGACACCATCAGAGATTGTAGATGCTTCAGCAGTGTATTTAAGGATCTATTTCATTGGCATGATACCAAACCTTGTATACAACATGGGGGCAGGTATTTTAAGGGCTGTAGGAGACTCTAAGAGGCCTCTGATAGTGCTTATCATTAGTTGCTTTGCAAATATCATCCTGGATATGTTTTTTGTCATTGGACTTGGTATGGGAAAAGTCAGTGTTACCATGGGTGTTGTTGGTGTCGCTGTTGCAACAATACTATGTCAGCTGATTAGCGCTATTATCGTCCTCATTATGCTGGTTAAAAGTAATGACACGTATAAACTAGCCATAAATAAAATACGCCTCGATATGGGCATGCTAAGGCGTATAATTCGCATAGGCCTTCCAGCAGGTATTCAGTCAACTATGTACACCCTTTCAAATATGTTGATACAGACATCTATCAATGAACTTGGTAAGGAGTATACAGCAGCCTGGGCAGCTTACGGAAAGATAGATATTCTGTTCTGGATGACCATAAGCAGTCTTGGCACTTCGGTTACAACCTTTGCAGGTCAGAACTTTGGTGCGGGCAAATATGATAGAGTGCATAAGAGCATGAGAACAGCCTTTATCATAGCTCTTACAATAACAATTCCTCTTAGCTACTTATTGTACTGGCACGGCGACTTCCTGCTTAGAATCTTCGTAGAAGACGTCAACGTAATCTATGTAGGAATCCAGATGATACGCTTCCTTGCACCTTTTTATTTCACTTACATCGGTGTGGAAGTCTTCTCCGGAGTCCTCCGCGGAATGGGAACAGCATTTGTACCAATGATCATCACGTTAGGCGGTATTTGCATCCTTCGTGTAGCCTGGATACTTATTGCCTTCCCTATAAGCAAAACAGTAGAAACTGTAGAATTTAGCTATCCACTTACCTGGATAACCACATCAGTCTTATTCTTCTTCTATTTCATTTATTACACTAGAAAAAAGAATATTAGATAAACTCTTACTTAATTAAATTCAAAACACATTTTTATTAGATAATAAAAAATAGTTAATAAGAAAATAGTCATTAAGTAAATAGAATACTTGAAGCTTGATTATTTATACCAGACAGCTGAGATAGGCATTAGTTAAAGCTCTACTGAACGATTTATTTTTTCAGCAGATACATGGCATGAAAAAATCCCCCTTAGATTTATGTTCTGAATAACATGAAATAAATCTAAGGGGGATTTTTGAATGTCTTATGTATCCTGAAAAAATATCGGAGAGAAGTAGGGCTTTTACTAATGTCTATCCCAGCGTCCGAATTAATTACCAGCTGCTACATCCTCTGGTACTGCTTCGGCTGGTGGTTGTTCAGCGGCTGCTTCTGGATTGGCCTGAGCTGCAGCAGCCTGTGCTGCGGCTTGCTCCTGAGCTAAGATACCATCAATACCTTCCTGCATCATAAATTCATATGTATGGTGACAAGTATTAAGTACCTGAGTTGTGTTTCCGTTTTCATCTGTAACAGTAGTATATGCTGAGTTAGCAGGTGTGTAATCTACAAATCCTGACTGAAGTGCTGGTGGAACTTCTGGAGTAAGCTCAAATACACCTGTTGTCTTGAATGGACAGTTCTCAGTAGCTGGAAGACCATCAATAGCACACATTGTACCAGCATAGTGTACATCACAGCTTGCTGTAGGTACTGTGCCTTCCTCAAAGTACTCAGTGTAAAGAGTTCCGTCACAGAGCCCAGCAATTGGCTGTTTACCGGATCTAGAACATACTGTAGCAGAAACAATTCCATCAGGAACTGAGAATGATGAGTATGGAAGATCTTCATGTATCTTGGACATAACCTTACGCCACATAGTCTTGGAGAAGTTCTTTTCAGCAGGATCTTTCATCTTGGCGTTGTTGTCGTAACCTGTCCATGTAGTTGCTGTGTAGTAGTTAGTGTAGCCTGCAAACCAAACGTCTACGTAATCAGATGTTGTACCTGTCTTACCTGCAATAGCAGTAGTACCAAAGTTAACAGATGAACCAGTACCACCGTTTACAACGTCCTGCATTGCACTTGTAAGGAGGAATGCTGTTGTCTCCTTGAGGATACGCTTTGATTTAGCTTCTGTATTATCAAGGATAACGTTTCCGTCATGGTCTACAACCTTTGTATAAAGCTTAGGCTCGATATATACACCACCGTTTGCAATAGCGGCATATGCGGCGTTAAGCTCGTAGTTCTTTACACCCTTTGTAAGTCCTCCAAGTGCAGTTGCCTGCTGGATATCTGAGAAAGGCTTACCATTTATGACTTCGTGCTCTACAAGAGTTGTGAAGCCAAAGTTCTTGAGATAGTCAAACGCAAGCTGAGGAGTGATAAGAGTGATAGCTTCAACTGCGATTACGTTCATAGAATCTCTGATAGCTGTTCTTACATTGTTGAGACCTCTGTATTCTGATCCCCACCAGTTTCTAACAAGTGTTCCGTTTGAATAAGCAAATGGGGCATCATTAAATACTGTGGCAAGAGTAAGGCCTGCGCTATCAATACCAGGTGCATAGGTTGAAATAACCTTAAATGTTGATCCTGGCTGTCTGTATGAATCAGTAGCTCTATTAAGTGTTCTGCTGGCGGTCTTTTCTCCGCGGCCACCAACCATTGCTACGATATAACCTGTGCTCTGTTCTTCAATAGTGATACAAACCTGAGGCTGAGGAGTAAGATCGATCCTCTCAGCAAGTACTGTATCGCCTTCGGTCATTACAGCTTCTTTGTAAGCCTCTATAGCAGCTTCAGCATCTTCTTTTGAACTGTAGAGCATATTGAAGTTCTTGTTCTGCTCTTTGTAATATGCTGAATACATTTCACTACTGTGGTTAGTTACTGTTCCATCAGCAGACTGAACTGAAAGCTTATAAGAAAGAAGGTATTTGGTTCCTTCTGGATAGTTGCTCTCGTCAAGATAAACATCATCACAGATCTTCTGAATCTTAGGATCCTGAGTGGAGTAGATCTTAAGACCGCCGCTGTAAAGAAGTGTGTAAGCCTGAGTCTCTGTATAGCCAGCTGCCATAAGGTCCTCAAGTACTTCATTGGTAAGAGCATCTACAAAGTAAGAATTAACTGTATCGTCTCCACCTGTCTCCTGGTTAACATTTTGAATTCTGGAATATACATCATCAGCCATAGCCTGATCGTACTCAATCTGTGAAATATATCCCTGTTCAAGCATGTTTTTAAGAACCTTGTTACGACGCTCAGCATTTTTTTCTGGGTGTGTAATAGGATTGAACTTACTAGGGTTCTGCGTAATACCAGCGATAACCGCACATTCTGAAAGAGTAAGTTCACTAACAGGCTTATTGAAATATCTAAGTGATGCAGCCTGAACACCAAGAGTATTAGAACCAAGGTTGATGGTGTTCATATAGTTGATAAGAATGTCCTCTTTAGACATTTTCTTTTCAAGCTGAATGGCAAGGTACTGTTCCTGAATCTTACGCTTAACACTCTGAAGCTTGGACTCATTGGTCCAACCGGAGAAGACGTTATTCTTTAAAAGCTGCTGAGTAATCGTACTAGCACCTTCAGAGAAGTGACCACTTGTAATACCTCTAACGGCAGCACGGATGATACCCTGAATATCAATACCATTGTGATCATAAAAACGCGCATCCTCGATAGCAACAAAGGCATGTGTAAGATTCTCTGGAACCATATCCATAGTAACTGGAATACGGTTAGAGTCAGTAGATACAAGTTTAGCAATCTGATTGCCATCTGTATCATATACAAAAGTAGAGAATCCTGAAGGAGTAACGTCGATATTACCGATATCAGGTGCAGTAGCAATGATGCCGTTGAATACACCAATACCTGCGCTTGCTCCTATGATCACAAGTCCGATGATAAGAGAAAGCATAATATATAAGCCAAAAAGGCTGAGCTTTTTACCCCATTTGCTGGTACCGGAGTTAAGCGTTTTCGCTTGTTTAACGATACCTCTTTTACCAAAATTCATATAAAAACCTCACTTTAAATCCATTTTAACCAAGTTAGTATATCATACATCCCCTATATAATAAAGAAAAGGGCTTTAAAATTAAGATTTGTAACATATGCAGGCTAAATCTGTTATAATTTTGCTCATGAGTAATTTAGAATCGTACAAAGTAGTAATTTCAGACGGAACTGGTGAGATCGTAGAAAAGAAATCCAGATTCATTGCAAATGTCTTTGCAGTAGAGAGTCAGCAACAGGCTGAGGAAAAGATTGCAGAGATCAGCAAGAAGTATTGGGATGCAAGGCATAACTGCTATGCCTATGTTATTGGTAAGAACAGCGAGAACACAAGATGCAGTGATAACGGTGAACCTTCAGGAACTGCAGGAAAGCCTATTTTGGAGGTCATCACTGGCGCAGGACTTACCAATACGCTGGTTATAGTAACCAGGTATTTTGGAGGGGTACTTCTTGGTACAGGCGGCCTTGTCAGAGCATATACTCAGGCAGCCCAGGCTGGAATCGCAAACTGCGAAGTGGGAGAGATGGTCTATGCTCAGAAGCTGACTATTGAAGTTGGCTACAACATGGTCAACAATGTTCAGTATTATCTTGGACAGAATGATATTTCTATTGCAGAATCCAGATATGAAGCAAATGTTCAGTTTGATATCTGCGTAAAAGAGTGTGATCTCGACAAGATAAAAAGTGGTCTCACACAAAAATGTGAAGGCCAGCTTCAGATAATAGAAGGGGACAAAGATTATTACAGACTTTGATCTTCAGATAATACGACAATCAAAAAGCCTACACCCTTAAGGTGTAGGCTTATATTATAAGTAAAATTACTGCTTCTTGAATCCAGCTCTCTTACGAAGTGTAGGATCAAGGATTCTCTTTCTGATACGAAGGCTTGTAGGTGTAACCTCAAGAAGCTCGTCTGTATCAATGAACTCGATGCACTGCTCCAGTGA
Source organism: Butyrivibrio hungatei (assembly GCF_001858005.1). Taxonomy (NCBI): domain Bacteria; kingdom Bacillati; phylum Bacillota; class Clostridia; order Lachnospirales; family Lachnospiraceae; genus Butyrivibrio; species Butyrivibrio hungatei. The sequence continues at coordinate 2,515,821 of NZ_CP017831.1, read as the reverse complement.
CATTACACGAGGTGGAACAAGTCTAAGAGCTTCATCAGAAGCTGATGTTCTTGTGTTTGTGAGGTGCTTGGTCTTACATACATTAACCTCAACGTCCTCTGACTTACCACTTGTACCGATTACCATACCTGAGTAAACCTTGTCACCAGTCTTGATAAAGAGTGTACCACGGTCCTGAGCATTGAAAAGACCATAAGCAGTAGCTTCACCAGTCTCAAATGCGATAACAGAACCAGTCTTACGATAGTTCATATCTCCCTTGTATGGAGCATATCCGTCAAAAATAGTATTGATGATACCGTTACCCTTAGTATCTGTCATGAACTCACCTCTGTAACCGATAAGTCCACGTGATGGGATGCTGAACTCGATACGTGTATATCCGCCGTTACCAGCGCCCATGTTTACGAGCTCACCCTTTCTCTCGCCAAGCTTCTGGATAACGCTTCCTGAGAACTCATCAGGAACATCGATGTAGCACTTCTCCATAGGCTCAAGCTTGTGGCCGGCTTCATCAGTGTGATAGATAACCTCTGCCTTACTTACTGCGAACTCAAAACCTTCACGACGCATTGTCTCGATAAGAACTGAAAGGTGAAGCTCACCACGTCCTGAAACTTTGAATACGTCTGTTGAATCTGTCTCTTCTACACGAAGTGAAACGTCTGTATTAAGCTCTCTATATAATCTGTCACGAAGGTGACGGCTAGTTACGAACTTACCTTCCTGTCCAGCAAGAGGAGAGTCATTAACAATGAAGTTCATTGAGATTGTAGGCTCTGAGATCTTCTGGAATGGGATAGCAACCTGATTATCAACTGAGCAAAGTGTGTCACCGATCTTGAGATCTTCGATACCAGAAATAGCTACGATAGAACCAATCTTAGCTTCCTGAACTTCAACTCTTCCAAGTCCTTCATACTCATAGAGCTTGCTGATCTTGGTCTTGATACGTCTCTCTGGCTCGTGGTGGTTGACTACTACAACTTCCTGGTTAACCCTAACAACACCATTATCAACCTTACCTACACCGATACGTCCAACGTATTCGTTGTAGTCGATAGTGCTGATAAGTACCTGTGTGCTGGAATCTGGATCACCAACAGGAGCAGGGATGTAATTGATGATAGTATCAAGAAGTGGCTTCATATCCTTACCAGGCTCATCAAGTGAAAGAGAAGATGTTCCTGCCTTAGCTGATGCGAATACAAATGGGCAATCAAGCTGATTGTCATCTGCGCCAAGGTCCATAAGAAGCTCAAGTACTTCGTCGATAACATCATTTGGTCTAGCTTCTGGTCTGTCAATTTTGTTGATACATACGATAACTGGAAGACCAAGGTCCATAGCCTTGCCAAGAACGAACTTAGTCTGTGGCATAGGTCCTTCAAAAGCGTCAACTACAAGGATAACACCATTAACCATCTTAAGAACTCGCTCGACTTCACCACCGAAATCGGCGTGACCAGGAGTGTCGATGATGTTGATCTTGATATCTTTATATGTGATAGCAGTATTCTTGGACATGATGGTAATTCCACGCTCTTTTTCGATATCGCCGGAATCCATTACTCTCTCTACAACTTCCTGTCCTTCACGGAATACACCGCTCTGTCTAAGAAGTCCGTCAACCAGAGTTGTCTTGCCGTGGTCAACGTGGGCGATGATAGCTACGTTTCTTACATCATTTCTTGTCTGTTTCATAAAACTGTCTCCTCAAATAATTAAAACCAAACTGTTTCCAAACTAAAGTAGTATATCACGCGTTTTTTTATTCTTCAACCAAAAAATTCATAAACAGTCTCTTCCATATATTAATGAGAATTTTTTGAAAAAAATGTTAATTCTATTGCTAAGGCACATCATTTGTACATATAATGGAAAAAGTTTATGGAAAGGGGAGGAACAATAATGAAAGCTAGATTTTCATCATATTTAACTGGTATAGCACCAGGTCTTAAGAAGCTTATTGATCTTCTTGGAAAAAGTTACGATTATGTAAGCGTTCTTTCAACAGATTCTGTTGGATTTAGCATGTCAGCATCACAGAGAATGAAGAGTATTACAGGTAATACTCTTATGACAGAGAGAGGAACTGTAGTAAGGGTTTACAAAGATGGCCTCTACAGCGAATATTCTTTTAACCTGTTTGACAATGATGATGTAGATAAATTGGCAGACAAGATAAAGAGTACTCTTGACCTTCAGCTTGAGGTATTAAAGGCTACAAATACTAAAGTGTTTGATACTGCTAAGCTTGATGACGACAAGGAAGAGCTCTTTGTTGAGATGGAAACAGAAAAGCTCCCAGAAGAAACTGATCTTAATGCACTTATGCAGAAACTTCAGGGCTTTAGTGACAAGGCAGTAGCTCTTTCGGAAGAGATTATTGACTGCACATTAAGAGCACAGTCTACACATGTTTGTAAGATGTTCCTTACAGCAAACAGAGACCTTCGTCAGAGCTACGTTTATTCAGAAGGAGCGGTCATGCTTGTTGGTGCTAGAAATGGTAGAACAGATATGGCTTACAATGGCATATCTGATAGAGAAGGTCCATCAATCTTTGATGATCTGAGCGCCGAGATCGATAAGTCATACAAAGAACTTATGGATAACCTTGGAGCAGATAAGGTTATTCCTGGCGAGTATGAGATCATCACTACTCCAGAGGTTTCAGGACTTATTGCCCACGAAGCTTTTGGACATGGCGTTGAGATGGATATGTTTGTTAAAAAGAGAGCTCTCGGAGCAGAATATATCGGTAAGCGTGTAGGCTCCGACCTTGTAACAATGCATGAAGGTGCGAACTGCGTAAAAGATGTTGCCAGCTATGCTTTTGATGATGAGGGAACTCTTGCTGGTGATGTTATCGAGATCGACAAGGGAATCCTCAAGACTGGTGTATGCGATGCACTTGCAGCACTTCGTCTTGGAATCAAGCCTACTGGAAATGGTAAAAGAGAAAACTTCGAGCATAAGGTTTACACAAGAATGACAAACACAATGTTCGACAAAGGAAACAGCACTAAGGAAGAGATGATCGCTTCAGTTAAGAAGGGATATCTTTTATCTGGAATGTTCTCTGGAATGGAGGATCCAAAGCATTGGGGAATCCAGTGTATCATCGCAAGAGGCTATGAGATCATCGATGGTAAGCTTACTGGAAAGGTTGTAGCACCAGTTGTTCTTACTGGCTATGTGCCTGATCTTTTAGGATCAATCTCAATGGCAAGTAATGACTATGTTTCATTTGGTACTGGAGCTTGTGGCAAAGGCTACAAGGAATGGGCAAAGGTTTCAGATGGTGGCCCATATCTTAAGGCAGTAGCAAGACTTGGCTAAATGGGGAGGATGACATGACTGATAAGATTATTGAGTTATTAAGAAAGTCCAGTGCTGATGCCTGGAGTGTTACAGATAAAGTTACAGAAGCTTGGGAGTTCTATTTCATCAAACACGAACTTGATCAGAACAGAGTACGTGACGTAGAACATATCTCAGTTACTGTATATAAGAAGCTTGAGGATGGCAAGTTCCTTGGAAAAGCAACAGAGGAGATCGCGCCTACTGCAACTGAAGAAGAGGCTGCAAAGATTATTTCAGATCTTTGCGTCAGAGCTTCTTTTGTTAAGAACCCATATTATGAGCTAAATAAAAAGCAGGTAGCAGTTACAAACAAGGAATATGATCCAAAGCAGATGGCTAAGGATTATATCGAGGCCCTGCAGCAGATTCCTGAGACATCGGGTGAAGACATCAATTCATACGAGATCTTTGCTGAGTCTTGCAAGAGAAGATTTGTGAACTCTGAGGGAATTGATGTTACTATCACATATCCTAATTCAATGGTAGAAGTTGTAGTTAATGCCAGAAATAAGGATCATGAGATCGAGCTCTATCGTATGTACAAGGCAGGAACTTGTGACAAGGATCACCTGGTTAAAGAAATCACAGAAACCTTAAAAACTGGTAAGGATAGACTTGAGACTAAGCCAACTCCAGCACTTAACAAGGCTCCTGTAGTATTTTCTACAGAGGATTCAGCCAAGATCTACGCTTGGGTAGCTATCAAGATGAATGCTGCTCTCAAATACGCAGGCTATTCAGATTGGGAGATAGGAAAAGAAATCCTCACTGACGTTAAGGGTGATAAGATCACCATCAAGGCTCTTAAGGAGCTTCCAAATTCATCCAAGAACTTTGCAGTTGATTCAGAAGGTGCAGAAGTTCACGATATGGATATTGTAGTAGATAATGTTGCCAAGAATTACTGGGGAGATTGTCAGAACTGCTACTATACTGGAATAAAAGATTCTTTCATTGCAGGAAACTTCGTTGCTGAAGGTGGAAACACTACTGAGTCTGAGATCAGAACAGGTTGCTACCTTGAACCAGTTGAATTTTCTGATTTCAGCGTAGATGACATCACAGGAGATATCGCTGGTGAGATCAGACTTGCTTACTATCACGATGGAGATAAGGTTACTGCTGTAACTGGAGGATCTGTTTCTGGCTCACTTGCTGAGCTTCTTAAAGACGTTAAGCTTTCTAAGGAAATGAAGCAGTACGATAGTTATCTTGTTCCTTCTGTTATCAGAATTGAGGGAGTAACCATCGCTGGCGCAGAATAACTGCCAATAATATGGTAAAAAATGCGTATCTATTGACAGGTGCTTGACTGCTGGTGTAGTATTTAAAAAACTGAAGACAAGAGATAGAGGTTGCGTAATTCAATGAGTAATTCTGCAGATGTGTCAGGCACAGGAGAAGCAGAACAAAAGGTGAATACGCCGAAAGGCTTAGTACCTGTATGCTAAGTACTTGGGCATAAAGTAAATAGCTTTATGACTGTCATCGCAAGATGGGGCGCTATCAACAGCTTATTATTAGTACATGCTGTAATTAGATTTGTACGGCCCATCAGAATATCTGATGGGCCTTTTCTATTGCAAATAGTGCGCCAAAGCCAGAAGGAGGGTAAAATGGCAATTTTTAAGGGAGCAGGAGTTGCGATCGCAACACCATTCAAAGAGAACGGAGAAGTGAACTATGAAGAGTTCGGAAGACTCATAGAGTTCCAGATCGAGAACGGAACAGACGCTATCATTGTTTGCGGAACCACAGGTGAGGCAGCAACCATGACAGAAGAAGAACACATGGATGTTGTGAAGTATTGTATTGATAAGGTAAACAAGAGAATTCCTGTTATAGCAGGAACAGGTTCTAATTGTACAGAAACAGCAATAAAGCTCTCTAAGATTGCTGAAGAGTACGGTGCAGATGGAATCCTTCAGGTAACACCATATTATAACAAGGCTACACAGAATGGCCTTCTTGCACATTTTGGTGCAGTTGCAGATGCAGTTAATATTCCAATAATTTTATATAATGTTCCTAGTAGAACAGGCTGCAATATCCTTCCAGAGACAGCTGTAAAGCTTTGCAAGGAGCACAAGAATATCGTAGGTATTAAGGATGCTACAGGCAACATTGCTCAGACATCCAGAATGATGCAGCTTGCAGAAGGATGCATCGATCTCTACTCAGGAAATGATGATGAGATCGTTCCTATCATGGCAGTCGGTGGACTTGGCGTTATCTCAGTTCTTTCTAACGTAGCACCTAGGCAGACTCATGATATTTGCCAGAAATGTCTTGATGGAGACTATGCAGCAGCCAGAGAGCTTCAGTTCAAGGCACTTCCTCTTGTGAAGGCTCTTTTCTCAGAGGTTAATCCTATCCCTGTAAAGAGTGCCCTCAAGATGATCGGTATTGAGGCTGGCCCACTTCGCCTTCCACTTACAGAGATGGAAGAGGCTAATAAGGCTAAGCTCAAGGAAGAGATGGTAAAGTTTGGTCTGGAGGTAAGATAAGATGACAAAGATGATAATGCATGGTTGCAACGGACGTATGGGGCATGTGATCATTGATTTGGTAAAAGAAGATCCAGAGATCGAGGTAGTAGCAGGTGTAGATGCTTTTGGCGAGAATAATTATGATTTTCCGGTATTTAAGAGCCTTGCAGAGTGCAATGTAGATGCAGATGTTATCGTTGATTTTTCTAATGCATCAGCAGTTGATGGACTTCTTGATCACTGTGTAGCAAGGAATATTCCTGTTGTACTGTGCTCAACAGGTCTTTCAGAGCAGCAGCTTTCTAAGGTAAAAGAAACAGCTACAAAAGTAGCAGTGCTTAAATCAGCAAATATGTCTGTTGGTGTAAATGCCCTTTTAAAGGTCCTCAAGGAGGTATCTCCTCTTTTTGCGGCAGCAGGCTTTGATATCGAGATCGTAGAAAAGCACCATAATCAAAAACTTGATGCTCCAAGCGGTACAGCAATTGCTCTTGCAGACAGCATCAATGAGTCACTTAATAATGAGTATGAGTATGTTTATGATAGAAGCACCAGAAGAGAGAAGAGACCTGTCAAAGAGATAGGTATTTCTGCTGTTCGTGGTGGTACAATTGTAGGAGACCACGATGTTATCTTTGCTGGACATGATGAGGTTGTAACACTTTCACACAGAGCATATTCAAGAGCTATTTTTGGCAAAGGAGCTATCGAAGCAGCTAAGTATCTTGCTGGTAAATCAGCTGGCATGTACGACATGAGCGATGTCCTTGCCTAAATGTAACTGTAGACTTAGACAAGTGATAAGGATTTACCACAGATGAACTTTAGACCTTGTATAGACATACATAATGGCAAAGTAAAGCAGATAGTTGGAAGTTCGCTTAAGGACCAAGGAGATGTAGCCAGAGAGAACTTTGTAGCAACCAAGGATGCGGCGTTCTATGCAAATATGTATAAGGCGCTGGGGCTTTCTGGAGGCCATATTATCCTTTTAAATCCGGTTGATAGTCCTTTCTATGAGGTAACCAAAAAGCAGGCGATCGAAGCACTTGGTGCTACGCCAGGACTACTGCAGGTTGGCGGTGGTATCACAGCTGACAATGCTGCTGAATTCCTTGAAGCAGGCGCTTCCCACGTCATAGTAACTTCTTATGTGTTTAAGAATGGCAAGATAAATTTTACTAATCTAAAGAAGCTTGTTAAGGTAGTTGGAAAAGAGCATATAGTTCTTGATCTCTCCTGCAAAGCTCAGGATAATAAATTTTTTATCGTAACTGACAGATGGCAGAAGATGACAGATGTTGATCTAAGTGCTGAGACTCTTGATACACTTTCTGAGTACTGCGACGAGATACTTGTTCATGCAGCTGATGTAGAAGGCAAGCAAAATGGAATAGAAGAGAATGTTGCAGCTATATTGGGGGATTGGGCTAAGCTTCCTATCACCTATGCTGGCGGTGTACATTCAATTTCTGATATCAAGCAGCTTAAAAAACTTGGTAAAAACAATATAGATGTAACAGTAGGCAGTGCCCTTGAAATCTTTGGCGGCTCACTGAAAATAGAAGATATAGTAAAGGCTTGCCTGTGACATGCTTTTAACTAAAAACTGATACCTTTCGGGTAACGAAAAAAAGAGATATCGATCGAATCGATATCTCTTTTCTCTTAATCATTGGTACAATATTGCAAATTCAAAATATATATATACTTAGAATAAGGCACTTTGTAGTCTGATTAATAGCGCTTAATTCCTGGAATTAAAGCTTGTTTACGTTTACGGCCTGAGGTCCCTTTTCGCCCTGGATTACATCATACTCTACAGAAGCGCCCTCTTCGAGAGACTTGAAACCTTCCATGTTGAGTCCTGAATAATGTACGAATACATCATTTCCAGCCTCGTCTGAGATGAAGCCGTAACCCTTCTGGTTGTTGAACCACTTAACAGTACCTTTGTTCATTGTAATACCTCCACTAAAAATAAAAAATAATCGTCCTGTTGTAATAGTACACTACCACAACAAATTTAGATTATCACAGTTAAAACCAAAAGTAAAGCGCATTTTTTGGTATTTTGCGTACATTCATTACAATTTTTAGTGCTTTTTCGAGTTTTTTATGTCGCCTCTTTACTTTAAAAGGTTAGAGTGTTAAAATATTTAAGCACAAAAGTTTTTTAGACGAAAAACTGTTAATTATGATGGGGTAAAAAACTAGAATGGAGGAAATGGCAACATGAACAAGAAGATTAGAACAGATGCAGTAGATCACCTGTTTGACGCAATACTATGCCTTCAAAATAAAGAGGATTGTTATAGCTTTTTTGAAGATCTTTGCACAGTAAATGAGCTTCTTTCTCTTTCACAGAGATTTGAAGTTGCATCAATGCTCAGAGATCACAAAACTTATCTTGAGATTGCAGAAAAAACAGGAGCTTCTACAGCTACTATTAGTAGAGTTAACCGTTCACTTAACTACGGCGACGACGGCTACGAATTAGTCTTCGAAAGAATGCAGTGATTGGTTTACGAGTTTGATGGTATAAAGTTTTATCCTTCGCTCTATAGTATTTTTTGCAGGATGCATAAAACATTCAAAAAGACTGAGAAAATTTGCTTCACATTCGTTCAGAACGCAAATTTTCCCAGTCTTTTTTCATGCTATGCATCAGCTACAAAAAATACTATGGAGCTCAAGACGAGCTTTTAAACCATATCACACGTCCGGTACCACTACCTAAATTACTTATTCTCTTCCTCAGAAGCTGAAGCGTTAGATGATTCTTTGTCTGCTACGGCACGTTCTTTGGCAACTTCGGCTGAGTTCTTGTCGATTCCGGTCATTTCACATTTGCCCTGGAATACAGCGTTTTCGTCGATGATGATACCCTTGCAAGTGATGTCACCGATAACTCTTCCTGTGTCACTGATCTCAATCTTGCCCTGTGATGCTGTGATGTTACCATTAACTTCACCAGCTACATATACGTTAAGAGCTGAAATTGTACCAATAACCTTGCCTTCTTGGCCAATGATAAGAGCACCGCTTACTGTTACGTTACCTTTGATAGTTCCATCGATTCTTGTTGAATCCTTTGTTGTAAGAGGACCATCGATTACAGCGCCAGGGCCAATGATGGTTCCTACCTGCTCTAAAAGAGTATTATCCTCAGTAGAGTCTTTCTTGTTTCCGAACATTTTATTTCCTCCAATTTTAACCGTTGATCTCTATAAGCTCTTCAGGATCCACATACTTGTCATCCTGCATTATCTGATAACCTAAAGTGGTATCATTGCCTACAACAAAAAGAATGTTGCCTCTAGCTATTTCATCACCTTCAGAAACTAAAGGATCTCCAGAGTACCTGTATATAGAGATATAGCCATTTCCGTGGTCTATAGTGACTGCATTGCCAAATTTGGCATCGGTTGTCACAGACAAAACAGTACCGGTACCGGCAGCGATGATGTTGCTTCCTGATGCTGCTTCAAAAAGAACGATAGGATTACCTACTGCATCGTCTTTGTTATCATCTGTGATCTTTGTAATAGTAGTTGAATTAGTGTCGTCTACAGCATTTGTCATAGAAGCGGTTCCTGTTAAAGGAAATCCTGATGGAATAGCAAGGGTTTCGGCCTCTTCAGCAGACTGCTGCTCATTCTCAAGTCTAAGATTGAGAGCTGCTCTTAATTGCTGTTCCTCTGTGACAAGTTTTTCGTTTGAAGCTTCCAGAGTGCTGTTCTGAGTTTGGAGATCTTCAATCTGGAGCTTCTGTTCAGCCTGTATTGTCTTTAGATTATGTATGGTCATTGCTGAAAAGATTATGTAGCAAAGAAGCACTAATGCTACTACGAAAGCAGTGTAAGCAAGAAGCTGTGTTTTAAAATGATTCAGATGGAGACGCTTTGTTGTTCCGTCTGAGTCACCTGAGATAACCATAAAGGTATAGTGCCTCTTGTGTCTGTGCTTTCTGGGCTTTTGTTCTGCGCTCATATTCACCTCCGACTAACAAGCTATTTTATCATAATTGCCACAAAGTATGCAAGAACCCCTGCAAGCCACAATTTATGCGGCTTGCAGGGGATTTTATACTGGTTTATTTCGTTTACATAAATATGTAATTACATAATTACTTCAACGTTATACTCTTTTACACCTTCCTCATAAGGAATTACGTTACCAGAAAGCTCTTTTCCATTGACGATGAGCTTCTTAACGCCCTTCTGAGAACCATTCTGCTTAACAGAAATGTTGTATACACCACCACGGTACTTCCTTGTTAATTCAAAATCACCAAAGTCAGAAGGGAGACATGGATCAACTGAAAGTCCCTTATGAGTAGGATAGATACCGAGGATGTACTGGGAGATGTTTACAAAAGTCCAAGCAGCTGTACCTGTGAGCCAGCTGTTCTTACCCTGTCCATGGAACTTAGCATCTCTACCAGCAACCATCTGTGAATATACATAAGGCTCTGTGCAGTGAATCTCACTGATGTCTTCGATGTAAGCAGGACATGTCTTTTTGTAAACATCGAATGCTCTGTCACCGTGTCCCATAACTGTTTCAGCGATTGAAATCCAAGGGTTGTTGTGGCAGAAGATACCAGCATTCTCTTTGTATCCTGGTGGATATGAGCTAACTTCACCAAGCTCTAAGTGATACTTAGTATAAGCAGGCTGAAGGATCATTACACCGTACTTGGTATCAAGTCTTTCTTCAACGCTCTTAAGAGCCTTTTCTGCAAGACCTTCCTTAACACCGATACCAGCAAGTACGCAGAAGCCCTGAGGCTCGATGTAAATCTGACCTTCCTCACACTCTTTTGAACCAACTTTATTGGAATAAGCATCATAAGCTCTTACGAACCATTCACCATCCCAGCCAGCTGTGATAGCTGCATCATAAACCTTCTGAACTTCCTCACGTGCACGCTTAGCTTCAGCGTCATCTCCAAGGAGTTCGCAGAGCTGAGCATACTCTTCGCCGTATTTTACAAACATTCCAGCGATGAATACAGATTCAGCAACAGGACCTTCTGAAGGACCAAATGTCTGGAATGATTCACCTGGGTGCTCTGAGAAGCAGTTAAGGTTAAGACAGTCGTTCCAGTCAGCACGTCCGATAAGTGGAAGACCATGAGGACCCTTGTGAGTTGCTGTGAAATCAAATGAGCATTTAAGGTGTCCCATAAGAGTCTTAGCAACGCTCATATCGTTGTCGAAAGGAACCATCTCGTTAAGGATTGAAATGTCACCAGTCTCTCTGATGTAAGCACTAGTACCAGCAATGAGCCAAAGTGGATCATCATTGAAACCTGAACCGATGTCTGAGTTACCTTTCTTGGTAAGTGGCTGATACTGGTGATATGCGCTACCATCCTGGAACTGAGTAGAAGCAATATCGATGATTCTTTCTCTTGCTCTATCTGGGATAAGGTGTACAAATCCAAGAAGATCCTGACAAGAATCTCTAAATCCCATTCCACGTCCAATACCTGACTCATAATATGAAGCAGATCTAGACATGTTGAATGTAACCATACACTGATACTGGTTCCAGATATTTACCATTCTGTCTACCTTTTCATTAGAAGACTTGATGTGGTAGATACCAAGAAGCTCTGACCAGTAATCGTTAAGCTCCTTGAGTGCTGCATCAACAGCCTCAACAGTCTTATATTTATCAAGCATAGCAAAAGCTGGTTTCTTGTTGATCACGCCGTAAGATTCCCACTTCTGATCCTCTGGGTTCTCGATGTAACCAAGAGTGAATATGAAAGTCTTGGATTCTGATGGAGCAAGCTCGATATCGATCTGATGTGAAGCAATTGGTGACCATCCGCTAGCTACAGAGTTTGTGCACTTGCCGTTTGCAACAACGTCTGGAGAATCAGGTCCATTATATGCACCAAGGAATGCATCTCTGCTAGTATCGTATCCGTTAACTTCTGTGTTAACACCATATACAGCATAGTGATTTCTACGCTCTCTGTACTCAGTCTTGTGGAAAAGAACTGAACCACCGTTTGCAATCTCAACTTCACCAGTGCTTAAGTTTCTCTGGAAGTTCTTCATATCATCATCTGCATTCCAGAGACACCATTCTACATAAGAGAAGAGTGAAAGTTTAGCAACTGTATCCTTATTATTAGTAATAGTAAGCTTAGATACTTCGCAGTTGTCATTCATAGGAACAAAGGTTAAAAGATCTGCTTTAACGTTGCTCTTGGAAGATGAAAACTTACTGTATCCAAGACCATGACGGCACTCATAGCTGTCAAGAGTTGTCTTGACCGGCTGCCATCCCGGGTTCCAAACAAGACCATTCTCATTCAGGTCTTTGATGTAAAAGTACTTACCATTGTTATCATAAGGAACATTGTTGTAACGATATCTGGTAAGTCTGAGAAGCTTGGCGTCCTTATAGAATGTGTAACCACCACATGTATTAGATATGAGTGAAAAGAACTCTTTATTACCTAAATAGTTGATCCAGGGTAATGGAGTCTTGGGAGTGGTGATCACGTATTCACGGGCGTTATCATCGAAAAAACCGTACTTCATATAAACCTCCTAATACTTAAACGTTTAAGATAAATTTCTAGACACATTATATATGGGATAAATCTTTTGCGCAATAGAAAAATTTCAAAAATAAATCCTTAAAAAACCGCGATTCTATGCGGAAAAACCATCTTCCTGATAAACGTTTCCTTAAAACATTGATGTTTGCTGAATCATATCGAAAACGTTTAAATCAAATATTAATAAATAATGACTAAATTTGGAAATATATATGAAAAAGCGACAAGTAATTTGTTCAAACCAAACAAAAATATAAAACATGCACAAAAAAATAACAGCTATACTTGATTTAGGTGTCAAATTGATGTATATTGAAAGTGCGAAAACGATTAAGTGATTTAAGTAAAGGTTGTAAGACAAAAAGAATGGTTTCACTAAAGGACATATCTAAGGCTTGCGGGGTTTCAGTAGCTACGGTTTCCAAGGCGCTTAATGATCACAGCGATATAAGCAAAGAGACCAAAGAAAACGTTAGGCAAGTTGCTGAAAAGCTGGGATATCATCCTAATGCTGCTGCACAGGCGCTTAAGACAAATAAAACTAATAACATAGGCGTCCTATTTGTAGATGAGGCGAACAGTGGCTTGACTCACGACTACTTTTCACATGTGCTTGATAGCTTCAAGAAAAGAGCTGAGAGAAGTGGCTTCGACATCACTTTTATAAATGGAGATAAGACAAGAGCTAACAACATGTCATATTTATCTCACGCAATTTATAGAGGATTTGATGGTGTCATGATCGCCTGCGTAGATTTTACGGATCCACAGGTAGAGGAACTTATCAAGAGCAATATTCCTGTTGTGACAATTGACTATATGTTTAGTAACAGGATCTCAATTGTTTCTGATAATGTTAGCGGTATGAGGGAACTCGTTTCCTACATATATAAAAGAGGTCATAGAAAGATTGCTTACATTCACGGTTTGGAATCTGCGGTAACCCAGGGGAGATTATCAAGTTTCTATAAGACCTTGCAGGATTTCAAAGTGACGATTCCTGATGAGTATGTAGTGGCAAGCCCGTATAGAGATACTGATTCAGCTTTTGCCATGACCAACAAATTGCTTGATTTAAAAGATCCTCCAACTTGTATCCTTTATCCTGATGACTTTGCAGCCTTTGGAGGGTTGAATGCAATTAGACAGAGAGGGCTCAGGATTCCGGAAGACGTATCTGTAGCAGGATATGACGGAATTGACATAAGCCGAAGGATCAGTCCTAGACTTACTACCGTGGTACAGGATACCGAAGAGATAGGAAGCCTGGCGGCTACCAAACTGATAGACCTGATCAATAACCCTAAAGGAACTCTTATAGAACATATAACAGTTGAAGGGGAACTTGATGAAGGCGAATCAATTCTGAATATTGCAAACAAAAATTAAGTAAGACCGGGAGGAATATTATGAAAGCTTTTTTGCATAATACTTGGAAACACAGAGCACACGTAGTAATGGCTCTGCCAGTATTTCTGATTTTGTTCTTTATTATGTACGTACCAATGGCAGGTCTTGTAATGGCCTTCAAGAATTTCAATTACGCAGACGGTATTTGGAAGAGCCCATGGAACGGTATTGAAAACTTTAAGTTCCTTTTAGCATCAAAGGCTACTTTCATTCAGATAACAAGGAACACAGTTCTCTACTATCTCTTATTTACTATAGTAGGAACATTCTTGAATGTAACACTTGCAATCATGATCGATAAGCTTGTATTCAAGAAACTTGCTAAGACAATGCAGACACTTATGATCATCCCAGTCTTCATTTCTTATGCAGCTGTTCAGTTCATTGTATATGCATTTATCAGTTCGGATACAGGTATCATCAACCACACATTTGGTTCCAGCACAAAGTTCTATTCAGCTGTTAACCTGTGGCCGATCATCTTACTTGTAGTTAAGATTTGGAAAGATACTGGATATGGTTCAGTTCTTTATATGTCAGTACTTGCAGGAATTGATTCAGAGCTTTATGAGGCAGCAGATATTGATGGTGCTAACTCATGGCAGAAGATCACAAACATTACAATTCCTTCATTGATCCCAATGATCACTGTAATGCTTCTTCTTTCAGTTGGATCAGTAATGCACTCAGACACAGGTCTCTTCTATCAGGTAACACGTAACAGTGGAATCCTGTATGAGACAACACAGGTTATCGACTCTTATGTACTTAATGCGATCTTCAAGAATTCAAACTTTGGATTCGTTGCCGCAACTTCTTTCTTCCAGTCGATTGTCGGACTTTTGCTTATGCTTTTTGCTAACACAACAGTTCGTAAGATTGCACCAGAGAACGCATTGTTCTAATTGGACTAGAAAAGAGAGGTAAAATCAAATGGCAAAGATGTCGGTAAAGAAAGAAAATCACAAACTTGATATAGCGCCTTCCAGGCAAGAGAGGGTAACTGTAGGACAGATCGTACTTGCAATTATTCTTATTGCATTTACATTATTTGCTTTTCTTCCTGTAGAGCTTACATTCGTAGCTGCTTTTACAGATGAAAAGAGTATCGTACAGAACGGATTTAAGTTCTGGCCTAAGGACTGGTCACTGGCAGGTATGGGAACAGTACTTAGATATGGACAGCAGCTTGCTAGATCATATGCAGTTACAATTTTCGTAACTGTTGCTGGTACATTCCTTGGACTTTTGTTCATGAGTATGTATGCATATTCAATAAGTAGAAAAGATTTCTGGCTTTCAAAATTTTTATCAATCTATCTGCTTATTCCTATGTTGTTCAATGGTGGAACACTTTCAGGATATATCATCTTCACAAGTTACTATCACTTGAAAGATAGCCTCTGGCTCCTTATCCTTCCACTTTGCGTAACAACAATGAACGTAATCATTTTGAGAACTTACATTGCTAACAGTATTCCGGCAGAGCTTATGGAAGCAGCCAAGATCGATGGCGCAGGAGAGTATTACACATTCTTTAGAATCACTCTTCCTCTTATGAAACCATCACTTGCAGCAGTCGGATTCATGATGGCAACAACATATTGGAACGATTGGCAGAATGCACTTCTGTACATCGATTCTGATGCTAAGAAGCCTTTGCAGTTACTTCTTATCAACATTCAGAAGAGTATTGAGTTCCTTCTCAACAACTCAAACGTTCCCGCATCAGCAAGAGCAGCTATGGGTGGAACTATTCCACAGTATTCTGCAACAATGGCAACTGTTTTAGTAGTTATCGGACCTATCATGGTAGTATATCCATTCTTCCAGAAGTACTTCATTAAGGGTCTTACAGTTGGCTCAGTTAAAGGATAAGAGCACTTTCAAAACGGCGGGTTATTTTGGTTGAAACTCCAACAACGGGGGATCACATACATTTATTTTCTTAAATTAAAGGAGGAAAATATGAAGAAGAAAGTTATTTCAGTACTTATGGCATCAGCAATGTCACTTTCATTACTTGCTGGATGCGGAGACACAGCTCCTGCAGCTACAGAGTCAAATGATTCAACAGCTACAGAGACACCAGCAGCTGACTCAAATTCAGATTCAGATTCAGCAGAAGCACCTGCAGCAAGCGGTGACGTAACAGAAATCAGTGTTTACAGATGCACATTCAACCTTGCAAACCCTGATTCAGCTCAGGTTCAGAAGGTTCAGGATGCAATCAATGCGTATATCGCAGACAAGATCCCTGTAAAGATCAAGCTTACAGATATCGGATCTGGTGAATACACAGATAAGGCAAACCTTGCACTTGCAAACAACGAGATCAACCTTCTTTGGACAGCTTCATGGGAAGGAACAATCGGTACTAACGATCTTTATCCAGCAAACGCTGTATATGATCTTACAGACCTCGTTCCTGGAACACCTCTTTACAGCTCAATGGCTGAAGGACAGTGGGAAGCAGCTAAGTATGATGGAAAGATCTATTTCGTACCTGTATACAAGGACAACGTTGAGGGATATGATTTCATGTTCCGTCAGGATCTTGTAGACAAGCACAACTGGGATATTAACAGCGTAAAAGAGCTTAAGGACCTTGAGCCAATGCTCGCTGACGCTAAGGCAGATGGCCTTAAGTATCCATTCCTTACACAGAAGACAGCTATGTTCTACAGATGGTACATTGATAAGTTCGATTTCTTCACAGCAGATTCAGCTACAAACTTCTTTGCTGTAGATAGAGCAAAAGATGAAGTTGTTGATACAATCCAGACTCCTGAGTACCTTGAGTTCTGCAAACTCATCGCTGATTGGGCAGACAAGGGATACATCTCAGAGGATGACTTCACAAAGGTTACAACAGATACAACAACACAGACACAGGATTGGGCTATTTCATGGTGGACAGATATCCCAGTTAATGACGAAGCAGATGCTCGTTATGGCCAGGATGTAACAATGGTTCCAGCTACACAGAGATGGGCTCACTCAACATCAGCTCTTGGATCATGCTACTGTGTAACAGCTAACTCAACACCTGAGCAGGCTAAGGCTTGTGTAGACTTCCTTGGTCTTCTTTACACAGATTCAACACTTGCTGATATGTACACATTCGGTATCGAAGGTGAAGACTTCACATACGATGCAAATCATCAGGTAACACAGACATCTGACAAGTACAACCACTCAATGTGGGAGTCAGCTAACGCTACAATCGTTACTCCACTTGACAACGAGCCAGCTAACAAGGCAGAGCTTTACAATGACTTCAACGGTGGCGCTAACACATCTTCAGCAGCTGGATTCAGATTTGATAAGGCTCCTGTAGAGGCTCAGTACACAGCTTGCGCTGGTGTATTTGATACATATGGATTCGCTCTTGAGAACGGTGGTGTTGCTCCTGCAGACGTTGAGTCTACACTTGAGAAGTACCAGGCAGCTCTTGACGAGGCTGGATACCAGGATGTACTTGCTGAGTTCCAGAAGCAGTACGACGATTGGAAGGCTTCAAAGTAATTTACTTTTGAACACCTGACAACTGTAAAACTAGAGCCATGGCATCTATGATGCCATGGCTTTTTTAAAAGTGTTGGCTTCCCGATTTTTTATTGGGGGGCGCTGTGTGAACACATAACATTTTTGCAGACGCTTTCGCTTGATAAAAAACGTAACGGTACTAAGGTGCCAAAAAACAGCACCTAAGTACCGACGTTTTTTAACACTGCTTCAAATATTATGTATTCACACAGCGCCATCTAATGATAAGATGGTGTAGTAATACAATAATAAAAGTAAAGTAAGTTGATGAATCAATTTACCTAGAAAAGATTAAAGAATTTAATAGCAAAATAAAGAAAGACAGTGAGGTATTGTATGGAGTTTATCGCAGAGAAAAATGCCCTTGTATTTAAGAGGCAAGGCGAGACAGTCAGAATTGAAGCTTGGGGTGAGAATTCACTTAGAGTGAGAGCTACTATGCTCAAGGATTTTACAGGCAATGATTGGGCATTAACAGAAAAAGTGAAGGAAACAAGCGCAGAGGTTAAGACCTTTGACGTTACTTACAGAACTGGTGAGGGAACAGATGTAGACAGAACTCACGGAAAGATTGTTAATGGTGATATTTCCTGTGAAGTTAATTTTGCAGGCGTTATGTCTTTTTATAAGAAGGATAAGCTTATATTAAGAGAATATTTCCGCTCTTATGATGGAACTATCTCTAGAGAGAGCAGATGCCTTAAGATCGTTAATAGAGAGTGGAAGGGTGTTCAGGGCTCAGACAATTACAAGCTTAAGGTGCGTTTTGACAGCAATCCTGGTGAGAAGCTTTTTGGTATGGGACAGTATCAGCAGCAGAATATGAACCTTAAGGGCTGCACTCTTGAACTAGCCCAGAGAAACTCACAGATTTCAGTACCATTTGCTGTATCTTCTCTTGGATATGGTATGTTATGGAATAACCCTGGAGTTGGACAGGTTACTTTTGGTAACAATATGACACTTTGGGATATGCACTCAACAAAAGAGATGGATTACTACATCACAGTAGCTGATACTCCAAAGGAGATCGTAGCAAACTATGCATCTGCAACAGGCTACGCAGGTGAGTTCCCAGATGAGCTTATGGGACTTTGGCAGTGCAAATTAAGATACAGAACACAGGATGAGGTTCTTTCTATAGCGCGTAAGTACAAAGAACTCGGAATCCATATCGATCAGATCGTAATCGACTTCTTCCACTGGACATATCAGGGAGACTGGAAATTCGACAAGAAGTACTGGCCAGATCCAAAGGCTATGGTAGATGAGCTCCACAGCATGGGTATCAAGGTTATTGTATCTGTATGGCCTTCTGTAGACAGAAAGAGTGAGAATTTCTATCCTATGCTTGAAAAAGGGCTTCTCATTAAAACTGAGAGAGGTGCGCTCCAGACTTACGATTATCAGGGCGACTGCGTAGAGATCGATGTATTCAATCCTGAGACCAGCAAATATGTATGGGAAGTTTGCAAAAAGAACTACTATGACTTTGGAATCGATGGATTCTGGCTTGATAACTCTGAGCCTGATTATGGGGTATATGACTTTGAAAACTTCAGATATATTGATGGTTCAGCTCTTGAAGTAAGTAACCTCTATCCACAGAAATATAGCCGTGTATTTTACGATAACATGGTAAAAGAGGGACAGAAAAACCCTGTGAACCTTTTAAGATGTGCCTGGGCAGGAAGCCAGAAATATGGCAACGTAGTATGGTCAGGAGACGTTCCAAGTACATTTGAGGCTCTTCAGGATCAGCTTCAGTGCGGACTTAATATGGGACTTGCAGGTATTCCATGGTGGACAACAGATATCGGCGGATTTATGACAGACGATGTAAACGATCCAGACTTTAGACAGCTTCTTATCAGATGGTATCAGTTTGCTGTTTATACTGCTGTATTCAGACTTCATGGCGATCGTGGCCCTTACAATATTCCAGCCCTTGATGACAGAGATTGGGGCGGCGGATATCTTCATACAGGCCAGGACAACGAAATGTGGAGTTATGGCGATGACAACTTCAAGATCATGAAGAAGTACTATGACATCAGAAAAGAGTTAAAGCCATATATCAAATCTCTTTATAACGAGGCTTCTACAAATGGCTCACCACTTATCAGAACAATGTTCTATGAGTTCCCTGAGGACGAGAAGTGCTGGGATATTCAGGATCAGTACATGTTTGGTGAAAAATACCTTGTAGCTCCTATTCTTCATTTGAACGAGTTTGAGAGAGAAGTTTATCTTCCAAAGGGAACTTGGAAATTGACAAGTACAGGTGAAGAATTTGCAGGTGAAAGAACTGTGAAGGTGAGTGCTCCAATTGAGTACATGCCAGTATTTGAAAAACTCTGAAAATGTTTGAATTGGTCAGACAATTGTGATAACATTATAAGAGCGTTAAGAAGTGCTACATGAAAATGTAGCACTCCTAACTCTTTCCTTTTATAAGCGTATGAAAAGTCACGGCACCCCAATAACCGTGGCTTTTCGCTTTTTCTGATGTTTTTATTGTAAATTATTACAAAATACAGTAACATACTAGTGATCGCAAAATATGATATTTTAATTTGCTAAAATGGCAAAATGCGGATTTGGGAGGTTTCATGGGAAAGAGATCTATTAAGGAAAACAAGAATATCTTTTTCGAAAGCAGAGAAGCAATGGGGTATTCCAGAGCTCAGGCAAGTGAGCTTATGGGAGGAATCTCTGAGAGCAGTCTTGAAAAGATGGAAACAGGCAAGACAAATATATATCCTGAAGATGTAGTTGCTATGGCCAAGGCATACAGAAAACCTGAGCTTTGCAATTATTATTGCACTCACGAGTGTGCTATAGGAAGAACTTCAGTGCCTGAAGTTAAGATTTCTTCATTATCAGAAATTGTTCTCGCTATGTTGTCTTCCCTTAATTCTCTTGAGCGTCAAAAGAATAGACTGATCGAGATAACTGCAGATGGCGAGATCACAGATGATGAGCTTTCAGATTTTGCCAGCATTCAGACACAGCTTGAACATATAGATGTAACTGTAGAGGCTCTCAAATTGTGGGTTGCTAATACTATTGCCGACGGCAAGATCGACAAAGATAAGCTTGATAAGTTGAAAAAATAAAATAGTATCCAAAAAAGTTCAGCTTATATGCTGAACTTTTTTTATTTTGCCTATTGCCTTTATAACTTTAGTGTGCTAAAATTCTTTCCAGTACATACAAATGTCCGTGGTACAAAAACAAATATTTTAATTTTGTAGGTGAGAGAAATGCAACAGGATGCAGGCTACTATGTTATAAGAAAACAGGCAGTTCCAGAGGTTCTTTTAAAGGTTGTAGAAGCCAAGAAACTCTTGGAATCCGGCAAAGTAAAAACTGTAAATGACGCAGCCGATAGTGTGGGCATCAGTAGGAGCTCTTTTTACAAATATAAAGAGGATATCTACGAATTCCACGACAGTCTGCAGGGAACAACATTAACTCTTACATTCCAGATGAATGATGAAGTAGGTCTTTTATCCTACGTTCTAAATCTTATTGCTGAATTTGGTGCAAATATTCTGACTATTCACCAGTCTATTCCACTTAATGGAGTTGCATCGATTTCAATAACGATCCAGGTTCTCCCAACTACAAGAGATGTTATGGATATGATTGACAAGATGGAAAAGGCAAGCGGCGTTCACAAGGTCCACATTTCCGGACGCAGCGCAACCTTTGCATAAATTGAGGAAAAATATTATGAAAAATTGGAGGATGTAATGGCAAAAGTAGCAGTCTTGGGATATGGCACAGTAGGTAGCGGTGTTGTTGAAGTTCTTGATACAAACGCAGCTGAAGTAGAGAAGAGCGCAGGCGAAAAGATTGAGCTTAAATATATTCTTGATCTTAGAGATTTTCCTGGTGACAAGCATGAGTCACAGGTCGTTCACGACATAAATGTTATTCTCGATGATCCGGAAGTAGATGTGATCTGCGAAACAATGGGTGGAATAGAACCTGCCTTTACATTTGAGAAGCAGGCTCTTTCTAAGGGCAAGAGCGTCTGCACATCCAATAAAGAGCTTGTAGCGGCTCATGGACCAGAGCTTGTAGAGCTGGCTAAAGCAAACGGTGTAAGCTATCTTTTTGAAGCAAGTGTAGGTGGCGGAATTCCTGTTCTTAGAAGTCTTAACGATTCACTAAAGCATGAGAAGATTGATTCCATCACAGGTATCTTAAATGGAACAACAAACTACATCTTAACCAAGATGGATAAAGAGGGCATTGGATTTGAAACAGTCCTCAAACAGGCTCAGGAGAAAGGATATGCTGAGCGCAATCCGGAAGCTGACGTAGAGGGCTATGATGCATGTCGTAAGATTGCAATCCTTTCAAGCCTTATGAGCGGCAAACATGTTGATTATGAAGATAT
The DNA here is from genome assembly GCF_001858005.1 of Butyrivibrio hungatei. Lineage (NCBI taxonomy): Bacteria > Bacillati > Bacillota > Clostridia > Lachnospirales > Lachnospiraceae > Butyrivibrio > Butyrivibrio hungatei. The sequence goes on along the minus strand of NZ_CP017831.1, from coordinate 2,494,007 downwards.
CTACACAGAGGGTATCAGCAAGATCAACATTCAGGATTTTGAATATGCCAGATCACTTAATATGGCTATCAAGCTCCTTGCAATGTGCAAAAGAAATGAGAATGGCTTTTTTACTATCGTAGCACCATTCCTCATTCCATATGAGAATCCACTTGCAAATGTTAATGGGGTATTTAATGCCATCAACGTTCATGGTAATATGTTAGGCGACGTTATGTTCTACGGCAAAGGAGCCGGTAAGAACGCTACAGCAAGCGCTGTAGTAGCTGACGTGATCGATATGGTCAAGCACAAGGGTAAACATATTGAAGTAAACATGAAAGCTGAGAAAGCTACTCTTTCACCTAAGGATAATGCTGTCAGACATTTCTTTGTAAGAGTTTCAGCAGAACTTGAAGATCAGGCAAGAGAGATATTTGGAAGCAACCTGGATGTAGTTAAGAGAAACAGCATTCCTAATGAGTTTGCATTTATTACAGATTCCATTTCAGAAAAAGACTTTGAAGAAAAGCTTTGGAAGATGGATAGTGTTAAGGGTTATATAAGATTATATTGATGAAATTTGAGGAGATAATACTATTATGAAGAAGGTAGTTAAATTCGGAGGAAGTTCACTTGCCAGCGCAGAGCAGTTCATGAAAGTGGGCCAGATCATCAAATCAGATCCAGACAGAGCTTATGTAGTTCCTTCTGCACCTGGAAAAAGAAATTCCAAAGACACAAAGGTTACAGACATGCTCTACAAGACATATGCTCTTGCAGAGGCTGGAAAAGATTTCCAGAAGCAGCTTGATGCTATCAAGGCGCGTTATGATGAGATCATCAAGGGACTTGGATTAAAGCTTAATCTGGCAAATGAATTTAAGACTATTGAAAAGAATTTTAAGGCCAAAGCTGGTAATGACTATGCTGCCAGCCGTGGAGAATATCTTAATGGTATCGTAATGGCTACCTATCTTGGGTTTGAATTCATTGATTCAGCAACTGTAGTTGCTTTTGATAAGAACGGTGAATTTGATAGTGAGAAGACCAACAAGCTTATGGCTAAAAAGCTTGAGAAGACGCCTAATGCTGTAATTCCAGGATTCTATGGAGCATATCCAGATGGAACCATCAAGACGTTTTCAAGAGGTGGTTCTGATATAACAGGATCTATCGTTTCAAGAGCTATTAAGGCTGATGTATATGAGAACTGGACTGATGTATCTGGCTTCCTTGTTGCAGATCCTAGGATCATCGACAGACCACCACACATCGATACTATCACATATACAGAGCTTCGAGAGCTTGCATATATGGGTGCTTCTGTTCTTCATGAAGACGCTATCTTCCCAGTTAGAAAAGAAGGTATTCCTATCAATATCAGAAATACCAACAAGCCAGAGGATCCAGGAACATGGATCGTTGAATCAACAGCCAAGAAGTCAAAGTTCGTCATCACTGGTATTGCTGGTAAAAAAGGCTTCTGCTGCGTAAATATCTTAAAGGATCAGATGAACTCTGAGGTAGGCTTTGTAAGAAAGGTTCTTCAGGCATTTGAAGATCAGAATATCTCCATCGAGCATGTTCCTTCAGGAATCGATACTATGACAGTATTTGTTCAGCAGGATGAGTTCATTGAAAAAGAGCAGTCAGTAGTTTCAGAGATTCACAGACTTGCTCGTCCAGATATGCTAGAGATTGACTCAGACCTTGCTCTTATTGCAGTTGTTGGTAGAGGTATGAAGTCTACACGTGGTACTGCCGGCAGAATCTTCTCAGCACTTGCACATGCAAGCGTAAACGTTAGAATGATCGATCAGGGATCATCAGAGCTTAATATCATCATTGGTGTTGAGACAAGAGATTATGAAAAGGCAATCAGAGCTATCTACGATATCTTCGTAACAACTCAGGTTTAATGACAATATAAAAGTGAGCCCTAGGGCTCACTTTTTTGTTTGCATATATTTATTATTGTAAAAGAAATTCTACAAACTGCTTGGCAGTATCAAGTCTGCCTGTGTTAATGATCACTCCTATTATGCATTTCTGACCATAGTAAGCATTGTTTTCTTTGATGGCACTTGAATCTTCGATATATAATCCAACTGGAACAGGGTCTTCCATTTCAGAAACAGGAATGTCAGGATATATTCCTGTGTTGTAGATTTCAGCAGCCATGACAGCATATTTGTTGTTTTTATCATATTCTCCATTTAGCATGAAGCTTTGATATTCTTCGGAAGAGATATAATCAATAAGCTTTCTGTCTACGTAGCAGATCTTATCTGAGTATTTATCAAGAAAAGCCTGATCAAAGGCATCTCTAAGATCCATGTAAACATCCTGATACGCATAATATCTGAACATATCAGTATCTGCAGCCATGACATCCAGCTCTTTGGCTGAGATATTAGCCATGATCTTCTCTGAGGTAGCAATTGTCATCTCATTGATGGCATCTGTCCTATAAGAGGAAGATGTATCTACGAAGCAGGTATAGCTATTAGTATCGATCTGCGCGTATTCAGTAAAATCAGACTCAAAGGTCTGCTGAGTATCAGGTACATTGCTGTTAAGTAAGACTGCATAAAGCGCGTAAGGCTTGTTGTTTGTAATGTCTTTTATAAGAATTGTAAGAAGTATGATAGCTGCAATGGCTACAAAAGTGTGGATCTTGTAGTATTCCCAAAAATATTCCCAGTGAGCCTTGAAACCCTGACCTTTTAATTTCTTTTGCTGTTCTTTGATCTCATCGTGCAATGACATGGCTTTTCCCTCCAGTTTAGGTCTAATAAATATTACAAAAATATAATTTAATTTAGTCGCAAAAACATATATAATTAATGATGGTATACTTTTTGTCCTGCTATCCGATCACATACGAAAGATATAATACAGATTTTAAACTGTACATGTCAATGTGATAAGTCTTTTTAGCATAAAATTTAGGTTTAATATTTGCCGAAACTAGATACTTTTCACCTTGACATTGACCGGGATTACATATAAGATAGTCGATAAAATGGGCTGTAAATGGGGAGTTTATAGCTGAGACTATAGGAGGATATTAGACTAGCATGGGTGTAGAGAACAATTTTGTAGAGTGTCTGGTTCCTAGTAAGGGATCTCCAGTAATGGTTTTTCTTAAGTACTTGTTACTTATTTTTGCAATTCTTTTCTTTATCGGAGCATTTTTGCTCGGCGGTGGATTAGTGTTTATGATCCTTTGTATAGCCGCAGGTTTTGGTTATCATTTTGCAGCTCTTAATGCAAATATCGAGTACGAATATCAGTACTGCGAAAGAGAGATTTCAGTAGATAAAGTTCTTAATAAAAGTTCCCGTAAGCACGTGGGCACTTATTCCGTTGAGCACATTGAGATCATGGCTCCATCACGTTCATATCATTTAGACGAATTCAAAAACAGAACATTCAAGGTTGTGGATTATTCATCAAAAGACAAGAATGCTCAGCCTGATCCTACATATACTATCATTTACGATGGCAAAGAGAAGATCATCTTAGAGCCTACAAGCGAGTTTGTATCTGCTATCAAGGCAGTTGCACCTAGAAAAGTATATACAGAATGATAAAAGAGGAGTAAGAAAAAATGGGACAGATAATTGGCGAAGGAATTACTTTTGACGACGTACTTTTGGTACCTGCTTATTCACAGGTTGTACCAAATCAGGTAGATGTTAGCACCTATCTTACCAAGAAGATCAAGCTCAACATTCCTATGATGAGTGCAGGAATGGATACTGTAACTGAGCACAGAATGGCTATCGCAATGGCCAGACAGGGTGGTATCGGTATCATCCACAAGAACATGTCTATCGAAGCTCAGGCAGAAGAGGTAGATAAGGTTAAGAGATCAGAAAATGGTGTTATTACAGATCCATTTTCACTTTCACCAGATCATACATTAGCAGACGCGGATTCACTTATGGCTAAGTTCCGCATCTCAGGTGTCCCAATCACAGAAGGAAGAAAACTGGTTGGTATCATTACTAACCGTGATCTTAAATTCGAAAAAGATTACTCCCAGAAGATAAAAGATGTAATGACAAGTGAGAATCTTGTCACAGCCAAGGAAGGTATTACACTTGAGGAAGCAAAGAGCATTCTTGCTAAGTCCAAAAAAGAGAAGCTTCCAATCGTTGATGACAACTACAATCTTGTAGGACTCATCACAATCAAGGATATTGAGAAAACAATCAAATATCCTCTTGCAGCCAAGGATGATCAGGGCAGACTTCTTTGCGGTGCAGGCGTAGGTATTTCAGCTAACTGCCTTGACCGTGTAGCAGCCCTTGTAGATGCTAAGGTTGATGTTATCGTACTTGATTCAGCACATGGACATTCAGAGAACGTTCTTAAGTGCCTTAGAATGATAAAAGAGAAATTCCCAGATCTTCAGGTTATTGCAGGTAACTGCGCAACAGGTGAAGCAACAAAGGCTCTCATCGAAGCTGGCGCTGATGCTGTTAAGGTTGGTATCGGACCTGGATCTATCTGCACAACACGAGTAGTTGCAGGTATCGGTGTTCCACAGATCACAGCTATCATGGATTGCTACAAAGTTGCCAGAGAGTATGGAGTACCTATCATCGCTGATGGTGGTATCAAGTATTCAGGAGATGTTACTAAGGCTATTGCAGCTGGTGGTAACCTTGTAATGATGGGTTCAATGTTTGCTGGATGCGACGAGGCTCCAGGAGATTTCGAGCTATATCAGGGTAGAAAATATAAGGTTTACCGTGGAATGGGTTCAATCGCAGCTATGGAGAATGGATCTAAGGACCGTTATTTCCAGGAAGATGCCAAGAAGCTTGTTCCAGAAGGCGTAGAGGGACGAGTTGCTTATAAGGGAACTGTAGAGGATACAGTATTCCAGCTTATGGGCGGCCTCAGAGCTGGTATGGGATATTGCGGATGTGGATCTATTGAGGAACTCAAGGAGAATGGCAGATTTATTAAGATGTCTGCAGCATCACTTCGTGAATCTCACCCACATGATATTCAGATCACTAAAGAAGCACCTAACTATAGTGCAGTTTAATCAGGAGTGAAAATTGCAGGAGCGGGTTTCGGATTTGGAATCTAAAAATGTAGCAAATGAGGGCTCTCTAAGTAACTTTAGCAGAGCCCTTGGGGATTTTGCGCAAAAAAATGGCAAGACTATGCAGTCATGGCAGGATAAATTCTGCGAGATGGCTGGTATCTATGCCATGTGTTTAGATGCCTCCGGTATCCCGCTTAGTGATTTTTCAGGGAATCCGCATGAGGTTCAGATCATTAGAAAATATGTAACAGACGTCAGGATTCGTAATATTTACAGACGTGTTTCTGAGGGCGAGCTTGAGGATCAGGCTGTTGAGATAACAGAGGTTCCTAATCTGAAGCTGGCAGCTGTTGCAGTCAAAAATGGTAATTCCACCACAGCAGTATGGATTGTTTGTGGTGTCTTTTCAGACGCGGACTATGATCAGGATTTTTATCACATTCCGCCAATAGATTCTTTTAGCTATCAGATTTCCGAACAGAAATTTTATAAGACACTTGATCTCTTAAGAGAAACATTAAATGTTCTCATCAGTATAGAGACTTCAAAATCTCAGGCTGTTGCTAACAGTGAGTTTAGCAAGAAACAAGAGATTGAGATGACATCGTCGTTCAGACGAGCTGAGACCATGACTGAGATCGTATCTCTCCTTGATAATGATGATTCAATAGAAGAGATAATGGTTGTCATAATCTCAAAGCTTTGTAATTATCTTCAGATCAGTAACGGCTTTACCTGTAGGATCCACCATGGACATCTCATGGACATAGTGGTTCAGTGGACAGCTCCTGGAGTCAACAAGATGTTTACTGATACTACAGATCAGGAGCTTTGCTGGTTTTTAGGCTCTGATCAGGCAACTGTCATATCAAGTGATACACAGATGAATGCCGGAGAGAGAGAACAGATCGATAGCCTTGGTATTAAAGCGCTTGTCGCCATGCCTGTTATCATCAATAACTCGATTCTTTTCTATGCATGCTTTTCTGAGACAAGAGAATTAAGGAACTGGTCCATAGATGACATCAAGTTTGTAAATGACGCCATTAAGGTCCTTCAGGGTATCATAACCAAGAGACTTCAGAAGAATTCATTAGCCAGCTCTTTTGCATCATTAGAAGCGGTTCTTGATAATGTCGGAAGTGCAATCTATGTAAGAGATATCAATACCGGAGTACTTCTGTTTGCTAACAGAAGCCTTAAAAAGAACTTCAAAAAAGAGATAACAGAAAATACCCTTGTTGATCTGTTTGAATCCAATATTCCGTCCAGGAGCCACAGCGGCAACTATGAAGTTAATCATAAAGACAGAGGCAAATGGTACGACGTATATTATACAAGGATCAAGTGGGTAGACGGAAGAGCAGTATCTCTTTGCGCTATCTATGATATTACTGAAAAGAAGCTCTATCAAAAGAGAATTGAGCTTCAGGCTTACACAGACTTTCTTACAGGTCTTTACAACAGAATGTGTTGCGAAAAGGATCTTGCAAGGTATGTGGATGAGGCTAGACAGACAGGTAAACACGGAGCCCTTATGTATCTTGACCTTGATGATTTCAAGCATATCAACGATAGCCTTGGTCATCAGTATGGTGATGTGCTCCTTCAGGATATTTCCAAGACTATCAGCAGAGTAGAAGGAATATCAAACTCCTGCTACAGAATGGGCGGTGACGAGTTTGTCATTATCATTCCACCTGAAAGCTTTGAGAAAATGGACAAGATCATAGAAGATATCAAGAAAGCCTTTGCTACACCTTGGTATCTCAAGAATAGTGATTATTACTGCACAATGAGTATGGGTATCGTAAGATTCCCAGATCAGGGTGACAACGTATCAGAACTTATCAGAAAATCTGACGTTGCCATGTACGAAGCCAAGAAATCTGGTAAGAACAGGATTGCTGAATACTCAGACAAGATCGATTCTTCATCAATCCACAGACTGGACCTTGAAAAGAGCATGTATGATGCCATCAACAACAGCTGTGATGAGTTTGAAGTTTATTTCCAGCCTGTCATCAGCGAGTTCTCGATGAAGGGCGGAACCAAGCAGTACAGACACATGGGGGCTGAGGCTCTTGTGCGCTGGAATAGTAGTAAGCTTGGATTTATCAAGCCGGATGAATTTGTTCCACTTGCTGAGTATCTGGGACTTATCAATCCTATTGGTAACTTTGTTCTGCAGAGAGCATGTGAGTGCTGCAGAATGTGGAATGAATCTGGAACAGGTGATTACACAGTCAGCGTCAATCTGTCAGTTGTACAGATCATGCAGACTGATATTGTAGATACCATCAAAAAATGTATTGAAGAAAATCACATCAAGCCTCATAATCTAATTCTCGAGTTAACAGAGAGACTTGCTATAAATGATCTTGCAAGAACCAAGCAGATCCTGCTTGATATCAAGGCACTTGGTGTCAGACTTGCTCTTGATGACTTCGGAACTGGTTATTCAGCTCTTAGCAGTATCAGAGCCCTTCCGTTTGATATCATCAAGATTGATCAGAACTTTGCAAAAGATGTGGCTGAGGATGATTATTCCAAGGCATTTATACGTACAATTGTCCAGCTGGGCGAGACCATTGACGCAGAGATCTGTGTTGAAGGAATAGAGACAAAGGCACAGTTTGATGCTCTTAAGGGCATGGGGGTTAAATACATTCAGGGCTACTATTTTGATCAGCCCTTGCGTAGAGCGGCTTTTGAGGAAAAGTACGTATATAATTCAAAAGTATGATATGATATACTTGTTAAAATTTATTCTAATTAGAAAGTTGGTTTTTTAAGAGAAATGGCAGAAGAAGTTGTAACAAATTTAAACGAGAATGCAGAAGGAGGAAATACACCTTCAAGACATTTTATCGAGCAGGCTATCGATAAGGATCTCAAGGATGGAGTGTATGATCACGTACATACACGTTTTCCACCTGAACCAAACGGATTTTTACATATAGGACATGCTAAGAGTATTCTTCTTAACTACGGTATGGCCAAGGAGTACGGCGGCAAGTTCAACTTGAGATTTGATGATACTAACCCAACCAAGGAAAAGGCTGAGTTCATGGATTCTATCATCGAAGATGTTAAGTGGCTTGGAGCTGATTACGAAGATCGTTTATTCCATGCATCAGATTATTTCGACGAGATGTATGAAGACGCTATTAAGCTCATCAAGAAGGGCAAAGCTTATGTTTCAGAACTTTCTGCAGATGAGATGCGTGAATACAGAGGAACTCTTACTGAGCCAGGTAAAGAGGATCCTAACAGAAATAGAAGTGTAGAAGAGAACTTAAAGCTCTTTGAAGATATGAAGAATGGCAAGTTTGAGGACGGAAGCGTTACTCTTCGTGCCAAGATCGATATGGCTTCTCCTAACATCAACATGAGAGACCCTATCATTTATAGAGTTGCCCACATGACACATGCCAGAACAGGCGATAAGTGGTGCATCTATCCTATGTACGACTTTGCTCATCCTATCGAGGATGCTATCGAGGGCATTACACATTCTCTTTGCACTCTTGAATTTGAAGACCACAGACCTTTATATGACTGGGTAAAAGAGGAATGTGAATACAAGAACCCTCCTCGTCAGATCGAGTTTGCTAAGCTCTACCTCAATAATGTTGTAACAGGTAAGAGATATATCAAGAGACTCGTTGAGGACGGAATCGTTGATGGATGGGATGATCCAAGACTTGTAACTATCGCATCACTTCGTAGAAGAGGATTTACTCCAGAGTCTATCAAGATGTTCGTAGATATGTGCGGTATCAGTAAGGCTAATTCTACAGCAGAGTATGCAATGCTTGAGTACTGCATCAGAGAGGACTTAAAGCTCAAGGCTAAGAGAATGCTTGCAATTCTTGATCCTGTTAAGCTTGTTATCGACAACTATCCAGAAGGACAGACAGAGTACCTCGATATTGAAAATAATAAAGAAGTTCCTGAGATGGGATCAAGAAAGGTTCCATTTGGAAGAGAACTCTACATTGAAAGAGAAGACTTCATGGAGGAGCCTCCAAAGAAGTACTTCCGTTTATTCCCTGGTAACGAAGTAAGACTTATGAATGCATATTTCGTTACATGCACAAGCTTTGTTAAGGATGAAAATGGCAAGGTAACAGAGATTCACTGTACATATGATCCTGAGACAAAGGGCGGCGACAGTGCTGACGGCAGAAAAGTAAAGGGAACAATTCACTGGGTAGCAGCCAAGGAAGCTGTTAACTGCGAAGTTCGTCTTTATGAAAATATCATTGATGAGGAAAAGGGTGTTTACAACGAGGATGGTTCACTTAATCTTAACCCTCACTCCATCACAGTTATCAAAGATGCAAAGCTTGAGCCAGAACTTGGCGAAGCTGTTGCTTACGACAAATTCCAGTTTGTCAGAAATGGTTTCTTTAGCGTAGATAGTAAGGATTCAAAACCAGGAGCACCTGTGTTTAACAGAATAGTGTCACTTAAGAGTTCTTTTGTTCTGCCTAAAAACTAATTGTTAGAAAAGAGGTAAAGTTATGGCTGGTATTTTTTCCGGACTTGAAAAACTTGGATTAGGAAACATCGGAGGCGGAGATCTCTTTGAGGATCCAAAGAAAAAAGAGGCTGCTGTAAAGCAGGGTGAACCTCAGAAGAAGCTTACTCTTGTTAACGAAGAAGATTATCTTTTTGACAAGAAGTATAAGTGTCCTGTATGCGACATGGATTTTGAGGCAAAGACCGTCAGAACTGGAAAAGTCAGAATGAAGGCCGTAGATATCGACTTAAGACCTGATTACGCTGAGCTTGACCAGACCAAGTATGACGTTATCGCTTGTCCAGAGTGTGGATACGCAGCACTTGGAAGATACTTCAATACACTTAACAAGTATCAGATCGATGACATCAGAGTCAAGATCTGTATGAATTACAAGAAGCTTGATTACAAAGAGCCAACATATACATATGAGCATGCCAAGAACCTTTATCAGCTTGCGCTTGCAAATGCTGTAGTTAAAAAGGCTAAGAACAGTGAGAAGGCTTATATCTGTCTTAAGACAGCATGGGTACTTAGAGGTGAGACTCAGAGACTTGATTCTGCTGATCCTGATTATCAGAAAAAGAAGGATGAGAATGATGCTCAGGAGAAAGAACTTTTAAAGAATGCACTTAACGGATTCGTAATGGCTAGACAGTCAGAAGAGTTCCCTATTGCAGGAATGGATTCAACTACTCTTGATTATCTTATTGCAGCACTTGCAATGGAGACAGGAGATTACGATGTAGCTGGTAAGATGATCTCTGAGATCCTTACATCCAGAACAGCAAATAGCCGAATCAAAGATAAAGCAAGATTATTAAAAGAAATGATGGCTGAAGAAAAAGAGCAGTAATAAAAATGGGACATAGGCTAAAGCCTATGTCCCTTATCTTTAATAATTATTATTTGGATTCTTCGTCATCAAAGAATTCTTCTGAAGATGAAGGCTCTTTTGATGAATCACCTGTCTCGGAAGTAGTCTTTATATCAACATATCTTCTAGATGAGTTCTTGTAGTCTTTTTCTTCTTCGAGGTCATCTTCGAAATCGTCAACGTCTTCGTAATCTTCATCATCGAATTCATCGGCAATTTCAGCTTCTCTCTTAGAAAGATAATAGTAAGCTCCTGCGGCAGCAGCACCTACTGCAGTGCAGAATAATATAAATTTACCAAATCCATTGTTTTTGGACATATCGGGAATCCTCCTATCAAAACGCTGACTTTATTTTAATACAATTTATTTATAAATAAAAGTGTACTGTATTAAAATTTGATAAATAACGTAAAAACGTTCGAATAACTACTGTAATAAATGATATAATTAACCTAGACTACGATGGTCAATTGGGGACTTGGGGAAAAGACATAATGAATGAAAGATTTTTTGAACTAAAGAAAGAAAAGCAGGATCGTATGATAAACGCTGCGCTCTATGTATTTGCTGAAAGAGGCTATTATCATGCAAGTACCGATGAGATCGTCAAGGCGGCGAATATCAGTAAAGGACTTCTCTTTCATTACTTTGGAAGTAAGATTGGGCTATATGCCTTTTTATATGATTACGCCACAAGATTTGCGACATTGGAGCTTACTCAGAATGTGGATAAAGATGAAAACGGATACTTTGAGCTCTTCAAACAGATAGTATCAGCCAAGGCTAATGCCATGGCTCAGTATCCTTACATATATCTTTTCCTGAAAAAAGCTGAGGAGGAGACTTATCCGGAAGCCCTGGCGCAGATAAGTGAGAGACGTGATAAGTACAGGAGAATAATGGAAGCCCTAAAGGAAAGGGCTGATATAACGGTATTACCGCCGCATTTTGATTACGACAGATTGGGAGACATCCTGGAATACACAATAGATGGTTTGCTTACAGAAAACGTGAAAGGTGAGAATTTCAGAGCTGATTTATTCCTCGAAGAAGCTGAGGAGTATGTTGATATGATACAAAAAATGGTATTGGCATAAAGGAGGCGCAAATGAGCAAATTCTTAGTAGCTGGAGTAACACAGATTGAGACAATCGTCAGAGTTGACAAGGTTCCTGTAAGTTATGTGCCACTTACTAGTGCAAATGATTCCATTTTTACTGCAGTTGGAGGCGATGCTTATAATGAATCATTAGCTCTTAAGTGGCTTGGCGATGATGTTACATTTATGTCCATTGTGGGAAGAAATCAGGATTTGGGAATCATCAACCCACCTGATAGGAAAGTCACACTATCTACTGAGTATATTGTTCCTCAGATGAATGAAACTCCAACTGAGGTTGTTTTCTATGACAAGAACAGAAAGCAGCAGATTTTTGAGGATATCAAGGATCTAAGAGAGAATACCTATGACATGTCCATGGTAACTCCTCTGGTAAATAGCTGTGATATGATGGTTCTTGCTAATGCCAATTTCTGCAGACCTTTCGCATTAGCTGCTGCTGAGCATAATAAGCCTATAGCAGTTAATATCAGAAATTATAATCCGGAAAAAGAGAAGTATAATACAGACTTCTTAAAACCAGCCAAGGTTTTATATTTTAGTGATGATACTCTTACAGAGGATCCATACGCATTCATAGACAGAATGGCTTCAACCTATGGAACTGAGGTCATTATCCTTGGACAGGGTAGTGAAGGACTTATCATTTACGACAAGACCAAGGACATTAGAGCACATTACAAGACTGTCAAGACCAATGAAGTAGTTAATACTATCGGTGCTGGTAATGCCCTCTTTGCATGCTTCCTCCACTATTACATGGAAACTGGCGACAGCGTTAATGCCATCAAGAATGCGCTGTTGTTTGCTTCTTACAAGATTGGATTCATGGGCACATCCAATGGCTTCATGACCACTGAACAGGTAGAGCAGTGGAGAAATCTAATCTGGGGAATCAAGATGACTCCATTTGAAGAACATGGCAACTAAAACTTGAAAATATGAAAAAAAACTGATAAAGTAGAGTTACGGAAACGTTACCGGTAACGGTGATTTTTTCCGTAACTTTTTTAATGACGATGATCAAAGTGAGGTATATCTATGGCAAAGAATGAAAAGAAACAGACAAGGCGATGTGGAGTTCTTTTACCAATTTTTTCACTTTCTTCTGAATATGGTATCGGAGCCTTTTCAAAAGAAGCCTATGACTTTGTGGACTTTTTAAGCGATGCAGGCCAGAGCTATTGGCAGATATTACCGCTGGGACCTACAAGTTACGGAGATTCACCTTATCAGTCTTTCTCCACATTTGCTGGGAATCCATATTTTATCGATATAAATGCCCTTATTAAAGATGGGCTTCTTACCAGAAAACAGGCTTTAGGATGCAACTTTGGCGGCACAGAGGAAAAGATAGATTATGAGAGGCTGTACCGTTCAAGATTTAAACTCCTTAAGAACGCTTATGACAATGTAGACAAGAGCCCCGTTGCCAAAGAGATCAAAAAGGAATTTGAAGCCTTCAAGAAAAATCCGGATAACGACTGGCTTTCAGACTATGCTCTTTTCATGGCATTAAAAGATGCCAATGGCGGAAAAGCCTGGAATACATGGTCAGAGGATATAAAACTCAGAAAGAAAGAGGCCTTAAAGAAGGCTCATGAAAAGTATAAAGTGGAAGTTGATTTCTACAGCTTTCTTCAGTATCTTTTCTCAAAGCAGTGGGAAGCCCTTAAGTCCTATGCCAACTCTAAGGGAATCGAGATAATCGGTGATATTCCGATTTACGTTGCCTTCGATAGTGCAGATACTTGGGCAAATCCAGAGCTCTTTTTACTGGATAAAGAGAACACACCAATTGACGTGGCAGGCTGCCCTCCAGATGCATTTAGTGCTACCGGTCAGCTCTGGGGCAACCCTCTCTACAGATGGGATTACCACAAAAAAACTGGCTATAAGTGGTGGCTTAAGAGAATCTCTCAGTGCTACAAACTTTATGATGTAGTCAGGATCGACCACTTCAGAGGTTTTGATGAGTACTATGCAATTCCTTACGGCAATCCAACTGCTGAGATTGGTGAGTGGCGCAAGGGACCAGGCTATGACCTCTTTGATGTTATGAAGAAGCAGCTTGGTGACAAGAAGGTCATTGCAGAGGATCTTGGCTTCCTTACAGATACAGTTATAGGGCTTGTTAAAAAGACAGGCTTCCCGGGAATGAAGATCCTGGAATTTGCCTTTGATTCTAGGGAAGAGAGTGATTATCTTCCACACAATTATACAAAGAACTGTATTGTATATACAGGAACTCATGACAATGAGACTTGCAGGGGCTGGTTTGACCACCTTCCTAGAAATGACAAGAGATTTGCCAAGGAATATCTTGGAATCCATTATGCCAAGGATGCAGTATGGGCTATGATCAGAGCTGCGTTTGCAAGCGTTTCTGATACAGCTATTATCCCTATGCAGGATTACCTTGAACTTGGCGCTTATGCTAGGATCAACACACCATCTACTTTGGGAGGCAACTGGACATGGCGTATGAAGAAGGATGCTTTGTCAAAAGAGCTTTGCCAGAGGATGCACGATTATGCTAGAATCTATGGCAGACTTAGTTAAATCTAATACCAGGTAGGAACTAATAATGGCAGAGATCACAATTGTTGAGATAGCGAAAAGATGTGGAGTAGGCGTTAGTACTGTATCCAGAGCCCTTAATAACCATACGGATATCAATCCAGAGACCAAGAAAAGGATAATGGAGGTTATCAAGGAAACAGGGTATATTCCAAATAATAGCGCACGAAACCTTAAGAGAACAGACGCAAAGTGCATAGCTGTTCTTGTAAAAGGTATTACTAACCCATTCTTTACTCCAATGATAGAGATTGCTGAGGCAGAGGCAGAAGAGAGAAAGTATGCTCTGGTGCTTAGACACGTTGAGGCCTATGAAGATGAGGTTGATGTTGCTCTCGAACTGGAAAAAGAAAAGAGACTGCGCGGTATCATCTTTATGGGAGGTAGCTCCAAGCATTCTTCTCACAAGCTCAAACAGCTTAACGTTCCTGTAGTTTTTGCAACTGTAGGTTCAGATATTTCAGAAAAGCTTAGTAAGAACTCATATTCAACGGTTTCTGTAGATGATAAGCTTGAGAGCCGCAAGATGACTGAGTACCTTATCGGACTTGGACATAAGAGGATCGCTATCCTCTCAGAGGGAAGCGACAAGCCTTCGATCGTAAAGCAGCGTCTTGAAGGATATGTAGAAGCTCTTGAAGCTAACGGAATCAAAGTTGATGAAAAGCTTATAAGATATGTGGATCGAAGGATCTATTCCATGGAAAATGGCTATAAGACTACTAAAGCTTTGATAGATTCAGGAGAGGAATTCACAGCTCTTTACTGTATATCAGATGTTCTGGCAGTAGGTGCTCTTAGAGCATTTGCTGATGCCGGGATCCGCGTTCCGGAAGATGTGAGTGTTGCAGGATTTGACGGACAGGATATTTCCAGATTTTGCGTTCCAAGACTTACTACACTTCGTCAGCCACTTGAAGACATTTCTCGAGAGACTATGAAGCTTATCTTCAATATCATCGATGAAGAGAGCGGACACAAGCATATCGTATTCCCCGGAGAACTAATTGTGGGAGAATCCACAGCAAAGAGATGAGTCCTCGTGGACGAAAGTGAGCCCTAGGGACGGAGGTTATGGCTCATTTTACAGAGTAAAATGAGCCATAACTTCCGTCCCTTGAGGGCTCACTTCCGTCCCTTGTTACATGGCGCTCATATATGCATTGCTATACTCTTTTTGCCCAGTTACATCCTCTACAAACCAGCTTGCAGGCTTGTAGGCGGCAGCTGATTCCTCATCAGGGAATTCTACTTCTGCAATTATTGTTCCATCAAATGGAGCTTCAAAGACATCAAGTTCGATCTTGATGTCTTTTTCTTTGACTTTCTTGTGGATATCTGGATGATCAGACAGATACTCTGTGGAAAAGCCATCTTCATTTAGAGGAATGAGATATCTCTTTTTCCTGATCATATTGCCATCGGCCTTCTCAACCATATGGTCATAGCTGGCCTTATCAAGGGGCATATTATATTCGATCTTACCGATTTCTCCGGCTTTGGCTAATGTATTATCGCCTTTGTAGGTCATGTAATAGATGTCGTCCTCGCGTCTTACACGGATTGCGGGACGGACATTAAGATAGCCCTGCTCTATTATGTGAAAAGGGTAATTGTCTAAATCCTGTGGAAGTTCTGTTACAGTGAATTTTCTTTCTATTTCTAATCCCATGGTTTTTCCTCTGAACTTAAGTATATTATCTGCAGTTTTTATTTTACATGGTTATAAGCTTAACGTACAATGGAAAAGTAAAGGCAGATTTATAATATGCGGATTAAATATATGAACATAAAAGTTAATTGGAGGAAAAGATAATGGCAAAGACAGTACTTTTTTTGGCAAACGGATTTGAAGAGATCGAGGCACTTACAGTGGTGGACCTTTTAAGAAGACAGGGAATCGAGATAACAACAGCATCTATTACTGATTCCGTTGAGGTTACAGGATCTCATAACATAACAGTTAAGGCGGATACAGTATTAGACAAGATCGATACTGGTTCTTTTGATATGCTGATCCTGCCAGGTGGACAGCCTGGAACAACAAACCTTGGCAACTGCAAAAAACTCACAGATGCCATCATAAAGCATAACGACGCAGGAAAAGACCTTGCGGCTATCTGCGCAGCTCCTACTGTTTACGGCAAGCTTGGTCTATTACAGGGCAAAAGAGCATGCTGCTACCCTGAATGTGAAGAGGGTCTTTTAGGAGCAGATGTCCAAACCACAGAAGTTACAGTAGATGGCAACTTCATCACAAGTCGCGGCATGGGAACAGCAATTCCTTTTGGTCTTGCAATCATCGAGAGATTCTGCGGAAAAGCTGCAGCAGATGACATGGCAAAGAAGATCGTGTTTAACAAGTAATATCAACATGTGCGGGGGTGACGACATGAATATTACATACAGGAAACTAACCAAAGATGATCTAGACACATTTATCCAAATGAGGATTAATCAGCTTAGAGAAGAGGGGGCTAAGGAGGATATTGATCTGGTTCCTGCACTTAGGAATTACTATGAGCGTCATATGGCTGACGGAACCTTTGTTTCTTGGCTTGCGCTTGATGGAGACAAGATCATTGGAACCAGCGGTATGTCTTTTGTAGAGAAGCCTCCATATTTTGGATGCCCTAGCGGTAAGATGGGCCTTCTTTCTAGTATGTTTACAAATCCTACCTATAGGCGTCAGGGGATCGCAAAAGAACTATTAGACAGAGTAGTGACAGAAGCTAGAGATTACGGCTGTGGAACTGTACAGATCACAGCATCTGATATGGGAGTAAAGCTCTATACTGCCTATGGCTTTATTCATAATGGGAATTTCATGCAATATAAGCTTTGATTGAAACTTATGAGATACCAAAAGAGAATAAAAGATAGTAATGGTATCATCGACAATTAGCTCAGTAATACCAAGCAAGAAAAAATGTGGGAATGGTATTACAAGAAAAAGCCACAAGAATCTCGATTTAATTTCTAGGGTGTTCAATATTGAACACCCTTTTTCTTCGAAATTTTCTTTAAAAAATAAGTGGAAAAATAAAACTGCCTATGTTATAATCTGAAGGCAATTGTGCCTTAGTGGGCTTATTGCATTATTGGACAATACATAAATTGTAAACAATATATTTTTAGAAGGAGATATTAGTTAACATGAGCGTAACAGTTGAGAAGCTTGAAAAGAGCATGGCTAAGCTTAAGATCACAGTATCTGCAGAGCAGCTTGAGAAGGCTATTCAGAAAGCCTACGACAAGAACAAGAGCAAGATCCAGATTCCTGGATTCCGTAAAGGTAAGGCTCCTCGTAAGATGATCGAGCAGATGTATGGCAAGGGAGTATTCTATGAGGATGCAGCTAACGAGCTCATCGAGGAAGAGTATCCTAAGGCTATTGAGGAGTGTGGAGAGGATGTTGTTTCTTCACCTAAGATCGATGTAGAGCAGCTTGAGGCTGGTAAGGACTTCATCTTTACAGCAGAGGTAGCTCTTAAGCCTCCAGTTAAGCTTGGTAAATATAAGGGAGTAGAAGCTCCTAAGATGGATATCGACGTTACAGATGCTGACGTTGATGCTGAAATTGATAAGCAGAGAAATACAAACGCTAGAACAGTTGAAGTTACAGACAGAGCTGTTAAGGATGGCGATATCGTAACTCTTGATTTCGAGGGATTTGTTGATGGTAAGGCTTTCCAGGGTGGAAAGGGAACAGATTATCCTCTTACAATCGGTTCAGGCGCTTTCATTCCTGGATTCGAGGAGCAGCTTGTTGGATTTGAAATCGGTAAGGAAGGCGATGTTAACGTAACATTCCCTGAGGATTACCAGGCAGACGAGCTTGCAGGTAAGGCTGCAACATTCAAGTGCACAATCAAGGCTATCAAGGCTAAAGAGCTTCCTGAACTCAATGATGAGTTTGCTAGCGATGTATCAGATTTCGATACACTTGCTGAGTACAAGGAAGATGTTAAGAACAAGCTTGTTGAGAGAAAGACAAACGAAGAGAAGGCTAAGAGAGAAGATCTCGTTGTTAAGGCCGTTATCGAGGATTCAGATATGGAGCTTCCTGAGGCTATGGTTGAGACTCAGGCTAGACAGATTGTTAATGATTTTGCTCAGAGACTTCAGATGCAGGGCATGAGCATGGATCAGTATCTTCAGTACACAGGCAACACTGTAGACAAGATGCTTGAGCAGGTTAAGCCACAGGCTGTAGAGAGAATTCAGGCTCGTCTTGTTCTTGAGGCAGTTGCTGAGAAGGAAAAGATCACAGTTTCTGATGAAGAGTTCGAGGAAGAGCTTAAGAAGATGGCTGAGCAGTACAGAATGGAGCTTTCTAAGCTTAAAGAGCTTATGTCAGAGTCTGAGCAGAAGACAATGCGTAGCGACCTCGCTGTTCAGAAGGCAGCAGATTTCCTTGTAGAGAACGTTAAGGAAGTTGCAGCAAAGAAGACAGCTGCTAAGAAGACAGCTACAAAGAAGGCTGACGAAGCAGAAGAGAAGCCAGCAAAGAAGACAGCTGCTAAGAAGACAACAACAAAGAAGGCTGATGCTGAAGAAAAGCCAGCAAAGAAGACAGCTACTAAGAAGACAACAACAAAGAAGGCTGACGCTGAAGAAAAGCCAAAGAAGACAACAACAAGAAAGAAAAAGACAGAAGAGTAATTCTGTATAAGACATAAGTAGTCAATAAGAAATACCCTCTTTACTGGTAACCAGTAAGGAGGGTATTTCTATATGCTATTATCTTCATTCACTAAGAAAAAATTTATAGTGGTAGAACCTTATTCTTTTCTATAGGTGTGATACAAGGCAAGGAATGAACCTGCAACTGAATAGAAGATTGCGAGAGCCTTTTTGCATGCATCATATCTTGGAAGGCTATTGTCTGTCACCATAGAGAAAAAGGATGAACTCGTATTATACTCTGGAAGAGTATTGATGAAATGTATGATCACCACAACAAAGATGATAGAGGCAGCAACGATACCTATTAGGAAAAGTGGATTTTTACTTCCGGTTTTCTCGCTTTTTCGCTGTGCTACCTCAAATGCGCTTTCTAAGCACAAAATGCTTTGGAAGGCGTAAAAGATATAGCCTAGTAACTCTGATACTTCATATAGTATAGGGACTAAGAACAGCTCCATAAGTGTTTCAATCACCACCCAAATGATCAAAAAGATGAGGCCGCTTATGGCGGATGATTTCAGATCTTTTCCTGAAGCTAAGGGGATCAGACTAAACACCAAAAACCAAAGTAGTAAATTAGTTATCCCAATAGGTGTTGTCAAATTAAAAATAGTTAGGATTCCCAAAGATCCCAGGGCTAAAAATATAAGGCCCTGTAAAAAAATAGCTAGGGGTAAAAATAAAGTTTTTTTCATGTAATATCTTTCCTTTCAAGCGAGTATTATCAAGCAGTTATTTTACCATTTCTTATACTTTTATTAAATAGCGCAAAAGTCTTTCAAAAAAGAACATATGGACGTATAATATAAATTGGTTGTGTATAGTTTGTTGTAGGGTATACACATCCGCACTAGTTAGGTTGTAGTGCAAAAATGCTGACGACAGCAGAGTTGGAGGACTAGAATAATGAGTTTGATACCTTATGTCATTGAACAGACCAGTCGCGGAGAGAGATCTTACGATATCTACTCAAGACTTTTAAAAGAAAGAATTGTATTCCTTGGTGAGGAGGTTAACGCTGCATCTGCAAGTACTGTAGTTGCACAGCTTCTTTTCCTTGAAGCAGAAGACCCTAACAAGGATATCCACATGTACATTAATAGCCCTGGAGGAGAGATCACATCCGGAATGGCTATTTATGACACAATGCAGTACATCAAGTGTGATGTCAGCACAATCTGCATTGGTATGGCAGCAAGTATGGGTGCATTCCTTCTTGCAGGTGGTGCTAAGGGCAAGAGAATGGCTCTTCCTAATGCAGAAGTTATGATTCACCAGCCACTTGGCGGAACACAGGGACAGGCTACTGAGATTGAGATCGCAGCTAAGCACATCATCAGAACAAAAGAGAAGATGAATAGAATGCTCTCTGAGAACACAGGTAAGTCTTATGAGCAGGTATGTGCTGATACAGAACGTGATAACTGGCTTACAGCTCAGGAAGCTCTTGAGTACGGACTTATCGATTCTATCGTAGAGAATCGTCCTACAGAAAAAGAAAAGAAATAATTAGTACTATAAGGAGATAAAATGGCAGGAAAGAATTCTGGAGAGATCAGGTGCTCTTTTTGTAACAAGACACAGGATCAGGTAAAAAAACTTATAGCAGGACCTGCAGGCGTATATATCTGCGATGAGTGCGTAGACATCTGTGCAGATATCATCGAAGAGGAATTCGAAGATGATGAGACTTCAGCGCCAGTAATGGACAAAGACATCAATCTGCTTAAACCTGTTGAGATCAAGAATTTCCTTGATGATTATGTAATCGGCCAGGAAGAAGCCAAGAAAGTATTGGCTGTTTCTGTATATAACCACTACAAACGTGTACTTGCTCCTAAGAGCGAAGGCGTTGGAAATGATGTAGAGCTTCAGAAGAGCAACATCATCATGGTAGGCCCTACAGGTTCAGGTAAGACATATCTTGCGCAGACACTTGCCAAGATCATCAATGTTCCATTTGCTATAGCTGATGCTACAACACTTACTGAGGCAGGCTATGTAGGTGAAGACGTTGAGAACATTCTTTTAAAGCTTATTCAGAATGCAGACTATGATATCGAGCGAGCTCAGTACGGTATCGTTTATATCGATGAGATCGATAAGATCACCAAGAAGAGCGAGAACGTATCTATCACAAGAGATGTATCTGGTGAAGGTGTTCAGCAGGCACTTCTTAAGATCGTAGAAGGCACGATCGCAAGCGTTCCACCTCAGGGCGGAAGAAAGCATCCACATCAGGAACTTATCCAGATCGATACAAGCAACATCCTCTTTATCTGTGGTGGTGCGTTTGATGGTCTCGATAAGATCGTAGAGGCAAGACTTGATAGAAATTCAATCGGATTTAATGCAGAGATTGCAGACAAGTCCGAGAGAGAGATTGGTGAGATCTTCAAGGAGGTAACTCCTCAGGACCTTGTTAAATTTGGACTTATCCCTGAGTTCGTAGGACGTGTGCCTATTACAGTAACTCTTGAGGGACTTTCAAAAGAGGCTCTTGTAAAGATCCTCACACAGCCAAAGAATGCTCTTGTTAAGCAGTATCAGAAGCTCTTTGATTTTGATGACGTTAAGCTTTCATTTGAAGATGAAGCTGTTCAGAAGATTGCAGAGATGGCTTACGAGAGGGAGACTGGTGCAAGAGGACTTCGTTCTATCATGGAGAAAGCTATGATGAACGTAATGTACGAGATTCCTTCAGACGATTCTATCAGCGAATGTGTTATTACAAGCGCTGCTGTAGAAGGCGAGAGCGAGCCTCTCATCGTACACAGAGACCAGAAAAAACTTAAGCAGGCAAAATAAAAGCTTGACAAGTTTCCATTAAAGTGTGATGATAGCTACATCAGCGAAGCTACTAGCTGATAAAATTATTCAGAAAGCGAGGTAAAAGAAATGATTAGAGTGGCGAATTTATTTCATTTATTTAATAACACTGTTTTTTTACCTCGGGATATTATGTTCGGATAAGGTAGCTTCTTTGCTGCATATTTGAATATGGTTTTGTGCATAGTGCCCCCAGGTAAAGAGATTTGCCTGGGGGCTTTTTTGCGTACTTTTCTATGCATGGAACTCCCCCGAGGACAACTGTTGTTATTGCTTATTTTTGAAAGGAGGAGAAAAAGTGAATTCATTAGGTAGTTATGTGCGAAAGCATTGGAAGACCTATACAATGGCAGTGACTTTCATGCTATTTGCTATTGCACTGGATATGTTATATCCAAAGGTTACTAAGAGACTTGTTAATGAAGTTATTGTAGGTAGAGATTTTCACAGACTTGGTTTATTTTTGCTGACAATAATACTTATTGGTGTTGGACGCAGCATTTTTGGATACTTCAAGGAATTTACCTTTGACAGAAACTGCATAACTATTGGTACAGAGATGAGAAAAGATCTCTTTGACCACATTCAGGGACTGTCACTTGATTATTTTGATGGTGCTAATACTGGCGAACTCATGGCCAGAGTTAAGGATGATATAGATAAAGTTTTCCAGATGGTGGGAATGGAAGCCATGATGGGTATGGAGGTTATCTTAAACGCAGTACTTTTGCTGTTCTTCATGTTTAGAATCAATCCAGTACTTACTATCCTTCCATTTGTATGCATGGTGATCTCCGGATCAGCAGCCATCATCATGGAAAAGAAGCTTGATAAAGTTTACGATGCTATAAGTGAGGAAAATGCGGAGCTTACAACTATTGCAGAAGAGAACCTTACAGGAGTTAGAACTGTAAAGGCTTTTGCAAGGGAAAAGATGGAGATTGAAAAGTTCCTTGCTCACAACCAGAAATATTATGACCTTAACATGAAAGAGGCCATGACAATAATAAAGTTCTATCCAATCTGGCAGCTTGTTTCAATGTTTCTTCCTGTAGCATGTGCTGTTCTGGGCGGAATGGCAGTAGTAAGAGGAGAGATGGATCTTGGTGATCTTGCGGCGTACATCATCTACAGCCGCAACTGTACATGGCCAATGGAGGAAATCGGCTGGATCACAAATGATTTCTCAAGCTCCATTGCTTCACTCAAGAAGATCAAAAAGATCTACGAAGAACATTCAACTCTTGCTCATTCAGAGGAAAACGTTCATGTAGACAAGATTTCTGGTTCAGTTGAATTTGATAAGGTATCTCTTTCATTTGGAGAGAAGGAAATCCTTAATGATATCAGCTTCAAGATTCCTGCAGGAAAGACCCTTGGAATCATGGGCGAAACAGGATCAGGTAAGTCTACTATCATAAACCTGCTTCAGAGATTCTATGATCCTACAAGCGGTAATATCAGGATTGATGGAGTAGAGATCAAAGATATGGACCTTGATCAGGTAAGAGGCTCATCAGCAGTTGTTATGCAGGATGCATTTCTTTTCTCTGATTCAATTCAGGAAAACATCAGAATGGGTCGAAGAGACGAGATGACCATGGAAGAGATCAAGGATGCGGCCAAGATGGCCAAAGCAAGCGACTTCATTGAGAAGCTTGAAGACACTTACGAAACAGTAATCGGAGAGCGAGGCGTTGGACTTTCTGGTGGACAGAAGCAGCGTATCAGCATTGCGAGAGCAATCTCCAAGAAGGCACCTATCCTGGTGCTTGATGACTCTACATCAGCCCTTGATATGGAGACAGAGTCAGAAATACAAAAGACATTAGATGGAATTACAGGAGTTACAAGAGTTGTGGTAGCTCACAGAATATCAGCAGTTAGAAATGCAGATGAGATCATATATCTCAAGGATGGCAGGATTGCTGAGCGTGGCACACACGAAGAACTCCTTGCAAAAAAGGGCCTTTATTACGATACATTCGTTGCACAGTATGGGGCTCTTGACGAGAGGAAGGTGAGTGCGTAATGGCAGCAAACTCATTTCGTGAAGATGAGAACATGCGGCATACGGACTATAAGAAGGTCATCTCAAGGATGATGGGTTATCTAAGGCCTCATGTAAAAGAAATCATCCCGGTACTCATATCTCTTTTGATAGGAGTAGGAATAAACCTTGAGAGTCCGCTACTTATTGAGTATGCCATAGATGAACTTGTAGCAAACAAAAATATAAAAGGACTGGTCAATATAATCCTTGTGATCGTGGTACTAAGTCTCATATATGTGGCAACAGTTGAGCTTAGACTTTTCCTCATGAACAAGATGGCCAACAAGATCCTCCTGGACATCAGGCAGGAACTGTATGAACACATACAGACTTTGTCATTTACATTTTTTGACAACAGACCAACAGGTAAGATCCTGGCTAGGATTATCGGTGATGTTAACTCGTTAAAAGAGGTTATGAAGAACACTATCACTAACCTCATCCCAAACTTCCTGACGGTTATTGGCGTTGTGATTATCATGCTGATCAAAGACTGGAAGCTTGCCCTTGGAACCCTTTGTTCCATGCCTGTTATGATAATCTGTATCTTCTGGATCCGTGAAAAGACTCATAAGAGCTGGGAAGATACCAGAAAGAAATCTTCAAACATGAACGCCTATGTTCATGAAGATATAGCTGGAATCTCAGTTGTACAGAGCTTCCATGCTGAGAATGAGACCAAGTCTACTTTCAGACAGCTGGCTAATGAACATAGAGATGCCTATATCCTGGCTTGCAAGTATTCAGATCTCTTTGGACCTGCGATTGATATGAGCTGGGCTATCAGCAGCATGGTAATGTACCTGGTTGCAATATATTTCCTTGGCTATACCGAGAGCTCACTTGGTATCATTGTTGCCTTTGCAACCTATGCAAATATGTTCTGGCGCCCAATTATGGGACTTTCAGGATATTACAACCAGCTTGTTACTAATCTTTCAGCAGCAGAAAGAGTCTTTGATCTTCTTGATACTGAGGCTGAGATCGTAGATAAAGAAGATGCCACAGAACTTCCTGATATTAAGGGAGAGGTGTCTTTTGAAAATGTTGGATTTACCTACGATGAGGGAACAAGCGAAGAGACGAAAGTTCTTGATAACGTTAGCTTTACAGCAAAGCCTGGCGAGACCATTGCTCTTGTTGGTCCTACTGGAGCAGGTAAGACAACCATCGTAAATCTTATCAGCCGCTTCTACGACATTCAGAAGGGCAAGATCAAGATTGATGGTCATGATCTTACAGATGTTACTATCAACAGCCTTCGCAGACAGATGGGGGTCATGACTCAGGATAACTTCATCTTCCATGGTACAGTAAGAGAGAACATCATGTACGGCAAGCCTGATGCTACTGAGGAAGAGATGATCGCAGCAGCTAAGTCAGTAAATGCCCATGACTTTATCATGAAGATGGAAAAAGGCTATGATACAGAGCTTAAGGGACAGGGAGCAGGTCTTTCTATTGGTCAGAAGCAGCTCATTGCCTTTGCAAGAACCATGATATCAATGCCAAAGATCCTGATCCTTGATGAAGCCACAAGCAGCATTGACACACATACTGAGATGTTGGTTCAGAAGGGTATTCAGACACTTATAAATGGCAGAACAAGCTTTGTTATCGCTCACAGACTTTCTACTATCAAGAACGCAGACCGCATATTTGTAATAAATAACGGTGGCATTCAGGAAAGCGGAAGTCACGACGAACTAATTTCAAAGCATGGTGCTTATTATGATCTATATATGGCGCAGTTCGCTTAATCTATTACAAAAAGAAAAGCTGTCATCAGGTTAACTGATGGCAGCTTTTTAAATTACTGATCTGCATTAGCTTCAAGAAGTTCATCCATGAAATCGTAGATCTCATCTCGGCCTTCTTTTGAAAGAGCTGAGTAAGGGAAAATCTTAACTTCATCTGGAAGTCCAAGTCCCTGACGGAGCATATTGAGGTGCTTCTCGTGCTGGCTCTTTTTGATCTTGTCAGATTTGGTTGCAATGATAACAGGCTGGAAGCCCTGATGAACGATCCATTTGTACATCTGAACATCATTGGCTGATGGCTCGTGTCTGATATCGATCAAAAGAAATACTCTAAGAAGCTGCTTGGATGAATGAAGATATCTTTCAACCATTTCGCCCCACTGAGCCTTAACCTTTTCAGGAACTCTCGCAAATCCGTATCCAGGAAGGTCCACAAGATAAAACTCATCATTTATGTTGTAGTAGTTGATGGTCTGAGTCTTACCTGGCTCCTGAGATGTCCTTGCGTAGTTTTTTCTATTCATTATTCCATTTATAAGAGAGCTCTTGCCCACATTACTCTTTCCGGCAAAGGCAAATTCTGGATGCTCATTCTCTGGAAGAGTACTGGTAATACCGCAAACTGTCTCTAAATTAACATTTTTAATTACCATAATAGATTAGATCATTCCTTTCTTTTTCTAATTCTAGATTCTACACTATAATGATATTTTAGGCAAAAATAAGCTTTTGATCCGGTTGACACAGTATGAAAATGAGGATAAGCTTTTTTCAGTTAAGACTAGGAGTTTGAAAGGTGAGATTATGTCAGAGCAGTTTTCCAGGACCGCACTTTTGATCGGTCAGGATAAAGTAGAAGAATTACATAAAAAGAGGGTAGCTGTCTTTGGAATTGGCGGAGTTGGCGGATATGTATGCGAAGTCCTTGTACGAAGCGGGATAGGGGCATTCGACTTAATTGATAATGATACGGTTTGCCTTAGCAACTTGAACCGCCAGATCATTGCCACCAGAAAGACAATTGGAAGGTACAAGACGGAAGTTATGAAGGAACGTATGCTTGATATTAATCCAGATGTTGATGTTACGATCCATAACTGCTTTTTCCTTCCTGAAAATGCAGATGAATTTGACTTTTCTCAGTATGACTACGTTGTAGATGCAGTAGATACAGTAACTGCCAAGATTGAGCTTATAATGCGTGCACAAAAAGAGAATGTGCCTGTCATAAGCGCTATGGGAGCAGGTAATAAATTGGATGCCAGCAGATTTAAAGTGGCAGACATCTATGATACCAGCATTTGCCCATTGGCAAGAGTTATGCGAAGGGAGCTTAAGAAAAGAAATGTGAAGCATCTGAAGGTTGTTTATTCAGATGAGGAACCGATCACACCTATGACTGATCCTTCAAACTCTTCTGAAACGGACACTAAGCCTGTCGGTAAAAGAACCACACCAGGAAGCACAGCATTTGTACCGGCTGTAGCAGGTCTTTTGATTGCAGGAGAAATTGTAAAAGATTTGAGCGGAATTTAATCAATAGTGTTTTAAATGGACTATAATATATTTATATTGTTGGAGGTGGGGAGATGGAAAAGCTTAAGAAATTAAAACTTAACCACGTTTTTGAAGCTCTTATCATGATCACTATAGGCTTTGTGCTTATCTTTTGGCCAAAAGCAAGTCTTGTCATTATGGCAAGAGCACTGGCTATCTTGCTATTCCTTGCAGGAGTAGTGATGGTCGTTAGCTACTTTGTCCACAAAGAAAAGAATTTTTTTCATTCCAGCGGATTCATCATTGGGATTATCATTGTGGGCGTTGGAACCTGGATATTCTTTAATCCTAACGATTTTACAGATCTTATTCCTAAGATATTCGGTCTCTTTATCCTGATCACAGGAATGGTCAACCTGTCGCAGACATTTTCACTTGTGAGCTACAAATATCCACTTTGGTGGCTTTCACTCGTTCTTGCTATCATAACTATTGGAATGGGTGTATTTCTTATTGTTGATCCTGCTTTTTTCAAGAAGTTTGCAGTCATTATCATAGGAATTTTCCTTGTCTATGACGGAATATCCAATATTTGGACAGTTTCAAGAGTGGGCAAGTATTCTAGAAAAGCTGAAGAGGATCTAGAACCTATCGATGTTGAAGCGGTTATAGAAGATGTTGATGAAGGAAAGAAATAAATGACTTTTGAAGCACTTGATGTATCGCTTGATGAAAACTGTTTTTCTGATTTCATCAAGCGATATCATTTTAATGAAGAAGATAAAAACGAGATCATAAAGCTTTACAGGAAGGTTCACCCCAGAGTTCATGCTATTTTTCACCATATAGTTGAAGAGGATGAAAATGGCGGCAAGGTGGCAACAGTTGTTGCGAGCCTTGGAAGAGCTTTTGATGAATACCAGAATGTCCTTGTGAGGCAGCAGGATATTCATGGAGCCTATATTGTAGATTGCCTTGGACTTGAGCTTTTGTCTAAGGCTTATGATCAGATTGATGTAAAGATCCATGAAATGACAGGGCTTTATGCTGGTGGATATATCTATGCTGGAAGCAAGGAATTTCCACTTGAAGAGATTCCTGCCGTCATGAAAAAGCTTGGTCAAAAGAAGATAAGATATAACGAAGCATATATGCTTTTGCCTAAAAAGAGCGTTCTCTTTACAACAAAGTTATATGACAAGAAGCAGGAAAGCCATTCTAAGTGTGCTGAATGTAATGCCGTAAATTGCAGTATGAGAGTGGAGAAATATAAGGCAAGCCATGTAGACAATGAGGCAGAGACTAAGGCTTCACCCAAAGAAAAGGGCCTTATCCACTTATATACCGGAGAAGGTAAGGGCAAGACAACTGCAGCTATAGGGCTATCTGTCAGGGCAGCAGGAGCTGGTAAAAAAGTCATCTTTTCACAGTTCATGAAGGGAAGAGATACTTCAGAGCTTAACTCTTTTGAGATCTTGCCTAATATTACTGTGATCAGAAAAGAAGAGGATATGGGCTGGTTTAAGAAAGATGACGAGGAGAGTATAGCTCTTTTCACAAAGGCTCATAATGAGATATTAGATAAGATAACTGATAAGGTCAGGACTGGAAAATGCGATGTTCTGGTGCTTGATGAGGTGACCTATCCCTGGAACTTTGGAATCATTGATAAGGCAAGGCTTCAGGATCTGATAGCTAATAAACCGGAGAATATGGAGATAGTCTTAACTGGAAGAAATGCGGATGATTTCTTTGTGGAGCATGCAGATTATATTACACGTATGGAAAAGGTGAAACACCCTTTTGATGCGGGAATACAGGGAAGACTTGGAATAGAATTTTAATGTTGACATTATGTTTTTGTGTGTTATAGTTGTAATAGAACAACAAACACAAAGACATAATGTCTTTTTTATGTGGGGCGCTTAGAAGTTAGAAGGGAGGTGCCTATGAATATACAGAAATTCACACAGAAGTCCATAGAGGCAGTCAACGGCTGTGAGAAAGTTGCTATGGAATATGGCAATCAGGAGATTGAACAGGAACATCTCCTTTATTCTCTTATGACGATCGAGGATAGCCTTATAGCCAAGCTCATTGAGAAGATGGGCATTAACAGTGAGACTTTCCTTAACAGGATCATTGACGCAATTGAGAAGAGGACTAAGGTTCAGGGAGGACAGCCATATATTGGAGCTGATCTTAACAGAGCTCTTTTATCAGCTGAAGATGAGGCCAAGGCTCTTGGAGATTCCTATGTTCCAGTTGAATGTCTTTTCCTTGCAGTTATGAAGAGACCTAATAGAGAGGTCAAGGAGATCTTCAAGGAGTTTGGTATAGACAGGAACAGATTCCTTCAGGTTCTGGCAGAGGTCAGAGGTAACAGGAATGTTACAACTGATAATCCTGAGGCAACCTACGATACTCTCAACAAGTACGGAACAGAACTGGTTGAGAGGGCAAGGAAGCAGAAGCTTGATCCTGTAATTGGCAGAGATACCGAGATCAGAAATGTGATCAGAATCCTTTCCAGAAAGAGCAAGAATAATCCGGTCCTCATTGGTGAGCCTGGTGTTGGTAAGACTGCGGTAGTTGAGGCTCTTGCTCAGAGAATAGCCAGTGGCGATGTGCCAACAGCGTTAAAGGACAAGAAGATCTTTTCACTTGATATGGGTGCACTTGTGGCTGGCGCCAAGTATAGAGGCGAGTTTGAAGAGAGACTTAAGGCAGTTCTTGAGGATGTCAAGGAATCTGACGGTGAGATCATCCTTTTCATAGATGAGCTTCACTTGATCGTTGGAGCAGGCAAGACTGACGGCGCGATGGATGCAGGTAATATGCTCAAACCTATGCTTGCTAGAGGTGAGTTGCATTGCATCGGCGCTACAACTCTCAATGAGTACAGACAGTACATTGAGAAGGATGCGGCTCTTGAAAGACGTTTTCAGCCGGTCATGGTGGAAGAGCCAACAGTTGAGGATACCATCAGCATCCTTCGTGGATTAAAAGAAAGATATGAAGTGTTCCATGGTGTTAAGATCATGGACAGTGCTCTTGTGAGTGCAGCAGTTCTTTCTAACAGATATATTTCAGACAGATTCCTTCCAGATAAGGCTATCGACCTTGTAGATGAGGCCTGTGCTCTTATCAAGACAGAGATGGATTCGATGCCAGCTGAACTTGATGAGATGAACCGTAAGATCATGCAGTTGCAGATCGAGGAGGCAGCTCTCAAGAAGGAAGATGACTCCCTTAGCAAGGAGAGACTTTCCAACCTTCAGAAGGAACTTGCAGAACTTAGCGAAGATTTCAATGCCAGAAAGGCTCAGTGGGCCAATGAAAAAGAGGCTGTGGACAAGCTTGCAGCTATGCGTGAGCAGATAGATACTATCAATTCAGAGATTGCTATAGCTCAGAGAAATGGCGATTATGAGAAAGCTGGTGAGCTTCAGTACGGCAAGCTTCCAGCACTCAAGAAAGAACTTGAAGAAGCAGAGGAAGCCGCTCGTGAAAAAGAGTCAGACGGAGCTCTTGTACATGAGAGAGTTTCAGAGGACGAGATTGCAGGAATCATCAGCAGATGGACTGGTATTCCTGTGAGCAAGTTAACTGAGAGTGAGAGAAATAAGACACTTCATCTTGGAGATGAGCTTCATCAGAGAGTCATTGGCCAGGATAATGCTGTGACCCTTGTCTCAGAGGCTATCATGAGATCCAAAGCTGGAATCAAAGATCCTACCAAGCCTATCGGTTCATTCCTTTTCCTTGGACCAACTGGTGTTGGTAAGACAGAGCTTGCTAAAAGCCTTGCTCAGGCACTTTTTGATGATGAGAACAACATGGTCCGCATCGATATGAGTGAATATATGGAGAAATACAGCGTCTCCAGACTTATCGGAGCGCCTCCAGGATATGTGGGATATGACGAAGGCGGACAGCTTACAGAGGCTGTCAGAAGAAAACCTTATGCGGTAGTTCTTTTTGATGAAGTTGAGAAAGCTCATCCAGACGTATTCAACGTGCTGCTGCAGGTTCTTGACGATGGACGTATCACAGATTCTCAGGGCAGAACAGTGGATTTCAAGAATACTATTCTCATCATGACGTCAAATATTGGTGCCCAGTACCTTCTTGATGGCATAAAGGATGATGGAAGCATTGACCCTGCTGCAGAAAAAGAAGTTATGGATGATCTAAGAGCTCACTTTAGACCTGAGTTCCTTAACAGACTAGATGAAACCATTATGTTCAAGCCTCTTACCAAGGACAACATTGGCGGAATCATAGATCTGGTAGTAGCAGATCTCAACAAGCGTCTCGAAGATAGAGAAATCTCCATTACCCTCACAGACGCAGCCAAGACCTTCGTAGTAGACAACGCCTACGACCCAATCTACGGCGCACGTCCACTCAAGCGTTTCATCCAAAAAAATGTAGAAACTTTATCTGCAAAACTCATTCTTGAGGATCAGGTAAGACCTCACGGAACAATTGAGTTTGATGTAGTAGATGGAGAATTAAAAGCTAAAGCTGTATAAAAAATTATCAGATAAACTGGTTGCGGTCGGCATTGTATGTGAAGCCGGCTGCTTCCAGTTTTTTTGTTATGGATAAGAGCTCCTCTGATGAAAGGTTGTTGTCATCAGCGAAAGCCTGTAAAGAACTATAATTATCGCGAAGTTTTGTGTTCAGGTAGCTCATTAACATGATTGGATCTTGAGGTAACATTTTTGTCTCCTTTTTTAGCGCCCCAACATCTTGATAAAAGTTTTATAAATTACCACATTATGTTGAAAGTGCCTATTTTGTGGGTGTATAATTATTGTGTTAAATTATATTATCTTGTATGTTGATCTCGATTAAAAACCGGCACACACAAGTAAGTATACATCTAAACTTTGGAAGGTTAAATATGCTGGAATCGATAGATATACATTGTCATATTATGCCTGGCGTAGACGACGGATCAAGAGATGTGGAAACTAGTCTCAAGATGCTTAAGATAGCCGAAAAGAATGGCATCACTCATATTATTCTAACACCACATCACAAACCGATGCATCACAATGTCAGCCCACAACATAATGAAGTATATAAAGATAAACTGCAACAGCAGGCAGATGAACTGGGAATCAAAGTAAAGCTTTACTCAGGAAACGAAATATACTATAGTGATGAGACGCAGACAGAGCTTGAACAGGGCAAGATATGTACCTTGGCAGGTTCTGATTATGTTTTGGTAGAGTTTCATCCTACCAATCCATATAAAGCTATACACAATGCTATATACCAGGTACAGGCTGCGGGCTTTATTCCTATAATTGCCCATGTGGAGCGCTATAGTGATATAGTATCTCACCCTGCTTATGTAGAAGAACTTGTGGATATGGGCTGCCTCATTCAGGTAAATGCCTCCAGTATTATGGGCAAGTATGGCTTTGGCATCAAACTATTTGTAAAAAAGCTTTTGAAAAACAGGCTGGTACACTTTGTGGCTACAGATGCTCATGACACCCAAAAAAGAGCTCCAGAGCTACTTGAGTGCCGCAATTATGTAGACAGGAAATATGGGGAATCATACGGTAAAAGAATCTTTTACGATAATCCTGTTGCAGTTTTGAAAAACGAAACACTGTGACGCTAGTCACCGGATAAGGGAGAAATGTGTGGATAGAAAAGACGACATCATAGAAATCAATCTGGGGGAACTTTTTTCTATATTGCTGGGAAGAGCTTTTCTGATCATCAGTGCAGGACTTTTTTTTGCACTTTCAGGTCTTTTTGTCAGCAAGTTTGTGGTACACCCTACTTATGAATCTACGACCAAGATCTATATCCTGAACAAAGAGGAGAATCAGACAGTCACATATTCTGACGTGCAGATTTCTACTCAGCTCACTCAGGATTATGCAGAGCTTATAAAGAGCAGATACGTTCTTGAGGAAGTTATTCAGAGACTTAACCTCATAGACATGGAGTATAAGCAGTTGGCATCAGTTCTTAGAGTTGATACACCATCTGATACGCGTATCGTTGCTATCACAGTCAAGGACGAGGATCCTCTTATGGCTATGAAGATAGCAAACTGCATCAGAGAAGTGTCCAGTGAACATATCACTAACGTTATGGATATCGATGCTATCAATATTGCAGAGACAGCTAATGTTCCTACTGAGAAGGCAAGTCCTAGTGTTACAAGATGGACTATCCTTTCAGGATTTGTTGGGGCTGTAGTCGTAGCATTTTTTGTAGTACTCGGATACCTTCTTGACGATACCATCAAGAGCAACGACGATGTTGAGAGATATCTGGGACTTAGTACACTTGCACTTGTTCCACTTTCCGTTGATGAGCAGGACAAGAAAAATAAAAAAGCCAAGAAAAAGTAGGATGGGGTAGCCTATGCAGACAGCTAAACTTCACTTTAGCCAATCAGAAAACAACTATCAGATAAAAGAAGCATACAAAACACTTAGAAGTAATATAGAGTTCAGTGGACAGAATGTCAGGGTTATCTCTGTCACAAGCTGTACACCTGGTGAAGGTAAGACAACAGTGGCGATGGCTCTTGCGAGGGCTTTTGCAGAAGCTGGTAAAAAAACTGTTCTCGTAGACGCAGATATGCGTAAATCAGTTCTTGTTGGTAGATACAGAACAGGATCAGTAAGACTTGGCCTTACACATTGCCTTGTAGGAAGAGAGAGACTTTCAAGTGTCATCTGCGAAACAGATACACCTAATCTCTATGTAATATTCAGTGGACCGGTTCCTCCTAACCCAAGTGAGCTTTTGGGAGGCAGGATCTTTAGCAAAGTCCTTGAGAATATGAAACAGGTATTTGATTACGTCATTATAGATACACCTCCTCTTGGAAGTGTTATTGATGCGGCCGTTGTATCCAAGCAGTGCGACGGAACAGTTATGGTAATAGAAAGTAATGCCATCAGCTACCGCTTTGCTCAGAGAGTTAAGGATCAGCTGGATAAGGCTGGAGCCAAGATGCTTGGCGTAGTTCTTAATAAGGTTGATATTTCAGGTAAGGGCTACTATGGCCATTATGGCAATTATTACGGCAAGTACTATGGAAAATATTATGGCAAGTACTACGGCAAATATGGGGATGACGCAGAGATGAGTTCCGGTTCAGGAAGACCAAAGACTCCAGAAGCTGACCTTCCTGATGATGACGATCTTGATGAGCTTAATTATCTTGCCGGAGTTACAAGAAAAGACTAAATATTTCATTGCATATATGTGGAGGAACTTGTGAAAGGTAATATTCTTGGGATATTTTTTACCATATTGAGCGGATGTCTCATTGCTCTTATTGTGATTGCTTACGGTAGGAGTGACAGAATGGCACCCGAATTTAGATTTTCATCAGTCAACCTGGTCTATGATTCAGAGACTGAGGAAAAAGACCTAATTGTAGGAATAAACGCTTATGATGCCAAGGATGGCGATCTGACAAACAGGATAGTTGTGGAAAAGGTGGTAATCAACAAAGATGCTGGAACTGCAGTTGTTTATTACGCAGTTGCTGATTACAGCGGAAATGTGACCAAGCAGTCACGAGTTTTCCCGGCTGACATAAGAGACCTTGAAAGCAACGGAGATCCTTTGGATGAACTTGAGGATAATGAATTTCCTAATATGATGTATAGTTCAGAAGATGCGGCTACAGAGGCAAGTAGCGAAAATGAGGAGACGGAAGACTAGGAGTTTTAGATGAAGAAAGCAGGCAGAATAATTCTCATTGTCTGGGCTGTGGTGATGACTATTACAACACTTGGACTTGCTGGCCTTGAAGTAATGAGGATACTTGGAAAATCAAATCTTGGATCTAAATCTGCTACGAGTACACCGATGATGGGCCAGACAGATGATGGCGCTATGCAGGGAACGGAGCAGCGCTGGGAAGCAGACTGGGTTAGATATAATGGATGTGTTTACGATTACAACGAGGACATTACTACTTTCCTTATCATGGGAATTGATAAGGATGATGAGATAGTATCAAAGGTTACAGACGGACAAAATGGTGGCCAGGCGGATGCTCTTTTCCTGCTGGTACTTAATCCTCATGATGAGACCATCAAGATCATCGGCATCAACAGAAACAGTATGGCTGACATAGATGTCTATGATGAATACGGCAGATATCAGACTACAGAAGTTGGACAGATCGCAATTCAGCATGCATACGGCGATGGACTTGAGCAGAGCTGTGAATATCAGGTCAAGGCTGTTTCGAATATGTTTTATCAGCTACCTATCCATGGATATGCAGCCATTAATATGAGTGCTATTCCTATCATAAATGATCAGGTGGGCGGCGTTGATGTTACAGTTCTTGAGGACCTTACCAAGTGGGACAAGTCCCTTAAGAAAGGCGCTGAGGTTCATCTTGAAGGTGACACAGCTTATTACTATGTTAAGGCTAGAGACATTAGCATTTATGCTTCAAATGATGGCAGGTTAGAGAGACAAAAGCAGTATCTAAATGGCTTTCTTGAATCAGCAAGAAAAACTGCAGAAAATAACAGTAATGCAGCTATAGAGCTCTTTTCCGCAATAGGCAGCATGATGACTACCAATATCTCAGCAGATGAGATCAGCTACCTTGCTCCTAGCATTACTACATACAGATTTGACGCTTCAGATCTGATCCTTCTGGATGGTGAGACCAAGAAAAGCGGCAAGTTTGAAGAATTTTATGTGGATCAGGATGATCTTTACGAGACAATTCTTGAAGTTTTTTATGAAAAAGTTGATGGTGTGAGCTAAACAAATGCGTAGAACAAGACGATATAAAGATATAGAGAGGCTGTCTTTTAAACGGTTTTTTGCTGTTTTATTAGTGGCAGCTATGCTGGTGGGATGTTCAAAAGAAGCAAAGACACCAGATCCGGAAAATGGCAATTTTGTAGACGTTCACGCGCTGCGTGAAAAGAATAGTGACATATTTGCCTGGATCTATGTGAAGGATACAGATATAAATTTACCACTATGTCAAAGTAGTGATGGCGATGATTACTTTTATGCCACACATAATGCAGACAAAGAACCAGCAACAAATGCATGTGCTTATATAGAAGCTGCCAATATGCAGGATATGTGTGACTTTAATGAAGTAGTACACGGAGTTGCGCCATCGGAGCTTGAGAAATTTCTTGATAAGGTATATTTTGATGACCATCAGTTCATTTTGGTATACATGGAAGGAAATGTTCTTGCTTATTATGTTATCGCGGCTTATACTACTGAGGGCACAAGACTGGTTGAAAAATATGACTTTTCGTATGCATACGGATGCCAGCAGTTCATTGATGATATGTACTCACAAAGGAGTATGACCAATATCATCAGGCCAGGTTGGGAGCAGGGACTTAGTCCAGAACATTTTTTACTTACAATGACAGCTCCAAGCCCAAGTGATCCTAGCAAACAGATACTTGTTGTGGGATGTCTTGTAGGTGATCCTGCAGGTCAGATCGACAGAGAAATTGACTGGAGCAATCCAGAAGATGAATAAATGAAGCGTTGTTTTTAAATGTATGGAGGCAAATAATATGAAAAAGATTCTTGCGTTGATGGTTGTAGGCGTCATGATGTTTTCATCAACATTGTGCGTATGCGCTGAAAATGCAGCAAGTACAGGGACTAGTACGGACAACAATGTAGGTGGTTCTATCAGTATTTCCAAGGAAGAATGGGAAAAAATGCAGAAGAACCAAGAAGAAAACAATAAGACAATTGCTGAACTCACCAAGCAGATCCAGTCTTTGACAAACGCTGTCAGAGCTGGTCAGAACAATAACAACAATAATAACAAGAGCTCATCAGGTGGTGGATCAGGAAAGAGCTCAGGCTCTTCAGCTAATGAATTCTATAAGAGAAATAATATTGTCGGTTATGGCAGCAATATTGTTGGCCAGGGCGGACATGTAGAGATAAATGGTGGTAAGAGTAACGTAACATTCGTTCTTACACCTGCTACAAATGGACAGCTTACTTCTGCAACTTCACTTGCAGCAAATGTAGGAGGTTCACTTCTTAATGTAGTAACTACAAGCTCACCAGGAGCATCATTTACATCAGCCAAAGTTAATTTCTATGTTAGTGGGGTAGTTGTTGGGGATAACATAGCAGTTTACCAGATTCAGAATAATCAGTGGGTACAGTTACCAACAGCAGAGATTCGTAAAGACCACGTAGTAGTTAACATGACTAAGCACGGCACGATTGCCTTTGTAAGGGTACCTGTTCTCGCATCAGTTACAGGTTGATAAAACCTTTTACAAAGAGGAAAAATGAGAATGTCTAAAGCAAATGCGATACCTGTTTCCGAGCTTAGAGCAGGAGCAGGTAGAAAGATAATTGAGCTTAACTATCAGGAAATATATGATCATAAGCCCAATATCTATAAGTGGATAAAGAGATTGTTTGACATTGCTGCTTCTAGTGTGGCATTGATTCTTTTGTCACCTGTATTTTTGGTGACTGCACTTGCCATATTCCTAGAGGATGGTGGTCCTGTGTTCTTTACCCAGCAGAGAGCTGGTAAAGATATGAAGAGCTTCAAGATCTATAAGTTCAGAAGCATGTACAAGAACGCAGAGTCAATGTTTGAACGCATGCAAGCTCAGAATGAGCAGACAGGCCATGCATTCAAGATCAAGAATGATCCACGAGTAACACATGTAGGAAGATTTATTAGAAGATTTTCTATAGATGAACTTCCACAGTTATTTAATATCATCAAAGGTGATATGAGCGTAGTTGGTCCTAGACCAATCCTTACTTCCCAGATGGAAGAATGTAATGCCTACGAAAAACAACGCACTATCGTTAAACCAGGTCTCACCTGCTATTGGCAGGTTTGTGGCAGAGCCAAGATCAAGTGGGACAGATGGGTTGAACTCGACCTTCAATACATCCAGGATATGAGCCTTTCTAAAGATATCGAGCTCATATTCAGAACCTTCCCGGCCATCTTCGGTCAGGACGGTGCATACTGATCATACTGTAAATAGTTATAAAGCCTCGCTCTATATGGAGCGGGGCTTTTTGTGTTTTAAAGCTTGCTTTTTGCAGTAGTTGCCTGTAATTTCGATATGATAAAAACAGGCGGATGATGGTGTTTTACCTGCAATATGTTGATTTGGGAGAATGCAGGTAAAGAAAATAGGTGGAGAATAGGCTGGATGAGAGGTTTTGTTACCTGCATTGTGGTAAAAGTGGCGGATGCAGGTAAAAGAAAGACGGAAAAAAGAGATTGATGTCAGGAAGCATTACCTGCAAATTATTGAAAAGACTGAATGCAGGTAAAAGAAAGACGGGAAAAAAGAGGTTGATGTCAGGAAGTGTTACCTGCAAATATCACATAAGAATAAAAGCAGGTAATGAATGCCAGATATAAGAGAAAGTATAGATAGAAAATAGTACCTGCAAATTATTCAAAAGTAATAATGCAGGTAATCAGCCAAGCATAATAGCAAGTTTATGAAGTATAGCAGGATAAAAAACACTTTCTTGCAATAGCGTAACAGAGTGTATATAATGAGGACATGTATTTTATAAAAAAGGAGTATGACCATGAGCTGGGAAGAAAATGTTAGGAAGGTTGTTCCATATACACCGGGAGAGCAGCCAAAGATTCAGAATATCATCAAGCTTAATACAAATGAAAATCCATATCCTCCAGCACCAGCAGTTGCTGAGGCAATTAAGATTATGGATGTGGATAGATTTAAGAAATATCCGGATCCTAGTTGCTCTGTGCTTGTGGATGCTATAGCGGATTTTTATAATGTATCATCTGATAGAGTCTTTGTTGGCGTGGGCTCTGATGATGTACTTGCTATGGCTTTTCTTACATTTTTCAATTCTGATAAGCCAGTTCTTTTCCCTGATATAACATATTCATTTTATGATGTGTGGGCAAACCTATATAGGATTCCGTTCAAGCAGATTCCGCTTAATGAAGATTTCACTATAACTAAAGAGGACTATTTTGGCGAGAATGGCGGCGTTGTTATTGCTAATCCTAACGCTCCTACAGGTGTTGAGCTTCCTCTTAAGGATATTGAGGAAATATTGCAAAAGAATCGTGACGTAGTAGTTATCGTTGATGAAGCATACATTGATTTCGGCGGAGAATCTGCACTTCCACTTATTGATAAGTATGATAATCTTCTGGTTGTCCAGACTTTTTCAAAATCAAGGTCAATGGCTGGAATGAGAATAGGCTATGCCTTTGGAAATGAGAAGCTTATAAAATATCTTTCTGACGTCAAGTATTCTTTCAACTCATACACTATGAACACGCCAACTCTTGAGCTTGGAGCACTTGCTATCTCAAACAGAGACTATTTTGATAAGACCAGGAATATGGTCATTGGCACCAGAGAAAGAGTCAAGAAAGAGTTAAAAGAGCTTGGATTTGAATTTGCTGATTCCAAGACCAACTTCATTTTTGCTAAACATCCAGACAAGTCTGGTAAGGAAATCTTTGCTAATTTGAGAAGCCGTGGTATAATAGTGCGTCGATTTGATTTACCTAGAATTGATGAGTATCTCAGAATCTCAATTGGTACAGATGAAGAGATGGATACTCTTATCAGAGCTTTGAAGGAGATTATTTGATGTTAAAAGATTATTTGATCGTATTTTTGGTTTCTATGGTGCCACTTGTTGAGCTTAGAGGAGCTATTCCATATGCTATTAGTATGGGACTTCCACTTCTTCCAAGCTATATTATCGCGATCATAGGAAACATGATCCCTATGCCTTTCATTTTCTTCTTTGCAAGAAAAGTTCTTGAGTGGGGCAAGGATAAGCCAGTGATCGGTAAGTTCTTTACATTCTGCCTTGAAAAGGGACACAAGGGCGGCGAGAAGCTTAAGGAGAAGGCTGGAAAAGGGCTTTACTGGGCACTTTTCTTATTCGTAGGTATCCCAGTTCCTGGTACAGGAGCATGGACAGGAACACTTGCAGCTTCTATCCTTGATATGGATTTCAAGAAGAGCGTTAGAGCGGTTGTTTGCGGAGTAGTACTTGCAGGCGTTATAATGGGACTTGGAACTAAAGTTATTTTGATCATAGGAAGTTTATTTTAATTTATGGAAGCATACACAGATTTTGCAGCTGTATATGATACATTCATGGATGAAACCCCATACGAAGTATGGGGTAATTTTGTTGTATCACTAATTGAGAAATATGGAGTGAGTAAGCCATCTGCATCTTCAGACCAAAAAGCTGAGGACTACGATACTTTAGAAGATTCAGAGGCAGCTCTTACAGAAGAGAGAAATCTCGTTGTTGAGCTTGGCTGTGGCACCGGCTCTTTTACCCAGGAAATGGCTAAAAGAGGCTATGACATGGTGGGAATCGACTTATCCTCCGATATGCTCAATATTGCGCGCAATAAGGCAGCTCAGAACGGCCTAAACATCATGTACCTTGAACAGGACATGAGAGAACTAGACCTTTATTGCACAGCTGGAACTATCGTAAGCGTATGTGATAGCGTCAATTACCTTCTTGAAGATGATGACGTCATCGAGACCTTTAAGCTTGTTAATAATTTCCTGTTTCCTAAGGGAGTGTTTATTTTTGATTTCAATACGCTCCACAAGTACCGCGATGTGATCGGCGATACTACGATTGCTGAGAGTCGTGACAATTGCAGTTTCATCTGGGAAAATTATTACCACGAAGAAGAGCATATCAATGAATACGATCTTACGATCTTTGCCATGTGTGATGAGGAAAAAGAGCTCTTTAGACGTTCAGTTGAGACTCACTATCAGAGGGGATATACCCTTGATGAGATGAAGAACTTCGTAGATAAGGCTGGCCTTGAGTTTATCACTGCAATCGATGCAGATACCCACGAAGAGCCTACCGAGGATAGCGAGAGAATCTATATTGTGGCAAGAGAAAACGGAAAGTAAGGAACTGACTAGATGGGATACAAGATTGCAATCTGTGATGACTCAGATATAGATAGAAAGTATGTAAATGACATGGTCTGTCATTGGGCCAAGGATAATGGCTACATGATCCATGTTGATGAGTTCCCATCTGCGGAGAGTTTTTTATTCAAATATGAAGATGAGAATGACTATGACATCATCTTGTTAGATATAGAAATGGATGGTATGGATGGTGTGACACTTGCCAAGAGGCTTAGGAAAGTCAATGAAAACATCCAGATAGTTTTTATTACCGGATATTCTGATTATATAGCGGAAGGGTATGAAGTAGCAGCTCTTCACTATCTTATGAAGCCTGTAAAAGAGGGTAAATTGTTATCTGTCTTAGATAGAGCATCAGACAAACTTCAGAAAAATGAAAAAGTATTAAATTTTGACGTGAATGGTGAAATGGTACGTGTACCAATATATCAGATCCGATATGTTGAAGTTTATGGAAATTACGTTACTATCCATGCTCAGCAAGAGTTGACAGTCAAGATGACACTTGGTGAAGTTGAAAAGCAGCTTGATGATAGATTTTATCGAGTTGGACGTTCGTCAATCGTCAATCTGACTCAGATCAGTCGTGTGACCAAAAGTGATATCAAGTTAAGTGATGGAACATTGATTCATCTACCCAGAGGCTCATATGATGGAGTTAATCGTGCTATAATCAACATGGGGTAAGAGAATGGGATTCTTTTCAAAGAAAATTGATAAACAGATTGCTACCTATCAACATGAACTGATTGAGACACACTACAGAGAAGTTGATAATATGTATCGCCAAATACGTGGCTGGAGGCATGACTATCGCAACCATATCCAGACAATGAAAGCATATGCAGCGACTGGAGACTGGGAAGCAATCAGCAAATACTTGGATCTTCTTGACGAAGACCTTACTACTGTTGATACAGTTATCAAGACTGGTAATGCCATGACAGATGCAATCCTTAATTCTAAGATATCTTTAGCAAAATCAAAGGGGATAAAGGTAGTTGCTGATGCGCATATACCTGTTAAGCTTAAAATGTCTGAGATAGATCTTTGCTGTATCATAGGAAATCTTTTTGATAATGCAATAGAGGCGAGTGTGAAGCTACCTGAAGAAAACAGACTTATTCGTGTCTATATGGATATGAAGAATACTCAATTGTACATTTCTTTTACGAATTTCACTGCGGAAAAGAAACTTACTAAAAAAGGTAATTTATTTAGTACTACCAAGGGTGAAGGCCACGGATTTGGACTTGTTCGTATTGACACCATTGTGGAACGCCTTGAAGGCTATATAAGTAGAAATAGTGAAGATGGTGCTTTTACTACGGAAATACTTTTGCCACAGGTATAAAGCAATTCATCACCTGAGAATAGCAATTCGTCCCCAGAGAAATCCGGGGACTTTTTTTGTGGCATGATATGTAGGAGAGGAGACAAACAGCTATGAATAATAAAGAAAAACCTAAATATAATACTCTCCAAAATGTTTGGTGGATGTTACAGGTAGCTTGGAAAGCTGGTAAAAGAGCTATTTTCTTTTGCATTATTTCTGCAGCATTGGAAGTGGCTTATAATCTGGCACAGTTGTATATTGCACCAAGAGTTCTTTTACGCATCGAACAGAGAGCTTCAATTGGAACATTATTGTCCACAATTGGACTGTTTACAGTAGCTATTTTTATACTTCGTGGACTGATGCATTATTTCACTCAGAATTCGCTATTTCCAAGAGTAGACGTTCGATCAGCTATAATTAGCAAGGTCACGTTCAAGAGTAATATGACTTCGTATTCAAATACTCTTAAAGAAGATTTTCAAAAGCTTAGAGATAAGGCATATCAAGCTACAAATGATAATGAACAGGCAACAGAAGAAATCTGGCAGACCTTGACTGAGCTTCTTACCAATATTGGCGGACTCATAATATATCTGTCTATTTTATCTAAAATTGATCCTGTGATCTTGCTTGTGATAATTGTTACATGTCTTGCAGGCTTTGTGGTATCCAGATATACAAACAACTGGCGCTATGAACATAGAGATGAAGAAGAAAAGTATTATCTGAAGAAGTCATATATCAGAAGAAAAGCAGAGTCTGTAGAGCTTGCAAAAGACATTCGAATATTTGGACTTCAGAACTGGCTTAATGACTTACTTGATAAAGTTCATGACGCTTATCTTGCATATGCTTTCCGATGCGAAAAAGCTGAAGTATTTGCGGAAGTTGTGGAAGCAGTTCTTACTTTGGCACGAAATGGAATTGCCTATTTTTATCTTATCAAGATGACTTTGAATGAGGGACTTAGCGTCTCAGAGTTTGTTTTATATTTTGCGGCAGTTACAACCTTTACCACATGGGTAATGGGAGTACTAAAGGATCTTAGTAAGCTGCATAAACATGGTATGGATATATCACGACTACGTGAATATCTGGACTATCCAGAACCATTCAAATTTGAAGATGGTGAAAAGATTCCTGAATATGAAGAATTTGAACTTCAGTTATCAGGTGTTTCTTTTAGATATCCAGGAGCAAGTGAAGATACCATACATGACGTTAGCCTTACAATCAGGCCGGGTGAAAAGCTGGCAATCGTCGGACTTAATGGTGCCGGAAAAACTACATTAGTCAAATTATTGTGTGGACTGCTTGATCCTACAGAGGGATGTGTACTTCTAAATGGAAGAGATATACGAGACTTCAATCGAAGAGAGTACTACAGGCTATTTAGCGCTGTGTTTCAGGAGTTCTCTATAGTTGATGTAACAGTAGCTGAAGAGATTGCCCAAACTAAAGAGAATATTGATTATGAGAAG
Organism: Butyrivibrio hungatei; assembly: GCF_001858005.1. Classification (NCBI taxonomy): domain Bacteria; kingdom Bacillati; phylum Bacillota; class Clostridia; order Lachnospirales; family Lachnospiraceae; genus Butyrivibrio; species Butyrivibrio hungatei. The sequence goes on along the minus strand of NZ_CP017831.1, from coordinate 2,450,218 downwards.
ATAAAAAAATGCATTGATCTTGCAGGACTAACTTCTAACATAGAAAAACTCCCAAAGGGGCTAGAAACACATATTGGAAGAGAAGTTTATTTGGATGGCGTTCTTTTTTCTGGGGGAGAAACTCAGCGTTTGATGCTTGCCAGAGCTCTTTACAAGGATGGACCAATATTACTGCTTGATGAGCCTACAGCTGCACTTGATCCAATAGCAGAGAATGATATGTACATGAAATATGGTGAAATGTCAGAAGGAAAGACATCACTATTTATTTCTCACAGGCTTGCTTCAACAAGATTTTGTGACCGTATCATCTTCGTGGCAGATGGAGGAATCAAAGAAGAGGGTACTCATGAGAGCCTTATGAACCTTGGCGGTGAATATGCCCAGCTCTTTGAAGTACAAAGCCGTTATTATCAAGAAGGAAAGGAGTTCTGATATGAAGAAAAAAATAGATTTTAGACATGCCATAGCAATGAATCTTCGCGGTGTCAGAGAACTCCATAGAGTGCAAAAGAGCTATTTCCCTCTTCTGACAGTAAAGTGCATTTTTGAAGCAGTATCGCCGTATATAACAGTTTTTTTCTCAGCTCAGGTATTAAAGGAATTAGCTGGGCTAAGAAGAGAAGAAGTGTTATGGAATTGGGTAATCGCTGGAACTATCTGCATTTGCGTATTAGCAATCATTAATGCTTTTTTGAAACAACGACATGAAACGTTATTAAATGACTTATGGGGAAGAAAAGAAATTCTTTTTATTCACAAGATGTTTTCTTTGGATTTCTCTGAACTTGATAAACAGGAAAATCATGATCTGAGGGCGCAGATCAAACAAAATGAGAACTGGGCAAGTTGGGGACTTATGAGATCCCAAAGAGCTTATGAACGTTTTGTTACGGGAATGATAGGTATGATAAGTGGAATCACGCTCACTGTAACACTTTTTACTTCTCCTGTTCCAAAGACAGCTGGACGGCTGGTAATTTTGAATAATCCTATATTTATATTGATTTTTGCTGCTGTTATGGTGGGAATTAGTGTCTTTTCGGGAAAGCTTTCTGGTATAGCACAAAAGTCTTGGAGTAATTATGCTGATTTTGCAACTCTTGGGAATCGCTTATTTTGGCACTTTGGATTCATAGGCCTTGATAAAAAGCGCAGTGTAGATATACGAATGAATGATCAGCAAGGCTTGGTGGCAGCCTATTGGGATGGAAATTCTGTTTTCGGAGTGGATGGACCTTTGGGAAAAATGTTTATGGGAAAAATGGGCATCTATTCTAGCATGGGAGTATGTATGACAGTGCTTATCACTGGTTTTGTCTATGTATTTACATGTTTAAAAGCTTGGGCTGGAGCATTTGATGTAGGTAGTGTAACTCAGTATGTTGGAGCGGCTACTGCAATGATAGCTAACATCTTTGCTTTCACAGAACTTATCTCTCTTATGGAGACGAACACAAGCTATTTGGATAAAACATTTGAATTTCTCGATATTCCAAATGCCATGTATCAGGGCTCTCTTACTACAGAAAAGCGTAGTGATAGGAATTATGAGATTGAGTTTAAAGATGTGTCATTCAAATATCCAGGATCAGATGTTTGGTCTCTAAGACACGTAAATATGAAGTTTAAGGTTGGACAGAGACTTGCAATCGTTGGAGAGAATGGAAGTGGAAAGACTACATTTATAAAGCTATTGTGCCGTTTGTATGATCCTCAAGAAGGGCAGATACTTTTAAATGGTATAGATATAAGGAAATACAAATATGATGACTACATGGATATTTTCTCGATTGTATTTCAGGACTTTCAGCTTCTTTGCCAGCCTATAGGAGCGAATGTGGCTGGTAACGCGGATTATGATAGAGATAGAGCGTATAAAGCTTTAGTAGATGCTGGATTTGGTGAGAGGCTTGAGAGTCTGGAAAAGGGACTAGATACCATGATATATAAGGATCTTTCTGATGATGGAATTGATGTTTCTGGTGGAGAAGCCCAAAAGATTGCAATAGCAAGAGCATTATATAAAGACGCTCCATTCATCATCCTTGATGAACCAACTGCTGCTCTTGATCCTATAGCAGAAGCTGAGATTTACAGTAAGTTTGATGATATCTCTGGTGATAAAACAGCAATCTATATTTCTCATAGATTGTCATCATGTAAGTTCTGCGACGAGATAGCAGTATTTGGTGAAGGACAGGTTATTCAAAAGGGAACACACGAGAAACTCCTTGAAGATCATGCTGGAAAGTACTACGAACTCTGGAATGCTCAGGCACAGTATTATGTAGAGGAAGTGTAAGTGTTGTCAGCCTAAGTTACGCAATTTACTATTTTCGGCTAAATAAAAAACTATCGAAAAAATCAAAATGAAAAAATAGATTAGCCGAAGGCCTGCAAATTTAAATAGGTAGGCTAAAGAAAAGAGTGAATTGTATAAAATAAAATCTTGTATATTTGAAAAAAATATAGCCGAAAGCTTGTGTGATTAGAGCTTTCGGCTAAAATTTACTTCATTTGAATGTTACGTGCTAGACTATTAACTAATCTTATATTTCAATCTCTCCATCAAATACTGTAGTTGCTGGACCTTCCATGATCACTGATGATGAAGGATTCTTGTCCCAACTGCACTTGATGTCGCCGCCAAGGACGTGGATAGTGACGGATGTATCTGTGTGACCATTCAAGATGCAGGCAACAGCTGTTGCGCAGCAACCAGTACCGCAGGCAAGGGTCTCACCAGTTCCGCGTTCCCATACTCTCATGTGTACGTTGCTTCTGTCATCTATTGTTACAAACTCAGTATTTACTCGTCTTGGGAAATACTCGTGATTTTCAAACTGTGGTCCGATCTTTTCAATATCAAAGGTGGCAAGGTCCATTCCTTCAGGAAGGAATACAACTGCATGAGGATTGCCCATGGATACACAGGTCATATGCCACTGTCTTCCATCAACTGTAATTGGAACATCTACTGCAAGGTGACCATATTTGCCACTAAGCTCTGCAAATTTATCAGAAGAAGTAAGCTTATCTTCTGGAACACTTACAGGAACAGTCTCGGCATCAAGGATAGGAGCCCCCATATCAACCTTAACGCTTTCTACCTTGTTGTTAGCTCCAACAGTCAGATCAATGTATTTTTTCTTACCGGCGCTCACAATAGTAAGCTTTTTCTTGTCAGTAAGGCCTTTGTCGTATACATACTTGGCAACGCATCTGATACCATTTCCACACATCTCAGATCTGGAACCGTCAGCGTTATACATTTCCATTTCAAAATCTATGTCATCATCTTCAACAGGATTTATGAAGATAAGTCCATCTGAACCAATTCCAAAATGCCTGTCAGACACGCGTTTTGCAAGCTCAGATTTCTTTTCCTGAGAAATCTTCTCACTTCCTCCATCAACATAAACATAGTCATTTCCACAGCCCTGCATCTTAGTAAACTTCATACGCATTCTCCTCTATATAATGATAAGTTGTATATTCATACAAAACCATTTCGTTTACATAAGTCAAACACACTTATTAACAAGTATATTGCTATACTATCTGTTCCAGAATAAAAATACAAGAAATTTGTATACAATGATACAAAAATGGTTTATTATATGTTCTAGTTTATTATAGACATGCAATTAGATATTGCAAAATCGTTTTTCATTGCATTTTTATCGTATAAAATGCTGTATTAGATTATTCCAAAGAATCACTTATAGGAGGCCAATATATGTTTAGACCAAATGAGGATTATTTAAAGTTACCAGGAAGTTATTTGTTTAGCACTATAGCTAAGAAAGTTAATGCTTATCAAGAGGCTAATCCAGATAAAAAGATCATTCGCCTCGGAATTGGTGATGTTACTCAGCCACTGTGCCCAGCTGTTATCGAAGCACTTCATAAAGCCGTAGATGAGCAGGCAAGTGAGAGTACATTCAGAGGCTACGCCCCAGACCTTGGCTATGAGTTCCTTAGACACGCCATGGCAGAGAATGACTTTAGAGCAAGAGGCTGCGACATCGCTGATGATGAGATATTTATCTCAGATGGAGCTAAGAGTGACTCGGCCAACATTCAGGAGATCTTTGCAAAAGACTCTAAGATAGCAGTTTGCGATCCAGTTTATCCAGTATACGTAGATTCAAACGTTATGGCTGGTAGATGTGGAGATTATGATAAAGAAAGTGGAATCTGGAGTAACGTTATCTACATGCCATGTACAGCAGAAAATAACTTTGCACCTGAACTTCCAAAGGAAACACCAGATCTTATCTATCTGTGCTTCCCAAATAACCCAACAGGTGAAGCTATCACAAAGGATCAGCTTCAGGTATGGGTTGACTATGCTAATAAGGTTGGAGCAGTTATCATATTTGATGCGGCGTATGAAGCTTATATTTCTCAGGATAATATCCCTCATTCAATATTTGAGTGCGAAGGAGCTAGAACCTGCGCTATAGAGCTTAGGTCTTTTTCTAAGAATGCTGGATTTACTGGCCTTCGTCTCGGCGCTACTATCATTCCTCATGATCTTAAGGTTAAGTTTAATGGTGAGGAAGTGGAGATGCACAGACTCTGGGCTAGAAGACATGGAACTAAGTATAACGGAGCTCCATATGTAGTACAGAGAGCGGGAGAGGCTTGCTACTCAGTTGAAGGTAAGGCTCAGATAAAAGATATGGTTAGTAAGTACATGAAGAATGCTACTTATATCTACAACGGTCTTAAAGATGCAGGCTACGAAGTATACGGCGGCAAGAATTCACCATATGTATGGCTTCATACACCAAACAACATGACAAGCTGGGAGTTCTTTGATCACCTTCTTGAAAATGCAAATGTTGTAGGTACTCCAGGATCAGGCTTTGGACCAAGCGGAGAGCATTACTTCAGACTTACAGCTTTCGGAAGCTATGATAACAGCGTAGAAGCTTTAGAGAGAATAAAGAGACTATGATTTTTTTAGTTAAAAATGGAGGCTCAGTTAATACTGAGCCTCCAACTAGTTTGCGGTTTCTCCCCAAAATGTGGATAGTAACAGTTTATTTGCCTACATAGTAGAACTCATCTGGTGGAAGGCTTCCGCCAACTGACTTAGAATCCTGCTCATATAAAACTTTAAGGTATCCTTCAAGGGTTTTCCTTAGCTCTTTTCCGTGGATACAGCAGACATTACAGTTGCCGATTGCGACAAGGGCTATAGGTTCCTTGGCTATGATGCCTTGCTGAACTACAAGGGCAGCAGTTCCTTCCAAATCTTCAGATACTTTCTTGGTGCTTGCTTCGTGGTCTTTGATAAAGGCGTTTACTAATTCTTTGTGGTTTTCTAAGAAGTCTTTTCTGACAACGGTTACTCCTGTGACCATGCGGCAATCAGTGTTTACCTTGTTCCATTCATCATCTAGAGAAAAAGCTATCTTAAGCTCTTGGTTTTGAGTAAGAGCAGCAGTAACGAATGGCTGAGGAAGTATTGCGACCCCACTTGGATCTTCTGCTAGAAAAGCTGCAACTTCTGTGGCTTCTGATTTAAATTCAAGAGAGCAGTCAGTTACGCCGTTTTGAGCGAGTAGATATCTTATGGTGTATTCAGGAGTTGAGCCCTGACCTGTTGTGTAGACTGTTTTGCCTGACAGATCAGAAATGGAATGTATTGAATCATCGCCGGATACGCAGTAGAGAACACCAAGAGTGTTGATATCTATAACAGCTACGCCACCTTCAACTTTGTTATTCATGACTGCAGCTACGTTTGCAGGTACAAGGCCTATGTCTATATCACCGGCTGCCATAGCTACCATGATGTCTGAGCCTTGAGTGTAAATAGTAAATTCATAGGAGTGCTCACATTCTTCTCTAGAAGCCTCATCCATGAGATTTACAAGACCAATTGTTGTGGGACCTTTTAGTGATGCTACCCGGATTGTGGTATTGTCAGATGTAGCCGAAGAGTTCTTTTGACAACCTATCAAAAGAAGCAAAGATAAGAGTAACAAGATACATTTCAAGCCTAAAGAGCTAGTCTTTTTCATATTTATTCCCCCCTGGTGATATAGATTTTGATATTGCTTTTAAGTACGATATTTCATCACCACTTACTATTTTATGCGGTTTACATATCTTTGCAAATATATTAAAATGTTCTTTATTATTAAATTTATTTGAGAAACAGAGGTAGTAATTATGGCATTATTAAAAAAGTGGCGTGATATGGCATATTCTGAGACTGCAGATAAGGGAAGTCTTCAGAAATTATGGACAGAATATTTCCAGAAAGAGCGTGATATCTACGCAGTTCTTTTAAAGAATCCTGATGAAGTTGTAAAGGGAACAGTTAAGGAGCTCGCTGACAAGTACGGCGTTGATCTTATGACTATGGTTGGTTTCCTTGATGGAATCAACGACAGCTTGAAAGAGCAGAACCCTATTGATGATATGGAAGAGGATACAGAGGTTAACCTTGGCTTTGACAAGGAGCTTCTTTACAAGAATATGGTAAATGCTGGTGCTGACTGGCTTTACAACCTTCCTGAATGGGAAGCAATCTTTGATGAGGACAAGAGAAAAGCCCTTTACAAAGAGGAGAAGGCTTCTCACACAATCAGAAAAGAGGAGAAGGTTTATCCTAACGATCCATGTCCATGCGGAAGTGGCAAGAAGTACAAGAAGTGCCACGGCAAAAATAAGTGATAATTTTGAGCCATTAAACATAGCTCTTAATTAAAATATTATATTAGAAAGAGGCTGCTCCCGGTTGGGGTAGCACGAAAGGAAAAACAAATGAATAAAGAAGAGTATTTAGAAGTTTATCGTCACTCACTGGCACATGTTCTCGCCAAGGCTGTTATCGAGCTTTATGGCAAGGAAGTTCAGTATGCAATCGGACCTCAGATCGACGATGGTTGCTACTATGATTTTGTACTTCCTAAGGCTGTAACTCAGGATGACTTCAAGACTATTGAAGACAAGATGCGCGAGATCATCAAGAGAAGAGAGAACTGGACACGTAAAGAGGTTTCAAAGTCGGAAGCACTTGAAATGTTCAAGGATCAGAAGTTCAAGACTGAACTTATCAATGATCTTCCAGAGGGAGAGACAATTACAGTTTATTATACAGGCGATGATTATGTAGATCTTTGCCGCGGACCTCACGTTGAGAACTCTCAGGAACTCATGAATGCAGCATATCAGATCAAGGCTGTATCTGGAGCATACTGGAGAGGCGACGAGAAGAGAGATCAGCTTTCTAGAATTTATCTTTATGCTTTCCCTAGCAAAGATGAACTCAAGAAGCACATCAAGCTTATTCAGGAAGCATTAGAGCGTGATCACAAGAAGATCGGTGCTGAGCTTGATCTTTTCATGTTCGATGAAACTGCACCTGGTATGCCATACTGGCTTCCAAGAGGATGGAAGATGTACCAGGCACTTCTTAAGTATTCAAGAGAAGTTCAGGAGAGACACGGCTACACAGAGATAGCTGCTCCTTTAGTAAATAACAAGAAGCTTTGGCTGATCAGTGGACACTGGGCTCACTATGTAAACAACATGTTCATGGTACCAGGTGTTTCAGGATGGCTTAAGGCTGACGCTGAGATCCCAGGCGTACTTGAGAATATCAACGAGCCTACAGAAGAGCCACAGAACATTAAGATTCAGGCTGGCTCTGTAATCTACAATCGTGAACAGAACGACACAATGGCTGCTAAGCCTATGAACTGTCCTAATGCCATGATGACATATAAGAGAACAAACCACTCTTATAAAGAGCTTCCTATCCGTTACAGTGAGTACGATGTACTTCACCGTAAGGAGAAGTCAGGGCAGATGAATGGTCTTTTCCGTGTTCAGGAATTCCGTCAGGATGATGACCATACATTCGTAATGGAATCACAGATCAAGGAAGAGATTGCAGACGTAATCGCAATCGCAGATGAGATTTACTCAACATTCGGTGTTACATACAGAGCTGAGTTCTCAACAAGACCAGATGACTTCATGGGAGACATCGAGGTTTGGAACAGAGCTGAGGCAGCTCTTAAGGAAATCCTTGACGAGAAGTACGGTGAGGGTGGATATGAGATCAACGAAGGTGATGGTGCGTTCTACGGACCAAAGATCGACCTTCAGATCAAGGATGCTCTTGGAAGAGAATGGCAGTGCGGTACTGTACAGCTTGACTTCCAACTTCCTCATAACTTTGGCCTTACATATCAGGCTCAGGACGGAACAATGCAGATGCCTGTAGTTATCCACAGAGCTATCTATGGTTCACTTGAGAGATTCATCGGTATCATCATCGAGAACTTCAAGGGTGTATTCCCATTCTGGCTCAGCCCATATCAGGTAGGTATCGTTCCTATCAGAGTAGAGCACAATGAGTATGCCAAGAAGGTAGAAGAAGCTCTTATCAAGGCTGGTATTCGTGTTGAGGCTGACTACTCAGACAACAACATGAAAGAGAAGATCAAGAAGTTCAAGAACTACAAGGATCCATACATTCTTGTAATCGGTGACAAGGAAGCTGCAGAAGGAACTGTATCAATCAATGTACGTGGTTCTAACAAGCAGATCCAGAACGTTCCTCTTGATGCACTTGTAGCAATGTGCAAGAAGATGAACGAAGAGCGTCCACTTGAGCTCATTGATTCATACGAAGCTTAATAGACATTAAATAAACAGTAAGACTATTGATAGGCACAGCAACGAAAAGCTGTGCCTATTTACGAGGAAAAGATGAAAGAAAAAGTTAAAGGTAACATAGATAAGATAATAGGCATGGCGCTGTTCATATTGGCATGCTTTTTTCTTGTACGCTCATTTTTCCTATCTATGTCTACAGACATATGGTATGACGAGCTCTTTTCAATGAGATTTGCAAACTCATCTGTAGCTGAGCTTGTGAGCCGCACAGCAAGAGATGTCCATCCGCCTCTTTACTACCTGATACTTAAGGGCTTTCTTGTGTTCTTTGGTAAGGGCACAGGAGTTCCACTTGAGATAATCGCCAAGATGGTATCTATAGTTCCTCTTATTCTTTTATTTATCTATTCCATGACTGTTATCAGAAAGCGCTTTGGACTACTTACAGCGGGGCTCTTTAGCTTCATGGTAGTTAGTATGCCAGCTCTTCCTGAATACACAACAGAGATCAGAATGTATACCTGGGCACTGTTTTTTGTGACGGCAGCTCTTTTGCATGGGTTTAATCTCATGAGAGATATGCTAGAAGGCAAGGCTAAGTGGGACCTAGGAAACGGCTTTGCACTGTGGCTTTACGGAACGGCAGCTGCTTACACTCACTACTATGCAGCCCTTTCTGTAGGCATTATTTATGGCATCATTTTCATTTGGATGCTGGTCACATATCTTAAAAACATGAAGGATCCTGATCACAAGGGTAAAATTGGGGCCAAAGCCTTTGCAATGCTGATCATTTGTGGAAATCTCACGGTAGTTTCATATATTCCGTGGATATCAGCTCTTTTATCACAGGTCAAGCAGGTAAGCGGCAGCTACTGGATACAGCCTGTGGGACTTAGGTCCTTTGGTAGCGTCATCAAATATCTATTTAGCGGATATTTTAGTAATTCTAAGGTGACGGTAGTCCTTGCAGTTATTATGTTCCTTTTTGTGGCAGCGCTATTTGTCCTTTCATTTATGAAGTTTATCAAGGAAAAAGAGATAGAAAGCTGCGAGCAGTTCTTTGCATTTTTGGTGCTTCCAGTACTTGTAGTCTTTGGAATCGTGGTATCGATCCTTTTGAGACCTGTATTTGCCAACAGATACATGATACCCGCCCTTGGATGCTTTTATCTGGCTGTGGCCATTGGCATAGGGGAATATTTTAAGAATTCTGCCAAAAAAGTGTTAAAGATATCCTATTGTCTCTTTACAGTCATAGTTGTTATAGTTGGGTGTGTAGATTTCAAGGCCTTTATCGGCAATGAAGAGTACAGACAAGTAAATATGGACAAGACCCTGGAGTTTTTTGCAAGCCTTGATCCGGACACTGTTATCATCAGCAACTTTGACCATGTGCAGGGACTACTTGATTACTATCTCAACAGCGGTGCATATTCCGAGGATCAGTATGGTATATATCTTTACTACGCAGAACCAGAAACTTTGGTAAAAGAAATGGGAACTGGCCTCTACACTATTGAGGATTCCATAGATATTGAGAATTATCTTTTATCAGGTAAAAAAGTTCTTTTCCTGGGAAGCTTTAATAGCAGAGAAGTACTGCTTGAAGAATGGTATAATGATTATGGTATCACATCAGAAAATCTTGGAAGTTATCTGATGGAGAGATACTGGTTCGACGTATTTGAACTAAGCTTGTGATTTAGGAGTGTTTATGAAAAAGGTTAAGATTGTAGCAGGATGCGTTATGACATTTGCCCTTGTACTGGTAGCAGCGCTATCTAACTCAAGTGTTGCAAATGCTATGGTGGAAGAGGATTTAAAAGAAGCGCATCATTGCACATTTGTAATACCTAACGATTTTGTTCCGGGAGAGGAAAAAGATCTCTTTTTAAACAGGAACTATCCTATGGAATCATCAATGATCGCCTATAATGTCCTGTACAACGGCAATGACATTGTACTGACTAATAGGGAAAAAGAAGAACATCCAGAGGCTATTGCTGAGGCAGTAGTTGATAATACAGAAAAGCTCACAAAAGATAAATATCTAGAGATCATGTCTGAGTCTTATAACAAGGCTTATGGCGAGGATGTGGGATTATCTGTAACTTCTTTTGAAAATGTTGAGATTGATGGATTTCCGGGATATAAGATAGTTTCTGAATATCAGAAATCAGGGGAAGAAAAGATCCATCAGACAGTTGTAATTGTTCTTTCAAAGTACAGAACATTTACTATAACATATCAGCGAGCAGAAGATGATGACTGCGAAGCTTTATTTGAAAAGAGCATTGCCACTATTCACGTTAAATAATTCACTACAAAATTGGCTCTTTAAGGAATATGTCATACAGGTGCAAATTCCTTTTTAGGAGCCTTTTTTAGGCAGTTATCTACGAACTGGTGGGTTCTATATATATCCTGACTGTCAGGGTGATTATAGGCGCTGTCAAAGCATTCCAGCATATGATCAATCTTGGCATCGTCGCACTTGCCTCTGCAGGCTTCATATCTGTCACGAATTTCCATAGGCATTCTGCCTTGACAGAAATATGAACCCAGGAAGGTGTTGCTGTCAGGAAGCCAGACTTTGGTATTTTGCTCGATCCTTTTGTAATAATCATCGGTGCTTCCAAGGCCACAAGTGCCAAAGAAAGCAACATTTGATTCTTTGATAGAGGAAATGAGATCGATGATCTCGAGAGAGCATGAACCGCGGTTGATCCAGAAGCCGATGAAGTAGTTTTCGGCAAAAAGAGTACCATTCCATGAGCGAATATTGACAATATCTTTAGTGCCCGTGGAATCAGGAAGATAATAGTATATCTCCTCTGCAAGGAGTTTTGTGTTTCCAGTCTCGCTGGAATACACTACGAGATTAGTGATCATTTTCACCTCCGACACTCTAATTGTAGGTAGATGCTGGATTTATTGCAATGAAATGCCGATAAAGAAGTATAAAAAGTTGATTAAAACAATTTATGTCAATATAATTAATTAGTATTTTTATGTAGTACTTGGAGGAATGTTATGCAGATTATCGTTGTGGGCTGCGGAAATGTAGGACAAACAATAACACAGCAGCTTAGCAAAGAGGGACATGATATCACTGTCATAGAAGAAAAGAGCAGTGTAGTCCAGAATGTAGTTAATAACTATGATGTAATGGGATTAGTTGGAAATGGTGCCAGTTACTCCATGATGAAGGATGCTGGAATTGAAACCGCTGACCTTATGATCGCTGTTACTGATTCTGACGAGCTCAATCTTTTGTGCTGTCTTATAGCCAAAAAAGCTGGTAATTGCCACACTATTGCCAGAGTTCGTAATCCTATCTACAAGAAAGAGATTAACTTCATCAAAGAAGAACTTGGCCTTTCTATGGTCATCAACCCAGAAGAGGCAGCAGCAAATGAGGCTGAGAGACTTCTCAAATTCCCTTCTGCCACAAAGGTTGAGACTTTCTTTAGAGGTAAGGCAGAGCTTGTAAAACTTGTAATTGATGAGGATTCAAAGCTTTGTGACAAGGCTCTTAGAGATATTCCTCCTGAACTAAAAAAACAGGTCGTAATTACTGCAGTTTCCAGAGGAAGTGAAGTTTATATTCCTGATGGTAACTTTATTCTGCGCGCAGGCGATGAGATCACTATCATCGGAGCAAGCCGCAATACAATGCACTTCTTTAGAAAACTTGGTCTTCCAACAGCCAAGGTTCATTCAACAATCATTGTTGGTGGTGGAGAGACCAGCTACTATCTTGCAGGCCATCTTCTTTCACTTGGTATCAAGGTTACAATCTTTGAAAGAGATGCATCTAGATGCAAGGAGCTTTCAGAGCTTCTTCCTCAGGCACTTATCATTAACGGTGATGGTACCGACAAGGATATGCTCATGGAAGAGGGCGTTACAAGCGTAGAGTCCTTTGTTGCTCTTACAAACCTTGATGAGGAAAATATCATGCTCTCTATGTACGTTAAGAGCATCAACCCTAAGGCTAAGCTCATTACCAAGGTTCATAGAGTTAACTATGGCGATATCATTGGTTCTCTTGGAATTGGAAGTATCATCTATCCAAAGAACATTACAGCAGATAGAATTGTTCAGTTTGTTCGTGGCAGATCAGCTTCTCAGGACGGCAATATTGAAGCTCTCTACAGACTCAACGATGAGAAGGTTGAGGCACTTGAATTCATCGTTAGCAAGGACAGCCCAGTTATCGGTATTCCTCTTGCACAGATGAAGCTCAAGAAGGGCATCCTGATCGCTGCTATAAATCACTATGGTGAACTTATATCTCCTACTGGAGAAAGCGTTATCAGAGAAAGAGATTCTGTAATCGTTGTAACAATTAATACAGGATTAAAAGATATAAGCGATATACTGGAGAACTAAAAAATGAACTATTCGATGGTCAGATACATCTTATTTAGAATCATCAGGGTAATGGGATGTCTTTTGATGCTACCATTTCTGGTGGCCCTTGTTTACAGGGAATATGACAGTGCTGAGTCATTCTTCCTGCTTATAGTAGTAACTTTGATCATAGGCATAGTGGGATCACATATAAAGCCAAAGAGTAAAGTTATTTATGCCAAAGAAGGCTTTATTATCACGGCTCTTGCCTGGATACTTATGAGTTTACTTGGTGCAGTTCCATTTGTTATGACAGGAACTATTCCAAATTATATTGATGCCCTTTTTGAAACAATCTCAGGTTTCACCACAACTGGAGGTAGTATCCTTACTTCTATGGATGGAATCGAGAAGAGTGTACAGTTCTGGAGAACCTTCACTCACTGGATCGGTGGTATGGGCGTTTTGGTATTCCTTCTTGCTGTAGTACCTATGGCTGATGGATATAGCATGCATCTTATGAGAGCAGAGAGCCCTGGACCAGTAGTAGGTAAGATTGTTCCTAAGGTAAAAGACACAGCCAAGATCCTTTACCTTATTTATCTTGGAATCACATTGGCAGAGATCATCTGCCTCTTTATCTCAGGACTTCCAATCTATGATGCGGTCACTATTTCTTTTTCTACAGTAGGAACTGGTGGATTTGCTGTTAACAATGCTGGTATTGGCGGATACTCAACTATCAGCCAGGCAATCATCATAGTATTTATGGCGCTTTGCGGTGTTAACTTTACTGTTTACTATTTCCTTTTAAACAGAAAGCCAAAGGAAGCTTTTGCTATTGATGAAGTTAAGTACTACTTTGGAGTAATGTTCATTGCTGCAGCAATTATTTCACTTAATATCTATAGAGCTGGTGTGCTTGACAGCGCTGGATTATCATTCCATCATGCTTTATTTGCAGTTACATCAGTAATGACTACAACTGGTTTTGGAACTTTGGACTTTGATAAATGGCCTATGCTTTCCAAAATGATACTTTGTATCTTGTCTTTGGTAGGTGCCTGCGCCGGATCAACAGGTGGTGGATTTAAATTCTCAAGAGCCATTATCGTGGTCAGAAATGCTAGAAATGAACTCAACTACCTTGTTCATCCTAAGGCTGTTAAAAGAGTATATATGGACGGACATACAGTAGAGGGAACAACAGTTAAATCTGTTTCAGCTTATCTTGGACTTTATGTTGTAACATTTATCGCTTCAACTTTGGTTGTGGCACTTGATAACTTTGATTTCCAGACAACAGTTACATCAGTTGCAGCTACACTTAACAATATCGGACCTGGTCTTGGAATGGTAGGACCTATGGGTAATTACTCAGAGTTCTCTTATTTGTCCAAGATTGTCCTTATGTTTGATATGCTTGCTGGAAGACTTGAGCTGTTGCCAATTTACATAATGATAAAACCAAAGACTTGGAGTAAATGAAAATCTAAAATAAATATAAAATTTTTATAACTTTTTCTGTTGATAAATGTGTCCAAAGTGTGATAATATTTAGTAGGCTTTGTGAAAATAAAATATTATACAGGTGGGTAAAAGATGACAAAAGCTAGAAAATTAGCGCTTATCGTCCTTACTACCGTCTTATTTGGGGTAGGTTTCTTTGCAGCAACGGTGATATATGCAAAGACTGATTCAAATGTCAATGCGGAAGACTCTAAGAGCGTTTATTGTGAGAGCGCCGAAGAGAACTTCAAAGACTTTTTGGCACAGGATGAGAATGGCGATAGCGGTTCTTCTACAGAATCTTCAGGGGAAGATGAAGATTTAGTTAGGCTTACACAAAGAGTTACGGTTTACGACGAAAACGGAATACTCCCATATAGTGGGACTTTATCAAAGATTCAGGATGCATTTTATCCTGGAACATATAAGATCAAATTCAGTAATAATGCAATACTAAGTACAACAGCAACTATTTTAGTTACCATGGACGTTAAGCCGGGGGATAGCGTATACGTTCTTACAGGTAACAAGGATGTTGGTTACAAGGAGTATGCTGAAGTGACAGTCATAGATGCAGGTAGTGTAGAGTTTGAGACAAACATACTTCAGAACTATACTCTTTCAACAACTGATATCAGTAGTGCCCAGGCCGCTATGGCAGAGTATGTAACTGAGTGATCAAGTGAAGGTTTTAGATATTTGCTCCAGAGCAGGTGATGAGCTTGTTCTGGAGTTTTTGTTTGCCCCGCTATCCTTAATTGGCGCTGGGGATTTTATTTAAAAGGCTAGGACAGTCAATCCCAAGCCGCTTTGCGGTGTGCTTCGCACAGGATTGACAGCCCTAGCCTTTTAAATATCCGGTAGTTAAGCCAATTAAGGAGTAGGAGTGCCTTGGCGGCCGCTAGTTTTTTGCTCGCCGGGGCGTTCTAGGGCCCTCCAGCGAGCTTCTGTTACCTGCAAGTTAAATATATGAGTAATTGCAGGTAAAGATTTGCGGGTGGATGGAGCCTGGAAGCTGAGAAAGTTACCTGCAAGCTAAGTAAAAGAGTAAATGCAGGTAAAGATTTGCGGGTGGATGGAGCCTGAAGGCAGAGAATATTACCTGCAAGTTAAGTAGTAGAGTGGATGCAGGTAAAGATTTGCGGGTGGAGAGAGCCGGAAGGCTGAGAAAGTTACCTGCAAGCTAGGTGGAAGAGTGAATGCAGGTAAAGATTTGCGGGGAGATGGAGCGTGGAAGCTGAGAATATTACCTGCAAGCTAAGAGAAAGAGTAAATGCAGGTAATATTTGCGGGTGAATGGAGCGTGGATGCCGAGAAAGTTACCTGCAAGTTAAATAGAAGAGTAATTGCAGGTAAAGAATTGCGAGGAAATGAAGCGTGGAGGCCGAGAAAGTTACCTGCAAGCTAAGAGAATGGGTAGATGCAGGTAAAGATTTGCGGGTGGATGGAGCCTGAAGGTTGAGAATATTACCTGCAAGCTAAGTAAAAGAGTAAATGCAGGTAAAGATTTGCGGGTGGATGGAGCCTAAAGGCTGAGAATATTACTTGCAAGCTAAGTAAAAGAGTGAATGCAGGTAAAATTTGCAGGGAGAGAGTGCGTTTAGGCGTGCCAACTCCCTTTCTTCACCCCGTTGCGGCGTGACGCTCACCTCTCCTTGCTCGGCTTAACTACTTAGTATTAGAAAGAAAAGGCTTGTCAACTCCGTAGCTGCGAAGCAGTGCGCATGTCGCAGAGTTTACAAGCCTTTTATTTCTAATACAGTAGTTCCCGCCGAGCAAGGACCTGTCTGAAAACACTTTCCGTTGTCGCTGGTCCCTCCACAAACTAATTACACAGCGCATATCTTATCAGATACAGTATCGTCAGATGCACAGGATAATATGCGTAGAAAAGATACTTGAGTTTGCCAAGTTTCCTCCCCTGTAATCCGCTATAGAATGCCATCAGGATAAATGCTGGGAAAGCATGGGATTCATTTGGCATAAGTGAAATAAAGAGAAATCCTGCTATGAGATTCACATAATCAAATGGTCGTAGGAAATAGAAGATGATCACCAAAGCAATTCCATAGCCGCGGTAGTCACAATGAATATATTCTGCTAATAGAATCGCAGGTATCATCAAGATTCCAGACAACATATAGAACAAGACTGTTGGAAGTTTCTTATCTTCTACCCATTTCTTGATAAATTCCATTCCCCACAGCGTAATAAATGCAATGAATAAAGTCCACATTACATTACACTGATCAGATCCTGTGTCAAATGCATAGTCGTAAGGAAGTTCAGATAGAAGAGCAAAACAAAGCAGACTAAGAGCGTATCTTAGTCTGCTTTTTGTATGAATGAAACCTTCTACAAGAAGGAAGCAGAAGATGGGGAAGGCAGACCTTCCGATCCATCTGCATGCTTTATATATTGTTTTTATTTTTTCAAAAGTTTCATGGTCAGGAATAAGACCTGCCTGATTAACTGGAATAATGATAGCAGCGCCTATGTGATCGATGAGCATCGTGATACAAGCGATGATCTTTAAAACATTGCCATTAATTTTGCGATAAGGTTTTAGATCTATAGGCATTTGCGTGTCCTCGTATTATTCGAAGATTACTTTATCCCAAGTGTCATCAGGGATAAGAGCGATGTAAGTCTTACCAGTGTTGATCTGAAGCTCTTCACCGTTCTCATCATAGAACTTTGTAACAGCTGTTTCACTTGACTTAACCCAAGTGATATCCTTAGCTACACCATTTGTGAGGTACCAAGCATTCTCACCTGAACCAATACAGTTGTAGATGAGGTAACCGTTTTCATCAAGCTGTGTGAAAGAACATTTCTGAAGGATTACGTTCTTGAATGCAAGAACTTCACCTGAATCTTCGTCTTCGTGAGGCTCATTATATTCTGAGTACTCATACATGCCTGTTTCAGCGTTGTATGTAAGAGTTGAACCGTTGTGCTTGAAAGGAAGAGAAACCTTATTTGCTGTGTATGATCTGTCATACTTCTCATCGAGGTTAATCTCAGTTCCATAAGGTACGAAGTTGAAGTGTGAACCTTCATTAGCAAACTCATTATAAGTAGCTGAGATATTATACTTCTCAATCTGAGAATTCATATCGCCGCTTAAGATGTACTCTGTAAACTCTCTCTTCTTACCATTGTTTACTCTTGAGAATACTCCTGAAAGATGGTCCTTAGCCCAATCTTTTGCGAAGTATGCATCGTTGTGGTATGGGCCACCATCGTGGCAAAGAATTGCGTTCCATTCTGAAGCAAGAAGGATGTTGGTAGGACGTGTACTACGGATACTTCCGAGCTGCTCTACATTGTTCCAATCCTTAACTACGCACATAAGTCTTGTGATACGGTCATTCTTGGTGCTGTTCATGAGCTCGTAAACTACGTCTGCCTGAGCTGTACCATAGTGTGGAAGAGCTGTGATCTCGTTATCAACCATTGCAGCGATAGGACGCTGGTCCTGGATCTCTTTGCTGATAGGCTCACCAGTAAGCTCGCTGAAGTACATGTCATCTGGAAGAACATAAGCTTCATCAGCAGGTGCTTCTTCTGTTGTGCTCTCTGTTGCTGCATCATTAGCTTCAATCTTTTCGTAAGAAACTTCTGACTGAGCATCATCAGTTGTATTGCTGCCTGTTTTACCACAAGCTGCAACTGAAAGAATCATAGTCATGCTAAGTAGTGCAGCAAGTGCTTTTTTTCCATGTGTTTTATTAAACATAAAAATAATCTCCCTTTTAAAATCAAATCAGTAACTATTGTACCAAATATCAATGGAAAATGCCAATTTCTATTATTTTTCCGCGATTTTCGAATGGATTTTATAGTATTCTGACCTGCTATATAATACAAGATATGGTATACTTAGAAGCATGAGGTGACAAAAATATGAGACTGAAATTTATTGGGGCAGATCATGAAGTTACAGGCAGTTGCCATTTTATTGAGGCATGCGGCAAGAACATTTTAGTTGACTACGGAATGGAGCAGGGCAAAGACTATTTTGAAAACGTTCCTCTTCCAGTGTCAGCGCCAGAAATAGATTATGTTTTCCTGACACATGCTCATGTGGATCACTCAGGAAATCTTCCACTTCTATATGCTAAGGGCTTTAGAGGCAAGATATATGCAACAGAAGCTACAGTAGATCTCTGCGATATCATGCTTAGAGACTGCGCACATATTCAGATGCAGGAAGCTGAGTGGCGTAACAGAAAGGCCAAAAGAACTAAGGACTTAGATCTTATGGAGCCTTCCTATACCATGGAAGATGCTGAGAAGACCATAAAGTGTTTTGTTCCATGTGAGTACAATAAGGAAATAGAGATCTGCGAAGGCGTCAAGATACGCTTCACTGATATAGGACATCTATTAGGATCAGCCAGCATAGAAGTATGGCTCACTGAAAAGAATGTCACAAAGAAGATTGTCTTTTCCGGAGATATAGGAAACAAGCATCAGCCACTTATTAGAGATCCTCAGAAGACTCCAGATGCTGACTATGTAGTCATGGAGTCAACCTATGGAGATAGGCTTCATAGCGAGACAAGACCTGATTATATAAAAGAGCTTGCGGAGATCTTAGAGAGAACTTTTAAAAGAGGCGGAAACGTAGTCATTCCTTCTTTTGCAGTAGGAAGAACTCAGGAGATGCTGTACTTTATAAGAAAGATCAAAAAAGATGGCCTTGTAAAGTCACTTCCAAACTTTCCTGTGTTCGTAGATAGTCCCCTTGCTGTTGAAGCAACAGAGATATTCAGAGCTAATCAATCAGACTGCTACGACGAAGAAGCCATGGAGCTTGTTAAGAACCACATAAATCCAATAACTTTCCCAGGACTTAATCTGGCAATCACCACAGAAGAGTCTAGAGCCATAAACGAAGATCCTGAACCAAAGGTGATCATATCTGCATCAGGCATGTGCGAAGCAGGTAGAATCAGACATCACCTTAAGCACAATCTTTGGAGAGAAGACTGCACGATCCTTTTTGTAGGATATCAGTCGATCGGTACCACAGGACGAGCAATCATAGATGGAGCAGAGCAGGTCAAACTCTTTGGTGAGACTATCGATGTTAAGGCAGATATCTGCAAGCTTGAGGGATTATCAGGACATGCTGATAAAAACGGACTTGTCGAGTGGATAGATGGCTTTACCACTAAGAGACCAAAGAAGGTATTTATTGTTCATGGTGAAGATAGTGTTTGTACCTCTTTTGCTGAGTATCTTAGAAAAGAGCACGGATACGATACCTACGCGCCATATAGCGGAACAGAAGTTGACCTCATATCAGGAAACATCCTGGTTGAAGGAAAGCCTGTACCAGTAAAGAAGAAAGAAGGAGCACTTGTATCTGACGTTTATGCAAGACTTAAGGCGGCAGGTGCAAGACTCATGGGCATCATCGCAAGGAGCGAGGGCATGACCAATAAAGACAAGGCAAAATTCGCCGATCAGATCAATTCACTTTGTGACAAGTGGAGCAAATAAGGGAGAAGAAAATATGAGTAGAGCAGACGAGATCTTTATCAACATGTGTAAAGATATCTTAGAAAATGGAACATCAACAGAAGGGGAGAAAGTAAGACCACACTGGCCTGACGGAACACCAGCTTACACCATCAAGAAATTCGGCGTAGTCAACAGATATGATCTGTCAAAAGAGTTCCCAATCATGACTCTTAGAAAAACTGCCCTTAAGAGCGCAACAGACGAGGTTCTTTGGATATATCAGCAAAAGAGTAATAACATCCATGACCTTCACAGCCACATCTGGGATGAGTGGGCTGACGAGACAGGTTCAATTGGTAAGGCTTATGGTTATCAGATTGGTCAAAAGAGCATCTATAAAGAGGGTGAGTTTGACCAGATGGACAGAGTCATCTATGACCTTAAGAACAACCCATTTAGCAGACGTATCATGACAAATACTTATGTATTTAGTGATCTTCATGAGATGAATCTTTATCCTTGCGCATACAGCGTAACTTACAATGTTACACAGAAAAAGGGCGAGGACAGACTTACACTTAACGCAGTATTAAACCAGAGATCACAGGACGTTCTGGCAGCAAATAACTGGAATGTGGTTCAGTACGCTGTCCTTGTTCATATGCTTGCGCAGGCATGCGATATGAATGTTGGTGAGCTTGTACATGTGATTGCAGATGCTCACATCTATGACAGACATGTTCCACTTATTAAGGAACTTATTGAGAGAAAGCCTCTCCCAGCACCTAAGTTCCATTTAAATCCAGATGTTAAGGACTTCTACAAGTTCACTCGTGATGACGTTTCACTTGAGGGCTATGAAGTCGCTGGAGAACAGTTTAAAGATATTCCAATCGCCATTTGAGCGATATAAGGAAGGCGAAGAAATCCTGATATCGCTAATAATCAGTACACAGGAGGATTTTATGCAGGCAATCGTAGCAGTAGACAGCAATTGGGCAATTGGTAACAAAGGACAGCTCCTTGTGAGCATTCCTGCTGACCAAAAGAACTTTAGAAATATTACAATGGGCAAGACAATCGTTTATGGAAGAAAGACTCTTGAAACTTTCCCAAGACAGGTTGTGCTCCCAGGAAGAGATAATATCATTCTTTCTACAAGAGAAGATTACAAGGTAAAAGATGCAGCTGTTGCCCACAGCAGAGAAGAGCTCCTTCAGCTTGTAGATGATCTTGATACCAATGATGTATTCATCATCGGAGGAGAGAGAGTATACGCGGATTTCCTTGATCTGTGCGATACAGCCATCGTTACAATGATCGACAAGGAATACGAAGCAGATGCTTACTTCCCAAATCTTGATGAGGACCCTGAGTGGGAGCTTGCAGATGAAAGCGAAGAGCAGGTATATTTTGATATTACCTATACATATAGAACTTACAAACGCAAATAAATAATACATAAGGAATTTGACTTCAATGTGCGAGAAAAGCATAATTTCTGAAAACACGGTGCAGCACATAATTTTGTTTAAAGGTAGATATCATGAACTAGATTTTAAGATTGATAGGTTTATTGATTACTTAAAGTCAATAGGAGTTGATTTCTATATAGTAGACACAAGAAATTCAGAGTCCTATAGCTGCAAAGAGTTTGATGACTATATTAGACAACAGGGCTGTGTAATGTTTACTTACAATGATATTGGGATAAGTTTATCTGAAAATGGTGAAAATGTTTGGAAGAAGAATAACATTCCAGTTTATACATATTTAGTTGATCATCCCAGGTATTACTTTGATGAATTGTTTGAGCCTAAATGCGAATTGAATGTAATTTGCTGTGACCGAAATCATGTGGGTTTCTGTGAGATATTTTATTCAAAGGTATCGAGAGTATTCTTTGTTCCGCAAGGAGGAGAAGAGGTTGAGTTACAGATACCGATGGACAAAAGAAAAAATGACGTAATATATATGGGAAATTGCAAGGAAGAGATTTCAAGCTTTTCAGTTCCTTCAGTTATTTTTGGTAGAGAAAAAGAGTTTTATTCTTTCTGCATCAGTCAGCTTTTATCAGATCCACGACAAACCACTGAATATGTAATAAATGAGTTTTTTCTCTCAAATAATATTCATGCAACAGAAATGGAACTAATGGATGTATATAGGACTGCATCCCATGACATAGAGCATTTTGTTCGAAGAAGATTTCAGCTTCAAGCAATGCATGCGCTTGATGAAGAGGGAGTACATGTAGAAATATACGGTGATGGATGGGAAGATAGCAACATGCCATTTTCTGATAATATCGTTATACATGAAAGAATCCCATCGGAAAAACTACTCAACAAAGTAGTTGAATCTAAAATATCATTGTGCTTTGTTCCATGGTTTAAAGATGGATGTAGTGAAAAAAATTTTGATTCAATGATAAATGGAGCATTATGTGTTACAGATGAATCTGATTATCTTGGTGAGAGATATAAGGATGGACAGAACATTATCTACTTTGATCTAAGAAATCCAGAGCAGATGGCTGGAAAAGTAAAAAGTCTTCTAGAAAATGAAGAAGAACTTGAAACAATTGCTTACAATGGCTATCAGACAGCGAAAGATAATGATAGTTGGAGCAATAGATATGAATATATTTATTCAATAATGAATAATAAGGTTGTATGAAAATGAAAAAGAAAAAAGCATTAGTACTGATAAACAAAACATCAGGAACAGGTAAGGCTGGCAACGATACTTTGGAAATAGTAACAAAGCTTGCAGAAAAAGGCTATGAACCCGTTGTGTTTCCGATACTTCCAGGAAGTGGGCTTACATCTGAGACCATTATTCCTGAATATGATGGAATGCTTGATCTTATTATGTGTAGTGGCGGCGACGGAACTCTTAATCATGTTATGAACCAGGTCATGCTATTAAAAGAAAAGCCTGTCTTAGCCTACGTACCATCAGGAAGTACCAACGACTTTGCAAAAGGACTTGGTATTCCGAGTGTTAGATCCAAAGCAATAGATATTGCAGTAAATGGAAGACCATACACCTACGATGTAGGTAAGATGAACGACCACTACTTTAACTATGTGGCGGCATTTGGAGCTTTTTCAAAGGTAAGCTATGCGACAGATCAGGAGCTTAAAAATGTTCTTGGCTACGCTGCTTATGTACTGAGCGCTATGGCTGAGATTCCACAGAGTTTGGGTTATAGCTGCCACATGAAGATTGAGGCAGATGGCATTATGGAAGAAGGAGATTATATCTTTGGCGCAGTTAGTAATTCAGCGTCAGTTGCAGGTATGACACTCTTTGCAGATACAGATATCAAGCAGGATGATGGGCAGATGGAACTATTGCTCATAAGGGCTCCAAAGAATCTGGCAGAGTTCAATGCTATTATTGCTGCTCTAGCAACTAAAGAACCAGACAATCCATATCTTACTTACAAACAGGTAAAAAAGGTAAAGCTATCCTCCGAAGAAACCACTGAGTGGACATTGGATGGAGAATTCGGTGGATCTTATAAGAAAACCACAATAGAAGTAGTAAATAAAGCAGTATCAATAATGGTTAAATAAAATACCGCCAGTCTCTATGAACTTAGAGCTGGCGGTATTAATCACTTTCGATTTATCATTTTTCCTATAGGATTTTCATGGACCTTCATGGCTCCCTTAGGGCAGAATTCCTGGCAACAGAAGCATTTGATACATTTACTTCTATCAATCTCTGGTAAAAGAACTTCTTTCCCCTTAACCTTCTTGGTAACCATGGTAATGGCGTGAGCTGGGCAGGTTTCGAAGCACTTTTTACAGCCAATGCACTCGGATGGTCTGACTAGAGGCTTGGTTGAGAATAAGATCTTAACAACTGCTGATTTAACGTTATTAAATGCGCTGCCACCTTCAAAGGTGATACTTTGATGGATGGTGGCTTTTTTGTAATCTGAGATCTTAACATCTGGAAGTAAAGCACTCCCTACAACTTCTACTTCATCTACAGACTTAGGTCCAAGGCCTCTTTCATAGGCTACCTTCATAGTCTGAACATCATTGATTCCAAGACCAATTATGTCAGCACAGACCATATCAAGGGCATAGGGCTTTTTGGATGCAAGGATAAGACCGATATGTCTCTTTTCACCTGCAGTTGGGCCGTTACCTTCCATACCATCGATGGCGTCTACTACATACAAAGCCGGTTTAAAATACTCATTCAGGTCCACCATAAGATTTGCAAAGGCGTTCTCTTCAGGGAAACGCATGTGGTATTCGGGCTTGGTGGTGCCTGGGATTGTGCCGAACATGTTTTTGACTGCGCAGCTCATACCCATCATGGCGTGGGTCTTGAGCTTGGAAAAATTGATAATAAAGTCCACATCATCAAGCCATGCAGTATAGATAAAGGTCTTGATGCTGACAGCTTCAGGAAATTCAGCATCTTTTATTTCTAGGTTTGTATTAAGCTTTACCTTCCCCGGGAAAGCCTCTTCTAACTCATATAGACCGCAGGTCTTGTATACGTTTTTTACAAATGCAGGTGTGAAAAGACCTCCTGGACTATCGCCGACAATTACGCTAGCGCCAAGTTCCACAATGCGCTCACAGAGTCTTTTCAAAAGAGCTGGGTGAGTGGTGACAGCTTTATCTGGATTCATGGCTGCTACAAGGTTAGCCTTGATGCCGATAGTCATGCCTTCCTTGACAAAGTCAAGACCGCCAATTGCGTCAATGGCGTTATCAAGGGCTTTATTTATTTCGAGCTGTTCGTAGGAACTGCATTTTTCTACTGAAACTGGTTCAAACATAGGAATCTCCTGGACTATGATTTCGGTGGTAGTTTAACATATTTTCAATAAGATGTACAATTAACTGTATACTATAATCATGAAGAAAACAGGGTATGCTATGCCATTTACATACGAAGTAGTACAACACAAAAAAGATAATCATGAATTTATACAGATCACAGGCTTTGAAGGTGAAGTAAGAGACCTGGTGATCCCTGCAGAAATAGATGGAAAGAGCGTTGAGGCAATTGGAAATCACGCCTTTTCTGGAAGAAATGATATCAGGACAGTTCAGATTCCGGAGACAGTGAAGATTCTTTACGGTTTTTCTTTTCACAATTGCAGAAATCTCTACAAGATATCACTATACGACAGCATTGATGACTATTACGACGGTGTCTGCAGGCAGTGTGACAGCCTGACGGACATTGATATTACTATCAAAAGAAACTGGTATGAAGTCATCAGGAATTTCCTTGCGGATAACGACAAGACTTTGAGATTTACTATTCATAGGCAGCAGGAGACTTCTCAGCTGACTTTCCCTGAGTATGTCTATGATTTTGCAGATAATACCATGGCAAGGACTATACAGTTTTCTATCAGCGGATCGGGCTATGCCTACAGAGAATGCGTAGACAGGCGTAAAATAAACTATAGGGAATATGACAAGCTCTTTGAGAAGGCACTTATAGATGGAAACATGATTTCCGAAGATATAGCAGTGGGAAGACTCATTTACCCTAACGAACTTGATGATAGTTTTAGAACCATCTATGAAGACTATGCCAGAGCCAACATGAAGGATATTCTGGAGAGGCTTGTGCAAAGAGCTTCCCAGGAGATTGATACAACAGGTGTCATAAGAGCACTTAACCAGTATGGTAAAGATCTGGTGTCAGACGAAGCTTTAGATCATGGGCTTAAGCTTGCGACAGAAAAGGGGCTTACCCTTGTAAGCGCAGCTCTTATGGATAAGCACCAGGATAATAGCAGCGCACTGGAATTTAAATTTTAACAATAGCTTTAGTTTTATTCATCAGTTGTGACAGGGACAGGTGAAGAAAATGGCAAATATTATTGATTATGTTAATTGGCGTGGAGATATCTCTTTTGACGAAAGACCATTAAATGAAATTGATGTAATGGTCCTTTGTCACCTTGGTTATGCAGATATGACGCCGGCATTTACAGGAATTGGATCAAAAAGAGAGCGCACAATAAAAGAGGTGTGGGATGAACTTGGAGAAAATGTAAAGTTCAGGCTCATAACTTCCGGAAGGAATGACAGAAAGCTTCTGGAGCAGTGCGCAAAGTCAAAGAGATTTGGCAGCGTTGTCATATCAAACTATGTGGACGAAACCAGCGTTATAGCAAACATGCAGTTTGCAGCCTTGACCTACCACGTTTCTGATAAAGAGGTTGTTGTAGTTTTTAGAGGAACTGACGACACCATCGTAGGCTGGAAGGAAGATTTCATGATCAGTTACACGAAGGTTCCTGCCCAGGAGAAGGCCTACAGTTATCTGAAAAGAACTTTGGCTAGGAATGAAAAGTGTCATGTGGCCGGTCACTCTAAAGGCGCGAATCTGGCTCTTTTTGCGGTAGCACATCTTGAAAAAGAAGAACTTGATAAGGTTGCAAAGGTTTATCTAAATGATGGACCTGGTTTTTGCAATGAAGTTCTTGATACAGAGCTTGTCAGTAAGATTGATCATAAATGTGTGAGGATTACCCCTGAATTCTGCATTGTAGGTGGGATTTTTGAACCTAAGATAACAGAGAACTACATAGTTAAGAGTAGTGGCACGCAGATGATGCAGCATAGTCTCTTAACCTGGCAGGTTAGTGGTGATGGACTGGTGACGACTACTGAGCACGATTCAGCCAGTGAGCAGATAAATACTCTTTTTGATAAATTCATTGAAAAGATGGATGATCTAAAGGACAGGCAGGCATTTGTCAATTCTATCTTTGATACCATGGGTGAAAATGGCGCTGTCACTGTAGAGGAGTTTACCAAGGAAGGCCCTAAGGCCTTTGAGAATCTTATCTTTACTGTACTTGGTGACAATGCGGAGGGGCTAAATCCTCTAAAGAGCGTTAAGGATAACGTGGTTTCAGATATCAAGAATTCCTCTATTGGAAAGGCCATGGAGGAAAAGAAAGATAAAAAGAAGATATTCAGGATAGCATTCTGCGTGGCTTTTGCAATTCTGTGCTTCCTTATTCCGGATGCATTCATAAAGACAGCCTTTGCAGTTACTATTTTTGCTATTGTGGCTTATCAGGTATATCTGACAATCCACCATCTTAGAAAATCAAACTGGGATATCAGCAAAGAGAGGATCAGAGTCAATGTCAGCATAGTCCTTATTGTTGCCTATGTAGTGTTGATAGTTAAGGATGATGCGCTGTTTCTTTTTGCCAGCATCCTATTTGGAGTCATATTCCTTGTAAGTGCCTATCAGTGCTTTATTAACATCAAGGCCAGCTGGGATGACAAACTAAGAGTTGTAAGATATTCATTTCAGGGAATCCTTTTGACTTTGTATGGAGGCTACCTTATGGTCGGCCCTGAAGTAGGACTTGAGTGGTACACAATTAGCTGCGGGATATTTGTTCTTTTAGATGCAGTCTTTGAGCTGATCCACTTGCTTAGAGTCAGGAGCAGATTTAAAAATTAGTTCTGTATTCCCTGGGCGTCTTACCGGTTTTCTTTTTGAAGGTTGCACAAAAAGAGCTCTCATTTCCAAAACCAAGCTGGTAGCAGATGTCCTTGCTGGATAAAGAAGTGTTAAGCAGCAGGTATTTGGCATGGTCAATCTTTGACGTGATGATGTAGTCGTGAGGAGTAAAGCCTGTTTCTTTCTTAAAAATCCTGGAAAAGTAAAACGGGCTGAGGTTGGCCTTTTTGGCGAGCTCCTCAATAGAAAGCTCTTTATCCAAATTGTCAGAAATAAAAGCAATAACATCTTCAACAGGCTCTGAAGCCGACTCTATAGAGGCAGTCAGCTGATTGGAGACCATGAGCTCAGTCATTATATTTATGATCCAGTTATTTATTACAGTCTCATTTATTGGGGCTGTATTTTTGTATGAAAAATAGAGCTTATCAAGATATTTTTTGAATCTATAGTCCGAAGCAAGACTTATGACATTTCCCTGCTTGTTAGTGATGGCGTCATAGTAGCCTCTGGCAAGCTTGCCGTCATAGTGAAACCACACAGCCTCCCATCCATTATCAGATCTGTAGGAATGGGGCTTATAGCAGTCGATCAGAACAATTTGTCCGGCCTTTGCAGCCAATTTTATTGAGCCTGTAGTGATCTCACAATCACCTTGTTTTATGTACATGCAAAGAAAACTGGTATAGTTGTTTCTATAGAGTTCGTACCCTGCTTCGTATCTGAAATTGCCAATGACAGTTGGATAGAGAAAAAGCTCTTTGGCTAAAGCACTTGGAGTGTGGATATAGTAATCAGATTTTGGGGCGACGTATTTTTCCTTGGATAACATATCCGGACCCTTTCATGTAAAATATTATGAGCAAGATTTTGATATCTTATAGCAAGCTGATATAATGAAAATCTAGTAAAACATGGATATTATCATATTATATAAAAAAGCAATCTAAAGCAATAATAAATAAGTGGTCAAGCTATATGGAGGCAAGAATGAAAAAAGCAAAGATATGGGAAGAATGGGTAGTTATTCCAACATATGAAGTTGGAGCACCTGACAAGAACCCTATGTTTCTGGAAAAGAGAGTATACCAGGGAAGTTCAGGTAAGATCTATCCATATCCATCAACTAATGATATAAGCACAAAAAAGACAGACAAGAAGTGGAAGGCTGTCTATCTTGAGAATGATTATATTAAGATCATGATCCTTCCTGAGCTTGGGGGCAGGATCCAGAGAGCCTATGACAAGACCAATGACTATGACTTTGTTTATTACAACAAGGTCATCAAGCCTGCTCTTGTGGGACTTACAGGCCCATGGATCTCAGGAGGTATCGAGTTTAACTGGCCTCAGCATCATCGCCCAACAACCTACATGCCAGTTCGCTATTCCATCAAGGAAAACAAGGATGGAAGCGTTACTCTTTTAACTGGCGATGTGGACCAGATGTATGGAACCAAGGAAATGACTAAGTTTACCTTGTATCCGGATAAGGCCTACATCGAGATCACAGGTCAGCTCTACAACAAGACACCTCTTCCACAGACTTTCCTGTGGTGGGCCAACCCTGCTGTTGCAGTTAATGATCATACACAGTCTATTTTTCCTCCTGATGTTCATAACGTATATGACCATGGTAAAAGAGCTGTTTCAAGATTTCCAATTGCAACAGGAGAGTACTACAAGCATGACTACAGCGAAGGCGTAGATATTTCAAGATACAAAAACATCCCTGTTCCAACTTCTTATATGGCTGAAAAGTCAGATTATAACTTTGTTGGAGGTTATGACTACAAGAAAGAGGCAGGCTTACTTCATGTAGCAGATCACCACGTATCTCCAGGTAAAAAGCAGTGGACTTGGGGATGCGGCGATTTTGGAAAGGCATGGGACAGGAACCTTACAGATGAAGATGGCCCATACATCGAGCTTATGACAGGTATGTATTGTGACAACCAGCCTGATTTCTCGTGGCTTAAGCCTTTTGAGGAGAAGGTGTTCAAGCAGTACTTTATGCCATACAAGAAAGTGGGACAGGTCAAGAATGCCAGCATCCACGCAGCTCTCAATATGGAACTTAAAAAGGATGGAAAACTGTACCTTTGCGTATATGGTACAAGTCCTAGAGAAAGTGCAAGAGTAGTTGTTTACTACGACAGAAAAGAAATTTACTCAGAAGAAACAAAGCTTTCACCGGTTGATATTTATGAAAAGACAATTTCTCTCAAGAAACTGATTCCTGGAGATATCGATCAGTACAAATTAAAGGTTTGTGTATATGACGGCTTCAAAGAGCTTGTATCCTATGAGCCAAAGGATCAGGGAATCCCAAAGGTTGCTGAACCTGCTAAAGCAGCTCTTTTGCCAGAAGAGATAAAGACTAATGAAGAGCTCTATCTTACGGGGCAGCATATCGAGCAGTACAGGCACGCTACATTTCTTCCTGATGATTATTATCTTGAGGGACTTAAGAGGGATGAGGGTGACACAAGGCTTAATAATGCTTATGGCCTTTTAATGTTTAGAAGAGGCAGATTTGAGATTGCAGAGAAGTACTTTAGAAAGGCTCTGGAAAGACTTACTGTCATGCATCCAAATCCATATGACAGCGAGCCTTATTACAATTTGGGCTTGGCACTTTTTTACCAGGAAAAGTATGACGAAGCCTATGAGGCATTTTATAAGGCAACCTGGGTAAATGAGCTTCAGGAGATGGGCTATTACTATCTAGCTGCAATTGATACCAGAAGAGGAGACTATGAGGAAGCTCTTGATCATGTTGAGAGGTCCCTTGTTAAAAATTCACATAATATCAAGGCCAGAGGACTTAAGGCATTTCTTTTACTTAAGCTTGAAAGAGAAAAAGATGCCATGAATATGGTCAAGGAAAACCTTGAACTTGATGAGTTTGACTATTTATCAAGATATATCAGCATTCAGTTCCATAAGGGAAGAAGCAGAGAGAGTGCTTGGCTTGACTATATGTCCTTTATCAGAAGTAATCATGAAATCTGCCTCCAGGTTGCAAGAGATTTTATGGAGTGGGGCATGTACTCAGAGGCCTCAGGTGCCACTGGCGTAATGGGCGAGGAGGATCATCACCCTATGCTTCGCTATTATAGAGGCGCCTGCGATATCAGGACTTACCACTACATGGACGAGCCACTTCGCCAGTTTGAGACTGCGCAGAACATGCCATCAGATTATTGTTTTCCTAATAAGCTTGAGGATATAGCGGTTTTGAAGACTGCTATTAAGGTGTCTAAGAATCCTTCTAAGGCTTGCTACTACCTTGGATGCCTGTACTACGATAAGCTTCAATATGACCTGGCTATTGAATATTGGGAGAAGTCACTAGCGCTTGATGACACATTCCCAACTGTTTGCAGGAACCTTGCTATTGCTTATTACAATAAGCGTGATGACAAGAACAGGGCAAAAGAGCTTATGGAGAAGGCTTTTAACCTTGATAAGAGCGATGCAAGGGTGTTCCTTGAACTTGATCAGCTCTATCAGAAGCTTAACGTTCCACTTGGAGAGAGACTTGCAAGGTTTGAAGAAAATATCGGGCTCATTGAAAAGCGCGATGATCTCTATGTTGAATATGTGACACTTCTTAATAGTCTTGGTAAGTACGACGAAGCTATCAAAAGAACTAAGAGCCACCTTTTCAGGACCTGGGAAGGAGCTGAGGGCAAGATAACAACTCAGTTTAAGGTTAGTCTCCTAGAACAGGCGAAGGCTCTTTTGACAAAGGGGGATACTAAATCCTGCAAGGAAGCAGTGGGGCTCTTAAAAGAGGCAGTGAGCTATCCTGAAAACCTTGGAGAGGGAAGACTTGAAGGTACAAAGGATAACCATGTTTACTATCATCTGGGACTAGCATACGAGAAGCTTGGAGACGAAGAAAAGGCAAGAGAAAATTATGAGAAGGCAACGTTGGGAGCCATGGAAGTTGCAGGTATGATGTATTATTATGACCAGCCTGCTGACATGATCCTTTATCAGGGACGAGCATTTGAGAAGCTTGGAAATGTTAAGGAAGCAAACTCCAGATTCTATAAGCTTCTTGACTATGGCCAGCAGCATCTTGATGACAAGTTCAAGATGGATTATTTTGCAGTTTCAATGCCTGATATGTCTGTGTTTGACGCAGATATGGACCTTAAAAACAAGGCACATTGCTATTATCTTATGGGGCTTGGAAGCCTTGGAATTCGGGATAAGGACAAGGCAAAAGAGTACTTTGGAAAGGTACTCATCATGGAAAATACACATCAGAATGCCGGAATATATCTAAAGGAGTGCTAGCAGAGTTTGCTATCTGGATTGTATAATAGGGGTATCTATCACAAGTGAGAGGTTAGTATGGCAAGTAGCAGGAGAATAGAGCTTGAGGCAGCAGGCAGAGAAGTTTTAAATGCTTCAAGAACAGAACTTTATATTGCTATGCGTTTCATGGGAGCGGCTTTATCCAGTCTGTCCTATGAAATGGATCTTTCAACTACCAGCGTAGGTACAGATGCAGTTAATATCAGGTTTAATCCCTCCTATGTATGTAAACTTTTTTTGGAGGAACCAGGTAAGCTTAACAGAACTTACCTTCATATGATACTTCATTGCATCTTCAGACATATGTATACCTCTGCCAGATACACAGACGTGCAAATTTATGACCTTTGTGCGGATATAGTTGTAGAGTCAATCCTTGATGGCATGGACTATCAGTGTATTTACAGAGTGTCCTCGGACTATAGAGACAGATGGTATTCTCAGCTGGAGAAAGAATTAAAGGTCTTAACAGTAGAGAAGCTCTATAAGTATTTCAAGGATAATGAAGAAACTATAGATATATTCGAGATTGAAAAGCTTGAGCAGGAGTTTAAGCTTGATGATCACGGCTTTTGGCAAAGGCTCCCTGATGATCCTCCAGAAAATGATGACTCTGAAAATGAGCAAAAGAAGCATATAAATCCTATTATCCTTAAGCAGATCCAGGATAAGGAAAAGGACTGGGATAAGGAAGCGAAAAGACTTCAGACTGAGATAGAGACTATTGGTAAAAATGCCAGCGACAGACTTGGAAAACTATCATGGATACTGAAGTTTCACAATACTTCAAGAACTGATTACAAAGAATTTCTGCAAAGGTTCATGGTCATAAGGGAAGAAGGCGGCATAGACATGGATTCCTTTGACTATGGTATGTATACCTTTGGACTTGATCACTATGGGAATATGCCTCTTATCGAAGAAAATGAATTCAGGGAAGTGAAAAAGATCCAGGAACTTGTTATAGCGATTGATACTTCTGCTTCCTGCAAGGATGAACTTGCGCAGAGATTTTTGAATGAGACTGCAGCAATACTTTTGAACAAGGACAATTTCTTTCAGAGGATCAGAATACATGTCTTGCAGTGCGATGATCAGATTCAGAAGGATGATGTCATAGAATCTGTTGATGATATGAGACGCTACTCGGAAGGAATTCATGTAGAGGGCGGATATGGAACAGACTTCAGGCCTGTTTTTGAGAAGGTTGAGAGCTTGAGGTCATCTGGAGACATTGGTAATCTAAAGGGACTGATATATTTTACAGATGGTTACGGAGTCTATCCTGACAGACCAACAGATTATGATACAGCATTCCTTTTTCCAGAGAATGGGGATTATAATGATGAAAAGGTCCCTGCCTGGGCCCTTAAACTATATGTTTGAAATGATATATCAGCTAGATCATTATCAGATGGAGAATATTTGTTATGAATATCGATGAAGCCAAAAACGAGGTAAAAAACGCCGTCAGGGCATACCTTTTAAAGGATGAAGCAGGTCAGTATGAGATTCCTGTTGAAAAACAAAGACCAATCCTTCTCATGGGACCTCCCGGAATCGGTAAAACAGCCGTTATGGAGCAGATTGCCCACGAGCTTGGGATAGGACTTGTGTCCTATACTATAACCCATCACACAAGGCAGAGTGCCATTGGTCTTCCAAAGATCTCTGAAAAGAGCTATGGAGGAAAAGAGTATTCTGTTACTGAGTACACCATGAGTGAGATAATTGGAGCTGTTTACGAGCAGATCGAGAAGTCTAAGGTAAAAGAGGGAATTCTTTTCCTTGATGAGATCAACTGCGTTTCTGAGACTCTTGCTCCAACCATGCTGCAATTTTTACAGTACAAGACCTTTGGAAGTCATAAGCTTCCTGAAGGTTACATCATTGTAACAGCTGGAAACCCTCCTCAGTACAATAAGTCTGTAAGGGATTTTGATATCGTAACTCTTGATAGAGTGCGCCAGATAAATATTGAAGA
The DNA here is from genome assembly GCF_001858005.1 of Butyrivibrio hungatei. Taxonomy (NCBI): domain Bacteria; kingdom Bacillati; phylum Bacillota; class Clostridia; order Lachnospirales; family Lachnospiraceae; genus Butyrivibrio; species Butyrivibrio hungatei. The sequence continues at coordinate 2,416,425 of NZ_CP017831.1, read as the reverse complement.
GGACTTCGATGCCTGGAAGGAATATGCCTACAAGGCAGGTGTTCACGGCTCAATCCTTTCATATCTTGAAATCAAAAAAGATAATTTCTATAGCATAAAGACTGATGTAAACGGCAGAAGTTTTGTGACAGCAAGAGGCTGGGAGGATCTTTCAAGGATCATCAAGGTTAACGAAAAGCTTGGCATTGAAGTTAATGAGAATCTTACAAGTCAGTACCTTCAAAATATAGAGATAGCAAGGGATTTTGCTGATTACTATGAACTGTATCGCAGATACAATGAGCTATACAAAATTCCTGATATCTTGGAAGGAAGATTCCCTGAAAACAAAGAAGCTTTAAGAAATGGCTCTTTTGATGAAAAACTCAGTATTCTCGGGCTTCTTACAGATAAACTTATGGATGAGTTTAGGGATTATGCTAAAGATCAGGCTGTTCAGAAGATCCTATTTGAGATCATAAAAGAAAAGGCTTCTGAAAGTGATGCAGCTGATTTTGGCGCTGTTGCAGGTGATATGGAAAGTGCCTTGGATGCAGAGGCTGAAGCAGGCATGATCAGCAGAGATGATGAAAAGGTAAAACGCCTTGCTATTGGGCTTATTAGAGAGCTGTCTGAATTGCTGGAACGCGAGGCTTCTGGTGGAAGCAGTGCCATAGACTATGCCAAGAAATGGTTCACTGAAAGAGAAGATGCCCGCCAGGCCAGGATCAAGGCTACAGACGCTCACCTGACACACAGCTTTGAATTTGTTGAAGAGACCTTTGGCGATCCAGAGTCTCTGACCGGCAGCCAGGAGATGGTAATCTTCATAACAGAGCTATCAAATGCATATTACAGCCTCAAATTTGTTAAGGATACAGGTAATGAAGCTTATTACAATTATAATAAGCTCCTACTTCTAAATGACAGAAAGCAGGAGCTTAGAAACCTTGTTTATGAGCTGACTTGATAGATCTTATTTCTTTTTCTCGTACTTTGTTCCGGCGACTTCGCCGCGAACATTGTACTTGGCAAATTGATTTGAAAAGAACCCTTGATAGTTCTTTTCTCTAACATCCACGCGGCCCTCAGCCACGTCTTTTACGAACATATCCATGCTGTATTTCATGTTGTACATGGATTCAGCCATTTTCTTCATGATGACGAAGGTGTCGTGATGATTACTCTTAATGTATTCGTCGATATCTGCAAGAGTGATCCTCATGACCGCCATGTCATTGAATGCCACAACAGTGTATATTGCTGGCTTCTGGGTTAAAAGACCCATCTCTCCAAAGTAATCATCCTTAGAAACAATTCCAAGAATTGCCTCCTTGTCAGTTCCATATCCCGTATATATCTCTGCATTTCCACTTATTATCTTGTACATGTCCATATTTACTTCGCCTTCGCGAATTATGACAGTACCTTCGGGTATTTTCATCAGCATGTTTTCGCCCTCGTATTGGAAAAAGAAACTGTGAAAAAACGATAGTTTATATTCTATATTATAGCATACATAGGTATAATTATAGATAACGGAGGTAGCTCAATTTGACAAGGACTACAAAGAAAAAGCAAGGATTGATGAGATCCTAAGATAAAAGTTTTGACAATTAAAAATTGTAATGGTAGCATAAACCCCGTTGAAAATATTGTTAGTAGGGCGGAAGAGATTCTGCCACGGTACGGAAATCCATAATCCTAGCGGGTTATGGATTTTTTGTTTCAATAATATGTTTTAGTGAGGTCAGTTATGCAAAACGATTTATTTGAAAAAGAAGCTATTCCAAAGGCCTATATGAAAATGGCACTTCCTGTAGTAATGGGTATGGTCGTGACTCTTGTTTACAACCTTGTGGACACCTATTTCATAGCCCTTACAGGAAATACTAATTTAATTGCAGGAATATCACTATGTGCGCCACTTTTTACACTTCTTTTGGCAATAGGAGATATATTTGGTATTGGTGGAAGCTCTGTTATATCTAGAATTCTTGGAGCTCACGATACAGATGATGCTAGAAAGAAGAGCGTTCTGTGCTTTTATAGTGCAATTATCACAGGTTTAGTATTTACAGTTATCATGCTTGCATTTAAAAAGCAGATACTTATGGTATTAGGCTCTACAGCCCAGACTTATGCTTACGCAGACCAGTACTATTCTTGGCTTATATTAGGATCAACCTTTGTTATCTTTTCACTTGTTCCATCTAACCTGTTAAGAGCAGAGGGAATGTCACTACAGTCCATGATCGGTTCCATCATTGGAACAGTTGTAAACATGATCCTTGATCCAATATTTATCTTTGGACTTGGAATGGGGGCAGCAGGTGCAGCTATTGCTACAGTTATCGGATATATTGTGACCTGTGTTTTCTTTGTAGTAATTATTGTTAAAAAGAGTAATGTGCTCTCCATGGACTTTAGGATGTTTAGTCTTGATGCTGCATCTTTTGGAAGTATCCTTGCTATCGGACTTCCATCAAGTATCACAAACCTCATGCAGACAGTAGGTATTACACTTACTAACAGATTCCTTCAGCCTTACGGCGATGACAATATAGCTATCATGGGAATTGTGCTCAAGATTGTTAATATAGCGCTTCTGGTGATCGTAGGTCTTGCTTTTGGCGGACAGCCACTTATTGGCTACAACTACGGTGCTGGACTTAAGGATAGATTAAAAAAGATATTGGCTTTCGGAATGGCTGTTACTGGCGGAACTGGAATTGTGTTCTTGGTTCTTTTATCTGCATTTGCAAATGGGCTTATCGCTAGATTCCTGACTGATCCTGAGATGATAAAGATGGGCGTAATGATGCTCAGAATGCAGCTTCTAGGAATGCCACTTATGGGCGTATGTCTTATAGTGATATGCTCCTTCCAGGCAACAGGCAAGGCTACCGGAGCATTTGTGTTGTCTGCATGCAGGCAGGGAATTGTGTTCTTACCTGTGATGATAGTGTTGTCTTTGATGATGGGATTAAATGGAGTTATATCAGCACAGTTTGTATCGGATATATTCACCACTGTTGTAGCGTTTGTACTGTTTAAGGTATTTTTGTGGAAAGAGATATTTGATTGATAAGATTCTAGGTACATTCCCCATATTAGTTACCGGTAGTATAATTGATGTATACGGGGGTAACTAATATGGGGAAAAATAATGCAAAAAGCAGTATTGGATTCTGGGCTTTGATCTGGCTCCTTGGTCTTGCGGGACAGCTGTGCTGGAATATGGAGAATCAATGGTTTAATACCTTTGTGTATGCCAAGATTGCCAAGGACCCAACTATCATTTCGTGGATGCTGGCTATATCTGCGGCGGCAACTACAGTTTCTACATTTCTTTTTGGATGTGTATCTGACAGAAAGGGTAATAGAAAGACGCTTGTATCTGTTGGTTACATTCTCTGGGGAATCTTCACTATCCTCTTTGGAACAACTGAATTTATGAATAAGGGCAGCAATTCTGCGCTTATTGGAATTGCATTTGCTGTTGTGGCAGCAGATGCTATCATGAGCTTCTTTGGATCTATGGGAAATGATATAGGCTTTAATGCCTGGATCAATGACCATATGACTCCTGACAATTCGGGAGCACTTGGAGCTGCACTTGCAGTTCAGCCTGTAATAGGAACAATTGTAGGAACTATAGCTGGTGGACTTCTTGTTGGCGCAGATGATAACTACATGAGACTCTTTACTGTTATTGGTGGAAGTGTGATTCTTTTGGGGATAATATCACTGTTTGGAATGAAGGATGTGGATAACCTAAAGCCTTCAATAAAGGGTTCTTTCTCAGAGCAGTTCTTTTCAATATTTAACTTAAAAGCATATCTACAGCACAGAGAACTTGTATTTGTAAACCTGATGCTTGCGGTATACTTCATCTCTTTTAATGTATATTTCTCACATTTAGGCAACTTCATGATCTATTACCTTGGCTTTACAGCTGATACCATGGGACTTATAGAGGGTGTGGGACTTATTGTTGCCATGTTCGTTACAATTCCAGCTATTAAGCTTATAAAGGCTGATAGGTCATCACTACTCATATTTGCTGCAATAATACTTAATTCCATAGGACTTCTTATAATCGGGCTTTTGGTATCGCCTACAAATGTTGATCCAAGCACTGTATGGAATCCTAACCTTATGGCAGGAATGTTGTTTGTAGGTATCGGATATATCCTCTTTTTACAGACCATCACAGTTTGGTCCAAGCGCCTGTATCCAGAAGATTCCAGAGGACAATTTGAGGGTATCCGAATCGTCTTTTACGTACTGATACCTATGGTGATCGCACCGCTCATCTCCAATCCTGTTATCAAGAACAGTGGAGAATTTGTTGATGAGTACGGCTTCACAGAGTACCTGCCTACAAACGCAGTATTTATCGCAGGTCTCATAGTAGTGCTCCTTACGCTGATCCCTTTATACTTCGCCCACCGCGAACATCAAAAGCTTTAAATTTATATCATCATTCACAGCTTCAGGCTTTGGAGGGGACCCGCAGCAGGCCATATGGGGCCCGTAGCCAACCCAGTGGGGCCGCCAGCCTGAAGTTTATTTTTGTTCATCCTTTGGATTTTTATGTTCATGGCATTATATTTCTTACTTTAAATTCTTTGAAACAAAACACTCTGTGCGTCATTCACTAAGCTCATTCTTCGCTAAGTGAATGTGGCGTCGCCTTTGATTGCCATTTTTTGCATGTAAAGTTTTGGGTTTGAACGATTTCAAAAAAACGCCATTTTCTTGTGCTCATAAGCAGCTTTTGAAGCGCATGCGGTTTGCGTTTAGCAAGAGCATGCGTATTAAAACAAAAGCTGCATGAGCACATAGAAAAGTATCGTTTTTTTGATGAGGGCAAAACAAAACTTTACAGCAAAAATGGCATCAAAGACTCAGACAGTGTTTCAAAACAGAATTTAAAGTAAGAAATATAACGCTCATGAACATAGAAAAATCCTCAGAGACTCACAAATAATAAACTTCAGGCTGGCGGCCCCCTTGGGTTGGCTACGGGCCCCATATGGCCTACTGCGGGTCCCCTCCATAGCCTGAAGCTGCGAATGGTGATAAAAAAGTAATAAAGACTATTGCATCCTGACCTTTGCGGGTGTATAACAAATAAGACAACTAAAGAAACGGGAGCTTGTAGTACAGGCTGAGAGGAAGGTGTGACCTTCGACCGAGAACCTGATTTGGATAATGCCAACGTAGGGATGCCTTGTTTTAGTAGGAGTGAATTTATGCGGAAGCTATCCAGATGGGAGCTTCCGCTTCATACTTTACAAGGAGATATGGCTATGAAAAAAAGTAACTACTTACTACGAATGGTGATGCTTGCAATGTTTGTTGCTTTGGGAGTTGTAATATCACCAATCCTAAGAGTTGAGGGAATGTGCCCTATGGCGCATCTTATCAACGTCACATGTGCAGTGTTTATGGGCCCTGCCTATGCATTTCTTTGCGCAGTTCTGATAGGGGTTATCAGAATGATGATCATGGGGATTCCTCCCCTTGCGCTTACTGGGGCAGTGTTTGGCGCTACACTTTCAGGTATTTTCTACAAATTATCAAAAGGCAAGATAATAGCTGCAGTTCTTGGTGAGATCATTGGAACAGGTATTATCGGAGCAATCGTTTCATATCCTGTAATGACCTATCTGTGGGGCAAAGAAGGCCTTACATGGTTCTTTTACGTACCATCCTTTATCATGGGAACTTTGATCGGCGGAAGCATTGCATTTGTGCTTCTTTTAAGGCTTAAGGCTACAGGCCAGCTCAAGAAGATTCAGGATGCATTAAAAGACGTACCAAGAAGCGAAGATAAGGCGGCTTAAATGGAAATCATAAAAAAGCTAAAGTGCAGTAATAAGCTGATCCACTGCATAACAAATCCAATATCCATTATGCAATGTGCAAATTCGGTTCTGGGACTTGGAGCAAGGCCTATCATGGCTGAGCATCCGGCAGAGGTTGTAGATATTACGGATTCAGCGGATGCTCTTTTGATAAATCTTGGAAACATAACTGATGTAAGAATGGAAGCCATGAGGAAGTCCTTTGAGACAGCGCTCTATAAAAGGATTCCAATAGTTGTGGATGCTGTGGGAGTAGCTTGCTCTGACATTAGAAAAGAGTTCTTTTACAAGAAACTGATCACAGCGATGGATTGCATATGTACTACTGAGGAATCCAAGCCATTTCTGGTGATAAAGGGAAATTACTCCGAGATAAAGGCTTTATATGATGATAACTACAAGGGAAGCGGCGTTGATGGCGACGCTTCCTTAAATACAGAAGATATCGCTAGCGTAGCAAAAGAGCTAGCTAAGGACCTTGATGCGGTGATTCTTGCTAGCGGCAAAACTGACATAGTTACTGACGGAGAGAGGAATTATGCAGTAGCTAACGGTGTCAAAGAACTAGGGATGATCACTGGTACTGGCTGTATGTTAGGTGCTATATGTGCGAGCTTTTTAGCGGCCCAGGAAGATATTGAAGCTGTGGCAGAAGCCTGTGCTTTCCTTGGAATTGCTGGAGAAAGAGCGGCTAAAGAACCTGTCGGAAGCGGAACATTCTTAGTAAAGCTTTTAGATGAAGTAAGCCTTTTGCAGGATGAGGATATAAGAAAACTAGCAAAGATAAGAAAAGAGTAGGACGGGAAAATGGAGAGACTAGATAAAGACAGCATGAAACTTTACCTTGTAACAGATAGTACAGGCCTTACAGAAGCTCTTTTCCTAGAAAAGATAGAGAGGGCATTAAAGGGCGGAGTCACCATGGTGCAGATAAGGGAAAAGGATAAGAGCACCAGAGAGTACATGGAGCTTGGAAAAAAAGTACATGAAATTACGAGAAAGTATGGCGTGCCCCTGATTGTAGATGACCGCGTGGATGTGGCTATGGCTATAGGCGCGGAGGGAGTTCATCTGGGACAGAGCGATATGCCTGTAGATATAGCAAGAATGATTGTCGGCGACAAGATGATAATCGGAGCAACCACAAAGACTGTGGAACAGGCAAAAATAGCCTGTGAGCAGGGAGCAGACTATCTGGGAGTTGGAGCAATTTATCCAACAACCACTAAGGTTAAGACAGTGCTGACTTCTGTTGATACATTAAAAGATATTTGCAGAGCAGTACCAATTCCTGCAAATGCCATAGGAGGACTAAATAGCAGTAACCTTCAGATATTGAAAGGGGCGCCAATAGCAGGTATTTGCGTGGTATCAGCGATCATGAAATCTGAGGATCCTGAGAAGGCTGCAAGGGACTTACTTGAGGCGGCAAAAACAATTTAAGGGGAATGGTATGAAAACAGTTTTATCGATAGCGGGGTCAGATCCTTCCGGGGGAGCCGGAATACAGGCTGATCTTAAGACTATGGAAGCTCATGGAGTATATGGAATGAGCGTTATAACTGCTCTTACTGCTCAGAATACTCTGGGAGTCCAGGGAGTCATGGAAGTACCGGCAGATTATGTTAAAAACCAGATTACATCAGTGTTTGACGATATATATCCAAATGCCGTGAAAATAGGAATGTTGCCGGGATTAGAGGTCATGAAGGCAGTAGCCATGGCACTTGATAAATACAAGGCTGGGAACGTGGTACTGGACCCAATAATGAACTCCACATCAGGAACAGAGTTATCAAGGAAAGGCTCAAGGAAATACATGATATATGAGCTTTTTCATAGGTGCACTCTGGTGACACCAAATATTCCTGAGACAGAGGTAATCATAAGTTTATTAAAAGATGGATCAGGCGGTGGTAGCAAACCTCCGGAAAGCCTTGATTCCAGGGAAAAAATTGAAGAAGCAGGTAAGAAAATTGGAGAGACCTGTGGCTGCAATGTACTTATAAAAGGCGGCCACAGCTCTTTTGCTGTAAAGAAATCAATGGATTATCTGTATTTACCAGATAAAAAGGTGGGTATATGGCTTGAAGGTGAGAGATTAGATAATCCTAATACCCATGGTACCGGATGCACCTTATCTAGTGCCATAGCAAGCAATCTTGCTCTTGGGGATGACCTTGAAGAAGCAGTAAGAAAAGCCAAGAGATATCTCGAAAAATGTATCAGAGCGGGACTGGATCTTGGACATGGAAGAGGACCACTGCTTCACAGAGTTTAAAGCAGAAATAAAGGTAGATAGGAAAACAAAAGATTACATAAAGGAGAACAAAAATGACTAACTACACAACACAGATGGATGCTGCAAGAAAAGGTATAATCACACCTCAGATGGAAGAGGTGGCAAGGGATGAATACAGGACACCGGAGGAGATCAGAGACCTTGTGGCCAAAGGACAGGTTGTTATCTGTGCTAACAAGAATCACAAATGTATCAAGGCAAAGGGTGTTGGCTCTATGTTAAAGACCAAGATTAATGTAAACCTTGGCGTTTCCAGGGATTGTAAGGATTACAACGTAGAGATGGAAAAGGTTATGGCAGCAGTAAATATGGGAGCTGACGCTATCATGGATCTTTCATCCCATGGAAATACACAGCCCTTTAGAAAAAAGCTTGTGGAGGAGTGTCCTGTAATGCTGGGAACAGTTCCTGTATATGACAGCGTCATCCACTATCAGAGAGATCTTTCTGAGCTTACAGCCAAGGACTTTATTGATGTTATAAGACTTCATGCTGAGGATGGCGTTGATTTTGTAACTCTTCACTGTGGAATAACCAGAAAAACAATCGATCAGATCAAAAATCACAAAAGAAAGATGAATATCGTATCAAGAGGAGGATCTCTTGTATTTGCCTGGATGAGTATGACTGGAGAGGAGAACCCATTCTACGAGTATTATGATGAGATCCTTGAAATCTGCAGAGAGCATGATGTTACAATTTCTCTTGGAGATGCCTGCAGACCAGGTTGCCTTGCTGATGCAAGTGATGTATGCCAGATTGAAGAGTTGGTGCGCCTTGGAGAGCTCACTAAGAGAGCCTGGGAAAAAGATGTACAGGTAATGGTTGAGGGACCTGGCCATGTGCCAATGGATCAGATTGCAGCAAATATGAAGATACAGCAGACTATCTGCATGGGAGCGCCTTTCTATGTATTGGGACCTCTTGTCACAGATATTGCTCCTGGCTATGACCACATTACATCTGCAATTGGTGGAGCTATGGCAGCGGCAGCAGGTGCAGCTTTCCTGTGCTATGTAACACCAGCTGAGCATCTTGCTCTCCCTAACGTAGATGATGTTAAGCAGGGAATCATTGCCTCCAAGATTGCAGCTCACGCAGCTGATATAGCCAAAAAGATTCCTCACGCCATGGATATTGATAACAAGATGGCAGATGCCAGAAGAATATTTGATTGGGATAAACAGTGGGAGTGCGCCATTGACCCTGAGACAGCCAAAGCAATCCGTGCAGACAGAGCACCAGAATTTGACGATACCTGTTCTATGTGCGGCAAGTTCTGTGCAGTCCGTAGTATGAACAAGGCTCTTGCCGGCGAACATATTGATATTTTATAAAAGGGCATAAATATACCCTGGCGATTTCTTGCCAGGGTTTTGTTATGCCTTATGATTAAGCTACGCTTGAAGCTGTAAGTCTGCTAAGTGCTGCTGCAACTGCTGAAGCATTTTCAGCCTGGTTCTCAAGCTTTGCACCAAGAAGCTTTTTTGGAAGCTGAATGAAGTATTTCTTTTTTCCAACCCAGATATTTACGCTTGCATATGTCTTCTTGTCATTAACCTTGATGTTTGTGATATCTGAGAAGTTGATCTTTACTGTATTCTGAAGCTTTGTTACGTTGTACATGTTAAGGATAGCGAAGTTGATGCTGTCGTTTGTTACACCAACATATCCGTTGTGACGTCTTGAGAATCCGTCATCTGGGAAGAAGCTTCCGATAACTGCTCCGATTGCTCCAAAGAAGCTAAAGAAATCGATGCTTGATGGAATTGTGTTCATGAATGCTGTTGCTGTGTACTGCTCTCCCTCAGCAAGAAGTGCACCGAGCATAGCGTTCTTGTCTGCGTCATTGACCTTTTTCATCTGAAAAAAACCTCCAAAAAAAATAATCTTTAAATAAATAACTCATATACTATACAACATTTTTTTTAAAAATGTTGCTTTTTTGAAAAAATAATTAATATTTTATTCTATAAATCCGCTTAAGCCTCTTCATATCTGAATTCTGAGAAGGTTGCAGTTCCGCCTGCTTCAGCTGTACTGAAGTTGAAGAGTCCATATCTGGCTCCGGTAAAGTGATCGAGTTTAAATGAAAGGGATGAAGTCTGAAGTATTCTTATAAAACCATCCCCTATATCATAGCTAAAGCTTACTTTATCAGGGCAAACGCTGCTTGAAGCAGTGTATCTTTGAGAATCAAAGCTTGCTTCTGATGCAAGGCGTACTTTAGGAGAGGAGAGCTTTACTTTGAATAGTTCAAGAGCAAAGGAGTCATCATTCCTTTCACCCCAGATGCCTGGTACAGTAACAACGTGATTGCCCATAATAAGATAGTATTCACCATTTCTTTTGGTGACAGCAACGAATGCGTAGTTACTCTGGAGTATGCAAAGCCCCGCGTAATCGCCCTCGTTGATTTTAGAAGCATCAAGCATTACAGAAGCTTTGGATTTAGGGAAAAGACATCTCTGTGTCAGGGTATTCTTGGCCTGAGTTACATTGTTACATAGCTTATCAGTCGTGATAGAGAAAGTTCCCTTATCCTTATTATGTGAAATAAGTGCTTTGTCTGGCTCATGATTGTACTGCCAAAAGCTCTTTAACTCACCCTTAAAATCATCATCTCCAAAAAGAGGTGCATAACTATAGCCGGGATTAAGGTCTGGTGTGGAAAACTCTTCAGGTATTACGCCCTTATCACCAAATACAGGGATAGATGGTGAGTCTTTTGACCAGGTGATCGGCATCAGGATAGGAAGACGACCTACAGCGCCGCTATCCTGAAATAAAATGGAATACCACTTTCCGTCTGGAGTATCAACGATACCGCCCTGAGCTACGCCCATTCCTCTAAATCCTCTATCATCATCCATTACGTCAAGGCCGACAAATTCGTCATCAAGAGATCTGGCGTAGAAACAGCTCTCAGTTCTTTTGCCGGTTGTTCTTGGCATGTGTATAAGGAAGATGTAGTAGTAGCCGTTGATTTTGTAGAAGTGAGCACCTTCGTAGCCAAGATAAGCATCTAACTTATCTCTGATTATGATCCTGCTGTCCGTGCCTTCCTTTGGACCAGTTAGATCAGCGTTTAATTCAGTTAAATAGATGTCTCTGTTTCCGGATAATATGAAAATATGCCCGTCGTCATCAAAAAGGAGGGAGTTATCGTGATAGAAACCGCTGATTTCACTTTTTTTCCATGGGCCTTCTATTGTTTTGGACTTGAAAAGATATGTTTTGTGGGTGTCATTAGCCACAAAGATGATGTAAAACGTACCCTGATGGTATCTGATGCTGGCAGCCCACATGCCCTGTCCGTAGATATTTTCCTTACCGTTAAGGCGCTGAGCAGGAGTGGAGTCAAGGGTTTCATATACGTATGAAGCATGCTCCCAGTGAAGAAGGTCAAAGGAACGCAGTATTTCACACCCTGGCATGAAATACATTGTTGTACTGACCATATAGAAAGTATTTCCAACGCGGATAACATCTGGATCTGGATAGTCCAATGGAATCAATGGATTTATTGGATTCATAAGTATAAACCTCTCATTTTATTCTGAAAATAATTATAGATTTTGAGGGTATCTCTTTTCTCTGAACTTATTGCTGATTTTATATCGCTTTTTGCGAACCGGATAATCGTTAATATTAATTTTTATCAATAAAAGAGATTAAGTTTGTCATGATGTAATTGCGCAAATTTGTGGTATCATAATATTTATCAACTAAAATGTGCGAAATTAATGTGAGTATTATAAATATAATCAACAAACAAGAGCAAAATTAATATTCACATGTTAAAAAACATCAAGAGGAGTGAGTTATGAGGAATGTAGAGAAGTATCAACGTCAGTATTTCATGCCACCAAAGGTAACCTACGACTGGGTCACTAAGGACTATATTGATCATCCACCTATCTGGTGCAGCGTTGATTTAAGAGATGGCAACCAGGCACTTATTGAGCCTATGAGCCTTGATGAGAAGCTGGAGTTCTTTACCATGCTTGTAAAACTTGGATTCAAGGAGATCGAGATTGGATTTCCTGCAGCTTCTGAGACTGAGTTTGAGTTCGCAAGAACACTTATTGAGAAGAATATGATCCCTGATGACGTAACAGTTCAGGTTCTGACACAGGCAAGAGAGCATATTATTAAAAGAACTTTTGAAGCTGTTAAGGGAGCGCCAAGAGCTATCATCCATCTTTACAATTCCACATCTGTAGCTCAGCGTGAGCAGGTGTTCAAAAAGAGCAAAGAAGAAGTTAAGAAGATTGCTGTTGAAGGTGCAAAGCTCCTTGATAAGCTTGCAAAAGAAACTACTGGTAATTTCTCTTTTGAATATTCTCCAGAAAGCTTCCCTGGAACAGAGGTTGACTACGCTGTAGAAGTCTGCAACGCAGTACTTGACGTATGGAAGCCAAAGAAGGACAACAAGGTTGTCATCAATATTCCTACAACTGTAGAGATCGCAATGCCACACGTTTTTGCTACTCAGGTTGAGTACATTAGCAAGAATCTTAAGTACCGCGATGCTGTAACTCTTTCTCTTCATCCACATAATGACAGAGGAACTGGTGTCAGCGACGCAGAACTTGGATGCCTTGCTGGAGCTGATAGAATCGAGGGTACACTTTTTGGAAATGGTGAGAGAACAGGTAATGTCGATATTGTAACTCTTGCAATCAATATGTATTCTCATGGAGTAGATCCTGGACTTGATTTTAGCCACATTACTGAGATTGGTGAGACTTATGAGAGACTTACCAGAATGCGTATCTATGAGAGACAGCCATATGCTGGGCAGCTTGTATTTACTGCTTTTTCCGGATCACATCAGGATGCTATCTCCAAGGGCTTTGTATGGCACGAGCAAAAGAAGGACGGCGGAATCTGGTCAGTTCCTTACCTTCCTATCGATCCAAAGGATCTTGGAAGAGAGTACGACGGAGATGTTATCAGGATCAACAGCCAGTCTGGTAAGGGCGGTGTAAGCTACATCTTAAAGACTAACTATGGCATGATGGTTCCTAAGGAAATGCAGGCAGATGTCAGCTACACCATCAAGGATATCTCTGACAGAGAGCATGCTGAGCTTTCACCAGCACGTATTTATCAGATCTTTGAAGATAAATACATTCACAATGACAATATATTTAAGATCACAGAGTGCCACTTCAAGCAGATAGATGGTATTCTTGCAGAGATCACTATAAGTCATGCAGATAAGGATCACACTGTTGAAGCTAATGGTAATGGTCGTCTTGATGCTGTCAGCAACGCTATCAAGCAGTACTTTAACGTAAGCTATGAGCTTTCTACTTACGAAGAACACGCTCTTTCAAGAGGATCATCTTCTAAGGCTTGTACATATGTAGGAATCACCTACAATGGCAAGAAGTTCTGGGGCGTAGGTATTGACGAAGATATCATCAGATCTTCTATCAACGCTCTTGTAATAGCTGTAAACCAGATCGATACCGTTAGAGATATCAAGAACAGCAAGGATGAGAGGATCAACTCCATCATCAATTACATTCAGGAGAACTACCTGACTGTAACCCTTGATGATCTTTCCAATCAGTTCTATCTGTCCAAGCCTTACCTTTCTAAATATATTAAGGAAAAGTCAGGCATGACCTTTGGTGAAAATGTAAAGAGAATCAGACTTAACAAGGCCAGCACTCTTCTTAGAAATGGAAACATGAAGGTCGAGAAGGTTGCAGAGGCTGCGGGTTATCAGAATGTTGAGCATTTTAACAGACTCTTTAAAAAGAAATATGGAATGACGCCTGTACAGTATAGAAGCAGCAGATAATATAGAGTAGATACAGTCCCTGTCTGGAAAATTTGACCAGACAGGGATTTTTTTGTGGATATGTCTGCAGTTTTGAGCTAATACTATTGGCTTTTGAAATATGATATAATGAGTTGCTTACATAGAAATAGGAGGATTTATTCTTATGGCAAATAAATATGACGTAATCATTATTGGTGCGGGCCCAGGTGGTATATTCTGCGCCTACGAACTTATGGAAAAGAGACCTGATCTTAAGGTTCTTATTGTAGAGAAGGGACGTTCTATCGAAAAGAGAAATTGTCCTAAGAGAGTGACAAAGACATGTGCTGGTTGTAAGCCATGTTCTATCACAACAGGATTTGCAGGGGCAGGAGCTTTTTCAGATGGTAAGCTCTCTCTTTCTCCTGATGTTGGAGGAAATCTCCCAGAGATCCTTGGCTATGATGTTGCTACACAGCTCATTCACGAGTCAGATGAGATCTACCTTAAGTTTGGTGCAGACAAGAGCGTTTACGGTGTGGACAAGGAAGCTGAGATCCGTGAGATCCGTAGAAAAGCTATCAATGCTAACTTAAAGCTTGTTGAGTGTCCTATCAGACACCTTGGAACAGAGGAAGGTTACAAGATCTATTCCAAGCTTCAGCAGCATATCCTTGATAAGGGAGTAGAGATCCAGTTCAATACTATGGTTACAGATATCATTGTAGAAGATGGAACTGCAACAGGTATTAAGACTGATAAGGGCGATGTATTCACTGCACCTGAGATCGTAAGTGCTGTTGGTAGAGAAGGTGCTGACTGGTTCAAGGACAAGTGTGAAGAGATCGGAATTGAGACTAAGCCTGGTACAGTTGACGTTGGTGTTCGTGTTGAGGTAAGAGATGAAGTTATGCAGTTCCTTAACGAGAACCTCTATGAGGCTAAGCTCATCTATCACACACCTACATTTGATGACAAGGTTCGTACATTCTGTACTAATCCATCAGGTGAGGTTGCAACTGAGTACTATGAGAATGGTCTTGCAGTAGTAAACGGACATGCTTACAAGGGAAAAGAGCTTAAGACAAACAATACAAACTTTGCACTTCTTGTATCCAAGAATTTCACTAAGCCTTTCAAAACACCTATTGAATACGGTAAGAAGATTGCAGAGCTTTCAAACATGCTTTGCGGAGGAAAGATCTTAGTTCAGACCTACGGTGACTTTAGAAGAGGCCGTAGAACTACAGAAGAGAGACTTTGCAGAAACAACCTTATCCCAACTCTTAAGGATGCGGTACCTGGAGATCTTTCACTGGTATTCCCTCACAGAATCATGGTGGATCTTGATGAGATGATCCAGGCGCTTGATAAGGTAACACCAGGAATTGCTTCTGATGAGACACTTCTTTATGGCGTTGAAGTTAAGTTCTATTCAAATAAAGTAATCGTAAATAAGGATTTTGAGACTAGTATCAAGGGACTTCGTGCTATCGGAGATGGAGCTGGCGTAACTAGAGGACTTCAGCAGGCAAGTGCCAACGGTATTTCTGTCGCACGTAGTATTATGAGCAAACTATGAAAAGACACAGACTACTTACATGCTTTTTGACAACATTTATGATGGCTTCATTCACGCTCACCGGCTGTGGTAATGAAATTGAGAATACCAGAGTTGTATTTACTACGGGCTTTTCTAATGATGAGGTCTTTAGAATAGAAGATTCCATATGTACCTTATCTGAGGCTATGGTATACCTTGTTAATACTCAGGAGGGTTATGAGGATACCTTTGGTCTTGGAATCTGGCAGGAAGAGACTGATTCAGGAACGGTTGAACAGAGGCTAAAAGATTCAGTGCTGGCCAAGATTGCCCAGATAAAGGCTATGAATCTTTTGGCGCAGGATACAGGCATAAGTCTTACGGAGAAAGAGCTTGAACTGGCTGAAACTGCAGCTAAGGAATACTATAGCTCTTTGTCTGATGCAGATATTGCTGCAATGAACAATGTGACAGAGGCTGAGATAAACTCAATATACTGTCAGCAGGCTCTTGCGGACAAGTTATATGAGTATATCATAAGGGATATCAATCCTGAGATCAGTGATGATGAAGCAAGAACGATCACAGTTGAGCAGATCTTTTTAAAGACTTATACACTGGATGCCACTGGCGAAAAGGTTCCGTTAAATGATGTGGACAAGAGGCAGGTCTATACAACTGCAAGGACAGTCCTTTCGCTTCTTAAGGAGGGCAATAGCTTTGAAGAGCTTATGTCTGAGTACAACGAAGCGGATGAGGGAACCAGGTCATTTGGCAAGCATGAAGTAGATTCTGTATATGAAGAAGCTGCATTCAATCTGGGAACAGGTGAGATCAGTGATATTGTGGAAACAGAGGATGGTTATGCCATCATAAAGTGCATAACTACCTTTAACAGAGAAGAGACTGAGGCCAACAAGATCAAGATTGTTGCTCAAAGAAAAAGAGAAGTTTTTGGAGAACAGTACGATGCCTTTGTTTCTACTTTGAACAAGCAGTTAAACGAGAAGCTATGGGACTCTGTATCCTTGGTAGCGGATGAGAATGTAACTACTAAGAGTCTTATGGATGTTTATCAGAAGTATTTTGGAGACTGATACTGGAGATTAAAGACATGGGGTATGTAGCGGTAATTGTGGTGGCTGCAGCTATTTTTACTGCAGTGATCTTGTATTTGGCGGTTAATCAGGACAATAGAGAAAAGTGGCTTGGAATCACTTTTCTCATAGCTTCTACAGGTGGCTTTTGCTTGTATGGTGCAGCAAATGCCTATGGAAGTGGCTCGTTTTTTGCAGATGTATTTGAGACTATTGTTGATGTGGGCAGAATGTTTGCCGGAATCAATGATGTGGCTGCTTTTCAGAAGTTTGCGGGGGAAGATTCACCATGGATGGTCCTGTTCTGGGCTATTCACTTCCTTGCCTACTATTCAATGGCCAGTGCTATCATCATGGCAGTTGCCAAGGGAACTTTGAAGAGATTAAGATCATGGTTTCTTAAGGTGAATGATGTAGAGCTTATCTATGGAATTACAGGTAACTCCATAGCCTATGGTAGAAATCTTGCTGAAAACAAGCATGCGTCTGTAGTGTTTGTCGGAACAAGCAGCGCAGGAAAAGAGTCTGACATCAGCAAGATGGGAGGATTATTATATACTGATAATGTTGCTCTAAATCCGGATAGAAAGCTTCTTGAGAGGCTTTCTGTTAAAAAAGGAAAAGGCAAGATAAGACTCAGTGCTCTTTCACGCAACATTGATGCTAACTACGAATATGCCCAGAAGCTTCTTAAATGCCTTAAGGATGCAGATATTGATCCTCAGCAGACAGAGGTGGTTCTTTATGGACATGAGGAACATAATGGTGAACCGCTTCAGGCTCATGGCGAAAAATATGGTTATGGTACAGTAAGGGTATTTGATAAGGCTGAGCTTGTGGCGAGACTCCTTATACAGAAGTATCCTTTGTGCGATGCGATTTCTTTTGACGAGAAGGGTAGAGCTACTGAGGATACAGATGTGCTCCTTGTTGGATTTGGAAGAAAAGGCCAGGAGATTCTTGAGAAGATCGTAGAAAATGGCCAGTTTGAAGGCAGCTCCTTCAGGATCAAGGTCTTTGACTCAAATGGTAAAAATACTGACGGATTTTTTAGAATGAGACATGAGTCTCTTTTGGAAAATTATGATATTACCTTTGAACCATATGATGGTCGTAGCAGACAGTTTGCAGAGTATCTAAGCAATGAGCTTAAGGCTCTTAAGTACATAGTTGTGGCAGTAGGTGATTCCGGAGTTGGCAGAGAGATTGCCATGAATATTCTGGAACTTATGTCGGGTAGTAAGATTGATATTCCAGTTTATCAGTGCAATAACGACAGTGTTGTCAGATACCAAAGCGGCCAGGTTACCGAGTGCTCAGGACTATATGACGCAGATATCATGTATGGTGGTCATATGGATGATTTTGCCAAGCAACTCAATCACCAGTATTGTCATAATGATGCTTCAGCCAAGAAGAACTGGGCTGATTGCAGGTATTTTGACAGAATGAGTTCTAGAGCAAGTGCGGATTATCTTAGCAGCCTTCTTAAGAGGATTGGCGTAGATAAGATGGACACCATACCAGAGGAGATGCTACTAAATCTTGCTAAATCAGAGCACCTTAGATGGAACGCATTCCATCATGCTTGTGGCTACAGGAAGATGGAAAAAGATGAACTTAAGAAAAGAGCTGAGCTATATGCGAATGGGGGCATTAGCAGAATCACTAAAGATACAGAAAATAAGCTTCATGCCTGCCTTGTAAGCTGGGATGAGCTTGATGAGTTATCAAAGCTTGAAAGCAGTATAACCGGAAAAGACATAGACTATAAAAAGAAGGATATGGAAAATGTCCTGATGGTAAAAGAACTGCTTAATAGATAAATACGCTAAGGAAAGAGGAGTAACCATGAGAAATTCAGGAGTTATAAGAACTAGAGCAAATAATGCTAACACAGTAAGGATTGTTGGAGCTGTGTTTGCAGTACTGTCAGTAGTGTTTTTACTGATTGGTATAATTGCATTTGTAGCAACTACAAAAGCAGAAAATAGCGGCGATGAAATAGAAGCCACAGTAACTAGGATTGAAGAATACAGTGATAGTGATGGCGATAGAAACTATAGAGTATTTGTTTCTTATACTTACAACGGAACACTTTACGAGGACATCAGACTTGATTTTTATGATTCATCAACTTATGAGGGAAACACCATCACACTTGTAGTTGACCCTAAAAATCCTACAAAGGTTTTGAAAAAGGGCGAAGCAATATTCTTCCTTCTTATATTTGGATTCTTCTTCCTTGTATTTGGAAGCATTGGCTTTACGATCCTTGGAGTTACAGCCTCAGGAGAGGGCAAAAAGAAACGCCTTATGGAAAATGGAAGACTTGTCCACGCTGTAGTTGAAGGCATTGAGCTTAACACCTTCATTACAGTAAATGGTATGAATCCATACAATGTATTTTGCGGATATGTTGATCCTGCAACTGGAGAAAAGATTGAATTTAAGAGTAACAATCTTTACTTTAACCCAAATGAGTTCTATGAGCTTGGTTCATATATTGACGTATATGTAGATCAGGACAACTACAAA
The DNA here is from genome assembly GCF_001858005.1 of Butyrivibrio hungatei. Taxonomy (NCBI): domain Bacteria; kingdom Bacillati; phylum Bacillota; class Clostridia; order Lachnospirales; family Lachnospiraceae; genus Butyrivibrio; species Butyrivibrio hungatei. The sequence continues at coordinate 2,397,311 of NZ_CP017831.1, read as the reverse complement.
AAGTACTACGTTGATGTAAGAAATAAGGCTCTAGAAGGCAATTACAATATGTGATAGATCGTAATAGTTAATATGTACAAAGAATGCAGCAGATAAGTAGAATTATCTGCTGCATTTTTTATGCACTTTTGTATAGTCTCATCTAAACTTATTTAAATCGGTGAAAATTGCACAAAAAAGTATACGATAAAAAGTAAAAATTGTGCTTAATGAAGTAAAAGAATTACATTAATTCTTTTGACCCCTTTGTTTATAGTTAATTTATAAAATAAGTGAGAAGAAGGTGACAAAAAATGAGAGCAGCAAAGAGAACATTTTTGGCAGTCGCTTTTTTACTACTCCTGATCATTCCTACGGGATGCGGCAAAAAAACTGAAAGTTGGGCATATGCCTACGAACCTACTGAAGAAGTCGTATCTTTTTACGATAATGGTAAAGCAGTATATAAGGGCAATGACTATTCTTATTCCAAGGATGATACATATATCACTCTGAAGGCCAAAGATGGCTCAGAAGAAAAGCTCAGATATGAGATGGAAGGCGACACGATGCTTCTTTATGAGAAGTCAACATATAAGCTTTCCGGAAAAGAAACTGAGGGCAGCATTGTTGGAACATGGCTTCAGGATAACGGCTGGTCATATGTATTTACAGAAGATGGGAAATTTAGTGAAGAAGGCTTCTTTAACGGACATTACAGTGTTGATGAAGAAAATTCCTGCATCAGACTTATGTATGATGATCCTATAGAAGATGCATATCTTTACTACACATTAAACGGGGATGAGCTTACGATCGACTATCCATGGCCTATGACAAAAATAGCTCTTAATTAGTTCCAAAGCGGCAAACGCTTTAGATAAACACACACACATTTTTTTATGAAAAAAGGAGAGGTGAGTTATGAAAATGAGACGTTTTGTTTCAATGTTGTTGACGGGTGTAATGGCTCTGTCCATAGCTGGATGTGGAAGCACCAGTGCACCAGCTTCATCTGATGCAGGAACAGACACAAATGCTACTGCAGAAGCTACAGAGGCTCCAGCTGAGACAACAACAGACACTGCTACAGCTACTACAGATAGTGGCGAGCAGATCGATCTTACTATGTGGTGTATTGCTACAGAGAGTGATTCTAACCGTCACGCTTATGAAGCAGCAATCGCTGACATGCAGGCAGCACATCCTGAAGTAAACTTTACTTGGGAAGCATTTGAGAACCAGTCTTACAAGACAAAGATCAAAGCTGCTGTTTCTGCTAACGAGTTACCTGATATCTTCTTTACATGGTCATGTGCATTCCTTGGTGACTTCGTAGATGCTGGTAAGGTTTATTGCCTTGATGATGCTTATCAGAACTACAAGGATGAACTTCCAGAAGTTATGCTTGGAAACACAACATATAACGGAAAGCACTATGGTGTTCCTACAACAATGAACATCGTTGGTCTCTTCGCTAATATGGATCTTCTTAAGGAAGCAGGATACGACGAGATTCCTGGAACATATGATGAGTTCATCGCTTGCTGTGATGCACTTAAGGCTAAGGGAATCATTCCTTTCGGATGTGCAGGAAAAGAAACATGGTGCGTTACTGAGTACCTTGAGTCAGTTATCGAGAAGAGTGCTGGCGCAGATACACTTAACGACATCTTCCTTGGAAGAGCTACATGGAACAACCAGGACGTAGCTGATGCTGTTGACACATTCCAGGCACTTGTAACTAACGGTTACTTCGATCCTTCAGGAATCGGTCTTACAAACGACGAAGTTAAGAACAACTTCATGGCTGGTAAGTATGCATTCTACATGAATGGTACATGGAACTGCGCAGACTTCGCTGCAAACGAAGAGTTCTTCCCTAAGGTAAGAGTAAGTGAGTTCCCAGTAATCAACGCTGACAAGGCTAAACTTGGACAGCTCATCGGTGGACCTTCAGATACACTTGCAGTTGCAGCTTCTTCACCTAACGCTGAGAAGGCTGCTGACTACGCTTTCGAGCTTGGTAAGCTTATCTGCCACTATGGTTACCTTGATGGATGCGGACTTCCTGCATGGACACCTTATGGTGACACAAGCTCAGTTAACGAGCTTACACAGGCAGTTTCAGAGATCTGCTCAAAGGCTGACACATACGTACTCTTTGGTGATACAGCTATGAACGCTGATTCAGCTAACACATATCTTTCATATGTTGATCAGGTTTATGGATGCCTCCTCGATGGCAAGCAGTTTATCGAAGGATTATCTAAGGACATTCAGTAATTAACTAGAATATTTGGTCCTTCCTGCGCTTCCTCCTTTGTAGCAGGAAGGACCATTTTTAGGCTTTGGGAAGGTAGTTAGTGTATGGAAGAAATTAAAAACATAAAAAAACAAAGAAGAAAAAGAGATATAGAGAAGGGGCTTGCTATATTCGTCTTTTTACTTCCTGGTCTGCTTTTGTTTATCAGCATTCTGATCGCACCTATCGCTGTTTCTTTGTATAGAAGCTTGTATGATTGGAATGGATTTTCAGAAGCGACCTTCATTGGATTTAACAACTACATAGAGCTTTTCACAAACGGTTCTATCAAGTTTATAACATCACTCAAGAATTCACTTATTTTGGCGTTCTTTTCAGTGTTTATCCAGTTACCGCTGGCTCTTTTACTGGCTCTTTTGCTTGGAAGAGGTGTTAAAAGAGAAAAGACATTTTTATCAATATTCTTTATGCCGGTTCTGATCTCAACAGTAGTTATCGGTCAGCTCTGGCTCAAGATCTACAACCCTGATTACGGCCTTTTGAATAGATTCCTTGATGCCGTTAATCTGGGACATTTAAAACATGTATGGGTAGGAGATGTTAAGACTGCGCTTGGAAGTATCATCGTTCCAACCGTCTGGCAATATGTTGGATACCACATGCTTCTTATGTACGCTGGTGTCAAAGGGGTAGACATCGACCTTAGAGAAGCTGCAATGTTGGATGGTGCTACAAAGTGGCAGGTAGATAAATATATTATCATTCCAATAATTAAGCCAATTCTCAGGGTAAGCGTTATCTTTGCTGTAACAGGTTCTCTTAAGACCTATGACCTTGTTCGTATTTTGACAGAGGGTGGACCATTCCAGTCTACTGAAGTTCCAAGTACACTTCTTGAGAACATGCTGTTTCTTAGAAACAGATACGGAATGGGAAGTACCATATCAGTTATGCTGATCATATTGTGCTTTGCCTTTGCACTACTTATCACAGCAGCATTTAGGGAAAAGGATGATTAAATATGGAGAGCTATACATTAAAAGAATCTAAGCCTATACTCAAGGTCTTTGTATACATATTCCTTGGTATATGGGCTATCATAAATCTATTTCCAATATACTTCATGTTTACTTTTTCACTTAAGTCAAATGAGGAGATATTTGGATCCAATATCATAGGTCTTCCAAAGCACTGGTTGTGGTCTAACTTCACATCCGCTATGAAGACAGGAAACATGGGACTGTATTTCTTTAACAGTTTACTTGTAACTACTCTTGCCATTGGCATATCGCTCATGGCAGCTCTGATGGCATGCTACGCTATTACAAGGATCAGGTGGAAACTAAGCGGCCTTGCTAATGCATTCTTTATGCTGGGACTTACGATTCCTATTCAGGCCTCAATCGTTCCTGTATATGTAATCTTGTCCAAGGCACATTGGCTCAATAAGTATTCTACACTTATTGTCCCTTATTCAGCGTTTGCCCTGTCCATGGCAATCCTCATTTGTACAGGATTTATGTCAGAGATCCCGATGGCTCTTGATGAAGCAGCAAGGATCGATGGATGTGGACTGTTTGGCACATTCTTCAAGATCATTCTGCCGCTTATGAAGCCTGCTTTTTCTACTGTTGGTGTTTATTCATACCTTCAGTGCTGGAATGAGTTTATGTTTGCCAACGTTTTCATTTCCGATTCCTTCCACAGGACACTTCCTGTAGGTATTAAGGCACTTTCCGGAGCCTACACAACTGACTGGGGACCAATCGGTGCAGCCCTTGTAATTGCTACATTCCCAACACTTATCGTTTATATCTTCTTAAGTGGCAAGATCACCTCAAGTTTCATTGCCGGAGCTGTTAAGGGCTGATCATAATAATGTTGATTTTTTTTCAGCAGTATCCTTTTTGTGAGGGTACTGCTGAAATTTGTTGTATAATAGGATAAACGTTTTTTAGTTTGTGGGGGAATATGAGAAAGTTTCTGTGGCGGCGTGTTAACGAACTTAATGAGAAAAAGACTCTTTCATCTAGCCTAAAGAAGGTGATCCTGGGCATAGTTCTTTCTACTGTTGCAGCATTTATGCTGGCAACCTATGTCATTACCAAGAGAGAGCAGATAGATTACGGAATGAGGGATTCTGAGAATGTTCTTAGGACTCTTTCAAGTAATATCAGCTCTGAAATGGAAAAGTACATGTCTCTTTCAAGACTTATCATGACTGAAGACAGGCTTGTGACCTTCCTTAGAGCATCCACACTTTCCGTTGATATAGGTATGATAAATGATGCCAGGTACGGTATTATGGACATTCTCAATGTTACTGAGGGTGTCGATACTGTCATGGTATTTAGAGAAGATATGATAATGCTTGCCACCAGGAACTTTATGTATATTTATGACTATGACCGCATGGATGGCAATGAGTGGAAGCAGGAAATCTATGATGGTTTTGGAAGTACTGTGGTGTCCCTTGATACCTTTGGTATAGCTGCCAGAAAGGATTCAAAGGCCGTAGTTACTGTGGGCAGAGCTATTTATGATACATCCTCTCAGAAGAGAACCGGAATTCTTCTGATGAATATCTCAAATAACGTCTTTGAGAGGATGCTCGTTAGAATACGATACAATAATATCTGTATTCTTGGAGATGACGGCACTTATATCGCAGGAAATAAGGGCTATGCGCAGTATTTTGATGATTATTTTCTAAGTGAAAAGATAAAGTACAGGAATATCAAGATCGGGGGCGAGAGTCAGCTTTTGTCTGGCTGTCAGGTGCCAAACCTGCCTATAGTGATACTTAGAGTATCACCCTACGGTATGGAGGGCATTCCTTTTAGAATGCTGTATGTACTACTGTTTCTTTTGACTGTATTTATGATCATTGCGGTATATGTAGTTCTTTTCATAAGACAGACCATCACCAATCCAATATATGAGCTGTCTGCGTCAATGGAGAATAATAAGAAGTCGGGTGAGCTAAGGAAGATTGACGTAGAGGTGCCCTACAGCGAACTTGAAATGCTAGAGGGCGACTATAATAGCATGATCGACCATGTAAATGAGCTGTTTGATGAGCTTGTTGAGAAGGAACAGACACTGCAAAGGGCGGAGCTTAGAGTTTTGCAGGAGCAGATAAAACCGCACTTTTTGTATAATTCGATAGAGACCATAGGATATATGGCTATGGATGCCGGAGCTGAGAAGGTTCATGATGCTCTGGAAACCCTGGGCAGCTTTTACAGAAACTTCCTTAGTAAGGGAGACAGGGAGATACCTCTTTCAAGGGAGATATGGATAGTTAAGGATTACCTGTCTCTTCAGAAGCTGCGATATGGTGATATCCTGGAGGATGAGTACCATATTGACGAGAAAACTCAGGACTTTGTGGTACCAAAGCTTATCCTGCAGCCGCTTGTGGAAAATTGCATCTACCATGGTATACGAATGAAGGGGGAAAAGGGTAAAATAGAGATAACCAGTAAGCTTGTGGATGGAGAACTTCATCTGACAGTCAAGGATACTGGAGTTGGAATGAAGCAGGAGGATATAGACAAGATCCTTTGTTCAAAAAGGGAAGAGATGGATTCAAATGACTCAGAGAGTTTTGGCCTTTGGGGAACTATTGAGAGAATAAGATATTATGCCGGCAGGGATGACGTAGTTAGGATTGCAAGTGAAATTGGGGAATTTACTGAGATCGAGTTTATCATTCCAGATAAATCGGCGTTGATGTCCAGGGGGTGAATATAGTTATGGGAAGAATGTATAGGGTTATGATAATTGATGACGAGGAGTCTGCAAGAAAGCTCATGAGGGCATCAATTGATTATGAGAGCCTGGGCATGCAGGTAGTTGGCGAAGCTGCCAGCGGGATTGAGGCTATCAATACTATTGATGAGCTAAGGCCTGATATAGCCTTTGTTGATATCAATATGCCATTTATGGATGGAATTGAATTTACTACAGTAGCAACCGGCCGCTATCCTAATCTGATAATTATCATAATGACGGCGGTTGACCAGTTTGAATATGCCAGAAAGTGCGTAAGTCTGCCTGTTTTTGACTATATGTTAAAGCCTATGGTGAGAGCTGAGGTTACCAAGGTTTTGGAGAGGGCAAAAGAAAAGCTTGAAAGTAGTGAGACAGCCTCTCCTGAAGAACTGAAGTCTGCTGGTGAGTCTGAGGAAGAGATTTCCGAAGAGGGAAATCTTGGAGAAGCTAATGCTACTGAGGTTATCAAAAAGTATGTAAAAGAGAATTTCACTGATTCTAAGCTTAATCTTGCCTTTATTGCTCAGAACTTTGGATTTAGTTCCAGCTATTTATCAAGGAAATTCAAGCAGGACACTGGCAAGAACTTTGTGGAATATCTGACTGATCTTCGCATGAAGAAGGCTATCAAATACGCAGAGAACGGCTACAAGATGTATCAAACAGCTTCTGAAGTAGGGATACCTGATCCAAACTACTTCAGCAGGTGTTTTAAAAAATACGCTGGCATGAGCTACTCTGATTACGTATCCGAAAGGAGTTCGCAACCCGATACTTCTGTGAGTTGAGGACGCCAAAAGAAGGATAATAAAACATTTCTGCGCTTATTATTTTCTCAGTGATACATAAGACAATATAAAAACCTTAATCGAAAAGTTTCACCTTGTTCAGAACACCTTTCGATTAAGGTTTTTATATTGTCATGTATCATCTTCAAAAATAAAGTCGCTTAGAAATGTTTTATTATTACTTCTTTGGCTGGCCTTAAGATCATAGAAAAAGAATGTGCTAGAACTCTACTCTTAATAATATCAGGGAGAAATGTGTGGAATTACCTGCAATTCAAGAAAGTAAGGCAATGCAGGTAAGAAATATAACAAGTTAATAAGTTGACTAGATGAGAAGAGTACCTGCAATTCAAAAAATGAAGGGGATGCAGGTAAAGAATTGAGCAAATTTTATTGTAGTGTTGAGGTAGTCGTTACCTGAAAGTAATGATTATGAGGAAATGCAGGTAACAAAATTGGGGTATTATAAAACTTGCTGAAAAGGTTATTACCTGCATTATGCATTTTGAAAGGATTGCAGGTAACGAATACGAGGGATTTAAAAATTTGCTTGGAAAAGTATTACCTGCAATACATACTTTGAAGTTAATGCAGGTAATGAAGGCGAGGAACAGGTAACAATCTTAATTTCATAGACAGGTAAAGTGAAAGGATAGGAAGTTTTTCTGAGCGATTTTATTTTTGAAGATGATACATGGCAATCTAAAAAACCTCAAATGAGAAGTGTTCTGAACGAGGTGAAACTTCTCATTTGAGGTTTTTAGATTGTCTTATGTATCACTGAAAAAATAATTAGCGAAGGAAACTCCATATCCTTCACTTTACCGTCATGATTTACACTTTACCGTCCTGACTTCAAGGATGTGCATTGCCTGGTCCGTATTTTTTCATAAGCTGACCAAGGAACATAGGCATGAAGATGAAAATCAGGATGTAGCCCACGATGAAGGTTAATACTAGTGACTTTAAAAACATTGGCAGGAATGAAAGCTGTGCCATGCCGCCACTTTGCTTCATGGCCATGGTGTAAGCCAGTAACACCATGATAAGTGTCATGAGCGGAGTGTAGATGAGGTTTGAGATGAGGCTGCTCATGCATCTCTCAGGAAGAGAGTGAGGTTTCATTTTCATCTTTTTGCACACATCACTTGATACCTTGCCAACTGGAATGACGAGGCCTATCAAAAGGCTTATGATGGTGCTGACTACAAAGCTTAAAAGGAAACCGGGAATAGTAAAGTGGCCGGATGAAAGAGTTCCAACAAGTGAAAGACAAAGACTCATAAGGATACTCATTCTGATAGCCATGTGAAAACTGATCTTTTTCATCTGTTCCTTCATATCTACCTCCATATGAACTTAGACTAAATACCATCTGCTGCTAGAAATACCAATATTATAGAACTAATTAGTTATCAAAATCATCAACGTCGTGGATATCATCAGCTCCGAATCCGATATTCTGCATGCTGACTGTTCTACGACGGATTCTAGCTGCTTCTGAAGCCTGAAGAAGGAAATCCTTGATCTCACGTCCGTGTTTGATGTTCTTCATGACGATAGTACGGTCAGTAACATCTGATGTGTAAAGAGTAATAGTAGAAAGACCTACAAGACGCTGCATAAATGTTCTTGTGATCTCAACGTCGCTGATCTTGTACATGTAGCAGTCGTTTTCACGAACTGTCAAAAAGCCTTTGATAATAGTGAAATCATTTTCTCTGATCTCATAAGTTGTAAATGTCCAGGGAAGTCCAAAAAAGAGAATGCGTCCACGTTCTCTGTACTTAAGCTCTCCCTTTGCTTCTTTTGATGTCTCATACTGTTCTGGATTTGCTATTTTTGCCATAATATCGCTCCGTATGTCATGTTTATATTTCTTCTATTTTCTCATGATTAGACCAAAAAGAAAATAGAAAGTTACCATTCATGGTTGGATAAATACTATGAATGACAGTACTAGAAAAGTGATAGATAATTGTTAGCACTCATTAGTTGTGAGTGCTAATTTTTTATTGACTTTTAGTCATGACGGTCTTACAATTTCTTTTGTACGGAATCAGTGGCTTCCGTAGATTATTTAAATAAAAGGAGTGAGAATCATGGCTTCAAAAAAAGGTAATCTTTCAATCAACAGCGAGAACATGTTCCCTATAATCAAGAAGTGGTTATATTCGGATCATGATATTTTTTACAGAGAAGTAATATCTAATGCATGCGATGCAATCACCAAGATCCGTAAGATGGATATGATGGGTGAGTACACACTTCCAGATGGTTTCAAGCCACGTGTGGACGTTGTACTCAATGATAAAGAAAAGACGATCAAGATCACGGATAACGGTATTGGTATGACAGCAGAAGAGGTTGAGGAATATATCAACCAGGTAGCTTTTTCAGGAGCTACAGATTTCCTTAACAAGTATAAGGATAAGGCTAATGCAGATCAGATCATCGGCCATTTCGGACTTGGATTTTATTCAACTTTCATGGTATCTGATTCAGTAGATATCGATACACTTTCATACAAGTCAGATGCAGCATCTGTTCACTGGACATGCGATGGCGGTTCGGATTTCGAGATGTCAGATGGCAGCAAGGCTACAGTTGGTACTACAATTACACTTCACCTCTCAGAGGATTGCCTTGAGTTCTGCAATGAGTACAAGGCAAGAGAAGTTATTGAGAAGTATTGCTCATTCATGCCTTACGAGATATATCTTTCAAAAGAGAACGAGGAAGGAACAGAAACTATCAAGGCAAGTGAGAAGCTTGATTCTGATACAGTTATCGAAGAAGTTCATCCTGAAAAGAAAGAGGGCGAGGATAAAGAGCCAGAGCTTGAGTACAAGATCAAGAGAAGACCTCAGCTCCTTAATGATACACATCCTCTCTGGGCAAAAACTCCTAAGGATTGTACAGATGAGGAATACAAGGAGTTTTACAGAAAGGTATTCCGCGATTACAAGGAGCCTTTATTCTGGATCCACCTCAATATGGATTACCCATTTAACTTAAAGGGAATCCTATACTTCCCTAAGATCAATATGGAATTTGAGTCAATTGAGGGAACTATCAAGCTCTATAATAACCAGGTATTTATTGCTGACAATATCAAGGAAGTCATTCCTGAATATCTGATGCTCCTTAAGGGCGTCATTGATTGTCCAGACCTTCCACTTAATGTATCAAGATCTGCACTTCAGAATGATGGCTTCGTCAAGAAGATCTCTGAGTACATTTCTAAAAAGGTTGCAGAGAAGCTTGCAGGTCTTTGCAAAACTGACAAAGAGAACTATGACAAGTATTGGGATGACATCAGTCCGTTTATTAAATATGGTTGCCTTAGAGACGACAAATTCTGTGAGAAGATGACGGACTTTATTCTTTTCAAGAACCTTGAAGGCAAGTACCTTACAACTCCTGAAGCTCTTCAGATCAACAAAGAGGCTGAGGATGCTGCTGCAAAGGAAGATGCAGTTGATGAAAACGGCAACAAGGTAGAGGCTGAAGTAGTAGACGACAAGAAGGATGCTGCAGATAATAAGAAGGACGAGGACAAAGAGCCACGTACTATCTATTATGTAACAGATGAACAGCAACAGAGCCAGTACATTAAGATGTTTAAGGCTCAGAAGATGGATGCTTTCATCATGAATCACAACATCGATGTTCCTTTCATGCAGCAGCTTGAGTCCAAGAACGAAGGTATCCGCTTTGCAAGAATCGATGCTGACCTTACAGATACATTTAAGTCCAAAACTTCCAAGAAGGTAGCAGCTGAGCTCGAGGAAAAGGAAAAAGAACTTTCAGAGAAGATCAAGAAGGCTCTCAAGAACGACAAGCTTACTGTTAAACTTGAAAAGTTAAAGGATAAGAAGATGTCTTCAATGCTCACTGTTTCAGAAGAGTCAAGACGTATGGCCGAGATGATGAAGATGTATGCTATGAATGGCATGAACATGGGCGATTTCGGTGCAGAAGGCCAGACACTTATCTTAAATGCAAACCATCCTCTTGTTGAGTACGTAATGGAGCATGGTGATGATGATAACACCAAGCTTATCTGTGAACAGCTTTATGATCTTGCGCGTATTCAGAATGCACCTCTTGAAGGTGAGGCTATGACTAAGTTTGTGGCTCGCAGCAACGAGATCATGATGAATATTCTTAAGTAATTTTATTTCAATAATACAAAGCCAAGAAACTCCACTAAAAAAGTGGAGTTTCTTTTTTGGTTATATTTACTTTATCCTTATTTTAGATTTTAGGAGAAAAAACTGTTGTAGAATTTACATTGTGCATATTCAATTTTACATAGGGGAGGGGAGTATGAGGAACAAGATTTTTATTACTTTTTTTGTTGTAAGTGTATTTGCTGTAATTGTTGCTGCATGCGGGGAACGCAAAAAAGAAACTTATGATGTGTCTGATCTGGAAGCTACAACTCTTACTTCTCAGGCCATTGTAGAAGCGAAGGAGGAAGCTTCTGCTACAGAAGCCAGCGCATATAATGAGATGTTAAAGGAGCATGTCCCAATGGATATTTCAGGATGTGACACCTTTACACAGATAGTCAATAAACTTAGCCCAGGCATGGCTTATGCTAATGTCAGGATAGGTGATACAGATGTACTCCTGGTTACAGAGTATACCTACGATTATAAGATGGATAATTCAGGGAATATGGCAGCTATCGATGCTGAGATCTACAAGTACAATGAAGCTGGCGCTCCTGAATACGTAGGATATATAACTGCAGGAGGAACAGCTTATCCACTGTCAGTAAAGGATGATTTCCTCTATGTGGGAGGTAATCATTTTATCAAGAAATATACCATGAAAGCAGGTTATTTTGAGATAGACGAAGAGGCTTTCGTTGAGTATCAGTCGAATGGAGATGCCAAGTATTACCATAGATCTGATTACAGAGAAGTAGAAGCTGATGAAAATGGTCAGGTCGAATCTGATTCATTTATGGCTTCACTTTATGCTGAGACAGAAGATGCAGATATCATTGATTTTAGCGTTGTTCAATAAATAGGGTGTTATGCGGTTTTTTTGTTTATGTATAGAGGGGACAAAAGCCTTGCGCTAGTAATAGCGCAAGGCTTTTGTGTTTTATATAGAAAAATATAATTTCATTATTTGTTTTTCAGATAGATCGCATAGTACATAGATCCAACGCAGATGCCACCACCAATTATATTTCCGATAGTTACTGGAATAAGGTTAGTAACAAAGAAATTAAAAAGTGAAAGACCTTCAGCTGGAATGCCATGAACGAAAGATGCAAGCATTCCTGCAGGAATGAAATACATATTTGCAATGCAGTGTTCAAAACCGCAAACGATAAAGAGCATTACTGGGAGCCAAAGAGCAAGTACTTTTCCTGCAAGTTCATCAGCAGCAAAAGAACACCATACTGCCATGCATACCAAAATGTTACATAAGATTCCGCGAAGAAGGGCATCACTAAATGAAATAGTTGATTTTGTGATGGCTGTGTTTATTACGGAAGTGGCAAGCGCATCTCCATTAAATGAATAGATGTGAGAAAAAGCGGCGAGAGCTGCAATGATAAAGCCTCCAACCATATTTCCGAAATATACAACAACCCAGTTTTTGAGCATTCCTGATACCTTTGCTTTGCCAGAGAGAACTGGAATCATTATAAGACAGTTGCCGGTAAAGAGCTCTGCTCCTCCAACAAGTACCATGAAAAGTCCAATTGGGAATATTACTGAGCTGATAACTCTTGCTGATGATGGATCAGGAGAGCAAAGAGATGCGATCTGACTTCCTAGTCCACCAAGAGCGATAAATGCTCCAGCCAGAATAGCTAAAAGAAAGGTCTTGCCAACAGGGGCATTTGCCTTAGATTCTCCAATTGATTCGTATTTTTTTGCGATTTCTGCAGGTGATTTCATACACTGCTCCTTTCGAAATAAAAAACATATTTATACTGTATATTGTATGACAATACGCCATAATATACAAGATATAGACGCAGTGAAAAATTATAATACAAATTTTGAAGATTTTCTACTGGCAGATTCGTTTATATTACTGTAGGCAATCGTGCTGTAGCAATTTAAGTGTAAAAGAAGGCAAAAGGAGTGTATTAAGTAAAAGCTAGAAAATGTGAATTATGATGTGAAATGTATTTCACTGGCTGATAAGTTCTATGATTTCACAGAAATTTTATTTTTTAAGAACGAATTGTACTTGATTTATTATTGCGGCAAAGCATATAGTAAATAGAACAGCGAAAGGAAAGAGTTTCCGCATAAATATTGGGCTAAATAACTTGGTTTATGCGACGTTAGAGGTTGGTTATGAAGAAACTAGTTGAAATTAAGGATGTTTGCAAGATATACAATCCGGGAGAAAATGAAGTACGTGCATTAAATCACGTAAACCTGACTATAGGTGAAGGCGAATTTGTAGCCATCATCGGACAGTCAGGATCAGGTAAGTCTACACTTATGAATATGCTAGGCTGCCTTGATACACCTACAAGCGGTAAATATTACCTGCATGGTCAGGATGTATCACATATGACTGATGATGAGCAGTCAGACGTTAGAAACAGAGAGATTGGATTCATTTTCCAGGGCTTTAACCTGATCCCATCTCTTACAGCTTTAGAAAATGTTGAGCTTCCTCTTATATATAGAGGAGTCAGCAAAAAAGAAAGAGACAGACTTGCACATGCAGCTCTTAACAGTGTTGGTCTTGAGAAGAGAAAGACCCACAGACCAAATGAGATGTCTGGTGGTCAGCAGCAGCGTGTGGCTATTGCAAGAGCAATTGCTCAGGCGCCACCGATTCTTTTGGCAGATGAGCCTACTGGTAACCTGGATACAGGATCCACTAAGGAGATCATCAGTATTATAAAGAGGCTTTATAGGGAAGGCAGAACAGTGATCATAATCACACATGATCCTGGAATTGCCCAGCAGGCTAAAAGGATCATAACTATCTCAGATGGAGAGATAAAGAGTGACATTATAAATGAAAATTATGTGGATTAAGTTTATCTGATATTCAGTACGCTTAAAAATGGAGGATGAAATGGCTGATAATAAGAAACTTGAAGAGATCAAAGAAGTAAGTAATGAAATAAAGGAAACCACAGGATCTGGCGTGGAAATCTATGATGAAGTGGAAGAAAATGAGGAAAAGGCGGGAAAGCCTGCAAAGAAGAAGTTCAAACTTAAGAAAAAGCACGTGATCATCGGAGTTGTAGCGCTTATAGTTCTTTTCTTTATTGTAAAAACTGTATTTGGCGGAAAGAATCAGGTAATGCCTGTTCAGACTACAGAGGTAGCAAAGAGTGATATCGAAAATATCCTTTCTATCTCAGGAACAGTACAGAGCGCAGAGACAAAGACTTATTTTTCTGAAGTAGCAGCTCCAGTTGATGAAGTAAATGTTAAGGTTGGAGACAAGGTAAAGAGCGGAGATGTTATCTTTACTTACGACGCTGACAGTCTTGATCTTGCTGAGAAGAATGCACAGCTTGCGATCACACAGGCTAAAGGTTCTTACAGCAGCTTATATTCTGGAACAGGCGCAGCAGACAGAAAGTATGCTGAAGGAATGACACCAGATCAGATCAATGCAAGACTTGATGCTATCACAGCTGAGATCAATGCTCTTAACAACAAGATCACAGATAAGACAAGCCGTATGAATCAGACACTTACTGACCTTCAGAAGACAGCTCTTGATATTAACCAAAATGGTATCGCTGATGGTTCAGCAGAGTCATATCTTGATGGCAATGATGGCTATATCACAAGAAGAGAAAATGATAACAATAATAGCGATATATCTGAGAGCAACAAGCAGATGTCACTTGCAGTACAGGAGTCTATCGCGGATGTACAGTATGCTCTTGCTAATGATCCTGAGATCCAGGGATGGAAGAGACAGATCACATCACTTCAGGAAGAACAGTCACATCTTCAGAGTGCTAAGGCTGCTACGATCAATGGCGGACAGGCTCAGGCTTCAAAGGCTCAGTATGAGTCAACACAGCTTACACAGGAAGATGCTATCAGCAAGATCCAGGAAGCAAAAGAAGGCATCAAGGCTGAGTTCAATGGTGTTGTAACTGAGGTTGCTGTAGTTGAGGGAGCAACACTTGCTGCTGGAACTAAGACTGTTACAATGGCAAATCTTGATAATGTAGAGATCACGATTCAGGTTTCAAAGAGCGACCTTCCTAAGATATCTGTTGGACAGAAGGTTGATATCACTATAAATGGCAAGGCATATGCTGGAGAGGTTTCTAAGATCTCAGGTGCAGCAACCAAGAATAACAACGGCGTTGCTGTAGTAGATACTATTATTAAGGTTACAAACCCAGATTCAGACATTATCCTTGGAGTAGAAGCAAACAACAAGATCCATGCTGAAAAGGCTGAGAATACTATCGTACTTCCTTATGAGTACATTCTTACAGATGAAACTGGTGATTATGTTTATGTAGTTGATAACGGCGTAGTTGCAAGAAGAGATGTAGAGCTTGGTATCACAACGAGTACAGATGCTCAGGTCGTAGCAGGTCTTAATGAAGGAGATGAGATCATTACATCAGATACTTCTTTACTTTCAGAAGGAATGGCTGTAGCTGTAGTTAACATGTAATGAATCGGTAACAACATGGGACAGATTAAAGAATATTTTAAAAGTGCGATTAAACAGATAATAGGTAATGGATACCGAACTCTTATGACTATGCTTGGTATCGTCATAGGTATTGCTGCGGTAATCGCTGTAGTTGCTCTTGGTAACGGAATGACTGAGTTCGTTCAGAGTCAGCTCAATGGAATCGCAGGTAATTACGGTACAATCAGTATTAATAGAACAAAGACATCAGATAACCTAGGACCAGATGATGTTGCTATCTTAGAGGAAAAACTCACTGATATAAAAGGTGTGTCTCCTTTCTATAGCGGCAGCGGAAAAGTTAAAGGAACGAGAGGAACCTATGAATGCGACCTTATGGGTGGCTCTGAATCTTTTGAACGAGCCTTTGGTAATGAGGTGGTAAAGGGACAGTATTTTACCAGGCAGCAGGTTGAAAGTGGACAGAGAGTCTGCGTTATGCTCCTTGATGATGCCAAAAAAATCTTTGGAACAGAGGAGTGTATCGGAAGAGAAATAGAGATCACATGCTGGGGAAGGACTGCGACATATACTATTGTTGGCCTTCGTGACCACATGAATGAAATGTATGAGTTCATTATGGCTGGACAAGATTACTATGCCCAGATAGAAGTTCCATATACTGCAATGGCAGGGGATTTCGGCTATTATACAGACAGATACGATATGATAGTTCTTTTTGCAGATCAGGGCGTTCTTGCTAAAAAAGTTAAAGAAGCTCAGGACATTCTCACAAACAGGCATGGATTAAGAGGCGTTAATAATGCCATTACTGCTTATAGTATGGCTGATCTTTCAAAAGAACTGGATACCATCCTTGGATATGCATCCACATTTCTTTTGCTGGTGTCTGTAATATCACTTGTGGTAGGTGGTATTGGTGTTATGAATATCATGCTGGTATCAGTTACAGAAAGAACAAGAGAGATCGGTATCAGAAAGTCCATTGGAGCCAAGACTGGTGCAATTATGTCACAGTTTTTGTTTGAGGCGTGTATTCTTACTTTTTTGGGCGGAGTACTTGGCATAATCCTGGGCATTGTTGCAGCACACATTATCTGTACTGTTATAGGCTTTAAGGTAATCATTACACCAACATCGGTTCTTGGAGCAGCATTTTTCTCAATCCTGGTGGGTATTTTCTTTGGACTTTATCCAGCAAGAAAAGCTGCCAAGATGAAGCCTATTGATGCTCTTAGACTGTAAGAAAGAGGAACTAGATGGGAACCTTTGGAGAATATATAAAAAGTGCATTATCAAGCATAAAGAACAATAAAGGCAGATCTTTTTTGACTATGCTTGGCATCATCATCGGTATATCAGCCGTACTTACGGTTCTAGTGCTGGGTGATGGAATGAAGGAGACTGTAAATGGTGAGATTGATGCCATGGGAGCAACCACTATTTCAGTAAATCTTGATAATACAAAAACTGACAAGACATTTGATCAGGAAGCAATAAATCAGGTTGAAGAAAACTTAAATAATATATACGGAGTAGCGCCAAGCTTTACTACCTGGGGATATGTCAAGGGAAAGCACACACAGTATGAGATGATGGTGCAGGGTACTTCCGAAGCCGCTAAAGAGGGCGGCTCTGTTAAGCTGGCTCATGGAAGATTCTTTACTAGGGGCGATGTGGAAGACCGTAAGCCTGTGTGCGTCATAAGTCAGATTGCTGCTGAAAAGATCTTTGGATATGAGGATGTAGTTGGGCAGAATATAGAACTTACTTTTGACGATAGAACAGCTGAGTTTACAATTGTTGGCGTGACGGAAAACACTCCTCAGGATATTTCTTATGCTGGTTACGGCGGAGATCCTTATTTTATCGGAAGCGCACCTTATACATCTTTTGCTGCAGCCTTTAATTGGAATATAGATGAGTTTACAAGTATCACTATCTATCTTGATAGCGAATACAAAAATGATGTCCTCAAACAGACCAGATCAGTTGTAGAAAACGTTTTGGGTATCAGAGGAGAGAATGCTGTTAAGGTATCATCCGGCTATGGTACAGATCAGACCACAGAGACGATCCTTAACATCATCACTTCAGTAGTAGCTATCATCGCCGCAATATCCCTTCTTGTGGGTGGTATCGGTGTTATGAACATCATGACCGTATCAGTTACAGAGAGAACCCGCGAGATCGGTATCAGAAAGTCACTTGGAGCCAGAACATCATCAATCCTTGTTCAGTTCCTTGCAGAAGCCGCTATCCTTACCTTCACAGGTGGACTTATCGGCATAGCCCTAGGCCTTTCCCTGGCCTTCCTCATCTGCAAACTGATCGATTTTGCCTTCGTAGTCAACCCACTACTCATAGCAATAGTAGTAGCAATCTCAACAGCAATAGGACTTTTCTTTGGAATCTACCCTGCCAGACGTGCAGCCAAGCTAGATCCAATCGAAGCCCTCAGAACAGAGTAATCCAAGCCCACTTTATGCGGGCTTTTTTTATGATGGAATGGGTGTGGATTTGTTAAAGAAATTTGGGGATTTTATGGTATACTAGTATGGAATAATTGTTTTTTGGGGTGAGTTGTGAGAGAAATTGTTGACAGGCTGTTGAAGGGACAATTTGAATATGACGAGAAGAGCCTTGATTTTTCTACGCCCAGAGTGGAACTTCTGCTGGGCCCGGATGAGACTGTCGAAGGTTCTTTTACTATTTTTGGGCCTGACAACAGGCTTGTTGTTGGAGTTGTAAGTTCAAGTGACCTTAGAATGGAGATCCTGACCAAGGAGTTTTCAGGAGCACCTTATGAGGTTTCTTTTAGATATGATGCCCACGGACTTTCTAAAGGTGATGTAATCCAGGGTACCTTCAGGATTGTGTCCAATCAGGGTGAGTATAGCCTTCCGTTTGTTGTCACTGTAAGGCATGATCACATTGCGTCCAGCCTTGGTGATATCAAGAATCTGTTTCATTTTGCAAACCTTGCCAAAACTGATTGGCAGGAAGCTATACGTCTTTTTTATTCAAAGGATTTCATCAATTTATTTCAAGGAAATGATACTCAGTACGAGAGCCTTTACAGAGGCCTTGCTGCTGTGCCTGATAATGAACAGAACGTTGAGGAATTCCTGATCGCCATTAACAAGAAGCAGCCTATGGCGTTTCTTATTGATCAGGATGAGATCCATATAGATTTCACGGGGCTTACCCATGATAATGGTTTACTTATCACTAGAAATGGCTGGGGATATTCACGTTTGAAGGCCGAAGTTGACGGCGATTTCATAGCTCTTGATAAGTATGAACTAAGTGAAGAGAGCTTTAGCGGAAGTTCCTGCCACATGAAGGTGAGACTTCACACAGAGAAGCTTCACGAGGGTAATAACTTTGGAAGGATCGTATTTAGCAATGCTTTCGTCAAAACTGAGATTCCTGTAACTGTATCAGTTGAGCTTAATGACAGGCATCCAACTGCAGATTATCAGGAAAAGAAAAACCTTAAAGTCCAGCTTGTTAAGGTCTATGAGGGTTATAGATGTAAGAAGATCACATCCAGGGTATGGCTTTCTGAGACAGGCAAGATCATATCAAGAATGAATGCTATAGATGACAAGGATCTTGAGTTCAGGCTTTATACGGCTCACTACTACATAACTGTAGGCAGAGTCAATGAGGGAAAGTGGATCCTTGATCATGCGGCCAAAGAGGCACTGGATGCTCCTGGAGATACTATCTATAGTTATTATCTGTATCTTTCCAGCCTCTGCAGTAAAGAGGACAGTGTTATAAACGATATTTCTGAGAGACTTGAAGGAATATTCAGAAGAAATCCTGATAACTGGCGAATTGCATGGCTTCTTCAATATGTATCAGATGATTCAGTTTCATCCAGCCCTAGAAAATGGATGTCTCTGGAAGAGCAGTTTTCATTTGGCTGCAGGAGTCCAATCCTGTACCTGGAAGCTATGAATCTTTTAAATGAGACGCCATCTATCCTTACAAGGCTTGATGACTACGAACTTTATATTCTTGAATACGGTGCCAAAAAGCAGATCATCAGTCTTAATCTTATAGACCAGATCGTATACCTTGCGGCCAGGGCAAGAAATTACGATGAAAGACTCTTTAGGATCCTCAGAGCAGCCTATGAGATCAAGGACAGCGATGAAGTACTTGAGCAGATAGTAGCTCTTTTGATAAAGGGTGGAAAGACTTCAAGAATGGCCTTTGAGTGGTATGCCAAGGGTGTTGAGAGAGCGCTTAGGATCACAAGGCTCTATGAGTATTACATGATGTCGATCTATGTTGACGATGAGGGACTTTTACCTTGTGAGATCAACAAGATGGTACTTATGTACTTCTCATATCAGAGTGACCTTGATTATGAGCAGAATGCCATCCTTTACAGATATATTCACGAAAAGAGAGAGGAATACCCTGAGCTTTACGAATCCTATGTACCTCAGATAGAGAAGTTTCTTATGGCTCAGCTTGATAAGGGCAGGATCAACAAGGATCTTGGCTATCTTTACAGAAATCTTTTGACCAAGCAGATGGTGGATGCCGCCAATGCAGCCAAGGTTCTGTATGTGGTATCAACTGCTGAGATCAAGACTTCAGACAAGCGTGTTAACAGTGTTTGCGTTGTTTATGATAAGTGTGAAAAAGAGATGCGTTATCCGGTAGTTGATGGTAAATGCTATGTGCCATTATACGGAACGGATTACACAGTTCTTTTGACAGATAGAGATGATAACAGATATGCTGCCAGCATACCATATTCTAATGTGAAGATGATGGTGCCCGGAAAGCTCACAAGCTATGCTGTTCCTTATATCCAGAAGGGACAGGAGAATCTGGACCTCTTCCTTAGTGATCTTGGCAAAAATGCATATAACATTGATATGGAGAATGTGGGCAGATATAGAGACCTTGCAGAGTCTGAGCTTGTTAGGGCAAAGTATAGGAATGATATCCGCAGCAATCTCATCAAGTTTTATTATGATAATGATTTTACAAGGCAGCTGACAGAGTATCTGGTTAACGTTGATCCGCTGAATATTACCAGCACTGAGAGAAACGAGCTTTTGGAACTCATGGTAATGGCAGGGCTTTATGAGAAGGCTCTTGAGTGGGTTAAGGCTTATGGCACCCATTCTATCGATGCCAAGATTTTGATGCGTATGTGTGGCAGAATGCTGGATAGAGGCATCTATGAAAATGGAGAGCAGGAAGTTGAGATTGCTTACTGCGCATTTTCTCAGAGCAAGTATGATGAGCAGATCCTGGCTTATCTTGTAGAGAACTTTAACGGTACCATCAAGGAAATGAGAGATGTGTGGAAGGCTGCTGAGTCCTTTAAGCTTGATACCTATGCTCTTTCCGAGAGGATGCTGATACAGATGATGTACAGCGGTTCCTATGTAGGAGAAAAGATAGATATATTCAGGTCTTACGTTTCAAGCGGTGCGGGAACTGATGTGGAGACTGCGTTCCTTGCAATGTGCTCCTATGACTACTTTGTAAGAGGCAAGGTTACAGATAGCTTTATCTACGAAAGAGTTGAAGCGCTAGCCCTTACAGGAGTTCCGCTTCAGGATGTGTCAAGGCTTGCATACCTTAGATATTACGCAACTGAGAAAAGAACTGAGGAAGAATACAACGAAGAAGTTGCGACATCATTCCTCAAGAAGCTTTTGAATGAAAATGTATATTTCCCATTCTTTACAGAGTATGAGGATCTGGTTCCAGATATGGTGCAGTTTACAGACAAGACTATGTTGGAATACAGGACTTTACCTGGAAGGAAATGTGTGATCAACTACAGAGTTGATAATGACCCTGATGCTGAGTACAAGAGCATGGAAATGCGTGAAATGTACGATGGAATCTATGTGTGCTCATTTATCCTTTTCTTTGGGGAACAGCTTCAGTACTACATTACTGAGGATACAGGGGCTGAGGAGCCTGCTCTTACTGAGAGTGGAACTATCCAAAAGAGTGATATCATCAAGATTCAGGGCAGCAGCAGATACAGCATTATCAATGACATTATGATCGGTGAGACTTTGCAGGATTATGACACTGCTTACAAGCTTATGTCAGAGTTCTACAAAAAGAGATTTATAAGTGACAAACTTTTTACTCCAATACTGGATAATACAGAAGGAAGATACTAATGCTTTTTGGAAGTTCGGATGAAAAGCGCTTTGTACTGGGATATGATCTTGGGGATAAGGTTTCGCAGATAAGCTATTTGGCTTCGGATGCGGATATGCCTGAGACATTGTCAGTGCTTGCGGGAGCAGAACTATATAATATCCCAACAGTTCTTTGCAAAAGAAATGAGGTAAACCAGTGGTTTTACGGCAAAGAAGCTGTGAGACATATTGAAGACGGTGATGGTGTGGCTGTTACCGGTCTTGTTGCTGCGGCCAGAACTGGAAAAGCAGTGGTAGTTGGAGATGCTGAATATGATCCAATAGCTCTTTTGACCTTGTTTATCAAGAGGAGCTTGTCCTTGTTGGCAATGGAACTGTCACTTGATAATGTTGATGCTATCATGTTCACCACAAAGAGCCTTGATCACAGAATGGTTCAGGTCTTAAATGCGGTGACATCAGCGTTAGAGCTCAAGACTCAGAATGTTTTTTATCAGAGCCATGAGGAAAGTTTTTACAACTACATGCTCTATCAGCCGGAGGATCTGATGCATCATTCGATACTGGCCTGTGATTATGATCTTGATGACCTTCATGTTTACGAGATGAACCTTAATCACAATACTACGCCGGTTGTTGCAACTATAGATGTAAAGAGCTTTGACGACCTAAGGCTTCCTAACGAGGAATTTCCAAAGGAGGCACCTCTTTTCCACAAGACCTGTGAGAGGCTTGATGATGAATTCCTGACCATCATGCAGAAGGTCTGCGAGGATAGGATCGTTTCTACGGTATTTCTTTTGGGAGATGGCTTCAAGGAGAAGTGGCCAAAGCGTTCGCTGGAGTTCCTGTGCAGGACAAGGCGTGTGTTCCAGGGAAACAATATGTTTAGTAAGGGCGCCAGCATAGCAGCAAGAGAGAGGATCAACCCTTCTGACAATTCCAAGAAGTACGTATTTCTTGGGGAAGACAAGCTTAAGTCCAATCTTGGAATGAAACTTTTAAAGTGCGGCACAGAAGTTTACTACGCTCTTTTGGATGCAGGTGCTAACTGGTATGAAGCTGGAGCACAGCTTGAGATCATCATGGATCCAAGCGGTATCCTTAATATAGAGGTTACCCCTCTTACGGGCAAGATGCCCAAGATGGTGCAGTTATATCTTGATGGCCTTGAGAAAAGACCTGAAGGCACCACGAGACTTCGGATCACGCTGTTTATGAATTCTGTGAGCGAAGTTGCAGTCAAGGTCCAAGACCTTGGCTTTGGAGAACTGTTCCCTTCAACAGGAAAGGTTTGGGAGCAGGTTATTGAATTGTAACATGAGAGGATAGAGTTATGAGCAGACCGATTCTTTGTATCGGAACTTATGCAAAAACTCCATATCATTTAGAAAAAGTGGGCAGAAATGTGTTCTGTATTGAAGAACTTTGCTACTGCCTTGTTAATAATGCATTTCTTTTGGATGAGGACTCTTTTGGCAATGAGCTTTTTGACTGGATCGATAAGGAATGTTCCCTGGAAAATCTGGCAGATGAGCTTCGTGGCATGTATCTGAAAAGGTGTTCTATTGCTTCACTTGCAGGTACTATACTTGATTACGTTGGCTATAACAGCCGCAAGGAGATAGATAGAACTGAAGAGATCCTTAGAGCCAATGCTGGAATGGATGTTTACATGAAGAAGCTTGCAAGAGCAGAGTTTCTTATTAGAAATCACAAGTACAGTCTTGCTTTTAAGGAATATGAATTTCTTTTGAATAATACTCCTGACCTAGATCAGTCCATGAGAGCAAGGATCGAGCACAATGAAGGTGTTATGTATGCAAAACTGTTCCTGTTTGATAAGGCTTCTAACATGTTTCTTAGAGCTTATGAGGATGGCGGTGACAAAGAGTCTTACCTGCAGTATCTTGCAGCAGTAAGGATGAAGCTTTCCGACAAGGAATATGTTTCTTTTATCGCAGAAAATGAAGAGGCCTATGAGGCTTCCCTTGAACTTGAAAAGCGCATGAATGAAGCAACTGAGCTGTATGGAGCTACCAAGGAGAATCATGCTCTTGGAACTCTTTCAGTATACAAGGCTGAAGGCAGGATGCATGAGTACTACGCAATGGCTGGTGAGATGGCTGAGGAACTTAAAGAGGAATACAGAAGTCTTGTGAAGCACAAAAACTAAGGTTTGTCTTAGGGAGTAAGATATGGGGATTCTTGATAATATTTTTAGAAATTCAAGAGATGATGAATGGGAACAGCAGGTAGAACTTGAAAACTGGAATGACATTGTCTATACCAGAAAGTCTCTTGATATGGATGATCCTGTTCAAAGAAGAGAATATATAGGAAGCTGCCTTCAGCAGATGGAGGAGGCAGCCAAGGAGCTTGATGCCCTTGAGTTTGAGTATAACGATGTTACAAGTCACTTAAGGGATATGGAAGAGATCGATGCGCTGCCACCTGAACAGAGAGCTGAGATCAATGAATGTGCCCAGAAGATCCTTGATTCTCAGGATCAGCAGGAAAAGTTCAGCAAGAGAAAGAGCAAGATGACCGATGAGGAGTTTGAAAGAATGGAAAGACTTCAGTCGGAAGCTCAGGCTGGTTCGAAAAAGCTTATGGAAGCTGAAGATTTCCAGAGGAAGATAAGAAACGATCTTAAGCGCCTTGATGGGGAACTTGAAGCTTACTTCTTTAGAGAGGAAGAGCTTGAGAACACTATGGAGAATTCCAAGAAGCTTATCATTGCCATAGGAACAGCTCTTGTTTTTGCAATATTTGTTTTACTGGTACTGCAGTTTGGACTTAAGCTCAATGTAGTATATGGTTACATGGTGGCAATCCTACTGGCGGCTATATCTATAACTGTGCTGTATGTCCAAAGTACTAACGCTGTAGTTGAGATGAAGACGGTAAAAAAGTCCATTTCAAGGCTTATAATGCTTCAGAATCAGGTTAAGATCCGTTACGTCAACAATACTAACCTTATTGATTATCTGTGCCTTAAGTACAGAGTTATGAGTTCAGGTGAGCTTACAGATCTTTTTGAGAGATACAGCAGGGAAAAGAGGGAGCGTGCAAGGTACGAGGATGCCAGAAAGCTTCTTGATTCAAACCAGAAGGATCTGATCTATATGCTAAGACACTTTAGGGTAAGAGATCCAGAGATCTGGATCCATCAGCCGGAAGCACTTCTTAGTCACAATGAAGAAGTTGAGATCAGGCACAACTTAAATGTTCGCAGGCAGTCTCTTAGAAAGAGAATGGAGTACAACAAAGATGTTGTAGCCGGTAATGCCAAGAGAGAGATTGAAGATACAGCTCGTCTTTATCCTCAATATGCTCAGGAGATACTTGATATGGTATCAAGATATGAAGAAAGATATCCAGACATGTAAAAAATCATGTCTGGATTTTTTTACATATAGTTTAATTTTTCCATTGTCAGAAAATCCGGTTGATGATATTATTTCTTTGTTTGTGGAAATCATAACTTTTCATTAATTGAGGAGATTAGATGGGAAACGATATCAGAACGGAAAACTACAAGCATCTCGGGGAAGAGTGCGGTGTTTTCGGAATGTATGATTTTGATGGAGGAGACGTTGCAGGATCCATTTACTATGGACTTGTCTCTTTGCAGCACAGAGGTCAGGAGAGCTGCGGTATCGCTGTGAGTGATACTAGTGGACCTAAAGGTAAGATCGTAAGTTACAAGGACATGGGACTTGTAAATGAAGCTTTTACACCAGATACACTTGATAAGCTTAAGGGCGACATCGGTGTTGGTCACGTTCGTTATTCTACGGCTGGCAGCAGTACCAGAGAGAATGCGCAGCCACTTGTTCTAAACTATGTTAAGGGAACCTTGGCACTTGCCCATAATGGTAACCTTGTCAATGCGCCAGAGCTCAGACAGGAGCTTGCTTATACTGGTGCGATTTTCCAGACTACAATTGATTCAGAAGTAATTGCATATCATATTGCCAGAGAAAGACTTGTTTCTACTTCGGTAGAAGAAGCTGTTGGAAGAGCAATGCTCAAGATCAAGGGAGCATATTCACTTGTTATCATGTCACCAAGAAAGCTTATTGGAGCAAGAGATCCTTATGGATTCAAACCACTTGTGATCGGGCGAAGAGAGAACTGTTACGTTCTTGCTTCTGAGACATGTGCTCTTGATACTATCGGAGCAACATTTATCCGTGATGTTGAACCGGGTGAGATCGTTACTATTTCACCTGAGTATGGTATTCAGTCCAATAAGAGTCTTTGCCTTCCTAAGGAAGAGCATGCAAGATGCATCTTTGAATATATCTATTTTGCCAGACCAGACAGTAATATTGACGGCGTAAGCGTGTATGATGCAAGAATTGCTGCAGGTAGATTCCTTGCCAAGGATTCGCCGGTTGATGCAGATCTTGTAGTAGGTGTTCCAGAGTCGGGTAACGTAGCAGCCCTTGGCTATGCTATGGAATCAGGAATCCCTTATGGTCAGGCATTTGTCAAGAATTCATATATCGGCAGAACTTTCATTAAGCCCAAGCAGAAGAATAGAGAATCAAGCGTTCAGGTCAAGCTCAATGCATTAAAGAGCGCAGTTGAAGGTAAGAGGATCATCATGATCGATGACTCTATCGTAAGAGGTACAACTTCTGACAGGATCGTTAGAATGCTTAGAGATGCCGGAGCCAAGGAGGTCCACATGAGAGTAAGTTCACCACCATTCTTGTGGCCTTGCTACTTTGGTACAGACGTTCCAGCTAGAGATCAGCTTATTGCCTACAACAGAAATGTAGAAGATATTTGCAAGATCATTGGTGCTGATTCACTTGCTTATCTTGGAATCGACAGACTTGAAGAGATGGTTGGCGGCAAGCTTGGAATCTGTAAGGGATGCTTTACAGGCAAATATCCGGTTGATCCACCTAAGGGTGATATTCGAGGAGAGTTTGAGCAATAAGTGGATGAAAAACCAATTTTTGTTTCTGCTTGCAGAAAAACAAAATTGGTTTTGAAGACACAATGGACATGAGGAAGTAGCACGATAGTGCGGATTCCGAATGGCCGTAGGATTGCGAGAGCGAAGCGGAGCAATCCGTATTGCTCAAAATGTGAAAATTGGTTTTAAAAAGGAGAACAGTATGAGTACAGATCGTTATACAAGCCCATTATCAGAGCGATATGCAAGTAAAGAGATGCAGTACATCTTTTCCCAGGACATGAAGTTCAAGACTTGGAGAAAGCTGTGGATCGCTCTTGCAGAAATAGAAAAAGAGCTTGGTCTTAATATAACTCAGGAGCAGATCGATGAGCTTAAGGCTCATCAGGATGACATCAACTATGATGTTGCCAAGGCTAGAGAAAAAGAAGTTCGTCACGATGTAATGAGCCATGTATATGCTTATGGCCAACAGTGCCCAAAGGCTAAGGGTATCATCCACCTTGGTGCAACCAGCTGCTACGTTGGCGATAACACAGATATCATCATCATGACAGAAGGCCTTAAGCTTGTTCGTAAGAAGCTTGTCAATGTTATCTATGAGCTTTCTAAGTTTGCTGACAAGTACAAGGATCAGCCAACACTTGGATTTACACATTTCCAGCCAGCACAGCCAACAACAGTTGGTAAAAGAGCTACACTCTGGCTTCAGGATTTCACCATTGATCTTGAGGACCTTGATTATGTCCTTGATAATATGAAACTTCTTGGTTCAAAGGGAACAACTGGAACACAGGCTTCATTCCTTGAGCTTTTTGATGGAGACCTTTCAAAGGTTGATAAGCTTGATCCAATGCTTGCAGAAAAGCTTGGCTTCAAGGGATGCATGGCTGTTTCAGGTCAGACCTACAGCCGTAAGATCGACATGAAGGTTATCAACGTTCTTGCAGGCATCGCATCATCAGCAACTAAGATGGCTCAGGATATCAGACTTCTCCAGCATCTTAAGGAAGTTGAAGAGCCATTTGAAAAGAGCCAGATCGGTTCATCAGCTATGGCTTACAAGAGAAATCCTATGAGAAGTGAGCGTATCTGCTCTCTTGCAAGATATGTCATCATCGATACACTTAATCCTGCTATTACTGAGGTTTCACAGTGGTTTGAGAGAACACTTGATGATTCTGCCAACAAGAGACTTTCAATTCCTGAAGGCTTCCTTGCAACAGATGGTATCCTTGATCTATGTCTCAACGTTGTAGACGGACTTGTTGTATATCCTAAGGTTATTGAAAAGAGACTTATGTCTGAACTTCCATTTATGGCTACAGAGAACATCATGATGGATGCAGTAAAGGCCGGCGGAGACAGACAGGAACTTCATGAGAGAATCAGAGAGCTTTCAATGGAAGCTGGCAAGACGGTTAAGGTTGAAGGTAAGGACAATAACCTTCTTGAGCTTATAGCTGAAGATCCAGCATTTCCTCTTTCACTTGAGGAACTCAAGGCTTCTATGGATCCAAAGAAGTACGTTGGATGCAGTGCTCATCAGGTTGAAAAGTTCTTATCAGAGGTTGTTGATCCTATCCTTGATGCCAATAAGGATGACCTTGGAGTAAAAGCTGAGATCAATGTTTGATTTTGCAAAATAATATAAATTACAGGACATTAAATGGCGCAGGTGATAACTTGCGTCATTTTTGTATATTTGATAGACTAGCGAAGAGGATTTTTTAGGAGGCTACCGGTATGAAAATCATAGATATTCTAAATAGCAAAGATGTCACATTGTCATTCGAAGTTTTTCCACCTAAAACGGATGCCGGATATGCAGCAGTTGAGAAGGCGGCAGCAGAAATCGCTGCTCTGAAGCCTGATTTCATGAGTGTTACTTATGGAGCTGGCGGTGGAACAAGCCAAAATACAGCTAATATTGCGGCTGATCTGCAGAATAAATATGGTGTGGATGTGATTGCTCATCTTACCTGCGTTTCTTCTACTAAAGAGTACGTAGATTCAATGATCGACGCATACAAAGAAAAAAGAATTGAAAATATCATGGCACTTAGGGGAGATATTCCAAAAGAAGGTAGAGTATGCTATGACTATGATCATGCATACCAGCTGATCTATGATATTAAATCTAAGTACAGTGATTGCTGTATCGGTGGAGCTTGTTATCCAGAGGGACACGTTGAATGTGCCCGTCAGTCAGAAGATATCGTTCATCTCAAAGAAAAAGTGGATGCAGGCTGTGACTTCCTTACAACTCAGATGTTTTTTGATAATTCAACATTATATCAGTTCCTGTATCGAATCAGAGAAAAAGGAATTGAGGTCCCTGTTCTTCCAGGTATCATGCCTATCACAAATGTGAAGCAGGTTTCACGAAGTGTGGCTCTTTCTGGTTCAACCATTCCGCAGAAGATGAAGATCATGGTGGATAGATTTGCGGATGATCCTGACAAGCTTAGGGAAGCTGGAATCATATATGCAAGTGATCAGATCATTGATCTGATTTCAAATGGAGTAAGCCACATACACGTTTATTCTATGAATAAGCCGGAAATTGCTGCAGGAATCATGCGCAACCTGGCTACAATAATAAAGTAAAGGGAAAGAGAAAATGGACGCAAAAAATAACATTAGTCAGGAAGATTTTAATTACTCACAGGAAGTAATCAAAAAGTTATCAGATTACTTCGATGCCAAAGTAGTAGGACAGAAGCAGCTTAAGTTCTCACTTATTGCTTCTATCATTGCTGATGGCCATATCTTGGTAGAGTCTGTTCCAGGACTTGCTAAGACAACAGCCGCTAAGGCTATTTCAGATGCTGTAGACGGAAAGTTTGCAAGAATTCAGTGTACACCAGATCTTTTACCTGGTGATATCGTAGGTACACAGATCTATAATCAGGCAACTAACAAGTTCGAGACAATCCTTGGACCTGTATTTGCTAACTTTGTACTCCTTGATGAGGTTAACCGTTCCTCTGCCAAGACTCAGGCTGCCATGCTTGAGGCAATGCAGGAAAAGCAGGTTACTATCGGCGGCGAGACATATCGCATGCCAGAAGATATCTTCATAGTAATCGCTACTCAGAACCCTATCGAGCAGGAAGGCACATATCCTCTTTCAGAGGCTCAGACAGACAGATTCCTTGTTAAAGAGGTTATAACATATCCTACAGCTGCTGAAGAAGTTGAAATCTTAAGCCGTATCGAGTCAGGTGTTATCTCAAGAGTTGATGATCCTGTTCTTACTATCAAGGATGTTGATAAGGTTCAGGATATCGTTGATCAGGTTTATGTAGATGATGCTGTTAAGTGGTATATCTCAAGTATCGTAGTTGCCAGCAGAAGAGCAAACCAGATTCCTGGATTTGAACTTGGCAAGTATGTTCGTATCGGTGTTTCACCTCGTGCATCTATTGCATTCCTCAAGATGGCTAAGGCGGCAGCGCTTATGCAGGGTAGAACTTATGCTACTCCAGAGGATGTTAAGCTCGTAAGACATCAGGTTCTCAGACACAGGATCGGTCTTAATTATTCTGCAGTTGCTGACAACATCACCATTGAACAGGTAATTGACGGAATCGTAAACTCTGTTAAGACACCATGATGAGATGAAGCTATGAACATAGATTATGAGTATTTATCAAGAATTAGAAGAGCGGTGACTCTTTATACAACTAGAAAGACCTCTAACATCTTAGAGGGCGATTTCCATTCTATCCACAAGGGTAGGAGTATGGATTTCGAGGATCTCAAGGAATACACTCCTGGAGATGAGGTCCATGATATTGACTGGAAGTCTTCTTCCAGAATGGGAACTATCCTGGTCAGACGTTACATGACTGATAGAAGACACAACATGATGTTTGTGTGCGACTGCGGTACCAAGATGACTGGTGATACTCCTTCAGGTGAAGCCAAGAAAGATCTTGCTCTTATGACATTTGGGACAATGGCTTATATTGCCGGTAGAAACGGTGCGGATTATGCTTTGTCTTTTCCAAATGCAGGCGGAGCATTTATGAGCATGTTCAAATCAGGAGCTGATCATCTCGAAAAACTGCTTTACGAGTATCAGAAATGCGTCACAACTGACGGAGCTCAGGATATTTCCAAGACTCTTAAGGATGTTATCAACAATGTCCATAAGAGAATGATCATTTTCCTTATTACTGATGTCAGCACTTTGGCGACAATTGATAAGAATCTCATCAGAGCTATTACCAGTGACCACGACCTTGTGGCTATTGGCATTCAGGATGCAGGTCTTACCGGCCAGAGCGTATTCGATTTAGATATTGGAAGGTATGAGAGATTTTTCTTTTCACATAATGCTAAATTAAGAGAGCTTGAACAGAGCATCAGGACCGAGGAAGCTGATATTATAAACGAGAACTGCAGACAGGGTAGGGCATCTGTCGTTTCCATCAAAAAGGAAAGCGAGATCATTGATAACATTATCCTTCTGCTAGAAAGGTACAGACATGGAAACTACGGTTACATTACAACCACCGTTTGAATTTTATCTGTGGGTATGGCTTTTTGCTATTTCAGCGCTGCTCTTATCTGTGGCTTTTCTTTTGATAATGAGACATTTCTATAAAAAGGCTCAGTCACAGGTAGAAGCTACAAAGGAAGGCCCAGTTTTCATCCAACCTTCACAGAGAGTTATCACAAACGCAAAGGGCAGATATGTTGGAATGATCCAGGCTGTTCTGGCGGATTATAATGCAAAGAAAATTACAAAAAGAGATGGCTATCAGAAGCTTAGTATTATTATTAGAGGATTTGTACAGGAGACTACAGGTATCAATGTGGAAAACTATACTCTCTATGAGATCAAGGGACTTGGGATTGAGAAGCTCAATAAGCTGATCGAGGAATACTATGTACCTGAATTTGCTGAGGATAACAGAGCTACCAGGATGAGCTTTGAAGCTTCATGCAATAGCGCTATGGGAGTGATAAAAACATGGAATTGATGCACAAAAGTGTTGTCATTATCGGCGGCATTATTCTTGCTGTGGTACTGTTTGCACTACTTGGTGTGCAGCGCCACAAGGCAAATTCATATTCCACAGGCATAAAGGCAGCGAACACATCAAGGATCAGGCAATCAGCTATATATAAAAAGCTTGAGAAAAGATACAAGATCCTTAGATGCATTTTGGTTGCTTCACTTGTGGGAAGTATCTTATCATCACTTTTCCTTATAGCCAGACCTTTTGAAACAAAAGAGATCGAGAGCACTATAAAGAAAAGAGATATCATCATCTGTTTGGATGTTTCATATTCACTGTATGACCTTAACTACGAGGTTACAGATTACATTGAGGAACTTGTCAGAGGGCTTGAGGGAGACAGAATTGGAATCAACATATTCAATACCTCGACAGTTACCTATGTGCCTCTTACTGACGATTATGATTATGTTTTAGACAAGCTTGATGAACTTGAGCAGTACTTTGTTTTGCAAAAAGAGTTCATGGAGACCTATAATGGCAAGAAATACTCTGATCTTACTGATGAAGAATATGAAGAGTATGAGAAGATGGCGATCAAACTGTCATATTTTGATGCTGGTACAGTATATAACTCTGATGTTAAGGGCTCATCACTTATTGGTGAAGGACTTGCTACAGCTCTTTATTCATTCCCATACCTTGGAGAATCAGAGCGAACAAGAGTTATCATCATGTGTACTGACAATGAGCTTAGTAACATTGCTCCACAGGTTGTTGATGTGGAGAAGGCAGCAGAGGCTTGCGCTGTTAATGATGTAACTGTTTATGGCATCTATCCTAGAGAAGAGGTTTTCTACATGCCAGATCTCTATGATTACGAAGAATGTAAGAGCGAGTTTGAGAATGCTATCAAGATAACAGGCGGTAAGCTTTATATCAGAACTACTGATAATTCAGTAAAAGATATTGTTGGAAGCATTCAGAAGGAGGATGCACTCCTTGTTAAGACTGTTGCTTCCAAAGAATATACAGACATGCCGTTTATACCATTTGTCACATTGCTTATGTGCTTTGTGGCTTCAATAACGGCAGGATTGGTGTTACAAAGATGAGAATATTACCTATTATACCTATATTTTCGCTGCTTGCCATATTTGTCATTTTGATGACTGCAACAGTGATCATAATCTGTAGGAATCAGTTAAAACTAAAAGAAAAGATTTTTTCTATAGCAAGATTATCCATTATCTATATTCTCGTACTGTGCATTGGCCTTAGACCTGTTACAGTAGACGATAATGTAGAATTTGCTACCAAGAATCTGGATGTTCTCTTTGTTGTAGATACTACTCTTAGTATGTGGGCAGAAGACTACAGTGGCAAAAACACTAGAATGAGCGGAGCACTCAAGGATGTCCAGTATATTATCGATGAACTTGCAGGAAGTAACTTTGCTATTGTTACTTTTGATAACAAGTCAAAGGTAGTAAGCCCATTTACTCAGGATGTTAGATATATCGAAGATCTTATGGCTACTATTACTCAGATTGATTCATATGATGCAGCTGGAAGTAGTCTTAATCTTCCATACTACGATATGAGATCGCTTCTTTCTTCTTCTAGAAAAAAAGAGAATAGAAAGACAGTGGTTTTCTACATCAGTGACGGTGAGATCACTAATGGAGAAGAACTCCAGTCCTATGCAGAACTTGCAGAATTTGTGGATACTGGTGCTGTTTTGGGCTATGGTACAGAAAAAGGTGGTAAGATGAAGGATGGCAGCTGGGGATATGTATATGACAGCTCTACCCATAAGGATGCTGTTTCTGTGATCGATGAAGCAAATCTTCAGCAGGTAGCTACAGATCTTAATATCAGCTATTTTAACATGAACTCAGGACATGGTCCTATCAAGGGAATCATTGAAGAAGTCAAGAATCAGTGCAAGACTGTTATGGATAAAGAGACAGGTGCTGAGAGATATATAGACATATACTATTACTTTGCTATTCCTTTGGCTCTTATGATGTTACTTGAATTGTACATAATAATAAGAAAGGGGAGATTGTAATTTATGAAGAAGAAACCTTTAAAGGTTATGATACCCTTTATTATTTCTATTGTACTTGTTGTGATCACAGGCCTTTTTATGTTGAAGGTGCTTTTAAACCATTTCTTTGTTGTAGCATATGCTTCCGAAACTTATGCTGCGCCAGTGCAGGAGTTTGAGACTATGTTCAATCATCCTGAAAGCTATCTTCCGTATTACAACCTTGGTAATTGCTATTACCAGGGAGGAGACTATTCTACTGCAGCGGCATATTATTATCAGGCTCTTTCATATGAAGATATTCCACAAGACAGGGATATCCCTATCAGAATAAATCTGGCATTGGCGCTTTGCTATAGTATCGATTTTGATAATCTTAAATCTGATACAGATATACAGAGTGCGCTGCAGGTATTATACACAGCAAGAGATATCCTTATGGAAAAAGGATATGCCAATGATGAAGGTACTGGAACTGATGCGACTGCTCAGCAACTCAAGGAAGATATCGATAAGATGATCGAGAAGCTCCAGCAACAGCAAAATAGTAATGATGATTCTAATGATCAGGAGCAACAACAGCAGGAGCAGGAGAAAGAAAAGGAACAAGAACAGAACCAAAATCAGGATCAGCCTCAGCCTATGACACAGGAAGAGATTCAAGAGATTCAGGATAACAGAACTAAATCAGCTAATGAAAGAGCTGAGGAACAGGAATATTACGGACAATATGATGAAAATGGTGAAGAAACCGCAGGTGGTTCAGGACCAGAACATCCATGGTGATCAGAAGCTCGCACTTTTGTGCGAGCTTCTTCTTATTTCCGCCGGTCTGGACACAGGAGGACGGAAGCCTTGGATGTAGTGGGGGAGCTTCGACTTCTAACTTTTGGCATTTTAACATGCTTTGCAACATATACCATATGATGTATAATAGAGTATGGAAAAAGGAAGATGTTGTATGAAAGGGGTAAAAACATTATGAAAAAACGAATATCGATGATATTAAGCGTACTGCTTACGCTTATACTGATATTGACTACAGCATTTACATATTCTG
Organism: Butyrivibrio hungatei; assembly: GCF_001858005.1. NCBI lineage: Bacteria > Bacillati > Bacillota > Clostridia > Lachnospirales > Lachnospiraceae > Butyrivibrio > Butyrivibrio hungatei. The sequence continues at coordinate 2,362,678 of NZ_CP017831.1, read as the reverse complement.
TTGATACTAAGGCGGCAGAGACCACCTTCTCAGGGACGGTTTCTGATAAAACAACTTCAGATATCCTGTATCTGTCCACAAGCGGTGGAACAATGGAAATCAAAATCGACAGTTCAACTCAGGTAAGTGGAACCAAGCTTATTCTTCCAGGAAGCAGTATTACAGCTTCATGCTATAGAGGAAGTGATGAATATTGGCATGCATCTACTCTTACTGGAACAGCAAAGGTTGGTAAGGTAACCATTGATGCTAACAACAAAGCAACAGTAAAAGGTACTATTGCAAAAGGTACATCAGAAGAACTTCTATATTTAAATACAGACAACGGAACAATGCAGATCAAGATGGATGATGAAACAGATCTTTCAGGCGTTACAATGCTCATCATTGGTAAGAGTGTTCAAGTTGTAGTTGCAAGAGGATCAGATGCTTATATGCATGCTCTTTCAATTTCAAGTAATGGCGGAGCCTCTGCTACATCAAGTTCAGCAGCTGGTACTTCTTCAGGAAGCGGTGTAACTGGAACAGTAGAGAAGGGTACTACTTCTTCGATTCTTTATCTTTCAACATCAGCAGGAACAATGGAGTTTGTCCTTGATCTTGCAACAGATGCAAGTGCTTGCCGCGTACTTATGCCAGGCGAAAGTATTACAGTTAACTTCTACAGAGGAAGTGATGCATGGAATCATACATCCAAGCTTGTTAATAACTCAGCTAGTGCAGCTTCTGAAGTAACACTGGATGCTTCATCCAAGACTACAGTTTCAGGTAAGGTTAACTCAAGCACAACAGAGAATACACTTTATCTGGAAACAAGCGGCGGAACAATGCAGATCAAACTTGATGCAGCTACAAACTTCTCAAGATGCCCTGTAATCCTTCAGGACAAGAATATTTCAGTAGTGATCGAGCGTGGCTCTGATGAGTACTATCATGCAGTATCAGTAAGTCTTAACTAATATGTGACAAATAAAATGAAGCTTGGATTTTTCCAAGCTTCATTTTTTATATGTAGAAATATGATTTTTATTTTGCTGTCCAGCGTCCACTTGCTCCGCATGGAAGTACAAGACCATTCCCTTTTACAGGAAGTCCAATCTCATTAGCCTCTACAGTTCCTTCGTGTATAGGATCGAGGACTGTATGAAGCATATAAGAAAGAACTGCTGGCTGTAAACCTGTTGTGTATGAGTTAATAAGGAAGAACAGTGGGTTATCTGAAAGGAGCTTAGCAGATAACTGAATAAATGGGAAAACAGATTCTTCAATTTTCCAGATCTCACCCTTAGGACCTCTACCATATGAAGGAGGATCCATGATGATGGCGTCATATTTGTTGCCGCGTCTTATTTCTCTTTCAACAAACTTAACGCAGTCATCAACGAGATATCTGATAGGAGCATCAGCAAGTCCTGATGAAGCCGCATTCTCTTTTGCCCAAGCAACCATACCCTTGGCGGCATCAACGTGAGTTACGCTTGCCCCGGCCTTGGCGGCAGAAACAGTAGCGCCACCTGTATAAGCAAAGAGGTTAAGAACTTTAATTGGACGACCGGCTTCCTTTATTAATGAAGAAAACCAATCCCAGTTAGCTGCCTGTTCAGGGAAAAGACCTGTGTGCTTGAAGCTGAAAGGCTTAAGATTAAATGTAAGTTCCTTATAATTAATAGTCCATTCTTCTGGAAGCTTATGGAATTCCCATTCACCGCCGCCTTTATTGCTACGATGGTAATGGCCGTTGAATTTCTTCCATCCGTAATGTTTCTTCTCTGTATTCCAAATAACCTGCGGGTCCGGTCTTACGAGTAAATAGTCACCCCAACGTTCAAGTTTCTCACCGCTTGAGGTGTCTAATACTTCATAGTCTTTCCATCCGTCTGCAATCCACATAGATCTAATTCCTTCCATATAATGTATTCTTTATAATAGTTTAAACTCTGATAATAGTTTTTTCTATTAATAAATGTTATGATTTGCGATAATGTGCAGGTCACATTGTACTACAGCACCTGTTTATAGTCACCTAAATGAATAAAAAGATTAATTTCGATCAAGAAAAATAGTTAAAAAAGGCTGATTTTACCATAAAAGAGATTAATTTTTAAAAAGGTGTTGCATTAAATAACAAAATGTTTTATACTCATAAACGCTGTGACATGATAGCTATGAAGCGTGAGGTTGCTGCTTTATCCAGTTAAGCAGGTTTTCCGTGGAGCGAATGTCTAGAGGCCGAACCAAGGCCAACCAAACTGACGACAAGTCACTGTACAGTAATTAAAGAGTCTGCCGACTAACCCAAGGCAGAAACGACGTGTAGTAAATCCATGATCTTATTATGTATTAAGGTTTAGGACACACACGGGAGAGTGTACAGTCACCGCTTGTCGTACTTCATTAAAAGTGCGAAAAGGAGGCGACTTTTTTTATGGCAAATCAGGTAATGAGAATTACACTTAAGGCTTATGATCATCAGCTTGTTGATGCATCTGCCAAGAAGATTATCGAGACAGTCAAGAAGAACGGTTCTCAGGTAAGTGGACCAGTACCTCTTCCTACTAAGAAGGAAGTTGTTACTATCTTAAGAGCGGTTCACAAGTACAAAGATTCTAGAGAACAGTTCGAGCAGAGAACACATAAGAGACTTATCGATATCATCACACCTACATCAAAGACAGTTGAGGCTCTTCAGAGACTCGAGATGCCAGCTGGTGTAAACATAAACATCAAGATGAAATAATTTAAGTAACATTGACCTCTACTAGTATGATGCGAGACGCATGATGCCGTGAAAACTGGAGAATTGTCACGTTGCAGACAATTAAAGCGACATTGCGAACGAACCAAGCATCCGCTGTAGACGTAATAGGAGGTAAAAAACATGAAGAAGGCTATTTTAGCTACTAAAGTCGGAATGACTCAGATCTTCAAAGAAGATGGTTCACTTGTTCCTGTAACTGTTCTTCAGGCAGGACCATGTGTAGTAACACAGATCAAAACTGTAGAGAACGACGGTTATAGCGCTGTTCAGGTTGGATATGTTGACAAGAAAGAAAAAGTTGTTAACAAGGACAAGAACGGTAGCAAGACAATCTACCACCGTCATGGCGCTACAAAGGCTGAGCAGGGACATTTCAAGAAAGCTGGAGTTTCTTGCAAGAGATATGTAAGAGAGTTCAAGCTTGAGAATGCTGCAGAGTATGCTCTTGGCGCTGAGATCAAGGCTGATATCTTCGCAGAAGGCGACAAGATTGATGCTACAGCAGTTTCAAAGGGAAAAGGATTCCAGGGTGCTATTAAGAAGAATGGTCAGCACAGAGGACCTATGGCACACGGTTCCAAGTTCCACCGTCATCAGGGTTCTAATGGTTCAAGTTCAGATCCTAGCCGCGTATTCAAGGGCAAGGGAATGCCTGGTCACATGGGCAGTGTAAAAGTAACAGTTCAGAATCTTGAGGTTGTTAGAGTAGATGCTGACAAGAATCTTATTCTTGTTAAGGGTGCTATTCCAGGACCTAAGAAGGGACTTGTTGCTATCAAAGAAACAGTTAAGGCAATAGGCTAATAAGAACGCGAAAGGAGGACCATACAGATGGCTAATGTATCTGTTTACAATATGGAAGGCAAAGAAGTTGGCAAGATCGATTTAAGCGATGCTATCTTCGGAGTTGAAGTAAATGAACATCTTGTGCACATGGCAGTTCTTCAGCAGCTCGCTGACAAGCGCCAGGGTACACAGAAAGCTAAGACACGTTCTGAAGTTTCAGGAGGCGGAAGAAAGCCTTGGAGACAGAAGGGAACAGGTCATGCAAGACAGGGATCTATCAGAGCTCCTCAGTGGAAGGGCGGCGGAGTTGTATTCGCTCCAGTTCCAAGAGATTATTCTTTCAAGATGAACAAGAAAGAGAAGAGAGCTGCTCTTAAGTCTGCTCTTACAGATAAGGTTCAGAACAACAACATCATCGTTGTTGACGAGCTTAAGTTCGACGAGATCAAGACAAAGAGATTTGCAGAGGTTATGAACAACCTCAAGGCTACTCGTAAGGCTCTTGTAGTACTTGCAGATAATGATAAGAATGTTGTTCTTTCAGCTAGAAACCTTGCTGAAGCAAACACAACACTTACAAACACACTTAATGTGTATGATATCGTAAACGCTAGAACACTCGTCCTTACAAAGGATGCAGTTGCTAAGATAGAGGAGGTGTATTGCTAATGGCAGCATTACAGTATTATGACGTAATCCTTAAGCCAGTTCTTACAGAGAAGAGCATGGCTGGCATGAGCGAGAAGAAGTACACTTTCCTTGTTAATCCAGAAGCTAACAAGACTCAGATCAAGGAAGCTGTAGAGAAGATGTTCGAGGGAGCTAAGGTTGCTAAGGTTAACACAGTTAATGCAAACGGCAAGATGAAGAGACGTGGCATGACTGTTGGTTTCACAGCTAAGACTAAGAAAGCAATCGTTCAGCTTACAGCTGATAGCAAGGACATCGAGATTTTCCAGGGACTCTAATTTATAACTAATAATTATACGTGCGAATCCAAGAAGAGCCCGGGATTCAAGTGAGTAATCACTAGACGCGTGATAAAACAAAAGGAGAAAATATCATGGGAATTAAGAAATACGGCCCATATACCCCATCCAGAAGAAACATGACTGGATCAGATTTCTCAGAGATTACAAAGTCTACACCAGAGAAGTCACTCGTTGTTTCTAAGAACAGCAAGGCTGGTCGTAACAACCAGGGTAAGATCACAGTAAGACATCGCGGATGCGGCGGCAGAGTTAAGTACAGAATTATCGATTTCAGAAGAAACAAGGATGATATGCCTGCAAAGGTTATCGGAATTGAGTATGATCCTAACAGATCAGCAAATATCGCACTTATCCAGTACGAGGATGGCACAAAGGCTTATATCCTTGCACCTAACGGTTTAACAGATGGCATGACAGTTATGAACGGTGCTAACGCTGAGATCCGTGTTGGTAACTGCCTCCCACTTTCACAGATTCCTGTCGGTGAAAACGTACACAACATTGAGCTTTATCCTGGTAAGGGCGGACAGATGGTTCGTTCAGCAGGAAACGCTGCACAGCTCATGGCTAAAGAAGGTAAGTACGCTACACTTCGTCTTCCTTCAGGTGAGATGAGAATGGTTCCTATCGAGTGCAGAGCTACAATCGGTGTTGTTGGAAATGGTGATCACAACCTTATCAACTATGGTAAAGCCGGAAGAATTCGTCACATGGGCATCAGACCTACAGTTCGTGGTTCTGTTATGAACCCTAACGACCATCCACACGGTGGTGGTGAAGGTAGAGCTCCTATCGGACGTTCTGGTCCTAGCACACCTTGGGGCAAGCCAGCTCTTGGTTATAAGACACGTAAGGCTAAGAAGGCTTCTAACAAGCTCATCGTAAGAAGAAGAAACGGTAAAGCCATCAAATAAGGAGGAATAAAATGTCTAGATCACTTAAAAAGGGACCTTTTGCAGACGCAAGCCTGCTTAAGAAGATAGATGCTATGAACGCAGAGGGCCAGAAGCAGATTGTTAAGACATGGTCACGTCGTTCTACAATTTTCCCATCTTTTGTTGGACACACAATTGCTGTTCATGATGGAAGAAAGCATATTCCTGTATATGTTACTGAAGATATGGTTGGACACAAGCTTGGTGAGTTTGTTCCTACAAGAACATTCAGAGGACATGCTGGAAACTCTCCTGCAGAGAGAAAGAGCAGCGTAAACTAAGAAGTGTTTTAACGAAAGGAGGTTATATCCATGGAAATGGAGATCAAGCATAGATCAAAAATCAAAAGAGAAAGAAATCGTGACAATAAAGAAACAAGACCTTTTGCAAAGTTATCTTACGCAAGAATACCAGTTCAGAAGGCATGCTTTGTCATGGATGCTATCAGAGGAAAGGACGTTGAGACTGCACTTGCAATCCTTCAGTACAATCCTAGATATGCTTCAAGCGTAATCTACAAGCTTCTTGCAAGCGCTGTAGCTAACGCTGAGAACAACAAGGGTATGAACAGATCAAATCTCTATATTGCTGAGTGCACTGCTAGCAACGGCCCTATCATGAAGAGAATTCAGCCTAGAGCACAGGGTAGAGCATACAGAATCAATAAGAGAATGAGCCATCTCACTGTTATTTTGGACGAGAGATAATTGAAAGGAGAACCTAAGAATGGGACAGAAAGTTAATCCTCATGGCCTCAGAGTCGGTGTTATCGCTGACTGGGATTCCAAGTGGTATGCTGAATCTGGCGATTTCGCCAATAATCTTGTAGAAGATTATAATATCAGAAAATTTCTGAAGAAGAAGTTATATGCAGCTGGTGTTTCTAAGATCGAGATCGAGAGAGCATCAGATAGAGTTAAGGTTATCGTTTATACAGCTAAGCCTGGTGTCGTAATCGGTAAGGGCGGTGCTGAAATCGAAGTAACCAAGAAGGAGCTTTCAAAGCTCACAGACAAGAAAGTTCTTGTTGATATCAAAGAAATCAAGAAGCCTGATAAGGATGCACAGCTTGTTGCAGAGAATATCGCTCAGCAGCTCGAGAACCGTGTATCATTCAGAAGAGCAATGAAGTCATGCATGAGCAGAACAATGAAGACAGATGCACTTGGTATCAAGGCATGCTGCTCAGGCCGTCTCGGCGGTGCTGATATCGCTCGTTCAGAGTTCTACAGCGAGGGAACAATTCCTCTTCAGACTCTTAGAGCAGACATCGATTATGGTTTTGCTGAAGCAGATACAACCTATGGTAAGGTTGGTGTAAAGGTATGGATCTATAAGGGTGAAGTACTTCCAACTAAAGCAGGTGAGAATTCAGATAAGGAAGGGAGCGATAAATAATGTTAATGCCAAAGAGAGTTAAGCACCGCAAGCAGTTCCGCGGTTCAATGGCTCATAAAATTACTCGTGGTACTACAATCACTTATGGTGAGTTCGGTATTGTTGCGCTTGAGCCTTGCTGGATCAATTCAAATCAGATTGAGGCAGCCCGTGTTGCTATGACACGTTTCATCAAGCGTGGTGGTCAGGTTTGGATCAAAATTTTCCCTGACAAGCCTATCACATTGAAGCCTCTTGGAACTCGTATGGGTTCTGGTAAGGGTGCCGTAGATAGATGGGTAGCTGTTGTTAAGCCTGGTCGTGTAATGTTCGAAATCGGCGGTGTTGCCGAGGCCGACGCAAGAGAAGCTCTTCGTCTTGCTATGCATAAGCTTCCTTGTAAGTGCAAGATCGTTTCAAAGGCTGATTTGGAAGGCGGTGTATCTAATGAAAACTAATAAGTATGTAGATGAGTTGAAGGCTAAGTCAGCTGATGAGCTTCAGACTGAGCTTGTATCAGCTAAGAAGGAACTTTTCAACTTAAAATTCCAGAACGCTACAAACCAGTTGGATAATACAGCAAGAATTAAAGAAGTAAGAAGAAATATTGCAAGAATCCAGACTGTAATCACACAGAACGCAAAGGCAGCTAACTAATACCTTTGTCTAATCTAAAAGGAGAAAAGATCGTGGAAAGAAATTTAAGAAAAACGCGTGTTGGAAAAGTAACAAGCGATAAGATGGACAAAACCATCACAGTTTCCATTGAGGACCATGTTAAGCATCCTCTTTACAAGAAGATCGTAAAGAGAACTTACAAGCTTAAGGCTCATGACGAGAACAATGAGTGCCGTATTGGTGACACAGTTAAGGTAATGGAGACAAAGCCTATCTCCAAGGATAAGAGATGGAGACTTGTATCCATAATTGAACGTGCAAAGTAATACAAAAAAAGGAGAAATATCATGATTCAGCAGGAAAGTAGACTTAGAGTCGCTGATAACACAGGTGCTAAAGAGCTTCTTACAATCCGTGTTATGGGTGGATCTACAAGAAGATATGCGAGAATCGGCGACACAATCGTTGCTTCAGTTAAAGAAGCAACACCCGGTGGAGTTGTAAAGAAGGGTGACGTTGTTAAGGCTGTTGTCGTTCGTACTGTTAAAGAGACACGTCGTAAGGACGGTTCCTACATCAGATTTGATGAGAACGCTGCTGTTGTTATCAATGAAGATGGTACGCCTAAGGGAACACGTATTTTTGGACCAGTAGCTAGAGAGCTTCGTGAGAAGAAATTCATGAAGATTCTTTCTCTTGCTCCTGAAGTATTATAAGGAGGCGCCCAGATGTCAACTAGTAAGATTAAGAAGGGTGATATGGTAAGAGTTATCGCCGGAAGAGAAATCGATAAAGAAGGAAAAGTTCTTTCTGTTGATGTAAAGAACGGAAAGGTAGTTGTTGAGGGCCTTAACAAGGTTACAAAGCACGAGAAGCCTTCTGCAAAGAATCCTAATGGCGGTATTGTAGAGCGCGAAGCTGCTCTTGATATCTCAAACGTTGTGTATCTTCATAACGGACAGCCTACTAAAATCGGTTTCAAGGTTGAAAAGGATGATAATGGTAAGGTTGTAAAGAAGAACCGCATCGCTAAAAAGACTGGTGAGGTTATCGACTAATTTAGGAAGGAGGTATTAAGCGTTGAGTAGATATAAGGATTTATACAAGAACGAGATCGTTGATGCTATGACAAAGAAGTTCGGTTACAAGAACGTAATGGAAGTTCCAAAGCTCGACAAGATCGTTATCAATATGGCAGTAGGAGAAGCTAAGGAGAACGCAAAGCTTCTTGAGAATGCTGCAAACGATATGGCTATTATTTCAGGCCAGAAGCCTGTTTACACAAAGGCTAAGAAGTCAATCGCTAACTTCAAGTTAAGAGAGGGTATGCCAATCGGATGTAAAGTAACACTCCGTGGTGACAAGATGTACGATTTCCTTGATCGTCTTGTAAACCTTGCTCTTCCTCGTGTACGTGACTTCAGAGGAATCAATCCTAACTCATTCGATGGTAGAGGTAACTACGCTCTTGGTATCAAAGAGCAGCTTATCTTCCCTGAGATCGAGTACGATAAGATTGACAAAACAAGAGGTATGGACATCATTTTCACAACAACAGCTAAGACAGATGAAGAGGCTCGTGAGCTTCTTACACTGTTCAATATGCCTTTTGCAAAGTAATAGGAGGGAATAAGACACATGGCTAAATTATCCATGAAGGTTAAACAGCAGATGAAACCAAAGTTCTCTACACGTGCTTATAATCGTTGTAAGATCTGCGGTCGTCCTCATGCATATCTTAGAAAGTACGGAATCTGCAGAATTTGCTTCCGTGAACTTGCATATAAGGGCGAGATTCCTGGTGTTCGTAAGGCATCATGGTAATCTGCGAGAGCAGAACTATCATTTAGGTGGTTCAGGATGGGGACCACTAAATAACAATTAAACACATTGCGGCTTCGTGTCTCTGCTCAATTCGGGGAGTAGTAAGGCGAAGCAATAATAATTAAGGAGGCAATTTTAAAATGGCAATGAACGATCCTATTGCAGATATGCTTACAAGAATTCGTAACGCAAATACTGCTAAGCATGACACTGTTGATGTTCCTTCTTCAAAGATGAAGCTTGCTATCGCAAACATTCTTCTTGAGGAAGGTTATATTAAGAAGCTTGATGTAGTAGAAGATGGAGCATTCAAGAATCTTCACATCACTCTTAAGTATGGTGCTGACAGAAATGATAAGGTTATCACTGGTCTTAAGAGAATCTCAAAGCCTGGTCTTCGTGTATACGCAGGCAAGGATGAGCTTCCTAGAGTATTAGGCGGACTTGGTATTGCAATTATTTCAACAAACCAGGGCGTTGTAACTGATAAAAAAGCAAGAGAGCTCCAGGTTGGTGGCGAAGTTCTTGCATTCATTTGGTAAATTGGAGGTACGGGCATGTCACGAATTGGAAAAATGCCAATCGCAGTTCCTGCTGGTGTAACAGTAGAAGTTGCAGAAAATAATAAGGTGACTGTAAAGGGACCTAAGGGTACTCTTACAAGAGTTTTCCCAGCTGAGATTTCTTTCTCACAGGAAGACGGACAGATCGAGGTTAAAAGACCTGACGATCAGAAAAAGACAAAGGCTTTACATGGTCTTTCAAGAAGCCTTCTTAACAACATGGTTGTTGGTGTTACAGATGGCTACGAAAAGAAGCTTGAGGTTAACGGTGTAGGTTACAGAGCTGCTAAGAATGGTAAGACACTCTCTCTCACACTTGGTTATTCTCACCCAGTAGAACTTGTTGATCCAGAAGGAATCGAGACAGTTGTTGAGGGTCAGGTAATTACAGTTAAGGGAATTGATAAGGAAGCAGTTGGACAGCACGCTGCAATCATCAGAGAAAAGAGAGCTCCAGAGCCATATAAGGGCAAGGGTATCAAGTATGCTGATGAGGTTATCAGACGTAAAGTTGGTAAGACTGGTAAGAAATAATTAAGAAGGAGAGTGCAAAATGGTTAGTAAGGAATCAAGACAGAAAATTCGTGTTAAAAAGCACATGAAGATTCGTAATCGTTTCAGCGGAACAGCTGAGAGACCACGTTTAGCAGTATTTAGAAGCAATAATCACGTATATGCACAGGTTATTGATGATGTAGCTGGTAAGACACTTGTATCTGCTTCAACTCTTGAAAAAGATATCAAGGCTGAGCTTAAGAATACAGATGACATTGATGCAGCTTCAAAGATCGGTGATGTAGTTGCTAAGAGAGCAATTGAAAAAGGTATCAAGGCCGTAGTATTCGATAGAGGCGGTTATATTTATCACGGTAAGGTTAAAGCCCTTGCTGATGCTGCCAGAGAAGCTGGCTTGGAATTCTAAGAAGGGAGAAAACACAATATGAAGCGTACAATCGTAGATGCTAGTCAGCTCGAATTGACAGATAAAGTTGTAACCATCAAGCGTGTTACTAAGGTTGTTAAGGGTGGACGTAACATGAAGTTCACAGCACTTGTTGTAGTAGGTGATAACAACGGACACGTTGGTGTTGGTCTGGGCAAGTCAACAGAAATCCCAGATGCTATCCGTAAGGGTAAAGAGGATGCTACTAAGAACCTCATTACTGTACCTCTTGACGAGAATAACAGTATTACACATGATTTCGTAGGTAAGTTCGGCTCTGCTGAAGTATTACTTAAGAGATCTCCAGAAGGTACTGGTATCATCGCTGGTGGTCCTGCTCGTTCAGTATGTGAGCTTGCAGGTATCAGAAACATCAGAACAAAGTCACTTGGTTCTAACAACAAGCAGAACGTTGTTTATGCAACAATCAACGGTCTTGCTCAGTTAAAGACACCTGAAGAAGTTGCTGCTAAGCGCGGCAAGTCTGTTGCAGAAGTAACAGCATAATAGGAGGATATTATCAATGGCAAGCGAAAAGAAACTCAAGATCACATTGGTTAAGTCCACAATTGGCGCTGTACCTAAGCAGGTAGCAACAGTAAAATCAATGGGATTCAAGAAACTTAACAGTTCTGTTGAACTTCCTGATAACTCAGCAACAAGAGGACAGATTCAGCAGATCAGACACCTTGTAAAGGTAGAAGAGATCTAATCTCGACATAATTGAAACATTAATTGTAACTGGGGCTGTTCTAAGTGTACGCGAGTGGTATATAATGTATATTGTGTACTGCGCTGAGCGGCATAAGCCCCAGTATGTATAAGGAGGAATATCATGGAATTATCCAACTTAAGACCTGCTGAAGGTTCAGTACAGAGCGATAATTTTAGAAGAGGCCGTGGACATGGTTCAGGAAACGGCAAGACTGCTGGTAAGGGACACAAGGGTCAGAAGGCTCGTTCAGGAGCTCCAAGACTTGGTTTCGAAGGTGGTCAGATGCCATTGTTCAGAAGACTTCCTAAGAGAGGCTTCAAGAACATCAACCACAAGAACATTGTTGGTATCAACTTAAGCTCACTTGAAGCATTCGACAACGGTGCAGTTGTTGACGTTCAGGCACTTAAGGATGCTGGAATCATCAAGAAAGAGCTTGATGGTGTTAAGATTCTTGGAAACGGCGAATTTACTAAGAAGCTTACGGTTAAAGCAAATGCGTTCAGCGCATCAGCTAAAGAGAAAATCGAGGCACTTGGTGGAACAACAGAGGTGATCTAATGTTTAAGTCCCTAATGAATGCATTAAAAGTCAAAGAAATTAGAATGAAGATTCTATTTACTCTTGCGATGCTAGCCCTTATCAGACTTGGATCTGCTATTCCAGTTCCAGGTATGAATACAACAGTTTTTAAGAACTGGTTTCAGGGTTTGACAGAGAGTGATGCATTTGGTTTTATGAATCGATTCACTGGTGGATCTTTTGAGAACATGTCAATCTTGGCACTCAATATCACACCATACATCACTTCTTCCATTATCATTCAGCTTCTTACAATTGCTATTCCTAAGTTTGAGGAGTGGCAGAAGGATGGCGAAGATGGAAGAAAGAAGCTTACAAAGCTTACAAGATATATCACTGTAGCTTTAGCTCTTATCGAATCAATAGCCATGGCAATCGGCTTTTACAGGAACACAGGATTCCTTACTTCACAGAATCCATTCCTTGTAGTTCAGATTGTTGCAGCACTCACAGCTGGTAGTGCATTCCTGATGTGGATTGGTGAAAGAATCACGGAAAATGGGGTTGGAAACGGTATATCAATAGTTCTGACTATCAACATTCTTTCAAGAATGCCGTCAGATATCAGCTCACTATTCGGTCAGTTTGTGAGCGGAAAGCCTATTGCAAGGGGAGTAGTATCAGCAATAGTTATTATTGCGGTTATTATCTTTATGGTTGTATTGGTAGTTCTTCTTAACGGCGCTGAGCGTAGAATTCCTGTTCAGTATGCTAAGAAGATTCAGGGAAGAAAGACATATGGTGGAAACCATTCTGAAATTCCTCTCAAGGTTAATACAGCCGGCGTTATGCCAATTATTTTTGCAATGTCACTTTTCCAGTTCCCGATCATTATTACCCAGCTTGTTGGATATAATGGATCAGGATTCTGGGGCAAGGCAGTTGCATTTTTAAATCAGAGTAACTGGTGCAATCCAAATCACCCTGTATATACACTTGGTTTGGTTGTATACATACTCTTGCTTATCTTCTTCGCATATTTCTACACATCAATTACATTTAATCCAATTGAGATTGCAGACAATATGAAGAAGCAGGGCGGATTTATTCCTGGAATCAGACCAGGTAAGCCAACTAGCGAATACCTTACAAGCATTTTGAACTACATCATTTTCATAGGTGCATGCGGCCTTATCATTATTGGCGTATTACCTATCGTATTCAATGGTTTGTTCGGTGCGAAGGTTTCATTCGGTGGAACCAGCCTTATCATCGTGGTAAGCGTTATACTTGAGACAATCAAGCAGATCGAATCACAGATGCTTGTACGTAATTACAAAGGTTTCCTGGAAGATTGATTTTATGAAAAAAAGAGGTTACGGGGCTTCTAGTAGCCCTGGAGCCTCTTCTTTCTAGTTTAAGTGTATTTTTTAAGGGGAAGCAAAGTATGAAGATAATTATGTTGGGTGCACCTGGTGCTGGAAAAGGCACACAGGCACAGATGATCGCGGATAAGTATAATATCCCACATATCTCTACAGGAGATATTTTCAGAGCTAATATCAAGAATGGTACAGAACTTGGTAAGAAAGCAAAAGAGTACATGGATAAGGGACAGCTTGTTCCAGATGAACTTACAGTTGAGCTTCTTTTGGACAGAGTTGCAAATGAAGATTGCAAGAACGGATATGTTCTTGACGGATTCCCACGTACTATACCACAGGCAGACGTATTAGATAGCGAGCTTACAAAGCTTGGGGATAAGGTTGATTATGCTATCAACGTTGACGTTCCTGATGAGAATATCGTAAACAGAATGTCAGGAAGAAGAGCATGCCTTAAGTGTGGTGCTACTTATCATATCAAACATATTCCACCAAAGACTGAGGGAATATGCGATAAATGTGGAAGCGAACTTGTTCTTAGGGATGATGATAAGCCTGAAACAGTTCAGAATAGATTATCTGTATATCATGAGCAGACACAGCCACTTATCGATTACTATGATAAGAAGAATATCTTAAAGACTGTTGACGGTACTAAGGATATGCAGGAAGTATTTGATAATATTGTAGGTATTTTGAATGCGTAAAGTTATCTCAATTAAGACAGATGAAGAATTAAATCTTATGAGAGAATCAGGGCATCTTTTAGCTAAGGTTCACGACGAGCTACATGCTGCGGTCAGGCCTGGAATCTCTACTTTAGAACTTGACGAGATTGGCGAAAAGACTATTAGAGCTCTAGGCGGGATACCAAATTGTAAGAATTATGAAGGATTTCCTGCTTCTGTGTGCATATCAGTTAATGATGAAGTAGTTCACGGAATACCAAGTGCCGATAAGATCCTTAAAGAAGGTGATATTGTTACCTTTGATACAGGACTGATATATAAGGGTTATCATTCAGACGCTGCAAGAACTTGGGGCGTTGGTAAGATCAGTGATGAAGCTCAGCAGCTGATCGATGTAACCAGAGAAAGCTTTTTTGAAGGCATTAAAATGGCCAAAGCTGGAAATAGACTTTACGATATATCCAAAGCGATAGATAATTATATTAAGCCCTATGGATATGGTATAGTAAGAGAGCTTACAGGTCATGGAATAGGCACAAGCCTTCATGAAGAACCCATGGTTCCGAACTTTAAACAGTGGCGCAGAGGTGTTAAACTACAAAAAGGAATGACAATCTGTGTGGAACCAATGATAGCAATGGGCCAAAGATATGTTGGCTGGCTGGATGATGACTGGACAGTGGTAACTGTTGATGGTTCCCTGGCCGCACATTATGAAAATACAATCGCCATAACTGATGGTGAACCAGAAATATTGACAATCATTTGATAGTTAAGTAGGAGGATAAAGATGTCAAAGGCTGATGTAATTGAAATTGAAGGAAAGGTTATTGAGAAGCTTCCTAACACAATGTTCCAGGTAGAGCTTGAGAACGGACACGTTGTACTTGCTCATATCAGTGGTAAGCTTCGTCAGAACTTCATTAGAATTTTACCAGGAGATAAGGTTACTCTTGAGCTTTCACCTTATGATCTCACAAAGGGTAGAATCATCTGGAGAGATAAGTAATTAAGATTTTACTGACTGTCGTATTTAGCATACGGCAGTCTTTTTTTATATATTAGGAAATTCCTCCGGATTCATGCTTTTTTGTGTTAAAAATGTGCTATGCCATGCTAAATATGTCCGATTTTATATGGTCTAACGCTAATTTATAATGACATTGTCGATAAGACAATTGTCATTATTTTTTTTTAATTCAAAAGGGAGGTTATTTGAAAAATGAAAAAAAGATTTGTATCAGTATTAATGACAGCAGCTGTTGTTCTTTCAATGACAGCATGTGGCGTTCAGGCTCCTGAAGCTCCTGCAGAGACACCTGCAGCTGAGACACAGGAAGAGACAGCAGAGGCTCCTGCAGCTGATTCAGCTGAAGCAGTTACTCCTGCAGCAGATGCTATTACTCTTGTAATGGCTGAGGTTAACCCTCTTGATACTATTGTTGGTATGACAGATCTGAAGTTCAAGGAAGAAGTTGAGGCTAGATCAAATGGATCTATCATCATTGACCTTCAGGCAAGTGGTGTTCTTGGTTCAGAGAACGACGTACTTGACACAATGCTTGGTGGTGGCGGAACAATTGATATGTCTCGTATCTCTGCTTTCGCTCTTACACCATACGGCGGACAGAAGTCAATGCTTCTTTCACTTCCATACATTTTCACAAGCCGTGATCATTTCTGGAACTTCGCTACATCAGACCTTGCTCAGGAATTCCTTCAGGAATCTTCAGAGAATGGTAGTGGTGTAAGAGGTCTCTTCTATGGTGAGGAAGGTTTCCGTCATTTCTTCACAGTTAACGAGATCACAGGTATTGAGTCATTCAAGGGCATGAAGATCCGTGTATCTAACGACCCTGTTATGAATGGTCTTGTTGAAGGCCTTGGCGCTAACCCTACAGTAGTTGCTTTCGGTGAGCTTTACAGTGCACTTCAGACTGGTGTAGTTGATGCAGCTGAGCAGCCAATCGCTAACTATAAGTCAAACGCATTCCCAGAAGTTGCTCCATACATGATCCTTGATGGCCATACACTTGGTGCTATCCAGGTTGTTATCACAGATGAGGCTTGGAATAAGCTTACACCTGAGCAGCAGGATATCCTCGTTGAGGCTGGTAAGGCAGCATCTGAGTACAACCGTTCAATCTCAGAAGAGAAAGAGAACGAAGTACTTGAGCAGCTCAAGGCTGATGGTGTAACAATCATCGAAGTTGATGACATCACACCTTGGCAGGAAGCTGTTAAGCCTGTAATCGAAGAGAATATTAAGGGTCTTGAGGATTACTACCAGAAGATCGTTGACATGAAATAATTAAACTTTATCAAACCGTTTTATAGAAAAGAGGTACTATGAATTCTTTCTTCAAAGCGGTAGATAAGATCAAACCTGTATACGATATTACTTATAAAGTAATGCTATTTGTATGTAAACTCTTGCTGGTGACAGACATTCTGATCACCAGCATGAGTGTTCTTGGAAGATATGTTTCTTTCATTCCAGATCCATCTTGGAGTGAAGAGGTTGTCCTTACACTTATGGCTTACATGGCTGTTATATCAGCTGCACTTGCAATCAGACGCGGTGCTCATATTCGTATGACTGCATTTGATAGATATCTACCTAAACAAGTAATCAAGATTTTAGATTTGCTTTCAGACTTATGTATTTTATTCCTTGCATTTGTAATGCTCATTGTTGGTTGGAAGTATGCTTCAACAATCGGTAGCAAGGGATCTTATGTTTCTCTTCCAAAGTTATCAAGGTTTTGGATGTATTTTCCAATTCCTGTGGCTGGATTTGCCATGATCGTTTTTCAGCTTGAGGCAATCTATAACCACATCAAAGGTTTCTTTATAAAGGAGGAGGATAAATAATGACCGTTAATTCTACTGCTATTGCTATTTTGCTTATTAGCTTCTTAGTAATGATATTTTTAAGATTCCAGATTGCTTACGCGGTTGCTTTATCATCTATCCTCTGTCTTCTTTATCAGGGACTTCCACTTACAACAGTTTGTCAGCAGATGGTTAAAGGTATCAGTTCTTTCTCTCTTATGGCCGTTCCATTCTTTATCACGATGGGATGTCTCATGGGACAGGGTGGTATCTCTGAAAAACTTATTGCATTGGCGGATGCTTGTGTAGGTTGGATGACAGGTGGTATGGCCATGGTTAACATTGTGGCATCCTACTTTTTTGGTGGAATTTCAGGATCTGCAGCAGCAGATACTGCTTCACTTGGAAGTATCCTTATTCCTATGATGGTTGAGCAGGGTTACGACGATGATTTCTCAACAGCCGTAACAATTACATCTTCTTGCGAAGGACTCCTTGTTCCTCCTTCTCATAACATGGTAATCTATGCTATGAGTGCTGGTGGAGTTTCTGTAGGAAGCCTGTTCCTTGCTGGATATGTTCCAGGAGCACTCCTTGCACTTTCTCTTATGGTCGGCTCTTATATTATTTCAAAGAAGCGCAATTATCCTAAGGGAAAACCATTCAGCATCAAAGCATTTGTTAAGCAGCTCGGAACTTCATTCTGGGCTCTTGCAGCAGTTATCATCGTAGTAGTAGGCGTAGTAGGTGGTGTATTCACAGCGACTGAGTCAGCTGCCGTAGCCGTTATCTATAGCCTTATCGTAAGCGTATTCATCTATAAGGGACTTGATTGGAAGGGCGTATGGAAAACACTTGAGTCATGCGTTGACACACTATCAATCGTGCTTATCCTTATCTCTACATCAAGTATCTTTGGATATTGCCTTACAACACTTCATGTTCCAGATATTGCTGCTAATGCTATAATTGGACTTACAAGAAATCCAGTTCTTATAGCACTTTTACTTAACCTTATTCTTTTGGTACTTGGATGTATCATGGATATGGCTCCAATCATCCTGATTGCAACACCTATCCTTCTTCCAATTGCAACATCAATTGGTATTAATCCAATTCAGTTTGGTATAATGATCATACTTAACTGTGGTATCGGACTTCTTACACCTCCTGTAGGTGCAGTTCTTTTCATTGGATCTGCAGTTGGTAAGGTTAAGATGGAAAAAGTAGTAAAGGCAACATTACCATTTTATCTTTGCATGATCTTAGTTCTTTTACTGCTTACATTTATACCTGAAATAAGCATGTTCCTTCCAAACCTGCTTATGAAGTAATATTTGCTGAAAGGTCTTTTTATGGATTATAAGTTTAAATGTGACGTTAAAGCATCAGACCTGTGGAAAATGGCTATGAAGCGCACTTACAAGTCAATCGTTGGAGTAGTAAATGTAGTATTTACAGTTGCTATGATAGCCCTTGTGATCAGATTTTGGGGAGAAGCCTCCTCATTTATGAGAAGTGTGATGGTCATAGGATGTCTTCTTTTTCCAGTTATTCAGCCTCTGGCAACATATGGCAAGAGTGCCAAGCAGTTAGAGGACATGCCAAAGGACATGGAGCTGTCATTTGATGACAGGGGAGTACATGTTGAGACAGGCGGTAAGTCTGAGGATATCAAATGGAAAAAGATCTCTAACGCCATTAAACGTAGCAATATGATCATCGTAATGTCAGATGACAGACATGGTTATATGCTCACAAACAGAGTCCTTGGAGACCAGAAAGAGAGCTTTTATCAGTATCTCTGTAGCAAAATTAAAGGTTAGTTTCAAATAGTAATTTAAAAGAGGCAGCGCTATAATTATTCCTATAACAAACGCGGCCTCTTTTTTTTAAGCATATGATAAAAATACGAAATTTTTGGAAAAACCTAACAATAAAAAATAAGATACGAGCTTTTACTAGCAGTGTATTCATCGCTATTTTGGCAGCTCTTTTATTTGATGTGTGGATAATTAAGCTCTTCATGATGGACTTTAATGATATCATGGAGGACAATTCCCACAGCGGAGAGCTGGTTGCAGCCATATCAAGCGAGATAGATACTTTTGATTCTTACATTCACAGATCAGATTCTGTGGATACCACTGAATGGGAAAAGAGTGTCGCTGCTACCCAAAAGGCCTTTGACAAGAATCCTTTGGTCTATAAGCGACTTGGAGAGGAGAGATATGCTCTTTTATCATCGCTCCGGACAGCTTATTTAAGCTATAGCCAGGCGCGAAACGAGGTAATAGAACAGTATCAATCAGGTCATCTTGATATAGACAAGCTTTATGATGTTTATAACATGCAAAAGTATCTAAGTGTCTATGCTCAGAGACTTGTGGATAAGACCATGCGAGAGGGCAATTTTAGTTATAAAAAGCTGATGCCTGTTATCATTAGTGTGCCATTTCTCGTAGCCGCTCTTGGAGTAATTATTGTTCTTGTGATCTACAAGATGTCTAAGATCATGGACAATTCTATCAGCGTGCCAGTTTTAAAGCTTGCCAATGCTTCCAGAAAGATTGCAGCCAATGACTTTTTCATTGACGATGTCGAGGCTGATAACAAGGATGAAATGGGTGAGCTGGTAACCGCCTTTAACAAGATGAAATACGCTACCGGCGAGTATATCAGAGGTATGGAAGACAGGAGGATAGTTCTAGACCAGCTACATGCAAAGGAACTTGAAAATCTGGAGATTGAAAAGCAGATGGAGACCATGAACCTAGAGCTTTTAAAGAGCCAGATCAATCCACACTTCCTTTTTAATACCTTGAACGTGATTGCAGGTACAGCAAATCTTGAGGATGCTCCAACTACTGAGCAGATGATAGAGGCCCTTAGCTCTCTCTTTAGATACAATCTCAAGAACCAGGCAAAAGAGGCACTTCTTGCCCAGGAACTCAAGATTTCCAGAGACTATATGTATCTTCAGAAAATGAGATTTGGAGATAGAGTGTCTTTTGAAGTAGATTCTGATGTGGATGAAAACAAGGTTATCGTTCCTACATTCACATTCCAGCCACTTCTTGAAAATGCTATTATTCATGGCATTTCCCGTAAGGTTGAGGGTGGAAAGATACTTATAAAGATCAGGCAAAATGAAGATATGCTCCATATCGAAGTATCTGATACTGGAGAAGGCATGGATGAAGAGCTCCTTGAAAAAGTAAGGGCTCAGCTGGAGATTGGAAATGAGAAGGTCATTGACAAAGATGTCATCGGAATAGGCCTTGGAAATATTAACCGAAGGATCAGAACCATGTACAAAGGCGGAAGCCTTAGAATTGAAAGCACTAAAAATGTTGGTACAACAATTATCATTGATATTCCAATGCAGGGAGATGTAGCCTAGGAGAAATGCATATGTACAGAATACTAGTAGCAGATGATGAACCTATCGAGAGACAGGTTATAAATAAAAAGATAGCAGGCTTTTTCCCTGGACAGGTGGAGATATTTATGGCTGAAAATGGCTTGGAAGCTGTTAAGAGCTTTGAGGAAAATTCATGCCAGATTGCTATACTTGATATTGAGATGCCTGGAATGAACGGCCTTGAAGCGGCTGAGGAGATCAGGAAAAAAGACAGAAGCTGTAGCATTATCTTTTTGACTGCCTTTGACGAATTTAGTTATGCAAAAAAAGCTATTGGAGTAAGAGCGTTAGATTATCTTTTAAAGCCTGGGGCAGATGAAGATCTTATAAATGTTCTTGAAGAAGCTTTTGATATTTGTGATAAAAAGGCCAGCATTTCAACTAGTGTAAATAGTTTTAATGACAAAGAAATTGAACATTGTAAAGTTTACGGAAGCGGAAATATGTCGAACAAACTGATAAGTGATATCACTACGTTTATTGACGAGCACTACAGCGAAGATATTGCCCTTCAGGACATAGCAAGCGTGCTCGGATATTCAGATGTGTATTTCTGTAAGCTTTTTAAACAGAATTTTGGAAAGAACTTTATCACATATCTGAATGAATATAGAATGGCGAAGGCCAAAGAGCTTCTTGCCAATCCACTTATAAACATTAAAGATGTTGGCCAAAAAGCAGGTTATAGAGACGCTAATTATTTTACAAGAGTCTTTAAGCGTATGGTAGGCATGACGCCTAGCGAATACAGAATCGGAGTTTTAGGATCATGAAAAAGAAATGGGCATATGGAATAATTTTCATAATAGCTTTGATCGTTTTTTGCGTTGTTGGAAACAGGATATATATGTGGAGAACAAGCAACGCCAAGAACGAGTCTCCTGATTTTGTGTTTCTTTATGCTGAGAACCAGACGGCAGATTATCCAACAACGTTAGGAGCAGAGAAATTTGCTGATCTTGTCTATGAACGCACAGATGGAAGAATAAAGATATTGGTAAAACACGGAGCTGAGCTTGGAAGCGAGATGGAAGTCATTCAGCAGCTCCGATATGGCGGTATTGCTTTTGCCAGAGTATCTATTTCTCAGATTGCTGGGTATGTTCCTGATATGAACATACTCCAGATGCCTTATCTCTATTCAAGCTCTGACCACATGTGGAGAGTCCTGGATGGAGAGATTGGAGATGAGTTCCTTTCTAAAGCCTCTGAGTACAATCTTGTTGGGCTTTCCTGGTATGATGCTGGAGCCAGAAACTTCTATAGCACCAAGCCTATCACATGCCTTGAGGACCTTCAGGGAATGAATATCAGAATCCAGGAATCAGATATGATGGCAGATATGGTATCAGCTCTTGGCGCAAATCCAGTAAAGATCGTGTATTCTGATGTATACTCAGCACTTGAGCAGGGAATCGTAGACTGTGCTGAGAATAACTGGCCATCCTATGAAGCTATGGATCATTACAATGTAGCAAGATACTACACTATAGATGAACATACCAGAGTTCCTGAAATGCAGATCTGCTCAGCTGAGATATGGAATCAGCTAAGTGAATCTGATCAGCAGATAATCATGGATTGTGCAAAAGAGTCAGCTCTTTACGAAAGACAGCTTTGGCACGAAAGAGAAAAAACATCCAGAGAGATCGCAGAAAAGAGCGGAGTTACAGTCATTGCCATCTCACCAGCAGAAAAGCAGCGCTTTAGAAAAGCAATGTCTTCAGTATATGAAAAATATTGCGTAAATCAGATGGATATCTTAGAAAAGATCATGGAATACTAACTCAGAAAATAACTATATTTTATAATAATAAACAAAATATTAAATAACGTTATAACGCTTGTTTTGGCACATGTATTAGTCTAAAATTTTATGTATGGAACGCGCATTTTTTTATGTTTCTATATATATTAAGGAGGCTTGTATATGGCTAAGAAACGTGGTTCTTTGATGACCGTTATAGTTGCAGCGATTCTTTTGGCAGTAGTTATAACTACGCTGTCCATTGAAGTCTTTTCAATCAATAGTACAGTAAGTACTAATACTAAGAGGGCCAATGAGTATAGAAGCAGACTTGAAGAAGATATCAAGGCTGAGCTTAAAAATGAGACCCAGTGCGCTATGAGTGTCTGTGCTCATATGTATGCGAGATACCAAAATGGTGAGATTACGCTGGACGAAGCAAAAGAGCAGGCAGCAAATATCATCAGAGAAATGAAATATAATGACGGATCAGGCTACTTCTGGATTGATACTTCTAAGGGTATCAACGTAGTACTTCTTGGAAGAGATACAGAAGGTCAGTCCAGATGGGATGCAAAGGATCCTAACGGAACATATTTCATTCAGGAAATGATAAAAAATGGTATGCAGGATGGCGGTGGATATACGAACCTCATGTTTGCTAAGCCAAATGAAACAGAGCCTCTTCCAAAGGTGAATTATACAGCTTACTATGAGCCGTTTGACTGGGTTATGGGTACCGGTGTCTGGGTAGACTATATTGACTCTCTTGAGGCAGAGTATAGTAACTCAGCCAGCCTTTCGCTTAAATATAATATTTGGAATTCAATTGTAGTAGTCATCATACTTATCATAATAGGTACTATAATTGCAATTTATATTGGCAAGAGGATCACTAAGCCTATCGTTCTTGTAACTGATCAGATGACCAAGATGTCTAATAGCGATTTTACTGACAGTGAAGAGATGGAAGAAGTGCGTAAGCTTTCAAATGAAAATAATGAGATCGGACAGATTTCTGAAGCCCTTGATACCATGCATACAAGTATCAGAGATCTTATGTTGAAGATCTACGATACAACATCCTATGTTGCATCTGCATCTGAAGAGCTTTCAGCTAGTGCTTCTCAGTCAGCAGATGCCAGTGAGATGGTAGCTAACTCCTGTACAAGTGTTGCTGATTCCTGCAATGGACAGATAACAGCAGTTGCTGGAGCAAGTGATGAGACTAAGCACTTTGTCGAGAATATGCAGGAGTTCAAGGATGCTATCAATAGAACTACTGATATGATCAAAAATACAAACGAAGCAGCTACCAAGGGCGCTGATGATATGACCAATGCTACTAACATGATGAGATCTATCAAAGAGTCTGTTGAGAATACAGCATCAGTTGTAGATGCTCTTGGTGAACAGCTCAAGAATATTGATAGCTTTGTTGAAACTATTTCTGAAATCGCAAGCCAGACCAACCTCCTTTCACTTAATGCTTCTATCGAGGCTGCCAGAGCAGGAGAGATGGGTAAAGGCTTCGCAGTTGTTGCCAGCGAGATCAGCAAGCTTGCTGATCAGTCAAATGAAGCTGCAGCAAAGATTACAGTACTTATCGAAGATATCATGAAGAATTCTGAAGAAGCTGTAGAAGCTATGAGAGAAGGCGCTCAGAATGTAGTAGAAGGAACTGAGACTGTTAACGAGGCTGGTAATACATTCAGTAACATCGTTGACATGGTTTACTCAATTTCAGAACAGTCAGAGAGAATGAGCGAGATTGTTGGTCAGCTTTCAGCTGGTACTGACACTATTGCCGAGAATATCAGAATGATCGAAGATATGAGTACAAGTGTAGCGGATGAGACTCAGAACGTATCTGCAGCATCCCAGCAGCAGACAGCTTCTACCCACGAAGTTGCCGAAGCTTCCGACAAGCTTGCTGAGAACGCTCAGGAACTTCAGAAGTTTGTTTCTAAATTCGAACTGTGATGTGAAAATATATAGAGAGAGGGTGGTGATCTTCGGATCACCACCTTTTTTTTATTAATTACTAAAGTAATTAAAAATGAGGACACTTTCCAAAAATCAGGGTATGTTTTGCCAAAATAATGTTTCCTATAATTTTCCTATATCAATTGATTTACATATACCAAAACCTATAGATAGAGAGGAAACAAATGATGAAAGGCGAAAAAGATAAGGAAAAATATTTGCAGCCAAAACGAAGCTGGAAGCAGGAAATTCAAAGGAACTGGGCATTATATGTTCTGATCATGCCAGCTTTTGTTCTTGCAATCATCTTTTGCTACGTGCCTATGGGCGGGCTTATCATGGCATTCCAGAACTACAAGCCATGGCTTGGAATAACAGGTTCTGAGTTTATCGGAATGGAGAACTTCAAACAGATCTTTGTTTTTCAGGAATCATATCAGGCAATAATCAATACATTGATAATTGCAGTCAGCAAGATCGTATTAGGACTCATTGTTCCTATTGTCATAGCTCTTTTGCTGAATGAGGTAAGTAACGTTGGACTAAAGAAAGGCATTCAGACTCTTGTATATCTTCCTCATTTCCTTTCATGGGTAACTGTTGCCGGAATGATGAGAGATGTTCTTGGTCTTGATGGTATCGTAAACTCAGCGATCCAGAGACTTGGCATGGAGCCAATCTTCTTCCTTGGTGAAGCAGGTATGTATAGACAGATCATAGTATTGTCTGACCTTTGGAAAGGTTTCGGATTTGGAATGATCGTTTATCTTGCAGCCATATCCAATATCGATCAGAGTCTCTATGAGGCAGCACAGATGGATGGTGCCAATAGATTTCAGCAGACACTTCACATAACACTTCCTGGCATTGCGCCAATGATCATTGTTATGGCAACCCTTAGTCTTGGAAACGTGCTTAATGCAGGATTTGATCAGATTTATAATACATATTCTCCACTGACTTACAGTACTGGAGATATCATTGACACTTATGTGTACAGACAATCTCTGATAAATGGCCAGTACAGCTTTGGTACAGCGGTTGGTCTTTTTAAGTCAGGAATCAGCTTCATGCTGACAGTAATAGCTTATAAGCTGGCATATAAGTTTGCTGGCTACAGAATTTTCTAAGGTCTAAGGAGAATATCATGAGGAGAGTTTCATTCAGTAGAAAGATATTTGTTGTAATAAATACTATTTTTCTGGTTTCACTTGCGCTTTTGTGCGTACTTCCACTTATTAACCTTCTTGCTATTTCTTTTAGTGGAAAGGCAGCAGCTAACAGTGGAATCGTAACATTCTGGCCGGTTGATCCAACAATACTTGCATATCAAAAGACACTTCAAAACAGTAACTTTGTACGATCACTTGAGATTTCTTTTGCAAGAACAATTCTTGGAACCCTGCTTTCTATGTTCGTGATCACAACAGCAGGTTACGCGCTTTCAAAGGATTTTAGAGGCAGAACGCCTCTTATGTGGTTTTTCGTGTTTACCATGCTTTTTGGAGGTGGACTTATCCCCTCATATATGGTAAATACATCTCTTGGTCTTAAGAATAACTTCCTGGTTTATATTCTTCCAGGAGCTTTTAGCTGCTACAATCTGATACTTATCATGAACTTTTTCAGGTCAATCCCTAAGGCACTTGAAGAGGCAGCACTTATTGACGGCGCCAGCTTTTTTGATGTACTTTTAAAGATTTTTTTACCGCTTTCAAAGGCAGGTCTTGCCACTGTGGCTCTTTTCACAATGGTAGGTCACTGGAATGAGTGGTTTACTGGAATCCTATATATGTCAGATACCAAGAACTACCCACTGGCTTCATTTCTACAGGTAATCGTAGTTCAGGGTAATCAGCAGGATCTAGCACTTGATCCGACATCGGCAGCAGCCATGTCCGAGAGGACCATCAAGGCTTCACAGATCTTTATAGGCGTTTTGCCTATTCTGCTTGTTTATCCTTTCCTGCAAAAATACTTTGTAAAAGGAATGATAGTTGGAGCAGTAAAAGAATAATATAATGTTTTCGGAGGAAGAAACAATGAAAAAGAGAAGGGCAATAATTGCAACACTTCTGACAGCTTCTATGCTTCTTGCTGCGTGCGGAAGCGCAGATCAGAAGAAAAACAGTGTGCAGAGCACAAAGAATGCAGATGGTAAGTACGAACCAACACTTACTATCACGATCGCAAAACAGCTTGATGAGAATGCTGGTAAATATGCTGAGGGTGATGATATCAACAAGAACCCTATGGTAGAGCTTACTGAAGAAAAGCTTGGAATCAAGATGGAGACAACACTTCTTGGTGGAGATGCTGGCAACTATGATACAAAACTCAGACTTGCACTTACAGGTTCTGAGGAGCTTCCAGATGTATTCCCTGTATATGGAACACAGATGATCGCAGATATGATCGAATCAGGAAGAGTAAAGGCAATCGATGAAGATATCGAGAAATACATGCCTGAGAGATTAAAAGAGATATATGACAAGTATCCAGAGACTTTTTACCCTGTAATGAAGGATGGCAAGACATACGGTATCGCTTGTGCTCCAACTCTTACAGAAGGACAGGTTATGATCATCAGACAGGACTGGCTTGATAATCTTGGACTTAAGGCACCTACAAATCTTGAGGAGTTTGAAGCAGTCATCAAGGCATT
The DNA here is from genome assembly GCF_001858005.1 of Butyrivibrio hungatei. Classification (NCBI taxonomy): domain Bacteria; kingdom Bacillati; phylum Bacillota; class Clostridia; order Lachnospirales; family Lachnospiraceae; genus Butyrivibrio; species Butyrivibrio hungatei. Next base: position 2,335,914 of record NZ_CP017831.1, on the reverse strand, counting down.
CACAGAGGATGATCCAGATGGAAACGGTAAGAAGGATACATATGGATTCACATATTCAGGATCTGGCGTATACAACACAGGATGGGTTTCAGATCCAGTAGCTCTTTTCTCAGCTAATTCTGGTAAGCACATTCCAGGAAGCTGGCAGGAAGATGAGAACGGAAACCTTGTTTATGGTTCAATCGACGAGGGTAACAGAAAAACTCTTGAGCTTCTTGCTAAGTGGCATGCAAATGGATGGACATTCCAGGAAGCTGCTGCAACAGGCGCTTGGGATGCTATGGGTCAGTTCACAGAAGGTAAGGCTGGTATCTTTATCGGAAGACCATGGGCTGTAGGCTCAGTAAGAGACGTTACATCAGTTGATCCTAACGCAGTGATCGCTTGCTATCCTAACATCAAGCAGGATAATGGAGAGTGCACATATCAGTCAGCTCAGACAACTGATGGATGGCTTATGTTCAACAAGGATTTCGACAATATGGAAGCCTTCTTCACATATTACGACTGGCTCTATGATGTAGCATTCGGTACAGGTGATTTCCAGTATGGCTTCATGGAAGATCATGATTATGATATAGTAAACGGCGAGGTTGTATTTGATACATCTAAGTTTGACCCTGCAGTTACAGATCCATTCCTTCCAGGAAAATCAACAGTACTTAAGAACACTCCTATGATCGACAGAATGCAGGAGTATGCTGATGCCAAGGCTGGTAAGACTGAGACTGGTGCACAGATCAGAGCAGCTGCTGATTTCGAATCAGCTCCAGATATGGCAGAAGGCTATGTAATTGCTAACGATAACAGAGAAGAACTCATTCCTAACCTCTACAATGCAGAACCAACACCTACTATGAAAAAGTGCTGGGAGCAGTTGCAGACTATGGAGGCTCAGGTTTACACTAATATAATCTACGGAAAAGAGCCTATTGAGTCATTTGATAAGTTTGTAGAAGACTGGAAAGCTCAGGGCGGAGAACAGATTACACAGGAAGTAAACGAATGGTACAAAACCATGAAGTAAAAAAGATTCGTTCTATATATATAACCTTCATTATTTTTTTAATGATGGTGGTGCTGAGCTTTAGTTTTATCTATATCTACAGCACCAGCACGTTGCAGGAATCTCTTACAAGCGTTGCCATTAGTCAGATGGAGCATTCTACTCTCTTGATCGGTAACAAGGTAAAAGAAATTGAGATTGAAGCTGACGGTATCTTACACAGTGGAAATCTCAAGAACCTGCAGCTTGCATTGACAGAAGGAACGGATGTATACGATTTCGTCTCTGCAGCAAGGACAATGAAAGGATATCTGAATGACAGACAGTCAAGTAATGTTGGCATGGCATTCTTTGTTCTTTATTGGCCTCGCTCAGGGCGTATCATCTCAAATGTGGCTGGGGCGGGTATAAGCTCTGGCCTTTTTGATGATTTAGAGGATAACAAGTGGGTAATATATGGAAATGAGATATATTACTTTAGAAAATATACTACAAGCTGGGATAAGAATGATGATGAACCTTATCTTATCATCAAGATGGATGGTGACTACCTATACAAGATAAAGAACATGACTGTCAATCTTGGTAATGGCGGAACAATGCTGCTTTATGGCGATTATAACAGCATCTTTTCAACTTCAGAAAAAGAGAAGACTCTTTTATCTGAGCTTTCTCATCAAAAACTTGATATTCAGTACTACATCATCAAAATTGATGGCCAGGATTACAGAGTAGTTAAGTCAAAAGAGTCAGCTAATGGACTATATCTTATTTCATATTATCCTATCAATGAAATGAATAAGCCTATCAATTCTATTACCTGGATCATTGGTATATCTCTTTTGGCAGTGCTCATAGTTGGAACCTTCATCATGCTACAGTACTATAGGCATATATTGTTGCAGCTGAATATGATGACTGAAAAGTTAAAGCAGCTTGAAAGCGGTGATCTAACCGTTCAGATAGATAAGGATAAGCTTCCGGATAATGAGTTTTCCTATGTGTTTAAGCAGTTTAACAGCATGGTAAACAAGATAAGAGAGCTTCTTGCTTCCAGTATCAAGGAGCAGCAGCTAAGAAATCAGGCAGAGGTTAGACAGCTGCAGCTTCAGATAAATCCACACTTTTTGTATAACTCTTTGTCCTATATTGTGACAGTTGCAGATAAGCCAAAGGCAGTGACTGAAATGGCAGCACACCTGGCTAATTACTACAGATACTGCACTAAGAATAAGACAAGGGCTACCATCGGCGAAGAGATAGGATATGCCAAGTCATATCTTTCCATAATCGCCATGAGAAAAAATATTGAGTATTACCTGGATGTTCCAGAGAGTCTTTACAATGTGCGGATAATTCCACTTATTTTGCAGCCTCTTATAGAAAATGCTATTGAGCATGGTATAGAGGAAAGAGAGTATGCCAAGCATATTCAGGTCAAGATGTATATGATGGGAACCGGAGAGATAAGAACAGAAGTGTCTGATGACGGTCATGGCCTGAGCGATGAAGCAATAGAAAAGCTTGAAAAGCAGATCAGCAAAAAAACACGGGATGCTGAAGAGAGCGTTGGACTTTGGAATGTAAATCAGCGTCTCATAAACTATTATGATGAAACCGCTAGACTACAGTTTACAAAGAGTCAGTGGGGCGGGCTCAGAGTTTATTTCATATTTAGGCCGGAGGATGGAAATGACACTACTTATAGTGGATGATGAACCATATATGGTTGATTATATTGCAGGTCTACTGGACTGGCAGCAGATTGGCTTTGATAAGGTATTGACTGCAGGAGGAGGGTCTCTTGCTCTTGATCTTATCAAGCAGCACAGCCCTGAACTTTTGATAACGGACATCAAGATGCCGAGGATATCAGGGCTTGATCTTGCAGAGTATATAGATGAGAACAAGCTAAATACCAAGGTTGTGATCCTTACTGGTTATAGTGATTTTGAGTATGCACAAAAGTCAGTGCATTTAGGAGTTACAGATTATCTTGTGAAGCCTATTTTGAAGGATGATTTTCAGGAGACCATAAACAGGATCATGGAAAAGTATTTTTCAAAAGAATGCAAAACAGGTGAAAATAGCGGAGTTTTGAAGGATAAGAAAGATGTGGTCTCTTTTGTTCAAAAGTATGTAATTGATAATTGTGAAGAAGAACTCTCGCTTGAGATGTTAAGTGGAATAGTACATTTACATCCAGCGTACCTGTCCAAGATATTCAAAGAAGTATCTGGAGTTGGACTGCTTTCTTACATAACTGATGCTAAGATGCAAAGAGCGGCTAAGCTCCTTGAGGAGACTGATATGAAAGTTGCAGACATAGTGACAAGACTTGGCTATCACAAGTATCAGTATTTTTCAAAGCTCTTTAGAGACAAGTATGGTATCTCACCTAAGGTATACAGATTAGAAAAAAGATTTGTTTTGGAGAAGTAAATATGAGCATATTAAAAAACGGAGAGTTGTGGCTTGATATTAAGGGAAATCCTATTCATGCTCACGGCGGATATATAATTTTTTATAACGGATATTACTACTGGTATGGCGAGGACAGAAGAGACAACAAGTATGTAAGTTGCTATCGCTCATCAAACCTTACCGATTGGGAATTTAGGAACCATGTGCTTACTACCGATTCCAAGATGGAAGGCTACAGAGTAAGAACAAAGATGATGCTTTCAAATGAAGATGGAAGCAAGGTCAATCTTGAAAGACCAAAGGTTCTTTACAATGAAAAGACAGGAAAATTTGTCCTTTGGGTGCACTTTGAAAATGGAAAGAACTATCATGATGCGGCAATTGGAATAGCAAGCTGCGATACACCTGATGGAGACTTCATATATCACGGACACTTTAATCCATATGGCTATATGTCAAGAGACTGTACACTGTTTAAGGATGATGATGGCACAGCTTACTTTATTTCAGCAGCCAGAGACAATGCAGACCTCCATGTGTACAGATTGTCTGAAGATTATATGAATGTTGATAGCCTTATTCATAAGCTGTGGCAGGGTGAATACAGAGAAGCGCCTGCTGTGATGAAGATGGGTGGAAAATATTATATGCTCTCATCTTTCTGCACAGGATGGGCGCCTAATCAGTGTAAGTACGCTGTGGCTGATTCTATTGAGGGCAGATGGAGTGACCTTATGGTGATTGGCGATGAGACAACTTACCAGAGCCAGGCAGCATTTATCCTGGAAAAAGATGGAAAATACTATTATGTTGGTGATAGATGGGGCGGAGATGGTGAAAAGTATTTTGAATCGTCATACGTTGTGTATCCACTTGAACTTAGCGGCGATAAGCTTGATATGAAATATGTGGACGAGATCGAGCTTTGATCAGTAAAAAGAAAACCTTAATTGCAGGTGCGAATATACTGCAATTAAGGCTTTTATTTTTGGGTATCAGATAGAGTATTTGTCAATCTCCCTGATCTCTTCTTCTGTGAAGTTTATATTCTCGATAGCTTTGACATTATCAAGGATCTGCGATGGCTTGGAAGCGCCTATGATAACAGAAGTAATATAGTCATCCTTGAGGTTCCATGCCAGTGCCATCTCTGCAAGAGTCTGGCCACGTCTCTTAGCTATCTCGTTGAGAGCTCTGATGCATTCGAGCTTGTGCTCATCAAGCTGACTTTCCTTTAGGAAGCGTCCATCTGTACGGATTCTGCTGTCCTCTGGAATGCCGTTTAAATACCTGTCTGTTAAAAGACCCTGAGCAAGAGGAGAGAAGCAGATAATACCCTTTCCGAGCTCTTTTGCCTTTTCTTTGAGTCCGTTCTTTTCAATTGTTCTATCAAAGATATTGTAACGGTTCTGATTGATGATAAATGGAGTCTTTAGCTCTTTTAATATGGCAGTAGCTTTCTCAAGTGTAGGACCATCATAGTTGGAAATACCTACATAAAGAGCTTTGCCGCTTTTAACTATCTGATCAAGGGCTTCCATTGTCTCTTCAAGTGGAGTGTCAGGGTCCATTCTGTGATGATAGAAGATATCTACGTAATCAAGGTTCAGCCTCTTAAGGGACTGATCAAGACTAGAGATGAGATATTTTCGGCTACCCCAGTCACCATAAGGACCTGGCCACATGTAGTAACCAGCCTTGGTGGAAATGATCATTTCATCACGGTAAGGAGCAAGCTCCTCTCTAAGGATCTTGCCGAAGTTTATCTCTGCGGCACCCTCTGATGGGCCGTAGTTATTGGCAAGGTCAAAATGTGTGATCCCGTTGTCGAAGGCTGTGAAGCACATAGCCTTCATGTTCTCGTAGTCACTATTGTCACCAAAGTTGTGCCATAGTCCCAGAGAAACAGCTGGCAGCAAAAGACCGCTTTTGCCACATCTATTGTATTTCATAGTGTCGTATCTTTTGTCGTTTGCGGTATACATAATAGTCCTCCAAAAAGAAATATCTTTTCAACATTTTACATTGTTATGGTACTAGAATAAAGCGAAAAATAAATCAAAAAAATAGTGAAAAAATTCATGACGGACGAGGTAGGTTGTGATATAATCCATATGGCGATTTGGGAAAAATCGTAAAATCATTTTAATCTTTTTTGAAAATCAAATATGGAGGAGAGACATGGGAGAGAAAAGACAGGCTATTTATGATGCCACAACGTTGGGCAAGCCTAAAATGGCGCTTCTAGGATTGCAGCATATGTTTGCAATGTTTGGAGCAACTATTTTAGTTCCAATTTTGGTCAACGGCTATTTTAACGGGGAAGGACTTTCAGTCCAAGTAACACTATTTTTTGCAGGTGTTGGTACACTTCTATTTCATCTATTTTCTAAGTTCAAGGTTCCCGCATTTCTGGGTTCATCATTCGCATTCCTTGGTGGTTTTGCCACTGTTGCTAATTTAAATACTGGTAAATATGCAGATATGACTTATGGAGAGAAGCTTCCATATGCATGCGGCGGTATTGTTGTTGCAGGACTTTTATATCTGATCCTTGCAGTTATCATCAAGCTTGTAGGTGTTAAGAAGGTTATGCACTTCCTTCCACCAGTAGTAACTGGACCTATCATCATCTGCATCGGTCTTTCACTTGCACCATCAGCAGTTTCAAATGCATCTGCTAACTGGCCACTTGCTATCGTAGCACTTGCTGTTGTTATCGGATTTAACATCTGGGGCAAAGGAATGTTCAAGATCATTCCTATCCTCATGGGCGTAGTTATTTCTTATGTAGTAGCACTCATCATGAATGCTGCAGGCATCACAAATGTAGATGGATCTCCAATACTTAACTTTGCACCAGTTGCAGAGGCAAGCTGGGTAGGACTTCCTCCTTTTGTTATCGCTAAGTTCGATATTACAGCAATTCTTGTTATGGCTCCTATCGCCATTGCAACAATGATGGAGCATGTTGGTGATATTTCAGCTATCTCAGCTACAACAGGTAAGAACTTCATCGAAGATCCAGGTCTTCACAGAACACTCTTCGGAGATGGACTTGCAACAGCTTTTGCCGGACTCTTCGGAGGCCCTGCTAATACAACATACGGTGAAAATACAGGCGTTCTCGAGCTTTCAAAGGTTTATGATCCTAAGGTAGTAGAGATTGCTGCTGTATATGCAATCGTAGTAAGCTTCATTCCTAAGGTTGCCGATGTTATCGGAACAATGCCAACAGCCATCATCGGTGGTATAAGCTTCGTGCTTTACGGAATGATCTCAGCTATCGGTGTTAGAAACGTAGTTGAAAATAAGGTAGACTTCACAAAGTCAAGAAACCTCATTGTTGCAGCTGTAATCCTTGTTTCAGGTCTTGGTTTCTCAGACGGTATCACATTTACGATCGGTAACACACCTGTAACTCTTACATCACTTGCTATTGCAGCTCTTCTTGGTATCGTGCTCAATGCAGTCCTTCCAGGAAATGATTATAACTTCGGTGAGAATCACAAGGGCGACATCAACAGAGGTGTAAGCTTTAATAACCACGAGGCAGTTTGATTGCTTCTATATAATAAGCTAATAGAAATAAGGCAGTTCCTAGGATTTAGGAGCTGCCTTATTTTACATGATTGGGGAAATAGGTACAGCTTTTTTGCAGAGTATAAGGTTTATCCAAATATTAGTTGCATGTAATATGAATTTGATAGTACAATGTTACGGAATTCTTAACAAAGAGGTGAAAACATGAAAAAGTTTGGTAAAATCTTGTGCGTTCTGCTTGCAGTTACATGCCTTGCAGGATGCGGATCAAGCTCATCAAAAGAGCCAGTAGCACCTGATACAGAATTTCAGGGCGGAAGAAAATCTAATGTAGAAGAAACTAAGGAAGAAGTTAGTGTAGAAGAGACTACAGAAGATGTTGCTACAGAAGAGACTACAGAAGAAGTAGCAGAAGATACGCAGTCTGAAGATGGCCTTTCATTAGAAAGTGATGGAACAAGCACTGTTAACAGCACAACTATTGATGGCACAGCTTATTATCTTACAGATGAAGCAATGAAAGCTCTTGATAGTCTAGAGTCAGATTATCACAAGATCAAATGGGGAGTTGTTTATTCTCCTGATGGAATGGATGGCTTTGTAATCTCTATCGCTCCTTACATGGATGGCGATACAGTTCGTCTCCTTATTGCTTTCACAAATCTATATAATGAAGAAGTCTTTGTAAATGCCAGAGGAGATGCTCTGGACTCAAATGGAAACAAGATTGGTAGTGTAAGTGGATATGAACTCACAATTGGTTCTGGTAACTCAGTTCTTTACGATGTTGAATGTAAGGGAACTCCAACAGGTGAGATTCACTGGGAAACAATCGAGGTAAAAGAGGCAAAAAGAGAGTATGTACCTTGGGAAGGCGATTGGCAGCTTGGAACAGATGCCAATGGAAATTATGCAGTTCAGTGGAATCTTACAGGTGATAAAAGCATGGACTTAGGTTTTGTAAGGCTCATCGCTGTAGATGAAAATGGATATATATGTGGATGTGCCCAGGGATATGGCGGAGATCCAGCAACAAGCTTTTCTGGAACAGAAGACTTCTATTCTGGAATGAGTGGAACCCCTGCAGACATTGCAATGTTTGCTAATCCATTTTTTAAAGAGTAATCTTAATGTAATTTCATAAGTGATTTTTGATATCAGGATTTTGGTGAAAATATTTATCGAAATCCTGATATTTTTTTACAAAAACTTGTTGATTATTGATTTGGCATGTGCTATGATGTTAAATGGTCTTTTTAGGAAAAGGGGTAATTATGCCCTTTTTCAGGCATTATTCTGTTACCATGCAGGAAAGGAGAAACAATGAAAGTTAGGTCTTCTGTTAAGCCTATGTGCGAGAAGTGCAAGGTTATTAAGAGAAAGGGCGTTATCAGAGTAATCTGTGACAACCCTAAGCACAAACAGAGACAGGGATAATTCGAGCCGTTTCGGATTACTTTTTGATACCAATGTGTATTGGAAAGATCGGATTATACTTTGTCCGATTGGGTCGATGAGATGTGACCCCAATCAAACAAGTAACAGCTCCCGCGACTTATAGGTAGGAGCAAGAGGAGTAAAGCTTCTCACAAATAATTATTTAATTTTTATTCAAATGGAGGAATTAGAATGGCTCGTATTGCAGGTGTAGATTTACCTAGAGATAAGCGAGTAGAGATCGGTTTGACATATATCTACGGTATCGGTAGAACAAGCTCAAACAAGATTCTTGAAGCAGCAAAAGTAAATCCGGACACACGTGTTCGTGATCTTACAGATGAAGAAGTAAAGAGAATTGCCGAGATTATCGGTAATGACTACGATGTAGAAGGTGACCTCAGAAGAGAAGTTGCTATGAACATCAAGAGACTCACTGAGATCGGATGTTTCAGAGGAATGCGTCATAGAAGAGGACTTCCTTGCCGTGGTCAGAGAACTAAGACAAATGCAAGAACAAGAAAAGGACCAAAGAGAACAATCGCTAATAAGAAGAAGTAATTCTTTCCGCTAAGCTATTGGGACCAATTGAATCTGGCATGGCAGGTTCAGACAGTAACTATATTAAAAGTAATAATAGGAAGAAAGTAGGTTAGTTTAAAATGGCAAATCAGAAATCAGCAGTAGCTGCAAAGAAGGCAGCTGCTAAGAAACGTGTCAAGAAAAACGTTGAACACGGACAGGCACACATCCAGTCATCTTTCAATAACACAATCGTTACATTGACAGATGCTGCAGGTAACGCTCTTAGCTGGGCAAGTGCTGGCGGTCTGGGATTTAAGGGTTCAAGGAAATCTACTCCTTATGCTGCACAGGTAGCTGCAGAGACAGCAACTAAGGCTGCACTTATTCACGGCCTTAAGACTGTTGATGTATTCGTTAAGGGACCAGGATCAGGAAGAGAAGCTGCAATCAGAGCTCTTGCTGCAAGTGGCCTTACAGTTACATCTATCACAGACGTAACACCTGTACCACATAACGGATGCAGACCACCTAAGCGTCGTAGAGTTTGAGCGATAGTATATTATCGCAATATGTTGCGAGTTACATGTGCTAATATAATTTTCAATTTAACTCGTTGGACGAAGGTGCAAATGCTGAACAGGTTTCAGCAAACATTGTAAACAACATCAGAATGAAATTTATCTGATAATAATGAAAGGAGCCAAAAAATGGCAGTAAACAGAGTTCCAGTATTAAAGAGATGCAGATCACTTGATTTGGATCCAACATTCCTTGGATATGACAAGAAGTCAAAGAGAACATCAGCTAGAGCTGGTAAGAAGATGAGCGAGTACGGACTTCAGCTCCGCGAGAAGCAGAAGGCTAAGTTCATCTACGGCGTTCTTGAGAAGCCTTTCAGAAACTACTATGAGAGAGCTGATAGAATGAAGGGTCAGACAGGTGCAAACCTTATGACAATTCTTGAGTCAAGACTTGACAACGTAGTATTCAGAATGGGATTCGCAAGAACAAGAAGAGAAGCTAGACAGATCGTTCTTCATAAGTTCATCACAGTTAATGGAAAGGCAATCAACGTTCCTTCATACCTTATCAAGGCTGGCGATGTAGTTGAAGTTAAAGAAGCAGCTAAGAATATCCAGAGATTTAAGGATATCGCTGAGATCACAGCAGGTAGACTTGTTCCTGAATGGCTTGATGTTAACAAGGATGGCCTTAAGGGTACAATCAAGGAACTTCCATCAAGAGAAGTTATCGACGTGCCAGTAGACGAAATGCTTATCGTCGAGTTGTATTCTAAATAATGATATAATTAACTTGTTAACAAACCACTTAAGGAGGGTATATCAGTGTTTGATTTTGAAAGACCAAATATTGAAGTTGCTGAAATCTCAGATGATAAGAAGTATGGTAAATTCGTAGTTGAGCCTCTTGAGAGAGGTTACGGTATTACACTGGGCAATTCCCTTCGCAGGATTATGCTCTCTTCATTACCTGGTGCAGCAGTTAGCCAGGTTAAGATTGAAGGCGTTCTGCATGAGTTCAGTTCAATTCCTGGTGTTAAGGAAGATGTAACTGAGATCATTATGAATATCAAGAATCTTTCTATTAGAAATTCTTCTGATACTAACGAACCAAAGACAGCTTATATCGAGTTCAATGGTGAGGGTGTTGTCAGAGCTTCTGATATTCAGGTAGATCAGGATATCGAGATCATGAATCCTGATCAGGTAATCGCTACACTTTCTGGAAAGGATGCTAAGCTCTACATGGAGCTTACTATCACTAAGGGAAGAGGTTATGTAAGCTCAGACAAGAATAAGAGTGCTGATCTTCCTATCGGAGTGATCGCTATCGATTCTATCTACACACCTGTAGAGAGAGTAAACGTAACTGTTGAGAATACTCGTGTAGGTCAGGTTACTGATTTTGATAAGCTTACACTTGATGTTCACACAAATGGAACACTTGCTCCAGACGAGGCTGTGAGCCTTGCAGCAAAGGTTCTTTCAGAGCATCTTAGCCTGTTCATTGATCTTTCTGAAAATGCCAAGACTGCAGAAGTTATGGTAGAGAAGGAAGATGATGAGAAGGGCAAGGTTCTTGAGATGTCTATTGATGAACTTGAACTTTCAGTTCGTTCATTCAACTGCCTCAAGAGAGCTGGAATCAATACAGTTCAGGAACTTGCAAACAAGACTCCTGATGATATGATGAAGGTTCGTAACCTCGGCCGTAAGTCACTTGAGGAAGTTCTTGCTAAGCTTGATGAGCTTGGACTTTCACTCAGAGCAGATGGCGAATAAGTAATATCTTTAAATGAATATCCGCGGAGGGTAAATCCGATGTGTACCGATGCGGATTCTCATAGTAATTATCAACAGCATTTGGGAAGTAAGTCCGATGGGCATTTCCTTATGTTAACATGCAGGGGAAACCTGCTGATGAGAAAGGAATTAATATCATGGCAATGTACAGAAAGCTTGGAAAAGCAACAAAACCTAGAAGAGCACTTCTTCGTAACCAGGTAACAGCACTTCTTTACAACGGAAAGATTGTTACTACAGAGGCAAGAGCAAAGGAAATCAAGAAGATCGTAGAGCCTATGATCACTCTTGCAGCTAAGGAGAAGGACAACTACGAGACACTTACAGTAGATTGCAAGGTTCCTGAGAAGGACAAAGATGGCAAGAGAGTAAAGGAAGTAGTTGACGGCAAGAAGGTTACTAAGTATACAACTGTTAAGAAGGAAATCAAGAAGGATATGCCTTCACGTATGCACGCAAGAAGACAGCTTCTTAAGACTCTTTACCCAGTTCTTGATGTTCCACAGGAGAACAAGGGAAGAAAGAAGAACACAAAGGAAGTTGACCTTGTAGCAAAGCTTTTCGATGAGTACGGTCCTAAGTATGCAGATCGTAAGGGTGGTTACACTCGTATGATCAAGATCGGCCAGAGAAAAGGCGATGCAGCTATGATGGTTGTACTTGAGTTAGTTTAATTCTGACTTTATTAAAGGGATGAGCAAATGCTCATCCCTTTTTTGTTGGATACTTCTAGACCAAGTTAAAACATCATCCTATTTTCTTTTCAAAGTGCTGATAATCCTTAACTGAGTTCCAGTTGCCGCCCCAGGTAAAGCCATGCTCTTTAAAGAGCTTGTAGGCTAGATCATTTTCATCAATCTTATAAGGGAAGGATGTACTTCTGTCAGCATAGGCTTCACTGCCTTCAGGAGAGATGTTAGTGCTGCCATCTTTGTTGTAGGTGATATAAGGATTGTAGAAGGGGTTAAGGTCAATTGCAAGTCCCTTTGCGTGATTTGATAGTCTATTGGTTCCTTCTACCACTCTGTAGTTAAAACAGGAAGTGTTATTAGCGAGCATTGATGCTGTATCGTCACCGTCAAATTCATCTATGAGCTTGATACTTTCAATCTGATATCCGTTATTGTAAAGCTCTGAGAATATCTCTAGGATGTCCTGCGCAATAGCTTTATTGCAGATCATCTCGCCACTTTGAGTATTTCCATCAAAATCAACATATAAGAGACTGACATATCTAAGGTCATCAAGGGAAATTGTACAGTCTACAGGGTATGATACGCCGGAGATCCGCTTGAATACTTCATTGGAGATTGGCTCGTAGTAGAAATATTCACTAATGGAGACCCTGTCAGAATTTGGCTTTGCAATGTCATCAACTGTTGCGTTTGATGATGCGGAAGTGGCAGATGTTAATGAAACAGTTTCTGTAGATGCGGAGGTGGCAGATGTTGCAGATACATCTTCTATAGATGTGCTGGTAGCATAAGATGATGATTCTGCTGCGTCAGGATTATTTGATGCGTACTGCTCAAGCGTTTCGCCACCTGCTAGTAGCCTTGCCGCAACGGCACATATTATGATAACTGCCCCCAAAAGAGCAAAATCCTTAAAATATTTTTTATTCATGATAGTTCCTCGAAAATATTGATATATTAACGATAACATAAATTTAGCATAAGTGCAGAAGATATTATACCTAGGGCACTCATATGTGGTATACTGAATCGGAATGATTAGAGGTAAAACATATGATTCGTACAGATAAACTTGTATTTGAATATATCAGAAGAGATGAAGAAGGTAATGTTGAAGGAATCACAAGAGCGGTTGATGATGTCAATCTTGATGTGAAGCCTGGCCAGTTCATTGCTATTCTGGGCCATAACGGCTCAGGCAAGTCTACTCTTGCCAAGCATTTCAATGCCCTTTTATACCCTACAGAAGGACATGTTTTTGTAGATGGCATGGATACTGAAGATGATTCGCATCTTTGGGATATCAGACAGGAAGCAGGTATGATCTTCCAGAACCCTGACAACCAGATAATCGGTCAGGTTGTTGAGGAGGATGTTGGATTTGGCCCTGAGAATATGGGCGTTCCAACCAAGGAAATATGGGATAGAGTAGAAGAGAGCCTTAAGGCAGTCAATATGCTCAGCTTCAGAAAGTCATCGCCTAATCATTTATCAGGTGGTCAGAAGCAGAGAGTCTCTATTGCAGGAGTTATTGCTATGCATCCTAAGTGCATCATCATGGATGAACCTACAGCCATGCTTGATCCTAATGGTAGAAAAGACGTCATCAGAGCTGCTAGAGCGCTGAATGATGTTGAGGGCATCACAGTTATCCTGATCACTCATTACATGGAAGAGGTTATTCACGCAGATAAGGTCTTTGTTATGGACAAGGGCCATATCGAGATGCAGGGCACACCTAGAGAGATCTTTTCACAGGTTGATAGGTTAAAAGAGCTAAGACTTGGCGTTCCACAGGTGACACTCCTGGCGCATGAGCTCAAAAAGAGCGGGCTTCCACTTCCAGATGGAATCCTCACAAGAGAAGAATTTGTAGAAGAACTAAAAAAGCTTAAGAAATAAAGCTTTGGAGAATAGAAATGTCAATCATACTTGATCATGTCAATTACATATATGATGAAGATACAGCAATGGCCCATGCTGCCCTTATTGATGTCAATCTTGAGATACCTAAGGGACAGTTTATAGGCCTTATTGGACATACAGGCTCTGGAAAGTCTACACTTATCCAGCATATGAACGGCCTTGTTAAGCCAACAAGCGGAAATGTTTATTTTGATGGCAAGGATATAAATGATCCTGATTTTAACAAAAAAGACCTAAGAGCCAAGGTGGGACTTGTTTTCCAGTATCCTGAGCATCAGCTTTTTGAAACAGACTGTTTTAAAGATGTTTGCTTTGGACCAAAGAACCTTGGACTTCCACAAAAGGAAGTTGAACTCAGAGCCTACGAAGCTTTAAAACAGGTTGGCTTTGATGATGACTATTTTTACCAGTCTCCATTTGATCTTTCAGGTGGTCAGAAAAGACGTGTGGCTATAGCGGGCGTTCTAGCTATGAAGCCAGAAGTTTTGATCCTTGATGAGCCTACAGCAGGCCTTGATCCCAAAGGACGAGAAGATATTCTTAATCTTATCTCATCTCTTCATAGAGAAATGGGCATTACTATCATATTGGTAAGCCATAGTATGGATGATGTAGCCGATTATGTTCAGAGGATCATTGTTATGAATAAGGGCAGAGTTGCCTTTGATAATGAGCCAAAAGAGGTGTTCAAGCACTACAAAGAGCTTGAGGAGATAGGACTTGCTGCACCTCAGGTTACATACGTTATGCAGGAATTATCTGCTGCAGGATTTAATGTTGATCCTGGAGCTACTACTTTGGAGGAAGCCAAGAACGAGATCCTCAAATGCTTTGGGATCTGACGAAGGATAAATAGATATGCTAAGAGACATTACATTAGGACAATATTATAGGACTGATTCAGTTATACACAGGCTTGATCCAAGGGTTAAGCTAGCTACAACTTTCATTTTTATCATATCTCTTTTTGTAGTTAACAATTTTGTAGGATATTTGCTTGCAACTCTGTTTTTAGTAATGTGTATCAAGCTTTCCAATGTGCCTCCTAAGTTCATTTTTAGGGGCATGAAGACTATTTTCTTTTTACTACTTATTACAATGGTCTTCAACCTCTTTTTGACACCAGGAAGGGCAATTTTTACTCTTTGGAAAATATCGATCACTTACGAAGGTCTTTTCCTTGCAATTAAGATGGCATTTAGGTTGATACTGCTTATTTCAGGTTCGTCCATCATGACGCTTACTACAACGCCCAATAACCTTACTGATGGCCTTGAGAGCCTTTTGAAACCACTTAAGTTATTCCACGTGCCAGTTCATGAGATATCAATGATGATGTCCATAGCACTTAGATTTATACCAATTTTGCTTGAAGAAACTGATAAGATCATGAAGGCACAGATGGCAAGATGTGCTGATTTTGAAAGCGGGTCTTTGATTAAGAGGGCAAAGAGCCTTGTTCCGCTTTTAGTACCTCTTTTCATATCTGCATTTAGAAGGGCCCTGGAGCTTGCGATGGCTATGGAAGCAAGATGTTATCGCGGTGGTGAAGGCAGAACCAAGATGAAACCGCTTATTTATCAGAACAGAGATAGGATAGCGTATGCAGTAGTTTTTGGATACTTTGTCCTTGCGATAGTTGTTGGAAGAATTATTTTTTGATCATTTATAAGGAGCGCAGCGTTGGCTGAAAAGAAACGAGTAATGCTGGTAGTCTCTTATGATGGAACAGCCTACAATGGATGGGCATTCCAAAAGAGCACCCACAATACAATTGAAGAGATGCTTGCCAGAGCTGTTCATGGACTAACTGGCGAAGACGTAGAGATCATCGGCGCAAGCCGTACAGATGCTGGGGTTCACGCTTATGGCAATATAGCAGTTTTTGACACTTGTTCCACAATTCCTGGAGACAGGTTTTCCTATGCTTTGAATCATATACTCCCAGAAGATATCTGTGTTGTAGAATCCAGAGAAGTTTACAAGGATTTTCATCCAAGACATTGTGATACGCTTAAAACCTATGAATACAGGGTGCTTAATACCAAAATGCCAGTTCCAACAAGGCGTTTTTATACATACCATTTCAGTATGCCTTTAGATATCGAAAAGATGAATGAGGCAGCTAAGCTTCTTGAGGGAGAGCATGACTTTACAAGCTTCTGCAATGTAGAATCTCAGGCTCTTAGTCATGTCAGAACTATCAAAGAAGTAAGTGTGAAGTGCCATGGCGATGAAGTTATCATAAGTGTTACTGGTAACGGATTTCTTTATAATATGGTCAGGATCATTGCAGGAACTCTTTTGCAGATAGGAAGGGGAAAAGGCGAGCCTTCTGACATTACTGCGATGCTTGAAAAAAAGGATAGAAGCGCAGCAGGACCAACTGCTCCGGCTCAAGGCCTGTTCCTCATCAAATATGAGTTTCTTGATGGAATTCCAGACCCATCAGATACGTAATTTTTTGATGATTTTTTATTGACAAATTCGGTAAAAAAGTCATATAATATCTTACTGTGTGACAAAGTTTGTTCTATAACTATGCCCACATGAATTATTAGTACATGACATGTTGATGTCCCGGTAAGCTTCAATATGTTCATATATTTACTGATTGGATCAGGTGAAGGGTTCATTCAGAGGTAACAAATATTTAAAATGCACCTAGTTTTGCTATGTGCCGAATTATTTGGAGGAAACATAATGAAAACTTATATGCCTAGTGCAACTACAGTTGAGAAGAAGTGGTATGTAGTTGATGCTACAGATATGACACTTGGACGTCTTGCTTCTAACGTTGCAAACGTACTTAGAGGAAAGAACAAGCCTATTTACACACCTAACATCGACACAGGTGATTATGTAATCGTTATCAATGCAGAGAAGATTAAGGTTTCTGGTAAGAAGCTTGATCAGAAGATGTATTGGCACCACACAGATTATGTTGGACATCACAAAGAGTTCTCACTTCGTCAGATGCTTAATGATAAGCCTGAGAGAGTTATCGAGCATGCTGTAAAGGGAATGCTTCCAAAGGGATCTCTTGGTAGAGAGATGTACACAAAGCTTCACGTATATGCTGGTTCAGAGCATCCACATGCAGCTCAGAAGCCTGAAGTATTAACATTTTAATCTGGTAAGTGAAGGAGAATAATAAAATGGCAAAGTCAGCTAATTATTACGGAACAGGTAGAAGAAAGAAGTCAGTTGCAAGAGTATACCTTAAATCCGGAAATGGTAATATTACAATCAACAAGAGACCTATCGATGAGTATTTCGGACTTGAGACACTCAAGGTTATCGTTAGACAGCCTCTCGTAGCTACAGAGACAACAGATAAGTTTGATGTAGTTGTTACTGTAAGAGGTGGCGGCACAACAGGTCAGGCTGGTGCAATCAGACACGGTATTTCAAGAGCTCTTCTTCAGGCTGATTCAGATGAATACAGACCAACACTTAAGAAGGCTGGATACCTTACAAGAGATCCTCGTATGAAGGAAAGAAAGAAGTACGGCTTAAAGAAAGCTCGTCGTGCTCCACAGTTCTCAAAGAGATAATCGTTTCACAACGTATTACGTATTTGGACAATCATATACGACTTATTACACCTCAGGACAATTGTCCTGGGGTGTTTTTATAATCTGTAGTTAACCTAAAAATGGTTAAATATATTGCTTGAATTTAATATAATTCAGTGATACGATAATTGATATAAAGAAAGGAGCTTGTATCATGTCATATACAAAATATGGTGAATTTGTACGTGTGTTAAGAATCAAGCATCATGAAGTAATGGGCGATATGGCTGAAATACTTGGAGCTTCATTGCCGTTTATTTCAGCAGTAGAAAATGGAAGGAAAAATGTACCTGCTGAGTGGGTAGCAAAATTGGTTGAACACTATCATCTCTCATCAAAAGAAAGAGCAGAATTAGAAGAGGCTATAGAAGAATCAAGGGCGCAATATAAAATTGATTCAAAAAAGGCAGGGAATGCACAGAGAAAAGCAGTGTTAGCATTTGCTAGAGCATTTGACGAGATGGATGATGATACGGCAATTAAAATACTGGAATTATTAAGCAAAAAGGAGGATACATCAAAGTAAATGGATTACGAAACAAAACCAACTAGTAGAAAAGATTTACGAAGATTTGCAGTGTATTTTAGAGAATTGTTTGATGTTCCTCTTTCAGGACCATTTCCTGTCTTGGAGGCACTTGATAAGTTAAGAGATGTTTTTGAGGACTGTGATTATGAGATTGTTGAAGATAAGAAACTTGCTCCACAAACAATGGCAAGATGTACTCCAAATGATAAAGGCGGATTTACAATCGAGATAAAAGAGACAGTGTACTGGGGAGCATACAAAAAAGGTATTGGAGCGTTTCTTGGCTTTATATGTCACGAAATTTGCCATGTTTTCTTATTTGAAATAGGATTTACACCTCTTTATAACAGAAGCTTTGAGGATAATGAAGTACCTGCATATTGCAGTGTTGAATGGCAGGCCAAGGCATTATGCGCGGAGGTTATGATACCATATGAAGAAAGTAAGGGAATGAAGCCTAAGCAAATTGTAGATAAGTACCATGTTTCACAAGCTTTTGCTGCAAATAGGAGAAAATTGGATAGAGCTGATAAGAAAAAACATTGATAAATGAAAAAGCTTAATACATCATGTTTTTTATTCAGAGAAAGGAGGCGAAAATGATAAGAGGCTTTACGTAGATAAAGAAAAAACGCATAACTGTTGGCGCAGTTATACGTTCTCTCGAAGAAAGACTCAGTAGAATCTTTCATAATCGGTATATACTATTCTACTTCAATCTTTCTTAGAGAGCAATAAAAATGTAACTGAAAATTCTTTATTGTTTGGTCAAGTATGATTCTTGACAGAAAGATGAGGAGAAAATGGAAAAAGTAATTGTTTTAGTTCCTTGTCTGTCGACTATGACAGGAGGGAACGGCTATGGGTACAACTAAATCAGGAAGAACCTTAAATACGCATGGAGCAAGAGGACAAGCTAGTCAGTATGCAGTGGTTCATTCTAATGAAGGAGATTATACAAAGGCATCAAAAAATAATAAGATAAGGCTTAAGCGTGGTGGGCACGGACAAGCTGGAATGAATGAACTTGATAAGTATGGAATAGAATATCATGTTGTAAAGACGTATCCAAATGGAGTTCGCGTTGGATATATTCCGAATCATAAAGAAAAAATGAAACAGTCTGGAATGAATCAATCCTGGTTTCCTAAATCTTGGACAAGCAAAGATATAAAGCATGCTGGCGAACATGTAGCTAATCTCAAAGCAAATCGTCATGTTCAAGATGGAAAGCGAATTTATGGAATGTGGAAGGGTGTTAGAGTTGGTGTGATAAAGACTCATGGACAGATAGGGACGATATTTCCTGATGCAAAGCAACCGACCAAGAAAGGGAGCAAAAAATGATGGATGTTATCAAGTTTAGAGAGATTATAAAACAGCGAGAAGAGACAGATGATGAATGGGATTATGGCGTAGAACAATGTTGGAAGCAAGAAGTAGAGCTTCTTACTAAAGATATTCCTTCAACAATTGAGTTTTTGAAAAATGATTGTACAGCCGAAGAGTATTCTTGGATAAGCGAGGTATTAGATGATATTGTGGAATTGGTGCCTAGCCAAGAACTCGTTCAGTGTTATAAAAATCTTATGACAAAGTTCCCGGAGGAATGCTCCAAATACAACATTGCTGGAAGCATTGAGAGTGCTGAAGCAATTCTTAGATGGGAGGCAGAACATGGGAAAGGCGGTAACTAATCTAGTTGATGAAGGATTTAGAGTCTCTTTGGTTGAAACTGCATTTTTCGACGGAAAGTATGAAATTCCACATATCGATGCACCAAGCAAAATCATTATACCTAAGGGTATGGTTCCGTTCTCGTTAAGAGAACGGAGCCAGGATAAAAGCGATTTTGTTTGCTTTTATGAGCATGATATCAACTTTCGTGAGATTCTAACGAACACTGAAGAATATGTCGATGATCTAAAAAGGTTTCCAGGAATTATTACGCCAGATTGTTCGCTTTATATTGATGCTCCATTATGTGTCCAGATTGCAGATATTTACTTGAATAGGGCAGTAGGATACTATTTAAGCCAACAAGGAATATATGTTGTTCCTAACATTCGGTGGGGAGATGAAAGAACTTATAAAGCGGATTTTCTCGGAGAAAAGGTTGCGTTTAAGGGTGTAGATAAGCATAGTATTGTTTCTATTGGAACATATGGCCAAATCAGATCAGCTGAATCCAAAAGGTATTTTAGAGAAGGTCTAGAAGAAATGCTGAAGGAACTTGAGCCAGAAGTTGTTCTTGTTTATGGATCTATGCCTGATAAGATATTTTGTGGACTTTATGATAAGACGAGGTTCATACAATACCCTGATTGGACTACACGTATGAAAAAAAATGATTATCATAAGGGTGAATTGCCACCAGCCGCATACAGTAGCCCTGAGCTTTCTACCGTACGCAGCAGGTAAACAGCAACTTGTCCTAGAAATGCCACAAACACAGCACTTAGGACATTGAAAAAGTTCTCAAAGAGATAATCATCTGCTATGGCAGATTTCAGAAACCCACAACCATCTGGTTGTGGGTTTTTTGTTGCCAAAAATAGTGTAGAATATAAACATGACATATAGATGACGTGTTTGTGCTTGTATGATAATTATAGAAGGTGATCAAATGAAGATAGACAGACTGATCGGCATACTATCAATTCTTTTGCAAAAAGAGGTGACGACAGCTCCGGAGCTGGCTGAGCATTTCGAGGTGTCTAGAAGAACGATAAACAGAGATATTGAGACTCTTTGTCAGGCAGGAATACCAATCAAAACGACCCAGGGAGTTGGAGGCGGTATAAGCATCATGGATGGCTATAAGATGGATAGGACTCTTTTGACATCCCGTGACATGCAGATGATACTGGCGGGACTACGAAGCCTTGATAGTGTTAGTGGAAGCGGATATTATGGGCAGCTTATGGAGAAGCTCCAGGCAGGTTCTTCGGAGTTTATCAGCGGTAGGGATTCTGTCCTTATCGACCTGTCTTCTTGGTACAAGACATCGCTGGCTCCAAAGATATCTACTATTCAGGATGCGATAGAAAACAGGCATCTTTTGACCTTCCACTATTATGCTCAGACGGGAGAAGGAAAACGAACTATTGAGCCATATTATGTAGTGTTTAAGTGGAGCAGCTGGTATGTCTATGGATGGTGTCAAAAGCGCAAAGATTATCGTCTATTTAAATTAAACCGCATGGATAAAGTGGTTGAAACGGATAAAGGATTTGTCTGCAGAAACGCTCCATTACCTGATCTGTCTACAGAAAAGATATTTCCTGGTGGAATCAAGGTAAAAGCGCTGTTTTCAAAGGATGTAAAGTGGCGCCTGGTGGAGGAATTCGGACCAAACTGTTTTACGGAAACAGAGGATGGTAGACTTATGTTTACTGCGGATTACACGGACTCAGATAATTTGATCACATGGATAATGACCTTTGGAAATAAAGCAGAAGTGCTTGAGCCGGTAGAAGCCAGGAGGCAGATTTCAAAGATAGTACAGAAAATGGCGACGATTTACAAGGAGGACTAATGAAAGTGGTGTCAGAGAAGCTTAAGTCGGTTATAAGACATCCTATTAGAAGGGAGAGCTGAAGATGGAGTATATAAGAGTATCCAAGGATAATCTTGAAGAAGAACACATCTGTTGTGCTATATCAAACAATAAAGATATACAGGTATCATCCAAGAAAGCCTGGCTTGCTGACAGATTTGATGAAGGGCTTGTTTTCTTAAAGAGTGTCGAACGCGGTAAATGCTTTATTGAATATATCCCGGCAGAGTATGCGTGGAATCCGATAAATGCACCGGAATATATGTATATCGATTGTCTGTGGGTTTCAGGTTCCTTAAAGGGACATGGATATTCAAGTGATCTTCTTAATGAGTGCATAAAGGACAGTAAGGAAAAGGGGAAGAAGGGAATTTGCATATTATCTGCTGCTAAGAAAAAGCCATTCCTTTCTGATCCAAAGTTTCTAGCATTCAAAGGCTTTCAAGTTTGTGATGAAGCCGATAATGGAATCCAGCTGTGGTATCTGTCCTTTGAAAAAAGTGTTGAAACACCATGCTTCAAGGAATGTGCAAAGCATCCTCGTATCGATGAAAAAGGATACGTGCTTTATTACACGAATCAGTGCCCATTTAATGCCAAGTATGTGCCTGTTTTGGAAGAGACTGCTAAGAACAATGGAATACCGTTTAGAGCGATCAGAATAGAGACCAGAGATCAGGCTCAGAATGCTCCAACACCAATTACCACATATGCACTGTTCTGTGATGGGGATTATGTAACTAATGAGCAAATGAATGATAAGAAGTTTTTAAAACTGGTCAATGCAAATCTTTAATATTATCATGACTTAGGGAGTTCAGTTTAACATGAACTTCCTTTTTATTGCATCTATATGAATTTAATGTAGTAATATAAGCACGCATTGCGATATAGATAGTGATGTGCTGTTATAGACTTATCGCATTTCGCGGAGGTGCAGATAAGTCCTGAGCCTTCTACCGTACGCAGCAGGTTACAGAACCCCAGATGTTTGGGGTTCTTTTTTTATCTAATGAAATTGAGTATGATATATACAATGATATTAACTGCATAGGAACTCAGTATTCTTGAATCATTTCAAGGAGAGGTTTATGAAAACAAGAGAAGAAGCACTTAGCTACGGCTTATCATTTCCAAACACATATCAGGAAGCACCTTTTCATGATCCTAATTGGCAACTTGTTCGTGTGAAAAGAACTAAGAAGGCCTTTTTATGGACCTATGAGAAAGATGGATATATCAATTTAAATCTTAAAGTTGATCCAGAATGGCGAGATTTATGGAGAAGAACATATAAATCAGTGCTTCCTGGATATCATCAGAATAAGGAACATTGGAATACAGTGATTCTAGATGGTTCAATCCCTGATGATGTCATAAAAAGAATGATTGCCGAGAGCTATGATCTTGTTACAGATTCTCCTACAAAAAGGATATATGAGGCAGTAAAGAAAATTCCAAAAGGAAAAGTCGCTACGTACGCTGATGTGGCTGAGCTGGCTGGAGATAGAAAGATGGCCAGAGCAGTTGGAAATGCACTTCATAAAAATCCAGATCCAAGCACCATACCATGCCACCGCGTAGTCAATTCCAAAGGAGAACTTGCTGGAGAATATGCTTTTGGTGGAGCGTGGAAACAGGCTCAGATACTTGAAAGTGAAGGCGTTGAGATCATCGATGGAAAGGTGAATCTGGAAAAGTACAGAATATAAAAGACATCGTAACCACAAGGGGAAGGAACAGTATGAGAAAAGAATTGTTGGCGGTATTTAGCGGTTTTCCAGAGCATCATTTCTCAAAGGAGATTGCTGAGCGTCTTAGAACAGAACTTAAGAATAGGAAAAGCATAGTGTTTATCACAGCGTGTCCGCTAGATTATGAGCAAAATGATGATGACTGTGATGGCATGTATGAGATGTTTGTAGAGCAGGGATTACCGTTTGAAAAGCACTGCGTGATTGATAAGCGCACAGAACCGGGTAATGCAAAAGAGCTTGTGGAAAATGCGGATTGTATTTTTCTGATGGGTGGCGGAGCCTGTGAGGAGCAGCTTGATCTTATTCGTGAAAAAAGCTGCTATGATGCCTTGATTGATTGTCATGCCGCTATATTTGGCGTTAGTGCTGGCTCTATGAATATGGCCCGTAAGACGGTGGATTTCTTTGAATCAATGGAAGCTTTTGATGGACTAGGATTCACTAATATCACAGTTAGCTGTCACCATGACCTAGAAGATAAATGGCGCTATGAGCAGACACTTAGGATGTCAGATGACCGCACAGTTTACGCCATGGAGGATATGAGTGCCTTTTTTATCAAAGGAGGCAAGGTAGATACTGTAGGAACAATCTACAAAGTTAATGACAGAAAGCTCAATAGGTTAACTGAGGAAGATATCAAAGAACTTGAACAGGACGAGTTTAGACGAGTATTCGATACTATCCCTGAGCAGTTTGATAAATTTCGTCCAAGGTATAGCGAGGAATTGTTTTCATATTTGATCGACGAAGCCCAAATTGGACCAGGAAAGCGCGTTTTGGAAATTGGTCCCGGAACAGGACAGGCTACGGATCCTGTGCTTAGAACTGGGTGCGAATACCATGCAATCGAACTTGGGGAACATCTTTATCGTAAGATGAAAGAGAAGTACGGGAAGCTATCAAACTTCAACATTGTGAATGATGATTTTATTACACATGATTTTGGTGATATGAAGTTTGATATGATCTATTCGGCTGCTACAATTCAGTGGATACCTGAGACAGTGGCATATACAAAAACATTCGATCTTCTAAAACCAGGTGGAACGCTTGCAATGATGATTACCAGCTCAGAGTATAAATCAAGCAATGAGCTGCTGTATGCGAAGATCCAAGCCTTGTACGATCGTTACTACAAGCCAGATATTCCTTATATGCACGGGAAGTTCCGATATACAGCTGCTTCTGAGTATGGCTATACTGAGGTTACACGTCACGATTTTAAAGGTCAGCGCGTATTTACTGCTGATGAGTATGTGTCATTTTGTGGAACCCATTGCGATCATATAGTGCTTTCAGAACCTCTACGAACTGAGTTCTTTGAGAAACTTAGGAATTCGGTGCTAGAGGCTGGAAATCGAATTGTTTTTAACGATACATATGTACTGTATCTAACTAAAAGACCATACTGAACGGACAGTGGAATAGATCATACCTTACAAAATTGTAAGATTACTAAGAGGAAATGTAAGCTAGTTAAAAGGCTTTGCATTTCCTTTTTTGCTATCCTTTGTAATGTAAAGAACTAAAGCACATTACTAACAAGGAGCATGACCATGAAAAATCTGTTTTGGGCAAAAGTAGCATTTAAGAATATATACGAGAACAAAAAATTCCATTTAGCAAATCTGGTAGTTGATATATTTACAGTTATCACGCTATATCTGTATTTCTTTGTGGCAACAAACGAAGGTCTTAAAACAGTTAAAGGTTATGAGACGCTTAAGGTTATCCTTTATTTTGGAGCAGCCTTCCTTACAATAGTTACTTATCTATTCAAGACATACACAGGAAGGATCCTTCTTAAGAGAAGGAAAAAAGAGCTTGGCCTATATGAAGTATGGGGACTTGGAACAAAAGAGATTGCCTGCATCATGGGCTTTGAGAACATATATATGTACCTCTTATCTGTAACAACAGGCCTTCTTTTGGGAATGCTTTTACAGAGAGCTATATATGAGACACTTTTTAAAATGATGAAATGTAGCTCCAACTACGAAAGCGGTTTTAACAGTTTTAGCCTCCTGATCACAATGCTTATCACTTTAGTAATAAACCTTATCTTGTACATCAAGAATCTCGCAGTTATTAAAGGCCAGAACGCCATAGCTCTTTTAACAAAGGGTAATACAAATCAGGTCATCAGAAAGATCAAGGCCCTGGATGTGGTCAAAGGCTTTGCAGGAGTAGCACTGATCGCAGGTGCATATGCCTATGTTAATAACAACGAAGATTTTATAAATAGCATATCAACAATACTAGTTGCAATTGGAGTCCTGTTCGTTGGAAGCTATTTTGTGATCTCAAGCTTTGTGGTAATGATAGAGTTTGCGTTAAAGAGTAAGAAAAGTATTTACTACAAAAATCCATTCTTTATCACAATTGCTAAGCTCATTGCAAAGACCAAGAACAACGCCATGTCCCTTGCTGTTATCAATATCCTCTTTACCTGCGTAGTTCTTGGAACCTCATCTACAGCAGCTCTTTATCTTGGAACAGAGAGACAGGCTGCTGCTGCCTTCAACGTTGATGGCGAGATTAATACAACAGTTCGTGAGAACAAGGAACTTGTAGCTGATATTGTAAAAGAGGCTGCAAAAGAAGCAGGTACTGAAGTTGAACTTATCAGAACTTTTGACAGGTACGCGTTTCAGACAGTATTTGATGAGGAAAAAGGAAGCTTTGATAATAACAACGCCGTAACAAAAGACCTTCCAGAATTAGTGGAGATCATAACACTTGATGATTACAACAAATATGAAAACAAGAACCTGACTCTGGAAGACGATGAGGTCTTCTTCATTGGAGAAGAAGATTTCGAAACAAGAGATTATGACGAACTTGACTATTATGGTAAAAAACTGAAGGTCAAAGAAGTTCTTGAAGGACCTCTATTTGCAAGGACAGATAATATCAAATATGCCTACGAATATACTATTATTGTCAAAGATTATGAGACTATGGAAGAATGCCGTGAGTACATGGTTTCACTTGGCAATGACAGAGAAATACACCATTGGATAAACTATACTACATCAGGCAATCTTGATGAAAAGACAAGATTTGATGAAATTCTTGGAGAGAAGCTCATAAATACTCCTACAGTTGAGTATTTTGACAGCAATGCAACCCAAAGGAGAACCAGATACGCTAGAAATGCCATATTTCTTTTCATCGGAATATTCATCAGCATCATTTTTGTAATGTATATGATCTTCATCATGTACTACAAACAGATCCAGGAAGCTGTAGATGATGTAGAAGACGTAAGAATCATGAAGAAGGTTGGAATGGTAGAAAAAGAGATAAAGCAGGGCATTCGGATAGAGAATAGGATCTTATTCTTTATTCCAATAGTGATGGCATTTTGTCACGTACTTGCCTGCTTTGGACTTATTTGCAGCGTACTTAAGCTTTTTATGCTTACTGATATGAAATTTGCTGCTTTATGCATCTTTGCATTTTCAATGTTCATTTTACTTGTCTACTTGCTTATGTATGCTGGAGCCAACAAGGTGTATACAAACATCGTATTAAATGAGCACAATTAAATTTTGTATTTACTAGGCCACTTTATTCTGCTAGTATGATGATGTTATGACTAAAGGTTCGATTACCAAAAACTTAATACTATTTGCAATTCCACTTTTCTTCGGACAGCTCCTGCAGCAGCTCTACAACGTTGTGGACTCGGTTGTTGTAGGAAATGTTCTGGGAAAAGAAGCACTGGCTGCCGTTAGTACTACCGGTAGCCTTATATTTTTGATGGTAGGCTTTATAAATGGCCTGTTCATGGGCAATAGCGTTATCATAGGTAAAAGATACGGAGCCGGAGACAATGATGGCGTTAAGATAGCGGCTCACACAGGTATCGCTTTTGCAATTGTCATGGGATTAGTAATGACAGTTTGGGGATATTTCTTTACGCCAACGCTTCTAAAGTGGATGGGCACGCCAGCAGACGTAATGCCAAGTTCAGTTCTGTATTTCAAGATATACTTTTTAGGCGGTCTTGGTAACATCCTGTACAGTGCGTGCTGCGGCGTATTTCAGGCAATGGGAGATTCTAAAAGGCCCCTGTACTACCTGATCGTCAGCACAGTCCTTAATACTGTATTAGATATAACCTTTGTCAAATTCATGGGATTGGGCATCGGCGGAGCAGCCCTTGCAACAGTAATAGCTCAGTTTGTTAGCGCTGTTCTAGCATTTGTTAAGCTCACTATGGTGGATGGTCCTCACAGGATCTATTTGAGGCAGCTTAGGATGGATAGAGTTACCTTGGCAAAAGAGCTGAGGATAGGCTTTCCAACTGGAATACAAAATAGCGTTATTGCTATCGGAAACGTAGTTGTTCAGTCAAATATCAACGCCTTTGGATCAGTTGCCATGGCAGGCTGTGGAAGCTACTTTAAACTTGAAGGATTTGTTTTTTTACCAATAACATGTATGTGTATGGCTCTTACGACCTTCGTGAGTCAGAATCTGGGCGCAGGTGAGGTGAAAAGAGTTAAGAAAGGCGCTGTCATTGGAAGTGCCATAGGTGTATCCTGCGCAGAAGTCATAGGTTTTATAGTATTTGCCTTCGCACCTATTCTTCTTCGTATGTTTTCAAGTGAAGCAGAGGTCATTGCAATAGGAACAACACAGGCACGGACAGAGAGCCTTTTTTACTGCCTTCTTGCTCTTAGTCACTGCCTTGCTGGCATATACAGAGGAGCAGGTAAGACAACAGTGCCTATGATCGTAATGTTATCTAGCTGGTGTCTTCTGAGAATAACCTACATCACTATAATCGTGCACATTATTCCTGTAATAAACGTGATATTCTGGGCTTATCCACTGACATGGTCAGTAAGCTCCATAGTATTTATCATTTATTATTTCAAAGGAAAATGGCTTAATATCGGAACAAATTAAAAAAGCCCGGTACATTTTGATGTGTACCGGGTTTTATAATGCAGAAAAACGTATCAGAGCACAGTGGTTGCAGCAGCAATGAGCACGGTGATAGTCACAACAGAAACTACTGTGGTGACTGCAATTGCAGATGCCAGGACGCTCGTATCCATGCCCTTTTTCTCAGCCTGGATCATTGGAAGGTTGCCAACAGGAACTGCAGCCATAAGGCACATGCCAAGGATTGCTGTCTTGTCAAAAGACATTCCTTTCATGATGATCACAACGATTATAGGAAGGATGATCATTCTAAGTACTATAAATACCCATATCCTCCATTCTTTTAATGAACTCACAAAGCTTGATCTGGCGATTGATACTCCGAGAAGAAGCATAGAAAGAAATACGGTTGAATTTCCTACATACTCAATGGTGTTTGCCAGAATTGGTGGAAGTGTTACATTAAACCAGAATACCACAAGGCTAAGTACTGCCATGATAGTTCCTGGAGTGATGATGTTTTTAAGAGAACTGCTCTTTTCTTTAGGACTATCAGAGTCGCTTCCAAGTACTGTTACGCCGTGGGTGTAGAACAGTAAGCTGTAGAATATGTTGATAACTATGACGTACAGGATAGCATTTGGTGGAAGGATTGCCTTGGCAACAGGGATTCCAAGGAAACCAGTGTTAGTATAGACGCACATAAGGTTGTAGAACTTACGCTTGTCAGTATCAACATTTAAAAGAACCGGTAATACAAAACCAATAACTACAAGCACTGCATAGAATGTAACCCCGAGACCTGCAGCATAGAGTAGGTCTTTGTGGGTGGCTGTTATATTTCCGCCAAGGATTGATGCCATGATCAGTGCTGGATTGCAGATATCAACCACGATTGCTGACACCTTCTTGGAAGTGATCCCGTCAACTGTGCCATTTTTCTGCAGCAAAATACCAATAGAAACTAAAAGACAGATGACTCCCATCTGCTGGACAATAATAGATAAACTCATTTCTTTCTCCAAATATATACTTAAAAATTTCCTTTTAATCCATAATTCTAGTTGTTCTCCCCTCATTTGTAAATATAACTTTTTTTGGTGTTGACAGGATATTGTGTGTCAATTATACTAACAACTAATAATTTTTCAGAAAGTGAGAATCACATGACATATTCTTATATTCTCAATTCCATGTCAGAAACTACCATGCCCGTGAATAATAATTATCAGGGGCTTAATAGTGTTATGGTTGATGAGGATATGAGTAAATGCACAGGATGAGATAGGGTATTTACATATAAGTGGTTATAAGGCCTCATCAGACTTAAAAGGTTTGATGAGGCTTTTTCATTTAATAAATACATATAACAAGTAGGAGGAGTAACAATGGAACTAATAAGAGTACAGGATTCAGATTACAGGAAGACATACGAGCTTTATATGACTTTTCCTGAAAACGAGAATGGCTATATCAACAACGTATATGGCTATGATTATGACCAGTTTTTAGGCTGGATTGAAAAAAAGCGCAACTGGTCTATGGGAAAAGACTTACCAGAGGGCTTTGTTCCAGATACCACCTATGTTTTATCAGATGAAGGAAACTATGTTGGTGTATTTAACCTCCGCCACTACCTAAATGATTTCTTACGTGAAGGCCCAGGACACATCGGTTACTGCATGTCTCCAAAATACAGAAATAAAGGCTATGCTACAAAAGGCTTAGCTATGGCTCTTGCTAAGGCTAGACAGATGAGCATTCATGAAGTATACATGTCAGTAAACAAAGACAATCCAGCTAGCCTACGAGTTCAGCAAAAGAACGGCGCATACATCCATCATGAAGACGATAAACAGTACTTTACCAGGATAAAAGAGTAAAAGGAGGACAGTTATGGATAATTTCGTAGATGAGAGAGATTATAGATTATTAGAGTCAGATAAATACACCTTCTTTGTATTAGGAAGGATACTTAAAGGAAAGTGCGATCTGATTCTTTCAGACCATGAGAAGCTTATAATCTGCTTTTCATGCACTCCATTTCCTGTATGGATCTGGACCCCAGATGATGCCACAGAAAAAGACCTTGAGAATGCCTACAAGGTAGTTGCAGAAAATGGACTTTTAGATGGTAAGCACAGCTTTAACGTCAAGTACAAGCTGGCAGAGTTCTTTATAAATAAGACAAAAGACACGCTTCTTAATCTCAAGGTCAAGACCAATATGTTTGCCTATGACTGTCCTCAGGTAAAAGAGCCTTCTACAGTAGCAAAGGGTGATATCTACAAGCTTACAGATGCTGACGAGGATGAGCTTGTGGATTTCACAGAGGCTTTCCACAATGAACTTAAGCTTGATCAAAGAGACAGGAAGTTCTATAGGGAGTCAGCCAAGGCTGATATTGAAAGCGGAAATATCTTTTTCTGGAAAAACGAAAAAGGAGAAAATGTAGCAAGCTGTAAATATAGAGTAGACGATGGTCTTGGATGTATCAGCCTTGTGTATACAAAGCCTGAGCACAGACGTGGTCACTACGCTGAGAACCTTGTAAGTAAGGTTTCACAGATTGCGGCAGCAAAAGGCCTTACGCCAATGCTCTACACAGATGCTGATTACGTTGCTTCCAATGCCTGTTATGAAAAGATTGGCTATATCAGAAGAGGAGAGCTTTGTACTATCGGCTAAAAAATGTTAATCTGTATAAGTGGGCAGAGCCCATGAATATTGACTATACAGAGTAACAGAGAGAAAAATATGCGAAAAGTATTTATTGTTGAGGATGATGAAGTAATAGCTGCTCAGGTCTCAAAACACCTTGAGACCTGGCAGATGAAGGCAAAGGTGGCTCAGGACTTTCAGAATATCATTGAAGAGTTTAATGAGTTTAAGCCAGATATAGTACTGATGGACTTAAAGCTCCCTGCTTATAACGGATTTTACTGGTGCGGAGAGATCAGAAAAGTATCACAGGTACCTATAGTATTTGTGTCATCAGCTGATGAGAACATGAATATCGTAATGGCCATGAACATGGGGGCAGACGACTTTATATCCAAGCCCTTCGACCTGCAGGTACTAACAGCCAAGCTCCAGGCAATACTTAGAAGGAGCTATGGCGAGAGCATCTCAGTTCATGAGCTAGAAGTAAAGAACGTGAAGTTAAACCTTGATGATACATCAGCGTCTGTAGGCGATGAGAAGCTTGAGCTTACCAAGAACGAGTACCTTATATTAAAGACTCTGATGGAGCAGGCTGGAAAAGTAGTTTCAAGAGAGAGCATCATGGAAAAGCTCTGGGGAGCTGACGAATTTGTAGATGACAATACTCTTACAGTCAACGTCACCAGGATCCGCAAAAAGCTTGAAGCTGCCGGGGCAGAGGACTTCATAGCAACAAAGAGAGGATTGGGCTACATCGTTGGTGAATAAAGGCTTTTGGGGAAATAATCGAATATACATATTGAGCAATACCTTTCTTATGCTTGTATTTGTTGTTGTATGTGTGTTGTACCGCGCTGCGTCAGACTTTATCTTTTATGGGATCTCTTTTATCCTGCTGATCACAGCAGTTGCATGTATATATAATCAACATGTCATAAAGTCATCTTCCATAAGTGAACCAGAAAAGGAGACAGATGATGACAGCGCAAAGTGGGAAGCTATCAGGGAAAAAGAAGATTTTTTTGCACTGTGGGCCCATCAGATAAAGACTCCAATTGCAGCCATGAAACTCCTACTTGCAGACGAAGAGCCAGATATGGGAGATTGCAAAAGAGAGCTCTTTAAGATTGAGAATTATGTGGAAACGGCTCTTAACTACCTTAGATTTGAAGGTATGTCAGGGGATATGCTGCTTGAAAAGACAAGTCTTGAGCCTCTTGTAAAGCAGGTAGTCAAAAAGTATTCCACGATCTTTATTCACAAGCATCTGTCAGTTGAACTTGAAAACCTAGATATCACCATACTTACAGATGAGAAGTGGCTATCCTTTGTACTAGAGCAGGCACTTTCCAATGCCCTTAAGTACACCAAGGAAGGCGGTATCAAGATATTTACCAGAATCCCAGAAGAGGGCAAAACAACTGCTGATACCGAGATAGTCATAAGAGACACAGGTGTTGGCATAAGTAGTGAGGATCTTCCAAGGGTATTTGAGAAAGGTTACACAGGTTACAACGGCAGGATGGATATGAAGGCCAGTGGCATAGGCCTTTACCTTTGTAAGGGAGTTTGCGACAAGCTGGGCCACAAGATCCGCATAGAATCAGAGGTCTCCAAGGGAACCGACGTTGTGATCACAGTGTGTAAGGAAAAAGTTAATATAGGGAACCTTACAAAAATGTAAGATTACTAAGAGGAAATGTAAGCTATTAAAAAGGCAAGGCATTTCCTTTTTTGTTATCCTTGTTATTGTCAAGAGACGAAAGCATGAGCAAAAGCCCATGAAAACACATAGAAGATTAGTACGGAGGAATGAAAGATGTCAGTATTAGAAGTTAATCATGTAAAAAAAGTATATAAGACAAGAATGGGAACAAATTCAGTTACAGCACTTAAGGATGTGCACTTTAGCGTCGAGAGAGGCGAGTTCGTTGCGATCATGGGCGAGTCAGGAAGTGGTAAGACAACTCTTTTAAATATCCTTGCAAGTCTTGATATGCCAACAGCAGGTAAGGTTCTTGTAGATGGTAAAGATTTCTCAGCACTTAAGGATGGAGAGAGAGCCATCATGAGACGTAACAACCTTGGATTTATCTTCCAGGATTTCAACCTTCTTGATAACTTCACTATTGAAGATAACATCAAGCTTCCACTGGTTCTTGCCGGTGAAGATTACAAGACAATGGACGCTAAGGTTGCTCCACTTGTAAAAGAGCTTGGAATTGAGGAACTTTTACACAAGTACCCATACGAAGTATCAGGTGGCCAGAAACAGAGAACAGCAGTAGCTAGAGCACTTATCACAAATCCTCAGATCCTTCTTGCTGATGAGCCTACAGGAGCGCTTGATTCCAAGGCTGCTACAAACCTTATGCATCAGCTTAGAGACATTCACAAGAGTGGTCAGACAATCCTTATGGTTACTCACAGTAATGTGGCTGCTAGCTACGCAGACAGAGTTATGTTCATCAGAGACGGCGAGGTATTCCACCAGATCTACAGAGGACAGATGAACAGAAGCGAGATGCTTGATAAGATCTGTGAGTCAGTTACAGTACTCATGAGG
Organism: Butyrivibrio hungatei; assembly: GCF_001858005.1. NCBI lineage: Bacteria > Bacillati > Bacillota > Clostridia > Lachnospirales > Lachnospiraceae > Butyrivibrio > Butyrivibrio hungatei. Next base: position 2,302,479 of record NZ_CP017831.1, on the reverse strand, counting down.
GGAGGAGAGGACAGTGAATCATAATCTTCTGGGAAACCTTGCTCTTACGGGGCTCAAAAACAACAAAAAGGCAGTGCTTCCTTACATACTTGCAAGTGCCTTTACAGTAATGGTCTTTCATATATTGGTATCTCTTATTGATAGCAAGTACATCATGAGAGACGGCGTAGCAGCATTTAAGGGAGCCAATTACATCGTTCGGTTTGTTTCTATCGGTTCTATTGTAGTTGGAATCTTTGCCATGATATTTCTTTTTTATGGAAATCAGTTCGTAATGAAGGGCTACAAAAAAGAAATTGGACTATATGGCGTTTTAGGACTTAGCAGGAAAAATGTCTCAACAGTAATGGCTCTTGAGAGTCTTATAATAAGCGCTTCATCAATAGTTCTAGGCGTTGTAGCCGGAGCATTCATGAATAAGCTCATGGTCCTTTGGATTTACAGGATCATCAAACAGCCATTTGTAAGTGGAATGGATTTTTCACTTAGAGGAACAATGCTTACTGTGATTTTTTTTGCAGTTGTTTTTGGAATTTGTCTTATCCACAACCTTCTTACAGTAAGGCTTGGCAATCCAATCGAGCTTTTAAAGAGTGACAACATAGGTGAAAAGGAGCCCAAGGTAAAGGTAGTTCTTTTGATCATCGGAGCCATAGCTCTTTTAGTTGGTTACAAGATGGCTCTTTCTACAGACAACACATTTGTTGCTCTTGGAAATCTCTTTAAGGCAATGATCCTTGTAACTATCGCAACCTATGCTCTTTTCATTGCAGGTAGCATCTTTGTACTTAAGATGCTCAAGAAAAACAAAAATTACTATTACAAAACAAAGCATTTCATCAGTGTTTCAAATCTGATGTACAGAATGAAGCATAACGCAGCAGGTCTTGCATCTATCTGCATCTTATCTACCGGAGTTATTCTTCTTTTGGTTTGTTCAACTGCTCTTTTTATGCTAGGTGAGCAGAATATCAACTCTATGTTTAGAAGAGATGTGGTAGTACGTGATATAAATGATGGAGATGTTACCCTTGATGAATATGACGCAGTTGTCACAAAAGCAGTAAAAGAGGCAGGAATAAGCGACTCTGACAGAATTGTCAGAAAGTACTATATGGATATCTGCAATGTTTCAGCAGATGGAAGTATTGAGTGCTATACAAAGGGTAACTACGACTTTACTTCTATGAGAGTTTTATATGTCATAACCCTTGATGAATATAATCTCTACACCGGAGAAAAAGAGACTTTGGACGCCGGAGAGATCCTTAGATACAGTGCGGGTGCCAAGGTAAAGGCCGGTGAGAATTTCAATATATACGGTTCAGATTATAAGATCAAAAAGAAGATCTCATCTAAATGTCTTGAAGAAGTATTCGACCCATCAATGTCTCTTTTTGATGAAGAGATAATAGTTGTTGCAGATAAGACAGAAAAAGAAAAGCTTTTATCTCAAAATCCAGAAAGCCTTGTTGGATTTGAACAGGTTTATGTTGGCTTTAATGTGCCAAAAGATACAAGCTATGAGCAGATCGGCATAGTGAAAGATACTATCTTAAAGGCTCCATTTGAAGCCAGTGTAACTTATAAGGAAGATGAAAGAAGCTCTTTTTACAGTATCTATGGCGGGATCTTCTTTGTTGGAATCTTCCTTGCAGCTCTTTTCCTCATTGCAACAGTAATGATCATCTTCTACAAGCAGATGTCAGAAGGCTTTGAAGATAAAAAGAGATTTGAGATCCTGTCAAATGCAGGTCTTTCCGACAAGGAAGCTAAGGGCGCAATTAAGAGTCAGGTAATGCTCATGTTCTTTTTACCTGTGACAACAGCAATCATCCATATGATAGTCGCAAGTAAGATAATAAGACTCTTTTTGGGAATGATCCTCTATGTGGATACACTTACCTTTAATCTCGCAATCATAGTTGTGAGCCTTATATTCCTCGGAGTATACACACTTGTTTATAACATTACATCCAAACAGTATTACAACATAGTTTATGGGAAGGAAGCATGAAAATGAAAGTGTTCAAAAAAATCTGCAAGGTAATTCTTGCAATTATACTTACAATAGTTTTAGTTGGGTCTCTGGCAGCAGTTATAGCCCTTAATTATAAGACAGTTCTTGCTAGTCACAAGATAAAAGATGTTGTGAATAGTGCAAAGACTTTTGATGATATAGAGATTCCTGATAGCGTTAAGATCGTAGGCGTTGGCGAGGCAACTCACGGAAGCTCAGAGTTTCAGACACTTAAGCTTGAGATGTTTAAAAAGCTTGTAGAAGAAAATGGCTTTACAGCCTTTGCACTTGAAGCAGACTTTGCTGACTGCCTTGAAGCTAACGAATTCATTCAGGGCGGTGAAGGAAATGCAAGAGATATCGTAAACAACATGAGCTTTAAGATCTATCATACAGCGGAAATGGCCAGGATCCTTGACTGGATGAGAGAGTATAACCTGTCTGTTCCAAAGGAAAAGAGCCTTAGATTCTATGGATTTGATATGCAGAATCCAGAAAAGGGTGTAGATTTTCTGAAAAACTACATGGCAGAAAATGGAATTACTGGAATTGATACATCAAGCCTTGACGATTGGCTTGATGAAGAAAGAACAGAAAGCATAACAGAAGAAGATGCTGAGAAGATTAAGGCCGAACTATCTGAGATCAGAAAAGCAGTTGAAGCATTAAGTGATTCTCAACAGGATTTTGATACTATCTGTGCTATCAAAACAACCGAAAACATCGAATCAACTCTAGGTTACATTTTTGTCGAAGACCTTGATATGTATGCATATAGAGATGAGGCTATGGCTGACAACGTTACATGGATCCTTGAGCTTGAAAAGAAGCTTGGAAGCGGCAAAGTGATGCTTGCTGCCCATGATGGTCATATTTCAAAAGCGCCACATAGCTCCATGATGCCTACTACTATGGGACATATTCTCAAGGAAAAGTATGGAGATGAATACTACAGCCTTGGAACAGATTTCTTTAAGGGTAAGGCTAATATCAGTGTACTTAGCATCACAACTGAGGAGTATCAGAGAAAAGACTATTATGTTACAACAGCTGATCCAATAGCTTATCAGGCAAAGTACATGAAGGATAAGAAATTCTATCTGGACTTTGGAACTATTTCGCCTGAAACGGACAAAAAAGTTTATGATCTTGTCCATTCACCAGTCTCAATGGGAACTGTAGGAGAGGGCTTTACAGGCATCTATTATATCTACCACTCAGCCTACAGAACAGAGATGGCACCTGCGGATCTCTATGATGGAATGATCTTTTACTATCAGGTACATGCCACAGTACCTCAGTACTAATAAATAAATCAAGGAACGCCCCAAAAAGGCGTTCCTTTGAATATTGATACTCTCCCTACTGTGGTGACATTTCTTTGCTTGAGTATTTTGGGGTACATCATTCTTGAATATATTCCAATGACCAAAATGGCACAAAGACCTGTACTTGATCAGGAAGGCATCGGAACAGCTCTTGAGGAAGCGCTTAATACTCCGCTTGCATGGCCTATCATTGCAATACTTATGATGATTCCTTTATTTGCGGCTGTAGCTCTGATACTTGGAGCTTTTGGTCAGCCATCAGATGCAATAACAAGAGCATTCACAGAGACTATCGGATGGACCTTTTCTAAATAAAGATTGTGCACTATCTAATTTGAATGTATAATTATAAAAACATTTGAAATGTGCATGCTTAGAGGAGGTTTCTATGAACGAAAATATTGTTAAACGTAACCAGCTGCTGGCACAGCAGGTTATCAAGGGAATTGAGTCAAGAAACATGAAGGGCTACTACGCAGCTACTAAAGAAGAGGCTCTTAAAATCGCACTTGAGATCATTCCTGAGTCTTCATCAGTTACTATGGGCGGCGCAATGTCAGCTCATGAGATTGGTCTTGTAGATGCTCTCAAGAATGGGAACTATAACTTTATCGATAGAGATAAGGCAGAGGATAAGAGAGCAGCTATGCTTGCAGCCTATGATGCTGATTACTTCCTTACAAGTGCCAATGCGATCACAGAAGATGGCGTAATGGTCAACATTGATGGCAACGCTAACAGAGTATCAGCAATTGCCCAGGGACCAAAGCATGTAGTTGTTATCGTTGGAATGAACAAGATTTGTCCTGATGTTGACGCAGCTATGAAGAGAGCAAGAAACGTAGCAGCACCTATAAATGCTCAGAGATTTGGACTTAATACTCCATGTGCCAAGACTGGTTCTTGCATGAACTGCAAATCTCCAGACACGATCTGCTGCCAGTTCCTTATTACAAGATTCTCACGTCATGCAGATCGTATCCATGTGATCTTAGTAAATGACAACCTCGGATTCTAAATTTCTTTTAACTAAATAAATGAAAATTCAAAGGGCTTACAACCAATAAGATGGCTGTAAGCCTTTATTTTATGCGACTTTTGAACGTTATCAAAATTTGGTAAAAAAATTTTTGAAAAAGTTATTGACATACTATGACAGCCGTAGTATATTTACTTCATCAGATATAGTACGACTGACGTAGTATGATAAACGTAGTACTACAGATGAAGTATATTATATTGAAATTGATCAATTGAATATAAAGAAAGGGAGTGATTCATGGATGATTGAGATCAGTAGCGATGTAATTCGCGGATACAATGACACGATCATATTATTTATACTCCTTGATGAGCCCTCATATGGATACGATATATCCAAGAAGATAAGGGCACTTTCGGAGGATAAATATATTATCAAAGAAACAACTCTTTATTCTGCATTCACCAGAATGGAAAAGAACGGATACGTTGAATCCTATTCACAAAGTGCAGAGAATGGCAAGAAGAGAACCTACTACAAGATTACAGAACTCGGCAAAAAATATTATGAGGAAAAATGCCAGGAATGGCACTTGACGAAAGAAGTCGTCGAACATTTTATTAGAGGAGAACAGTGATTATGGAAACGATTAAGAATTATCTTGAGACAATGTTTGCTAATCTTCCAAATACTCTTGAAGTTAAAAAGGCAAAAGATGAGCTTTATTCAATGATGGAAGATAAGTTTACAGAGCTTATTGGTGAGGGAAAGCCTGAGAATGAGGCAATCGCCATTGTAATTTCAGAGTTTGGAAATCTTGATGAGATCTCTGAGAGCCTTGGAATCAACAACGTGGTTTCTGAGATGGAGACAACTGATAGAAGACTTATCAGCCAGAATGAATGTGACAATTATATTGCTGATTCAGCACGTCGCAGATTTTTCAATTCCCTTGGAATCCTGCTCTGCATCTTTTCACCTATTGGACCTATCATTTTCGGATCAATTGGCAATGCAGTAGGAATTGATGCAATTGAACTTATCGGTGTAATTTTACTCTTTATCTGCGTGGCAGCAGGTATCAGTCTCTTCATGATCGCATCATTCCTTATGCGTGATTGGAAGTTTTTGGACAAAGAGCTTTGCACGATCAGCTATTCAACAGCTGAGTATCTTGCAAGGGAAAAGGAAGACAGCCAGTCTTATAAGCTTGTTCTTAGAACACTTGGAATCGTGCTTTGTAGCATCAGCTTCCTTCCAGTAATTATCCTGGATACAATTCTTGGTTCATCATTTAGCATCATTACTGAAGGATTTGCTCCAGCACTTATCTTCATCGGAGCTGGTATCGGTGTATTCTTTATCATGTTCTCAGGTGCTAAGGACGCTGCTTTCGACAAGCTCCTTTCTCTTAATGATACAACTACAGTTGCAGGCAACTATGAGCCAGTCAAGAAAGTAAAGAAAGAATATGTAAGCCGTGCAGCAGAAATACTTATGAAGGACTATTGGAAGACAGTACTTGCTATCTACCTTATCCTTAGCTTTACATCATTTAACTGGGGCTCAACATGGCTTATCTGGCCTATAGCAGGCATTTTACGTAAGCCACTTACTGAGATCTTTCTTAAGAAGTAAGGAGGAAATATTATGAGACATATCTATTCTTTTGTTCTTGTGGCTCTCACACTTTGTGCGATCATCTATGGGTGTTATGTCCATGGGGGTGTAAATGACAAGAAAGTGAATGCAGATTATGAATTTGGCGCTGATGTTCAAAAGATCAGCATTGAAGCAGCCCTTATGGATGTAGAGATTGAAGAGGGCAGCGCTCCATCAATAACCTATTATGGCGCAGAGAGACTTAAACCTACAGTTACTTACGACAAAGGTAGCAAGACACTTACTATCAAGCAGCCTGATACAAAGATCAAAAACACCAAGTTCGACAGTCAGAGTAACAAGATGACTATTGTTTTACCAAAGGATATAAAGCTTGATGATTTTAGTTTGAATCTTGCCTGCGGTGAAGTAACTCTTCAAAAGCTTGATTCTAAGAAGGTTCACATAAATGATAACCTTGGAAGCTTTGAGGCTCAGAGTCTTGTTTCTGAAGATATTGATATAGATGCGGCACTTGGAAATGTTAAGATCTATAGCTGTGATGCCAAGAATATTGATGTTGATGCGTCTTTAGGTGATGTTGAGATCGATATGGTAAAAGACCTTGAGAAATATTCAATTTCAGCTAATGCATCTCTTGGATCCATGAAGATAGGCAAAAAAACCAGCAGTAACTCCTATGTTCAAACAGGTACCGAGGGAACTATCATGGTAAACTGCAGCCTTGGAGATGTTGAGATCAAGTGATCTTTTTAATATAGATTAAAAGACTTGGGAAGAGTATTCCCAAGTCTTTTTTGATGCACAAGACCGGCAAGCGAATGGATGCTTGCATACAAATTCATTTGCCGGTCGTAAGAACATGGAGCACTAAGTGCGGAATGTTCGTGTGCGAAATCGAGTAGGAGTCAGCCTACTAGATTTAAGTTATTTGTTTGGAAGTGTTTCTGCTCTCTGAGCTATGTTCTGCTTGAAGTTGATGATCTCGTGGTCATACTCTTCATCCATGTAGCTGGAGTGAAGAAGAAAATCAGCAGTTGCTTTATTATTTGCAAATGGAATGTCATAAACCTGTGCGATTCTCATAAGAGCCTTAACGTCAGGATCGTGAGGAGCAGCAGTAAGCGGATCAGAGAAGAATACTACAAGATCGATCTTGCCTTCTACGATCTTGGCTCCAATCTGCTGGTCACCACCTAGTGGGCCTGAGTTGTAGCCGCGAACAGGAAGATCTGTTGCATCTGTGATCATTCTGGCTGTTGTGCCTGTGCCGCAGAGGAAGTGCTTTTTAAGTGTCTCTGCATTGTCCTGGCACCATTTTATAAGCTCAGCCTTTTTGCCATCATGGGCAATAAGCGCGATATTCTTTTGTCTTGGAATTGTAAGTGTGATTGTGTCTGACATAAGAGCCTCCTATTGGATATGATTACTCTATTATCTTATTTTGTATCCGTAATTGCAATATTTTGGCTCGATGAAATAACCTTTAATGCTGACAGGTTCTGGAATTCTTTTGGTGACATTCCATATTCCTTTTTAAAGGCTTTAAAAAAGCTGGAGTAATCCCTAAATCCAAACTTTTCATAGGTTGTTGTGATACTGGACCCTGCTGTTATGGCGTTTCGACATTCCTCGAGACGCTTTTTGATTATGTACTGATGAAGAGAAACTCCGAGAGTATCCTTGAACAGGTGGGCAATGTAGTATTTGCTCACAAAAAACTGCCTTGCAATGTCGTCAAGGGAAAGGGTGTCTTCAAGATTGGTCTCAACGTAGGAGAGGATATTCTGAAAAAGAGTAAGCTCCTCACTTCCAGACTTTTGGTGGTCATCCTCGTAAATTATCCTGTTAATGGTAAGAATGAGGTCGCAGAGGCAAAGATGCCTTATGGCACCGCTTCCGTACCTGTCTCCTGCTATTTCTTCTAATAATCTTAGGAACTTCGATTCTACAAGGTGGAAAGAAGCTGGTGTCAGATGATAGATATATCTTTTAAAGGCTTCAGCTTTCTGGATAAGATACATGTAGTCTACTGATTCCTGGGTAAGTTTCTCACAGCAGTCCTTGCTGATCCAAAAGACAAAGCGCTTGTAGTCTTTGTCTGAGTCATGCATCAGGGCGTGGTGATAGATTCCTGGGGGCACTAGCATCAGATCTCCAGGGGACATCTCATAATGAGAAGAATCTCCATTTGGATTAAAGATTTCCATAGTAACATCGCCCTCGATGAAGAGATAGCACTCGTAATAATCGTGGGCATGTGGACTTAAGGTCTTGAAGTTTTTGTCCTGATAAAAGAACACTTCAAAGTCCGATGAAACCATGTATTGTCTTGTGTTGAAGGATGATCTTAATTTGTTTTTCATAAGTCTATATTACCATCAGTAACAATTTTTGCAATCTTGGAAACAACTTATTCCATTCTCTTTTTATTCGAAAAAAACTATTGTAGGTATAACAAAAAAAGAATTATCGAACAATAGGATATTTTTAATAAGGAGAGTACAAAATTATGGAAATGACACTTCGCTGGTATGGCACAGATTATGATACTGTTAAGCTTTGGCAGATCAGACAGATTCCTGGCGTGAAGGGAGTTATCACAACTCTTTACAACAAGCAGGCTGGTGAACTTTGGGAGCAGGATGAGATCAAGGCTCTTAAGAGAGAAGTAGAAGCTGAGGGCATGCATATTGCTGGCATCGAGTCAGTTAACGTATCAGATGCGATAAAGGCTGCTACAGCAGACAGAGATCTTCATATCGACAACTATATCAAGACACTCGAGAACCTTGGTAAGGAAGATATCCACATGGTATGCTACAATTTCATGCCTGTATTTGACTGGACAAGATCTGAGCTTGCAAGAAAGAGAGAAGATGGTTCAACAGTTCTTGCTTATACACAGGAAGCAATCGATGCCATCAATCCTGAGAAGATGTTCGAGTCTATTTCTGGTGAGATGAACGGTACTGTAATGCCAGGCTGGGAGCCAGAGAGAATGGCTCACGTAAAAGAGCTCTTCGAAATCTATAAGGATGTAGATGAAGACAAGCTTTTTGAGAACATCGTTTATTTCCTTAAGGCTATTATGCCTGTTTGTAACAAATATGATATCAAGATGGCTATTCATCCTGATGATCCTGCTTGGTCAGTATTTGGCCTTCCAAGAATCATCAACAATGAAAAGAACATCTTAAAGCTCATGAAAGCTGTAGATGACGTACACAATGGTGTAACATTCTGCTCAGGTTCTTATGGAACAAGCCTTGAAAATGATCTTCCACACATGATCAGAGCACTTGAGGGCAGAATTCACTTTGCACATGTTCGTAACCTTAAGTTCATTTCTCCTACAAACTTTGAGGAGGCTGCTCATCTTTCAGAAGATGGAACATTTGATATGTACGAGATCGTTAAGGCTCTCTACGAGACTGGTTTTGATGGACCAATCCGCCCTGACCACGGCAGAATGATCTGGGGCGAAGTTGCAATGCCAGGTTATGGCCTCTACGACAGAGCACTTGGTGCAACATACATCAACGGACTTTGGGAAGCAATCAAGAAGAGCCACGAGAGAGGAATCTAATATCTTAAGAAGATAAAGAAGGAGAATAAGTATGAAGCTGTGTGATAATAGCATAAAGACAGACAATTCCTGGAAAGAGAAGGGATATGCTCTTCCAACATTTGATAGAGAAAAGATGATCAAGGAGACAGTTGCTAATCCTGAGTGGGTACATTTTGGCGCAGGTAACATTTTTAGAGCATTTCAGGCAAATCTGTCTCAGAGAATGCTTGCAGAGGGACTTAATGATAAGGGTCTTACTGTAGTTGAGGGATTTGATTATGAGATTATTGAAAAGATGTATCGTCCTCATGATAATCTTTCTATTCTGGTAACTCTTAAGGCAGATGGTTCTGTTGAAAAGAATGTTATTGGAAGTATTGCAGAGTCTTGCATCCTTGATTCTAACGATGACAAGGAATTTGAGAGATTAAAAGAGATCTTTAGAGCAGATTCTCTTAAGATGTGTACATTTACAATTACTGAGAAGGGCTATAGTCTTGTTAATCCAGCAGGAGAGATCCTTCCAGCAGTTGCAGATGATTTTGTAAATGGACCAGAAAGACCACAGAGCTATATCGGTAAAGTGGTAGCTCTTTTGCATGAGAGATATGTAGCAGGCGCTAAGGCAATCGCTATGGTCAGCACAGACAATTGCTCACACAACGGCGATAAGCTTCATGATGCCGTTAGCTCTTTTGCTAAGAAGTGGGTTGAAAATGGTAAGGCAGATGCTGGTTTTGTAAGCTACATTGAGGATGAAAGCAAGGTTTCATTCCCATGGTCAATGATCGACAAGATCACACCTAGACCAGACGACTCAGTAAACGCAATCCTTGCTGGTGATGGCGTTGAAGAGCTTGAAGCAGTTGTAACATCCAAGAAGACTTGGGTTGCACCTTTCGTAAATGCTGAAGAGAGCGAATATCTCGTTATCGAGGATAAGTTCCCTAACGGAAGACCAGCTCTTGAGAAGGTTGGCGTAATCTTCACAGATAAAGAGACAGTAGACAAGGTAGAGAGAATGAAGGTTTGCACATGCCTTAATCCTCTTCACACAGCTCTTGCTGTATACGGATGCCTCCTTGGTTATGACAAGATCTCAGAAGAGATGAAGGATGAGGATCTTGTGAGCCTTGTTAAGACAATCGGCTATGTTGAGGGACTTCCTGTTGTTACAGATCCTGGAGTTATCAGCCCTAAGGAGTTCATCGACACAGTAGTTAACGTTAGAATTCCTAACAAGTTCATGCCTGATACACCTCAGAGAATTGCCTGTGACACATCTCAGAAGCTTGGAATCAGATTTGGTGAGACTATCAAGGCTTATCTTGCTTCTGATAAGCTCAATGTCAGCGACCTTAAGCTTATTCCACTTGTACACGCTGGATGGCTTCGTTATCTTATGGGACTTGATGACAAGGGTAATAAATTTGAGCCAAGCCCAGATCCAATGCTTGAGAAGGCACAGGGATTTGTTAAGGATATTAAGCTTGGTGAGAGTGATGCAGACAAGGTAAAAGAGCTTGTTATGCCACTTTTAAAGGATGCAAGCATCTTTGGAACAGATCTTGAAACAGCTGGCCTTACAGACAAGATCCTTGGCTATTTCATGGAGCTTATTTCAGGTACAGATGCAGTTAGAAATACTCTTCACAAGTATTGCAATTAAATATTATAAAATGTAAAATTTACTAGTACTTTGGATTTATCGATGTTCAAAGTACTAGTTTTTTTTAGGAGGGTAATGAAATGAAAGTATGTCAGAATTGCGGAAATCAGGTTGATGACAGTGTGATCTTTTGCACTAATTGCGGAGTTGAGATCAAGCCAGCAGAGCAGCAGGCGGCTCAGCCTACTATGCAGCAGGCACCACAGCAGAACGCTCAGCAGGGGACACCAGTATTTGTGAACGCTCAGCAGGCTCCATATCAGCAGCCTATAGTTTATAATGATCCTAAGGACCACACAAACGAGTTTGATGCTAACGATATCGCTGATAACAAGCTCTTTGGTGCAGCTTGCTATCTCTTTGAGATTTTTGGTATCATCATAGCTCTTCTTGTTAACACACCATATACAAGATTCCATGCCAAGAATGCAATAAGATTTGATATTGCTATTATCTTATGCTTGATCCCAAGTATCATTCCTATACTTGGTTGGCTTGTTACTGGTATTGCATGTCTTGTGCTTTTTATCATCAAGATCATCGCTATCGTATGGTCACTTCAGGGCAAGGCAAAAGAGCTTCCTATCATCAGTGATATCGGATTTTTGAAATAAGGTTAGTATGAACAGTTCTCTAGATTTTTTGAACATGATAAAGAATCAGTCTGTCCAGGAAAAAAAGAAGACAGTAGCAAAAGAAAGTGTTTTTTTTACACCATGTGATTCGGACAGGATAGCAGTAATAGATACAGAGACTAACTGGCATGACGCTGTTATGTCTTTGGGAGTTGCCATAGCAGATGCTGAAAGTTTTAAATGTGTAGATAAGAGATACTACATTTTTGAGCCTGAGTGCTATGTGGGAGGTATCTATTCAAATGTTATGAATTACAGAGGTGTTAAGGGGATTTCTTGTAATAGGGATGCAGCAATTGCTGATCTTGAGAAATATCTTTTACATAATAATGTAAAAAAGATCATGGCTTACAATGCCAAGTTTGACTATGGTCATCTTCCTGAACTTCAGCACTTTGAGTGGTTTGATATCATGAGACTTGCAGCTTACAAGCAGTATAACAGGGCAATTCCTGAAACGGCGCTTTGTTGCAAGACTGGAAGACTTAAGAGCAATTATGGAGTTGAGCCTATCATGAGAATGCTGACTGGCGATTCCAGATATAAAGAGATCCACAACGCAGTTTACGACGCTGTGGATGAGCTTAAGATAGTTGAATTATTGGGACATTCGCTTGAAACCTATGGATGTGCTAAATTATAAAAAAGACTGCCATTGTCCTTGCGGCGATGGCAGTTTTTAAATGCTCTGTATTGCGCTATTCATTGCTTCATTTATCTGGGCGTTCATCTTGTCTGATATCTCTAAGTGAAGCATATCTATTACTCTGTTATCTATTGAATATCCAAGCCTGCTGGCATGGGCATATAAATCGTCTTTGTGTGCAGCCTCATAGCTTTGTCTCATGCTGGCATTTAATAATCTTGCGGCCTGCATTTCGTCATAAGCCTGATCGAATTTCTCACCAAATCTGCCCTTTAAGTCATCACTAAGTTCCAAAGAATCAGAGGCATTAGATGGCTGGAGCTGATTTAGATATTTACTTGTTATTCCGTTGGCTGCAGCTAGAAAATTAAAATCCATATCTATCTCCCTTATAACCACTTCAATATGTATATCGGATGGATTAGTAATTAATTAAGCTACATCTTTATTTTAGTATTAAGTTGTGTGAATTGTGTGAAATAGAAACTGTATTTATGTGGGAAAGAAAAATAGTTGCAAGTAAAAATTCATAATTACGAAATTAGATTGCAAAAAGTTTATAAAAATTTTATATTTATACTTTACAAAAAATTATCGGTATGATAAATTTTTAACGGTTGGTTATGAAAAGGATTTCGTTTCCTACTGTCTTTGCATTATAATCTGAATAGTATAGAGAATGGCCATCTCTGTACGATTTAGTTCATAGGCTTAAATTTGTTATAACTGAAGGGAATAGCAGAGAAATGATCAACTTTGATGAACTTCGTGTTAAGGAAGTTTTTGCTGGGTATACCCAAAAATATAATCCAGAAGATCCTAAGATAGCACTCAAGATTGATCATACCTACAGAGTAAGCGAGATATGTAGAGAGATCGCTACTTCAATTGTGGGAGATATTGCCAATCCTGAAGCTGTTGACTTCATAGAGCTTGCGTGGCTATCCGGAATGCTGCACGATATCGGGAGATTTGAGCAGGTCCGGCTCTATAATACCTTTATGGATATAGAATCTGTAGACCATGCAGAGTTTGGAGCTGATATTCTTTTTAAAGATAACAAAATGATCAAAGAATTTCTGGATACAAGAGAGTGGGACAATATTCTTGAAATTGCCATCAGAAATCACAACAAATTTCGTGTGCAGGATGGCTTAGACGAGAAAACACTTTCTATCTGTAATATCCTCCGTGATGCGGACAAAGTGGATATACTTCGCGTGAACGTAGAAACTCCTTTTACGGATATATATAACACTACTGAAGAGATATTATATACCTCATCAGTATCGCCTGAGGTTCTGGCACAGATTAGAAATCATCAGACTGTTACGCGTGAAGTTAGAAAAACACCAGTCGACCATCTGATGGGACATATTGCACTTATGTTTGAACTGGTTTACCCAAAGAGTCGTGAAATAGCAAAACGTCAGGGATATCTTGAGAAGCTGTTTGCTTTTCAAACTCGAAATCCCCAAACAAGGGAAGCCCTTGAGATTGCAAGATGTGAACTTGCAAAAGAATGGGAAGCTTAAAGCAAAATCAACTCGAAGTTTATATTTATTCTCTTAGGATCATCGTTAGATTATCTTAAGACTTCTACAAAAAATGTTTATTTCATTTTTTGTCTTTGGTGTCTTGTTTCCATGATGGAACAAGAGTCTTTTATCAATGTTTGTCTGCTCGCTTTGAGCGCATGAGTGATGCTTCCAGCATGTCTAATTTGTTGGAGTAAGTAATACTTCGTGCATCATTCGTATCTACCATATGCAAAAGATACAGGAGAGCCTTAAAAACTCCTATTTGCACCTATTTGGACATTGGGGTGTTCAATAGCTGTGCCTGTCTTTCCTCGCTCTTTTTGGAGTAGAGTCTGATTCTCACTGTATCTTTTTGCAAAAATGTCTTATTTAAATTTCCTTGAAAGATCTTATATCTTTGGTAATCTGATGTTCAAACTCAAACCCAATTGACGTACAAGAAAATACGAGATTGTGCATATTTCTTATGACTTTCTTAAGATTTGCAGTAGATATTCTTAAGATTGCTTAAGAAGTATTTACTTACACTTTTACCTGTGCTAATCTCTTTTCGACTAGTAAACATTGACCTCATTTATCTGCTCATTTTGAGCGCAATGACGGTGCAGACAGCATGTCTAATTTGCTGTAGTAGGAACTACATCTTGCACCTTTCATTTCTTCCATACGTAAAAGATACAGTAGAGTCCCCAAACTCCTATTGCACTGACAGGATCACTTTGTGATTCTGAATATCTGTGCGCGTCTTTCTATGCCATTTTTGCGTGGCAAGTCCCTTTCTCACTGTATCTTTTGCGGTAATGTCTACAATAATCGCCTTGAAAGGCATAATGTAAATTGAAATATTTGAAATTAGAAAACTAAGCGCAGATTATACCAAATCTGCGCTTTTTCTATGACAAACAACTATATATAGATTATAATTAGCATAGTGGTGAGTATTGATTCAAAGGGGAAAACAGTGCGAGAAAGATTATTAAAATTAATTTACTTTTTTGCAGAAAAAGGAAAGCATAGTGGGCTGAAGAGAGTAGCTTTAAGGGCTAGACTTTTCCCAATATACCAGTTTTTTTGCAAAATTTTATATAAAATATTTGGTTATCTTTATTTGTATCATGTAGAGTTACCTGTCACACAGAAATGTAATTTAAGATGTAAACATTGTGTATTCATGATGCCGTATTTTGAAGCTCCAGTTGATTTTGAATTAGACAAAACTTTGAAATATATGGACAGATTATTTGATTCAGTAGATGCTATACAGATTTTCAGAATCTTGGGAGGGGAGCCTTTTCTATACTCAAATTTAAAAGAGGTTGTTCAACACGCAATTGATTGTCCTAAAGTAAGAACAGTAGAAATAGTGACTAATGGAACTATTATTCCAAAACAGGATATATTGGAAACTTTGCAGAATCCAAAATTGAAAATACAGATAAGTGATTATGGTGAATTATCTAGAAATAGAGACAGTATTAAAGAACTTTGCAATCAGAATGGTATAAATTGTATAGTACGAGGATCAGATGAAAAGAACTGGTTTGATCCAGGTGACTTGCATTTTAGAGGCAGGAGCAAAAAAGAGCTTAAGAAACAGTTCAAACATTGCGGAGAGATCTGCCGCAATTTACATGATGGAAAATTGTATTTTTGTCCACGAGCAGCATTTGGTACGAAATTAGGTATTCCTGATGTTGAGAGTGACTATGTTGATTTTACAAAAGAAAGATCCCGTGAAGAAATAAGAAAAGATATTTATGATCTCAATCAAAGGAATTATCTTTTAGCTTGTAATTATTGTGACGAAGGAACAGAAGATTATGTTCCAATACCAGTGGCTGAGCAGTTGCCACATAAAGGAAATTAGTATGAAAAGAGTTCTATTGCTTGGCAATTGTCATTTTACCATTGCCAGATTTAGAAAAGAGCTGGTTTGTAAGCTGGTAGAAATTGGCTATGATGTATGGATTTCATTTCCAAATTTTTCTCAAGGTGAAAAAGAAAGTGGAGAAGAAGCAGCAAAACGATTTAATTGCAATTTCATTGAATTCAGACTTGATAGAAGAAATGCTAATCCTCTAAAAGAGATAGGAACATATAGGGAATGTAAGAGGATACTTAAGACCGTTAAGCCTGATTATGTTTTTACTTATACGATCAAACCCAATATCTATGGAGGAATGGCGGCTAATTCTTTGAATATCCCTTTTGCAATGAATGTTACCGGACTAGGTTCAGGTTTTAATAAAAAGGTTTTGTCTAAATTACTCTTTTCATTAATGGAAAAAAACATGAAAAGAGCAGAGAAGGTTTTTTTCCAGAATAATAAAGACTTAACGACTTTTCTGGATAGAGGATATAAAGGAGATAACTGTGTACTGATTCCTGGTTCTGGTGTGAATCTTGAAGAATACAGAGAACTGCCATATCCAAAAGAAACAGCTAAAAAGGAAATTCTATATTTGGCGCGCATCATGAAAGAGAAGGGAATTGCTGAGTATTTGAAGCTAGCTGAGCAATTTGCTGATGATCCCAATATAGTTTTTCATATCTGTGGTGATCTGGAAGAAGATTATAGGGAAATTATTGATGAATATGCTTTGAAAAATGTGATCATTTATCATGGCACGGTAGAAAACGTACAAGAATATCTTGAAAAAGTCTGTGTAGTGATCCATCCCTCATATTACAACGAGGGAATCAGCAATTCACTATTGGAAGCGGCGGCATCTGCCAGACCAATCATTACTACTGATCATCCAGGCTGCAGAGATGTAGTTGTTGAAGGTGTTAGTGGCTTTTTGTTTGAAAAAAAGAATGCTAAAGATTTAATAGACAAATTTCAAAAATTTATGAATTTAGAATGGGACAGACGTGAACAAATGGGTTTAGAAGGAAGAAAATTTGTGGCGTCAAAGTTTGATCGAAACATAGTAGTAAATGAATATTTAACTTGTCTTGAGGAAAAATGGGAATCAGAAAGAGCCTAAAATTCAGGGAAGCCAAAAATAGAATATATTCTGCAATGAGGATAATTCCAGATAGAGCCTACATTAAGCTTATGTTTTGGGCAAGGGTCGGTAAATGGCCTGATTTGAACAATCCTGAGACTTATAATGAAAAGCTTCAGTGGATGAAAATGTATGATAGAAATCCATATTATTGTAATCTGGTTGACAAGTACAAAGCCAGAGAAATAGCAGGAAAGATAATTGGTGAAGAGTATTTGGTCCCTAGTTATGGAGTATGGGATAAATTTGATGATATTGATTTTGATTCATTGCCCGAGAAGTTTGTAATTAAGTGCACGCATGATTCAGGCGGCATAGTGATATGTCAGGATAAGAAAGACTTTGATAAAAAAGAAGCAAAAAAGAGAATAACCAATTCTCTAAGGCTGAACTACTTTTGGATAGGAAGAGAATGGCCATATAAAAATCTGTCGCCAAGGATCATTGTTGAACAGTATTTGGAAGACACAAAGCATAATGAAGTTAGAGACTATAAATTTTTTTGCTTTGATGGTCGTCCTAAGTTAATGTATATTGCCACAAACAGACAAGGCAAGAGTGAAACGTATTTTGATTTTTTTGACATGGATGGTAATCATTTGGATATTGTTAATGCTCATTCTAATGCGCCGGTAATTCCTGATCTGCCTTGCAAATTTGAAGAGATGAAGCTTTTAGCTGAAAAACTTTCTACTGGTTTAAAGCATGTCAGAATAGATTTTTATGAAGTAAATGGAAAAGTGTTTTTTGGAGAATTTACACTGTTTCATATGAGTGGATTTAGAAGATTCATTCCAGATAAATGGGACAGGATCATAGGGGATTGGCTTAATCTTTCTTAAGATCGAAGTAAATAGGAGATTGTTTGGAGTGGATAGAATCTGTGTGTTGATGTCCACATATAATGGGCAAAAATACTTAAGAGAGCAAATTAATAGTATCCTTTCACAAAAGGATGTAGATATCACTCTTGTTGTACGTGATGATGCTTCATCGGATCACACTTGTGAGATCCTTGATGAGTATCAAAGTAAAGGATTACTGACTTGGAGCAGAGGCAGCAATATTGGACCAGCAAAGAGCTTTATTTCGCTGCTCAAGGACAATCCTGATTATGACTATTATGCGTTTGCTGATCAGGATGATTGCTGGCTGGAAGATAAGCTTTTCATAGCTGTAAACAAGCTAAAAAAATTTGATGATATTCCTAAGTTATATTATGGTATGGCCAGAGTAACGGATGAAAATCTTAAATGGAATGGGGAACATACCAGGCATTATTATATACAAAGGTTTTCACAGGCAGTGATTCAGAGCAATGCAGTTGGATGTACATGTGTATTTAATCGTAGATTAAGAAATATCATAGCTGGGAAGAGTGATGGATATATTTTTATGCATGATAGCTGGATTCACAAAGTTTGTTTAGCTGTAGGCGGATGCCTTATATTTGACGAGGATGTACACGTGTTGTATAGACAGCATTCGACTAATGTTATCGGAGCGAAAAGATCATTGCCCAAAAAAGTATCTGAGTATTTTCGCAAGATAAAGAACAAAGATTGCGTGCGCAGTAGACAGATTGAAACGCTGGTTAATGAATATGCTGATGAAATGGAAGAGCGGGATAAAGAGTTGGCTCTTTTGATATCAATCTATAGAAGCAGCTTTTCTTACAGGATGAAACTTATTTTTTGCAAAGAGACAAAAACAAAGTATAAGATGCTCAACTTCAAGTTTAAAATGGCAGTTTTATTAGGAGTGTTCTAATGATAAAAGATATGGTTTCAGTTGTGGTCCCCACATACAATAGAGCAGGTACTATAGCTCGTGCCATAAAGGGGATTCTTGAACAAACTTACGAAAATATAGAATTGCTGATAGTTGATGATGGGTCAACAGACAAAACAGAAGAGATAGTAAATGGATTTAAAGATAAAAGGATCAGATATATAAAACTAGAAAAAAATGGCGGAGCCTGCGCTGCTAGAAATATTGGAATAAGCAAGGCACAAGGTCAGTATATAATGCTTCAGGACAGCGACGATCTATCATATAAAGACAGAATAGAGAAGCAGGTAAATTCAATTATTGAAAATGCGTCAGATGTTTGTATCGGAAAATGCAGAAGAATAGGGTATGGTAAAAGATATGAAGCCATATTTCCATCTTTTGAAAAAACGATACTTGAAGCTGAAATGATAAGAAGGAGAACAGTTATCAGTGGAGGAACTGTTCTGGCATATAAATATGTTTTTGATGAGTGTCTGTTTGATGAGTCATTGGAAATGTGGCAGGACTATGATTGGGCAATCAGAACATCAGAAAAATTCAAGTTCTGCATGGTAAATGATCTGATAGCAGATGTTTTTATGCAGGGCGATTCCATCACATCTAAGTCGCGAGAGACAATGCTTAGAACAAACGAATATCTTTATAAAAAGTATGAAAACCGATTTTGTGATTTCCCTGAACTTGAGGTGTCTTTGTTAAATAACATTATCATGAATAAGGTGATCCTAGGTAAGGAATGCAAGGAGGATAGCAAATTACTGATAAAAAAAGCTACAGACACCAAAGGCAGGATAAAAGGACTAATGGGACTATCGGGCCTTCTTGGAATTTATATTTCAGCAAGAGATTTTCTTGGAAGGCATGGATTTTATTTTAATAAACTGTAAATGTTGAGGAATATTGATGGTACTAGGCTTTTCTAAGAATAGAATAAGAGTATGGCTTGCCATAGCATTTGTGATACTGGCTTCGTATGGAAGATATCGCATCTCAGAAAATATAGCAGACTACTTTATCAAAATAGAAGTTGCTGTATTTATATGTGCATTTGCTCTGGGAAGGAATAATAATAAGCTCATCAATAGATTTTCCATTTGTTATTATCTGTTCATTGTATACAGGCTGTGTGTAGGGTACTTGATGTATGGAGACATAGTAGGTGAACAAAAACGTTTTGTATACTATGAATTTGGGATAGCTATTATTTTCGCCCTGGTTGTTTCGGTTAGCAATTATGATAGAATACTTGAGCTCATCAGAAATTTTGGCATTATTATTTCTTTTTTAGCTTTAGTGGAATATATGTCAAAGTACAATAGATTTGTCAAATATCTCAATCCTAAGTGCTATTTTATTAATACCTCTCAAATGGGAGAAAGTAGTTGGCGAGTAAGAACTATTTTTTTCCATCCAAGTATTTTTGCAATGTTTATCTGTGTGTGCTGGGGAATCATTATTTTTTACCCGTACAAAGATGCTTTGATCAATAATTTAGTCAAAATTTTGTTCGCAATATCAGTGCTGGCTTCAAATTCAAGAAGCGGTTGGGTTACATTTTTGATAATCAACTGTCTTATCCTTGTGGAAAAATGGGCAAAGAAGAATAATTATACTACTCGAGGAACTATCCATGTTATCGGAGCGTTGTTTATATTAGGAACTATAGGGGGAATAATAAAAGCAGATAGTGTTGGAAATATAGTAGACAGAGTTCTTAATCGATGGTCTTCCAGTTTTAGTAGTAATGATATCAGTAACTATAACAGAATTACAATGTTGAATATGGGATTAAGCGAATGGAAAAAAACCGGAATAGTTACTAAACTATTTGGTTTTGGACCAGACTATGCGATCAGGTTGTTAAGAGCAAATCCTATAAGAGGCTGGAATAGAGCCGTTGATAATACGTATATTACCATCTTATTAAATTATGGGGCTATTGGACTGTTACTGTTTGTGATAATTCTTTTCGGGGCGTTATATGTGTTTTTTAAATCCGGGAACAGAAGAGTGAAAACAGCCGCTATTATGTGTATTGCGTTATATAGCTCATATTTTTTCTTTGATGAGTTTTCTTGGTTGACCTGCATTATTTTGTACAATTTTGCAGTGCTGGGATTTAAGGAAAGAACTGGTGAATTAATTGAACAAAGTAGGAATAGTGATTCTGAATTATAATACAGAAAATGAGACGATAGATTGTATTGATAGCATATTAAAAAATGTTAAGGAATACGAAATTGTCGTAGTGGATAATTGTTCCGAAGATAAGTCAGGAAAAAAGTTAAAAGAAAAATATAGTGACACAGATCATATAACTGTTTTGATCAATGAGGACAATTATGGCTTCTCGAAAGGTATGAATGTAGGATACAGATTCCTTAAAGAAGAAAAAAAGTGTGATTATATTTGCATGGCAAACAGTGACACGGTAGTTGAGACTTCTTGCTTTGAGGAATTGATCAAAGATGACTTTAAAGAAAATGATGCTGCAGTCATAGGACCTAAGATCCTGATCGATGAACCGGGGGCGATAGGTAAGAATCCATATTTAATTGACAAACTGACACCAGCAGAAAAATTGATTCAGCTGGAAAGAGCAGAAAAATTCAGAAAAAGGAAGCATTTTTTTGCAAGCTTAGGCATATTAGGACTATACGAAAAGATCAGTAAAGCTAAAAAGAAAGTGCTAAGTAAACAGGATATAGAGCCATATTATAGTGCTCAGGATGAACTGGTCATTGATACTGCAGTAAATGGGGCATTTATTATATTTACTCCAAATTATGTGGAGAAATTTGATGGCCTTGAAGAGTTGACATTTATGTATGGTGAAGAATGGCTTTTATATGACCGTTGCCATGAAAACAACCTGAAGATCATGTATGATCCAAGGATAGTCGTTAAACATATCGGTGGTAGAGCAACAAATAACAAAATGAACTATTCAAGGAGCTATTTAAAGAAAAGTAAAATAGAGCATGAAAGATATATTGCATTAAGACATTATATTATGGAAAAATATGGAATCAAATAATAAAACGAAATCGCTTAGTAGAAATGCGTTTTATAACTTAATAAGACAAGTAGCAACCATGCTGTTTTCCATCATACTTTTTCCGTATGTGGCGAGAGTTTTGGGAGCAGCTACTTATGGCAGGATCAGTTTTGCTGATTCAATCGTAGGTTATTCTTTGCTTTTTGCTTCTTTGGGAGTGTCTACATATGCAGTTCGCGAAGGTGCCAGAATTCGAGATGATAAAGAAAAGCTTACTGCTTTAGCGTCGGAGTTATATTTGATCAATATTTTTTCATTATGTTTTTCACTGATCATTTTGGGAATATCATGTTTGCTATTTGATAAGATCCGAAGCGTTTCATACTTTATTGGCATTATGTCTATCGGGACTATATGTAATATATTGGGTAGAGACTGGATCAATACGATCTATGAGGATTACAGGTACCTTGCTATTAGGTACGTCGCTTTTCATCTGTTGTCGTTATGTCTTGTTTTCGCTTTTGTAAATAGCGAAGAAGATGGACTTACCTATGTGCTTATTACAGTCCTAACTGTTTCAGCAGCATATATTACCAATTTCTTTTATTCAAAGAGATATGTGTCACTTAAAGTGTCATCATTTGGTAATCTATCCAGGCATATTAAACCTATATTACTCTTATTCTCCATTTCTATTGCTACGAGGATATATGTTTACTCTGATGTGACAGTAATAGGATTTGTGTGCGATTCTGATGAGAAAATCGGCTATTATACTTTAGCATCAAAAATATATATGATCATAAAAACAGCTTTGATAGCGATTATTTCTGTAAGTATACCAAGACTGTCTTACTATTTGGGAAAAGACAGCATGGAGGATTTTAAGAAAACATCAAAAAAGATCATCGAAAGTCTTTTTGTTTTAGTGATCCCGGTAATCGTAGGAATAGTAACTATAAGTAAAGATATAGTGTTGTTAGTTGGTGGAAGTGAATACGCTAAAGCGGCTTCTTCGCTTACGTATCTTGCGTTCGCACTTATTTTTTCGTTGTTTGGATGCTTTTTTGCAAATGCAGTTTTAGTGCCACTTAGAAAAGAAAAGTACTTTATGATTGCAACTGTAATAACTGCTATAGAAAATTTAGTGCTGAATGTAATTCTAATCAGAATCCTGAGTATCGATGGCGCTGCAATTGCGACTTTGATTGCTGAATTTACGGTTGCATCAGTGTGTTTTTATTATGCTAAAGAGCATTTGATCAGGATAAATTTTAGTGTAGTTATAGAGACTATGATATCCAGCTTATCGATTCCGATAATTTGTTATATAGTAAAAAAGCTAGTTACAAATCAGATTTTATCAACTGTACTGTGTATATTAATCTCTTCAGTTTGCTATTTTACTATCCTTTTATTGATGAAAAATCCTATCGTTATAGATGGATGGAAGAAAATCCATAGGAGATTTGAAAAATAACAGGAGGCTTGTATGAGTATATTTGGGCTTTTTAGGAATATAGATATAAATGAAGAAGTAAAGAAATACCATGCTACACCTGATGCAATCCTTCTGGATGTTAGAACGAAAGAAGAATATAAATCTGGTCATATTTCAGGAAGCATCAATATCCCTGTTGATGACATTTTGGAAATTGAGGACAAGATTCCAGACCATGATACAATGATCTTTGTTTATTGCCATAGTGGAAATAGGGCTAGAAGAGCAGTGGATAAGATGAAAATGCTTGGATATAAGAATGCCAAGAATATAGGCGGAATAGTTGATTATAAAGGCTTGAAAGTGCTTTGAGTTTTTGGATGAAATAAGAAACCAGGTAGTGACTGTGTCACCACCTGGTTTTTATTACGTCTCCCTTTAAATACAGATTCCCTTTTACATTTTCTTTCACGGGATTTAGCAATCCTTGTTTGTTTAGATATGTGATGTTTTGTCTTGAGCATTCAAGCTCTTGGCAACTTTCACTGGTGTCAAAGAGGTTCCTGTCTGCAAAGGTAAGGAAATCCTGATATGAAAGAGGAATAGTGATTCCTTTGTCATAGAGTTCCCATGATGGAATATCAATGGAATCATTGAAAGTGGCGCAGTATCCACCTGTTCCAATTTTGCAGGAATTAAATAGTGCTTTGTTTTTTATTACCTTTTCTATTTTTGAGTCATTGGAAAAGGCTTTTAATTCGACTTTTTTTACACTATTATCTGCAAAAAAGCAAAGAATGTTTCCGCTATCCAGAGGCGTACAATCAATAAGATTTTTCTTTTGCCTATCAAGAACAAACTCAGGCAGATCGTCAATCCTTCTGATAAACATGCTATCCTGAGAACAACGACCCTCAGCTAGTTCTAAAAGCTTCATCTCGTCATAGGCTTTTAATTTATGATTTGATAGTATTGATCCGATGTTCTGCCTTCCGCTTGGAATAACTCTTTCTTTTACCCACAAAAGACTTATATCTCTAGGAATGGTGAAGATTCCTTTTTTTACAAAACTGGTAAATAGAAGAGGAGCTGTCCATTCATCAAGGTTCTCGTTGAGTTCTATGATGAATTCTTTGGCCTTTTCATAGTATAAAAGGACACCAATGTTTATGAAATTAGCTTCATCTAGTATTTCATAACTTTTCATATATTTTGTACCTTTCGTAGATCATTTCCCAAATCTTTTCAATATAAATATCTGATAAGATATCATTCAATCCTTCAAAGATTCTGCTTTTATCATTTTTTTTAAGTTTGACATTTAAAGGCTTATTATTTACGTCTAGAAGAGAGAGATTCTCTGTACATGAGTAACTTCCGATGAAATTGTTGCATGGCTTATCTGCAAGTACGTCGAAGCTCAAGGCATCTTTTTCTGTATAGCATGAATAAAGAAGAGATACGCCATGGTCGAAGAGAGGGGCAATTCGAAGAGTGCGTGATCTTGCGTTTCTAAGAACTTCGATATTAGCACCGTGCCTGTCTCTATTAAGTATGATGAAATCAATAGCAATCATGGTGTCAATGTATTTCTGCCATCCCATGCGTTTGCAGAAATCATAGTGAGATTCTGAAGGCTCGGCGTTTGTTCGGTAATAGTCATCAAGAGCTATCTTGCTCTCGCCGGATTTTTTGAAGTCTGTTGAAGCACATAGATATGTGTTATAGTTCTTTCCTTCTATCTCTATTTCAGCATTTATTAGTTCATATGAGAGATGTTCAATTTCAAAAAGATCAAGTAGTCTATCAACTATTATTTCATTGATGCATTCGTGGCCAATAACCCCTTTTACCGGATCAAAATTTGAGAGCTTATAATATTTCTTTTCTCCATCCAAAGAAGAAGTGGCTTTCAAAAAGGTGCCAGCTGTTCCGCTGGAACTTCTGACATGTGACCACTGAAGGTATGATAGGTCTTGTTTTTCTTTGATTATCTTTGCCATAATATAAAACCTCACCATGTAAATCTATTTGACGTGCGTCAAATGTCACTATAACAATTATATAAATATATTTGACGTGCGTCAAATGAAAATACATGTCTTTTAACATTATGCAAAGCAAGAAAACATGTAAAAAGAATCATTGATATTCGAACAGATGTTTGCTAGAATATCAATGTGCTACCATTTACGGTAGGCGGTTGGCTCTTTGCCAGATTTTTATCTGAGAACTCTCTTATTCATTTGGAGGGATGCTGATGAGAAATATTGACGGGAGCAGAATTGTTGCTAGAAGAAACTATCACTTGTGTGAGTATTGTAGTAACGCTTATAAGTATAGGTGTTACGATCTACAGTATTTACATAAGTCTAAAGAAGTAATTTTGAGCATCAAAAAAGACCGCCACAACTCTAGCAAAGTTACCGGTCTTTTTTGATTTGTAACTAATGTTGGAGCCAACCGTCTATCGGTGGCACCTTTGTAAGAACATAATAACATATTGGTAAAAAAATACAATCCATAAAACAATAGCACCAACCGAACGGTTTGAATAAACCTTCCACATACTTTAAACTATCTTTATGAAGTACATAAACATTGTTAAAGCTAAGTTCATATCAAGACCCAACAGATTCATTGCCAATGTAGAAGTTGATGGCAATGATCTTGTTGTTCATGTAAAGAATACTGGAAGATGTAAGGAACTATTGATTCCTGGATGCACAGTGTATCTTGAGAAGGCGGAGAATCCTGAGAGAAAGACTCCTTATGATCTGGTGGCAGTTGAGAAGGATGGCAGGATCATCAATATAGATTCCCAGGCCCCTAACAAGGTGGTAAAAGAGTGGCTTTTAAGCCAGGGAGAGTATGACAAAGTCCAGCCAGAGTATAAGTTTGGCAATTCAAGAATTGATTTCTATATGGAAAAAGCAGAAGTTCGCTATCTCATGGAAGTAAAGGGGTGTACGCTCTTCATTGATGGCATAGGATATTTTCCAGATGCACCCACCGAGCGCGGAGCCAAGCACCTTAGAGAACTTACTGATGCTGTAAAAAAAGGATATAACACTAGCGTTGCCTTTGTTATACAAGGCGAAGGAATCACAGAAGTCAGACCTAATGAAGTTACTGATCCTGATTTTGCAAAAGCTTTTTATGAAGCAAAGGCAGCAGGTGTAGAGATAGTATTCTATCTGTGCAAGGTTACAGACGACAGCCTCTATATAACCCGGGAGATAAGGTCATAGAAGTAGACAATGATCTGTAATAAGGCAACAAATAAGCATAAAATTACTTGAATGAATACAACTGCTTTTTATGAGAGGAAAAAATAATGTTCAATAAATCAGATATCACACGTAATCAGTGCCAGCTTTTTGGAGGACAGGCAAGGCAGGGCTACGACTGGTGGTGGCATTCTTTTACAGCACATAATGCTGAAACAGGCGAGGAGAAACCATTTTTTATTGAGTTCTTTTTGTGTAATCCAAAGCTTGGCGGTGATAAGCCAGTTTTCGGACAACTTCCTGAAAATAAAGAAAAGAAAATAAAGCCATCCTATCTTATGATAAAGGCTGGATGCTGGGGCGAAGATGCAAGACAAATCCATAACTTCTATGGATGGAATGAGATAGAAGTCAATATGGGTGTGCCTTATTCTATAAAAGTGGGGGATAACTTCATTACAGAAAACAAGACTTGTGGAAAAGTCATGCTTTCAGAAGAGGACGCACAAAAGCATCCTGAATACATGAGCGGTGCTGGTGAGATTTCATGGAATCTTAAGATAAGTAAAAAGACAGCATTTAACGTGGGCTATGGCGCAGGAAAACTCTTTAGAAAGCTACAGGCTTTTGAAATGTTCTGGCACGCAGAGGGCATGAAGACTGAGTATGAAGGCGAGATATTCCTTGATGGACAAAAATACCTGGTAAAGCCAGAGACAAGCTATGGCTATGCTGATAAGAACTGGGGCAAGGATTTTACATCTCCATGGGTTTGGCTTTCATCCTGTAATCTCACTAGTAGAGTCCTTGGAAGACAGCTCCATGATAGCGTCTTTGACATAGGTGGTGGCAGACCAAAGGTTGGACCAATTGCCTTAAACAGAAAGCTCCTTTCGGCATTTTGGTACGAAGGAAAGCCCTATGAGTTTAACTTCTCCAAGTTCTGGACCTTTACCAGAACTAAATTTGAATGTTCTGAAACAGATG
Source organism: Butyrivibrio hungatei (assembly GCF_001858005.1). Lineage (NCBI taxonomy): Bacteria > Bacillati > Bacillota > Clostridia > Lachnospirales > Lachnospiraceae > Butyrivibrio > Butyrivibrio hungatei. The sequence goes on along the minus strand of NZ_CP017831.1, from coordinate 2,275,000 downwards.
TAGCAATTATTTGGCATGTTGAGCAAAAAACATGGACAAATCGCATGGTAACTGATATAACTTGTCAGAAGAAAGACATGCTTCTGGTTAACTATGAAGCACCAAATGGCAAAAAACTCCATAACAGGCTGTGGAACGGCGGGAATGGTAAAGGAACTGTTAAACTGTATCACAGAGGAAAGCTTATCGATGAGATAACTTGTGAGAACGTAGGCTGTGAGTTTGGAGAGTACTGCTAAATAAATTAAGAGATGAGGACAACATGACAAACACACAGAATTCAAAAAGTATTTGGACAATAACACCTATTATGGTGATCACAGCAATCTTTTGCTGCATTCTCTGGGGAAGCGCTTCTCCAGCAATCAAGATAGCTTACGAAGTATTTAAGATAGATGCTTCTGATACGGCATCAAGACTTATGCTTGCCGGAGCAAGATTCATGCTTGCTGGCGTTATGACAGTTGTATTTGGAAGCTTTATTTCCAAAAAAGCCTTGATTCCACAGAAGAGTTCATGGAAGTATATCGCAATCCTTTCTTTATTCCAGACTATCGGACAGTACTATTTCTTTTTCATGTCACTTGCTAATACATCCGGTGTAAAAGGCTCTATAATAAATGCTTCAGGAAACTTCTTTGCGCCAATGTTTGCAATTTTCCTGTTCAGATTAGAGAAGCCTTCTGTCAAAAAACTCATTGGTTGTGCTCTTGGATTTGCAGGAATAATCATGTTCTTTGGCGGAATGGGAGCTATCACAAGCGGAGCACCTATCACATTTAAGGGCGAGGGAGCAATGCTTTGCGCGGCATTCTTTTACGCAGTATCTGGTTGTTGTATCAAGATCTTTTCAAAATATGAGAACCCGGTAATACTCAGTGGTTATCAGTTTGCACTTGGCGGAGCAGTGTTATTTTTTATAGGGTTATTATCTGGTGGAAACCTTGTGTTTTATAGTAGTGGCTGTTACCTTAATCTTATTTATATGGGCTTTATTTCTGCAGGTGCCTACACGCTTTGGGGAGTGCTTCTAAAGTACAATCCAGTTAGCAAGGTTTCAGTACTTGGCTTTGTAAATCCTATCATGGGAGTGGTGTTATCAGCTCTTTTCCTTGGAGAAGGACAGGAGGCATTTTCAGTTCTAAGCCTCATTTCTCTGCTATTAGTATCACTTGGAATTGTAATTGTTAATTATAGAAAGTTGGAAAAATGATATCTACATTTGAAACAAGTAATAGAGAGGAAGCAATCAGGTATAAGTTCACTCTAAAGGAGTGTCTTATTGGTGATGCTGATTTTTACAGACGCGCAGCTACCATCGTGCTTCCTATGATCATACAGAATACTTTGTCTAACATTGTTGGACTTCTTGATAATGTCATGGTCGGACAGGTGGGAACGCTTCCTATGTCCGCTGTTGCCATTGTTAATCAGATACTTTTTATCTTTTATCTATGTATATGGGGATCGCTGGCTGGTGCTGGAATCTTCAGTACACAGTTTTTTGGTAAAGGAGATATGGATGGAGTCCGCTATTCCATAAGGTTTAAGCTTATGACAGCGACCACTATCTGCACTGGTGCGGTCATTTTCTTGTTCCTTGCAAAAGAAAATCTGATATCCCTTTACATTTCAAAGGAAACTCTGGATGCAGACAGGATAGCCACACTTGGTTATGGTATGTCATACCTTGATATCATGCTAATCGGTCTTATTCCATTTAGCTTGACCCAGGTTTATTCAAGTGCCATGCGTGAATCAGGTAAGACCACACTTCCAATGGCAGCAGGAATGATCGCAATGGTAGTTAACTTTATATTTAACGGACTTCTCATTTTTGGTCTTTTTGGACTTCCTAAAATGGGAGTTTTGGGAGCAGCCATAGCTACTGTTATTTCAAGATTCACAGAGCTCATGATCGTAATGGTAGGAGCACACAAGAAAGACTCTAAATATCCCTTCTTTAAAGGAGTATTTACAACTTTGTATGTTCCTTGGAGCCTTGCAAAGACCATAATGTTTAAGTCACTGCCACTTCTTTGCAATGAGTTTTTATGGAGTCTTGCCCAGGCAACACTTCTTCAGCAGTACTCAGTTCGTGGAATTGCAGTTATTGCAGCAATGAACATCAGTGGAACAGTATCACAGATCTTTAATGAGGTCTTTTTATCAATTGGTAACTCATCGGGAATCATAGTAGGACAGGAGCTTGGGGCTGATAAGCTTGTATCAGCCCGCAGAACAGCCTGGAGAATGGCTGCTCTTAGCTGCGCAAGCACACTGGTCATGGGGTCACTTCTTGCAATGTTTGCGCCTATCATTCCTCAGATATATAACACTGAGCCAGAGATCAGACATCTTGCCACAAAATGTATCTGGATCGTGGCCCTTTGTATGCCTATCAACTCTTTTGCTAACGTAAGTTATTTTATTATGAGATCAGGTGGCAAGACTGCTGTTACATTTGTATTTGACAGCTGCTTTGCATGGGCGGTATCTGTTCCTGCAGCGTTTTTCCTTGCAAGATATACAGCGCTTCCTGTTGTTACAGTGTTTATGCTGGTTTCTTTATCTGAGATATTAAAATGCATCATCGGATTCCTATTCATCCGAAGCGGGGTCTGGGTTCGTAACATAGTAAAAACAGCATGATCAGTAAAAGAAGTGGATCTAATATGCACCAGAAATTATCAACATATCTCAAAAACAAATATGGTGAAAAAATATATAGACTGTCTCTGTCATCGGGCTGTACCTGCCCTAACAGAGATGGCTCTATTCTTATGCCAGACGGAACACCACTTACAGGTGGATGTACCTTCTGTTCTGAAGGAGGATCCGGAGATTTTGCAGCACAGGTAACTGCAGGCAGCATAGATCAGCAGATACAGGATGCCAAGGAGCTTATTTCCAAAAAAACTGATGCAAGGCATTTTATTGCATATTTTCAGTCCTTTTCCAACACATATGGTGACATCAGCAGGTTAAAAGAGCTATATACCAAGGTTATAAATCGAGAAGACATAGTGATCCTATCTCTTGGTACACGTCCAGACTGTATAGACGATAGTGTATTAGCTATGTTAAAAGAGCTGAACCAGATAAAACCTGTGTGGATAGAGCTTGGTCTTCAGACAATCAATGAGGAAAGTGCCAGGAGATTCCATAGAGGCTATGAACTTAAAGTATTTGAAAAAGCATATAAAACGCTTAAAGAAGCGGGAATAACAGTTGTTGTTCATGTGATCCTGGGGCTTCCTTACGAAACAAAAGAGGACATGCTTAAAACAGTAAAATATCTGGCAACTCTTGATCCTGCCCTTGACGGCATCAAGCTTCAGAACCTGCAGATCCTAAAAGGAACTGCTATGTATCAGGATTACCTGAACTGGAAGGAGAGGGCACGATCAAAACAAGACACCGTTGTAGCAGGTAAAAATTCCGAAGAGTTTTACTTCATGGATATGGAGGAATACACAGATCTTGTAGCTGAGTGCATAGCTCTTTTACCAGAAACGACTGTTATTCATAGGATGACAGGAGATGGCCCCAGAAAGCTCTTAGTAGAGCCACTTTGGACCCTTGATAAAAAGAGAGTGTTAAATACTCTCACCCGTAAATGTAGAGACCTTCTTGAGTGAATTAGTTCCCCTGTAAATGGTAATAAATATTAAAGATTTTTGCTTTATTTTTAGGGGCAAAAATAGTAAGATTAAGTAGTTATGGACTTGTTTGAATATATGAGAAATAACACAATGGAAAAGGAATCACCGCTTGCCGCAAGGATGCGTCCAAGGACACTTGATGAGGTTGTTGGACAGCAGCATATCATTGCTAAAGACAAGCTTCTTTATCGTGCAATTTCAGCAGACAAGCTAAGTTCCATCATTTTGTATGGACCACCTGGAACAGGTAAGACCACTCTTGCCAAGGTCATAGCAGGAACTACCAAGGCAGAGTTTACTCAGATAAATGCCACTATCGCAGGCAAAAAAGACATGGAAGAGGTTGTTGCTAAAGCTAAGGATAACCTCGGAATGTATGGCAAAAAGACAATTCTTTTCATCGATGAGATACATAGATTCAACAAGGGACAGCAGGACTATCTGTTACCGTTCGTTGAAGATGGCACAGTTATTCTGATCGGAGCCACAACGGAGAATCCGTATTTTGAAGTAAATGGGGCTCTTATTTCCAGGTCAGTAATTTTCGAACTTAAGCCACTGACTGCTGATGACATCAAGACTCTTTTGCACAGAGCGGTCACAGACAAGGAACGTGGGATGGGCGCTTACAACGCAGTCATTGAGGATGATGCATCAGATTTTCTTGCAGACCTTGCTGATGGCGATGCGAGACATGCGCTTAATGCCCTTGAACTTGGTATTTTAACAACAGAACGTAGTGCAGACGGACTTATTCACATCACCAAAGAGGTGGCGGAGGAGTGTATCCAAAAGAAGGTTGCCAGATATGACAAAGATGGTGACAATCACTACGATACAATATCAGCTTTTATCAAGAGTATGAGAGGATCAGACCCTGACGCAGCAGTATACTATCTTGCAAGGATGTTAAACGCCGGAGAAGATCCCAAGTTTATAGTTAGGCGTATGATGGTATGTGCTTCAGAGGATGTAGGCAATGCTGATCCCCAGGCACTTCAGGTTGCGGTTGCAGCTTCTCTCGCAGTTGAGAGACTTGGAATGCCCGAAGCAAGGATCACTCTTTCGCAGGCTGCAAGCTATATTGCTTCTGCGCCTAAGAGTAACGCCGCAATTGTAGCAATAGATGAGGCTATGGAAATGGTTAGAGAAACAGGAAACCTTCCAATTCCTGCGCATCTTCAGGATGCACATTACAAGTCAGCCAGTAAGCTGGGACATGGAATTGGATATAAATATGCTCACGATTATCCGGACAATTATGTTGAGCAGCAGTATTTGCCTTATGAACTTAATGGCAAAGAGTTCTATAGACCTTCAGGAAACGGATACGAAGTTAAGATCCGTGATCACATGAAGAAGTTAAAAGAAAGAAATAAAGAAAGTTAACTGATAGAACAGGAGTTACATGAAAAAGAGAAGACGCAAAGTGCACACAGGTAGGAAAGCCCGCCAGAACAAAAGAATAGTGATACTGACAGGTATAGTAGCTGCGATAGCGTCTCTTTTTGTAGTAGCGATGATCATTTGGCTCTTTATAGGCTCCAACAACGGAGAAGCAGAGCTGGCTGAGGAATCAGTTGATGAAGCGTCTGTAGAGAGCGAGAATATAAGCGAAGTGGTTTATGTTGATGAGAGCATTATCCAGAAGATCACATCGGATGGACAGAGAGTTTCCAAAGCATTATCTGACAGACCAGCCACAGTTGAGATGACTCCTGAGAACACAGCAGAGTTTGCTAATATCACCAGCTGCGATATCGTTGATTCTACTAACGTTAAGGTCAGCGTTACTTCTGAAGGAATTCCTGCCAGTGATGACAAGTATTATTATCTTTTCGAAATGGCAACCTATGAGGATGGAATAACAGATAAAGAGCCAATCGACAAGATCTACAAGGGCGATGATACATCTTTTACCGTAAGTCTTAATAAGGGCAGCGCAAATTCCAAGCTCTTTTCCAAATTTACAGTAGCAGTTAAAAAGGATGATCAGTACGTAACCATCTCTCATCCGAAATATATTACTAATCCTGGAGCATGTGCAGGTTACAACTACGCTGGCATGAGTCATGATTCTATAAAGGGACTTTTACCATATCCGCTTAGATTAAATGAACTTCAGGATCTTGGCTGTGAATACGCAGCATACAATATTCCTCTGTCACATATTTTGGTGACTTCAGGTGGAATCGAGTATTCTTACGGCGGAGTGACCTATCACTTCAATGCTCAGATAATAAATGATTACGACAATCTCTTTAAGAGACTTAATGCGATGGGAATCGATGTTGCTGCTATTATCCTCAATAACGCCAGCACATCTGCTTTTCCAGAGATCACACATCCAGATGCCAGAAGCGGATCTACTGCTCCTTATTACATGTTCAATGCAACCAATGAGAGCGGTGTCAAGGCGCTTGCAGCTATCGGAAGCTTCCTTGCAAACAGGTACTCAGGCTCAGGCCATGGTAACGTCAGCATGTGGATCATTGCCAATGAGGTAAATGCCCGTAGAGAGTACAACTACATGGCTAAGACAGATGTTGGTACCTATACAACAGCTTTCACAAGAGCCTTCAGAGTCTTTTACAATGCAATTAAGAGCCAGAATGCAGGTGCCAAGGTATATATTCCTATAGATCAGAGATGGACCTACAACACAGAAAAAACTGGTGACTATGATGCCAAGGATGTTATAGATATCTTTTCTTCATCTATTTCAGAATACGGCAATATTGACTGGGGACTTGCAGCACATCCATACTCATTCCCAAATGAGAACACAGCATTCTGGAAGGCTTCCAAGTACGTTAATCACACAGAATCAACTCCATGTATCACAATGGAGAATATTGAAGTTTTGACCAATTACATGCAAAAAGAATCTATGCTTGATACAAGTGGTAATGTCAGATCCATAATCCTTAGTGAGATGGGCTATTCTTCCTCATCAGGGGAAGCTGTTCAGGCAGCGGCTTTTGCTTATGCATACACTAAGATGGTCAAAAATGGTCATATTGATGCTCTTATGCTTTCAAGACAGGTTGATGCGCCGGAAGAAGTGGCAGCCCTTGGACTTGCTCTTGGACTTGAGACTGTTGGTGGCAATCACAAGCAGATATATAACGTCTTTAAGTACATAGATACAAACAAAAGAGATGAAGTTGTATCTTTTGCATATGATATAGTCGGGAAAACCTTTTAAGTGACCCATAACATAATTAGGAGGAGCATTATTATGACAAACGCAGAAAAAGCACTTAAGATGCATGAAGAATGGAATGGTAAGCTGGAAATCAGATCCAAAGCAGAAGTAAAGTCAAAAGAAGACCTTGCTATTGCTTACACACCAGGTGTAGCCGAGCCTTGTAAGCTCATAGCAGAGGATAAGAGCCTTGCTTATAAATATACTATCAAATCAAACACTATTGCAGTTGTTTCAGATGGTAGCGCAGTTCTTGGACTTGGAAATATTGGACCATACGCAGCAATGCCTGTTATGGAAGGTAAAGCAGTGCTTTTTAAAGAGTTTGGCGGAGTTAATGCAGTTCCTATCTGTCTTGATACTCAGGATACAGAAGAGATCATCAAGGCAGTTAAATATCTTGCACCTGGTTTTGGTGGCATCAACCTTGAGGATATCTCAGCTCCTAGATGCTTTGAGATTGAAGAGAGGTTAAAAGAGATGCTGGATATCCCAGTATTCCACGATGATCAGCACGGTACAGCTATTGTGGTTTTAGCTGGTGTTATCAACGGTCTTAAGGTAGTTGGAAAGGATAAAGAAACATGTAAGGTAGTAGTAAACGGCGCAGGAAGTGCTGGTATTGCTATCACAAAGCTTCTCTTAAGCTATGGATTCAAGAACGTAACAATGTGTGACAAGTCAGGTATCCTTTCAAAGGCTTCAAAAGACCTTAACTGGATGCAAGAAAAGATGATGGACGTAACAAATCCAGAGCAGAAGACCGGCACACTTGCAGATGCACTCAAAGGTGCAGATATCTTCGTAGGGGTTTCTGCTCCTAATATCGTAACAAAAGAGATGGCACAGCAGATGAACAAAGATGCTATAATGTTTGCTATGGCCAACCCGGTTCCAGAGATCATGCCAGATGTGGCAAAAGAGGCTGGAATCAGAGTTATCGGTACTGGCAGATCAGACTTCCCTAACCAGGTCAACAACGTTCTTGTATTCCCTGGTATCTTTAGAGGAGCTCTTGAAGGCGGTGCCAAGCAGATCACAGAGGAGATGAAGCTTGCAGCAGCTGTTGCTCTTGCTGGACTTGTTCCAGATGATGAGCTAAATGATGAGAACATTCTTCCAGCAGCTTTTGATCCAAGAGTAGCAGATGTGATCTCTGCAGCAGTAAAAGAAAAGATTTAAGTTTAGTTTTAGGAGATAAGTTAAATTGAGTTCAAAGTATCTTACTTTGTATAAGATGATAGTTCTGTACATGCTAAAGCGCTGTGATGCGCCTCTTAGCAAGTCACAGATTTACGATTTTATATTAGAAAACGAGTACACTAACTTCCTTACACTTCAGGAAGTATTTGCGGAAATGGTTACTTCAGGTCTTATCATCGAGAAGTCTATGGTCAGCAGAACATACCTCGAGATGACTTCTGAAGGTGAAGAGACACTTAAGTTCTTTGGCAATAGAATTAACCCGGCAATCAAGACTCAGATAGATGAGTATCTTAAAGAAAACAGCATGAAGCTTAGAGACGAAGGCTCAATTCTTGGGGACTACACCAAGACCGGTGAGAATGAATACACAGCTCAGCTTATTGCCAATGAAAATGGCCAGAGCATCGTAGAGATCAAGCTTGCTGTACCAACAGAAGAGATAGCCCGTAACATTTGCAAGAAGTGGCAGGATTGCAATCAGGAAGTATATCAGTATCTTATGGAAACTTTGATGTCTGACTGATTGACAAGAGGAACTATATGAAACAACATAAGAGAAATATATTTTATTTTTGTACGTTGTTAGTTATAGCACTTGTATTATGTTCATGCTCTTCAAATGAAGATGGAAAGGGCATATTTGGTCATAAAAAAGAGAAAAAAAGTGCCTATGATCACAAGAGTGTAACTTATTCAGAGCTTACTGAGGAAGATCTTGCTACTATTGATCATGTGAACCAAAATAGCGATATGGCCTTTGAGCTAATGGGAGAAATGCAAGATATAGTAGATCCTATGGAAGGCCCTTTCGTTGAATTTGACGATGGAATAGAATGCGAAGGCGCTTATGAGCGGGCTGAAGGCAAGATATTTAGGTCATACATCAGATTAAAGAGAGATAATGCTGACCATCATATTTTAGGCATTCATTGTGAAGATAAGTACAAGGATGCTAAGGAAAAGCTTGAAAAAGCTGGTTTTATATGGGAATGTGATGAATTTTTTAATAGCTATCTGAATATATCATGCTTTTCAAAAGGAAATGTAATTGTTCATTTGTGGGTTACATCAGAGTCACCATATGAAAAAGATGTCTTGGATGATGATCTGATACAGGAAGTTGATATTTATATCCCTATGTATCATGATGAAACGGACACTCGCATGACAGAGTAATAGGTTGGAAATGAATTGTATGGAAGGCCTCCGCTTATACGGAGGTCTTTTTTGAAAGGTATAAGCTATGTTAATGCATTTATCAAGAGAAAGCGTAAGTAATGGAGATGACTACAACAGATGTGCTGATTTGGAATATCAGGAAGGTGAAATGCTTTCTACATTCCTCAGAAGCAAGGTTTCCAATTTTCTTCCTTACACAAACGGATTAACAGTGTGGGCCATTTATATGGATTCAGAAGAAAATCAGGAAATATCTGAACGCGAGGCTTTTGAAAAGAAGGTTGCATTTATACATAAAATTGAAAACCGCTGCGTCAAGGTTGAAATTAAAGGCGGAGACAGAGCAGTTAGTAGCTTTGGAACTGATAAGATGTATTGTGCAGTGTATAGGTAATCAAATGAAGATAAGAGATGGAAATATTATCCCAAATGTTGGAATAGGGCAATTTCTATTGGGTATGACTAATAAAGAACTAGAGGAATATATTAGTGAATATACCATTGAGCATCGAGCTAACGATATAAAGGTGTATCATATCGAAAACGCTTTGTTTTTCTTTGATAAAACTGATAGTTTGACACAGGTAGGAGTATCAGTTGGTTTCGAAGGAAAATTTAATGATGCTATTGGGGTAGGAAATACAATAAATGAATTAAATAATCTAGGATTTGAATGCTATGAGGATAAGTATGATTATCTTATTTCTGGTGTAGATGGCATAGCATTTGAGCTTGGTGATACTGATTCTGATTATGACTGGAATGAAAAAGAAGCTCCAATAGAGTGGATATTTGTTTATCAAACACAAGAAAATTAGTTGCATTAAAAAAGAGCCGTTAAACGCTTTCCAAGAATGGACTCCAATTGTCCAAACAGAAAGCTATAAACGGCTCTTTTATTATCCTAAATGTATCTAATGCGATTCAAAATGTCAAATATTCATGCCATTAAATATCTGATGTACAACAATATTAGTCCGGAATTTTTTGTGATAAAATGGTGTAAATATGTTCACAATATCAGATAAGGGGGACACTTCTTTGATCGGACTAATAATTGCTTGTTTACTTGGATGGGCCGGCGGATATCGCTTCTACAAAAAACAGTACGGATTAGGCGTCTTATATCTTCTTACATTTGGACTTTTGGGTATAGGATGGATAGTCGATATCATAACCGCCGCAAAAACCTTTATGAAAAATGAAAATTTAAATAAGACTTTATGTGAAAAACAGGTGAGAGGTTCTTCTGATACGAGTGCTTTTACCATTTCACCTGAAGCGGGACAGACAAATACATCTCCACAGGCTACTTTTTATATTCACTCTAGTAAAGATACTGAAAAGAATATGTCACAGCTAAAAGAACGTTTTATAGTCATAGATACAGAGACTACTGGTCTTGATTCTGAAAATGATAGGATTATTTCAATTTCCGCAATGATATATGAGAACATGCAGCCTGTACACAATTTCTATACACTTGTTAATCCTCAAAGACCAATTCCGTCAGATGCATCTGAAATAAATGAAATTACTGATTCTATGGTCATAAATGCACCATCAGAACACGATATGTGCAAAGATCTTTTAGCCTTTTGCGGAGACGCTGTGTTTGGAAAAACTCTGTTTGTGGCATATAATTCAACTTTTGATGCCAAGTTTATAAAGAGTGCCATGGAAAGAAGTGGCTTTCCTGGTAACATAAGACACTTTGATGTTATGTCTTTTGCAAAAAAGAGGCTTCCAGAACTTAAAAACTACAAACAAGTAACTGTTGCAAAGCATCTTGGAATATCAGCTGAAAACGCCCATAATGCTGTGGCAGATTGTAAGATGTGTGCAGAGATACTTATTAAGTTAATAAAGAGACAGGATAAAGAGACTACGTGATGTAGTCTCTTTTTTTACCGAAAATCCTATATCCATCGAAAATCGGATAAATATTTCGTGAAATGAAAGTATGAAATAAAAAAAGATAGAAGGATATTTTTAGCCTATATGGTAGAATCTTGAATTTCTAGGCTAAAGAGATTTCTTTGTAATAATAAAAATCCAAGTATGTATTTAGCCGAATGCTATAAGAGTTAAGCATTTCGGCTAAAGTACACTTGTGAGCTTGCTTTCTGAAAGCAAAAAAGTTTAGCCTAAACAAGAAAAAATTCCAATAATCGGCTAAAAGGCGGCCATAAAACGGATAAAAGCCGGGACCCCCAAAGCCGCCCCCCTCCCAAAAAAGATGGACTTCCGCATAACACTTGGACCAAGACTCATTTAGAACTTGATCAATAATTGCTCAAATATTGATAAAATATGGGCTTATATCTTGCAAAAGAATATGTTACAATTTGTTTCATTGCGATGTAATATTTTCTTAACCGGGGGAGAAAATATTCTTTTGACAAGGAGAGAGTGAGGAATGGAAGAAAGAAAAAAGTTAGCAAAGGATATTAAGGGGCAGTTCAGAAAGAAAACTCTGATTTTGATGTCAGTAGAGCTTGTATTCGTGCTCATGTACATCATAGGACTTAAAGCACAGATTTTCCCATTTATGTCAATTGGAGTAATCGGATTTTTCCTGTATTTTGTGCTTAGCACACCAAGACAGAACATGTACTATTACGCATCAGACCTTATGGTATGCAGAGCACTTGTAGGAAAAGAGATTTCTGCTGATCCTGTTGCTGAGGGCTTGGAGAGATTAAAGAAGTATGGTTCAAAGGGGATGAGATCAAAGAGCCGTACTTGCGGACTTATTCTCTACAAGATGGCTAGTGGTGCTATGGCTGCTGCTTCAATCTTAGAGATGATCCCAGTTGTTAAGAATTTTACTTTTATTTACAAGAATATTGTTAATAAGGCTTACGAGAACGCAGCTAAGCTTATCGTAACTTACCAGATTGGTTGCTATGAAGAAGAGGATAAGGAAATGCTTTATGACCTTATTACATACTTCGTGCAGGATAGTAAGAGATTCCTTTTAAGAACTGTTAAGTCTGAGATTAAGAGCAAAGTTCTTTTTGATATCGGATTTACAGTAGTATGTATTTCAGGAATCATTTTAGCAATCACTAAGAACCTTTTATTTGCAGCGATCATCATTGGACTCTTTGTTCTTTATATGGTATTTGTAATTGCACTTGGCGGAGATGATGATCTTGAAACTCTCTGCGAGTACATTAACTATGTACAGAACAATGAGCTTGATACTCAGCTTCGAGCAAACATTGTATCAATGAGTGAGACAGGTGACAGAGTTCTTAATATCAGAGACGCTTTCAACAATCCTACAGATTATGCACTTAGAAAAGCAGCAAAGAGCGCATCTGAACTTATCGATAGTGCAAGCGAAAACAACTAATACTGAAGTTTGTGAATAATTAAAAACCCGGTTAGAAAACTGTAATATGTACAGCCTTCTAACCGGGTATTTTATTCTATTCAGTTATCTTGAACCTCTTATTTCATAAGTTCCATCTGAATCTTGTTGCCAAATCCCATAGCTGCTGAAGATCTCTCAGAGAGATCCATCTGCTCCTTTGTCTGCTCTTGAGCATGTTTCTGAGCTTCCATCTTCATTTTCTCGAGACGTTCTTTCTGTCCTTCTGTATCGAGAAGAGTAGACTGAGCTTCATCTTCAATCTTAGGAGCTACAGCTACCTGTTGCTTCTGAGTTTGCTGTACCGGATATGCCTGCTGCATTCCGCCGCCAATTCCATTAATACTCATAACCAGCCCTCCTTTGCAAAGCAATCATGAGGTTTATGTTTTTTGTATTATAAACACATTTGCATGATTATTGCTATTAAAATAGTATTAAATGACGATAAATAATTTGTGGGATTCATGGACGAAGGTCTTGAATACAAATGTTCATTTGGAGCAAACGTTAAAAACGGCGTGGTAACACTGTTCTGGATTGCACCATAATAAATAAAACAAAAATAAAACAAAAACAGCAATCATGCAAAGCGCGTGATTGCTGTTTTTTATAAAAGAGCTGCTGACGGGAATCGAACCCGTGACCTCCGCACTACCAATGCGACGCACTACCGACTGTGCTACAACAGCATCTGACTTAAATTAGTCACGAATGATATTATAGCAAGGGCATCCGGCAGTGTCAATCAAATTACTGTTAATCTGATTTTGAAGAGCTTCTTCTCTCGAGACCAGAAGACTTATAGAATTGAAGCTTGTCATTATACATTTCTTTGTCCGCTATTTTTGAAAGTTCATCTATAGATTCGTCTGGGTAGGCAGATGAGACTGCGTATCCGATGGCTACACTTATACCGTCAATATATTTTCCCTTCCATTTCTTTAGACTTAGTCTTAGTGCGCTAAGTCTGTTTTTTAATTCGGCAGGAGCTGCAATCAGTAGCACAGCAAATTCGTCTCCACCCATTCTGCTGATCACAGCAGTAGAAGATGATGAGAAGGCGTTCCTTAGACACTCGGCTGTTCCAAGCAAAAGTTCATCTCCAGCTTCATGACCATAGGTATCGTTATAATACTTTAGCCTGTTTACATCTATCGCTATAAAAGTAAGATTGGCAGGAAGTTTGTCTTTTTCATAATCGTCGATGATTTTGTAAAAATGTCTTCTGTTTGAGAGCTTAGTAAGCTCATCGGTAAAGGCAAATATCTTGGCTTGAGCAAATTCTTTTTCTTCTTTGACATTTAGACCTATTCTTCTATATATGAGGCCTACCTGAACCATGATAAAGATCATAAGACCAACTATTATCAGCAGAATATAGTTATAGTCAACGTTGTCAATATATTGAATAAGAGCAATTCCCGCAATTACCATAAATATGCCATTTGCAAGAGCGATTCCGGTTCTTGAACAGAATTTCTTTTCCTTCCTAATGCTGGCGTATGAGTAATAGCCTACTAATATCATTACAATCGCATCGATTGCATGGGCAATATAAACAAGATTTCCCCAGTCTATGACTCCTTTTACAGCCAGCAGGCAAGAGACAGCAATAGAGAGAGCCAGGATACCGTCTATAGCATTATCAATCTTACCAACACGGTAAAAAAGTGCCCTGGTTAGTTCAAAGAAAAGAAGCGGCATCAACAGGAATGAGATTATATTTAATACTGAAAATCCAGTCATGTAGCCAAATATAATAAATGGAAGTCTGGTTTCATTTATGATCCATTGGGCAGAAATAATAGAAAAACATCCTGCATAAAACAAGGCTTCAAACGTAAGTTTCCTGATAAGGCTGGCTCTTTTGACAATGAAGTAAGCAGAGATAAAGAGCTCTATAATTCCGGTAACAGTAAACAAAACAAACAAAACAACAGAAGGAACGTTTTTCTTTAGCTGACTGATCCCATATGCAGATCTGGTAGTAATGAAAGCTTCAGTTAATTCAGAACCATAGATAGAAGATTGCATCTTAATCCTGACAGACACCTCTTTATTTGTATAATCATTGCGGAGGGGAATCCAGATTTCTTTTTTACCAACATTCGTAGAAATTCCAAAGAGTGTTGTCGGCCTTGATTCAACGATTTCTTCACCATTTATTATTGCAGTAAAGTCTTCATAATAACATCTTATTATCAGTAGCTGGTCGCCATATACAAGAGGTAGGGTGTTGCTTATAGTAAATTCATTGTTATTGCTGTATGGGAATGTGATGATCTTTCCATCAACCTTCCAGTAATCATTGAAGATCATGGAATTTTCGCGAAAATAGTCATTGGTTTCGTTGGTATAGCAAAAGCCTAGACCAATAAACAAAAGAAGCAATAGTGTATATGCAAATGCTATAAGACGTCTAACGAAATTAAAATCCATAAACATCACCTCACAACAATTATAGCATGGCGTCTATTGACGAAATTATAATAAAAGTATTAAGAAAGAAGCCTGATAATTTATAAATGACAAAAAATGGGAAGAAAAGTGCATAAAATGGGCTTGAAGTATGAAAATATGAATAATAGAATCGAGATATAGCTAAAAACGACATCACGGCTATAGGGGTGAAAACTATTATGAAAAAGAATAATGAGAAGTGGAAGTATCCAAGGACCAGGATTCAGTGGCTTTGGGACAACATGAAGGGCTACAGAGCACTGTATGTTCTTGCTATGTTTGGCACGGTTGTTTATAACATCTTACAGCTTACTGTGCCTTTTTTTTCTGGGCAGATTGTTAACAGATTCCTTTCAGGAGATGGGGCAAAAGAAAATCTGGCTAACCACCCAGATGAATTTATTAGACTCCTTTGTTTGATGGTAGGTCTGACGATCCTTAGATGTATCATCGTCTATTTTGACTGCATGGGATATGAGTATGTATCACAGGCAGTTCTTTTCAAAGTTAGAAATTTCCTATATGACAAGATTCAGAGACAGGATATGAAGTTTTACAGCACTTATAGGACAGGTGACCTTATGACTAGAGTTACAGGTGACCTTGATGCTGTAAGACATATGGTTGCTTGGGTTATCAGAATGGTGATAGAGGCAATATCCTTGGTGTCTGCAACAGCAATCTATTTTATGATCATGGATTGGAAGCTTGCAGTGAGCCTTTTGATAGTTGCTCCACTTATCTTTTTTATCATCTATGTGTTTAAGCTCCTTGTAGCTCCTATGCACGCTCTTCTTCGTGAGAAGCTTGCATATATGAACACAGTAGCCCAGGAAAACATCGCTGGTAATAGAGTAGTCAAGGCATTTGCAAGAGAAAGCTATGAGATAGAAAAGTTCGATGAGTGTAACAAGGACTACAGAGATACTAATAAAAAGACAGCTTTTACCTGGCTTAAGTTCTATCCTTACGTTGAAACACTTGCTAACTGTCTGTCAGTTATCCTCATTCTTGTGGGAGGTCTTTTCCTCATAGAAGATAAGATCTCACTTGGAGAATATGTGGCATTCTCAGGTCTTATCTGGGCTATTGCAAACCCTATGAGACAGCTTGGTAACGTAATGAATGAATTCCAGAGATTCTCTGCAGCATCTGCCAAGGTTATGGAAATATATTACTCTGAGCCTGAGATCGTAGATGCCAAGGATGCAATAGACAAGCCCGACAGATTTGAAGGAAATATCGAGTTTAGGGATGTATCGTTCCAGTACGCAGACAGTGACCTTCCCGTTCTTGAGCATATCTCCTTTACTGCCAAGAAGGGGCAGACTATCGCTATCATGGGTGAGACTGGATGTGGTAAGACTTCACTTATCCACCTGATTCCTAGATTCTACGAGCCAACAAGCGGCGAAATTCTCATAGATGGAGTTAACGTTAATAAGCTAAAACTACATCAGCTCAGAAAGAATATAGGTCTTGCAACTCAGGACGTACTTCTTTATTCAGATACTATCGACGGCAACATTGCCTATGGTGACAGTGAGATCAGCAGGGAAGAGGTAGTGAGGTTTGCCAAGTATTCTGCAGCATCTGACTTTATTGCCAAGATGCCTGAGGGATATGAAACCATTGTCGGAGAAAGAGGTGTTGGCCTTTCCGGTGGACAGAAGCAGAGAATATCTCTTGCAAGAGCCCTTGCAGTCAGACCTTCGATCCTGATCCTTGATGATACAACATCAGCTGTGGATCTTGAAACGGAAAAAGAGATTCAGGACAGCCTAAGACACCTTGATTTCGAGTGTACTAAGATAATCATTGCGCAGCGTATCTCAACAACAAAGGATGCTGATCAGATCCTTATCATGCAGCACGGCGAGATCACAGAAAGTGGAACACATGAGGAACTGATCAAAAAAGGCGGCTACTACGCAGAACTTGTTAAGCTTCAGGTAGGTTGATAGAAAGGACACTAAAATGCCACGTAGGAATACATATAAAGAAGATGAAATACTAGAAGAGCCTTTTGACATAAAACATTTACTTAGGGCTTCTGGTTATATTAAGAAACATGCAGGAAAGATGGGAGCAGCTCTTTTCTTTTCTGCTCTTGGTGGTGCGGCAGCTCTTGTGAGCCCTATGATCGTTCAGAGAGCGCTTGATATCGCAGTTCCAAATCAGGATAAAGATATGCTGTTTAGGTTGGTAATTGCAGCGACAGTCTTTTACATTGTGAGCGTTATCATGACAACCATCCGTTCACATATCATGGTAAATGTCAGTCAGGATATAATTTATCAGATACGAGGAGATCTCTTTGAACATCTCCAGAAACTGCCATTTCAGTACTACGATGATAGACCTCACGGCAAGATTCTGGTAAGGGTAGTCAACTATGTTAACTCTGTATCAGATATGCTTAGTAACGGTCTTATAAATGTAATCCTTGAGATCATTAACCTTGTATTTATCATCGTGTTCATGTTTGCAGTAGATGTAAAGCTCAGTCTTGTGGTTTTGGCTGGAGTTCCGTTTCTTATGGTGTTCATGTTCTGGATCAAGAACAAGCAGAGAAAGGCCTGGCAGGCAGTTTCAAACAAGAACTCTAACCTTAATGCCTACCTTCAGGAGAACATTGTTGGAGCAAGAATTACTCAGATCTTTGCAAGAGAAGATGAAAATGCTGATATCTTCAAGACTCTTTCAAGTAATTGCAGAAAGACCTGGATGAAGGCTGTAAGCTACAGTACCATGGTATGGCCTGGTATCGACACTATATCAGTCCTTGTAAGAGCGGCAATCTTCATGTTTGCACTCCTTGTGTTCTCACGGGGGAATGAATCTCTTGGCGTTATAGTAGCTATATCAAGCTATGCTTCAAGATTCTGGCAGCCTATCATGAACCTTGGAAATATCTTTAACAACTTCATCAACAACATGGCCTATCTTGAGAGAATCTTTGAGACTATGGATGAGCCTGTAACTATTGATGATGCTCCAGATGCAAAGCCAATTGGTAAGCTTGTTGGAGAGGTAACCTTTGAGAACGTATCTTTTTCCTATGAGAAGGGAAAAGAGGTACTTCATGACGTATCCTTTAGTGTAAAGCCTGGTGAGAGCGTAGCTCTTGTTGGACCAACAGGAGCAGGAAAGAGTACCATTGTAAGTCTTATCTCAAGATTTTATGATGTGCAGAGTGGAAGAATCCTTATAGATGGTCAGGACATCTCCAAGGTTACACTTAATTCCCTTAGATCTCAGATGGGAATAATGCTGCAAGATAGCTTCATTTTTTCAGGAACTATTGGAGACAATATCAGATATGGTAAGCTTGATGCCACAGAGGCAGAGATCAGAAGAGCCAGCAAGGCTGTATGTGCCGATGATTTCATCAAGTTCATGCCAAAGAGATATAACACAGAGGTTAAGGAAAGAGGAGCACTTCTTTCTCAGGGACAAAAGCAGCTTATATCCTTTGCAAGAACTCTTTTATCAGATCCTGCGATTCTGGTCCTTGATGAAGCTACATCAAGTATCGATGTTCAGACTGAAAAAGCCCTCCAGAAAGGCCTTGATGCTATGCTTGAAGGCAGAACAAGCTTTATCATAGCTCACAGGCTTTCGACTATCACAAAGTGTGACAAGATCATGTACATTGATAAGGGCGGTATTACTGAATGTGGAAGTCATGAAGAACTCATGGCCAAGAAGGGAGATTATTATCACCTTTATACTGCTCAGATCGATGGTATGGAAGTAGGATAAGAATATAGTTTTAGCTCCAGCGAATAAACGCTGGAGCTTTTTTGCTTTAATGATATTCCGTTAAAAATGAGTTATAATAGAGAGAGTATATTTAAGTGGGGTAGGAATGTAACGCCAAGCAACTATAGGAGACTATATCGGAGGTGCTACAGTGTTGGAACTAAAGTACGTATACACTTGTTTAGAACTTTGGGGAAGTATCTTTGCTGTGATATCAGCAATATATCTTTTTATAGGCAGAACTGTGATCAAGGAGCAGTATAGAGCTCTTGCAGAGCTTGAACTTACTGTTGGTGTAATGTTGTTTTTTGATTCCGCTGCCTGGTTTTTTAGAGGTAATCCAGGATCGCTTGCCTATGCTATCTTAAATTTTTCCAATTACATGTCATTTGTATGTAATGCTATTTTGCCAGTCTTTTTGACGGCTTACGTTATATTGTCCATTCAGCCTGAAAAAAGAAGTATAAGAGTTATGTTCTACATGGGAGGCCTTGGCTCTGTAGCGGAACTTTACCTAGCAATAGCTCAGATGTATGGCTTTGTTTATACCATCAATCCAGAAACTAACCTATATCAGCGCGGACCTGGATTTATTATCTGGACGATAATTGTTCTAGTTGAATCAATAGGCGTTGGGGCTTATGTTTGGGTCAAAAGAAATCAGATCAATAAAAAGAGATGTAATGCAATAGTTATGTTCATAACGCTTCCAATCCTGGCATCGATCATACAGCTCTTTATCTATGGTTTTTCACTTTCAAATATTGCCATAATAATCGTATCTCTTATCATGTTTGGTCAGGCTCTTGAAGATAACACCAAGACAATGATGGAACAGAGGGGATACATTGAAAAACAAAACCAGGAACTTGAGGACATGAGAATGAGGATTGCTATTTCTCAGATCAAACCTCACTTTTTGTACAATACCTTAAGCGCTATCAGCATTCTTTGTGACAAAGACATAAATAAGGCAAAGGAGATATTAGAAAGTCTGGCTGATTACCTTAAAGAAAATATCAGCTCCATTGAAACAGAAGATCCAATTCCTTTTACTGAGGAATTGCAGCATACAAGAGATTACCTTGTCATTGAAGAGGCTAGGTTCCCTGACAGATTTAAGGTTGAGTATGATATTAAGGCTACAGACTTTGATATTCCAGCGCTCACCATACAGCCAATTGTAGAAAATGCAGTTAATCATGGTGTATGTGCCAAAGGAACGGATGAACCTGGAAATATCAGGATCAGTACTGAAGAGGGTTATGGATACATCAGGATCAAGATCTATGATGATGGTGTTGGTTTTGATGTTAATGAGTATGAAAAAGAAATTGTGAGCGATAATAAACGAATTGGAATCAGAAATGTCAGGAACAGACTTAAGATTGTCGAGAATGCGGAGATGAGAATATCGTCTACGCCCGGGGTAGGTACTACAGTTGAGATCATTATTCCTAAGAAAACAAATCGCTAGTTTGACAAGTTTTTACTGTTATTGTAAAATCTCATTCATGCGTAAGATTAAAAGAAAAAATTTTATCGCTTTATTGGCCTTTGCAGGAATGTTTGCTGCAGTTGTTTGCGCAGGAGTAACAGCAGATCAGAAGGTAATTGCTTCAGAGAATATCTCAGAAGTAACTGAAACTGTATCTAATGAACAGGTACTCGTAGATAACAATTTAGACCTTGAGGTTGCTAACGCAGGAAAGGAAGTAGAAACAGCACCTTATTCAATTACAGATTACGAGACACCCGTTACTATGTATGCCAGCGATACAGTAAATGTTAGAGCAGGCGCAGGTACAGAATACGACAAGATCGGCAAGATTAGCTGGGGAAGCGCAGTACAGGTCATTGGAGCAACAGACAACGGATGGTATGAAATTTCTTATAATGAAAACCTTGGATTTGTTATGGGAGACTACTTAACAGAGGGAGTGCCAAGTGTTCCTTATCTTTTTGTAGGAGATTCCAGAACAGTTCAGCTCAAGATGGCTGTAGGTTCTACAGACAAGGCTTATGTAGCCAAGGTTGGAGAGGGATATAACTGGTTCAAGAATACAGCTCTTTCTGAGATTTCAGAGACAGCTGGAAGTGGAACAGTGATGGTCATTAATTTTGGTGTTAATGATCTAGGCAATGCTTCCAAGTATATCAAGCTTGTTAATAGCAATATTGATGCCTGGACAGAAGCCGGAATTACAGTTTACTATGCTGCAGTTACACCTGTTGGTGCTTCAGCAAGAGTAACAAATGATCAGATTGAAAGTTTTAACACTAGACTCAAGAATGAGCTTGATCCTAGAATTCAGTGGATCGACGGATACACATTCTTGCAGCAAAACGGATTTAATGCGTCAGATGGACTTCACTATGATAAGACTACTTACAAGAATCTTTATTCATATTATATGTCTGTCATGACAACTGAAGCTTAATATTTGGTAATATAGCCCATGTACAGAATCATCTGACATGGGCTATTATTATGCATGGAGTATTTGTATGTTTTTGGGCGGGCTACAAATACAACTTTTGGAGGAATCTAATGAATAATGTCATTATTGGTCAGTCGGGAGGACCAACAGCGGCAATTAATGCTTCAGTAGCAGGAGCTTATGTCAAAGCTAAAGAGCTTGGTGCAAACAAGGTCTTTGGTATGATTCATGGTATTGAGGGACTTTTACAAGGAGAGTTTATTGATCTGGATAAGTATTTAAGTGATCCCACCAATGTGGAACTGCTTAAGAGAACTCCAGCTTCAGTTCTTGGTACCTGCAGATACAAGCTTCCAGAAGCTTCAGTAGATAATTCAGTATACAAACAGATCTTTGAGATATTAGACAAATATAATATCGATTCTTTTTTCTATATTGGTGGCAACGATTCAATGGACACCATTATGAAACTTTCAGATTATTCTTCCAGTCATGGATATGACAAGCAATTTATAGGCATTCCCAAAACAATTGATAACGACCTTCCTATCACGGACCATTGTCCTGGATTTGGCTCATCTGCTAAGTATATAGCAACCAGTGTAAAAGAGCTTATAAGAGACAATCAGGCTTCTGATCCAAGAAATCCAGCAATAGTGATCGTTGAGATAATGGGTAGAAATGCAGGCTGGCTTGCTGCAGCAGCTTCTCTTTGTACTTCAGATGACTGCTCAGGACCTGATGCCATTTATTTGCCCGAAATCCCGTTTGACATGGACGATTTTATGAATTATGCAAAAGAACTTTCTAAGGGCCATAAACCGGCTTTAATCGTTATTTCAGAGGGAATTAAGCTTGCAGATGGAAGATATGTATGTGAGCTAAATGGAAATGTAGAGACAGATACATTTGGACATAAGCAGATGAGTGCTGCATCAAGAGTTTTAGCAGATAAGCTTACAAATGAGCTGGGACTTCGTACCAGAACAGTTGAACTTAGTACTTTGCAGAGATCGGCAGCCCATACTTCTTCACTTACTGATGTGAAAGAGGCATACCAGTGCGGCGTTCAGGCTGTAATAGCTGCAAATGAAAAGAAGACCGGAAAGATGGTCATCATGAAAAGAATGATGGAAAATACTGCAGATTATCCATATATCTGCGTTTATGATACGTATGATATCCACGCTATTGCTAATTTTGAAAAGAAAGTTCCGGTTGAGTGGATAACAGACAATAAAAGAGGCCTTACACAGAGCTTTGAGCACTATGCAAGACCCCTTATATGTGGTGAAGTGATGCCTATCATGTCTGGAGGACTACCAAGGCATCTCATAATACCTGAGGCATTATAAAGCGTTTTCCTCCTGAGGGAGTTCAACTTTAAAGTATTTAACGTTAGCAGTAAGCTCTTCTGCAATCTTCTGAAGGTCTACGGCCTGCTGAACAACAGATTCCATGTTGCTGTCAAGCTGCATGAGAGAAGCGCTTGTCTGCTGCGTTGATGCTGCATTTTCTTCTGAAATACTTGAAAGAGATTCAACAGAATTAAGGATATTGTCCTTATCAGTGTTCATAGTCTCTACAAGTTCTACAATCTGCTTATTTCCAGTTTCTGTCTCTTTTAAAAGAGCAAGCATCTGATCGAAGGATTCGCTCATCTCTTCAAGAGCAAATGTCTGGTTGGAGATAGCAGTCTTGATATTCTCAGTAAGTTCCTTGTTAGTATTTGAATAATCTGTGATAGTTGAAAGCATGTTAGTGATCTCACCAGCAAGTGAGTTTGTGTTACCTGCCAGGTTCTTGATGTTATCAGCAACTACTGCAAAACCTCTTCCTGCTTCGCCAGCTCTCGCAGCCTCGATAGAAGCATTGAGGGCAAGGAGGTTGGTCTGGTTTGCAATTGAGATGATAGACTCGGCAGCAGATGAGATCTGAGCTACTACGTTTGCTGTCTCATTTACTGAATCAGCAACCTGAGTTGCCATTTCGTCATTGGTCTGATCCTGGAGTTTTATCTGTTCAAGCTGCTCTTTAACTTTTTCTGATTCAGTGTAGACCATAGAACCACGCTGAAGGTTGGCATTTGCGGAATCACGAACGTTATCAACAGCTGTTCCCATGTTGACAGTAACGCTTGATGTGCTCTGAACGTCTTCAGCCATTGATGTTGCGCCAGTAGCAAGGTCGTTGACAACAGAAGTGATATCAGCTGTTGTAGTCTGTGAATTAGAGATGCTGTTCTTGGCAAGCTCAGCCTTTGAATTAACTGAATCCGCATGATTTATTACTTTAACAAGGGCATTTCTAAGGTCGTGTCTCATGGATTCAAGTTTTATGCATATTTCGTTAAAGTCCGTTACCATGCTTCCCGCTTTGATCTTGGTTACAAAGTCACCTGTTGCGATCCTGTCTACGGATTCATTGATGGCCTTTAGACTCTTTACGATGTTGAAGATCATAATGATAGTAATTACAAGGAGTAATACTGATACTAATGCAAATATGACCATTCCTATAGCAATGCTGGTTGAAACAGACTTTTGATTGGCTGTCTTTTCCTGAATAGCCCAAGCTTCCACAATCTGACCCATTTCATCGAGACAGTTTCTTGCTTCTTCAAAGTCAAGAGAAAAAGCCTTTGAATTGCCTGAGTTTGTAGAAAAGTCGTAATCTGATTGCCATTTTGCAAATATTGTTTGGAAATCTGAATAAAGAGAAGAGAAAGTGTTACCTGATTCTGACTTCATCTCGTTGTAGAGATAGTTGTTCTTGGATGCAAGTTCAGCTGCAGCCGTTACACCATCTAGAGTCTGCTGAGAGTTTGTTGTGTAAGTTTCAAGATACTCTTTGAGAAGTGACTCGTCAGCATAAGGTTTATAGGCAATATACTCTGTACCCCCAAGCATAGCCTGATAAAAGTCTCTGTCGGCTTTCACAAGTTCATTACTGATCTTGTACAACATGTTGAAGTAGAGCTCCTCATCATTTTTTTCTAGAGCCTTTAAATGATAGCTACTGTAGAACATGCCACCAATTAAGGCGAGGATGAGTGGAATAGTCACTACCAGAAGAATGACTGACATACGAGCGTTGAATTTAGAGCCTGACTTTCTGTTCATTATTTAGTTATCTCCTCCGTGTAAAAAAATTATGTAACTATATGATACTCTGTAATGAACAGAAAGTGTATATGAAAATTTATAAAATTTTCACAATTTTGTATTGTGATTTCGAATTTTGTCCGAGATCATTTCGCTGGTTCTTTTGATCTCATCCCAGAAATCTCTGGCAGAAAGTCTGAATGCACCGCTACTGAGCACTATTACCTGCTCTATGGCATCTGAAGTGGCAACGTTGACTTTATACTTTTTTCCTATTTCATGGGCGGCTTTTTCTATGTACTGGTCTGCAGTTTCAGCCTCTTTTGTATAGATAACGATAAGTCCTGAGTGATCTTCCATGTGTTCTGTGCCGCCGGGAACCTTGTAGGCATCAAAAACCAGGATTACCTGTTCCCTTCTAAATCCCTGGAAGTTGATCAGGGTGTCGATGAGAGAGTCTCTTGCTGCTTTTAAATCTCTCTGGGCAAGGGACTTTAGATCATCTGATGCGTAGATCACATTGTAGCCGTCAACTAAGAGATATTCTTTATGAACTGAGTCATCTACTGAGCCAGTATTTTGGTGCTTTTCCTTTTTAGCTTCTTCTAAAGCGTAATCTCTATTATCTATCTCTGGCTTGTCTGCCTCATTGGAAGAGGTGTAGGTGGTGTTTTTTTCAACGTATCTTGGCTTTATCTCACCATAGGTCTTTTCAAATATGTTCTTCAGCTCTTTTTCTGTGGCCTGAAGGTCTCTTTCTATTTCGTCAAAAGACCTGTTTTCTGGAGCTTTGCTCTTTTGTCTGGCCTGGATCTTTTTTAGAGCTTCCATATCTATGTTATCAGTCAGGTCAGTCTTGTAGGTGTCAGCAGTTTCCGGGCTCCAGCCTGTATCAACATGCATGTGGCTTCTGACTTCATTCCAAGGAATGATAGTTCCGACTCCATGGGAGCAGAAGACGGATGAGGATGGATTGCCGGTGTCAAGGTCAGGATCATAGCCTGTTTCTGCCAGTACTTCTTCTGTGTTGTGGCATGGCTGGTAGCCTTTTAGAGTAGTGGTGATATGGCCTTCTCCATGGGTAAAAGATGAGAGTTCCTGCGCATAGGAACCAAGGCTTGCCGCAGGAATCGTGCCAGTAAGGACATTTTTATCTCCGACAATATCCGGAAGACCGACAGTTCCGTGCATTCTCTGTATGTCGGTAAGAGCTCTTCCGACAGATTCTTTTGGCAGCTCAATTTTATATTCATATACTGGTTCAAGGAGAATAGAATCAGCTTCCATAAGACCTTGCCTTACGGCTCTATAAGTTGCTTGTCTGAAATCGCCGCCTTCAGTATGCTTTTCGTGGGAACGTCCGCCGATGAGTGTTATCTTAACGTCTGTAAGTTCTGAACCTGTGAGGACTCCCAGATGCTTCTTTTCCTGAAGGTGAGTTAGTATGAGCCTCTGCCAGTTAAGTGACAGGTCATCAGTACTTACGTCGCAGGCAAAAGACATTCCGCTTCCAGGTTCTGAAGGCTCAAGAAGGATATGTACTTCTGCGTAGTGTCTTAGAGGCTCAAAATGTCCAACACCTTCTACAGGGCCTGCGATGGTCTCTTTGTAGACAATATGACCTGGACCAAAGTCTACGTCCAGATCAAAGCGAGTCTTTATAAGGTGCTTAAGAATCTCTTTTTGCACTTCGCCCATTATCTTAACTTCAATGATTCCGCTTCCTTCCTTGAGGGATACCTGAAGCATAGGCTCTTCCTCTTCAAGAGCTTTGAGTTTTCTGTAAACAACTACGGGGTCAGCATCCTCAGGCAGTATCAAAGTAGAAGATAGGATTGGTTGCAAGATCTCAGCTGTGGTGTCATTTTTGAGTTCGCCAAGTCCGTCTCCAGCCTTGGAATCAGATAGCCCTGCTATAGCGCAAACAGTTCCAGCAACGGCTTCCTGAACCATCTCGAATTTCTCACCAGAATAAAGCCTTATCTGATCAATCTTTTCATCATCAATAAGGTCTCTGACTCTTAATTTTCCTGATGTTATCTTGATGTGGGTCAATCTGTTTCCATTTACGTCCCTGCTTATCTTAAATACTCTTGCAGCAAAAGGAGCATTCTCATCATATTTATTATCAGGAGCGAAATCCTTGATGAAAGAGAGCAGTTCTTTTACCCCGTCCATCTTAAGGGCAGAGCCAAAGAGAACAGGATAGCACTTACAATCTGCTATGAGGGACTTTACATCACCTTCAGTTACCTTCTGACCATCAAGAAAAGCTGTAAGAAGTCTGTCGTCGCATACAGCAAGCTCTTCTTGGAGCTCATCAGAATCAAAGCCATCTTCAAAAGCAATACAGTGAGAGCTGAGGTTTTCTCTGATGTCTTTTAACAAAAGAGCCTTGTCAGCTCCGTCCTGATCCATCTTATTAACAAATATGAAGGTTGGAACATGATAGTGAGATAGAAGCTTCCACAAGATCTTGGCCTGGGCGGTTACTTTGTCAGATGCGCTGATAAGTAGAATTGCAGCGTCAAGGACCTGAAGAGTTCGCTCCATCTCTGGAGAGAAGTCGGAATGCCCGGGAGTATCAAGTAGTGTAAAGTGAGTATCCTCGTATTCAAAAAGAGCCTGCTTGGAAAAGATAGTAATTCCGCGGGTTCTTTCAAGTTCATATGTATCTAAAAATGTATCTCTGTGATCAACTCGTCCCAGCTTTCTGAGGGCTCCGGAAAGATATAACAGACCCTCGGAAAGAGTTGTCTTACCTGCATCTACATGTGCAAGGATACCGATAGTTAGTCGCTTTTGCATTGTGATTATCCTTTGTGCTTTTACTTTAACTCATTATACACAAAATCCCCTGCGAATGCTCGCAAGGGATGGATTGTTTTGATATTTGTTTTAGTCAAGCTGACTGTATTTCATTTTGACGTTGATGTCCTGATTGTAATTACCAAAGCCTTTACCAAAGATCGTAAGGCCTCCGACGTGATCTGCAGTTTCAGGAACTTCGAGCTTTAACTTTATTGGGCTCTTGGAAGTGAGATTGAATCTGTCGATAGTCACGTCTGAAATCTTGATCCCATCGATAAAAGAGCCATCGTGGTTAACTACAAGAGTCTTAAGCAGTCCGTACTGATTCCAGTTGTGGAACCACCAGTCAGGAGTAAAGAAGCCTTTGACGTCTCCGAAATCTCCAGGTGAAGTCCATGTTCCAAGAAGAATATCATTTAAGTAAAAATATATATCAGATGGCCAAATGTTGTTGATTCCAGGTGCTTCTGAACTTAGCTCAGCTGTAATGCTGATCTCATCGATCTTTTGATTAAATGGAACAAAATTAGGAACAGCGTATTCTACATATCCTTTTGTGAACCAGAGAATATCAGCTTCGTAGCGGTCAGGATGAGCAAAGTATCTGGTATCATCGAGCTCTCCTATAAGTTTTTTGGTAGAAGCAAGTCCGCATGTAGGGAATACTGAATAATCTGAAAATAGTCCTACTTTGATATCTGTGGTATAAACGTTGTCTTCCTTTGGTTTGTTCTGAATATCAATGAGGATCTTATCCAGATTTACGGAGCAGACTTTTTGATTACCGTGACCAGCTGATTCCGAAGAAACCTTAACTATTCCGCTTTCTTCAAGCTTTTTGATATGACTTGTCAGAGCGCCGTTGGTGATATTGAGGCGACTAGCAAGCTCATTCATATTCATGCCACTCTCATTTAGAAGAATCTTGATGATTTCTACTCTAATGTCTGATCCAAGTGCCTTGAAAACTTCCAAACCTTCGTCTAATGATTTAATGTGTAGCATAGTTTTTCCTTTCTAGGTTACTGATTAGCTTTTATATTTACGCAATATAGATTATTTCATATTCGGCTTAATACCGCAAGCGGAATTGATTTAATTGTATAGCAAATTTTAAATATTTTACAAAATTCCGCTCATGAATTGGAATTGCATAAAGATAGCCTTTATTGTATGATTTACGAGTTAACAAAGAATCATTAAAAAAGGATGAGATTATGAATCAGAATAAGACACCATTATATAAGAGAATTCTTGCTATCCTTGGGATAGTTATACTTGTAGGAATGTACGTAGCTCTTTTAGTGCTGGCACTTATAGGCTCACCTGCTACCAAAGATCTTTTCTTTGGCTGCGTGGCCGCAACTGTAGCAGTACCAATTTTGTTATGGCTCCTTATCTGGGCTATTGGTACTATCACAGGTAGACATACAGTTGCATCTCTTGACGCCATGAGCAGCAACAGGCAGCACGACAAATTTGGAAATGTTATTCCTGAAGGAGAGATTGATACAGTCGTATTTGACATAGGAAATGTTCTTACAGATTTTGCATGGAAGGATTTCCTTAGAAAAAAAGGTCACGACGATGCCATGATAGGCAGGATTGCCAAAGCAACAGTAGAGAGCGATGACTGGGTTGAGTACGACAAAGGCAACTTAACAAATGATGAGATCATTGCTAGATTCGTAGAAAATGATCCTGAGTTAAAAGACATACTTGAAGATGCTTTTAAGAATATAGATGGAATCATAACAAAAAGAGATAGGACTATTCCTTGGATAAAGGCACTTAAGACAGCAGGCTACAAAGTACTTTACCTTTCAAATTTTTCCAGACAGGCCCTTGAGGGATGCCCAGAAGCTATGGCATTTCTTGAAGAGACAGACGGTGGTATCTTAAGCTTTAGAGATCATGTAGTTAAGCCAGGTCCTGAAATCTATCATCTTCTTGAAGAACGTTATGGCTTAACTCCATCAAAGACAGTATTCATCGACGACACAGCAGTAAACATCGAGGCTGCCATTAACCTTGGCTGGAAGGGCATAGTTTACAAGGACTATGACCAGGTAAAAGAAGAACTTGAGGGACTTGGGGTTAGGTATTGATATCTGATATAACTTGATGAGGTGGATATCTATGGTTGATGTAGCTACATTACTGGATAATGGAATAATATATGATGGTGATTACTATAAGGGAATACCATACGGACAATATATAAGGCAGCAGGGATTACCTGATAAACGCACTTCCAAGGTATTTGATATTAGAGATTACGGTGCTGTTGCAGATGGTATGACCGTATGTACAGAGGCTGTGAATAAGGCAGCAGAGGCTGCTAGAGAAGCTGGTGGTGGAGTTGTACTTGTTGATGGCGGATGGTACATTAGCGGAACTGTGCGTATTTATGACAACACTACGCTGTGGATTACTGGTGATAGCGCTTTAGTAGCATCTAAAAACCACGACAACTTTGTAGACGCTTTTGTTATCCTTGATAATGCTAAGAATGTAAGAGTAACTGGTGGTGGAAGGATATATGGAAACGGAGAATACTTCGTTTATCTTCCTCTTAAGAAGCCTCTTTTAACTCCTCTAGAAAAGATAAAGCAGCCACCATTTCTTTATGATCCAATGGGATATCCAATTGATACTATGAGATATGCCATCAGGAGCCGCATTAGATATGCTGAGGATAAGTATGGAAACGATCAGCCAAAGATTAAAAGGCCTATGTATATGCTTTGGGCCAATGGTTGCAAGAATGTTGTTATAGAAAATATCATCCTTGAAGCATCTATGGACTGGAATCTTTGCATTGATGGTTGTGACAACGTCAAGGTTTCAAATATCGTCATCAATGGAAACAGACATGTTGCCAACACTGATGGTATCGATGTTATGGGAAGTGAGGATGTTGACGTAACTCACTGTTTTATTTCGACAGCTGATGATGGGCTTGTAGTTAAGTCACCGCGCGGTCATGAACATGATGGCCTTAACGTTGCTTGCGAAGGCAAGCTTCGCGGTACCAGGAGAGTGTACTTTTCTGACTGCACGGTACTTACCGTTGCCAACGCATTCAAGATTGGAACA
Organism: Butyrivibrio hungatei; assembly: GCF_001858005.1. NCBI lineage: Bacteria > Bacillati > Bacillota > Clostridia > Lachnospirales > Lachnospiraceae > Butyrivibrio > Butyrivibrio hungatei. The sequence continues at coordinate 2,244,680 of NZ_CP017831.1, read as the reverse complement.
GAGACCTTCTATGATATAGAAGATATAACTTGTGAGAATTGTCATTTCTTCTTGGATATCTATCCAGGTTCTTGTTCTGGAATTGCTATTGAGTCCGCCGATGGAAGTAATGTTAGAAACGTAACTGTCCGCAATATTACAATGGATAATGTTGCGTGCCCGCTATTTATCTGTCTTTGTAAAAGAAACAAGTTTGGATATGAAGATGGATGCGAAGAAGATAAGTTTTATGGCGGATCAATTGATGGCGTCGTGATTGAAAATATCAAGGCTGTTAACGCCGAGGTGCCATCGATTATCACCGGGTACAGGATGACTAAAGAAGAGAAGTTAGATCTTTTGGCAAAAGAGTCATTGCCTAAGGATGTGGCTGAGAAGATTGAGGCATCCGATGTTTTTGGAAAAAATCTTGGCAACATCAAGATAAATGGATTTGATGTTACTTATAGAGATGACAAGGAAGAGATAAATCTTTTACCTGAAGTTCATGAGAATGTAACGGACTATCCAGAGAACAGTGCCATGGGTGATGTACCTGCCTATGGAATCTATATCAGACACGCAGATTGCGAGTATTCAAATGTTCATGTGGTACCAAGGAGCATGAATACAAGAGAGTGTATAGTGGAAGAGTGAGTAAATACCTGCTTCAATGATGGAGCAGGTATTTTTATGTTTTTTTAATATGGATTTTGTTTAAAGATTTGTCGTTTGGGGTTATCATTCATATTGTAACGATGACAATACTAGAAAGGCAGGAGATATGAAGAAAACAAGGATTGCATTTATATTGTTTATGATCATTTCTACTATAATTCTAGTATGTACGTACAGAGTGGATAGTAGAGCTGAAAGCGGGATTCCTGAGTACAGTGGAGCACCGTCAGTAGCTATAAATGATAATAAACCGCAGTTTTCTAGCGATGAGATTACGACTAGTTCTTTTGAAAGTTATGGAGCTCTGGACAAGCTTGGAAGATGCACTACTGCGACAGCTTGTATAGGAAAAGACCTGATGCCAACTGAGGAACGTGACTCTATTGGAATGGTCAAGCCTACAGGATGGAAACAAAATAAGTATCCAGGACTTGTGGATTCAGATCCACCGTATTTGTACAACAGATGTCACATGATAGGCTATCAGCTTACCGGCGAGAATGCTAATGAAAAGAATCTTATCACCGGTACCAGATATATGAATGTGGAAGGAATGCTTCCATATGAAAATAAGGTGGCAGAGTACATTAAGAGTACTGGTAATCATGTAATGTACCGTGTGACGCCTGTCTTTGAAGGAAATAATCTTCTTTGCTCTGGAGTGCAGATAGAGGCATATTCAGTAGAAGACAAGGGAAAAGGTATTTCTTTTAATGTATATTGCTATAATGTGCAGCCTGGTGTAGTCATTGACAGTAAAGATGGAAGTAACAAGCTGGATGAGAACTATACAAAATCAGTTTCGGCGGATGATTTTCAAGTAACAGCACCAGACAATGGTACGCAGGTTGATCGATCAATGCCTGCTGAGGCTGAAACTACAGCATATATCGCAAACAAGAATACCAAGAAATTTCATTATCCATCCTGTAGTAGTGTTAAGGATATGAAAGAAAAGAACAAGTTATATTACGAAGGATCAAGGGAAGATTTGATAGAGCAAGGGTATGTGCCTTGCAAGAAGTGTAATCCATAAACTGCTAATTAACTACGATAACTGCCATATAATATCAGTAAACCCTGCGCAGGCGCACCGCAAAGCGGCTCCGGGGTTGACTAATATTATATGGCAGTTATTTTGTAGTTAAGCAGTTTAAGGATTAGTATTATTGGCTTTATTATTCTTTTCTTCTGTCAGTGCTTCTAAATATCTGGCGGTAATGATTCCTGCTGGAAGTGCTACAACAGCAATACCAAATATTGAAGATATCATTGTAATCACTCGGCCAGCGGTAGTTACTGGATAAATATCTCCGTAACCGACAGTAGTAAGTGACTGCATCAAAGAATGAATTAAATGAATCACCTTCAACGCTAAAGATGACTAATGCTGAAACTAAGATATATCCAATTGCAAGATTTTTATTCCCCCTCAATATAGTATAAGAGAGTTTGCTAGCAAAATGAAGGCAATATGAAGCTTTTTTGAAACAATCTTTACCCATTTGGTCTGTTTTTTGCCTTGATTTATGATGCGCATGTAAATGAGAGGGGAATGCAAGGAAGTCTTTACCCATTTTTCGGCTGATGTAGGTAAAGAATTGTTGAAAAAATAGCAATATTGCCTTCAAAACGGTGACAAGGAGAAAAGCAGTGCCTATGCGGGGGATGGGCATCGGGGAAATAGAAGTTAAGCGGATGGCTGAGCATGTCAAAGGTAGCAAATTACAAGAAAGACATGCCAAATATTAAGAGAACGTAAGAATACGGCATGTAAAAACTTACAGAAATATAAAAAAGACATGCCGGAAATATAGGAAAAGCTGAGAAATGGCATGCCTTTTGCTCGAAAATAGAAGAAATGCATGCCGGGGCAGGAGCATGCTGGGGCAGGAGCATGCCGGGGCAGGAAGAAAACAAGAAAAAAGGCATGCCTTAAAGCTTAATCAAGCTAAAAGGCATGCCGAATGACTAATTTCACGTTGTTGCTGACTGAATATCAGCTAGCAACTGAATAGTAAGTATTACTTACTAAACTTGCTCTTTCTGTAGATTATATCTGTTCTTGCAGGACCGTTACTTACCATTGTGATAGGGTAACCAATCTGATCCTCAATGAATTCAATATAGTTGCGGCACTTCTCTGGGAGATCTTCGTAGTTCTTGATACCACGGATGTCGCACTTCCAGCCTGGAAGAGTCTTGAATACAGGCTTAGCCTTCTCAAGAAGGTGAGTTACAGGGAACTCTGTAGTAACTTCGCCATCGATGTCGTATCCTACGCAAACTGGAATCTCATCAAGGTAACCAAGTACGTCAAGTACTGTGAATGCAACATCAGTTGTGCCCTGAAGTCTGCAACCATACTTACTTGCTACGCAGTCATACCAGCCTACACGTCTAGGTCTTCCTGTTGTAGCGCCGTACTCACCGCCGTCACCACCGCGTCTTCTAAGTTCCTCAGCTTCATCTCCAAAGAGCTCTGATACGAATGCACCAGCACCTACTGCTGATGAGTAAGCCTTAGATACAGTTACGATCTGCTTGATCTCATAAGGAGGAATACCAGCGCCGATTGCACCATAAGCTGCAAGAGGAGATGATGAAGTAACCATAGGGTAGATACCATGATCTGGATCCTTCATTGTTCCAAGCTGACCCTCGAGGAGGATAGTCTTGCCTTCCTTAATAGCATTATCAAGATAAAGAGATACGTTTCCAACGTATGGCTTTACCTGCTCACGCCAATCTACGATCTGGTTGAACAGAGCTTCCTGATCGATAGGATCTGCGTGATAAAGATTAACAAGGATAACGTCCTTGATCTCAGCGATTCTTGCAATCTTTTCTTTGATAACTTCATCGTCCTGGAAGAACTCATTGATCTGCCAACCAATCTTAGCAAACTTATCTGAATAGAAAGGAGCAATTCCTGACTTTGTTGAACCAAATGACTTACCAGCAAGTCTGGCTTCTTCAAGAGTATCGAAGAGAACATGATAAGGCATCATAACCTGAACTCTGTCTGAGATCATGATCTGAGGCATTGGAACACCCTTAGATGTAACCTCATTGAGCTCCTTCATAAATTTAGTAATATCAAATGCAACTCCATTACCAATGATGTTCATGATGTTCTGATGGAAGACACCAGATGGCATTGTGTGAAGTGCAAATTTACCATAATCATTTACAATTGTGTGACCAGCATTGGCGCCTCCCTGAAAACGGATAACTACGTCAGCCTGATCAGCAAGAGTATCGGTAATCTTTCCTTTTCCTTCGTCGCCCCAATTGGCGCCGACTACTGCTTTAACCATATTTTTGTTCCTCTCTTTAATAAAACATTTAGCAATCTCTATTGCATGATTATATTACTCTCAAAAACAATATAAGTAAAATCGATATTTATTATATGAGCTATAAGTTTTACTTATTTACCGAAAAGTTATATAAATTTGCGCATTTCTGTGTATTTTTTTATATAAAAGCAATAAAATTAAATATATAACTTGTCGAAAATACATGCATGATAGGCGTATGGTGAATTAGGAGGTCTATATGGCAAACATAGTTGAGAAAAACAACGAATTTGATAAGGGAGGTTTCAAGAGCTTACCTGTATCTGAAAAATTCAAGAAGGTATTTGGAAAGTTCAGATTGAATCTGATACTTATCTTTATTGTCATTATCCTGATCGATATAGTAGCTCTTTTCAATCTGAGAAATATCTATGCTATTTATTATGAGCAGAACTCTCAGCAAGGAGAGATAAGAATCACAATTCAGGCTCTTGCAAAGTATTATCTCTGGGCTATGTCTGCAACTGAAGATGCTGACAGACAGGAACAGATTGATGGTGCTGCTGAAAAGATACAGGAAATGAATGATGGTCTTGATGAACTAAGTAAAGTTTATAACGGAGACTTGAGTACAGCTCGTCAGCACTTGAAAGATATAGATTCGGCGGATGATACGCTGATACAAATGATGAACAGCGGGGCATCCCATGAAGAGATATATACCTACTATGTAGGAACGGTGAATGAAGCCATTAAGGTAGTAGTAAAAGACTTCAAAGTTATAGGCCTTGAAGCAAAAGCTCAGGCTAAGAAAGCTTATGTGATGGCTCTTGGAAGTGTTATCTTCATGACGATCATTTCTCTTGTAGTTGTAATCTACGCTATCCTTTATTCTAATAAGGCAAGAGCAGCGCTTACAAAGAGTATCCTTGGACCTATCGAAGCAATATCAGCAGCTGCGGATGATATGTCCAAAGGTAAACTTGAGATTGAGATTGAAACAGATTCTGAAGATGAGCTTGGAAAGCTTGCAAAGGATATCAAGGGATCAACAAGCGCTATTGCTGATATCGTAAAAGATATTGATGAGACCTTGAAGCGTATGTCAGGTGGTGACTTCTCATCAGGATCAAGAAATTCAGCACTTTATATTGGTGATTATGAAGCAATCAGAAAAGCACTTTCAGATATTTCAGATAACTTAAGTAGCACTCTTCTTGAAGTTAAGAATTCTTCTTCACAGGTATCACAGGGTGCAGCTAATATGTCACAGGGATCAACTGATCTTGCTGAAGGTACAACAGATCAGGCTGCAGCAGTAGAAGAACTTACAGCTTCAGTTAACTCAGTAACAGAGCAGACCAAGCAGCTTGCTGAAGTAGCTGAGAAGAGCAGAGGCATGGCTAATGAAGTAAGAGATAATGCAGAAGTAAGTGCCAGAAAGATGCATCTTGTTACAGACGCCATGACAAGGATTACTGAGGCATCAGCAGAGATCGAACAGGTTACAAATACTATTGAAGAGATTGCCAGCCAGACTTCACTCCTTGCACTTAATGCTTCTATCGAGGCAGCAAGAGCAGGTGAAACAGGAAAAGGATTTGCAGTTGTTGCTGATCAGATCGGTAAGCTTGCAGATCAGTCAAGTGAAGCGGCTCAGAATACACATCAGCTCATTGCAGATACTATGGAAGAGATCAAGAATGGTAACTCAGTTGTAGCTGAGACCACAGAAGCTCTCGACGCAATGCAGCATAGCGTAGAAGAGATCACAGATATGATCATTAAGACAGGAGATCTTGCAGAAGAACAGGCTCACAGCATGGATGAGATCGATAAGGGTATCGAGATGATATCCAACGTTGTACAGAACAACTCAGCAACTGCTGAAGAATCAAGTGCTGTATCTCAGGAACTTTCAGAACAGTCAGCAAGTCTCAACAGCCTCATAAGCCAGTTTACAATTAACGAATAAGTTAGTTGATAAGCCCCTTTAAGCCCCCTGCGTAGGCAAAGACCCTGCGTGAGGGGCTTAAAAATTGCCCTTATTTATAAGCTCAAGCAGATTTGCAGCAGCAATTGGAAGTGGTCTAGACTCATCAGTTACTACGCACATCTGACGCTTAGGGATCATCTTGTTGAATCTAAGTTCAAATAATATACCACTGTCGAGATACTCTTTTGCAAAGTCCTTAACCACGCAGCCAACTCCCAGATTACGCAGGGCAAACTGAACGATCATGTCGCTGGTTGCAAGCTCAAACTCAGGATGGATCTCCACATTTTCTTTTGCTAAAAAAGCTTCCATATAATCTCTGGTACTGGTCCTACCTTCAAGGGTTATCATAGGGACCTTCTTTAGATCAGCAAAATCAAGCATTCTGTTCTTGTATTGAATAAACTTTCTACCTGCCACAAAGGTATCTTCAATCTCTGAAACCGGTGTGGTCTTAAATCCCTGGAGGTTTTCAAAAGGAGTAGAAACTACGCCAAAATCGATCCTATCATCTGATAGGTACTGCAAGGTTTCTGGAGTAGGACCGTTAGTAACGGTAACCTTAATGCCAGGATATAGCTCATGGAATTTCTCAAGATATGGTAAAAGAAAGAATCTAAGAGTCATGTCACTGGCTCCGATCCTGACTTCTCCGGCATCAAGGTGAAGGAGTTGCCCAAGGCGCTGCTCCCCAAGGTCTATCTGCTCATAGCCTCTTTTGACATATCTATAAAGGAGGTTTCCTTCACTTGTAAGCTTCATACCTCTTGCTGTTCTCTGAAAGAGAGTGCAGTCAAGGCCCTTTTCTAGCTGGTGTATGGACTGGCTCACGGCAGGCTGAGATATATTCAGCTCTTTGGCTGCGTCAGTGATGCTTCCCCACTTTCCAACATAGTAAAAGACTTTGTAATATTCCATATTACTTATCATGAAATTCACCTCCATAAGTTCTGCTTATATTATAACATGAATTTGTAACATAACCTTGAATTCATTTGTCTATAAAGGTAAAGTATCTAAGTTGGAAAAATTCAGGGAGATGATCATGAATAAAATTGTTTTTACGTTCAATAATGAAATCGCTGAAGAGATAAACAGTAAGGCCAAAGGCAAGAACAATCTCGACGCTTCAATGTACGCAAGAAACGGTGCAACGAGCGAAATTACTATAGATAATGACCAGATCAGAGAAGTGATAAAAGGCGAGGAAGGCGTATTCAAGGATGTTTCAAATAACATCACTGAGATAGGTAAGATCCAGAAGACAGACGAGTTTATTTTTCTTCAGGCTGGAGATTATGTTTATAGTGTTAAAAGAAATTCTTTTACCGAAGGATCAGAAGAAGAGCTATTTAGGCTTATAAAGAATGGAAATAAAGGCGCGGCCAAGAACAAAGCTAAAGAAAAGAAGCAGGACACTGTTGTAAAGTTCGACAGAAAGGCACAGCAAAAATACTGGCAGAAGATAAACAAGGATAATGCAGTAAAGAGAAAGGTGCCACTTGCTCAGAGGTTCAGGATTCCTCTTATGGTAGCTATGATGGGAATGCTCCTTACATCAATAGAGATCCTTGATCCCTTCAATCACATGGGAGATATGGCAGGTAATGTCATTACTTTTAGAATGCTTTTAAATATTCCTTTAAGCGGAGTTTTAGGATTTTTCGTGGGCTTTTTGTATGTGTTCTTTATTATGTGGTTTGAGAACCAAAAGGAATCAGTAAGAGTTACTTCCATAGTTCTTTTTCCACTTACTATAGCTGTATTTACTTTTGTAAGTTTTTTAGGAACTATCCCTTATATCATATATCTTTTGGTCAAAAAAGATGAAGGCTACGGAGCTTATAAAGTGGTAAACGTGGCAGTAAAAATCATGTATGTGCTAGTTGGAGTATTATTTTTGATAAGTATTATCGCTCTCATAGCCTTTCGTATTTTCTTTTTCTAAATGATGTAAATAATAAATATTTCCCCTTGCTTTTTAGCTAATAAAAGTTAAAATTAAGTTAATTATATTTGACTAGACTAAAAAGCAGGGGTTTTCTTATGGATATCAGGTATATTGAGCAGAGCAAGATCTTTGTCATTGAGACAGAGAACACCAGCTACTGCATAGGTGCACTCTACGACGAGGGGTTCCTTACTCATCTCTATTACGGAGACAAGTTGGAAATTGCAGATGCATCATATCTTTTGAAATTAGTTGATCAGTATGGCACACCTTCAAGTGTCATGCGTGATAGAAGTTCTTTTCTCGATAGATTCCCATTTGAATATTCTACAAATAATGTTGGAGATTACAGGAAAAGTAGCATAGAGATAACTGACGTAAATGGACACAGCAGTGTATCCTTTAGCTATGAATCTCACAATATTTATAAGGGTAAAAAGAAATTAGAAGGCCTTCCAGCTACATTTGGATCGGAAGCTGATTCCATGACATTGGACATCACAGCAATAGACAAGGCTACAGGCTTAAAGGCAGTTCTTTCATACAGCGTATTTGAAGGAATTGATGCCATTACAAGGTCTATTAGGTTTGTAAATACTTCTAATGCGCCGATCATGCTAGATAAAGCTATGTCTATGACCATGGATATGGACAATGAAGGCTATGAGCTTCTTACACTTCACGGATCATGGGCTAGAGAAAGAGCTATGGATTTTAGAGAGATTGGTTATGGCGATACCTCTATTGAGTCCTTTAGAGGTGAGTCTTCACACCAGCTCCAGCCATTTATGGCTCTTGTACAAAATGGTGATTCAGAGGATACAGGTAAGGTCTACGGTTTTTCTTTTATCTACTCAGGTAATTTTGAAGCTGGGGTGTGCAGATCACAGTTTGACAGCTTGAGACTCTACATGGGCATCTGTCAAAAGAACTTTAGATGGAAGCTTGGGGCAGGAGAAGAGTTCCAGGCACCAGAAGTAGTGACGGTATATTCATCTGAAGGGCTTGGAAGGATGAGAAGAACCTTCCATGACCTATATAGAAATCACCTTATTAGAAGCAAGTACAAGGATAAAGAAAGACCAATCCTTATCAACAACTGGGAAGCTACTTACTTTGATTTTGATAATGAGAAACTCCTTGCAATAGCAAGAGAGGCAAAGAAAAGCGGCATAGAGATGCTAGTCATGGACGATGGCTGGTTTGGAGAAAGAAATGACGACAACTCAAGCCTTGGAGACTGGTATGTCAACGAGAAAAAGCTTAAGGGCGGACTTAAGAAACTGGTAGATGACGTAAATGCCATAGGCCTTAAGTTTGGTATCTGGATGGAGCCAGAGATGATATCTCCTGTATCCAAGCTCTATGATGAGCATCCGGACTGGGCAATCAAGACAGCAGACAGAGAGCCTTGCAGGAGCAGAAATCAGTATGTTCTTGATATTACAAGAAAAGAAGTATCTGACTATGTTTATAGCAGGATAAAGGATATATTGAGTTCAGCAAATATAGAATATCTCAAGTGGGATATGAATAGGCAATTATGCGACCTTGGATCTTTGGGACTTTCAGCGGATAGTCAGGGAGAGCTTTCCCACAGATATGTTCTTGCAGTATATGATCTCATGGAGAGATTAGTTAAGGATTTCCCAGATCTTTTGCTGGAGAACTGTTCTGGGGGCGGAGCCAGATTTGATGCGGGTATGCTCTACTATAGCCCACAGATCTGGTGCTCAGATGACACAGATGCAATTGAAAGATTAAAGATCCAGGAAGGCACAAGCCTTATCTTTCCACTTAGTACTATGGGGGCACATGTTTCTGACTGTCCAAATCATACAGTTGGAAGAACAACGCCATTTAAGACAAGAGGGAATGTGGCTCTTGCAGGAACCTTTGGATATGAACTTGATATCACCAAGATTCCTCAGGAAGACAGGGATGATATCCCAAGGCAGGTTGCAGAATATCACAAGTATAATGAGCTTGTGAGAACTGGAGATTACTACCGCTATGCGTCATATCAGAGAAACCACGAATTTGACGCCTATGGAGTTATCAGTAAGGACAAGAAAAAAGCTCTTATAACCTATGTTCAGGTTATGGCGAAACCGAACACGACTAATAGAATCCTTAAGGTTAAGGGGCTTGATGATAAAAAAATATATAGGATAGAAGGAACTGATGTGGAAGCTTTGGGGGCTACCATCAGGAAGGTTGGACTTGTAATGCCATCACTTAACGGAGATTTTAGGTCTGAACTGATCTATCTTGTAGCAAAAGATTGATCTAGATAATAATTGTTAGAGGAGATATACAATGCCAAAGAAAATTACGATGTCGGACATTGCTGCTGCCCTGGGGATCAGTACTGTAACAGTATCCAAAGCATTGTCTGGTCAAAAGGGTGTAAGCGAAGAAATGCGTCAGAAGATCATTGATCTGGCGGAAGAGAGGGGCTACCAGAAATCTTTTACAAACAGGTCTTCTGACAGCTTCAAGATTGGGGTTCTTATTGGTGCCAGGTATCTTGGAAACATAGATTCCTTCTATGGACACATGTATCAGATCTTTTCAGCCAAAGCCGGAAAGATTGGCTCTTTTACAATGCTAGAGGTCCTAAGCCTTGAGGAAGAGGAAAATCTCGTTTATCCAAAACTCATTGGAGATGGCAATGTAGACGCCGTAGTAATAATGGGAACTTTACGGGAAGATTATCTGGAAATGCTTGATGATAAACTTGAAACTCCTACTTTCTACATGGATTTTACAGACAGGCAGCACAAAAAAGATTCAGTAATATCTGGAAGCTTTTATGGAGCTTATATTTTGACAAATTATCTTTTTGACAAAGGTCATAAGGATATCGGTTATGTGGGAACACTGCTGACAACACCTTCTATTACAGACAGATATCTGGGTTATGAGAGGGCACTAATGGAACACGGAATCAAGGTGAATCCGGCTTGGGTGCTTGATGACCGTGATTCAGACAATAAGGTCATGGATATTGAGAAAAATGTTAAGTGGCCAAAAGGAAAGCTTCCTACAGCCTTTGTTTGTAACTGCGACCTTACTGCAAGCAAGTTTATCCAGTATCTAAAAGATAAGGGGCTTAGGGTTCCGGAGGATATCTCAGTAGTGGGTTACGATGATTTTGTTTATACAAACGGCGCTGAGATCGGTATCACTACTTATAAGGTAGATATGGAGGAAATGGTTCGCAGAACACTTAAGCGCATCCTTCATACACTTCATGGCGAAAGATACAGAAGAGGACTTAGCATTGTAGAGGGTTACCTTATAGAAAGAGAAAGTGTAAAAGAAATTTAATTAAAATTAATCACTGCTAAGCTAAAAAATAATTTAGCTAAAATAGGTATATAGAGAGCATCTTGCAATAGGTAAATTTACCAAAGTCAAGATGCTCTTTTTGTTTATTAAGTAGAATGTTAAGTAAAAAGTTAGCTAAATTATTGACTAATAAAAATCAACTAATAAAATAAGAATGTGCTTTGAGATTATTAAAAGATTGGAGAATGAAAGATGATACACCCAAAGTATAACGAGCTTTTAAAAAGTCAGGAAGAACTCATTACAAGACCAAACAAAAAAAGTGACTTTTACAACGGAATCTATGACAGGTATGAGAATCCGGTTCTGACAAGAGAGCATGCTCCTCTTTTCTGGAGATATGATCTTAATGAAGAGACAAACCCATACTTTATGGAGAGACTTGGCATCAATGCGGTCATGAATTCAGGTGCTATCTATTTAGATGGCAAGTACTACCTTGTGGCCAGAGTAGAAGGGGCTGACAGAAAATCTTTCTTTGCAGTTGCAGAAAGTGACAATGGTACAGAAGGCTTCAGATTCTGGGACTATCCCGTTGTACTTCCTGATACAGTAGCAAATGAAACAAATGTATATGATATGAGACTTACCCAGCATGAGGATGGCTATATTTACGGCGTATTCTGTTCTGAGTCAAAAGATACAAAGAATGCCGATCTTTCAGCTGCAATAGCTGAGGCTGGTATCGTTAGAACCAAAGACCTTAAGACATGGGAGAGACTTCCAAACCTTGTAACAAAGCGCTCTCCACAGCAGAGAAATGTAGTTCTTCATCCTGAGTTTGTGGATGGCAAGTATGCTTTCTACACAAGACCTATGGATGACTTTATTGAGACTGGAAGTGGAAGCGGTATCGGATTTGGACTTTGCGATGATATCGAGCACGCAGTTATCGATGAAGAGAAGATGACCTCAATTCGCAGATATCATCAGATCACAGAAGCCAAGAACGGTGCAGGTGCTGTTCCTATCAAGACTGAAAAGGGATGGATCCACATTGCTCACGGTGTTAGAAATACAGCAGCAGGTCTCAGATATGTTATTTACGCATTTGCAACAGACCTTAAGGATCCTTCTAAGGTTATCGCAGAGCCATCAGGTCTTTTGATCGGACCAAGACAGGGCGAGAGAGTGGGAGACGTTAGCAACGTAGTATTCACAAACGGTGCAATTGTTAATGAAAAGAATGAAGTATTCATCTACTATGCTTCATCAGATACAAGACTTCATGTAGCTACAACAACGATCGATAAGCTCATGGATTATGTATTCAACACACCACAGGATCCTGGCAGAAGCCCAGATTGTGTAAAACAGAGATGCGAGCTTATTTCAAAGAATCTTGAACTTTTAGGTAAATGAAAAGGAGAATGAAAAAATGTCTAAGTATAAGATGATCAGTGAACCATTAAAGAACATTCCATGGCAGGAAGGCCCAGAGAAATTCGAGGGAGCACCTGTTTGGAGATATAAAGAGAACCCTATTATCGGAAGAAATCCAGTTCCTGGTGTTGCCAGAATCTTCAACAGCGCTGTTATGCCTTATGAAGGAAAATTCATCGGTGTATTCAGAGGAGAGCAGACTAACGGAATTCCTTACATTTATCTTGGACACAGTGAAGATGCTATTCACTGGGAGTTTGAGACTGAGAAGATTCCTTTCATCGACAAAGAGGGCAATCCTTTCATGCCAAGATATGCTTATGATCCAAGACTTGTAAAGGTTGAGGATACATACTATATCATTTGGTGCCAGGATTTCTACGGAGCTTCTATCGGAATGGCTAAGACACAGGACTTCAAGACTTTCGAGAGACTTGAGAACCCATTCATTCCATTTAACAGAAATGCAGTTCTTTTCCCTAGAAAGATTAATGGCAAGTACATGCTTCTTTCAAGACCTTCAGATAGTGGACATACACCTTTTGGTGATATCTTCCTTTCTGAGAGTCCAGATATGGAGTACTGGGGACATCACAGACATGTTATGGAACGTTCACCAGAGTGGTGGGAGTCAGTTAAGATCGGCGGCGGAGCTGCTCCTATTGAGACAAGCGAAGGCTGGCTTATGTTCTATCACGGCGTAAGCAGCACATGTAACGGTTTTGTTTATTCTATCGGTGGTGCAATCCTTGATATCGACAATCCTTCAAAGGTTAAGTATCGCTGCGAGACATTCATCTTAACTCCGGAGGAGTGGTATGAGGAGAGAGGATTTGTTCCTAACGTTGTATTCCCATGCGCAACACTTCATGACAGTGAGACTGGCAAGATCGCAATCTACTACGGCGCTGCTGATAGCTACGTAGCCCTGGCCTTCACAAGACTTGACGACATTATTGACTACATCAAAGAGCACTCTGTAGTGCGTGAGAGTGATACAGAGCTCGGAATCAGATAAGGAAAAACTATGATAGCGTTTGATAAAACAAAGGCTATAGCAAATCATGGTGACATGACAAGGTTTTCTAAACTCTTTAGAAAGCTTGAAGAAGGCAAAAAAGCTACCATATGCTTCCTTGGGGGATCCATCACCCAGGGAAGCCTTTCTTCTTTGCCCACAACTTGCTATGCCTACAAGACATATGAGTGGTTTAAAGAGACATTTAAGGAAGCAGACATTACCTATGTAAATGCAGGTGTCGGCGGAACAACTTCAGCCTTTGGTGCTGCAAGATGTGACAGAGATGTACTTGCGCATGATCCCGATCTTGTGCTTGTTGAGTTTTCTGTCAATGACGAGTGCAATGAATATTTTTATGAAAGCTACGAAGGGCTCATCAGAAAGCTTCTTTATAGCGACGCTAGACCAGCTGTAGCTTCATTATTTAATTTCTTTTATCAGGATGGCAAGACTGCAGAGAGGATACATTCCAAGGTTGCCAGATACTACGGCATTCCTGCAGCATCAATGCATGGTGCCATCTACGAGGATATCTTATCAGGCAAGATCGAGGATGTTCAGACTCTTTCTCCTGATGGACTTCATCCAAATGACACGGGACATGACCTACTTAGTAGGGTATTAGCTAATCTCTTTGGCTCTTTATATGAAGAATACAAGGGTAAAAGAGATGAGATATTAGCTGGTGGTGATGATGAAAAGGAACTTGCGCCACTTACTGTTAATTCCTTTGAATCAGCAAAGAGAATAGACAACAGGGTTTTTGAGCCTGAGCTTAAAGGATTTGTAACAGATACTTCAGTTCAGAAGGATGTCACAGATTGTTTCAAAAATGGGTGGCTTGGTTCAAAACAAAATGATAAGATAGTTTTTGAATTTGATGGAGAGAATGAATGCTCTGGAATCGCTGTCCAGTATGACAAGACTATGAAGCGTCCTGCTCCTGTTGTTTCGGCTATAGTTGATGGCAATGAAGCAAAGAGGACTATAATAGATGCGGCATTCGATGAAACATGGGGTGACCTGCTTGATATCAAACAGCTTTTTTTACATGGAGAGAAGGGGCCTCATAAGCTCGAGATCGAAGTTATAGATGACAAGAATGGAAAGGCAGTGCCTTTTAACCTGGTATCAGTCATCATCACCAAATAATTATTAGATTGGAAGAAAAGTTATGTTCAGAAATGACTTTATATGGGGAGTTGCTACCAGCTCTTACCAGATTGAAGGAAGAGATGCAAATGACGGCGCAGGACTCAATATCTGGGACGACTTTGTCAAAAAAGGGACTATTGTCGATGGCTCAGATGCTGATGTGGCATGTGATTTCATCCATAGATACAAAGAAGACTTTGCTATCATGCGTATGATGGGAGTTAAGGCTTACAGATTTTCTATCAGCTGGAGTAGACTTATTCCTGATGGTATTGGCGAAGTTAATCAGAAGGCAGTTGATCTGTATAGAGATATGCTTATCTGCATGAAAGAAAATGGTATCAGACCTTTTATGACTCTTTTCCACTGGGAATATCCACTTGCCCTTGAAGAAAAAGGCGGATGGGTTAACCCAGAGAGTTCAAAGTGGTTTGAGAGATATGCTGAGGTAGTAGGTGAGAACTTCGCAGATCTTTGTGATGATTTCATTACATTTAATGAACCTCAGTGCACGATTGGTCTTGGCTATGTAAGAGGATATCACGCTCCTGGCAAGAAGCTTCCACTTAAGGATACTCTTTTTGCAGCACATAATCTCTTGAAGGCTCATGGCCTTGCTGTTAAGGCACTTAGGAGACTTGCTCCAAATGCCAAGATCGGATATGCTCCAACATGCGGCGTAGCTTATCCAAATACTAATTCAGCAGCTGATATTGAGGCAGCCAAGAAGAGATACTTTGGCTTTGATGAGGATAAGGGCAATTGGGCATGGAATGTTACATGGTTCCTTGATCCTGTTATCTTTGGCAAATATCCTGAGGATGGAATTGAGCTCTTTAAGGATGACTTGTTTGAGATTACCAAGGAAGATCTGGAGCTGATCAATCAGCCTATAGACTTCATTGGACAGAATATTTACAACGGATATCCAGTAAGTGCTGGAGAAAATGGTGAGATTGTTTATGCTGACAGAGACAGAGGCTACAATCAGACTGCTATGACATGGCCTGTTACTCCATGTGCACTTTATTGGGGACCTAAGTTCCTCTACGAGAGATATGGCAAAGATATCCTTATTACAGAAAATGGTATGGCTGATTGCGATATCGTGGCTCCTGACGGAGGCATTCATGACGGCAGCAGGATAGCATTCCTTGACCAGTACATCAGTGAGCTTCAGAGGGCAGCAGATGAAGGAGCTTCTATAATAGGATATTTCCATTGGAGCTACTGCGATAACTTTGAGTGGGCTGATGGATATACTAAGAGATTTGGACTTGTTTATGTTGATTATCCAAGTCTTAAGCGTACTATCAAGGATTCTGGCTTTTGGTTTAAAAAGGTTATGGAAACAAACGGAGCAAATCTTTCTATTAATAATAGTTTTAAAGAACCAATTTTCCTTGCACCTCATTTTACTCATAATATCTGGGGCGGAACTAAACTTAGAGAAGTCTTTGGATATGATGTTGAAGGCGACGATATTGGAGAGTGCTGGGGAATTTCAGCTCTTAAAGGCGGTGCAGCTGTAGTTAAGAGCGGTCCATATAGAGGAATGGGACTTGATGAATTATATGATAGCCATAATGAGCTCTTTGGAACTCATCATGACAGATTCCCACTTCTTACCAAGATAATTGATGCAAAGTCTGATCTTAGCATTCAGGTTCATCCAGATGACAAGTATGCTGCAGAGCATGAGAATGGTTCTCTTGGCAAGATGGAGTGCTGGTATGTACTTGACTGTGATGAGGATGCAAGTCTTGTTGTAGGACATAACGCAGCTACAAGACAGGAACTCTGCGATATGATGGATCAGGGCAAGTGGAATGACCTTATCAGAGAAGTTAAGATCTCTAAGGGAGACTTCATTCAGATCGATCCTGGCACAGTTCATGCTATAAAGGGTGGAGTTGTTGTCCTTGAAACACAGCAGAACAGTGATATCACTTACAGACTTTACGATTATGACAGGCTTTGGAATGGCGCTAAGCGTGAGCTTCATGTTGATAAGTGTAAGGACGTCATTACAGTTCCTGCAACAGATGTATCAGCAGCAATCGTGCATGATACAGATAAGGCGCAGGGCATAAGACTTCTTAATAGCTGTGAATACTACAATGTATCAAGAGTTAATGTTACTTCTGAACTTGAAATTGATGTAAATGAACATTACATCTTGGTATCAGTAATTGAAGGTGATGGACTTCTTGGAAGTCATCCTATAAAGCTTGGTGATCACTTCATTCTTCCTGTAGGATACGGCAAGGCTGTATTTAGCGGAAATATGAAGCTTATCGTATCATCAGAGGCGTGAGATGAATCTAGGCTGAGCTTGCTTTGGGCACTATGTAGGCCTGTAAGTGAGTTTGCCTTGCTTAATACTACTTTATAATAAAGAAAAGACTGGTCAACCCTGCGCAGGCGCACTGCTTCGCAGCTACGGGGTGTGACTAGTCTTTTCTTTATTATATAAAGTAGCTAAGCAAGGCAAAGCATTAGTGAGCGTCTCCGTCGCCACGGTTTATAGGGGCGAGAAGAACTTGCGGATAGAAAAGTTACCTGCAAATTAATTCAAAGCGTAAATGCAGGTAAGAAATGCAGGGCTGAGAAAGACTTGCAGGGAGAATTATTACCTGCAAGTTAACTCAAAGAGTAAATGCAGGTAAGAAATGCAGGGCTGAGAAAGATTTGCGGAGAAAAAAGTTACCTGCAAGTTAATTCAAAGCGTAAATGCAGGTAATGAATCAAGGCTTGAGATAGATTTGCAGGGGAAAATATTACCTGCAAGTTAACTCAAAGAGTAAATGCAGGTAATAGATCAAGGGCTGAGATAGATTTGCGGAGAGAAAAGTTACCTGCAAATTAACTCAAAGAGTAAATGCAGGTAAGAAATGCAGGGCTGAGAAAGACTTGCGGGGGAAAATGTTACCTGCAAGTTAATTCAAAGAGTAAATGCAGGTAATAGATCAAGGACTGAGAAAGACTTGCGGAGAGAAAAGTTACCTGCAAGTTAACTCAAAGAGTAAATGCAGGTAAGAAATAGAGGGCTGAGAAAGACTTGCGGAGAGAAAAGTTACCTGCAAGTTAACTCAAAGAGTAAATGCAGGTAAGAAATGCAGGGCTGGGAAAGATTTGCAGAGAGAAAAGTTACCTGCAAGTTAACTCAAAGAGTAAATGCAGGTAAGAAATAGAGGGCTGAGATAAACTTGCGGAGAAAAACATTACCTGCATAGACACCATGAGCCGCGATGCAGGTAACTGGTCTCAATTCTGTAGCGGCGTAGACGCTCATCACCCCCTTGCTCGGCTTAACTACCATCTATCAGAAAGAAAAGTCTAGTCAACCCCGAAGCTGCGAAGCAGTGCGCATGCGCAGGGTTGACTAGAATTTTTCTTCTGATAGAGTAGTATCAAGTCGAGCAAGCCCCTGGCAACATAGTAGCAAGCCAAGCAAAAACTCGACTCACCCCTAGTAAATTTTGTACATTTTTAGTCTCGATAGGAAAATTTTGTTATCAAAAAATTGGTCTGTACTTTTTATGACAGCCTTGTTATAATTGGTGAGGAATTGGGAAAGGAGAGTGTCTTTTATGATGGAGAACGATCGTACTTTCAATGAGAACAGTATAGAAGATATTGTTTCCAGGTATCGTCCAGAAGTTGATAAATTGATGCCACATCTTCATTGGCTCAAGGAAAATGCCAAGCATGAAGTTGCTCAGAGCTATTCCAATAGTGACCTTAAGTCTATGCCTTTTCCTATTTATGATTCCAATCTTCTTGCCTTTGTAAAGGCAGCGCAGAGTACTAATCTGCTAGATCGCAATTATGTCTATGTATACACAAGGAACCGTCTTGCTAACGCAAAGGATGAGATCTTATTCATCCAGAACGCAGAGATCAAAGATATGGATGACCTTGCTGGTATTCTTTCCAAGTATATCCTCTCAGGAATGACCAAAGGTACTGTTTGGGCAGAGGGTGTATATAATGGAGTTTTATACATGGTAGTTAACAAAATGGATGAACTTTTGAAAATGTGGTCTGTGAAAGTCTGACGAGATAATATCGAGTCTGATTTGAACGTGTTCTGCCAGGGAACATGAGGCAGAACTTCCTTGATTACTGTAGGTTTGGGGAAGAGATTTAATGGGAGAGAAGTCAGAGAAAAAGAAACAGTATATCCTTGACAAAGCCAGGGAAGTTTTTTCTGAAAAAGGCTTCAAGGATGTTACCATGAAGGACATTGTAGATGCCTGTGACATTAGTCGCGGGGGTCTTTATCTCTATTTTTCCAGTACGTCAGAATTATTTCTAGAAGTTCTATCCGCGGACGTCCACGAGGACGACGAAGAGGCAGTTGGAGCAGCGCTTTCCGGTAATGCTTCCGCTGGCGATATGTTAGCTCTTTTCCTGAAGGAGCAGAAAAAAGAAATACTCAGGAAGAAGAATAATCTCACTGTCGCTACATATGAATATTTTTCCGTTAATAAAGTATCGACAAAAGAAAATCCCCTTAAAGAAAAATTTGATACAGCTGTTAGAATAGTTGAAAAGCTTATTGAAAATGGAATTGACAGTGGTGAGTTCTATTGCGAGAATCCTATTGGATGTGCTCGTAATCTTATGTATGTTGTAGAAGGGCTCAAGATCACTGCTAATACTATTGGTATTACAGAAGAGACCATTGATAGAGAATTAATGTTCGTATTAGAGGGATTAGTGCCCGATGAATCAAATAGTTAGTATTAATAAAGAGTGCTTGTTTAAGAGCACTCTTTATTTTAAATACAAATCACAAAATATCAGAAATGAGGAGATATTATGAGCAGTGTAAAACGAATCTATGTTGAAAAGAAAGCCCCTTTTGCAGGCAAGGCAAAAGAACTTAAGTCTGAGATCTCGGGCTACCTTGGCGTAAAAAGCGTAAGTGACGTCAGAATATTCATTCGCTATGATGTAGAAAATGTTTCAGAAGATGTTTTTGAAAAAGCATGCACTACAGTTTTTTCAGAGCCTCCTGTAGATATTCTCTACAGAGAAAACATTGAAATCCCTCAGGGCGCACATGTTTTTAGCATAGAAGCTCTTCCAGGACAGTTCGATCAGAGAGCTGATTCTGCTGAGCAGTGTGTTCGCTTTATTAAAGGTGACGAGGAACCGGTTATCAAAACTGCTGTTACATATATGATCATGGGAGATGTCTCAGATGAGGACCTTTCCAAGATCAAAGATTATACAATGAATCCGGTTGATTCAAGAATTGCTGCAGAGAGCAAGCCAGAAACACTTGTAACAAACTATGAAGATCCAGAAGATGTAAAGATCTTCGATGGTTTCATCAACATGTCTGAAGCAGAGCTTAAGAGTCTTTATGAGTCACTTGGACTTGCTATGACATTCAATGATTTCAAGTGGATACAGGAGTACTTCTCTGGGGATGAGAAGAGAGATCCTTCCATGACAGAGATCAGAGTTCTTGATACATACTGGTCAGATCACTGCCGTCATACAACTTTCGGAACAGAGCTCAAGAATGTAGAGTTCGGCGAAGGCGATTACAAAGCTCCTATTGAGAATACATACAATGAGTACCTCTCAGCCAGAGATGCCCTTTATCAGTCAGAGGATAAAAAGAAAGAGAAGTTCATTTCTCTTATGGATATTGCCCTTATGGGTATGAAGAAGCTCAAGAAAGATGGAAAGCTCACAGACATGGAAGAGTCTGAAGAAAACAATGCCTGCACAGTAGTAGTTCCTGTAGATGTAGACTACGGCAATGGCGTTAAGACTGAGAACTGGCTTGTGTTCTTTAAAAACGAGACACACAACCATCCAACAGAGATCGAGCCATTCGGTGGAGCTGCTACATGTCTTGGCGGAGCGATCAGAGATCCACTTTCAGGAAGAGGATATGTATATCAGGCTATGCGTGTAACTGGCGCAGCTGATCCTACAGTTCCTGTAGCAGAGACAATGAAGGGCAAGCTTTCACAGAAGAAGCTTGTTAGAGGCGCTGCTTCTGGTTATTCTTCATATGGTAACCAGATCGGACTTGCAACTGGCTATGTAAAAGAGGTATATCACCCAGGTTATGTAGCTAAGAGAATGGAAATCGGTGCAGTAATGGGTGCAGCTCCACAGGAGCATGTTATCAGAGAAAGCGCTGATCCAGGAGATATCATTATCCTCCTCGGCGGAAGAACAGGTAGAGATGGCTGCGGCGGAGCAACAGGTTCATCAAAAGCTCATGATTCAAAGTCACTTACAACCTGCGGCGCAGAGGTTCAGAAAGGTAATGCACCTACAGAGAGAAAGCTTCAGAGACTCTTTAGAAGACCTGAAGTTAGTGAACTTATAAAGAAGTGTAACGACTTCGGAGCAGGCGGAGTTTCAGTAGCAATCGGTGAGCTTGCACCAGGTCTTGATATCAACCTTGACCTTGTGCCAAAGAAATACGCCGGCCTTGATGGAACAGAGCTTGCAATCTCAGAGTCACAGGAGAGAATGGCAGTTGTTGTTGCTCCTAAGGATGTTAAGCAGTTCCTTTCATACGCAGCAGAAGAAAACCTTGAAGCTGTAGAGGTTGCAGTAGTTACTAAGGAGCCTCGCCTTGTTTTGAGCTGGAGAGGTAAGAAGATCGTAAATATCAAGAGAGCTTTCCTTGATACAAACGGAGCTCATCAGGAGACTTCAGTAAAGGTTGAGATTCCTTCTAAGTCAGACAACTACCTTGAGCAGATTGCTTCTGATAAGGTAAAAGAGGCACTTTCAAAGGGAGACGTAAAGGCAGCCTTCAAAGAGACACTTTCAGATCTTAATGTATGCTCACAGAAAGGCCTTGTTGAGATGTTCGACTCCTCAATCGGAGCAGGCTCAGTTCTCATGCCTTACGGTGGAAAGTATCAGCTCTCTGAGACACAGACAATGATCGCTAAATTACCAGTTCTTTCTGGAAAGACAGATACAGTAACTATGATGAGCTATGGCTTTGACCCATATCTTTCAAGCTGGAGCCCATATCACGGAGCAGCTTATGCCGTAACAGAGTCTGTATCAAGAATCGTTGCAAGCGGCGGTGATTACAAGAACCTCCACTTCACATTCCAGGAGTACTTCAAGAGAATGACAGAAGATCCACAGCGTTGGAGCCAGCCATTTACAGCACTTCTCGGAGCATTTGAAGCACAGCTTCGCTTCGGAATTGCATCAATCGGTGGAAAAGACTCTATGTCAGGATCCTTCAATGAGATAAACGTACCACCTACACTTGTATCTTTTGCAGTAGATGTTGCTAAGCTTTCAGATGTGATCACACCTGAACTCAAGGTTGCAGGCAACAAGCTTGTACAGTTCAAGCTTCCAAGAGATAGCTATGATCTTCCTGATTATGACAAGGCTATGGAGCTCTATAGCCAGATCACAGAGCTCATGAGAAATGGAAAGATCGTATCAGCATACGCTGAGGACGCATACGGACTTGCTGCAGCAGCAAGTAAGATGGCATTCGGTAATGGCCTTGGAGTTGCATTTAGTGACAGCCTTAAGGCAGAAGAATTCTTCAAGAACGATATAGCAGACATCATTGCCGAGGTACCTGCAGAGAGCCTTGCTGATGCCCTTAAGGTTGCAGGTTCTAGAGAGGTTGGTACAGTAACAGCTGATGGAACCTTTACACTTGCAGGCGCTTCAATGTCAGAAAAAGAGGCACTTGATAGCTGGAAGAACAAGCTCGAGAAGGTATTCCCTTCAACAGTTAATGCAGAAAAAGATAAGGTAGATACAGGTCTTTTCAAAGCAGACAGCATCTACGTATGCAAGAATAAGGTTGCTAAGCCAACAGTATTCATCCCGGTATTCCCAGGAACAAACTGCGAATACGACAGTGCTCAGGCCTTTGAAAGAGCTGGAGCAAATGCTGAGATCAGAATCTTCAGAAACAGAAATGCATCAGATATCGAAGAATCTGTAGCAGAGTTTAAGAAAGCAATCAAGAACGCACAGATCATCATGTTCCCAGGTGGATTCTCAGCTGGTGACGAACCTGATGGAAGTGCAAAGTTTTTTGCAACTGCATTCCAGAATGCAGAGATAAAAGAAGCTGTAGAAGACCTCTTACAGAATAGAGACGGCCTTGCACTTGGTATCTGTAATGGATTCCAGGCTATGATCAAGCTGGGACTTGTTCCAAACGGCAAGATCACAGGTCAGACACCAGATTCACCTACACTTACATTCAATACTATTGGTAGACACATTTCCAAGATGGCTACTATCAAGGTAGTATCAAATAACTCTCCATGGCTTGCAGAGGCTGAGCTTGGCGGAGTGTACACAAACCCTGCTTCACACGGTGAAGGAAGATTTGTTGCTCCTGAGGATGTGCTTGATAAGCTCTTTGCAAATGGACAGATTGCAACACAGTACTGCGACCTTGATGGCAATATCACAATGGATGATGAGTGGAACATCAACGGATCTTACAGAGCTGTTGAAGGTATTCTTTCACCTGATGGAAGATGCCTTGGTAAGATGGCTCACTCAGAGAGAAGAGGTAACGGCGTAGCAGTTAACATCTACGGAGAACAGGATCTCAAGATCTTTGAATCTGGAGTAAGATACTTCTCTTAATCATAGAAATAATACGGAGGAAATAAATGAAAGCTTTCTTAATCTTAGAAGACGGAACCGTCTTTGAGGGAAAACATATAGGTGCAGACAAAGATGTTGTTAGCGAAATTGTTTTCAACACATCAATGGCTGGATATACAGAGGTATTTACAGACCCGTCTTATGCAGGTCAGGCAGTCTGCATGACATATCCGCTGATCGGTAACTACGGTGTGTGCGTAGAGGATATGGAGTCAGAGAGAATCTGGGTAGATGCGGTTATTGTCCGTGAACTGTCTCATATTCCTTCTAACTTCAGATGTGACATGTCAATTCAGGAATTCCTTGAAAAATATGAGATTCCAGGAATCGAAGGAATAGATACAAGAGCCCTTGTAAGGATCCTTAGAGAAAAGGGCACAATGAACGGATATATCACAACTAATGAGAATATCAAATACGAGGATATCAAGGCTAAGCTCGAAGCCTATACAACAGGAGATGTGGTTTCAAAGGTTTCCTGCAAAGAAAAGTACCTTGTAAAAGGCGTTTCAGATCTTAGCGAGAACGGACCACTTTCAGGCAGTGCGGTCTTTAATAAAGAAGATTACGAAGCATCACGTAAAGGTGACAGTTCTAAGAAAGAGAAAAAGCCTGCAATCGTTAAGGAACTTAATGGTAAAGGCTTTAAGGTAGCTCTTTTAGACTTCGGTGCGAAGAGAAACATTGCAGATTCTCTTGCTGCAAGAGGATGTGATGTAACAGTATATCCTTCAAATACTTCAGCAGAAGAGATTCTTAAGGATAATCCAGATGGAATCATGCTTTCAAACGGTCCTGGAGATCCAAAGGAATGCAAGGATATCATAGTTGAGATCAAGAAGCTTTATGATTCAAACAAGCCAATTTTTGCAATTTGCCTTGGACATCAGCTCATGGCTCTTGCAACTGGTGCTGATACCTTCAAGATGAAGTATGGCCACAGAGGTGGTAACCATCCGGTAAAAGACCTTGCTACTGGCAGAGTGTATATCTCATCCCAGAACCACGGATACGTAGTAGACATGGATAAGCTTGATAAGAATGTTGCCGAGCCAGCATTCATAAATGTAAACGATGGAACAAATGAAGGTCTTGCATATGTAGACAAGAACATTTTCACAGTGCAGTTCCATCCAGAAGCATGCCCTGGACCACAGGATTCAAGCTATCTGTTTGATAGATTTATAAACATGATCAAAGAAGGAGGAAAGAACTGATGCCAAAGAATAAGGATGTAAAAAAGGTACTGGTCATCGGTTCCGGTCCTATAGTAATTGGACAGGCCGCAGAATTTGACTATGCTGGAACACAGGCCTGCCGTTCCCTCAAAGAAGAAGGAATAGAAGTAGTACTTGTAAACTCAAACCCAGCTACAATCATGACAGATAAGGATATTGCTGACGAGGTTTATATCGAGCCTCTTACAGTAAAGGTCCTTGAACAGATCATTGAAAAGGAAAAGCCAGACTCAATCCTTCCTACTCTTGGAGGACAGGCAGGACTTAATCTTGGTATGGAGCTTGATGAATCAGGCTTCCTTAAATCTCACGGAGTCAAGCTCCTTGGAACAACAGCTGAAACAATCAGAAAAGCTGAGGATAGACAGGAATTCAAGGACACCATGGAAAAGATCGGTGAGCCTTGCGCAGCTTCATTAGTTGTTCATAACGTTGAAGATGGTGTGGCTTTTGCCAACAAGATCGGATACCCAGTAGTTCTCAGACCTGCGTTCACACTTGGTGGATCAGGCGGTGGTATAGCTTATAACCAGGCTGAATGTGAAGAGATCCTTGAAAATGGTCTTAGACTTTCACGTGCCAACGAGGTACTCGTAGAGCGTTGTATCTCTGGTTGGAAGGAAATCGAGTACGAAGTAATGCGAGACAGTGCGGGTAACTGCATCACAGTCTGCAACATGGAAAACATTGATCCTGTAGGTGTTCATACAGGTGATTCAATAGTAGTTGCTCCTTCTCAGACTCTTTCTGATAAGGAATACCAGATGCTTAGAAGCGCAGCTCTTAACATCATTGATGAGCTTCAGATCACAGGTGGATGTAATGTACAGTTTGCTCTTCATCCAACAAGCTTTGAGTACTGCGTAATCGAGGTTAATCCTAGAGTTAGCCGCTCATCAGCTCTTGCTTCCAAGGCAACAGGTTATCCTATCGCCAAGGTTGCAGCCAAGATCGCTCTTGGTTATACACTTGATGAGATCAAGAATGCAATTACAGGAAAGACGTACGCAAGTTTCGAGCCAACACTTGATTACTGCGTAGTAAAGTTCCCAAGACTTCCTTTCGATAAGTTCATTACAGCTAAGAGAACTCTTACAACTCAGATGAAGGCAACCGGTGAAGTTATGAGTATCTGCACTAACTTCGAAGGTGCTATGATGAAGGCTATCCGCTCTTTGGAGCAGCACGTTGACTGCCTTACAAGTTATGACTTCTCTGAACTTGATGACGAAGACCTTTTAGAGAGACTTAAGATCGTTGATGACCAGAGAATTTGGGTTATTGCTGAAGCTCTTAGAAGAGGAATCAGCCATGATCAGATCCATGACATCACAATGATCGATCACTGGTTCATCGACAAGCTTCATACACTTGTTAAGATGGAGCTCAAACTCCTCAGGATTGGTGAAAAGAACAGTGAAGGTAAGGCTGGTACATTAGAAGATGCCAAGAAGATCATCTCTTACGAGACACTTCTTGAGGCTAAGAGATTAGAGTATCCGGATGCAGTTATCTCAAGACTTACAAGATTTACACAGGATGTGTTAAAAGAGCTTAGGGATGAATACAATATTCATGCTACTTTCAAGATCGTAGATACCTGTGCTGCTGAGTTTGAGGCTGCAACACCATATTATTACTCAGTATATAACGGAAAAGACTCTGAGGATGAAGCAGCACTTAGTGCAAACAGCAGCAAGAAAAAGATTCTTGTACTTGGTTCAGGTCCTATCAGGATCGGACAGGGTATCGAGTTCGACTACTGTTCAGTTCATGCAACATGGGCGTTCAAGAAAGCCGGATTTGAGACTATCATCATTAATAACAACCCAGAGACTGTATCCACAGACTTTGATATTGCAGATAAGCTCTACTTTGAGCCACTCACACCGGAGGATGTTGAGAATATAGTTCGTCTTGAAAAACCAGACGGTGCGGTAGTTCAGTTTGGTGGTCAGACTGCTATCAAGCTCACCCAGGATCTTATGAAGATGGGAGTTAAGATCTACGGAACAGATGCTAAGGATGTGGATGCTGCCGAAGATAGAGAAATCTTTGACCAGATCCTTGAAGAGACACAGATAAAGCGTGCTCAGGGTGCTACAGTTTATACAGCGGAAGAAGCCAAGGAAGTAGCTAACAGACTTGGTTATCCTGTACTTGTTCGTCCTTCATACGTACTTGGCGGACAGGGAATGCAGATAGCTCTTTCAGATGCTGAGATTGAAGAGTTCATGAATATCATCAACAGATATGCTCAGGATCACCCAATCCTTGTAGATAAGTATCTTCAGGGTATTGAGACAGAAGTTGATGCCGTATGTGATGGCGAGGACATCGTAATCCCAGGTATCATGGAGCATATCGAGAGATCAGGTATTCACTCAGGAGATTCAATCTCTGTATATCCTGCACAGTCTCTTTCTGATAAGGTAAAAGAGACAATTGCTGAGTATACAAGAAGACTTGCCAAGGCACTTCATGTAATCGGACTTATAAATGTTCAGTTCATCGCTGTAGGAGATGAGGTTTACATCATCGAGGCAAACCCAAGATCATCCCGTACAGTTCCTTATATCAGTAAGGTGACAGGTATTCCGATCGTTGACCTTGCTGCAGAGGTTATGATGGGCAAAAAGCTTAAGGACCTTGGTTACAAGCCTGGACTTCAGCCAGAGGCTGGATATGTGGCTATCAAGATGCCAGTATTCTCATTTGAGAAGATCAGAGGAGCTGAGATCAGCCTCGGACCTGAGATGAAGAGTACAGGTGAATGTCTTGGTATCAGCAAGAACTTCAATGAAGCTCTTTATAAGGCTTTCGTTGGAGCAGGCGTCAAGCTTCCTAAATACAAACAGATGATCATTACAGTAAAAGACTCTGATAAGGGCGAGATCATCGATATCGCACGTAGATACGAAAAGCTTGGATATATCATCTATGCAACTCGTTCTACAGCTGATACACTCAACGAGAATGGCGTAAAAGCAAGAAAGATCAACCGTATCAGCCAGGAGTCACCTACAGTTATCGACCTTATTCTTGGTCACAAGATTGACCTTGTTATCGATACACCTACTCAGGGAAGAGATAAGAGCCGTGATGGATTCCTTATCCGCAGAACTGCAATTGAGACAGGTGTTAACGTTATCACAGCCCTTGATACAGCAAGAGCTCTTGTAACAAGCTTGGAAACAGAAGGAACAGAAGAAGGTCTTGAACTCGTAGATATTGCTAAACTTTGATAATGTTATTTGGGGGATTACAATGTCAAAAATAATCTATGAAAATAGGCTTTCTTCACAGGAAGATATTAAAGATTTTATTTTGGAAGGAAAAGCCAGGATATCTTTTGATAACGGAGCCATGAGACTTGAGAATGAGCTTTCTGCAGAGGAAGGTCAGAAAGCCAACTTTGTTTTATGGTGTCCAGTGTCTTTTCCATCAGATGTTAAGATTGAATGGGAGTTCAGGCCAATAAAAGAGCCTGGACTTGCCATGATGTTTTTTGCAGCTAAAGCAAGAAACGGAGCTGGAAATATCTTTGACGAGGGACTTGAAAAACGAACTGGTGAGTACAGACAGTACCATTCAGGTGACATCAATGCCTTCCACGTTTCATATTTCAGAAGAAAAGAGCCAGATGAAAGAGCTTTTCATACCTGTAACTTAAGAAAAAGCTATGGTTTTCACCTGGTATGTCAGGGAGCAGATCCTATTCCTGATGCATCGGTTGATTCTGACTGGTACAAGATAACTGTTCTTAAGACCAAGAACAAAGTTGTATTCTTTGTAAATGACCTTCAGATATTTGAATTTGTCGATGATGGTATGACCTATGGAGATCTTTTGACAGGTGGAAACGTAGGATTTCGACAGCTTGCACCTATGATCGCTGAGTATAGAAACCTTAAAGTGACCTGGATCTGATAAAGAGGATAAGAGATGAAGATACTTGTAATTAACGGACCAAACTTAAATTTTCTTGGAATAAGAGAAAAGGCAGTATATGGCAATCAGGACTATAACTACCTTTGCAATCTTATTAGCGAAAAAGCCAAAAAAGACGGCGATGAAGTAGTTCTTTTCCAGTCAAACCACGAAGGAGCCATAATTGACAGAATCCAGGAAGCCTACAGTGATGGCACAGAAGGCCTGGTAATAAACCCGGGTGCCTACACACACTATAGCTACGCCATCCACGACGCCCTTAAGAGCATCGAGAACATCACCAAAGTAGAGGTTCACATCTCGGACATCCAGTCCCGTGAAGAATTCCGCAAGATCTCAGTAACAGCACCTGCCTGTGACAAGCAGATCTACGGCCACGGCCTTGACGGATATCTGGAGGCTATGGATTACATCAAGGAAACCCACTAAGCGTTTTTGGTTTCTTAAAGGGCATTATCTTGATGCTTTTATGATAAAAAATGGAAACGGAGTGGGTTACATAATATTTGTGCAATTATGTACAGATTTATGTCAATATTTTTATAAAAATGTAAAACAAATAATGCTATAATCCTAGCAAATATCATTTTTGGGGGATTATGGTGTTGAAAATTATTAAGAATATGAGGTACAAGTATAGAGTGCTAATTGCGATAACACTGTTTCTTATTGTGACAGTGGTGTCCTTTGGCACTATTTTTGTGCGCAGTTATATAGAAAGAAATACGGAACTTAGGGTTTCAGAACTATCTAAAGATACTGATAATATCATGGCAAGTTTGGAGAATACTTTTGTTACCGTATATAAATATTATCTTGCAACTCAGACAAATGATGAGGTCAAGTATATTGTTGAGAACGATGTTGGTTATGATCAGGTCAGCGCCATAACTGATGCAGCGGATACTCTTTCTGGTAATAATATAGTTTCTGATTATGTTTCTGCTTATACGCTTGTAAACTTTAAGACAGGCACTGTCTTGGGTAGTAGGGGAAGATATCCAACAAGCGAGGTCCTTAACCTTGATGAGATCATAGATATCTATGATACCTACATAGAAACCTACACCAAGAACCTTTGGATATATATAGACAGCGAAGCTCCAGACAAGAATTCAAGGGACTACAGGATGACAGTCCCTATCAGCGGTCTTGATCTGATACTGTTTGTTCCTTATTCAGAGGTCACTCCATATGCACTCTTTGTCATAAATATGAATATGAAACAGATAACGACTGATCTGAAAAAACAGCTTCAAAAGAATCAGGATGCAGTTCTTTACTCTGCTGATGGAGAGGTTATCTTTTCAACAAATGACGAACTGGTGAAGCTTATAGATCAGTACAAACTAGACGAGTCAGATGAGACCAGTCACATTCTTAATATAGGAAAAGGCAAAAAAGTTTATGTAAGCAGAAGTACCTATTCAGTGGCAGGACTTCAGCTTTATGTTTCTTATTACAATGAAGGACTTGAGATATTTACTAATATATATCAGGTGTTTGGATTTGTGATCGTTGTATTACTTTTGTTATTGATATCGATAATCGTTTTCTATAGCATATACAAGCCAATTCACGCCGCTGCATCTGAGATTGCCAAGGAAAACTCAGAACAGCTCCTTCCTGGAGAGGACGAGCTTAAATATTTGACTAACAGCGTAAAAAGGCTCGATAACAAAAATGAAGCGCTGATTGAACACACAACAAATCTATTTGCAATGAGGCTTTACAGAAATGAGCTTACCAAAGAAGAGATAGATCAATATATCTACAGACTTTCTCTATCGGACAAGATTCCAGAGAATTACCTGATAATAACACTTGTTCTTAAGATGATAAATGAAGACACTGTTATCTCAGCTGATGAAGAGAAGAGAATATGCACAGAGATCATAGATGAGCTCAAAAGGAATGTTGATTCCAGAAAGTACTTTCTTCCTATGGTGTATTACTCAAGATCAGTTGTTGCCTTTGTGGAAACGAAGGATACTGAGGAGTTCAGGGAGATCATGTTAAAGAACTACAATTACATCAGGCAGTACATCTACAACAAGTACGGTATGAACATTGGAATAGGTATCAGCAGACCATACACCAATATTTACCAGATAAATGAGGCGTACACAGAAAG
Source organism: Butyrivibrio hungatei (assembly GCF_001858005.1). Taxonomy (NCBI): domain Bacteria; kingdom Bacillati; phylum Bacillota; class Clostridia; order Lachnospirales; family Lachnospiraceae; genus Butyrivibrio; species Butyrivibrio hungatei. The sequence goes on along the minus strand of NZ_CP017831.1, from coordinate 2,213,883 downwards.
TGCTCAGGCTATACAGCTTGGAAAGATAGATACAGGAAGCTTTATAAGCCGCTACAGTGAAGATTCTGGATTTGCACTTGTTAAGTACGATGAAGACAAGGAACAGGAACTTCAAAGAGCATTAAGGCTTGGGGATAAAGAATCAGCTTATAGGTTGATTGATGAGATCTTTGCTAATCTCATAGGACAAAAAATAACACGTGATAACACAATACCAATACTATTACAGCTGGTTAATTCCATAGTAATGGAAGCTCAGAACTCTGGCCTGGGAATGGATGTATTTAGAGAAGAAGTTAAAGATATTTATCCTGTAATCATTGATTACCATGATCTTAACAGAGTTAGAAAGTATATTAAGTTTAATATGATAGATCCTGTGATCTACAAGCAGAATCAGCTCATTGAGAATCAGTCGGGAACAATAATGGCTACTATTGAACAGCTGGTTGAATCAAAATCTGGAAACATTACTCTTAATGAATGTTCAGAGATACTTAGCTATCATACAAGCTACATCTGGCGAGTTTTAAAAGAAGAGAAGAATATGACCTTCACAGAGTATGTGGAGCAGTATAAGTTAAAGCTTGCGAAAGATCTTTTGACAAATTCTGATATGACAGTTGGAGCCATAGCTGAGAAACTTAGTTATACAAATGCCCAGAACTTTATCAGATTCTTTAACAAGATGGTAGGAATCACTCCTGGTAAATTCAGACAGGTTTCCAGGGCAAAACAGATATAATCATTTTGTTGATTGCTTCTAAAAACACCCGAGAAATCGGGTGTTTTTCATTATGCAAGAAATTGATTATAGACGTTATGAGATGAGCATTCATATAATTTCCACATACAAAGCGAACAGCTTGAAATAAAGACACAATTACTAAAACGCTTTTAGGAGGTAGGTATGAATAGTAGTAAAGATCGAAAGCTACTGGCATACGTGTGGCGTCACAAGGGATTATATCTGATGCTGCTTCCGGGACTTTTGTATTTCATCATGTTCCGATATGTGCCAATGGCAGGTCTCGTAATCGCTTTTAAAAACTATTCCCCATTCCAGGGAATATGGGGAAGCCCTTGGGTAGGGTTTGATAACTTTAAACAGTTCTTTTCAAATCAGGACTTCCTGATATTACTTAGAAATACACTTGGTATTTCATTAACCCAGTTGGTTTTATATTTCCCAGCTCCGATCATCTTATCTCTTTTACTTAATGAGATCAGACACAACTGGTACAAGAGGCTTGTTCAGACATTTATTTATATCCCTCACTTTGTATCATGGGTTATTGTAGCTTCACTTTCATATCAGCTCTTTAACACAAATGACGGTCTTATAAATATGCTCATTAAGATGATGGGCGGATCAGCAATCCCTATTCTTTCAAGTGCCAAGCACTTCTGGGGACTGATCGTTGGGCAGGACATTTGGAAAGAAACTGGTTATGGAACAATCATTTATCTGGCAGCTCTTGCTGGTGTTGATCAGGAAATGTACGAGGCAGCCAGAGTAGATGGTGCCGGAAGATGGCAGATGATGTGGCACATCACACTTCCTGCGATCAAGAGCACAGTAATCATCATGTTGATCCTTAGAGTTGGTTCAATTCTTAACACAGGCTATGAGCAGATCTTCCTTATGAGAAACGATCTTAACGTAGCTTATGCAGAAGTTTTTGATACCTTCATCTATACAAGAGGTATTCAGAACGCACAGTATTCATTCTCAACAGCAGCTGGTATGTTTAAGTCCATCGTCGGAATGATCATGGTACTTGGTGCTAACTGGACAGCTAAAAAAGCTGGCGAGTCAGGAATCTATTAAGGAAGGAGGAAGAAAACGTGGCTAAAACAAAGATCATTAAAAGAGATGCCCGCGGCGTAAAGATGAGCCTTGGATATAGAATTACAGACGTTATCATCTATGCGCTTATGGGATGCGTTGGAATTATCACACTTCTTCCATTCCTCTACATTGCAGCAGGTTCATTTGCTACAGACAGAGAGTTGACGGAGAGAGCATTCTTCATCATTCCAAGAGTATGGTCTCTTAACGCATACAAATATTCTATCAATAATGGAAACATCTTACTGGGACTTAAGAATTCATTTATCCTTACACTTTTTGGAACAGTAGTGAACATGGTTCTTTCAACTACATTCGCTTATCCACTTTCCAAAAAGCATTTCAAGGGAAGAAACTTCTTCCTTAACATGGTAATCGTAACAATGCTTTTCTCAGGCGGTATGATTCCAACATTCATGGTACTTAGAGCCTATGGACTTTATGATTCATACTGGGCACTTATCCTTATCGGAGCCATCAGCCCATTCAATATGATCATCATAAAGAACTTTTTCCAGGAGCTTCCTATGGAGCTTGAGGAAGCAGCATATATGGATGGAGCAAGTGAGTTTAGAACATTCCTTACTATCATTCTTCCACTTTCCAAACCAGTACTTGCTTCAATATCTCTTTTCTACGCAGTAGGCTACTGGAACGATTATTTCAACGCTATGATCTATCTTCAGACACCTAGCAAATACACAGTACAGATCATGCTGAGAAATATCGTTCTTAAGGCAAGTGCTATCAGTGATATCATGATGGACTACTATGACCAGAATGGAGCTCCACCAGATAAGGCAGTTAAAATGGCAACAACACTTATTGCAACTGTACCTATCCTCGTAATATACCCATTCGTACAGAAGTTCTTTACGAAGGGCGTAATGGTTGGTGCGGTTAAAGGCTGAGAGCAGAACTTCCTTATTTCAAGGAAGCTTGCATATATTTTTTTCATCCAACGAAGGAGGATTTCTATGAAAAAGAAGTTATTAGCAACATTACTAAGTGCTTCTATGGTACTTGGGGTAGTAGCGTGTGGCTCAAACACACAGACAACAGGAACAGATTCTACAGCATCAACACAGACAGCTGACAATGCGGGGGCAGATACAGCTTCTGATGCACCTGTAGAGTATCCACCTGTAACATTTATGGCAATCGACTTTAACTCAGGTGCATCTAACACAGGTGACTACGCTGAGCAGGTTATGCAGCAGCTTGAGGAACATACAGGCGTTGACGTTGAGATCCAGTGGGTACAGAGTGATGTACTTGAAGAGAAGGCAACACTTGCAATGCAGGATCCTAAGTCTATGCCAATGATCATGACATGGAACGGCGCTGTAACAGGAACAGTTGTAACAGCAGCTAAGCAGGGCGCTTTTGTTGACCTTACAGAGTACCTTAAGGATTCTACAAAGTATCCTAACCTTTCACAGCAGAACCCAGGAGTAGCAGAGTCTCTTACAGTAGATGGCAAGCAGATCGGTATCTACAGAGCACGTGTACTTGGTCGTTATGGTCTTTCATATCGTCAGGACTGGGCTGATGCACTTGGACTTGCTGAGCCTAAGACAATCGATGATGTTTACAACATGCTTTACCAGTTCACATATGGCGATCCAGATGGAAACGGCAAGAACGATACAATCGGTCTTGAGATGACATCTTACACAGGTCCTTTTGATATCATGCAGACATGGTTTGGCTGCGGTAACGGATGGGCTGAGAAAGATGGAAAGCTTATTCCAGTATGGCAGCAGGATGAGTACCTTGAGGCTCTTAACTGGTTCAAGAAGTGCTATGAAGAAGGACTTATGCCTTCAGACTGGGCTTCACGTACAACAGACACATGGTCAGATGGATGTAAGAATGGTGAGAACGGTGTATATATCGACGTTCTTGATGGCGGAAGACGTATCTGGGATTACTTTGTAAACAACGAGATCCCATCAGTTACAGATCCTTCACAGTTCGCTTCAATGAACCTTCTTAGCAACATCAACGGCAAGACAATGGCTACATCAGGTTACAACGGATACTTCACACTTTCAGCTTCAACTTGCGACACACCAGAGAAGATCGAGGCAGCTCTTACACTTCTCGACAAGATGTGTGATGAGGAGATGCTTATCCTTACAAACTATGGTCTTGAGGGCGTTACATACGAGATTAACGAGAACGGCAATGTAGTTCGTCTTGATGCTTCTGATGATGCTCTTAAGGCTAACTACAACGGACTTAACCAGCTCGTTGCTTACATTCCTGGAACAGAGTCAGAACTTACAGAGGAAAAGACAGAGCGTCAGATCAAAGAGGCTGATGTAAAGGCAGATGCTGAGAAGTATGCAGTTCTTAACCCAGCTCTTCCATACCTTATCAACTCAGCTACATACGCTTCACAGGGTAAGGACCTTGATGACAAGATCTCACAGGCTCGTACACAGTATATCTGCGGCGAGATCAATGAGGACGAGCTCAAGGCAGCTTGGCAGGATGTTCTTGATCGTGGATATCAGCAGATCATTGATGAAGTAAATGCACAGGTAAAATAATAAGTAAAGATTGAATCTCAAGCCGTCGCAAAGTCTGCGGCGGCTTGGGTGTTTAATGAAGGGAAAAAGAGATGGAAGTAAAAAGATTAGAAAACAGATCTTCAAAGGGCTATACAACATTTGGAAGTATGTGGGAAAAAGGAAAACTTCATGGAGATAATATCTCTTTTACCCTGAAAGGTGAAAATGGACAGGTTCCAGTTCAGTCAAGGGTTACAGCGTATTGGCCTGATGGAAGTATCAAGTGGGCCGCTCATACTGCAGATGCGGAAGCTATGGGCAAAAAAGCTGTTATAGATCCGGTTTTGAATCAGGAAATCAATTATGGCAAAGGTAAGATCGAGGTTTCTGACATGGGACAGGACGGATTCCGTATAGAAGCGGGATCTGTCTCTGTGCTCGTGTGCAAGGACGGAGATAAGCTGTTTAAAGAAGCTCTTTTTAAGGGCAAGAAATACATAGAGTCTGCCAGATGTGATGCTCTAATTGAGAATCGGAAGGGTGAATATAACAAAGAAGTTAATTCATATAAGGGAATCGTTAAAAATGCAGAAATAGTGGAAGAAGGAGATGTGCGCGTTGTTGTTAAGCTCTCTGGAACCCACATCAGTACTGAAAACAAGGAGTCCAAAAGACTTCCATTCACGATCTATATGGAAATCTACAGAGATTGCCCTGAATTTAGGTTTACACACACTTTCTTTTTGGATATAGATGAATCAAAAGAGTTTATAAAGGGTGTAGGGATCTCTTTTGACGTGCCTGTAAGTGGAGAGCAGTATAACAGACATTTCAAGGCACTTGCAGATAATGGAGCTTTTTCAGAAGCTGGAGCAATGCTCCTTTGCTGGCATCCAAGAGTATCTGATGAGATCTATCACAAACAGATAAAGGGCGAGAAAATCGTACTTGATCCAGAGAGCGAAGAGGGCAGAAATGCTATAGATGCTTCCAAAATGATGCCTGTGTGGGATGAGTACAGACTCTATCAGGACAGCTCTGAACACTTTGTTATCAGGAAAAGAACTGCCAAAGAAAATGTATGCCTTATAGACGGCCTTCACGGACACAGAGCCCCTGGCGTTATTTCTTTTGGCTCAGATGAAGGAAGTGTCATGCTGGGGCTCAAGGATTTCTGGCAGAAATATCCTTCAACCTTATCAGTTAAGAATATTTCTAAAAACATGGCTACTGGAACCATCTGGCTTGTGACTCCTGATGCAGACGCCATGGACTTTAGGCACTATGAAGATACAGGCTATTCACAAACTTACTACGAGGGCTTTGACGTATTTGGCGCCAGTGCCTATGGAATTGCCAATACCTCTGAGTTTGCGGTTCGATTTAACGAGAATGTGATCCCATCAGATACTGAGCTTTCGGATTTCTGTGAGAGCATTCAAAAGAAAGCTCTTTACATAGCTTCACCAGAGTACTATCACGATCTGCGTGCATTTGGCTATTGGAGCCTTGTTAGAAGAGATAGTGAAGCCGAGAACTGGCTTGAAGACCAGCTTGAAAGCGCATTTGAATTCTACAAAGATGAAGTAGAAGTAAGAAAATGGTATGGAATGTTTGATTACGGTGATTTCATGCATACCTATGACAAGGAAAGACATTCCTGGCGTTATGATATGGGTGGATACGCCTGGCAGAACACTGAGCTTGTGCCAACCTTCTGGCTCTGGTTTTATTTCCTAAGGACACAGAGAGAGGACGTCTTTACTATATGCGAAGCTATGACAAGGCATTGCTCTGAGGTTGATATCTACCATTTTGGTAAGTATCAGGGACTTGGCTCAAGGCACAATGTACGCCATTGGGGATGTCCTTGTAAAGAGCCAAGGATTGCCATGGCTGGTCACAACAGGATGATGTACTTTTTAACTGGCGATTTCAGATTAAGAGACATTTTTGATGAAGTAAAGGATGCAGATTTTTCAACAATTGAGACTGATCCTCTTAGATTTTTCTTTGATAAAAAAGAAATGGTCTATCCTACACATGCAAGAACCGGCCCGGACTGGAGCAGTTATGTTTCCAACTGGCTGACTCAGTGGGAGATAAACAAAAATAACGCATATCTTGATAAGATAAAGACTGGCATTGAAGACTTGAAGCAGACACCTCTAAGACTTCTTTCAGGAACAGATTTCGAATATGATCCAAAGACAAGTCATTTGAGGTATATTGGAGATAGAGCAACGGGAGGAAGTCATCTTTCCATCTGTCAGGGATCTGAGCAGACATGGCTTGAGCTGACAGATCTATTGGATGATCCTAAGTGGAATGAGATGCTTGCTTACTATGGAACGTTTTATCCACTTGATAATGAGACACAAAATAAGCTCTCAGGCGGCAGGATAGGTAACAGAAGCTTTGCATATCCATTTATGGCAGCAGGTGTCATAGCTTATGGTGCCTACTATAATAAGGACAGAGAACTTGGCAAAAAAGTCTGGGAGATCCTTAAGGAGAGCCTTGAGACTGAACTTAAAGATGGTGCCATCAAGGCAGTAGATGTGCCTCTTGCTGGTAATCAGAAGGTGCTAAAAGAGATTCCATGGGTATCTACAAATGTCTTTGCCCAGTGGTGCCTTAACGCCATTGTGGCCCTTGAATTTGTAAGAGATGACCTTCCAGAGAGCTTTAAATAGGAGGATGCAGATGAAAAAGACAAAGATTATCTTGGCTGGGGATTCCACAGTTCAGACCTACAAATTAAGTGATGCTCCGCAGTGCGGCTGGGGAGCGGAGCTTTACAAATACTTTGATGCATTAGATGTATGTATCAGACATTCGAAAGGTTCAAGCTTCGATAATGCTGTTTCTTATGAGACGTCTAGTGTGATTATTGATAACAGAGCCATGGCAGGCAGGAGTTTAAAGAGCTTTTCGGATGAGGGCAGATGGCAAGACCTTATAAAAGACGTTTCAAATGGCGATTATGTCCTTATCCAGTCAGCCCACAATGATGCCTACAAGGAAAAGGAAGAGAGATATCTTTCTCCTTCTGAGTACAAGGAAAGGCTAAAGAAAGAATATGTTGAGGCGATTCTTTCTAAAGGCGCTGTGCCGGTTCTAGTGACTGCCATAGCTATGAAGGATTTTGATGACAATAAGGTATGCAGGATCTCTTTTCCTGAATATAGAGACAAGATGATGGAGCTGGCAGAAGAGATGAAGCTTGAACTCATTGATCTTGGAAAAGAGACAGCGCAGTACAACACGAAGATTGGGGAAGAAGCCTGCAAGGGAATATACATGAACCTTGATAAGGACATGTTTGAAAGTGCACCTTTAGGAAAAGAAGATAATGCACATCTAAAATTTGAAGGCGCTTTTGTATATGCAGGTTTTGTTGCAAAGAGACTAAAGGAAATAATTGGTGTGTAAGGCACCAAAGGGAGACAAATGGAACAGAGAGAAAACCTAAGCAGAGGACTTATAGCAGTAAAGACTAACACAGGAATCTTTTTATCCTGGAGACTATTTAAACGAGAGGCCTTTGGACATAATGATACAGGCTTAACTGGTGTTTCTTTTAATGTATACAGGGATGGAGACCTTATAGCCAACGTAAATGATTCAACTAATTATCTGGATAAAGATGGTACGGAAGACTCTAGATATTGCGTGGAATTGGTGATTCCGGAAGTCTTAAGGGAACATTACAAAAGTAACTGTCAGTGTATGAAGGCTCTTTATGCCGAGGGAAAGAGCGCTGAAGTTACTGCTTTTACAAGTGGCAAGAACTATATCGATATTCCTGTAAAAAAGCCAGAGGGAGGCGTGACACCTGCTGGCGAGAAATTTGAATATACTCTGAATGATATGAGTGTTGGCGATGTAGACGGTGATGGAGAGTATGAATACATCGTAAAATGGGACCCTACAAATTCTCAGGACGTGTCTATCAAGGGTTATACCGGCAGATGCATAATTGATTGCTACAGGCTTTCAGGCCAGATCCTCTGGAGACTTGATATGGGACCTAACATCAGAGCTGGTGCTCACTACACTCAGTTTATGGTCTATGATTTTGATGGAGATGGCAAGGCTGAGATGGCAGTCAAGACAGCTCCCGGTACCAAGATCACAAGGTATGATGAATCAGGAAAAGAGACATCTACTAAATTCATAACAATTCCTAAAAAAGACGTATTAAAGGGCGTTGCACATACCAATAGATACGTATGCTCAGCTGAGGATTACAGAAAGCATATGATAGCTCTTTTCATGTATTGGACTGAGCATCCTGAGGTTAAGGCTGGACATTGGCCGGCTACATTGGAAGAGTGCTTTGGAATCCCTGTTAAATACAGCTATCCTCTTAGCAGGAAGGACGCAGAAGAGCTTGTAGAGTATTTTATCAATGTATTTGCCAAGGAAAAGAGTCCTAGAAACGAGCTTGATAAGTTTGAGGGCTTTATATATGAAGGACCTGAATATCTTACAATGTTTTCAGGTGGCGGAAGAGAGCTCTGCACAATAGATTATCCTGTGCCAAGAGGCGATGACGGGCTTATGTGGGGTGATTATGCCATGAAGAGGATAGAACCCTGCAACAGAGTCGACAGATTCCTTGCTGGTGTTGCATATCTTGATGGTCAGCATCCTAGCCTTGTCATGTGCAGAGGTTACTATACCAGAACTACTCTTGCAGCTTACAATTTTGATGGCACAAGATTTATTCCACTGTGGCTTGTGGACAGCGGACATGTGCCAATGAAGAATCCTTTCAATGATAACCCACATGGCGGAGTAGGAAGTGATCCTGTTTACGGCATTTTGGCTGGTCAGGGCAATCATTCTCTTGCTGTAGCTGATGTTGATGATGATGGCAAGCAGGAGATCATCTATGGTGCAGCTTGCATCGACCATGATGGCAGCGTTTTATATTCAAGCTATGACTATCTTCCTGATGGAACCTACGCCAAGATGGGACATGGAGATTCAATGCATGTGGCTCATATTGACCCGGACAGAGAAGGCTTCCAGATATTCAACGTATTTGAAGGCGCCAAGGCAGCTCCTTATGGTTATGCCCTGAGAGATGCCAGAACAGGTGAAGTAATCCGCGGAACAGATTTTGAAGGAAAAGATACAGGTAAATTTGGCGTTTATGCTGAGTCTGATCTTGGAAGATGCATGATAGGAGATATTGATCCTCATGTCAGAGGACTTCAGTGCTGGGTAAATGATGTTTATTCCTGCAAGGGACAGAAGCTTGACCTGAAGGCTCCATCAACCAATCAGGCTATTCGCTGGGCAGCAGATCTTTCTACTCAGGTGATCGATGGACCCGACTATATTGATGGCGAGCACAGAGGTGTCATCAATGACATAACTCATGGCGTGATGCTTGCTCCTGAGAATACTCTCACCAACAACGGAACAAAGGGTAATCCCTGCCTTGTGGCAGATCTCTTTGGAGACTTCAGAGAAGAGATAGTGCTGCGCCTTGAGGATAATTCAGCTCTTCGTATATATACCAACACAGATATCACTGAGCACAAACTCTATACACCAATGGATGATATCATGTACCGCGTAAGCGTCGCCTGGCAGAACACCTGCTACAACCAGACTGGGTATACTAGCTATTACTACGCATCAGATATGGATTTTGGAAAAGTACCTCTAGACTATTGATTTCATAAGGCTCTCTTTACAAGAGAAACAGCATGTGATAATTTATTACATGCTGTTTCTTTTATTATTCAGTTCCTTTTCGGAACAGAAGCTATATGCGGATTCCCGCAATTCATATGGCTTTTTCAAACAAAGAAATTGTTTAACAAAAAAAGATATTATCTTATAATTAAGGAGGGTTAATGGCTTTTTATCCTATGGATTCAAATGGGCATTTCTTTGCTTATCCAGAGGCTGATATTCCCTGGAGAGAAAAAGAAAAGATCAGACATGAGATTAATAGTAATTACTTTAGATACAAGGGCAAAAAGATAATAGCGCATCCATCATTAGGAATAGATGATGAGTATTATATCTATTACACTGAAAATCATGGATTTGATGATATCAATATTTTTGCTAGAGTTGAGTTAAAAGATTAGAAAGGGAAAAAGTATGGATGAATTATTGGAATTATTAAATAACGTAGAGGATACATACGAGGGATTTGTTCTCGGAGTTATCGCATATGTGAAAATAGAAGGTAATGAAAAGAAGATTGATATGATCAAAAACTTTATCATTGAACATCCTGAAGCATTATCATCGGACATCTTAGAGTTCATTACAGAAAAGACTGGTTTCTTTGAGTCAGTAAATAGACACAATAGAATGAAAAAAGAATCTGCGATGATGTAAAAATGTACGCAAAAAATGGTTGAAAAAAAAAGACTTTTAGTATAAACTAAGTTAGTTGTTTGATGTGATAATATTTGGCGAACGGACGTCTGAAAGCCGTTGCCGTTATTTTAGGAGGATTTTTATGATTTCTGCAAGTGATTTCAGAAATGGTGTAACCATCGAGATTGATGGCAACGTATGTCAGATTATTGAATTCCAGCATGTTAAGCCTGGTAAGGGCGCTGCTTTCGTAAGAACAAAGCTCAAGGATATCATCAACGGCGGTGTTAAGGAGACAACTTTCCGTCCTACTGAGAAGTTCCCTGCAGCTAGAATTGACAAGAAGGATATGCAGTATCTCTATCAGGATGGCGACATCTACAACTTCATGGATTCAGAGACTTATGAGCAGATCGGACTTACATCAGATCAGATTGGTGATTCTCTTAAGTTCGTTAAGGAGAACGAGGTTTGTAAGGTTATGTCTTACAACGGAAGCGTATTCGCAGTTGAGCCTCCAATGTTCGTAGAACTTACAATCACAGAGACAGAGCCTGGTTTCAAGGGCGATACAGCTACAGGTGCTACAAAGCCTGCTACTGTTGAGACAGGTGCTAACGTATCAGTACCTCTCTTTGTTAACGAAGGTGATGTTATCAAGATCGATACTAGAACAGGTGAGTATCTCTCAAGAGTTTAATCTGTAATACTGAATATAGAAACTAAACGTAAGACAATAGTTAAACGCGAAATGCGTTTTTCTATTGTCTTTTCTTTTGCTCAAAAATAAGAAATTCAAATGGAAATGAAAGGTTTATTTAGTAAATGGATATTAAAGAATTTGGAAATATTATCGTGGCAGAAGTAGCAGATGTGCTTGGAGATAATGTGGAAGTTAGTTATAAAGAAGTACTGAAAAATAATGGTATTATCTGTCATGCAGTTCTGATCAAGAAAAAAGGTGAAAATGTTGCTCCAGCAATCTATCTTGATCAGTATTTTGAAGACTATAAGCGTGGAATAGTACTGATGAAGATAATCAGAAACATCTTGGATTTTTATAATGAACATGCTCCGGAAGGTCTTATTGACGTGAATTATTATGAGGAGTTTTCTAAGATATGTGACAAGCTCTTTTTCAAAGTGATCAACTATGAAAAAAACAAAAAGTTTCTGGAAGATGTTCCATATGTCAGATTCCAGGACCTGGCGCAGGTGCCTCTTGTTAAGGTGGATGACAGATTTATTGGGTCTGGAGTTATTGTAGTCAAAAAAGAACATGTTTTAAGGTGGGAGATCTCAGAGGATGAGCTTTGGGAAAATGTTTATGAGAATGCTCCCCGCGTTCAGCCATTTTTGATGGAGCATATTCTTGAGAGTCTTGGAGAAAAAGGAAAGGAATGTGAGCCATTTTTACGTGAGATGAACACCTTCGTCATTACTAATAAAGAGAAGGTTAATGGCGCAGGAGTATTTCTTTATCCTGGTGTATCAGAGAGCATTTCAGGAAAGTTTGGAGGAGATTTCATAATTCTGCCTTCATCTATACATGAAGCTATTGTCATGCCTTATTTTGATGAAGAGGGTAAGCGAGAATTTCTTTATTCAATGGTAAAGGATATAAATTCACAGGTCGTTAGTGATGGGGATGTACTAAGTGATAGTGTGTATCTGTATGAAGCTACGAAAGGTGAAATCAGAATTTTGTGATGTACCTTACTTATGATGATATTTTTGATTATCTCAAGAGCGGTAGAAGGAATAATAAAAATCGACTTCAGGCTTATTATGAGGGAAAGCGAATTATACTCACATCTAAAGATGAATTGAGAGAGTTTTTATATGGTAATAATGATGCATATGCAGATACAGTTTCTTTTGGCAAGGTGTCAGAAAGATTAGCAGATGAAATCAGAATGATATCTGATGGGGTGATTGATGACTTATATGGTGGATATCTGGAAGTGGAAAAAGGGCATGCTGGTCATGCAATAGCAAATCATACAGAACCTAAAGAACTAGATGACTTGCCACTATGTGAATATGAACTTTTATTAGCATTTGAGAATACAAATGATGCTAAAGTGTTGGAAGTGACAAAATACATCACTGGAGAACGCACAGTAACATTAGGGATTTCATCTGAAGATGGTCATGTTATCATGATTGAAACTGCTTCGAAATCTAGGGGGAGTTTGCTTTTTCGAAATGGATGGAAGATTAACAACGATAAGTTTGCTAGAAATTATTTAAGGAGCAACCCAAATTCCGCGGTGAGCGAATCGCTCAATTCCGTGCGTGATGGCATAGCTCCTTATATGGATAACGTAACAAAAGATGTTATGGATGTCAATAGTGAAAAATGCACCCGACAGGAATCGAACCTGCATTAAAGGCGTCGGAGGCCTTCGTTCTATCCATTAGACTACGGGTGCCAAGTACCTTGTCTATAATAGCATAACGTATGGGCTCAGTTCAATAAGGGACTGGCTTCATAGGATGTTCACAAATTTGACTATATGGACTATATGGCTTAAAATCTAAATGTTGCACTATGTATACTCGTGCATATTTATATGATTACTACACTTTGTATTTCGAGGTTCGAATAATGAAAAAAAAGAAAAATCCAAATTCTTGGAGAAATGAAAAGAAAGATATATTTGCCATACTTGGTGATAATAAAAGACTTTTGATGCCGGCAATGCTGATCGTTGCTGTTGGCCTTACGGTTGTGATAGCGCTAAGTGCTAATCACAGAGCTGTTGAGATGGCTCAGACTCCTAGTGATGCTGATGTGGCAGCAACCTATGAGATTCCAGATGTAGCATTAGAAGAGAATGCATATCCAGATGTGAATGCACTTATAGAGACATATTACACAGCAATGGCTAATGGTGATTCAGATACTCTTGCTAGGATATATGTTGGCCTTGAAGAGACAGAAGTGTTAAAGGCTGTCGCTACTGCTGAGTATATTGAGGATTATGAGCATATCGTAGTATATACAAAGCCTGGTCCTGTAGCAGGAAGCTACATTGCATATGTGTACAATGAAGTTAAGTTCTATGATTATAGCAAGCCAGTACCTGGACTTGAGACTCTTTATATCTGTACTAATGATGAAGGTCTTTATATTAATGGCGATATAGCTGATGAGAATGAGCTTGAGTACATCAAGACTATCAGTGTTCAGGAAGATGTCATTGATTTAAATAACAGAGTGGCATCCAGCTACAATGAGATGGTAAATGCAGATGAGGAGCTTGCAGAGTTCCTTACTAAGATGAGAACAGGTTTACAGGTTTCTGTAGGTGAAGCGCTTGCAAGTTCAGAAGCTAGCTCAGAAGCTTCAAGTGAAGAAGATGAGGTTGCTGCAGAGGCTACAACAGAGGAGCAGAAAGAGACTGTAACAGTTCATACTATCAGAGCTACAGATGTAGTTAATATCAGAAGCTCAGATTCTGAAACAGCAGATGTTCTTGATAAGACTACAAAAGGACAGGAATTCAAACAGCTTGAAGCTCTTGCAAATGGTTGGAGCAAGATCGAGTACAAGGGCGGAGTAGCATATGTTAAGACAGAGTATTTTGAAGTTATTGATGAGCAGGTAGTAGAGGCTGGAACAGATTCTGCCGACGATAAGGATGATAAAACTGCTACTGATGAGACAGGAGCAGATAACAAAGCTACTAAGGATACATCAGCCAAGACCGGCAAGATGCAGGTCAATGACTCAGTTAGACTTCGTAAGGAACAAAGTACAGATTCTGATGTTCTTGCTATGGTCTACTCAGGTTCAACAGTAAATGTTATTGAACAGTACTCAAATGGTTGGGCAAAAGTAGAGTATAATGGAAGTACAGGATACATTAAGTCGGAATTCCTAGGAGACTGATATTAGTTTATAGGGAGGTAACTTTCATGTTTGGAAAATTCAGAGTAGCAATTATGGGAACTGGTAAGATTGCCGAGGTTATGGCCCTTACCCTCAAGAATACACGCGGAGTTGCCTGCTATGCAGTAGGTTCAAGAACTAAGGAAAGTGCTGACAAATTTGCTTCTAAATTTGGAATCAAGAAAGCTTACGGCTCTTATGAAGAACTCGTAGGTGATCCTAAGATTGATCTTATATATGTTGCAACACCTCATTCAGAGCATTACAGGAATGTAATGCTGGCTCTTTCTGCTGGTAAGCATGTTCTGTGTGAGAAGGCCTTTATGCTAAATGAAAAACAGGCCAAGGCAGTATTTGATTATGCTGAACAGCAAAATCTTTTGGTTACAGAAGCTATGTGGACCAGATATATGCCAATGAGAAACAAACTCATGGAGGTTTTAGCCAGCAATGTGATCGGCGAACCTACAATGCTTACAGCTAATCTTGGCTACAATATTTCAGCAAAAGATAGGATCAACAAGCCAGAGCTTGGTGGTGGAGCATTACTTGATCTTGGAGTATATGTTCTTAACTTTGCATCCATGGTATTTGGAAATGATGTAACAGATATTGTATCTATGTGTTCATTTAATGACCTAGGGATGGATCTTCATGACAGCATCACACTTAGATATAGAAATGGTAAGATGGCTGTTTTAAATGCTTCAGCCTTATCAGTAAGTGATAGAAGCGGAGTTATCTACGGAAGCAAAGGTTATATTGTTGTAGATAATATCAACAATTTTGAAGGAATCACAGTATATGATTCCGACCACAAGAAGATTGCATATTACAAGAGACCAAAGCAGAAGACTGGTTACGAGTATGAAGTCGAGGCCTGTGTTAGAGCAATTGCTGAAAAATGGATCGAATGTCCTGAAATGCCTCATTCTGAGTCACTTAAGATGCTCAATATGATGGATTTCATTAGACAGACCAATAAGATCATTTTCCCTGGAGAAAATGAGCTTGAGATAGTATCTGCAGCTCCTGTGCAGGAGGAAACAGTAGTTTCCGAAGCGCCAGCTGTTATTGAAGAAGCAGATACCAGTGATACACCGGAAGGAACAGAGACTACTGAAATATGCGAAGAAAAGTAATCGCGGGGATTTTATTATTTTCTCTTTTATTTGTGAATATTTTTTCTTTTGACAGCTACGCTGACGAACTTGATGAGACCATTGCTTCCATGAGGCAAAAGGAAGAAGAGACTCAGGAAACAATATCAAATCTTGAGAAACAGACCAAAGAAACTCAGGATGCGATAAAGGCCTTAGAAGGTGAGAAGGCGCAGACTCAGAGTAATGTTACTAATCTTCAAAGTCAAAGTAATGCTCTTCAGAGCACTATCAATGGATATAATAGCAAATTAAATACACTCAATGGTGAGATTTCAGAAGCAGAAGCTGCTATGGCTGAAGTCTCATCAGAGATTGTCAAACTCAATAATGAACTTCAGGAAGCCCAAAAACAAGAGAGGGAGAGATACGAAGCTTTAAAAAAGCGTATCCAGACCACCTATGAAAAGGGTGGTACTCAGGGGCTTATCCGTATTCTCCTGGAGTCAGGATCTATCCAGGAATTCCTAACCGTATTTGAATATTTGAATGCTGTTGTTGATTACGATCAAAAGAAGATTGGGGAGTATCAGGCTCTTCAAGATGAGATCGAGGCCAAGAAGGCAGTTGTAGAAGAAAAAGAAGCAGAACTTGATAAATATCAGGAAGCGCTCGATGAAAAGCACGATGAGCTTGCGGGTCTTACAGATCAGGTCAAGGGACAGCTTAATACTACTAATAGTAGTCTTTCTTCTGAAAAGAATAAGCTTGCAAACTATGATCAGCAGCTTCAGCAGTTAGATGCCAAGATGAAATCATTGGAATCTCAGACAGCTGCAGCGAATGCTGCTCTCGCTCAACAGATTGCTGACAGACTTGCTCTTACCAAGGAAGATACTTCTGGATCATATTCAGCATCTGCAGATGAACTTACATGGCTTGCTGCTACTATACAGGCAGAGGCTGACGGAGAGTCATATACAGGTAAGCTTGGTGTTGGCTCTGTTATTATGAACAGAGTTAAGAGTTCAGCTTTCCCTAATACCATTATTGGTGTTATTACGCAAAATATGCAGTTTGCTTCTTATCGTTCAGGTAAGGTTGAACTGATCATTTCTAATGGTCCTAATTCAACCTGTATAAGGGCCGCTCAGGAAGTTCTTGGCGGAGCCAGAGTAGGTGATTATCTATTCTTTATGACGCAGTACTGGGCAGATTATTATGGAATCAGTGAGTATTACATGATAGGTCATCATGCATTTTTCTATAGGTGGGTTACTAAGCCAAAGGAGGAAGCGCCACAGGAACAGCAGCCTGCACCTGAGGAAAACAATGAAAGTGAACAGCCACAGGAGGCTCCTCCTGAAGAGAATAATCAGGAAGAAAACACTGATAATGGTGATAATGAAGAAAATAATGATGATTCGGAAGAAAATTCTGATTGATGCATGATGGTGGTAACAATTTTAAAAAATACTCTTGCACTTTAAAATAGTAAAGTGTATAATGCTTTTCAGACAGTGTTTGCGCAATGGGGCGTGGAGACCTTTGGTTTTCTACGCTCTTTTTGTATATCAAGATGTTTATTATGCAAATATATATATTTGCTATGTGCTATGCACAGGAAGGAGAATGAAAAATGTCATACGTTGATGAGATCTACAACTACGTTGTAGAGAAAAACCCAGCTCAGCCTGAGTTCCATCAGGCCGTAAAAGAGGTGCTTGAGTCACTTCGTGTTGTTATTGAGGCAAATGAAGAAGAGTATCGTAAGGATGCTCTTTTAGAGAGACTTGTAACTCCTGAAAGACAGATTCTTTTCAGAGTACCTTGGGTAGATGACAAGGGACAGGTACAGGTTAACAATGGTTTCCGTGTACAGTTCAATTCAGCTATCGGACCTTACAAGGGAGGACTTCGTTTCCATCCTTCAGTAAACCTTGGTATCATTAAGTTCCTTGGTTTCGAGCAGATCTTCAAGAACTCACTTACAAGCCTTCCTATTGGTGGTGGTAAGGGTGGTTCTGACTTCGATCCTAAGGGCAAGTCAGACAGAGAAGTAATGGCATTCTGCCAGAGCTTCATGACAGAGCTTTACAGACACATTGGTGCAGACACAGACGTTCCTGCTGGTGATATCGGTGTTGGTGGACGTGAGATCGGATATTTGTACGGACAGTACAAGAGAATCAAAGACGTATATGAAGGCGTACTTACAGGTAAGGGTCTTACATACGGTGGTTCACTTGCTCGTACACAGGCTACAGGATATGGACTTTTATACCTTACAGAAGAGCTTCTTAAGTGCCATGGCAAGGATATGAAGGGCATGACAGTAGTTGTATCAGGTGCTGGTAACGTAGCTATCTATGCTATCGAAAAGGCTCAGCAGCTTGGTGCTAAGGTTGTTACATGTTCAGATTCTACAGGATGGATCTATGATCCAGAAGGAATCGATGTAGCACTTCTTAAGGAAGTAAAGGAAGTTAAGAGAGCTCGTCTTACAGAATATGCAGCAGCTAGAAAGTCAGCTGAGTACCACGAAGGAAGAGGAGTTTGGTCAATCAAGTGTGATGTTGCACTTCCTTGTGCTACACAGAATGAGCTTCTTATTGATGACGCTAAGCAGCTTGTTGCAAACGGCGTAACAGCCGTATGTGAAGGCGCTAACATGCCTACAACAATTGAAGCTACAGAATACCTTCAGAAGAATGGTGTTCTCTTCGTATGTGGTAAGGCTTCTAACGCAGGTGGTGTTGCTACATCAGCTCTTGAGATGAGCCAGAACAGTGAGAGACTTTCATGGACATTCGAAGAAGTTGACGCTAAGCTCAAGCAGATCATGGTTAATATCTATCACAACATTGATGATGCTGCCAAGAAGTATGGTTGCGAAGGCAACTATGTTGCTGGTGCTAACATCGCAGGCTTCCTTAAGGTTGCAGAAGCTATGAAGGCTCAGGGTATTGTCTAATACATAGGCTTTAATATCTAAGGTTCGGTAATGGAAAATTACCGGACCTTTTTTTGCGCTTTTTTGTAAGAATATAGTATTGACTAAAAAACTGTATTACGATATTCTTCCATAGGAGTTTTCAAAAGAGAAGTAAAAAGGAGAGATTTATTATGATGGATGCTAACACAATAGCTTATTTCCGTGAACTTTCAGAAGTAACGGGATTATTTTATAGCGAAGAGGCAGAGTCACTTACAGGAGTAGCAAACGGTTATCACGTTACACTTGCTATCAACACTATTACATATCAGCTTAGTTTTTCTGTTCGCGCAAATGGAATGCTTCCTACACCAGAAGTGTTAAAGGAGCTTATAGACGGTTCAGATGCAGTTAAGAATGCTGTAATGGAAGGAAATAGACTTGTAGTGTCAGTTAAGGGCGCTATGAAGAATGCATTGACCAAGAACGTTGTAGATGCTATAAATTCAGTTACAGAGAAGCTCAAGCAGTACGGCTATGTAGATGTTTGTGAGTATTGCGGAGCAGTAAGACAGGATATCGCCCCTTACAATATCGGAGGCAAGATTTACCAGACATGTCCTGATTGTCTTCAGGCAGCTACAGCAACAGTTAACACTCAGATTGAGCAGCGTAAGGCAAACGAGAATGTTGGACTTGGTATTGTAGGTGCACTTCTTGGTTCACTTGTTGGTGTTCTTGTGATCGTTCTTATTGGTCAGCTTGGCTATGTTGCTGTTGCAGGAGGACTTGTAATGGGATTTGCAACACTTAAGGGATATGAGCTTCTTGCCAAGAATATGAGTAACAAAGGAATTATTATTTCATCTATTATCATGATACTCATGGTATATGTTGCAGAGAGAATTGAGTGGGCTATAGAAGTGTTCAAGGTATATTCTGATGAACACATTTCATTTATTGAAGCATTCCTTTATACACCAGAAGTTATCAGATACAGTGATGCTACAGGACAGTTCATCGGATCACTGGTTCTTCTTTATGTTTTCACTGCTGTAGGCGTATTTGGTGTTATCAGAGCTACTGCAAAAAAGATCCAGTAATTTAATTCATGATACCTTCAAAGGTTTGATTTTTACTTTCAAAGACACAATTTTTTCACAGTTTTTTGTGCAATTTGTTGTTGAAATAATAGGAAATAAACGATAATATTAATCCCGCTACTGTAGTTGAGTTAGTATGGAGGTGGCCATATGGGCGAGTGGAAACAAGCCTTTGATAGGATAATGGATCAATTATATAACCATCCTGAAGAAATGCGTGCAAGACTTCTTGATAAATATAATAGCTACGGCTACGCAGCTCAGGAACGTCCCAAGACAGCAATAGAATTACTTCAGAATATGCACTAATTTCATATACAACAAATGACCCCGGTATGATCATCATACCGGGGTCATTTTAATATCTATATTTATCAGTCCTTTGAAGCTTCTTTTAAAGCTTTTACGATGTCCTGTTCGTTATCAAGAGCCATGATCTTGTTTGTAAGCTCATCAGCTTCTTCTTTGCTCCACTTTGAGATTATGCATCTTGCTGTAAGAACAAGAACAGGGTTAACACTAAATTCTGTAAGACCAAAGGAGATGAGAAGTGGGATCATAAGTGGATCCGCAGCTGCCTCTCCGCACATTCCTACAGGTATTCCTGCTTTATTACCACATTCAATTATGTTCTTAATTGATCTAAGAACTGAAGGCTGGAAAGTAGAATATAGGTAAGCAACGTCAGAATTTCCTCTATCTACGCTCATTGTATACTGTGTGAGGTCATTTGTACCAATAGAGAAGAAATCGGCCTCTTTCGCCAGAATATCAGCGATAAGAGATGCTGCAGGAGTCTCTATCATACATCCAACTTCGATGTCCTTATCATAGGCGATATTGTTAGCATCGAAATCTTTTTTGATCTCTTCTACAAGAGCTTTGACTTCCCTAAGTTCATCAACACAGGTCACAAGAGGGATCATGATCTTGATCTTTCCAAAAGCACTTGCTCTAACAATAGCACGAAGCTGTATCATATAACTGTCCTTGTTACCAAGGCAATATCTGACAGCTCTATATCCAAGGAATGGATTCTCTTCCTTTTTCATGTTGAGATAAGGAATATCCTTGTCACCACCGATATCCAATGTTCTGATGATGACTGGCTTACCGCCCATTGTTTCAGCTACTTCTTTGTAAGCTGCAAACTGCTCATCCTCAGTTGGCATATGATTGTTATCCATGAAAAGAAATTCTGAACGGAAAAGACCAATACCTTCACCATCGCATTCAATGGCTTTCTTGGCATCCTTAGGAGTTCCGATATTGCAGAAGAGCTCAAGGCTTGTTCCGTCCTTGGTCTTTGTTTCCTTGCCGTAGAATCCTTTAAGTTCAGACTGCTTGCGTATATAATCTTCGCGTTTTCTGATGTACTGTGAAAGAACATCACCATCTGGATTTACAAACACGACGCCTTCTGTTCCATCCACGATTGCTGTTTCTTTATCTTTTACGAGCTCTGTTGCATCAGGAACAGAGAGAACAGCTGGAATTTCCAGTGCTCTGGCAAGAATAGCAGAGTGGGAAGTTTTTCCACCAACCTCTGTGATGATTCCAACTACGTTTTCTTTGTTGATCTGAGAAGTCATAGAAGGAGTGAGATCCTTGGCAACAAGCACAGTACCAGGCGCAACCTGACTGATGTTAACGTCCTCGATTCCGAGAAGGATCTTAAGAATACTTACCTTAACATCGCTTATGTCAGAGGCTCTTTGACGCATCATGTCATCATCCATCTTGGAAAACATATTGATGAACATGTCGCATACAGCTTCTACAGCTGATTCCGCACATTGACCTGAGTCAATCATTTTTGCCATCTCACCGGACATTGAAGGGTCTGATATCATAACAAGGTGGCCCTCAAGGATTTCAGCTTCCTTGGGACCAATTCTCTTTCTGATATCTTCAGCCATTTCTGAAGTTTCTTTTTTGAACTTTTCAATTGCATTATTAAAGCGATCTTTTTCGGCGGCAGTATCTTCAACCTTTTTTGCCTCATAATTGAGATCGTGCTCTTTTATGACACATACGCTTCCGATACCGATTCCGCGTGAAGCAGCAATGCCTTTAAACATGTGTACCTCCAATTAATCTCCAAGTCCACTTTCTACAAGCTCAACAGCCTTTTTAAGAGCTTCCTGCTCATCAGGACCATCACACTGGATCTCAATCTCAGCACCACACTTGATGCAAGCGCTCATAAGCATCATAACGCTTTTTGCATCATAAGAAGTTCCGTTAAATACAATCTTAACGTCACTTGTGAATGGTGTTACTGTCTGTGAAAAAAGACTTGCTGGGCGCATGTGCATTCCCTGTTCATTTGTTACTTTTACTACCTGTGAAACCATTTTAATACCTCTTTCTTTTCAATGCCCGAGGGAACAAGTCCCTCGGGTAGATTATGTTAATTATTTATTTGCAGGCTTTTTGATCAAGCCGAGCATAACTGCTGTAATGATGGAACCAACAAGCCAAGCCACGATGTAAAGAAGTGGATGACCAACTGTTGCGAATACGAATATTCCACCGTGTGGAGCCATAAGTGTGCATTTGAAGATTGCTGAGAGAAGACCGGCAACACCAGCACCTACGAGGGTACATGGTATTACGTGAAGTGGATCTGCAGCAGCAAATGGAATAGCACCTTCTGTGATGAATGAACTTCCCATTACGATATTTGAAAGCCAAGAATCACGTTCTGACTTTGTGAATTTGTTAGGGAACAACTTACATGCAATAGCGATACCAACTGGAGGAACCATACCACCAACCATGATAGAAGCCATTGCTATATAACATGCCTGTACCTCAGGATCTGTTGCCAGAGCACCTGCAGCCATAAGAGTAGCTGCTGTATCCAGCATACCAGTACCAAATACGTAAGCTGCCTTGTTGATAGGGCCGCCCATATCGATAGCCATCATAGCTCCAAGGAGAAGACCAAGAAGAGCAAGAAGACCAGCATTACTAAGGGCTGTAAGCATGATTGAAAGACCTGTGTTGATAAGTCCGATAATTGGGTTAAGGATAAAGCACATTGCTACACCCATGATAAATACACCGCATAATGGATAAATGAGTGTAGGCTTGATTCCTTCTAAGCTCTTTGGGAAATTAGCTGTAAGTTTCTTGAGCAGGAGTACGATAGCACCAGCAAGGAAACCAGCTGCAATACCTCCAAGGAATCCGGAAACAGTTGCACCTTCATTTGTGAAAGCAAATGATCCGATGAAATGGTTGAAACCATCGAGAGGAGCACCCTCACCAAAGAATCTTGTAACCCATGGGAAGGCTGGCTTGTCATTTGCAAAAAGGGCAGCATTACCATTGGCTGCAAGGAGACCACCTGTGAAACCAACTGCGAGACCAGGTCTGTCTGCGATTGACTCAGCGATATATCCTGCAAGGACAGGAACCATAAGGCCCATTGCAAGGCCACCTACATATTTAAGGAAGGATGAAAGTGGAAGCATGTTACCAAAGTTATAACCACCATCTGCACCGTATCCGCAGATAGTATCAATAAGGAATGCAAGAGCAATCATGATACCACCACCGATTACGAATGGAAGCATATGTGAAACACCGTTCATAAGGTGCTTGTAGAACTTTCTTCCAAGACTTTCGTTTCCGGTACTTTCATCACGCTTTGTTACTGTGCCTGTATGATGATAGATTGATACATTACCAGATGCAGCTTTTTCAAGGAGCTTTTCTGGAGTGTGTATAGCTTCTTTTGTAGAAGTTATGATAACAGGCTTTCCATCAAATCTGCCCATTTCGATATTTTTGTCGCAAGCTACGATAACTGCATCGGCCTCTGCAATTTCAGAAGCTGTCAGAACATCCTTTGCTCCGCCTGATCCATCTTTTTCAACCTTGATATCTATACCAAGTTCTTTTGCCTTAAGCTCAAGAGCTTCAGCAGCCATAAATGTGTGTGCGATACCTGTAGGGCAGGCAGTAACACCAACAAGCTTTTTAGCTGAACTTGTCTTTGCTGGAGCAGAAGTAGCATTCTTTGCTTCGTTTTCTTTATCTTTTTCTGCTTCTTTGTCATCGATGATCTTAAGGAATTCATCTGCTGTCTTAGCTTCTACAAGCTTCTTGGCAAAAGTAGCATCCATAAGAAGAGTCATGAGTTTTGATAAAACTTCAAGATGTGTGTCAGCTGCTGTATCAGGAGCTGCGATCATGAAGAAGAGATTACTTGGGTTGCCATCAAGTGACTTGTAATCAATACCACCAGGAATAGTGATAGCAGTAAGACCAGCCTTAGCAACTGAAGCTGACTTGGCATGAGGAACTGCAATTCCCATTCCTATAGCTGTTGAACCCTTTCCTTCACGTTCAAGGATAGCGTTTTTGAATTCTTTTGCATCTGAAAGATTGCCTACCTTTGAGTGAAGCTCTACGAGAGCATCAATAGCTGAAATCTGATCATTTGCGTTGCAGTTAAGGCTAATGCCTTCTTTTTTAAGTAAATCTGTGATTTTCATAGACCCTCCTTTACCTTATAGGTTATTGTACAGTTCGTTGATTGCTTCACCTGTTGCCAGGTCGTCTGAGAAAGCTGTTGCGCTTCCTGCGGCAGTACCCATCTTGAGTGCCTCTTCGTAGCTACCTGTCTTGAGGTATCCGGCTACAAATCCGGCAACCATTGAATCGCCTGCGCCTACGGAGTTTTTAACCTTCCCCTTTGGTACACCTACTCTGTATTTTTCGCCGGCTTCAGTAATGAGCATTGCGCCGTCCCCAGCCATTGAGATGAGGACGTTTCTGGCACCAAGTTCCTGAAGCTTCTTGGCATGAGCCTCAATCTCTTCGTCTGTCTTTAAGACGGTTCCAAACATCTCACCAAGTTCATGATTGTTTGGTTTTATTAAAAATGGATGATATTTAAGGACGTTTTTCAAAAGATCCTTTGTAGCATCCACAACAACCTCGATCTTTCTGTCATTTACAAGGGCGATGATCTTTTCATATACATCGCTTGGAAGAGAATTAGGAATACTTCCAGCGAGGATAAGGATGTCGCCATCTTTTAATGTGTTTAACTTGTCAAAGAGCTTTTTCTGATCCTCTTCTGGAATCATAGGACCCTGAGCGTTTATCTCAGTTTCTGCCTGGCCTTTGATCTTGACATTGATTCTTGAAATGCCATTTTTTAACTTGATGAAATCAGCTTTGATGCCTCTTTCATTTACGCTTTTCTCAATGGCATCGCCTGTAAAGCCTGCAACAAATCCAAGGGCTGTATTATCAAGTCCAAGATTTTTTAAGATAGTAGAAACATTTATTCCTTTGCCACCAAAGTAGCATTCTTCGGAATCGGAGCGGTTGGTCATTCCTGGGAGCAGCTCATCGCTCATTCGTACCACATAATCAATTGCAGGATTAAAGGTAACGGTGTAAATCATTGCTTTCCTCCTTTTTATACGACCTTTATTATTGTCTTGCTGCTATAACTAGCCTTGGGTTCTTTGTCAGTTATGATGCAACATTTGGTAATATCAGCAAAAGTAACGGAACTTACCAGTCCGAATTTGCTGTGGTCTGCAAGAATATAAGAGATGTAAGCATGCTTAACGGCTTCTGCTTTAACAAGGGCCTCGTCTACATCAGGAGTAGTAAAGCCTGCGGTTAAAGAGATGCCGTTAGTTCCCATAAAAGCTTTGGTGAAATGATACTTGCTGATGCCCTCAATACAATCAGGACCAATTATGGCCTCTGTAGCAAACTTACATCTGCCACCAATTATCATTGTGCTTAAGTTCTTTTCAAGAAGCTTCTTGGCATGAACGATACCGTTAGTAATGTATTTAGCCTTGGCATTGTCAATGAATTTGATCATCTCCAAAGTTGTTGTACCAGAGTCAATATATACAAAGTCGTCATCGTTTATGAGAGAAGCAGCATATTTGCTGATTGCTTCTTTCTCAGCAATATTAAGTGAAGCCTTGGCTGATACTGTGGGCTCAATAGTGTTGACATCAGTAGAACTTAAAGAAGTTGCGCCGCCAAAAACCTTAAGAATTCGCTTTTCATCGTGGAGGACTGAAAGATCCCTGCGGATAGTGGCAGCGGAAGCATCAAATTGCTCCATAAGCTGCGCAACAGTAACTGCATTATTTTCATTAATATATGAAACTATCAGATCACGTCGTTCTTTTGTAAGCATACTTGCCTCTTATATAATTTTTTTGATAATTTGATAATAACATCAAACTTAATCAAAGGCAATCACAAAAAATCAAAAATAATCAAAATGCAAAAAGAATAATAATCATAGAAATTCATAAGTGTTCAAAAATGCTCTCTTTTATTATACTAGGTATGACGATAAATGACATCATAATATTCTTAAAAAAGAATAAACCTTGCGGTAATAACGTAAATCATCTTTACAATGTAAACTATAATAAATTAAAATATATGTATGGTTTATCATTAAATTTGGTGGAGGTGCGTAACTTGGAAGAGATTATCTTAACAAATGATCAGATTGATATCCTTGGTGAAATAGCTAACATCAGTATGGGTAATTCCGCGACCACCCTTAGCATGATGGTTAATCGTAAGGTTGATATAACAACTCCTAATGTCAAGATCATCAAGAGAAGTGAAGCTCTCGATGATTATGAAAAGACATGCATTTTCGTACAGATACATTATGTAAAAGGACTTGAGGGCAATAACGTGCTTGTGCTCAAGGAACATGATGTAAAGGTTATGACAGATCTGATGATGGGCGGAGATGGAACAAACACTGCAGGAGAGATCACAGAGCTTCATCTTTCTGCTGCTTCTGAAGCCATGAATCAGATGATGGGAACAAGTGCCACATCTCTTTCTTCAATGCTTGGAATAGCTACAGATATCAGTACGCCTATAGTTAATCAGATTGATGTTGAGAGTATTAAAGTTTTTGAAAAAATGTTTGATACTACTTACGATAAATTTGTTAAAATAGCATTTAGGATGACAATAGGAGATCTTATTGATTCCGTAATGGTACAGCTCTATCCAGTGCAGTTTGCTGAGGACATGTGCCAAAAATTTATTGAAAAAGGAAAATAATACTAGATTATGAATAAGGCAGAAACATTAGAGATCAAGAAACAGTTTACACAAGACAGATGCACTATCGATCACATATGTGGTTGCTACGTGGATCATGAAAAGAACAAGAAACTAACATTCAGAAAGGCTTTCGGACAGCTCCCTGATGAGGAGATGTACAAATATCTGGATATATTCCAGCATACTTTAGCCGGAACATTTGGCAAGAATCTGATCAGTCTTGAGTTTCCTCTTGAACAGGAACAGCCAGGAGGAACTCAGGACTTTCTTTTGACCTTGCGTAATTCCAAGCTTGAAGATGATGAGCTTGTGGATGAGTGCTATGACAAGATCATAGCCAATTATGTAAATGGCGAGAACTACTATATTATCCTGGTTCACGCTGTTTATGATATCCCTGGCGTTACCAGTGATGGTATTGAGATGGAAGATGCTTCAGATAAGATATACGACTATATCCTTTGCAGCATCTGCCCTGTTAAGCTCTCCAAGGCAGGTCTTGGTTACAATGAAAGCAAGAATGTCATTGAAGACAGATATCGTGACTGGGTAGTAGATGGACCTACTAAGGGATTTCTTTTCCCGGCATTTATAGAAAGAGATACAGATATCCACAACATGCTCTACTTTACCAAGAAGCCTGATGATCTTCAGCCTGAGTTTGTGGAGGCTATGTTTGGTGGAAGAGCACCTATCTCTGCTCCAGAGCAAAGAGATCTCTTTGATGCTGTAGTTCAGAATACTATTGGTGAGGATGCTGACTACGATATCATGAGAAATATTCATGATAATCTTAATGAGATGATCGAAAATCACGAGGGTGATTCAGAGCCACTTGAGCTTAACAAAAATGACGTTAAGCAGCTCCTTCAGGATAGTGGTGTATCAGAAGAAAGACTTGGCTACTTTGATGAGAACTATACAAAATGCGCAGGAGATGAGGATTTCCCTCTTCTTGCCAGTAACATTGCCAATACCAAGAAGTTCGACATCGAGACTCCTGATGTTGTGATCAAGGTTAAGCCTGACAGAACAGACCTTGTTGAATCCAAAATCATCGATGGCAGACAGTGCCTTGTGATTGAAGTTGATGATCACATCGAAGTTAATGGAATCAATGTAAGAACATTTATGAATAAGTGATCAATTTTAAAAGATAAAGGCTTGATCCTGATTATTAAGGGATCAAGCCTTTTTAGTATCTTAAAAAGTATTATTTTTTGCCGCCAGTAATCTTGTTGATAAGTATCTTTCCGGCACGTTTTGCAGCATAAGGACCAACTGCTTTTAGCTTATCTTCAGATCTGTACATGGTGCTTGCTTTTGGAATGTCACGAGATAAGTGGATGGCGTCAAATTCGCACTTGGTGGTGCAAAGACCACATCCGATACATCTGTTTTCATCAACAGTTGTAGCACCGCAGCCAAGACATCTTGAAGCTTCTGCCTTAACCTGTTCTTCTGTAAGGGTAAGTCTAAGGTCTTCAAAGGTATCTTTGGCAATACCGGCTTTTTTGCCAGGAATCTGTCTCTTGGCATTATCAAAGCTCTCAACCTGGATGTCATCCTTATCAAGCTCAATAAATTCACGTCTGTCTCTGGCGAGATCTAGTCTGTTTCCTTTGTGCACGAAGCGGTTGATAGAAACGAAGCCTTCTCGGCCACCAGCGATGGCGTCGATTGCAAATTTTGCACCGGTAAATACATCGCCGCCTACAAAGATATCAGGCTCTGCGGTCTGTCTTGTTAGAGGATCAGCTTTGGCAGTGCCGTTTCTATTAAGTTCAACTTTTGTTCCTTTTAACAGGTCTCCCCACTGAACTGACTGACCGATTGAGAGAAGGAGATTCTCACAAGGGATCTCTATAGTATCGTTTTCGTCATAAACTGGAGCAAATCTGTGCTCACTGTCAAATACGCTTGTGCATCTCTTAAAGATAACGCTTTTTACGTGACCATTTTCTGTAACGACTTCCTTTGGTCCCCAGCCATTCTTTACTTCAATGCCTTCTTCAAGGGCTTCTTCGACTTCATCTTTGGCAGCAGGCATTTCTTTTTCACTTTCAAGACACAGCATTGTGACCTTGGAAGCGCCTGCTCTAACTGCAGTTCTAGCTACGTCGATAGCAACGTTACCGCCGCCTACTACAACAGTGCCGCCATACAGTTTTACTGAGTGATCCTGATTGATAGTACGAAGGAAGTCTACACCTGTCTGAACGCCGGCAGCATCTTCGCCAGGGACACCAGCAAGGCGTCCACCCTGCATACCGATAGCTACGAAGAAAGCCTTGTAGCCTTCACTTCTGAGCTGCTCGATAGTAAGGTCTTTTCCAACTTCCACGCCGCATTTGATCTCTACACCCATCTGCCTGATGACTTCAATCTCAGCTTCGATTATATCTTTTTCAAGACGATAGCTTGGAATACCATTCATCAGCATTCCGCCAGGTCTTCTTTCTTTTTCAAAAACAGTTACAGGATAGCCGTTCTCTCTAAGGAAGAAAGCAGCAGAAAGGCCTGCTGGACCTCCGCCAATGACAGCTACCTTGTAGTCATCGCTCCAAAAACCACCGTCGTGCTTTTCACAAAGAGGAATATATCTTTCATCCTTCTTAAGATCCAAAGATGCGATGAATTTCTTGATCTCATCGATAGCAAGAGGCTCGTCGATAGTTCCTCTTGTGCAGGCATCTTCACAACGCCTGTTACATACTGCGCCGCAGATCATTGGGAACGGATTATCCTGTTTTATGAGCTTTAATGCATCTTCATATCTGCCTTCTGCAGCCATCTTGATGTAACCCTGAATTGAAAGATGTACAGGGCAGGCTGTCTTACATGGGGCAGTACCTGTCTCATAGCAGTTGATCTTGGCGTCATCTCTGTAGTTGTAGTTCCATTTATCAGGTCCCCACTTTTTGTTGTCAGGAAGCTGAGTCTTAGGATATTTAACTTCGCTTCCATCTTTTTTACAGAGCTTCTGACCAAGCTTAGCTGCGCCAACAGGACAGACCTCAACACATTTACCACAGGCAACGCACTTATCTTTTTCTACATGAGCGCGATATGCTGATGCAGAGAGATTAGGAGTGTTATAAAGCTGTGATGTGCGGAGGGCATTACATACGCCAGGAGCACAGTTACAGATGGCAACGATCTTGCCTTCGCCGTCAATATTTGTGATCTGGTGAACGTAGCCGTGACGCTCAGCTCTTTTTAATATTTCATAGACTTCTTCTTTGGATACATAGTGACCGATTCCGCGATCATCCATGTATTCAGCCATATCACCCATACCGATACAGTACTCACCGCGGATCTCACCGCTTCCTTCACCGCGCATTGCCTGCTGTTTACGGCAAGAACATTCTGAGATACCGAATTTATCATACATGTCGATCCATCTGGAGAGATGCTCCACAGGAACAGACTGATTTTCCAGTTCGATAGCTTTTTCTACTGGAATAACGTGCATTCCGATACCAGCGCCTCCAGGAGGAACCATCTGAGTGATACCTGCAAGTGGCAGCTGAGTCATGAGGTTAAAGAAAGTAGCAAGCTGAGGAAATTCATCAGTTAGTTTTTCCTGCATCATCATAAACTCTGCTGAACCTGGAACGAAGATAGGAAGCTCATATTGAAGGTGCTTATCGGAGGTCTTTGCTCTGTTCTGCTCGATAATACCGATCCAGCGAAGACGCTCAACCATCTTGGTGGTCTCTTCTTCGGACATGTTATTCATTTGTGCAAGTTCTGGAATAGAATAAGGAACGCGGGTCTTCTTGAAGTTTATCAAGAATTTGACCTGCTCTTTGGTAAGGATCATATCAAGCATCCAGTATTCAGGATCTCTGTTGTTGATCTTACCAGTAAGTTTTTTGACGTAGCGGTCCGTTATCATAGTTGCCAACTTAAGGACCAGCTTTTCTTTTTCAGGATCCTCTGCCACATAATCAGGATCCTGCCAGTAGTCGTTCTCGTTGATCATAGGATCACCGAGTTTCCACTCTTTGACATTTGTTGCCATAAAAAAATCCCCTTTTTTCCCATATAAGATATAGTTTTTTTACTATCTAAATTTTATCATATGGCCTATGGAAACTTGAAGTGAAAAAATATTTTTTTATTGACAATATTTTAGTGGAGGCGTAGAATTCAATCTAGCAAGTTAATAGTTTAAACCGATGAAGCGGAGATAACGGTAGCAATGCCACCACAGAGAGTCTGGGATGCTGAGAACCAGATGTGAAACAAACTATCAAATGGACCGCGGAGGGCGTGAGGAACAGCACATTATCACAAGCTTAGTATTTCACGACGATGGGCTCTCGTTAGTAGCCAGGGATATGTTGGTATCCTGTAAAGCGCACGTACTACGTGAATTCAAGGTGGCACCGCGGATTAAGTTTAAAACTCATTCGTCCTTGACAGAGACAATATCTGTCGAGGACTTTTTTTGTGCAGAGCACTTGGTGAGGTTTTTTCGAGCCTAGTGCGAGCCATGGGTGAACACTTAGCGAGGTATTTTCGAGCTTAGTGAGAATCCCAGTGAAGCGAAGGAAGACAGGAGGGAAAGAAAATGATCAAGGAAGCAATCGTAAAAATCGTAAACAAAGAAGACCTTACATATGATGAGGCCTACACAGTAATGAATGAGATCATGAGCGGGGAGACAACTCCTACTCAGAACGCTGCGTTTTTGTCAGCTCTTTCTACTAAGAGCGCGAGAGCAGAGACTACTGAAGAGATTGCCGGCTGTGCTGCAGCTATGAGAGATCATGCAACCAAGGTAGATACAGGGATGGATATTTTTGAGATCGTAGGAACAGGCGGAGATAACGCAGGAAGCTTCAATATCTCAACAACATCTGCTCTTGTTGCCGCAGCAGGTGGTATGAAGGTTGCCAAGCACGGAAACAGAGCAGCTTCATCCAAATGCGGAACAGCTGATTGCCTTGAAGCTCTTGGAGTTAACATTGACCAGGAGCCTGAAAAGTGTATCGAACTTTTAAAAGAGGCTGGAATGTGCTTCTTCTTTGCTCAGAAGTACCACACTTCAATGAAGTATGTTGGAGCTATCAGAAGAGAGCTTGGATTTAGAACAGTGTTCAATATCCTGGGACCACTTACAAATCCTGGTTCGCCAAAGATGCAACTTCTGGGAGTATATGACGGTTATCTTGTTGAACCTCTTGCGCAGGTTCTCGTAAACCTTGGGGTCCAGAGAGGCATGGTTGTATATGGTCAAGACAAGCTTGATGAGATCTCAATGAGTTGCCCGACTACTATTTGTGAGATCAGAGACGGATGGTACAAAACCTACGAGATCACTCCTGAGGACTTCGGCTTTAAGACATGTTCAAAAGACGAGCTCAAGGGTGGAACTCCAGAGGAGAACGCTCAGATCACTCTTTCAATCCTTAAGGGCGAAAAAGGACCAAAGAGAGAGGCAGTTCTCCTTAATGCAGGTGCATCTCTTTATATCGGCGGCAAGGCTGATACTTTTGCAGATGGTGTTAAGCTTGCAGCTGAGCTCATTGATTCAGGCAAGGCTCTTGAGACTTTAAATAAAGTCATCGAAGTAAGTAACCGCGGCATACAAGGGGAGATGGCAGTATGACGATTCTTGATGAAATAGCAGATCATGCAAGGATAAGAGTTCAAAGGAACAAAGAGATAAAGAGCATCGACGCCCTTAGATTCGAAGCTGCAATGTTTCCCCAAAAGGGCTTTCCATTTGAAGAAGCCCTAAAAGGAGATGATATTTCTTTTATCTGCGAGTGCAAGAAAGCTTCTCCATCAAAGGGGGTTATCGCAGAAGACTTCCCGTGGCTTGATATAGCTCTTGATTATGAGAAGGCTGGTGCGGATGCTATCTCGGTTCTTACAGAACCAAAGTGGTTTCTTGGAAAAGACGAGTACCTCTCTGAGATAGCTTCTCTTGTTAATATCCCCTGCCTTAGAAAAGACTTTGTGGTAGATGAGTATATGATCTACGAAGCCAGTATTCTCGGGGCATCGGCA
Organism: Butyrivibrio hungatei; assembly: GCF_001858005.1. Classification (NCBI taxonomy): domain Bacteria; kingdom Bacillati; phylum Bacillota; class Clostridia; order Lachnospirales; family Lachnospiraceae; genus Butyrivibrio; species Butyrivibrio hungatei. Next base: position 2,181,003 of record NZ_CP017831.1, on the reverse strand, counting down.
GTTCTTTTGATCTGTTCCATATTGACAAAAGAGGAGATAAAAAGATATATAAGTATCTGCGATGGACTTGGCTTATCAGCCCTTGTAGAAGCTCATGATGAAAAAGAGGTTCAAATGGCCTTAGAGAGCGGAGCAAGGATAATAGGTGTCAACAACAGAAACCTCAAGGACTTTTCTGTGGATACTGACAATAGCAAAAAATTAAGAAGTCTTATCCCTGAGAATGTGATCTATGTTTCGGAGAGTGGTATCAAAGATGCATCTGATGTTCAGAGTCTTAGAGAAGCTGGAGTAAACGCAGTGCTGGTTGGAGAGACCCTTATGAGAGCCAGGGACAAGGAGCAAAAATTAAAGGAATTAAAAGGAATTAAGATTTAAGTTATGACAAAGATTAAACTTTGCGGCTTGTCTACATCAGGAGATGTGGCCGCAGCAAACATTTTTAAGCCAGACTATGTGGGATTTGTTTTTTGGAAAAAAAGCAGTCGCTACGTAGGAAAGGACACTGCCATGAGGCTCCGGTCAGAACTATCAACGGATATTCAGACAGTGGGAGTGTTTGTAGATGCAGATATTGATTTTGTGGCTGAGCTTTTGAATGAAGGTATCATCGATATAGCTCAGCTCCACGGAAGTGAAAATGATAAATATATCTCTCATCTTAGAGAAATGACAGATAAGCCTATTATGAAGGCTTTTATAGTCAAAGCTCAGGAGGATATCGACGAAGCAAACTTAAGTCCTGCAGATCATATCTTACTTGATGCAGGAATGGGTGAGGGAGAAGGCTTTAATTGGGATCTTTTAGAAGGTATGACAAGACCATTCTTTTTGGCAGGAGGTCTGACGCCAGAGAATGTAAAAGACGCCATTGCAGGAGTAAAGCCCTTTGCAGTAGATGTTAGCTCAGGAATCGAGACAGATGGTCACAAGGATGCTTCCAAGATGGGGAGCTTTGTGGCAAACGTAAGACTTATAGATGCGCAGATCGCAAGCCAGGGACCGGAATACTGAGATTTGTAACGAGACAATGAAATAATGAGGAGTGAAGATTATGACTAATGCTAAAGGAAGATTTGGTGTTCATGGTGGACAGTATATACCTGAGACACTGATGAATGCAGTTATTGAACTTGAGAAAGCTTATGATCATTACAAAAATGATCCAGACTTCAACATGGAACTTGAGTTTTTGCTTAATGAGTATGCAGGAAGACCTTCACGCCTTTACTATGCGGAGAAGATGACCAGGGATCTTGGTGGTGCCAAGATCTATCTTAAAAGAGAAGACCTTAATCACACAGGAGCTCACAAGATAAATAACGTACTTGGACAGGCGCTTCTTGCAAAGAAAATGGGCAAGACTAGACTCATTGCCGAGACAGGAGCAGGACAGCACGGCGTTGCAACAGCCACGGCAGCAGCTCTTATGGGTATGGAGTGCGTAGTCTTTATGGGAGAAGAGGACACCAAGAGACAGGCGCTTAACGTTTACAAGATGAAACTCCTTGGAGCAGAGGTAGTTCCTGTAACAAGCGGAACAGCAACACTTAAGGATGCCGTTTCTGAGGCTATGAGAGAGTGGACTTCAAGGATTGATGATACTCATTACTGCCTTGGCTCAGTAATGGGACCACATCCTTTCCCTACTATAGTTAGAGATTTTCAGGCTGTTATCTCCAAGGAGATCAAAGAGCAGATACTTGAAAAGGAAGGAAGACTTCCAGATGCAGTACTTGCCTGTGTTGGAGGTGGCTCAAATGCAATCGGGACCTTCTATCATTTCATTGATGACAAAGATGTTAAGCTTATTGGATGCGAGGCAGCAGGAAGAGGAATCGATACCTTTGAGACAGCAGCTACAGTTAACACTGGTAAGATCGGTATCTTCCACGGTATGAAGTCATATTTCTGTCAGGATGAATATGGACAGATAGCACCTGTTTATTCAATTTCTGCAGGCCTTGATTATCCGGGAGTAGGACCGGAACATGCTTTTCTTCATGATATCGGAAGAGCAGAGTACGTGCCTGTAACTGATGATGAAGCAGTAGATGCTTTTGAATACTTATCCAGAACAGAGGGAATTATCCCTGCGATCGAATCATCTCATGCAATTGCATATGCTATGAAGATGGCTAAGACCATGGGCAAAGACAAGATAATAGTAGTGACTGTTTCCGGAAGAGGAGATAAGGACTGCGCTGCAATAGCGCGTTACAGAGGGGAGGATATCAATGAGTAATATTTCTAAGGCTTTTGAAAACGGTAAGGCATTTGTTGCTTTTATAACTTGTGGAGATCCTGACCTTGAGACTACAGTAAAGGCAGTCAAGGCAGCAGCTGATAATGGTGCAGACCTTGTGGAGCTTGGTATTCCTTTTTCTGATCCAACTGCAGAGGGTCCTGTCATTCAGGGAGCAAATCTACGTGCCCTCAAGGGCGGTGTTACCACTGACAAGGTCTTTGATATGGTAAAAGAACTGAGAAAAGAAGTTACTATTCCATTAGTATTTATGACATATGCAAACGTGGTGTTTTCATATGGCGCCGAGCGTTTTATGACAAACTGCAAAGAAGCAGGTATTGATGGCATAATCTTACCGGACCTTCCTTTTGAGGAAAAAGAAGAGTTTGACGGAATCTGTGATGAGTACGGAGTAGACCTCATTTCTCTCATTGCACCTACATCAGCAGGTAGGATCGCAATGATAGCAAAAGAGGCAAAGGGCTTTATTTACCTCGTTTCTAGTCTTGGTGTAACAGGAACAAGATCAGAGATCACGACTGATCTTTCCAGTATAGTAAAAGTGATCCGTGAGAATACAGATGTTCCATGCGCTATTGGATTTGGTATATCAACTCCTGAGCAGGCTGCCAAAATGTCTTCAATTTCAGACGGAGCTATTGTGGGATCAGCCATCATCAAGATACTTGAAAAGCATGGCAAAGACGCTCCAAAATACATTGGAGAATATGTAAGTTCCATGAAGAAAGCCATGTGAAATCAGGGCTTTTAGGATTTTAACCAGCATTTTGTAAAAAGATTGTAAAAAATTTAATTTTCTTATTGACAACATGTAGCAAGCTACTTATCATTTATAGGTAGCTTGCTACATGTTTTTTATATCTTTTGATTGCTAAGGCAGAGAAAGAAGGTGAGGCTGGCAAATGTGTACAGAAGATAACAAGCATTTTTTCAGAGATAGAGATCATGAGCCTGTTGGCTTTAAATTCAGGCTTATTCATGAATCCTTCGTAGCTCTTTTTAACAGGCAGCTAAAAGAAGATGACATGACATTCTCACAGCTTATGGTTGTGACCTATCTTGAAGAAAATACAGAAAAAAGGGTAACTCAGAAGGATATTTCTGAGGCTCTTCATATCAAGCATCCTACGACAATTGGTCTTATAAAAAGACTTGAAGAAAAGGAAATGATCAAAGTCGTGGTGGATCCTGACAACAGGAAATACCGCAATATCACCCTTACCAAGAAGGGGGCTGACTATATCGCAATGAGTAAGGAAAGAAGGAAAAACACGGATTCTTATCTTGTAAATGGTATGACAGAAGATGAAGTAAAAAAACTTCGTGAGCTACTAGATAAAGTCATTGATAATATGGATGCTTTAAATAAATAAACAGGAGTTGAGCGTTTTATGGTTAAAACAATACTAAAAGAATTAAAGGAATTTAAGCTTCCTTCGATATTGACTCCACTGTGCATGGTAGGAGAGGTTATCTGCGAAATGATAATTCCTATCCTTATGGCCAGAATAGTGGATCTTGGTATCAATAAAGGAGATATGGCTGTTATTGTACAGAACGGCCTTTTGATGCTTGGAATTGCTATCTTAGGTCTTTTAGCAGGACTTGGTGGAGCATATTTTGGTTCCAAGGCTTCTACGGGATTAGCAAGAAATTTAAGAAAGGCTATGTTTGATAACATTCAGACTTTCTCATTTTCAAATATAGATAAATTTTCAACATCAGGTCTTGTAACAAGACTTACAACTGATGTTACGAATATTCAGAATGCATACATGATGATCCTGAGAATGGCTATGAGAGCACCATCTTCACTTATAATTGCCATGATCGCAGCGTTTATCATCAATGCAAGGCTTGCTTCTATATACCTTGTGGCAGTTATTATTCTTTTTATGTTTATGATGTATATCATGAACAAGGCTACCAAGTTCTTCAAGCAGGTATTTGAGAAATATGATGCCCTCAATGAGAGCGTTCAGGAGAACGTATCAGCCATCAGAGTAGTTAAGGCCTACGTTCGTGAAGATTATGAGAATGACAAGTTCAAAAAAGCTGCTTTAAATATTTACAACATGTTTGTGAAGGCAGAAATGAACCTTGTATATATCAGTCCTATAATGTCAGGAACAATTTATATCTGTATTCTTCTTATCAGTTATCTTGGTGCCAAGATGATAGTTCAGAATACACTTACAACCGGTAATCTCATGGGACTTCTTACTTATTGCATGACGATCCTTATGAATCTTATGATGCTGGGTATGATCTTTGTAATGATCACGATGGCATCTGCCAGTGCTAAGCGTATTGCAGAAGTCATTGAGGAAAAGGCAGATATTACCAATAAGGAAGATGCTATCACAAAGGTTCCAGACGGAAGCATTTCTTTTGATCATGTAAGCTTTGCTTATAACAAGACTTCTGAGGAACCTGTGTTAAAAGACATAAATCTTGATATACATGCTGGCGAGACCATAGGTATCATTGGTGGTACTGGTTCTGCCAAGTCATCTCTGGTGAACCTCATCAGCAGACTTTATGATGTCACAGAAGGAAGCGTAAAGGTTGGTGGGATCGATGTTAGAGACTATGATCTTGAGACTTTGAGAGATCAGGTTTCAGTTGTTCTTCAAAAGAATGTTCTTTTCTCCGGAACTATCCTTGATAATCTCAGATGGGGCAACAAGGATGCTACTGAGGAAGAGTGCAAGAAAGCCTGCCAGATGGCATGTGCTGATGAATTCATTGATAGGATGCCTCTTGGATATACCACAGAAATAGAGCAGGGCGGAGCAAATGTATCTGGTGGACAGAGACAGAGACTTTGTATTGCCAGAGCTCTTTTGAAAAAGCCAAAGATCCTGATCCTTGATGATTCTACAAGTGCTGTAGATACAGCAACAGATGCCAAGATCAGAAAGGCCTTTGCAGAGGAAATTCCTGGAACCACAAAGCTTATCATTGCTCAGAGAATCAGTTCAGTTCAGGGTTGTGACAGGATAATCGTCATGGATGATGGTCAGGTCAATGGATTTGGATCTCATGATGAACTCCTTAAGACTAATGATATTTACAGAGAAGTTTATGAGTCACAGACAGGTGTAAGTGGCGACGCAGACTTTGATTCAGTAGGATGAGGTGAAGAATATGGCAGATAATAAACAGATCAAAGGACCAGGTGCAAGACCAGGTCGCGGCATGCCAAGACCAAAGATCAATAATCCTGGTGCGCTTTTCAAAAGAATAATGGGATATGTGTTTAAGTTTTATCCCATTCATATGATAACTATTCTTGTATGCATTATTGTTTCAGTATTTTCAAGTGTGCAGGGAACTCTTTTTACTAGAGAGCTTATTGATTCATACATTCAGCCAATGATCGATAGCGGCAGCAAAGATTTTGGACCACTCTTTGGAGCAATCAAAAGAGTTGCGTGTTTCTATGCGCTTGGCGTAATTGCCGCATATGTACAGGCTAAGGTCATGGTGTATATTAACCAGGGTACCTTGAGAAGGCTTCGTGAAGAGCTCTTTGAACACATGGAGAGCCTTCCTATCAAGTATTTTGATACAAACGCCCACGGCGACATAATGTCAGTTTATACCAACGATATCGATACCTTGAGGCAGATGATCAGCCAGAGTATTCCTCAGCTTTTAAGCAGTGCAATTACCATAGTCAGCGTGCTGATCTCAATGTTTATTCTTAGTATTCCGCTTACTATCGTAATTCTTATCATGGTAGCAGTTATGCTCTTTTGCTCAGCCAAGGCTACATCAGCTTCTGGTAAGAACTTCGTAGCACAGCAAAAGAACCTTGGATCCCTCAATGGTTATATCGAAGAGATGATGTCTGGACAGAAGGTCATCAAGGTATTTAACCACGAGCAGGAAGCTATCGAAAGGTTCGATGAACTTAATCAGCAGCTCTACGAGAGCGCATTTAAAGCTAATGGATTTTCAGGAGCCCTTGGACCTATCAATGCTCAGCTCGGTAATACCAGCTATGTATTATGCGCTATGATCGGCGGCGCCATTGCTATCTTTGACAGTTCAGCTCTTGGGATATCAGTTGGCGCACTTGCGACCTTCCTGATACTTAATCATGAGCTTAATAGGGAAGTAAACCAGGTTCATGATATAGAAAAAGGCTTAACAGTCGGAGCTCTTGCAAGTTTCCTTACATTTAATAAGAACTTCAGTATGCCTATCAACCAGGTCAGCATGCAGTTCAACTCTATCATCATGGCTCTTGCTGGTGCAGAGAGAATCTTTAGACTCCTTGACGAGAAGCCTGAGACAGATGAAGGCTATGTGCTCTTAGTAGATGCAGAGGAAAAAGATGGCCAGATAGTAGAAGCAGACCATCATACAGGACACTGGGCTTGGAAGCATTACCATAAGGCAACAGATACTACAACCTATCAGCCAATGGAAGGTGATGTCACATTTAACGGCGTAGACTTTGGATATACAGATGAAAAGATGGTACTTCATGATATCGTGCTTCATGCAAAGCCTGGTCAGAAAATCGCTTTTGTAGGTTCTACAGGTGCAGGCAAGACTACCATTACTAATCTTATCAACAGATTCTATGATATTCAGGATGGTAAGATCAGATACGATAACATCAATATCAATAAGATCAAGAAGGCAGATCTTCGCCGCTCACTTGGTATAGTACTTCAGGATACACATCTCTTTACTGGTACGGTAAAAGAGAATATCAGATACGGTAAGCTTGATGCCACAGATGAAGAAGTAATTGCAGCAGCAAAGCTTGCAAATGCACACAGCTTTATCAAGCGTCTTCCTGATGGATACGACACAATGCTCACAGGAGATGGAGCAAACCTTTCACAGGGACAGAGACAGCTCCTTGCTATTGCAAGAGCAGCCATCGCTGATCCACCAGTACTGATCCTTGATGAGGCTACATCCTCAATTGATACACGTACTGAGAAGATTGTTCAGGATGGTATGGACAAGCTCATGAAGGGCAGAACAACCTTTGTCATTGCCCACCGCCTCTCAACAGTACGCAACAGCGATTGTATCATTGTTCTTGAGCAGGGCCGCATCGTAGAGCAGGGCACTCACGACGAGCTCATTGCCAAGAAACAGAGATATTATCAGCTTTATACAGGAATGAAGGCTGAGACAGCTTGAAAAAATAATGGAATGTGTTTTGCGATTTGAAGGCAATATAGCACTTTTCTAAAGAATCTTTACCCATAGATTTTGAATTATGGGTAAAGATTTTTTATTTTGCTTTCAATATTGAAAATTGAGCTTGAAAAAAGAGCTGAAAATGCACTATAAGGGTAAAGAATGTTCGAGAATAATAACATATTGCCTTCAGAATGGCAGCTAAATCTCCAAAAACAAATTGATTAGAGACATTTTAAGTGATAAATTATTAAGAGTTATTACAAATATTACATTCAAAGGAAACAAAATGTCTCACGACCAATATTTTGATGCACCAGGTGGCGGCTACAGGCCCCAGACATTCAAAACAAACAAGACCAACTGGCTTGATGGATTTAACGCTTACAACTCTGACGAAATGCAGAAAGTATCTACATACTTTGCAAATGTTTTATCAGCGATGGAAGATGCAAATGAAGCTATCGAGAATTCCGGCATAGAAGGTATTAGCAAGATAAATCTTGCTTTTGACTATTCTGATATAGCAGAGGTAGAAGATAAAAGAGAAAATTTAAGTGATTTTTCAGCTGGGGTTTATGACGACGCTGAGAAGCTCATAGAAGATCCGTTCCACGTAAGGATATATGAGCTTATGAGATCCACACAGGAACATAAGACAATGCCTGTCACATATATGGGTAATACGATAGAGATTCCTTTTGAGCATTCGTTTCCACAGAGTATCTTTGCGTGGATGATGTATTCTGTGGAGAATACTGATATCGATGACCTACTATATACAGGTGATGAGAGAAAAGATGAGATCATCCGTGAGTACATGACTTATGACATGAGAACTGGAACTTATGGATTTGAAGGAGCTCTTGAAAACTGGGACAATTTGAATCCGTATAGACAGGTGATTCTTGCTCACTGCTACGAATATTCATATAGGCAGTACGAAATGGTCATGGATGAGAATTCCTATGGAGCAAAGGAAAAGCATGACATAGTCCAGAGGATGGCTAATAAGTTCATTGAACATAAGGATAGTGGAAAGTACGTGGAAGTATCCTCTGCTGGAAAAGGTATGAGCAGTTACCTTGATGAGAATAGCAGAGGCAAGAAGTTTGTAGATGATCTTAATTCAAAGAAGCTCATAACAGGAGACTTTAATATAGAAGTTTCTCATGAGGGTGCGGCTACTGTATTCAGAATGACTGGGGATGGAAAAGCAGTGAACACTTACGGAACATCCTATGCATTTTGCCTTAGCCTTGATGATACCCTTTCTTACTGTGTAAGTAGTGAGAGAAGTATAGCGTATGTATTCCATGAAGCAGAGAAAAATCCCGGGCTATATGCTCATCAAAAAGAGCTTGGATTGAGCCTTTATGGAGTGGCAGATATACTGACTGCTGCTGAGAATCAGACAGATATGGAAATTCTTGAGAAACTCTCAAGAAATACCGGTGACTATTATTCTGTTTTCAATAAGAATGCAGACTATTTATCTGACTCAGCAAATGATAAGATCTTGGATTATGTTATTGCGATTCAGAATGGATACAGAGAAACAGGCTCTTTTGCCTATGAAAGAGAGATGGCAGCTATAGATTCTTTTTATGGCGATTCTGATAACATCTACTCACAAGGCTACTTTAGCAGGTATTTTGATCTGGCCAAAGAGCATATGACGCAGGAAGAACTGGTAGATCTCTGGGTGACGCCTGGATACAAAATGACTGAGGCTGAACTTGAAAGAGCTAAAATAATAGCAAGGGATGAGCTTGATAAGTTCGAGTATGGAACAGCCCATGATCCAAATCTAGAAACTATCGAAGAACAAGAGAGATATGCCAAGTATCTAAGCCTCATGAACAAGTGCTCTAAGTTCGCATGTAATGCAACAGGTATCTTGAAGCCATTTGCAAGCATTTCTGATTTTACAGCTGATGTTGCGGAAGAAATCGTTGGTTCTAAAGCTGAGACGGTGGCAGGAGCTTTTGACAAGATAGCTGGAACTGATACTTTGTCTGAAGTTCTCAAGATGAGGGAAGACTATGCTGAGCTAAGCGATAAGTTCATTACCTCTGTGAAAAATGCTGAGATGAATGCCGAAACTCAGAATCCAAAGGCTTATAATAGAGGCAAGTTCGTAGGAAATATGCTCCTTTACACAGCAACGTCTCCAATATTTAAGGGGATGGCAACCGCTATTGGTGTAAAAAGCGGTCTTGGACTATTCTTTGCAAACCAGGCAGCCCAGAATGTGCAGGATTTGATCCTTGACACAAGAAATGTATACAATGACCTTATTGCAGATGGAGAACTATCCGATGCCGACAAGACAGTGCTAAAGTGGAATGTCGGAATAAATGGAATTATGAACGGAGTTTTCGGCCTGGGTGATCTGTATAAGCTCTATAAGGGGGCCAAGGTTGCAAAAGAAACTGGAAAAGAAGTAATAGAAGAGTTATCAAAAGATGGTATAGATGATGGCGTTGAGGATATAATAAAAGATGCTGGTGAGAAAGATCTTACTGATGAAACTAAAAATAGTTTGAAAAGACCAACGTGGAGGCAATCAGAAATTGATGCTAGAAATGATTTTCCAGATTATGCTGAGCAAGTATCTTTTTTGAATGGTGAAAAAGTACCATACGGTACAAAAGGAAGTGTTAGACCAGATTTTTATAAGACTGGAAGTAGCATAGATGTTAAGAATTATGATTTGGTTACTTCAAATGGTAGAAATAGATTAATAAATAATATATCAAGACAGTATGAACAAAGAATATTAAATCTACCAAAGAATACGAAGCAATCTGTTCTTATAGACATTCGAGGACAAATCATTGAACAGAACAATTTAGATGCACTATATGATGATATTATAAAAAAGATTGAGGGCGATATAGTTATTTATTTCAAAACTGAATAGGAGGAAAAAATCGTTGGTAGGATTTACTGTGAAATATTATTGGTATCAAGTAGGTACAGGTGATTTTTTACATTCTTTTTTTTCAACAATAGCACATAATATTGAGAATGGCGTATGGGGGACTAGATTTCCTGTAATAATGAAGGAACTGTATAGTGGAAAAGTTTCTGTAGAACACTTAGATGAAGCGTTACAGGAAGTAAGAACTATTACTGAAGAGTTAAGAAAATGCTCTGTGGATAAAGCAATTTGGGATATAGATGACTTATCAATACCTATGCCATGGGGAGATAATATTAGTCCTGATATAACGGACTTATCCAATTATTTTGTGACAAGTGATGGAGAAGATTTGATAACTATTTTGAGTCATGCTATTGAGAAAGCTATGGAATTAAAGACAGACCTTCGGATTACATCGTTATAAAATGAATGGCGTTTTACAGGAAATTGCAAGCAAGTATATGAAAACCTAAGGTTGGATTACAAAGATACAATTTACAAAAAAGTGGTTGAAGAAGGTGGAGATGTCTATGCATTGAGGTATATTGGACAGGATATTCCTAAAAATACTGATATACCCAAATTGGATCCTGTATATGGTCCCCCATGTACAGGATTAACAGGAAGCTATAATTATTTGATTCCTGAGTATAAGTATAAAATTCCGACTAGAATAGTTGGTGGTGCCGTGTTCAAAATATCCTCAGATGGAACTGAAACTATATTGGGATATTGGAGTAGAGGAGATAATAGTTTTATTCCCGTGGACTTTGAATATTTTGTTACACAATGAAAGGAGTTATATCATTATTATGTATGCAATAGTGAATGATGTTTTATATAGGTATAGTGATTTTTTGGATGATGTGAGAATTTTCACTAAAAACAAAGAAAAAGCTCATATTGGTTTTTTGCATTGTGGAAAATATTATGAGAAAAAAATAAGTGAGGCTGATGATTGCGTAACTGATATATACAGTATTAAGTTTTGGATAGATTATAAAGATAACTATTTTGCTGATCAAAATGAATGGTATGTTGCAGAAGATAATCGATGCGATAGGAAATATCGATTAGAAGATGGAGAATTATGTTTAAATGTTTTTGGTAGTATTTCTGAAAAAGGCTGGCATTCTCTTGGAAGAGAAGATAGCTACAAAATTATCGATTTAGATGATTGTTCAGCTTACTATGTTGAATACGAATATCGAAAAATGAATGGTAAATTGCTTAAAGAATCCCAAATTATTCGCGAGAAGGTAGAAAAGAATTTTTTTGTAGAACTAATAAAAAAATATCGTGATAGCAATGTTTAACCCTGGGGGTGGGAAGATTGGTGAAGGCTTGCGAGAATTGGATGAATGTGGTGCAGAATATGATGATATTGTAAAGTATCTATCACAGATGGGAAATATTGCTAGCTCTAGATAAACAAAGTGATTGTAGATAAACATGGAAAAAGAAAAAATAATAGAAATACGAAAAGTGGCAAAAAGAAATTGATAGATATTCAAATATGACTCAGGAAGAAGTGGCTTTTTGAAGTTGCTAGTTCAATAAATCATTCGTTTATTCCGGTAAAGTAAAGGTGACTTATTATGTACACAAGAATTAATGGAACAATATATAGGTATATAGATAGTGAAGTTCAAGGAAGGTTGATAGTTACAAGTGATAGAAAGAAAACGGATTCAACTTTTGGAATGAAAGAAGGATATTATTTTAGGACAATTAGCAATGCAACGGATCAGATTAAGGATATTTATAGATTGGAATTTTGGGTTGACTACGAAGATAAAGTAATTAAAGATGAGAAGAAATGGATTGCGAATATTAAAAGATTTAGCAAATATGATATTTATGATGACGATTATGCTGTAGAAATATCTGTGTCTAAAAGGTGCGAAATAGATGGATGGACCATGTTTGACCCATTTCTTAGTACAAAAGATATTTTACTTTCAGATTGTACTGGTTTTTATTTGAAATATATTTATAGCAAGAAAGAAAACGTTAATTGTGCTCCCAGTATAGTTGAAGAATTTAAAGTCGATAAGTCTTTGTTCTTGGCAACACTTGATCAATATCGAATAGATAGGATATGATGAAAATCCTGTATATGGATATTGAGACAATATTAAAGTGCGCTACAAAGTAGGTAGTATTAAACAACGCCAAAGGAATGGCACTCGATGTTGCCATAAAGGACATTCCAGCTGCGACATTATCCTTTGCGAGTGGGCAGGACATTGATACAGTGCTCTATAATTTTGGTGGAGCGTTAGAAGCAGATCTTGTTGGAAATTCAATCGGTGAATTTGTTGGCATTGGATTTGATGCGGCATTGAGTGCAGTTAAGAGTACTATCAGAGAAACTGCTAGTGAAGCTATTGGGTGTTCCTGCCAAAAAAGTGAAAAAGTCATATTAGAAATAGAGGGGGATAGTCTAGAAAAAACAGCGGAATCTTTACACAAAGAATATATTGATAAAATATCAAATAATATAGAAAAAGCAGAATTGAAATCCGAAATATCTCTGGAAGCAGAATCTTTTAGAGAATTATCTGATATTAAAACTGAATTGTTAAAAGGAGAAGGGGAAATAGGTACATATAGAGAATTGCTTGATTCTGGAGAGATTGGAGATAATATTACTCCTCATCATATGCCTTCTGCAGAATATATGTCTCGGCATGGTGTAACAAAAAAAGATGGGCTTTGTATGAATGTTGAGATGCCGAGTCCTGGAAAAGGCGGAAGACATAGACTAACTAGAACATATGGGCACAATATGACAAATAGTCAAAAGCAATTTTATTATTCTCTAGCGCCAAGAGAAGCACTTGCATTTGATATTCGTGATATGATGAAAATATATCGGGAGCAAGGTTTATATAAGCAAATACGACCACAACTACAAAAGTATATAATAGAATATGAAAACAGAATGCCAGAATTGTTTGGAAAATAGGAGTAGGAGACAGTACTAATGGATAAGAGAAGTTTGATTAATAATTTAAAAAAGGCTAGAAAGCTTAGTACGGATGAAGAGTATTATATGTTTGAAGGGGCGTTACAGGCTTTGAGTAATAATATTTCGGTTGATGATATTCACGACATCTGTGAATGCTTTTGCGATGATACACAAGATGATGAAACAATGTTTTCTCTGATTCATATGATTGAAAAATTGAGAGGAAAAGAGTATTTAGAGCAAATTGCAAAATGCACGCCACTGATGTTAGAATCACATGATTGGGCAATGACGTTGAATAAAAGAATAATAAACAGTGATGTATATTTTCAGATGTATATGGATGTTATACGTGAATTAGATATCAATAGTAAAAATAAAATTGTGGCGCTAATGAAAGATATAAAAAATGACAATCCTCAGAAATTTTCTGACAAAGTGGATTACTTGATTACTTCCGTCGGCTTATAAGCTGTTGTGGGAGGATGTGCTTTTTATATTTAGTAAGAGGGTTATGAACAAAATAATTTATAAATACAATAAAAAATTGCTGATGCTGTAAACAGTAAGGCCAAAGGCAAGAATAGTCTTGACGCTTCAATGTACGCAAGAAACGGTGCAACGAGCGAAGCTACTATAAATAATGCACTCTTCCTAAGGGACTTCAAATGAAATAGAATGGAAAAAATATGATAAAAGATAATAGAACTTCATTATGGCTGGGGGCTTTCGAAGATGCTGATGATTTTTATAATATGTTGAGGTTTCATATGATGAGAGTATTTTGATGTCTGATGGATTGAGTTACATTGGATGTGTGGATGTGACACTATGACATATCAATGTTACTAGTGAATAACATAATTGTAACTGGCGCGATTTCTCAATGAAGTCATGCCAGTTTTTTAGTGCGAGTTAAAGCTATGAGGAATTATTAAACAGAGCGTTGATACAGTAAAATCTTTGATTGTTCTCAAGGTGAGGGAAGACTATGCTGAGCTAAGCGATAAGTTCATGACCTCTGTGAAAAGTGCTGAGATGAATGCCGAAACTCAGAATCCAAAGGCTTATAATAGAGGCAAATTTGTAGGAAACATGCTCCTTTACACAGCAACGTCTCCAATATTTAAGGGGATGGCAACCGCTATTGGTGTAAAAAGCGGTCTGGGACTATTCTTTACAAATCAGTTAGCCCAGAATGTGCAGGATCTGGTCCTTGACACAAGAAATGTATACAATGATCTTATTGCGGATGGAGAACTTTCCGATGCCGACAAGACAGTGCTAAAGTGGAATGTTGGAATAAATGGAATTATGAACGGAGTTTTCGGCCTGGGTGATCTGTATAAGCTCTACAAGGGGGCTAAGGTTGCAAAAGAAACTGGAAAAGAAGTAATAGAAGAGCTGTCAAAAGATGGCATAGTTGATGGCATTGAGGATATAATAAAAGATGCAGGTGAAAAGATCCCAGATGCAGGCGTTGATAAATATTTTGATGGTATAGTAGATGCTTCAGGAAAGGCAAATGCAAGCAAACTTAGAGATATCAGGTTGGCTGTTCAGAAAGGAAACTTTACTCAAGAGGAAATAAAAGATTTGAGTAAAAGAATGTCGGACCTTGGATTGACAGATGAATTCCAAGAAGAAATGAAAAAGATTAAGTTTGGAGAATATCTGAGAACCATTGATGGTGGACCGCCAAAAGATATGATCAATCCACACGCACATCACATTATATTTAAGACGGGTAATGGGGAGGCACAGCAAGAACTTGTAAAAGAGGCTCAAGAAATTTTAAGAAGTTATGGGATTGATCCTATACTTGGGAAAGAAAATATTGTTTGGGCGCCAAATGCTGTTAAGGGACAACATAGTGTTGACTCACTTAAGAAGATTGTTGAAGGTTTGCGAGAATTGGATGAATGCGGTGCAGAATATGATGATATTGTAAAGTATCTATCGCAGATGGGAAATATTGCTAGCTCTAGATAAACAAAGTGATTGGAGATAAACATGGAGAAAGAAAAAATAATAGAAATGCGAAAAGCGATTAAGCAAAAAAATATAGATGTTATTAGGAAAATGATTTTAGATGACAGTAGTTTATTAAATCAAGTTACTCCTTTTGGTACATTTTTGCACGATGCTGTTAGTTTTGGGACAATTGATATTGTAAAGTACTTCATTAGTTGTGGTATAGATGTAAATAAACATGGGGGACCAAGAGATAGTGGAGCATTAACTGATGCGGCGTTTGAAGGGAAAATCGAAATAGTCAAGTTGTTATATGAAAACGGAGCAGCTTTAGATACCAGTAATTTTGATAGGAATCCATTATTTGCAGCTATCTATAATGATCATTTTGAAGTTGCAAAATATTTGGTAGAAAAAGGTATAGATATTAAAGCATGCTATGAAGTAGGTAGTATTAAGCAATGTGATGCGTGTGAATATGCTAGGCAATATGGCAGGACTGAAATTTATAACTATTTAAAGAATGTATTGAATGAAAAAAATAGATAAACTTGTTTAGGAAGTGCATAAATATGAAAGATATTGTTACAGAAATAGGATTTGTTATAGATTGGCTCAGTCATCCTGCTGAGCTTGGGTGTAAACCAAATAAAATCCAGTTTACTAAAAGGTTTACAACTGAGGATGGAATAGAGTGTATGATTTTCAAATATAAGAAAAACATACTATCACCTTGGCTATTGGCTATTTCTAGTGATGCAGGAATATTCAGCGAGCAACAAAAATATGTTCAGCAGACAGAGGTTGTAGATGCAACCAAACTTATAGAATTTCTTAAGCAGTATTGGATAAATCAGGCCAATGATAAAAATGATAGAGAAGAAAGAGCCAAAAGTGCTGGCACATTTGTGGGATTTGCGCTTTTAAAAGAACCACTATGGGATTCTACAAAGTTTGAAAAGGATTATACTACAGAGTGGGGAGAGAACCTCATTGGTAATCCTGAGGAAAGTGTATCTGCAAAGGTCTATTCATTTCCAGAATTTGGCGAGAAAACGTTGCTGGCTATAAGCTTAGTTGAATCGCCTGTTACAGAAGATGAGATTGAATATTCTGCACAATCGAATTATATGTGGAGTGAAGCTGCCAAGGTTACAAAAAGCCATAAAGCGCACCTTATTATATCTGTCTTAGGGGCAGATGATGCAAAAGTTGGGGCTAGGTTGTATGCAAAGGTTATAACTACAATTTGTCATGATAGTAACACTCTTGGCCTGTATCATAATCAGGTTGTCTTACAGCCAAGCTTTATAATCGATGCGTCAAAACTCATGAAGAAAAACATGTTCCCCTTATTATCACTTGTATGGTTTGCCCTTCGCCGTACGGAAAAAGGTTTAAGTGCATATACAGTAGGTCTTACAGCACTTGGAAAAGATGAAATTGAAATTCTTGATACAAATGAGGCACCATCAGTACTTAGAGATTTTCTCTTTAATATAGTTTCATACATTGTTGAAGAAGATGTTGTTCTTCATGCTGGAGAAACTATAGGTGTGGATAATAAGCAGCGATTAAAGATAGATAAAAGTGAAGGAGTCAATGTGAAGGTAGAGAGTTTGAAGATTGTGTATGTATGAGCCAGGAAGAATAATACATCAAGGACATGGATTTGCAGTATTAGAGATAGATGGAAAAATGAAAGTATCATGGGCTGAGGGATTGATTGGAAAGCCTGTGTTCTATGACATTTCTGAAGCGAATTTTGAAAAAATAAAGAAATCAGAGAAAGATGCTAATGAAGTATTGTTTTTTTGCAAATATGGGAATTGGCCATTAGAGAAAGAAGATGAAATTGAAGCTGATAAAAATTTTATAAGAGAATGTCCAGAATTGTTATTGGAGATTCCAGAGAATCAAAAGCTATTTGATAAAGAGGAACTGGAGATGTTGTTAAAAATAGCTAGAGATAAACATGATTAGTAAATGCGAATACTATTATTAAATTTGATGAGACGATTTTAAAATATTTTGCAGTGAAAGGAATCTTATCTATATTGTATGCAATAGTGAATGATGTTTTATATAGGTATAGTGATTTTTTGGATGATGTGAGAATTTTCACTAAAAACAATGAAAAAGCCCATAATGGTTTTTCTCATTGTGGAAATTATTATGAGAAAAAAATAAGTGAGGCTGATGATTGCGTAACTGATATATATAATATTAAGTTTTGGATAGATTATAAAGATAACTATTTTGCTGATCAAAATGAATGGTATGTTGCAGAAGATAACCGATGCGATAGGAAATATCGATTAGAAGATGAAGAATTATGTTTAAATGTTTTTGGTAGTATTTCTGAAAAAGGCTGGCATTCTCTTGGAAGAAATGAAGAAAATCATTGCTTTAGTATAATGAATCCGACAATATATCTTCCAGATGGGAGTACGACTGTAGTAAAGGGAACATTTACTATAAGAAAAATGAGATGAATGGAGTTTGGATAATATGAAAAAGAAAACCTATGATATAAACAATTTTGAGTCACAAGAATGGGCAGAGCAGAGAGTTCTTAATGCAGTTAAGTGTGGATGCCTCAAGTTGGTTATTTATGGGGCAGTTCCTGATTACAGAATCAATAATAGGTATTCTTATTATCAAGATCTTACAGATGCAGAGGATTTGATACGTTACGGATTGTATCCTGTATATCTTAAATATGGTCTGAATATTGATGAGCTAACAAGAAAAGCTATTGAGGAAATGATAGAAAATGGGAGTGAAAGGGAGGTTTCACAAGCTTATGATTATATAATGTCGGAACTCAGTAATAGAGAAGACTATAGCAATCTTCCGTTTTCTATAGTTGATAAGGAACTTATATACAAGCTAAAGGACAGGTTAAAGAAAGATAATAGCGATATGGGAAAAGATTGGAATCCATTAGTAGACCCTGACGCTTATTTTTCTGAGGAATACCTTAATGGAGGAAGACACGGTTATGTCCATGTACCATACGATGACGAAAAAGATGTTATGAATAGGATTATGGAAGCAATAAATGATGGACACTTTGTAGATCTTATGATTGGAGAAAAAGAAGAATATAGGGTTCGTTCAAGTGATTCACAGACTTCTTATACCGACATGTATGATTTAATTAATAATGGGTTATATCCATTATATCTGAGTGGAATGCATGAAATAAAAGAAATGACAAGGAATGCAATTGAAACGATGGTAGATTCAGGAAATCCAATTGCTTTGTTTCAAGTATACGATTACATTTCCAAAGAAGTATTTGTTATTGAAAATTGTTGCAATTATCCGTTTTCAATTCTGGATAAAGAATTGATAAGTAGAATAAAGAGGAAAAGAATTGATATGGAGGAAATATTAAAATATACAGCTGTAGATAATAAGACAGTGTGGGAGAGGGCAGAACAACGTGAAAAGATGCGAGTTTTCAGCGATACAGACGCATTTTTCAAGGAGTATATGGAACAATAACATATTATATAGGCGATGGAACGCAAAGGAACTTCAGAAATACTTCAAAGAACATCTGGTACCATCTGTTTTCTTCTAGGACAAAAAGGAAAAATTGGGGTAATGAATTTTGTTGATGAGGCTTCAGTTTGCAATTCTATGAAGGATGAACTCAGAAAACTAATGGAGCAACTGCATTGGGGTACATGGGCTCCAGCATGAAAAAGAATCAGTAAAGATCTCTGTCTGAAAAGGCAGAGGTTTTTTTTATACAGCCCATACATAGTCTAGTTGAGGAACTAGAGGAGACTTGACCTTTGAGGGGGTGAGAATTAATAGAATATTGATTATAGAGTAGGCACATGATAAGATATTAAGGACTTGTTACAAATATTGCACTACTAGAAACAGCGACTTAATATTTTAGTTGGGGTAACAATATGGCTTACGATGAGAATCTAGATGCAGCCGGAGGCGGCTACACTCCGCAGACTTTTAAAATTAATGGAACAATGTTGTCATATAGACATGACGCTTATGATTCGGAAGAAATGCAGAAGATTCAAGAATACTTTGATAGTGTTCTTGATAAAATGGATGAGGCCAATGAGGCTATTGAGAATTCAGGTATAGAGGGCATCAACAAGATTGGCCTTGCCTTCAGCCGAGTTGACGTATCAAATGTTGAAGAAAAACGTGGGAATCTCGTTGATTTTACTGCTGGGGCCTATGATGATGCAGATGAAAAGATAGAAGACCCATTTTATCAAAGAATCTATAATCTCATGAGAGCAACAGAAGAGCATAAGACAATGTCTGTGACTTACAATGAAAGCACAATTGAGATTCCGTTTGACTATTCTACGCCAGAAAATATTCTCGCATGGATGATGAATTCAGTAGAGAATATGGACGCTGACGATATTTTATATACCGATGATGAAGAGACAAATGAGCTCATAAAGGAATATATGACATATGACCTTCAAACAGGGACATATGGTTTTGAAGCTGCTCTTGATGACTGGGATAATCTAAGTGAAAAGGAGCAGGCAACTCTTGCTCACTGCTACGAATACTCATACAGACAGTATGAGATGGTAGTAGATGAGAATTCTTATGGTGCAAAAGAAAAACATGACATAGTTCAGCGTATGGCAAATAAATTCGTTGAACATCAGGATGTGGTAGGTGCAGAGTATTTTACGCCTACTCAGCCTATAGTTAACTATTCTACTCCTAGTGATCTTATTCAGACATCTATACCTTCTACCAATACATCCACTCCATATGTAAATAGTGGATACATGACTGTTTCTGCTGCGGGAAAGGGAATGCTTGATTACCTTGGAGAAGACAGCAGAGGCAGAAAGTTTGTAGAAGATCTAAATAGCAGGAGCTTTTTGCCAGGAGATTCTACTATAACAGTTAGCCATGAAGGCGCAGCAACAGTATTTAAATTGTCTTCAAAAGATGGTAAAGCTTATACATCCTATCAGGCGCTTAGTAATCCTGCTTTGTTCGGAGTAGATAGTACAATTTCTTATTGCACAAGTGATCAAAGAAGCCAGGCTTATGTTTTTCATGAAGCAGAGGTCAATCCAGGTGCTTATGCTCATATGAGTGAGCTTGGAGTTAATTTGTATGGAGTTGCTTCTATGCTGACTGCTGCTGAGAATGCAACAGATATGGAAGTGTTGGAGAATCTTTCCAGAAACACAGGCAATTACTATGACGTATTTACAAAGAGTGCAGATTCTCTTTCAGACTCAGCTAACGATATGATCTTGCAGTATGTAGTTACTCTCCAGTATAAATATAATGGAACGAGCTCTTATACATATGAGAGAGAACTTACTGCAATCAATTCTTTTTATAACGATGTTGATAATGCATATTCTGATTCATATTGGAACAGGTATTTTGATCTTGTGAAAGCTAATATGACTCAAGAAGAAAAAGTTGATCTGTACATATCAACTGACTATGTGATGTCAGAAGAAGAGGCAGAAGAGGCGTATGATTATGCTTCTAAAGAGTTAAAGAAATATATGTACGACGCGTCGAAGAATGGATATGTAGACATTGCTACTGGTGAAGTGAGCGAATATGCGTCTAAGCTTAAAGAATTAGAAATAAAGGCATCTGCAGTGCAATCATTAGCATCATCATTTTGTATGCCTTATGAATATCTAAAAATACTTGGTGAAGATCTTGATGTGGAGATAGGGGGAACGCTTGGAGAAATAGGTGGAGATGCTATAGATGATATATTTGGTACAGATTATGGCATTCAAGTACGTAACTGGGAGTATGAGAAATTTGATGAATTTGATAAAAGAAGAGATGCATTAAATCATACTTTCACTAATTCTATGTTACAACATCCTATAGCCAGTGGAGCAGGTTATTTCTTGGGGAATGCACTTCTCTATTATGCAACAGGCCCTATGTTTGAAGGAATGGCAGGTGCAGTGGGGGTAGAGAGTGGACTTGGCCTGTTTGTGGCCAATCAGGCGTGCCAGAACGTGCAGGATCTGGTCCTGGATACAAGTAATTTATATGCTAGATTAACAGCAGATGGAGAGTTATCTGCAGACGATGTTAAAGAACTAGAACAAAATATGGCTTTAAATGCTGGAGTCAACCTGTTTTTTGGTTCAGCAGATGCTGCAGTAAAAGCTTTTAGTGATAGCAAATCTATAAAGGTGGCAGATGAATTACTGACAACATATAAATTAACTGAGAATTCGGCAGATTTCTTAAAAGGTTTGGATAATAGTCAGTTAAGTATACTGGTTCGAAATTTGGAGCCAGAAGAAGCGGCAAAGGTTCTTTCAAGATTTAGTGGAGAAACAGTCGATTCTGTGCTCAAAACCTTACCTGATGATGCTGGTAAAGCAGTGAAAGACATCATGAAAGGAACGAAATCTGGAGACGCGGCAGCAACTACCATGAAGACACAAGCTTCAGAAGTAGTCGCAGATGTGATTAAGAACACTGAAACCAGTGAAACTGGTGCTAAGCTTACTGGTGATGCCCTTGAAGCAAACAATGTATTTAGGGGAGATAATTTCAAAGCAGCGGACAGTTTTAATAACTCTATAGATGCTGCTAAGAGAGCAGAACTGGTTGACAATAATACTAAGCTAACATGCCCTGTGGATGGTAACCTTGATGGAACGCTGAAATCCAACCCTGATATAGTTGAACCTTCTGCGGTAAAAGAACTGGAGGATCTTAGAAGCACTGTTCCAGAAGTTACTGGTGATACTGTACTTCAGAAGGTTATTCCTAGAGACACAGTGGAAAAGCTTCTTAGCGGTGAATGGAAAACAGTTCAAGGATGCATAGCTAAGGCGGCAGATGCTGCACCATTTACAGGTACTCCAGGGCAGATTTACAAAAATCTTCGTATGGACTATGCAGGAAATCCATATAAGGCTATAGTAGAGAATGGTGATGAAGTATATATTTTGCGATATACTACAGATGATGTTCCTACGAATTTGGATTATCCAAAGCTTGATCCGAATTATGGACCACCTTGTACAGAGAGTGGATTCCTTGGAAGCCCTGAAGTTCTTATTCCGGAATATACCCACATTAACCCAGCTAAGATTACTGATGGTGCGATATATAAGCTTAATCCTGATGGATCTGAGCAGTTGGTTTGTTATTGGGATATTGGAAAGCAGAGAATGCTTAGCGCCGAAAATGGTAAGCCTTATCAGATGCATCATTTTGCTACCGATAAAAATAAGGTATACACTCATCAGATGGAAAGTATTATAAAAAAATATGGTTTAGAATTAGATGGTGATTGGAATAAAGAATTATTACCACATCAGGGAAGGCATCCTAATGCTTATCATGAATTTATTTTGGATGAACTTAGAAATATAGATTTAGTTGCGAATGGAGATAAAAGAGTGTTTTTAGAACTATTTGAAAGCAATATAAAGAAGGTTATTCGTGAAAATCCAGATATGTTGTATTCAAAGTATTGGAAAGGAATAAAGTGATGAAAAAAATTGAATTCTATAAAATGTCATTTGATATGGATAGGATTGATGAAACTAATAAAAATGGAGAGCAAACTATATATGCAGAGACTACAAATATGGATGAATATGAAGACGAGGAAGTGAAAAAAGGTTTTTTTGAAAACACTATTTTTTCTAAAAAAGAAATAAAAAGATGGCCAGAGATATGTTTTTATTATAGTTCCCATATTTCGGATAACGAGAGCGAATATTTACTAAATGTGAAAAGATGGCCCATTGTACACAGTAAGGTTATGACCGCGTTTAAAAAAGCTGAAATTAACGGAATACGCTGGTACCCTATCAAGCTGATAGATATTGAAACTCAAAAAGAGAACAATGACTATTATGTTATGCAAATCATGAATGTTATAGATGCTTTTGATATGGAGAAAAGTAAATTTAAGTATAATGCTAAATATGATTTCTATACTTTCATTCCAGGGGAAACATATTTAAATGTGGACGTTTGCAGAAAATATGACATATTTAGATGCGACAAAAGTTTAGCGGCTTTGTATGTTTCAGACAAGATTAAGAGAATGGTACAAAGTAATAATTGGCGAGGATTTTACTTTTATCCTCAACAGTGAATCATGACGATGGACAGAGAATATGCTTATTTCAAAATTTTGTAAAGAGAATTTTAATGTCAGTTTAGGTGAACTTGAAAACAAGATTGGATGCGCGCTCCCATCGGAATATGCTAGATTTTTAGAAAAATATAATGGAGGATTTACTCCAAAAACAAAGTGGACCGGAAAGAATAAAAGTGACATAAGAGGCTTTTTGGGAATAGGAATCAGCGATGATTATTGGAATCTTGAAGAAGAAATAAAATATGAAAAGAGCAATGATTTATTTAGAAATAGCTTTCTGCCTATAGCTAAGAATTCATTTGGTGATTTATTTTGCATCAATGTTGATGATGGAGAGATTTGGTTTGCTTACCACGATAATGATAAGAGGATTAAAATTGCTGATGGATTTGCTGAATTTATAGCTAAATGTAAAAGTGAGAGCATAGGACATATAAGAACAATAGAGGAAAGAAAACAGGGAATGATCGACGCTGGAGTATGGCATTTGTTTTCTGAGGATATGGTCGAGGATTGGCAAAAAGAAATTGATAGATATTCAAATATGACTCAGGAAGAAGTAACTTTTTGAAGTTGCTAAGGATAGAAAATGGAAGTACAGATTGAGAAAGAAATAATACCAACACCAAGCAGAGAGCTAATAGAAAAAGAAGAAAAAATGTGGGGGATCAATCTGCCAGCACCATATAAAGATATGTTGATGAAAACCAATGGTGGAAGCCCTGTAAAGAAGGAGTTTATCGTAAAAGGGAGAATGCGTATGATAACAACCTTTTTGTGTGTTTTGGAGGATACAGAGCATAGTACAAATGGTTGTTATGATATTGACGTAGTCCTTACACAAATCGAAGATAGATTGACAGATAATGAAGACTTGGTGGGATGTGAGCTACTTCCAATAGCAGAGCTATTTGCTGGGGACTATTTATGCTTGGATTATAGAGCAGACAAAAATACTCCTTCGGTATGTGTGTGGAGCCATGAAGAATCAGGCGAATTGGACCCAGTGACTTATCAGGTCGCAGGGTCATTTGACGAATTTACCATGATGCTTCAGTAATTTTTGGGAATACAAAATGGAGATAAGAGAGAAAGATTTTTGTAAATTCATAGATGTTCTAAATCAATTAAGCGAACGCCTGCAAGAAGAAAAAGAACAGATAAGTATTGGAGTGAAGTTACTTGATGATGTTACTAATTTGGAAGACCAAGTTGCTCTAAGTAACTGTGCTGAAAAATTATATGAATTATTGGACGATGATACAGGTTTTGCTGTTTTACAGGAAGAAGAACAGGATAATCAGAAAATAATAGCTTTTGACTGTGTAATAGACATTCTGGCGATAGCGAGCAAATATGTGTATGAAAAGTCAGGACAGAAATATCTTCCTGAACCAATTGAATTGGTTTCAAATGAAACGATGGATCATTTAAAAGAGTCGTTAAAAAAGTTACAAATTAGCTATGATTTTTAAATGTGATATAGAGAGAAAAAGAGATGTTTGCTATAAAGGATGACCTTTTTTATAGATACTCGAGGTTTAGAGGCAGAACAAAAATAATGACATATGATAAAGAAAAAACTGACGAGACTTTTGAATGCCAAGAGGGATGCTACATTAAATACGTGAATATAGATGATGATACAATAACGAAAGTTTATTCTTTAAGATTTTATGTGGAATATCATGATCCAGTAGTTCATGATACTATTCTGTGGCGCATTTCAGAAGATATGTATGGATATAGGCCATTTAGTATAGATAATAATGAGGTGGGTATTACCACATTTGGGAGCTGTAAAGAATCGGGGTGGCATTCACATGGAAGGGATAATAGTAGCAAGATTATCAATTTGATGGATTGCAATTCATATGTTCTAGAGTATGAGTACTATAAGCGCGATGGAAGACTTTTAGATAAGTCTGACATAGAGCGAGAGACGGTCGATAAAGATAAATTTATCGAAGCGGTAAAAAAGCATCAAATATCAAATGTATAAACTGGCTCGAAAAACTGTATTTGCTGGAAACGTGAATTATGACGAAATTGAGATTATGAAAGACAAGCGGATATGTTAATTTCAAAATTTAAACTCGAAACTAATGAAGACATTTCGAATGAAATGGAAAAGGCCTTATGCGTGCAGCTTCCACAAAAGTATAAAATATTTATTGATAGATATAATGGAGGAGAAACTCCTGATACTAACTGGACTGGGAAGGGTAAAACAGATGTTAGAGGTTTCTATGGCTATGATAATGCAAATGATTATTGGGATATAAAAGAACATAGGACTGAAACATTTTTATCAGAACTATTAGTAAGAGGATTTTTGGTGATAGCTGAAAATAGCTTTGGGGACATGTTTTGCATGAAACTTGAGGATGAAACAGTATGGATTGCTTACCATGATTCATCAAAAATGGTTGCTATAGCTGATGATTTTGAAAGTTTTATTAATGGATGTAAGAGTAAAAAGATAGGACATATCAGCACGATTGAAGAACGTAAAGCTCGGCTGATAGCAAATGGTCATGGCGATAAATTATCGGAAAATATGTTAAGGGGTTGGCAGGAGGAAATTGATAAATATTCAAAACTAGTTCAAGAAGAAGTGGTTATATAATGCGCTGATATTGTTCTATAAATCAAAAATAAGCAAAGGGCTGAGCAATGAGCATTAATGCTGAAGAAATCAAAGAAGTAAGACGGGCTGTTTATGAGTTGGACAAAGACACTGTAATCAAATATGTGTCTGAATTGGACAATCCAGAAATGTTGCATGTGTATGCTTCGAACTATAATTGGGGTGATGGATTTGATATTCCTAAGGCTATTATCGATAATCCTAAATGTGGCTTATCAACAGCGCTTATGATATTTTATGGGGCAGATGGATATACATATCTAAGTGGAAGAGAAGAGAATGCAAATATGTCAAAATGGAATGAATTTGTGACTGGATTGTATTATGACATTGTTAATGGTAAGTTCTTGTCCAATGGCATAGCATTTACAGTTCCACTGACAAAAGTGCAAAAATATAAGCTAGACAAGGTAGTATCTCCTAAAGAAACTGTGTTTATAACTGATATAGATGGTGAAGAAATGGATATTTGTATTTAATTTGCGGCATAACCAAGCAAATTGTTAGGAATATCGGATTATAAGAAAGGCAAAAATATGTACGCAGTAATAAATGAAAAATTATATTGGTATCAAAGATTTAGAGGAAAAAACATAATAATAGCCAGAAATGGACAACCTGTAGATGATAGCTTTGTATCTTCTGGAGAAGGAATATTTAAGAAGGAAGTTGATACTAATTCATCGGATATCAGCGATATTTATAACGTACACTTTTATGTAATGTACAAAGATGAGGCTTATCCGGAGCAGGATACTTGGGCTATTGGGGATGGCGTTTCTTCTGACAAACCATATCGAATTGAAGATGGAGAGGTTTGCATTTCCGGATTTGGAGCAGTAAGTGGCAATGGCTGGACTACAAATGGAAGAGACGAAAGTAGTAAGACCATTAGATTATCTGATTGCAGTAAGTTTTGGGTAGAATACAAATATACCAAGAAAGATGGTGTAATGTGTAGTCCGGAACAGGTAGACAAACAGGAAGTTTCAAAAGAAGAACTTGTTAGAAAAATTGTAGAACATAGAGTTTGAAATAGTACTGTAAAAAATAAAATAGCGTGGATTCTACAACTGGCGTGATTTCAAAACGAAATCACGCCAGTTTTTAATTACTTAGTCATAATTGTGAAATAAATAATTAAAATAGTGTTATTAAATATTGCATTTAATGTAACAATACGATATGATATACGTGTTTACGCGATATGTGATAGACGATTTTATAAATAAATTTGCAATATTTTGACAAAAACTGGGACTTTTCTACAAAGAAGAATTATTGGGAAATCAAGAAGAAAAAGTTTTTGAAAGTATTGAAACAAGAATAATCAGGTGAACCATGGATGAAAAAGTAATAGTAATGCTCAAAAAAGATGAAAATGATCCTGGAGTAGATATAGAAATACCGCTTAATATTTCAGCAAATGAGCTGATTTATGGATTAAACATGAGTTTTAAATTGGGGATAAACATGGATGATCCAAGAGAATGCTTTTTGAGAGCTTCTAATCCAATAACTCTTTTAAAAGGTGAAAAGACTCTTGAAGAGCATGGTATCAGAAATGGTACATCAATATATACAGGCAGATAAAGAAGGGAAAGAGGATGAAGAAAGTAGTAAAGAGGGTGGCTGCCTTATTCGCTATGTGTGCGTTACTCATGTCATCTAACGTAGCACATGCAGAGGAACTTGCAACAGAAGAAGCGTCATTGGATCCAGTAGTTATTGAGGATATTAATAGTGCCAGAAACGGCGTGGTACAGGTCAACTACGTATATATCGATGACGATGACAAGACTCATATAGTCAAGGGCGGAACGGGCTTCATTATTGGAGATGTTGAAAAGACTGAATATGTGCTTACCTGTGAGAGCAATATAACAGTAGATGGTGACACCAAAAAAGAAGCATACAAATATCTTGGTATTCCAAAGGATAAAGATGGTGACTATAAAGATGTGAAGCTTGAAGTTCAGGTGGTTGCAGCAAGCGATGTCACGGTAGAAGCTAGAGTCATCGCAACTAGTAGCGAACTTGATTTAGCTGTGTTAGAGCTGTCACAGCCAATCCATACGAGGGCACCTCTTTCTATCTATACATCTGAAGATGGTTCAGTAAAAGACCTCCCATATGAGATAGCAGATAAGGTATATGCTTTAGGTTTTCCGGATGAAGTCATATTTGAAACAAATGAGAAGTATTACTCAAATGACCGGATAGCTATGACAACTGGCAGCATTGCCAATATCGCAACAATAGATGATGTTCTTTTGATCCAGCATGATGCAACAGTTGGCAAAAATAACTGTGGCGGACCTCTTATCAATGAAGACGGCAAAGTCATAGGAATGAATGTTATCAGAAAAGATGGAGATTATTTCTGTGCTCTTGATTCTACAGAGATCATAGATGTTTTGGATGCCCTTGGAGTTGAATATACCAAGTCTTTTTATGAAGAAGAGGTTGTGGCACTTGCTTCAACAGAAGCAGTAAGCACAGAAGAGGAAGTGGTTCCTGTAAAAGAAAAATCACCATTATTGCTCATCATAGTTGTAACTGTAATATGTGTGTTACTACTTGGAGTCGTCATATATCTTTTCATATCAATGAAAAAAAGCGAACCAAAGAAAAAGGAACGAAAAAAGAAAGAGATTGAGCCTGAGATAAAGCCTTTTAACCCGGAAAATATTCAAAGGACTACAGGAAATATGGGTAAAGCACAAGATCAAGGAACCAGTCTTTTGGATAATAGTAAAGAAAGCGGAACAACAGTCTTGGGCGCGGCTACAATGCCAAAGAGAACTGTATCCGGAACCCTTATAAGAAAAAGAGACAAGAAGCAGGTACTTATTGACAAAGAGAGCTTCAGTCTTGGTAAGGATTCACTTCACACGGACTTTTGCATAAATGACAATTCAGCTATCAGTAGAAGTCATGCAGTAATAAAAGCATTGCAGGATGGTGTGTATATAGAAGACTGTAATTCAACAAATGGAACATTCGTTAATGATAAACGAGTTATAGCAGGACAGCCGGTAAAACTGTCAGATGGCACAATAATAAAACTGGCTGATGAGGAATTTGAGTACAGAATTTAATGACAGTAACTAATTAGTGCTTAGCACTTTTAGTAAATAAACTTAGAAAAGGAGAAAAAGAGAAATGGCATACGGATACAATGACAGTGAATTGATGGCTTCAATTACTGAATTTGAAGGAACAGCATCAAACTTTATGTCACTTGTGACTCAGATTGGTGATACTACATCACAGGCAGTTGGTGTATGGGAGGCTGATTCATACGTGGATTTCAGAGCAAATCTTGATAATTACGCTGATAACGCATCAGCATTGTCAAACTGTGTAAACGCTGTTAGGAATTGGACTGAGAGCGTTAAAGGTGGTTTTGATGGAGTGGATGATCTTGAAAAAGAAAAATGGCAGGTAAATGGAGGTTATTGAGCATGAATATTGATGAGGTAGGACTTAAAGCAATAGCAGATGAGTATGATAGGCTTGCTACAAGCCTTGATACAGAGATCATAAACTTTGGAAATGCAATCGAAGGAGTTGCTAACAAAGGAATTGACGGAGAAGAATGTGCTACAAAACTTTTAGAGCTTTGGACAACCAATGTAAGTGGATATGATGGAGGTCTTGAAAAGGTAATGACTACTTATGTAACTGAACTTAGGAACTCTTCACTCAAGATCCAAGATTATATCGCTAACTTGAAAGCTGTTGATACTGGTAAGTCTGAAGAACTTGATGAGACTATCCAGGTAGAGAAAAATGCATAAATCAGAAATTGCCCCGAGTAATCGGGGCAATTGATTAAGGAAAAGTATGGGACATCAGATAGTAACGAAGGAACTACGTGAAAGACCTGAAATAAGAGAAAAGATTGACAACTGTCAAAATCTCATAGATACACTTACTGAGTGTAAAGAAGCTGCTGATGGGTATCAATCCTCAGCAGATAGCGCAGTTGAAAGCTGCAATACAGTTGTCTATGAGGAGTGTGAATATCTTTCAGGTATATACCATGATGACATCTATATCCCTTACAGAGATGGCTTTTTTGAAGATATCGGAACATTAGATGAAGGTTGCGCCACCATGTTTGGTGAGATTGATGAGATTATTGAATTTCTTGAAGAGATGATATCTGAGCTGGAAAAAGACCTTTATGAGGAAGTAGAAGTTGTCCATTGGATTTACGATGACTAGAGGAGAATGGAGACATGATCCAAGTTGATGAATTAAAAATTGGTACTTATGAAGATGAACATCAGTCTATGCTGGAGTCATTTTCAACCCTTGATGAACACAGGGAAACTATCAGAAACATTGTGAATAACGGAAATTGGGAAGGTGCATCCTATGAGATGTGTCAGTCTGTACTTGCTGCAGTTAGCGATTATCTTGATAATTTTAACAATGACTATACAGAACTTGCTTCAGCAGTATCGGAGCTCCGCACACATGTAGGAAGTTTTGTGACGGAATCTCCATCAGTTCAAAAATTAGTATAAAGAAGGCGTTGTATGGGAAAGAGTGTAAAAATATCCGAGTCAGATATGGCTACATTAGCAGAAGAATTTACTACATGCAGGGAAAAAGCCAGAGAAATGTACTTTAGCTTAGATAATATGAAAACAAATCTGGTAGATGAAGTATATGCAGGACTTACAACTACCTGTCTTAGATGTTCGCTGGAAAACATGCGTGATCAGGCCCTTGAACTCTATTGCGTGTATGAGAGTTTGAGAATGTATGTGGAAGCAGTCTTGGAGGACTTTAAAAAGGTTGATGAAGATGGCGGCGAAGATATTGAAAAAAATGTTGCTAATGCACAACAGAGCGCATACTAAGTAGGATATTGAGATGGATTATAAATTATCGATATATGGAAATAAGATAAACAAAGATGTTGTTATTACCGAGGATATGGATACCTTATCTTTGGGAACATACAAGGAATGTCAGATTTATTTTAAAAGAAATAAATTTTATAGTGATTACAAAATAGAGATATCAAGGCAGGGTGACAATTTCATAGCATCCTGCGATGGTGAAGTGTATTTTGTATCAAGACAAAATCCAAATATAAAAGAAGAGTTAACAGTATTAATTCCTGGAGAGCGAGTTGAGATCAGATATCAGGAATCTAATACTACTTTTTTATATTTGGATTTTTCTTTTGATTTTGGAAATATTCAGGATAACTACCTGCTTATCATAGACACGCCTGTTGGCGGCAATTATGTCATAGGACGAGTGGATAACGCTGATGTATTCGTTGATGACGACAGACTTGGAAATGATTATATTGTATATTCTCATTTGGGACAGGGAATGTATGAGATAGATCTGTCCAATTCCAAGTATGGAATAACAGTTAATGGAGTGTTTTGCAATGAAAAGAGAATAGCTCTTAGCGATAAGCAGTTCTTTTCTCTAAGTGGTCATATCTTTTTCATAGATGGTGATCAGCTCAGGACATCCAGCATCTCACAGACATCTACTAAATTAGCGTGTAAGAAGATTGAGGAATCCAATAATGCACTTGAGTATCCAAGATTTATCAGAAGTGTAAGACAAAGATATGCGGTTCAAGATACTAGACTAAAGGTCATAGCTCCACCTAATAAACCGTCTGAACCAACTAAGAGCTATTTACTCTCCTTGCTTCCAACAGTAATCACAATGGGCGGAATGATGGCGCTTAGAATAGCTATGGGTAGAAGCGGAATTTATGTTTTTTATTTCGCTTTTTTCATGGTGAGCAGTATTATTGTTTCCATTATGAGAATGGTACAGGTTCGCAAAAACTACAAAAAGAAATTAGTAGAAAGAGTTGAGAAGTATCAAAACTACATAGATAACAAGGTAAAAGCTATTGAGGAAGCAAGGGCAGAAGAAAAGCTAATCTTGAATAAGATGGAGATTTCTGCAGAAACATCTCTTGAGGAAATAGAAAATTTTGATGCTCATCTTTTTGAAAAAGAGAAGGACCACTCTGATTATTTGAACATAAGTGTAGGTAAAGGTACAGAACTATCAAATAACCAGATTGAATATGGGGCTAGAGAAAAACTGGAAGTAGAGGATGAGTATGTCAACTATCCAGAACAGATACATGACTGTTATGAGTACATAGACGATGTACCAGTTATGCTGAATCTCCATGACAATAATGCAGTGGGCATCATTGGTAACAGGGATAAGCTTCTTGGCTTTTTGAAAAACGTGATCATATCCCTTTCTGCTCAACATTTCTATAGTGACCTCAAGATTTTTCTGATCATGGATGAGTGTGATGTAAAAGACCTCTCTTGGGTGCGTTGGATCAAGCATACTACGGATGATAATGGAAGAAGACTTTTTATATACGATGAAGAGAGTGCTAAGACAGGAAAAGAGTACCTTTTTAATCTGTTATCAAAGAGAGAAAATGCCGGAAAAAAAGAAGCTTTTTGCGATTACGTGGTTCTTGTGTATCGTTCTGAGATGATCAGCGGACACCCTATCAACAGATTTGTTGAGAACGCTAGAAAACTTGGCTTTACGTTTGTGTTTTTTGAAGAACATGAAGAACTGATAAATCATGATTGTGACGAAAGAGTATTTCTTGATGTAAACCAGAACAAGGGGTATGTGCAGAATGTATCCGATGGAACTGTTCGTCATGAATTTGATTACAAAGAGTTGCCTGATGAAAGAGTGCTAAAGGCAGCAGAGAAAATGGCAGGAATGTTCGTTGACGAGATGAGTATAGAAAATGGACTTCCTAAAAATGTAAGCCTATACGACATTCTTGGAATCTTAAATGCCTATGATCTTGATCTTGGAAAAAGATGGAAAGAATCTAAGATTTATGAAAGCATGGCTGCACCACTTGGGGTTAGAGCTGATGGAGCAACCATTTCACTTGATATACATGAGAAGGCTCATGGACCACATGGACTTGTGGCTGGAACTACAGGCTCTGGTAAGTCAGAGATAATTCAGTCCTTTGTATTATCTCTTGCAAGTTTGTTTCATCCTTACGAAGTTGGCTTTATCATCATCGACTTTAAGGGTGGTGGAATGGCAAATCAGTTCAAGAACCTCCCACATATGAATGGAGCTATCACAAATATTGATGGCAAGCAGATAGACAGATCACTTAGTTCCATTAAAGCGGAGCTCTTAAAAAGACAGGAATTGTTTGCTAAATATGAAGTTAACCACATTGATGACTATATAAAACTATTTAAGGAAAACGTTACACCAACACCGCTTCCTCATTTGGTTCTTATTGTGGATGAGTTTGCTGAGCTCAAAAACGAGCATCCTGAGTTCATGAAAGAACTTATCAGTGCTGCACGTATCGGCCGAAGCCTTGGCGTACATCTGATTCTGGCAACCCAGAAGCCGGCTGGCGTTGTAAATGATCAGATTTGGAGTAATTCAAGGTTTAAGCTCTGTTTGAAGGTTCAGGATAATAGAGATAGTAATGAAGTACTCAAGTCACCTCTTGCTGCAGAGATAAAAGAACCAGGTAGAGCTTATCTTCAAGTGGGAAATAATGAGTTGTTTGAACTATTCCAGTCTGGATATAGTGGAGCTACAACTCACGTTGAAGGACTTGATGAAAAGAGTAAGTACGAGATAAATGTTGTGGGATTAGATGGATCAAGACTTACTGTCTACAAGCAGGGCGACGAGAAGAGTGAGGGTGAGGAAACTCAGCTAGATGCGATCATAGCAAGGATTGGCGAGTATTGTGAACAAATGAAGATAGAGCCTCTTTCACCTATATGTCTGCCACCGCTTGAAGAGAAGATAAGAATCCCTGATAAGGAGCTTGATAAAACTGATGATGTGGTGATCGACATAGGAATATATGATGATCCATCCAAGCAATCTCAGGCAGCAGATTATCTAAATCTTACCCAGGAAAATGTGCTGATAATTGGTACGTCCCAATCAGGAAAGACTAATACGTTACAGACAATCATCAAGAGAGTAGCAGATAATTATCCTCCTCAGGAAGTAGCTTTTTACATAATGGACTTTGCATCTACTATGATGTGCAATTTTGCTTCACTTGCACATGTATCAGATGTAGCTACTGAGGATGAGACTGAGAAGGTCAAGAACCTACTGAAGATGCTGGAAAAGGAAATAAATACGAGAAAAGCTCTTTTATCTGAGTATGGTATCAGTTCTTACAGCGCTTACAGGCAATCTGGAAAAAGAGATATTCCTCAGATAGTTTTCATTTTAGAAAATTATCTTGCATTTAAAGAAGCCTATCCTGGCTTTATAGATTCTTTGGTTGAAGTGTGTAGAGAAGGTAATTCAATGGGAATTACAACTATAATCACTGCTCCTCAGGTAAACGGAGTTAGTAATAAGATCATTTCGTCAAGTTCCAAACGATTGGTACTTAACAGTAATGACAAGATGGATTATGACCTTCTATTCAGAAAATGTAAGCTAAGACCGGATGAGTATCCAGGAAGAGGAATTACGCAGATTGACCGAAATATTTTTGAAATACAGATATATCAGGCATTTGACGCAGAACGTGAGATTGACAAGATTGGACAGATAAGGGAATTCATTGCTGGTGTAAATACAAAGTATAGCGATTATGTTAAAAATGCTATACCTGTTGTTCCAGCTGTATATACTGAAGATTTTGTCTACAAGAATTATCCAGCAATCAAGTGGGAGCCATATCAGTTGCTTCTGTGCATGAATTATTCAGATACTGCGCCAGTGTTTATTAATCTGGCTGTCAAAAATATGCTTGCTATCGCTGGACAACAGAAGCATACAGGTAGAAAGAGTTACATCAATTATATTATTAAGTCTCTTGATGCCAGAAGAGAAGAGGCGCCTGTTGAATTTTATGTTTTGGATTCATATGACCGTCTAATGAAGGATTGTGCTCACCTTGAGTCAGTAAAGACATATACTCTTAATCCTGAAGATATTGATAAACAGATAGATATGATAGTCACAACTCTATCAAAGAGAAAAGAGAGTATTCTTGCAGGGCATTTGGATGCACTGGAAAAAGAGCCACTTATTGTGATCGTTTTGGGCTCATCAGAATATTATACGATAGCTTCTTCGTCTTCTATGAGTATGAATAGATTCAGGGATATCGTTAATAAATATAAGAGTATGAAAGTGGCTATCATATTGACGGATGTACCTAATGCATCTGTTACCTATGGCGCAAATGAGCTTACCCGTATTGTTACAGGATATAAACATATTCTCATGTACGAGAATATCGGAAACCTTAAGGTTATTGAGCCTACTAATAGTTTCAAAGCAGCTCATAGCAAGCCATTAAAACCTGGTGAAATGTTTATGTTTAAAGAAGGTGATCTGTTTAAAGGAAAGACACCTGTATGGAGAGAAGATGAAATTTGAAAGACATGAATCATATATTCTAGCCGTATTAGAGGAGAAGGAAAGGTGGTCTGAACTGGGGCTAAAAGCAGTATGCTCCTTGAATACGGATAAGGTTATCTTACCTGCGAAGATATACATGAATGGGGAACCGCAGATTATCTACCCGATTGATGGGCTTACCAGTCTGAGCGGCTATAGCTCTTTTGCAGGAGATATAGCTAAAGTTATAGCGCTTGTTGATAATAGTGAATTTTTGGAAAGAAGTTATGTACAGATCAGTGAGCAGTACATATTTGGAGATTCAAAAGATAATACTGCAAAGTTTTTTGTAGCACCTGTCATAAGAGAAGATGCCAAAGACAAGGAATGTGAAAATGCTACGTGGGGAAAACAATGTGAGAGTGTTATTGAGAAAATGACAGGGCAGGAATTCTCTGAAACATTCGGTAGTATAGACCACTTATTAAGTGGAATGAATACGGAAAAGAGCTTCGATAAATTGGAAGACAAAGGACGTGATGAAAATTCAGAGCTTGTTCTGAGGTATCAAGGTGACTATGGGCATTTTGCTCTTTATGACAGCGCCGATATTTTCAGGATTGGTAATTCCGTCGACGTAGAAGGAACAATAACTATCAATCCATCAATAAGTAGGCTTCACTGCGTGATTGAAAGAGAAGATGGCGAGTACTTTATTGAGGATGCTAACAGCTGTAACGGAACATATATGGATGGGAAGCGCCTTCAGGATGGCGAAAAGATTCATATTAAAAACGGCGACAAAATAAAGCTCTCAGACATGGAGTTTGCAGTAGAGATCAGGTAATAAACAGAGGAAAAGAAATGGGAATGAAGGTTAGGATTTCCAGTCCGGATAAAGAATATATCGATAAGATTGTGGGAAAACTTGTTTCTAGAATGAGACGAGACATTAGCTTGGAATTTATTACAGATGAAAAAGCATTTGTTGCTTCAAGAACAGCTTTACACAGAGTAAATGTGGAGTTTGTTGACGAAGCCTTTATGAATAAAGCATCTGGAAAAAATGTGGCTGATGTTACATTTTTGATTGGAGAACATATAAATACCGGGCTTGTTGTTAATAAGATAGAGGGCTCTGAAGCAATACTTAGGATTCTGGGAGATGAGGTGCTTAAGGATACTGATGTTAAAAGAAAATGTCAGATTGTTGCGGTGTCTTCCCCCTATGGAGGATCTGGCAAGACTATAACTGCACTTTCTATTGCCGCCAGACTTTCTCAAATGAATAGGAAGGTACTCTACATTGATGCGGAAAATATGCAGAACTATTACGAGAAGCTTGATGCGGGTAAGTTTATGCTAGATTACGCAAGTAAGGATCTTGCGGCAGCAGTCATTAACCTGACCAGTGATTCCTATGAGAAGATCAAGAAGAACATAGTTCATGGTGAATTTGACTACCTTCCAGCCTTTGAGAAATATCTTTTTCATTATCATCTTACTCCGGCAATGCTCAATAGCCTTGCCCACACTTTTGCAGCAAAGGGAGAGTATGACTATGTGATAGTAGAGCAGGAGTGTGCTGTTACTCCAGAACTTTTGCAGGATATCATGGATGATACTCGTCATGTAGTTGTAACAAACAGGCCATTAAACGATAGCAGACTAAAAAAGTATTTGGATCTGTTTGAAGGATATGGTGGATATACAGTAATAGTGCAGACAGAAGCTGTATTAGATGATGATTTACAGTACATTACCATGCCGCTTGCTGAAAGGATTTCATTAGACCTTGATTGCGATATGGGTGAAATACTAGAAAGAGGACATTACAGAAAGGCCGCAGAAGCTGTTTTATAAAAACAGCGTGTAAGAGACGTGTCACAGGAAAATATTTTAGAAGCATCAGGTAGCGGATATGCCCCGCAGACATTTAAGACAAACAAGACCAACTGGCTTGATAGGTTTAACGCATACAACTCTGATGAAATGGATAAGGAGAAATACTGATGGAAATATTATCTTCTAGTGAAGTTATAAGTAAGGGTGTTGAATTTATAGGAGAAGTTTGCTTTTCTGGTGAATACGGAGAACAAGTTTATACTAAAGAAGATTACGAGGGGGGAGTTCCTATAGAAGGGATATTATATGAAAAGTATGAAAATGGTAATTTGGCATATTATGCTTTCTATCATGAAGGAATTCCGCAAGGACAACGGGTTCGATTTTATCCTTCTGGAAGAGTTAAAAGCTATTGCATAATGGATGCAGGAACAGTTGATGGCTATTATACTGAGTGGTATGAAAACGGCAATATTAAATGTACCAAATACTGTAAGTATGGATTGACAATACAAATGAAAGAATATGATATACAGGGGAACATTGCCGCTGAAAAGAAAGAATTGAAAGATAGTGAAAAAAGTATTTTTGAAAAAAGAAAAAGATTATATGGGTGATAAGAACATAGTCTATGAAGAGCAACATATAAAAGAATTATTTGAAAAAAAGCAAGAAGAATTGCAGTCAAAGATAGAATTGAATAACATGGTGACAATAGACACGCTTCATAATGTGGCGGGTGTGGATTTGGCATATTGGAAAAATAAGGATAAAGAATATGCATGTTGTTGTATAGTGGTTTATGACTATAAGACTTTGGAAGTGATAGAAAAAAAGAGTAGCGTGGGAGAGGTGACGGTTCCTTATATTGCAGGTTGTTTAGCTTTTCGAGAGTACGAATTATTTGAGAAAACAGCACAGTTGCTGGAAAATAATGTAGATTTGTATATGTTTGATGGAAATGGATATTTACATCCAAGACATATGGGATTAGCAACTTATGCGGGGATAATGCTTGGAAAACCAACTATTGGGGTGGCAAAGTCTTTCTATAAGTTTATTGATTTTGATTATTCTAATCTTAAACCTGAAGAAGGGAATTACATAGATATTGTTATTGGTGGGGAAGTATATGGCAGAGTATTACGAACACACACTGGAGTAAAGCCGATATTTGTTTCGGTAGGGAATATGATAGATTTAGAAGTGGCAACAAAAATAGTAATGAATATGATTGGTGAAGAAAGTCATATTCCAATAACTACTAGATATGCAGATATTATGACACACGAAGTCAGGAAAAATAGATTAAGTAATGAAAAATGAAATAATAAATGCTTTAAAACAGAATAGATTATTGAGAAATCAGGAAGAAATTTGCATTTTTGAAAATGCATTAGAAAGATTAGCTATTGACTATTCAGAGGATGATATTGCAGAAATATGCGCAATATTTGATGATGACACTAATGATACAGAAGTGATGTTTGGAATGGTCCACTTGTTAGAAACGATTTCTACAAAGAAAGCATACTTAAATACTATATATGGGATAGTGTCAATGTATAAGAAAGCTCCGGAATGGGCAAAAACTATAATGTATAGATGCTTGAACGATGATTATTCTGTTGAAGTAATTAAGCAATTGTATATTGATTTACCGCAGAATGTTAAAGCTTCTTTTACTGGGGTGCTTGAAAAAATTAAGAATGAAGATGAAGACATGTTTGGTAATGCAATTGACAGAATTATACAAAATATCTAGATGTTGAGTGTAGCATAGTCAACCAAATGGTGCAGCATCAACAACATGCATTGTGGCTAATTAGCAGACAACATGCGGCTATAAATGTCATGCCGGATGGAACATATATCGAAGACCTTGGTTCAACTAATGCAAAAGTGATAAATCATGTAGAAATAGATGTGATAGTTCGGTGTAGACAATTAGAAAAAGCATTGATATTACAGCTAAGGAAATTGGTTTTTAAACAACTAAGAGTACTGCTAATGTGGGATTGTATACGCCAGGATATACGAATACCTATAAAGAAATAATGACTTCTCCTGGAACTGATGGAATGCACGGATTGGCAGCACTATGTGGTTGGGACGCAGATACAGCTTATGCTATTAAGCAAGAGATAGATTCCCATACTGAGTTTACAGATGACCAGAAAACGGATATGAAAAATCTAGTAACTGGTGGATATGTAATTGATGAAAATACAAGTTATTCTCA
Organism: Butyrivibrio hungatei; assembly: GCF_001858005.1. Classification (NCBI taxonomy): domain Bacteria; kingdom Bacillati; phylum Bacillota; class Clostridia; order Lachnospirales; family Lachnospiraceae; genus Butyrivibrio; species Butyrivibrio hungatei. The sequence goes on along the minus strand of NZ_CP017831.1, from coordinate 2,141,409 downwards.
GCTATATGATTACTTGGACACTATTAATACAGACTATGAATCAGTTAAGCAAGATAGTACTGTTGATGCTGTACCTGGAGTAACCGTTTTTGAAGGCTGGAATAGCGGCGTTAATGCTTTGAGATAATTGAAAAAAGGCTTAAAGGGGAAAATAAAAACATGAAAAAAGACAGACCATTACTTGTTTATATGTTAGTTGCAGCTACTGTATTGCTTCTTAGAATTATCAATTTGTTTGTGCCTGTTAATCTTACTTTGTTATTTGCGTTTTTGGCAGTAGTTAGAGCTATATTTGCAAAGAAAAGTGCTGATTATGTTAATGACAAATATGTGGGAATAAAGGAAAACTCAGAACTGATCGTGTCAAGAATTGATGCAGAAGAATACCTGCCTAAGGCACACAGAGCTTTTAGATATCTGGCTTGGCTTTGCACGGCTGATGCTGTGTCATCAGTGATTTGTGCTTTTGCTAATCCAGACGCGGTATTGCAGGTGAGCTTTGGAGTTATGGTTTTGCAACAGGCTTTGGATATTATTGGAATGACTATGATAGCAATGTTTGTGAATGAAAATGAATCTTTTTATTTCAGGGTAGGAATCATTTGGATTCTCTTGATATTATTACAGGCCGTTTATTCAGTGGTAACAGTTGTGATAGCTTTCCAAGGTAACGTTAAGAAAACTACTGCAAGCGTAATGATGCTTTACTTGATCATGATACTGTATTTCTTATATAGATATACAATCGTTAAAAACTTTGAAGAAAATGGAAGCAATAGATGATAAATCCGCAGTAAGCTAATACACGAAAAATACCCCGTTTCCAATAGGAAACGGGGTTTGTAATCTCATTAAAGCTCTGCGAAGAGAAGATTAGCCGATAGCTTTCTTAACAGCTTCGAGAACACGATCAGCCTGGAATGGCTTAACGATGAAATCCTTTGCGCCAGCCTGAATAGACTCAATAACCATGGCCTGCTGACCCATAGCAGAACACATGATGCAAACAGCGTTAGGATCTGCTGCTTTGATTCCTTTCAGTGCGCCGATACCATCAAGCTCAGGCATTGTGATATCAAGAGTTACAAGGTCGGGTTTCAACTCATTATATTTCTCGATTGCAACTTTGCCGTTCTCTGCTTCGCCTGCAATTTCATAGCCATTCTTTGAAAGAATGTCCTTAAGCATCATGCGCATGAAAGCGGCGTCATCAGTAATGAGTATTCTTTTTCCCATATTGAACCTCCAATAAGTATTTTAGTTGCTAAGAAAATGAAGTTTTCTTTGTTTTCAAAATTATATATATAGTTCAGTACATAATCTATTGTACCACAACATTTATGCTGTGGGCGTTAAAACGTTATGCAAATCATAAAAATTTGATAAAGTTTTGATTACTTTTGTTGAACAGGAAGTGAGTAATCGTACTCGAAGTCCCCGTCGTTGACAATTTGCCACTGAGTAATAATATAATCTGCGTCTTTTTTTATTAACGTAATATTAAGTGATTGATTGTCGCTAATTGGTATATTTTTCTTTATTATACCATGTTCTTCTTCATTGTCATAGCCTGAATAAACAGAGGCAACAAAAGCATTGCCCTCATGACAGGCATTGTAGTATATTTTTTGTCTTTCTGCAAGATTATTACTCAAATTGTAATCAGCCTTAGAATTGACCAGAGTAAGGGTTGCAAATGATATGAGGCTGAGAACGGCAAATATCAGCATGATAGAGGCACTACCAACATGAGCGCCGGTGCTTCTTTTCTTACTCATTTGCTGCCTCCTTTCTAAGATATACATCCACTTTGTTATCGATGATGATGATATCTGGATCATCAGGTATTTCTGAGAACACTTCTTCAGTGTTTCTGATATCTATTACTGCAATATGCCCTGTCATGGCATTTCCTGAGATCTTTCCTTTGTACTCAGAAACATCGGCGTAGACAAGTCTTGCGCTGTTTTTTTGAGTGGTCAAAAGAACTTCATATGAAGCTTTTGTAACATCATCAGATACAATTTCCCAGTTCTTGTCAAAGAACAGCATGAGAGTGTTGTGAGAAACAAATGCGGTAGGATAGAGCTCTGCGATCTTTTTGATGTCTCCATTTTGTCCGTAAAAGGCCTCGGACATGTTCTGAGACCAGGTCACTGCGTTGTTCAGGTTAACGGTCTTTTCAGCCAGGATATGAGCAGAAAAGAAGAGCCTTACACATACTGCAGATGCAAGGGAAAAGAAGAATATCGCTATGATGAGCTCCATGAGAAATAAGCTCGTTTTCGAATTAGTCTGCTTGTTTAACATTAAATGCCTTCACTTTTTCTGGCGATGAACATCGATTCATCCTCGCCGTCTTTTAGGATCAGATCTACAGATAAAAGAGAATCTGACACGTAATCCACATTAAATGAGGTTATCTCAAGGATTTTTTGACCTGATTGTGGATAAATATCTTTAAGATCTGCTCTTGCGTACAATTCCATCAGATATCCGTCGTAGCTGTAGATATAGGTGTTATAGAGAGCACCATCTATCTCATCTTGCAACACTAACGCGTGTTGATCAAAGATGTCTTCCACATAGATCCTTCCCTGATCATCAGCCTGTCTTACCTTTTCTGTTACATAGGCACAGGCGATACGACGAGAGTAGTTATCTGACATGGCAGATACATTCTTTTTATAAATATTGGCTCCTATAGTGATGACAGCAAGAGCTGACAGCACAAACAGGAACATGAGACACAGGATAAATACTGCGTCTATCACATGACTTTTTTTGCTAAGCTTCATACTATCCTCTTATTTGGAAATCTGGATCACTGTTACATCCGGATACAGATTGGATGCTATAGGCTGGTAATCCACAAAAAATGTAGTCTTGTCATAAGTAAGACCGTAATGATCTTCCAGATACTGAAGATCAGGAGGGTACTGGCCTTCAATGGAATAGCACTGGACAATATCCCTTGAAAGGGCATTTTCCAGTGACTCTTTTTGCTTTTCTATGGTGCTTCTGCCAGAGGCATCAACTGCCAGATAAAAAAGCACGGCGATAGCTATAAAGATCACAACTGAAAAGATTCTGTAGACCTGATCTGAAATGCCAAGTATTCTATTTTCTTTTGACTCGAATCTGTTAGTCATAGCTTTTCCTTATCCGATAGTTGACATTATGCCCATGAGAGGCAGGATAACCGATAATAGGATCATACCAACGATTATGGACATGATGATTACAAGAGTTGGCTCAAGAACTGATATCAGAGAAAAAATCTTACGTTCTGTCTCATGTTCAAATCTTTCAGCAATCTGTTTCATTGCTTTATCCATAGAACCTGATTTAAAGCCTACAGTTACCATCTGTGAATAGAAGGAAGTGAAGATCTTTGATTTTTCAAGAGCTTCTGGAAAACTGTCTCCATCTAAAAGTAGAGTAGAACAGGTCTCGATTTTCTTTTTCATAGCATCGGTTTCAACAAGTCTTTTTACCAGTGATAAGCTCTCGTAAGTATCCATGCCGCTTGAAAGAGTAAGGACCATGCCACTTGCAAAACGTTCACTTTCAAGCTCTTCCAAGAGTTTTTTTGTTGGGCGGAATTTTTCCATAAGCCTGCCAAAGGCTTTTTTACCACCTGTTGTGTATGAATAATAGAAGAATAGAAGGGCTAGAAGAACCAAAATGCCCACGAATACGATGGAGTACTTGTTCAGGATATTGCCGGCATTTAAAAGAGACTGTGAAAAACCGCTCATGTTGGTGCCAAGCTGAGCAAATACCTGTTCAAATATGGGAAGTACCTTGATAACAAGTACCAGAATGACGATGAGCATCATGAATACCATGATAAGAGGGTAGCTTACGGCGTTCTTGATGTTGGCCTGTATGCTGTCTTCTCGCTCATAGTAGTCGGCAAGAGAATCCATGACTACGTCGATGTTTCCGGACTCTTCGCCTATAGTCACCATGTGAATGACATAATCAGGGAATACGCCGCTCATGTTGAGAGCAACATGGAATTTTTCACCGCTTGTGAGAACCTGACTGATAGAAGAGAGTATTTTGCGGGCTGCAGGGTCATTTTGCTCTTCCATAAGGATGTCTATGCCATCACTTGGAGTTATTCCTGCTTTCATCAAAAGAGCCATCTGTCTGCAAAAACTTGCAATCTCATAGTTGTTTAGTTTTTTTGCAATTTCTTTCTTCATATCGTCCCTCTAAGAAAATTAATAGATATATTTTACGGAGTAATTTGAGCCGTCGCCAATGAAGGAACGAAGCTCTTTTTCTCCTGTATTGGATGCAAAAGTTGGATCCATAAGTGACCATTTGGCACCATCAAATTCTATCATACCATTGACCCAGCCAATGTCCTTGATATAAGTACTGATCCACGCGTGATACGCGGTTCCTGCATAACCGACCTCCATTCTGGTAGGAATCTGCTGGCTTCTTAGCATACTGCTCATAAGTACAGCGTAATCAAGGCAGATGCCTTTTTTGGTGGATAGAACTTCATCTATGTCAGGAATATAGCCACTTTGAACTGTTTCAGCTTCTTCGTAGTCATAGTTGATATTTTCAATGAGGTAATTGTATATCGAAGACACCACCTCAAGATCGTTGTTACAGCTGTAGCTTAGTTCAGCACCTTTAGCGATGGCCTGATCATCTTTACTAAAATCAACATACTGATTTGGGTAAAGGAACGGAAGGTTGGCATCTCTTAATGTAACATCTAGGGGCTTTGTAAACACCATGGAATACTGTGTGCCACTTATGTTTTCAAAAACATTTATGATATATTCGCCGTCACCTGACTGAAGCGGAAAAACTTCGTCTTTTGGCTCCGATGTCGAAAGATTATAGGTATAGGTGGTTTCATTTGGACCTGTGATCTGGAGCTTAACCTTAGGGCTGGATCCGATATATCTTACCATTACATAACCTTCAGCTGAATTGGATGCGTCAAGTACTGCAAATTCGTTTTCATAAATGACAGTTCCTGAAGCCTCTGGAACAAGACATACTGGCGTATTGTCTCTTGTTCCTTTGACATGCTCTGCTTCTTCTGATGGAAGAGTGCTTGCAGTGGAAGATGACCTTGGAGTTTCAGCTTCTTCGGAACATCCCGCTAGTATGGAAGATATGATAAGGCTTCCAATGACAGGTATTAAGATTTTTTTATTAAGAAAGAATCTGTGGAATTTCATGTATTCTCCTGTAGCCAAGAGATATGACGTCTGTGATCTTGTCCATGTGCTCAAGACTATTAAGGACTTTTGAATAGGAGACTTCTATAGGAGCTCCTACATTTAGTTCATTGTAACCATGGATTCTCTTGGTCAGATCCATAAGAAACATATCTATCTTAGTATTGTCGCAGTCTTCCAAAAGAACTATGAACTCATTTCCGCCATTTCGGCCGATATAACCATATTCGTTACCGACATCTTCTAGTATGCTGCTAAATTCAGCTATCAGATTATTGCCTTCTTTGTGACTACTGCCAGAATTTATATCTTTTAAATTATTGAGCTGCATTAGAATAAAACCTAGGTTTGGAAGCTTGTCTGATTCAGAATATTCCTGGATCAGAAGGTCACAGCTATATCTGTTTGGAAGCCCTGTGAGCTTGTCCAAAAATGCCAGGGTTGAGAGCCTTTTTTCTATTGATGCAGTTCTTTTGAGAATATAGATATCAAGAAAAATGCTGGCGATGACAATAAGAATGCGAAGTCCTACGACTGTAAAGTAAGGCGCCATGAATTCACGGTTAGCGTTATAGGTCTCTATGTTTTTAAAGAAAAAAAATGCCAAAACAAAATTCAGAAAAAGTATAAGGAATAAAGTTAATATTTTGTAAGTGAAGATGGCTTTATATATATGAGCTCTTTTCTTTTTATCATAGAATTCAGACTTCATCAGATATCCTCCAATACATATATATCAATATTCTACTATAATTTTTATTTTGTATAAAGTTTGACCAAATAAAAATGGTATCAGAGTTTGTGAGCAATAGGCTTTCTTTTATCGAAAGTGTAATACTCAGTGAATCCGCAGGCCTTTGCAATCTCTACTGCTTCTTCGAATTTGACGCCAACCTTTTCTGGATTGTGAGCATCTGCGCCAAAAGTAATGATGCGGCCGCCCAGCTCATGGTAGCGCTTAAGTGCATCAGGACATGGGTTGGTGCTGAAGCTATCTCCGTAGCTAAGGGCTTTGGAATTAAAATCTAGGCCTTTATCATGTTCGATAAGATAAAGGAGTATTTCGTCGATCTGTTCTTTGAACCTTTGATAACTGTATGTGGTGTCGCCTTCTGGAACATATCTTGCCAGATAATCAAGGTGACCAAGAACATCAAAATCATTGAAGAGCTTTATATTTTCTAATGTGAGTTCAAAATATCTTTTGAAATTATTTTCTACAGAGTCAGTATCCCAGAAACCGCCGTAAAATGGATCTCTTTTGTCTATCAGGTGAACAGAGGCTATTACAAAATCAAAGTCTCCATCTTTGACAAAATCCAAGTTCTTTTGGGCAATATGTGGCTGCATTCCAACTTCAACTCCAAAGTTTATCTTTATCTGACCCTTATATTTTTCTTTATATAAAAGGTATTCATCGTGATAAGCTTTGTAATCAAGGTCGAAGGTTCCAAGTGGAAGATCTTCGAATTCTGGGTAATCGTAGTCGAGATGCTCTGTGAAACATATTTCTTTTAATCCTCTTTGAATTGAGCTTTCTATCATATCTTTCATAGGAGCATCAGAGTCTCCTGAATTGTGTGTGTGCATGTGATAATCTGCTGGTAACATAGTCTAAGCCTTTCTTTATAAAGCAGTCAGCAAGTAACATTTAATATTATAGCTTTTTTATTTATATTAATGAACTTGGATAGTTAAAAAGATTTTTCACAATCTTACTTGATTTATGCTGTAAAGTTTATTAGAATTGTAAGTGCTGATAAAAAATTATCAATTTGAAATGATAAGTAACAGCAACAAAAAATATATATAATTCATTTTAGGAGGAACTTAAAATGGCAGTAAAAGTAGCAATCAATGGTTTTGGCCGTATTGGTCGTCTTGCATTCAGACAGATGTTTGAGCACGAGGGAACAGAGATCGTAGCAATCAACGATCTTACAGATCCTAAGATGCTTGCTCACCTTCTTAAGTATGATTCATCACAGGGCAAGTACAAGTACGCTGATAAGGTTTCATTCAGCGATCACTCAATCACAGTAAATGGTAAAGAGATCGAGATCTACAAGGAGGCTGATGCTAATAACCTTCCTTGGGGTAAGATCGGTGTAGACGTAGTTCTTGAGTGTACAGGTTTCTACACATCAAAGGATAAGGCTCAGGCACACATCAACGCTGGTGCAAAGAAGGTTGTTATTTCTGCTCCTGCAGGAAATGATCTTCCTACTATCGTATATAACGTTAACCACGAGACACTTACAGCAGATGATAACATCATCTCAGCTGCATCTTGCACAACAAACTGCCTTGCACCTATGGCAAAGGCTCTTAACGACTACGCTCCAATCCAGTCTGGTATCATGGCAACAATCCATGCTTACACAGGTGATCAGATGATCCTTGACGGACCACAGAGAAAGGGTGACCTTAGAAGAGCACGTGCAGGCGCTGTTAACATCGTTCCTAACTCAACAGGTGCTGCAAAGGCTATCGGTCTTGTAATCCCAGAACTTAACGGCAAGCTCATCGGAGCTGCTCAGAGAGTTCCTGTACCTACAGGTTCAACAACACTTCTCTTCGCAGTTGTTAAGTCAGCTACAGAAGTAACAAAGGATTCTATCAACGCAGCTATGAAGAAGGCTTCAGATCCTGAGACATTCGGTTACAACGAGGATGAGATCGTATCTTCAGATATCGTTGGAATGACATATGGTTCACTCTTCGATGCTACACAGACAATGGTTACAAAGATCGGTGATGACCTTTACGAAGTTCAGGTTGTTTCATGGTATGACAACGAGAACTCATACACATCACAGATGGTTCGTACAATCAAGTACTTTGAGAAGTTCGTTAAGTGAGAATCCGCTGAGGTTCTTTCGAAGCGATGATTCGAACTTAGTTCTGTCGAGCATCGTAAGATGCGAGAGCAGAACTACCTTGTGAATCCAACTTAAAGAGATCTTATTTAAGAGGTCCGGTCCAAGTGGGCCGGACCTTTTTTAAACAGATAAGGAGAAAAATTATGTCATTAAACAAAAAATCAGTAGATGATATTAACGTAAAGGGCCGTCGTGTTCTTGTTCGTTGTGATTTCAACGTACCTCTTAAGAATGGTGAGATCACAGACGAGACTAGAATCGTTGCAGCTCTTCCTACAATCAATAAGCTTATCAAAGATGGTGGAAAGGTTATCCTTTGCTCACACCTTGGTAAGGTAAAGAATGGCCCTAACGAGGGCGAGTCACTTGCTCCAGTAGCAAAGAGACTTTCAGAGAAACTTGGCAAGGAAGTTAAGTTCGTAGCTGACTACAATGTAACTGGTGCTGATGCTACAGCTGCTGTTGCAGCTATGAATGAGGGAGATGTAGTTCTTCTTCAGAATACACGTTTCAGAGGCAAGGAAGAGACTAAGCCTGAAGAGGCTGGTGAGGCTTTTGCAAAAGAGCTTGCTGATCTTGCTGATGATTATGTATGCGACGCTTTTGGTTCAGCTCACAGAGCACACGCTTCTGTAGCTGGTGTTACAAAGTTCATCACAGAAAAGGGCGGAAGCAATGTAGTTGGTTACCTTATGCAGAAGGAAATCGACTTCCTTGGAAACGCAGTTGAGAATCCAGTAAGACCTTTCGTAGCTATTCTTGGTGGTGCTAAGGTTGCTGATAAGCTCAACGTTATCAATACTCTTCTTGAGAAGTGCGATACTCTTATCATCGGTGGTGGTATGGCTTACACATTCCTTAAGGCTAAGGGATATGAAGTTGGTAAGTCACTTCTTGATGAGACAAAGGTTGATTATTGTAAGGAAATGATGGAGAAGGCTGACAAGCTCGGCAAGAAGCTTCTTCTTCCTGTTGATGCTGTATGCATCGATGAGTTCCCTAACCCTATCGACAATCCTTCAATCAACACAACAGTTGTTGATGCTGATAAGATTCCTGCTGACAAAGAGGGTGCTGATATCGGACCTAAGACAATCGCTCTTTACTCAGAGGCAGTTAAGTCTGCTAAGACAGTAGTATGGAACGGACCTATGGGCGTATTCGAGAACCCAGTTCTTGCAACAGGTACAAAGGAAGTTGCTAAGGCACTTTCAGAGACATCTGCTACAACAATCATCGGTGGTGGTGATAGTGCTGCAGCTGTTAACCAGCTTGGCTATGCTGACAAGATGAGCCACATCTCAACAGGTGGTGGAGCATCTCTTGAGTTCCTTGAGGGCAAGAAGCTTCCTGGCGTTTATGCAGCTGACAATAAAGACTGAACACTTTGCGAGGTTTTATCGAGCTTAGTGTGAAACTTGTTCTGTCGAGTGCCATCGGCACGAGAGCAGAACCTCATTATTACAATTTGGAGGAACTTTATATATGTCTAGAAGACGTATTATTGCGGGCAACTGGAAAATGAACAAGACTCCTAGCGAGGCAGTTGCATTATGCGCAGAGCTTAAAGATTTAGTAAAGAATGATGCTGTAGACGTAGTTTACTGCGTACCAGCAATCGATATCGTACCTGTAGTAGAGGCTGTTAAGGGCACAAACGTACATGTTGGTGCTGAGAACTTCTACATCGTAGACAATGGTGCATTCACAGGTGAGATTTCAGCTCCTATGCTCAAGGATGCTGGAGTAGAGTATGTTATCATTGGACATTCTGAGAGAAGAGATATCTTCGGCGAGAACGATATCCTTATCAACCAGAAGGTTAAGAAGGCATTCGCTTCAGGTCTTACACCAATCCTTTGCTGTGGTGAGTCACTTGCACTTCGTAAGGCTGACACATACAAGGAGTGGATCGAGAGACAGATCACTTGGGATCTTGATGGCGTAACAGCAGATCAGGTTAAGAAGCTTGTTATCGCTTACGAGCCAATCTGGGCTATCGGAACAGGTGAGACAGCTACAGCTGATCAGGCTGAGGAAGTTTGCGGACTTATCCGTGCACTTATCGCTAAGCTTTATGATCAGGCAACAGCTGATGAAGTTCGTATCCAGTACGGCGGATCAATGAACGCTGGTAACGCTGCTGAGCTTCTTTCAAAGCCAAACATCGATGGTGGACTTATTGGTGGTGCAAGCCTTAAGCCTGACTTTGGTAAGATTGTTAATGCATAATATTTTCGAATATTGATATTTTTTGACCCGGGAAGTTTTAAGTTCAATCCTAAAACTTTCCGGGTTTTTTATGTTCATGATCTGAAACATTGGATGTTATCCTGAATTTCCTATCACATATGAAAATAAAGTTGAAAATGCAAGAAAAAGTGAAGAAAGTAAAAGGAATTGAATTGGGCATTTTGCTAGAATCAAAATGAGTTATCAGCTATTTTAAAAGACTAGGAGAGAAGGCATGCAGGAACTTAAGAGTTTTAATGATGGTTGGAAGTTTCATTTTGGGGATATAGAAACTATCAGAAATAGATGGGGATGGGCTAAATCAGGATCTTTTAACCAGGGACCTGAGAGTAAAGCATATGATGATTCAGACTGGAAGAATGTTACACTTCCTCACGACTTTGTGTTTGAAACAAAGGTCTATGATTATTCTGAAAAAGAATTTGGAAAAGATAATACGATACCTGCTATGGAGGATGTAAATAATGCCCATACTACAGCGGGATCTTTTGATAAAAATGTTGGATGGTATAGAAAGCATTTCTTTATCCCTGAGGAATATGAGGGAAAGAAGATATACCTTATCTTTGATGGCATCTATAGAGATTCCTGGATATATTTAAATGAATTTTTTGTTGAGCATGAGCCAAGCGGTTATTCAAGGATTATTCTTGATATCACGGATATTGCGGCCTATGGAGAAGAAAATATTCTCTCTATCAAGTGCGACGCAAGGCAGGCGGAAGGCTGGTTTTATGAAGGGGGCGGAATCTACAGAAATGCCTACCTTAAAGTAGTAGAAGAAAAGCATATCGAGGATGCCTTTATTCATGGAACTCCGGTGGAAAATAACGGAGTACACATGAATTTTTCCTGCAGATTATGTAACCTTGAGGGATATGATCAGAAATATCTTAATCTTGAGATTTGCGAAAAGAGAACTGGTAAGGTTGTTAAGAAGATCGATTATGATCTTGAGGAAATAATATCAGAACCAATAGATAAGTATGAAGAGACTGATGAAAAGCTGATCTTTGAGCTTGGAGATGGTGACTTGAGATTAGTAACGTCTTTTGAATTTGAAGAAGATGAAGTGAAAATGTGGTCGCTTGATGATACTAATCTATATGAGCTTATCATTACTCTTATTGACGGAGACGAGATCTGCAATGTTGATAAGAAGACCTTTGGTATCAGGAATATTGAATTTGATAATAATAAAGGATTTCTTTTAAATGGTGAGCAGGTCAAGATAAAGGGAGTTTGCTGTCATCAGAATCATGGCGGACTTGGAAGTGCTGTTCCAAAAGAGGTTATGCGTTATCGAATTAAGAAACTTAAAGAAATGGGAGCCAATGGTTATAGAGGAGCACATTATCCTTTGGCAGAGGATTTTCTTTCTATATGCGATGAAGAGGGAATGGTTGTAATGCTTGAGACAAGAGTTTTATCAAGCGCATCAAAAGACCTCTCGGAGCTTGAAAGAATGGTGAAGATAGCCCGTAATCACCCAAGCGTTATCATGTATTCTATCGGAAACGAAGAAGCCCAGACCCAGACAACAAGTCAGGGAGCAAGGATTGCCAGGACAATGAAGAAATTCATAAAACATCTTGATCCATATACACCTGTTACCATGGCTCTTTTGATGCTGGACATGAAGACTAATACTCAGATAGAGGATTATAAGCTGCTTGAAGGAATATTTAAAGAACTTGATGTGGCAGGTTTTAATTATCACAGTGACCTCTATGAGAAATTTCATAGGGAATATCCGGATATACCATTTATATGTACAGAGCAGGGCACATTTAAGTCAACAAGAGGTTGTTATAAAACTGATGCTCAAAAGTGTCATCTTGCTATCAACGAGAAAAGAGACTGGTACATGTTTGGGGCAGAAAGGTGGCGCCATTGCAAACCTGAATGGATAAGTGGACTCTTTATATGGACAGGATTTGATTATTATGGAGAACCTACTCCATTTGCATGGCCAGCTATTAGTAGTCAGTTCGGAGCTATGGATCTTTGTGGAAATCCAAAGGACTTTTATTATTTCTATAAGTCATGGTGGAGTAAAGATGAAGTGATCCATGCTTATCCTGATATGAATGGGGAGACCGGAGTTCCTACTGACTATTATGTTTTTTCCAATGCGGAAGAAGTTGAGCTTATCCTAAATGGAAAGAGCTACGGAAAAAAAGCTATGAAAGATGGAGATTATCTTATTTGGGAAAATATCCTTTCTGAGCATGGTAAGATGGAAGTGGTTGGCTATAGGAATGGAAAAGAGGTATCTAGAGAGGTTAATGAAACGGCGGATAAAAAGTCTGCAAGGCTTGAAGTAACAGAGGATTACAGAGAAGGAAATATTGTGATTCGTAAGATAGCTCTTTTAGATAAAAATAGAAATCTAGTGCCAAATGCAGATGTTAGATTCGATATTCCTAAGGAATGGGGAGAATTTCTTGGAGCGTCGAATGGTGATCCTTCTGATCATACGCCTGGCAAAGCGGGATATGTTAATACCTTCCATGGATTAGCTCAGGTGATAACAAGAAAATAAAAAATGAATTAAGCCCTTGAATTGTCAGACAATTCAAGGGCTTTTGTTATGAGAATACCATAATATGTTACATTGGATGTTACAAAAAGGAAATTAATTAAAAATATATAAGTTCAAAATAATGTTATAAATTAGTTTTGAAGATGATAAAATTAATGATATAAAGTATTCCACAATATTCGCAAAACTAAAAGAGCGCATGAACACTGAGGATTTAGGATATGACCGTAAATGAAAATGGGATGCTTAAAATGTTAAGTAAAAGTTTACAAATATATTCAGAAAAAATTGGTTAAAATACAGAATATCACCAAATTTTCTGATAATAGCACTTTTTGATAAATATGGAGCATTTTTTGAGAAGTACGTTTTGGGAGGTAATGCTAGTATGTACTTGCTTGAGTAATCTTAAACGTTTAAGTATCAGAAAAGAAACTAAACACTAAATTCACAAGGAGGTTTGTATGAAAAGAAGATTAGCTGCTTTGTTAAGCGGAGTTCTGCTTTCTAGTGCTGCCATCATTGGGTTTGATTCAACAGCTGTAACTACTTTTGCAGCTCCAAAGAAGAATCCTTACGGAATTGCACAGGCTGAAATAAACTTTGGAATGTCCGGAGTAGAAGCTAAAACAGAAGGAGACGTGCAGTATCTTTCAAGCTTCGAGCAGGATGATTATATTTTAATTAAAGATGTTGATTTTTCAAAGGGAGTAGATAAGTTCTATATTAACGGAAGAACAGGTGGAGCAGCCCTTGTTGATGTACGAATTGATTCAGTTGACGGTGAGTCACTTGGTCTTGTTAGATTAGGAAACACAAAGGGAGCTTTCAAGGAGTTTAATTCAGGAAATATTAAGGAAGTTTCAGGAAAACATGACCTTTACTTTGTTGGTAAGCTTGGTAACATTGATTTTGATTATTGGAGAGCAACTCCTTTAGAGTCAACAGAGACTCCTGAACAGCCAGAACAGCCTGAACAGCCAGCTTCATATAATCCATATGAGACATTACAGGCTGAGAATGGTATTCTAACAAATGCTGAGACAGCTAAGGAAGGTGATACAACATATGTTGCAGGCATCGCTCCTGGCAAGGTCGTTCAGTTCAATAATGTTGAATTTGATGGTGTAGATAAAATCACAGTAACATATAGATCAAATGGACCAGCTGCTCTAGAAATCAGAGATGGTAAATTAAATGGTCCAGCTGTTGCAACTGTTATGCTTAATGGTACAGATGGACAGTTTGTAACAAAGGAATTTACAGTTAAGAATGAAGTTAAAGGTACTAAGAACCTTTACATCTTCTCTAAGAAGGGTACATTCGATCTTGATTCCTTTAGCTTTAGCAAGAAACAGGGAGAGCAGCCAGAACAGCCAACACAGCCAGAACTTCCTTCATCATATAATCCATATGAGACAGTACAGGCTGAGAACGGAGCTGTTGCAAACGCAGAAGCTAAGACAGAAGGCGATGTAACATACGTTGCAGGTATCAAGAAGGGAAGCTCAATAACATACAAGAACGTTGAGTTCGATGGTGTTGATACATTCACACTTACATACAAAGCAAATGGCATGTCAGTTGTAGAAGTTAAGGAGAATGGCGTAGCTGGTAAGGTTATCGCATCCTTCAAACTTGCAGATACAAAGGGTCAGTTTGTAACTAAGGACTTCAAGGTAAAAGAGAGCGTTTCTGGTGCAAAGACAATCGTATTCTTTGGTGAGAAGGGCGAAGTAGATATCGATTCCTGGAAGGCAAACAAAGCTTCAGAACAGCCAGAACAGCCAACACAGCCAGAAACACCTGCTTCATACAATCCATATGAGACAGTAGAGGCTGAGACAGGTACACTTGCAAATGTAGAAGCTAAGACAGAAGGCGATGTAACATACGTTGCAGGTATCAAGAAGGGAAGTTCAATAACATATAAGAACGTTGAGTTCGATGGTGTTGATACATTCACACTTACATACAAAGCAAATGGTATGTCAGTTGTAGAAGTTAAGGAGAATGGCGTAGCTGGTAAGGTTATCGCATCCTTCAAACTTGCAGATACAAAGGGTCAGTTTGTAACTAAGGACTTCAAGGTAAAAGAGAGCGTTTCTGGTGCAAAGACAATCGTATTCTTTGGCGAGAAGGGCGAAGTAGATATCGATTCCTGGAAGGCAAACAAGGCTTCAGAGCAGCCAGAACAGCCAACACAGCCAGAAACACCTGCTTCATATAATCCATATGAGACAGTAGAGGCTGAGACAGGTACACTTGCAAATGTAGAAGCTAAGACAGAAGGCAATGTAATATACGTTGCAGGTATCAAGAAGGGCAACCTTGTTGGATTCAAGAATGTTCAGTTCGATGGTGTTGATACAATCACAGTAACATACAGAACTAATGGTCCTGCATGGCTTGATGTTAAGGAAGGTGGAGTAGCTGGTAAGACACTTACAACACTTAGACTTTCAAACACAAATGGTCAGTTCGTAACAAAAGATTTCAAGGTAACTACTGAGATCACAGGTGCTAAGGATATCACATTCCAGGCTCAGGTTGGTGAGGTAGATCTTGATTCTTGGAAGGCTAACAAGGCTACAACTCCAGAACAGCCAGATCAGCCAGAACAGCCAGATCAGCCAACACAGCCAGAAATTCCTTCATCATATAATCCATATGATGCAGTAGAGGCTGAGACAGGTGCACTTTCAAATGTAGAAACTAAGACAGAAGGCGATGTAACATATGTTGCAAGCATCAAGAATGGTAGCTCAATAACATACAAGAACGTTGAGTTTGATGGTGCAGATAAATTTGCTATCACATACAGATCAAATGCTGCAGGATGGCTTGAGGTTAAAGAAGGTGGAGTAGACGGTAATACTGTTGCAACACTTAGACTTACAGGCACAAACGGACAGTTTGTAACTAAGGAGTTCACTGTAGCTGACCTTAAGGGCGCTAAGGATATCACTATCACAGGTAAAGTTGGTGAAGTTGATCTTGATTCTTGGAAGGTAACTAAGCCAGATCAGCCAGACCAGCCAGACCAGCCAGAACAGCCGGATCAGCCAGACCAGCCGGATCAGCCAGACCAGCCAGATCAGCCAGATCAGCCAGATCAGCCATCTCCTTCAGATGCTCATTTTGATTATCAGATCAACAGCTGGGGAACAGGTTATGTTGTAAACTTTGCAGTTGTTAACGATACTAACGAGAATATCGAAGGCTGGAAAGTTAAGATCAGCAAGAAGGATGTTAAGATCGATTCAAGCTGGTGCGTAAACGTAGCAGAAGAAGGCGATTACTATGTAATTACTCCTCTTGATTGGAACTACAGAATCTATCCAAACAGCTCAGCTCAGTTTGGTATCATTGGTTCAGGTTCAATCGGTGATTCAATCGAGTACATCCTTGAGTGATGATATGCTGAATTTGTCTGATCTCTAGATGGATGAGTAAACAAAAGGATATAACTGCCATATGGCAGTTATATCCTTTTTCTGTTATACTTAGACAGTTGCAAAAGGGCTTAGCTCTTTTGGGAGGTATATTATGAAAAAAAACAACATAATCCTGATCGGAATGCCTGCTTCGGGGAAAAGTACAGTAGGCGTTATTTTGGCCAAGATACTTGGCTATAATTTTGTGGACGCAGATATTGTTATTCAGGAAAAAGATGGCCGCAAGCTTTCTGAGATAATAGCAGAAGAAGGAATTGACGGCTTTATTGATATTGAAAATAAGATAAATACAGGAATTGAAGTTGAAAAGAGCGTAATTGCTACAGGTGGAAGTGTGGTTTACGGAAAAGAAGCCATGGAGCATTACAAGAATCTTGGAACCGTTGTTTATCTTAAGGTTTCAATGGATGAACTTACAAAGCGTCTTAAGGATGTTAAGCAGCGCGGAGTAGTCATGAAAGAGGGACAGTCTCTTATTTCTCTTTACAATGAGAGAAGCGTTTTGTATGAAAAATACGCAGATATTACAGTAGACGAGAAAAATAGTACAATGGAAGAGGTTGTAGCGGAGCTTCTGAGTGTACTCAAATAAGGAATATGGTATAATTTAATGATACATTGTTGAAGATTTTGTATTGTTAAAGGGGTACCATGATATCAGATCATAATCAGAATGAAAGCGCAAAAAGTGAGTTCATTACGGCCTCAGGTAGGAGGTTTGTTTCTGATGCTCGAAGTGACTTCCATTATACTTCTTTTGAGACCAAGAAATTATTAAGGGCATACTCTCCAGAGAGTAATGCCCCTTTATTGTATAAAAAAGCTTCTCTTATAGAGCTTGAGCCCCATGTGGCTTACTATAGAGATAAGATGACGCTTAGCTTTAATATCTGTGACAGAATGTCTGGTGCGTGCTATGTGTTAAAAGATATTTCTGACTTCTTGACTGCTGTAGATGAATGCGAAACAGTAAGCTACGGCAAACATCTTTCTTTTACCCATGATAAAAAAGCATTCACAGAAGAGACTCGTAATATCATAAGTTTTTTAAATGATTATTTCAGAGAAAAGAGAACAGTCTCTTACCCTTATGGAAAGGGACATAACAAGGAAATAGAACTAAAAGGTCATGAGATTGATGAGTTTTTTGCTTCTGTTAACAGTCTTTATTTTGTGAACAAAGATTTCAGAGCAAGGCACATTGACGAGAGACTTCTTGAAAAAGACGAAACTTTTCCGCCGATAGATCTTTCAATAGAAAAAACTGCAAATGGAGTTACCTTTGAAGCGGCCCCTTTTACCATGTTTGAGGGTTATTCAAATATTTATTTTGAAAAAAAGAGAAAGATCCATGTGATACCAAGGAAAGATTGTGCGCCAATTCTGCCATTTCTAACTTTTCTTTCTTCTAGAAGAACAGAAAATGAACTTTTTATTGCGGAAAAGGATCTTCCACTGTTTTCGTCAGGTCTTTTGCCTGTATTAAATGAGTATCTGAATGTGAGCATTGATGGATTTGATGTCACAAAATACTCACCGGATGTACCAAAATTTAGAATATACCTTGATATGCCTGAAACATATACCATCACCTGCGACGTGCAGGCTGTTTACTATGCAGACAGATATGATGAGCAGATATTCCATATTTTTGGGAGAGGCTTCGATGATGGAATAAATAGTGGCGGAAATGATGCCAGAGGATTCATAAAAAGAGATCTGTTTAAAGAAAGTAAGATCGCTAAGACAATAAGTCCTCTCTTTGATAACTTGGATAATAAAAAAGGCGTTTTATATATTGAAGCAGATGAAAGTAGCGAAGATAAGATATATTCATTCTTAACGCAGGATATTAAGATCTTGTATGGTCTGGGAGATGTGTATCTTTCGGAGGCTATCCATTCCATAAATATCAAAGCTGCTCCAAGGGTAAATCTTGGAGTATCAGTGGTTTCTGACCTTTTGGAACTGTCTATTGTTCCAGAAGATATTTCAGTAAAAGAGCTTGATGATATTTTGAACAGATATGACAGAAGGAAAAAGTACTACAGACTAAAGAGTGGGGAAGTATTAGACCTTTCAAGTAAGGAGATGGATATTCTCTACTCTCTTAGAGATGGACTTTTACTGTCCAAAAACGATCTTGCTGAAGGCCACGTTTCTATACCTAAGTTCAGAGCTCTTTTCCTGGATGAGCTTGCAGATAAGAGCAAAGACTATGAATTCTCGCATATAAGTCTAAGTAGAGAATTTAAAAAGCTTGTAAACACCTTTGCGGGAAGTTATGAGAAAGAATATGATATACCAGAGTCTTTGCAAGATGTTCTTAGGGATTATCAAAAATCAGGTTATTACTGGCTAAAAACCTTAAAGGCAAATGGATTTGGCGGAATACTTGCTGATGATATGGGACTTGGTAAAACACTTCAAGTGTTATCGCTTCTTTTATCAATGAAAGAGGAAGCTAAAAGGCAGGGGATAAATAATAGGTGTTCTCTTATTGTTTGTCCTGCATCTTTGGTATACAACTGGCAACATGAGATAAAGCGCTTTACACCTGAACTTAATTGTGAACTGGCGGTGGGTATCAAGCCAGATAGAGAAAGGGTTACATCAGAGATTGATGAAGAAAAAACGGATGTTATCATAACATCTTATGATCTTCTTAGACGAGATATCGATCTGTACAGATATCTTTCCTTTGAGTGCATGATAATAGATGAGGCTCAGTTCATCAAGAATCCTTCAACACAGGTGGCTAAAGCTGTTAAGTCAGTTAAAGCTGGATTTAAAGCTGCTCTTACAGGAACTCCTATTGAGAATAGACTGAGTGAACTTTGGAGTATTTTTGACTTTTGCATGCCGGGATACCTTTTTAATTACAAGAATTTCAAGGAAAAGATAGAGATTCCGGTTGTGTCTGATGGAGACAGCGATGAGATGCAGCATTTAAGGAGAATGATAGCTCCATTTGTGCTCAGAAGGTTAAAAAAGGATGTCCTTAAGGAACTGCCTGATAAACTAGAGGAAAACATTGTTTCTCAGATGACCAAGGAACAGGAACAGCTGTATAAAGCCCATCTTCAGAGAGTAAAGATGTTGGTTCATTCCAAAGACGATGAGGAAATAAAAAGGGATAGGATTGCGATACTTTCTGAGCTTACAAGACTTCGTCAGCTATGCTGTGATCCTGGACTTATATATGAAAACTATAACGGAGGCAGTGCCAAGGCAGATCTTTTGCTTGAAATGATAAGGAGCGCGGCAGAAAGTGGACACAAGGTTCTTTTGTTCTCGCAGTTTACATCCATGCTTGACAGGATATCAAAACTCTTATCTAAAGAGGGTATTAGCCATTATCTGCTGACGGGAGCCACCAAAAAGGAAGACAGGATCAAGATGGTGGACGCATTTCAGGAGGATGATACCCCGGTATTTTGCATTTCCTTAAAGGCAGGAGGAACAGGTCTTAACCTTACTGCTGCTGATATAGTGATCCACTATGACCATTGGTGGAATATAGCTGTACAGAATCAGGCAACGGATAGAGCTCACAGAATTGGGCAAAAGAATGTTGTGACTGTATACAGACTTATTATGAAAGATACAATAGAGGAGAGGATAATACTTCTTCAGAATAAGAAAAAGGAACTGGCAGATCAGCTTCTTAATTCTGATTCTCTTAGTACTCCAAAACTATCAAAGGAAGAATTGCTGGAATTATTGGGATAACATGGATAGAAAGATAGAACTTATACGAAGCAAAAGAAGAACTCTTGCAATACAGGTTACAAGTGATGGAAGAGTGGTTGTCAGAGCACCTATCAGGTACCCTGTATCAGAGATCAACCGGTTTATTGGTGAAAAGGCTGATTGGATAGATAAGCACTTAGAAGCGGTTAAGCATTTAGAAAAAGCAGAGCCAATTTCTAAGCAGGAAGTAAAGTATCTTGTGACTAAGGCAAAGAGGGTGATCCCACCTAAGGTGGAATACTATGCCAAGCTAATAGGCGTCGATTATGGGACTATAACTATCCGCATGCAAAAGAGCAGGTGGGGGAGCTGTAGTGCAAAGGGTAATCTTAATTTTAACTGCCTTCTTATGAAGACTCCTGATGAAGTTATTGATTATGTGGTGGTTCATGAACTCTGTCATAGAAAAGAGATGAACCATTCTCCGAGATTTTGGGCAGAAGTTGAAAAAATACTACCAGATTATAAAAAAAGAAAGAGTTGGCTAAAAGCCAACTCATATCTGTTTTAATTCGTTTTTGTTATCATACATTTCTTTGTCTGCTCTTTCAAAAACAGTTGCTATGCTTGGATCGCCTGCGTATTTGGAACAACCGGCAGCAACGACAATATCTCCTTTGAGTTTGTTTTTGACATTGTGCTTATGTATTTTTGTCATGATAGAATCGATGTTCAGGAAATCATATCCTTGCACGATGACTACAAACTCATCGCCACCAATTCTATAAACCGGACTGTGTTTAAAAAATCTACAGATCATGTCACGGCCTTTTTTGATGAATTCATCACCAGCCTGGTGTCCTTGTGTATCATTAACTTCTTTAAGGCCGTTGATATCAAAGACGGCAATAGCAAATGGAGTCATGCTGCCTCTTTCGATAAGCTCATTAAGTGTCGCCACAGTTTCGGAATAAGCGTTCTTGTTCTTGACTCCTGTAAGCTCGTCAATGTTGGCTTTGCTTTCGGCAGCATAGAGATTTTCAGCATATTCTCTGTCTTTTTTGACTTTGTTATCAATATTGAAGATACCAACGATAAGCTTATCATGTCCATCTTCATTGACTAGATTAGCACGCATTACTACATAAATCGGAACACCTGATATTTTTAGCCTATGATGATTTTCGTATAGTCCCTTTGTCTCAATTTGCTTGAAGACATTTTCTTTTGTAAAAGAAGTAAGGAAAAATTCCACATCCTCTTCGTAGATTCCTTTACTTGCTTTTTTGATTACTTCGCCAAAGAAATCATCGCCTTCTTCAGCAAGACCAAGGTCTGAAGTTGTGTTCGAAGGATTATATTTTTTGTACTTTGATGTCGATGGATCTACAGTAAAAATATAAATGTAGTCTTCGGAAAGAGCGCCAAGTCGTGAATATATGATCTTTTCTTCCTTTGCTTTTTCAAGAGCTTCTCTGGTCTTTATCTGTTTATCTACGTTGTTGATTCCTACAATGATATAATTTCCGTCACCTCGTATCTGGACCATCTTTATATTTACATATGTCGGAACTTTATCGATCACGACCTTGGTGAATATGGAGTATACGCCTTCTTTTTTTAGATTATCTATGACGTTTTCTTTTGTGAAGACTTTATTTAGCTGTTCCTTATCTTCAGGCATCATCTCATATTCAAATTCGTCTCTATAAATGTCGAAGAAATTATCGCCATGTTTGTTAAAGGAAATATCGCGGTTAATTCCATCTGCTTTATATTCAGTAAAGGTGTCGTCATCCATGTTGACCATATACAGATTGATGTAGTCTTCAGAAAGGGCGCGTGCAATATAGTTATAGTTTAGGCCTGCTTTTACAACTGAATCGTCGATCGAAAGTATAACTAAAGAAACTGCGGCTGCGCCAGTTACTGGATTTACAGCTATTCGGTTGATCAAAAGATGAAGTATTCTTCCGTCCTTCAATCTGTCGTCTAATATGACTCTTTTGCCATCCAGAGCACATTGTCTTACTGCGTTAAAAGAATACTGGCCTGGTCTTGACTTGAAAGCATCATACATATATTCCTTGACTGGTTTATGTGTTGGGAAATTTGTTGCCATAAATTCTCTATAGCTCTTATTACTTCTGACTAAAGTTGCCTTAGTGCTATCCATTTCAAAAATAGCCATAGGCATAGTGTCAAAGTATTTATTCAAAGTAGAATCGTCGTCTTTAGGGAAAGAGAGATCATAGAGATTTACTTTACCAACAATATCAAAGTATTCAACCTCTTCTGGGTTCTCAAATCCGATCTGTATACCGTTTTTATTTCTCTCGATGATCTGGGCCAGTGAAATAGGCTCTATGAAATAGTATCCCTGGAGCTTGGTACAGCCTATTTCCATGAGAAAATCAGCCTGCATCTTATTTTCGACACCCTCAGCCACAGTATCAAGTCCAATTGCCATTGCAGTTCTGATAAGTTCAGTAAGGATGATCTGTCCATTTTCGTTTTTGCCTATTTGGTCAACAAATTTTTTATCAATTTTTAGAAGATCAAATTGTATTTTTAGGAGCAACAATAACGAAGAATATCCATTACCGTAGGAATCAAGCCATACTTTTACTCCTTCTTGCCTTAAATTGTCTACTTGCTCTTTCATGAAATCAGGATCAGATGCGATGGCTTTTTCTGACAACTCAACTGATAGCTTTGATCTTGGAATACCAGAAGCATCAATCCTTTTTAAGATCTCTTTTACCATGTCGCAGTTATGAAAACTTGAGCTAGAAAGATTCACTGATTCAGGCACTATGAAAAGACCATGCTTGGACTGATCTTTCATCTTTTTGAGAACGCGCTCTACCATATAAAGGTCGAGTTTGTAAGTGATCTTTTCTTTTTCTAATGCAGGAACAAATTCAGAAGCAGTGTAATAGCTGCCGTCAGGGTCTTCCCATCTTGCAAAGGCTTCTTCGTCGGAAACAAGACCGCTGGCAGCACGAATTAAAGGCTGGTGATAAGCCTTTATCCATTCATTAGCAATTGCTTTGTCGATATTATCGATGAAGTATTGTTCAAGTCTTTTTTTGTCTTCAGCTGCGCTAAACAAGTTGTGTCCTCCGTCGGAAAAGTCAGAAAATTTAATTTATTGTAAATATTTTAGCATAAAAACATAAAAATAACCGTGTTTATGAAAACTTAAGAAAATCAAGTGATATCAATCAAATACAGGTGTAGTCTGCGCTTGCCAATTTGTTAATGTATTATTTATTAAATGTTTATCCTTTGCAATCAAAAGTTTATGAATAAAAATGCTTTTTTGTTCGTGGATAATACAAGATTTGCAAGTAAATGGATGATTCATTTTTGCTGGTAGTGGAGTATAATCCTAGCATAGGGAAATATATATATGATTGGAGATAAGGGATGAGTATTGGAATGATACTAGACTACTTAGAAAGTGCTAATGATATTGCTGTAGGGATCAGATTATTGTTGGCTACATTTTTTGGAAGTCTTATTGGATGGGAAAGAGTTGTCAAAAGACACAGTGCTGGAATCAAGACCTTCGCACTTGTGAGTCTTGGATCGGCGGTAGCAACTGCACTTAATATTTATTTGGCAATGCTTCCTGATCTTTCTGCTGATGTCAGCAGAATACCTGCTGGTGTTGTAAGTGGTATAGGTTTTCTTGGCGCAGGTACAATTCTTGTAACAGGAAAGAAACAGATCAAAGGACTTACAACAGCTGCTTCACTTTGGGTTACATCCTGCATGGGAATGGCTATTGGTGCCGGATATCTTGTGGTTGGTATCATCTGCTTCTTATTGATCATGCTTGCTAACATAGTACTTATGCAGCTTAGTAAGAAGGTTGAAGAGTATAGCAAATATATCAGCTTGTATATTGAGGTTAATAAAGATGGCGGAGTCAGAAAGCTTACAAAGTGGATAACTACTCAGGGCTTTTCTGTAAATAGTATGACCAAGAGCAAAGAGAAAACTCTTCAGTCATCAGACGCAGCAATAATCATTGATATTGATTTTGATAAAAAGCGTTCACACCAGGAAATAATGGCTATGTTAAATGAACTTGAATATGTCAGCTATGTAGAAGAAATCTAAGAAAACTTAAGCTTTTTGTGGCGGGTCTGTGTTGACACAGTCCCGCTATTTTTGTAAAATAATAACGCGTGCTTTTTATTTTTAGAGGCATGCGCAAATTTTGTTTGGGAGGGATACCAATGTCCAGAAAAGCTACAATTACGCAGAAAGAAATTGTAAATGCGGCATTTAAGATCACAAGAAAAGAAGGCTTTGAGCAGATTACTTCTAGAAAGCTCGCAGCTGCAGCAGGTTGTTCGACTCAGCCTATATTCCGTATTTACGAGAATATGGATGCACTCAAAAAGGACGTTTATGATAAAGCGGCAGAATATTACGAGAGTTATTATAACGATTATGAAAAGTCTCATGAAGTTCCATTTGTTGACCTTGGACTTGCTTATATTGGCTTTGCTCAGAAATATCCTCATCTTTTCAGACTTCTTTTTATTTCAGAGCAGGGACCTGAGAGCAAGAGCATGTACGATCTTGTAAATGGTTCTAGTGAGAACGTTGTTAAAGAGATAAATAAGGCAGCTGCTAAGGGGGCTACCAATGCGCAGCAGCTTTTTATGCAGATGTGGATATTCATTCATGGTGCTGGATGTATGGCTGCAACAGGAGATTATGATCTCGACAAAGAGACATCTGTAGCTATGCTTGAGTCAGCATATAAGGCATTTAGTCTATGAAGTTCGAAAAAGATGTTGATGTAATCACCAGAATTAACGAGTGCTACTCCAGAATGAGCAAAGGAAAGAAATCTATTGCTCAATATATATGTGACCACTATGAGCAGGCTGTATTTATGACTGCTGCAGAAGTGGGCAAGATGGTTGGAATGAGCGAATCAACAGTTGTAAGATTTGCAATGAGTCTTGGTTATGAAGGATACCCTGAGTTTCAGAAATCTCTTTCTGTATGGGTAAGTGACAAATTTGGTTCCGTTGAGAAGGTCGGAAGGAAATTTGGAAAGAGTAATGAAGGCGAGATACTTTCAACTATCCTGCAGTCAGATATGGCGAATATAGAGCATACCATCAATAATATTGATGTGGCAGCTTTTAAAACAGCAGTTGATATAATACTTAAGGCTAGAACAGTATACATTGTGGGCCTTCGCAGCTGTGAACCGTTAGCTGACTTTTTACATTTTTATCTTAATATCATCAGAGGCAATAACATTCTTATCAGGACAACTAGTGTTTCTGAGATGTTTGAGCAGATGATCAGGATAAATGACAGAGACTGTATCATAGGAATCAGCTTTCCACGCTATTCTATGAGGACACTTAAGTGCATGGAATTTGCAAATGACAGAAATGCCAAGGTTATTACCATAACAGATTCTGTTCATTCACCTATGAACCTGTATTCATCCTGCAATCTTTTGGCTAAGAGCGAGATGGCGTCTATTGTTGATTCATTAGTTGCGCCGCTTAGTGTTATAAATGCGCTTGTTGTAGCTCTTTGTATGAAGAGACCAAATGAAGTTGCGGCTGACCTTAAGATGCTGGAAGAGACATGGAATAATTATCAGGTGTATCTAAATGATGAGATAGATTTTGCATCAGATGCACCGATGATCGGCTATCCTCTTGGTAAAAATAAAGATAAAGAGGAAGCATAAGAGGATTTTTAATGAAAAAAATTGCAGTTATTGGCTGCGGGGCAGCTGGTATGATGGCGGCGCTTGCTGCTGCACAGGGCAGCGGAAGCGTCACTATTTTTGAGAAAAATGAAAAACCTGGCAAAAAGATCTATATCACAGGAAAAGGAAGATGTAATGTAACAAATGCCTGTGATGTATCTGACTATTTTAATTATGTCAGGAGAAATCCAAGATTTTTGTACAGCGCGGTATATGATTTTGACAATACTGCAGTTATGGATTTTTTTGAAAATAACGGATGTCACCTTAAAACAGAGCGTGGAGAGAGGGTATTTCCTGTCAGCGACCACTCATCCGATATCATCAGAACTTTGTTTGATGCTGTCAAAAAAGCAGGTGTAAAAGTTGAGTTTGGAACAGAAATCCTTTCGATAGAGAGCAGTGCAGGGGCTGTAAGTGCTGTCACCTATGGCAGAGATGATGAGCCTATTACAAGGGAAGAGTTTGACAGTGTTATCGTTTGCACTGGTGGAATGTCCTATCCTTCAACAGGATCAACTGGTGATGGATACAAATTCGCAAAGAGCATGGGGCACACCATTGTTGATCCTGAGCCATCCCTTGTTCCATTTGAGATAAAAGAGCCATGGTGCAAAGAGCTTCAGGGATTGTCGCTGAAAAATGTTGGACTTAAGATGCTTCTTGACGATCAGAACAGCGAAGCAAAAAAGAAGAAAGTAAAACCGGTTTACGACGGCTTTGGAGAGATGCTTTTTACTCATTTTGGAGTAAGCGGACCTTTAGTTCTCACAAGCAGTTGTTATTATCAAAAGACGAAGAACTACAAGCTTGTTCTTGATCTTAAGCCAGCTCTTACAGATGAACAGCTTGATAAAAGAGTTTTAAGAGATTTTGAAGATAACCTCAATAAGAGTTTTAAAAATGTTGTGGGAGGATTGTTCCCTTCCAAACTAATTCCTGTAATGATAAGATTATCAGGAATCGATCCAGACAAAAAAGTAAATGAGATCACCAAGGAAGAAAGGCTTGGATTTGTGAAGCTTATCAAGAACCTTCCTATGACCATTACTGGAACCAGAAGCTTTAATGAAGCCATCATCACAAAAGGCGGAGTAAACGTCAAGGAAATAAATCCATCCACTATGGAATCAAAGCTTGTTTCCGGACTTTTCTTTGCTGGAGAAGTTATTGATGTGGATACTGAGACTGGAGGTTATAACCTTCAGGTAGCTTGGTCTACTGGACATTTGGCAGGTAAATCTGCTGTTATTTAATTTTTTTAGGAGATATGATATGGGAAAAGCAATCGCAATTGATGGACCTGCAGGAGCAGGAAAGAGCACAATAGCTAAGATGGTAGCTAAGGAACTTGGATTTATATACGTTGACACAGGTGCAATGTACAGAGCAATGGCTCTTTTTATGATAAAAAAAGGTATCAAGGCGGAAGAATCAGACAAGATCAGTAAGACCTGCGTAGAAGCTGATATCACCATCAAACATGAAAATGGCGAACAGGTAGTTTATCTGAATGGTGAAAATGTAAACGGCCTCATCAGAACTGAGGAAGTTGGAAATATGGCGTCTGCCAGCAGTGTAAATGCTGATGTTAGAAAGAAGCTTGTTGAACTTCAGCAAAAGCTTGCCAGCGAAACAGATGTTGTTATGGATGGAAGAGACATTGGAACAGTAGTGCTTCCTAATGCCGAGCTTAAGGTTTACCTTACAGCAAGCTCTAAGGTAAGAGCTGACAGAAGATATAAGGAGCTTACTGCAAAGGGCGTTGATTGTGACATCGATACTATCGAGAAGGATATCATCGATCGTGACTATAGAGATATGCACCGAGAGATTTCTCCATTAAAGCAGGCAGATGATGCTGTTCTTGTAGATTCATCAGATATGTCAATAAATGAAGTGGCAGAAAAGATAATTCAGTTATTCAGAAAGTGAGTTATTATATGAATGTAGTAGTAGCTGAACATGCAGGTTTTTGCTTTGGTGTAACAAAAGCAGTTGATACTGTTTATGAACAGATCGAAAAAAAGACCGGCTTGAATATTTATACATATGGCCCCATAATCCACAATGAGATCGTTGTTGGAGATCTTGAGAAAAAAGGCGTGAAGGTCATAGAGAGCCCGGAAGAGATCGAAGGTCTTGAAAATGGGATCATTGTTATCAGATCTCATGGCGTTACCAAAGAGGTACATGAGAAGCTTTCGGGGACTGGACTTGAGGTGATCGATGCCACATGTCCTTTTGTAAAAAGAATTCACAAGATCGTTCAGGAAGAGAGTGGAAACGGTAAGGGCATTATAGTGGTGGGCAGTGCTAACCATCCTGAAGTTGAAGGAATTGTCAGTTATGCCGGAGATAGAGTGTATGTTGTAGACAGTCCTGAAAATGCAGCAAAATTCAGCGAAAACAGGGAACTGGAATACACAGTTGTGTCACAGACTACATTCAACAAGAAGAAATTTCAAGAAACCGTTGAAATCTTTAAAAATAACGGTTACAATATTAATATTGTGAATACTATATGCAATGCAACGGATGAACGTCAGTCAGAAGCAGAGAAGATTGCATCTGAAGCTGATGTCATGATTGTGATTGGAGGAGCGCACAGTTCTAATTCAAGAAAGCTGTATGAAATATGCAGTCAGAAATGTGCCAGAACATATTTTATTCAAACCCTTGATGATCTGCATCTTAAATTAGGAGAGGATGTATCATTAGTGGGTATTACCGCCGGGGCGTCAACCCCAAAGAACATTATTGAGGAGGTTCAGAATTATGTCAGAACAAACTTTTGAACAGATGCTTAACGAATCGTTCAAAACAATTCACACAGGGGAGGTTGTTGAGGGAACTGTTATTGACGTTAAGCCTGACGAGATAATCCTTAACATTGGTTACAAGTCCGACGGTATTTTAACCAAGAACGAATATAGCAACGACAACAGCATTGACCTTACAACCGCCGTTAAAGTTGGTGACACAATGGACGTTAAGGTCCTTAAGACCAACGATGCTGACGGACAGGTTATTCTTTCATACAAGAGACTTGCCATCGACAGAGGCAACAAGAGAATCGAAGAAGCCTTCAACAACAAAGAAGTACTTACAGCTAAGGTTGTTCAGGTACTTGAGGGTGGACTTACAGTAGTAGTTGATGAGGTTAGAATCTTCATTCCAGCTAGCCTTGTATCAGACAGCTATGAGAAAGATCTTTCAAAGTATCAGGATCAGGAGATCCAGTTCGTAGTAACTGAGTACAATCCTAAGAGAAGAAGATACATCGGAAACAGAAGAATGCTCGTTACAGCTGAGAAGGCTGAGCAGGCTAAGAAGCTTTTTGATACAATCAAAGCTGGCGATGTAGTTGACGGTGTTGTTAAGAATGTTACAGATTTCGGTGCATTCATCGATCTTGGTGGTGCAGACGGACTTCTCCATATTTCAGAGATGAGCTGGGGACGTGTTGAGAGCCCTAAGAAAGTCTTCAAGGTTGGAGATACAGTTAAGGTTCTTGTTAAGTCAATTGATGGTAGCAAGATTGCTCTTTCAAGAAAGTTTGACAACGAGAATCCTTGGAAGGATGCTACAGACAAGTATGCTGTAGGAAATGTAGTAAAGGGTAAAGTTGCTAGAATGACAGATTTCGGCGCATTCGTAGAGCTTGAGCCTGGTATTGACGCTTTACTTCATGTTTCTCAGATCGCTAAAGAGCATGTTGAGAAGCCAGCAGACGTACTTAAGGTAGGTCAGGAAGTTGAAGCTAAGATCGTAGACTTCAACGAGGATGAGAAGAAGATCAGCCTTTCAATTAAGGCTATGTTTGCTCCAGAGCCTAGCGAAGAGGCAGCTGCTGATGATTCAGATGTTGTTTCAGTAGATATCGATAAGGTTATCGCAGAGCAGAACGAAGAGAATTGATAAAGACTATTACTTAGAGCGGTGGTCTATGGACCACCGCTCTTTTTTGTTTCTCAATGCTTTATAATAATTTAATTTGTCAGAATATTCTATCCACTATAAAATTAAATAAGAACGTAACAAATAATCATTTACCAGGAGGAAGAAACACTTATGGAATACGATTACGAGTGGTTTAAAAAAGGCGTATATGATTTAACTAAGATTGATCTCAATGCGTATAAAGAAAAACAGATGAAGAGAAGAATCGATACTCTTATTGGTAAGTATGAAGTTAAGGGATATGATGGATTCCTTGGTCTTATCAAGAAAGATAGAGAAGCTCTTGATTCTTTTGTTACATATCTTACTATCAATGTTTCTGAGTTCTTTAGAAATATGGACCAGTGGAATTTAATGGATAAGGAAATGGTTCCTGAGCTTATGGGCAAGTTTGGTAAGAATCTTAAGATATGGAGTGCTGCCTGCTCAACAGGTGATGAGCCATATACTATTGTTATGCTTCTTTCCAAGCACATTCCACTTAATCAGATAAACATTTATGCAACAGATCTTGACGCAGTGGTTCTTGCTAAGGCTAAAGCTGCTATTTATGACAAGAAAGAGATATCTAATGTTCCTGACGAGTTTAAAAAGAAATACTTTACAGAGACAGAAGATGGCAGAATGAAGGTTTCTAGCGAGATCACATCGAGAGTTACCTTTAAGCAGGCAGATCTTTTAAGAGACCCATATCCAAAGGATTGCCACCTTATCGTATGTAGAAATGTTCTCATTTACTTCACAGAAGAAGCTAAGGATGAAGTATTTAGAAAATATTATGAGCACCTTGCGCCTGGCGGAATCCTCTTTATTGGAAGTACTGAGCAGATCGTAAACTACAAAGATATTGGATTTATCCGTAAGAATTCATTCTATTACGAGAAACCAAAGGCATGATCTGAGAAAATAAGTAAATAAAAATATCAATCCTTGTGCTGATTAGAGTATAATCTAAACAGTACAAGGATTTTTTTAGGGAGCATTGCTTTGGAAAAAACACTTTTGAGGAAAAATGACATATACCTGATAGGGATACTCCTTATTATTTTTTTGCTTATTTTAGGTGGAGTAAAACTCACTCAAAAAGGTGGCACAGAGGTTGTGGTCAGTATTGATGGTGTAGAAGCATACTCTTTTCCTATTGATGAAGATCTTGAGTTTGAAATAACAGGGTATGACGGCGGAACAAACCTTCTGATCATCGAGAATGGATATGCCTATTTAAAAGAGGCCTCATGCCCTGACAAACTGTGTGTTCACATGGGAAAGATAAACAAAGATGGCCAGTCCATAATATGCCTTCCAAATAGAGTGGTGGTGGAAATAAGAAGCGCTGGCAAGATAAAGAGTGAAGATGACTACGATACTGTAGTTGGCTAAATAATAATTGGAGACAAAAATGAGTAATACACAGAAGGTGGCATTAAATGGTGCATTGGCAGCTCTTGCCATGATCTTAAGCTATGTCGAGATGCAGATTCCGGCTTTTTTTGCTGTGCCTGGAGTTAAGCTTGGACTTACTAACATAGTTGTTCTGGTTGCTCTCTATGTTCTTGGGGAAAAGAATGCGTTTTTCATAAATGTTGTCAGGATCGTAGTTGTCTCAATACTTTTTGGGAATATCATGGGCTTTGCTTTTTCCATAGCTGGAGGAATGCTCAGTACATTAGTAATGATCCTGTTAAAGAAGACTTCACGCTTTAGTGTGACTGTAGTTAGCGTTGCTGGCGGTATTACTCATAATGTTGGTCAGATAATCGTAGCTATGATCTTATTAAACACAAAGGCAATAATTTGGTATCTGCCAGTTTTGTGGATTTCTGGAATTATCAGTGGTGCTGTTATAGGAATAGTGGGGGCACTAGTGTGCAGTCGAATTGTGATCAAAGAATGAATTTTATTTATTTTTTTTGACTTGTATTGATTTTTAGTTTCTTTTCTGTATAATTTTCACTTGTCGGCATTCAGCTGACAGATAATCACGGATGTTCTTCCGATGATTTTCCACTTTTATTTTATAATACGCTCGCAGTAAGAGTGTTTTGGGCTTTTCTGCGGGTAAAAACAGAAAGGATCCTATATGAAATTAAGGGAAAAATGGGAAAAACAAAACAATTCGGTTAAGCTTCTTTTGAAAAAGCTTAAAAGACATGACACTATGGTGGTGGCAGTGGCTGTAGTCATTGCTCTTGTCCTGTGCGGAGGGCTTATTTATCTTAGCACTCCTGTGGTTGCGGCAAGTGCCAAGGAGGAGTTTGCAGAAAGTGAAAAAGAAAGTAAGCAGCAGACAAACGACAAATTAGACGAGCTTCACGAGTATCTATCTCAGCTCGACAAGTCGATTTCAGACAGCCAGGAAGGTCTTGACTCTTTTTATAAGTTGACAAAAGAAGATAAGTCAAACGAGACCATAACTGAAAAAGTAGCAACTATCGGTGGGAACTTAAAAGAGATACAGACTTCGGTAACAAGTACCCAGACTCAGCTTCAGGAGTTAAAAGAGCTGATAGAGTCAAACAATGGTGAAAACAGCGAGAAGATCACAAAGGAGTTTAACAGCGTAACTCAAAGCATCAAGGATATCCAAACAAGCTTTGACAAGGCACAAGGCGATAATAAGGCTCTTCTTGGGGAGATAAAAGAGCTTATTGATAAGAATAATACTGACATGAATAAAACTCTTTCTGATAAGTTTGATAGCCTTGATAAAAAACTTACAGAGCTTGATAATGCTTTTTCTACAAATATCGATCAGCTTATAAATGAGACCAATAGTAAGCTGGAAGAGATGCTTAGTATTACGGATAAAGGATTTACCGAGGTCAACAACAATACAAATAATAAGTTCAATGAGCTAAATATCAGTATTGCTGAGAACTTTGAGAAAATATCGGACGTATCAAACGATAGTTTTTCGGGGATCATGGATTACCTAACCGGTGAGATAAACGGTATCAATGGAAAGCTTGATCAGGTTTTTCAGCGTGTGAGTGATGGCAAAAAACTATTGGCATCCGCATTGCTCACAAAAGGCGTGGCCATAAATGAGGATGCCACATTCGCGCAGTTTAGCGAAGCTATCAGAAATATTCCACAGCAGATAGTGCTTGATAATGGAGATGTTGCCGGAAAGGTTGAGTATGAATACCACTTTCACACTGATGGCACTGGAAATGAATGCAATGATCAGTATGTGAGTGAGGATAGGAAAGGCGGATGCTACACAGAAAGCTACTATCACAAGCATACAAGCGATTGCTATAGTACAAGATTTGTTTACAAATACTGGACCTCTGAGAGTACAAATAATGCAGGTTACCTCTATGATGTAGATGGGGAAGCTTTCTTTAGGTGGCATTGTGATTACTGCGGATATGACAAGATAGGACATAGTCCGGACCATTTTGAATATGCAGGTAGCGCAGATGTTGTGCGCCAGAGAAATGGACATCTTTTGGATGTAGAGACCAAAAGAGATCTTAGGTGCGGGAAAAGAGAAGGACAGCTAATGGGCTATAGAGCTTCATGTGGATATGTTCATGGACAGGTTGTTACAGCGCATATTACCTTTGGCCCTGACTATTCATCATATGATCATAACCTTCCAGTTACTAATGTAGAGACATCTCATATGGCTGTAGAAAATCCCGGACAGATCGATATTGGTGCCCTTCTTGGAGACTTTGATATGGAAAAAGAGGCAGATACAAGCGATATAACTGAAGAAGGAGGTGTAACCTCTGAAACAGAAAAAACAGATCAGATAGATAAAAACCAGATCGACGAGGATAAAAATGAAGAAACAGCCCCTACAAATGAAGCTGTGACAAATGAATCTTCGGCAAGTGAAAGCTCTAAAGAAGAAGCTGGTGCTTGTGAAGAAGAAAACAGCGAGTCTATGGAAGAAAATGGTGCTGAAAATCCGCAGGGCGCCGCAAATTCAGCCTCTATGTGATTTCTTGACTTTTTATTTATGTCTGCATAGAATATAGTTTGTTGTAGTGGTTATAGCATAGGTAACTATGCAGATTGGAGACATAATGACAAAGATAGATATTATTTCAGGTTTCTTAGGAGCTGGTAAAACAACTCTTATTAAAAAGCTTTTAAAAGAAGCATTAAATGGTACAAAAGTTGTTCTTATCGAGAACGAATTTGGTGAGATTGGTATCGATGGTGGATTCCTTAAGGAATCAGGCATTGAGATCACAGAGATGAACTCAGGCTGCATCTGCTGTTCACTTGTAGGTGACTTCGAGACATCTCTCAAGCAGGTTATGGATCAGTATGCACCAGAGCGCATTCTTATTGAGCCATCAGGTGTTGGAAAGCTTTCAGATGTTATGAAGGCCATCCAGAACATTGCAGAAGGTTCTGAGAACATGGAGCTTAACAGTGCAGTTACTGTTGTAGATGTATCTAAGGCTAAGGTTTATATCAAGAACTTTGGTGAGTTCTTCCTTAACCAGATCGAGAATGCCGGAACTATCATTCTTACAAGAACTGATAAAGCTGATCAGAAGAAAATCGAAGAGGCAGTAGCTCTTATTCGTGAGCACAATGCAAAGGCTACTATCATCACAACACCTCTTGATGAGATCTCAGGAAAAGAGATCCTTGATACCTTCGAAGGAAATAACGATATTGAAGCAGAGCTTCTTAAGATGATCATGGAAGAGAAGAGTGAACATCATCACCATCATCATCACCATGGAAGTCACAAGACTGTAGCAGAAGATGGCTCTGTAGTATATAGCGCACATCACGATGATGAAGAGTGCGACGATGAAGAGTGCAGTTGCCACCATCATCACCATGACGATGATGAGGATGAGCATGAGCACCATCATCACCACCACGATGATGAGGATGAGCATGAGCACGAGCACCATCATCACCATGACGAGGATGAGCATGAACATGAACATGAGCATCATCACCATCACCACGACGCAGCTGATGTATTTGTTAGCTGGGGCATGGAAACACCTCTTAAGTACACTAAGGAAGAAATCGAAAGCATGCTTTCTAAGCTTGAGGATGAGGAAAAGTATGGTATCGTTCTTCGTACAAAGGGTGTTGTTCCTTCTACTGATGGTTCATGGATCGAATTTGACTATGTTCCAGGAGAAGCTGATGTTAGAACTGGAAGCGCAGATGTAACAGGTAAGTTCTGTGTAATTGGTTCAGGACTTGTTGAAGAAAATCTCGAGAAGCTTTTCAGAAGGCTTGCGTAAGTTGTTATGATAAGGAGAACTAAATTGAAACCGGTATATATTATCAATGGATTCCTTGATAGTGGTAAGACTGACTTTTTTAGATATACTATAGGTCAGCCATACTTTAGAACAAAAGGAAAAACTCTTCTTATAGTTTGCGAAGAGGGTGAGAATGATTACGAGGAAAAACTCCTTAAATCTACTAACACGATCCTTGAAAAGATCGAGGATGAAGAGGATTTTAATCCTGATAATCTCATCGCTCTTGATGCCAAGTACAATCCTGAGAGAATTCTTGTTGAGTACAATGGCATGTGGAATTATAGAAATATGCGCCTTCCAGTGATGTGGAAGCTTGAACAGCAGATCACAGTTATTGATGCTTCTAATTTTGAGCTTTATTTCAGCAATATGAAGTCACTTCTTGCTGAGCAGATCCGAAATTCTGATCTTATTCTCTTTAACAGATGTGACGGAATCGAGGATCTTGCATCATTTAAGAGAAATGTTAAAGCCATTAATCAGAAGGCTGACATTATCTTTGAAGATCAGAATGGTGAAGTGGATGTAACTCTTGATGAGGATCTTCCATTTGATCTTAATGCGAATCCTATTGACCTTAATAACTATGGCTATGGAATGTTTTATCTGGATGCACTTGATCATGCTGACAGATATGAAGGAAAGACAGTTCGCTTTAAGGGAATGGTTCTTAAGCCAACAGAATTTCCTGACAACAGATTTGTTCCAGGAAGACTTGCTATGACATGCTGTGCAGAGGATATGCAGTTCCTTGGCTTTGCATGTGAATATGACAAGACATCAGAGCTAGAAGAAAAAGAATGGGTATTAGTAACTGCTAAGGTTACCAAGCAGTACGTAGAAGAATATCAGGGCGAAGGCCCTGTTCTTCAGGCAATCTCAGTTGAGAAGACTACTGAACCAAATAACCCTGTAATTGATTTTTCTAATCCAGAACAGTAAATGATTGGATACTAATAGGGGGATTTATTATGTTTAATTATTTGCCGCTTCAGTGGCTGTTCTTGTTTTATTTTTATAGCTTTTTTGGTTGGTGCTTTGAATCAACATATGTATCTTTTTTACAAAAGAAACCAGTAAATAGGGGCTTTATGAGAGGCCCCTTTTTACCGTTATATGGCAGTGGCGGAATAATGATGCTGCTGGTATCAAGCCCGTTTTATGACAATATCATTCTGGTATATATTGCTGGATGCATAGGAGCTACGCTTCTTGAGTACGTAACTGGCGTTTTGATGGAGGCTTTGTTCAAAGTCAGATACTGGGATTATTCTGATAAGTTCTTGAACTTTCAGGGACAGATCTGTTTGGAATCAACCCTCGTCTGGGGACTTCTGACAGTTATCTTTACTCACTTTTTGCAGATTCCTATAGAGAAGATGCTGCTTTCAATTCCTTATAACATCTTATCTATTGTTACAATTATCCTTACTGTTTACATTAGCTGTGACTTTATGGTAGCTTTCAAGACAGCCCTTGATCTTAGAGATGTCCTTGTATACATGGAGAAGGCTAAGGAAGAAATGAGCAAGATGCAAAAGCGTCTGGATGTCATTGTTGCCTTTAAGGGTGAGGAAGTTCGCGAAACGATCGGTCAGAAGGTTGATGATATAAGTACTGGTATCGGCAATAGAGTTGATAGTATCAGTAATGGAATTGGTAGCAGAGTAGATAGCATCAGTAACGGACTTGGAAATCGTGTAGATAATCTTAGTGATTCTCTTGAAAAGTCCTTTGCAAGCATCAAGGAAAAGATCACTATCGATCCATCTTCTTACATGCAAAGTGTCAAAGATGAGGTAGGAGAGCTCTACGCTAAGTACAGGATCATGATGGACAGACTTACACCATCACCAGTAAAGAGCTTCTTTGATTGGTACAGAAACCGTACCATCTTGGGCAACCCTAATATGGTATCAGTTAAGTTCAAGACCAGTATGGAAGAAGTAAAAGAGAAGGCAGCCAGCCTTCGCAATAAGAAATAAAAAAGAGTAAAAAAATACCTCATGTCGGTGAGAAGACATGAGGTTTATTTTTTTTATAAATTTATAAAAACGATTAAGCCATCTTGTTAACAGCCTGAGCAAGACGAGAAACTTTTCTAGAAGCTGTGTTCTTCTTGAATACGCCCTTTGACTCAGCCTTATCGATTACAGATGTTGCGCTAAGGAGTGCCTTTGCAGCCTCTTCCTTGTTGCCTGCCTCGATAGCAGCTCTAACCTTCTTGATCTCTGTCTTTACAGCTGACTTGATGATCTGATTTCTCTCAGCCTTTTTCTTATTAACTAAAATTCTCTTCTTGGCGGATTTAATATTTGCCATAATTACCTCCGAAATAATTAAACTTATTAGTATTTATCATGTTAGTGTGATCATCGAGCCGGACACGGACAGTCAATGTCACATACGTTAAATATCTTAGATGAAATTCCGCAAACTGTCAATAGTTTTTTGATTTTCTCTACTTTCAACACACAGTAAAAATATGTTATACTAGGCTCTGATACATTATTAATGGATTGAGGAAATAAACGTGGATCAGAGTAAGATTAGAAATTTTTGTATTGTTGCTCATATCGACCATGGCAAGTCAACTCTTGCTGACAGAATGATCGAAAAGACTGGTGTTCTTACAAGCAGAGAGATGCAGAACCAGGTTTTGGACAACATGGATATAGAGCGTGAAAGAGGTATTACCATCAAGTCGCAGGCCGTTAGAATGATCTATAAGGCTAAGGACGGAGAGGAGTATACCTTTAACATGATAGATACCCCTGGTCATGTAGACTTTGGATATGAGGTATCACGAAGCCTTGCTGCATGTGATGGAGCAATTCTTGTTGTAGATGCAACACAGGGTGTAGAGGCACAGACGCTTGCTAATGTATATATGGCGCTCGATCATGACCTTGATGTATTCCCGGTTATCAACAAGATCGACCTTCCAAGTGCGCAGCCACAGGAAGTTAAGGATGAGATCGAGGATGTTATTGGATTAGAAGCTCAGGACGCTCCTTTGATCTCAGCCAAGAACGGCATAGGAATCGAGGATGTTCTTGAGGCTGTAGTTCACAAGATTCCAGCTCCAACTGGAGATTCAGATAAGCCTTTAACAGCCCTTATCTTTGATAGTATCTATGATTCCTACAGAGGCGTTATCGTATTTGTAAGAGTCAGAGACGGTGTCATCAAAAAGAACATGAAGGTTAAGTTCATGGCAACTGGTGCTGAGGCTGATGTTGTAGAGGTTGGATACTTTGGACCTGGCAGATTTATAGCCAGTGATGAGCTTTCAGCAGGAGATGTTGGATATTTTACGGCTTCTATCAAGAATATTCAGGATACACGAGTTGGTGATACAGTTACAGATTCTGCAAGACCATGTGCAGAGGCACTTCCTGGATACAAGAAGGTTATGCCAATGGTTTACTGCGGATTATATCCAGCAGATTCAGCTCATTATTCAGACCTTAGAGATGCCCTTGAAAAGCTCCAGCTTAACGATGCTTCACTTTTCTATGAGCCAGAGACATCACAGGCCCTTGGCTTTGGATTTAGAGCAGGTTTCCTTGGACTTCTTCACCTTGAAGTTATCCAGGAGAGACTTGAGAGAGAATATGACCTTAATCTTGTAACTACAGCGCCTGGCGTTGTTTATAAGGTGCACAAGACAGATGGCACAGTATTTGACCTTACTAATCCTTCAAACCTTCCAGATCCTTCTGAGATCGAATACATGGAAGAGCCTGTAGTTAACGGTGAGATCATGGTTACCACTGATTATGTTGGAGCTATCATGCAGCTTTGCCAGGAAAGACGCGGCAAGTATATCAGTACTGACTATATTGAGCAGACCAGAGCAATCCTCAAATATGAGCTTCCGCTTAATGAGATCATCTACGATTTCTTTGATGCACTTAAGTCAAGGTCAAGAGGCTATGCTTCCTTTGATTATGAACTTAAGGGTTATGAGAGGTCAGAGCTTGTTAAACTTGATATTCTCATTAACAGAGAAGAGGTTGATGCCCTTTCATTTATCGTCCACAAGGATGGGGCATATGAGAGAGGCCGTAAGATGTGCGAGAAGCTCAAGGATGAGATACCAAGACATCTTTTTGAAATTCCTATTCAGGCGGCAGTTGGCGGCAAGATAATTGCCAGAGAAACTGTTAAGGCCTACAGAAAAGACGTATTGGCCAAGTGCTACGGTGGTGACATATCACGTAAAAAGAAACTTCTTGAGAAGCAGAAGGAAGGTAAAAAGAAGATGCGCCAGATTGGAAATGTTGAAGTTCCACAGGCAGCATTCCTTAGTGTTCTTAAGCTTGACAGCACTGATTGATGAATATGGGAAAAGAGCTATCACTGTATATTCATATACCGTTTTGCGAAAGGAAGTGCTTATATTGCGACTTCCTTTCTTTTAATGCCGAAAAAGAACTCATGGGCAGCTACTTTAAGGCTTTGTCAAAAGAGATACAGCTAAGCGGAAAGGTCTATAAAGACTATATTGTCAGATCTGTTTTCTTTGGAGGAGGAACACCTTCTTTTCCAGATCATGGCAAGATCTGCGACACTTTGGATCAGATAAAAGAGTCTTTTACCATGGATGATGATTGTGAGATCAGCATAGAAGCAAATCCTGCATCAGCCATATATGATAAACTTCAGGCATACAGAAATGCCGGATTTAACAGACTTAGCATAGGAGCCCAGTCATTAAATGACGAGGAATTAAAAAGACTTGGAAGAATTCATGATTCCAGACAGTTTTTTGAAACCTACGAAAATGCCAGAAAAGCCGGCTTTGACAATATCAATATAGATGTTATGAGCGCCCTTCCAGGACAGAGCCTTGAATCCTATATGGATACGGTCAGGAAGGTAATAGAGTTAAGGCCTGAGCATATTTCAGCCTATAGTCTGATTATTGAAGAGGGTACACCATTTTATGATATGGACCTGGAGCTTCCTGATGAGGAAGAAGACAGGCTCATGTACCATGAAACCAAGAAGTATCTGGCCCAAAACGGCTACCACAGGTATGAAATCTCTAATTATGCCCTTGGAGAGCAGTCTGATGACACCTATGAGTGTTTTCATAATAAGGTCTACTGGATCAGGAGCAACTACCTTGGACTCGGGCTTGGAGCAGCTTCAATGATCAATGATGTAAGGTGGAGTAACATAAAAGACATTAAGGATTACATAGCCTTTATGGCAGATGATAGCTCTTTTGACAGAATAAGAGAAAATGTTGAAAATCTATCAATAGAGGGCAGGATGGAAGAGTTCATGTTCCTGGGGCTTCGTCTTGTGCGAGGCGTAGACCTCAATGAATTCGAGACTCTTTTTAAAAGAACTGCCGAAGAAGTTTACGCAGAAGTAATCCACAAGTATGTAGAGATGGGGCTTTTGCATAGATATGTGGAAAAAAAGTCTGGCCACGAATATCTTTGCCTTACGGAAAAAGGTCTTGATGTAAGCAATACTGTTATGGCAGATTTTTTGATAGAATAATATTTATCTAGGGAATTGGGGGATCATAGTATGAATTACAATTTTTTTGCACTTATTTCCAGAATGAAGTACATAGACCGTTGGGCTCTTATGAGAAATACCAGAGCGGAGAATCTCTGCGAGCACTCAATGGAAGTAGCCATGATCGCACATGCGCTTTGCACTATAGGAAATGTGAGGTATGGCAAGAATCTTGATGCAAACAAGGCAGCCCTCATAGGTCTTTATCATGATGCATCTGAGATCATTACTGGAGATATGCCAACTCCTGTTAAATACTTTAACGCTGAGCTTAAGAGCGCTTACAAAGAGGTTGAGAAGGTTGCAGATGAAAAGCTCCTCGAAAAGCTTCCTGATGATCTTAGGCCTGTTTATGATGATGTTTTTAATCCAAAGGCTGATGACGAAAACGAGAAATACATGAGAAAGCTTGTAAAGGCAGCAGACAAGCTTTCAGCTCTTATTAAGTGCATAAGTGAGTTAAACGCAGGAAACAATGAGTTTAGAACAGCCAAGGAGAGCACAGAGAAGACTGTTAGAACCATGTATCAGGATCTTCCTGAGGTCTTAGATTTTGTAAATGAATTTCTTTCTTCTTATGGAAGCACATTGGACGAGCTTACTTAATTGATTTTTGGCATTATTACGTCCATAATATAAATTAGGGGAATGTGGAAAACTAGTTGACGGGAGACTATAAATGTTATTTATAAAGTGTGATGAGCTAAGGCCGGGGATGAGACTTGCTAAGCCTATTTACAATAAAAAGGGTGTCCTTTTGTATGACAGGGCAACTGTGCTCAAAGATAGGCAAAGCATCGAAAATATTAAGAGTTTTGGACTTATAGGAGTATTTATTCTGGAACCAGCAGAGCCTGTTCCGCCAATGACCAAGGAAGATATAGAGTTTGAGAGATTTCAGACTGTTATGTATAACGAGATCATGGATGAGCTCGCATATATACAAAAGACGCATAAGCAGGATAGATTTCCTAGTATCTGTGCTCAGATCATCAAGAATTACGGTAATCTCAGGAAAAAGATAAATTTCCAGCAGGGACTTAGAAGTAACGAGGATTATATTTATAAGCACAGCCTTAATGTGGCAATACTTGCAGCTATGATAGCTCACAGCATGAACCTTTCACTTGCTGATCAAAATGAAGCGGTAATGGCAGCAGTTATCCACGATATCGGCAAGCTTTCACTTGATCCGGCCCTTCAGGCAAAGCCAAGGTGTACCAATGAGGAACTGCTTATGATAGATGCCCATGAGATGGCGGGATATCCTATCATTGATGAAGCTTTTTCTTTTTTACCAAATATAAAAAGAGCTTGTAATCAGGCCAGAAAGATCCTGCTTGATTACTGGCAGAATGAAGATGTACAGATTCAAAAGTCTCTTTTAACTGCAAGGATACTTGTAGTTGCAGGTATATTCGATAAAGAGACTGCGGTTAGATCTGAGGATTCACCGGTATCTGAAGTGCTGGTAATCCGCAGGATGATGCAGCGAAGCGATGTGTTTGATCAAAGAGTAGTTAAGGGACTTATTGATTCTATCAACATTTTGTCGCCAGGATCCAGCGTTGAACTTAATACTGGAGAGAAGGCACTTGTTATCAGGACCAATGAGGAAGATTTCCTAAGGCCTACAGTGTTAAGCTTCAGGGATAATTCTATAATAGATCTTTCTAACAGATCAGCTTATGGTGAACTGGAGATCATGGATATCATGAAGACCATGGATAATCGTTATGTGATGGATACGGCCAAAGTTAAAGCACTTGGCATATCTGTCGAGGAACCAGAATATGTTTAAAAACAAGGATTGGTGATTATGTCAAAGATCGAAGATATTCTCAAAGAAGCAAAAGATAGGGGAGCCTCAGACGTACATATTACTGTCGGACTTCCTCCAAAGATGAGACTTAATGGTAAGCTCATCGCTATGGATCATTATGACAAGATGATGCCTGCTGATACAGAGAACATTGCAAATGAGGTCATGAATGACAAGCAGCGCGAGAAACTTGATGAAAATGGTCAGCATGATATGTCTTTTTCTATTCCAGGAATAGGCAGATACAGACTTAATGTATTCAAGCAAAGAGGCTCTATCGCTATGGCCTTTAGAGTTGTAGCAACAGAGATCCCGACAGCGGAGAGTCTTGGAATACCTGAGACTGTAATAGATCTTTATCAAAAGAAACGCGGCCTTGTTTTGGTTACTGGACCAACGGGAAGTGGTAAGTCAACTACACTGGCTTCTATTATCGATATGATCAACAACAATAGAGAAGCTCATGTTATAACCCTTGAGGATCCTATTGAGTTCACATATCAGCACAGAATGTCTATTGTTAACCAAAGAGAGATCGGGACAGACTCAAACTCCTATGCCAACGCCTTAAGAGCGGCACTTCGTGAGGATCCTGATGTTATACTTGTAGGAGAAATGAGAGACCTTGAGACTATCAGTACAGCTATTACAGCCGCTGAGACAGGACATCTGGTTCTTTCAACTGTTCACACTATTGGAGCATCCAATACTGTAGACAGACTTATTGATGTATTCCCATCTCATCAGCAGCAACAGATAAGGATTCAGCTGGCTGGAGTATTAGAGGCTGTTATTTCTCAGCAGCTGATCCCTGCAAGTGATGGCGTATCCAGGATCGCAGCCTTCGAGGTTCTCCACGTTAACAGCGCGGTCAGAAATCTTATCAGAGAAGGCAAGTCACATCAGCTCATTACTTATATGCAGACTTATAGGAAACAGGGTATGATCACTATGGATGATGCAATCCTCGAGCTCTACAGACAGCAAAAGATCACTAGAGAGGCTGCACTTCAATTTGCACAGGATCCAGAAACTATGCAAAATAAGATGCTTAGATGATAACTTTCATCCTATTTCAAATTCTTTTTGAAATAGGATGATTTTTTTTATCTTTTGATGTATAATCTCAAATTGTTAATGCTCAAATAATAGCTGTGGAATTCTTCTACAGTTTTTTCCAGGAAAAATTACATAAGAAACTTAGAACAAGAAAGGAATTATTATGTTCAGTTCAGTTACTTCAGGAGCTGTCAGGGGCATAATCTCTTATCTTATTGATGTAGAGGTTGATGTTTCCAGTGGGCTTCCTGGTTTTAACATGGTGGGCTTTATGAGCGGCGATGTCAAAGAAGCCGGCGCAAGAGTAAAGGTCGCCCTTAAAAATATTGGAGTAAAGATCCCTGCATCCAAGATAACAGTGAATCTTTCTCCAGCAGATATCAAGAAAGAAGGCATAGTTGTGGACTTGCCCGTTGCTCTGGGGATAATGATAGCCATGGGCGAGATTTCTGAGGAAAACGTAAAAGATACAGTAGTCCTTGGGGAACTTGGGCTTGATGGCGAGATAAAGGCCGTCAAAGGAATCCTGCCAATAGTCAATAAGGCAAAGGAGATGGGAATAAAGACAGTTATCCTTCCAAAGGCTAATGCCTGTGAAGGGGCAGTAGTAGAAGGCGTCAAGGTAGTTGGAGTTGGATCACTTCAAGAGGCTGTTTGTTATCTTACAGCTCCTTTGTATGAAAGAGACATGCTGATAAAACCGACTAAAGTGGACATCGAAGCTATATTCAGGAACGCCGCCCAATATGAGGAAACGTTAGACTTTGCGGATATAAACGGTCAGGCAGCAGTCAAAAGAGCTGTGGAGATAGCGGCAGCAGGCTTTCATCATATACTTCTTGTGGGACCGCCAGGTTCAGGAAAGAGCATGGTGGCCAAGCGCATTCCATCAATACTTCCGGAGCTTTCTCTGGATGAGAGCCTTGAGGTATCAACAATCTATTCTGTAGCAGGAATGCTAAAAGAAGATCAGGCCCTTATTACCA
Source organism: Butyrivibrio hungatei (assembly GCF_001858005.1). Lineage (NCBI taxonomy): Bacteria > Bacillati > Bacillota > Clostridia > Lachnospirales > Lachnospiraceae > Butyrivibrio > Butyrivibrio hungatei. Next base: position 2,096,966 of record NZ_CP017831.1, on the reverse strand, counting down.
AAAGACCTTTCATGAGTCCGCATCATCTGATCACAGAGACGGCTCTTACAGGTGGAGGCACAATTCCAAGACCGGGAGTCATATCCCTTGCTCACAGAGGAGTTCTTTTCCTTGATGAGATGCCTGAATTTCCAAGGGCCAAACTTGATATGCTAAGGCAACCAATGGAAGATAAGTATATCCACATTGCCAGAAGCAGAGGAACATTCTCATATCCAGCTGATTTCCAGCTTGTAGGCGCTTTGAATCCTTGTCCATGCGGCTACTATCCCGATAGAAATAAGTGTAAATGTACCAGTAATGAGATCAGAAGATATCTCGGCCATATTTCAGGCCCTATTCTAGATAGGATCGACATATGCGTAGAAGCTCCAAGAGTAGATATTTCCGACCTCTCCAGTAAGATCCGGAGCAAGAACGAGTCATCTGAGATCATTAGGAAAAGAGTTCTTGCAGCCAGAAAAATGCAGGAAGAAAGATTTAAAGGCACAAAACTTAGGTTTAATTCAGAGATGTCTCCATCAGATATTGAGAAATACTGCCCGCTTGGACTTAAGGAACAGGCATATTTAGAAAATGTCTTTTGCAAGATGGAGCTAAGTGCCAGAGCCTATCACAAGATATTAAGGATTGCCAGAACTATAGCTGATATTGAGGGTGAGCAGAATATAGACCAGCTCCATATCATGGAAGCTGTAAGTTATCGCATGACCGATGGCAAGTACTGGCATCAGAAGGAGGAAACCTATGCTAACTGAAAATGATTATGCTAAATGGCTTTTTAACACACCGGGACTTGGAAGTAAAGGAGTCTTTGGGCTTCTTGATAAAGGCTATAGCTGTGAAGAAATTTACAAATGCCCTGATAAAGAGCTTAGAACACTTCTTACTGCTAAGAAGGCGAATGCTCTTATAAGGCATAGGCAGAATTGGAATTTCGAACTTGAGAGAAAAAAGCTTGAAGAAAAGAAAATAAGATTTGTATCTTTCTTTGACCCGGACTATCCAAAGAAATTAAAAGATATCCCGGATCCGCCATTTGGATTGTACGTAAAGGGGAAGCTTCCAGATGAGAATAAACCATCTGTTGCAATAATTGGAGCAAGGATGTGCTCTGATTATGGCAGGTTCATGGCAAGAGAATTTGGAAGAAACTTATCTCTTGCTGGAGTTCAGATCATAAGCGGAATGGCAAGAGGAATAGACGGTATTAGTCAGAAAGCAGCAATAGATGCAGGAGGAAGCTCTTTTGGAATCCTTGGATGCGGCGTAAATATCTGTTATCCGGACGAAAACAGGGATGTGTTTGATGTTATCTGCAATGAAGGCGGCCTTATTTCTGAGTATTATCCTGATATGCTTCCTATGTCAGGTCTTTTCCCGCAGAGAAACAGGATAATCAGCGGTCTGGCTGATATAGTGCTGGTGGTAGAGGCAAGACAGAAGTCAGGAACTCAGATAACTGTAGATCAGGCTCTTGAGCAGGGAAAAGAAGTCCTTGCGATTCCAGGAAGAACAACAGACAGGTTAAGCGATGGCTGTAACTATTTAATTAGTCAGGGAGCTGGTGTTGCTCTTGGCACTCAGGATGTCTTAGACAGATTGTGGGGACACCATGGAACATTGACCAAAAAACAGGTAGAGGAAAGGAACAAGGACGAAGAACATCAAGATACTAAGGAGGAGTACCCTGATGATTTTGAAGAGGAACCAAAGAGGAGCCTTGAGGAAGAAATTGCAGATATGATCGATATTATCCCTATCTCAACCTCTCAGATAATGGAAAAACTCCATCAAAAAGAAATAGATATATCTATCCCGATGCTAATGAGTAATCTTATGGAACTTACTTTTAAGGGAGAGATCATTCAGGATGGAGTGTATTACCGGAAACGTTTTCTATAAGATTCTAACTGAAAATGCCGTTTTTGGTAATTTTTACCGATACGGAAGCGCCACCGATTGCGCAAAACGTTACCGGCAACGATACCGAAAACGTTTCCGGTTCAAAAAGTCAATATGCATTTTGTATAAAACTATCAATGGTTTATCATGTAAAGTGCTTTATTGACAAAAAAGTGCACAAGAAATACACTTTTTTATAGAGCAACCGATTGCGCGTAGGTTGCGCAATCAAAGGATACGTGAAAACGGAGGGAAAAAAATGAAAAAGAGATTAGTATCTGTTTTATTAACTGTTGCTTGTGGAGCAACTCTTCTTGCTGGTTGTGGTGAGAAGGCTGCACAGGAAACAACAACTGACACAAATGAGCAGACAGAAGCTGCTGACACAACTGCTGATCAGGCAGAAGCTGAAGAGGAAAAGGAAGAGGCAGTTGATCCAGCTGCTTACGATGGAAAAGAAGTTAAAGTTTGGGTGGCTGAGAACGTTGTAGATTTCACAAATCAGCAGATCGAGAACTTCAAGACTGAGTATCCTCAGTACGCAGGCGTTACATTCACTGTTGAGCCTGTAGGTGAGGGTGATGCTGCTGGTAACATGATCACAGACGTAACATCAGGTGCTGATGTATACGGATTTGCACAGGATCAGCTTACAAGACTTGTTACAGCTAACGCTCTTGAGGAAGTTAATCCTGATTTTCTTGCAGATGTTGAGTCAGCTAACTCAGCAGGTGTTGTAGAAGCTGGTAAGGTTGGCGGTACATTATACGCATATCCTATGACAGCTGATAACGGATACTTCTTATATTATGATAAGAGTGTTGTTACAGATCCTTCAACTCTTGAAGGTATTGTTGAGCAGTGCGAAGCTGCAGGCAAGAACTTCTACATGGATCTTACAGGTTGGTATCAGGTAGCATTCTTCTTTGGAACAGGATGCCAGCTTACATATGATACAGATGATGCAGGTAACTTTACAAAGTGCAACGTTGACTATGCTTCAGATAAGGGTCTTGTAGCTCTTAAGGAGATGATTGAACTTGCTTCATCATCATCATTCCAGGCTGGTTCATCAGCTGGTGATGCTGTTAACTACGCTGCAATCATCGATGGAACATGGGATGCAGCTACAGTTAAGGAAGTTCTTGGTGACAACTATGCATGTGCTAAGCTTCCTACATTCACAGGTTCTGATGGAAAAGAGTATCAGATGAGCGGATTCAACGGATGCAAGCTTCTTGGTGTTAAGCCTCAGGAAGATGAAGATAAGCTCCAGATCTGCGATGACCTTGCTTACTATCTTACAAGCGAGAAGGTTCAGCTTGCTAGATTCGAAGCAGTTCAGTGGGGACCAGCTAACTTAAATGCACAGGCTTCAGATGCAGTACAGTCTAACGAAGCTCTTGCAGCTCTTTCAGAGCAGTTTGCATACACTATTCCTCAGGGCAACTATCCTGGAGACTACTGGACACGTTCAGAGTCACTTGCAGGTGATGTAAAGGGTGATTTCCAGAAGGCTTCTGACGAAGATCTTACAAAGGCTCTTGAGACATATCAGGCTGATCTTGAGTCATATGCAAAATAATCTTTGTTAATTAACGATGTTGTAAAAGGTTCTTCCGGCGAAGTATGTAACTTTGCCGGAAGAATTTACTGTATATAAAACTTGGAGGATGCGGTATGGCTAATAAAAAAAGCGGCCCAAAAAAGAAAAATGCATTAGCAAATTTCTTCAGTATTCTTGTGAGCGACTTAAAGGAGATCGGTGTTACATTTAAAGAAGGCGACTTTAAGACAAGAATATCATTTTTAATTTTTGGATTTGGTTCTTTACTTAGGGGATTATGGCTCAGGGGGTTAGCTCTTTTAGCTGTAGAAGCAGGACTTTTATATTTTGTATTTGGATTTGGATGGAATTATCTGTCCAAATTATCCACGCTTGGAACAATTGCTACAAGCAAAAAAGGTAGAAAGACTGTATATGGAGATAACTCTTTCCTGATACTTCTTTTTGGCCTTTTGACATTATTTGCTGTTATTGCATTTATAACAGTTTGGAGGATCAACGTTAGAATAAACCGCACAGAGCAGCTTATTCTCAAGAATGGTAGAAAGCTTCCAACTAACAAGGATGATTTCTTATCACTCTTTGATTCTAATTTTGACAAGACACTTCTTGCACTTCCAGTTATTGGAATATTCGTATTTACTGTTTTGCCAATTATATTCATGATATGCGTGGCCTTTACCAATTATGATGCGAACCATCAGCCACCATCCAATCTCTTTACATGGGTAGGACTTGAGAACTTTCATCAGCTCTTTTCATTCGGATCTGCCGGGTTTGGTAGTACGTTTGTATCAGTGCTTATCTGGACACTTTTATGGGCACTTTTTGCGACATTTATTGACTATTTCCTTGGTATAGCAGTTGCAATGCTTATCAACAAAAAAGGCATCAGATTCAAGAAGCTTTGGAGAACAATCCTTGTTGTAACTATTGCTGTACCTCAGTTTGTATCACTGCTTTATGTATCTAAGCTCTTTGCAAGAGATGGACTTATCAATGGATATCTTTTAAAGATCGGTGCCATCACTTCAGCTATTCCTTTCTGGGAAAATGCAGTTCTTGCAAAGATCACTATTGTTGTAGTAAACATCTGGATCGGTATTCCGTACATGATGCTCATTGCAACTGGACTTCTTATGAATATTCCGGAAGATCTCTATGAGAGTGCTCGTATTGATGGAGCTACTCCATGGCAGATGTTCCGTCACATAACAATGCCTTATATGCTGTTTGTAACAGGACCATTCCTTCTTACACAGTACACAGGAAATCTTAATAACTTTAACGTAATCTTCCTTCTTTCACAGGGCGGACCAAAGACCGGTAACCTTGTAGGAGGCGCTGGAAGAACAGATCTTCTGATCACGTGGCTGTACAAGATGACTATCAACGATACGAACTATCGTATGGCCGCAGTAATAGGTATCATGGTATTTATCGTTACAGCTGGTGTCAGCCTTGTGGTATACAACCTGTTACCATCAGTTAAAGATGAGGAGGGCTTCCAATAATGGCTAATATAAATCAAGGTTCAATGAAAAGAAAAAGAGCAGTAGGAAATGTTATTGGTTACATTGTCCTTATACTTATAAGTTTGATCTGGCTATTTCCATATTTTGGTCTTTTGATGGCCAGCTTCAGATCTTTTGATGCTAGCGTAGAGTATGGCGGAATGGTTGATTACATTATTCCTCATACATTTTCACTTGATAATTACAGATTCCTTTTTGATACTACGCAGAATAACTACACAAGATGGTATCTCAATACACTTATCATTTCACTTTGTGTTGCTGTACTTAATACATTAAATGTACTTTGTGTAAGTTATGCTCTTTCACGAATGAGATTTAAGGGCAGAACACTTCTTATGAGATTTTGGCTCGTACTTGGAATGTTCCCAGGATTCCTTACGATGATCTGTCTGTATTTCCTGCTAAAGCAGGTTGGACTTACACAGGCAGGTGCTATCCCAGGACTTATTCTTGTATCTGTTGCAAGTTCTGGTATGGGGTACTATGTTTGTAAAGGATATTTTGATACAATACCTAAGGCTCTTGATGAGGCTGCAAGAATTGATGGGGCTTCACGTGCCAGAGTATTCCTTACAATGACTATTCCTATGTCCAAGCCTATCATCATCTACACAGCCCTTGTAGCATTCATGGGACCATGGTGTGATTATGTATTTGCTTCATATATCGCATTTGGTCATGATAAGAGCTATAACGTAGCTGTTGCCATGCAAAGATGGATGGTTGTTGGAGATTATCAGGGGTATTTTACAAGGTTCTGTGCAGGTGGAATAGTAGTAGCTATTCCTGTAACTTTATTGTTCATGTTCTTGCAGAAATATTATGTTGAGGGTGTTACCGGAGGCGCTGTTAAGGGTTAACCTCCCGGTAGGTTATGGAGAACGCGATTATGCCAAACGGAAAGATTACCATTGATGATATTGCTAAAGCACTTGGCATTTCCAAAACTACAGTTTCCAGAGCTATTTCAGGAAAAGGCAGAGTAGGTGATGACACCAAGATCAAAGTTCTTGATTACATTGAAAAGTATAACTATACGCCTAATGTTGTAGCCAGGGCTCTTGCTGGCCAGAGAACTTTTAATATAGGCGTGGTATGGCCTGATGACTATAACGCTGTTGATCTGCCATTCTTTCAGAAGTGCATGATTGGCATGAGCGAAGTAACTGCAAATTATGGGTATGACATTGTGGTCTCTCTTATTACTTCAGATGATCAGTCTGCTCTTAAGAGAATAATAGATAACCACAAGGTTGATGGCTTTGTTCTCACCAGAACTTTAGTTGATGACAAACCTTCCAGATACCTCAAAGAAGCAGGAATACCCTTTGTTGCTGTGGGAACAACCACTGATGAGAGTATAGTCACTGTGGACAATGACAACTATGGAGCCTGCAAGGAACTTACATCAGTTTTGATAGCAAAAGGGCTCAAGAAACTTGCAATAATCGGTGGTTCAACAGATCATATTATCACAAAGACCAGGCTTAATGCGTTTCTGGAAGCATTTAAAGAAGCAGGCCTGACTGTTGATCCATCACTGATATACCTTGACTGCGAAAAAGCTCAAAAGATAGGCAATGCTTTTATGGAACTCTTAAAAAAAGGTATTGACGGAGTCGTCTGTATGGACGACAATGTGGCTAACGCTGTCATGGCAAGGTGCAGAACAGAACACGTCAAGATTCCTGATGATATAAGGATCGCATCTTTCTACAATAGTTCAATACTAGAGAATGCCATTCCTTCAGTGACAAGCCTTAATTTTGATGAGAGAAATCTCGGGGCTGTGGCTGCAAGAATGCTTCTTGAAATGATTGATGGTGAGAAGGTTGCAAGCCGAACTCTCAAGAATTACGAAGTAATCCTTAAAGAGAGCACCAAATAATAAGCTTATGAAATGAGGGTTTTTTATGATAATAACACCTGAGTCCAAAATCTCTTTTGACCCAGTCAGCATTATAGTTGATGGAAAGCGCGTTTTCCCTATGATGGGAGAGATGCACTTTAGCAGATACCCAAAGAAATATTGGGAAGAAGAGCTCTGCAAGATGAAGGCTGGTGGAATCGACATCGTATCTCTTTATGTTATATGGATCCACCATGAAGAGATTCAGGGCGAGTTTGATTTCACTGGCGACAGATGCCTTAGAGATTTCCTTGCTACAGTCAAGAAATGCGGGCTTTATTCAATCCTTAGAATTGGCCCATGGGCCCACGGCGAAGCTAGAAACGGTGGCTTCCCAGACTGGCTCCTTTTAGATGCCAAGGATAAGGGATACGAAGTAAGAACAGATGACCCAAGATACCTTGAGCATGTTAAGAAGTTTTATGAAAAGACCTATGAACAGGCAAAGGGCTTCTTTATCAAGGATGGCGGTCCAGTAATTGGTATTCAGATAGAAAATGAATATGGTCATGTTGGTGGCAAGAACGGCGAAGAGGGTGAGCAGCACATGCGAACTCTTAGAGACATGGCTCTTTCTATCGGATTTGATGCTCCGCTTTACACAGCAACTGGATGGGGCGGCGCTGTAACAGGCGGCATGCTTCCTGTTATGGGTGGATACTGCGAGGCTCCTTGGGATCCTAGAACAACAGAGATCGAGCCAAGCGGAAATTACATTTTTACAAAAGAGAGAAATGACCATAATATTGGCTCTGACCATGGACTTGGAGCTGGTATTACATTTGATATGTCTAAGTTCCCATTCCTTACTGCTGAGCTTGGCGGTGGACTTCAGGTAACACATCACAGAAGACCTATCGCAACAGGACTTGATACAGCAGCTATGACTATGGTCAAGATGGGATCCGGGGCTAATCTTCTTGGTTACTACATGTACCATGGCGGAACTAATCCAAAGGGCAAACTTACAACTCTTCAGGAGACCAAAGAAACAGGATATCCTAATGATCTTCCTGCATATTCCTATGATTTCAATGCTCCTCTTCGTGAGTACGGACAGATGGAGGATACTTACAGAGAAGTAAGGCTTATTTCCAGCTTTGTTCATGATTTTGGATCTGATATGTGTGACATGCCATATGTGGCTCAGCCAGGTAATCCACTTAAGCCAAATAACCTTACTGACATCAGAACATCAGTGAGATGCAAAAAGAGAAATCTCGCAGACGGAAGAGAGTGCTATTCCGGATATCTTTTTGTAAATAACTATCAGAGAAGATACAAGATGGCAGATCACAGCGATGTTGAGCTTACAGCATATGCAGATAATGGAGAAGTTATCTGCAAGTTCCCAAAAAGAGACCTTAAGGATGGCGATTTCTTCTTTTATCCATTTAACATGCCAATTGGCGATAAAGCTCTTTTAACAATTGATGCGACACCTGTTTGCAAGCTGGATAATTATGATGGAAAAGGCCATAGTGCTTACGTCTTTTACACCGATTCTGATGAAGATACAAAGAGTGACGTTCAGGGCGACCTTGACGGCAATAATATCGTGACTATCACCAGAAAAGAAGCTGTTCACTCAACCAAGGTGAACATTGGAGGCAGAGATTACCTTATCGTGTCTGACGGCGAAGCAGTTACAGCTGCTGATGGCAATGTGGAACTTTACTTTGAGATTGTGGATAAGTGCAGTATGAAGCCTATGTTTAGGGCATTCCCAACTCTTGAGCATACTCCTTCAAGCTTTAATAGGTTAAAAGAGGCTGGAAAAGTGGAAAACTTTGCTTCATCAGATGTTTTTGCAATTTACGAAGGTAAGAATGAGTATACAAATACTACTGTAGCTGCCTTTGAAGCAAAGGAAAAGTCAGAAGAGAGCTCAAAATATGAGATATCAGTATCTGACATGCCTGAAAACTCGAGCGAAGTATTCATTCACATTGATTACAAGGGCTGTGACGCAGAGATGTTTAGAAATGGAGATGTCATTGCTGATAATTTCTACACCGGACAGGAGTGGGAGATTGGACTTAAGAGATTTGTAGGTAGCCCAAAAGATGGCTTTAGTGCAGAGATGAATATCAGACCTCTTAAAGAGGGAATGGCAATATATCTTCAGAACTGGCCTGAGCTTAAAGATGGTGCTATCTGCAAAATTGACAAAATAAGTTCTCTTGCGCAGTTCAAAGAAGTTATTTCTTGATTTAACCTGTACTTTATATGTGGTAAAATAGTGTTGTTAGGACAATTGGTTTTAACAACACTTTTTTATTTTGAGATCAAGGTAAATAAAATGTCAGATGGCGAAATGAAAATGACATACTCTGCGATTTTGAGGGACAAGGATGACAAAAAGGTTGTCAGAGTCCAGTTCGAGAGACAAAATGGTACGATTTTAGAAGTGGCAGAGGGTGTTTTGCCTGAAGGTAGAATAATTAAACAGAATGGATATTCACCTGATGAGGTGAGAGGCTTGGAGAAATACTTGATGGACAATTCTGACGATATTATTGCCAGAGCTAAAATAATCAGTAATCCGCTTAAGTGGCTATAACTGATTCGAGCTGGAGAGTATTGATGCATTATAATATTTATTTTGATATTTGTGCGTTGTGCATCTTAATAACGATAGCATTGACCTCTTTGTCAAGGCGACGAGTTCCTGCCTATAGACAGAGAGCTTTTACATTGCTGTTTTTGACAGTATTTCTTTCCACTGCCTTTGAACGTGTAGAGACTTATCTTCAGATCAATCCTATTGATGCTTCCTGGTACAATACTTTGGAAATGATCATGGGGTCTTTGTTTTTCCTTGCACATTTAGGGTCTGCTTTTGCTTATCTTTTTTATATTATGTCAGTTCTTGACATCTATTATCCTGTTAGATCGCTCAAAGGTTTTTTACTGCTCAGATTAGGATATGCTATTGGCTTTTTTGCCATTATTATTAATTTCTTTTCCCCGATATTATTCTATTATTCACCTGATGGTGCTTATCACAGAGGAAGATTTCTTTATATCTTTTACGTTATTGCCAGTTACTATATCTTTTATGGTATAGTTCTTATCTTTAAATATAAACACCTTATGAGGCTCAAGACTGCGGTTATCATTACTTCATATATTCTTCTTGTGTATGCAGGTATCATTTTGCAGTATTTATACCCTACATTTCTTATAGAGAACTTTTTTAACACCATCAGTATTACGTTTATCTTTATTACTCTTCAGAATCCAAGCGAGATGGTTGATGAGACTTTAAATATCTTAAATCGCAAAGCCTTCATGGAAGGTCTTGATCTCAAGACTAAGCGTAATAGCAAGCATAACACCATTTTTGTGACAATAGATAATGTCAGAGCAATTAGTTCAGAGATTGGCTACATGAAGGGGCTTGGCGTTTTGAAAAGAATTGCTAAATACCTCAAGAATGTTGGCTTCAAGGAATTTGGACTAACTACCTATACCTACAGATATTCAGAGTATGTCTTTGCTATAACTGTTCATTCTGATGATGAAGCAAAGGTTAAGGCTTTGATGTACAAGATATCTTACAGACTTCATGAACCCTGGAAACATGATGGAATGGCTATCAGAGTTTCTGGACATTGCTTCCTTATGAGCTATCCAAGGCACTATTTTAGCTCAGCAGAACTCATCACCAAGGTAGATCTTGTGACAGAGGATATTGCCGAGATCCACAGTCCTGTATTTGATATTGATAGCATCAATTTTATTCAGCTCAAAAAAGAAAGAGATTACGACAATCTTGCAAGAGACAATCTGGAAGCAAAGAAGATCGTCATCAAGTTCCAGCCATTTTTGTCCAAGATCTATAAGATTAATTACAACGCAGATGTAGTGGGATATTTGCGGGATGAAGTTGGAAATGAGATAGATATGAGAGGCCGTATTCCTGAGAGGACTGTGACACAGACCCTTATGGATGCGGATGAATATGTATTTAGACGTGCCTGCAGAGCTCTGGCTTTCTGGAATGCCGGAGATAAAAATGGTAAGTATAGAGCAGTTGTAGCGATGTCTCAGGGTGAGATCTCCAAAACGGACTTCGTAAAGAGGGTAAAGAGGATCCTTAGAGAAGAAAAGGCTGATGGAAGCTGGGTTAGTATTAAGCTTACAGAGACAACCCTTACTACCATGAATACTATAGCAGAAAGAAATATCAAGATGCTCAAGGATATTGGATGTTACATAATCGTTGATAAATTCGGAAGCGGTTATGGAGACCTTGAAAAGATATTGTCACTCCCTGTAATGCAGGTAAATATCGACTCTTCAGTCCTTAGGGCTGCTGCTGAATCAGAGGATATGAAAAAAGTGGCACAGGGCATAGTAAACCTTTTCCATGACATCAGTATCTTTGTATGCGCGACTGATATTATGACCAAGTATGACATGGAAATGGCAGAGAGCCTTGGATGTGATTATCTTATCGGAGACTATCTGTGCGCACCTATCAAGGATAGTTCTTACGTAAACTTTATTGATGCATATTTTGACGAGGGCTAAATATGGAATTCATAATCAATCCTCAACATTATACTGCGTGCTTTTCTGTTGCATCACTTATTTTGCTGGTGGTAATCCTGATCATCTATTTGGCGGAGGATTATTACTACGGAAAACAAAGTGCTATTTTTGGTGTGCTCATTTTTAATGGAATAGTAATGAATGTTATGGGACTATTGCATAATTTATGGTCCTTTGGTGAAGGAAGTGCTCTTGTTTCCTATGACACAAATTGTGCAGCTCAGATTATAGAGAGAATCTGTATTTATATCATGGCATATTACAGTATGGCCTATGTACTGGCTATTTTCCATATTGAACCACCTAATTTAAAAAGGAAACTGATATTAGTTCTTCCGGCAGCATATCCCTTAATGGTCATCGCCAGTGGATTTTTCTCGGATTTTTTCTATTCATTTGATAGCAGAGGAGAACTTCAGTATCACTATCCTCAGGCAGGAACGATCAATCTTGGAATATGGCTCTATTTCATATTTGGAGCATATTTGCTTGTGAAATACGCCAAGACTCTTAGCACTGAGAAGTTTTTGGCAATCCTTATATATTATATGCTGATGTTTGCTGGTATTCCTGTAAGGATCCTGACTAAATCAAGCTCGATATTTGAATTTAATGTTTCTATCGCTATGCTTCTTTGCGTATACACTTTCCAGAATCCAAGTGAGTTTATGGACAGATTTTCTGGAACAGGCACCAGAAAGGCACTTGATTTCTCAATTTCTACGAATCTTTTGCAGAAAAAATCCTTTACCGTCCTGCTGGTCTACGTTGATAAGCTGGCTGTGATAATAGGAAGTGAGCAGATGGAGGTTTCATCAGGCCTTTTAACGCAGCTTACAAGATACTTTAAGTCATTTATTGATGGTTCAAATGTTTTTTATATTGAAGACGGCAGCTATGCCCTTATTATTCCAGATGTGAACGCGGATGATCCTGTTATAGGCAAGATCTCTGATCAGGTCAAGAAAAGATTTAAAGATACTTGGGCATTTAAGGATGACCAGATCAAGCTCTTTGTGAGCACCTGTGCAATAAGCTTTCCTAATGAGATCGATTCGCTTGAGAGGTACAACGAGATAAGAGGCGTCATCAGAAAGGCTCTTGCTAGACTTAGCAGAGATATGATCAGAGTTACAGATCTTAATCTTAAGTATGTTGAGCATGACAAAAAGATAGATAACATCGTAAAGCATGCACTTGAAGATAAGCTCCTTGATGTTTATTATCAGCCGATCTATTGCCCTGAAAAAGGTAAATATACAACCTGTGAGGCACTGGTAAGACTTAAAGATCCGCAGCTTGGTTTTATCTCGCCTGCTGTTTTTATGCCTGTTGCTGAGCGCAATGGAGCGGTTCTTGCTATAGACAATTTTGTTATCAACTCTGTCTGCAAGATGATCACATCAACTGGCATCTGTGACATGGGAATAGACTTTATTGAAGTTAATCTTTCAATTGTGGACTGCATTCAGACTAACATGGCAGACAACATTCTTGGTATTTTGCAAAAGCATGGAGTTGGCACTGACAAGATAAACTTTGAGCTCACAGAGACATGGGAAAAAGATATAACTACAGTAGTTGATGAAAATATTGATAAGCTCCTGAAGGCAGGAGTTAAGTTTTCTATGGACGATTTTGGAACAGGATATTCCAATATCGCCAGGATATCAAATCTTCCTGTTAATGTGTTCAAGCTTGATAAGAGTATCATTCAATCTGCCTTTGATTCTGAGACTTCATATATGGTCATGCTCAATATGATCAAGATCATAAAGTCCCTTGGAAAAGAAATAGTGGCTGAAGGTGCTGAGACAGAAGAACAGGCAAAACAGATCATGAAATTAGGATGTGATTACATCCAGGGATTTTATTATTCAAGACCTCTTCCCGCAGATAAGTTTGTTGAGTTTATCGCTGAACATAACAAGTAGGGAAAACGTTGCAAAGGCCTTGTATTAAGTGTACAATATTTCATGTTTATTTTTGCATATAGAAAGGGATTTTATGGCACTTATTAAGAAACCTGTTACCGGTATGAAGGATATTTTGCCTTCAGAGATGAAACTTAGAGATTACTGCATAGGTATTATCAAGAAGACTTATGCGGAATTTGGATTTACTTCTATTGAGACTCCTTGTGTTGAGTCACTTGCCAACCTTAATAGTAAGCAGGGCGGCGAAAATGAAAAGCTTATCTTCAAGGTTATGAAAAGAGGAGAGAAGCTTAATTTAGAGACTGCTAAAGAGGAAAATGATCTTACTGATTCAGGTCTTCGCTATGACCTTACAGTTCCTCTTGTTCGTTTTTATGCTAACCATGCCAATGAACTCCCATCACCATTCAAGGCACTTCAGATGGGAAATGTATGGAGAGCAGACAGACCTCAGAAGGGAAGATATCGTCAGTTCATGCAGTGTGATATTGATATTTTAGGCGAAGCTTCCAACCTTGCTGAGATAGAGCTTATTCTTGCTACAACAACAACTCTTGGAAGACTTGGCTTCAAGGACTTCAAGATCCGTATCAACGATCGTCAGATCCTTAAGGCAATGGCTGCATACAGCGGATTTGCTGAAGATGATTATGACAACGTATTCATCACACTTGATAAGATGGACAAGATCGGTATCGATGGCGTTGCGGAGGAACTTGAAAAGAGTGGATATGCCAAGGAGAGCATCGACAAGTATCTTGATCTTTTCAGAGCAGTAGAAGGTAAGAGTGGTGTTGATGGACTTAAGGTTATTGCTGAGAAGCTCGGAGATTTCCTTTCTTCAGAAGTTAATGAAGGACTTCAGGAGATCATCAGCAGCGTAGAGACTACTAAGTCAGCTCAGTTTGAAATGGTATTTGATCCTACACTTGTACGTGGAATGTCATATTATACAGGAACTATCTTCGAAGTTGCTATGCCACAGTATGGCGGAAGCTGCGGCGGTGGTGGACGTTACGACAAGATGGTCGGTAAGTTCCTTGGACAGGACACACCAGCCTGCGGATTCTCAATCGGATTTGAGCGTATCATCATGATCATGATGGATGAAGGCTTCAAGATTCCTGGAGAGAGCGACAAGGTGGCATATCTTATTGAGAAGGGTGTTAAGGGACAGAGATTGTCAGACATCATTGCAGAAGCTCAGAAAGAAAGAGCGGAAGGCAAGCAGGTACTTGTAGTACGTATGAATAAAAATAAAAAGTTCCAGAAGCAGCAGCTTTCTGAACAGGGATATGAGGAGACAAAGGAGTTTTATCTTAATCCTTTGAACTAATATAAACTAGAGAGGGCATAGACATGATAAGAAAAGGTTTTAAGATGAAATTGTATCCAGGAATGGCAAAAGAGTATGAGAAGCGTCACAACGAGCTTTGGCCTGAGATGCAGGAAATGATCCATGAACACGGGGGACACAATTACAGTATCTATTTAGACGAAGAGACTAATGTGTTGTATGGATATATCGAGATAGAAGATGAAGAGCTTTGGGCAAAGAGTGCTGATACTCCTATCAATCGCAAATGGTGGGATTTTATGGCAGATATTATGGATACCAATCCAGATAACAGCCCTGTGGCTGTAGATCTTCATCCGGTATTTCACTTGGATTAAGAGTTTTCTTATAGGAGGAAATTGTGGACACACACGCGATACGGCTCGCTATATTGATCGTACTTGTATTTTTATCAGCATTCTTTTCATCTGCTGAGACAGCCTTTATGACAGTCAATAAGGTCAAGATGAGAGCTATGCTTGACGATGGCAAAAAAGGCGCTGGTACAGTACTTAATATATGCGAGGACACACAGAAACTTCTTTCTGCGATACTTATTGGCAATAATATTGTCAATCTTAGTGCTTCTGCACTTATGACAGTATATGTGACAGATGTTTTTGGAAGTAAACTCATTGGTGTAGGTACAGGAATACTGACACTTGTTGTTCTTATTTTTGGTGAGATCATACCAAAGACTATAGCAACAGCTTATGCTGAGACTTTGGCTTTGTGGTATGCGCCACTAATCGTAGCTATCATGTATATCATGATGCCGTTTAGCTTTATAATAAACGGAATTGCTACTATCATCCTTAAGATCATAAGAGTAGACACTAATAACAAGCAGTCCATGACTGAGACGGAACTCAAGACCTATGTGGATGTAAGCCATGAAGACGGCGTCATCGAAAGTGGTGAAAAGCAGATCATCTACAATGTCTTTGATTTTAGTGATGCTCTTGCCAAAGATATCATGATCCCAAGGATAGATATGAGCTGTGTTAGCTCAGATGCCGATTACAACGAGGTCATGAAAGCCTTCAAAGAAGACATGTACACCAGAATTCCGGTGTATGAAGGCAATGAACAGGACAATATAATAGGTCTTATCAATGTAAAAGACCTTATTCTTGTTGAAGATAAAGAAAACTTCAAGATAAAGGACTACATCAGAAAAGCTTATTATACCTATGAGTTTAAAAAGACAGCTGATCTTCTCATGGAAATGAGAGAAAAGACCCAGAACGTAGCCTTTGTTTTATCTGAGTATGGCGCTACTGTGGGAATGATCACCTTGGAAGATCTCTTGGAAGAGATCGTTGGTGAGATCAGAGATGAGTATGACCTTGATGAAGCAGAGCTCATTAAGAATGTAGGTGGAAAGAGATATCTTGTTGAGGGTAATATGAAACTTGACGATATCAACAATGCCCTTGGAACAGATCTTGATTCTGAGGACTATGACTCCATAGGCGGACTTATGATCGAAAACCTTGACAGACTCCCTGGAAACGGTGAGACAGTGACGCTGGATAACGGTATTACGCTTACTGCAAGGGGCGTTAAGAGGAACAGGATCACTAAAGTCCTCATGACAGTCAACACACCTATGGAAAACGAAGAAAAAGAAACACTTTAATCTTTTTACAAAATATGTTATACTAGGACGATGTAAAAAACTCGAAAGTGGAAAATTAGTTATCATTTTCAAGTAGGAGGCAATTATGAAGCACGTAAAGTCATTAGTTACAAGAAATCTTAAAGAGTCAATGAAGAAGGGCGGATGCGGTGAGTGCCAGACATCATGCCAGTCTGCTTGCAAGACATCTTGCACAGTAGGTAACCAGAGCTGCGAGCAGCTTAGCAAGTAATTCTTGATATTTAGGAAAATGTAATTATTTCGGGCAGCGGCCGAGGTCGCTGCCTGCTTTGTGTAAAACTTGTTTAGGAGATTTTATGATTCACGCTTATAAGAACAACGGTTACAACATTGTTCTAGATGTTAACAGCGGGTCAGTTCACGTAGTTGATGATGTTGTTTTTGATCTAGTTAGTTTTGTTGAGGACAAGCTCAGTGGCAAGTATGGCAGTGCTGCAGCCGCTGATGACGAACAGGAAATAAAGAAAGAAGATTTAGAGTGGCTTTCTAAGGAAGCTCTTTCCTTAGACGGTATTTCTGATAAATATTCTCAGGAAGAGATCCGTGAAGCAGTTGAGGAACTTTTAGAGCTTCGTGTGGCACAGGTTCTTTATACAGATGATGTATACGAGAACTATGTTGATGATTTCCAGAACAGAGAGACTGTAGTCAAGGCTCTCTGCCTCAATATCGCACATGATTGTAATCTCAGATGTAAGTATTGTTTTGCTGATGAGGGTGAGTACCACGGCAGAAGAGCTCTCATGAGTGAAGAAGTTGGTAAAAAAGCTCTTGATTTCCTTGTGGCTAATTCAGGAAATCGTAGAAACTTAGAGGTTGACTTCTTTGGTGGCGAGCCACTTATGAACTGGGAAGTAGTCAAGAAGATTGTCGAGTATGGCCGATCAATCGAGAAAGAGCATAACAAGAATTTTCGTTTCACAATTACTACAAACGGAACTCTTCTCAATGATGAGATTCTTGAATATGTAAATAAAGAGATGGGTAACATCGTTCTTTCCATCGATGGACGTAAGGAAGTTCATGACTTTATGCGTCCTAGACGTGGTGGACAGGGTAGCTATGATGACATAGTTGCTAAGTTCCAGAAGGTAGCAGAGAGCCGTCATCAGCTCAGATACTTTGTAAGAGGAACATTTACTCACAATAACCTTGATTTTTCAGAGGATGTTAAGCATCTTGCTGATCTTGGATTCAAGCAGATCTCTGTAGAACCAGTAGTAGCCAAGCCAGAAGATTGGTACTCTCTTAAGGATGAGGATATTCCAAAGCTTTGCGAGGAATATGATAAGCTTGCTAAGTTATATCTTGAAAGACAGAAAGAGGGAAGAGGATTCAACTTCTTCCATTTCAACATCGACCTTGAAGGTGGCCCTTGTGTAGCCAAGAGGCTTTCTGGATGTGGATCAGGATGTGAATATCTTGGTGTTACACCATGGGGAGACCTTTATCCTTGTCATCAGTTTGTTGGTAATGAAGATTTTATTATGGGTAATGTATACGAAGGTATTACCAGAAACGATATCAGGGAAATGTTCAAAAAGAGTAATGTATACTCAAGACCTGAGTGTGAGAAATGCTTTGCTAGATATTATTGCAGCGGTGGTTGTGCTGCAAATGCCTATAATTTTAACGGCGATATCAATACAACATATAAGCACGGATGTGAGCTTCAGAGAAAGCGAATCGAATGTGCGATTATGATAAAAGCGGCTATGGCCGAAGAAGCTTAATGTAACGGGAGGATATATCAATGAAAAAGCTAAAATCATTTTTAGCTCTCATCGTAGTCCTTTTACTGCTTGGGGGAGTTGGTTATTCAGCAGTTAACGGACTTGGTGCGGACAAGTCAGGATCTTTATCAAGTATCAATCTTGGTCTTGACCTTGCAGGTGGCGTAAGTATCACCTATGAAGTATCAGGAGAAGAGAATCCTGATAAAGAGGATATGAGCGATACAATCTACAAGCTCCAGCAGCGTGTAGAGCAGTATAGCACAGAAGCCTTAGTATATCAGGAAGGTTCAAATAGAATTAACATCGAGATTCCTGGCGTATCAGATGCAAACAAGATACTTGAGGAACTCGGACAGCCTGGTAACCTTTATTTCATCGCTCAGACAGACAGCGAAGGCAATCAGAACTATTCATATCACTATGGAATCAATGCTGATGGCACTATGGAAGTAGATGAGGACGGTAACCTCCTTATGGGTTATGTTCTTGATAAATCATTGGAAGACCTTCAGGCAGATGGTTCAATTGTTCTTACAGGTGATCAGGTAGCTAGTTCACAGGCTGCTTCACAGCAGGATTCTTATGGTGCTCAGGAGCCAGTAGTTTCTCTTGAGTTTACAGAAGAAGGTGCTAAGGCATTTGCTGATGCAACAGCTAAGGCATATGCTGCTGGTGAGACAATTGGTATCTACTATGACGGCCACTTCATCAGTGTTCCTCGTGTTCAGGCAGAGATTACAGATGGTAAGGCTGTTATCACAGGTCAGAGCACATATGAAGAAGCTCAGAACCTTGCTTCACTTATAAGAATCGGTGGACTTAAGCTTCAGCTCACAGAACTTCGTTCTAGTGTAGTTGGTGCTCAGCTCGGATCAGATGCTATTAAGACCTCACTTATTGCAGCAGCAGTAGGATTTGTTCTTATCGCAATTTTCATGATCGTGTTCTTTAGATTACTTGGTTTTTCAGCAACACTTGCTCTTGCATTCTACTGCGGACTTATAGTGTTCCTGCTCTCAGCATTTGAGATGACACTTACACTCCCTGGTATTGCAGGTATCATCCTTTCAATTGGTATGGCGGTTGATGCTAATGTGCTTGTATTCTCCAGAATCAAAGAGGAACTTGCAGCTGGTAAGTCTGTTGATGAAGCTAGAAAGAACGGATATAACAAAGCTCTTTCATCAATCCTTGATGGTAACATCACAACTCTTATCGTAGCAGTTGTTCTTAAGATTGGCGGAACTGGTTCTATCAAGGGATTTGCTGAAACACTTATCCTTGGTATCATCCTTTCAATGTTCACAGCTCTCGTAGTTACAAGAATCATTACTTCTATCTTCTACGGACTTGGATTTGAGAATGTAGCTTTCTATGGAAAGGCTAAGAAGATTGAGACAATCAACTTTGTTTCAAAGAGAAAGATTTTCTATGCAATTTCTGCTCTTATAATTGTAGTTGGTATTGCTACAATGGGAATCAACTCTGCAAAGGGTATTGGCGCATTCAATTACAGCCTTGATTTCATTGGTGGTACATCTTCAACAGTTACTTTTGACAAAGATTACACTCGTGAAGAGATTGAAAATACAATTGTTCCTGATATCAAGAAAGCAGCTGAAGTAAGCGAAGTTCAGTTTAACGAAGTTGCAGGAACAAATCAGGTAGTATTTAAGACAACTACTCTCAACATTGCACAGAGAGAAGCTGTAGAAAAAATGTTTGAAAATAACTACGGTGTAACAGCTGAAAACATTGCTGCTGAGACAATCAGTTCAACTATTTCAGGTGAGATGAGAGGCGCAGCTGTCAAAGCTCTTATCGTAGCACTTGTACTTATGCTTATCTACATCTGGGTAAGATTCAAGGACATCAAGTTTGGTGCTGCAGCTATCATCGCTCTTGCACATGATGCACTTGTAGTTATCACAGCTTATGCACTTATTAGATACCTTTCAGTAGGTAGCACATTCATTGCTGTAGTACTTACAATCATCGGTTACTCAATCAACGATACAATCGTTACATTCGACCGTATCCGTGAGAACCTTCATGACGCTACTAACAGAAGAGAAACAGCAGATCTTGTTAACAGATCAGTGTCACAGACAATTACACGAAGCTTGTTCACATCTGCTACAACATTCTTCACAGTACTTGCACTTTTCATCTTTGGTGTTGCTGATATCAAAGCATTTGCACTTCCTCTTATGGTTGGTGTTATCTGCGGAACATATTCATCAATCTTCATCGCATCACCAATCTGGTACGACCTTAAGACAAAGTTCAAGAAGAAGGCTTAAGGTACTGATGGCGGACAATTTCTTAAAACGGACGCATGAACGGCATTATTTTTCATTGTTCGCTTAGTAGTATTTTTTGTAGGATACATTAAACATTCAAATAACCCTAGTAGATTTACTTCGCATTCGTTCAGAATGTAGATCTACTAGGGTTATTTTCATGTTATGTATCTACTACAAAAAATAAAACGCTCAAACTAAAAAATAATGCTCGTTCATGCTATCTGCTATTTAGGAAAGACTAAAAAGCTTTCTATGACATTGATAATACCAACATAGTAATATTTGCGCAGTTAGTATCACAGCGCTGAGTATAAATGATATCAAATCTTAAATAAAAGATATATTGGTATTATTGATATTTGCCCCACTAATACCAAGCTAAAAGTATTTATAAAAATGGTATCATCTAAAATTTGCTAAGTAATACTAAGTAGAAGAAAAATATGAAAATGGTACTACAAGAATTTGGCCTAGTGGTACTAAAAAGAAGAAAAACAAGAAAAAGGTATTACAAGAATTAAGGCTAGTGGTACCAAGTAGAAGGAAAAAATGAAAATGGTATTACAAGAATTTAGTCTAGTGGTACCAAGTAGAAGAAAAATATGAAGATGGTACTACAAGAATTTGGTCTAGTGGTACTAAGTAGAAGAAAAATATGAAAATAGTATTACAAGAATTTAGTCTAGTGGTACTAAGTAGAGGAAAAATATGAAAATGGTATCATCTAAAAATAGCCTAGTAATACCAAAAAGAAGATAAAATATAGAAAAGTATCATCGACAATTAATAGAGTCATGTTAAACATTAGCAAAATAGTTGGAATGGTATTACTCTTGTTTGATTCGTTCAATACTTCCTATATTTTCTAAATAACTGCCAATATGACAAGAGGAAAGATTTAGCCTGAGGGATTTATTTTTTGCAGTAATTGCGTAATCTGTTCGTTTTCAACACTTATGAACTGCAAAAAATATCGGAGCGAAGGATGAATCTTTCCTCTTGTCATATGTCAGGTACCAAGAACTATCGGGAAAAATATGGTATTATATCAAGTGAGTGTTCGCATTTTTTTCATAGAAGAACACAATTTTTTTTATATAAGGATTTAGGTAATTATGGCAAAATGGATGATAGCAAATAAGAAAGCTGATTTTGATGGGATTGCAAAGGAATTTGGAATCACAAATATTACAGCAAGGCTTATTGCTAACAGGCTTATAGATAGTAGAGAAAATGAGAACCAGAAGTGCAATACTCAGACTGTTGATGAGTATCTTCACGGAGATGTTTCAATGCTCCATGATCCAGCTGGAATGGCGGATATGGAAAAGGGAGCAAGGGTCATGCTTGAGAGGATCAAGGCTGGTGACAAGATAAGAGTAATAGGAGACTATGATGTTGATGGGATCTGTTCGTCATACATTTTGGTTTCAGGACTTTCTCTTATGGGAGCAACGGTAGATTGTGTCCTTCCTGATAGAATCAAGGATGGCTATGGACTTAGTATCAAGCTTGTGGATGATGCTCTTGCAGATGGCATTGATACTATCATTACATGTGACAATGGAATTGCAGCTTATGATCAGGCTCAGCATGCCAAGGATAATGGCATGACTATTGTTGTTACAGACCATCATGAGGTTCCAAAGGATGGAGACAAAGAGATACTTCCTCCTGCAGACGCAGTAATAGATCCAAAGAGACAGGATGGCACATATCATTTTAAAGAGATCTGCGGAGCAGTAGTAGCTTACAAATTCCTTCAGGTCATGGCAGGTCTTTTAGATGACAAAAAAGATGAATTTAAAGCTTTTTTTGATGAGAAGATCATTTTTGCAGGAATTGCTACTGTATGCGACGTAATGGAGCTTAGAGACGAAAATAGGATCATTGTGAAGGAATCCCTAAAAAGAATTCCTTATACATCAAATAAGGGCTTAAAAGCGCTTATAAACGTAAATGGTCTTAATGCTCATGAGATGTCTAGTTTTCACTATGGATTTGTCATCGGACCATGCCTTAATGCGACAGGAAGACTTGATCTTGCTACAAGGGCACTTTCATTATTTACCTGCGAGGATGAGGCAGAGGCTGCCAAGATAGCTGGAGATCTTAAGGCTATGAATGACGACCGCAAGGACCTCACCAAGAAAGGCGTTGACGAAGCCATAGAAATGGTTGAGGAACAGAGCCAGAAAGGAAATCTTCCAAAGGTCATCGTTTTGTACCTTCCAAAGGTTCATGAATCTATAGCAGGTATCATTGCTGGTAAGGTAAAAGAGAAATATTACAGACCTACGATCATCTTAACCAGGGCTTTAGATGGCGGTGCCAAGGGATCAGGAAGATCAATTGAGAGCTATGACATGTTTGAACATCTATCTGCGTGCAAAGAGCTCTTTACAAAATTTGGCGGACACAAGATGGCTGCCGGACTTTCGCTTCCTGAAGAAAATATCGAGATATTAAGAAAAAGACTTAATGATGAATGTGAACTAAAGCCCGAAGATTTTCAGGAAATAGTTCATCTTGATATGGTAATGCCTCTAAAATACGCTACTATGGATCTTGTTAGAGAATTTAAGTATCTTGAACCTTTTGGAACAGGAAACTCCAAGCCAAGCTTTGCACAAAGAGATGTTTATCTGTTATCCGGAAGGATACTTGGAAAGAACAGGAACTGCGGCAAATACAAAGTGTCAGACGGAACTGGTAAGATCCTTGATATGATGTATTTTGGTGATATGGATAAATGGCATGGATTCCTTACTGAGAAATACGGTCAGGATGGACTTGATGAACTATATGCCGGAACTGCAGAAAATATGAAGGTTAATATAGCATATTATCCCGATATCAATAGTTATCAGGGAAGGGATAGCATTCAGATAATAATGAATGATTTTGTGTAAAAAAAATACCCCTAAAACCACAAAAACACACGCGAAGCGTGTGTCTGCGGTTTCTTATGAGGGGGAGATTGTGAGCTATTGCTCACATCTATAGGTATATAATACTGCAAAATTGTGAATAAAATGTGACGAAAAAATAAAAAATGGAGAGGTTGTTATGAAACTAAGTAATTTACTGGAAAAACTGGAATTTGAGGTTACTAGAGGGAATTCTGGAGAGAGGATTGATCCAGAAGTTGTCGAAATAAAGGACGTAGTTAACGACAACAGAAAGATTTCTGAAGGATCTCTTTTCATCTGCATCAAGGGTGCAAATTTTGATGGACATAGCTGCGCAAAAGAAGCTGCTGAAAAGAAAGCTGCAGCAATCGTTGTAAGCCAGGATGTGGAGCTTCCAGAAGGCTCTGATATTGCAGTAATAAGAGTAAAGGATACCAGATATGCAATGGCCTTTATCTCTGCTGCGTATTTCGGTAATCCGGCAAGCAAGCTCAAGACTATCGGTATCACAGGAACAAAGGGTAAGACAACAACAACTTACCTTATCAGAAACATGCTTGAAAATGCGGGACACAAGGTTGGTCTTATTGGAACTATCGAAGTTATCATTGGTGATGAGCACATTCATGCAGAGAATACAACACCTGAGTCATTTGCACTTCAGGAATATATGGCCAAGATGGTTGAAGCTGGATGCGATAGCGTAGTAATGGAAGTATCATCTCAGGGACTTATGCTTCACAGAACCCAGGGATTTACTTTTGATATTGGTATCTTCACAAATATTGAGCCAGATCACATTGGACCAAACGAGCACACTGACTTTGAAGACTATATGCATTGCAAGAGCCTTCTATTTAAGCAGTGTAAGGTTGGTATCTTAAACGGTGATGATGTTCATGTTGATGATATCTTAGAGGGACATACCTGTAAGGTTCAGACCTACGGATTTAATGAGGACTGCGATCTTAGAGCAATAAACCTTGCATATATCCACAAGCCAGGTGAACTTGGCGTGTTCTTCGATACTGATGGATTCCTTAACATGCATGCAGAGATCAAGACACCAGGAAAATTCAGTGTATACAACGCTCTTTGCGCTATTGCTGTTGCACATAATCTTGGATGCACCCCAGAAGAGATTGCACCTGCACTTAAAGAGGCTAAGGTCAAAGGAAGAATTGAGATGGTCAAGGTGTCTGATGATTTCACACTTATGATCGACTATGCTCATAATGCAATGGCCCTTAAGAGCCTTCTTACAACACTTCGCGATTATCATCCAAACAGACTTATCTGTCTCTTTGGCTGCGGCGGAAACAGAAGTAAGCTCAGACGTTTTGAGATGGGGGAAGTAAGTGGAAGATATGCTGATGTTACTATCATCACATCTGACAATCCTCGTTTTGAGGAGCCAGAGGATATCATAAATGATATTGAGACTGGCATGAAAAAGACAGATGGTAAGTACATCAAGATCACAGATAGAAAAGAAGCTATAGCTTACGCCATTGATCACGGCGAGCAGGGGGATATCATCGTGCTTGCAGGTAAAGGCCACGAGGACTATCAGGAGATCAAGGGCGTAAAGTATCACATGGATGAACGTGAACTTATCCAGGAGATTCTCGACGAGAGAAAGTAAATCATTGTAAACTATATATATGTACGCTAACGTAATCATTGATATTTCACATGAGAAGGTGGACAAGCCTTTTCAATATAAGGTGCCCGATAAGCTTACGGGTAAGATTGACATAGGAAGCCCTGTAGTTATTCCCTTTGGTAGAGGGAATACTACCAGAAAGGGCTTTGTTATTGAGCTTACAGATGAGCCTAATTGGGATCCTGCCAAGATAAAAGAGATAATCGATGTATCTGACGAAGTGGTTTCAGCTCAGGATATATCAATGAGGCTTGCAGCCTGGATGAAAAGACATTACGGCTCAACCATGATAGCTGCCCTTAGGACAGTTCTTCCTGCAGCCAAGAAGCAGAACAGACAGGTCCACAAGTATATATCTCTTAGAATGGATTTAAGGCAGGCAAGAGATCTTTATAACGAATGCGTTAGAAAAAAGCAAAAGGCCAGAGAAAGGCTTTTAAAGGAACTTTTAGAAAACCCTGAAGACAGGATTCCTTATGAATTTGTAACAGGTAAGCTTAATATAGCGTCTCAGACTATCAAAGCTCTTTCTGACCAGGGAATCATCAAGGTTGAGAGCGAAGAATATTATAGAAAGCCGGTAGCGGCGGAGAGTTCAAGATATGGCAAAGCGGTCCTTAGTGATGAGCAGCAGCATATCGTTGATACTGTCAAAAAAGATTACGATGAGGGCCAAAGAAATACTTATCTCATCCACGGTATCACAGGAAGCGGCAAGACAGAAGTATATATTGCCCTTATTGATGATGTTATCAAGAGAGGTAAACAGGCTATCGTGCTGATTCCAGAAATAGCCCTTACCTATCAGACTCTGATGAGATTCTACAGACACTTTGGAGACAGAGTATCTGTAATGAATTCTACACTTTCTCCAGGAGAAAAATTTGACCAGATGGAGAGAGCAAGAACTGGCGATATAGATATCATTATCGGGCCAAGATCAGCTCTTTTCACACCATTTCCAAATACAGGAATCATAATAATTGACGAGGAGCATGAGTCTGCCTACAAGAGCGAGACTATGCCCAAATACCACGCAAGGGAAACAGCTATAGAGTTATCTAAGCTTCTTCCGGATGGAGCAGCTGTAGTGCTGGGATCGGCAACTCCTTCCCTGGAGTCCTATTACAGAGCTCAGACAGGAGAGTACAAGTTGTTTGAGCTAAACAGAAGACTCACAGGCGGAACGCTACCAACAGTTGAGATAGCTGACCTTAGAGAAGAGCTAAGAAAAGGCAACAGATCCATCTTTTCACTTAGGCTACAGGAACTTATAGAGGACAGATTAAGTAGAGGCGAGCAGACAATGCTCTTTATCAATAGAAGAGGACTGGCAGGATTTGTATCCTGCAGATCCTGCGGACATGTATTTAAGTGCCCACACTGCGATGTGGCTCTTTCTGAGCACAGAGGCGGAAGGCTTGTGTGCCACTACTGCGGCTACGAGGAACCAGTGAAAAAGATCTGTCCAAAATGTTCTTCAAAATATGTTTCATCCTTTAGGGCAGGCACTCAGCAGATAGAAGATGAGGTCAAGAAATTCTGGCCACAGGCCAAGGTGCTAAGAATGGATGCTGATACCACCAGAGCCAAAGGCAGTTACGAAAAGATCCTTTCGGCCTTTGCCAACAAAGAAGCTGATGTACTTGTAGGAACTCAGATGATAGTCAAAGGTCACGATTTTCCTGACGTTACTTTGGTTGGAATACTTGCGGCTGACATGTCTCTTTACGCCAGTGACTACAGAGCAAGTGAGAGAACCTTCCAGCTACTTACTCAGGCAGCGGGAAGAGCAGGCAGAGGAGACAAAAAAGGCAATGTCATAATCCAAAGTTATCAGCCTGATCACTACAGCATAATTGCGGCATCCAAGCAGGATTACAAGGAGTTTTATGATGAAGAGATCGCATACAGAGATCTTTTGAGCTATCCTCCTGTGTCGCACATGATGTCAGTTCAGATCATGAGTAAGGACGAAGAAGAGGGAATGGCTTTTGCTACAAAGCTCAGAACCCTTATGGAACAAAGAAAACTTGAAGGATCAGTATTTATTGGACCTGCAGCGGCATCAATAGGCAGGATAAACGACATCTACAGGATGGCTGTTTATGTTAAGATGAGCGATTACCAGGGACTTATTTATTACAAAGATTTAATGGAAAAATATATCAGAAGCCTTGAAGACCAAGGGAAACTCAGGTATATTTCAGTTCAGTTTGACTTTGATCCAGTCAATGGATTTTAAGAAGTAGTTGACTTTTTTGAAAAATAAGATATCATATAATAAAATTGTACAAAACTTAATTGCGAGTACAATATATCAAAAATGCTTTATTATATGATAATATAGATTGAATCAGATTATTTATAATAAAGGAGGCCAAAATGGCACTTAGAACAATAAGAGAATATGGTGATGATGTACTTGCAAAGAAGTGTAAGGACGTTAAAGAGATCACTCCTAGAATACAGGAATTAGTAGCAGACATGCTTGAGACTATGTACGAAGCTAACGGTGTTGGACTTGCTGCACCTCAGGTAGGAATCCTTAAGAGAGTTGTGGTTATCGACTGTTCTCCAGAAGGAGACCAGCCAATCGTTATGATCAACCCGGAGATCTTAGAGACAAGCGGTGAGCAGACAGGCTACGAAGGATGTCTTTCCCTTCCAGGTAAGTCAGGTATAGTTACAAGACCAAATTACGTTAAGGCTAAAGCCGTAGATCTTGAAGGCAATGAATATATCATCGAAGGCGAAGAGCTTCTTGCCAGAGCTATCTGCCATGAGCTTGATCATCTCGATGGACATATGTATGTAGAAAAGGTTGAAGGCGACCTTGTAGATAACGAAGAACTTATGGCAGAAGCAGAAGAGGATCACGAAAAAGAATGATCTTTGATCTGCTCACTACCATATATGAGCAGGATATCAGATGTTAAATGAAAAGACTTTAGAGCTTCTTATGAGCTCTTTTCCTAAAATACTAGAATATGGTTTAAAGGTAACACTTCCGCTTGCGGCACTGGCATTCATCTTGTCAACTGTGATCGCAGTACTAGTGGCAATGGTGCAGTATGCGGATGTACCTATTATCAAAGAAATCTGCAGGCTCTATATCTGGATCATAAGGGGCACACCTCTTTTGGTTCAGCTTATGGTAGCTTTCTATGGACTTCCACTTCTGGGAATCCATTCTAATCCGTTTGTTATGGCTGTTATAGTTTTTTCTATAAATGAAGGTGCGTATAGTGCTGAGACCATGAGGGCCGCCATGGAGGCTGTTCCTGCGGGGCAGCTGGAGGCTGGCTACTGCGTTGGTATGAACTATATGCAGATCATGTGGCATATCATCCTTCCGCAGGCTTTCAGAACAGCGTTTCCATCACTTTTTAATGCGCTTATCAGTATGGTAAAAGACACATCACTTGCATCAAGTATCACAGTAGTAGAGATGTTTACCAAGACCAAGCAGCTTGCAGGACAATCATATAACTATCTGCCTCTTTATATCGAGGTAGCCTTTGTTTACCTTATCTTTTGTACGATCCTGACTTTCATTCAAAAGAAGGGTGAAAAGATTCTTGGAAACTATGGCCAGCGCAAGTAAAGAGGGCATATTATGGCACTATTACAGGTAAAAGACATTAAGAAGACCTTTGGGGATAACGAAGTCCTTAAGGGTGTTAGTATAGAAGTTAATAAAGGCGATGTTGTATCAGTTTTGGGGCCATCTGGCTCAGGCAAGACCACTCTTCTTAGATGCATCAATTTTCTGGAAAAAGCTGATGGCGGAAGATTTGTATTTGATGGCAGAGAATATGACCTTTCTGATATTTCCAAAAGGGATATAGCTGCTATCAGAAAAAAAACTGGCTTCGTGTTCCAGAATTATAACCTATTCGCCAATAAGACAGTAATTCAAAATGTGACACTGGGCCTTACATCAGCAAGGAAGATCCATTCAAAAGAAGCGGATGCCATTGCAATTGACGTTTTAACCAAGGTTGGAATGGAATCCTTTAAAGACTATTATCCAAGCCAGTTATCGGGTGGACAGCAGCAGAGAGTAGCTATTGCAAGAGCTCTTGCTACAAAACCTGAGATACTTTATTTTGATGAGCCTACGTCAGCTCTTGATCCTCAGCTCACAGCAGAGGTACTTGAAGTAATGAGAAATCTTGCTTCTGAGGGTATGACTATGATAGTTGTAACTCACGAGATGGGCTTTGCCAGGGATGTTTCCTCCCATGTTATCTTCATGGCAGATGGAAATATCGTGGAGGAAGGACCTGCAAAGGAATTCTTCACAGCACCAAAACAGGCAAGGACCAAAGAGTTCCTGCGGCTCACAGAAAACTAAATTTGGAAACTGCTAACTAGTTTACAGATAGACAAGGAGAATATTATGAAAAGAAAACTATCTATGCTACTAACAACAGTTCTTGTAAGTGCTTCTATTATTGCCTGTGGTTCACAGGGCGGAGCAACAGAGAATGCAGATGAAGCTCCAGCAGCAGAAACAGCACAGGCTGATGCTACAGATGCAGAAAATGAAAGCGCTACAGAAGATCACCTTGCACGTATTAAGGCAGCAGGCAAGATCACTATTGCAACAGAAGGTGTCTGGTCACCATTTACTTATCATGATCCAGAGACAGACGAGCTTGTTGGCTTTGATGTTGAAGTTGCAGCAGCAATAGCTAAAAAGCTTGGTGTAGAGCCTGAGTTCAAGGAAGTTGCTTTTGATGGCGGACTTACTGGTGTAACTACCGGAACTTTTGATATGATGGCTAACGGTGTAGACGTTACACCTGACAGATCAGAGACTTACGACTTTACAGATCCTTACGCTTACGACCATGCAGTAGTTGTAACTCTTGCTTCAAATGATTCGATCAGTTCTTTTGAAGATTTAAATGGCAAGACAACAGCTAACTCTGCTGGATCAACATATGAAGCAATGGGCATCAAGTACGGCGCTGTAGTATCTAACGTAGATACACTTGGCGAGACCATGACACTTGTATTAAACGGAACTGTTGATGCTACTATCAATGCCAATACATCAGCGCAGGACTACTTCAATACTACAGGAACAACTGATCTTAAGGTTGCAGCTGTAGATTCAGAAGTTACTATGTATGCGGTTCCTCTTGCAAAGGGTTCTGACAATGACAGCCTTAGAGCTGCAATCAATCAGGCTATCGCAGAACTTCGCGCTGATGGTACACTTTCAGAGATCTCAGTTAAATATTTTGGCGCAGATATCACTGCTGAATGATATCGCCTTAAATTGTACAAATAAGTCCTAAAATGGTACACTTAAGAGTGTCCTTTTAGGACTTATTTTATTGAATAATTTACGCCTATATGAAAGGAAATATTTAAATGAAGATAGTTTTTATGGGAACTCCTGATTTTGCCAGGACAGCCCTTGAAAAGATCATAGAAGCAGGTCACGAAGTAGTTCTGGTTGTAACTCAGCCAGATAAGCCAAAGGGAAGAAGTGGAGAGCTTCAGATATCTGATGTTAAGGCATGCGCCTTAGAGCATGATATTCCGGTATTTCAGCCAGTCAGGATAAAAGAGGCTGAGCATGTAGCATATTTAAAGAGTATCGAAGCAGACATTTACGTAGTAGCTGCATTTGGACAGATACTTTCACAGGAGATCCTTGATATTCCTAAGTTTGGATGTGTTAATATTCACGCATCCCTCCTTCCAAAATATAGGGGAGCTGCTCCTATCCAGCAGGCAATCCTTGATGGCGAGAAGGTTACAGGCGTTACTATCATGCAGATGGCAGCTGGAATGGATACTGGAGATATTCTGATCCAGAGAGAGATTCCAATCGATGAGGAAGAGACTGGAGGCGGACTTTTTGATAAGCTGTCAATCCTAGGTGGCGAGCTCATTGTAGATGCCCTTCCTTTGATAGAAAAAGGCGAGCTTATTCCTGTTCCTCAGGATGAAGAAAAGGCTACTAAGTGTGGCAAACTTTCCAAGAACATGGGTAAGATCGATTTTTGTAAAGATGCAAAGACAATCGGAAATCTTGTAAGAGGTCTTAATCCATGGCCATCAGCCTTTACAAGTTTAGATGGCAAGAGCTTTAAAATCTGGAAAGCCAAGGCATTATCCGAGTCATCAAAGGGAAAAGAACCAGGAAGCATAGTATCTGTTTCCAAAGATTCTTTTACCGTGGCAACAGGTGATGGTCTATTAGAAATTACAGAGGTTCAGCTTGAAGGCAAAAAGAGAATGGCAGTCAAAGACTTCCTTCTTGGATATAAGCTTGAAGCTGGAACAAAACTTGGATAATAAAGTGAACAATAAGAAAAGAGGCGATACATATGTATTACGGTTATGGTAGAGCATTTGGGTACGGAATGGATCCCATGTACTTTTTAGTTATTCTCATGGCTATTCTTTGTATGGTAGCCAGTTACAGAGTTTCATCTGTTTACAAAAAATACGCAAGGATTCGTAGCATGTGCGGTATGACTGGAGCACAGGCTGCAATGGAGATCCTCCGCAGAAATGGTATTACTGATGTGTCAGTTTGCCATGTCAGAGGAGAACTTACAGATCACTATGATCCCAGAAACAAGGTAGTTAACCTTTCTGATGCAACGTATGATTCAACAAGCGTAGCAGCCATTGGCGTTGCAGCTCATGAGTGCGGACATGTCATGCAGCATCACTTTGGATATGCACCACTGTCCTTTAGAACAGCACTTCTTCCAGCTGCAAATATCGGATCAAAGGCTGGAATACCTCTTTTGATCCTTGGAATGCTTCTTGGTTTTTCACCACTTATAAGCATTGGAATCGTTGTATTTTCGCTGGCAGTATTGTTCCAGCTTGTTACACTTCCGGTTGAGTTTGATGCTTCTCACAGAGCTCTCGTGATGCTTGAAGAATATGGTATCCTCGGACACGAAGAAGTAGCTGACTCAAGAAAAGTTCTGACTGCAGCTGCAATGACATATGTGGCAAGTGCAGCTTCAGCTGTAGTTCAGCTTCTTAGACTAGTTATGTTAAATAATCGTAGGCGGTAATCAGTTAATGAAAGAAAGAGAAAAACTCGGTAGCCGATTAGGCTTTATTTTGCTGTCAGCAGGTTGTGCGATCGGCATTGGAAACGTATGGCGCTTCCCATATATGGTAGGTCAGTATGGCGGAGGCATTTTTGTAGTTATTTATCTGCTATTTTTACTTATATTAGGTGTCCCTGTTATGACTATGGAATATTCCATAGGTAGAGCCAGCAGGATGAGTATTTATCCGGCTTATAAGAAATTGGAAAAAGATGGGACAAAGTGGCATTTGTCAGGATTTATGGCAATGTTTGGTAATTACCTGCTTCTTATGTTCTATTCAGTAGTTTCAGGATGGATACTTAGATATTTTGTGCTGATGCTCACTGGCTCTTTTGAAGGAAAGACTACAGCTGGTATAGAAGAGGCATTTAACACTATGATGGGCAGCCATGAAATACTCATAGCATACATGGTCATCACAATGCTGATAACTATGGTCATCTGCTCCATGGGGCTTCAGAACGGTGTTGAGAAGATCACCAAGATCATGATGATAGCTCTTATCTGCATCATGATAGTTTTAGGAATCAGATCCCTTACACTTCAGGGTGCATCTGAGGGCGTTGCTTTCTACCTGATGCCAAATGTAGACAATATCAGAAAAGTTGGTATTGGAAATGTTATGTATGCAGCCTTAAACCAGAGCTTTTTTACCCTTAGTCTTGGTATGGGCAGCATGGAGATATTTGGAAGCTATATCAAAAAAGAAAGAAGCCTTGCAGGAGAGGCAATACTTGTTGCAGGACTTGATACTTTCGTAGCTATTGTCGCAGGACTTATTACAATTCCTGCTTGCTTTGCTTACGGCGTATCTCCTGACAGTGGACCAAGTCTCATATTCCTTACACTTCCTAATGTATTTACCGCACTTCCTCTTGGAAGAGTCTGGGGAAGCTTATTCTTCCTGTTTATGTATTTTGCAGCTCTTTCTACCATGGTTGGTGTGTTTGAGAACGTAGTCAGCTTCTCAATCGATATATTTGGAAGTGAGCGCAAAAAGGCAGCTCTTATTGCAGGAATCATCATCACACTTGGTTCTATTCCTTGTACCCTTGGTTTTAACGTACTCAAAGGCTTTGAACCATTAAAGCCAGGCACAAACATCATGGACCTTGAGGATTTCATTGTTAGTAACGTTATCCTGCCTATAGGATCACTAATTTGCTGCCTGTTCTGTACAACAAAGTATGGATGGGGCTTTGATAATTATTTAGAAGAAGTAAACAGCGGTCTTGGGATCAAGGTAAGCCGCAAACTTAGCTGGTACTTTAAATATGTTCTTCCAGCGCTCATCACATTCTTGATGATATATGGAATAGTAACGTATTTTAAATGATTTATGAGGGTAAGTAATTGGCTAATATTCGTGAGATTGTTTTAAATATCCTAATGGAATATGACAAGGACAAGGCTGGTAAGATGTCCTTGTTAAAAGATTCTTTGGAAAAGTACGACTATCTTGAAACAAGAGATAAGGCGTTTATAAAAAGAGTAGTTGATGGGTGCCTTGAGAGACAGACCCAGATAGACTATTGTTTGGATCAGTTCTCAAAGGTCAAGGTTCAGAAGATGCAACCTCTTATCAGAAGCCTTATGAGAATGGGAACCTACCAGATCATGTTTATGGACCAGGTTCCAGATTCAGCAGCCTGTAATGAGGCAGTTAAGCTTGCTGACAAGCACAAGTTCTCCGGACTCAAAGGCTTTGTAAATGGAGTCCTTAGAAACATTTCCAGAAATAAAGAAAATATCAAATACCCTGACAAAGCTATAGATAATGGTTGTGAGTATCTTTCAGTGTTTTACTCAACACCAAAGTGGCTCTGCGAAATGTGGGTATCTGAGTATGGCTACGACAGGACTGAGAGCATTTTGGAGTTCTTTTTACAGGCTAGACCTACAACTATAAGGCTCAATGTACCTAAGCTCATGGAGATGAATAAGGCTTCAGACCTTGATGCATCGGTGGATGCTTATGTAAAAGAGCTAAATGAGGCAGGAGCAGTAGCCAAGAAAAATCCAATTCTTAACTATGCTATAGACCTTGAAAAGACAGATAATATCAAATTTCTTCCTGGCTTTGATGAGGGACTGTTTACAGTTCAGGATGTAAGCTCAATGCTTGTCACTGAAGTTGCAGATCCAAAGGAAGGCCAGACTGTTATAGATGTCTGCGCAACTCCTGGAGGCAAGACTCTTCACGCAGCTGAGAGAGTTGGAGTAGAAGGAAGAGTCATATCCAGAGACCTTTCTGATAGAAAATGTGACATCATCAGAGAAAACGCCGAGAGACTTGGACTTTCAAATATCGAAGTTGAGGCCTTTGACGCTAGGATCCATGATGGAAACCTTGAGGATATGGCGGATATTCTTTATCTTGATGTACCTTGCTCAGGACTTGGCATTATAGGCAGAAAGAGCGATATCAAGCTGAACACCACTAAAAAAGGCTTAAAAGAGCTGTCCGATCTTCAGTGGGAGATTGTAAAGGCAGCCTATGACTATGTAAGACCAGGCGGAATACTCATGTATTCAACCTGTACTGTCAACAAGGCAGAAAATGAGGCCATGATCGATAGGATCTGCAAAGAACTTCCTTTTGACAGAGTGGATATTACAGATGCTCTTCCAGCAAGTATAGATAAAAAGAGCTCTAAGGAAGGCTATATTCAGCTTCTTCCCGGAGAGTTTGGAACAGATGGATTTTTTATAGCAAAGCTTCTAAGGAGAAAAGAGAAGTGACAAAGATAGATATTAAGTCTCTTTCACTTTCAGAGCTTGAGGATAGTATCAAAGAACTTGGCGAGCCAAAGTTTAGAGCAAAGCAGCTCTATGAATGGATGCACGTCAAGAAGGCCAGAAGTTATGACGAGATGACCAATATATCCAAGAGCTTAAAAGAAAAGTGCATTGAGCATTACGATTATACAGCGCTTCAGGTTGTGGATGTTCAGAAATCCAAGATTGATGGCACACAGAAATTCCTTTTTGGACTTTCTGATGGCAACGTTATCGAGAGCGTATTTATGAGGTACAAATTCGGAAATAGCGTGTGCATATCATCTCAGGTAGGATGCCGTATGGGATGCAGATTCTGTGCATCAACTATAGATGGTGTAGTCAGAAACCTTGGTCCATCAGAGATGCTGGATCAGATATATGCTATTTCAAGGGAGACTGGTGAAAAGATTTCACGAGTAGTAGTTATGGGAAGTGGAGAGCCTCTTGATAACTACGATAATCTCCTTAAGTTTATCAAGCTTTTGACTGATGAAAACGGAATGAACATGGGACAGAGAAATCTTACAGTTTCTACTTGTGGAATCGTTCCAAATATTTACAGACTGGCTGATGAAGAGCTGTCTATCAACCTGGCATTGTCTCTTCATGCATCCAATAACGAAAAGCGTAAAAAACTCATGCCTATAGCTGAAAAGTACAGCATTGATGAAGTACTTGATGCCTGCAGAGCATATTTTGACAAGACCGGAAGGCAACTGACATTTGAATATTCCCTTGTAAGCGGAGTAAATGACACTGATGAGGATGCTGCCGAACTGTCCAAATTATTAGAGGGCATAAATGCCGTAGTTAACCTTATTCCCGTCAATCCTATCAAGGAAAGAGACTTTAAACCCACAGATCGTTCTGGGGCCTTGGCTTTCAAAAATAAACTTGAAAAAAGTCGAATAAATGTTACTATTAGAAGGGAAATGGGCAGGGATATAGATGGTGCTTGCGGACAGCTTAGAAGGCGCCATTTACAGCAAGAAAAGTGATACCTGCTTATTTTTGCATGAAAAGAGTTTGCTCGGGAGGCAAGATTTGTTAAAAACGTTTTCTATAACGGATATAGGTAAAAAACGAAAACTGAATCAAGATTACGTTTTTTCATCCGATAGAAAGATAGGTAATCTTTCAAATGTATTTATTGTTGCTGATGGCATGGGCGGTCATAATGCCGGCGATTATGCTTCACGCTTTACAGTAGATACTATGGTTGAGGAAATCGAGAAGTCTTTTGAGCAAAGCCCTGTTAAGATCCTTGAGAATTCTATCAAGATCGCTAACCGCAAACTCAGAGAAAAGGCTTCTGAGAACCCTAGCCTATTCGGAATGGGAACCACTGTTGTAGCGTGTACAGTGCTTGGAAGATTTTTGCAGGTTGCAAATGTCGGAGATTCCAGGCTCTATGTCATAAATGACAAGATAACACAGATTACCAGAGATCACTCTTTGGTAGAGGAAATGGTCAGGATGGGCGGAATTGATAGAGAGACTGCAAGAACTCATCTTGACAAGAACATTATTACCAGGGCAATCGGTGCCACAGATACGGTAGACATCGACTTTTTTAACGTGGAATTAAAACGTGGGGACATTGTTCTCATGTGCTCTGACGGACTTACCAATATGCTTGAAGATGAAGAGATCAGAGAGATAGTAAGCGGTCAGAAAGATATTATAGAGAAGGCCCAAAAACTTGTTGTGGCAGCTAATAACAACGGAGGCAAGGATAATATAGCTGTTATCCTGATAGAGCCCTTTGCAGAAGAACTGACACACGATGGAGGACTGAATGATTAAGATAGGAATGGTGATCGGCGATCGCTATGAAGTGCTTGAGAAGATCGGCACTGGCGGAATGTCCGATGTATATAAAGCAAAAGATCATAAACTTAATAGACTTGTTGCTGTGAAGGTACTCAAACAGGAATTCTCAGAGAACGAGAATTTTGTTTCTAAGTTCCGAGTTGAGGCCCAGTCTACAGCTGGACTTATGCATCCAAACATTGTTAATGTATATGATGTAGGCGATGAAGACGGTGTTAACTACATCGTTATGGAGCTTGTTGATGGTATCACTCTCAAAAAGTATATTGAGAAAAAGGTACGTCTTTCTGTTAAGGAAGCAGTCAGCATAGCTATTCAGGTAGCTATGGGACTTGAGGCAGCTCATAACAACAACATCATTCACAGAGATATCAAGCCACAGAACATTATGATCTCTAAGGATGGTAAGGTTAAGGTAACAGACTTTGGTATTGCCAAGGCTGCAACCAGCAACACTATCACATCCAATGTAATGGGATCTGTGCATTACACTTCTCCAGAGCAGGCAAGAGGTGGATACAGTGATGCCAAGAGTGATATCTATTCACTTGGTATTACACTTTTCGAGATGCTTACTGGAAGAGTACCATTTAATGGCGATACAACAGTAGCTATTGCTATCAAGCATATTCAGGAAGAACTTCCAACTCCTTCGGATTACAACGAGGATATTCCTATCAGTGTTGAGAAGATCGTGCTTAAGTGCTGTCAAAAGAGTCCTGACAGGAGATATCAGAGTGCTGCCGAGCTTATCACAGACCTCAAGAAGTCACTTATCACCCCTGATAAGGATTTCGTTTCTCTTGTTGATCCTGATGAAGAGGGTGCTACAAGAGTAGCTTCTGATGAGGAACTTAGCTCAGTTAAGGGCGGTACAGGCAAGATGTCTGATACTGAGCAGATGCGTCTTAATCGTGATTTCTCAAGAGATTACGATAAGGGCAAGAGACATGATGATTATGATAGAGATCATAAGAGACCTAGACGAGATTACGACGAATATGATGATGATGACGATTTCTACTATGAGCAGAATAGAAGGAGAGGCTCATCATCTAAAGATAATAAACAGGAACCATCCAAGATCGAGAAGATGACAATAGTCATGGCTATTGTTTCTGCTGTACTTATTGGATTTATCGTTATCATCCTTATTGCTAAAGGCATGGGATTATTTGGTTCCTCTGATGCAAGTGCAGACGCTTCCAGTGCAGCTTCTTCATTAACTACTGAGGAATCAGCAGATGGAATCGAGATTCCAAATGTAACTGGTAAGTCTTATGCAGAAGCTAAGTCACTTCTTAGCGAAAAAGGTTTTGCAGTAGAAAAAGCTGATGATACATCTAATACAGCAGCTAAGGATACAGTAGTATCTACTAATCCTGCCGCAGGAAGTAGAGCTGCTAGTGGTTCAAAGATCACAGTTTACATCAGTAACGGATCTAACTATACAGCTTCAGCTTCTGCTGAGGTTTCAAATGCCAAGGCAGACGGACAGGTAACTGTTCCAAATATCATTGGTATGACTTCAGAGGATGCTGTTATCACTCTTGTAGAGTCTGGCCTTGTGGCTGGAACAATTGTTGAGACCAACAATGAGGATTCGAATCTTACAGGTCTTATCTGTGCACAGAGTATTGCCGTTGGCACATCTGTTTCTGAGGGAACTGTTATCAATATGGAGCTTTCTATTGGACCTGCCAGCGTAACTTATAGCTATTCAGCAGATATTACAGCTCCAACAGAAGGAGAAAACTTCACCTTTGGAATCCCTGTTAAGGTAACCTTGGTAACATCTGATGGAACAACACTTCTTAGCACAACAACATCAGATTTCCCGGTTCAGGCTACATACAAGGGAATTACTTCTCCTACAGGAACATTAACATTTGTTTATACTGCAACAACTCCTACAACCACCAATCCTGAGACTGGTGAGACTTCTGGAGGACAGGCTGTAGAGTATACAGTCACAAGAGCAGTAACATTTAATCAGGAGAACTGATCATTTAATGCAGGGAAAGATATTAAAGGGAATTGCCGGGTTTTACTACATAGAAACCTCCGATGAGAAAATCTATGAATGTAAGGCAAAAGGCATCTTTAGAAAAGATAATATTAAACCTATGGTAGGAGATGATGTTGAAATAGACATCATTGATGAAGAAAAACAGATAGGTAATATCATCAGGATCCTACCTAGAAGAGCTCAGTTACTTAGACCGCCTGTTGCCAACGTGGATCAGGCGGTTATTTTGTTTGCCATTGTCAAGCCAGATCCAAATTACAACCTTTTGGACAGGTTCCTTATCATGATGAGGCAGCAGAATCTTCCTGTTATCATCTGCTTTAATAAACAGGACATAGCATCCGAGGAAGAGAAGCAGAAACTCACAGAGAGTTATGAGAATTGTGGATACAAGGTTCTTTTCATAAGCGTCAAAGAGGATAAAGGTCTTGATGAGCTTAAGGCACTATTAAAGGGTAAGACTACAACTCTTGCAGGTCCAAGCGGTGTTGGCAAGTCATCTCTTTTAAATAAGCTTGTTCCTGATGCAGATATGCAGATAGGTGAGCTTAGCCG
Source organism: Butyrivibrio hungatei (assembly GCF_001858005.1). NCBI lineage: Bacteria > Bacillati > Bacillota > Clostridia > Lachnospirales > Lachnospiraceae > Butyrivibrio > Butyrivibrio hungatei. The sequence continues at coordinate 2,057,630 of NZ_CP017831.1, read as the reverse complement.
CAAGATAGAAAGGGGCAAGAATACCACAAGGCATTCAGAACTATTTTTCGTAAAAGAGCTATCGGATGAAGGCTTTGATACCTTTATCATCGATACTCCTGGTTTTACATCTCTTGAGCTTAGGAATGTATCAGTTGATACTCTTATGCAGTATTATCCAGAATTTGAAGATTATGAACCGGAGTGTAGATTTGGCGGCTGTTCTCATATTGCAGAGCCAGACTGCGGCGTTAAGAATGCTCTTGAAAAAGGTCTTATTTCTAAAGTACGTTACGATAACTACAAGCTTTTATACGAAGAACTTAGGAACATGAGACCTGTTTATACCAAGAAGCCTAAAAGATAAACTGAAGTGACGGAGTAATCCTATGAAGATATATGTAACCAGACACGGACAGACAGATTATAATGCGGCAAAGCTCATGCAGGGCCAAATAGATATTCCTCTTAATGAAAAAGGAAAGAGCCAGGCTAGAGCCGTAGGAGAAAAATTAGCAGGTGTTAAGTTTGATAAGGTATTTGCTTCAACACTTGGAAGAGCAGTTACTACAGCTTCACTTATTTCTGGAGTTCCAGAAGATGAAGTTGTTAAGGATGAAAGAATAATCGAGGCAGCCTTCGGTGATTTTGAGGGTGTTGGTTACTTTAAAGTAAGCATACCGATGTTTCTTTATTGGGGATTTCCAGAGATTTTCCCATGCCCAAAGAAAAATGGCGTAGAAGATATTCCTTCTATGGTATCAAGGATTAATTCATTTCTTTCTGAGCTTGAGAAACAGAACTACGAAAACGTACTCCTTGTGTGCCACGGCGGTATCATAAGGGTAATACGTGGATACCTAGAAGATTCTAAAAAAGGCTTTATATGGCGTCCAAGACCAAAAAACTGCGAAGTATTTGTATATGAGTCAGTTGATGGCAAACACAAACTTGTTGAAGACATAAAGTGAGCCATAGGGACGGGGTTTGTGGCTCATTGTAAGCTAATGAATGTAGAAGCAGGTCCTAATTGAATTTAGGACCTGCTTTTTAACTTTAGTGTGTTATACTGTTGTAAATTGGCTAACTCGGAGGGAGTGTATGAAAAAAATCTATGACTATGTCTTTTTTGATCTGGATGGAACACTTACAGATTCAGGACCCGGTATATTAAACGGCTTTGCCTATGCCATAAAGGAGATGGGCGGTGAGGTCCCTGATAGAGAGTTCCTTAAAAGATTTGTAGGACCACCACTTAAGCACTCTTTTGGCGCGATCCTTGGATATTCCCCTGAAGATACAGATAAAGCAATAAAAATATATAGAGACTATTACCACAACAAGGGCGGCTTACTTGAAAACACGGTTTATCCCGGTATTGAAGATCTCCTTGCAGATTTAACGAACGCTGGCAAGAAACTCGTTGTTGCAACTTCCAAGAATGCCTTTGGAACCAATAAAGTGTTAGAGCACTTTGGACTCATTAAATACTTCGATTTTGTGGCTACTTCTGACGATGAACTTAGACCTGAAAAAATAGATGTCATCAGGTACGCCCTCAAAGAGTGCAGCGTTACTGATCTTTCAACCGTAGTAATGGTCGGTGATAGAGAAAATGATATTTTGGCGGCAAAAGAGCTGGGAATGGATTCTATAGGTGTTCTTTACGGATATGGGGATGAAAAAGAGCTGACTGATGCGGGAGCTGTATATCTTGCTAAGAAGCCAGAAGATGTTAAGGCACTTATAGTATAGGGAAAAGTGGACAGAAGGTGTTAAGGTACTTATAGCATAAGAAAAAGGGGAAAGAAATGAAATTTTACGTTGATTTTGATGACTGTCTTTGCGAGACAGCTAAATCATTTACAGTAATAGCAAAAGAACTGTTTAATAGGGATGTTCCATATGAGAAGGTTAGATTCTTTAACCTTCAGAAGTCTTTTGACCTTAATGATGAAGAGTATGAAAAACTCATGCTTGAAGGTCATAAGCCAGAAGTTCTTTTATCCTATAAGGAGACGCCAGGGGCTTCTGAAACAATAAATGAGTGGATAGATGCTGGTCATGAAGTTTATATCATAACCGGGCGTCCATTTAGTGCCTATGATGCTTCTAGACAGTGGCTTGATGAGCACAATCTAAAGAGAGTGACTCTGTATTCTCTTGATAAATACGGAAGAGACTCTTTTATCAAGAATAGTAAGTTTAACCTTTCATTAGATGATTATTACAAGATGAAGTTTGATTATGCAGTAGAGGATTCTCCTATGGCTTTCAAGTTCTTTGATCATCTTCCTGACCTGAAGGTCATGGTCTTTGACAGGCCTTGGAATAGGGACGCAGAATTCCCTGGAGATAACTTTACTCGCTGCGTAGACTGGAAATACATACGAGAACAGGTCCGAAAATGAGCCCTAGGGACGGAGATTAGGGCTCATTTTCGATACAAGCCTACTAGGAGATTAGACATGAAATCCTTTATTAGACTTACAGATTTTACTAAGGAAGAATTATTTGAGATATTTAGGATTGCTGATTCAATTGAGGAGTACTCTGACTTTTTGAAGGGAAAGACAGTAGTTATGTTCTTTCCGGCATCCAGTATCAGAACCAGAGTATCTTTTGAAAAAGGAATATATCTTCTAGGTGGACAATCCATTCTTTTTGATCCGACTGCTCTGGATAAGAAGGAGGATATTCGCGATGTTTGTGGATATCTTCAGAACTGGGCCGATGCGGTCATTGTAAGGCACAAAGATATTCATTTGCTTCAGAAAATGTCTGAGTCTATGAAGGTTCCTGTTATCAATGCCCTTACTGATGATAACCATCCATGTGAGATGATGGCGGATCTGTATGCGCTTTCTAAGAAAAGAACGGATTATCTTAAGGACAGATATCTTTTCGTGGGTGCTGATGGGAACATAGGTAGAGCATGGAAAGAGGCAGCAGATGCCTTCGGCTTTTCTTTTACCCAGGCCTGCCCTGATGGGTACTGCATTCCTGGAGCAGAGTGTGTTAGCAGTCTTGAAGATGCAATCCTAGGAAAAGACATAATATGTACCGACTCGCATCCAAAAGATGAGCTTGATGACTTTAAAGATTATCAGATCACAAGAGAGATTATGAGTTTGGCAAATGCGGGTGCTATCTTAAATCCTTGTCCGCCTTTCTACAGAGGCGAAGAGGTGACAGGAGACGTGATCGATTCTGATTTCTTTGTAGGATATGATTTCAAGAAAGATTTACTTAAAGTCCAGCAGGGGATAATGATCTATTGTATGGGATAGTAATACCAAATTACGAAATGAAAGGGTATGGTACTATCTGATTTGATTGCGGTGGTACCAAAGAGTCTGATAAGTTGGAAATGATATTACTTGAATTTCTTGCGATAATACCAAAGAAGAAAAATAAGCAGAAATGATATTACAGGAATTTTATAGGGTAATACCAAAGAGATAAAGAGGTAGTAAATGATATTACTTGAATTTCTTGCGGTAATACTAAACAAATAAAAAAGTTATAAATGATATTACAGGAATAGAATACGGTAATACCAAAGAAGAAAAATAAGCAGAAGTGGTATTATTGAAATTTTTTTGGCTGATACCAAAAAATGAAAAAATACCAGAATGGTATTACTGAAGAAAAATGAAGTAATACCAAAAGCTAGAATTATTCTGAAATGGTTAGAAAACAGTTTACTTAAAAAACAAATTTAGAATATAGGAGAAATTATGGATATTTGGGAAAAAATGTATGAAAAGGCAAAGGTGCAGTACCATCCTGAGGATGTGTCACCTTTCATATATGCACACAATGTTGTTTGTGCCATAGAAGCTGAAAATGGTGAGATCTATACCGGATTTTGCATCGAGAGTTGTAGCGGTGTAATGGACCTGTGCGCAGACAGAATGGCAGCTCTTAACATGTACGCTAGCAGCGGCCAGACAAAGGTTAAGAGATTTATAGCTTTTCGTGACAAGGCTCCAAATGGTGGAGGAAGCGGCATGCCATGTGGCGCATGTAGAGAGTTTTATTATCAGCTTGATGAAGCCAATGAAGATATGGAAATTCTAGTTGATTATGAAACTAGAGAGACCATCACGTTAAAAGAGCTGTTGCCAAACTGGTGGGGGAAAGAGCGCTACGCAGAAGCAAAGAAAAATAATTAAATAGGATATATAAAAAGCTTGTAGTCTACATGCATGACTACAAGCTTTTTTGTAGAGAAAAGATGTTGACATAATAAAAAGATGGTGTTACAACTGTATTACTACGTGTAGTACACTAATCAATACAGCGAGGAGAGACAAAAATGAAAAAGAAACTTATAACACTTATTTTAACAATGACAATGGGCTTATCTGTTGTAGCTTGTGCTAAGACAGAAAGTACTGGTAGCAATAACAATGATTCTGAGGTATTTTCAGAGGCTGAGTCTTTTGAGACTATTTCAGAGGATAACGGATCTAATGAAACAGAAGGTAATGAAGAAGGTGGCGCTAGAGTTATCGATGCAGACGACAACATGTTAGAGACTACTGTTGAGAATCCAAATGAAGGAATCAGCTTTTCAATCTTAGATGATGGCAAGACTGTTCTTGAAAAGCTTGGAGATCCTGCAAGCGAGACAGAAAGCGGTGACTTCTTTACAAACACTTATTACAGCTCTGCAGAAGTAACTTACAGCAAAGACGGCGATAAGGTAGAAATCATTGAGTTCAAGAGCTACAGCGACGCATGGAAGACAAGCAAAGGTATTACAATAGGATCTACATATGATGAGATCGTAAATGCTTATGGCGAGCCATCAACTGAATCCAAAGAGGGAGAGCATTGCCTGAACTATTTCTATGAGGATGGCTTTAGCATTTCCTTCACACTTAACGATAACAACGAAGTGACTTACTTCGTTATGGTTCTTGGACGCGGCTGATAGAACGTTAAACAATAAAAAATAATCGCATAGAAAGAGACTTTATCAAGGTAATTCTTTGAAAAGTCTCTTTTTTTACTATATCTTGATGTGTTATCATCTTGAATATGTAGATAACCAAGGTATATGGGGGAAGAGATATGAACCCATGGAAAGAAATCAGTTTATCTGATTATGAAAATCATATGAGCCTTGATTCAGTCAAACAGCTTCAGGCTATGAACGTAATGATGAAGAAGCAGTTTGAAGCTTATCCGGTAGACACTGCGATGGTGTTTGGTATTGCGGGTGGAAATGGCTTGGAGCATGTGAATCAGGAGAAGTATAAGAAAATTTACGGAATAGATATTAACGAAGAATATCTTGCTGCAGTAAAAGAGCGATATTCTGACATGAAAGATATTCTCGAATGCCGCATAGTTGACCTTCTAGGAAGTATCGTGGCATTACCTAAGGCAGAACTTGTTATAGCAAATTTGTTTATTGAATATGTAGGATACGAAGCTTTTACGAAAGCTATTTTGAAATCTGAAGCAAAGTATGTTTCTTGCATCATTCAGATAAATTTAGATGAATCAACCTGGGTTTCTGATTCACCATACCTTCACTCTTTTGATGGTCTTGATGAAGTTCATCATCAGATGGAAGAAAAAGCGCTAATGCAAGCGATGGAAGGAATCGGGTACGAACATATAAAAACTGAGGAGTTCTCACTTCCTAATGGAAAGAAACTTGTTATGCTTGATTTTGAAAGGTAAGTAGTTTTAGAAGTGACAACATAGTATAGACATCGTAGGAGATTAAGGAGACTAAAATGAGTTACACAGACAAGAAAGTTAAAGTTACAGTAATAGAGAGCAAGTGCCCCAAATACAAAGTGGGTGACGTTATCTGTTTTGAAGGAAGTATGCTAGATAAAGAACATAGCGACAACGTATGTATGGTAGCTATGAATGCAATCTATCCATTTATCTATGCTTTTCGTAGAGGTGGAGACTTAAAGAAAGGTCCATATCAATGTGTGGATTGCAACGAAGCAGTAGTATTTGAGATTGAAAGTATGTAGTTTAAAAGGAGATTATATGGATCATTTTTATTTCATCAGACACGGGGAAACTGTTTGGAATGTTGAAAATAAGATCTGCGGAGCAACAGATATAGAGCTTACTCAGAAAGGCCACGAGCAGGCAATAGAGACAGGAAAAAAGATATTGGAACAGGGAATTACTGCTGATGTTATCTTGACGTCACCACTTGTAAGAGCAAAAGAAACAGCAAGACATATTTCTGAGATAACAGGAATTCCTATGGAAGTAGAGCCAAGACTTACTGAGCAGAATTTTGGCAGATATGAGTCTACTCCAAGAGATGGCGCAGAGTTCCATGAAGCCAAAAAAGATATGGCAAGCAGATTTGGAACAGGTGAATCTATGCTGCATCTGGCTCAGAGGATATACAATCTTCTAGATGATATAAAGGTTGGAGATAGAGAAGTAATCCTAGTGGCACATAACGGTATCACTAGAATGGTGGAGTCCTACTTTAGGGAAATGACTAACGAAGAGTTTTCTTCATGTGGTATAAAGAACTGCGAGATCAAAAGATATAGTTTCGACTAATTGGGGGTCATATGCGAATAGAACATGTTGCAATGAACGTTAATGATCTAGAAAAAGCCAGAGACTTCTTTGTGAGCTTTCTTGGAGGCAGATCAAACGATGGTTATCACAATGTAAAAACAGGCTTCAGGTCCTACTTTATCTCTTTTGATGACGGAGCAAGACTTGAGATAATGAATAAGCCTGAGCTGGCAGATCCAGAAAAAGAGCTGAATCGTACTGGACTTATCCATATTGCCTTCTCTGTGGGGAGCAAAGAGCGTGTTGATGAGCTGACTAAAACCTTGGAATCTGCTGGATATCAGGTTGTTAGTGGACCTCGTACCACAGGAGACGGGTACTACGAGAGCTGCGTAGTTGTGATCGAAGGCAATCAGATAGAGATCACTGTCTGAAAAATTGAGTTTAGCAAGGATATTTAATTTCAGGATAATTCATCATGAGCAGTGTGAAAAACGGAAAGTTTGTTTATAAAAATGAAGACAGCATGAAGAAGATGAATGAGTTTTACGATAAGACTCTTGTATCCCTTGAGGTACCATATTCGGAAGATTATTTTGATACATCTTTCGGTCAAACTCATTGTCTTCTCGTCGGTGATCCGGAAAAGCCAAGGATATGCACAATACATGGGGGAAATGGAATCACAACACTGAATCTGAAACTGTTTCTTCCGTTGCTTCAAGAATACAGTATCATTGCTCCGGATGTGATCGGGATGCCTGGGAAAAGTGATCCATACAGGAATATAAGCAGCAAGAAGGATGAGTACGGACTGTGGATCAAGGAAGTACTGGATCACTATAAGGAAGAACGAATATCCTTTGTCGTGTCTTCCTATAGTTCTGCCATGTTCCTTTCTTTTGCTAAGAGGTATCCGGAGATGGTTCAAAGTGCCTTACTTCTGGTCCCGTCTGGAATAGCCCATGGCCCGATACTGCCTATGATGGGCAAGATGGTCGTTCCGTTTATGAAATACTTTTTTTACCCTTCTGAGAAAACACTTGATGCGGTGATTGAATCTATGGGCGGAAAAGGTGATCCGGTATGGAGAGAATTCTTCGATATTATGATGTCATCTTATAAGATGGAGATGAGGCCACCCAGGGAATATAAAAAGAAAGAAATGATATCGTTTACATCTCCGCTTCTGATAATCGCATCGGAAAATGACATATTCTTTCCGGCAAGCAGAGTATTCTGTAAAGCAAGAGAAATCTTTGCAGGACCCGTTACTACAGTTGAGATAGACAGTAAACACTTACCATCAGAAGAAACGATGATCGATGTATGTAAACGGACGAAGGAATTCTTTAAGAATGCGTAACGGAAATAACTTACAGCATAACATACTAAGAAGAAAGAGGAGTACGCGATGATTGAAAAGATGAAATGGACAAGAACTCCGAGAGTGTTTGTTCTTAACGAGGACAGAATAGAAATTACAACAGAACCGCATACGGATCTCTGGCAAAGGACATACTATCATTTCCAAAATGATAATGCACCTGTGTTACAGATGGAGACGGAAGAGAAGTTTTTTTCATTCGTTGTGAAGACTGATTTTTCAGAGAGCCATCATCGCTTCGACCAGTGCGGGATAGTTATGTATCTTGACTCTGAGAATTGGCTGAAAGCATCCGTGGAATATGAAAATGATAAGTTTCAGCATCTGGGATCTGTTGTGACCAATCACGGATATTCAGATTGGGCAACAACTGCGATTCCAGCTGATGTGAAGAACATGTGGTATCGGTTTAGTCGCAGGGAAGATGATTATTGCATCGAGTGCTCCGAGGATGGCGTGTTTTTCTCACAAATGCGTGTATGCCATGTGTGGAAGGGTGCAGGAAAAATCCGCTTTGGTATTTATGCCTGTAGCCCGGAGAATTCATCTTTTAAGGCGGTGTTTACTGATTTGAAGATTACGGAGTGTGCCTGGAAGGCGCATGACGGTCAGCAACCGGACTGACGGGAAGGATGATAAACCTGAATGGAACTGAAGAAAATTGGACATCAAACGCCATTCTGTGTGATAGACAATAAGTGTACTAAGGGTGAGGACGTATTGTGAAGATATATTTTGCGAGGCATGGACAAACAGATTGGAATATATTAGGAAAAGTTCAAGGTACGACTGATATTCCTTTGAATGAGAATGGAATAGCGCAGGCGCAACTTCTTTGCAAGAATCTTGAAGATAGAGATATTTCTTTTGAAAAGATATACACCAGCTATCAGGCTAGAGCTGTAAAAACTGCGCAGATAATAGATGAACACTTCCATACAGGGTATGAGATAGTTAGAGGCTTGGAAGAAATGAATCTGGGATTGTTTGAAGGGCATACCTGGGATGAGATTCTTTCTTTATATGATGAAGAGCATAAGCTGTGGCTTTCAAATAAGAGATATAATTGCACCCCTGACGGCGAATCATATCAAATGGTTATGGAAAGACTGTTTAAAGCACTTGATTATATTCTTGGTCAGCACAACACTTCTTCAGATAGGGACCTCCTGATAATATCACACGGAGCTGTAATCATGACGCTTCTTGCTATGAAAAGAAATATACCATTTGAGGAGTCGCATACGATAGAGGTTGATAATGCATCGCCTATAGAATTCAGTATCGAGGAACTGAAAGATATAAGAACACGGCTTTAATGGAGATGGTATGACTAGGATTATGATAAAGATGTTTAAAATTGCAGTATTACACACAATAGAAAAACGGGATTGAATGGGGGATGAGTATGAAAATACTTGTTGTTGGTGGAACGCGTTATTTTGGAATACCTATGGTTAATGCCTTGCTTCATAATGGGCATGAAATAACTATTGCAACAAGAGGTAATTCCAAGCCTAACTTTTATGGTTCTGTAGAATATGTTGTTGTGGATAGGATGAGTTCTGCAAGTGTTAAAGAGGCATTGGGTGGAAGACATTTTGATTTGATAATAGATAAGATTGCCTATAGCTCCAATGATGTTAAGACACTTTTGGAAAACGTAAGCTGTGACAGATATATACAGATGTCTACATGCTCTGTTTATCCTAAAGAACATGCTGATATTACGGAAGATGAATTTAAACCTGAAGAATATGAACTTCACTGGATAGACAGAATCGAGAATTATGAAGAAACCAAGAGGCAGGCGGAAAGAGCAGTGTTTGAGTTCATGAATCCTGACAATATTTCTTTTGTTAGATATCCAATTGTCATGGGGGAGAATGATTATACAGGCAGACTGGATTTCTACATTGAGCATATCAGAGATCAGAAACCGATGAATATTGATGATATTGATACTAAGATGGCATTCATATACGAGAAAGATGCTGGTGATTTTATTGCATATTTTGCGGAACACTTTGTTCCAGGACCAATAAATGGATGTTCAAAAGAAGCGGTCAAGATATCAGATATAATTGAGTACATAGAAAAACGTCTTGGGAAGAAAGCTGTGATTAGTCAGACGGGGGATAATGCCCCATATAATGGAATTGAAGATACACTCAGTTTTAGCACTGAAAAGGCTGAATCAATTGGTTATAGATTCCGTGAGCTTAAAGAATGGCTGTACCCGTTGATTGACTTCAGGACGGCAACATCAAATTAGTTTTATATTCCAGTTTTGTAGACGATTCATAAATGAAGGATATAATATGGAGAGAATTCTTTTTGTTGGATTTAAAGGGAAAAATAATGCTTCCGGCAAATTGGTAGAATTGATTTCGCATGAACATATACTCTTGACTAATTCTTTTGGCGGGATACAAAAGGATATCTATTCAATTACTAACGACTATGAATATATAGTGATGTTTGGCGTGGACAAGTATTTGACATCCACAGTAAGAATCGAGGAGTCTGCAGCTAAGGACAATACAAGAGTTTATTCAAATCTCAAAATATCTAAGCTTGCTAAATCGCTAATGGATACCGGAGTAGAGGCGGAGATATCGGATAATCCTCAAAATAGCCTGTGTAATGAAGCATATTGGTATGGGCTTACTAGATTTGACGGAAGAGCTGTCTTTATTCATATTCCGACGGTCAAGTATGCAGATGAAAATTTTCTCAACAAAATGAAGTCTGCGTTTGGAAGATAAATCGGAAGTTAATCGCATAAATTCAAGTTTGTCGATCTAATTGAATATTGAACGTTATATAGCAGTTATCTCAAATTGAGGTAGCTGCTCTTTTTGTATTTTCGAAAAAGAGAAATATTGTAAGTTTTGAAAGTGGATGATACAATGATTTCAAAAGTGAAAAGAAATTGAAGTTTTGAAAGCGGGTTTTATATGAAGATTATTGAAAGAAAAAATTATTTGAATAGACTCATTCGATTAAAGGATACTCCTGATATAAAGATAATAACAGGATTGAGACGTTCTGGAAAGTCTGAGTTGGTGCGAGCATATATGGAACTAATACGCACAAACGAAGATACAAATATAATATACGTTGATTTTGCAGATTTAAAATTCGATGATTTAAAAACATATAAGGAACTCTATAATTTTTGCGAAGGACAATACATTGATGGTAAAACAAATGTCGTTGTTGTAGATGAAGTTCAAATGTGTGAAAAATTTGAGCTTGCTATCAATAGTTTATATAACAGCCGAAAATATGATATCTATATTACAGGTTCCAATGCATTTTTGTTAAGCTCAGATTTATCGACGTTATTTACTGGGAGATTTATAGAAATTCCTGTTTATCCATTTAGTTTTGCTGAATATTGTGAGTACTATGGATATGATTCTAATACAGCAAATGTATTGGATTTATATGTTATGAGTGGTGGTTTATCTGGGGCATACGTATACAGCGAAAAAGAGGATCAGGCATCATATATAAAGGATGTTTACACTACAATTATAAAACGTGATCTTGTAGATAAGTATGGTATTAAGGAAGAGGCACTTTTGGATTCTTTAACAGATTATATGATGGATAATATTTCCAATCTGACATCTGCTAGTAAGATTAGTAATGTTTTTAAGCAAAATAAGGTTGAGACGAATCATATAACAATAGGAAATTATATGAAGTATCTCTGCAGTGCATTTATGTTCTACAAAGTAAAACGATACGACATTCGTGGAAAAAAGTATTTAGAAACATCAGATAAATACTATCTTAGCGATTTAGGATTTAGATATGCAATGCTTGGAACAAGAAATATGGATTATGGACGAGCATATGAAAATATAGTTGCCTTAGAATTACTCAGGAGGGGCTACGAGATTTATGTTGGTAAGTTGTATCAGAAGGAGATAGATTTTGTAGCTATGAAACAAAATGAGAAGCTGTATATCCAAGTATCAGATAATATTTCTGATTCAGATACATTGGAAAGAGAACTGTCTCCACTAAGAGCGATAAAAGATGCATATCCTAAGATTTTGATAGCGAATACAAAGCATGATGACTATGACATAGAAGGAATAAAAGTACTAGATTTAACTAATTGGTTAATGAGATAAATCGGAATTTTTAGAGGCAAATTGTATTTCAGCATAAATTACTAAGGGGATAAAATGACAAAAGTATTTTTTGTAAGGCATGCAGAGCCCAATTATGAAAATCATGATGACAGAATTCGTGAGTTGAGTCCTCGTGGAATGGAAGATAGGAAAAAAGTTACAGCGTTTTTAGCTGATAAAAACATAGATATAGTTGTTTCAAGCCCATTTAAGAGAGCTGTTGATACAGTTAAGGATTTTGCAGATAAAAATGGAATGATTGTTGAGATAGTTGAGGATTTTAGAGAGAGAAAGGTCGATAGTGGTTGGATAGAAGATTTTACTTCTTTTTCCAAAAAGCAATGGAGCGATTTTTCTTTCAAGTTATCAGATGGAGAGTGTCTTAAAGAAGTTCAGGATAGAAATATATCTGCGCTTAATATTGTTCTGGAGCAGTATTCAGGGAAAAATATAGTAGTTGGAAGTCATGGTACAGCATTAAGCACCATCATAAATTATTATGATAAATCTTTTGGCTATGATGATTTTGAAAACATAAGATTTCTGATGCCATGGATTGTGGAATTTAGTTTTGATGAGTTAGGAAATTGTACAGGTATCAAACGTCATTCTGTTTGATTGAAATAAGTGTACTAAGGATGTGGAATATTTTATATTACAGTTTTATAGACGATGACAAATCGGGATTAGTGGAGTAGAACATGGATAAAAAAAGGGCTTTGTCTGGCGCCATAATATTTATAACCCTGATGGGAATCGTAAGTCTGTTTTCGGACATGACTCATGAAGGCGCCAGAAGCATATTGGGCGAATATCTGAACCTCGCAGGGGCATCCGCTGCAACCATCGGATTTGTGTCCGGTATAGGAGAATTGTGCGGGTATTCACTAAGGCTCATATCCGGATTTATAGCAGATAAAACGAAGAAATACTGGACACTTGTTATCACAGGCTATGTAATACAGGCTCTGGCGATTCCTGCACTGGCACTCGTACCTGAACATGGCTGGATTTGGGCCTGCGGTCTTGTGATCCTGGAGCGTATCGGAAAAGCGATAAAAAAGCCTGCCAAAAACACATTGGTAAGTTTTGCGGCAAGCGAGATCGGAACCGGAAAAGGCTTTGCCTATCAGGAGTTTCTGGATCAGCTTGGCGCGTTTCTCGGACCGGTACTGCTTTTTGTAACAGCTCTTGTAAAAGGTACAGACGACCTTTTTACAACGTATAGGATCTCTTTTGCGATACTGCTTGTTCCTGCAATGATCACCATAGCTCTTGTTTTGACAGCAAAGATAAGATACCCTGATCCGGAGATCTTTGAAAAGCAGGAAGATAAACCGGCAAGCTTTGAATTCAGGAAGTCATTTGTTCTGTTCATGGCGGCCATCTGCTTTTTTGCTTTTGGCTTTGCAGACTTCACCCTGATCACACTTCATTCGGCTAATACCGGAGCATTTAATGAATCCATGCTCAGCCTGCTATATGCTGGGGCAATGGCTGTGGATGCCTTTGCTGCACTATTCTTTGGCTGGCTTTATGATAAGGTCGGGCTGAAGGCTCTGATCATTTCCACACTATGCAGCACATTCTTCTCATGTTTTGTTTTTATGACTGGAAATGCCTGGTTGATCGGAGCTGGGATAATTCTGTGGGGGATTGGAATGGGTGCGCAGGAAAGTATTATGAAAGCAGCTGTCAGCGGAATCGTCCCGCGTTCCATGCGAAGCACCGGTTTCGGAATATTTGAGACAGGATTTGGTATTGCGTGGTTTCTGGGCAGTTGGCTTCTCGGTGCCCTGTATGATTTGAATCCTGTGTATCTTGTCACTGTGTCTGTGGTATCACAGTTTCTGGCGATTGCATTTTATGCTTTATGCCTCCGGTGCAATAAGACAGAGTGTTAACAATTCCAGTTTGTTGGAATGAGCATTATATCGGAAGTTAATCGCATAAATTCAAATTTATCGGGGATTTTTGATCAGCCACTTTTCGCAGATGAAAAATCTGTGGGATAAGGTTGTAGAAATCCATGTACTGGATAATAAATAGAGTTAAAAAGCAGTGGAATAGCCATTGTGGCTATGATATCATGAAGGCATGATGCTTACTTAAGGTAAGTACCAGCCTTTTTAATTGTGACAAAATAAATACAAAATATTAAATGATCAGTTGGGAGAATTGGAATGCTAACATATTGTAATAATCTATCGGTAAAGGATTACTGTGATCTTCGGACATCTGTTGGCTGGCCGTTCATCAGCGATGATCAGGCGCAGTCTGGATTGGACAACTCAGATTTTATTATTTCCTGTGTGGATGAAGGGAAAACTGTTGGCTGCGCAAGGATATTTTGGGATAAGGGTTATATAGCTTACCTTGCGGATGTAATTGTAAATCCGGAATATCAGGGGCAGGGTATCGGCAAGAAAATGGTGCAGGAATGTATCAAGTATATTGATAACCAGCTCAAGGAAGGCTGGCGTATAAAGATAGTTATTGTGGCATCAAAGGGAAAAGAGGCGTTTTACGAGAAGCTTGGCTTCAAGGCCCGCCCAAATGACAATGATGGCCCAGGAATGGATATGTGGAGAGAATGACAGAGCGAATCATTGATGAAGAATTAAAACTGATTCCATATTACAGGAATGACGAGGCTTCACTTCCTTGGTATCAGGATTTGGATGTATGTAAGCAGGTAGATAACAGAGATGAACCATATGATTTAGATCTTTTACATGCTATGTATGATTATCTAAGCTCTCATGGGGATTGCTACTACATAGAATATAAGGGGACATTGGTAGGGGATGTTTCGTTAAGAGACAATGCAGAAGTCGCTATTGTAGTGTGCAAAGAATACCAAAATCAGCACATTGGAAGACGATGCGTTGAAGATATGCTTAAACTTGCTAAAGAAAAGGGTATGGATACTGTTAAGGCAAATATCTATTCCTTTAATGGGCAGAGTAGGCGAATGTTTGAGGCTGTTGGATTCAAAAAGATAGATGAAGAATGGTACGAATACCAAAGCAGATAATTGGAGTATGTTAGCAAGTTAATCGCACAACTTCCAATTTTACGTACGAAGGAGTGTCTGAGGAGGTTAAGATAGATGCACTATAGATTAGCTACAATGGATGATTTGACAGAAATATGTAATATGATAGAAGCTGCAAAACAGCTTATGTCAGAACAGGGTATAGAACAGTGGGACGATATATATCCCGTTTGTGAGGATTTTGAAGAAGATATAAATAAGAAAACCATGTTTGTGGTTATGGATGATGCTCAGCTTGCTGCTATATACGTCATCAGCGAAGAATGCGATGATGAGTATCTTAAGTGTGAGTGGGAAAATAAAAAGCCCTGTATCATTCACAGATTCTGTGTTTCTCCTTTCTTTCAGAATAAAGGGATAGGAGCTACTGTACTAAATCATATTGAAAAGCAGCTTATCGAATCTGGATATGATTCGGTAAGACTTGATGTGTTTACTAAGAATCCGTATGCACTAAGGCTTTATGATAAAAATGGATATGTTAAACGCGGATATGCGGATTGGCGCAAGGGTAGATTTCTTTTGATGGAAAAGAAATTAGATAGGATCGCAGATTCTGTTTTTCTCACAGAAGCAAATGAACAGATTTAAGGGTCCATTACCGAAGATTACATTGAAGGAAAAAAGAATCCACATGTGGAATGATATATTTAAGAAACTTAGGAAAATAAAGAGAAATACAGCGAGAAAACTTGATAATATAATGCAGCACATTGGTACAAAGGAGCTGATTGCCATCTCATTGGGGATAGTGGTGATTGCCTTTGCTGTCATCTTGGTTATGGCGCACATAAGTGGTGTTAAGAAAAATTCTTTGAGTGAGAACGATGGAGAAAACCAGATTGCAAACGAGGGAGCATCTGGTGACGGAAACATGCCTGTAGTCGAGATTGCAAGCAAAGAAACCAAGACTGAATCTACTCCGGATACAACTGTACTTGTTAAAAAAGAAGGTGCTAAGGAGGGATATCTTAACAGATGCGTATTCCTGGGCGATTCTAGAACCGTAGCCATGGTTAACTACGGCTTTTTTAACGATGATTCTGCACTTGCGCAGATTGGAATATCACATCCAGCATTTGCATCCAATAAATTCATGAACAATGCTGGAAAAGAATATACTATGAAATCTTACCTGGAGTCTCATCAGGCTCAAGTTATATATATTCTTCTTGGTGTAAATGGAATCAATGATTCCAGCGAGGATCATTACAAGAATACATTTATTTCTCTTATAGACAGAGTGGCCGAGCTGGCGCCTAACTCCAATATTGTACTTGTGTCTATAGGTCCCGTAGATGATAACGGAAGGTACAAAGACTATGTGCAGAACGCATTGATAGACAAATACAATGATTTTCTTTTGGAGATAGCAAAGGAGAAACACATTTTTTATCTTGATATCTCTGAAGTCCTCAAAGGATCTGATGGACAGGTAAAATCTGAGTATAACGGTGGAGACGGACTTCATTATTCTGGAAAAGGATGCGAAGCCATATTCAATTACATAGTAGAGCACCCAGTGCCTGGAATATCTGATGATGGTGAATATGTAGTTAAGTATGTTAAGCCTGATCCAAACAAGGTCAAGGTTACAACTGGTGATGAATCAGGAATTAACGAAGGTAACTTTGGTGACCTTATGGACATAATGGGAATCACAGAAGATCAGAATGCTTCAGATGCTTCTTCTCAGAGTAGTACTGTGACAGAAGACGAGGAAGCAAAGAAGAAAGCGGAAGAAGAGAAGAAGAAACAGGAAGAGGAAGAAGAGGAAGCGGCAAAAAAGAAAGCTGAAGAAGAGGAAGCGGCAAAGAAGAAAGCTGAAGAAGAGGATGCGGCAAAGAAGAAAGCTGAAGAAGAGGAAGCGGCAAAAAAGAAAGCCGAAGAAGAAAAAGCAGCAAAGGAGAAAGCCGAAGAAGAGGAAGCAGCAAGGAAGAAAGCCGAAGAAGAGGAAGCAGCAAGGAAGAAAGCTGAAGAAGAGGAAGCGGCAAGGAAGAAAGCTGAAGAGGAAGAAAGAAAAAAGCAAGAAGAGTCCTTAAATAGTGGTTCCACCGAAAATAATGAAGGAAACGGCGATAATGGTTCAGGGGACGGAAATGAAGCGCCCACCAGCCAGTCTGAAGGATCCAGCGGTCAGACTCCAGAAGATAATGGGGATTAAGATGCGCATCATGCATCACCAATGATGAAGCAGCTTGCCGAACTTCGCAATAAGTATGATCTTCATATGACAGTGGAACGGTTTGTGAGTGATGAATATGAATCTGATGAGAAGTATTTAAGGAAATAAGAAAATAATAACTTCCAGGATAATGAAATAAGCAAATCGGGGGGAGGATACAACTATGAAAATCGAAATGGAACCAATTGGTTATGTTAGAAATAAAGTAAAGGACAGAAAAGATGTTTCTTGGGGAGAAGATACTTCTTCTATAATATTGGATGAAGAGTATATCTCCGGTTTGAAAGGACTTGAAGATTTTTCTCATGTGAATATCATTTATCATCTTGATAAAGCGAAGTATGAAAAGGACAAGCACCTTCAAAGAAGGCCTCAGAATCGAGATGACATGCCATTAGTTGGGATTTTTTCACAGCGTGGAAAAGATAGACCTAATCGTATCGGAATAACCTCTGTAAAAATAGTTTCCGTTTCTGAAGACAGAATTGTTGTTGAAGGTCTTGATGCTGTAGATGGCACCCCAGTTTTAGATATAAAACCATATTATCCAGTATATGATAAGAAAGAAGCATCCGTTCCAGAATGGGTTGATCGTTTGATGGAACATTATTTTTGATAAACAACTTCAAATTTGTAGAGCGATTAAATTCCAGTTTTTTGGGGGAGTAATAATGAAACTAGATATCATAGGATCTGTTGCTAGTGGGAAGACTACACTTGCAAGAGACTTATCAGAAATATATAACATTCCGTTTTATCAGAAAGACAATATTGTTTGGGAGCGCACTCCAGAAGGAGATAAAAAGCGCAGTGACAAAGATCGTGACGAACTATTCCAAGAAATAATAAATGGTGATAACTGGATTGTAGAAGGATCACCAAGAAAGCTGTTGCGTGAGAGCTTTGGAAAATGTGATTACATCATACTGTTTGATGTACCACTCTGTAAAAGATTGGTAAGAATAATAAAGCGTTGGTTAAGGCAGAGAGCAGGAAAAGAAGAATACAATTCAAAACCTACGTTCAAGTTCCTTTGGTACAACATAAAGTGGGTGTTTGAATATGATAGAGACAGGAAAGAAATCATTGGGTATCTGTCTGAACATGGTTCGAAGTATAAAAGATTTACAACTTCTGGGGATGCAAAAGATTTTATTCGCATGGAGTATGAAAAGAGGGAATTGTGAAGACATATTTGATGTTGATCTAACAGCACTTGATCCTGTCATCTATTCAGGTCGGTATCATAGTTTTGGCAAGATGCTCGGGAAGATTGGAGATTTTGAACAATAAGTTTTTAATATTTCAGTAAAACTCGCTATGGAGGGTGAAGTGTATGGGGAGTATAGAAAAGTATAAGAAATACTTTACAAAGGAATACTTGATGGGGCCGAATTCTTTTAGGCTACTTGATGAATTGATCAGAAGATGCCCTGAAGATGTGAAATTTGATCGCACTTTGGATTTGGGATGCGGATTTGCATTAACATCGCTATTTATTGCCAATGAAACAGATGCTAAGCACGTTTATGCGTTTGATCTTTGGGTTTCTGCAACTGAAAACTATAAAAGAATAACGGCCAATGGGCAGGTGGATAAGATTATACCGATTCATGGTGATGCAATGGATATGCCTTTTGCCGAAGACTATTTTGATAGCATTGTCAGCGTGGACTCTTACCATTATTTTGGATGTAAGGAATGCGTATTTGCAGAGAAGATTCTGCCATTTGTCAAGGAGAACGGTTATGTGATGATTGCCATCCCTGGATTGAAAGAGAGACCGCAGGGTGAGCTAAAGCAGCTATTTGAAACATGGGCTGAAGGTGACGATTCCGAGCTCTTTAAAACCGCTACATGGTGGGAGAGCCTGTTAATAAAAGAATGCGGTGATCGCTGCAGGATCGATGTCAAAGAAGCAGAGTGTTATGACATAGCATGGCAGGAATGGTTTGAATCGGGGCATGAATACGGTGTAAGAGATAAGGAGTTTTTGGATAGAGGTTTGTACGACATTCTGAATTTTTTGCTTATTTATGTCAGGAAAGGGAAATGATAAATCCCGTTTGTCGGGATAATGTGATAGTGAGTTATATCGGAAGTTAATCGCACAAATTCAAATTTGTAGAGCGATTAACTTCCAGGATAATCGGCGAAGTATATAGGGGATTGCATTATGGCTGACTTTACATGGTTTAAGGATTCTGTTCCTGACCAGTTACCGGTAAAACAGGTTTATGGAATAGCATTTTCAGCAGATAACCAGGTTGTCTTGAGGATTGAGGACGGAAAATACAAATTGACCGGTGGAAAGCCTGAAAATGCTGAAACTTTTGAAGAGACATTGAAACGGGAATATATTGAAGAATTAAATATTGAACTGGAAGATATCCATTATCTTGGGTATTTATTGGTGGAGGATAATTCGGATAAGTATGCTCAGGTAAGAATGATAGCGAAGATAAAAGATATTTATGAGAGTCATATTGATCCGGCTACAGGAAAAGTGTATGGGAAAGAGCTGGTGCCGGCGACAAAGGTTAAAGAGTATCTGAACTATTCCGATTTGGCGGGAAATGAAATGATAGAAGATGCGATTAAACTCGCAATCGAATTTTATGGAGGAACAAATGTCTAAGGTTTTTATTATGTGTGGCAAGCTGTGCAGCGGAAAAAGTACGTATGCCAAAAGAATTAGAAAAGCACAAAATGCAGTGGTTTTATCAATAGATGAAGTAATGTTGTCAGTGTTTGGACAGGATGCCGGAGAAAAACATGACTACTATGTTGAAAGAATAAAAGAATATCAATATGCAAAATCTGTTGAGATTGCAGAAACCGGAATTAACGTAGTTTTGGATTGGGGATTCTGGACCAAGAAAGAGCGTGATTATGCGAAAGAGTTTTACTCCTCAAGAAATATCGATTACGAGTTTTATTATTTGAATGTTGATCCTGATGAGTGGAACAGAAGAATTCAAAAAAGAAATCAGGATGTTTTAAATCACGAATCTGATACATATTACGTTGATGAAGGACTTGCTGAAAAATTTGAATCCATCTTTGAAGTTCCAACGAAGGACGAAATAGATGTCTGGGTCAATTCCTAAAACTACAATTTGTTGGGATAAGGCGATAGTAAGATATATCGGAAGTTAAATGATGGAAAAGAGTATCGAAAAAAAACTTTATACCTATGAGGAAATACTGAAAATCATTGATAAATACGGACTACCTCAGGACTGGAACCCGGATGGAAAATATGGACCAGAACGATATGTGGAAGTTCATGTTTGGAGTGACATACAGACGGTAAAAAGAAGTTAAATAAAGCTTAGAGGAGAAGACTATGACATTAGAACCAATTACTATAACGGATAAGCTTGGAAGAACTGTTGAATTAAGGTCAGCAAGGCTTGAAGATGCAGAAGACTTGATTCAGTATCTTAAGGTTACTTGTGGTGAAACTCCATATCTTATAAGGGAACCTGATGAAGTTACTATTACGTTGGAAGATGAAAAGAACTTTCTTAAGAGTAAGATTGAATCTGACCGTGAACTTATGCTACTTGCATTTGTCGATGGCAAACATGTGGGCAATTGCTCACTTATGAGCATTGCTTCATACAGAAGATATCAGCATAGATGCGACGTTGCTATTGCACTGTATCAGGATTATTGCGGCTGTGGAATTGGTAAGGCTATGCTGGAAACAGTACTTGATGTAGCAACTAAGCTTGGATATGAGCAGGCTGAATTGGAAGTAGTGGCTGGAAATGAAGCCGCAATTTCTCTTTATGAGAAGCTTGGCTTCAAAAAATACGGTACTTTCCCTGACAACATGAAATATGCGGACGGAACATACCGTGATGCATACTGGATGATGAAAAAGCTGGAGAACAAATGATGAAAGTTCTTTTTAGAAGATATGTCGCATCCTAAAATGTGCTAGATAAGAGGAGAGGGTGTCATGAAAAAGAAATTACTGATTTCAGCTGCGGCGCTTGTAATAATTGTAGCGCTGATGGGCTTAACAGCTGGTTTATTTTATTTTGGAGTGCTTCACATAAATAATCCTTCCAAGAGAAAGTATCCTATCAGAGGCGTTGATGTTGCTCATTATCAGGGAGTGGTTGACTGGGAAGTATTGTCAAAAGAGGATATTTCTTTTGCATATATAAAGGCAACAGAAGGCTCTAGTTCCGTAGATGAGCAGTTTGAAAAGAACTGGAACGAAGCGCAAAATACAGATCTTAGGATTGGAGCTTATCATTTTTTTAGCCTTGATTCATCTGGTGTGACTCAAGCTGAGAATTTCTGCAAAACAGTGACACCTGTTCCAGGCATGCTTCCACCAGTAGTAGATGTGGAGCCTTATGGTGGCTACAGAGAGCCAGATATGCTTGATAAGGACAAGATGCTGACGGAACTTGGAGCTTTCCTGGATGAAGTAGAGACTTGTTATTCTATGAAGCCGGTTATCTATACTACTAAGGAGTGGCTTCCTGTGATACAGGAAAGGCTTGCAGACTACGATGTCTGGATCAGAAATGTTTACGGCAAGCCGGATCCATCAATTAACTGGACTTTTTGGCAGTATTCCAACAGGCATGTGTTATCAGGCTACTCTGGAACTGAAAGATACATTGATATGAATGTCTTTTATGGGGATGAAGAGACATTTTCAGCCTACAATTGAATTTTGCTAGTTGTTGAAGCTTAATAAGCATAAAAATAGAAAAAATCCAGAAAAAAGGTATAAATATGCAGATTAAAGCTCGCCCAAAACAAACCAACGCCCATCAGAAATAGCAAGCGTAAAAACCCCAAAAATAGCGCAGTAACACGGCGCGTGGCGATATGAATAAGCTTGTTCAAGCTTAAAATATGGGTTTTCAGGTGATTCTAAACTGCATAATCTCATGTATATATAATACTTTAATAGTTTATTTATACTTTCATATCCCTAAATATAGTAATATTGA
The DNA here is from genome assembly GCF_001858005.1 of Butyrivibrio hungatei. Lineage (NCBI taxonomy): Bacteria > Bacillati > Bacillota > Clostridia > Lachnospirales > Lachnospiraceae > Butyrivibrio > Butyrivibrio hungatei. The sequence continues at coordinate 2,035,363 of NZ_CP017831.1, read as the reverse complement.
ATTATAAAATTAAAAGGAAAACTACACTAAATAACGTAATCAGTATCACTGTAACTTAAGCTCTTAACATGTTTTCCAGAGGACTATATATGTGGGATTTAAGTTATGCCTTGCCAAGTTTATTATTGCTTTTAATTTATCTTGGGTATTACTATGTCCTGCCACATATCCCAACTAAGAGAAACCTGACCTTCGTATCTCTCTTGGTTATCGAGTGTGGTAGCGTTATCATGGACATAGTATCCAGTTGGGTAGACATGAATCATGTGGTTTACCCTCTGGTTATTGAGTATTTTACCAATAGCCTTTATTTTATACTGTTCTTTTTGCGAACTTACGCATTCTATAGCTTTACTGCAAACGTACTTAGAACTGATAGTAGCAGGAAGCTGATCATGCATTTGCTTGTAAGGATCCCCGCTGTTTTTGGAATATTTGTGACTATACTTAGTCCGTGGATCAAAAAAATCTATTACATGGACGCAAATGGATATCATAGTGGACCATGGTATAACTATATTTATGTGGCAACGGCTATCTATCTTATTGGAACTTATGCAATATTTTTTATTTGCAAGAACAGACTTGTCAGAAGAAGGGAAGTAGCAGGAATCTTCTGGTATAACACTATATTGATGATAGGATTTATCTTACGATATATATTCCCGACTCTTTTACTTGAAGATACGTTCTGCCTCATAGCTATAGTCATAATCTATCTGTCCTTTGAAAATCCAGACTTTTACCTGGAAGGCCGGACATCTTTCTTTAACAGCAAAGCACTTAAGGAATATTTGGTAGAAATAAGTGAATACAAGGAATATAACATGTTTGCAGTTGTTATAAAAAACTACAAAGATGTTCGCGAGATCTATGGCGCCCAGCAGATGGCTTTGGGTATCCAGATGATAGGCAATTTCCTTCAAAAAAAATATTCTAATTCACTGGTCTTTTACTACAGAAGTGGAAGATTCATAGTACTTGGACATGATAAATTCAATCATGATCGAATGAGAAGGGAAATATCTGAAAGGTTCGAAAAACCTTGGAAGAACAATGGGGCAGAGCTCTATCTTGATGCAGGCTATATCTATATGGACCCAAAGGAAAGCTCCAGATCTGCGGATGTAGTAATGAACATGCTTACTAATGCTCTTGGTAAGGCTGAGAGCACAGTTGATGATCTTATAATCCTTGGTGAGCAGGAGTTTAGAGATAATGCAAAAGAGACTGAGGCAAAGAGATCGCTTGAATACGCCATTGATCACAATCTTGTTGAAGTTTACCTGCAGCCTATCATCGATAGCCTGACAAAGAAAATCATTGGTGCAGAAGCCCTTGCAAGGATAAAAGATCCTTCAGGAAAGATCATTTCTCCTACAATCTTCATTCCACTTGCTGAGAAAAGCGGACACGTCGTTGAACTTGGAGAACAGGTCTTTGAAAAAGTATGTAAGTTTATAAATGAAAATGACATAAAGAAGATGGGACTTAAATGGATCAACGTAAATCTGTCACCTATACAGTTTATGAGACCTGATATCGGTGATAAGCTCTTAGCCATTATGAAAAAATATAACGTTAACCCTGAAAAGATCCATTTTGAGATCACTGAAGATATCATGGTTGAGGAGTCACTGCTCACAAAGCAGATAGAACTTTTGCAAAATAGTGGACTTTACTTTGTGCTTGATGACTATGGAAAGGGCTATTCTAATCTGTCACGCGTAAAGAAGTGCCCATTTATCAATATTAAGCTTGATATGAGCCTTGTGTGGGAATATATGAGAGAGCCTGATGTTATGCTTCCTAATGTGGTCAATACATTCAAAAGCATGGGATTTAGCATAACGGCAGAGGGAATAGAAGATGAAAAGATGGATGAAGCGATGAGCAAGGTTGGATGCGATTATCTTCAGGGGTTCTATTTTTCCAAACCTATCACAATGGACGAATTTGTGGCTAAATATTCCTAAATTAGTAGTATAATATAAGTAGTCTATTAAGGAGCAGTCTCTTAGGGACTGCTCCTATTTTTACGTAAGAATCAAGGCATTAGGAGATATTATGAAAACGGGTATTGTAATGGAAGGCGGCGCAATGAGGGGAATGTTCACTTGCGGCGTTCTGGATGTGCTCATGGAAGAGGGGATAACCTTTGACGGAGCAGTTGGGGTATCAGCAGGAGCAACCTTTGGTTGCAATCTTAAATCCGGTCAGATAGGCAGAGCACTTAGATATAACAAGAAGTACTGCACTGACAAGAGATATCACAGCATTTCCTCACTTATAGCAACAGGAGACATATATAACGTAGATTTTTGCTACGAGAAGCTTCCTTATGAGCTGGATAAGTGGGATCTGGAGGCCTTCCAGAATAATCCAATGGAGTTTTACTGCGTTGCTACTGATGCAGTGACAGGCAAACCTGTTTATTACAAATGTGAAAATGGCGATAGAAAGGACATCAAGTGGATTCAGGCATCAGCCTCTATGCCGCTTGTTTCAAGACCTGTAGAGATAGACGGCGGCGTGTATCTTGATGGTGGCATTTCAGATTCAATTCCTCTTAAATTCATGGAGGAAAAAGGCTATGACAAGATTCTGGTTATCGAGACTCAGCCCAGGGACTACGTGAAGGGCAAGCAAAAATACATGCCCCTTGTAAGGCTCATGCTCAGAAAATATCCAGGTATGATCAAGGCTATGGAAGACAGGTATCTTATGTACAATGAGGAAAAGAGATACATAAGAGAAAAGGAAGAAAAAGGCGAGATAGAGGTAATAAGACCTTTAGAGCCTCTTAATATCAGTGCAATAGAAAAGGACCCAAAGGAACTGGAAAGAGTTTATCAGCTGGGCAGAGCTGAAGGTAAAAAATATATTGGTAGGAGAAATGCATAATGGAAAAGAGATTAGATCCATTATTTACTAAATGGAATATTGGAAATGTTGAGATCAAGAACCGCTTTGTCATGACATCCATGGGAGGAACAGATCTTTTTGGATGGATGGAAAAGAATCATTTTGACAAGGCTGGAGCAGATTTTATTCTGGAGGTTGCAAGGAATAACGCAGGGCTTGTACTTCCAGGATGCCAGCCGGTTTACAATCCAATGTTTGGTCAGTGGCTTTACAAGAATCAGAAGATGTATCAAGACCTTGCAAAGTGGATGCCTGAGTTCCACAAGACAGGAGCTAAGCTCTTTGTTCAGCTTACAGCCGGCTTTGGCAGGTCTTTTACCGTAAGCTCAATGATGGAGACATTATACAATAACAAGGCTCTTAGAGTATTGTCCAAGCCATTTATGGACCTTGACAAGATTACAGCTACTGCAAGCCCATCACCTAACAGATGGTCAGACAAGCTCCCTTCAAGGGCTCTCACAGTAGAAGAGATAAAAGAGTACGTGGTTGCCTTTGGCAAGACAGCCAAGCTCCTTAAAGATGCAGGAGTTGACGGCGTTGAAGTTCATGCGGTTCATGAAGGATATCTTCTTGACCAGTTTACACTTGATTATGTTAATAAAAGAACTGATGAATACGGCGGAAGCTTTGAGAATAAGTACAGATTTGCTGTGGATATCGTAAAAGAGATAAAGAAAACCTGTGGAAAAGACTTCCCGGTATCACTACGATACAGTGTGATCTCTAAGACTAAGGGATTTAGGCAGGGCGCACTTCCAGGAGAAGACTATGTAGAGGCTGGAAGAGACTTTGAAGAGTCCAAGAAGGCAGCTAAGTACCTTCAGGATGCAGGCTATGACATGCTCAACTGCGATAATGGTACTTATGATGCCTGGTACTGGGCACATCCACCAATCTACATGCCAGAAAACTGTAACCTTGAGGATGTTGAGAACCTCAAGAACTTCGTGGATATTCCAGTAGTTTGCGCAGGTAGACTTGATCCAAGAGTGGCAGCAGATGAGATAGCAAAGGGCAAGCTTGACGGTGCCGGATTTGCCAGACAGTTCCTTGCAGATCCAGAGTGGATCACCAAGCTTATGGAAGGCAGAGAAGATGACATCAGACCTTGTATCCTATGTCACAACGGATGCTTTAACATGTGCCATTATAAAGGTGTTCCAAATGATCAGAAGCTTAGTGATAGCCTTCACCTTGCCAGATGTGCTGTCAATGCAGAAACAATGCAAAAAGACAAGCATTTCATCAAAAAGACTAGGCACCCTAAGAAAGTCATCATCATTGGTGGTGGTATAGGCGGAATGGAGGCTGCAAGAGTCCTTAAATTACGAGGACATGAGCCGGTTATCTATGAAAAGAGTTCTGAACTTGGCGGAGCATTTATAGCTGCTTCAGCTGAGTCTTATAAAGGTAAGCTCAGAGATCTTCTTTCCTGGTATAAGAAAAAGATGGAGGAGCTTGGTGTTGAGATCCACTATAATACTGAGATCACAGACGTCAGGTCTTTTGGTAAGAGCGACATAATCATGGCTACAGGAGCCAAAGCAAGGATCCTTAGAAGCATTCCAGGCTATGAGCACATGATAGAAGCCTGCGATTTCCTTAGAGGTAAGGAAGTCGGCGAAACAGTAGCTGTAATAGGCGGAGGCCTGACAGGCTGCGAAATAGCTTATGAGTTGGCACTTCAGGGCAAGAAGCCGATCATCGTAGAGATGAAGGATGACCTTGTATCCCAGCCTGGCGTTTGCCTTGCAAACAGCTCATATCTTAGAGAGTGGTTTGAGCTTCATAAGGTACCGGTCTACCTTGAGACAAGCCTTAAGGAAGTAAGGATAGACGGCATCCTTTGCACTACCAAGGATGGCAAAGAAATAGAGATAAGCTGCGATTCAGTTATCAGTTCTGCTGGTTATATTTCAAATCCTATTATCAAAGATAGCGAGAGAACAAGTAATATCGACCTTGTAGGCGACTGCAGAAGCGTTGGAAACTTAAGGACAGTTATTTGGAGAGCATATGAAGTTGCCATGAGAATCTGACAGATGGAGAGTGCTTTATGAATATCTTTTACGGGAAAAGTTCAACAGGTAGTCTGGCTGAGGCTTTAAATGGCCTTACAGCACCAAAGCTTATTATCCTTCTTAGCTGTGAGGAGAAATTTGAAGTAAATGTTGAGACATTAGAAAGACTCTATCCTGGAATACCCAGTATAGGATGTACTTTGATGTCCTACGGATCTGAGATTGTGGAAAATGGCGCGTCTGTAATTGCTTTTACAGGCGGTGTTTCCATAGCTACAGGCGTTTTGGAAAAGACGAAGACAGCTCCTGCAAGATTCATAAAAAGACTTATAGATGATGTGGAAGCTCTTTCTCCTGGTAATGATGACACTGCTCTTGTTAACTTCTGTACCGGTGGAGATAAAAAGATGCTAAACACTATCTCCTATGAGGTAGAAAGTAAGGGTATTCATTCAATAGGCGCAGGAACAAACAAAAGCCTAGTTTCAGCTAATGGCGTTATCTATGAAGAAGCAACAGTTTATGCTGTTATCAAGAACCTATCAGGCAAGATAAAGTCCTACAGCGAGAGCAGTGACGTGGCTGAAACAGAGCAGGTTTCACAGATTATGGAAAAGATACATCTCGAATTTCCTTCTTTTCCTTCGGTTCTTGCCATTAACAACTTCTCAAGGTATCAGACCTTTAAAGAAAATGGAGAGCTGGACTCATATCTTAAAAAACTTGAAATGCTCGGGGACTTGTGTGGCATTGTTGGCTACGGAGTACATTTTAAGGACAAGTATTTAAAGGGCGCTATGTCATGCATTGTTTTTGAGTGAGGTGGGCTATGTTTGATGTGTTTGGCAAAAAAAAGTTAAGCGATCAGGAAGATTTTGATGAAGCAGCTATAAACGAGAGAAGAGCAAGGGCAGAAAAAGACGAAGCCATCATCTACATTTCTGATTCCTTAAAAAAATATACAGATGACCTTAAGGGACAGCAAAAAAGCGTTAATGAGGCTCTAAAGAATCTTGAAGGAGCTCTTTTGGCTGGACCCGCCAAGGAAAAGATAGTGGAAAGTGTTGATGTAGGTGATGCTGGAAGCCTTTTGGAAAAGTTCGATGTGGAACCTTTTAAGCTCTCTAAAGTAAAAGAAGAGCTTACTGAAGGTGTGAAAAAGGCAGCTGAAAGCCTTGAAACTGTTGATACATCGATTCCAGCGGCACCTGAAAAGTCATCACTTTCAGATATCAAGGCAGAGCTTGAAAATATCAGAAAAACCCAGAATAGCATAATGGAGGAAGTTCTTTCACTAAAGAACATAGCATCAAGAGGAGATGTGCTGGCACTTACAGCAACCATTGAATCCTCCAAGATAGGAGACGCAGCTATTCCAATTGCCTATGTGGCAGGAGACCTTAGAGGCATCGTATCAGATATAAGAGCAGTATATGACAAGGTCTGTGAGCTGTCTGAGGGGACAAAAGCCATTGACGAGAGGATTGATAAGCTGATCGATGACAAAGCTGTAGAAATAAATGATAAAGCTCAAAACTTCTCAAAAGAGGTCGAGGTAAAGCTTGGAGAGATAGATGCAGCGGTAAAAACAAGCAGGGATAAGGTTGATAGCTTAGCTGGAGCAGGAGCTGTTCTTGATGATGTGTCCCAGAGTATCAGGGATAAAGCAAGGAAAAACAGTGAAAACGTAGATGCCAAGCTAAAGGGCTTAGGCGAAGTCTTTGTAAATATGGAAAAAGCAGATGAAGATTTTCAGGAACTGCAGGATAAGATGAAGACTGCGATCAGTAACGTAAGTACTGATGAGAGTATCTATGAAAAGATAGGAGATCTGTTAGAGCAGATAAGACCTATTGTTCAGGAAGACTAAAGCAAAGAGCTGACGTGCATAAAATGCGCGCCAGCTCTTTTTATATGTTTATAAAGGGGAGATAGGAAAAGGCAAATTATAAAACTGCGTCAAGCTTCTTGGCAAGAGCGTCTGCAGGCATTGCACCAGTTGCACTGTCTACAACTTCGCCATTTTTAAAGATAAGGAAGCTTGGAATTGACATGATGCCGTATTTTGCAGCGAGAGCATTTTCTTCATCAGAGTTTATCTTTCCGACTTTGATCTTGCCGTCGTAAACCTCTGCCATCTTTTCAACTACAGGCATCATCATCTTACATGGTCCGCACCAGTCTGCGTAGAAATCAACTAAAACTGGAATGTCACTGCCGAGTACTTCTTCATTGAAATTAGCTTCTGTAAATTTATATTCCATAGCGATAATCTCCTTTGTCTACTTAATTATGATATGTAGTGGTTTGAATTTTGATTACAATTATATTTTACACAATATATTTAAATTGTCAACAATTAAATTTTATTATTTTTAAAATAGTGATCTGAAACCGCAAAAAGTGGCTAGAATATGGCAAATAAAGGGAAGATTATTTTTGGGTAAAATGCGAAGATAATCAAAATGATATATAGGAAGGGAAAAGAATATGGGGGCATTTGAAAGTAAGAATTATAGAAATTTCTTTAAAGAGATAGGAAAGACAGATGAAGAGATAGCTGCCAGGATAAAAGAGGCAGTTAATACCTTTTTTTATGATGAAAATGAGAGAATATACCATGAAGACAAGGATATGGGTTATCTTGTTGATACCGGTAATAATGACGCCAGAACAGAGGGAATGTCCTATGGCATGATGATGTGTGTTCAGCTTGATATGAAAGAGGAATTTGACCGCATCTGGAAATGGGCCAAGAAGTACATGTATATGGAAGAAGGCGAGAATGAAGGCTATTTTGCATGGTCATGTCAGCTTGATGGCACCAAGAATGCATATGGACCAGCTCCTGATGGAGAAGAGTTTTTTGCAATGGCTCTTTTCTTCGCTTCCCACAGATGGGGAGATGGTGAAGGCATCATGAACTATTCTAAAGAAGCCAAAGAGATACTTAAGGCTTGCATCCACAAGGGTGAAAATGGAAGAGAAGGCTGTCCAATGTGGAATCATGAAAATAAGCAGATTTTATTTGTGCCGGGAAGTCCATTTACGGATCCATCGTATCATCTGCCACATTTTTATGAATTATTTGCTCTTTGGGCTTATGAAGAGGACAGAGAATTCTTTAAGGAAGCAGCAAAAGCCAGCAGAGAGTACTTGAAGACAGCCTGCCACAAGGAAACAGGACTTAGTCCTGAATATGGTAATTTTGATGGTTCGCCTATGGATAAAGAGCTGTCTTGGGGATATTATGGGGATTTCTTTAGCGATGCCTACAGAACAGCTGCAAATATTGGGCTTGAAGCAGTGTGGTTTGGAGAGGATAAAGAGCTTTTGTCTATTCCTCTTAAGATGATGAAATTCTTTGGAACAGATCTTGAAGCTGTAAGATGCACCTACAAAGTTGACGGAACGCCTGTAGACAGACCGGTTCTTCATCCTGTGGGACTTGTAGCTACTATTGCTCAGAGCGCACTTACTGTTTCTTATAGCGATGAAAAGGATAGCGACTATGAAATAGCCAGAAGATGGGTAAACTGGTTCTGGAACCAGCCACTTAGAAAAGGCGTACGCAGATATTATGACAACTGCCTCTATATGTTTGCTCTGCTGGCACTTTCTGGAAACTATAGGGTGTGGTAAGAAAAAGCGAAAGTGGACCTTGGGGACGGGGGTAGTGGGTAAGTGGACCTGGGGGACGGGGTTAGTGGGCCATTTTTTCTTCGAAAAATGGCCCACTAACCCCGTCCCCCAGGTCCACTTACCCACTACCCCCGTCCCCAAGGTCCACTTCCGCCTACAACAGCCGTTAGGCTGTTGTAGCTCCAATCTGGAAGAACGCCATTTCTTCGTCCAGGATCTTGGCTATCTTGTTCAGGCTACTTGCCTTCTGAGATACTGTTTCCATTGTCTCTGAAAGCTCCTGCATTGAAGCTCTTGTTTCTTCTGAGCTTGCAGCATTCTCCTGAGAGATAGAAGAGAGGTTAGTGATAACATCACTGATAACTTTGCTGGCCTGATCTGATTTATCAACGTTAGTAACGATCTCACCTGTAAGAGCAATAGATCTGTTGATGTCTTCAATAAGTGCATCAACCTGCTCAATTGTTCTGTGAATAGTACTGCGCTGATTACTGATGATCTCCTGAACACTTCCAGCTTCTTCCATAGTCTTATTAGAATCAGCAGCAAGTCCCTTCATAGATTCCTGAATATTTCTAGCAGCTTCTGCAGACTGATCTGCCAGCTGACGGATCTCTTCAGCTACTACAGCAAAGCCTTTTCCTGCTTCACCAGCTCTTGCAGCTTCGATACTAGCATTGAGAGAAAGCAGATTGGTCTGGGCAGCGATAGCATCGATGATAGTAACAGCTTCAGAAATGGTTGTTACAGCAGTATTGGTATTACCAATAAGTTCAACGATTCCATCGATGGCTTCAATACTTTCTCTTGTGGATTTTCTAAGTTCACCCAGCTTTTCCTGACTGGCTACAGAATTCTGCTGCATTGAATCAGCAAGTCCCTGCATTTCCTTTGTATTAGCTGTGATAAGCTCGATCGCATCATTGATATCACTTACGCTACCTACAGCATCCTGTAAGGATTCAGCCTGGCTAGAAGCTCCTGTAGCAACCTGAGCTACAGCAACAGTTACATGCTCTGCAGTTTCAGATATTGTATTAACGGTATCGCTAAGATATCCAGCTGAATCATCAACTTCATCAGAAGATGTTCTGGCATTTCCGATAACGCTTCTTATCTTTTCAGCCATATCAAAGAGGGCACTGGACATTTCACCAAGCTCATCTTTTCTATTCTTAACCTTATCACTTAAATGAATCTCAAGATTACCTGTAGACATCTGGCGTACAGCCTGTACATTTTCATCAATAGCCTTGATGATCTGAAGTACGTAGATTACTGTAGCGATAGTAAAGGCAATGATAATGAGACCAGCAACAGTGATCATGGTCTTTATCCTGTCATTAATGTAAGTTGAAATGTTGATCTTCTTAAGTCCTACAAAAGCCATACCATAAACGTCACCAGTTTCATTGTCAATCAGTGGCTCATAAGCTACATAGTATTTTTCACCATTGATCACAACGTTTTGAGCTTGATAGGACTGCTTTCCTTTAAGAACAGAAGCAATTACAGCATCTCCTGCCTTAGTACCTACTACGCCTGAGATACTTGATCTTTCTCTGGTATCACCCTTAAAGAAGGTATAGTCATAACCTGTCTGATCACTCAAGTTCTTTTCAAGATTATCTAAGTTTTCTGTGGAATATTGAAGTACCATGGCATAAGATTGGCATGCAGCCTTAACACCTGTTTCGACCTCGGTTTCCATGCCACGGCGAAGATTGATGACGCCAATAAGAGTAGCAATAGAACCTACAAGAATAAGAGCCAGCATTACAAGTCCGCTCATTATTACACGCAACGAGGTTATTCTACTTTTTTCCTCCATATGTTACCTCCATGAAAAATGGGTTGATAAGTGCGACTTGTGTAATGAAAAATTATGCAAAATAAAACGAAAAACTCTCAATAAATATACTAACATACCGACAAAATGGCCTGAAATTAAAATTGTATAAATAAAGAGTGAATATAAAATAATGTTTCAATATATGGTATTGCTGCGTTCATTCGCATGCAGATACTGTGTTTTTGCTTGAAAAAATATTTTATTTCCGTTATGATAAACATGTTGCGATTAGCGTAACAAAAGGAAACTTATAAATAGGAAAGAGAGAAAAATTATGAATTGTAACACATGTGGAGCACAGATTCCAGAAGGATCACAGGTTTGTCCAAACTGCGGTAATCCAGTAACACCAGTAGTTAATGCAACACCAGTTCAGCAGACACCTGTAAACAACGGTCAGCCTATGGGAGCACCAGTTGATGGTTCAGCATTTAACTACGTTCCTCAGCAGGAGCCACTTGGAATGAAGTGGGCTAACTTCCTCGGATACTTCGTTCTTTGGGTTGGAGCACTTATAAATCTTGTTTCTGGTATAGCATTTTTAACAGGTTCAGTTTATAGCACTGTAGGGGTTTCAGCAGAGGATGTATATTCATACTTTAGCGCGCTTAAGCCAATTGATACTATCGCAGGTGTTCTTACACTTGGTACTGCAGTTGTTGGTGTAATGGCAGCTATTTCTATCATCAAGCGCAAAGCTAATGCAGGTAAGCTTGTTTGTGCACTTTATGCTTTGAACTTTGCTTTATCACTTATCTATGCATTACTTGTTACTGTAATGACATCAATTCCAGGATTTACATCAAGCACAATAATCCAGCTGTTAGTTTCAGTTGTTATGTTCTTTGTAAACCGTTATTACTTCAATAACCGTGCAAATGTATTTGTAAACTAAGTTCTGATCATTAGATAAGATTTGAAAAAGGATGCCCTTTGTGGCATTCTTTTTTTATACAATAGGGAATCTGTGTTAGCAGCAAAGCTGACATGGCTGATCGAATACAGTCAAAGAGGTAATTACCGGATGTATAAACTTATATTTGTTGATGTAGATAAGGCTCCAGACGATATTTTGATGATGCAGCTTGGAATGTTAAAAGAGAGAAATAAAGCTAGGGTTATCGGGGTAAGGAGCGTAGAAGCGGTGGCAGCACCTTCTTTAGGAAATATCTTTGATGAGTTTTTGACTTGCAATGAGGGAGCATCTTTTACTACAATACAGAAGTATTGCGAAGACTTTAAGGTCTCAGTAAATGAAGCATTAGTCATTGGCGATTATTCACCAGATAGTAATATTTCAGGATATAAAGTGCAGAGACCGTCAGATATGGCGGCATCTTATAAAAAAGCTATGGAACTTTTAAGGGGATATAAACGTGAGTAAAAAGATCTTGATAATAAATACAGGCGGCACATTGTCAGCAGTCATGAAGAGTAATGGTCTGATCCCAGGCTTATCCATTTATGACATGCAAAAAGAACTACAGATGGTATCAGGTGATACTGACATCGAGATAGAAGATTTCTGTAGCCTTGATAGTGCCAATATTTTCCCAGAGGACTGGTGCAAACTTGCAGAGCGTATCAGCGAATGCAGAAATGATTACGACGGAATAGTTGTGATCCATGGAACAGATACACTTGCATATACTTCATCAATGCTATCATTTATGCTCAGAAACATTGGTATACCGGTAGTGATCACAGGCTCTCAGCTATCTATCACTGATCCTATTGCCGATGCAATGGAGAACTGCAGATGTGCAATCCATATGGCAGCAAGCCAGATCCCAGGCGTATTTGTGGCATTTAATCGTAAAGTAATGCTGGGCTGCAGAGCTTCAAAAGTAAGATCCCTTAGCTTTGATGCCTTTGAAAGTATCAATTATCCGAACATTGCTACTATCAGTTCCCTTGGTATGACAATAGATGAGAAAGCAGTTCCAGAAAGAAGCGGAATCTTCAAGCTTTCCAATACTTTTTCTGATAAAGTCTGCATGATCAAGATGTTCCCAGGTATTCACAGGAGCTTCCTTGAAAGTATTGCTGATCAGGGCTACAAAGGTCTTTATATTGAGGCCTATGGAATTGGCGGTATGCCATTTGTTAAGCACGACTTCATCGGAACCCTTGATAAGCTAATTAAGGGCGGTATGACAGTAGTTGTGGGAACCCAGTGCAGATACGAAGGCTCCAAGATGGATGTCTATGAAACTGGTAAAAGAACTCTCGAGATCGGAGCATTAGAAGCTCACGATATGACAAGTGAAGCAGCTCTTACCAAACTCATGTGGATCCTTGGCATGACAGATAACAGCTCAGAGATCAGGGATTACTATTCAATAAATATGGCAGGCGAAATGACTGTCAGAAAATGAGCCCTAGGGAGGTCGGTTAGGGCTCACAAAAGGGGGTCGGTACTTACAGTACCGACCCCTTTTGTGTTATATATTTTAGTTCATTGCTACGCCGTTTACGTAGAGAGTATATCCGTTAGATACAACATTTGAGATATTTCCATCAAATGATGTGATGTATGTATCAGCTGTAAGAGTCCATGTGCTTGTGCTATCAAGAGTTACGTTGACTTCTCCAATCTCAGTTGAAACAGTGTCACCTTTGGCATTAGTGATTTTTCCACTTATTGTTCCTGTAAAGCTTGATCCCTTAGTGAGATTAAGTGTAAGAGTAGAATTATCGCCTACAAGGATTGTTCCTTCAAGTGTCTGATCTACTGCATTTAATGTTGCGATGTTATCAGCACCATTCCAACCATCGTCACATACTGAAAGAAGAATATTGTCAGAGTCTTTATTTGTGATCTTTACGTTTTCAAGGTTGAGAACAGCATTAGTGTTAGTTACATGGAATACATGACCATTTTTGCTTGTAAGTGAGCCGCCTGTCATATCAAAGGTTGATGTACCGCTGTCGGCGTCACCTGACATTGACTGGTAGATCATGATAGAGTCTAGGAAAGTAGCATTTCCGTTCATCTGAGTATTGTTTGCAGTCATGTCGCAGTCTGTGAGTGTGATAGAGTTCATACCTTCAATACAAACTGCTTCTGAGAGGTTTGAAACTAGTGTTGCATTTGAAACAGTAATGTCTGCAGTTGAATAGATAGAAGGAGAGCCAAGACCGTTAGTAGTATAGGTTCCTCCATCTACAGTGACTGTTCCGCCTCCTCTGTCAGTTCTAATGGCAGCAGATGACTGACCGCTTGTAGTAACTGTAAGATTTTTGGCATTTGTAACACCGCCGCCTGTTGTCATGATTCCGCCTGAACCATCACCAGTTGTGGTGATCGCTGTATCAGATATGTTAACTGTTGTTCCATCACCGGTAGCCCCGTTTTGACCACCGTTACCACCATAGGAAAAGACACCGTTTGCTCCGTCAGCGTCAGATGTGATAGTGCCACCTGTGATAGTGGTTGTTGAGCCATCTTTTACCAGAACAGCTGCATTAAGACCATAGAAGTTGCAGTTATCACCGCCGTCTGAGTCGCCAGTCTTAGTAACAGTAGCATCTGTGATAGTAACGTCTTCAGAAGTTTCTATTAAAAGAGCTGATTCGTCAGCTGTGGTGCTTGAATAAGTTTTTCCTATCTGAGAGTCACTGCTTGTAATCTCTACAGCACCTGAATAATCTATATCAGCACTACTCATTCCGCCTCCACCAAAACCGCCTCCAGGTGCACCATCTGGGGCTTCTCCGTCAGGCTTTTCTGGGGCACCATCAGGCCTTTCTCCATTTGGAGCTTCTCCGTCAGGCTTTTCAGGAGCATCCTCAGGAGCTTCGCCTTCAGGCACCTCATTTATTTCCTTGCTACTTATATCTTCTGTAGAAATAGTAGTATCTGTTGTTGACTGCGTAGCAGCCTGTTGAACACAGCCTGTAACAGTTGCACACATAACCATAAGTCCTACATATGGGATTAACTTTTTTACTTCTGTTTTTTTCATAGTTTTTCTCCTTAAAAATGAATTGTTTGCTATGAGTGCATTATGAATGGCCAACCTAAATTCAACTTAAAAGTATAATAAAATGTATATAAACAGCTTTTGGGTATAGTTTTGCGTTTTATCGCTTATATTTTGCGCACAAAACGGTATATATTGACTTTAATTTGCATGGTTATGTATTATGTTATAGTTGTTTCTCATCTATACTTTTTATTGAGGGGAAAACTTATATTTACAGATATGGAGGTACTGTGAGATGACAAAAAGAAATATTGGTTGGGCACTTGTATGTATTGGTTTATTTATGCTTTTCAAGATGATGAGAATATCATCATTCGGATTCTACAGCATAGGCAGAGTTAATACAGCAGCTATAGTTCTGGTGCTTCTTATTCTTTCTGCCATTGCAGTTGTAGTAAAGAAAAATAAATTCACAATCGGATGCCTTATCGCATCATTAGTTGTTTTTGTTCTTGCACTAATGCTTGGCACCGAAATTTACTTTAGTTATGTTTCACTCATCGATGTACTTTTAGTATTTGTTCCAATCGTTCTTGGAGCAGGACTCATCATCAAAAGTGCACTTGAAAAAGTTGGACACAAAAAAGACTGAGTGAGAAAAAGTGAGCCCTAGGTCGGTTGGGGCTCACTTTTTTAGTGGTAGGGAACATGCTATGGGGTGCCCGACCGCAGACCCACAGGCAGCTACCCTACAGTATATTTTTTCTCTTCCTTCGAATTTTGTAGTTCATGGCATTTATTTTTCTTTTGAAATTCTTTGAAACAAACTCGTCTTTGAAGCAAATTTTTGTCTGTAAAGTTTTGGGTTTGAACGATTGTCAAGAAAACGCCATTTTCTTATGCTCATAAGCAGTTTTTGACACGCATGCGGTTTGCGTTGTTTGAAGCAGGGCGTAAAGAATTTATGATAAGTGGTCACGCCCGCTTTTGGCGGGCTTTGTAAACAGGAATAAGAGGTGACTCTGCAAGCTAGCTTGCGAGATCACCTCTTTTCCTGTTATTGGAGAGTAGCTCCTATGACCACTTATTATAAATTCCGCCCTGCAAGTCTGTAGCAAGAGCATGCGTATTAAACAAAAACTGCATGAGCATATAGAAAAGTATCGTTTTCTTGATGAGGGCAAAACAAAACTTTACAGCAAAAATGGCATCAAAGACTCAGACAGTGTTTCAAAAACAGAATTTCAAAAGAAAAATAAAAGCTCATGAAATAAGCAAAATTCTCAGAGATTCGAAAATAATATACTGTAGGATAGCTGCCTGTGGGTCTGCGGTCGGGCACCCCATAGCATGCTCCCTATCACAGTAAAATGAGTCACAACCGACCTCCCTAGGGCTCATTTTTGTCTACAAGCATGATATTTGAATAGAAGACTTTGTCGTCATGAGTGAATGATGCTGAGCCGCCGTGCTGTTCTGAGGTGGCTGTAACGGAGATAAGGCCGATGCCGTTTCCTCCCTTGTGGGTGGAGAGGTAGCGGCCATTTTTTTGTCTTGTTTTTCCGTTAAAAGAGTTTGAGACAGCGATGTAGATCTCTTGTCCCTGCTCTTTGGAGATTACGAGGTGAATAAAGCGTTTAGATTCTGGAAGCTCTGAGCAGGCAATAATGGCATTTTCTAAAATGTTTCCAACTATGGAGCAAAGGGAAATGCTGTCCATATGGAGCTTACCTGGAAGTGATACCTCAATATCAGTTTTTATATTGTCTTTTAAGGCTCTTTGATAGTAGTGATTTAAAAGGGCGTTAAGTGCATTATCCTGGCAGAAGGATTGAGTGTTCTTTTGAGGAACAATGTTGATATAACGGCTTAAGTAATCATCTAAAGTGTTATAATCCTTGGCAGAAGAGAGCTCTTTTAACGTATATATAGTCTGCCTAAAGTCATGACGAACCTTGGCATCTTCATTTAAGTACTGCTGAAGAGACTCGTACTGCTTTTCCTGCATCTCTAAGATGTGGTTTCTATCATCGAGTTCAGCCTTCTTGATGATGGCGCTTACCATGAAGTAAAAGACAATACAAAGGAATATTAGCAGTATAAACATAATGGACATAACGGCAATATAAGCTGCTCCAACCATATTGGTATGAAGAGTAGAGTACTTACGGACTACCATGACCTGATTGAAGATGAAAAATAGTGTAGATACAATTCCAGCGGACCACCATACATCATGTTGCTGCAGGTGATCTATAAGGTAGCCTCCAAATTTGGCAGCAGGATAAGCGGCTAAGCTACAGAATAATAGCACAAGAGTAATCTCAAAGATACTGGCTGTGAAGCTAAAATCAGCGAGATTTCCGTCTGGATGAAGGAAAGCATCAAACACTATAGAGAAGTTACTGATGGAAGTGGTAAATGCACATACCAAAAGGAAAATAGAAAAGGACTGTGATATGTGCACGTTCATTGCAAAGTGATATCCACAAAAGATTATTATAAACGCTGGAAGATATAAAAAGCTCCAATCCCTTGAAATGTACAAAGCAAAGAATGAGAGAGCTACAGCAGTACATGTGATCAGGATAGAAAGCCTTATAACAGCGTGAGACCACCTTTCTCTAAGGTGATTGTGAGCTGGTGCAAGGCACAAAAGAGTTGTTGGCAAAAAGAGCATAAAGTTGATAAAAGGTAGAAGAAAGTCCTTTAGTCCCATTACTTTGCTCCTCCCATAGTTCCTTTACTATGTAATTTGGCAAACACATAGTTCTGCCTGATCTGGTTCAAGGTCTTTTGTTCCCTTACATTTACAGGAAGCATGTGTCCGCCTTTTAGTTCGCAGGTTGTCTTGCCCCAATTTGTGATGTGGTCCATGTTGATCATAATACCGCGGTTTATCTGCAAAAATCTGCTGTCGGCCTTTAAAAGCTCGCAGATATCAGAAAAGGTCATGCGAGTACGATATCCGTTTTGTAATCTGTCTGTTAGCTGAATGTAGTTCTTTTGACTCTGAGCATATACAATGTCAGAAAAAGCAATGTCGATATTTTCGCCATCTACTACAATAGAGATCTTTTTGCCCTCTGCTGAGCGAAGAGAGATGACTTCATCAAGAACCTTGCAAACGGAAAACTTCAAAGCCTCGTCATCAGGCGATTTGATGAGATACTGAAAAGCGTGTACACCAAAGGCATCAAAGGTATGATCAAGGCTTGTAGTAAGGAAAACGATGAGAGTATCGCTATCCATTTCGCGTATCTTTTTGGAAGCTTCTATACCAGACATCTGATCCATGTAGATATCCATGAATATCAACGTATATTTAAGTGGCCTGTAGTCAGCTAGGAACTCTTCAGCGCTGTTAAAAGAGCTGATCTTAACAGAATGGTGGTTTTCTTCCATGTATTTTTCAATCATTGTGGTCAAACGATCTATTTCCAAAGAAATATCATCAACAATAGCAATATTCATACGTTAATTCCCTTTTTAATGTCTTTTCGTACAGCTTTTTTAATAATATCATCTTGCAAACGATATTCAAGAAATAATGATATCATTCATCCCATAATTTTAGACATTCATCCCTAATTCATTGAAAAAACAATTTAGTGCAATAAAATGTATCGAGGCGAAAAGAGATTAGAAAAAGTATAGGGAGATACTTTATGAGTATGAAAAAGAATTGGGAAATGTTATGCAGATTTGTGTTACTAGCTGGAGTTATAGCTTTTTTGTTTAAGGATACAAGCTTTTTGACTTACGCAACTTCAGATGGGAAAAAGACCTTGGATAAATTTCCATCAGTTACACAGACTTACTTTTATGCAACAGGGGGAGCAGATACCATAAATCTTATGGCACTTTTGCCTGAAGATTGCGAGCTTACAAGCTATGCACTTAGTTATGTAGGGGATGTGACATTCCATTCAGCACCCACTGTCATAGATGACAAACTCTTATATACAGTAGATGCTGGGCCAAAAGACATGACTGGAACAATAACTGTTACAGCAATGACAGATAATTACACGGATATTCCCATTACAGTTAATCTAAAACTTTCAGATAAAAAACAGGTTGAACCAGGGTATTATATCGATACCGCATGGATAGCTAATATTTCAAGAATATTCATAGTCTTGGGAATCTTGGGACTTGCTGTTTGTAGAAGACGTTACATGAAGTAACAAAAAAGTGAGCCCCAGGGACGGAGGTTAGGGCTCACTTTTGTAAAAATGAGCCCTAACCGACCTCCCTGGGGCTCACTTTCCTGTTTAGTTTGACTTAAGCCTGGGCAAGCATTCTGCCTAGATCTTCACACTCGGAGATTGCAGCATCATCTGGGGCGTTGTTGGCAATGACGCCTTCGCCACCGATGATAGTAGCGCCAGCTGATTTGAGGCGGTCTACCCAGTCGCGCATCCACTGGCCATCGCCCCAGCCGTAAGAACCAAAGAGGGCAATCTTCTTACCGCTGCATACATTTTCGTATTGCGCCATGAATGGCTCTACAGTTCCTTCTTCAAGAACTTCTGCGCCCATAGCTGGGCATCCAAAAGCAATTACAGAATCCTTAGAAGCCTCAGATGGGCTAAGTGCATCAAAGGTAGTTACTTCAGCTTCACCGCCAGCACTTGTGATTCCGTTTGCAACGGCATCAGCCATTGCCTGTGTATTTCCACTTCCACTCCAAAAAACAACTTTAACTTTATTCATACTGTTTCATCCTTTCTGAGCAACAAATAAATAGTAGTGCTCTTGAAAAAGAAGTTAGCATATGCTAACATTCAAATCAAGGAATTTAAATGACAATAATTATCACAAAAAACTAAAACACCGGAGGACAGCAATGGGGGACCAACTAGTTGTTAGCCTATGCTCACCAACCCTGGCAGGGCTCAAGACAGGAAATCTATTCAACGTGGATATGGATGACAGACAAAAGTTCATCCAGGAGGTAAGGGAATTTAATCAAAGACTATGCAAAAAAGGTCTTAGAATGATTCCGGTAAAGTATACCAAGGACCATGCTCTTATTTATCTCTACAGACCATCATTTCTAAAAAGGGATTTTGCCAATGAAGAGGTTTGCCAGATTCTTAAGGAGAAAGGTTATTCTTGTACCAACGCTGACCTTTGCGTTGCAGAGCTTGCAAGACACCTTAATGAGGACCAGGATTTTCCTCATGAGATAGGTCTTTTCCTGGGATATCCGGTAAAAGACGTAAAGGGATTCATGAACAGTTCCGCAGAAGGCGTCATGTATACAGGCTTCTGGAAAGTTTATGGTGATAAAGAGTCAGCTCTTAAGACCTTTGACAGATACAAAAAGTGCACGGAGATATACAGCGATGCTCATAGAAAGGGGGCTACTTTGGAAGAGCTTGCTGTTGTGTGCTGATCTTATGAGCAGATAGGAGGAGAAAAAATCTATGCAACTTGAACTTCAAAACATCAAAAAATCATATGGAGAAGGTGGAAGCCGAATAGAAGTACTAAAGGATATAAGCCTTGGAATCGAGCAGGGGGAATTTGTAGTACTTCTTGGACCATCTGGTTCTGGTAAATCCACACTCCTTAATATCATTGGAGGAATCGATAACGCTGATTCCGGCAAGATAGTAATACGAGGTAAGAGCATGGCGGATATGGATGAAAAGGCTCTTACGTCCTACAGAAGAGAACACCTGGGATACATCTTTCAGATGTACAATCTGATCCCAAATCTTACTGTCAGAGAAAATATCGAGGTGGGAGCATATCTTTCCCACAATCCACTTAATATCGATGAGATTATAGAAATTCTGGGACTCAAAGAGCACCAGAATAAGCTTCCTAGCCAGTTATCTGGCGGACAGCAGCAAAGATGCGCCATAGGAAGAGCTATAGTAAAAAATCCTGATATCCTCTTATGCGACGAACCAACAGGAGCCCTTGATTATAATACGTCAAAAGAAATCCTGGCCCTTATCGAACAGGTCAATCAAAAGTATGGAAATACAGTCATCATGGTTACTCACAACGATGCCATCAAGAATATGGCTGACTTTGTGGTGAAGCTAAGAGACGGCGTCATTAGAAAGAGCTACAGAAATGAAAATAAGATGACAGCTGAAGAACTTGACTGGTAAAGGAGCATTTTATGAAGAATCCATTAAATAAAAGGCTCCTTAGAGAGCTTAGAAGCGATGTTGGAAAATACATAGTCATCTTCATATTGCTGGTACTTTCAATCGGTTTTGTATCAGGCTTCTTGGTTGCAGGTGACAGTATGATAACTGCATATAACGAAAGCTTTGATAAGTACAACGTAGAGGATGGTAATTTTAGGGCAGAAGATAAACTCACAGATACTGAAAAAGACTGGATAGAAAAAGAAAACGTTACTGTCTATGAGAATTTCTATGTGGAAAAGAACTTTGATAATGAGACAAAGCTTAGGATCTTTGCAAACAGAGAAGAAATAGATAAGGTCTGTGTTATGGAGGGCCGTCTTCCTGAGAAACCGCAGGAAATAGCAATAGACAGAATGTATGCAGATAATAATGACTTAAAGGTTGGAGACAGTCTTGTATCTGAGGGCAAGAACTATAGCATCGTAGGACTTGTGGCACTATCTGACTACAGTGCACTTTTTTATAGTAACAACGATATGATGTTTGATTCATCAGCCTTTGGAGTAGCAATAGTCTCTAAGGATCAGTTTAATACTTATAACGAAGATGATGTTGAGTACAATTACGGTTGGATCTATGATGTTAGACCTACTACAGAAGAAAAGGAAAAAGAAGTATCCGATGATCTCATGGAGCACATGGCCAAGAAAGTTACTTTGGAGAATTTCATTCCAAGATATCTTGATCAGGCTATCACCTTTACTGGTGAGGACCTTGGAAGTGATAAGGCCATGATGGAAGTTCTTTTGTACATCATTATTATCATTGTAGCTTTCGTATTTGGTATCACAATAAATAATACGATCCACAAAGAAGCAACTGTAATTGGAACTCTACGAGCTTCAGGATATACCATTAATGAGCTCATAAGGCACTATATGGCTATGCCACTAGTTGTTACTATAATCGCATCCATTATAGGTAATATCCTTGGATATACGTTTTTTAAGGACGTTTGTGCTGCAATGTACTACGGAAGCTACTCACTTCCAACTTATGTGACATTGTGGAATGCTGAGGCTTTTATCAGAACCACAATAATCCCAATGGTCATAATGCTGGTGATCACATATTTTATCCTTAGGAAAAAACTTGCGCTTAGCCCATTAAAGCTCATAAAACGTGACCTTTCAGGTAAGAAGCAAAAGACAGCGGTTAGGCTAAATAAGAAGATCAGATTTTTTGATAGGTTCCGCATTCGTATTCTTATACAAAATAAGAGTAGCTACATTATCCTTTTTGCAGGTCTTTTATTTGCAAACATGCTTCTTTTCTTTGGTATGATGCTACCACCACTTCTAGTTCACTATCAGGGAATAGTGACAGAGTCCATGCTGGCTAAGCATATATATCTTTTGCAGATGCCTGCAGGAGCCATAGATTCAAATGATGAGCTTTCAGCAGCTTTTTCATATACTTTTTTACAAAGTAAGATCACAACCAATAATCCTGATGCAGAAAAGTTCTCGGCCTACAGTCTGAAAACTACAGGAGAAGGTGGAACAAGAGTTGAGGAAGTTACTCTTTATGGTATTCAGGAAGACAGCAGATATATAGATGCCAAATTCGATGAGAAGATGGTACTTATATCCTCGGCCTATGCGGATAAATACGGCCTTGGAAAGGGTGATGTCATTACCTTAAAAGAGCCATACGAAGACAGATATTATGGCTTTAAGGTTTCGGGAATCTATGATTACGACGGCGGAATCACAGTATTTATGAGTAAGAAGCATCTAAATGATGTTATGGGCTATGACGAAGAGTTCTTTTCAGGATACTTCTCAGATAGCGAGATCACTGATATAGAGGGGAAATACATTGGAACGACGGTTGATGAGGAATCTCTTACAAGAGTGTCCAGGCAGCTCATGATATCTATGGGTAATCTCATGTACATGGTGGATGGTTTCTCAGTCATCATGTTCATTGTACTTATTTACATATTATCCAAGCTCATTATAGAGAGAAACGTGCAGTCCATTTCAATGGCCAAGATCCTGGGTTACTCCAAAAAAGAGATCGCAACTCTTTACATAATCCCAACAGCATTAGTTGTTGTAGCTTCGCTCCTTATTTCATATCCAATACTATCTTACGTGATGGTTGGCATATTCAGAGTGATGCTCAAAAAGATGATGAGCGGCTGGATGGTGATCTGGCTTGATCCATCAGCTTATGTAAAGATGTTCCTGATGGGAATCATCACTTACGCAGTCGTTGCCATCATTGAGTACCGCAAGATCGGTAAGATCCCGATGAATGAAGCATTGAAGAATGTGGAGTGACGGAAAATGAGCTCCAACCGACCTCCCTAGGGCTCATTATTTGCTTTAGCAAAAAAAGGATTTGCCGATAACGGGTGCTTGGCCTCATTTAGCATTCTAAATTGTGAGGGCGGGTACCCGGTACTTTTTTTAAAGGCTCTTGTAAATGCAGTAGAGCTGGCAAAACCTGACTGGAAAGATATATCAGTAATAGATAGCTCAGGATTAGACAAAAGAGTCTGAGCATAGTTAATACGCATCTGCTGCAGATACTGGTAGAAGGTCATTCCGGCGTATTCACTAAAGATCCTTTCAAAATGATACTTGCTAAAACCAGCATATGTGGCGATGCTTTCAAGACTTATATTTTCAGCAAAGTGCTCAGAGATATAAGTACATACATTGCTAAGTGAGATAGTGTTCTTATAAGTTGATGAAACCAGGACAGAATCTGTACCTCTAAAAATGTCAATGTTTTTGCTGCAAAAGGCAATGAACTGCAAAAGAATAGAGTAGATCTCAAGCTCACCAAAAGGGGCAAGCTCAGTAAAGGCAACGACACTGTCGTCATCAACTTCTCCTTCTCTAATATGGATTGGAGGAGCGGAACCAAAATATAATTCCATGATACTGTTTAGATAATTGCAGACCTGTTCATAGATTTCTGGTGGACAGGTCTTTTTCTTTATATGCAGGGCTGGAGACATGAGGCGAAAGGCTTTGTCTATTTCTTTTAGTGAAACAATGCCTGAAAAATCTGCCTGAATATAGATTCTTGATCCCGGAGTAGGGGAAAAGATTTCGTGTAGAACTGCAGGGCAGATGAGGAGTATATCATCTATCTCTACGTCATAGGTTTGATTGGAGCATACAACCCTGTAAGGTGCTTCCTTGGGCCATATGATCTCTATATCTGTATGCCAGTGTGGGGGAAAATCGGTGTGGAGTCTGTTGATGAACATCCTAAGATTGGTACCGATCTTGTGCTGGATGTTTTCTTTTGCGCTTGCTGCAAGGTCTAAGTCGCTTCTCATATTCTGTAAATTCTCCTGAAGTAGTTTTTGAGATGCTTAATAGGTTAAAAATTGCTATGGGTAAAATACATATTGCCTAAAAGCAATAAATGTATTTTAAGGATTAATGTGAATTATAACATATATACACCTAGAAAACGTGAAAAAAACCGACAAATTGATGTAAAAATAAAATATAGCCACAAAAAACATTAACAATATACATATCATAATAGCAATTTTGGTATGGTGATTAGCAACTTTGCACAAGCCAAAAAAGGTGAATCATTATAAAGTTGTATTATCAAATGATCGATCCAATGTTTCGAAACAAGGATATTCTCAGAAGGTATGCAAAGAAACTTATAACTTTATTTAGGAGGATATTGTATGAAAAACAAATTTTTGGCTGTCTTGTTTGCATCAGTACTTGCTGTTACAACACTTGCTGGTTGCGGATCAAGTTCAGCACCTGCCTCAGGAACATCTGATAGCAAATCATCTGAAACAAAGACAGAGACTACAACAGAGACAACAACAGATAGTGCTAGTGCTTCAACAGGTAAGCAGACAGATGGAAAGAATCTTCCAACTTTAACTACAGAGCCTTTAGAGATTCTTCTTTGGGATATCGCTACAGATGATCCTGGAAAATCAACGCAGGAAGCTGCAGTTCAGAGATTCATGGCAGATTATCCTAACATCAAGGTTACTCAGGTTCATCAGCAGAATGATAACTACAAGCAGCAGCTGGTTGTTGCTATGAGTTCAGGACAGTGTCCTGATATGTACATGCACTGGGGCGGCGGTCCTATGGCTGAGTATTACAAGTCAGGTCATGCGATCGATATCACAGATATGTATGCAAAATATGATCACCCTGAATTTATTGATGCTGCTATAGCACAGTCTTCATATGATGGAAAGCTTCTTGCTATTCCTTTCGGTGGACTTTCAGGATGTGACATTTACTACAACAAGACAATCTTTGCTGAGCAGGGAATCGAAGTTCCTGAAACTATCGATGAACTCGAGGCAGCTTGCGAAAAGCTTAAGGCAGCAGGCTACATTCCATTCTCACTTGCAAATGCTTCCAAGTGGACAGGTTCAATGTACTACATGTATCTTGTAGCTCGTCACTCAGGAAATGCTGAGTTCGATGCAGCTTATACACAGGAAAATGGCGGCTCATTCAACAGCCCTGCATTCATCTATGCAGCTGAGAAGATCCAGGATTGGGTAAGAAAGGGATATTTCCCAGATGGTGTTAACTCTCTTACAGCAGATGATAACCAGGATAGAGCACTTATGTATGATGGCTCAGCAGCAATGATGCTTCATGGTTCATGGCAGTCTTCAGGAATGAAGAATGACAATGAAGAGTGGTACACAGAGAACATCGGTGTATTCCGCTTCCCTGAGGATACAGAGGCTAAGGCAGCTGGTGTTCCTCAGAATGTTGAGATCGGAACAGCTATCGGTAACGGATTCTCATTCAACTGCTTCAAGGAAGATGGTTCTATTGACCAGGAGAAGCTTGATGCTTGCTACGTTCTTGCTACTCAGTACTACAACGATGATACATACAATCAGATGCAGGTTGCAGTAGGTGCAATCCCTTCAATCAAGGGCTACGGTGCTGATACTGTTGATGACCCTAACGATAAGATTGTAGCAAACGTATTCTTTAGCGCATCAAACGTACAGCTTTGGTATGACCAGTACCTTCCAGCATCTGTAACAGAAGTTCACAAGAACTGCATGACAGAGCTCTTTGGTCTTGAGAAGACTCCAGAAGAGATTGGTGCGGAAGAAGATGCGGCAATGCAGAAAGCGATTGCTGAACAGTAAAGCAAAGGGGAATGTCTTTACTGAAGTCTTATAAAAGTAACTGCTCGCAGGAAATAAACCTCCTGCGGGCGGTTTTTCATAATCACTAGTTAAGATTGTTTCGTCTATTAGGCGGCAGGGAAGGAGCTAATGTGAGTAAAGGGAAAAAAGAAGGGCTTGCTCAGGCAAAAGCAAAGAGTACAGCCAAGGCAGCAACTGTATTCCTGTTGCCAGCGCTTTTGCTGATAGCAATATTTATCGTATATCCTGTAATAGATACATTTGCCATAAGCGGCTACAAATGGAATGGTATATCTGCAGACAGGGTGTTTATAGGCTTTGAAAACTGGAAAACTCTTTTACATGATGAGATGTTCTGGAAATCCTTCAGACACAATCTGACTGTAATGGTTTTCTCAATTCTTTTACAGATTCCTATCGGAATGTTACTTGCAACTTTTCTTGATGCAGGTGGTAAGAAGTTTAATATCTTTAAGATCATCTGGTTTTTACCATATCTTATGAGTTCTGTTGCAATCGCGTTTCTTTTCATATACGCACTTGCAACTAATGGAGGTATCATTTCTTCTCTTGCAACACTTATAAATGGTAAAAGAACTACTGTCGATCTTCTTGGAACATCTCCAAACGCCTTATTTACTGTTATTGGGGTAATGGCATGGCAATTTACACCTTTTTATATGGTATATTTCATTGCCGGATACGGAAATATCGATACTGCTATATATGAGGCAGCTATTATCGATGGTGCCACCAGAGGCCAGTATATCCGCCACATTGCAATACCTCTTTTGGGACCTATCTTTAAGACTGCATGTACAATGTCACTGATCGGATCACTTAAATATTTCGATATGATCTGGAATATGACTCAGGGAGGTCCTTCAGGATCCACAGAGCTCATGGCCACATATATGTACAAGCTGTCATTTCAGCAGTTTAATATGGGATATGGTTCGTGCGTAGCAGCAGGAATGTTCGTTCTGATAACAGCTATAGCACTGCTCTTTAACAAAGTATTCAAGGTTAAGGAGGATTACTAATGACAATTGAAAATGAATATAAAAAGTCCAAGATCAAGTCAAGGATCGCTTGGACGATTGCTATTATATTTGCACTTATACAGTTAGTGCTTACACTTACACCATTTTGCTTTATGCTGATCAACTCGTTCCGCAAACAGTTCGATATGCTTCAGCAGGGAGTATTTCATTTACCAGATCCCTGGTACTTCCTCAATTATGTAGAAGTTGTAACCCACGGATTTTTCGGCTTCTTCTTTAGAAGCGTAGTGGTAGTTGGTGTTTCTTTGGTACTTATGCTCATCATTTCAGCCTTTGCAGCTTATCCACTTGCAAGAATGAACTTCAAGTTAAACCCATTTATATATGCAACCATAGTTGCTATGATGTCGGTACCAATGCATGTTACACTTATTCCTATCTTTAAACTTACTACAAACATAGGAATCTATGATTCACTTAAAGCTCTTATCGGACCATATGTAGCTTTTGCACTTCCAATGTCTGTATTTATCCTTACAGCATTTATGAAGACTATTCCAAAAGAGATTGAGGAATCAGCAGAAATTGATGGATGCAACCGTTATCAGAACTTTTTCAGGATGATACTTCCACTTTCAAAGTCCGGATTATCTACACTGGCAATATATAACGGTGTAGCAATGTGGAATGAATTTGCTTTTGCGAATACACTTATCATTACTCCTTCAAAAAAGACACTTCCACTAGCACTTGGTCAGTTCAAAGGTGAGCATTCACTTGATATTCCTATAATTTTAGCAGTTCTGACACTCTCAGTACTTCCTATGATCTCTCTTTTCATCATATTCCAGGATAAGCTGGTAAAAGGTATGATGGCAGGTGCGGTTAAGGGCTAATAGACAGCAAAAGAAAGAAGGTAATTATGACAATTTACGTAGACGTTAACGCAAAGCACGATGGAAATGGAAGTAAGCAGCTGCCTTTCAGACGAATAAATGAAGCAGCTAAAGTCGCATTACCAGGTGATGAGATAGTAGTTGCACCTGGAGTGTACAGAGAATATGTAAATCCTGTTAATCCGGGAACAGAAGAAAAAAGAATAGTATACAGAAGTGAAAAACCACTTGGAGCCATCATTACTGGTGCAGAAAAGGTTGGCTCATGGGAAAAGCATGAAGGCGATGTGTGGAAAACTCGAGTAAAGAACAGCATTTTTGGTGGATATAATCCTTATACAACACTTGTTTATGGTGACTGGTATTTCGCTACACCAAACAAGCACACAGGCTGCGTATGGCTTAACGATGAAGCTCTTTATGAGGCACAGAGCGTGGATGAGTGTATTGAGGCTAAAGTCTATGAATGTTCATGGGTCCCTGAGAAATCCACCAGAAAATGGTACGCAGAGCAGGATAAAGAAAATAACGAAACAGTATTTTACGCTAACTTTGGTGGAGCAGACCCTAATAAAGAAAACGTTGAGATCACAGTAAGACGTGAGTGCTTCATGCCGGAAAAAGAAGGCGTGGGATTCATTACAGTCAGCGGTTTTAACATCAATAAAGCTGCAACAACATGGGCTCCACCAGCAGCTTATCAGGATGGAATGATCAGTCCTCATTGGAGTAAGGGATGGATCATTGAAGACTGTGAGATCTGGGGAAGTAAATGCGCAGGAATCTGCGTTGGACGCTATTTTGATCCTGAAAACAGCAACTACTACACAACAGAGCATTTAAAGAGTCCTACTCAGATGGAGAGAGATTCTGTATGCCGTGGTCAGTATTATGGCTGGTTAAAAGAAAAGATCGGAGGCCATATCATTCGCCGCAATAATATCCACCACTGTGAGCAGGGCGGTATCATAGGACGTATGGGCGGCGTATTCAGCATCATCGAAGATAACCATATTCATCATATAAACAATATGATGGAGCTTGGCGGAGCTGAGATTGCTGGTATCAAGATGCATGCAGCTATCGATGTAGTTATGCGTCGCAATCACATCCACCACTGCACAATGGGAATCTGGTGTGACTGGGAAGCTCAGGGTACAAGGATCACACAGAATCTTTTACATGATAATGAAAGACCTTCCTTTGCTGAACAGCTTAAGGGCGGAATGACATGTCAGGATATCTTCGTAGAAGTAAGCCATGGACCAACACTTATCGATAACAATATCCTTTTGTCAGATGTTTCACTTCGCATAGCAACTCAGGGCGTAGCTATGGTACATAATCTCTGTGCTGGATCCTTTACTATGGTTGGAGAGGGAACAACCTGGAGATACACACCATATCATATGCCACACAGAACAGAAGTAATGGGCTTTATGACTATCCTTCATGGTGATGACCGCATTTACAACAATATCTTCATCCAGAAGTGGCCTTCTGATGACCTGGTTCTTTTAAATGATTCAGAGCCTGACAAGAAGTATACAGAGAACAGAAAGGTTGGAACATACTGCTTTGATGAGTATCCAACTTATGATGAGTGGCTTCCACAGTTTGATCTTGATGATCCATATCCAAATATGATGAAGCATGACCAGTTCCACTTTGCACATCTCCCTGTCTGGATTGATGGAAATGCCTACTTTGAAGGCGCCAAGGGCTGGGCAAAGGAGAAGAATTCCTTCACCGACGGATCAGGAAAGGTTTATGTGGATGTAGTTGAAAAGGATGGCGGATACTATCTTGATACCAACATCTATGATGTCCTTAAGGACTTCAAGGTAGATATGATCGATACTGAAGTCTTAGGTAAAGCCTTTGAGCCTCAGCAAAAATACGAGAATGCTGATGGAACACCAATTACTTTCAATGTTGACTATCTTGGAGAGCACAGAGGCGCAGACGTAATCCCTGGACCTTTCGCAACCAAAGAGGACGTGAAGAAGCAGGTATTCTGATGGAGCCAAAATGAGCCCTAGGGACGGAGGTTGTGGCTCATTTTTCCAAAGTATTGAGTTCTAGGGATGCAGTGTGTGACTCACTTTTACAAAAATGAGCCACAACCTCCGTCCCTAGGGCTCATTTTTTGTGAAAAAGGTTAGCCGATGCTAACAAGAAGTGCTATGATTGAACGTGGAGTAAGAAAAAGTGTTAGCGTAAGGGATTATTATGGGAAGAAACGAAAAACAAAAAGGAACCCAGATACAGTTTACGATTCCTGGAGAAAATAACGAACATGAAGGAAAAATGAAATGGATAGTGTTAAATGAGTGCCTGTATATTGGCTATATAGATATCTGGTCAAGGTACCTTCCAGATAGTGTGTTCAGGTCTCCTTCTTTTAGAAAGCAGGGAACAGTTCCTTTTAAGATCAACTATTGCTTTAAGGGCAGATGTGAAGTTGGGCTTAATTCAGGAACTACGACCTTTGTTACAGGAAATGAGATTGCCCTTGATTATGGAACTTCTGGAGATGGTAAAAAAGCATTCTTTTACCCTACAGCTGAGTATGAGGGAATAGAAGTTATAATCGTTCCATCAGAAAAGTTAAGCAGTGAGATTTCCATATTTGGCGCTGAGAAGACAGCTGATAATTTGATCGAAAAATTGAGTCATAGAAATGAGCCTGTAATAACAGTGGCAGATAAGCGTGTTAAAAGATGTGTTGAAGAGATAAAGGAAGACATACAGGGCGATTATGATACCAATCTTTTGATGGCAGACATAATAAAGCTTCTTCTTTTACTTGGAGACATTTCTTTTGATGCAGATAAGAGAAGGACCTACTGCACACCGTCTCAGGTGGATATAGCTAAAAAGGCTCTTGAGATCATAATGGAAGATCTCTCGATCAGGCATACTGCAGCGGAGCTGGCATCGGAATTTGGAGTAAGCGAATCCTCACTAAAAAACTACTTTAGAGCAGTTTATGGGAGAGGCTATAACGATATGATAAGAGAGATCAGGATGAAAAAGGCAGCAGAACTTATCATAAGCAGCAAGAAGAGTCTTGGGGAAATTGCTGAAGATGTTGGATATCAGAATCAATCAAGGTTCTCAGATGCGTTCTTAAAATATCACAAAGTTCTACCTATGGAATTCAAGAGAAGAAATTTCAAAGAAAAAATAAAATAACAACCCATTGCTAAAAAGGCTAAAATTGTTGTTTCGGCGTTGAAAAAAGGATATGGAGCAAATAAAATCATATGATGGTGTTAGCGCTTGCTAACAAATAATATGCCTTATGAGGCAGGAGGAGAAGAAAATGGATGGAATAATGACTCAGAATAGTCAAAAAGAAAAGCTTAGCGGAAAGGATCTCATCAACATTGGTATTTATGCGGCAATCTATCTGGTGATCATGACTGCAGTATCAATGCTTGGATTTATTCCTATCATGATGCCAATGCTATCAGTTTTATGCCCTTTGTTCGGCGGTATTACAATGATGCTCTTTTTTACTAAGGTAAAGAAATTTGGAATGATAACCATAATCACTGTGATCATCGGAGCATTTTTGTGGGTGACAGGAATGGGCTATTGGCCATTTATTTTTGGAATAATTTGTGGTGTATTAGCTGATCTTGTAGCAAAGAGCGGCAATTATACAAGTAAGAAAAAGGCAGTACTTAGCCATGGAATCATGAGCATTACGATATTTGGATGTTTCCTTCCTTTATATCTTGATATAAACGGATATTTTTCGACCAGAACTTCATTTGGAAGTGAATATATAGAAGCTCTTACAAAGATATTTCAGCCATGGACAGCACCTGTGATTTTTGGATGCTCATTTGTATTTGGAATTCTTGGAGCACTTCTTGGACAGCACTTCCTTAAAAAGCATTTTGAGAAAGCAGGTATCGTTTAATGAAATTGGATCGTGGAATCCTTATGGATCCAAGGACGAAGCTGCTGATACTTATAACAGTAACAACCTTTGCTCTTGGCGGAGCTGGAGGTGAAGCTACTGCAAAGATGGTTCCTGTCTTATGCATGGTGCCTTTCGTGCTTCTTTTGACAGCTAAGAGATTTAAAACTGCTTTAATAGGAATCATCCTCTTTGCCGGATCCAGCATTCTTCTTGAAAGTGCTAACGCACATAATATGGGCGGATTTTTGTATTACATGATCCTGGGCTGCTGTGGATTACTTGGAAGATTTCTTCCATGCATCATGATGGGAAGATATCTCATGGAATCCACGACTGTGAGCGAATTCACTGCAGCTATGAAGAAGATCCATGTAAGTGATAATATCATCATTCCACTTTCTGTTATGTTTCGCTTTTTTCCCACAGTAATGGATGAAGCTGATTCAATTGGAAGTGCCATGAAGATGAGAGGAATAAGCTTTGGGGGCAAACACTCTTCCAAGATGATCGAGTACAGGCTGGTTCCTCTTATGACCTGCTGTGTGAACATTGGCGAGGAGTTATCTGCAGCTGCCCTTACAAGGGGACTTGGAGGCAAGGTTAAAAGAACTAATATCTGCAAGGTAGGCTTTCATTTCCAGGATTATATTGCAATAGCTATCTGTATAGTTCCTTGGATATTACTGATTATGGATGTGGTGAGATGATCAAATTTGAGAATGTGAGTTTTAATTATTCAAAATCAGATGACAGATCTGTGAAGAATATCAATCTTGAAATTAAAGAAGGCGAGGCAGTTCTTTTGTGCGGCGAATCAGGCTGCGGAAAGACAACATTGGTTCGTATGATAAATGGTCTCATCCCTCATTTTTATGAAGGAGAAATGAAGGGACAGGTTCTTGTTGATGAAATGAACATCACTAGTGAAGAGCTCTATGAGACAGCCCGAAAAGTCGGATCAGTTTTCCAAAATCCAAGAAGTCAGTTCTTTTGCGTTGATAGTACTTCAGAGCTTGCTTTTGGACCTGAAAACATGGGACTTCCAGAAGATGATATAAAGGCAAGGATAGAAAGAACAGTTGAATCCATGAATATCAGAAAGCTTATGGATAGGAGTATTTTTGATATGTCTGGAGGCGAAAAGCAAAAGATAGCATGTGCTTCTGTAGATACACTTGAGCCGAAAGTATGTGTTTTGGACGAGCCTTCATCTAACTTGAGCCTTGAAGCAATTGATGATCTTAAAGAGACATTAAAGAGATGGAAAAAAGCTGGAAGAACCATCGTAGTAGCTGAACACAGGCTGTATTGGCTAAAAGACATTTGTGACAGAGTTATCTGCCTTAATAAAGGCGAAGTTGTTTTTGATATGCCTATGAAAGAATTCAGGCTTCTAAGAGAAGATGACCTTAGAAAGTACGGCCTTAGATCAATAGAAGAAAACCTTTCTATGATGCCTGTAAAAGAGAAGATTTCTTTTGCTAACAATATTGTTCTTGAGAATTTTGCCTATAGCTACAAAAAGTATGATGCACTTCATATTGACCATTTAGAGATTCCTCAAAATGAAGTGATTGCCATTGTTGGACCTAACGGAGCTGGTAAATCAACGTTTTCAAAGTGCATCTGCGGACTTATGAAGGGGTTCAAGGGTTATGCACTTATAGATGGTAAAAGATGCAGGAAAAAAGAACTGTTAAAGAAGTCATATATGGTAATGCAGGATGTAAATCATCAACTGTTTAGCGAAACAGTAATGGAAGAGGTGACTCTTGGAATGGATGAGGAAAATGAAGAGCGTGTCCTTGAAGTTCTAGATGAGCTTGGCCTTAGCTCTTTTGCCCAAAGACATCCTATGAGCCTGTCAGGTGGACAAAAACAGAGGGTTGCAGTTGCCAGTGCAATCCTGTCGGATAAGGACATTATATTGTTTGATGAGCCAACCAGCGGTCTTGATTTTTACAACATGGAAAAGGTTGCAGATCTTATCAGATCACTTAGGGGTTCAAAAACAGTATTTGTTGTAACTCATGATCCGGATCTTGTAAGGAGATGCGCCACAATGGTGCTTAGCCTGGAGAATGGGGTCATAGCAAATAAATATACATATGGAGAAAAGAGAGAAAATGGGAGAAAAGAAGAAAAGTGTTATACCGCAGCTGTTTAAGTATGCCGGAAATCACAAATATTTTACTATCAGTTCCTGGATACTGGCTGCAATAAGTGCGTTGTTATCCCTTGCGCCATTTTATTTTATCTGGTGCATCATAAGGGAAGTAGTTGAGGTGGCACCTGATTTTAGCAGGGCAACTCATATCGTATCTTACGGATGGAAAGCCGTGGGAATGAGCGTTTTAGCTTATATAGTTTACATAGCTGCGCTTATGTGTTCCCATGTGGCTGCCTTTAGAGTTCAGACCAATATGAGAGTATCTTTGATGCAGCATATCATGAAGCTTCCGCTTGGCTATATCGAGACTGAAGGAAGCGGTAAGATCAGAAAAGTAGTAGCTGATTCAACTGCTGCAACAGAGACATTCCTTGCTCATAGCCTTCCTGATAAGGCTGTAAGCTATGCAACACCTATAGGCCTTATAGCTATGCTTCTTATTTTTGACTGGAGAATAGGCCTTATCTGCCTTATTCCAGCAGTTTTGGCGTTTCTTGCAATGGGCGGCATGATGGGAGAAAAACTTCAGAATGATATGAAGGAATACCAGAATGCCCTTGATGAGATGTCAGCTGAAGCGGTTGAGTATGTAAGAGGTATTCCTGTTGTTAAGACTTTTGGCCAGTCGGTATTTTCATTTAAGAGATTTAAAGAAGCTATTGATAAGTATGAAGAGTGGACAATCAAATACACAGTTCTTATGAGAATTCCGATGGTTCTTTTTACAACAGCAGCCAATGCTGTATTTGCAGCCCTTATTGTATGCAGCTTCATCTTTACCAGAGGAGGCATCACTAATACCTTCTTGTACAATATTCTCTTTTACCTGATAATTACTCCACTACTGACGATCACTCTTATGAAGGTTGCCTATGCAGGTGAGAGTGAGATGGTGGTAAAAGATGCCCTTGGCAGAATGTACTCCATCCTTAATGAGGAACCTCTTTCAGAAGCTAGGGATCCAAAGGTTCCTAAGGACAGCAGCATCATCATAGAAGATATCTCTTTTACCTATGATGAGAAAAAGAGTAATGCAATAGACGGTATATCTCTTGAGATAAAGCCTGGAGATCATGTGGCATTTGTAGGACCTTCTGGCGGCGGTAAGACCACACTTGCTTCACTTATTGCAAGGTTCTGGGATGTAGATAAGGGAAGTATAAAGATTGGCGGAATTGACGTAAAGGATATTGCAAGCGACGAGCTTATGAGACAGGTTTCTTACGTCTTCCAGGACAGTAAGCTGCTTAAGATGTCTATCTTAGACAATGTCAGAATGGGAAGACCGGACGCTACAGACGAAGAGGTGGTCAAGGCTCTTAAGGATGCCATGTGCTGGGATATCATAGAAAAGCTTCCAGAGGGATTAAATACTATGATAGGAAGTAAAGGCACATATGTATCTGGAGGCGAAGCTCAGAGAATATCAATTGCCAGAGCGTTCCTTAAAAATGCTCCTATATTGATCCTTGATGAAGCAACAGCTTTTGCTGATCCTGATAATGAGGTAATGGTTCAGAAGGCTTTTGCAAATCTTTCAAAGGATAAGACGGTTATCATGATCGCACATCGCTTATCTACAGTAGTTGATGCTGACAAGATATGTGTTTTGACAGATGGAAAGATAGCTGAAGCAGGAAAGCATGAAGAACTTCTTGCTAGAGGCGGTATATATAGTCATATGTGGAATGAGTACCAGAAATCAGTAAATTGGAAGGTAGGTAAGGGAGCATGAGTATAATAGAAAAAATGCAGCATAAATACGCGCTCTCTGAGCAGGGAGCCAAGGATATGATAAAGGCAATCGGAGCATGCACATTAGCAAATTTTGCTCAGATGATGCCTGTTGGACTTCTTTATTTTTTGACCTGTGATCTTTTTAATAGAGAACTTCCAAAGTCTCATATCATGATATATGTAATTGGAACTATCGTTTGTTTGCTTGCCGTTGCTGGAACAGAATACCTTCAGTACAATGCAACATTCTTTTCAACATATGTAGAGAGCGGTGTTAGAAGGCGTTCACTTGCTGAGAAACTTAGAAAGATCCCTCTTTCATTTTTTGGTAAAAAAGATCTGGCTGATCTTACTAATACAATAATGGCCGATTGTGCAATGATTGAGACAGCATCTTCACATTGGCTTCCAGAGCTGGTTGGAGCTTTCATTGCAACTACACTTGTTGTTATCAGCCTTTTCTTTTATGAACCAAGAATGGCTCTTGCAGCAGTTTGGGTACTTCCTGTTTCTTTTATCATTGTATTTACATCTAGAAACGTAATGCACAAGGTAAACAGAAGAGGTAACAGATACAGGGTTGCCTGCCTTGATGGTATTCAGGAAGCGCTTGAGACAGTACGTGATCTTAAGGCGTATAACGCACAGGATACATACCTGGAAGGACTTAACAAAAAGATAAAAGCTGTAGAAGAGCACAATATCTTTTCAGAGTTCCTTAATGCAGCATTTGTGTGCAATGCCCAGATGATCCTTAAATTCGGCATTGGAACTGTGGCTATCGTTGGTTCAACTCTTTTGATAAAAGGAGATATCAACATAGTTACATTCTTCATGTTCCTGCTGGTAGTATCAAGAATGTATGAGCCTCTTCAGATCGCCCTTCAGAATTTCTCAGCTCTTATCGCTACAGATACCCAGTGTGAGAGAATGGATGAGATATTAACACATGATGAGCAGATTGGAGTAGAGAAGCTTTCTAATAACGGCTATGACATTGAGTTTCAGAATGTTAAGTTTGCTTATGATGACGGCGAGACAGTACTTAGTGATGTCAGCTTTGTAGCAAAGCAGGGCGAAGTCACAGCTCTTATTGGCCCTTCTGGTGGTGGCAAGACTACGGTGTCAAGGCTTGCAGCAAGATTCTGGGATATCGGAAGCGGACGAATCACTGTAGGCGGTATGGACGTTAGTAAGATCGATCCGGAAACTCTTTTATCAATGTACTCAATAGTGTTCCAGGATGTAACACTGTTTAATAATACGGTTCTTGAGAATATCAGAATAGGAAGAAAAGATGCTACAGATGAGGAGGTTAAAAAAGCTGCAAGACTTGCTCACTGTGAGGAATTCATCGAAAAGCTTCCTGATGGCTACAATACTCTTATAGGTGAAAATGGTTCAGAGCTTTCGGGTGGAGAGCGTCAGAGAATATCTATAGCAAGAGCATTCCTTAAGGATGCACCTATCATTCTCATGGATGAAGCAACAGCGTCTCTTGATGTTGATAACGAGTCAGTTATTCAGGAAGCTATCAGTAAGCTTATAAAAGATAAGACTGTACTCATCATTGCTCACCGTATGCGTACTGTAGATGGTGCCGACAAGATAGTAGTGCTCAAGAACGGTAAGGTTGCAGAGTTTGGAAGCCCTGTCAAATTAAAAGAAGAAAATGGAATATATAGTCATATGATCTCTATGCAGATGCAGTCAGATAACTGGAAACTTGCGTGAGGATTATGTTTTGGGAGTAGCGGTTGCTGCTCCCTTTTTTGTAAACGTGAAAAATCTTAAAGTTGCCGCAGAGTTTGCAAAAACATTTTGATTAAAAAAAGCTTGTAATCTTGATGTTACTTTGCTAATATAAGCGGGGATTTTATCGATATAGGTCAAATGATATGGATTTGATGTTTCTACCCGGTTACCGTAAATTACCGGACTATCGAGTGTTTGATGCATATACAATAATTTTATATTAATTGTTAAAGATATCAAATCAGATAGGCGTAGAAGCATTGGCTCTACGTCTATTTTTGTTTAAACAAAAAGCGCAGAAGATCCTTCCATGCTGATGACCTTATGTCGGTATCAAAATAGGAGGATGAAATGAAAAAAATTAAAAAAGTACTGTCAGCAGTTCTTGCTGCCACAATGGTAATGTCTTTAGTTGCTTGCTCAAGCGAGGCTGAAGCAGAGAAAGAAGCAGAAACAACAGCATCTGAGGCTACAGAAACAGAAGGTGCAGAGCAGACAGCTGCATCAGACGTAAAGGTTGGATTTATTTTCTTACACGATGAGAATTCAACATACGATCTTAACTTTATCAACGGTGCTACAGAGGCATGCAAGGCTGCAGGTGTTGAATATATGTTCAAGACAAATATTCCTGAGGGACAGGAATGCTATGAAGCAGCATGTGAGCTTGCAGATGCAGGTTGCGATATCGTTTTTGCAGATTCATTTGGTCATGAAGATTATATGATCGAGGCAGCTAAGGAATATCCTGAAGTTCAGTTCTGCCATGCAACAGGTACAAAGGCACATACTGAGAATCTTTCAAACTACCACAACGCTTTTGCTACAATCTATGAGGGACGTTATCTTGCAGGTATCGCTGCAGGAATGAAGCTCAATGAGATGATCGCAAATGGTGAGATCACAGAAGACCAGACAAAGATTGGCTATGTTGGTGCTTACACATATGCAGAAGTTATCTCAGGTTATACATCCTTCTTCCTTGGCGCACGTTCAGTTTGCCCATCAGCTACAATGGAAGTAACTTTCACAGGTTCTTGGTACGATGAGACAGCTGAAAAGGAAGGCGCTAACAAGCTTATCGAAGATGGCTGCGTACTTCTTTCACAGCACGCTGATTCAATGGGTGCTCCTACAGCATGTGAAAAGGCTGGTGTACCTGATGTATCTTACAACGGAAGCACAGCATCTGCTTGCCCTAACACATTCATTGTTTCTTCAAGAATTGATTGGGCTCCATATTTTGCATACATCATCGACTCTGTAGCAAATGGAAAAGCAATTGATACTGACTGGGTTGGAACACTTGAGACAGGTTCAGTTGTTCTTACAGACCTTGGAGATGCAGCAGCAGAGGGTACAGCTGATGCAATTGCAGAGGCTGAAAAGGCTATGAATGCAGGAACACTTCATGTATTTGATACAACTACATTTACTGTAAACGGTGAGACACTTACATCATACATGGCTGATGTTGATACAGATGCTGATTATACAGCTGATACAGAAGTTATCACTGATGGTTACTTTGCAGAGTCTGGTTCAGAATTCCGTTCAGCTCCTTACTTCGATTTACAGATCGACGGAATTTCACTTCTTGATACTGCATATTAATTATTACATTATGTAATTTGAGGAAATCTTTGTAGAAGCACAGATAATTCTGTGCTCACAAAGATTTCCTATTTTTAGTCTATAAAGAAATTTTGAAAGGTGATAATTGTGGAAAATAGGGAAGTAGCCATATCGCTTCGTGGCATTACAAAGTCTTTTGGTGATGTAACGGCAAATAGTAATGTTAATCTCGATGTTTATAAGGGCGAGATATTATCTCTTCTTGGTGAGAATGGAAGTGGAAAGACCACTCTTATGAATATGCTTGCGGGAATCTATTATCCTGATGCCGGTCAGATAATCATAAACGGCAAAGAGGCTGTTATCCGCTCTCCTAGAGATGCTTTTGATCTGGGAATAGGAATGGTTCATCAGCACTTTAAGCTTATTGATGTATTTAATGCGACAGAGAACATTATTCTTGGTCTTGAAGGAAAGCTTAATATAAAAGAGGCTGAGAAAAGGATAAAAGAGATCTGCGACAAATACGGATTCGAGATCAATACCAAAAAGAAGATATATGATATGTCCGTTTCTGAAAAGCAGACAGTCGAGATCGTTAAGGTACTTTATAGGGGAGCAGACATTTTAATATTGGATGAACCCACAGCCGTACTGACACCTCAGGAAACCGAGAAACTTTTTAATGTCATGCGCAACATGAAACATGATGGAAAGTCCATAGTTATCATTACTCACAAGCTAAACGAGGTACAGAGCATATCTGACAGAGTTGCAGTTCTGCGTCATGGAGAATTTATCAATGACATGAAGACAAGCAAGACCAATGCCCAGGAGATGACTGACATGATGGTAGGTCATTCTGTTTCTCTTAATATTGAAAGACCTGAACCAGTAGATCCTAAGCCTCGCATCACAGTAGAGAATCTTACTGTTGTTGACGAAGAGGGATTAGTTAAGCTTGATGATGTTTCTTTTACTGCTAATACAGGAGAAATTCTTGGTATTGCAGGAATATCAGGCTGTGGACAAAAGGAACTTCTCCGTGCAATTGCAGGTCTTGAGATTGTTAAAGAGGGAAAGATCACATATATCCATCAGGATGGAAGGACAGAGGAACTTCTTGGTAAATCTCCAAGAGAGATCTC
Organism: Butyrivibrio hungatei; assembly: GCF_001858005.1. Taxonomy (NCBI): domain Bacteria; kingdom Bacillati; phylum Bacillota; class Clostridia; order Lachnospirales; family Lachnospiraceae; genus Butyrivibrio; species Butyrivibrio hungatei. The sequence continues at coordinate 1,995,459 of NZ_CP017831.1, read as the reverse complement.
TGAACTTGGCGTAAAGCTTTCATTTGTTCCTGAAGATAGACTGGGAATGGGACTTGTTGGAAACATGAATCTTGCTGATAATATGATGCTCAGGTCCTATAGAAACGGTAAGTCAAGATTCTTTACTGAGAAAAAACAGCCTAGAGAACTTGCGAGGAAGGTTGTAGATAAGCTTCAGGTAGCAACTCCAAGTATCGACACACCAGTACGACTTTTATCTGGCGGAAATGTACAAAAGGTCCTTGTTGGAAGAGAGATATCTTCAAGGCCTAAGGTACTTCTGACAGCATATGCGGTAAGAGGTCTTGACATCAGTTCTTCCTACCAGATCTATGACCTTATCAACCAGCAAAAGAAACGAGGAGCAGCGGTTCTCTTTGTTGGAGAAGATCTGGATGTCCTTGTTGAACTTTGCGACAGAATCCTTGTTCTTTGCGGTGGTAAGGTTACAGGAATCGTAGATGGAAGAAATACCGATAAATATACACTTGGATCAATGATGACACAGAAAGGAGAGGCTTAATAATGGAACAGAAAGTAAAAGAGCCTCGTTATCATATTGTAAAAAGAGCAGATATCAGCGGCAAAGAAGCGTGGATCATTAGAGTAGTTGCAATTCTGTCAGCTCTTTTGTTATGCGCAATAATCACTATGGTCTGCACAGGCGACAATCCAATATCCATATTTGCAACAATCTTCAAAGGGGCATTTGGTACCCAGAGAAAAACCTGGATAACACTGCAGTATGTTGCTGTTCTTCTTATTATTTCTCTGGCACTTACACCTGCATTTAAAATGCAGTTCTGGAATGTCGGTGGTGAAGGACAGGTACTTATGGGAGGTCTTGCGGCTGCAACTTGTATGATCACATTAGCGGATAAGCTTCCAAATGCAGTTGTGATCCTTCTTATGATCGTTACTTCTATATTGGCAGGTGCTATATGGGGAGTTATCCCAGCACTTTTTAAAGCTATGTGGAATACAAATGAAACTCTTTCAACCCTGATGATGAACTATATCGCAACTCAGCTTGTAGCGTACTTTACTATAGTTTGGGAAGTCCCTAAGGGATCAGGTAAGATTGGTATCATTAACCAGAATTCAAACGTTGGCTGGCTTCCAAATGTTGGCAACAAATATCTTTTAAGTATTATCGTTGCTACCGTTGTAACTATTGGAATGATGATCTATCTGAAATATACCAAACATGGATATGAGATAGAAGTAGTTGGTGAAAGCCAGAATACAGCTAGATACGTAGGCATAAGCGTTGAGAAGGTTATTATCAGGACCATGCTACTATCTGGAGCAATCTGCGGCTTGGCAGGACTTCTTTTGGTTGGAGGTATTAACCATACGATAACCACAACTATTTCTGATGGACAGGGCTTTACAGGTGTTATGGTTTCTTGGCTTGCCAAGTTTAATCCGATCGCAATGATCTTTACTAGCCTTCTTATCATCTTCATGGGCAGAGGCGCCAGCGAAATATCTACAGCCTTTGAGCTTAATCAGAGCTTTGCAGATATTCTTACAGGAATAATCCTGTTCTTTATTATTGGATGTGAGTTTTTTATAAGATATAAGATTGTAGCACGTAAAGATTTAGGAAAGGAGAACGCATAATGTTTAGTTTGGTTGCTTTTATACCAAGAGCTGTACAGCAGGGCGTTCCTCTGCTTCTTGGAAGTACAGGTGAGACGATCACAGAAAAATCAGGAAACTTAAATCTTGGAATTCCTGGAGTTATGTATGTTGGCGCAATAAGCGGTGTTATAGGATCTTTTTTCTATGAACAGTCAGTTCCTTCAGGACAGCTCAATGGTTTCCTGGCAATATTTATACCGCTTATCTGTGCACTTATAGGTTCTTTTTTAATGGGATTGTTATACTGCTTTTTGACAGTTAGCTTAAGAGCTAATCAGAATGTTACAGGTCTTGCAATGACGACCTTTGGTATAGGCTTTGGTAATTTCTTTGGCGGTTCTTTGATTAAGCTTGCAGGTGCTGATGTTCCATCAATTTCATTGTCAGCAACCTCTGCATATTTTAGTAAGAGCCTTCCTTTTGCATCAAAAACAGGCTGGTTTGGCAAAGTGTTCTTATCATACGGATTTTTGGCATATGTAGCTATTATCATTGCTTTGATCTGTGCCTATGTGCTTAAAAAGACAAGAGTAGGCCTTCACCTTCGTGCTGTTGGCGAAGATCCTGCAGCAGCGGACGCAGCTGGTATTGATGTAAAGAAATACAAATATGTCTCAACATGTCTTGGCTGTATGATAGCGGGACTTGGCGGATTATATTATGTAATGGATTATGCATGCGGTGTATGGTCTAATGATGCTTTCGGAGATAGAGGATGGCTGGCTATTGCGCTGGTTATCTTTACAATATGGAAGCCTGATATTGGTATTTTGTCCTCAATTCTTTTTGGCGGACTTTACATTTTATACCTGTATCTTCCTTCAGGTACACATACTGAATACAAAGAGCTGTACAAGATGATCCCTTATATTGTTACTCTTGTGGTTCTTGTTATTACCAGTATGAGAAACAAAAAGGAAGACCAGCCTCCAAAGAGTCTTGGAACCAATTATTTCCGTGAAGAAAGATAAAGATCTTTTATTCTGAATATACAAGCAAAGAAGGTAGAGAGATGAATTTTCTTGAAGAGAGAATTATTAAAGACGGTGTTGTTAAGGAAGGCAACATATTAAAGGTAGACAGTTTCTTAAATCATCAATTGGACGTTGAGCTTTTTGATCAGATGGGCGCAGAATGGGCAAAAAGATTTGAAGGTGTTGAGATAAATAAGATCCTGACTATCGAAGCATCAGGCATAGGTATTGCCTGCGTGGCAGCAAGGCATTTTAATGTTCCTGTGGTATTTGCCAAAAAGTCTCAGAGTGTAAACCTTGATGGCGAAATGTATACTGCGGAAGTAGAGTCTTTTACCCACAAAAACAAGAACAATGTGATCGTATCCAAAAAGTTCCTTAATGAAAATGATAAGGTCCTTATCATCGATGATTTTCTGGCAAATGGATGTGCATTGCAGGGACTTATCTCAATAATAAACAGCGCTGGTGCCTCTGTGGCAGGAATTGGTATAGCTATTGAAAAGGGCTTCCAGTCAGGTGGACAGATAATCAGAAATCTGGGCTACAAACTTGAATCTCTCGCAATAGTTGATGGAATGAACCCTGAAACAGGTAAGATTAATTTTAGAAATTGAATCCTTTACTGTCAGGTAAATGTAAAGCAGGAGGCATATGTTGCCTCCTATTTTTTTACCCATGAACACGGGCATTATGGTTTATTGACAGTTAACGTGCGTTACCATATAATAGGTAACGATGGTTAGAAAAAACGCCAGTAAAAGATAAAAAGTGTAGAAAGCGTGGATATATGGCAAGGACAAATGCTAAGGAACCACTGATAGAAGCGGCAAGAAATCTCTTTTCCATAAAAGGATATGATGGGACAAGTGTTGATGAGATCGCAGAATCTATTGGAATAAAGGGACCGACGATTTACAAATATTTCAAGAATAAAGAGGAACTTTTAAAAGCGGTAATAGAAAGTTCAGAAGCGGAGTATGTCAAAGGTATGATCAGCGGAGCGCCTGATGAACTGCCAGATATGATCAATTCCAAAGAGAAACTGAAGGAGTATGTTTTAAAGTCTTTGGATTTTACGCTTAAAAATGACACAGCTAAAAAGATGCGAAGACTCGTTACCATGGAACAATATAGAAATGCAACTTTTGCTAAGCTGGCAACCTGGCACCAACTAACATATCTTCAGGATTTATATGCTTCGATTTTTCAAAAGATGATGGATAATGGACAAATGATAGAAGGTGACGCGAAGATAATCGCGCTGGAATTTCTATCACCGATAACTATCATGATCCAACTGATAGACAGGGAACCAAGGAAAAAGAAAGAAGCACTTCAAACAATAGAAAAGCATATAGATACATTTTTGATAAGATACGGATTCAAATGAGGAGGAGAAAAAATGAAAACACTTATTATTTACACATCGCAGACCGGATTTACAAAGAGATACGCTCTGTGGCTTGCTGGTAAAGTAGACGGAGATGTACTTGAGCTTAAGGATGCGCAGAAAAAGGAAAATGATTTTTTTGACGGCTATGACGCTATTTGCTATGGCGGATGGGCTATGGCTGAAAAAATCGTGAAGTCAAAGTGGTTCCTTGAAAAAGCTGAGAGCTGGAAAAATAAGAAACTTGCTATGTTTTGTGTTGGCGGAACACCAAATGGAGAGCCTCAGGTGGATGCACTTCTTAAGAATGCGCTCACTGACGCTCAGAGTGAATATATTAAGGTGTTTTACTGTCAGGGCGGAATGAACTACGAAAAGATGAGTGCCCCTACAAGGATCACTATGAAGATGTTTGTTTCTGCTGTAAAAAATAAAAAAGATGCAACCAGTGAACAAAAAGAGATGTTTGAGAGGATGGCTTCATCCTATGACATATCAGATATCAAGTATATAGAGCCTATTGCAGCATATCTTACAGAAATAAACGAGGAAAAGGCTGTATAAAAATCGGAGATCATCCAGGGGATAATTGATTACCTGAAGCAATAGTATGGAGGAATAGATATGCTTAAGAAGATAATTGCATGTTTAACAACTGCCTCGATGCTCGCCTGTATGTCCATTACGACGATGGCGACCCAGAATGAGACGCCCTCTGGCATCCCAATCGATGAAGTGGGAAGCCGTATCGAACAGTGGGCTTCAGAGAATGAGAACGAGTATCCGTCATTCGCGGTAGCTGTCGTAAAAGGCGATGAATTGGTCTATTCGGGGGCGTTCGGATATATCGACATTGAGAACGGAATCGAGGCGACACCTGATGATACTGTTTATGAGTGGGGGTCTTGCTCCAAGACAATGGTCTGGGTTAGTGTAATGCAGTTGTGGGAGCAGGGAAGAATAGACCTTAACGAGGACATCCGTAATTACCTGCCGGAAGGCTTCTTCCATAACTTAAGATATGACGATCCCATCACCATGCTGAACCTCATGAACCACAATGCCGGCTGGGGCGAGGCGACATGGGCGATGCAGTCCACAGATGAGAATGACATCATGGATCTGGGGGAAGCTTTGCAGTATGCAGAGCCGGTACAAATGTACCGCCCGGGCGAGGTTTCTTCCTACAGCAACTATGGAGCGGCACTTGCCGGCTATGTAGTCGAGTGCATCACCGGCCAGTCTTATGTGGATTATATACATGAGCATATCTTCGATTTGCTCGGTATGGAGCACACTGCCATCGCACCGGCACATAACGATAACGAGTGGGTTTACGAGAGAAGACAGCAGTTCGTGAATTATCAACGAGCCGCTGATTCCTGGGCACCTAACGGTCATCAGCTTTGCTTCATCTTACCGTATCCTGCAGGTGCTGCCTGCGGTACGATCGAGGATATGGCACTTTACTGTTCCGCACTTGTGTCAGACGAGAATCCTCTGTTCGAGAATGAGTCCACAAGAGATGAATTGTTCTCTGCAACGATGTTCTGCGGCAGTACTGATATTGCTTTCGGCTGTCATGGATTCTGGATTGACGATTATGAATGTGCAACCACATTGGGTCATAACGGAGGAACCAACGGCGGCTCCGCTAACCTTGAATTCGATCCCGAAAGCGGAATCGGTGTGGTTACTCTTATGAACGGCAGCGGAAAGCCTCATCAGGCCATGGCTGAGCTCGTGTTCGGTGATCCTGTCATTCAGATTCCGGAGACGATAGGCGGCGACTTTACTTCACAGGATCTTTCGGGGCTGTGCATCAGCGCGAGGTCGTGGAGGCGCGGTCCGTTAAGATTTATGTCGATGTTGGGACTCATGCCGATCACACGTGTGAGCGAAGAAGAGTACGACGTCGCGGGCATGTATACCATTACAAGATTTGCCGAGGATGCTTTTTACTTACAAGATGATTCGTTCGGAATGGCGGCGGAGTATAAGGTTCTCGATGACGGCACTCGCGTGTTCGGTGTCGCGTCTTCCGGTTATGTTACAGAGAAGGGACTAGTGGCTGAGCTTATATTGATGTGTCTTTATGTGTTGATCGTACTTGTTGCAGCCGTGCTTCTTATCATAAAGCTCATCAGAGTAATTGCCAAGAAGAATAAGCCCTACGCAGGTTCAAAGATCATAACGGTAGCGCAGATCGCTAAGATTGTCTCTGCCGGTGTCATCGGTTTTTGGCTTAGTGTGTTGAGAGCGCAGTACGGACTGTATAAGCCGCAGGGTATCATTGGCTGCTTCGTGCAGATGCTTTGCTTTGCAGTATGTCTCGCGTCAGCATTTGTATCCGTCAAAGCTCTCACAAAGGGCGGCAAGGGCAAGTTCAAGTACATAGTAAACGTACTCGGCAATGCTTCTTTCGCGACGGCAATGGTAGTATTTGAACTAATGAAATTTTGGAGTGTTTAATTACAGCATAAACGACTAAAGATTTTCAGAAAACAAGTAATTGCACTTTCTTTTGAGTTTAGTATAATATTCATTGTTGTGACAATCTGGATAAACAGAGGTCATATGGGAGGTAATCATGAGAATACGAGATAACTACTCGGTGCAGTTTTAGTGCTGACAGCAGGTTGTACCGAGGCTAATGGAAATGTTTTGCTGTCACATACTGCACCGAACAAATAAGACTATAAACAATTATTTGAAAAGGAGCAGATATGAATACAGAAAGAATAACAGAATTAAGAAAAGAGTGGGAAGCAGAGGAGAAGATAGCTCATATACATGGTTGGGATTTTTCTCATATTCATGACAGATATGAAGAGGAGGAAGATCTTCCTTGGGACTATAAGCAGATAATTGACGAGAATCGCATAGACAGTATGAAACTGTTGGATTTTGATACAGGCGGTGGAGAGTTCCTTTTATCTCTTGGACATCCTTATAGCAACACTGCGGCTACAGAAGGTTACGCACCAAATGTTGAGCTATGCAAGAAAGAATTGCTGCCGCTTGGAATTGATTTCAAGTCTTGTGATGATGCTTCAAAGGTTCCTTTTGCAGATAGCTCTTTTGACATGATTATAAATAGACATGGCGACTTTGATCCTGTAGAAACAGCCAGACTGCTGAGACCAAACGGATTGTTCATTACTGAGCAGGTGGGCGGTGAGAATGACAGAGACCTTGTAAAGATGGTCCTGCCTGATGTGCCAAAGCCATTCCCAGAGCTTGAACTATCTATTCAGAAGAAAAAGTTCGAGGTTGCAGGACTACAGGTTGTCAGAGCAGAGGAAGCATTCAGACCAATTCGCTTTTATGATGTTGGTGCTTTTGTCTGGTTTGCTCACATCATAGAATGGGAGTTCCCAGGATTTTCTGTAGATAAATGCTTTGACAAGCTTCTTGAAATGCAGGAAGAGATTGATAAGAATGGATTTGTAGAAGGTACAATCCACAGATATCTCATTGTTGCAAAGAAGATAAGTTGATGATTATGGGCGGTAAGTTACATAGACTTGCCGCTTTTAAATTGTATGCACAGTTGAATCGGAAGTTAATCGAACAAATTCGAGTTTGTTGATTTGAATATAATCTTACATGGACCAGTACCCTGGGGACGCCCAAACAGTACTGGTCTATTATTATGCCTATTCTTTTAACATTCGTAATATGGTAAGATTATAAAAGTGCGTAGAAACGCCTATTTTACGGCATGTAAAAAGATTTTGACATGGCTAAAAAGCGTAAATGTCAAAGCTTTTTGATGGCGACGAAATCAATATCTCGGTATTCTGAGGTGGAAAGAGAGACATAAGAATGGAACTTGGGAACAGAATCAAAGAATTAAGGAAAGCACAAAATATTAACCAGGATGAATTGGCTGAAAAGTTATTTGTTTCAAGACAGACAATTTCAAATTGGGAGAATGACAAAAGCTATCCGGATATTCAGAGCGTATTGCTTCTAAGTGAAATCTTTAATGTCTCCGTAGACCAACTATTAAAAGGAGATGTTGAAAAGATGGAAAGAATCATCACAGAACAAACGCAGGCAGACATTAACAAGATGAATACCTACGCGATAGGAATGCTGATTTCTATAGTAGCACTTCTTATCTCTACGCCAGTATTGGCATTCACAACTGGATTTTGGTTTTTCATACCATTTGTATTGCTGTTTGCTTGCACAATGTATTTTGCCACTAGAATTGAAAAGTGCAAAAAGGAGTATAATGTCCAAACTTATAAGGAGATTGTAGCTTTTACAAAGGGAGAGGCGCTTTCTAAAGAAGATCAGATAAGAGAAGAGGCAAAAAGACCTTATCAGAAAGCTATATTTGCAATACTGTCAGGCGTTATAGCTGCAGTGGTATGCGGTGGCATAGGTGCAGCACTCATTCTGTTATTCAAATAATCATTTAAACGAAAACAACCAACATTGGAGGATATAAAAATGAAATTTTCAAAAGAGCAGCAGAAGTTACTTACTTTATTTATTTTGGGAATATTATTATGTGGTATCGCTCACATTTTCCCAAGTGGACTAAATGTCCTCGCAGCTATTGCAGGATTTCTTCTTATAGGATATTTCTCAGTTAAAAGCTATGAAATCATGAAAGAAGAAAAGAAAGAAAAAGAGACAGAACATACTGAAGAATGATATCGAATCATCATAAATAGAACCTTACATAGACCAGTACCTCTGGGGACGCCCAGATGATATGTACTGGTCTATTATTATGCCCATTTTTAGCGCAAGGAATGGACATGAGCCGAAACTATTAATCTATTTTCAAGAAAGGAAAATTCGGGAGCTGCTGCTTCCGGATGAAGGTATGAAAAGTTGTCACTACACGTTTTTACAAATCCGTCCTGACATGGTAATATATATTCGCTGTGTCAGGTCTATTTTTATGTCACAATGTGTCATAATACATAAATGGTGCATGGCGTGGCACTCGGTACAATAAGCTGAGATAACAAATGGCTTAAATAAAGCATTTTTAAAAGGAGATATATAGAAAATGAAACTAGGAATCGTAGGATTACCTAATGTAGGTAAGAGCACACTTTTTAATTCACTTACAAACGCTGGAGCGCTTGCTGCAAACTATCCATTTGCAACAATCGATCCTAACGTTGGAATTGTAGCAGTTCCAGATAAGAGACTTAAGGCTCTTGGAGATTTATATCATTCCAAGAAGGTTACACCAGCTACTATCGAATTCGTTGATATTGCTGGCCTTGTAAAGGGAGCATCAAAGGGTGAGGGACTTGGAAACCAGTTCCTTGCTAATATTCGTGAGACAGATGCTATCGTTCACGTAGTTAGATGCTTTGATGATACAAATGTAGTTCACGTTGACGGCTCTGTTGATCCAGCAAGAGATATTGAGACTATCAATCTTGAGCTTATATTTGCTGATCTTGAGGTTCTTGAGCGTAGAATTGCCAAAGTTGCTAAGCTTGCAAGAATGGACAAGACTGCAGCCAAAGAACTTGAGATTCTCGAAAAGATTAAGGCTGTCCTTGAAGATAATAAGATGGCTAGAGAACTTGAGATCGAAGATCCAGATGATAAGGCATTTGTAAACAGCCTTGATCTTCTTACATGGAAGCCAGTTATTTACGCAGCTAATGTTAAGGATGATGACCTTGCAGATGATGGCGCTTCTAATAAGTATGTTGCAGCTGTAAGAGAGCTTGCAGCTAAGTCAGGTAGCGAAGTGTTTGTTATCAGTGCTCAGATAGAGGCTGAGATTTCTGAGCTTGATGAGGATGAGAAGGCTGAGTTCCTTGAGAGCCTTGGACTTTCCGAGTCAGGTCTTGATAAGCTTATTGCAGCAAGCTACAGAACACTTGGACTTATGAGCTTCCTTACATCTGGTGAAGATGAGACAAGAGCTTGGACAATTAAGATTGGAACTAAGGCTCCACAGGCAGCTGGTAAGATTCATACAGACTTCGAAAGAGGATTCATCAAGGCTGAAGTTATCAATTATGAGGATCTTCTTCGTGAAGGATCAATTCCTGCAGCTAAGGAAAAAGGCCTTGTACGTATGGAAGGAAAAGAGTACGTTGTTCAGGATGGAGATGTGATCCTGTTTAGATTCAACGTCTAATAGGAGGATTTTATGCCAGATATAATGGGAAAGATGGACATTGCTTTTCCTAATCTGAATATATATTTAGAGAATGTCCCTAAAAGTTTTACTATCTTTGGTTTTACCATAGCTCTTTATGGCGTGATCATTGGCTTTGGTTTTTTCCTTGCGCTAATACTGATCACAAATGTAGCTAAAAAGACTGGTCAGAATCCTGATACATATTGGGATGTGGCAACTTATGTCATTGTCTTTTCTATAATAGGTGCCAGGTTATACTATGTATTTTTTGCCTGGGACTATTACAAAGATGACCCAATCAGCATTCTGAACATAAGAAATGGCGGCCTTGCAATCTATGGCGGCGTTATAGCAGGTTTTTTGACAGCTGCGATCTATTGCAAGATAAAGAAGACCAGCTTCCTCAAAATGGCTGACACATGCATGTATGGACTTCTTCTGGGCCAGACTATGGGAAGATGGGGGAATTTCACCAACAGAGAAGCTTTTGGTGAATACACAAACGGCCTTTTTGCCATGAGACTTCCTGTAGAAATGGTAAGAGGTGGCGAAATTACTGAGCTTATGAAGGAACATATGAGCACAGCCACAAATTACGTTCAGGTGAGCCCAACATTTCTGTATGAGAGTATGTGGAATTTAGGACTTTTGATCCTGCTTCTTCTATATTTAAAGCACAAGAAGTTTGATGGCGAGATAATGCTTATGTATCTTGGTGGTTATGGACTTGGAAGAGCATGGATAGAGAGCCTTAGAACAGATCAGCTTATTATGCATACCACAGGATTACCTGTATCACAGATGCTTGCTATCTGCCTTGTGATATTTGCAGTTGTTGCAGAAGTGGTGGTAAGGCTCAGGCTTATGAGGGCTGGAGCTACTGAGAAAATAGAAAAAGAAAATTGAGAAAAAGAAAAAGTGGGCCTCGGGGACGGGGTTAGTGGTTCATTTTGCTTTGCAAAATGAACCACTAACCCCGTCCCCGAGGCCCACTTTTTCTTTTTTTTACTTCCAACCACAATTATTTGTGGTTATTTTTTTGCCAAAACACAAATAACAGACTTTATCTTTTTTTTATAGAAACCTAGGAAAAATCTATTGTTTTAAGCAAAAAGTTAGTTTATAATAATCTCAGGTGGTAAAAAGTGGCAAAAAGTGGTTGAAAGTGGTAGATAAGTGGGAACAGCATTCAAAGGCGAATATAGTCATTCCATCGATGCTAAGGGAAGACTCATAATACCTGCTAAATTCCGCGAGCTTCTGGGTGACCAATTCGTAGTTACCAAGGGCTTTGACGGATGCCTTTTTGTGTTTGCTGAAGAGGGCTGGGAACAGTTCGAAGCTAAACTCCAGTCACTACCTATGGATAAGCCAGAAGCCAGAATGCTTGGAAGATTCTTTATCGCAGGTGCAATTGATGCAGAGACTGACAAGCAGGGAAGAATTCTTTTACCAGCCAACCTCTTACAACATGCCAAGATAGAAAAGGAAGCCGTTATCGCAGGTGTTGGTAACAGAGCTGAAATTTGGAGTAAGGCTGAGTGGGAGAAGGCAAGTACCTTTGATGACATCAATAGTATCGCTGCGAAAATGAGTGAGTACGGATTGAGTATATAAGGAAGATAAATGGAATTTAAACATTATTCGGTACTCCTTGAGGAGTGTCTGGACAATCTGAATATCAAGCCTGATGGAATATATCTTGACGGAACCCTTGGAGGTGCAGGACATTCATCACACATTGCTGAGAGACTTAGTGAGAACGGACACCTGTATGGAACAGATCAGGATGAGGATGCAATAGCAGCAGCTACTAAGAGACTTGAACCTTTTGGGGATAAGGTCACGATCATCAGAGATAATTATGAAAATGCAGTTACAAGGCTTAAGGAACTTGGAGTTAAGGGTGTAGATGGAATATTGCTCGACCTTGGAGTTTCATCTTATCAGCTTGATAACGCTGAGAGGGGCTTTACTTATAAAGAAGATGTTCCCCTGGATATGAGAATGGATCAGAGGCAGGCTCTTACAGCAAGAGATATAGTCAATGATTATTCTGAAACAGAGATCTTTCATATTATAAGAGATTACGGCGAAGATAAATTCGCCAAGAATATTGCCAAACATATCTGTATAGAGAGAGCTAAGGCTCCAATTGAGACAACAGGACAGCTAAACGACATCATTAAGGCTGCCATACCTGCCAAGATGAGAGAAAAGGGAGGACATCCTTCCAAGAGAACTTATCAGGCAATCAGAATCGCACTTAACAGAGAACTGGATGTGCTTCAGAACTCCCTGGACGGATTCATAGATTTTTTAAATCCGGGCGGAAGGCTTTGTGTAATAACATTCCATTCTCTGGAAGATAGAATTACCAAGAACAATTTCAGGAAAAATGAAAATCCTTGTACCTGCCCGCCAGATTTTCCGGTATGTGTTTGCGGCAAGGTATCTAAGGGAAAGGTAATAACAAGAAAACCTATTTTACCTTCAGAAAAAGAACTTGCAGAAAATAAGAGATCTCAGAGCGCTAAACTGAGAGTATTTGAAAAAGCCTGATACAAAATACGAAAAAGAGAAAGGAGGCCGACATGGCTAACGAGTATATTCGCGGAAACGCAGTTAGAAAAGTAAATGAGCCTGATAGAAGAAGAGAGCATGTCCATGTTCATGAGCCTCAGCCAAATAGAAAAAGACATCACATGAGCTTTGGGTACCTCGTGTTCTTATCACTGGCAATGATGATGATGGTTGGAACACTTGCATGGTATATTTCCTTGCAGTCACAGGTACAGAATTCTGTAAAAAACATCGCTAAACTTGAGAGTCAGCTCAACACTCTTAAGCAGGATAATGATGAGGCATATAATAGAGCGAACGGCAGCATTGATCTTGAGGAAGTAAAGAGAATAGCTATTTCAGAGTATGGAATGACTTATGCTACTGAAGGACAGATCGTAACATACTCCGATGGAGGCGGAAATGACTACGTTCGTCAGCTTGCTCCAATCCCACAGGAAACAGTTAATTAAAAAAGTTGCCACAACCTATGAAAAGTGGATATAATTGATAGGTGTGATTGGAAGGATTTTATGTTGTAATGAAACAAAGGAAAGTTAGAAACGCGCAGAAATTTACTATAGGAATGAAGAAAAAGCTGGTGGTACTTTTTGTATTAGTACTACTGGCTTTCGTTGGGTTAGGGGTTAGGCTTATCCTTATTACCAAGAATAATGGTGAAGAATACCAAAAGCAGGTACTGTCACAGCAGCAATATGACTCTACTACGCTCCCTTTTAGAAGAGGAGAGATATTAGATGCCAACAATACTGTGCTTGCGTATAGTGAGAAGGTTTACAACGTTATTCTTGATGCCAAGCTCCTTCTTAGAAGCGATAAATATGTTGAACCGACCATCAAGGCGCTGGTAAAGTGTTTTGATCTGGATGCTGGTGAGATCAGATCATATCTTCAGGATCACCCTGGTTCACAGTATTATATTCTTGCCAAGAAACTTACTTATGATCAGATAAGCGAGTTTCAAGGACTTATAACGATCGGATCTGACACTTATGATGAGAACATCCAGGGTGTCTGGTTTGAAGCTGGTTATATCAGAAAGTATCCAAACAATACTCTTGCCTGCGATATCATCGGATTTACATCAAGTGATAATAATGGTATGTACGGTCTGGAAGAGTACTATAATAGTGTGCTTAGCGGAACACCTGGTAGAGAATATGGTTATCTCGATGATGACTCTAACCTTGAGAGAACAACAATTCCTGCTACTGATGGAGACAGCATCGTAACTACTATCGATGGTAATCTTCAGAATATAGTAGAGAGACATCTTCAGGAATTTAATGATACCTACGCCAATAATGCGAGACAGGGTAATGGTGCCAATAACGTAGGCTGTATCATGATGGATGTCAACACTGGCGAGATCCTTGCTATGGCCAGTTATCCATTTTTTGATCTAAACAATCCAAGGGATACATCAGCACTTATCGGCATGCCTGTTGTTGATGAGAAAGGAAATAAGGTTAAGGGCGAATCTGTCTTTGATTCGGGTGTTTATATTACTCAGGAGATGATAGATGGCTTCTCTGATGAAGTACTTTATCAGAACTACAATGCATTGTGGAAGAACTACTGTATTTCAGATACTTATGAGCCTGGATCTGTCGCTAAGCCATTTACAGTTGCAACTGCCCTTGAAAGTGGATCGATTACTGGCGATGAGGTGTATAACTGTAAAGGATTTTTGGAAGTTGGTGGATGGGAGATCAAATGCCATAACACTTATGGTGATGGCGCGGTTTCAGTAGAAAGAGGTATTGAGATATCCTGTAACGTAGCTATGATGTATGTTGCACAGGCTACAGGTGTTAATACATTTACAAAGTTCCAGAAAGACTTTGGCTTTGGCCTTAAGACCAACATTGACCTTGCAGGTGAGGCCAGAACAGAAGGCCTTACATACAGCGCAGCCAACATGACGCCTACTGACCTTGCCACTAACTCTTTTGGACAGGGCTTCAACGTAGATATGATCGAGATGATCACTGGATTTTGTTCATTGATAAATGGTGGCTATTATTATGAACCTCATATCGTGAAAAAGATTGTTTCAAGTAGCGGCGCTACTATTAAGAATATTGAACCTAGAATATTAAGGCAGACTATATCACAGAGTACATCAGACAAGATTGTTCAGTATTGCAACAAAGTAGTTGCAGGTGAAGAGGGTACTGGTAAGACTGCCAGACCTGCCGGTTATATGATTGGCGGTAAGACAGGAACTGCACAGACACTTCCTCGTGGAAATCATCAGTATGTAGTATCATTTATGGGGTATGCGCCTGCTGATGATCCACAGATCGCAATCTATGTAGTAGTTGACAGACCCAATGTTACATATCAGGCTGATGCCAAGTATGCTACAAGGATTGTTAGAGCAATCCTTACAGAGGCGCTTCCTTATCTCAACTTCCCTATGACAGAGGAACTTTCAGAGAAAGAGCAGGCAGAACTTGCAGAACTTCGTGAACAGCTTGTTACAACATATGTTTCAGAAAATGTTGAGGAAGAGACAGCAGAGAATACTGAAGAGGAAACTGAGGCAGCTACCGAGAGCTCTTCTGAAGAAGTAGAAGAAAAGGACAGATCTTCAATATGGGAGTCATTCTCAAAGGATCCTTCAACAGGTTATCTTGTTGATCCTAATAGCGGAAACATGGTGGATCCCGATAGCGGAGCTGTTCTTGGAGGAGATGATCTTCCAGATTTTAATGAAGCACCAAACGCTGCGTCATCAGCAAGCAGTAATTAATTATTTGAGGTTATAGAAATGAACGGTTATTTACTTAGAACACTTATACCTGTACTTGGATCTTTTACAGCATCTGTACTAATTGGACCAAGTATCATAAAAATGCTTAGAAAGCTCAAGGCTGGACAGACAGAGCGTGAGGAAGGCCTTGAATCCCACCAGAAAAAGACAGGAACACCAACTATGGGCGGTATTATTTTCCTTATTCCATTTCTGGTTGTAGGACTGTTCTATGGAGCATTTCATAAAGAGGTCATTCCTGTTCTGATATTAACCTTTGGTTCTGGCTTTATCGGATTCATTGATGACTATATTAAAGTAGTCAAGAAGCATAATCTTGGTCTTCGTGCATGGCAGAAAATGGCTGGTCAGTTTCTTGTAACTGTTATCTTTGCACTTTACGTTGAACAGTTCACAGACCTTTCCCTTGCTATGAAGATTCCTTTTACAGATAGAATGGTAGATTTTGGCATTTGGAATATTCCAATCCTTTTCTTTATTACACTTGGAACAGTTAATGGAACAAACTTTACAGATGGTGTAGATGGCCTTTGTGCATCTGTAACTGCTGTAGTGGCTGGATTTTTCGCAATAGCCGGTATGTTCTACGGAGCAACAGGAGCAGAGGTTATGTCCTCTGCTATGATGGGAGCTCTTTTAGGCTACCTTGTATATAACGTATATCCTGGTAAGGTTATGATGGGCGATACAGGTTCTCTTGCAATAGGAGGATTTGTTACAGGAATAGCGTATGTTATGCATATGCCTATTTTTATCGTGATCGTTGGATTTATTTATGCGTTTGAAGTTATCTCAGTTATTCTTCAGGTTTCATTCTTTAAGATCACACATGGTAAAAGAATTTTTAGAATGGCGCCTATTCACCATCATTTTGAAAAAGGTGGCTGGTCTGAGACTAAGGTTGTTAATGTATTCACCACAGTAACATTGTTGCTGTGCCTTATAGCATATATGGGACTATAAAATAACGAACGATACAATAAGGAAGAAGTAAATGAAAGCAGCAGATATCATTGGAAAAAATGTACTTGTAATTGGATCAGGTTTGTCAGGAGTTGGTTCAGTAAGACTTTTAAATCAGGTTGGAGCTGTTCCTGTGATGCTTGAAGAAAACACAAAGGTTACAGAAGACGATATAAGAGCTAAGCTCCACGAAGAGGATAGAGCCAAAACTAAGATCATCATTGGTGAGATATCAGATGAAGTTCTTGATACAATAGCTCTCACAGTTCCTAGCCCTGCGGTACCTCTTGATGCACCCACCGTTATGAGGATCAAGGAAAAGAATATACCTATCTGGAGCGAGATCGAGCTTGCATACAACTTTGCTAAGGGCAAGGTTATTGCTATCACTGGAACAAACGGAAAGACAACAACAACAACTCTTGTGGGCGAGATCATGAAAGCTCATTTTGCAGATACTTATGTTGTTGGTAATATTGGTGTTTCATACGCTGAGAGCGCACTTTTGATGAAAGAGGATTCAGTTACAACTGGTGAGATCAGTTCATTTCAGTTAGAAGCTGTGGATAACTTCCATGCCAATGTATCAGCAATCCTTAATATCACACCAGATCATCTTAACAGACATCACACTATGGAATGCTATGCAGCCATGAAAGAGAATGTCACAAACAGACAGACTAAGGATGATACCTGCGTTCTTAATTATGACAACGAATATACAAGAGATTTTGGAAGTCGTTGCCCGGCAAAAGTAGTATTCTTCTCAACTAAGGAAAAATTACAGGATGGTTTCTATCTTGATGGAGAAGAAATCTTCTTAAGTACAGCTGGAAGTTCTATGAAAGTCATGAATATTCATGATATGAACCTTGTAGGAGAGTGTAATGTTCAGAATGTAATGGCTGCTATAGCAATTTCACTTGCTATGGGAGTTCCTCTTGCTACAATACTTGAAGTTATCAGAACCTTTAAGGCAGTTGAACATAGGATTGAGTATGTGGCTACCAAGAAGGGCGTTGATTATTATAATGATTCTAAGGGCACCAATCCAGATGCTGCTATCCAGGGTATCAGAGCTATGAGTAAGCCAACTATACTTATTGGCGGTGGCTATGACAAGGGTAGTGAGTACGATGAGTGGATCGAGTGCTTTGGAGATACAGTTAAGCTTCTTGTTCTCATTGGCCAGACCAGAGAAAAGATAGCAGAGTGTGCTAAAAAGCATGGTTTTACTAAGTATGTATTTAAAGATACCTATGAAGAAGCTCTTGAATTCTGCACCAGGTCAGCAGAACCAGGGGATGCAGTACTTCTTTCTCCAGCCTGCGCTAGCTGGGATATGTTCCCTAACTATGAGACCAGAGGCAAGAGATTTAAGGAGTATGTAAATAAATTATCTGATTAACTTATTGTCTGAGGGGTAAAAGTGGAAAAGACCAGATTTTTGAAAAAACCAAAGGTTGAATCATACGTTGACTATAGCCTTATCTTTATTATTTTATTCTTACTGGCCTTTGGTCTTGTAATGCTTTATTCTACAAGTTCATACGAAGCTAATCTTGATTATGGGGATTCTGCCTATTATTTCAAACATCAGCTTGTGCCGACACTTATTGGCCTTGCACTCATGATCGTTATGTCCTATTTTCCATATGGACTACTGAAAAAATTAGCATTTCCTATCTATATTGGTGCAGCGGTCCTGTTGCTTCTTCTCATTCCTTTTGGAAGAGAGATCAACCACGCTAAAAGATGGATCTTCATCATGGGAATATCCATCCAGCCGGCAGAGGTCGCAAAGTTTGCGGTTATTGTATTTACCGCAACGATTATTGTTACACTTAAGCGTAAGCTCCTTGATCCAAAGGGGTATTTAACGACTCTTGGATTTCCGGCTCTTTTGGCACTGATGGTATATGGTATTACCAAAAACCTCAGTTCAGCTATCATCATTATGGGAATCGCTGTTGTCATGCTTTTTATCTCAACACCCGGGTACAAAAAGTATGTGATCGCTGCTTTGTCAGTTCTTGCGCTGGCAACTGTGATCGTTTTGATAGTTGCTCACTCAGCTAATTCAAGTGGTATGAACTATCGTTTTAAACGTATCCTGGTTTGGCTTGATCCTGCAGCCTACGCCAGTGAAAAAGGTTTCCAGACTATACAGGCTCTTTATGCCATTGGTTCAGGCGGAATATTCGGTAAAGGTCTTGGCGAGAGTATGCAGAAGATGGGATTCATCCCTGAGGCTCAGAATGATATGATCTTTTCTATTATCTGTGAAGAGCTTGGACTTTTTGGCGCTATAGCTGTTATGCTTATGTTCATGCTCCTTATCTGGAGACTTATGATCATTGCCAATAATGCTCCTGATATGTTTGGGGCTCTTTTGGTCATTGGAGTTATGGGACATATTGCAATTCAGGTTGTTCTTAACATTGCGGTTGTAACTAATACTATCCCTAACACAGGTATCACACTTCCGTTTATCAGTTACGGAGGTTCAGCTGTTATCATGCAGCTTGCAGAGATTGGAATGGCTCTTAATGTAGCTAAAAATATAGGATGATTGGTTTTTGATGGCAAAAAGACGAAAGATCAAAAAAGTTAAAACAAAAAGAAATAGAAGAAGCATCTTCGACATAATAAAGGACTCCTTACGATACAGCAGGAGTCTTTATATTATTATGGCCATTGTGATCACGGTGCTTATCGCGGGTGTTCTTGGAGTGATCTATATCAGGGACAACTATACCATCAAAAATATCTATGTTTCTGGTAATACTCATTACACGAATGAAGAGATCATAGATATGGTCATGACAGATAAGATGTGCGATAACTCTATCTATCTTTCTTTGAAGTACAGGAATAAATCTATTGAAGGTGTTCCTTTTATTGAGAAGATGAGTGTTGAGATCGTATCTCCAGAGACTGTCAGGATAAATGTTTATGAAAAGGCTGTTGCCGGATATATCTCATATTTGGGAAGATATATGTACTTTGACAGAGATGGAATAGTGGTAGAAAGTTCACTTGAGGCTTCAAGTAATGTTCCTGAAGTGTTGGGCCTTAGCTTTAACTATGTGATCATCCATGAAAAGCTTCCTGTGGAAAAACAGGAGGTTTTTGAAGAAATACTTGATATCACTCAATTGTTATCGAAATACAATCTTCACGCAAACAAAATTTTCTTCGATAGTGAGTATAATGTTTATCTGTATTTCGATGGTATTGAAGTAAGCATAGGAACAAAAGATTACATTGATGAAAAAATAATCCAGCTCCAATACATTTTGCCAAACCTAGAAGGAAAGAGTGGAATTTTGGAGATGAAAGACTTTAATGAAGACACTAAAAATGTTACTTTCGAAGAGAAAAAGCAGTAAATTGTATACTAAATGGTACAAATTTATTCAAAAAAAACAGGTTGATAATTAACAAAAAAAATCGTATCATAGCATATAGGAGTCTTTAGGATTATGAAGGAGGAGTTGTTTTGCTGGAGATTAAGTCAAATGAAGCAGAAAACGCCTGCAGAATTATCGTCGTCGGGGTTGGCGGTGCAGGTAATAATGCTGTAAATAGAATGGTAGACGAGAATATTACTGGTGTCGAGTTCATCGGTATTAATACTGATAAACAGGCGCTTCAGCTTTGCAAAGCCCCTAAGCTTTTACAGATTGGTGAGAAGCTTACAAAGGGCCTTGGAGCTGGTGCAAAGCCTGAAATTGGACAGAAGGCTGCTGAGGAGAGTTCAGAGGAGATTTCTGCAGCTCTTAAGGGTGCAGATATGGTATTCGTTACTTGTGGTATGGGTGGCGGTACTGGTACTGGTGCAGCACCTGTCGTAGCTAAGCTTGCTAAGGAGATGGGTATCCTTACTGTTGGCGTTGTTACAAAGCCTTTCAGTTTCGAAGCCCGTGTTCGTATGCAGAACGCTATGCTTGGTATTTCTAATATTAGAACAAATGTTGATACACTTATCGTTATTCCTAACGATAAGCTTCTTCAGATAGTTGACAGAAGAACTACAATGCCTGACGCACTCAAGAAAGCTGATGAAGTGCTTCAGCAGGCTGTACAGGGTGTTACAGACCTTATCAATGTACCAGCAGTTATCAATCTTGATTTTGCTGACGTACAGACAGTCATGAAGGATAAGGGTATTGCTCATATCGGTATCGGTACTGGTAAGGGTGATGACAAGGCTTCTGATGCTGTTAAGATGGCAGTAGAGAGTCCACTTCTTGAGACAAAGGTTAATGGTGCAACAGATGTTATTATTAACATTTCTGGTGACATCACACTTACAGATGCACAGGAGGCTTCCGATTATGTTCGTAACCTCGCTGGAGATGATGTTAACGTTATCTTTGGTGCTATGTATGATGAGAGCAAGACAGATTCTTGCACAGTTACAGTAATTGCTACAGGAATTGATGACAAGGCAGCAACTGGTACACAGAATAGTAGGATAAATAAGGTTGCTACACCTGTTTCACAGCCTACAGCTACCCCAGTTACTCCTGCAACTCCAGTTCATGCAACTACAGTTCCTGTTACACCAGTTACTCCAATTACACCAATCGCGCAGGCACAGCCTGGTGTTTCAACAATTGGATTTGCAACTGAAGGTGTTGCAACTACTCCTAGACCTAATATGACAATCAATAGACCAACTGAGATCAAGAGCACAGTTGAACCAAAATCTCTTAAGATTCCGGATTTCTTACAGAGAAAGTGATTGATTTATCGGCATTTAGCCCTACTCCAGCATTGGAGTAGGGCTTTTTTACTGCCAAAAACGTTATTTAGTGTGGAATTATTGTAAAAATAATGCTACAATAAATTGTGTGATGCTTAATATGGTAGCCAAGATATAGTGGAGATATTACTTTTATAAAAATGGAGGAAATGCTATGAAATGCCCATTTTGCGGTAAGGATGATACAAGAGTAATTGATTCAAGACCTGCTGACGAAAATACGTCTATCAGGAGAAGAAGAGTTTGTGATTCCTGTGGAAAAAGATTTACCACATATGAAAAGGTAGAGACTATTCCTCTTATTGTTATTAAAAAGGGTGATATCAGGGAGCCATATGACAGGGCCAAGATTGAGGCAGGTGTGTTCAGAGCTTGTCACAAGAGACCTGTAAGTGCAGAGCAGATCACCAAGATGGTGGATGCGGTTGAAACAGAAGTCTTCAACCTGGAACAGAAAGAGATTCCAAGCAGAGCTATCGGTGAGATAGTAATGGATAAGATGCAGGATCTTGATCCTGTAGCATATGTAAGATTTGCATCAGTTTACAGAGAGTTTAAGGATGTGAATACATTTATGGATGAACTTAAATCAGTTCTCAAGAAAGAGGCTGATGGAACCATATCTAATTCAGCTGATAATAACATTCCGCTTCTTAAGAAAGAGTAAGCTAATAGCCTTGACAATAAGTTGTCAAGGCTATAATATTTCTTTGAGCTCAACAAGAGCTAGACAATTTAATATAGGAGGAAGATTTTAACATGATTAAGAGGAGTTTTATGAAAAGGAGTGTATCCTCATTATTACTAGTCGTGTTAACAACACTGACTGTTGCATTGGGCGGATGCTCAAGTGACAAGGCAGGAGAATCTACGGAAGGTAACCAGGGCACAGGGGCAAGCACTGAAACAGTGACTAGCACAGCCGATACAGATGTTACCAATACGTCAGATGATCTTTCAAAGCTTATCGTTGGAGTACCTCAGGACATCAGCGAGCTTGACCCCCACACAGCAACAGGGGCAGGTATTCAGGAGGTATTGTTTAATGTCTATGAAGGCTTGGTCAAGCCTGATGCGAGCGGTAATCTTATCCCTGCTGTAGCCAGTGATTACACGATTTCGGATGATAGTACGGTATACACATTCACACTTCGTGATGGAATCAAATTTCACGATGGAAGTTTAGTTACGGTAGAGGATATTAAGTATTCTATTGATCGTAATAGAGGAGCAGATGGCAGTGAGCCACTCATTTCTTCATTTTCCAGTATTGACAGTGTGAATATTATTGATGACAGTCACGTAGAGATAGTGCTTAAGGAAGCTAATTCAGATTTCCTTCCACTTCTTACAGTTGCAATTGTTCCAGAGGCTAACAAGGATTTAAATACAAATCCTATTGGTACAGGCCCATACAAGTTTGTGTCACGTTCTCCACAGGAGAATTTTGTGGTAACCAGATTTGATGATTACTGGGGCGAGAAGGCATATATCAAGGATGTAGTGTTCAAGGTAGAGGCTAATAGCGATGCAATCGTTATGGATCTTGAGGGCGGCTCTATTGATATGATCGCTAGAATTACAAGTACTCAGGCAGCTCAGCTTTCTGATAAGTTTGAGATTTACGAAGGAACAATGAACCTTGTACAGGCTCTTTACCTCAACAATGCCGAGAAGCCATTTGATGATGTAAGAGTTAGACAGGCTCTTTGCTACGCTATTGATCCACAGGAGATCATGAACTTTGTATCAGATGGTGCAGGAACAGAGATTGGTAGTGCTATGTTCCCTGCATTTACTAAGTATTATGATGCAAGTCTTAACGACACTTACAATCAGGATACAGAAAAGGCTAAGGCTCTTCTTGCTGAAGCTGGTTACCCTGATGGATTTGAGTTTACTATCACAGTTCCATCAAACTATGCTCAGCATATTGATACAGCACAGGTTATCTCTGAAGAACTCAAGAATATCGGCGTTACAGCTAATATTCAGGAAGTAGAGTGGAACACATGGCTTGATGAAGTTTATAAGCAAAAGAAGTATCAGTCAACAGTAGTTGGTTTTGATGCTTCAACACTTTCTGCATCAGCCCTTCTTGCAAGATATGTATCTACTTCAAGCAAGAACACATTTAACTATAGCTCAGCTGCCTATGACGAGGCATATGCCAAGGCAGTAGCTTCTAATGATGACGCAGAGAAGACTAAATATTATAAAGAGTGCCTTAAGATCCTTTCAGAAGATGCTGCTAACGTATATATTCAGGATCTTCCAGCTTTTGTAGCACTTAACAAGAAATTTACAGGTTATGTTTTCTATCCTCTTTATGTTCAGGATATTGCAAAGATAAGACCTGCTCAGTAATTTAAAGATTTGCGAGGAATATGCATATGAAATATATCATCAAAAAGTTTTTTTCTATGATCATTACTTTGGTGGTGGTTTCATTTTGTGTATTCCTCGCTTTTAATGTAATACCGGGTGATCCTGCTCTTAGAAAGCTTGGAACAGAAGCTTCTCCAGAGCTTATCGCTCAGGTTAGACATGAAATGGGACTTGATGATCCTCTTATTGTCAGGTATTTTAACTGGTTTACATCTTTCATTCATGGAGATATGGGAACATCCTACAATTACAATGTTCCTGTCGCAGGCATGGTCCTTAACAAGGTGCCTATCACACTTACAATGGCTATTATGTCATTTGTTCTTACTATACTTGTATCTATTCCACTTGGAATCTTTACAGCTAAATATGAGAATGGCTTTATTGACAAGGCTATTACTATGATCAACCAGATCATAATGGCGATTCCTCCTTTCTTTTCAGGAATCATAATCACTTTTATTTTTGGAATGATATTTAAGCTCTTTACCCCGGGAGGTTTTGTGTCCTATACAGAGGATTTTGGGGGATTTTTGAGATATCTTATTTTCCCTTCTGTTGCCATTGCGCTTCCAAAGATAGCAATGACAGTTAAGATGCTGAGGGGAAGTTTGATTGATGAAGCAGCCAAGGATTATACAAGGACTGCGTTTAGCAGAGGAAATAACACCAACGGTGTTCTATATAGACATGTACTTAAAAATGCCATGATCCCGGTAATCACATTCCTTGGAATGTTGCTTGCAGACATGGTTGCAGGAAGTATCGTTATTGAACAGGTATTTAGCATTCCTGGGATCAGCAGAATACTTCTTTCCAGTATCAGTAATAGAGATTATCCGGTAGTAGAGGCCATTATCATGGGCGTAGCTGCTATTGTAATAATAATAAATCTTTTAGTGGATATAATTTACAGGATCATTGATCCAAGAATTGAGATAACAGACTAATGAAGGCTTTTTTGAAAAAACTTAAGAAAAATCCATATATGATAGCGGGACTTATTATAACTGGACTTATAGTCCTTATGGTTATAGTAGGACTCTTTTGGATGCCATATGAACCTACCAAGATGAATGCCAGTGAGAAGCTTCAGGGAATTTCTGTGAAGCACATCATGGGTACGGACAATATGGGAAGAGATGTGTTCAGCAGAGTTATGTACGGAAGCAGGATTACGCTTTTGATTGCTCTTGGTACAGTTACGATCGGTGTTGTACTTGGAACCATTATAGGTGCACTTACAGGTTATTTTGGCGGAATACTTGATGAAGTAGTCATGAGGATCATTGATGCGATGTTTGCTTTTCCAAGTATCCTGCTGGCACTTGTTATAGTCAGTGTGTTTGGAACAGGTTGGGCTCAGCTTCTTATGTCTCTTGGAATAGCATTTATTCCAAGTTATGCAAGAATCGTTAGAGGCGAAGTCCTTAGATGCAAGGGAATGGACTATGTTGAGAGCGCAAGACTTCAGGGAGTATCACAGTTTAGGATGATATTTGTACATATCCTTCCTAATATCAAGGGAGTTCTTGCTTCATCAATCCTTATCGGTTTTAATAATGCGGTTTTGGCAGAGGCAGGTCTTAGCTATCTTGGAGTAGGTTCACAGCCGCCATATGCCAGCCTTGGCAAGATGCTTTCAGATGCTCAGCAGTATATGTTTACAGTACCAAGCTATTGTCTGTGTCCTGGTATTGTGATCGTCTTGATCGTTTTAGGNTTTTCTTTTTTAGGTGAAGGAATTAGAAGATGGAAATAATACTTGATGTAACTGATCTTCATATAGAATTTCACGATGGCGACACTCCTACTATAGCTGTGGATGATTTTGATCTTATGCTTGGGAAGGGTGAGATAGTTGGTATCGTTGGAGAATCAGGCTCTGGTAAGAGTATGAGTGCCCTTGCTATTGCAGGACTTTTAAACAGAGGATCTATGAAAAAGACAGGAAGGATCATGTTTAATGGTGATGACCTTCTGACAATTGATAGAAGTAAGCTTCGTACCTATCAGGGAGACGAGATATCCATAATTTTCCAGGAACCTATGACAAGTCTTAATCCGGTAAAAAAGATTGGCTGGCAGGTTGAGGAATCTCTTTATATCCATCATCCTGAGATAGATAAAAAGACAAGAAAACAAAAAGCTATCGACATGCTAAAGGACGTGGGACTGACAAATGCAGAGGAAGTGTATTACATGTATCCTCATGAGCTTTCTGGTGGTATGAGACAGAGAGTTATGATAGCAGCAGCCATGATCGGAGGTCCACAGATACTTATTGCAGATGAGCCTACTACGGCTCTTGATGTGACTGTTCAGGCACAGATAGTAGAACTACTCAAAAAGTTAAATAAGGAAATGGGTACATCCATTATTTTCATTTCCCATGACCTTAGCCTTGTAAATCAGCTCTGCGAGAGGGTTATCGTTATGCAGAAGGGCAGCATTGTTGAGTCTGGCAAGACTGCAGATATATTCAAAGCTCCAAAGCATCCATATACTCAGAGACTGATTGCAGCTATACCAAAGATCGATATTGGCGAGTGAGGCATTTTAGATGGAAGAAACAAAGGTACTTAAAGTATCACATTTAGATGTTTTTTATAAGAATAGAAAGAGAAAGCTCTTTTCCGGCAAAAAGAAGGTTCAGGCATTGTTTGATGTGTCTTTTGACATGGATGAAGGTGAAGTGCTGGCAATAGCTGGCGAATCGGGATGTGGTAAATCTACTCTTGCAAGAGCAATCGTGGGCATCAACAAGGATTATGAGGGTGCCATGTGGCAAAAGTACGAGGGACCGCAGATGGTATTCCAGGATCCTTACAATTCGCTTAACCCTTCCAAGAAGATTGGCTGGCTTTTAGAGGAACCTCTTAGGGTTGATAAAAAGAAAAAATGGACTCCCGAAGAGCGAAAGAAGAGAGTTGAGGAAATCATGGCCCAGATCGAGCTTCCTATTGAGATGCTTGATAGGTATCCATCACAGCTTTCAGGTGGTCAGAGGCAGAGGGTGTGCATAGGAATTGCTCTTATGAGAAATCCAAAGCTTCTCATAGCAGATGAGCCGGTTTCAGCGCTTGATGTTACGATAGCGTCCCAGATAATGGAACTATTATCAAGAATCCATAAGAATCTTGGAATCTCTATCATTTTCATCTCTCATGATCTTAGAGTGGTTTATCAGATAAGTGACCATGTTATGATCATGAAAAATGGCAGAGTTGTGGAGTATGGAAAAACTAAAGAGGTTTATAAAAATCCTAAACAGGAGTATACTAAACAGCTCCTTAGAGCCGCAGGAATAAAAGAATAAAAAAACTCTAAAAAAGTCTTAAAATTCTCAGAAATACTGAGGCTTTGAGACTTTTTTTAATATAATGGTATTAAGTTATTGAGTAAAAATCCGATATTTTAATCATCTAGGGGAAATTATTTTTTTTATAGAAAGGGGGCGGATGTTATGGCAGTAAATAGAATTGGTTTCATGCAAGGCTATGATGCATATAATATACCAGCCGCCGGCGATAAAGTGCTTTCTGACCCAAAGAATCTTCAGGGACAGATAAGTAGCGACCTTAAAGATGAACAACCTAAACAAGATAATAAGTTAGACCTTACTGTTGAAGTTCCAAAAAGAGAAAACAATGCTTCGATCGAGAATGTGGCTATATCTCTTGGAACTTACGATAATACTTCGATAGATCTTTTTAGTGGAAATGGACTTGCTTCTGATAATATGAAGAGTGCGATATCAGGAATGCAGAAGGATCAGATACTTCATGAGTATCAGTATTTTGTAGGAAGTAAAGACCTTACAGGTAAGGACAGCAATGTGATTGCCGGAACAGAGGACGGAGTTGTAATTAAACTTTGATCCAAATGAAAAAAGTATTAAGAAACCTTGACCAAAGCGGATACTGGTCGAGGTTTTTTTATGACATTCTTTATTGATTAAAAAGATTTTTCCTTGTAAAATTTACACTAAAAGAGCCATAAAGGGGGAAAACATGAACTACACTGATGGACATACTAGGATCTGCGGACTTATAGGTAATCCGGTTAAGCATACATTATCTCCACTTATTCATAATTCGTTGTCTGACATGTTTGGCATCAACATGGTATATGTGCCATTTGAAGTTAATGAGAATGATGTTAAGGCGGCGGTCAAGGGTGCTCTTGCACTTGATATAAAGGGACTTAATGTGACAGTTCCTTATAAGAGTGAGGTAATTCCTTATCTTGACGATATAGATCCCCTGGCTAAGAGTATAGGCGCTGTTAATACCCTTGTAAGGACCGCAAATGGCGGATTCAAGGGCTACAACACTGATGTAACAGGTTTATATCACGCTATGCAGGATGAAGGCATTGATCTTGAAGGAGAAGTGGTGGTAATCCTGGGAGCTGGTGGAGTTGCCAGACCAACAGCTTTTTTGTGTGCAGATAAAGGCGCTAAAAAGGTCTACATACTTAATAGAACCTTTGAAAAGGCTGAATGTGTAGCAGACGAAGTAAACACAGCTCTTGGTACAGACGTTGTTATACCAATGAAGCTTGAAGATTACAAGAGAGTGCTGATGGCACATGATAAGTTCATTGCCCTTCAGTGCACATCTGTAGGTCTTTTCCCGGATGTGAACAGTGCAGTTATTGAGGATAAAGAGTTCTACGAGCATATTAGCTGTGCACTTGATGAGGTGTACAGACCTCTGGAGACCAAGTTCATGAAGCTTGCAAAGGAAGCTGGTGCTAGGACCTTTTCGGGTCTTAAGATGCTTCTTTATCAGGGAATCGATGCTTATGAGCTCTGGCATGCTGATGACGGGATAAAGGTCACAAAGGAGCAGGCCGACGTTGTCTATAGATCACTTATGCTGGATGTAGTAGGAGCCAGCAATATCATACTTGAAGGCTTTATGGGAAGTGGAAAAAGCGCTGTCTCAGCTCTTTTGGCTGATGAGCTTAGTATGGAGCTTGTCGATACAGATGAGATCATTGAGGAGACGGAAGGCAGCACTATAAATGAGATTTTTGAAAAAGAGGGTGAGAAGGCTTTTAGAGACATGGAAACAGACCTTCTTGAAGCTATAACAGGAGATCATTGGAGAGAATTCGTTATATCACTTGGAGGTGGAATGCCTGTTAGAGAGGAAAATAGAAGGCTTCTTAGAAAAGCCGGCAAGATCGTGTTCCTGAAAGCTAGTCCTGAGACCATCTACGAGAGAGTAAAAGGCGATGACAAGAGACCGCTTCTTAGGTGCGAGGATCCTCTTTCTAAGATAAAAGAGCTGATGGCGTCCCGAATGGAAGCCTATGAAGATGCCGCAGATATTGTGGTAGATACAGATAATAAGACTGTCCAAGAAGTAGTTAATGAGATAGTCGATAAATTGGGAATTAGATGAACAAAAGAAATTATGCAAAGGAATTAGAAAATCAAATATCTGAGTTTCAGAAAAAGAAGGAGTATCCAAGGCTATTATTACATGCGTGCTGCGCGCCGTGTTCGTCCTATTGCCTTGAGTATCTAAGAGAGTTCTTTGATGTGACAGTCTTTTTCTATAATCCCAATATCACATCTGAGGGGGAATATAGCAAAAGAGTTGCAGAAGAAAAGAGGCTTATAGAGGAATACAACAGGCAGATAGATGAAGGATGCTTTGATGGTATGAACTCTGATGAGAATGCCAGAAAGATTGGTATTATCGAGGGAAATCATGATCCTAAAGTGTTCTATGATGCAGTTAAGGGCTATGAAGACTGCAAAGAGGGCGGAGAAAGATGCAGAAAGTGCTTTGAACTTAGACTTTTAGAGACTGCAAAGAGCGCAGCAGAAAACGGATTTGAGTTTTTTACAACTACGCTTACTATCAGCCCTTTAAAGAACGCCGACGTTCTAAATGAAGTTGGAGAAGAGGCTGCAAGGGACATGTCACAAAAATCAGGCAAGACTATCACTTTTTTACCATCTGATTTTAAGAAAAAGAACGGCTATAAGCGCTCTATAGAGCTTTCACAAAAGTTTGGGCTATACAGACAGGATTTTTGTGGATGCAGTTTTTCTAAGGCTCAGAGAGAAAAGGAAAAGAAGGAAAGAGAAGGGGAATTAAATGGATAATCAGCAGAGCAATGAAAATGGAGTTTTTAGTGGAATGGGGCATGATCCTGAGACAGGACAGCCTATAATGCCAGAGCCGGTAGAGGTTCCAGTAATCGAACCTCAGGTTCAGCAACAGCAGTATCAGCAACAGCAGTATCAGCAACAGCAGTATCAACAGCAACAGTATCAACAGCAGCAGTATCAACAACAACAGTATCAGCAGTATCCTCAGCCAGACATGAATCAGGTAGAGCATCCAGATAATATCAATCCTACGGCCAAGAAGTTATGCTGGTCATCTCTTATCTGTTGGATCATCAGCAGGATTGGTGGATGGAGCCTTGGCTATGTTTTTTCATCGCTTGATGGCGAGGATTATATCAAACTTACTCCAGGGGCACTTATCGGACTTGCAGGAATTGCCAGTTATGTACTTATGATCTATGTCAGGATCAAGTATCCGAAGAACAGATTTGGTAAGGGACTTATGTGGGTATACATAGCCGACCTTGTTTTGAGAGTTGTATTGATTGTGGTAGCATTTATTTTATTTGTATATTTTATTGAAACTGTGTGCTCAGGTATTTCTGGATAATTACTATGTATATTTTTCTGATCCTTTTAGCAGGCTTTTCCGGTATAGGAGGAGCCTGCTTTGAACTTCATAAGGCAAAAGTATCCAGGCAGGTCATCGGGTTTTCTGTGATGTTGAATTTGAGCATGGGTATATACTTTGCAGTTATGTGCGGGTACTTGTCGTCGGGCTTTAGGGCCATCAAGTGTGACAGCACAGGCGGAGCATTGGGAATGATACTTGCCTGCTTTGTTATGGGCAGAATAGTTCCTCTTGCCAAGAAAGCTATCTACAGGTCGTATTTTTTGCTCATGCCCCTTGTATATGGAATTGGTAAGCTTGCCTGCGCTTACAAGGGATGCTGCGGCGGATCGATCATACACGGAAAGAGAGTTCCTGTTCAGGTGATAGAGGCTATAAGCTTTATCATATTGTTTTTGATCTCTTTTTATCTGGTGAAAAAAGACACATTTAAGCCAGTGGTATTAGTGATGGTCTGCACAGTGCTTAAGTTTTTACTTGATTTTTTAAGGGATACTCATGTAGAGCAGATCATCTCTTTTAATCAGGGAGCATGCCTTGTAACATTTGCTATATTACTATGTATTTTTGCCATTGATAGAAAAGCTTTATTTTGATAAAATCTTTTACGTTAACGAAAAATAATCAAATTGATTGAAAGAAGGAAGAATTTTGGAAAAGGTACTTGAACTTATATCAAAAGAGGTTGGAGATGCGTTTGAAGCTGCCGGATATGATAGGGAGCTTGGAAAGGTAACTATCTCAAACAGACCTGATCTTTGTGAATATCAGTGTAACGGTGCTATGGCTGGAGCCAAGAAATATGGTAAGGCGCCATTTATGATCGCTGATGAAGTAGCTGAGAAGCTTCAGAACAACGGAATGTTTGATAAGGTAGAGTCTGTTAAGCCAGGCTTTTTGAATATTATCGTAAGTGGAGACTTTGCTAGAAGCTACATCGTTAAGATGCTTCATGAAAAGCACATGGGAGTTACACTTCCAGGTCATGAGCCTACATTTATCCTTGATTACGGCGGACCTAACGTTGCTAAGCCTCTTCACGTAGGACATCTTCGCTCAGCTGTTATTGGTGAGAGTATCAAGAGAATTCTTAAATATACAGGACACAAGGTTATCGGTGATATTCACCTTGGTGACTGGGGACTTCAGATGGGCCTTGTTATCACAGGTCTCAAAGAGAGAAAACCAGATCTTTGCTATTTTGATCCTGATTATCAGGGAGCTTATCCAAAAGAGGCTCCATTTACAGTATCAGAGCTTGAAGAGATCTATCCTGCAGCCAGCAAGAAGTCAAAAGAAGATGAGCAGTTCAAGGCAGAAGCGATGGAAGCAACCAAGCTCTTACAGGACGGTTATAAGCCATACAGAGCTCTTTGGCATCATATCTTAAATGTTTCTGTTGCTGATCTTAAAAATAACTACAAGAAGCTTTCTGTAGACTTTGACCTCTGGAGAGGTGAGTCAGATGTCCATGAGGTTATTCCTGGAATGGTAGATTACATGAAGCAGCACGAATATGCTCATGAGAGCCAGGGCGCCCTTGTTGTTGACGTAGCAGAAGAGACAGATACCAAAGAGATCCCACCATGCATGATCCTTAAGTCAGATGGAGCATCTCTTTACAATACAACTGATCTTGCAACTATCAAGCAGCGTATGGAAGAGTTCCATCCAGAGGGACTTATCTACGTTGTAGATAAGAGACAGGAACTTTACTTCACACAGGTATTTAGATGCGCACGCAAGACCAAGCTTGTTCTTCCAGAGACAGAGCTTCATTTCGTAGGCTTTGGTACTATGAATGGCAGCGATGGCAAGCCATTCAAGACCAGACAGGGCGGCGTAATGCGTCTTGAGAATCTTATTGCTGAGATCGATGAAAAGATGTATGCAAGGATCAAAGAAGGAAACCTTGATATCAGCGACGAAGAGGCTAAGGATACAGCTCACAAGGTAGCCCTTTCAGCTATCAAGTATGGTGATCTTTCTAATCAGCCTTCTAAGGATTACATCTTTGATGTTGATAAATTCACTTCATTTGAAGGAGATACAGGCCCATACATCCTTTACACAATGGTTCGTATCAAGTCTATCCTCAAGAAATATGAGGCAGAAGGTGGAGTGGTCAAGGATGCTAAGCTTGATAACCCTGATAGCGACGCTATGAAGGCACTTATGCTCCTTCTTACAAGATTTGCAGATTCAGTAGAGAGTGCAGCAGCAGACCTTGCACCAAACAGAATCTGTGCATATATCTACGACCTTAGTAATGCATTTAACAGTTTCTACCATGGAACCAAGATCCTTGCAGAAGCTGATGAAAATAAGAAGAGCAGCTATATTGCACTTCTTACTACAACACTCAAGATTCTTGAAACAGGTATTGATCTGTTAGGATTCAGTGCTCCTGAGAGGATGTGAGCGATATAAGGATGAAGGGAAATCCAAATCTGTGCTTGCACAGAGATTTGGATTTTTCTGAAGACTGAACGGACATGAGGAAAAAAGATACGCGAGCATAGCGAGCGGATTGATTTCCGAATGGACGTAGGATTGCGAGAGCGAAGCGGAGCAATCCGTATATCGCTCTAAATGGTGGATAAATGGAAGATAAACACATTTTCAGCAACAGGAAGCTTTTTCTGTTGCTGATTCCTATTATAGCTGAACAATTTCTGAACTCCCTTATGGGTATGGCTGACTCTATGATGGTTAGTAACGTAGGAGCAGCGGCTCTTTCAGGAGTATCTCTTGTTGATTCCATCAACAATTTAGTGGTACAGGCATTTAACGCCATGGCTACAGGTGGAGTCATTATCTGTTCTACCTATATAGGTCAGAAAGATAGAGAAAGAGCAAGAGATTCAGCAAGGCAGGTACTTCTTGTGTCTACCTGTATTTCAGTTACCATGATGATACTTGGTCTTATATTCAGGATGCAGCTGTTAAGACTTATCTTTGGTACTGTTGATGCTGACGTTATGGAAGCTGCAGGCATCTATTTCCTTTTGACGATATTATCCTATCCTGGTGTGGCCCTTGCAGCGGCTGGAAGTGCTATTTTCAGGGCTCAGTCCAATACAAGACTTCCGATGAATATCGCAATTGCTTCAAATATATTAAATGTGGCTGGTAATGCGCTTTTGATCTGGGGCTTTGGACTTGGAGTTTATGGAGCAGCTTTAGCTACACTTATTTCACGTATATTCTCAGCGATAGTTCTTTTGGCATTTTTAAGAAATGATAAGCTTGAGATATTTGTAAAGGATTATCACAAGATAAGACCAGATGGTGGCAAGATAAAGAGAATCCTTGCAATGGGTATCCCAAATGGAATAGAGAACTCTATGTTCCAATTTGGTAAGCTTGCCATTCAGTCATCTGTTTCACTCCTTGGAACAGCAGCTATTGCAGCTCAGTCCATGACTAATATATTTGAAAATGTTAATGGTGTTGCTGGAATTGGCGTAGGAATCGGGCTTATGACTATTGTAGGTCAGTGCCTTGGTGCCGGACGCAAGGATGAGGCTATATATTACACCAAGAAGATGATAGGATGGGGATATATAGCAATACTCGTTAGCTGTCTTTTTACCTATGCAATTGCTGGACCTGTGACGATACTTGCAGGTATGGCACCAGAAAGTAGGAAGCTCTGCCTGTTTATGTTGGGCTGGATCACTATCGTTAAGCCGCTTTTATGGTCACCATCATTTATTACTCCTTATGCCATGAGGGCTGCAGGAGATGTTAAATTCTCAATGATAGTTGCTACGCTTACTATGTGGCTTTTGAGAGTTACCCTTGCTACATTCCTTATAAGAGTAGTAGGACTTGGTGCAATGGGCGTATGGATCGGTATGTTCGCTGATTGGGGCGTTAGAGGTATTATCTTTACGATCAGATTTAGGAGCAACAAGTGGATCCACAAGGTCGTTTCCTGATCCCAAAAAACTTTTAGTCTTTTTTTAGTCTTTGTTTATCGTAGGTGTGAAGTTCTCGGAATACAATATTATTACACTCTTAAGAAATAAAAGAGTGTAATAATTTATTGCGAGGACAACCTATGAAAAGAATATTATTTGTAGTTTCTTTGATCATTGTCTTTGTCATTATTCCCAAAACAACAGTAAAAGCAGATGGATTTGATGCAGATTACTATGGCCGGAGATACCCGGATGTAGTGGCATCCTGTGGAAATGGTGCTGAAGCTCTTTATGAGCACTATATGCAATATGGAATCTTTGAGGGAAGGTTTCAGAATGCAGAGGAAGAGGCAGCTGGGATTCCTGCAGGCCTATCAGGAGCCACGTATATAGACGTAGATATTGCTAATCAGACAGTTGTTTACTATCAACTTGGTGAACCGGTTCTTGTTTCTGAATGCGTCACAGGTAATGTTAGCTCTGGAAATGGCACGCCCACGGGATTTTATCATATTGAGACTAAAACACCTGGAAAATACCTTGTTGGACCTACCTGGAATGTGTGGGTGGATAAATGGATGAGATTTACTGGCGCAGTGGGACTTCATGATGCCAGCTGGAGAAGAAAGTTTGGGGGCAACATCTACAAAACGGATGGTTCTCACGGGTGTGTTAATTTGCCTACTAGCGTAGCCTATACATTGTATGATATGGTAGATGTTGGAACAGCGGTGATTGTTCATTAACTATTAGATATAATATGGAGAAAAGGTATGAAAAGTATTGAAAAAAAGAGGCTTTGGATGTTTATTGCCATTGCCTACGGTGTGACAGTGTTAATGAGTTTACTTATGATCGTTGGCAAGAACAACGGCAAGGATCTCACAGCTTTTGTTAACGTTCAGATGGCTTACCCTATGTGCGGTGTCATCTTAGGTAAGCTTTTCTTTAGGGAAGAAGACAAAAAGCTCCCTATGGCTGGATATATCACAGTTCTTGTGACAACAGCCATTA
Organism: Butyrivibrio hungatei; assembly: GCF_001858005.1. Classification (NCBI taxonomy): domain Bacteria; kingdom Bacillati; phylum Bacillota; class Clostridia; order Lachnospirales; family Lachnospiraceae; genus Butyrivibrio; species Butyrivibrio hungatei. The sequence goes on along the minus strand of NZ_CP017831.1, from coordinate 1,960,160 downwards.
TGATGGTACTTGCTATTCTCTCAGTTTTCCTCCCAGAAGTGATGATCGATAATGGAATTACAGAGTATTCTAACTGGAATATCTATTCACAGTATGTGCTCATAGCAGGAAGCTTTGTGGCATATATCCTTTTCTGGGTATGTGGCAAAGAAAAGAGAGCGAACGCAGGACTTAGCAGAAATAAGGTTAAGCTTAGTATCCTGCTTGTAATCTTATTTATCGTTTTATATTTACTTAGAAGTCTTATTTCAAGTCTTATGTTTGATGCCCTTACAGGCGGATCAAATATTGATACATTAAGCGGTTCTTTGATGGACCCTACTATAATCAGAGTGCTCATTGCACTTGCCATCAACTTCCCACTTACATTTATCGCGTTTTTGGGTGAAGAGTATGGATGGAGATATTATCTTCAGCCCATTATGCAAAAGAAATTTGGCTTAAGACTTGGTGTTTTACTCCTTGGTCTTGTATGGGCAGTTTGGCACATCTTTGTTGATTATCTTTTCTATGCAAAAGAGACAGGTCTTCAGATGTTTGTAAGCCAGATCATTACATGTCTTGCTATGGCAATCTTCTTTGGCTATGCATTCATGAAAACAGAGAACATATGGGCAATTTCAATCATGCACTATATCAACAATAACATGATCGCTGTATTTGCTGGCGGTGATGCTAATGTTCTTCAGAACCAGACAGTTACATGGGGAATGCTCCCTATCATGCTAGTTCAGAATATATTGTTCTTCTTGTTTATCCTTGCACCTGTTTATGGCAAGCTAAGAAAAGACAAAGAAGAGCAAAAGAATGCGTAATAATTTGAGAAGATAATAAGAAAGCCCTTGCTTACATAGAGTGAGCAAGGGCTTTTTGAGCTTATTTAGTTAATATTTGGTGATAGCTTACCATTTGATAAGATGGCGAGGTTTTGAGTTGCTCTGGACATTGCAGTATACAGGCAGTGTTTTCCAAGTTCATCATCAGGGTACCCTTCTGAATCAGCATCTGCCAGAATAACATGGTCAAATTCAAGACCTTTAGCAAGAGGAAGCTCTATGATAAACGCGCCTTCCTTTGGAAGAGAGTCGTGACCAGATACAATGACAGGTGCCTTTTCTCCAAGATTAACGATAATGTTCTCGATAGTAGACTGCTTTTTGCAGATAATAGCAGTAAGGCCATCATTTTTCTCAAACTCTTTTATTTTATCATTTAACTCTTTATAATATTCAGCATCATTCTTACAGGCTTTGATTGTGACTGATTCGCCAGGACGCTGCACAGATGATACCATCAGCTTTTTGTCTTCAGGTAAAAGAGCTGCGAACATATCTGTGATCTCCGGTGAGCTTCTATAGCTTGTCATAAGTGGAAGCTCTACAAAGCTCTTATTATCTTCCTTTGCCATTTCCTTTATCTCGTCAAAAGAAATAGTGCCTTCTCTGATAGCCTGGAACTCATCTCCAAGCAGCATGAATCTTGCATTAGGGAAGTATTTCTTAAATACAAGGAGCTGAGCCTTGGTGTAGTCCTGAACTTCATCTATCATTACGTAGCGCATGTTCCTATCGCACATTCCTGTAAGCTCCATTTTGGTAAAGAGCCACTCGCAAGGAGTTATGCGCTTAGTTCCTAGAATTCTCTGAGCAATGTGAGTAACATTTACAAAGCTACAGTGTTTGATATCTCTAAGAGCTCCGCCAAAGTCATTTTCAATCCTGTTGTTTTCAGCTGAATCTGACTTGGATACTGAAGTTGTCTCATCATCAGTGTCTCTATCCATGTTTCTTAATGAGTTTTTGGCTCTGAGCTCCAGTTCATCTGAAGCTGTCTGGATAAGCCTCATTCCCATCGGGAACTGCTTGAACATCTTTATTACTGATAGAACTTCTTTTTTGGTCATCACAAGTGTTTCTTTTTGCTTGATATCATGGAAGTCTTCTGCCTCTGGAATCAAGGTAGGAAGTACTTCATGGATCTTTTTAAGATTTTCCGCTTCGGTAGAATCAATCTCTTTTGCCTCAAATGGTACATGGACCATTTCAAGGAATTCCTGCCAGGTGATGGTCAGAGGATTGGACTCACCAAGATCTGGAAGTACGTTGTCTATATAGTCCCTAAATACCGGATTAAGTGTCATGAGGCATACCTGATCAGGCCTTAAGGTATTTCTTTTCTGGAAAAAGAGATATGCTATACGCTGCAAGAGGACAGAAGTTTTGCCACTTCCGGCGATACCATTTACTAAAAGCACTGGAACATCAGGATATCTGATGACAGTGTTCTGCTCCTTCTGGATCGTAGCGGTGATAGCCTGCATCTTGTCTGTGTGAGTCTGTGACAGAGACTTAAGAAGCATTGGATCTTCGATAGCAATCTGAGTATCAAAGAAGGAGATGAGTTTATCCTTGTTTAGATTGAACTGTCTCCTTAGCTTTAAATCTACAGGAATCACTCTGTCTTCAACTTTATAGCTTGTATGTCCGCTTTCCTGGTTGTAATAAACTTCTGCAATAGGGGATCTCCAGTCAATCACCATCTGGTCGTAGCCATTTTCTGAGATGGCAGCGCGGCCTATGTAATAATCCTCGACAGGCTCTGAAGGATCAAACTGAACCTGTATCTTGGCAAAATATGGTGATTCCAGGAGTTTTTTTACTATTCCAAGGCGCTTGCCTAAAGAACTGCTCTCGATATTGTAGGTGTCGATGTATCTGTTCCAAACTTCAATCTCACCAAGTGTTTCCATGGTAGTCTCTGCATCAGCATAGTCAAAACGGATATTGTCACGAATATCGTTCTTTTCATCAGTTGCCTTAGCGTCAAGGTTCATGATCTGAGATTCCAAGTCTTTTTTCATATCAAGGAGCTTGTTGTAGGTCTTGGTCAGGTGCTTTTGCTCGTTATCAAATATTTCTTGTTCCATAAAAATATCCTCATATAAAGATTAAAAAATATCGTAAGTTACTACTGTGGTTATCTTTTAAGTATAACATATAAAAGCAATGAAGAGATTATTACAAGAAATTACAAATATTTACAAAAAATGTCAAAAATCTATTGACGTAAGAGCCAGCCTCACATATTATAATGTTGTCGCGACAGAATATATGGAGGGTAATAATGCAAAATATAAAACGCAGAACACGAAGACTTACATTGTTATTAGCATTATTTTTATTCTTTACAGCTATTCCTGTACAGACAGTTCACGCTGCTGGCGGTACAAGTAAAACTGCTACAGAAGTTGTAAAAGATATGACAGTAGGATGGAACCTTGGAAACACTCTGGACTCAGTTGGACAGAAATCAAGCTTTCCTTACACTATGTCACTTGAAACATTTTGGGGAAATCCAAAGACAACCAAAGAGATGATCGATGAAGTAGCTAAGGCTGGCTTTAATACAATACGTATCCCGGTTTCATGGGGCCAGTACACTACAGGAGATAACTACGAAATTCCTGATTTCTTCATGGAAAGAGTAAAAGAAGTAGTAGATTATTGTATCGCAAATGATATGTATGTAATCCTTAATACACATCATGATATTACTTCTGAGTATTGCTTCTATGTACCAAACAACGCAAATAAGAGCCGCTCTGAGGCATATTTTAAGTCTGTTTGGACACAGATTGCTAATGAGTTCAAGGATTATGATTATCACCTTATTTTCGAGACAATGAACGAGCCAAGACTTGTAGGACACGGTCAGGAATGGTGGTTCCCAAGAAATAATCCTAGCAGCGACATTCAGGAAGCTATTGAATGCATCAATGATTACAACCAGGTTTCACTTGATGCTATCAGAGCAACAGGCGGAAATAACGCAGACAGATGCGTAATGGTTCCTGGCTACGATGCTTCAATCGAGGGCTGCATGACAGATGGATTTAAGATGCCAAAGGATTCAGCATCTAACAGACTTATCCTTTCAGTACATGCTTATATTCCTTATAACTTTGCTCTTGCAAGTGATTCATTCATCACAAACTTTGACCAGAGCAACAAGACAGATATTGATGTGTTCTTTAATGATCTTAATTCAAAGTTCATGTCAAAGGGTATTCCTGTAGTTGTAGGAGAGACAAGTGCTTCTAACAGAAATAATACAGCAGACAGAGTGAAGTGGGCTGATTATTACTGGTCAGCAGCTTCTAAGTACAGCAATCTTGCTATGTGTCTCTGGGACAACAACTTCTATGATAACGATGCTTCTGGTTCAAACGGAGAGTGCCATAGATATCTTGATAGAAAGAGTCTTACATGGGCAGATCCTGAGATCATCACAGCTATCATGAAGCATGTTGATGGAACACCTGCTACTATCGATGGTAACAAGGTTCCAACGCCTCAGCCAGATCCACAGCCGGATCCACAGCCAGAACCTGAAAATCCAGATCCAGAGCCATCACCAGCTCAGGCACCTGGCAGAGAAGGACTTAAGGCTGATTATACAATCCACAACTGGGGGTCAGGATATCAGGTTATCATCAAGGTTAAGAATGAATCTGATAGCAAGATAGAAGGCTGGACTGTAAAGGTCAGCAAAAAAGACGTAAAGATAGATACAAGCTGGTGCGTAAACATTGAAGAAACTGATGATTACTATGTGATCACACCACTTTTCTGGAATTCAAATCTTGAGCCAGGTGCTTCTGCAGAGTTTGGCATCCAGGGAACAGGTTCTATCGGAGATACTGTAGACGTTACAGTAGAATAAATCTAATTAACTATACTTATACTAATCTAATGAAAGTTGTAAACTGAAAAGAGAAGCGGTGCATATTGGTGCATCGCTTCTTTTTGCGTGTTGATGTGATGACGGAAATGGACCTAGGGGACGGGGTTAGTGGACCATTTTTTGAAAAAAATGGTCCACTAACCCCGTCCCCTAGGTCCATTTCAGGGCAACAAAAAAGGAAAGCAATTATTGCTTTCCTTCTTAGTAGCGAGAGGGGGACTCGAACCCTATCCTACAAGTCCTAGAACCCACAAGAAAGGAGGCTTTCAGGACTGCCAATCATCAAAGTAACCTATGAAAAAATACAAAGTAACCGAAGACTATTTTATACTTTCAAGTTGTTTCTTAAACTCTGGGATGACACTAAAAACGATGTCACATATGATAGTCCAGCTTGTGTTGTCATAGTCGTGAACAAGTCTGTGACGAAGACCTGAAATTTTACTCCAAGGAATATCATTATGTGCTTCCTTGAATTCTTTTGACAGGTTATATGCGTGTTCTCCAATGTTGTACAAAGGAGTGGTAAGAGTCCATCTTATTGTTTCATCTTCAAGAACCTGTTCTCTGGTAAGCTTACTATCATTAACGTAAGCTATAAGCTTATCTACTGTGATTTTTATCTTTTCGATTCGTTGTTCATCAGTGTATTGCATTATAATCTAATACCATCCTTCAATATGTTTTTATAGAACTCAGAAGACTTATCAATTTCTCTCTCTTCATAGACATCGACATCTTTACCAGACAAGTCATATAGTTCATCAGCTATACAGAACACATCTGTAGGGTCAAAGTTTTTACCTCCTAAAATCATAATATCGATATCAGATTCTTCAGTAGCCTCTCCTCTGGCATAAGAACCAAATAGGATAGCTCCCTTTGCTGAATATTTCTTTAGGAGGGGTTTGACAAGCTTTTTGATATTTTCAACTGTATATTTTTCCAATACAATCATCCTAAACTCCTCTTAATCTACACACAAGGAAAAACATTCTTACAAGCCTATTATAGCATTTCTTTTAGGTTTATGTCTTTTTGATTAAAGCTAATATACTCAATAATACATATAATATGCTCTAAAAAAGTATTGTAATGAAATGATGGTAAAAGAAAAAAGCCAGGAATTATCCTGACTTTTCTCTTTGAGTCATAATCCATAAGCCATAGATTCTGACTTTGGAAGAACTATGCTTAAGAAACGTTGGCAAGCTCATTTGCAAATGCGTACCCCTCATCATTACGCTCCAAAACGAAATACCTGTTATCCAGAAAATCTTCCTGACTGACAACTTCTTTGTTGACTGATGTGATTATCTCGTTAAGATGTTCTATGGTCCCTTCAAAGACCAGCTCACTGTCGATGAGGATTAGTTCGTGGACTGATGAGGGTATTACCACGATGTCTCCTTTAAAGGTGGACATAAGCTTTTGCTCTACATCGGGACGCAGAATCATAAATGAACCATAGATGTTATCAGTGTTGGAAAGTACATACATTGGGCAGGCTTTGTTCTTATTAGCGAGTTCATCGTAATCCATACCAATCACGGAGCATATTATGTTTTCCATTGGTTCAAGTGATATTTCCTGATGCTTTCCAGTATTACATAGAGCAAGTTCCAAAAGTTTTGTCGGTGTGAGCTTTTTTACTTCTGCTATAGAATCAGTGATAAGGACGCTTGCCTTATCATCAAATTCACCAAGGCTATACCTGAAGACTACAGAGAATCTTCCGTCCAAGACACGTACACTGGGTATATCTCTAAGAAGCTCTTCGTTACTGTCTGTGTTAACCAGCACTCCATAGATGTTGTTTTCTGACAGGTCATCAGCTGAAAAGCCTGGGATACTGCCAAGTTTACTGTTCTCGTAGGCTTTGGCGATTGTCCTTAGTACCTCGTCGTAATCACCTGTGTGAGAGTACTGCTCATAAAACTGTTCTAAATAGATTGTAGGAGCTATCTGTTCTGAATCCGATTTAATCGTTAGTCCTTTTAAAAGTACCCCATTGTTCTTTCTGACATCTTTAACAAAGACTTGTCTGTTCTCATCATATTCAAGAAATGAAGTAATGTCCTTAGCTACTGAGTTTACAAATTCGTTATACAACATAGTTCTTCCTCCTTCTGGCTATAAAAGCCGTAAACAACCGTTTGTAAGAAACGGATTTTTGTTATCCATATATCCTATGGAGGAAGAACTATATTTATTCACTGTAAGTGTCGAACAAATACTATTAGCTTGCATCAGGAAATATTTTCCTGAACTCCCTTCTTATCAATAAGGCATAGGACTTTGAAATTCCAAAGTCCTTAGCCATAACAGCGTAATTATTCTCAGGATGTGCCCTTATGTACTCGAAGTATTTTTCCCAGTTTTTGTGACGAATCTCTTTGTTATGTTCAAGCCTTTCTTCACGCCTACGCTCTTTATCTTGTTGTTTGATTTCCAGCCTGCACTGGCGTTCAGCTTCTGTGTATATGCTTCGCAGTTCATGGACCTCGGTTTCAGTCATAAGAAGCATATTTGCAATAGACCCGTTAGTCAGCCTGTATATCTTTTTATCAGACTCTATTATCGCATCTAGCTCATTACTGCTAAGCGGATTGACAAGCTGTAAATTCAGCGAATAAGCTTCTCTATAGATGATTCCTTTATAGGTACGCATGTTTTTTAGGTTGTTAATATATATCCAGAAGAAAGTGTGTCTACGACCGTCAAGGTCATCCAGATGATGCATAAACCACTTTTCAAGGTCAGCTTTACGGATTTTGCATAAGGAGCTGATTCCATGATTGTTGTTTCTCTTTTTGGTAATGTCTCGTGAGGATGCAGAATCTGCTTTATTATCTGTTTCAGCTCCTGATGCATTTAATTCCTTGGCTGCTTCTGCAATATCATAGAACTGTTGCGAGTTATCTTCTTCATTTTTACATGTTTTATGCCGCTTAATAGTATCGATTATCTCGCTGATAGAGTGATGACCTTTATCATCTGTAATATATAACTTGGTTTGTAGATTTACCTTATTATTGGTACTGTAAGGAATTCTCATCAGTCTGTTTAGATTTTTGCAAGCCCTGTCCGCTTCATAAAGCGTAATGAGGTCTGAAGTAATCCATTTATGCACTTTTTTTATTGGTTTTGTTTTATTGCTGCTGGCAAGCATCTCAGTGTGTTCCAGGATAAAGTATAGGTGAAGACCTCGTCCCGACATCAGGATATACTTAGGCTTTAATTCACTATAGATTGGATAATTCTTTTTTAGGTACTTTTTTATGGATTCCTGATTCATGTTATAGACGGGCTTCTTGGTATTGGCATTGTCGATATCTACAAAATAACAATTGCTGGCTATAACATTCTTTTCACAGGGAGTTGTACCGCTGTGGTACATAATGTTGGGACATAGGTAAATGTTGCACTCAGCTATTTCTTGAGATAGCCTAAATAGCATGTACCATAATGGAGCAGTGCTTGGTTTCTTTGGGTGCAACTTACGTAGGGAAAAGATTTTTGATATATGGACAGAGGTATCTTTACTGTAGTGAAAAAACACCTGAATGTTCCCGTAAGCATAGAGTTTTTCTGATAAATCATCACTTTCATATCTTGGTTTCCAGATATCATCTAGGAAAGCTTTAAACTTTAATTCTTCCAATGAGGGAGTGTATGTTTTATAAATACCTCTGTACTCTGCATCAATCTGCTTTAGCTTTGTTTTTACTGATTCATTAAATGTGATAAAGTCCATTGTTAACCTCCCTCTGGGATTAGAGGGAGCAGACGCTTCACATAATTAAGCTTTTCATTGATAGAAAAAGAGTCATAGCTTTCACATCCTTTTATTACATCGTCCAGTGATATCAGTTTTAGTTGCAATAGACCGTTTTTCTGGTCTACATATCTTAGTACGATGAATCGTTCCTTAGTGGTTGTGAATGGAAATTCTATTATATCCAAGATAAATTCCCATTTTTTATTCAAAATATATATTATCGTGTCGCTTAACAATCTGTTGCACTCAGCATCATTTTTACTGGTGCAGCATGCTTTATATCTTTTTTTAAAATCTTGTATCATAATTGCCTCCTATAAAAATGTACATATGGCCTCCTCAAAGGTGATGCCATTGTTGAAGGAATATTCATATATTGTGCTTTGCACCTTCTCTGGGAGCTTGATGTATTTGGATAGTTTCTTATTGAGAATAAATAGATTCCCGACACAGGGTTGGATATCGAAATTATCGAGTTTTATGTATGTGAGCTGATACTCGCCGTTTGAGCTTAGCTTGTGCTTTATAAGCTCGTACATTAGTGTGGAACTATTCTGAGGGATAGCAAGCCATCTGCCTGCTCCAGTAACATTGTTTTCTACATATACTTCCATAGGCTCATCCCACAAGGTCGGGTTCACCTAGTGTGAACCAGTCGACTTCCTTTAAGCTGATTTGGACTCCTGCGGGTGTAATCATTACTTTCTTGTACATCTCATCTTTATCAGGGAGTATAGGGATAAAGCAGTATACCTTGGCAAGAACGTCTATTGCTACGATATAGGTGTTGTGATATTTTGCAAATTCGCAAAGGTGGTCAAGCTTTTCTGCTTTTATTAACAGGCTGCTGTTGAGGACGAACTGACCATTATAAGTTGACATGACCTCATAGTAGTAATCGACATCGGTCTCTCTGATATCAGGTGAGTAGGAGCTGAACTTTGATATTAGCATTAGTCTGTCTGAGCCGTTGAGTTCAGCTTTCTTTCCCCACTTCTTTAACAGGCGTATCTCCACACATCTGGAGTAAATAAGCTGCTTTAAAAAATCAATGTAAGACCTGCTTCCTGCCTGATTTTTAAAGTGCTCTGACTGGTCTATGAGCCTCTGGATATATGGTGTGATGATATCATCCTCAAGTAATACGCGATAGTCTAGACCTAGGTTTCTCTCAACATAGGTGTATATGTCTTCTTCAATAAACTGTTCAATAGCCTCAATTTTCTGGGCTTTCATAACTTCTTTTCTCGTCATTATCTGTGACTCCTTTCATTTCATCTAAGATTGTCTGATAGTATTTGTATCTGGGCTTTATGGTTTTGGATGCTTTCTTTATCGAGACAACATCGGAGAGTATGTTTCCAAAGAACGCTGTTTCCTTTGATTCCAATAACTTCTTAATGAGTGTTGGGATGACGCTCTCAATAAATGCTGCTTGCTCATCTGAATAGGTATATATCCCGACCTCTACAGACACATAGGGCCATAACCTTTTTATGAGCTGGAAAGCTATAGAGAGCTTTCTGTGCATAGACAAGAGGTCAAAGTAATCCTCTTGGTTCTGAATCAGATAGAGTTTTAGTTCTTTTGGGGACCTGGCATGGAGATATACACAGTTCTGTTTAAGACGAAGGAGAGTTAAGACTCTTTCTTCGTAGTCATTCTCATTTCCGTCATATGAACGAAGCACGGCAAAAGAAAAATCGGCTTCAAGTGTAGACTTTATTTCTTTACATTCGTTTATGGCACTATCGAGCATAGCAAGATTTACTACAGCTTCAGCAACTTCTCTTTCGTTACCTTTACCTTTAAAAGCATTTTTGCTGGTGATACTACGCTTTTTGTTTTGCAGAGTGCCAAGGTACATATTGACGGTATCCAGCTTCTTTTCCTTCTCTACAAGCTCTTTGGTGCCAGATAGTGTATTTCTTACTTTGTCATCTGCCAAAGCTATTAGATTACATTTCCAGGTGAGAAGAATCTTAAGCTCTATGTAGTTTTTCTTTTCGTCATCGGAAAGCATATCCTTAAGCAGATAGTAAGTCTCAAATTTTGGCGTTTTGAGGGCATCCCGCTTTATGATGGCTATGTACTGTCTATATTCATCAGTTGCTCGTATGCGGTCAAATCCAACTTTGATGAATATGAGCTCGGCAAACTTCTGAGCAGTCCACACGATAAAGGATGTGTTATCAAGGAAAAGAGCTTGTTCTTTCTCGCTTAGCCCTGCATCAGTTAGGAATGTGAGTCTGCTGTCTTTATCCATATCAAGATAAACCCTGTAAAGGATGTTTTTTATGTATTGCTTCATCAGGTAATGGTTTCGGATGAGTTTATCAGTTGACCAAAACTTGTTCCATAGCATGATGAGCCTTCTGTTAAAGACATAATCTGCTATGGCATAGGAACAACACTTTCTCTTTAGGTAGGAGGCTTCGCCGCTTAAATCCATATCCTGAACGTTGACTTGGAAGCTTCCGTCATAATAGTCAGGGTGCATCTTTATCTGAGACACTCCTTCTTTACTGAGCCCAAGAAGGATGCCATAAGGTGTGGAAGACTTGATGATGTATCCATCAGATATAAGCTCCTTGACAGCTTTTTCTATGGTTTGCTCCTCATAACTGAAGCTCAGCATCATTTTGATGTCTGTAAGGTACATGCCACCAGCTGAATAAATGGATTTTACTATTGTTTCGCTCAACTCGCTTAAGTGAGTATTAAATTTGTTGAGTACTGGGAGGTTATCTGTATGCATAAGTGCAGCCATCTCCACAGCTCTGGCTTTTTCTTTGCCAGTGATTAGTTCTTTTATATATGTATTCATATGTATTCCTTTCATGAAATGTAAAGTGTAGGGATGCCGAATAGCTCCTGGTAGTTTTCATGCATTATGATTTCACGTTCACCGTAAGTGTTGGTAACTGCCTCAATCCCGAGAACAAGGGAGTTTGAGGCGTCTGATTTCAACAAATCTTGTAATCGTGCACTGTTTTGTTCCATATATTGAGATTCGTTACCAGAAGAGCTTTGTGCGGCATCAGAAAAATAATTTTGTATGGCATATGCTTCATCTCTTGTGACAGTTACCATGATGTCTGGAGTATAAAATGGAACACTGCTATTTATGATTTCTTCACGTAGTAAGGTGGTTTCCAGTTCACGTCTGGTATCAATGGTGTCCTGATATGATGAAGGGTGGTCTAGCCTGTCTTGTAAACTATTTGCTGATTGTGACAAGCTTTGTTTAATGTCATTAACTTTGGATTTATAGCTGTCAGTAGCCATATATTTGACAGCATCAGATTTTATCTCGTTTTGCCCCTTGAAACGACATTCCGCAATAACAGATTGTGGAATGCAGCCTGAGGCTTTAAGTAGGATTTTGCTATGTTTATTTGAACAGCCATTGTTATAGGCTTTATCATAGCTGTTCATAGTAAGCTTCTTGAGCTTTACCGTGGCTTTATAATTACCGCTACCTTTGGGGCATTCGGTTATATAATGACCATTCTTCATGCGGTAAAATATGGCTTTATTGGAATGGGCAATTATATCTGCCTTAGCCATTCTTCCTTCAGTAAGGGAAAAGAGTTTGATTATGCCTACCTGTGTAGGATTACCCAAGTTTAATTGTATTGATTTTCTTTTCATGTTGACTCCATAGCTAAGATGTCGGGACTCTAACACCATTTACGGTTGTATCTACAAGATACAAATTTTCTCGACCAACGGAAGAGAAAATAGTAAATTGCCAATGATAATACGAAGTATTATCGTGGCAACCCCACGGGTGGTGCGAGGGTATAAAACTCTCCAGCCTGGAGAGAGGTTTATACCCGAGTCCCGACACAAAGCATTAACTTTCATTTTTTATTTATTGTCGTGTTTGTAGGGGAATTTAGGATTGTTGATTGACTATACAGACACTTAGGCTGGACTTTGTATAAGTATAGTTAAGGGAGCTGTAATGTAATTGCAAAACGTTCAACATTAGCAACGATTACATCGAGCCTTGTTTCCAAGGATTGATATTCCACAAATCGAAGAAGGCTGGAATGTATGGACTTGATGGCTTTTCCTGAAAAACCACAGGCTGTAAGCTCTGCTTCTACACGGTTTTCCAGGAACGTGTAGAGGTTGGCTTTTAGGCAGTCAAACAGATACTCTCGCATGCCGTTGTTTAAGGCTTCAGATACCTTACCAGATGTCTGGGATGACTTGAAATAGTCATCAATGTAGTACTCAAAACTATAAGCGTAGTCGAAGATGAGTTCCTGCTCATCGGATAGGATTTCATCAACTGCCTGCTCAAAAGCATCTCTGACAGTTCCTTTCTTGAAGTAAATCATTTTTGTAAACATTAAATCTGGAACGATGGAGTCTTTAAGGAATCCATCATATACATAATTCTGCATATATTTATCTCCTTTTTTATAGTATTTGCTCACTTTTTGTGAACATATCAGATACTACTTTGGGGAACGTTAGATTATTACAAAAAAGTGTTCTAGCAAGATGTCAATGAAAGGGTAATGTGAGCAATAATTCATCGCCTTGAACACTCTTTTGCTTAGCAGTATAATTTACGTAATTTCCAAGGTTTAAAAGGAGAGATATCATGAATAAGAAAACAATAATTATTGCTATGGGATTGGCACTGGTATTAACAGCCTGTGCTAATACGGCTGTGGATACAGCTACTGGTGATGAAGTTACATCAGATGTTGCAGAAGCTGCAACTGGAGACACTATTAAGTCTGAAGTAGTAGAAAATAAAGCAACTACAGAAACTTCAGAAGAGGTAAAGGAAGTTTCAACTGATTCTTCAACAGAAGAAATCAGCACTGAAACAGAAGTTACTTCTTCAGAAAGCTCAACTGAAGTAATCGACTTAACTACTGCTCAAGCAGAAGAAACTGAAGTTGTCGATACTACTACAATAAAGTCTGAAAGCACTCCTACAGGCAAAACTGGTGCAAATGGATGGCCTGTAATCAGTGGTTATAAGGGCGATGGAAATGGACCTGGTCTTGCTTGGCGTGATGATTATGATTATGTAAATGATAAAAACATCCAAGGAAATTTTAATGATATAATCGCCTTTACAGCATCAAATGGAGTAACTATTAAAGTAGTTGTTTCTTACAATGGTGATACTCCTATTTATTGGCCAATCTCAGATGGTGAAGGAAAAGATTTGGAGCCAAACTCTGCTTGGAACAAAGCAATTAATGAAGCTATGTATGGTCCAAATGGTGCTTATAACGCTACAGACCTTTCAGCTAATGTAAATGCAACACTTCCAAACACTTCTTATAAGAGAACTTCAATTGACCCTAATGATTCACAAGTAGCTGCTTACAAGCAGGCTTACGACTATAAGAGAAGTACTTGTGATGGTGGAACTTATTATCCTCGTCCTGCAGGAACAATCAATGACTCTATTTTCTTCTTTACTGATGGTGTAGGAGAGTATGATAAGAAAGGTGTTGCTCTTTGGGAGTTCAGAAACACAGGTTCTTATTGGTCACTTGTTATCTATCAGAATCCTGCTGAATACCAGTGGAGCGGTATTAAGGAAGTTCTTGAATACTTAAGTCCTGATGGTACTGCACTTTATAATGTTATTTATACTGATTGCTACACAGGTAGTGAAGTTATTCAAGATTGGGATGCTTGGTGGTCTGTTGGAGGTTCTCAGATTTATCAGCCAAATCCTGATGCTGCTGGTGGTTATTGGACTTATTACTTTAAATAAGTTTGACAAAAAAACTGAATATGAGTAACAATTTTTAGATTTTTTAGCTTTACTGTAACCCTTAATTTTTGATTCCGTACGTATTGTACAGAAAGTATTTGCGAAAGAAAATCATAGCAGCCATGTAGGGCTCGCACATAGATTGTCTTCCACAAACCGAAAAGTTGATAATTACTGATGGGTTAACTGCTTTTCGAAAAAAATATGACTAATTTCATATTCTTGCAAAAAGGAGAGGAATTTCGCCTCTCCTTTTTGTGTGACACAAATGTCAAGATCCACTATCATTTTTTTTCACAAAATACAAGTCTAAAAGTTTCTTACAAATCATGAAATTTAAAATTTGACCAGGTATAATACATAACATAGGGCTTAAATCCCTAAATAAAATACATATAGGCTGGTAGTTGAAAGCTTAATGAACCCAACGTAACGAACTACCATCCTGAAAAGGATGGTTAAATGAATACTGAAAATTGCGTAAATGTAGAGAACCTTTTTAACTTAATAAGGAACAGTGACTTTGATGAGAGGCAGCTTCTGGAAATAGCTAAAATAGTGAAAAAAGATAATATATTCCAAACTGCCCTTGATAATAATAAAATATGGCAAGCGAAAGGAGAGAATGACAAACGCTGGAAATTCAAAACTAAAGACGGAAAGATAGTAGCCCGTAAGGAGAAGGAAAAGATAAAGGAAGCCTATCTTAAATATCTGGAGGAGTCTGAAAAAGAACAGACTAAGGAAAGCACCGTTGTAAACAAAGGACCAGATATGACCTATAAGGTATTGTTCCAGAACTGGCTTGATTATAAGAGTGAGTACGTGGGAACAAAGGATGGGAACTTAAGTCCTACCACTTACAGACGATATCTAAGAGATTACGACAAGTTCATAAAGGGAACTGACTTTGAGGAAATGAAGATTGGAAAGATAACGGCAATCACTATTGAACATTTCCTGAAAAGTATGGTAGATACCTATCATCCAAAGAAGCAATGTCTCACGAATGTGGCAGGATATATCAGTTCATCTTTAGGGTATGCCTGCAAGAATGATGACATTGAGAAGAATCCTTATGAGAAGGTGGATATCGCCCCCATCCGTAACCTCTGTGAAACTTCCGATAAAAAGGATTCAGAAAGAACATTGACAACTGAAGAAATGATTAAGCTCCTTGTTACCATCCATAAGGCTCAGGATGAGAATGAACTCTATATGCCAAACTACGCTATTGAACTCTCACTTCTTACAGGGATGCGTGTCGGAGAGCTGGCAGCTCTTAAATGGGAATGCGTAAGTGAAGATGGAATTCATATCCGATATGCAGAAAGACGCTTTGATTATAAGGACGGTACAACAGTCATTGTTATTGGAGATACTAAGAACAGAAAACACAGATTTTTTCCAATGACCGATGACATTAAGGTGCTAATGGAAAGAATTAAGGCTGTGCAGAATGCAAACGGAATTGACAGTGAGTTTGTTTTTGCTGGTACTGAAGGAAGATATTCTGAGCACTCTATATCTCAGGCTGTTTACAGGAGATGTATTGATGCAGGTATAGAAAAAAAGAGCATTCACGATATTAGAAGAACTGTATCATCTAATCTCAGAGCTATCCTTCCCCGTGCTGTAGTATCAAGTATGCTTGGACATACAGAGGAGACTAATGACAGGTATTACGATTATGATGTAAAGACAATGGCCTACAAGAAAAAGGCTTTGGATGGCTACCAGAGCAGCCTTTACGGCAAGAATGGAGCGTCAGCTTAAGGAGCTTTACAAAAAGTAACCAAAGAAAACACAAAGAATAGAAAAAGTAACCGAGTTTTTTTCAAAAACAAAACACCTGAAACCAAGATTTTATCAAGGTTTCAGGTGCTCATATGTAGTAGCGAGAGGGGGACTCGAACCCTCGACACCGCGGGTATGAACCGCGTGCTCTAGCCAGCTGAGCTACCTCGCCATATGTTGTTGTGCCTGACTGCCTCACGCAGCCGACCAACATAATATACCTCAATACTAATAGTGTTGTCAACAGATTTTTTATATTTTTTTTCAAAAAGATGCCCATGAATTCTTGGTCGAACATAAGTTATCTAAACTACGATTCTTTATATGTGTTAAGATTAATAATATATCAAAATTATGTAAAGGAGAGTTGACTATGTGGGCTTATGAAACCAGTTTTTATCAGATATATCCGTTAGGCTTCTGCGGAGCACCTTTTGAAAATGATGGAAAACTTGAACACAGGATTCTAAAGGTAATAGATTGGATCCCTCACTTTAAGAAACTTGGAGTGGGTGCAATTCTCTTTAACCCTGTATTTGAATCTGATACTCATGGATATAATACCAGGGATTATAAAAAGATAGACGTTCGCCTTGGAACCAATGCGGATTTTAAGAAGGTGTGCAAAGCACTTCACAAAGAGGGTATAAAAGTAGTTCTTGATGGAGTGTTTAATCATGCTGGAAGAGGATTTTTTGGTTTTGAGGATGTACTTAAAAACAGGTGGGATTCCCGGTATAAGGACTGGTTTAATCTAAACTTTGACGGTAACAGTAACTACAATGATGGCTTGTGGTACGAAGGCTGGGAAGGCAACTATGACCTTGTAAAGCTTAATCTCAGAAATCCTGAAGTTGCGGATTATCTCATAGACAGTGTGAAATTCTGGATCGATGAATTTGGGATCGATGGCCTTAGACTTGATGTTGCATATTGCGTAGATACAGACTTTTTAAAAAGGCTTCGCTACGAGACTGGTCAGTTCAAGGAAGATTTCTTCCTTATGGGAGAAATGATAGGTGGAGACTACAACAGGATAATGGGGGATGAGCTCTGCCACAGCGCCACAAACTATGAGTGCTATAAGGGAATGTATTCGGCCCTTAACAGCATGAACTTATTTGAGATCATTCATTCGCTCCTTAGACAGTTTGGGCCGGAGAACTGGACCTTATATAGGGGCAAACATCTCCTCTCTTTTGTGGATAACCATGATGTGAGCAGGATTGCCAGTGTATTAAACAGACCAGAACATTTAAAACTCATCTATACTCTTATGTTTGGAATGCCTGGAATACCTACGATCTATTATGGCAGTGAGTGGGGAGAAAAAGCTGACAAATCCCAGGGAGATCCTGCCCTTAGGCCTTGTTTTGATAGCCCTAAGTGGAATGACCTTACTGATACCATAGCTTCATTATGCAAAGCCAGAGAGAAGTCTATGGCCCTTAGTTATGGAGGCTTTGCGTCACTTCTTTTAACAAACAGGCAGTGCATATTCGAGAGGGAGACAGATGGCGATAGAGTGATCGTTGTGATAAACGCCGATGAAAACTCTTTTCATGCGGACTTTAATGCAAGGGCTGGCAAGGCGACAGATATGATATCAGGAAACGAGATAGATTTTGGAGGAGGCCTTGATATTCCACCATATACAGGATATCTTTTGCATATTTAAATGACGCGATTTTGCACGTAAATTGTTGTTGCAGGAAAGGAAATATATTATAATTTATACATGGAAATACGTTCACCAATTGTTGCAATTTTGGTATTAGGAATATTGATCTTAGTTTACCTGAGGAAGACAGTGCCGCAGCTTTATTCAGCGCGGTTATTTTTTGGCTTTCTGGTGGCGGCATTTATAAATGTTCTTATAGAAATAATTGAATGCTTTGTGTTTACAGACATGACGGGAGCATTTAAGTCGCTTCGTAAGACTATGCAGTGGCTTTATGCTTCATCTACGCTTATTGCTATCTATAGTATATGGATATATGCATATTCCAAGATCACCAAGAACAGGATAGTTTCAAATGTGCTGGTTGTGCTAACGGCGATCCCTATGTTCATCAGCGTTGTTACACTGTTTTTTGGCAAGATAGAATATGGTAGAAGTAAGACTGGATATTATTATAATTATGGTCCGATGATAACTCTTTGCTATGTTATAGGTCTTACCTACATCATCGTTACTATAATATCTGTCTTTATCCAAAGGAGCAGACTAAGAAAAGAAGACTTTTTTGCTCTGGAAGGAGCACTTATATTGTGGGTGTTCCTTGGATTGTTGCAGAGTCTGAAAAAAGGAGTGCAGGTATCATCCATAGCTATGATGCTCATGGGACTCATTCTTTTTTTGGTCATAGAGAATCCAAAAGAGCTATATGAAAAGTCCATTATAAATGTTAAGACCAAGGATGCATTTACACTTCTATTACTTGAACTATTTGGACTCAAGCGAAATTTTTACATAATATCTGTTATTTTTACAGGAAAGACAAATGTTCTTAGTGCTTCTGATACCAAAGAGCTCAGAGCAGTGCAGAAAACAATAGCAGATTATGGACGTGTCAGACTTGGAACCTCTGCGTATCTTACTGATTGGAACACTCTAAGCTTTATAGTGAAAAAAACAGAACGCATAGAAGAGTTCATGGATTTTATCAATAACTATGATGGAGGAGGCGGCAACTACAAGCTTACTTTTTCTATACTTGAAATTCCGAAATACTCTCAAAAAGCAGATGAGACTCTGCAGATACTTAGCTATGTTTCCTGTGAATATATTAACACCCAGTCTTCACCTAATCTTGTAATAACAGAAGCTGTAGTGGACAAAATGCTCTATAGGAACACTATTGAGGACGTAGTCAGAAAAGCAGTTAAGGAGAAAGCTTTTGAAGTTTATTATCAGCCAATTCTTAAGGTGGAAGATGGCTCTTTTTCATCAGCTGAAGCCCTTGTCAGATTAAGGAGAACCAATTCTGAGAACTATATATCTCCTGAAGACTTTATTCCAATTGCTGAAAAATGCGGACTCATTCTTGAAATTGATGATCTTGTTTTTGAAAAGGTATGTTCATTTATTGCAGAGAATAATCTTTCAAGCTACGGCATAAAGGCTATAGAAGTAAACCTTTCTGGAAATGAAGTGGTTGATTTCCAGGCTTATGACAGACTTATAAGGAAAATGGAAAAGTACCATATTCCACCGAACTTTATAAACTTTGAGATCACAGAGACAGCGTATATCAATAATGATGAAGCATTCAAAGAAAATGTGCGTAAGCTAAAGGAAAAAGGAAGTACATTCTCCATGGATGACTTTGGTTCAGGATATTCGAATCTGTTAGAGATACTAAAGATGGATTACAGGATAGTTAAGATGGACAAGGAATTCATATGGAACTGTCTTGATAAGAACAAACCGGAAAATATGAAGATGCTTAAGTATACGGTTAAATTCTTAAAGGATTATGGCCTTCATATTTTGGCAGAGGGTGTAGAAACTCTAGAACAAGCCGAAATACTTATAGAAAATGGTGTTGAGTACTTACAGGGATTTTATTATTCAAGACCAATCCCTGAAAAGGAATACATTAAATTCTTGACTGACTTGAAAGGAGAAAAAAGATGAACGAGGGATTGTACGAAGCGGTATTTTGTTACGGAGAAAAGAAGGTGGATCCATTTATGTACTGCCAGGTGGATTTCGATAGGATCATTGGCGACATGAAGCTTGTGGGCTATGAACTTACACCACTTAACATTGTTCATCAGATCATGCTTGAGCAGCTTGATCACCTTTTAAAGACTAAAGCTCAGATCATCGAGGCTACCATGGACCTGGAAAATCGTGATGAATATTGTAGAGCCAAATATGGCCTTTCTTTCAAGGATATAGACGCACTTGATCCAAGACATGATATAGAGTGGGATATCAAGAGCGGACAGGTTATTTTCTTCCTGTCACCAGAAGCAATGTACAAGGAGGAGGCATACTTTACTTTGTTCAAAAAAGCTTTTGAAGTGTTCACTGCAAAGACTGGTTTTACTTACATGAGTCAGTGATATGATAACGACGTTGGAGACAGACAGACTGATACTAAGAGGCTGGCAGGATGAAGATGCTGCCAGTCTTTATAAGTATGCCAGTGATGAAAGAGTGGCGTATAGTGCTGGTTGGATACCACACCTGGATGAAGGCTATTCTAGGGCCATCATCAGGACTGTGTTTAAAAAGCCGGAGACATATGCTATCTGCCTTAAGGGGCATAGAAACGAGCCTATAGGCAGTATTAGTCTTGATCTCTATGGAAATGAAAATAAAATGCTTGGACAGAGTGAAGGCGAAATAGGATTCTGGGTAGGCTATCCGCATTGGGGAGAGGGCATTGCACCTGAGGCTGTAAAGGAACTCTTACGTCACGGTTTTGAAGACTTAAGACTCCATCAGATATACTGCGGTTATTTTTTGGGAAACCACAATTCTGAGCGTGTTCAGGAGAAGTGTGGTTTTGTTTTTCACCACGTAGAGTCTCACGTAAAAGTCCTTATGTTAGAAGAAGAAAGAATAGAGTACATCAACGCTATATCCTTTGATAGGTGGAAAAAATTAAACGATTAACTATTACAAAATAATTAAGATTATGGTATAATGATGCTACGCCGCAAAATTCCGAGAAAGTTGGAATTTTTTATATCCTTTAAGGTGAAAGCGCTTTCATGACATCATGGCAGATTGTTTTTTTCAGAAGGAGGAACAATATGTTAAATGTAGGAGAGTGCGTAATTTACGGTAGTCATGGTTTGTGTAGAGTACAAGAGATTCTTGTACCATCGTTTCTTGAGAGGGGAAATGAGAAGCAGTATTACATGATGGTTTCTGCCGTTGATGCGGGCAGTGTTCTCTATGTGCCAGTTGATGGTGCTGAGGACAAGGTTCGTGAAGTTATGAGCGCTGATGACGCCGAAGGATTGATTGACGAAATTGATGTGATCGAGGAAATGGATCTTCCTGAGGGCAAGAAAGCTGAGCCCGCTATCGCTGAAGTAGTCAAAAGAAATATTGCTGACGAAATGATGAGCCTTGTCAAAGCATTACACAAGATCAAGGCTATTCGTGAGGCTGAAGGTAAGAAGTTTGCTGCATTAAATGAGAGATACTTAAATATAGCTGAAAAGCTTCTTTATACTGAAATGGCCTTTGCTCTTAAAACAGAAAAAGATGAAGTAAAGAGCAGAGTTGTCTATGAGCTATCACAATTACCATTAGAGACTGCATGATTGCAGTCTCTTTCTTATTTTGCAGGAAAAATAAGAATATGTTGCATTGCACTATTCTTAATTAGTGCAGTAAAGTGTGTTTTATGCTAAAATATTCCCCATGGATAATACATTAGAACTATATTATGAAAGTGCATATATTAAAGAATTTGACGCTGAGGTTATTTCCTGTCAGGAAGGAAATAACGCTAAGTACGAGGTTGTTCTTGATAAAACAGCTTTTTTCCCTGAACAGGGTGGACAAACGTCTGATATAGGATGCCTTATTGATGAGGAGCAAAAAGAACACAAGGTGCTACATACGTCTATATCATCTGGTGAAGGCCTTATAAGGCATATTACAGATTCACCAATAGCCAAAGGGACCAAAGTCCACGGTTGTATTGACTGGGAACACAGATTTAGCAATATGCAGCAGCACACAGGAGAGCATATCTTTTCAGGAATAGTTCATTCAAGATATGGCTTTGAAAACGTTGGATTTCACTTAAGCGATTCAGAAGTTACCATGGATTACAGTGGTGTCCTCACGGAAGAAGACATCAGGGACATTGAGCTTGAGGTTAACAAGGCTATTTGGGCTAATGTGGAAGTTATCTGTGAATTTCCTGATGCTGATAAGCTCAGCTCCATAGATTACAGGAGCAAGAAGGAACTGTCAGGAGATGTGCGTATAGTTACGATTCCCGGCTACGATGTTTGCGCCTGCTGCGCGCCACATGTTTTGAAGACAGGAGAGATCGGTCTTTTGAAGGTCGTTGGCCTTCAGAATTACAAGGGCGGCGTCAGAGTTAATATTTTATGCGGAGGGAGAGCTCTTGAATATGTAAATTCCCAGCAGAATATAGTAAAAGAGCTGGTTTCTATTTTTACCACCTCTGAAGAAAAGATAGTAGATTCAGTAAAAAAGCTATCAGATGAAAACATAAGCTCAAAACAGAAGCTGGCAGAAGCCATGGATGAGCTTGCCAGTTATGAACTAAAAGAGATAGATCCATCAAAGGAGGACGTCTTTTTATTCAAGCCTTCCACATACGATGGCAACACTATGCGCAAGATGGTTAATGCGCTTTCTCAGGCTCATGGTGGATATTGCGGTGTCTTTGCCGGCGACGATGTGGAAAACTACAGGTATATAATCTCCACGGGAGCTTTAGGAAAGGATCTTAAGGCTGTTCAGGAATTATTAAAGAATGAATTTGCGGCCAGAGGCGGTGGAAACGCCAAGATGATCCAGGGAAGCATAGAAAAGCTAAATGTACAGGAACTGTTAAATAAATTAGAGCAGCTTTAAGGTTTTGACATAAGAGGAAAATTATGAAAAAAGGTACAATAGTAGATTTTAGGGATGGATGCAGAGATGCGATTCCAGTATGTCTGGGATATATCGCAGTGTCTTTTGCCTTTGGAATTGAAAGCTCCAAGATTGGAATGAGTGTATTTCAGGCTATCATGACATCGCTTTTAAATGTCACTAGTGCTGGTCAGTTCTCAGCACTTGAGATCATAGCAAGAAACGGAAGCTTTATTGAGCTGGCTATATTACAGCTTATCATAAATCTTAGATATATGCTCATGAGTACGGCTCTTTCACAGAAGCTTGATCCAGAGCTTGGAACAGGCTACAGACTGGGAATATCCTATGGAGTTACTGATGAGATCTTTGCACTTTCTGTATTAAAAAAGGGTAAGCTTTATCCATTATATTCCTATGGTCTTATATTTATCTCTGTTTTTGGCTGGGTTCTTGGCACAGGCCTTGGAGCCTTTGCTGGACAGATAATGCCTCAAAGGATCATTAGCTGTCTGGGACTTGCAATATATGGAATGTTTATTGCAATCATCATTCCAGATACCAGAACCAGTAAGCCAGTGCTTATGGTTGTAATAGCTGCTATGGCCCTGTCTACTATATTTACATTTGCTCCATATTTAAAGGCTATTTCTTCCGGATTTAGAATTATCATCATTACGGTGTTTGTGGCAGCTATAGCCGCAGTCTATGCGCCAGTTAAGGAGGAAGAGCATGAGTAGAGTATATCTTTATATACTGCTTATGGCAGGTGTTACGTATCTTATCAGGGCGCTGCCTCTTACACTTATCAGAAAAGAGATAAAGAGTCCTTTTATAAAGTCATTTTTGTATTACGTACCCTATGCTACACTGGCAGCCATGACATTTCCGGGAATTCTTTCAGCAACCGATCATCTATATTCAGCGATTGCCGGCTTTGCTGTTGCGCTTATTTTGGCTTTTGAGAAAAAGAGCCTTCTTACAGTTGCAGGTTTTGCCTGCATTACTGCCTTTGTTGTGGAATTGTTTTTAAGATGATATGCTATGAGGTAGTATTTTTATATTAGTTTTTTGATGCGAGGTAATTATGCATATTGGAATGGGATATGACGTACATCGTCTGGTAGAAGGCAGGGACCTTATCATCGGAGGAGTTAAGATTCCTTACGAAAAGGGACTTTTGGGACATTCAGATGCGGATGTTCTTTTACATGCTATAATGGATGCTCTTCTTGGAGCGGCAGCTCTTGGAGATATTGGAAAGCACTTTCCTGATACGGATCCAAAGTACAAAGGTGCTGATTCTATAGCTCTTTTAAAAGAGGTTGGGAAGATGCTTGACGAAAACAGATTCCTAATTGAGAATATTGATGCTACTATAATAGCTCAGGCTCCTAAGATGAGACCTTACATTGATGAAATGAGACAGAATATTGCAGATGCTCTTGGTATCGAACTGGCTCAGATCAATGTTAAAGCTACAACAGAAGAGGGACTTGGCTTTACAGGTGAAGGACAGGGAATTTCCTCACAGGCGATATGCCTTTTGACAAGTCCTATAGAACTTCATTCTCAAAATGTTACCTTCCAGGCAGGCGAGCCAAAGGGCGGCTGCTGTGGAGGATGCCAGTAATAGAGGTAAAGGAGAAATATACGAAATGGCTCATGATTTTAACTTTTATAATACCTTATCCAGGAAGGTAGAAGATTTTGTTCCTAAGCAAGCAGGAAAGGTAGCAATGTATACTTGCGGACCTACTGTTTATCACTATGCTCATATCGGAAATATCCGTACATATATCATGCAGGATGCACTTATCAAGTCACTTGAGTATGCTGGATATGATGTTAAGCGTGTTATGAATATCACTGATGTTGGACACCTTTCATCTGATGCTGATACTGGTGAAGACAAGATGCTTGCAGGTGCTAAGAGAGAGCACAAGACTGTTATGGAGATCGCAAAGTTCTATACAGACGCTTTCTTTACTGACTTTGATGCTGTTGGCAATAAGCGTCCTGATGTGATCGAGCCAGCTACAAACTGCATTCCTGAGTTTATCAACATGGTGCAGGTTCTTCTTGATAAGGGATTTGCTTATGTTGCAGGTGGTAATGTTTATTTTGATACCAGCAAGCTCGATGATTACTATGTTTTCTCTTCTGAAGTTGAAAAAGAACAGCTGCAGATAGGTGTTCGTGATGATGTAGAAGAGGACGTAAACAAAAAGAATAAGACTGACTTTGTTCTCTGGTTTACAAAGTCTAAGTTTGAAGATCAGGCTCTTAAATGGGATAGCCCATGGGGAGTAGGATATCCAGGCTGGCACATTGAGTGCTCATGCATTTCAATGAAGCATCTTGGAGAGTATATTGATATTCACTGTGGCGGTGTAGATAATATCTTCCCTCACCATACCAATGAGATTGCGCAGTCTGAGAGCTACCTTGGACATAAATGGTGCAATTACTGGTTCCACAGCAATCACTTAAATGACAGAGCAGGCAAGATGAGTAAGTCAAAGGGGGCTGTTCTCACAGTATCAGTATTAAAGGAAAAGGGCTATGATCCGCTTGCTTACAGACTTTTCTGCTTACAGTCACATTATCGCAAGCCTTTGGAGTTCTCTTTTGATGCTCTTGACCAGGTAGCAGCTGTTTATAACAAGCTTGTAAAGAGAGTTTCTGAACTCAAAGAGGATGGAGCAGTAGATGAGGCTGTTAAGGCTAAGTTTGAGGCCAGCTTCCTCGATGCTGTATGCAATGACCTTAATACTTCTATGGCTATTACTGTTTTATATGATGCACTCAAGGCTGAAACTAACGATGCAACTAAGCTTGCATTAGTTGAGAGCTTTGATAAGGTTCTTTCACTCGATCTTATTGGACATGCAAAGGCTCTTAAAGAGGGCGTTTCTGTTGATCCAGAGCTTGAGGCATATATCCTTGATGCTATTGCACGCAGAACAGAGGCTAAAAAGGCTAAGGATTTTGCAACAGCTGATGCTATCCGTGACGAGCTTCTTGCAAAGGGGGTAGAGATCAAGGATACAAGAGAAGGAGTAAAATGGCAGCTGGTTTAAATGATTATTTAAACGGACAGTTTAATATTAAGGCCCAGGATATCAGGACTTATTCGCCTCTGACTCTGGCGTATATCGGAGATGCTATCTTTGATGTGATCATCAGGTCTATTTTGGTAAACAAGGGCAATACTGCGGTCAATAAGCTTCACACCAGAGCCAGCAGTATTGTTAAGGCACCTACACAGGCCAGAATTGTAGCTGCAGTTATGGATGAGCTTACAGAGGATGAGAAAGATATCTACAGAAGAGGTCGTAACTCCAAGCCACATACCAAGGCCAAAAATGCCACTACTATGGACTATTTGGAGGCTACAGGTTTTGAAGCGGTAATGGGCTATCTTTATCTGAAAAATGATATGGATAGAGCCTGTGCTTTGGTCAAGCTTGGTATTGAGAAGCTTGAGCTTGATATTCTATAAAGATGAGGATTTACAATGGAAGAAAATTTTGAGAGCAGAATCGTAGAAGGACGTAATGCCGTACTTGAAGCTTTTCGCTCAGGCAAGACAATAGACAGGCTCTTTATCCTTGATGGATGTAAGGATGGTCCTGTACAGACTATATTAAGAGAAGCTAGGAAACATAAGGATACTGTCATAAGCTTTGTTAAAAAAGAGCGCCTTGACCAGCTTTCTGAAACTGGCAAGCATCAGGGCGTAATTGCTTATGCTGCTTCTTATGAATATGCTGAAGTGGAGGATATTCTAAAGAGGGCTAAGGATAAGAATGAGGATCCTTTTATCATTATTCTTGATAATATCGAAGATCCACACAATCTTGGCGCTATCATTCGTACTGCCAACCTTGCTGGTGCTCATGGAGTTATCATTCCAAAGCACAGAGCAGTAGGACTTACTGCTACAGTGGCAAAGGCTTCAGCAGGAGCGATAAATTATACACCAGTAGCTAAGGTGACTAATATTGCCCAGACTATTGAGGAATTAAAGGATAAGGGTATGTGGTTTGTTTGCGCAGATATGGGCGGAGAGACTATGTACAAGCTTAATCTCAAGGGCTCTATAGGGCTTGTTATTGGTAATGAAGGAAGCGGAGTTTCAAGGCTTGTTAAGGAAAAGTGTGATATGATCGCCTCAATTCCTATGAAGGGCGATATTGATTCTCTTAATGCTTCTGTTGCAACTGGAGTTCTCGCTTTTGAGATTGTCAGACAGAGACTGAACTGATTGATATGAGTGAAAACAAGTTTAAAGATATTACAGATGAGCAGCTTATCTTAAGGATTCATGATGGCGAAGAGCCAGATGCTATCGATTATTGTATGAATAAGTACAAGAATCTGGTTAAAAAGAAAGCTGGATCCATGTATATTCTTGGGGCAGATCGTGATGATCTGATCCAGGAGGGCATGATCGGGCTTTTTAAGGCCATAAGAGATTATGATATAGGCAGAGACGCCAGCTTTATGACATTTGCTGACCTATGTATTTCCAGGCAGATGTATTCAGCGATACAGGCTTCTGCCAGAAAAAAGCATGCTCCATTAAATAGCTATATTTCTCTGTATTCTAACAGAGAGGGTGATGAAGACGATACCGGACTGTTAGAAAATGTCCTGGAATCGGATTCCAGCAATATACCTGAACAGCAGATCATTGATAAAGAAAATCTGATGGCTCTTGAAGATGCAATTGATAAGGAGCTTAGTTCCCTGGAAAAACAGGTTTTAGATCTTTATATTACGGGAATGAGTGTAAAAAAGATATCTGCCGTTCTTGGAAGAGATGAAAAGTCTACTGATAATGCTATGCAGAGAATAAGGCACAAGCTGAAAAAGTATCTGAATAGGAAATGAAAATAACCCTTGACTTTTATTTCTGGTAATGCTATATTGATATAGCTGTTGTTACAGCGGTAACTATAGTTAATAAGAAGATTCTTTGTATATAGAGAGGTGAGAAGAGATGAGACAGGATATTCAGCCAGAATTCCATCAGGCCACTGTTACTTGCAACTGCGGTAACACATTCACAGTTGGATCAACAAAGAGTGAGATTCACGTAGAAATCTGCTCAAAGTGCCATCCATTCTATACTGGCCAGCAGAAGGCTACATCTGCTCGTGGACGTATTGATAAGTTCAACAAGAAATACGGCATGAACAACCAGTAATTCATAGAAATGTAGAATAAGAGAGGTTGAGGCTAGGGCCTCAACCTTTTTCTTTTTCCATTATTTATGCAGAGGTGACTATGAAAAAACGTAAAGTTAAGCATTACTCAGGAATTGGCGGACAGGCAGTTCTTGAAGGTGTAATGATGAGAAATAAGGATATGTATGCGGTTGCTGTCAGAAAGCCTGACGGTGATATTGCAGTGGAGATAGATGAGTACCATGGTATCGCTTATGGAAGCAAGCTCCTTAACATACCTTTTATCAGGGGAATATTCGTTTTTATTGATTCTCTTATACTTGGACTTAAATCATTAAATTATTCTTCTTCATTTTATGAAGAAGAAAAAGAAAAGCCATCCAAGCTTGATGAAGGACTTGATCAGGTTTCAGGTGGACACGAGGATACATTCCTTATGGTGGTTACAACACTTTTATCTTTTGTGTTTGCCATCGCGTTGTTTATGGTGCTTCCATATGCATTATCAGAAGTATTGGCTAAGTTCGTAAGAAACACTTCTTTAGTAGCTATTTTTGAGGGTGTTCTTCGTATTTTGATCTTCATTCTTTACATTCTTCTTATTTCCAGAATGAAAGATATCAAGAGACTTTTCCAGTATCATGGAGCTGAGCATAAATGCATCAACTGTATTGAAAAGGGTAGACCTCTTACAGTAGGAAATGTCAGAAAGAGCTCAAGACTCCACAAAAGATGTGGAAGCAGCTTTATTCTTTTCGTAATGCTTGTTAGTATCGTGCTTTTCTTCTTTATAAGAGTTGACTCTTATGTACTTAGAGTAGTGGTTAGAATAGCACTTATCCCTGTTATTTCTGGTATTTCTTATGAGATCATCAGACTTGCAGGTAGGACAGATTTTATTTTAGTCAGTCTCATTTCTGCTCCAGGGTTATGGCTTCAGAAGCTTACAACCAAGGAGCCTGATGATAGCATGATAGAGGTTGCTATCAAGTCTGTTGAGGCTGTATTTGACTGGAAGCAGTACCTTAAGGACTCTTTTGGTTATGAAATTGATGATAGTTGGTTAAATGATGATGAGCCATCTTCTGACGATGACGAGGATACAGATGACCTTGAACTCGAGCTGGAAGATAGCACAGCTAGTATTGATGAAGAGTAAGTAATTATGATTTACAAGGATTTGTTTGAAAAAGGAACAGATACTTTAGAGAGAGTCGGAATTCCAGAAGCTAAGTTGGATGCCCGACTCCTTTTGGAATACGTATGTAACACAGATCATAGCACTTTATTCGCTCATCCAGATAGAGAGATATCTGACGCTGAAAGTAGCAGATATCAGGAACTTATTGAAAGAAGAGCTAAGAGAGAACCAGTTGCCTATATTCTTGGAAAATGGGATTTTATGGGCCTTACTTTTTCTGTTAATGAAAACGTGCTTATTCCCGAGCAGGACACAGAAATACTGGTAGAAGAGGCTCTTAGATTCTTTGAAGACGGAATGAAGGTCTTAGATCTTTGTACAGGTTCCGGGTGTATTGCCCTTAGCCTTTTGAACTACACCAATGATACCAAGGCAGTATGTACTGATATTTCAGATGCTGCTTTAGCTGTTGCTACAGAAAATGCAGCACTTCTGGGACTTGGTGAAAGGACTGAGATCATTAAGGCAGATCTTTTCCCAGCTAAGGGAGAGAAGTTTGATATAGTGGTTTCAAACCCTCCTTATATCGCAAGCGATGTTATTGAGACACTTGCTCCTGAAGTAAAGGATTATGAGCCTAGACTTGCTCTTGATGGGGATGCAGATGGGCTTACATTCTATAGGAGAATCATAGAAAATATCGGAGATTATCTGTATTCTAATGGATATCTTTTCCTTGAGATCGGATATGATCAGGCTGATGCTGTTAAGGAACTTATGGAAGCTAATGGTAAGTTCCATGATATTACGGTACTTAAGGATTATGCAGGTAATGACAGAGTCGTAAGCGCATGTTTTTATTAGCTGAGTAGCTTTTGTAACAGTTAATACTAATATGCGAGGATAGGACTATGTTTGATAGATTAGAAGATATATTAAGGCGTTTTGAGGATATTACTATGGAACTTAATGATCCTGCTGTTGTTTCGGATCAGAATAAGTTCAGAGACCTTATGAAGGAACAAAAGAGCTTGGAGGCTCTTGTTGAGTGCTACACAGAATACAAGAAGTGTAAAGAGACTATAGAGGATTCTCTTTCTATGTTGGATGAGGAGTCAGACCCTGATATGAAGGAAATGCTCAGAGAAGAGCTTTCTGAAGCAAAGGACAGGCTTCCTGAGATAGAAGGAAGACTTAAGATACTTCTTTTACCAAAAGATCCTAATGATGACAAGAACGTTATTGTTGAGATAAGAGCAGGCGTAGGCGGAGATGAAGCAGCGCTTTTTGCAGCTGATATGTACAGGGTATACACGAGATATGCCGAGAGACATAATTGGCGTGTCGAGACTATGAGTATAGAGGATATCGGTATTGGTGGCATCAAGGCTGTAAGCTTCATGATAAAGGGAAACGGCGCTTATTCCAGACTTAAGTTTGAAAGCGGTGTTCACAGAGTTCAGAGAATACCTGCCACTGAGTCAGGCGGACGTATACATACTTCTGCAATCACTGTGGCTATCATGCCAGAAGTAGAAGATGTAGAAGTGGATATTGATATGAATGACTGCAAATTTGATGTATTTAGAGCATCAGGAAATGGTGGCCAGTGCGTCAATACCACAGATTCTGCTGTAAGACTTACGCATCTTCCTACAGGAATCGTCATTTCCTGTCAGGATGAGAAGAGCCAGCAGCAAAACAAGGCAAAGGCTCTTAAGGTCCTTAGAGCCAAGCTCTATGAGATGGAAGTTGCAAGGCAGCATAACGATGAAGCAGAGCTTAGACGAAGCCAGGTAGGAAGCGGAGACAGATCTGAGAAGATCAGAACTTATAATTTCCATCAGGGAAGAGTAACTGATCACAGGATCAATCTTACTCTTTACAAGATAGACCAGATCATGGATGGAGATATCGATGAGCTGATAGATTCTCTTATTGCTGCTGATCAGGCTGAGAAGCTTACCACATTAAATTGAAATTGATATGTTGAAGCGTTGTACCAAATGGTGTAAAATTAATACATGGTTAAGCGTTTTTGCACAATGTCGTAAACAAGTAGGAGAGCTATGGACGCTGGTTTTAAAGCTGAACTAATTGAATGGGGCGTTGATTGGGACGAAATCCTTGACAGATTCATGGGTAATGAAGATCTGATCGCTAAATTTATGTTTAAGTTTCTGAATGATCAGAGTATGAATGACCTTACCAGGTATCTTGGAGAAGGTAATGTTTCTGAGGCATTTAAAGCGGTACATACTCTAAAGGGCGTTGGTGCCAATTTGGGACTTAAGGGATTTATTACTCCGGTCTGTGAGCTTACAGAGATATTAAGAGCGGGCTCTATGGATGGCTATGAAGAGAAGTATAACCAGATAAAGCCAAAGTATGACGCTCTTATTGCTATCTTGCAGAAATATAATACTTGAGATAATTATAGAATATCGTTAGGAATATCATATGAATCTAAAAGGCTTGGGATATATTCATCCCAAGCCTTTTCTGCACTTTTATCAAGAGTAAAAAGGCTATAGGAGATTCCTGTAGTGATGATAACTTCTCCATTTGCGAAGCGAATATTGATGCCGAGGCTTACCTGATCAGGATTTAGATCGGCGTCGCTGTTTTTAAGAAGTTCTTCTTTTCTCTTGGAATCTAACTGAAGAACAAACTTAAAACCTAAAGGAGTTATCTTACCTTTGATGAGTTCTAAAGCGATAGGGCGGATAGTAGACCATTTAGAATAATCTGTAGCTGGAAGCTCGCCGTCATGATAGAACTCTTTATTGATCTTGCCATCGATATGAAAGGTGTTATAGGTATCTATCGTGGCTTCTGTTACAAGGAAATCATCAAAAGCTTCTGTTGTGAGAAGCTTAGCCATAAATACTTTTTGCTGCTTTACTTTTAGTGCGATCATTTAGTTCTCCGATATGATCAGTATGTAACTATAATTCCACCATCTCCGGCATATGTTGTTGAAACGCCGGCTGTATCTAAGATGACAGCTTCTTTGAAAGGAGTGTTTTTGAGAATAAGGTCTCTGACAACACAAGCTCTTTCATAGCAGTTAACATGAGCGATCATAACTCTTTTTTCTTCTGGATTTTTTACTTCAGCGGCAATAATGTCAGCCATCTTTACGAGGGCTTTTTTCATGCCGATTCCCTGACCGCGCTGGTCAATGGATCCATTTGTGCCGTAGCAGATAGGCTTGATATTGAGAGTAGTAGCGACTAAAGCCTTCATGCCTGAAAGACGTCCATTCTTGCGAAGGGTTTCAAGAGAATCCAAAACAAAGAATGTGCTCATTTCATCACGATATTCTTCAATCTTAGTAACAACATCTTCAAATTTAAGACCTGACTCGGCAAGATCAACGACCTTATAGGCAATATTTACTTCACCACTACTTGCTGATAAAGAGTCAATGATGTGGATGTTCTTTTCACCGATCTCTTCAAGATAAAGATTCTTGCCAAGAAGGGCACTGTTATAACTGCCACTTAACTTGGAAGAAAGAGTGATAACATATATATCGTCTGCGTCACAATCAAATGCTTTCATATATAATTCAGGAGATGGGCATGCAGTCTTGGCACATTCAGAAGAAGCAGCAACCTTAGCAAGGTAGTCCTGCTGGTCAAAAGTGTCATCGTCTACTATTACGTGCTCATCCACCTGTAAAATAAGCGGTACAACTTCGAATCTAGGATCTTTTTTGTATTCAGCTGGCAGATCACAACAGCTGTCTACTACAATTTTAAAACTCATAGGTCCTCCAGGTAATGTTATTGGACGTAGTATTAAATACTACATACTGATGATACCACGATAAAATCGACAGGTAAACCTTAGAATAATGAATTATTTATGTCGTTGATCCATGTCAGAATTTGCCTGCTCTTGGAGTTCTTTTAAGAGTTCTTTTGCTTGTTTGATCGAATTTCTGTAAATGAGTGAGATAGATAGTGCCATGCCATTATCAAGAGTTACTTTGCCAAAAGAGGTAGAGGCAATGTGATTGATATTGATAAGACCTGCATCTGAAACAGGACAGATCTGTGGGAAAATGGCACATTGATCGTAGAAATTGTAGATATCAGCAATGATAGAGATAGACCTACCTTCTGTGAGAGTGATCTCAAGCTCTGAGCCTTTCCTTTTTACGCAGATGATATCATCGCCCTTGGCGTAAATAGTGTCCTTTTGACCGCGAAGCTCCAAAACTTTGATAGGATCACCCATCATGAGCTTGATCTTATCCATTACCTCAGTAAGTTCAGCTACCTTGATCGGTTTATTTAGAAAAAGGATATTTTCCTCTGTCAAACCAAATTTTGTGGCTTCCTGCTCGTAATCAATGGTAGAAGAGCAGAGAATGATCGGCTTGGTCACACCGCGCTCTAATAGCATCCTGGCAATCTCAATGCCATTCTTTTCACTGGATGTCATGTCAACAAAAAGACCATGGTACATCTGAGGATGGATCATGAAGGCATCCACATTTCCATAGGAATCTATATAGAGCCTTTCACCGGATTCTTTGAAAATACGGTCAGACTGTCTTCCTAATAATCTTTCTGTTTGCTTTCTATCAGCAATGTTGTCATCACATACGGCTATATGCATAAGTGTACCTCACAGTTGTTTTAGATAAATCTGATCTCAAGCGGTAAAAAGAAAAGAACAACAATAATAACTATCTGAATAAGGAAAATAAGTGGCAGACCGAACTTAAAGTACCAGTGCTTGGTCTTGTGCTTAAAGAAAAACATCCCAATAGTAGAACCTAAGGAGCCACCTATGATTGCTACAGAAAAAAGGGTCGCCTCAGGAATGCGGAAGGCGCTTTTTCGCGCCCTCCTTTTATCAATTCCCATTAAGGCAAACCCAAAAATATTTACAACTACAAAATATATTATTATGTAAAAAAGTGAAT
This sequence comes from Butyrivibrio hungatei, assembly GCF_001858005.1. NCBI lineage: Bacteria > Bacillati > Bacillota > Clostridia > Lachnospirales > Lachnospiraceae > Butyrivibrio > Butyrivibrio hungatei. Next base: position 1,926,217 of record NZ_CP017831.1, on the reverse strand, counting down.
TCATGGATTACTTATTGTTTTCCACTTCCTGCATCTTCATAGCACGAACCTTGGATGAGAGGCCAAAGAGGTTGATGAAGCCTTCTGCATCGTGGTGGTCATAAAGATCACCAGTCTTAAATGAAGCAATGCTCTCGTTGTAGAGAGAATATGGAGACTTGGTTCCAGCCTTGATGATGTTGCCTTTGTAGAGCTTGAAGGTAACTTCACCAGTGACATATTTCTGAGTTGACTCAATAAATGCCTGCTGTGCTTCGCGAAGAGGAGTGAACCATTTCCCTTCATAAACTATATCAGCAAACTTGTTGCCCATATCTTTCTTCATTGTATAGGTATCGCGGTCTAAAATCAACTCCTCAAGCTGTTGATGTGCCTCATAGAGAATAGTTCCACCAGGAGTTTCATATACACCACGTGATTTCATGCCTACTACACGGTTTTCCACGATATCAACGATACCGATACCATTTTCTCCGCCAAGCTTATTGAGGGTTCTGATGATATCAGATACCTTCATCTCTTTGCCATTTACTGATTTAGGGATACCTCCTTCAAATGTCATTGTGACAGTTGTTGGAGCGTCAGGAGCGTCTTCAGGGGTCTTTCCAAGAACTAAGAGATGCTTGTAGTTTGGCTCCTGTGAAGGATCTTCAAGTTCAAGACCTTCATGAGAAATGTGCCAGAGGTTTCTGTCACGGCTATAGCTTGAATCAGCAGAGAATGGAAGATTGATTCCATGTGCTTTGCAGTATTCAATCTCAGATTCACGAGAATCCATAGTCCACTTGTCGTTTCTCCAAGCAGCAATGATCTTGATATCTGGAGCAAGGGCTTTGATACCAAGCTCAAAACGGATCTGATCATTTCCTTTACCTGTAGCACCGTGGCAGATTGCAACAGCGCCTTCTTTTCTTGCTATCTCAACAAGCTTTTTTGCGATGAGTGGACGAGCCATTGATGTTCCTAAAAGGTACTTATTCTCATAAACAGCATGTGCCATAACACAAGGAACTACATATTCGTCGCAGAATTCATCAACTACATCTAAGATGTAAAGCTTGCTTGCGCCGCAGCTTGTAGCTCTTTCTTCAAGACCATCAAGTTCTTCTTCCTGACCACAGTCGATGCATACGCATACAACTTCATAATCGAAGTTCTCCTTGAGCCATGGGATGATAGCTGTTGTATCAAGTCCACCAGAGTAAGCTAGAATTACCTTTTCTTTTGCCATATCATTTCTCCTCATCTTTCTTTATGTTATTTTTCGATAATCTGTTTTATTGGTGCACGTTTAGTAGCACTTGACCATAATATAAAACACTCATGCATAAAATGCAATAGAAAAATGCATAAATATTTAAAAATTACAAAATTCCTGCATAAATATTTAAAAAGCTATTGCATTATTTTTTTTACGGTCGTATACTGAGCTTGTTTATACAAGGGTTTTAGCTTGTTTTTACAAAAATTCCATATAAAGGAAGGATGAATAAAATGATCAAAGTTGGGATTATTGGAGCAACTGGTTATGCAGGTGCTGAAATAGTAAGACTTATTATGGGACATCCTGATGCAGAGGTTGTGTGGTACGGATCTAGAAGCTACATAGATGAAAAGTACAGCAGCATTTATGGAAACTTCTTTAAGATGGTGGATGCTAAATGCCTAGATGACAATATGGATGCGCTTGCAAAAGAAGTTGATGTCATCTTTACGGCAACACCACAGGGACTGTGCGCAAGCCTTGTTAATGAAGAGATTCTTAGTAAGGTAAAGATCATTGATCTTTCAGCGGACTTTAGACTTAAGGATGTTTCAATATATGAGAAATGGTACAAGATAGAGCACAAGGCCCCTGAATATATAGATGAAGCAGTGTATGGACTTTGTGAGATAAACAGGGACAAGATCAAAAATGCAAGGCTTGTTGCTAATCCTGGCTGCTACACAACTTGTTCTATATTGACAGCATACCCACTTGTAAAAGAGGAACTTATAGATACAACAACTCTTATAGTTGACGCCTTAAGCGGTGTTTCTGGAGCTGGAAGAGGCGCAAAGGTAAATAACCTGTACTGCGAAGTCAATGAGAGCTGCAAGCCTTATGGAGTTACTAATCACAGACATACTCCTGAGATTGAAGAGCAGCTGGGATATGCAGCGGGAAAAGAGATCCTTATAAACTTTACACCTCATCTGGTTCCTATGAACAGAGGAATTCTGGCAACGGAATATGCAACTCTTTTGCCAAAGAAAGATGGAAGCCTTCCAACGTCAGAAGATATCAAGGCTGCATATGAAAAGTACTATGGAAATGAGGAATTCATCAGAATTCTTGGTGATGGTGTATATCCTGAGACCAGATGGGTTGAGGGCAGTAACTATGTTGATATTGGATTTAAGATCGATGAGCGCACTGGAAGGATCATAATGATGGGCGCTATTGATAATCTGGTAAAGGGCGCAGCTGGACAGGCAGTTCAGAATATGAACATTCTGTTTGGTCTTAAAGAGGATACAGGACTTAAGATAGTACCTCTTTTCCCATAATTAGAAAGACAGCAGGTGAGACTATGGTTCGTGTAATGACTATCGATGATTATGATGAAGTGTATTCGCTTTGGATGTCAATCCATGGATTTGGCATCAGATCTATAGATGATTCCAGGGAAGGCGTTGAGAGATTTTTAAAAAGAAATCCAACAACAAGCGCAGTAGATGTCGAGGACGGAAAGATAGTTGGAGCCATTTTATGCGGCCATGATGGAAGGAGAGCTTGCTTTTATCATGTATGCGTAAGTGAAAAGTACAGAATGCATGGAATAGGCAAGAAAATGGTGGAATTTTGCGTATCAAAGCTAAAGGAAGAGCATATTAATAAGGTGTGCCTTAATGCTTTTGTTACAAACGTGATAGGTAATAAGTTCTGGCAAAAGATGGGATGGTCTATGAGAAGCGACATGAACTATTACGATTTTGTTTTGAATGAGGACAATCTTACTATCTTTAATGAATAATGGGAGATGAGAGTATGAATATTATCGAAGGCGGCGTAACTGCAGCGAAGGGATTTGCAGCAAGTAGCTGTGAGGCAAATATCAAGTACAAAGACAGAACTGACATGGCGCTTGTTTTTTCTAAAGAGCCCTGTGTCTGCGCAGGAACCTTTACAACAAATGTTGTTAAAGCAGCTTGTGTCAAATGGGATCAGAAAATAGTAAAGTCTGGAGATGCAATGCATGCAGTTGTCATCAATTCAGGAATTGCCAATGCCTGCACCGGCAAAGAAGGCTTTGATGCCTGCGAAGCTACTGCTAAGGCAGTAGAAGAGAGCCTTAAGGTTCCATACACATCTGTTGCAGTTGCTTCTACGGGAGTTATTGGAATGCAGCTTCCTGTGGACAAGCTTGTTGCTGGTGTTGGAATGATGAGCAAAACGCTTGATGAGAGTATAGGCGCTGGAACAGATGCATCAAAAGCTATAATGACCACAGACACTGTAAATAAGGAAATTGCAGTAACATTTGATATTGATGGAAAGAATGTCACTCTTGGAGGAATGAGTAAGGGCTCAGGAATGATCCATCCTAATATGTGCACGATGCTCGCATTTCTTACAACTGATATTTCTATAGAAAAGAGTCTTTTACAGGAGGCAGTAAGCAGCGTTGTTGAGGATTCTTTTAACATGATAACTGTTGACGGAGACACATCCACAAACGATACGCTTCTATGCATGGCAAATGGCCTTGCAGGAAATAGCTGCATCAAGGATAAGGGAAAAGACTATGAAACATTCAAAGAAGCTCTTTCCTTTGTTTGTACCTTCCTTGCAAAGAAGATGGCTTCTGATGGAGAAGGCGCAACAAAGCTTTTTGAAGCAAAGGTTGTGAATGTTAAGTCCAAGGCTGATGCAAGAACACTTTCCAGATCCATCGTAGGTTCTAATCTGTCAAAGGCTGCTATCTACGGCTGCGATGCGAATTTTGGAAGATTCCTGTGCGCTATGGGATATTCTGGTGCTGATTTTGATCAAAACGATGTGGAGCTGTTCTTTGAAAGTAAGAATGGTAGACTTGAAGTTTTTCACAAAGGAACTCCCCTTGAATTTGATGAAGATAAAGCACTTCATATTATGAAGGCTGATGAAGTAACTGTTTTTGTGGATATGCATGAAGGAAATGAAGAAGCTACAGCCTGGGGATGCGATCTCACATATGATTATGTCAAGATAAATGCTGATTACAGAAGCTAAGGAGACGACTATGGATAAGGATATGGAAAGCGTACTTAAAAAAGCGGAGGTGCTTGTAGAGGCTCTTCCTTATATTCAGAAATTCAACAAGAAGATCATAGTAGTAAAATATGGCGGAAGTGCCATGAGTAATGAGGAACTACAAAAGAATGTGATAACTGATGTCACTCTTTTGAAGCTGGTAGGACTTAAACCTATTATCGTCCATGGCGGCGGCAAAGCCATAAGCTCTTGGGTAACAAAGGTAGGTAAAGAAGCACAGTTTGTCAACGGACTTCGCGTAACTGATAAGGAGACCATGGAAATAGCTGAGATGGTCCTTGGAAGAGTCAATAAGCAGCTGGTGACAATGGTTCAGGAACTTGGAGTTAAGGCAATTGGCATAAGCGGCAAGGACTCAGGTCTTTTGCATGTCACAAAGAAATACTCCGAGGGCCAGGACATTGGCTTTGTGGGAGAGGTTGATAAGGTTGATCCGCAGGTATTATTCGATCTTCTTGATAATGATTATCTTCCAATCGTTGCACCTATCGGACTTGATGATAATTTTGACACTTACAATATCAATGCTGATGACGCTGCGTGTGCTATTGCCAAGGCAGTTGGAGCTGATAAGCTTGCATTCCTTACTGATATTGAAGGCGTTTACAAAGACATAAATGATAAGTCTACATTTATTTCAAGACTTACATGTTCAGAGGCGGATGCTCTGATCGCAGGCGGCAACATAGGTGGAGGAATGCTTCCAAAACTTAACAACTGCACAGATGCCATAAAGGAAGGCGTTAACAGAGTGCATATCCTTGATGGAAGGATCCCGCATTGTATTTTGCTTGAGATCTTTACTAATAAGGGTGTTGGAACCATGTTTATGCCTGATAATGATGACCTTGCTGAAAATGAATGATCCAGGATTAAGGAGAGTGACATGAGCGAAACAATGAAGAAATACATAGATGAAGCTGAAAAGGCACTTCTTCATACATATAACAGATATCAGATAGTTTTGGACAAAGGTGATGGTGTATATCTGTATGATCTTGATGGAAAAAAGTATCTTGATTTTGTGGCTGGAATCGCTGTGTTTGCTTTTGGCTACAACTGCAAAGATTATAATGATGCTCTGAAAAATCAGATAGATAAGCTTCTTCATACATCTAATTACTATTATAATGTTCCGGCCATCGAGGCAGCCAAAAAGCTTAAGGAAGTATCCCAGATGGACAGGGTGTTCTTTACTAACAGTGGAGCAGAAGCAGTGGAAGGAGCGCTTAAGACAGCAAGGAAATATGCATATCTTAAGGATGGTAAAAATGATCATGAGATCATAGCCATGAATCATTCATTCCATGGAAGGACCTTTGGAGCTTTATCAGTAACAGGCAATCCACATTATAGAGAAGCTTTTGAACCAATGATCGGAAACATAAAATTTGCTGATCTAAATGACTTTGATAGCGTTCTTGCATGTGTAAATGAAAAAACATGTGCTATTATAATGGAGACTGTCCAGGGAGAAGGCGGTATTTTTCCTGCAGACAAAGAGTTCCTTGCTAAAGTAAGAAAATTATGCGACGAGAAGGATATTTTACTGATCCTTGATGAGATCCAGTGCGGAATGGGAAGGACAGGCTCTATGTTTGCCTGGCAGAGATATGGTATCAAGCCGGATATCATGACAACTGCCAAAGCTTTGGGCTGTGGAGTACCAGTTGGAGCTTTCCTTATGACTGAAAAAGTTGGAGCCAATTCACTTGTTGCAGGAGATCATGGAACAACCTATGGTGGAAACCCGTTTGCATGCGCTGCTATTAACAAAGTTCTTGATTTATTTAAGCAGGACAATATAATAGAGAATGTGAATGCGGTAGCACCATATCTTGAAAAGCGCCTTGATGAACTTGTTGATAAATATGACTTTATTTTAACTAGAAGAGGCGTAGGTCTGATGCAGGGACTTGTATTTAACAGACCTGTTGCTGAAGTTATCAATAAAGCTCTTGAAAAAGGCCTTATTTTGATAAACGCAGGCGCTGAGATCATAAGATTTGTGCCACCCCTCGTAATTACAAAGAAAAACGTGGATGACATGATAGAAATCTTAGACTCATGTCTGGGGAGTTTATGAAAGCAAGGATTAGAATTTTTTCAGTAATATTAATACTTTGTACTTTGGTGGGCACTATGATCTATGCCCGCCTGGGACAGAGTGTCTTTGAAGATAGATCTTTCTTTGAAAAGAAAAAGACTACTGTCAGAATATGGTATACGGATGATGCACTCACTCCATACCTTCAGAGTAGGGCAGTGGCTTATTCTGAATCTAGCAAAAAAGTCAGGATCGAACCTGTTCTTGTTTCAGGTCTTGAATATCTTGAAAACATCAACAAAGCTTCTTTGGAAGATGATAATTACCCAGATCTTTTTATAATAACAAACGACTCGCTTGAAAAAGCTTATCTTGCAGGTCTTGCCCTTGAAATTGACAACGGCGCTGCTTATCTTAATCCGGAAGTATTTCCATCAGCAGCTATTAATTCTGTTACTTACAAGGATAAGCTCATAGCTTACCCATTCTATTTTGAGACCAGTTCTCTTGTTTATAACAAGACATATCTTGATGAAATGGCAAGAGAGAATATTGCGGCTGAGATTGATAAGGCAGACGGAGAGGCGGCTCAGGAACAGGCTGATGAATCTTCAGATTCAGCATCAACTTCTGAATCAACAGCTGCTGTAGAAGAAGCGTCAGAAGCAGAGATTTCTCAGCAGCAGATCGATCAGTATGTAAATGCTTCACTTCCTCGTTCAATTGCAGATATTTTGAAATTCTCTTTGAGCTACAATGTGCCAGATGGCGTTGATGCTATTTTTAAATGGGATGTTACAGATATATTTTATAATTATTTCTTTGTAGGTAATTATATGAACGTAGGCGGCGAAGCCGGTGATGACGTTAATCAGATTGATATTTACAATACAGATACCATCAGCTGTATGAAGATTTATCAGCTTCTTAATCAGTTCTTTGCTATCGATGCAGATGATATTGATTACAATAAGGTTACAGATGATTTCATTAATGGTAAAATTGTATTTACAGTAGCAACAACAGATATTCTTGCAAAGATACAGGCTGCTCAGGCTTCTGGAGACTGCAAGTATGAATTTGCGGTAGCTGAGATCCCAGCTCTTTCACAGAAGTTTAGTACAAGGACAATGTCCGTTACTCAGTGTATCGTGGTTAATGGTTATTCAGAGCATCCTTCTGAAGCAAACTCTTTTGCCAAGTATCTTCTCAATGATAATTCAGGAGATATCTATACGCTTGGTGGTAAAGTAGCAGCTCACAATGGTGTAAATTATGGTGATGCCAACCTTGACACATTTGTTAAGGTATATAGCAATTCGGTTCCTATGCCTAAGACTATTGAGACAAGTAACCTGTGGATGCAGCTTGAGATAGCATTTACAGATATCTGGAACGGTGGAGATTGTAACAGCATCCTTAAGGCAGTTTCTGAGAATATCATGACTCAGGTTACAGGTGATGCTTATACTGAGGAGACTCTTCCTGATCCTGATGATGGGTCTATTACAGAAGGCCTTACTGAAGAGAGTGATTGATCTGTTATCACTTGCGAATTTTTTTACAATCGTCTAGAATAAAATAATGCATGGCGGGGTCCTCTTATTTGGAGGAAACATGCGTAAATTTTTAGTACTGATCGTAGCACTGGGACTACTTTTGACTGGGTGCACTAATGCTAACAACGGTTCTGACATAATTCTTACAGAGGTTACGGAGAATGAAACATTTTCTGATTCTTCGGATTCTGACCTTTGTGACTCAAATGAGGGCGCCAGTAATACACTAGTAGAAACGACAATGGTTATCTATATCTGTGGAGCAGTGGTATCTCCTGGAGTTTATGAGCTTCCTGCGGGGAGTAGAGTAAATGATGCAGTGATGGCTGCGGGAGGTTTTTCTGCAGAAGCTGATCATAACTACGTTAATCTGGCTGAACCTATCTCAGATGGTATCAAGATACAGATCCCAACAGTTCAAGAAGTAAGTACTTTACAGCCCGAAATATCAGATAGCTTTTCGAATTCTGATCCAAGATCAGGGCTTGTTAATATCAACAGAGCTTCCAAGGAAGAACTGAAGACTATTCCTGGCATCGGCGACGGGATAGCCAATAAGATAATTGATTATCGCACGCAAAATGGGAATTTTAGTACCATTGAAGATATTATGAAAGTATCTGGAATAAAAGAAAAACTTTTTTCTAAGATAAAGGATCATATAACTGTATAGAAAGAAAGTGGTGAGGGAATGAGCAAGAAGGCACTAGTAGTAGATGATGAGAAAGCAATAGTAAAAGGAATCAAATTCAGCCTTGAACAGGATGGTATGGTTGTTGATTGTGCATATGATGGTCAGGAAGCAATAGATATGGCTAAGGCCAATGAGTATGACATTATTTTACTTGATGTTATGCTTCCTAAATTTACCGGTTTTGAAGTGTGCCAGCAGATTCGTGAATTTTCAACTGTTCCTATCATTATGTTGACAGCTAAGGGCGATGACATGGACAAGATCCTTGGCCTTGAGTATGGAGCAGATGATTATATTACCAAGCCTTTCAATATTCTTGAGGTAAAGGCAAGGATCAAAGCAATCATCCGTAGAACAACAAAAGCTCCTTCAGATGAGCATTGCCTGATCTTTGGAGACCTTAAACTTAATGAGGCTTATAGAAGAGTATTCGTTAAGGAAAAAGAGATCAACGTTACAAGTAGAGAATATGAGCTTTTGGAACTTCTTATCCACAATCCTGGAAAGGTTTATTCAAGAGAAGAGCTTCTTGAAACTATCTGGGGGTCAGAGTATCCAGGCGATGAGAGAACAGTAGATGTACATATCAGAAGACTTAGAGAAAAGCTTGAAGTTAATCCAAGTGAGCCAAGATATGTGAGAACTAAGTGGGGAAGCGGATACTATTTCCAGGGATGATTTCAACTAGCGATATGGCCGAATTTTTTAAACAAATCAACATTCGAAATATACTAAAAAGTCTACGAGTACGATTTTTCATAATTGTCTTTATAACAGGTTTTGCGTCATGTTTTGCGATGCATACCCTTATTTTGGATAGTTATGAAGATCGTGCTGTCAATGTTAGATCGTCTGAGATTCAAACTCAGCTCAGAATCTTGGCAAATCATTTGATCACATATAATTATCTCCAGGATACCTCTTCAGAAGTTATAAATGCAGAACTTGATATGCTTGCCAATCTTTATGATGGTCGTGTAATGGTTATCAACGACGATCTTAAGGTTGTAAAGGATACTTATAATATAAGTCAGGGAAAGACTATTATCTCTGAGGAAGTTGTTAAGTGCCTTAAGACTGGATCAAAGGGAACAGTCTCAAAATATGACAGTGCAAATGGCTATATTGAGATGATTACGCCTATCATTACAACAGAGATGATAGAAGAGGGCGATGTTACCGGAAGTTCAACATCCAATGAGGTTGTAAGAGGTGTTTTACTTACAAGTGTATCAACAGATACTATTGATACTACTTTGTCTATCCTTAGTAAAAGAGCTACAACACTTGAAACTATCATTGTTTTAGTTATCCTTGTATTTGCAGTACTTGTTTCACAGGCACTTCTTAAACCATTCGACAGGATTACAGCAGCTATCAATGATGTTAAGGCTGGTTATACTGATGACCCTGTTATTGGCCCTAACTATTATGAGACTGAACAGATCATCAATGCTTTTAATGCTCTTTTGAGACGAATGAAGGTTTTGGATGATTCAAGACAGGAATTTGTATCAAATGTCTCTCATGAGCTCAAGACACCTATTACATCCATCAAGGTTCTTGCTGATTCTCTTTTATCTCAGCAGGATGTACCAAATGAAGTCTATAGAGAGTTCATGCAGGATATTGGAGCTGAGATTGACAGAGAGGATAAGATCATCAATGATCTTTTAGCTCTTGTTAAGATGGATAAAAAGGCTTCTGGACTTAATATTACTTCTGTAGATGTAGTTCTTTTAACAGAGGTGGTTCTTAAGAGGATGAAACCTATAGCTCAGAGACGCAACATAGATCTTACACTTGAGAGTAAGAGGACTATCACTGCTGAGATCGATGAGGTTAAGATATCGCTTGTTATTATGAACCTTGTTGAAAATGCTATTAAATATAATAGAGACAATGGTTGGGTTAAGGTTGAGCTTGACGCTGATCACCAGTATTTCACAGTGAAGGTTATGGATTCAGGTATTGGTATTCCTGGAGATTCTTTGGATCATATTTATGAGAGATTCTACCGTGTAGATAAGTCCAGATCACGAGAAATCGGTGGAACCGGTCTGGGTCTTGCTATTGCTAGAAATGCTGTGCTCATGCACAGAGGAACAATTGATGTTACCAGTACAGTTGATGAAGGGACAACATTTACTGTTAAGATTCCTCTTATCAGTAATGGCTCAAAAGTATTATGAAGTTGAAGATCAGACATCAAATCAAAAAAATAATATCTTTAGGTCTTTGTGTCAGTCTTTTTATGTCCATGGTATCCTGTGGAAATGGAAGCCGCGAAGATGAAGAAAACTTTAAGGTATATTATATCAATCCAGAGGAGACCGGCATCATTTCAAAGGTCTACAATATTGAAGCTGGTGAAGATGATATAGAAGGCATAATAAATGAACTTCTTGATGTGCTAAAGACGGATTCAGACAAGCGTGATTACGTGGCACCTATCAAGAATGTCACGCTTTCAGGTTATTCTTTAAAGGATAAGATACTTACACTTAATTTTGGAAGAAACTACAACGAGCTTGGAAGAACTATTGAGATACTAAACAGAGCTGCAATAGTAAGAACCTTCTCACAGCTTGATTTTATTGATTACGTAACATTTCAGATTGAAGGAACGCCGCTTACTGACCACTATGGCAATATCATTGGCAATATGTCTGCGGATCAGTTCATCTATAATGTTGGTAATGAGATCAACACCTATGAAAAGATCGAGCTTAAGCTTTATTTTGCAAATGAAACAGGAGACAAGCTTGTTCCTGTTTATAGATCTGTAGTATACAACAGTAATATTTCCATGGAGAGGCTTGTGGTAGAGCAGGTCATTGGCGGACCAAATACCAACATAGCTTTTCCGACTATCAACAAGGATTGTAAGCTTAACAGTATCAGCATCAAAGATGGTGTCTGCTATGTAGACTTTGACTCGGCATTTTTGACACAGCCCAATAATGTAACAGCTGAGGTTGCACTTTACTCAGTAGTAAACTCCATCGTTGAGTTTTCGAATGTGAATAAGGTTGTATTGTCCGTAAACGGTGAGCTTACATTCACTTACATGGATTTTGTTATTTCGGGTTCATATGAGAGGAATCTGGATATTATAGAATAAGTTTTAGGAGTTTTGTTTTTATGAAACGGCCGTTATGTTTCATTTCCTTGATCATTACGGCGATTGTCTTTATCTATCTTGAATTTTCTGTTTCTACATTAACGAACTATTCTCCTGTGGCGGAAGATGGCTCCTTCATTGAAATGACAGGAATTGTTTCCGAGAAGGAAGTCAGATTGGGGCTTACAGGAGAAGAAGTTCTAGTTATCTATCTGATTCCCAGTGATAGGTTAAAAGGAAATTTTAAATATGTTGAATGCTATCTCGAAAATGATGGTTTTAAGCCTTCTGTTGGAGAGATGGTTTCTTTGGGCGGCAAAGTAAGCGCCTTCTCATCTCCCAGAAATCCTGGAGAGTTCGACAGTCGTCTGTATTATTCGTCATTAAAAATTGCATATAGATTGTATAATGCCAGGATTTACGCTTCAGATGGCAAAAGAGATTTCATCAAGGAAAATCTTTATAGGCTTAGACGGTTCCTGGAATATATCCTGGATAACAGGCTTGATAAGAATGATTCCTCTATCATGAAGGCTGTCCTTTTGGGTGACAAGGCTTTTATGGATGATGAGGTAAAAGAACTATACAAAAACAGTGGTATTATGCATGTTTTAGCTGTTAGTGGTCTCCACATCTCTATACTGGGAATGGGAGTATATAAACTTCTAAAAAAACTAAAGCTTCCTATGGTGTTAGGAACATCAATATCTATAGCTATAATGTTTCTCTATGGTAGTATGTGTGGTCTTAGTACATCAGCCTTTAGAGCGATATGCATGTTTGTGGTCATGATACTTTCAAAGGTGCTAGGAAGGACCTATGATGTACTTTCAGCCCTGGCTCTTTCAGAACTGCTTCTTATTTTTGATCAGCCATTATATCTGTATAACAGTGGCTTTTTGTTTTCTTTTGCTGCGGTAGTTGCAATAGCACTTATTAAGCCAAATCTCTTTTCACAAAATGATGGGAAAAGGCTAAGAAAAATGAGGTTTGTTGATGATAAGAAAGATGGCTTTATTAAACGATATGCTGATAAAACCATGGAGAGCATGAAAGTAGGAATCTGTGTCACTATCATGACGCTTCCAGTCTATGTCAGCTTTTATTATACATTTCCGATATACTCATTTTTTCTAAATATTGTTGTGTTGCCATTAATGGAACCACTTATGATTCTTGGGATCATTTTATTACTTACTGGCTGCATAGCATATTTTCTGCTTTCCATTGTATCTATGGCTCTTTTAGGAATGGGAGTAGGGATATTTGTTGATATAGAGGCTTTTTTGATACATGTGATACTTAAGATCTACAGTACACTATGTCTTGGAACCGGCATTCTTCCAGGCAAGATCCTTTATCTTGGGCATTCTCAGAAGTGGAAGATAGTTTTGTATTATGTGCTTATGGCACTTATTATCATATTTCCAAAAGTGAAGATAAATAATAAGGTACTTCGTTATAGATATTGTGGGAAGTGGTTAGTCTTGATATCAGCTACCGTCATCCTTTTATATAAAAATCTCCCGGACCTTCAGATATCTATGATAGATGTTGGCCAGGGAGACTCCATTTTATTAAGAACGCACCATGAAACCATTTTGATAGACGGAGGTAGTACAAGCAAAAAGAAAGTCGGAAAATACTCTATAATTCCATATTTATCCTATGAAGGCATTGGGAAACTTGACGCTGTGGTAATAACTCATGAAGATTTAGATCATATTTCAGGCATATTAGAGATCTTTGATCTTGTGAAAAAAGATGATTTTGTTATCAACAATCTGATACTTCCAGATGTGTATAAGTTATGCAGGAAAAAGGGCTATCTGGAACTTGAGGAGGCAGCAAAAGAGCTGGGAATCCCTGTTAGTTACATCAGCTGCGGCGAAAAAATAGCATTCAAGGACCTTGAACTTACCTGTCTTAATCCACAAAAAGATATGACAGTAGAAGGAGCAAATGAGTATTCTACGGTTCTTTATCTAAAGTATGGACAGTTCAAAGCTCTTTTTACAGGAGATGTTGAAGGAAAAGGGCAGGAGCACCTTGTGGCAGACATCAAAAAAGATAAAGCTGAATATGAGGATCTGACATTATTGAAGGTTGCTCATCATGGATCCAGATATACTACAGATACTGAATTTGTAGAACTTTTAAGTCCAAAAGTTGCATGTATCAGCTGCGGTGAAGGTAATTCCTACGGCCATCCACATGCTGAGCTTCTTGAAAGGCTGAAGAATTCAGGGACCAGGATATATAGAACAGATGAATCAGGTAATATTACTGTAAAGATCAACGGCAATAAAATGAATATCCGTGCATTTTTGGACTAAAACCGTGTTTATTGCATTAGATCTTCCATATCTGTTAGAATAATTCCTGAAGCAAGTTTTTTGGGAGATTAGACAAATGGCTGTAAAGACATCAGACTTTCCTGCTAAGCAAAGACAACTTAATGAAGACATCAAGAATGGTACTTTTAAGCAGTGCTATTTGATATATGGACAGGAAGCATACCTTAGATTGCAGAATCGGGATAAGCTTGTTAAAGCCCTTGGAGGCGGAGCTGATTCCATGAATTTTACAAGGTATGAGGGAGATTCCATCAATCCAGCTGAAGTCATTGATATGGCTGAGACACTTCCTTTTTTATCAGATAAAAGAGTCATTCTTGTTGAGAACAGTGGTTTTTTTAAGAGCGGATGTGCTGAGCTTGCAGAATATCTTAAGGCCCCATCAGAGACAACCTTCTTTATATTTGTTGAGAAAGAAGTAGATAAGAGAAAAGACATCTTTAAGGCGGCTTCTAAGTTAGGACTCGAGATGGGATGCGACGAGCAGGATGAAGAAACCCTTAAAAAGTGGGTTTACAGCAAGTTTAAGTCTGAGGGCAAGAATATATCAGGCAGAGCGCTTTCTTTTTTTATAGAGCGTGTTGGAACTGATATGTCCAATATAAGTAGCGAGATAGAGAAGCTTGTGTGCTATTGCATAGATAGGAGCGAAGTTACAGAAGAGGACATTGAAGCAGTATGTGCTAACTGGATCACCAGCAGGATCTTTGCAATGACAGATGCTATAGCTGACAGAAATCAAAAAAGAGCTATCGACCTGTATTATGATCTTCTTGCGTTAAAGGAACCACCAGCCAAGATTCTGGCTCTTATTACAAGACAGTTTAATCTTATGCTACAGATAAAGGAAATGACTGATAACCATAGGGAGAAGGGACAGATAGCAAGTGCTGCAGGAATAGCGCCTTTCCTTGTTGGAAAATATCAGAACTGGGCAAGAGAATTTAGTTTTAACGAGCTTCGTGATGCACTGGAACTTTGTGCTTCCAATGATGAGGCAGTTAAGACGGGTAAGCTTGATTACGTTATTTGCGTTGAGATAGTGATAATAGGATGCACAACCAAGAGACCTAAGGCTTAATTTGAAAAAAGATATTTATAGGGTTATACTAGGTAGATGTGCAAAATGTTTTTATAGGAGGAGCACAGTGGATAGACCAAGACCAATACCACAGGAGATATACAGACATTTTAAGGGAAATCTGTATCAGATCGTCACTATAGCGATACATTCAGAGACCAGAGAGGAATTGGTTGTTTACCAGGCGCTCTATGGCGACTACAAGACATATTGCAGACCTCTTTCAATGTTTATGTCTGAAGTAGACAGGGTCAAGTATCCTGAAGTTACACAGAAATATCGTTTTGAAAAGGTTGAGAAGGCTTTGCTTGAACAGCCAAAGACCGAGAAGATGCCTGAGAGCGGGGCTGAAGTCAAGGCAGAAGAAAAGAAAGTGAACCATTCAACTACTGAGACTATAAGAGAACAGTTTAGAAACGAGCCATACAAACATTCTGAGGTAATGGATAAGACAGTAGATGCTGAAGCCGAGGAACTCAATCTTGATCCACTTGTTATAGAGTTCATGGATGCAGATCTTGCTGCGGACAAAAATGACATCTTATCCAAGTTAAGACCTGTTATCACCAACGATATGATCGATATCATGGCCATGTCTCTTGGTGTGGTTGTAGAAGAGGGCGATGTCTATGACAGATATGCAGACCTTCGTACCTGCCTTACAACAATGGAAAAATTTGAAAGCACTAGATTAAGGAGTTAATAGATAATGAAATTACTTTCAGTTGCGATACCTTGTTACAATTCTGAAGCCTACATGAGCAAGTGTATTGATTCACTTTTAGTAGGTGGAGAAGAAGTCGAGATCATAATTGTAGATGATGGATCAAAGGATAGAACAGCAGAGATTGCTGATGAATATGCCAAGAAATATCCTACCATCGTTAAAGCAGTTCATAAGCCAAATGGCGGACATGGAAGCGCAGTTAATGCCGGAATTGAGAATGCTACAGGTCTTTTCTTTAAGGTTGTAGATTCTGATGACTGGGTAAAAGAGATAGCTTACAGAAAGATCCTTTCAACACTGGCAGAGCTTGCTGGTGGAGAGACACAGCTTGACCTTCTTATCAGTAACTTTGTTTATAACAAGGTTGGAGAGAAAAGACATAAGGTAATGCGCTATAACACTATGTTCCCTATTGAGGAGCTCTTTACATGGAAAGATGTTAAGAGAACACCTAAGGGACATTACCTGTTAATGCATTCTGTTATCTTTAGAACAAAGCTTTTGAAGGATTGTGGACTAAAGCTTCCTGAGCACACATTCTATGTGGATAACATCTATGTTTTCAATCCATTGCCATTTGTTAAGACAATGTATTACCTTGATGTTAATTTCTATTATTACTACATTGGACGTGAAGATCAGTCTGTTAACCAGAAGATCATGCTTTCAAGAATTGATCAGCAGCTTAGAGTTAACAAGCTTATGATCGACTATTATGTAGAAAATTATGGAATGATCCGTTCTCAGAGAGAAAGACATAAGTACATGTTCAACTATCTCGAGATCATTACAGCTATTTCATCTGTACTCCTTATTACTGAGGATACAGAGGAAAATCTTGCTAAGAGAAAAGAACTTCTTGACTATATAAAGGAAAAGAATTTCTGGCTCTATGTCAAGATCAGATACAGTATCGAAGGAACATATATCTATCTTCCAGGAAAGGGCGGAAGAAAGATTACTTTAGCAGGATATAAACTCCTTCAGAAAATATTTCACTTTAATTAATAATTAAAGTGTGCTAGAGTAGTTCCAAGCAAATTTGTTTTGTTTTTGTTACATGAGGGGCAATATTATTATGAAAGAAAAAATCGAAAGATGGATAGGAAGGCCGCTTGACATGGAGTACTTCCATGATCTGCTTATGCTTTTTAAACCGATCATGATCTATGCTCCAATCTACATGATCTGGTTTATCTGTATAGAGAGACATAGATTTGCTCACTATGCAGTGATCCATACAGCAGTAGATGACATTATTCCATTTGTTGAGGCCTTTGTTATCCCGTACTACATGTGGTTTTTGTATGTGTCTCTTACATTGGTATTTTTTATGCTGATGTGTGACATAGAAGATTACTACAAGAATTTCATTTTTTTAGCTACTGGAATGACTATTTTCCTTGTTATTTCTACAGTCTTTCCTAATATGCACCAGCTTAGACCTGCGGTATTTCCAAGAGACAATATCTTTACCCATATGGTTGGCATTATTTATGCTAGTGATACACCAACTAATTTGTGGCCAAGTATCCATGTTTATAATTCTCTTGGAACAATGATAGCAATTCATCGCAGTAAGAGATTTAATAAGTTGGCAAAGGCAATAAGTGATTTTATTGGAATTTCAATCATTCTTTCAACTCTTTTCATCAAGCAGCATTCTATGTATGATGTGATAACAGCCTTCATAATGGCTACTGTGTTCTATCTTTTGATATATCACACATCCTTCATGGAAACCTTCTGCAAGAAGAGAGAAGAAAAGCTTGCGTATTACAATTAAACAGATATGACATTTTAAAACCGGTATGAGATTACTCATACCGGTTTTTATATTTAGTGTTTATCAGCACATCATTGATAACTTCTGCTGAAGGCATTCAACTGTAATATTGTCAGATTTAACAGATACTTCGCCATCTGTATGAACCCACATAGGAATCATGGTCTTGATCGTTGCTTTTTGAACGACGTGATGGCCTATGCCCTTGATCCAGTAGTAATTGCCAAAAAATGAAAATGGAAGAGCAAACATCATCCTTGCTGGAGGCATATCACCTGCGTAGCACAGATCGAATTTACCATCTGTAAGGTCAGCTTTTGGTGCAAAATTAAAACCGCCTCCCTCGTAGTGGTGTACCATGGCAGCAATAAAGATAAAGCGCTTTAAATGCACGGTAGTGCCGTCATCAAGTTCAATGTCGCAGGGTATCTTATCAGCCTTAAGAAGCTGTCTGATAGCTATGAGACCATAGGTGAGCTTACCTAGACCAATCTTGTTTAAAAAGTTCTTGGTTCCGGAAGATAAAGCTTCCTCGCATACAGCTGCATCAAAACCTATTCCTGAACTTACATCAAAATATCTTGTGTTTGATACTGTGTCGTCATGCAGCCTTGATAAAGGCTTGGTCATATTGTTGTATGTCAGCTTTCCGAGATCCAAAGATCTTGTCTTTTCGCCCTTTATAATTGAATCCAACAGTTCATCCACATCTTTAGGATAAGACAGATCCCTTGCAAAATCATTTGAAGATCCGATGGGAATGTAGCCAAGAAGTACATCATCGAAATTAGTTATTCCGTTGATGGCCTCATTAAGCGTTCCGTCTCCTCCAAGAACTACTATCTTAAAAGGTGCTTCTATACCTTCATCCGGGTTTTCCATAAGATTTCTGACTATCTTTGTGGCATCACCTGGTCCCTTAGTAAGGTAAGGTCTATAGTCTAATTTTTTTTCTAAGAATTTGTACTCGAGTTTGTTCCAGATTTCTTTTCCTTTTCCTGAGCGGGCTGAAGGATTCACTATGCAGTAATACATAAGACACTCCTGTTAAAAGAATTAATCGAAAACATTATAGCATTTTTTTGGATAGTATGGTACGATATGCGAGATGTGACTTTAACACATTAAATTGTAGAATTGAATAGTGGGAGGAGTAAGAAATGTATTCGCTTGAAGAAGTAAGAAAAGTAGACCCAGAGATTGCATCTTTGATCGAAGCAGAAGTATCAAGACAGAATGATCATATTGAACTTATCGCTTCAGAGAACTGGACCAGTAAGGCTGTTATGTCAGCTATGGGCAGTCCACTTACTAACAAATACGCAGAGGGACTTCCAGGTAAAAGATACTATGGTGGTTGTTATGTTGTAGATGAAGTAGAAAAGCTTGCTATTGAGAGAGCAAAGAAGCTCTTTAATTGTGATTATGCAAATGTACAGCCTCATTCAGGAGCACAGGCAAATCTTGCTGTTCAGTTTGCGCTTCTTCAGCCTGGTGATACTATCATGGGAATGAACCTGAGCCAGGGCGGTCATTTAACTCATGGAAGCCCAGCTAACATCTCTGGTACATATTTTAAAGTTGTACCTTACGGAGTAGATGAGAACGGTGTGCTTGATTACGATGCTATGTACAAGCTTGCTGTAGAGCATAAGCCTAAGCTTATCATTGCTGGTGCGTCAGCTTACTGCAGAACAATAGATTTCAAGAAATTTAGAGAAGCTGCTGATGCCTGTGGTGCAATCCTTATGGTAGATATGGCACATATCGCTGGACTTGTTGCTGCTGGCGTTCATCCAAGCCCATTCCCATATGCTGATGTAGTTACTACAACTACTCACAAGACACTTCGCGGACCTCGTGGCGGACTTATTCTCTGGAATCAGGAAGCACAGGATAAGTTCAAGATCAATAAGGCAGTATTCCCTGGAATACAGGGGGGACCATTAGAGCATGTTATTGCTGCTAAGGCAGTCTGCTTTAAAGAAGCTCTTTCTCCTGAATTTAAGACATATGCTCAGAATGTTGTTGATAACGCAAAGGCTCTTTGCGATGGTCTTATGAAGAGAGACATCAAGATCGTATCTGGCGGAACAGACAACCACCTTATGCTTGTAGATCTTACAAATTATGGTCTTACAGGTAAAGAGGTTGAGGCATGGCTTGATGATGCACATATCACTGCAAACAAGAATACTATTCCAAATGAGCAGCAGTCTCCATTTGTAACCAGTGGAATCCGCCTTGGTACACCTGCTGTTACCACAAGAGGCATGAATACTGATGATATGGATAAGATTGCTGAAGCAATAGCAGTAGTCATCAAGAGCAAGGGCGAAAAGAACGATGAAGCCCGCGCTATCATCAAGACTCTTACTGATAAATATCCTTTAGATTGATCGATTTTTTACTCCTATAATTTAGGGCTGTGATTAGAAGTTGTTTTAAAAAGAAAAACAATTCTAATTACAGCCCTTTTGATTTTTTAACCCAAAAGTAAAAAGTATAAAAATTTTATAACCTGAAGATCCTCTTATTTTCTGCATTTGAGATTGGTGATATAAAGTCTGCATAATTGTATGAAAAGCATATACAATTATAAAAATACGCAGAATATTTTACAATTAGCACGATATATTCAAAATAATTAAATAAAAATGAGAAAGTGTATTGACAAATTATAGAGGCATATCTATAATAAAATCATCAAGAAAATAACATAAAAAATACTTCTCCAGTCGAAATATACAATTGGGGACGGGGAGAAAGAAAGGTAGGTACACTCCAAAGGGATAGGTAGTTAAAATATTCGAAGAAAGGATGGTACGGACCACCAGACTAAGTAATAGGTTCTATTTAATCAAAAGTTCTAAGTTCAAAAGAAGTAGTAATACAGCAATTTGAGTACATGATTGGTGGTAATTGCAATATAAATACCTTGCAGCCACAGCATATGAATGCAAAAGTAAATGGAAAAAATGGCTGAGAAATTCGGAGGAACAGTCCATTGGACGAAATATTTAGTTTAGAAGATGAGTACTCGGTATAAGGGCAGAAGCAGGTAATATGATGAAGCTTCTGCCCTGATTTTTTGTGCAGACGGTACTAATATATGCTAAAATATGACTAGAAATTAAGTTTTGATATGGGGATATTATGAGTAGAATCGACGAACAGGATTTTGATGAAAAGAGATTGGCGCGTAGACAAAGAAGAAAGCGTAGTCAGTTAATAGCATATATTTGTTTGGCAGTTTTTGTTCTTGTTATTTTTGGAGCAGGAGCTTTTGGCATTATAAGTGTCAAAAAAGTATTTGATGGTCATAAAGTAGAAAAGCAGGCAGAAGAAGAACAGAAAGCTGCAGAAGAAGCAAGTGCGCAGTCTGTTGTTATAGAAACTCCTGAAACTGAGCAGGAACCTCAGGAAATGACGCAAGAAGACCTTTTGGATGAGGTTGTTAACGGTTGTATAAGTGAGATGCCAATTGAAGATAAGGTGGCAGCTCTTTTCATAGTAACACCAGAACAGCTTACAGGTGTTGATACAGCGATCAAGGCAGGATCAGGTACACAGGATGCCCTTTCTACCTATGCTGTTGGAGGAATCGTATATTCCAAAAAGAATATCAAATCCGCAGAGCAGATTTCAGAGATGCTTAGTACTACAGCGTCTATGAGCAAGTATCCTCTTTTTACTATGACTAATGAAAATGGTAATGGTGCTATAACTAGTGCTATCGGTATTGAGGACGTTTCAGACATAGATAGTTCTGATGCGGCTTATAATGCAGGTTCAGCCATTGGTGCTGCTATGTTTGGCTATGGATTTAACTTTGATCTTGCTCCTTACATGGATATAACTGAGAGTGGAGATTATGGTACAGATATAGCTGCAGTCCAGGATATCACTGCTTCTCTGGTGAATGGTATTCAGGAGTCTGGAGTAAGTGCCTGCGCAGTGGCATTTCCAGCAAGTGCAGATACATCCAAGCAGATGGCGGTTGTAGATAAGAGCAAAGAGGAACTTGTTACCGGAGAGTATACAGTTTTTAAAAATGCTATTGATAATGCTAATATCAGCGCAATACAGATGTCAAATGCTTCATTCCCTCAGGTTGCTGGAGATAACACTCCTGCATCACTTTCAAAAGTAATCATAGATGATGAGCTTAGAGGAGCACTTGGATTTGAAGGAATTGTAATAACAGGTGCTATGAATGAAGGTGCGATCACAGAGTACTATACTCCTGAGCAGTCATCCGTAGAAGCCATCAAGGCTGGCGCTGACATGATCTATTGTCCGGAAGATTTTACAGCAGCTTATGAAGGTCTTTTATCAGCAGTTAATAGCGGAGAGATTTCGGAAGACAGGATCAATGAGTCTTTGATCAGGATATACAGGATCAAATATGCTGACAGAGTAGATGAGATCGTAGGCTGACGTTTCCTTGAATTTGTTTACATAAATCAAAAAAATATCTAGCCAGTTTACATATAAAGAGTTATACTAAGCTCGTAAAATATATAAATGTAAAGGGCATATTTATGTCAGAGAAACAAACAAGGATCATCTCAACTCTTAAAAGAGACACCATCAGGCTGATAGTTGTATTACTAGCAGCTTTTCTTATGGCTGTTAATATACAGACCTTCATCAATGGTGGCGGACTTATCCCTGGCGGTGCGCAGGGTCTTACTATTGTTATTCAGAGAGCAGCAGCCAAGTATTGTGGCATTCAGATTGCTTACACCCCGATCAATATCATATTAAATGCGATACCTGTATATATAGGTTTCCGTTATATAGGCAAGAAGTTCACTTTGTTCTCAATGATCATGGTTATATTCAACGGTTTCTTCGTTGACCTTATTCCAGTTATGACTGTAACTCATGATTCACTTCTTGTAGCAGTATTTGGTGGTATCCTGAACTCTATAGCTATCACTATGTGTCTTGAAGTTGATGCAACCAGTGGCGGTACAGATTTTATTTCCATTTTCCTTTCACAGAAAAAAGGAATGGACGCATTCCCTATAATTCTTGGTGGTAATGTAGTACTTCTTACAATTGCAGGATTTATGTTTGGTTGGGATAAAGCGCTTTATTCCATAATTTACCAGTATGTTTCAACACAGGCACTTCACATGCTCTACAAGACATACCAGCAACGTACACTTTTCATAATCACGGATATGCCAGATGAAGTATGCGCTATGATATATGCTGAGTGTGGACATGGAGCAACACTTATTGATGGAGAGGGCTCTTTTGCCCACAAGAATAAAAAGATCGTTTACTCAATAGTAAGCGCTTCAGATATCAGAAAGCTTATTCCAAAGATAAAGTCCCTTGATCCAAACGCCTTTATCAATTCTATCAGAACAGAAGAGATAATGGGTAACTTCTACATGAAACCTCGTGACTGATCATCCAGTAATGGTACTGATCTTTGGAGAGATCTTCGTTTTCATATAGATGTCAGCGTACTGTGAAGCAGTGAGCTCTTCTATATAGTTTAGTTCATAGTTTTTATCTATACCTTGTTTTATGAGCATATCAGCAGCTTTGTTGTAGGCGATGGCAGCTTCTGCCTCTGAGTTATACTTGCCTATAACATAGTTGCTTTTTACGTGTATGACAGCTTTATATCTGATAAAGCCTTTTTCTGCAAACTGTCTTACACCATGGTATCTGTTGAGAATAATAATATTCTCGTATCTAAGGTCCGTTGGATCGTTGTTGGCAAATCTATAATCTCTTCCCAAAACTGCGTAGCTCTTGATACCGTAGCGCTGTAGAACTGAAAGCTGGCTGCCGTAATCAGCTACGAAAAGATGAGAACCTCTTTTCATGATCTTGTGAGATGAATAGTAAAAGAGGTCATCAATATCAAATTTAAGGGCCAGATCAGGAGACAGGTAATACAAAAAATACTTCTTTTCCAGATAGATAGGGTTTGAAATGTACATACCCTTGTCTCTGTAATTGACCAAAGAGACATACTTATCGAAAGGAAGAGTCATTTTTTTATCGTATGAACTTATGTCATATTTTGGATTGTTCAGAATCTTGCTTGCGTCTTTATAGGCATTGCCAGCGTCCTTGTCATTGTCAAAGGAACCAAGGGCAATATGCCTTCCGCAGTAGGTTATAGAAGCTCTATAGGACGGAGTGCCATCTTTTAAAGAGGTGTAATATACTCCAACGATTTTCTTGTTATTCAATAGATCCCCCAGTTAAGAAAAAACTTTAATGATTCAAAGCGCTAAAATAAAAGTGGATATTTCCTAGAGTATTATGGTATACTTATTATTATTTTACCAATAAATGAGGAGTAAAAGCAATGGCAAAGGAAGTTTTGTATAGTAGTACCAGAGGGGAAAAGGGGAATATTAAAGCGTCAGAGGCTATACTTAGAGGCCTCGCTGGAGATGGTGGCTTGTATGTTCCTGACCATATTCCACATCTTGAAAAATCACTTAGAGAAATTGCAGATCTAGATTATCAGGGAACAGCTTACGAAGTTATGAAGCTTCTTCTTACAGACTATACCGAAGAGGAGCTTAAGTATTGCATTTCTCACGCATACGATTCTAAGTTTGATACACAGGAGATTGCTCCATTATCAGAAGCAGACGGAGCTTTCTATCTTGAGCTTTATCACGGATCAACAATTGCATTCAAGGATATGGCTCTTTCAATCCTTCCATATCTTATGACTACAGCTGCCAAGAAGAATGCAGTAAAGAATGATATCGTCATTCTTACAGCTACCAGTGGAGACACAGGTAAAGCTGCACTTGCAGGATTTGCAGATGTTCCTGGCACTAAGATCATTGTCTTTTATCCAAAGCACGGCGTAAGCCCTATTCAGGAAAGACAGATGGTAACACAAAAGGGTGACAATACTTGCGTTATTGGTATCGAAGGAAACTTTGATGATGCTCAGACTGGAGTTAAGAAGCTCTTTACTGATAAGGCTCTCGCAGAACTTATGGATAGCAAGGGATTCCAGTTTTCCTCAGCAAACTCTATCAATATTGGAAGACTTGTTCCTCAGATCGCATATTATGTTTATGCATATTGTAAGCTGCTTAAAGAGGGCAGGATTGCTGACGGCGATGAGATCAACGTTGTAGTTCCTACAGGTAATTTTGGCAATATCCTTGCTGCTTATTATGCCAAGAATATGGGCGTACCAATTGCTAAGCTTATCTGTGCTTCCAATTCAAACAAGGTATTATTTGACTTCTTTAAGTCAGGTGAATATGACAGAAACCGTGATTTTGTTTTAACATCATCACCTTCAATGGATATTCTTATTTCATCTAACCTTGAGAGGCTTATTTATCATATTGCCGGCAATGATTCTGTTAAGGACGCAGATCTTATGGCTAAGCTTTCAAATGATGGCAAGTATGAAATAACAGATGATATGCGTGCAAAACTGGATTCTTTCTATGGCGGATATGCTACAGAGGAAGAGACTTTTGCAACTATCAAAAAAGTATTTGATGGTGCAGGCTATCTTATTGATACCCACACAGCTGTTGCAAGCGCTGTTTATGATAAATACAAGAAAGAAACAGGAGATGATAAGGTAACAGTTATCGCTTCAACAGCAAGTCCATTTAAGTTCACAAGAAGCGTTATGAATGCACTTGGACATGGTGATGATTCTAAGGATGATTTTGCTCTTGCTGATGAACTTTCAGCTATCTCTAAGGTAGATATTCCAGAAGCTGTCACATCTATCAGAACAGCTGAGATCAGACACAAGACTGTTGTAGATAGAACAGAAATGGAAAAGGCAGTAAAGAACTTTCTTGGAATCTGAGGTGAGATAAATGAATTCATTTAGTAATGTTGCAGATATTTTGATAATTCTCGGCGGCGCTCTACTCATTTACTATGCAGAACAGATGAGAGTAAATGATGTGATCAAAGTCGGTTTTATGATTTCTCCAAAGGTTAATGTGCACAAGCTTAAGGACAGGGAAGGCTTCAAGAAATATGCTTTCCCAAGGCATTTTGCTCAGGGCTTTATCCTTGTGCTTCTTGGTATGACCGGCATTTTTTGCGATCTATACAGCAGAGGAGATTTACACGTCTATATTTACATAGGTGTTTTGGTTTTCTATGTGATCGGAAATGTTTTTATCGAAAAGGGGAAAGCTAGATTTTATTAAAACACAATTATAAGGAGGTGCGTATGGATTTAGGTAAGGGATATTATTCAGAAAACACGCCGGAGATTGTTGAACTTTCCAATCTTTCTAGAGAAGCTGATCTTATTGAAAATGATCTGTTTTTAAAATATGACGTTAAGAGAGGGCTTCGTGATCTAAATGGTAAGGGTGTACTTACAGGACTGACAAGGATTTCTGAGATTGTAGCCAAAAAGGTAGTTGATGGACAGGAAGTGCCAGCAGATGGTGAGATCTTTTTTAGAGGATATGACGTTCATCAGCTGATAGATGCTGCAGTCAGGGAAAACAGATATGCATTCGAGGAATGTACATACCTGCTATTATTTGATAAGTTGCCAACTGGCAAAGAACTTTTCGAGTTTGAAAAACTGCTTGGTATTTATAAGAGCCTTCCACCAAGCTTTGTTAGAGATGTAATAATGAAGGCTCCTAGCCGCGATATGATGAATACGTTGGCGCGAAGTGTACTCACACTTTATTCCTATGATGATCATGCTGATGATGTTTCGCTTCCAAATGTACTGCGTCAGTCACTTCAGCTGATAAGCATGTTTCCACTTCTTTCAATCTATGGATATCATGCATACAATCATTATCACGAGGGTAATTCACTTATTATCCATCCTCCGCTGGAGGAATTATCAACAGCAGAGACTATCCTTTATCTCTTAAGACCAGATAGTCAGTATACAGAGCTTGAAGCCAAGCTTCTTGATATCTGTCTCGTGCTTCATATGGAGCATGGCGGTGGTAACAATTCATCTTTTACCACACACGTAGTAAGTTCAAGTATGACAGATACCTATTCTGTGATTGCTGCTGCGATAGGATCTCTTAAAGGACCTAGACATGGTGGGGCTAATATCAAAGTGGTTCACATGTTTGATGATATTGAAGCCAATGTTAAGGATTGGGAGGACGAAGAAGAAGTCAGAGCCTACCTTGATAAGATCCTTAACAAAGAAGCCTTTGACGGAGCGGGACTCATATATGGTATTGGACACGCTATCTATTCAAAGTCTGATCCAAGAGCTGTTATCTTAAAGAGCTTTGTAGAAAAACTTGCTGTTGAAAAGGGAAAAGAAAAAGAGTTTGAGCTCTATAAACTCGTAGAGCGCCTTGCACCACAGGTTATCAGTGGAGAGCGCACTATGTATAAAGGCGTAAGTGCCAATGTGGATTTCTACTCAGGTTTTGTTTATAGAATGCTTGATCTTCCAGAAGAGCTTTATCCTACTATCTTTGCTATTGCAAGGATCGTTGGCTGGAGTGCTCATAGAATGGAAGAGCTTGCTAATAACGGCAAGATCATTCGTCCTGCATATATGGCCATCGAACCACGTAAGGGAATATATTCCTGTTGATGAACGCTAAAAATACATATATACTGATAGGGTTCTACAATCAGAATATTTAGTATATAATATTTAGTGTTATATATTCAGAAAGGAAATATTGCAATGGAAGAAAAAGAAATCTTAAAACTTATTGATCATACTCTGCTTCAGGCAGATGCTACATGGGAAGGAATTGTGGCTCTTTGTGATGAGGCTGTTAAATACGGCACAGCTACAGTTTGCATTCCTGCAACATATTTGAAGAGAGTACATGACAAGTACGGCGACAGCTTAAAGCTTTGCACAGTAATTGGCTTCCCTCTTGGATACAACTGCGCAGTTTCTAAGGTAGTAGAGGCAAAAGAGGCTATCAAAGACGGTGCAGAGGAAATCGATACAGTAGTAAATATCAGCGATGTTAAGAATCATAGATATGATGAAGTTAGAAAAGAACTTCAGATGATCAGAGAAGCTTGTGGAGATAAGCTCCTTAAGGTCATCATCGAGACATGCTATCTTACAGAAGAAGAGAAGATCGAGCTTTGCAAGATTGTTACAGAAGTTAAGGCTGATTACATCAAGACTTCAACTGGTTTTGGCTCAGCTGGTGCAACACTTGCGGATATCGAGCTCTTCAAAAAGCATATCGGACCTGATGTTAAGATCAAGGCCGCAGGCGGAATCCGTACAATAGAAGATGCTCTTGCATATGCAGAGGCTGGATGCAGCAGGATCGGATCATCAAAGGTTGCTCCACTTATCGCTGCAAAATACAATCTGTAATAGCTAAAAGGAACTGCATTAAGCAGTTCCTTTATTTATCTGTTTAGGAGATTTAAAATGGCAAAATATGTATTGTTCGTGTTTAACAGCTTGATGCTTGGCGTTGGACTTGCTATGGACGCTTTTTCTGTTTCTTTGGCAAATGGTTTTATTGAACCAGAGATGAAGAGAAAAAGAAAGGCGTATATTGCTGGAATCTACGCAGGATTTCAGTTCCTTATGCCAGTTATCGGATGGTTTTTAGTCCATAATGCTGCAGAGCTTTTTAATGGTTTCCAGAAGTTCATTCCATGGATAGCTTTAGGACTTCTTTCTTTTATCGGTGGCAAGATGATAAAAGAGGCTATTGAGGAAAAGAAATGCTCAGAGGATGGCAATTGCAAGGATTGTACCAATAAAGAGTGCCCAAGATGCGGCCTTGACCCTAAGACTAATAAGCTGGATTTCAAATGCCTTATGGTTCAGGGAATTGCCACATCAATAGATGCTCTTTCAGTAGGCTTTACTATTGCAGATTACAAGACAGTTATGGCGCTTGGTGCATCTTTTATAATCGGCATTGTTACATTTGTTATCTGTTACATTGGCCTTAAACTTGGCAATAAATTCGGAACAAAGCTTGCGTCAAATGCAAAGATCGTAGGCGGTGTCATTCTTATAGGAATAGGACTTGAGATCTTTATCAGTTCTTTCCTGTAATTGTTACCATTCACAGTTTTGGGGTAGCCGCTGGCTGGTTCACTGGGGCCGCGCCCTGTCTCTGCCTAGTTCAGCTAAGTGGGGCCGCCAGCCTAAAGTTTATTTTTGTTCATCCTTTAGATTTTTATGTTCATGGCATTATATTTCTTACTTAAAATTCTTTGAAACAAACTCGCCTTTGATTGCCATTTTTTGCATGTAAAGTTTTGGGTTTGAACGATTGTCAAAAAAACGCCATTTTCTTGTGCTCATAAGCAGCTTTTGAAACGCATGCGGTTTGCGGTGTTTGAAGCAGGGCGTTAAGAATTTATAATAAGTGGTCACGCCCGCTTTCTGCGGGCTTTGTAAACAGGAATAAGAGGTGACTCTGCAAGCTAGCTCGCGAGATCACCTCTTTTCCTGTTATGGGAGCGTAGCTCCAATGACCACTTATTATAAATTCCGCCCTGCAAGTATATAGCAAGAGCATGCGTATTAAAACAAAAGCTGCATGAGCACATAGAAAAGTATCGTTTTTTTGATGAGGACAAAACAAAACTTTACAGCAAAAATGGCATCAAAAACTCAGACAGTGTTTCAAAAACAGAATTTAAAGTAAGAAATATAACGCTCATGAACATAGAAAAATCCTCAGAGATTCTCAAAAACAAACTTTAGGCTGGCGGCCCCATTTAGCTGAACTAGGCAGAGGCAGGGCGCGGCCCCAGTGAACCAGCCAGCGGCTATCCCAAAACTGTGAATGGTAACCTGTAATTATGGGTTGACTTTTTTTATTTACAAACTTAAAATTATCTAAGTGAAAATATGTTAAATGCTTTGATGGTGTTAGGCGAGAGCCTAGAGATGTTGTAGCATCCCTTTCAGAGAGAGAAGTCATCGGCTGAGAGCTTCTTAGGGCAATACTATATACGGAAATTTCGCACTGGAGCTGTCCTGGTGAAGGATTCTTGTAGCTAGGATCGTGAGTCTACGTTACAGACGACTAAGGAGTCTGCATTTAGTTGCAGGAACTTGGGTGGTACCGCGGTATATTATCGTCCCTTGTGTTGAACAAACACTAGGGACGTTTTTTATTACAAAAAAAGGAGAAAGATGATGATTAGTGAACAGCTTGATAAGATCAGAGAGGAAGCTCTTAAACAGATAGAGAGTTCTGATGGTCTTGAGAAACTCAACGAGATCAGAGTAAATGTTCTTGAAAAAAAGGTGAACTTACAAGTATCCTTAAGAGCATGAAGGATGTTGCTCCAGAGGACAGACCTAAGGTTGGTCAGCTTGTTAATGAGACAAGAGAAGCAATTGAAAAGGTATTAGAAGAGACTAAGTCCAAGATGGAAGCTGCAGCACGTGATGCTAAGCTTAAGGCAGAGGTTATTGACGTAACACTTCCTGCCAAGAAGAATAAGGTTGGACACAGACATCCTAATACAGTAGCTCTTGAAGAAGTAGAGAGAATCTTCACAGGAATGGGCTACGAAGTAGTAGAAGGACCAGAAGTTGAGAAGGATTATTACAACTTCGAAGCTCTTAATATTCCAGCTGATCATCCAGCTAAGGACGAGCAGGATACTTTCTATATCACAGGAGATCTTCTTCTTAGAACTCAGACATCTTCTACACAGGTTCATGAGATGGAAAAGGGTCGTATTCCTATCAAGATGATCGCTCCTGGTAGAGTATTCCGTGCTGATGAAGTTGACGCTACTCATTCACCTTCTTTCCATCAGGTAGAAGGCCTTGTAATTGACAAAGATATTACATTTGCTGATCTTAAGGGAACTCTTGCAGAGTTTGCAAAGCAGCTCTTTGGACCAGATACCAAGACAAAGTTCAGACCACATCACTTCCCATTCACAGAGCCATCTGCTGAGATGGACGTAAGCTGCTTTAAGTGCGGCGGTAAGGGATGCCGTTTCTGTAAGGGAGAGGGATGGATAGAAATCCTTGGCTGTGGAATGGTACATCCTCACGTATTAGAGATGAGTGGAATTGATCCTAACGAGTATGTAGGTTTCGCTTTCGGTGTTGGACTTGAGAGAATCGCACTTCTTAAGTATGAGATCGATGATATGAGACTTCTCTATGAGAATGACATCAGATTTTTGAATCAGTTCTAATAATAGATTTAGCAGATTAAGAAAAGGGGATAAAAAAATGAATTCATCCAAATCATGGATTAAAGCATATGTACCAGATTTAAATTGCACAGATCAGGAATTCTTTGATGCAATGACTCTTTCTGGTACCAAGACAGAAACATACGAACCACTTGATAAGAATCTTGACAAGATCGTAGTTGGTCAGATCGACAAAATTGAGCCTCATCCAGACGCTGATAAGCTTGTTATCTGCCAGGTCAATATTGGAACAGAGACTATACAGATTGTTACTGGTGCCAATAATATGAAAGAGGGAGATAAGGTTCCTGTTGTTCTTGATGGCGGTAGAGTAGCTGGCGGTCATGACGGCGGCCCACTTCCAGAGGGAGGAATCAAGATCAAAGCCGGTAAGCTCCGCGGAGTACCATCAGCTGGTATGATGTGCTCAATCGAAGAGCTTGGTTCTACAAGAGATTTCTATCCAGAAGCTCCAGAGGAAGGCCTTTATATTTTCCCTCAGGATACAGAAGTTGGCGCAGATGCAGTTGAAGTACTTGGACTTCATGACACTGTATTTGAGTTTGAAGTAACCTCTAACAGAGTTGATTGCTATAGCATTCTTGGTATCGCTAGAGAAACTGCAGCTACATACAAGCTTCCTTTCAAGGCTCCAGTAGTAGAAGTTAAAGAAGAAGCTGATGGAAACGCTAAGGATATGATCAGCGTTGAGATCAAGGATACAGACCTTTGCACAAATTATTGCGCAAGAGTCGTTAAGGATATCAAGATCGCTCCTTCACCTGAATGGATGCAGAGAAGACTTGCTAGTGTTGGTATCAGACCAATCAACAATCTTGTAGATATCACAAACTATGTAATGATGGAATATGGTCAGCCAATGCACGCTTACGATATGAGCACTATTGCCGGTAACAAGATCGTTGTTAAAAGAGCTGCTGATGGAGATACATTTGTTACTCTTGATGGTCAGGAGAGAAAACTTGATAAGGACGTTCTTATGATCTGTGACGGCGAGAAAGAAGTTGGTATCGCTGGTATCATGGGCGGTGAGAACTCAATGATCACTGATAATGTAGACACAGTTCTTTTCGAGGCTGCTACATTTAATGGACCAAATATCAGAAAGTCTGCTAAGAGAGTAGGCCTTCGTACTGATGCATCAGGTCTTTTCGAGAAAGGTCTTGATCCAGCCAATGCTCTTGATGCGATCAACCGTGCTTGCCAGCTTGTTGTAGAGCTTGGTTGCGGTAAAGTAGTTCCTGGAGTAGTTCAGGTTGGACTTCCAATCGCTCCACTTAAGAGAATTCCTCTTGAAGCAGATAGGATCAATAAGCTTCTTGGAACAGATATCTCTAAGGATGAGATGGTTGAGATCCTTAAGAGAGAAGAAGTTGAATATGATGCAAAGACTGATGAAGTGATCATTCCTTCATTCAGACAGGATCTTAATCAGATGTGTGATATTGCAGAAGAGGTTGCAAGATTTTCAGGCTATGACAAGATCCCTACAACTCTTCCAAAGAACAGCGCAACTACAGGCGGAATCTCATTCAAGATGAGAGTTGAGAAAAAAGCAAGAGAGGTTGCTCAGTTCTGCGGATTCTCACAGGGATATACATATTCATTTGAGAGCCCTAAGGTATTTGATAAGCTTCTTTTACCTGAGGATGCAAAAGAGAGACAGGCGATCAGGATTTCTAATCCATTAGGAGAAGATTTCTCAATCATGAGAACTATTTCTCTTAACGGAATCCTTACCAGCCTTGCTACAAACTACAATCGTAGAAATAAAGATGTAAGACTCTATGAGATGGGTAACATCTATGTTCCAAAGAGTCTTCCTCTTACAGAGCTTCCAGATGAGAGAATGCAGCTCACACTTGGATTCTATGGAGAAGGCGATTTCTATAGCATGAAGGGTGCAGTTGAGGAATTCCTTGACAGCGTGCATATGCTTGATAAGCTTACTTATGATCCAAATGCAGGTAAGCCATTCCTTCATCCAGGAAGACAGGCTAATATCGTTTACGACGGAGAAGTTATTGGATATCTCGGTGAAGTTCACCCAGCTGTATGTGATAACTATGACATTGATACAAGAGTATATGTAGCAGTTATCGATATGCCTCATGTTGTTGAACATGCTAAATTTGATACTATCTACACAGGAATTGCCAAGTTCCCTGCAGTTACAAGAGACCTTTCAATGGTAGTTCCAAAGAACGTTCTTGCTGGAGATATCGAGAAGATGATCAGACAGCGCGGCGGCAAGAAGCTTGAAAGCCTTGAGCTCTTTGATATCTATGAAGGAGCTCAGATCAAGGAAGGCTTCAAGTCAATGGCTTATTCTCTTTCATTTAGAGACAAGGAAAAGACCCTTGAGGATGAAGAAGTAGCAGCTGCAATGAAGAAAATATTAAATGGACTTGAGTCTCTTAATATTGAACTTCGTTCATAATATGTTACAATCATATTTGGCAAAGAGAAGATTGTTCTTCGAATAATAAAGTTGGGGATGATGCATTTGCATCATCCTCTTTACTTGTTACACAAGATTTTTTAGGTAAGAGTTTTTATGACCAAATATTTAGGAGGTATATATGAATAGAAAGAATGTATGGACAACCTATAGCGCTGCTCAGCTCAAGAAAGTTGATCAGTTTGCAGAGGACTACAAGAAGTTCCTTGATGAGTCCAAGACAGAAAGAGAAGCTATCGATACTATCGTAAACGAGATCGAGGCTGCAGGCTACAGAGAGCTTAATACTCTTATTGGTAGCAAGACAAAGCTTAAGAAGGGCGACAAGGTTTATTCAGTATGGATGAACAAGTCAATCGCCATTTTCCAGATGGGTTCAGAGCCAATGGAGAATGGTCTTAATATTCTTGGTGCACACATCGATTCTCCAAGACTTGATGTTAAGCAGAATCCACTTTATGAAGATGGCGGCTTTGCTTACCTTGATACACATTACTATGGTGGTATCAAGAAGTATCACTACGTAGCAATGCCACTTGCTATTCACGGTGTACTTGTTAAAAAAGATGGCACAACAGTTCAGCTTAACGTAGGTGAGGACGAGGATGATCCAGTATTCTTCGTATCAGATCTTTTGATCCACCTTGCACAGGATCAGCTCAGCAAGAAAGCTTCTAATGTTATCGAAGGTGAAGCCCTTGATCTTATCATTGGTCACAGACCATTTGTAATTGAGAGCAAAGAAAAAGAGAAGGCTGAGAAGAAGGATGCAAAGCTTACAGCTGGTCAGCAGTATGCAATTGCAGCTGAGAAGGCTGAGAAGGCAGAGAGCGGTAAGGTATCAGGAGCAGTTAGAAGAGGAATCCTTGCAATTCTCAATGACCTTTACGGAATTGAAGAGGAAGATTTCATTTCTGCAGAACTTGAGATCGTTCCTGCTGGTAAGTCAAGAGACGCTGGCTTTGACAGATCAATGATCATGGGTTATGGACATGATGACAGAGTATGTGCATTCCCTTCAATGAGAGCTATCATGGAAGCCAAGAACCTCAAGAGAACAGCTTGCTGCATCCTTGTTGATAAGGAAGAGATCGGATCAGTTGGTGCAACTGGTATGCGCAGCAGATTCTTTGAGAATGCAGTAGCAGAGCTCATGGCTCTTACAAAGGAAGGATTTAATGATCTTGCACTTAGAAGATGTCTTGCTAATTCATGCATGCTTTCATCTGACGTAAGTGCTGGCTTTGATCCTTCATATGCATCATGCTTCGAGAAGAAGAACGCATCTTTCCTTGGAGAAGGTCTTGTATTTAACAAGTTCACAGGTGCTAGAGGTAAGAGCGGATCAAATGATGCTAACGCTGAGTTCATTGCTGAGATCAGACGTGCTCTTGATAAAGAAGGTATTGTATACCAGACAGCAGAACTTGGTAAGGTTGACGTAGGTGGCGGCGGAACAATCGCTTACATCCTTGCACTTTACGGAATGAATGTTATCGACGCTGGTGTAGCAGTTCTTAACATGCATGCACCATGGGAAGTAATCGACAAGGCTGACCTTTATGAAGCACTTAGAGGTTACGTAGCATTCCTTCAGAACATTGATTTTAGAAACGAGTAATTAAATGTCAGAATTAGGATTATCAACTTCAGATTATTATTTTGATCTCCCTGAGGAGCTTATTGCACAGGACCCTATGGAAAAGAGGGACGAGTGCAGACTCCTTGTGGTAGACAAAAATACTGGAGAATTAGAACATCATAAATTTAATGAGATCATAAATTATTTAGAGCCAGGTGATTGCCTGGTTCTGAATAATACAAAGGTTATTCCTGCAAGACTTCTTGGAGAGAAGGAAGGAACAGGCGCTGCCGTAGAGATCCTTCTGTTAAAGAGAAAAGAAGCTGATGTATGGGAAACTTTAGTTAAGCCTGGTAAAAAGCTTAGACCGGGAGCCAGAGTATCTTTTGGCGGGGGTATATTAAAAGCTGAGATACTGGACATAGTAGAAGAGGGTAACCGTCTCGTTAAGTTCTATTATGATGGTATTTGGGAAGAAGTACTTGATAAGCTTGGAGAAATGCCACTTCCTCCATATATTACACACAAGCTTCAGGACAAGAATATGTATCAGACTGTATATGCCAAGTTCGAGGGCTCAGCTGCAGCTCCTACAGCAGGACTTCACTTTACAGAAAAGCTTCTTGAAGATATTAAGGCAAAGGGCGTAGATATGGCCTTTGTAACTCTTCACGTAGGACTTGGTACATTCAGACCTGTAAAAGTGGATAATGTAAAAGAACATCACATGCATACAGAATGGTATCAGGTAACTCAGGAAGCTGCTGATAAGATCAACAAAGCCAAGGCTGAGGGCCACAGAGTCATCTGCGTAGGAACTACAAGCTGCAGAACCATTGAAAGCGCAGCAGATGAGAATGGTCACTTATCAGAATGTAGTGGAGAAACATCAATCTTCATCTACCCTGGTTATAAGTTTAAAGTTTTAGACCAGCTCATTACAAACTTTCATTTACCAGAATCAACGCTTGTTATGCTTGTTTCAGCTCTTGCTGGAAGAGAGCATGTTTTAAACGCTTATGAAGAAGCCATCAAGGAACGTTACAGATTCTTCTCTTTTGGTGATGCTTGTTTCTTCAAATAAAAAAATTTTGGACCTAGGGGACGGGGGTAGTGGTTCATTTTTTGAACCACTAACCCCGTCCCCTAGGTCCATTTTATTTATTCCTTATTTCCTGCGCCTTCAGAGTACTTCTCATCGCAGTATTTGCAACGATAGATTTCTTTTTTCTCGTCGGCCAGATAGAAGATCTGAGGGAGCTCCTGCTCGATAGAAGAGATGCATCTTGGGTTGTGACACTTGATCACTCCTGTGATCTCTTTAGGAAGCACTAAAGCTCTTTTTTCAATTATCTCTCCAGCCTTGATAACATTGACTGTAATGTTGTGATCGATAAAGGCAAGGATATCAAGATCAAGAGTATCAATATCACATTCAACTTTAAGGATATCTTTTTTGCCCATTACCTTACTTTTTGCATTTTTGATGATAGCAACTGTTGAATCAAGCTTATCAAGACCAAGGTGACGATATATCTGCATTCCCTTACCAGCCTGAATATGATCAAGAACAAAGCCTTCTTCAATTTTTCCAATATTTAACATGAATAACCTCTTTTCTTAATGTGCTGATCAAAATTTTCTAAGAAGCCCCTCATTCATGTGGGCATCTGTCATATCAAGGAGAGTTAAGATAAGCGCCATACGTACATACAGTCCGTATTGAACCTGCTTGAAATATGCAGCTCTTGGATCATTATCAATTTCAACAGAAATTTCATTAACTCTTGGAAGTGGATGAAGAATGTACATCTTTTCCTTGGCAAGTTCCATCTTGGCCTTATCAAGGATATAGAAGTTCTTGAGTCTGATGTAATCTTCTTCATTAAAGAATCTTTCTTTCTGTACACGTGTCATGTATAGGAAATCAAGACGTGGCATAACGTCTTCAAGTTTAATAACTTCTTCATATGTAATGCCTTTAGAATCAAGCATTTCTGTGATGTAATCAGGAACTTTTAATTCCTTTGGGGAAATGAAAATAAAATGAATCCCGGTGTAACGGGTAAGAGCATTTATAAGAGAATGAACTGTTCGACCAAATTTAAGATCGCCACAAAGACCAATGGTGAAATCACCAAGCTTACCATATAAAGATCTGATAGTGAGTAAGTCTGTAAGAGTTTGTGTGGGGTGTTGATGACCACCATCACCTGCATTGATTACTGGAATAGAAGACTTAGAAGCTGCGACCATTGGAGCACCTTCTTTTGGATGACGCATTGCACAAATATCTGCAAAGCAAGAAATAACACGAATTGTATCAGCAACACTTTCTCCTTTGGATGCTGATGAGTTGCTGGCATCGGCAAATCCTAGACACTTGCCGCCAAGCCTTAACATTGCTGTTTCAAAACTGAGCCTCGTTCTGGTACTGGGTTCATAGAAACATGTAGCCATTATTTTCCCATCACATTTGTGGGAGTAGGCATCCATGTTTTCTTCGATATCTTTGGCAACATCGAAGAGGTCCTCTAGCTCATCAACTGAGAAGTCCAGAGGGTTCATCATGTGACGCAAACTATTCATACAATCTCCTCTTTTATATATATAATTTTATGTTTGGATTATTACTGCGGTAAAAACATTTCTGCAGGACGTGATCCATCCAAAGGCATATGATACATCATTTCATCGTTTCCGTAAACTTTAAAATATAGTTCTCTTGAAGTTGTGTTGAGACTGTTTACGATTCCGTTATATAAAACAACTGGATCACTGCCATCAAGATTACATCTCTTTAGAGCTGGATTAGTCTCGCTAGAGTATGCGTAGTAGATGTATCTGTCGTCTATTGTGTAAAAATCGATCCTATCTGATGTAACAAGCTCAGGAATGCCTGTAAGGAGGCTGGCACGCCACAAGCTGTAGTTAGATTCGCCATTCATGAAATAGATATATCCATTTTTTACAACAGGGAAGAAGTAGTAGCCAGTAAGGAAATCCCTGGTATAATCACCGTTTTGAGTATAGAGCATATGGATGCTGTGATCCTTGGTAACACCGGAGTAGAAGATAATGCCGTTGTCGTAGCAAACTGGAGAAGCCATTTCATCATAAACGACCTTTTTATCTGTCTTGTTGACCTTTATCTTCTCGAGATATCCGCCATCAGTCTTGACCTGATAATAGAGATATTCGCCGCAGAGCTGAACCTCGCCGCACATTTCCCTTGCAAGACACTTAAGATCACCTGTCTTGGTGTTATATCTGTATACGCCGTACTGGTTAGTAGCAGAACCAAGACCAGTTACCTTACCTGATGTGTTGCTGGAATCCATATAGAAATAAAGGATGCCATTAGCACCGCTTATATATTTGACGCCCATATTTGTTAGTCTCTTTGAATGTGTTCCGTCAGGATCCATGGAATAGAGACAGTTACTGTCATAAGGATTGGCAAAATAAACTTTGTCACCCATTTCAAAGACTAATCCGTAATTGTGGAGATTGCCGGCAGAATTGCCAGTATCATAAGGAGACATAGGGATAATATTTCTGTAGATGTGGAAAGCTATAAAAGCACCTGCAAGTATGAGTAAAATAAAACTAATAAATATATATCCTTTTTTCATATGTTACCCCGCGAATTTACTAATACTATTATAGGCGCGTTATTTCTTGCTATCAAGCGGTATTTGTTCTAAACTCTTATTAATGAAAACAGCGGAGGATGGTATGGATTTAAAAGATCTAAGGTCAGAAATTGACATAGTTGACAAGCAGATAGTGGAGCTTTTTGAAAAGAGAATGGATATAGCTTCACAGGTTGCTGATTATAAGATAGCTACCGGGAAAAAGGTTTTTGACAGAGAAAGAGAAGAGGTTAAGCTTCAGGCAGTACAGGATATGACAACTTCTGAGTTTAACAAGGTCGGGGTAAAAGAGCTCTTTTCACAGCTTATGTCCATGAGTAGAAAACTCCAGTATCAAAAACTCACAGAAGCAGGAGCTTCAGGTAAGCTTCCATTTATTGAGATAGATTCTATAGATAAAGCAAATTCAAGAGTATGTTTTCAGGGCGCAGCAGGTTCTTATTCTGAAGAAGCCATGAAAAGATTTTTTGGAGAAGATGTCAACAGTATCGCAGTTGAAACATTTAGAGATGCCATGGCTGTATTGGAGGATGGCAGCTGCGACTACGCAGTTCTTCCTATTGAGAATTCCACAGCTGGTGTTGTGAGCGAGATATATGATCTTCTTGCAGAATATGAGCACTACATTGTTGGAGAGCAGATAATCGAGATTAAGCATTGCCTCATGGGAGTTTCAGGAGCAACGCTTGAGGATATCAAGACTGTTTATTCACATCCTCAGTCACTTATGCAGAGTGCAAAGTTTTTGTCTGATCACAGCAATATCAGCCAGATCAGTATGAAGAACAACGCATTTGCAGCCAAGAAAGTAGCAGAAGATGGTGATAAGTCACAGGCTGCTATAGCAAGCAAAAGAGCTGCTGATGTTTATGGCCTTGAAGTTATAGAGGAAGGCGTAAACCAGGCTGATTCAAATTCAACAAGATTTATCATCGTTACTAATCAGAAGGTATTTTTAAAGAGTGCATCAAAGATCAGCATCTGCATGGAAATCCCGCATGAAACAGGAGCGCTGTATCATCTGATGTCACATTTTATCTATAATGGACTTAATATGACCAAGATCGAGTCAAGACCAATAGAGGACAGGAACTGGGAATACAGATTCTTTATTGATTTTGAAGGTAATCTTTCAGACAGCGCAGTCAAGAATGCGCTTAGAGGTCTTAGAGAAGAAGCTAAGTTACTTAGAATCTTAGGGAACTATTAAAAACACAGGGGTATCTTATGGGTGGTGAAATATTTGCAGCAATTGACGTTGGGTCTTATGAGATAGCGCTCAAGATCTTTGAGCTGTCAATGAAGAATGGAGTACGTGAGCTTGATCATGTCAGACACAGGATGGATCTTGGAAGTGAGACATATGCTTCCGGAAGGATCTCAAGTCATCATGTGGATGAGATGATCAGAATATTTGGTGAGTTCAAAAAGATAATGAAAGGCTACGGGGTTACTCACTATCAGGCCTATGGCACCAGTGCAGTCAGAGAGACCAACGACATCTTGATAGTAAGAGACCTTTTAGAGCAGAGAACCGGAATACATTTTGATGTTCTTAGTAATTCAGAACAGAGATTTTTGGACTACAAATCAATTGCCTTAAAGCATGATCATTTTGAGAAGATAATCAAAAGACCTACAGCCATCGTAGATATAGGCGGTGGAAGTATCCAGATTTCTTTATTTGAAAAGGGAAGACTTTTTGCCACCCAGAATCTGAAAATGGGTGTGCTTCGTCTTTTTTCAACCATGAGACTGGTTCAGGCCACAAGATCAAAGTATAGCGACCTTGTGCCAGAGCTTGTAAATTCTCAGCTTTCAGTTTTTTCCAAGATGCATGTCAAGGATAAAAAGATCGAGAACATTGTCATCATTGATGACTATGTTTCACCTATCATGCAGAGAATGGGCATTGGTAACGGCAAGGAAGGATTTGCTACCAAGGAAGAGTACAATAAATTCATTGAAAAATCTGCTACCATGAGCGACATTGAAGTAGCTAAAAAGCTCAATATCCCTGAGGATAATGTGCCACTTTTGTATGTATCAGGCCTTCTTATCAAATGCATTCTTGATATGACCAAGGCAGAGAATATCTGGGCTCCCGGCGTTACACTCTGCGATGGAATAGCCTATGAGTACGCTGAGAAAAAGAAATATATTCAGTCATCACACGATTTCGAACAGGACATCATTGCTTGTTCTGAGAATATCTCTAAGAGATTTCTGGGAAGCAGATCAAGAAGAGAGACTCTTCAGAGCATAGCACTTAATATTTTTGATAATACGAAAGAGCTGCATGGCCTCACTAAGAGAGACAGGCTTCTTTTAAATATTGCAACTATTCTTCATGACTGCGGCAAATATATCAGTCTTGTGTATCTTGGAGACTGCTCCTACAACATAATAATGTCTACGGAGATCATCGGCCTTTCCCATATAGAAAGAGCTATCGTTGCCAATGTAGTCAGATTTAATCATGAAGACTTTGAATATTTCAATACAGGAAGTCAGTACTTTGATGGCTTTTCAAGAGAAGATTATCTGAGGGTTGCCAAGCTCACAGCCATCATACGAGTAGCCAACGGCCTTGATAGAACTCACAAACAAAAGTTTAAGGATGTCGATGTCAGCATCAAGGACAAGGAGCTTATCATAAAGGTTGATACTTCAGATGATATTACAATGGAAAAAGGGCTCTTTACTAACAGAGCAAACTTCTTTGAAGAAGTATTTGCGATAAAACCGGTTATCCGTCAGAAAAAGATATATTAAGATTCACTATAAATGAGGTCGTATATGAGGAAAAACAAAGAAGCAAAAAAACAAAACTTTGATGATCCAAAATTGTACATAAACAGAGAACTTAGCTGGCTTTCATTTAATGAAAGAGTGCTGTCAGAAGCGGTAGACAAGAGCAATCCTTTATTTGAAAGACTTAAGTTTCTTAGCATAACAGCCAGTAACCTGGATGAGTTTTTTATGGTCAGAGTTGCGTCACTTATAGACATGATAAATGCTGATTATAGAAAACTTGATATTGCAGGTATGACTGCAACTGAACAGTTAAGTGCTGTTTTAAAGAATTTGCATAAGTTTGTAGACAGGCAGTACGAGATATACAATAATCAGCTTTTACCACTTCTTTTAGATAACGGACTTAAGATCTGTGAGCCAAGTGAACTTGGTGGCAAGGATGCAGATTATGTCAGCAGGTATTTTGATGAATATGTATATCCTGTTTTGACGCCTATGGCTGTTGATTCTTCAAGACCATTCCCACTTATCAGAAATAAGTCTCTTAATATCGGAGCGCTCCTTAAAAAGAAAGAGGGTAAGGATGGAGTTGATTTTGCCACAGTTCAGGTGCCGGATGTTCTTCCGAGGATCATCGAGATTCCTTATGATGAGGAAAAAGACGAGGTAAGAAAGGTCGTTCTTCTTGAAAAGGTTATTCAGGACAACATGGATAAGCTTTTTCTTAACTATGACATTTTAACAACAGCTCCTTACAGAGTTGGTAGAAATGCGGATCTTTCAATCGATGAAGATGAAGCAGAGGATCTGTTAAAAGAGATCGAGAAACAGATAAAGCTTCGTCAGTGGGGCCAGGCTATAAGACTTGAAGTAAATGAAGGAATGGATCCTAAGCTCCTTAATCTTATTTCAGAAGACCTTGGAGTTGAAAAGAATGAGATCTATACCATAAACGGTCCTCTTGATCTTACTTTCCTTATGAAGATGTACAAGCTTGAAGGCTTTGATCATCTCAAGGAACACAGATATAAAGCCCCAGCTGCAGTACCGGAGTTTAATAACGATAAGGATATTTTTGAAGTGATCAGAAAAGGTGATGTTCTTATGCATCATCCTTATGAGACCTTTGAAAATGTAGTTAAGTTCGTAGAAAGAGCTGCTGTTGATCCTGATGTACTTGCTATTAAACAGACTCTTTACAGAGTTAGTGGTAATTCACCTATCATTGCAGCCCTTGCTAAGGCTGCTGACAATGGCAAGCAGGTAACAGTTCTCGTTGAGCTAAAGGCCAGATTTGATGAAGAGAACAATATCGTATGGGCAAAGATGCTTGAGAAAGCTGGTTGCCATGTTATCTACGGTCTTGTGGGCCTTAAGACTCACTGCAAGATCACTCTTGTAGTCAGAAGAGAAGAAGATGGAATAAAGAGATACGTTCACCTGGCAACAGGTAACTACAATGATTCCACAGCTAAGCAGTATACTGATGTAGGCCTCTTTACCTGTGCTCCAGCATTTGGTGAAGATGCAACTGCTGTATTTAATATGCTTTCCGGATATTCTGAGCCTCTTGGATGGAATAAGCTGTCAATTGCTCCATTGTGGCTCAAGGATAGGATACTTGACCTTATTAAGAGAGAAGAGGAGCACGCTCTTGCAGGAGAACCGGCAAGGA
This sequence comes from Butyrivibrio hungatei, assembly GCF_001858005.1. Taxonomy (NCBI): domain Bacteria; kingdom Bacillati; phylum Bacillota; class Clostridia; order Lachnospirales; family Lachnospiraceae; genus Butyrivibrio; species Butyrivibrio hungatei. Next base: position 1,883,247 of record NZ_CP017831.1, on the reverse strand, counting down.
TCATAGCCAAGATGAATTCAATCTGTCACAAGGATGTAATTGCAGCTTTGTACAGAGCAAGTAATGCAGGCGTCAAGATAGATCTTATTGTCAGAGGTATATGCTGTCTTAGGGCAGGGGTTCCCGGAGTCTCAGAAAACATAACTGTAAGATCCATTGTTGGTAACTTTCTTGAGCACAGCAGGATCTTCTATTTTGAAAATGGGGGAAGTCCTGAGTACTATGCAAGCAGTGCTGACTGGATGCCTAGAAACCTTGAGCGAAGAGTGGAGATTCTTTTCCCGATTGAAAACGATAAGCTCAGGAAAAAGATATGGCATATTCTTGATGTGGAACTTAAGGACAACAAGAAAGCTCATATCATGGATGCTGAGGGAAAATTTAGAAAGATCACTAATGATGAGTTTGGCGAAGATATCAATTCTCAGCTGATATTTGGATTAGAAGCAACAGAGAAGGCCAAGCTTCCTACAACTCAGAACACAAGAGTCTTTGTTCCAGAGACTCATAATACATAAAGAAAGAGGATTTATATATGCGTTACGTTTTAGCGTCAGGATCACCAAGGCGCAAGGAACTATTAAAGCAGGTAGTTCCTGAATTTGAGATAATACCTGCAGTATCAGAGGAAAAGACTAAATGCAGCGAGCCCTGTGATATTGTAAAGGAATTGTCATTTCAAAAAGCTTCAGAGATTTTTCACAAAATCTTAACGGATAAGTCAGAGGTCTCTATTGTAATAGGCGCGGACACCATTGTATCATTTAATCATAGAGTACTGGGCAAGCCTAAAGATAGAGATGAAGCGGTTTCCATGATAAAGATGCTTCAGGGTAATTCCCATGAAGTATATACAGGCGTAACTATTTTTTATCAAAAGGATGGTGAAAACTTTAGCCACACCTTTTATGAGGAGACTAAGGTTGAAGTAGAGCCTATGACAGATGCTGAAATACAGGCCTATGTCAACACCGGGGAATCAGATGATAAGGCTGGTGCCTATGCAGTACAGGGCAGGTTCGCAATCTTTATCAAAGGTCTTGTTGGAGATTATTACAATGTGGTAGGACTTCCAATTGCCAGACTCTATAAGGAAATGAAAGAATTAAATTTACTGTAAGTTTGGAGGTTTGTTATGCACGAGTATGATGAAGCGGTTTTGAGATGCTTTTTAGAGAATCAGGGGCAGCTTTTTCCAGAGAACGTAGCAGAGAATATGGAAGAGGCAGAGGCATTCCTCGAGGACTGCATGGCTGTAGTCGTTGATGGGGCTGATGAAGTTGAGGAGTATTTTGAAGAAGCTGGAATTGATACAGAAGGATCAAACGTGCTTGAAGCTGACGAAGTATTTGATGTTGGTGATGGCAGATATCTGATCGTTGAGGGATAAAATGGACAAAACTAAAAAGAAGATATTTTTCTTTGATCTTGATGGAACTCTTTTGACCAGAGACAAGAAAATATCTCAAAGGACTATGGATGCCCTTAAAAGGTTTACTGATGCAGGAAATTATTTCTGCATAAATACAGGCCGAGCTATAGACAGTGCCAAGGCTGTCTATGATGGTCTGCAGCTAAACTTTAAGGGCAGTTTTTTATGCGGTTCTAATGGAACTGAAATTTATAGCGTTGATCAGGGCAGATATGTCTACAAGACAGGTGTGCCTCTTGAACTGGTGCCACAGATAATAGAGCTTTCTGAGAAGTATGATGTTCACTGTCATACCTATAATGAAACACATATTGTCAGCAAAAGAAATGGGGAATGCATGGAGTACTATAGAAGGGTCATCAAAACTCCTCTTATAGTTACTGACGATATCATGAAGGAAATATCCACACCTCCTTCCAAGATGATTGCCATTGAACTCCATGACCATGACAAGCAGGAGCGTTTTAGAGAGGCGCTTAAGGAAATGGTTGGAGACAGGTTAACACTTCTTTATTCTAATCCTTATTACCTTGAGATCTTTCCATCAGAAGCAGGAAAGGGGAGCGCAGTTAAGAGACTTGCAGAATACTTGAATGTGCCCATTGAGAACACCTTTGCAGCTGGTGATGAGCAGAACGATATTTCAATGATCGAGGCTGCGGGATGCGGCATTGCTATGGCCAATGCCACAGACCTTGTCAAATCAAAGGCCGATGTGATCACCAAGGATGACAATGACCATGACGGCCTTGCCCCTTTCATAGAGGACGCTATTTAAACTTTACAGCCTAAAAATTTGCCTTATTAAAAGTCTATCTGTGTTTGTAGAGATAGTAGGATTGGTCGTAGCCGTTGTCATAGAAGGCGGTTTGATATATGAGATCGTAGTGATCGTAGATGTGTTCAGGTTCACCTTCGCTTGAGATAACGTAGGTTGTAAGTCCTTCCTTGATGTAGCGCTCCTGTTCAGAGAACATTGTAGGAAGCGCGATACCATTTGTTTGGAAATATTCGCAGGTTGGCACTATACCTGTGATTGTGTAGAGACCAACGTCCAGTGCTCCTACGTTTAAAAGAGTAGTGTCTGGAGCTTCTTCTATGAAAGATGCAGCTTCTGTAAGCCAAAAGGTATCTTTGTCTGTAAAGATGTAGTTTGCACTTTGGCAGTTGTTTTTGGCAAATACTACACAGGATATAAGAGCGAGTACTCCAAGGTTGTACCAGAAGCTTTCATTTGAGTAGTGCTCGGAAAGCTTTTTGAGGAATTTTCCGATAGCTACAAATCCAATGATTGAAAATGGCATGAGAGGAATTGAATAATAGGGAAGTGTTCCTCCACCATAGAATATAAACATAAAGGTACATAAGTACATGAATGGATACATTATCTTTCTTAGTACGATCTTTTCAGTGAAAAGATTAGCTACAAAGCCGACAGCAATATACAGGAAGTATTCAAAGTTATCGATAAATAACCAGTACTGCAGCTTGCATAGTTTATAAAGCTTAGCTGAAAGAGTGATCTTATCGCCTGTTATGTTGCTATAAAAGAACAGGTTATTAAATATATAGCAACGGTACCAGTCATCTAATGCGCCATTAATTCCAAAGAATATGAGCCATGGAATGAACGGGATCATTATACCAAGGAAGTAGAGTAGTGCCGGCTTTATTGCCTTTAAAAGGCCTTCTCTATATATGATAAGGATAAGGACTATAACACCAAAAGCAAAGTAAAATCCAAGCATTGTGTATTTTATAAGTGATGTGATACCGGTAAGAAGTCCAACGATAAAGATCTCTTTGGCACATTCAGATATCTTTTTATCATTTGATTCCGGGTACAGGAACTTGTTAAGAACATACAGAGCGTAGGCGAACATTGGTAGGCAAAACTCTTCAGCAGCACCGCCCCAATAAAAGCTCTTTGATGAATATACACCTGCCGCAAGAACAGGAATCAGCATATAGGTGATCTTAATATCGCAGTGGCGTTTTATGATCATAAATGAATAGTAAAGAAAAATAGTGGCTGCGATTATCTCAAAAAGAAATACGCCTTTAAAACTGTTATTACTGATAAGATAGCAGATGCCATAAAGCAGATAAAGAAAAGGACCTTTCTGATCGTAAAGGTCCCTATAGATTACCATGTGATTCATCAGTCCTTTGCCCATGGTGAAATAGCTGTTGGCATCATCCCAGTTGTTATATGGGAAAAAGAATGATGATCTGCTGGTGAAAAGTAAGATAGTAAAGCTTGTTACTAAACACCAGATGAATATTAAGTTCTTTTTACAAAAGTTCAGAATGCGCATGTTATCAGACCTCAAGCTTAATCAGAGCACTTGATGTAAGTGGCTTTAAGAAATCAAAATTGCAGAATGTACAGATTATAAACAATACGATTATAAGAAGTACAAGGAGCATGAGTTTCTTTTCTTTGTAGAGTTTCTCAGGCTTCTGAGCAGCAGAGTCATTATCAAGTGACATAGCTGAGTAGTAAGCAAAGAGAAGGAAAACAAATGGAATGCAGAGCAAATACTCGATTCGGTATTTTACAAGGAAAACACCAAGGCAGAAGGTAGAAGCCAAAGCATAAAAGATAGAAGATGCAAGGAGCTTCTTTTCTGTGTATTTGACAAAAGATTTGCGGTAGAGACCAGCGGTCTCTGGATTACCGATCATTCTGTATTCTGCAAAACGCTTGGTAGCCATGAGATAAGCTCCAGCCATCCAATATCCCAGAAGGATGCTTGAAGGTGGAATGGAATCAGAAGTTACAATGAACCATCCCATAAGGAGTCTTAGCATGTTATTGATAGACTCAGAAATAACATCAAAATAAACGATGTCCTTGCTACGGATAGGCTTAACGTTATAGATAACACCCATGACCAAAAGGACGATCGATGTGTATAAAAAAAGCCTATTTACAAGGTATGAGAAAAATAGACCAAATACGATGAAGATCGCATACTCTACTAATACCCACTTAAGCTGCATATTCTCTGTAACAACAGGTCTGTTCTTTTTGACAGGATGGAATTTGTCAAAAGGAGCATCCAGCCATTCATTGATAACGTAATTGGCACTGGCTATAAAGCATGTACCAAAGAAACCAAAGAAAAGATTGAAAAGACTAATATCTGTAAGGCTGTGCTCAGTCAAAAGAAGAGCAACTGCCACACCAGGCATAATAAAAAACTGTTTGATCCAATGATCTAATCTTGCAATCTTGATATACTTTTTCATTTCGACCTCTACTTGTATAAAAATATTCAAAGGCATCTGTCATGCCACATATCGCACTAAATAGCACCATATCAGTATATCATATAGCACCATTACAGGCTACTTTTTTGCTAAAGATAATAGTAAAATGTGATAGTAAATATGGATCTTAAGGAGGCAAAATGAGAGCTATTGATCTTCACACGCATTCCACCTGTTCCGATGGAACTTATTCAGTAAAAGAGCTGATAGATTACGCCCATGAAAAGAATCTTGCAGCAATTGCCCTTACTGACCATGACACAGTAAAGGGTCTGGATGAGGCAATAGATTATTGCAGGAAAACTTATGATGATATGGAGGTTATTCCAGGGATTGAGTTTTCAACAGTAAATGAGGGCAAAGATGTCCATATAGTAGGTCTTTACATAGATCATCACAATAAAGAATTTGTTGATAGTCTTACAGATTTTGTGGATTCAAGAACTGTCAGAAATAAAAAGATGTGTGAAAAACTTACAAATGAAGCAGGGATACCTATAAGCTATGAAGAACTCTCAGCGTTTGCAAATGGGGCAGTTGTTACAAGAGCTCATTTTGCCAGACTTATAATGGATAAGGGATTTGCAAAGAGCAAGGAAGAGGTTTTTGATAGATTTATTGGAGATCATTGCAAGTACTACGTTCCTAGAGAAAAGATATGTCCTGAGCAGGCTATTGAATGCATATTAAAGGTTGGCGGAGTGCCTATTTTGGCCCATCCTGTCTTGTATCATATGAGTGATGAGAAGTTGGAAAAGCTTGTAGTAAGGCTCAAAAACGCTGGACTTAAGGGAATAGAAGCAATCTATTCAACTTACACAGCAGGGGAAGAGCGGCAGATAAAAGAGCTTGCGGCTAAGTATGATCTTCTTGTGAGCGGTGGCTCGGACTTCCATGGTGCCAACAAGAAAAAGATAGATCTTGGAGTAGGCTTTGGAAAGCTCTTTGTACCTGAGGAATTGCTTGGCCCAATTAAGGCCGCTTGCACCAATGATCAAGGTTGACCTTATGAAAGTTTTGTGCTTTAATGTATTGAAGTGCTATTAATTCTTACATGTATTGGAGGAGGGGAACATGAGTGAAAAAAGCATTCCTTATAAAATATATTTAAGCGAGGATGAGATCCCTAAGCAGTGGTATAACGTAAGAGCTGATATGAAGAATAAGCCAGCTCCTCTTTTAAATCCTGCTACATTACAGCCTATGGGATTTGAGGATCTGCGCCCAGTTTTCTGCGATGAGCTTATCAAGCAGGAACTTGATGACACAACAGCTTATATTGATATCCCGCAGGAGATCATAGATTTTTACAAGATGTACAGACCAGCGCCACTTGTTAGGGCTTACTGTCTAGAGAAGGCTCTTGGAACACCAGCCAAGATATATTACAAATTTGAAGGTAATAATACAAGCGGAAGCCACAAGCTTAATTCAGCTATTGTTCAGGCATATTATGCCAAGAAGCAGGGCCTTAAGGGCGTTACGACTGAGACTGGCGCAGGTCAGTGGGGAACAGCTCTTTCTATGGCGTCAGCTTATCTTGGAATTGATTGCAAGGTATACATGGTAAAGGTATCCTATGAGCAGAAACCATTTAGACGAGAGGTTATGCGTACCTATGGAGCTAGTGTAACACCTTCACCATCAATGGAAACTGAGATCGGTAGAAAAATAAATGCAGAGCATCCTGGAACAACAGGAAGCCTTGGATGTGCAATTTCAGAAGCTGTAGAGGTTGCAACCAAGACAGAAGGCTACAGATATGTACTTGGCAGCGTTCTTAATCAGGTTCTTTTACATCAGACTGTTATCGGACTTGAGGCAAAGGCTGCACTTGAGAAGTATGGAGTTACTCCAGATATCATCATTGGATGTGCAGGTGGTGGATCAAACCTTGGTGGACTTATTTCTCCATTCATGGGAGAAAAGTTAAGAGGAGAGAAGGATTACAGGATCATAGCTGTTGAGCCGGCAAGTTGTCCAAGCTTTACAAGAGGCAAATTTGCATATGACTTCTGTGATACCGGAATGGTATGCCCTCTTGCCAAGATGTACACACTTGGAAGCAATTTCATTCCTTCAGCAAACCATGCAGGAGGACTTCGTTATCACGGCATGAGCCCAATCCTTTCACAGCTTTATCACGATGGCTATATGGAGGCTAGATCTGTTGAGCAGACAGCAGTATTTGAGGCTGCTGAGCAGTTTGCAAGAGTTGAAGGTATCCTTCCAGCTCCAGAGAGTAGTCACGCTATCAGAGCTGCTATAGATGAAGCATTAAAGTGCAAAGAAACAGGCGAAGAAAAGACTATCCTCTTTGGACTTACTGGAACAGGCTATTTTGACATGGTTGCTTACCAGAAGTTCAACGACGGAGAAATGTCAGATTATATTCCTACAGATGATGAGCTTAACAAGAGTTTTGCTACATTGCCTAAGGTAGAGATTTGAGAGGAGTAGTTATGAATATAGTATGTTTAGACCTTGAGGGAGTATTAGTACCAGAAATCTGGATCGCTTTCTCTGAAGCTTCAGGAATTCCTGAACTTAAAAAGACAACACGTGATGAGCCTGATTATGATAAGCTCATGCGATGGAGACTTGGAATCTTAAAGGAGCACGGTCTTGGACTTAAGGAGATTCAGGAGACTATCGCTAAGATTGATCCGCTTCCAGGAGCAAAAGAGTTTTTGGATGAACTTAGAAGCATGACTCAGGTGATCATCATTAGCGATACATTTACTCAATTTGCAACTCCACTTATGGAAAAGCTTGGATGGCCTACTATATTCTGTAATTCGCTTGAAGTAGCAGATAGCGGCGAGATCACAGGCTTTAAGATGAGAATAGAAAATTCTAAGCTCACTACAGTTAAGGCTCTTCAGTCTATTGGATATGATACTATCGCAAGTGGAGACAGCTACAATGATCTTGCTATGATAAAGGCTAGTAAGGCCGGATTCTTATTTAAGTCAACAGATAAGATCAAAGCTGATAATCCGGAACTTCCTGCCTTTGAAGAGTATAGTGAACTGCTTGAGGCAATCAAAAAGAATTTGAATTAAAGCTTATTTTCAAGACTAATCATTATAAAAAAATAAAGAGTACCGCCACCGGGATCCTGCCTCAGTGACGATGCTCTGTTTTTTTTAGTATATTCATAGTACTTTTTCCTTTGATAATTTTATCGGAGAGACTTTTTAATACATTATAGAAAATACATTAGATCAATCCTTAAAAGTTTATTAATTACAAAGTTTTAGTTTTATTTTCTATTTAAATTTTATAGAAAAACTCAAATAACATTCTCGTTATGTATAGCATAGCCGAGGATGTTATCTTTTTTATAGGCTTTTAAGAAATAGTTTATATTTATTTTAGAAATAATTCAAATGGAATATAAACTATTTTAGAAAAAAAGGCGATAATAATAGTAAAGTTGTTAATCGGTTAAACTCTAAATGATCATAGCAACTCAACTCAAAACACACACATGGAGGGGACAAAAATGGCTCATAACGAGGCTCAAAAAGGGACAAAAAAGGAAAGGGGTGTCAGCTTTAAAAACAGTATCAAGACTAAGCTCATCGCAATAATGGTACTTGTAGCTGCAATACCGCTTACTGTAGCAGTGATAGTAAGTTACATCACATCTACAAATAAGGCATTGGCAGATGCTCAAACAGCGTTGGAATGGCAGGCAAGATACATCGAAGATAATTTCAAAGGTGTTTATGATGCGAATATGAACATGGTTAGGAGCATAGCTGGTAATCCTACCATCATCAATTATGTAAAGGGTGAAGCCGGTATTCCTGAGGACGCTATTCTTGCAACACTTGCTGAGTGCGATGAGATTATGGCAGATGGCGATACAACAGTTATTACAGGGGCTGATGGCAAACAGATTGCACGAGCAAAAGGCGATCTTGTAGATGTATCAGAGAGAGAGTATTTCAAAAAAGCAATGGCTGGAGAGCTATTTGTGTCTAACGTTCAGGTTAGTAAGACAACCGGAAAACGTATCATTACTTTTGCATGTCCAATCAAAGATGGCGATAAGATAATCGGCATCGTTCAAAGAAACTATGATCTAAACAATTTCCATAAAATGCTTGCAGCAGAATCAGAGGATGCGTTCATTGTAGATAGAGAAGGAACAATTGCAGCACACGCTCAGTATGAGATCGGCGAAGGCGCTCATGAAGAAGAGAGCAGAGCTAATTCAGAGTTCATGACTTCAGGTCTTGATAGGGGCTTTTACTACGTAGATACAGGTAGAGGCTATAATGCATACGTTGCCTATGAAAAAGAGCTTCAGTCAGGCTATTGCATCTGTACAGCAACTAATGACAAAATAGTTCTTGCGTCAGCAAGGAGCGCGGCTCTTATTGTTGTCATCGTTGGAATTGTACTTCTTGGAGTCGCTATTGCAATTTCATTTATGATGGCAAAGAGCTTTACAGAACCTATAAAGGCAGTAGGTAATTCATTAAGAGATCTTGCAGATGGTAGATTTTCACTTGTTGAAAAGCATGATGCAAGAAAAGATGAATTCGGTGAGATTTCAAAGGATACGAACTCAGTAATAAAAACACTCAATGAAATTGTTTCAAATATCAAAGCTTCAGCAAATGAAGTTGGCATGTCATCTGAAGACCTTTCAGATATGGCAAATCAGATCTCACAGACAGCAGAAGATGTATCAAATGCAGTTCAGGAAATTGCATCTGGTGCAACACAGCAGGCAGAAGAGATTCAGCATGCATCTGAAAATGTTGGCAGGATTGGTGATGCGGTTGGTAATGTTCAGAGTTCGACAGGAAACCTTTCAAATCTAGCAAATCAGATGAAGGAAGCATCAGAGGTTTCAAGTAAATCACTTGCTTCACTTCAGGATTCTTCAACTGAGATGACAGAAAAGATCGATGAGATCTCAAAGACAATTCAGTCAACACAGGAAGCTGTTAACAATATCAGTGATAAGGTAGAAGGCATTACATCAATTGCAACACAGACAAACCTTCTTTCACTTAATGCTTCAATCGAGGCTGCAAGAGCTGGTGAAGCTGGTAAGGGATTTGCAGTTGTAGCTGAAGAGATTGGAAAGCTTGCAGAAGATTCCAAGCAGATGGCTGATGACATCAGAAAAGAGATGGATGTTCTTCTTGAACAGAGTAAGGCAGCTGTTGGAGCAGCAGAGGATGTTAAGCAGGGTAATAATGACCAGCAGGTAGCCCTTGGCGAAACACTCCAGGCAGTAAATGGAATGCTTGCTAATATCGGAAGTACTGTAGGAGGTGTTCAGCTTATTTCAGAAGGTGCTGATACATGTGAAACTTCCAAGAATGCAGTAGTAGATACTATGAGTGCTCTTTCAGCTATATCAGAAGAAAATGCAGCTTCTTCAGAAGAGACAGGTGCATCTATGCAGGAACTTTCAGCAACAGTTACAACACTTGCTGAATCAGCAACCAGTCTTAAGTCAATTGCTGATAAGCTCAATCAAGATATTCAGTTCTTTAAAGATTAAAATAGGTCAACTTAATCCGAAACAATTCAGATACCGTCACTATGAAAATAGTGACGGTATTTTTATTCAGAAAAAAGAGGTTCTGCTGAGGATTTGCATAGGTGCAAAGTGATAAAATGTACGATTACTCATTAAATTTTTATTAAGTATACACGAAAAAACGCACATTTACAGTGCGGGGGTGTATAATTATAAATGCCTAGTTTCTAGAACAATCTAAAAAGTTTTATTCATATTATTTAAGGAGAATAAACGATATGGGAAAAAAGGAACCTAAGACTAACAATACAAAGAATTTCGGTTTAAACAGTGTTAAAGCGAAACTTGTTTTGGTAATGGTATTAGTCGTTACAATACCACTTATAATTACAATGATTATTAATTTTAATAGTTCCATCAGCAAAGGCCTTGAAGATGCTGAGACAACTAATTCAAAGCAGTGCGCAATCGTAGAAGGGGCATTTATGGAAGAGATCAACCAGATGCTCAGAACTTTAGATGCTGTGGCTGAAACTCCTTATACTATTGAATACGTTAAGAATCCGTCTACCAGAAATGAAAGCGAAATGATTGCTTTCCTTCAGAAGGTAAATGCTCCATATAATGATGGAAATGCTCTTGTTATATCTGATTCTACAGGTCAGCAGTTAGTAAGAGATGATGGAAATAAGCTTTCTGATATTCATGAGAGAGAGTATTTCCAGGAAGCGATGAAGGGAAAAGATTATATTTCAGATATCCTCGTATCAAAAGCTACAGGTTCAAGAATCATTATTCCTGCTGTTCCTGTTTATGATTATGGTTATTCAACACCAATTGGTGTAGTACAGAGAAGTTATGATCTTTCTGTATTACACAAGCTTCTTAAGGAAAATATTGGTAATGACCAAAGAGCGTTCATTACAGATAAATCTGGTATCGTAATTGCTCATTCTGATTATGAGATAAGTTCAGAGGATGAACCAGATGATAGAAGTGACAGAGACTTCTTTAAGATGGCTCAGAGTAGTAGTTCAGGTACTTATGTAACAGGTAAGGGCTCTGATAAACAGATCGTATCATATCAGCAGGAACCAACTACAGGATGGATCGTAGTAGTATCTTCAAATTATGACAAGACACTTGCATCTGCTAAGAGAAGCGCAAATATTAGTGTTGGACTTGCTATTATCATGGCAATCGTAGCTGTAATTGCATCCTTTGCAATGGCTAACTCCTTTACAGGACCTATCCACGAGATCAATGGTGCTCTTAGCCATTTGGCAAGCGGTGAGTTCGTATCGATCGAAAAGTTCCAGAATAGAAAAGACGAGTTTGGCGAGATGATCGCAAATACAAATTCTGTTTTGGATGTACTTAGTGGAATAGTAACAAATATCAAAGAATCCGCAGTTTCAGTACATAATTCTTCTGAAGAACTTGCAGATGCAGCTAGTCAGATATCACAGACTGCAGATGATGTATCAAATGCAGTACAGGAAATTGCATCTGGTGCTACACAGCAGGCTGATGAGATTCAGAGTGTTACAGAATCTGTTGGTGATATTGATGTAGCTACTGGTAACGTACAGTCCAGCACAGATGATCTTTCAAATCTTGCAGCTAGAATGCAGGAAGTTAGTACAGAATCTGCACAGTCTCTTGCAGATCTCCAGAGAAGTTCAGAGGCTATGAGCGAGAATATCGTTCAGATCACTGAAAAAATCGGAGCAACAAGTAAGGCTGTTGAGAATATCAATGAGAAGGTTGAAGGTATCACATCAATTGCAACACAGACAAACCTCCTTTCGCTTAATGCTTCTATTGAGGCTGCTAGAGCAGGAGAAGCTGGTAAGGGATTTGCAGTTGTTGCCGGTGAGATCGGAAAACTTGCAGAAGACTCAAGGCAGATGGCTGATGATATCAGAAAAGAGATGGATGTTCTTTTGGCAGAGTCACAGTCAGCAGTTCAGATGGCAGCTGATGTTAAGAAGGGCAATGACGAACAGCAGTCAGTTCTTGGAAATACAGTACAGAGTGTAAATGCTATGATCGGAGATATTACTTCTACAGTATCAAGTGTAAAGAGTATCGAGACAGATGCAGGAACCTGTGTAAGTGCCAAGAACGTTGTATCAGATGCTATGAGTTCTCTTTCAGCTATTTCAGAAGAAAATGCAGCTTCTTCAGAGGAGACAGGAGCATCGATGCAGGAGCTTTCTGCTACAGTTACAACACTTGCTGGATCAGCTAATTCCCTTAAGAGTATCGCTGATAAGTTAAGTTCAGATATGGAGTTCTTCAAATAAATAATATGAATTTAATAATAAAGAGGCGCTTTAGCATTTGCTAAAGCGCCTCTGTTTTGTTTGATAAATTATGCAAGTTCCTTGCCTGTAAGAAGCTTGTATGCTTCAAGATACTTAGCAATAGTCTTGTCGATTACATCCTGTGGAAGATTGTAATCACAATCTGGATTAGCCTTTAAGTAGTTTCGAACGAACTGCTTATCAAATGATGGCTGATCATGACCTTCTTCATATCCTTCAACTGGCCAGAATCTTGAGCTGTCAGGTGTGAGCATTTCATCTGCAAGAACTACTTCACCATTCTCATCTACACCAAACTCGAACTTTGTATCAGCGATAATGATGCCGCGAGTGAGAGCGTAGTCTGCACATTTTTTGTAAAGAGCGATAGTATAATCTCTGATCTTTGTAGCGTAATCAAGTCCGTGACCTGGGAAAGCTTTCTCAAGTACTTCAACGCTTCTGTCAAAATCGATGTTCTCATCGTGATCACCGATCTCTGCCTTTGTGCTAGGAGTGTAGATTGGTTCAGGAAGCTTACCACATTCCTTGAGACCTTCTGGAAGCTTGATGCCACAGACTGTTCCGTTTTCTACATAGCTCTTCCAGCCACTTCCTGTAATATAACCACGAACAATACATTCAACAGGAATCATTGTAAGCTTTTTGCAAAGCATACTGTTACCAGTAAATTCTGGAGCTCTAAAATACTCTGGCATGTCAGCCACATCAACGCTGATCATGTGATTGTTTACGATATCCTTTGTAAGATCAAACCAAAACTTGGACATCTGCGTAAGAACTGCACCTTTTTTAACAACTTTGTTTTTAAGAATGACATCAAACGCTGAAATTCTATCAGTTGCTACCATGATGAGATTTTCCCCGATGTCGTAGATCTCTCTGACCTTTCCCTCTTTTACCGGACTAAATTCCTGCATAATATGCTCCTCCTTAAATGGGTTGAATATATTTATATCAGCCTGGCTGATATTTACGTGGTTACTATATTGATGGCGTGAGGATCAGTCATCCTCTTCTTCGTCAGCAGCAGTGTTATATACTGTACGCTTTCTAGCCATTTCATCATTTTCAAGGTACTCATCATATGTTGAACGCTTATCAATAAGTGTTCCATCTGGAAGGATTTCCATAATTCTGTTAGCTGTTGTCTGTACGACCTGGTGGTCACGGCAGGCAAAGAGCTCAACACCTGGGAATTTGATCATTCCGTCGTTAAGAGCGGAGATTGATTCCATATCAAGGTGGTTTGTAGGTTCATCAAAGATAAGACAGTTGGCACCGCTTATCATCATCTTGGAGAGAAGACATCTAACTTTTTCTCCTCCGGATAAGACTTTAACTTTCTTGACACCATCTTCACCTGCAAAGAGCATACGTCCAAGGAAGCCTCTTACATAAGTTGCATCTTTGATCTCAGAATAACCTGTAAGCCATTCTGTGATGGTGTAGTCATTGTCAAACTCCTTGGTGTTGTCCTTAGGAAAGTATGCCTGAGATGTTGTAACACCCCACTTGTATGTTCCATCGTCTGGCTCAATCTCGCCTGTAAGGATCTGGAAGAGAGTAGTCTTTGCAAGCTCATTGCCGCCTACAAATGCGATCTTGTCATCTCTTTGAACTACGAAAGAAATATTATCTAATACTTTTTCACCATTTACAGTCTTGGAAATTCCATCAACTGTAAGAACTTCATTACCAATCTCACGATCTGGTCTAAAGTCTATATATGGGTACTTTCTGCTTGATGGCTTAATAGTATCAAGCTCGATCTTCTCAAGGGCTTTCTTTCTGGAAGTAGCCTGTTTACTCTTACTTGCGTTAGCAGAGAAACGAGCGATGAACTCTTTAAGTTCCTTGATCTGTTCCTCTTTCTTTTTGTTGGCTTCCTTCATCTGACGGATCATAAGCTGTGATGACTCATACCAGAAGTCATAGTTACCAGCATAGAGCTGAATCTTGCCATAATCGATATCTGCAATATATGTACATACCTTGTTGAGGAAGTAACGGTCATGGGATACAACGATGACTGTATTCTCAAAGTTGATGAGGAATTCCTCAAGCCATGCGATAGCATCAAGATCAAGGTGGTTAGTAGGCTCATCCAGAAGAAGGATATCAGGATTACCAAAGAGTGCTCTTGCAAGAAGAACCTTAACCTTTTGTGCACCATCAAGCTCCTTCATAAGCTTGTAGTGGAACTCTGTGTCGATTCCCAGTCCGTTAAGAAGACTTTCTGCATCTGACTCAGCTTCCCATCCGTTCATTTCAGCAAATTCAGCTTCAAGCTCACTTGCTCTGATTCCGTCTTCGTCAGTGAAATCTTCCTTGGCATAGATAGCGTCTTTTTCATTTTTTACTTCGAAAAGACGAGCATTACCAGCCATAACTGTATCTAAAACTACGTTGTCATCATATTTGAAGTGGTCCTGTTCAAGGAAGGAGAGACGTTCTCCATCAGAAATAACTACATCACCATTAGTAGTCTCAATCTGACCTGAAAGGATCTTGAGGAATGTAGATTTACCAGCGCCGTTAGCACCGATGATTCCATAGCAGTTACCTGCTGTAAACTTAATGTTGACGTCCTCAAAAAGAGCCTTTTTACCAACTCTTAGTGTTACGTTATTAGCACTTATCATTAAAATAGCCTCACTTAAAATAAATCAATAAATTATTCTCTTTGCAACAGTTCGTATTATATGAGAATCTACTATAAAATGCAACAAAAAGGTTGTAATCTTAAAAAGATGCTATAAATGGACGAAAATGACCATTATTCCTGCATAATGAAGTTTCTTTTTACCGGCATTTTAGAGTAAGCTATTTGTATTACAATTTATCAACGGGAGCCAAAATGAAAAAACAAAACGATAATTCAGCAACAGATGCAGAACTTGCACTGAAAAATGGTGGTTGGAACGATAGAAGGTTTGAAGTAGAACCTGCCAAAGAAGAAATAGCAGGAAGAAAAGTGACTATCTTAAGATATGATGTCTCAGAATTTGGGACCTATAAAGTTTCCTTTGAACTTAAGCCTGGCAAAAGAGATATCGAGAATATGACTCTTTTTGCTGGCAGGAGAAATATGATCGAGAGAAAGATCAGTGTTTCTTCAAGTAAAGGAAAGACATATAAAAAAGAATTCTATGTGGCAGTAACGCCTTATATTCCAGCTCTTTCTCCAAACAGATGTAATGATAAGGTGATATTTGTGAGCTTTACAGGGCTAGGAACTGATGACCCTGATGTAAAAGTAAATGTCAGTATCACCAGGGAAGATGTGCCAGTCATCTGGGTAGCTGGAGATTCAACACTTACAGATCAAAATGCCGGAGATCCATATTATCCATATGGAAGCTGCGCCGGCTGGGCTCAGACAATTTCAAGGGCAGCTCATAGGGCCGCAGTGTGCAATCTTGCACATTCAGGAATGACATCAAACTGCTTTAGGGACGATGGTCACTATGATATTGCAAAAGAGCTCATGAAAAAGGGAGATCTTTTCATAATTCAGTTTGGACATAACGACCAAAAGAGAAGAAATCTTGCTGCCTTTGGAGGCTATGAGGATAATCTGAAAAAATATATTGAAGAAGTAAGAAGTCTTGGAGCATTGCCTATACTATGTACTCCGATCAGCAGGGTTCCAGGCAAGGATGAAAACGGAAAGTATTTTTCAATGCTTGATCAGTATTCAAAAGCTTGCTACAAGGTTTCAAAGGAAACAGATACGATTCTTGTTGATCTCCACGGCTATACCTTTGAAAAGTGGATAGAATATGGTGAAAAGGCAAGAGATTACTTTATAAAGGGCGATATCACTCATACAAATGAGTATGGAGCAGTTTTGATCGCAGACTTTTTCTTAAAGAGTATTAATGGAAAGCTTGATGAAGACTATTTTTATGATATAGATGAGGATATTTTTTTTACACCTGATAAAGATACCAGGGAACTTCCAAAAGAGCTTCCTTCAAAGGATGTGTTTAGTATAGAACCTCCATTTGTCGATACAGTGGGGATTCCTGAATATGAAGGTATAAAGAAAGCTTTTAGATATGGGCTTTTAGACCCTTGTGTCATGCATCTTCACCCCTATGCAGTCATGCCAAGAGCTCAGCTTTTAATGGTCATGTTTAAAGCTTTCAGGCTCGCAGGTAAGAGGCCATATTTAAATGAATATGCTGACATAAGTGAGCTTGATTGGGATGCAGGTTATGTGCAGGCTCTTTATGATGGAAACCTTATTGATTCGGAAACTGTCAAAAAAGATGGTGCAGGTAAGCTTTTCTTTAGACCGGATGATCCTTTGACATATAAGGAATTTGCAAGCTTTATCGTCAGGTACATGGAAAAAGATGTTACGAAAAGGAATATTTCCTTAAGCGAATGCGAAAAAAAGGCTGTAGAACTTGGATTTGTATTATCCGAAGCCAGAAGTACTGATGATCATGTCAATGAGTCAATAAAAAATGAAAAGTATAGACTTGCAAAAGGAGAGTATATTTCAAGAGCTGAGGTATATTCTGCACTTTCATTGTTCATAGAAAGGACAGGAGATACAAAAAAAGAGTTGCCGTCTGATGTTGAGGTACATCCTGTTCACTAAAAAATGTTGATAGAATAATGATATTAAAGTATTACTTAATTGTTAATGAAATTACAACATGAGTAAAACAATCTTGTAAAATATTACAACTAATGTTAATATTTCCACGTAAGCAATTATGTTTATAGCCTGAAATACACACATTAGGAGGATTACAAAAATGGCAAAGACTAGGGCAAAGATATTTGATGAAATGGTCTTTGATGATGCAGTTTATGCCAAAAGAGTCTACGATGACGCCAAGGTAAGGCTTCGCAGAAATACAGTTGCTATAGTTGTGTCAGTAATTGTGATGCTCCTGGATATTACAGTTGTACCAGCTTTAGTTAATAAGCTTTTCAGTGACTATGCACTTCCTGGATATATTCTTTTATCAGGGGCACTGGCTGGGATTGTTTATTCTATAGGTGGAGGCTTTGTAAATACAGTGCGCGTAGCTGTTAAAGCAGGCAAGATAGTATGGTACATCATCCCGTTTGTTCCATTAGATATTTTGTTTGGGCTTATGGCTTCTTTTACTGCTTTTTGCCTTGTGATCATATTTCCTGTGATTTTTGTTTCATTAAACAGGATTCAGATAATGAAGAACAAGCGGGCGGCGATACAGTATTTGAGCAGTTTTGATGAGGAAACTCCTGCTTAAAAATCATGACAATATATTGAATTAGTGATACAATCCTATTTGTGCTAAAGGGCATAAATAGGATTTTTTTGCAGGTAGGATTTGTATTAACAGATCTTTACATAGGAGGAATTTTAAAATGGCGTATGAGAACACAGAAATAAAAGGAAGACTTGCAAATTTACGCAAGAAGATGGCTGAACTTTCAGTAGATTACTATATGATGCCTACATCAGACTTCCATAACTCAGAGTACTCTGCAGATTATTTTAAAGTAAGAGAGTATTTTTGCGGATTTGATGGATCTAACGGTACCCTGGTTGTATCCAAGGATGAAGCTGGAATGTGGACAGATGGCAGATACTTTATTCAGGCTGAGAATCAGATGAAGGGAACTGATGTAGCTCTTTTCAAAATGATGAATCCTGGAGTTCCAACTATTTCAGAATATCTTGTAAAGAATATGAAGAGTGGACAGACACTTGGTTTTGACGGAAGAGTTATTTCTACCAGCATTGGAGAAGACCTCGAAAAGAAGCTTTCAGACAAGGGCGTAAGCTTTAAGATCGATAAGGACCTTGCTGAAGATGTCTGGACAGATAGACCAGAGCTTCCTTGCCACGATATGTATGTGCTTAGCGATGAGCTTTGCGGTAAGTCATTTAAGGAAAAACTCTCTGATGTCAGAAAGAAGATGGAAGAATATGGCACAAAGGCTCATCTTCTCAGTAAGCTTGATGATATCATGTGGCTTACAAATCTTCGTGGAAATGATGTAGAGTGCAATCCAGTAGCTCTTTCATACGCATATATTACAATGAATCAGTTTGTTCTTTTTGTTCAGTCAAAAGAGGTAACAGCTGATGTAAAGGATTACTGCCATAAGGTAGGCATTGAATTAAAGGATTATCACGAATTAACTTCATTCCTTGAAGATATTAAGTTTGAGGGAGATGTTCTTTACGATAAGAGAAACACTAATTTCCTTACATACAAGACTCTTTTAAAGAAGGCTGCTGACTGCGGTGTCAAGCTTGTAGATAAATACAATCCAACTGAGCTTATGAAGGCTGTAAAAAATGAGACAGAGCTTAAGAACATCAGAGAAGTGTATGTAAAGGATAGTGCTAAGCTCACAGAGTTCATTTATTGGGTAAAACAGAATGTGGGCAAGGTACCTATGACTGAGTACACAGCTGCAATGAAGCTTGATGGTATGAGAGCAGAGCTTCCTGGATTTATTGAGCTTTCATTCCCTACTATCAGCGCTTACAATGCAAATGCAGCTATGGCACACTATGAGGCGACAGAAGATAACGCAGCAGAGGTTAAGGCTGAGGGCATGCTTCTTGTGGATTCAGGTGCTACATACATGGGCGGTACAACAGATGTTACCAGAACTATCGTAGTAGGTGAGATCTCAGACGAAATCAAAAAGCACTATACAGCAACTGTTAGTGGTATGCTTAATCTTGCAGCATCAAGCTTTATGGAAGGCTGCACAGGCAGAAACGTAGATACATTTGCGAGAGCTCCACTTTGGAACATCGGTCTTGATTACAACCACGGAACAGGTCACGGAATCGGCTACATGTTAAATGTACATGAGGGACCTCACAATATCAGATGGAGATTTGCAAAGGGAGCTGATGAGCAGGCTCTTTTACCTGGTATGATCGTATCTGATGAGCCAGGTGTTTATGTTGAGGGCAGCCATGGTATCCGTATTGAAAATATCGTAGAAGTAGTAGACAGATGCAAGACAGAGTCTGGTAAGTTCTTTGGATTCGAGCATCTTACATATGTACCTATCGATCTTGAAGCTATCGACAAGAAGTACATGGATGCCAAGAGTGTAGAACAGCTCAATGCTTATCACAAGGCTGTATATAAAAAGATCAGTCCATTAATCAAGGATGAAGCGGTTCTTAACTGGTTAAAAGAGGCAACAAGAGAGATCTAAACTTAAGTAATCATATTTACAGAACTTTTTAATATTCCTAAAATATGTGTGAAAAGATGGCGCTATAGCTTGAAAAAAGCCTCTTGTTGAATATAATAATAGTTAGAAGTACTAATGTATTTCTCCTGGGATGTCCGACAACTCCTGCGTAATTTGAACCTACAGTTACTTTAAACGGGAATCCTACATTGCTATCTTTGATGTCACACCTTCGGCCCTGCGCATGCGCAGACCAGCTATGGGAGAGGGAGGCAGAGATTATAGTTGCGGTAACCCACCTGGCGATAGCTAGGAGTCAAATAACAGGAACCGGCATTTTGGGGTTATTTTAGGAAATAAAAGCAGTCATTTGATCATGGCTGCTTTTTCCATTTTAGGGGGCAATATGAATGCTTTAGCTGCGCTCTTTGCAATGGGCAAAGATTTTTCTGAAAAAATGCAAAAAAAGAATATTCCAGCCTTTGCAAGTAGTACAGCTTTTTTCTTTATCCTTTCACTTATTCCACTGCTTTTATTGTTTACATCGATCTTGCCTTATACGAATCTGACGGAAAATGACCTGGTAAGGGCTGTAGTAGAGGTAACGCCTGATTTTGCCAATGACATTTTGATAAGGCTTGTTGATGAGACATACAATCAGGGTACAGCCATCCTTTCTCTTACAGCTATCATCGCACTCTGGTCAGGATCTCTTGGAATGCTGGCGCTTATAAGAGGACTTAACTGTATCTATGATGTAAATGAGCGCAGAAATTATTTTTATTTAAGGCTTATTGCAGCTCTTTATACTGTTGCTATGGCAGTTATTCTGGTGACTATGCTAATCCTCATGGTATTTGGAAATATTCTGGAAGATCTCATAGTAAGTGCATCTCCAACCTTTAGCTATGTGATGTCTTTTTTGATCAATTTTAGATTTGTGTTAGTTATAGGTATTGCGATTATGTTATTTGCGTTAATATATACTTATGTACCAAGTGCCAAGATAAAGTTTGTTCATCAGCTTCCTGGTGCGATCTTTTCAGCGGTTGTCTGGTACGTGTTTTCCTGGATCTTTTCAATTTATGTCAATAAGACTGATAACTACTCACTTTATGGTAGCCTTGCAACTCCGGTTATCATGATGTTTTGGCTATATTTTTGTTTCTATATTTTCTTTATAGGAGCTTTTATCAACAGATTTTTTGATGAATTCGGTCGGAGGGATTATGAAGTTTAACACTAAGTGGTTCAAAAAGAAATGGGTTTCTTATACGATCGCAACTTGCTCAGCAGTTGTGCTGTACATGTTGCTTTCACATTTTTCAGTGATCCTGGATGGGATAAATAGTATATTTGGATTTATTAAGCCTGTAGTAGTAGGCTGTGTTATTGCCTATATCTTTGATCCGTTATCCAAGCTCTTTGAAACTTCTATATACAAGAAGCTAAAGAATGAAAAGACAAGATGGAAGATGTCTGTTGCGACAGCTATCATAGTAATAATCGCAGCTGTTGTACTTTTGTTTGTCGCACTTATACCTCAGATAGTCGATAGTATCACAACCTTTGCTTCAAACATCGGAAGCTATGTTGAATCTTCACAAGAGCTCATTGACCAGTTTGAGAAAGCTCACGCAAACGGTATCTTAAGCTCTGAGTTCAGCGGTCTTGCAAATATTGTAAACAAAGTGCTGGAAAACATCGGCAGTCTGTTTACTGACAATATGGAGGGCATCGTCAACAGCTCTGTTAGTGCTGGAAAGAACGTATTTGATATAGTCATTTCCTTTATCCTTGCAATATATCTTTTGCTGGACAAAAGAAGGATCATCAATGGTATTTCAAGACTTATGGAACTTATCCTCAAGGAAAAGACCTATAAAAGCTCTGGAGAGTTTTTGGATAAATGCAACAAGATCCTTATCAGATACATCAGCTTTGATATTATCGATGGTGTTATCGTTGGTATAGTAAATGCAATCTACATGTTGATCGCAGGACTTCCTTATGCGGTGCTTATTTCTGTTATCGTTGGAATAACAAACCTTGCACCAACTTTTGGTCCAATAGTAGGAGCTGTTATCGGTGGTTTCATCCTTGTACTGGTTAATCCATGGTACGCTTTATGGTTCCTTATATTTACCATTATCCTTCAGACAGTTGATGGATATATATTAAAACCAAGATTATTCGGAGAGAGTCTTGGAGTGTCGCCACTTATGATACTTATCTCTATCATCCTTGGTGGAAGACTCTTTGGCGTAGTAGGAATCCTTCTGGCTATTCCATTTGCTGCTATTTTCGATTTTGTATGGAAGGATTTCATACTAAAAAAACTTGAGGAAAGAAAGGCTAAGAGGTACAATATATAGTGTAATGAGCACAAAATATTCGTGTCTATAGGAGGGGTGCTATGACAGAATTTTTAGATGCAGCAATCAGCTTTGCAAAAGATAAGATAGATAAAGGACTTGAAATCTGGGAGGGCTTCGATGATGATCAGAAGAAGCTTTTAATTGGCTGCGCCGTTGCAGCAGTTAGTGTGATCGTTATCGCCTCAATTGCTTACGGCATTGGCAAATCCCACGGGAGAAAGCTTGCTCTCGAGGAAGATTTTTAAGATATAGTCAAAAAAGCATCTGCTTTTACCAGCAGGTGCTTTTATTGTCTAAAATCAAAACGGAAAGGTTTTTATGAAGAGATTTGTAAAGTGCGCTGGCATAGGCGTTTTTTTGTTAGTCCTTATATTGGGAACTATTCTGGGTTTTTTATCAATTGATGAGTATGAGCCACAGGATCTTGAGTATCTTATGGTCAACGGGGAAGAGGGTGAGACTCTTTCAATTGGAGAAAATTTAGTCATAATGACCTGGAATATCGGTTATGGAGCTCTCGGAGACAACGCAGACTTTTTCATGGATGGCGGCAGGATGGTCAATACCGCTGACGAGGGAAGAGTTGAATATAACTTAAATGGTATGATCAAAGTTATAAATGCACAAAAGCCAGACATTTTGATGCTTCAGGAGGTAGACAGGTATTCTACAAGATCCCACTATTTTGATGAGTTTGAATATATCAGACAGTTTGCAGATATAGACGCAGTTAGTAATGAAAGAGCTTTTGCCTATAATTATGTAGTATCTTATATTCCTTTGCCAGTTCCACCAATAGGAAAGGTTAATGCAGGAATAGGCCTGTTTAGTAAGTATGATGTTTCTGAGTGTACAAGAGTTAAGCTTCCTTGTCCCTTTAGCTGGCCACTTAGAACCATCAACCTGAAAAGATGCTTGGAAGTATCAAGACTTCCTATCAATAATTCTGACAAAGAGCTTGTTCTTATTAACCTTCACCTTGATGCCTATGATGATGGCAAAGGTAGGATACAGCAGACAAAGGTCTTAAAAGATCTTTTGGAATCTGAACTTGATAAAGGAAATTATGTAATAGCAGGAGGCGATTTTAATCAGGTATTTTCAAATACGGATCTAAGTGCATATCCACTTCACGAGAAAACCTGGCAAGCAGGAGTCATTGATATTAATGAATTTGATGACAGATTCAGCTTCATGACAGATGCAAGTATTCCTACATGCAGATCTTTGGATGCACCATTTGTTTCAGTTCAAAATAAAGATCCGGAAAATTTTCAATATTACGTTATAGATGGTTTTATTATTTCTGACAACATTGAGGTTCACGATATTAATACGATAAGTACAGATTTTGTGTACTCTGACCACAATCCATTATGCGTTGAGATAACACTGAAATAATAGTGACAGTGTACGTTTTTTCGCATATAATAGGGGATAAGACATCTCATGAAAGGGGACAGGAGAAATGGTACAGAAAAAGAAACGAAACGTAATTGTTGGACAGTCGGGGGGACCTACAGCGGCTATCAACTCTTCACTTGCCGGAGTTTATAGAACCGCAATTGACCGTGGATACAATAAGGTTTACGGAATGATCCATGGTGTCCAGGGTCTCATGGAAGGGAGATATGTAGATCTTTCTGATCACATTCAGAGCGGACTTGATATCGAGCTTCTTAAGAGAACACCTTCAGCTTATCTTGGTTCATGCAGGTACAAGCTTCCCGAAATATTTGAGAGTAAAGAAATTTATGAGAAGATCTTTGATATTCTCGCAAAGCTTGAGATCGATTGCTTTATCTACATTGGTGGTAATGACTCTATGGATACCATTAAGAAGTTGTCAGATTATGCGATCATTTCAGGTTCAGACATTCGATTTGTTGGATGTCCTAAGACAATCGATAATGATCTGGCACTTACCGATCACACTCCTGGCTATGGTTCAGCAGCCAAGTACATCGGTACTTCAGTAAAAGAGATAATAAGAGACAGCTGGTCTCTTGAAACCAGTCACGGACAGGTTATTATTGTGGAAGTAATGGGAAGAAATGCTGGATGGCTTACTGGTGCTACAGCACTTGCCAAGGGCGAGGACTGTGATGGACCAGATGCAATCTATCTTCCTGAGATTCCATTTGATATGGATGCATTCATTAAGAAGATCAAAGCTCTTCTTAAGACCAAGGCATCTATAGTTATAGCAGTTTCAGAAGGTATCAGAACTAAAGATGGTAAGTATGTAAGCGATATGGATAAATCAGTAGAGTATGTTGATGCTTTTGGTCACAAGCAGCTTACAGGTACAGCAAGATACCTCTGCAACATTGTTTCTGCAGAATGCGGATGCAAGACACGTGCAATCGAGCTTTCAACTCTTCAGAGAGCTGCCAGCCACTGCGCATCACGTGTTGATATCCTTGAAGCTTATGAGGTTGGTGGTGCAGCTATGAAGGCCGCAGATGAAGGCGATAGCGGCAAGATGGTTGTACTTGAGAGACTTTCAGATGATCCTTATCAGGCAGGTACAGAGGTTAAGGATGTTCACAAGATCGCTAATGATGAACGTACTGTACCAAGAGAGTGGATCAGTAAAGACGGCACATATGTAACAAATGAGTTTATTACATATGTAAGACCTCTTATTCAGGGCGATGTTGGCCCAATTATGGTAGATGGTATTCCTAGACATTTGTATAGACCTGGTTTCCAGGATATCTTATAAGGTGAAAATTAGGAAAAGTCTAGTAAAAAATGGCGGATTTTGAAAAAAATCCGCCATTTTTCTGCGTTTTAGTGTTGTTATGTGTAAAAAAACGTGGTAAAATGGGCTTTGTAATAAAATATTTCTTTTTGGAGGGAAAATTACATGAACAAGACAGAACTTATCGATGCAATCGCTAAGGAGGCAGGACTTTCAAAGAAGGACGCTGCTGCAGCACTTAATGCTTTCACAGAGACAGTAACTAAGGAGCTTAAGAAGAAGGGAAAGGTTCAGCTTGTTGGTTTCGGTACATTCGAGACAACAAAGAGAGCTGCTAGAACAGGTAAGAATCCTCAGACTGGCGCTGCAATCAAGATTCCTGCATCTGTAGCACCTAAGTTCAAGGCTGGTAAGGCACTTAAGGATCTTGTAAACAAGAAGTAATTTTTTTATGAGATTGAAGGCTGTATCAATTTGATACAGCCTTTTTCAATGCCTAAAATTTCTAAATAAAAGTCACGGTTTCCCCAAAACTGTGAATGGTAACCATTTCTAATATTGTTGAAAAATAGTTGGTTTTTTAATAAGATTATATTGTATTCTTATGATTTTATGTAAAGGGAGAGAGATCTTATGACATTTGAAAAAAGCTTTGAAAATTTTGTGCAGATTTTATCTGAAGAAAATGTGACACCTGAAATCTCTCCTGGAGCGCTTTCAGATATCGCCAAGGATTTTTCACTTCGTTCAATTGTTGCGATTGTTTCTAGTGCACCAGGTTCAGATAATGCAGGAGAGCCGGATACGGTCATATCTCTTTTTGGACCTGTTCCTGAAAAGGAAGTTCCAGCGTACCTGTTCAAGCATCCAATAGGAGATAAGAAGAACATTTCTTATAATATTTATCTTTATGGTGACAAATCCTGGAGTGAAGAAGAGTACAAAAGCTTTGCAGTTGTCATAGATATATTGTCATTTCACATGGAGCGCTTCCTGTTGTCCAAGATAGTGGAAAAGAGCGCGCTTACTCAGTATCTTACAGGGCTTCCTAATTCAGGAGGTTTTATTCAATTTGCTGTTTCCAAAATGGAGAGTGGCGCTATTTATGAGTACGATTCCTTTGCGTTTAATTTAAAGAGCTATGGTCTTATCAGCAGAAGGTATGGACTTGCTGAAGGTGATCAGATCATGAAAAGATACGCCGCAAAGCTCAGAGAATTCTGCCAGAAAGACGAGATAATATCTCATTTTGGTGGTGATAATTTTGCTGCCCTTATTAAAAAAGAAAGAACAAAAGATTTTTTGAACTTTCTATTATGCGTTCCTGTTTACGGAATCAAAAATGAGAAGAGAGAAGACTTTAACATTGCAGCAGTTATAGGCGTATATGCTGTAGATGAATCATTAAAAGAGCCGGGACAGCTTATTTCAAGGTCAACAATGGCTTGCAGTTATGCTAAAAACGTTGCTAATAAGCCTTATGTATTTGTTAATAAGGCTATGAGTACCAGAATATACAGACAAAAGCAAATTGAGGATAGATATGAAGAAGCTCTTTCAAATGATGAGTTTAGAATTTATCTTCAGCCAAAGGTAGACACGATAACTGGTGAGATAATTGGTGCAGAGGCTCTTTCTAGATGGTTCTGCAACGGCGTAGTGCTTTATCCTACAGAGTTTGTGCCAATCCTTGAGCAGGAGGGAATGGTAGCTTCTCTTGATCTTTATGTTTTAAAGAAGGCCTGCTCTTTTATTAAAGACTGGATGGATAAGGGAATGATCCCTGTTCCTGTATCAGTTAATTTCTCAAGAAGAGATTTAAGTTACAAGCACTTGGCTAAAGAAATTGGAAATATCATAGATGAAGCAGGTATTGAGCACAAGTTCATTGAGATAGAAGTTACAGAGACTTCTAGCGAAGATGAGAGAACGCTTATGACAGCATTTCTAAACAAACTTAGGGAAATGGATATCGCAACCTCCATTGATGATTTTGGAACAGGTTATTCATCTCTTTCTACCCTTAGAGATTTCCCTGTAAAGACTATAAAGATAGACAGATCCTTTATTACAAGTGAGACTCTTACCAAAAATGATGAAATAGTTCTTAGGAACATCATAAGCATGGCCAAGGAACTTGATATCGATGTAATTGCAGAAGGTGTTGAAAGAGAAGATCAGTCTGAGCTTCTTATGCATGTCGGATGCCATGTTGTTCAGGGATTCCTTTATGATAACCCAATGCCTAAGGATGACTTCGATAAGCGACTTGAAAAGAAGTTTTATTCGTAATTTTATTATAAAAACTTAATAGAAAATTTATAATATCCCCGTTCACAATTTGTTCACAAAGTGATATCATTTATTCTGTTGTTTCTTTTGAGAGTCTGCGAGTTATGAAAAGAGGGGAAAATTATGAAAAAAGATGTTAAGGTTTCACTGGGCTGCAAGTCTCAGATTGTTCAGTTTATCAACATGAATTCAAAATCTTCGTGTGAGATAGATGTTCAGGACGGACACAGCTTCATTGATGGCAAATCAATAGTTGGTCTTTTATCACTTAATCTTTACAGACCACTTGATGTTACAGTGATCGGAGATGACAAGAAGATCACTAATCTGATCAAGGATTATGATACACATAACCTGCTTTTAGCAGAATAAAAAAACCGCCATTTTGGCGGTTTTTTGTTTGCTTAAAATATTGGATCAATCAAGTCTTTTATTTCCCCAGAAGAATAATGCAACTGTTCCTGGGCCTGTATGACTACCAATAGTAGTACCGATGCTATATATCTTGACCTTACCCTTAAGCTTAGGGAAAGCTTCTTCAACCATATCGGCAACTTTTCTGGCATCTTCATAGCAAGCTGAATTAGAAATGTAGCAATCTCCATCATAGTCTGCACCATTTTCAGCAAGCTCGATCATTTTTTGAACCTGAGCCTTCATAACGGCTGATTTACCTCTTACTTTAGATCTTACAATGAGGTGTCCCTGATAATCTACGTTCATAAGAGGGCAGATGTTAAGGACGCTTCCGATTGTGCCTGCAACCTTTGATACACGGCCGCCTCTAACGAGATAGCTAAGATCTGATACAAAGAACCAGTGCTGGCACTCAAGTCTGTGCTCGATGACCCATTCATATAACTCATCGATGCCCATTCCCTGATCACGAAGATCAGCAAGCTTATTTGTGAGAAGACCAAAGCCAGAAGAAGCTGCAAGTGAATCAACTACATAAAGCTTTCTTTCCGGATACTTTTCTTTGAGCTGATCTCTTGCGATAGTAGCAGAGTTAAGTGTTCCAGAGATTCCGGAACTAAGTGTAAGATGAAGCACATCTTTTCCTTCTTTGAGGAAGGATTCAAAATATTCAACATATTCACCGACGCCAACCTGAGATGTTCTGGTCATGGCTCCTTTAGCCATCTGACCGTAGAAATCTTCAAAAGAGATAGACTGTCCTAGATCATCAGGATATTCCTTGCCGTCAAGTTCAAAATGAAAGCAAATATAGTGGATATCTCTTTCTGTAAAATGCTCAGCTGTTAAGTCTGCTGTAGAACAGCAACTGATAATATATTCGCTCATAATAAAACCCCTTTATTTAAATAAATCTTCAAAAAATATCATACATTATAATTACTTTTGTAGCAAATAGAATTGTATGGAAATTTGATTCCCATAAATACAGGAATTGTCTGAATTGTCTGAAAATAAAAATAATTCTTTCAAGTTGTTGACAAACTTTATCGTACATGTTATATTATATATACAATCACACAGAAGAAAAACCAAAGCAGTCGAGATGGCTACGCTTCATCAAAGACGAGCAACGGTTATCGAGGCGACTGACATCAACAGCGACGGTGGCGATGCTTCACATTAGCCTAGGGATGTCAAGGAGTCGCTAAAGGATGTGATTTAAAATATAAAGCATTAAAAGAATGCAGAAAGAAGAGGAAACTACCCTTGGAAAAGCAGAATTGAGGGCGGGTGTTCATTGAAACAATGGATGCCCGCCTATTACATTGTGTTTTTTTATAGATGATGAGATGGTATAATATAAAAAGGATATCTAATAATCAATCACTTATGAAGGGGTAAATGCATGAGTAAAGTTATGGGGAAGAAGGCTCTTCAGGCAATAATGTGCTATGCAGATCTTCTTGACAGGCTCGATGTAGAAGTTGATTCAAAAGTTATCTTTAATCTGTCTGATTCCAGACAAAAGCAGATTCAAAAAGCATGTCGCACTCACAATCCATTTCCAGGTGTGTTAAAGCCGGTTTTATTATCACTCCGAAAAAAAGCGGTAAAAAAGCTCTATGAAGATGAAAAGGTTCTTCAGACTGGTCCCGCTGCGGCTATCCTTGCGCTTGATCAGGCTCTTTTGCAGGATATTGCCAATATCAGAGGCGGTTCAAAAGAAAACCTGCCTATAATCTGTGATGTTGATATGGCTGGTCTTCAGGTCGTAAGACTTTATATGAGCTCATATTCAGGAAACAGAGAGTTTGTAAAGGCAAGATATAACTCTGCTATGAGAGTTGATAATGCTTTAAATGGCTCTTTTTATAAGTATAAGACCAAAGATGGCAGAAAGTTCTCTGCTCATGTCTATTATGAATCCCAAAAGAAAATAATGCTGGAGACTTTAGGTATCAAGAAAGACCCTGAGAAGTTTGTTTTTGGCTCACTTTTATTTGATAAGATAAGGACCCGCAGGGCAGTCAGGAAATTTGATGCTCTTGATCTTGAGGAAAAGACCTTTGAAAACGGTGCCTGCGGCTGTATGCTAAGGACAAGACAGGAGTGGGAAGAGTCTGAAGTTGGCAAGGCAGTGTGCGAAATGCCGCTATATAGGCTCACAAGGATCAGTAATACTTCCAAAAAGAAGTATGGCATATATGAAAAAAAGAGAGGACCTCTTTCAGGACTTAAAGTTCTTGACCTTACACATATCATTGCAGGGCCTGCTTGTACTAGGCTTTTAGCTGAAGCTGGCGCAGATGTGCTCATGGTAAGAAGGGGCAGATATGTTGAACAGGAGCAGGCAATGCTTGAGCTTGATGGCTGGGCTGGTAAGAACAGTGTCCAACTCGACTTCAATGTTCCGGAACAGCTAAAGAAGGCAAAAGAGCTGGTAAAGAAAGCTGACGTTGTCGTTTGTTCTTATCAGAGGGGAGCCCTTGATAAATTCGGACTTTCAGAAAAGGATATCCATAAGTTAAATCCTAATGTCATATATGGAAGTCTCATGTGCTTTTCAGATACAGTATGGGCTACAAGACCAGGATGGGCACCATGTGCAGAGGATATCACTGGTCTTAGCATCAGAAATGGTTCACTAAAAAAACCTGTTAATCTAAACGGTGTACCGCTTGATTACATTCCTGGAATGATCCTTTTTGCAGGAATAGTAAGTGCCATCAAAAAGCAGCTTACAGAAGGCGGAAGTTATACAGTTACAGCTTCACTGACAAGAGGCGGCTATTGGCTGCATGAATGTACTGACCTTTGGGAAAAGAAACGTGGAAGGATCACCATGGATTCCAACAAGTACATTATATGTAACAACATGTCCATGAATACCTGGGATGATGTGTTCACTAAAGTAGATGATACAGCTGTGGGAACTGTATACTTTACGACACCTGCCACAAATGCTGGCAAAGAGACCAATCCATATAGAGCCAAGAATATGTGGTTTGCGGATGGTCACAAAGACTTTAGAATGAAAAAACACTAAAAAGAAAATGTTGGGAGAATGGGGAAATGAAACTAAATTATAAGCGCACAATTTTGATAGGACTTGCCTTTTTGTCAATCTGCGCATTTTGGCAGTTCTACGACAACGAGATTCCAAGAATACTTAAGTACAACTTCAATCTTGGTGAGACAGCAACAGGCTTTATCATGGCATTTGATAATATATTGGCGCTGTTTCTTTTACCTATATTTGGAGTTCTGTCAGACAAGACTGATAGCAGATTTGGTAAAAGAACTCCATACATCGTAGTTGGAACAATAGTAGCAGTAACTGCTTTGTCAGTGCTGATCCTGGTGGCAAAGCCATCAGGCAATCTTCCATTTTTCGTTGTCATTTTGCTGGTGCTTTTGATTGCTATGGGAACCTACAGGTCTCCAGCGGTTTCACTTATGCCAGAGCTTACACCGGCTCCACTTCGAAGTCAGGGTAACGCCATCATCAACCTTATGGGAGCATTGGGCGGCGTATTTACCCTTGTAATGACTATGGTCCTTTTAAAAAGCGCAGAAAATGAAGCAGATACAAATTATCTGCCTTTGATGCTCAGTATAGTGATCTTGATGCTACTTGCGGTTGCTATCCTTGTGGCAACAATAAATGAAAACAAGATCAAAAAGCAGATAGAGGAAGAGGGTGGACTTCATTCTCTTGGGGAAGAGATAGAATCTGATATGGAAGAAAATAAAGGCAAAGGCGCAAAGCTTCCAAAGGATGTATTTAAGAGCCTTGTTTTCCTTCTTTTATCTGTGGCTTTTTGGTATATGGCATACAACGCTGTAACAACAGCCTATACAAGATATGTAGAAGAGGTATGGCATCTTCAGGATGGATATGCTGGAACTTTACTTATAGCAACAGTTGCCGCAGTACTTAGCTATATTCCTATCGGTTTTATTTCATCAAAGGTTGGTAGAAAAAAGACTATCCTTGCTGGAGTTGTGATCATGACTGTCTGCTACTTAGTAGCAGCTCTCATGCCGGTTTATTCATCATCTATCAATATCTTTTTTGCTCTCATCGGAATTGGCTGGGCAGCGATAAACGTAAACTCTTATCCTATGGTAGTTGAGATGAGTAGAGCCGGTGACATCGGTAAATATACAGGAACTTATTACACATTCTCAATGGCAGCCCAGGTGCTGACTCCAATATTATCCGGATTTTTACTTGAGCATGTTTCCTACAGGACTTTGTTCCCTTATGCAGTGGTATTTTCCTGCCTCGCATTCTGCACAATGATGATGGTCAAACATGGAGATGTTAAGCCACCAAAGAAGGAAAAGATCTTAGAGCATTTCGATGTTGATGACTAAGATAAATAATAAATTGTTTGTAAAAGCTATATAAAAAACGGAATATAAGTTGCTGAAATATAGTATAATTATCTGTGTACTTATGTAAACAAGATAGGTTAACCACGCTATATTTGAGGATTAAAAAGGATGAAGATATACAACAAACCTTTAAAAAGAAGTATTTTTTGGGGCTGCTTTGTATTCTTTGTCCTTTTGTGTCTTATTTTAAGTATCTTGACATACAGTACATACACAAAATCTCTTTATCGCTCATATGAAGAGAGAATGACAGACATTATAAATTACGTTGAGAATCATATTGATATCGAGGATCTTTCAGAGTGTGTCAGAACAGAAGTGGAATCCGATAAGTACAAGGAACTTATGGATTTTATGGACGGCATAATGGAAGACTTTGATATTCACTATCTTTACATTGTTTATCCGATCATGGGCGACGAACCCTGTATGGTAAATATATTATCAGCAGATACCAAGTATGGAAGAGAGTTTGAACCTGATGGATATTATCTGTGTTCTGTAGCCTATGATGATTATGAACTGGATGAATTAAAGCTTTATTATGATGCTATGAATGAAAACGATGGCTCAGATATAACTTTTTTTAAGGACTTTAGTGCCTGGGGATATGACTATACAGGGCTTAAATCTCTTATTGATCCAGATGGCAACAAGTTTGCAGTTCTTTGCGTAGATATAGAAGTATCTGAACTTAGAAATACCATAAAGCTTCATACTGCTGTAAACGTAATACTTATTGTGGCACTTGCTATAATGTTCATAACGATCTTTATGATGTGGCTCAACAAAAACATTACAGAGCCCATCAGTAAGCTTGAAAAGAGCGTAGTAGCTTTTGCTAAGACTTCGCATGATCAAAAGGATCCTGAGAAATTAAAGTATGATCCTCCAGAAATCCATACCCAAAATGAAGTTGAATCTTTATCAAATGCAGTTATACAGATGACTGATGACATGAGAAAATATGTTATCAGCGTTCTTGATGCAGAAGATAAAGTAGAAGACATGAGAAATAAGGTAAATCACATGGATATGCTGGCTTACCAGGATGCTCTTACTCATGTAAAGAATAAAGCCTGGTACGACAAGACAAAGGAAAGAGTTGATGATGATATCATAAAAGGAAAAGCCAGATTTGGTATCGTGATGGTAGATCTTAATAATCTAAAAAAGATCAATGATGGCTTTGGCCATGAGCATGGAAATGACTACATCTTTGGCGCTTGCCATGAGATCTGCGTTGTATATGATCACTCGCCGGTATTTAGAATAGGTGGCGATGAGTTCGTGGTTCTTTTGGAAAATAAGGATTACGAAACCAGAGATGAGCTTTTAAATAAGATCAAAGCAACATTTGCATTAACTTCTGCAGATGAGAGTAAAGACCCATGGGAGAGGTATTCAGCTGCTATTGGAATGGCGGTTTTTGACAGTAAAAAGGACATTTCCATGGATGATGTATTTAAGAGGGCAGATGCTCTGATGTATGAAGATAAATTAAAATCAAAAATGGCTAGAGAATAGATACTCTAGCCACTTTTTTTGTGATACTATCTTTAATAGTTGTATTTTAGTTGAAGGGAAAAATGGGGAATGATCACGTGTAATTCGAAAATAATAGGGGAATCACATTTATCAGAGGCAGTCTTGATGGCTGTAAATGCCTTAAAAAGGGATATTCAAAATACACTGTCTGATTCAGACTTAGAGGGCCTTTCTATTTCTTTTAACCATGTAGAAGATATTCAAAAGGAATGCTTTGTCATCAGGGTAAAAGAAGGTACGGAAGGTTTAAGATCTCTTGTAATATCTGCTTCAGATGATCTTGGATTTATCTATGGAATCTATTTTGTCAGCAAGAATTTCCTTGGTGTAAATGAGTTTTGGTTTTGGAGTGAGCAGGAGTTTCATAAAAAAGAATCAGTAGAGATTCCGGATGATTATTACTATGAATCTGAGCCTTACGAGGTTAGGTTTAGAGGCTGGTTTGTGAATGATGAAGTTCTGATTGATGACTGGAAAGTTGATGGGGATAATGAAAAACCCTGGGAGATGGCTTTTGAAGCCCTTCTTCGATGCGGTGGCAATATGACTATTCCAGGAACTGACGAGAACGCGCATATATATAACAAGCTTGCTTCTAAAATGGGACTTTGGGTAACACATCACCATGCAGAGCCTCTTGGCGCCAAGATGTTTGCAAGGGCTTATCCTGACCTTGATGCCTCTTATGACAAGTATCCTGAACTATTTGAAAAGCTTTGGAGAGATGCTCTGATTTCTCAGGAGGATCAAAAGGTAATATGGAATCTGGGCTTTAGAGGTCAGGGAGACAGGCCTTTTTGGTCTGATGATCCAGCCTATGATACAGATGAAAAGCGCGGAAAACTCATGAGTAAGCTGATCCGCAAGCAATATGATCTTGTAAAAGAGTACGATGATAAAGCTATCTGTTGTACCAATCTTTATGGGGAGACCATGGAGCTTTACAAAAAGGGACTTCTTGATATTCCTGAGGATGTGATCTTTATCTGGGCTGACAATGGTTTTGGCAAGATGGTATCTAGAAGACAGGGAAATCATAACCCCAGGATATATGCGCTTCCTGAGGATAACGCCGGTGGCAGACATGGAATCTATTACCATGCATCTTTTTATGATCTTCAGGCGGCAGCTCAGATGACCATGCTACCAAATTCCCCAGCCTTTGTTGTAAAAGAGATCTCTAATGTATATGACAAAAAAGCTGATGATTTCTGGATCATAAACTGCTCAAATATAAAGCCTCATGCTTATTACCTTGATCTCTTGGCAAGATTGTGGAAAAAGGCGCCAGAGACTAATGGATTTGAGACTTTTGCAGATAGCTTTACCGATGATTACTGCAATAGCTATTTTGAAGAAAAAAATGCTAAAGAAATTGCAGCTCTTTACAAGAAGTGGGCTTCTTATTGCCCGTCCTATGGCCCAAATGAAGACGACCACGCAGGAGAGCAGTTTACAAATCATGGAGCAAGGGTTCTTACTACAGGTTTTGTAACAGCTTTTGACAAAAAAGATCCAGCAAATACCAAGGCGGCTGATGAGTGGAAGTGGTTTTCAGATAAAAAGACCTTAAAAGAGCAGATTTTAGATTATAGACCGATCATTGAAAAGGCTTTAACCGGCTACAAAGAGTATTTAGATCAGTCCCTTGAGCTTGATAACAGGAT
Organism: Butyrivibrio hungatei; assembly: GCF_001858005.1. Classification (NCBI taxonomy): domain Bacteria; kingdom Bacillati; phylum Bacillota; class Clostridia; order Lachnospirales; family Lachnospiraceae; genus Butyrivibrio; species Butyrivibrio hungatei. Next base: position 1,848,105 of record NZ_CP017831.1, on the reverse strand, counting down.
TGAAGGAATAGATAAAGACAGGTTTGAAGACCTCTTTATCTGGCAGGTAAAGTATCACTATTATAGCTATCTTGGTGCTCTTCATACATGCGATGCTATATTAAAGTGCCTCGTAGAAAAGAAGCCTGAGTTTGACAATGCGGCAGAGAGAGAAGTAATAGACTGCATTTCACAGGGACAGGATAAAGAGGGAGAGCCTGATTATCTAGGAGCTTTTTATGAAGCGGGCCTTGCAGCAAGAGCCTTTAAAACAGGCTATGAAGAAATGAGAAAAGCTGAAAAGGGCGTATTCAAAGGCTTTTTTAACAACGACTGCGAAGCAGACATAAGGCAATCATATTATGTTCTTTGTGGACTTATGTCATTTGTCAGATTCCATGGCGATGGACCACATTTTTATAAGTGGCAGAGGATGTATCAGCAGGGCGCAGGTGGAAATAAGGTTCATCTTATCCTTAGGATCAGAAAGCACCTGACTGACCAGGAACTCTTTGAACTTATGCTATAATGAAGTGATAAATTTATTTCAGGGGATCGTATGAAAAGAAAATTCTTATTACTTACAAAGACAGTAGCTTTTTTGCTGATCTTATTATTCTGCTTTATGGCAGTGGCGCTTGTTGTTGAGCGCAAATCCAGCTACATAAAAAATGAAATGTATATTCAGGAGGCTGAAAAAGAGCATGTAGACGTGTTCTTTTTGGGTTCTTCTCATGTGATAAATGGTATCAATCCTGTTCAGCTTTATGATGAGCAGGGCATTACAGCTTATAACCTTGGAGGATATGGCAGTGTCCTTTTATCAAGCTATTGGCAGTTCAGACTTGCTCTTGAGAGACGCATACCTGATCTTGTAGTGATCGATGCCTATATGCTTGAAAATGACATTAGATATGTGGATGATCCAAATGCCAATGTTAATAGTGATGAGCTCCATCTTAACATCGACAGATTTCCACTTACAAGGACCAAGATCCTTGCTATAAACGACATGTTTCAGGATGATTCCAAGAAATATCCGTACCTTTTCGACTACATTATCTATCATGACAGATGGAAGGAACTGGATTCAGACGATTTTAACAGACTTACCGGCAATGCAGATATCAACAGACTTATGGGTGCAGAAATGAAATATGTTATGCACTCAGATGGCTTTACTTATACTGATTATGGCGCAGGAACTCTTGACAGAGAGACAGTTGGTACTACATACCTTAGAAGGATCATTGATGACTGCCAGATAAGAGGTATTAAGGTGGCCATAGTCACAGTGCCTTTCCTTGCTATGGCAGAAAATCAGGCTGCAGCTCATACAGCTAGCCAGATTGCTTCTGAATATGGTATTCCATGTCTTAATATGCTGGAGATTACGGATGTAGTAGATTACGGACTTGATTTCATGGACGCCGGTCATCTTAATATCTTAGGAGCTACCAAGGTTACAAGATATATCGGTAACTGGTTAAAAGAGAACTTCGACCTTGCTGATCATAGAGGCGACGCAGAGTATGCTACCTGGCAAAAATGCGCAGATGAGTTTTACGAGAATCAGAGAAATACTCTTACTGGTAATGCAGATATCCATACCCAGCTTATCATGTTGAAGCTATGCGGTGACTCAACATCTTTTGCTTTTAGCATACGAGGCGGCTCTGTGGCTTACGCAGATGATGTGCTCATGAGACAGTTAAAGAGCCTTGGAGCAGGAGAAAAGCTAGATGAAGCAATAGCTTCTAAATCTTCGTACTTCCTGGTATCAGACCATGGAAATGTCACAGAGTTTGCAGGAGATGATGAAGAAAAGGTGATCGAAACTGCAGATGGTGTGATCACATATGAGGGCGTAAGTGATCTTTACAGGATCATGAATATTGGTGATGACAAGGAAACGAACCACCTTTATTCTGATGAATTTGCCTATTCAGATGTACAGCTGATCTTCTTTGAAGATGGGGAGGTGACTTCCCACCAGTACTACACAGGCGATAGCTTTAATTACAGCTACGAAGAAAGATGATCTACTAACTAGTATGGAGGAATGAAATGCAGTTTGTATCACTTCAGTTCCTGGCTTTTCTAATGGGAACCATATTCATATATTTTATTATTCCGAAGAAAGTCAGATATATCTGGCTTCTTTTGGCAAGCATGGCATTTTACTATGTTGTAAGTGGCAAATTTTTAGTATTTTTGATAGCGGTCACGCTTGTTACCTATGGTGCAGGACTTCTTATCGAAAAAAATATCGAAAAGGCACCTAAAACAGCAAAGCTTTGTCTTGTACTTAGCATAGTGCTTTTGGTCTGCTTATTAGGATATTTTAAATACACAGGCTTTTTACTTGAAACAGTCGGAAACATAGTAAGTCTTTTTAAACTTTCAGATACCATGCCGGTAGTAAATATAATACTTCCTGCCGGAATTTCTTTTTATCTGTTCCAGAGTATTGGTTATCTCATTGATTGCTACAGGGGCAAGATCCCTGCTGAAAAGAACTATCTCCAGCTGGCACTTTTTATTTCATTCTTTCCACAGATCACTTCAGGACCGATAGAAAGAGCTGGAAATATGCTGCCTCAGTTCAAGGAACCAAAGGACTTCTCCTATGAAGCTATGAGAGATGGACTTCTTTTAATGCTTTGGGGATATTTTCAGAAGATCATAATAGCAGACAGATTAGCGGTGCTTGTAAATAAAGTATACGAGTCACCTTCTTCATATACTGGTACAGTACTTTTTCTGGCAACAATCTTTTATACTTTTGAGATTTACTGCGATTTTGCAGGATATTCATGTATCGCCATTGGAACAGCACGTATCATGGGTATCAAGATCATGGACAACTTTACTCAGCCATATCTTTCCGAGTCAGTGGCTGAATTTTGGCGTAGATGGCATATCTCTTTATCCTCATGGTTTAGAGATTATCTCTACATTCCTCTTGGCGGAAACAGAAAAGGCTATGTCAGAAAGCTTATCAACCTTATGATAGTTTTTGCTGTAAGCGGCCTTTGGCATGGAGCAGCCTGGACATTTGTAGTATGGGGACTTCTTCATGGAGTATTCCAGGTTCTTGGCATTGTCCTTAAACCTGCAAGAGATAAGCTTGTAGAAGTCTTTAAGATTGATAGAGACAGTTTTTCTCATCACCTTTTAAAGATACTTGTAACGTTTATGCTTGTTAATATTGGCTGGATATTCTTTAGAGCAGACAGCTTTGGAACTGCAATCTATGTACTGACACATATGTGGAAGGTAGCACTTTGGAGCCTTACTGATGGTACTATGTTTACACTTGGCCTGGCTGAAGCGGATGTGCGACTTGTTATCTTGTCTTTAGTTCTTTTGGTAATAGTCGATGTACTTGGCAAAAAGGGCATTGTCATCAGAGAATGGATAGTAGCACAGAGCTTGTGGCTTAGATGGCTCATATATATTGTAGCGATCATATTTGTGGTTACCTGCGGAGTTTGGGGACCAGGATACGATGCAGCTACATTTATCTATTCCAGTTTTTAATGCTTATATTATTTTACTTGGAGGAGTAGGGAATGATACGAAGATCACAGTACAGATGCAGCTTTAAACTAATGGGAGGCGATATGCCTCTTGATAATATCTTAGATAGATGCAGACAGGAACTTTTAGAGCTTATCAGTAATGGAAAGCTATGCAATGCTTCGTTTTACAGATATAAGGACATGGGATTTTTGTATTTAGAGGAGATCATCGAAAATGCTGATGAAAAAAACATTGATGTTGATGCTCTTATGGCTGATTTAAAGCCATATTTAAAACCTTGGCCAGAAGAGGATGGAGATAGATTTTTTGCTCCAATGATAAACGTTTATTACCATCATATTCCAGAAGATGACCTTGATAAGTGGGAGCATGAAAGAACTACATCTTCAAAGCAGCGCATAGGAAGGATTGCTTTTGTATATCCTCATAAGCTGCCTTCATACATCATGTATCACAATGCGATAGTAGAAGAGGGACTTTTAAAGGGAGATAAATATGCATTTATCTCTGTTCATGAGAATATTTTATTTTCCTACTATGAAGAGCCTAGAAATAATGTAAATATCAAAAACTCAGATGAAGAGTCTAAGGTGATAGATAAGTGGCTTTCAGTAGATCCGGAGTCTCATTTTGACAGGATCAAAGCAGAAGGAAGCAATTTCCTTGTAATACCTTGCCTTTTCTCAGTAGATAGGATAGACCTTCTACAATAGTGATATTTTGAACATTAGTCCTATCTGGCGAAGACCAGATAGGATTATTTTATTGTAAGAAGCATACAAAAACAGGATAAAAATTTTAAAGCAAAAGCTACACATTTAATAAATAAATAGTTGCGTTATACGGAAGAAGGCTGTAAAATATTTAGCGGACGCGTCGCGTCTAATTTTTAACGAAGCTTTAAATTGTAATTAGGAAGTGATATTCATGCTGTTATTGAGGGTTTTACTCATAATTTTCATTGTTTTGGCATTTTTATATTTTCTTATGATAATGCCTAGAATGATAAAGAGGCCTTCAAGGGAACCATTTACCAAAGTCTTGTATGCTCACAGAGGATTGCATGACAATTTGTCTATGGCTCCAGAGAACTCTATGGCTGCTTTCCAGAAAGCTGTAGAGGGCGGATATGGTATAGAATGTGACGTTCAGCTTACCAAAGACAATGTCCCGGTTGTATTCCACGATTTTACATTGGCCAGAGTTGCCAGATATGATAAGGGACATGAAGCAGAGGATGCCGTAAGGAATCCTGATGGAAGTCTTGGGGTAAAGGGTAAGGTGATCGATTATACCTACGAAGAACTCATGAATTTCCATCTTCTTGATTCGGAGGAGAAGATACCTAAATTTGAAGACTTTCTTAAGATGGTAGGTGGAAGGGTTCCTCTTATCATAGAGCTTAAGATCGAGCTTACAGATTTATCGGTTTGTCCAATTGTTGACAGTTTGTTGAGGGATTACAACGGAATATATTGCATTGAGTCCTTTAACCCACTGGGACTTTTCTGGTTCAGGAGAAAGCATCCTGATGTATTCAGAGGTCAGCTTTCAGATGACTTCCATAGAGACAAGCCAGAAGAGTTTAAGGGAGTATTGTATTTCATACTCACCAATCTTTTGCTTAACTTTTTGACCAAGCCTGATTTTATTGCTTTTAACCACAAGTATCACGCTAATTGCTCAAGGAGACTTTGCAAGAACCTGTACAAGAGTACAGCAGCTGCCTGGACGATAAAGAGCGAATCAGAGCTTGCTGAGGCCAAGAAACACTTTGATGTTTTCATCTTTGATAGTTTCGTTCCTCAGAATGGACCAAAGGTTTAAGTTTTTGTTCTTATCATGGTAATTTCTGTGCAGTTTATTATGGAACAGCTTGCGTGGTGATATGTAAGTGTTTCAAGCTGTATTACCACAGGCTAGAGCAATTACATATCATTGCGGAAGCTTATGATAACTAGCACAGTGATTATAATAAAAAGTAAGGGTACCGATTAAATATAGAATCGGTAAGAAAGGTAAAAAACATGGCGAACAAGTGGGTTTATATGTTCAGCGAAGGTAACATGACAATGCGTAACCTTCTCGGTGGTAAGGGTGCTAACCTTGCTGAGATGACAAGCATTGGCCTTCCAGTACCACAGGGCTTCACAATCACAACAGAGGCCTGCACACAGTATTATGAGGATGGTCGTAAGATCAACGACGAGATCATGGCTCAGGCTATGGACGGCGTTAAGAAGATGGAGGAGATCAACGGTAAGAAGTTTGGTGATCTTCAGAATCCTCTTCTTGTATCAGTTCGTTCAGGTGCTCGTGCATCAATGCCTGGTATGATGGATACAATCCTTAACCTCGGTCTTAACGACGACGTAGTAGCAGCAATGATCAAGGGCAATCCTGATCCTGCATTTGAGCGTTTCGTATACGATTCATATCGTCGTTTCATCCAGATGTTCTCTGACGTTGTTATGGAAGTTGGTAAGAAGTACTTCGAGCAGCTCATCGATCAGATGAAAGAGAAGAAGGGTGTTAAGTTTGACGTAGATCTTACAGCAGCAGATCTTAAGGAACTTGCTGAGCAGTTCAAGGCTGAGTACAAGAAGCAGCTCGGAAAAGACTTCCCTTCAGATCCTGTAGAGCAGCTTAAGCTCGCTATCGAGGCTGTATTCCGTTCATGGGATAACCCTCGTGCTAACGTATATCGTCGTGATAACGATATCCCATATTCATGGGGAACAGCTGTTAACGTAATGCCTATGGTATTCGGTAACCTTAACAATGAGTCTGGTACAGGTGTTGCATTTACTCGTGACCCTGCAACAGGTGAAAATAAACTTATGGGTGAGTTCCTTATCAACGCTCAGGGTGAGGACGTAGTTGCTGGTGTTCGTACACCTATGCCAATCGCTCAGATGGAGAAGGAATTCCCAGAAGCATATGCTGAGTTCATCAAGGTTTGTGAGACTCTTGAGAATCACTATCATGACATGCAGGATATGGAGTTCACAGTAGAGAACAAGAAGCTTTACATGCTTCAGTGCCGTAATGGTAAGAGAACAGCTCCAGCTGCTCTTAAGATCGCTTGCGACCTCGTTGATGAGGGACACAAGACTCCAGAAGAAGCTGTAGCAATGATCGATCCTAGAAACCTTGATACACTTCTTCACCCACAGTTTGATGCTGCTGCTCTTAAGGCTGCAACACCAATCGGAAAGGGTCTTGGTGCATCTCCAGGAGCTGCTTGCGGTAAGGTTGTATTCACAGCTGATGATGCTGTAGCTTGGGCTGAGAGAGGCGAGAAGGTAGTTCTTGTACGTCTTGAGACATCTCCAGAAGATATCACAGGTATGAAGGCTGCTCAGGGTATTCTTACAGTTCGTGGTGGTATGACATCACACGCTGCCGTAGTTGCTCGTGGTATGGGTGAGTGCTGCGTATCAGGTTGTGGCGACATCAACATGGACGAAGAGAACAAGAAGTTCACACTTGGTGGAAAAGAGTTCCACGAGGGAGACTTCCTTTCAATCGATGGTACAACAGGTAACATCTATGATGGTCAGATCGCAACAGTTGACGCTAAGATCGCTGGTGAGTTCGGACGTATCATGGCTTGGGCTGATGAGTTCAGAAGACTTAAGGTTCGTACAAACGCTGATACACCTGCTGATGCTAAGAAGGCTAGAGAGCTTGGTGCTGAGGGTATTGGTCTTTGCCGTACAGAGCACATGTTCTTCGAGGAAGACAGAATTGCTGCATTCCGTGAGATGATCTGCTCAGATACAGTAGAAGAGAGAGAAGCTGCTCTTGAGAAGATTCTTCCTTATCAGCAGAACGACTTCAAGCAGCTCTATGAAGCTCTTGAGGGATGCCCAGTTACAATCAGATTCCTTGATCCACCTCTTCACGAGTTCGTTCCTACAACAGAGGACGAGATCAAGAAGCTTGCTGACGCTAAGGGCAAGTCAGTAGACGAGATCAAGGCTATCATCAATTCACTTCACGAGTTCAACCCTATGATGGGTCACAGAGGATGCCGTCTTGCAGTTACATATCCTGAAATCGCTAAGATGCAGACTAAGGCAGTTATCCGTGCAGCTCTTGAAGTTCAGAAGGCACACGCTGACTGGAATGTTAAGCCTGAAATCATGATCCCACTTGTATGTGAGGTTAAGGAGCTTAAGTACGTTAAGCAGATAGTAGTTGAGACAGCTGACGCTGAGATCGCTGCTGCAGGTGCTAAGCTTGATTATGAAGTTGGTACAATGATCGAGATCCCAAGAGCTGCTCTTACAGCTGATGAGATCGCTAAGGAAGCTGATTTCTTCTGCTTCGGTACAAACGACCTTACACAGATGACATTCGGATTCTCTCGTGATGATGCTGGTAAGTTCCTCAATGCTTACTATGACACAAAGATCTTCGAGAACGATCCATTTGCTAAGCTTGACCAGACAGGTGTTGGTAAGCTTATGGAAATGTCACTTAAGCTTGGTAAGCCAGTTAACCCATCACTTCACGTTGGTATCTGTGGAGAGCACGGTGGAGATCCTTCATCAGTTGAGTTCTGCCACAAGATTGGCCTTGACTATGTATCATGCTCACCATTCCGTGTACCTGTTGCTAGACTTGCTGCTGCACAGGCTGCTATTGCAGACAAGGCAAACAAGGCTTCAAGCAAGAGCGTTGTAGATGATGAGACAAAGGCTAAGCTTGAGGATGCTGCAAAGAAGGCTGAAGAGATCGCAAAGGATCTTGCACAGCAGTCAGCAGAAGTAGCTAAGGCTGGTCTTGAGGGACTTAAGGCTGGATTCGAAGCTGCAAAGAAGGCTTACAACGATTCTAAGAATAAATAATAAATAGTATCTATACTATTTTGAGAGGACTGTCTTTGACAGTCCTCTTTTTTGCTTCAAGTCATTGTATTTATGGGCGTTCTAAAGATTTGAATATATGAAAATATAAATTGAATATATCTTTTTAAACAGGAAGATATGATAATTGTATTGTTATAATTGGCTTGTACAAGCTCTAAATTTGGCGGGGAAGGTAGTCTTTCTTTATGAATAAGAGGGGAAATAAAAATATTCTGTTCAAGAAATATTTTATTATGTACTTTTTTGCGTTGCTGCTACCTATGGTGATATGCTGTAGCTACTATGCATACATGCTTGCTGTTATTAATCATGATGACATCAACACCAGAAAGACTGAGCTGATCCATTCAGCAAGTATCTTTGATACTATTGTGTCAGAGGTGAACTATCTGGGAGATTGTCTTACTTCAAATGTAGAAGTTAATCATTTTAAAAATCTTGATAATGTCATGGAGTATCCCAATACCTACAAGATCCATGAGCTCCAGGAAGCTCTGCCAGATCTGTACCTGGTAAATCAGGCAGTATATGACTATTATATATTTTTTGATAAGTCGGAAGTTGTTATCAATAAATCAATTGCCTACACTTATGAGCAGTTTTATGATCTATATCTTAGGAAAGATAATATCGAAGATTTTGAAAAATGGTCTTTAGATAGAACTGAAGAAAGTAAACATTACGGATTTCTTCCTATGGAAGAATACGAAATCTATGTAAAAAAGACTAAAGAAAATCTGATCTGCTATACAAGGCCTCTTCTTTCTACGACCATTGGAGGGGATGGACATGTAGTTATCTACATAAAAGAGGATGTTGCATCATCTGTGATGCCAGCCATGGAAGAAGGCAGTATACAGGTTGTTCAGGATTTTTCGGGAAATATCATATATAAAGCTTTTGACGATGAGATGACTATTAGTGATAGTGATATAGAAAATCTTTTGCAGGAAGCTGATGATGAAAAAGATGCAATTCAAAAAGAGGTAAATCTTGGCGGAGAGCAGTATACTATGATCTCACTTGAATCGGAAGCTTCAGGTATGAGGTACACTAACTTTGTTCCCAACAAGATCATCAATCAAAGACTTACGTACTGCATTCTTTTACTTGTGGCATTTATTTTTGTAGGTATTTTGGTAGATGTGATCCTTAGTTATCAGATTTCTATCAAGAATGCTACTCCTATAAATGATATGTTAAATAAAATGTCACTTAGGATAGAGAGATTTGGCGGCCATCAGTCAGCTTTGGCCAGCTTAAAAGAGGCATTTACATATTTGGCAGATTCTAATGACAAACTTTCAAATGCTCTGAATGATCAAAAACCATATTTGCAGACAGCATTTGTTAACAGACTTTTATTTTCTGGCTTTCAGGAAGAAAAAGAGATCCTCAGAATGGCAGATTATCTACAATATCAGGTGGAGAACAGGACATTTTGGGTTCTGCTTTTTAGGTTCCATATGGTCATAAATGGAGGCGAAGAAGGAGATCAAAAGCTTTTAAATACCTTCTCAGCTTCTCTTACAGAGCTTATAGATCAAAAGCTTCCAGGAAGTCTTTATACAGACCTTGGAGAAGGACAGCTTGCGCTTATAATGAATACTGAAGCTGCAGGTGAGGATGAGATAAAGAAAAAGTCCAGTGAACTTGTAAAAAATATAAAGATGCAGATGGCTCCATCACTGGCTGAAAAGATATTTGTATATGGAGGAAGTATAGAAAGTAGTCCGGATCGCATCAGAGAGTCATATCTTAATGCTGCGTATCTTTGCTACAATGAAGCAGAGCAGATTGAAAATACTATCATTTGGTATGACCATAGAGAAAATCACTCAATTGGCTATCCGTCAGCAGATATGCATGTTAAGCTTGTACATTATGTGACAACTGGTGATGAGAAGGGACTTCATGATTATCTGGAGATGATAGTCACGGAATACTTTATTGAGTCAGACCTTCCTGTATATGTGCAGCACATGCTGATCACAGATCTTCAGTCCACACTCTTTAGGCTGCTTGACCTTGTAAAGCTCGGTGACAGTGAGTATGCAAGATACTACAAAGAACTTGAAAAGAATCATAACCTGCCTGTACTTAACCAGATCAGAATAACACTTAACCTGTTTAAGGAATTATGCCAGTTCATGAACAGACAAAAGAAGATGCAGGATGCAGACATGATAGCTGGCGGCATTGTATCTTATATAGATAGCCATTATGGTGATCCGAATCTGTCTCTTTCCATGGTGGCAGATCAGTTTGAGATAAGTCAGCCATATTTATCAAGTCTCTTTAAACAGACTCAGGGAATCAAGTTCTCAAATTATATAGAAAATATCAGGATTGATAAGGCCAAAGATCTCCTTAGGACTACAGACCTTCCTATAGTTAAGATAAGTGAGATGGTAGGATATGGATCTACAAATTCCTTCTGCAGGGCATTTAAGCGAGTGACAGGACTTAATACATCTGAATATAGAAATGACTAAAAATAAGATCATATAAACTAAGAGAGGGTAAGTTATTATGGAAAAAATATGTATTGATGAAAAATGGACATTTAGAAGGAACTTCGTTGATTCTCTGGGGATGCTGGACGAAGATCCAGGGGAAGTAGTCAATCTTCCGCATGATGGAATGATAGGCACCAAAGTCTCACCTGATGCACCTGCAAGGTCAGATAGTGGTTATTTTGTAGGAGGCCTTTCTAATTATACAAAGATGGTTTTTATTCCTGAAGACTGGAAGGATGAATGCGTTGGACTGATGATTGATGGCGCCATGATGAATGTGTCCATAGATGTAAATGGGTGTAAGGTAGGCAGTCAGCATTATGGTTATGCACCATTCTATGTAGACCTTACTGATTATGTGACCTTCGGAAAAGAAAACAGGATAACAATTAACTGCAATACCACAATGTATGTAAACAGCAGATGGTATACAGGATCAGGTTTATACAGAGGCGTTAAGATATGTCATGGTCCAAGAGTTCATGTGCCAGAAAATGGAGTATTTATTTGCACCAAGGAAGTGGATGGAAACAGAGCTTATTTGGAAGCAGTTATAGAAGTAGCTAATAGGACTTTGGAAAACAGACTTTGCGAAGTTAATGTATCAGTTTTTGATGAAGAAGATGGAAAAGAGAAGAAAAAGACAAAGAGTGTAATACAGGTAAACTCAGGAAAAACAGATACAGCAAGGATTTCGTTCATATTACAGGATCCAAAGCTATGGGATGCAGAAAACCCAAACCTGTATAAAGTAAAGGTGAGTGTAAAGAGCCTTGGTATTTATAGAACTCATTTTATTCCGGAAGAAAACCTCAAGGCAGATGAGACAGAGACACTCTTTGGTGTTAGGACTATTACAGCAGATGCTGAAAGAGGACTTAGAATAAATGGAAAAGAAGTTAAATTAAAGGGCGGATGCCTTCATCATGACAATGGACTTTTAGGAGCTGTTTCATTATATGAAGCAGAAGAAAGAAAGATAAAAAAGCTTAAAGAATCAGGCTTTAATGCGGTTCGAACAGCACATAATCCTCCATCTGCAGCATTTATCGAAGCTTGTGACAGACTTGGAATGTATGTTTTTGATGAAGCTTTTGATGCCTGGGGAATGGCAAAGCGTGGCGGAGATTATAGCCAGTTTTTTGCATCTGACTGGGAAAAAGACCTTACAGCCTTTGTAAAAAGAGACAGGAATCATCCATCTGTTATCCTTTGGTCTACAGGTAACGAGATACCCGAAAGAGGAGGCCTCGATAATGGATATACACTTGCTAAAGAACTTTCTGACAAGATCAGAGAGATTGATGCAACCAGACCAATAAGTAATGGCATCTGTTCATACTGGGGAGGTCTTGACGATGATCTCATGAAAGGACAAAGTCAAAATCAAAACTCTTCAGAGGGACTTATAAGTACAAGCTGGGAAACTATGTCAGAGCCCTTTACAAACGGACTTGATATTGTGGGATACAACTACATGGAAGGACTGTATGAAAGAGATCATGAGATGTTCCCTGATAGAGTGATCCTTGGATCTGAGAATTTCCCAAGAGAAATAGGCTTTAGATGGCCACTGGTAGAAAGACTCCCATATGTTATAGGAGAGTTCACCTGGACAGCCTGGGACTACATTGGAGAAGCGGGAATTGGTAAGGCTGAGTATGTTGATGAAAATGACCCAAAGGCAAAGTCAGGAGGATGGTACCTGATGCCTCCGGCCTCATCACCATATCCATGGAGACTTGCAAATGATGCTGACTATGATATTACAGGTTTTATGCTTCCACAAGGAGCCTACAGAAGTGTAGTATGGGGAAGCGACAAGACATATGTTTATTCAATGCATCCTGATACCTTTGGAAAAGTAGAGATGATGACTCCATGGGGATTCACAGAAGTCAGAAAGAACTGGAACTATGAAGGCTATGAAAACAGGAATATAAAGATCGTTGTATTTTCAAAGGCGGAAGAAGTAGAAGTTCTTGTAAATGGAAAGAGCCTTGGAAGAAAGAAGGTAAGTTTTGAAAAACCATTACCAAACTCAGTTTCTTTTGAGACAGAGTATGTTCCAGGTAAAGTGGAAGCTATAAGCTATGAAAAAGGCTCTGAAGTTAGCAGAGATGAGATTGTTACTACTAAGGTGCCTCACAGCTTAAGACTTATTCCTGAAAAGAAAGAGATGAAAGCTGATGGACATTCACTTATTTATGTGGGAGTAGAAGTCATTGACGAAGATGGAAATGTAGTTCCTGATGCAAAGATCAGTTTAAAGGCTGAACTTGCAAGTAAAGATAAAGGAACAACTATTGCAGGCTTTGGATCAGCTAATCCTGTTACAGAAGATAATTATACTGATGGAGATACAACTTCATTTAGAGGAAGAGCAACAGTAATTATTCGTTCAGGATATGAAAACGAAATTGTAACACTAAAAATATCTGCAAATGGTCTAAATTCTATTGAGGAAGATTTTAAGATCGGAAACATCTGAATATAAAAAACACTGATAAAAAGGGGCCTTCGGGCCCCTTTTAAATTTTGAATATTCCCAAAAAACATTGTATATAGATTTTTTCCCCGGAAAGAAATAATAATTGAACCATCAAATCTGACGGAAGGAAAAAAGCTAAATGAAAAACACAGAATCAAGTTTAAAAAGATTTGGTCAATATGCTTTAAGACATTGGCAGTTGTATCTTATGGTGTCGCTGCCGGTCATAGTTCTTTTTATATTCGCATACGCACCAATGTACGGAGTAATACTTGCCTTTAAGAATTATCAGGTAAGCAAAGGAATATGGGGAAGCCCATGGGCAGAAAACTGTGGAATGAACAATTTCATCAGATTCTTTAATAACTATAACTTTAAAGAATGCCTGGGAAATACACTTATTCTTTCATTTTATTCTATGCTCGTATCAATCCCTACTGCGATCTTACTGGCACTTTCACTTAACTATGCCAAAAATCTGAGGTTTAGAAAAACGGTGCAGATGGTTAGTTACTGCCCATACTTCATTTCTACAGTAGTCTTTGTTGGTATCATAAACCTTTTGATGGATACCAGAATAGGCGTGATCGGAAAATTTGTATATGAGAAATTTGGCGTAAGTGTACTTGGATCAGCAGGGTTGTTCCCATCCTTATATGTTTGGTCCGGAGTATGGCAGGGAGTTGGATTTGGTTCGATCATCTATATCGCAGCACTTGCGGGTGTTGATATGGAGCAGCACGAAGCGGCCATAATCGATGGAGCAACTCTTTTGCAGAGAATAAAATATGTGGATATTCCAGCGATACTTCCAACTGTGGTCATAATGCTGATCCTTAACATGGGAAGTGTCTTAAATATTGGATATGAGAAAGTCCTTGCTATGCAGAATCAGAACAATGTAAGTGCATCAGAAGTAATAACAACATATGCATACAAGGTCTCATTAGTTTCAACATTTCCGGATTATTCCTATTCGACAGCGATAGGACTTTTTCAATCGCTCATAGGACTTGTTCTTATTCTTGTTACCAATAAGATAGCAGATAAGTTGACGGGTAATGGATTTTTATAATCTTAATTTTGGGGGAAGGTGAAATAAACAATGAATAAGAAAATATCTCAGGACAAGGTCGTATATTTCATAAATTATATTTTACTGGCGTTATTACTTGTAATAGAACTATATCCGCTTATCTACATTGTGAGCTGTTCTTTTAGTTCAGGTGATGCTCTTATGGCAGGAAGAGTCAGATTCCTTCCTGTTGCACCAACACTTGATAGCTATAAGGCAGTGTTTGAGTATAGCTCGATCTGGGTAGGTTACAGCAATTCTTTACTCTATACGTTAGTAGGAACTTTTATCAGTATTACACTTACGCTTTTTGCAGCTTACCCATTATCAAGGGATGATTTCAAAGGAAAAAAGATCCTTATGGGCATATTCCTTTTTACAATGATGTTTTCAGGTGGACTTATTCCATCATATCTTTTGGTAAAAAATCTGGGACTTATAGATACAATGTGGGCGATCATACTTCCTGGATCAGTTAGTGCGTATAACGTCATAGTTGCGAGAACATATTTTAAACAGACAATACCCAAGGAACTTCTGGAAGCGGCGCAGATGGATGGCTGCGAAGACTTTAAGTTTTTCAAAAGCATTGTAATTCCTCTATCGACTCCTATCATCGCAGTACTCTGTCTGTGGACCGCAGTAGGTATCTGGAATTCATATTTTAATCCAATGATCTACATAAATGATGAGGCAAAGTTCCCTCTTCAACTTGTACTTAGAAGGATACTTCTTTTGTCTCAGGTCAATCTAAGTAAAGGAAACGTGGATCCAATGGTGATCCAGAAGAATATGTACTTAAGCGAAATGCTCAAGTACGGAACAATCATAATCAGTACCTTACCTCTTATGATCATTTATCCTTTTATCCAAAAATACTTCGTAAAAGGTGTCATGGTCGGATCGGTAAAGGGTTGATATAAGTTCTTTTTACATTAGAATAAAAAAGGAGGACAAAAATGAAAAAGAAACTTATGGGAAAAAGGCTTATGGCAGCTGGTCTGTCTGTAGGTCTTGTTGCAGGAATGCTATGTGGTTGCGGGGCAAAATCAACTGGTGGAAATGAGCAGGCAAAAAGTGAGGAAGTATCTGATGCACTTAAGTTTGATTCTGTAAGTGATGTGAAATTCCCACTTGCTGAAAAGGTGGAGCTTACATGCTTTGTCTATGCTACTACAACAGGTGGAGGCACCTATCAGGACAACTATGTCACAGACTGGATCGAGGAAAAAACAAACGTACATTTAAACTTTGTTTATGATGTAGATGGAGATGATGCTAAGACAAAACTTAATCTTATCATGACAGATCCGGACACTATTCCTGATATGTTCCTTGCTACAAACTGGACCAAGTCTGAGCTTCAGTCATATGGCCAGCAGGGACTTCTTATTCCACTTGATGATTATTTAAAAGACTGCCCTAACTGGAACAGACTTAATGAGGAGAGCCCACTTAGAAAGGGTGACCTTGTGATGTCAGATGGCAAGATCTATACCTACGGTGATGATAATGAGTGTTTCCATACTCACTTCCAGAACAGAATGTATATCTACAAGCCATGGGTTGAAAAACTTAATGATGGAAAGATACCTCAGACTACTGACGAGATGTATGAGTTCTTAAAGAAAGTTAAGACAGAAGATCCAAATGGAAATGGAAAAGCAGATGAGATCCCTATGACTGGTATGATCGGTGGCTGGGCTACAGATCCTACTGTATGGATGGTGAACTCTTTTGTTGAGTGTAACAATCCTCTTAGTAATACTAACCCAACAGTAGCAGCTGGTCTTGTTGTAAATGATGGCAAGATCGAATACTCAGTTATGAAAGATGAGTACAAAGAAGCTTTCAGATTTATGAGTAAGCTTTATAAAGAAGGTCTTTTGGATAATCAGACATTTACACAGGACAATAACCAGTTCCAGGCTACATTAAGTAATGAGGATCATCTTGTAGCTATGTATTCTGCTGGCGGACCACAAAACGATGAATTCTGGAAAAACCAGGATGGTGAGTGGCAGGACTGGGAAGTTATGGAACCTGTTGAAGGCCCTGGTGGAGTAAGATTTGCAGCAAGAAATGCTGATAACTATTTTGGTTCTTGCATTGGAAGCGTATCAGTTAACTGCAAATATCCAGAGATTGCAGTAGCACTTATGGACTTTATGGCTTCAGAAGAGGCATCTCTTGTTCAGGCAAATGGACCTGAGGGTATTGGCTGGGATTACACAACTGAAGGTTCATCTCTTTCAGGTGGAACACCAACTTACAAGACATACGATATTCCAGATGACTTTGACTGGGTAGGTGCCGGCTTTAAGGATTACACAGGCAAGAAGGTTACATATGTTTCAGATGCTATGATCAGATGCAGCACATCCAAGTTCAGAGGTGATATGCAGGTAGAAGATCCAAGTCACGACGGTGAATATTTCCTTCAGGCTGCAGCAGAAAAATACAGCAAGTTTGATCCAGGTGAAGATACTCTGGTACCAAATCTTGTATTCGAAGGTCAGGATGCACAGACTATTTCAGAGCTTACACTTACAATTGGCGACTATGTAAATCAGGCAACGGTACAGTTTATTACAGGAGACATGGACGTTGATAAGGATTGGGAAACATATATCAGTAAGCTTGAGAGTATGGGCGTAGATAATTACGTTTCTTTATACCAGAAATACTATGATAAGTACATGGAAAATATAGAAAAATAAAGCTTTTTCGATATAATTATATTTGGCGGGCACACAAATGCTGTTATGGGCCACAGTTTTGAAAGCTGCGGCCCATAACCAAAGGCTGCGTCCGCCTATATTTATGTGTGGACAGGAAGGTTATTATGGAATTTGTAGTAGAAGCTAAGATTATTGGTGATGAGTATGCAGGAGGCTTTTCCTGCGGGTTAAGTATGGTTTCTAGCGAAACGTTTTGGAATCTGAAAAAGGTAGATGTATTAGAAAAAGAAAATGGGAAAGAAACTCTCTTTGTAGATGAGAGGGGATATAGAGCAAGGGTATTTGAGAAAAAGGACGGGGAGGCAATCCGCGTATATACAGAATTTGAAAATAGAAGTGGCAGAGAAGTTACTTTGGAGATGTTATCGAGCTTTGCACTTAAGGGAATAAAGGCTGACAAATTTCACAGGCTTATGAGCTTTTGGAGTGAAGAGGGAAGACTTAAGACTGAGACTATACAGGATCTCCATTTGGAAAAGTCCTGGAATGGCTGCGCAAGAAGAATTGAGAAATTTGGAAATACGGGCTCTATGCCTGTCAGAAAGTATTTTCCTTTCCTTGCCATGGAAAATTCTGAGGATGGAACTTTCATAGGCTTTTTGATGGGACATGCTTCTTCCTGGCAGATAGAGTTTTCCTGTAAGGAGACTCAGGATTTTGATGTAATGGGTGGCATAGCAGATAGAGATATGGGACATTGGATGAAAAAGCTTAGAAGTGGTGAGAGCTTTAGAACCCCTGATGCCATTGTTGCTACAGGAAACTCTTTAGCTGAAGTTTGCGACAAGCTTGTTAAAGCACAGCATCCTGATATTTCACCTGTAGATGACAAGATGGGAATCATGTTTAATGAGTACTGTATCAGCTGGGGAAATCCTGATATTAACAGTGTAAAAAGACTTGCTGATAAGCTTGAAAACAAGGGAGTACAGTATCTTGTAATTGATTCAGGATGGTACGGACTTCCATGTGACTGGGCTTGCAGCGTAGGAAACTGGGAAATAAATAAGGAAAGATTTCCACATGGACTAAAAGAGGCAGCTGATTATGTCAGATCTAAAGGAATGATCCCAGGATTATGGTTTGAATTTGAATTTGCAGGACCACACAGTAAGTATTTTGAAGAGACGGATCATCTTTTGAAAAAGGACGGTCATCCTCTTACAGTAGCAGGAAGACGATTCCTTGATATGGAAGATCCCTGGGTTATAGAGCATCTTACAAAGGATGTTATCGGAACACTAAAAGAGGCTGGCTTTGGATATATTAAGATTGATTACAATGACACTATAGGAATAGGTTGTGATGGCGGCGATAGTCTTGGAGAAGCGCTTTACAGAAAGGTTTTAGCAACCCAGAAGTTTATACGCAAGATAAAAGAGGAAATACCGGATATCGTTATCGAAAACTGTTCAAGCGGCGGACACAGGCTTGTTTACTCAATGATGGAAATAGCAAGTCAGGCAAGCTTTTCTGATGCCCATGAGACTTTGGCTATTCCTGTTATTGCTGCAAATATGCACAGGGTTATTTTGCCAAGACAGAGTCAGATCTGGGCAGTACTTAGAGCAAGTGACAATGCTGATCGCCTTTATTATTCACTTGTTTCTACATTCCTTGGAAGAATGTGTCTTAGTGGTGATATATATGATCTTTCAGATGAGCAGATGAAGATAGTTGATGAAGCTATAGCATTTTATAATGAGGCTTCAGATATTATAAAAAGCGGCGTGACTAAAGTAATTGACAGCAGTGTTTACAGTTACAATAAGCCTACTGGACAGCAGCTTGTGTTAAGGGAATATGAAGGAAAAGTTCTGGCGATCTATCATCGTTTTGAAGATTCCAAGGAGCTTGATAAGAGCTTGCTTAAAGAAGGCAGGATAATAGCAGAATTTGGTAAAGCGGATAAAGATTTTTCTGCATATGCATGCATTTTGCAGAAATAAAACCGAGGTGTAGATAATATGGACAGTTTGAGCTTGTACTACGACAAACCTGCTTATAAGTGGGAAGAGGCACTGCCTGTAGGTAATGGCAGATTGGGAGCTATGGTTACATCTGGGCCAAATAGAGATACTCTTTTTCTAAACGAGGACAGTATCTGGAGTGGGGGTCCTATAGATCGCAACAATCCTGATGCATATAAATATCTTGGAGAGATCAGAAGACTTCTTCATGATGGCAAGATACCAGAGGCTGAAAAATTGGCTGTCATGGCTTTATCAGGTACTCCCAATTCTGAACGCTCTTACCAGATGGCGGGGGTTCTTACTATTGATATGGAACATTCTGGAGAAGTTCATTGTTACGAAAGAGAACTTGATCTTCACACAGGATGCGTTACAACTTCTTATAAGGCAGGAGAGTCCAGCTATAAAAGAGAGCTTATAGCTTCACGTCCCGATGGAGTCATTGTTTATCATCTGACTGCAGATGAAGGGCCTATTAACTTATGCTGCAGGCTGTCAAGAGATTACAACAACCTTGATGATGAATGGGCATCCCAGGATGAAATTGGATTTAAAGTTGTAACAGGGATAGGCATCCCTTTTGCTGTCAGAGTGAAAGCCAGATCTGATGGAAGGATAAGTACTATTGGCGATCATCTTTTGATAAGAGATGCAAAAGAAGCAGATCTGATAATTGATATCAGGACAAGGTTCTATCATGAAGATTATTTAGGGGAATCAGAAAGAAATATAAAGCGTGTCTGCAAGAAATCTTTTGCTGATATATATAATGATCATCTCCTGGAATATAAAGAAGGATTTGAAAAATTATCATTATGTCTGGGAGATGGCTCAGACTCTGACTTGACCATAGGTGCAAGAAAAATGCCTGTTGATAAGAGGCTTTTTGCACTCAAAAATGGAGAGAGCGATCCTGATCTGTTCGCACTATACTTCCAGTACGGAAGATATCTCCTTTTTTCATCGAGCAGGGGCAAATGCCTTCCTGCGAACCTGCAGGGTATCTGGAATTCAAGTCTTACTCCGCCTTGGGGAAGCAAGTTTACGATCAACATAAACCTGGAGATGAATTACTGGATCGCAGAAAGCGGCAATTTATCATCATGCCACGAGCCATATTTTGAACTTTTAAAAAGAGTATGTGATAACGGCAAAGGAACTGCAAAAAAAATGTATGGCTGCAGGGGATTTGTAGCCCACCATAATACGGATATCTACGCAGATACTGCTCCTCAGGATCACTATATCCCTGCTTCTTACTGGGTAATGGGAGGAGCCTTCATGGCAACCCATATCTGGGAGCACTATCTTTTTACCGGGGATGTAGAGTTCTTAAAAGAAAACTTTGATGTTCTTAAAGAGTGTGTAGATTTCTTTGAGGACTTTTTGATCAAAAATGATAAGGGGGACCTTGTTGTATCGCCAACGGTATCTCCTGAAAATACATATATCTTAAAAAGCGGTGTCAAAGGGTGCCTGTGTGAGGGCGCAACAATGGATACAGAGATTCTGATGGAACTCTTAAATGGATATATCGGAGCGTGTAAGGCTTTATCAGCTGATGCAACTGAAATTTCAAGGGCAAAAAAGATCCTGGATGGACTTCCAAAAATACAGATCGGAAGATTTGGCCAGATCATGGAATGGATGGAAGATTACGATGAAGAAGAGCCTGGACATAGACACATTTCGCATTTATATGGTGTGTATCCGGGAAGCTCGATCAGCTTTGAAAAGACGCCTGATCTAATGAAGGCAGCCAGGAAAACTCTTGAAAGGAGACTTTCATATGGAGGTGGTCACACGGGATGGTCAAGAGCATGGATCATTGGACTTTGGGCACATTTTCTTGATGGCGAGAAGGTGTATGAGAACCTTAAAGCTCTTTTAACAGGAAGCACATTTGATAATCTTATGGATAACCATCCTTATCATCCTTCACCTATATTCCAGATTGATGGAAATCTTGGCGCGGCAGCAGCTATGCTTGAGATGCTGGTACAGGGAAGGGATGATGAATTTGTTCTTTTGCCAGCTCTTCCTAGTATGTTTTCAAAAGGAAGTGTTAAAGGAGTGCGCCTAAGGGGCGGTCTTGAGCTTTCTATGGAATGGAAGGATATGAAGGTAACTGATTGGGAGCTTAAAAGAACTTATGGTGAAAAGACCTTAGTTACAGTAAATGTAAATGGTAAGGCTTTGAAAATGACGGTATAAATGGGGAGAAAAGGTTATGATGGAGGTAGTTGCAGCAAAAAGCTACGAGATTACAAGGTGTGAAGATAAAAATGGAATCTTACTTTTTTATTCTGAAGCAGGTGTGCTTAGGATCATTCCGCAAAATGGGGGCATTGTAAGAGTATCTTTTTCAGAAGAGGCAGAGTTTTCTCCAGAGCAGGGAAGAGATTACGATGGCTTTATAAACGGCATAAAATACAAATTGATGGAGTCATCTACTTCTTTTTTTATCAAGTCATCTGAAGGACAGATCATTATTTCAAAGAAAACCGGGGCTGTATCTTTTGAAAATGATAATGGAAGACTTTTACTAAAAGAAAGAGCATTTGAGCCAAGATTTCTTGAAAAGATAACACTTTATCAGACAGTGGGTAATCTTAAAGTTGAAGAGATCGAAACGGCAGATGGGCTGAAAAAGAAGGTAAAGGAAGCAGAAAAAAGAGAATGCGGCTATGCCTATAAGACAAGAAATTATTTTTGCTTTGATGAAGATGAGATTTTGCTAGGTCTTGGACAGGGAGAGCACGGTGAGTGGAATCTTAGAAATACCACTTACTATGGACATCAGGGAAATCGTAAGATCAGCATTCCATTTATGATATCTTCCAAAAATTACGGGATCCTTTTGAGCACAGAGTCTTTATTCATGTTTGAGGAAAAAGACAATGAAGCTTATCTTCAAACGGAAGCAGATTTCTATCTTGACTATTTTTTCCTGTTTGGAGACAACCTTTTTGATGTTGTGAAAAACTTTAGAAGAATCACTGGTAAAGCTGCTATGCTTCCAAACTGGGCATATGGCTATATTCAGAGTAAGGAGCGTTACCAGAGTCAAAAAGAAATCCTTGATACGGCTAAGGAGTTTCGAAAAAGAAAAATCGGCGTAGATTGTCTGGTACTTGACTGGCTTAGCTGGCCTGATGGGCAGTGGGGACAAAAGAGTTTTGATAAAGAGCGGTTTCCTGATCCAAAGAAGATGACAGCAAAGCTGCATGAAATGGGAATTCATTTCATGATGTCAATCTGGCCTAATATGAGTCAGGGCACAGCTGATAATACTGAATTTATGGATGCAGGTCTTTTATTCCCGGGGACTGATGTATATAATGCATTTGAAAAAGCGGGAAGAGATATCTATTGGAAACAGATCGAGAAATCTCTTTATCCTGCAGGTGTTGATGGCTGGTGGTGTGACAGCAGTGAGCCTATCACACCTGAATGGGGGCATATTATCGAACCATCTGCTGGTGAAAAATACTGTGAGTATAAAAAAGATGCTGATAATATCATGCCATTTGAGAGGGCTAATTCATATGGAAAGTATCATGCATTGGGGATATGGGAAAATCAAAGAAAACAGGATCATGACAAAAGAGTTGTAAACCTCACAAGAAGCGGCTGGGCAGGTAGTCAAAAGTATGGTACTATTCTGTGGTCAGGGGATATTTCTGCCAGCTGGCAGTGCCTTAGAAACCAGGTAAGAGCTGGGCTTCAGATTGCTGCAAGTGGTATGCCTTATTGGACAATGGATACAGGAGCTTTTTTTGTCAAAAAGGGCAGAAACTGGTTTTGGAATGGACAATATCCTGATGGGATCACTGAAGAATACAAAAAGCTCTATGTCAGGTGGCTTGAGTTTGCAGCGTTTTTACCTGTATTCAGGGCACATGGCACTGATATAGAAAGAGAACCATGGGCTTTTGGTGATGAAGGAAACAGATATTATGAAGCCATCTGTAAGACTATAGAGCTCAGATACCAATTGATGCCTTATATCTACTCTGTGGGTGCTTTGGTCTGTCTGGAAGATGGTACATTTATCCGTCCTTTGCTTTTTGATTTTGGAAATGATAAAAAAGCAAGATATATTTCTGATCAGTACATGTTTGGACCAAGTATTATGGTGTGTCCTGTTGTTGATGATCAGAATGAGAGAAATATTTACCTTCCTGAAGGAACAAAATGGTACGACTTTTACACGAAGGAGTGCTATAAGGGAGGACAGGATATTTCATATAAGTGCCCTCTTGATAAGATTCCACTTTTTGTTAAGGAAGGATCTATAATTCCTATGAAAAAGCCGGAGCTGTGTACCAGGGATATGAATGATAATGCTGTGGAAGTTTCAGTTTACCCCGGATGTGATGGAAGTTTTAGATTATATGAGGATTCCGGAGATGGATACGGCTATGAAAAGGGAAATTATCATATAAAGAGCTATTATTGGAATGAAGAAAAACAGGAGTTAACAGAGGATTATTCATGAAAAAGCTTTTAGGAGTCGTCGGAGTAGTATTAGGCCTGGCGGTATTTCTGGTTATACTAAAATTTTATCATGCCAAGGAAGACAATCTTGAAACTACAACGCTTTATGCAATGGATACGCTAATGGAGATCCAGGTTGCGGGAGATGAAGCTCTTTTGGATGAATCTGAAAGAAGAATAGGAAATCTTGAAAAGGCGCTATCTGTTACTGATCCTGAAAGCGAAATAGGACTTCTAAATGAAAAAAAGCAGTACACAATGTCTAAACAGACTACTGAGATCTTAAAGAATGCACTTGATATATGCAAGGAGACTGATGGAGATCTTGATATATCAATATATCCGGTGCTGACTGCCTGGGGATTCACTACCAGTAAGTATAGGATCCCTGAGGAAACTGAGATAAAAGATCTTTTAAAATATGTTGATTACAGAAGGATCAGCATAAGGAACGGATCTAACGGAACATCTCTTGTTACTATCCCTTCCGATATGAAGATTGATCTTGGAAGTATCGTAAAGGGATATACCAGCAACATGCTTGCTGATTACTACAGGAAGATGGGAGTGAAAAGTGCTCTGATAAATCTTGGAGGCAATGTACAGTGCGTTGGGAAAAAGCCAAACGGTCAGCCATGGAACGTTGCCATAAAGAGCCCATTTAAAGATACTAAGAGCGGGATTTTGGGAGTGATAAAGGCAGAAGATGTAGCTATTATCACCTCTGGAGGATATGAGAGATTCTTTGAAAGTAATGGAGAAGTGTTCTGGCATATCCTGGATCCGGATACAGGAAAGCCTGCAAAGAATGGCCTTGTATCTGTCACTATAATCGGTAAGGATGGTCTTATGTGTGACGGATTTTCAACAGCTCTTTTTGTGAAGGGTCTTGATGAGGCTATAGATTTTTGGAAGACGAGAGATGACTTCGATGCAGTATTTATCACTGATGATGGAAATGTGTATGTGACAGAAGGGATAGCTGACAAGTTTTCTCTTTCTTCTGAGTATTATGATGCTAAGCTTACTGTAGTTAGAAAGTGATTCACATAGTATAATTGATCTAGAGGCGATCATATGAAAAAGGGTGTCTTTAGAACTATATTAACAATTGCATTAGTTGTTGTATTTATGCTATCTTTGTATTTATTTATCGGACGTCCTATGATAAAATTTGTAGGAGATCCCGATAAGCTTAAGCAGTATGTTGCTGAGCAAGGGGTGTTGGGGTTACTTATATTTGGTATTTTTATCTTTATTCAAACTCTTTCTACTTGCATTCCAGGACTACCGTTTTATCTGGCGGCTGGTTACGTGTGGGGCGGATTAAAGGGCGCGGTCATATGTGATGTTTTTGCTACTTTGGCGAACTCTTTAGCTTTTCTTATTGGTAGGAGATTTGGTAGAGATTTCCTTCTATATTTATTCCCAGAAGACAAACTTATAAAGGTTGAGGATTTCATAAAAAGAGGAAAACCTATGCTTATTCACATTCTTTTTATGTTATTTCCTTTACCAAAAGATACATATGCCTATCTTGGCTATTATTCAGAAGAAAAACTTATTGTGTGGATCATTCTGACACTCATTTTCAGATTTCCACATATTTTCCTATATACCTATAGCGGAGCAATGCTTATTTCTAATCAGTACAGCTTCCTTGTGCTAGGAGCAGTGATCGCGATCATCGTATATGTAGTAGCTGCGCTATTTGTAAAAAAAGAAAAAGAAGGTAATAGCAGAAAAAATAATTAAACATATTAACGATATTTTGTATATAATATAATTGTAGGAGTCTATGTAAATCAGTTGGAGAGTAGATATGAGTGTACTAAAAATTGATGCTCTGGTAGATAACCTGGATAAAGTCATTGGATTTGTTGACGCAGAGCTTGAACAGCATAATGCTTCACTGAAGGTACAGACTCAGATCGATGTAGCAGTTGAGGAAATATTCGTTAATATTTGTCACTACGCATATGGAGATAAAGTAGGGCAGGCTGAAATATCTTTTGATTATGATACTGGTAAAGAGAGCGCGGTCATAACATTTATTGATAGCGGCGCCAGATATGATCCATTACAAAAAGAAGATCCTGATATTACACTATCTGCTGAAGAAAGGCAGATAGGTGGATTAGGTATTTATATAGTAAAAAAGAGCATGGATGAGGTTAATTATCTCTATGAAGATGGGAAAAACAAGCTTTCCCTCATAAAGAAACTGTAAAGACTATATATGCCAAATTTTAGGAGCACATATGGCTACTCAGGAAGCGGACCTTATTAGTGAATTTAATGTTTATTCTGGCCTTGATTCTTTTGATCAGAATTCATTAGAAAAAGAGCTAGATCTGTGCAAGTATGCAGGAGCTGATGTTGACAAACTGAAAGCTCTTAAGTTTAATGCGCTTCAATTGGCTGAGATCAGGAAGGGTCTCACCGATAAAGTAGATATTTCTAAATATCTTGATCCAAAAATGCCATGGACTGAGATGGAAGAGCTTCGTCTCGAAATGACTCAGAATATTGACATGACAAAATACAGAGAAGAAGGCTTTGATCTAAGGCAGATTTCTCAGATAAGGCAGGGAATTCAAAATGGTATAGATGTTTCTGTATATGCCAAGAAAGAGTATTTAGCAGACCAGATGCGAGAACTCAGGCTTGGTATGTCTAAAAATGGCGGCGTTCCAATTATTTTTTTCCAAGATCCACAATACGATAATCTGCAAATGCGGGAAATCAGAAAGGGCTTAGAGGCAGGAATCGATATTTCTTCTTATGCAGCTGTAGATGTGCCGTACATGAAAATGCGAGCTATCAGACACAGCGCGGAGGATGGGCTATTTTTCACAGATCAGGAAATTGCTAGATATAATGCCAATATACTTAATCAGATGCATAAGGCTTACTTAGACAACGTAGATATTTCCAGATATATCAAAGAAAGATTTGATGGGGATCAGATCGAACAGATCAGGATAGGACTTAAGGAAGGACTTCCTATTGATGATTTTATTACAGGAGACATGCGCGGAGATGCTATAAAAGAGATCAGAATTGGTCTTGAAAATGGCGTTGACGTTGGTAAATACGCAGATGGTGCCTATGGATGGCAACAGATGTATGAGATGCGAATGGGCTTGGAGCATCAGATAGATATTACTCCTTATAGCAAGCCTCTTTATAGAGCTGATCAGATGCGCGAGATCAGACTTGGCCTTGAGGACGGGCTTGATGTAAGTCAGTATTCTACAATGATGTATACAGCCAAGGATATGAGACGCATCAGGGAGCTTATGCTCTCTGGTGAATATCAGGCTGTTCTTCCGGATGAAACACCTGAGGCTATAGCACTTGATAGAACAGGTGGAATAAAGGATGACAAGGTTCTTATTGAATCTATGATTGAAAATAAGGACTTATATCTGTCCTTTACACAAAATAACATGCTCTGCTGGATGAAGCTCCCACTTAGAGCTGACGGTATGGAGTATACAGAGGATGTTGTGCTGGCATTCCTGTTCAAATGTAATGTCAGAAAGGGAATAAACAGAGACATCATCTCTGATATGGTAAAAGAACATAATCATAATCAGAAGTATCTTGTGGCTTCAGGAAAAGAAGTAATAGATGGTTCTGATGGCTATTATGAGTATTTCTTTGATACAGAGGCTAATACAGAGCCTGTAATATTAAAGGATGGAACCGCAGATCTCTCTAACATGGATCTTATTCAGGTACATGTAGGTGATAAGCTTGCTGAATATCATAGGGCAACCAGAGGTTCAGATGGTTTTAACGTATTTGGCGAAGTTGTTAAGGCTAAATCAGGTAAGGAGATTCCAATCCTTAAAGGTGAAGGCTTTATGATACTAAGCGACAGAGTAACCTATGTTGCTAAGTACACAGGGGCTCTTACCTATAAAGATGGGATCATAGATATCCAGAAGATCATGGTAATGCCTGAAGTTAAGATCACTGACAAGAAGATCAGTTATGATGGCGTTGTGTATGTGACTGGTGACGTTAATTCCGGAAGTGTCATATATGCAAGCGGTGATATCATAATTGGTGGTCACATGGAAAGCTCAGAGATCAACAGCGGCGGAAATGTAATAATAAAATGTGGTGCTACTTGTCCTATAAGAGGTAGCATTACTGCTAAGGGAGATGTTTCAGCCAAGTTCTTTGAGGGCGTTTCAATAAATGCCAAGAATATCTCAGCAAACTACTTTATCAACTGTACTATAAATGCTCAGGGACTTATTAAGACCTATGGAAGAGCAGGAATAATCTATGGCGGAACCTGTCAAAGTCTGTTTGGCGTAGAGTCAGCTGTTGTGGGCAATAAGTCAGGTGCCAAGACTATCATAAATCTTGGTGTAAACGGAGCGCTTCTTGGAGAATTCAATGCTATCCAAAAGAGTATTAGTAGAGAAGAAGAGGACCTTCGTACTCTTACAAATGAAAAGAACAGGCTTCAGGAGATCGGAGCGGTTGACAGACAGCAGATGCAGTGGAAGATCAAGATAAATGCTGCTATTGGTACGAAAGAGAGTAAGATAAAAGAGCTTAAGATAAAGAAGGAAAAGCTCGAAGAAGAGATAAATAAGGGCAGTCAGGCTCAGGCTGTTGTTACCGAGATGGTATATGCCGGTACGATATTTGTTATAGATGGAATTGTATATAGGGCAGATAGTGATCGTAAAACTTACGATAAACTCACGTTTAAAGCAGATGCCCTTCGAGAAAACATAATAGTTATTGAAGGTTAAAGGATTTGATGATCCCCAACGTGGTCGTAGAGCCATGTTGGGGATTTTTATTTTTTTTTAATAAATATAAAGAGTATTTTATACGATAAAGGGTAAAGCAAATAAAATTAACGGACGATAAATCAGTTATAAAAGTATCATAAAACACGTTTTTTCTGCTTATTATGATGATTTTTATGATTTATAATAAATATAATAAAACTAAGAATAGGAGAAAAAACTATGGAAGAACGTAGACAAATAAATAGAGTTGATTTTAAAGCAAACAGCGTAATAGTCGATAAAGAGACATTAGAAAAATATTATGGAGAAGTAAAAAATGTCAGTCCATTGGGAATCGCTATTACGGTAGATGCAAAGACACCCGATATAGTCGGCAGGGATGTGATAGTAGTTGCAGAAACACTTATCATGTACGCTGACGTAGTCAGAATAGATGAAGAATCTGACAACGCAAAGACAATAGCATTAAAGGCGAGAAAGTTTACACCTGATGTACTTGAGTATCTGTTCGAACATATCGCACAGGACGTAGAGATCTGATAGTAACTTATTTGATCAAATGTAACTGGTTCACCACTTAATATGAGGAAAGAAATTATGAAGAAAAACAATTTGACAAACACAAAGCTTATATCAGCAATGCTTGTTGGCATTTCAGCAATGATGGCTATGTCAAATCCATTAACTGTATATGCTGAGGAAAATCCTGATAGCACAAATGATCAGAATACAGCGGAAAGTAATACAAATGAAGAAAGTGGCGTTACTAGTGAAGCAAAAGAACAGGCAGAAGTAACTTCAGATGCGATCGATACTGCTGAGGAAAGATTCGAAGAGATTGCTGAAGCACCAGTATCTACACAGGAAGCAGGAAAGCTTTCTGAGGATGCAGTAGAAACAGTGAATCTTGAAGCTGAAGAAATTATTTCAGAGGATGGCAAAAATCAGAATCTTGAAAATGCTGCTGAAGATATTACAAATGCAGAGGCTAACCTTGTAGTAGCTGGTGAAGCTGATAAAGCTGCTGACGAAGAGGCAAAAGAGGCAATTGATAGCCTTGGAGCAGCAACAAGGATTTCTGAAAACGCTGCTGAAACTGTAGCTGATGCAAAGGTAGAAGCTAACGAGCTTGCAGACAAAGTTGCAAATGCAGGAAATAAGGTGGAAGCAGATAAGGCATATGACGAGCTTACAAAGCTTGTTGAATATACAAATGAGGATATTTCTACCAAGAAAGAGCTCTATGAGTCATTAAAGGGACAGTATCAGACAGCTGTAGAGAATCTTCAGAAGAAAGAAGCTGAGTATCAGGCAGCTTTGGTTGATGCAGGTACAAATACTGATGAAGCTAGAAAAGAACTTGAGAAGGCACAGGCAAGCGCAGATGCTCTTGAAACTGCAGTAGCTGATGCAAAGGCAGAACTTGCAGTAGAAGCTAGCGCAGCTGAAAAGATCAATAGCCTTGTTAATACGGGAACAGATTGGAATAAGCAGAGAGCAAGAATGCAGAGCATAGTAGTTAACTACTATATTCCACAGGTCCTTGATAGCGGTGCTACAAATATCAAGTTTGTTAAATATGTAAGAGGCTATGACAAACAGGATAATAACTACAACATCTTTACATATGTTGATAGTAATGGCGTTACTCAGACAGTTTACTTTAACTATGACAGAGTAGACAAACAGCCTTGTGATAACAGATATAACAATCTTGGAAGTAGCACAGATATCGTAATCTATCAGAAGAGCCAGGAAGAAATAGATGCTGACAAGTATTTAAATAGCTATTTTGGTAAGAACAGCAATGACGATACAAATGAACTTCACGACAGAGCTAATAATGGTAAGCTGGATGTATTTGCCTACGATGAAGGTGGCATAACCAAGTATCTTGTAAGAGAAGAGGTAGAGGCTCTTAAAACTAGTGGTGAAGTAAAAGAAGTTGATGGAAAATTCATCATGGGAAGCGTAGAGCTTCGCAAAGTAGTTCAGAACAAGAACAGCAAAGTCCATGGCGGAGAATACGCTGTTGATACAATGAATGATGCGGAGTTTAAGGCATTCTGTGAAAAGGCTGGAACATATGCTGCTAAGTACAAGGAATATGACAAGGCTGTAACAGAAGCCAAGCAGGCAGTAGAAGATGCTATCACAGAAACAGATAAGCTTAGCGGCGCTATTGATGAACTCAAGAATACTCGTAAGAACAGACTTGCTAATGCTAAGGCAGCTCTTGAAGTTGATGATCTTGCTACATTCTTTGGCCTTGATATTACAGAAGCAGAAGCTGCTGACCTTAACAACATGACTTTAGAAGAGGCAATAGAGTTCCTTGATAAGTACCTTGCAGAAGCAGAAGAAAAGATCAAAGAAGCAGAAGCTGGTCTATCTGAGCTTGAAGAAAAGAAGGCTAAAGCTTTCGAGGCATTAAAGAAATTTGTTCAGTCAAATGGCGGCGACGAGGCAACTGATGATACAACAGAAAGTGCTGGAAATACAGAAAGCGGAGCTGCAAATGTATATGCAGTACCTAATACAGGAGTAGTAAACATAAATGCAGAGGCAGGTACTGGTGAGATGACAGCAGCACAGGCAGTTATGAACGATGCAGTTCAGAACGATGTTCTTGGCGATAGAAGAGGCGAGCTTGATGAAGTTTTACTTGCAGGTAAAGCAAAGACTCCCGCTAAGAAGAATGTAAATAAGGAAAAAGCAGAAGTAAAGGCACCTACCGTAGTAACTATTCTTGATGAGGAAGTTCCAGCATCAGATGGAATGAAACAGGAAAAGGTATCCTGGTGGTGGCTCATCCTTATAGGATTCCTTGGTGCAACTGGCGAAGAGATGTACAGAAAGAACAAAACAAAGAAAGAGAAGATCAAAAAATAATAAAAATAGCTTTTAAGAGCTGGTCAAATGACCAGCTCTTATTTGTTTATAAAATTTAGTCTATCTCTAAATGTTGTATGAAAAACATTGCACATTTAGCGTTATTTTTCTATAATAAGTGTAGTTTTGGGGGCAAATGATATGAAAGAAACATTATATGAAATCTTAATGGGAGACAAAGCGCTGATCCATATTCCGTATGGCGACGGATTTTTTGATATATACAAGTCTGTTGTAGTATCCTGGTTGGTCATAGCTATTGTCTTTTTTCTTATCCTGTTTATGACGCGTGATCTCAAGGTTCACAATATTTCCAAGAGACAGGCTGCGGTTGAATCTTTCGTAATTTGGATAAGAGGCGTTACCGGGGGAATGATCGGAGAAGAGGGCTACAGGTACAGAGACTATTTGGGTACTGTGCTTATTTTCATAGCTTTTTCTAACATGATGGGCCTCTTTGGACTGACACCGCCAACGATGGACATTACCATCACTATAGCTCTTTCCATCATGAGCATTGTACTTGTAGAAGGTGCAGGGATCAGGAGAAAAGGTGTAGGAAAATGGGCTAAGGGCTTTGCTCAGCCTATGGCAGTAATAGCGCCTATGAACGTTCTTGAGCTCTTTATCAGACCACTGTCTCTTTGCATGCGACTTTTTGGTAACATTCTTGGAGCCACAGTTATTATGGAGCTTATCAAGGTGGCTATGCCACTTCCTGTTATCGTTCCAGCTGCGCTTAGTTTATATTTTGATATTTTTGATGGCGCAATACAGGCTTATGTTTTTGTATTTCTAACATCACTATATATAAAAGAGGCTCTTGAGTGAGCAAAATTAGGAGGAAATAATATGAATTTAACAGCTATTGGAGCAGCTATTGCTGCATTTACAGGTATTGGAGCAGGTATTGGTATCGGTATCGCAACATCTAAGGCAACTGACGCAGTTGCTCGTCAGCCAGAAGCAGATGGCAAGATCATGAAACTTCTTCTTTTGGGTTGTGCTCTTGCAGAAGCAACAGCCATCTATGGTTTCGTTGTTGCTATCATGATCATTCTTTTCTCATAAAGGAGATGTAAGTCGTGTTAACTACTAGTATTGTAAACATTGCATGCACAATCATAAATCTTCTTATTTTGTATTTTATTGCCAAGAAATTTCTTTTCCAGAGAATTGACAATATCTTCATGCAGAGAAAAGAAGAAGTGGATGAGGCTACAAAGGCAGCTGATAAGGCTACACAGGAAGCTATTAACACTAAGAAAGAATACGAAAAGAAGATTGAACTTGCAGATGAGGAAAAGGAACAGATCCTTTCTGACATCAAGAAGCAGGGCTATGATGAGTATGAGCGCATTGTAAATGATGCCAAGAAAAAGGGTGAGCAGATCCTTATTGAAGCCAAGCATAATGCTGAAGTTGAGAATGAAAGGGCAAAAGAGGTCTATGCAGCTCAGCTTACAGATATGGTAATTGACGCAGCTTCTAAAATTGCTGCCACCAAGCATAGCACTCAGGATGATCTGGAACTCTATGACAAGTTTATTAGTGAAGCTGGAGTAAGTAATGAGTGAAAGTTTAAAAGCGAAGCTGCGCTATGCCAGCACAGCTCCCAGCAATGAACAGATTGAAAAGATCAAGGCTGTTCTTAAAAAGAAATTTAATACAGATGATATAGAAATTGACGTCTATGAAGATCCATCCATAGGCGGCGGTTTTGTTGTTTCCTGCAAGAACTTTGAGTATGACTGGTCTGATGCAGGAAGAGCAAAACAGCTCCGTGCTGAGCTTAATAATCTCAGCAAAAAGAATGGAGACCGTGAAACAGGCAAGATCATTTCTATGCTCAGTTCAAAGGTAGAGAACTTTGAGCTTGCTATTGAGGATAGAGAGGTTGGAACTGTTACATGGGTTGGTGATGGAATTGCCAATATTGATGGTATTGAGCATGCTTTTTATGGTGAGATCATTGAGTTTGAAGATGGAACCAGAGGCATGGCTCAGGACATAAGAGATGATCATATAGGCTGTATTCTTTTTGGTAATGATACTGGTATCAGACAGGGAACCAGAGCTGTCAGAACCTACAAAGAGGCAGGTATTCCTGTTGGCGAAGCCTTCATAGGAAGAGTTGTTGATGCTCTCGGAGCGCCTATTGATGGACTTGGAGATATCAAGGAGTCAGGATATAGAGCAGTCGAGGAACCAGCACCTGGAATTATTGAGAGACAGTCTGTAAATGAGCCTATGGAGACAGGTATCTTGTCAATTGATACCATGTTCCCTATTGGTAGAGGACAGCGTGAGCTCATCATTGGAGACAGACAGACTGGTAAGACTTCAATTGCCATTGATACTATCATCAATCAGAAGGGCAAGGATGTTATCTGTATCTATGTAGCTATAGGACAGAAGGCATCTACAGTTGCCAAGATCATACAGACACTTAAAAAGTCTGGAGCCATGAATTATTCAATAGTAGTTAGTTCAACTGCTTCTGATATGGCACCACTTCAGTATATTGCACCTTATTCAGGAACAGCTCTTGCCGAGTACTTCATGCATCAGGGTAAGGATGTACTCATTGTTTACGATGACCTTTCCAAGCATGCTGTAGCTTACAGAGCGCTTTCTCTTTTGCTTGAGAGATCTCCTGGTAGAGAGGCTTATCCTGGAGACGTATTCTATCTTCATTCAAGACTTCTTGAAAGATCAAGTAAGCTTTCTTCAGAGCTGGGAGGCGGTTCTATAACAGCCCTTCCAATTATCGAGACTCTTGGTGGAGATGTATCAGCGTATATTCCTACTAACGTTATTTCTATTACTGATGGACAGATCTTCCTTGAAAGTGATCTGTTCTTTGCAGGTATGAGACCGGCCGTTAACGTAGGTCTTTCTGTATCCCGTGTAGGTAGTGCGGCTCAGACCAAAGCTATGAAAAAAGCTGCCGGCAGCATAAGAGTTGATCTTGCTCAGTATAGAGAAATGGCAGTATTTACACAGTTTAGCTCTGACCTTGATGAGACTACCAAGAATCAGCTTCGTCATGGAGATGTTCTTATGGAACTGTTGAAACAGCCTTTGGAACATCCCCTTGCTATGCATGAACAGGTTATTATTTTGGTGGCAGTTGGTGCAGGAAGACTTGATATGATTCCAGTCAAGAAAGTAAGAGCATATAAGGAAAAGCTTCTTACATTCTTTAATACAGAGCACTCAGATATCTGTGAAGAGCTTCAAAAGAGCGGTGATCTGTCAGAACAGTTAAAGAAGAGGATCCTTGACTGTGTTGATGAGTTTAATGATGCAGAGAACAAGCTACTTAAGGAAGAGATAGAAAAGAGTCATGGCAACAATTAAAGAGATCAGAGATCGAATAAATTCGGTCAATGATACCAAGAAAATTACAAATGCGATGTATCTTATTTCTTCTACAAAGCTTCGAAAGGCCAAGAAGATGCTCACTGAAACTGAGCCATTTTTCTTTGCAACTCAGGCTATGATATCAAGAGTTGTGCGCCATCTTCCAGAGGGCGTAGAGAATATCTTTCTTGAGACAAGGCTTGATATTCCTGAAAAGGAAAGAAGAAGAGGATACATTATATTCACTGATGATAAGGGACTTGCCGGTGCTTATAACCATAACGTTTTGGATGTAGCTGAAGAGCATATCAAAAATGACGGCGATAAATGGAAGCTTTTTGTCATTGGTGAAGTTGGAAGATTTCACTTTGCTTCCAAGAATATGGACATTGAAGAGTCATTTCTTTTCACATCTCAGAATCCAACACTTCACAGAGCAAGAAAGATTGCTGCTGAAATATTGGATTACTACTATTCAAGACAGATCGATGAATTCTATGTTATCTATACAACGGTTCATGGAAATGTCTGCGAGACCAGATATGAAAAGCTCCTTCCACTAGATATCATTACAGATATCCAGTTGATGGAACAGCCTGCTGGAGTAATGAGAGAAGAGTTCCTTATGGAACCAAGTCCTTCAGCAATCCTTGACAATATTGTTCCAAACTATATCACTGGATTTATATATGGAGCTCTTGTTGAAGCATTTTGTAGTGTTCAGAGTGCCAGAATGATGGCTATGGATTCTGCCAACAAGAACGCTGAAAAGATGCTTGATAATCTTCAAAGGACTTACAATCGTACAAGACAGGCTTTGATAACACAGGAAATAACAGAGGTTGTCAGCGGAGCAAAAGCTCTTAAACGTAGTAAGGAAGCAAAGAAAAAAGGAGCGGCACTTGAAAAACGGTAAGATTTTACAGGTAATGGGACCTGTAGTTGATGTAAAATTTGATGATAGCGACCTTCCATACATAAGCGATTCTTTGGAAGTTTATGTAGAAGATCAGAAAAGAGTTATGGAAGTTGCGCAGCATATAGGTGATGATGTCGTTCGCTGTATTATGCTGTCTCCAAGTGAAGGCCTTGCTAAGGATATGGAGGTTTATTATACAGGTGGACCGATAAAGGCTCCTGTTGGAGAAGAGGTACTTGGAAGACTGTTTAATGTACTAGGAGAGCCTATAGACAAAAAGGGCGATCTAAAGACATCTGAAAAATGGAATATTCACAGAGAACCACCTAAGCTTGTTGATCAGAGCCCTGTAGTTGAGGTCTTGGAAACAGGTATCAAGGTAATTGATCTTCTTGCTCCATATGCAAAGGGCGGTAAGATAGGTCTTTTTGGAGGAGCTGGTGTAGGTAAGACAGTTCTTATTCAGGAGCTCATCCAGAATATTGCTACAGAACATGGCGGATACTCTATATTTACAGGTGTTGGAGAGCGTTCAAGAGAAGGTAATGACCTTTGGTCTGAAATGACACAGTCAGGCGTTATCAATAAAACTGCCTTAGTATTTGGACAGATGAACGAGCCACCAGGAGCTCGTATGAGAGTTGCTGAGACTGGTCTTACAATGGCTGAGTATTTTAGAGATGTTAAGCATCAGGACGTACTTCTTTTCATTGATAATATCTTTAGATTTGTTCAGGCTGGTTCCGAGGTATCATCACTTCTTGGAAGAATGCCTTCAGCGGTAGGATATCAGCCTACACTTGCTACAGATCTTGGTTCTCTTCAGGAGAGAATCACATCTACAAGATTTGGTTCTGTAACTTCTGTACAGGCTGTTTATGTGCCTGCAGATGACCTTACGGACCCTGCACCTGCAACAACTTTTGCTCACCTGGATGCTACAACAGTTCTTTCTCGTAAGATTGTTGAACAGGGTATCTATCCAGCTGTAGATCCGCTTGAATCTTCAAGCCGTATCCTTGAGGAGGATATAGTAGGAAAAGAGCATTATGAGACAGCCATGAAGGTACAGGAAATATTGCAAAAGTACAAGGAACTTCAGGACATCATCGCTATCCTTGGTATGGAAGAGCTTAGTGATGAGGATAAGAGTACTGTTTACAGAGCTCGTAAGATCCAGAGATTCTTGTCTCAGCCATTTCATGTTGCTGAGCAGTTTACAGGTATCAAGGGTAAGTTTGTACCACTTGCTGAAACAGTTAAGGGATTTAAGGCTATCATTGATGGTGAAATGGATCAGTATCCAGAAGCAGCATTCTTTAATGTTGGAACTATCGAGGAAGTAATTGAGAAGGCAAAGCAGATAGAGGCGTAATGTATGAGTGATAATAAAAACGCTACCTTTGGACTTCAGGTTATATCGGTAAATGGTGTATTCTATGATGATAGAGCAGAAGAGATCATACTTCCATGCGAAGATGGCGAACTTGCTATTTTGGCTGGACATGAGGAGATGATACTAGCTTTGTCCGATGGGATCATTAAGATCAAAAAGCCAGGAGGAGAATGGCTTATAGGCGTAGTAAGCCTTGGCTCAGTTCAGGTTGCCAATAACAGATGCATTGTTCTTGTTAACACTGTTGAGAGGCCTGAGGATATTGATAAGAGAAGAGCTCAGGAGGCCTATGAATTTGCCATGGAACATTTGGCGCAAAAGCAGTCTATCAAAGAGTTTAAGAAATCGCAGGCAGGACTTGCAAGAGCTCTTTCAAGGCTTAAGGCTGCATCTAAGTATACTGACTAAGTGGGGATTAAGATTTGAATTCGTTGAAAAAAAGTATTTTGGCTAGCATTATGATCATGGCTATGTGCCTGATCATGGCAGGCTGCGGGGCTCAGAAATCAGAGGAACTAGAAACATACAAGACAAACATGTCTAACTTTTATGATAAGCTTGCTTATTATGACAGTGCCATTAATTCAATAGACACCAGTTCAGAAGGTGCCAAGGCAGAGCTTTTAGGCTATCTTGATGAAATGAATGAAGAGTACAAGAAAATGGCAGAGTATGAGATACCTGATCAGTTTTCTGGTATATCAGATATAGCAAAAGAGGCTGCAGATTACATGCAGATGGCCAATGAGTTTTATCATCAGGCATATGATGGGGATTTTGATGAGGATAGTGAGGCACTTGCATCTCAGTATTATCAGAGAGCTAACAGCAGAGCTCATGTAATCTTACAGGTTCTTCATGGAGAAGTTCCATCAGGAGAGGGAGTAACTGTTACTACCGAAGAGTCCTATCAGTTCTCAACAGTAGCAACAAGTTCTGAAGAATGAATACATTTTTATATTTGATCAAATTTATAGCATCCATGTGTGTCATAGCAATACATACCCGCTTTAGCGGTGTGTTTGGTGACATTGTGGATGCTACTTCTAGATTTGCGGTTCCTTTCTTTTTTGCTGTTTCAGGAAGATTTCTGATTCCTTATTCTATGACTAAAACTCCTGATATCAGACAAAAGGTAGGAAAATCTTTAGTTAAAACTTTAAAGGTGACTTTCGTAGTCTATTTAGTCTATAGTATCTATTCATTGATCTATCATCTTTGTATTGGTGAGTCTTTTTTAGGATGGTTTTCTTCAAAGTATAATCTTTCAGAGGCCAGATGGTTTTTCTTTTTTAATTCAGGTAAGTTCATATATGACGGCTCTTTTACCTTTGATCACATGTGGTATCTGTTTGCGCTCATCTATGTATATGGGCTGATCTACATTTTTGCACCAGTTCTTAGAAAATGGTATAAGGCACTTATTGGTATTTTGCTATTCTTTTTATTCTTTGGACAGCTTTTGCAAAATTATTATCCAATTAGACCTTTCGGAATCAGCATATGCACCTGGTATGTCATGAGAAACTGGCTCTTTGTTGGAATGCCTTTTGTGCTCTTAGGAATACTGTTTTCAGACTATGTGGCAGGCAAAAAAGAAGCACTTTCAGAAGCAGAGTATAAATCTTTAACTGAAAAATGGGCACTTTTTGGAAAAGTGGTTATATTTGTAGGCTTGATATCTGGCGTTATAGAGTTTATCATTTTTGGAAAAAAGGAAGTGTATTTTGGTTCACTTCTTATTGTTATCGGAATCCTCTTTTTGTCTGAAAGTGGGATTTCCGGCGGAAGATACCTTTGGAAGATTGGAAAAGAGGGTTCTTCTAATATCTATTTTTACCACGTGCTTTTGATAAGTTTGATCGATCAGCTTTCTAATATGGGCTATATTCCAGTGATATCTATGAGCGTTAAGCCTGTTTTGATAATGGTGATCTGCATACTTTTTATATGGTTTATCCCATCATATATACAGAGTAAAGGAAAGATAAAATGAACAAAGAAGCGTTTTTGAAATTTTGTGAAAATAGAATGGTATTCCTTGATGGTGCAACAGGCACTAACCTTATGAAGGCTGGAATGCCAGCTGGAGTGTGCCCTGAAAAGTGGATCCTGGAGCACAAGGATGTAATGCTAAAGCTTCAGAAGGCTTATGTGGATGCCGGTTCAGATATCATCTATGCTCCAACCTTTACTGGTAATAGGATAAAGCTTGCTGACTACGGGCTTAATGACCAGATAAAAGAGATAAATACAGAGCTTGTTAAACTGGCAAAAGAGGCTGCAGGAGATAAGGCTTTGGTTGCTGGTGACATTACCATGACAGGAAGGCAGTTAAAACCTATTGGAGATCTTGATTTTGAAGAGCTTGTGGATGTATATAAACAGCAGATAAAAATTCTTGAAGAAGCAGGCTGCGATATTCTTGTTGTTGAGACTATGATGAGTCTCCAGGAATGCAGAGCTGCTCTTATTGCCGCTTCAGAAGTAACGGATATGGCTGTTATGGTTACACTTACCTTTGAAGCTGACGGTAGGACTTTATACGGTTCAGATGCTGCTGCAAGTGCCATAACTTTAGAGGCTATGGGAGCAAGTGCTATTGGGGCCAACTGCTCAACAGGTCCTGACAAGATGGAAGAGGTTATAAGGAATATGGCACAGGTTACTCGTATTCCTATTATCGCCAAGCCAAATGCTGGACTTCCATCTGTGGATGCTAACGGCAATACAGAGTATGACATGGATGCAGACACCTTTACTGAAGAAATAGAGAGGCTTATAGGTGCAGGAGCGTCAATTCTTGGTGGTTGCTGCGGTTCAACGCCTGCATATATTGAAAAATTAAAAAAGGTCTATGGAGACAGAAAGATAGATAAAGATATTCCGAGAAAGATTTCTGGTAGAAGATACCTTTCTTCAGAGAGAAGAAGTCTTTCATTTGGAATGGATGATTTATTTATGATAGTTGGTGAGAGGATTAATCCAACTGGAAAAAAGAAGCTTCAGGCAGAACTTCGTGAAGGAAATCTCGATATGGTATCAGATTTTGCCAGAAGTCAGGAAGAAGACGGAGCATCAGTTCTTGATATAAATGTTGGCATGAGCGGAATTGACGAGAAGGATATGATGCTAAAGGTAATGGAAGAGGTTATGTCTATCACGGACCTTCCTCTTTGCATTGATACTAGTAGCGCAGAAGTAATGGAGGCAGCACTACGTCTCTATCCGGGAAGAGCTTTGATGAACTCTATTTCTCTGGAGAAGGGTAAGGCTGAAAAATTCCTTCCTCTTGCCAGAAAATATGGCGCTATGTTTATTCTTTTACCATTAAATCCAGAGGGACTTCCAAGGAATACAGAGGAAAAAATCTCAAATATAAATGCCCTTTCTGAAATGGCATATGAGCTTGGAATGAACAAGGAGGATATCGTAGTAGATGGCCTTGTAGCTACAGTTGGTGCAGATCCTAATGCTGCGATCAATACCCTTGATACGATCAGCTATTGTCATGACAATGGATATGCTACTATTTGTGGATTATCCAACATTTCGTTTGGCCTTCCACAGAGAATGAACGTAAATACAGCATTTTTGACTATGGCAATTTCAAGAGGATTATCCATGGCAATTGCAAATCCTTCCCAGGAGATGCTTGTAAACGCTGCGTTTGCGTCAGATCTTTTACGCAACAAGGAAGGCGCAGACATCAGATATATTCAGCGAATGCAGAGATACGATGAGGCAAATGCTACTAATACCGTAAAAGAAGTTAAGAATGCACCTGCAACTAGCGACAATATTCTTGATATAATTAAACAGGATGTATTAAATGGTTCCAAGAGAACTATTGTAAAAGATACGCAGAAGGCAGTAAGCGAGGGGATAGATCCAAGGGAAATTCTTGACACTGTGCTGATGCCTGCCATTAATGAAGTGGGAGATCTTTTTGATAAAGGAAAGTATTTCCTTCCTCAGCTCATAGCTGGAGCAGAGGCAATGAAGCTTTCTATTGGATATTTGGAGCCACTATTACAGCAGGAGGGCGGAAGTGGAAGCAGCCTTCCATCTATCGTGATCGCAACTGTACATGGTGACATTCATGATATAGGCAAGAATCTTGTAGCTCTTATGCTCAAGAATTATGGTTTTAATGTTATAGACCTTGGAAAAGATGTGCCGAAGGAAGAAATCATAAAGGCTGCCAAGGATAATAATGCTAGTATTATAGCTCTTTCTGCACTTATGACTACTACCATGAAGGAAATGAAGAACGTGGTTGATCTTGCTCATGAGGAAAATTTAGATAGCAAGATAGTTATAGGAGGAGCTGTTGTCACGCAGGACTATGCTGATGAGATTGGGGCAGATGGATACTCATCTGATGCAGCAGATGCAGTTCGAGTTGTTAAACAGATCTTGAACATAGAATGATTTGAGGAGGAAGAACCTATGATCGGAGCTGAGGCAATAGTAAAATGCCTTGAGAAAGAAAAAACAGATGTTATTTTTGGATATTCAGGTGTAGCTATTGATCCTTTTTGGAACAAGATGCTGGCTTCTGATATAAAACGAGTCCTTATCCGCACAGAGCAAAATGCAGCCCACTGCGCCAGTGGATACGCTAGGATCAGCGGCAAGGTCGGTGTATGCGCTGTTACATCAGGCCCTGGTGCCACTAATCTGATCACAGGTATAGCAACTGCCTATGCAGACAGTATTCCTCTTGTGGCCATTACTGGTCAGGTAAATAGTGACATGATAGGAAGTGATGTTTTCCAGGAGGCCGATATAACAGGTGCTGTGGAGTCTTTTGTTAAATATAGCTATCTTGTTCGTGATGTAAATGATATTCCAAGGATCTTTAAGGAGGCCTTCTTTATTGCCAGTACAGGCAGAAAGGGCCCTGTTCTTATTGATATTCCTTATGATATTCAGCTGGCCGAGCTTACTACTAAGTTTAACTATCCTGAGTCGATCTCTATGAGAACCTATAAGCCAACTGTTAATGGAAATATGGCTCAGATCAAGAAAGTCATAAAAGAAGTTGAAAAGGCAAAACGCCCTATTATCTGTGCTGGTGGCGGTGTTCACTTAAGCGGCGCAGTAGAAGAACTTAGAAAGTTTGCTGAGCTTAATGATGTTCCTGTTGTATCCACTATGATGGGAATAGGTGTTATGCCAACTGACCATCCTTTGTATTTTGGCATGGTTGGAAATAATGGTCAGGCTTATGCAAACAGAGCTATGAATGAGTCAGATCTACTTCTTATGGTAGGGGCAAGAGTAGCTGATAGAGCAGTTAACAGGCCAGATCTTATAACAGAGAATAAGGTCATGGTCCATATTGATGTTGATCCAGCTGAGATTGGTAAAAATGTTGGTCCGACAATTCCTCTTGTAGGCGATATTAAGCACATTTTCCATGACTTCTTGGAAATGGATGATCATGCTGATGATCATAGAGAATGGGTTAAGCTTCTTGAAAAATATAAGAAAGAGAACACTTCTCAAAAGATTGAAAGTAAAGATGGATATCTTGATCCTAAGGACTTTATTTGTAAGCTTTCAGAATGCATGAAGGATGATGCAATTTATGTAGCTGATGTAGGTCAGAATCAGATGTGGTCTTGTGAGTGCAGTAAGGTTCGTGATGGACGATTCCTTACATCAGGCGGAATGGGAACTATGGGGTATTCTATTCCTGCTGCTATGGGTGCCAAGATTGCTGCTCCAAATAAACAGGTGGTAGCTGTGATCGGTGATGGTGCATTTCAGATGTCTATGATGGAGCTTGCTACCATGAGACAGTATGGAATACCTGTAAAGATCGTGGTCATGAAAAATGGCTATCTTGGAATGGTAAGAGAGCATCAGCATTTTGCTTACAACGATAATTATTCAATGGTTGAACTTTCTGGAGATCCGGATCTTTCTATGATTGCAGCAGCATATGGTATGGATTATATGAAGATCAATGGCGATAGCAACGTGATAAAGGATATAAAAGCTTTCCTGAATGATGATAATTCTTCGCTTATGGAAGTGGTTGTAGACCCGATGGCACTTACAAAATAATCGTAACACATGTTATCTTACCTATGAAAGGGCGATGATTATATGAAAAGAATTTATTCTGTTTTGGTTGAAAATAGAGCTGGTGTACTTTCTAAGGTATCAGGACTCTTTTCCAGAAGAAATTTCAATATCGATTCACTGGTTGTTGGAGAGACTAATGACAAGAGTGTATCCTGTATGACTATTGTATCAACCGGTGATGAGAGAACTATTGAGCAGATTGAAAAGCAGTTAAATAAAAAAATAGATGTTATCAAGGTAAAGACCTTTAAGGAAAGTATGAGTATAAACAGAGAGCTCATGCTTATAAAGGTTAAGTACAACAAAGATAATAGAAGAGATATCATGGAAAACTGCGAGATCATGAATGCACAGATTGTTGATATGTCAAAGAACATGATGATCATACAGATATGTGATACTTCCGAAAGAATTGAGCTCTTTATCGAGATGTTAAAGAGTGTCAGCATTGTGGAGATTGCTCGTACTGGAACTGTAGCACTTACTAAGTGTAAGGAGATATAGAAATATATAATAACAATAGCTACGCTATAAAGATTCAGGTTTAGGCCCTTTTTCATTCTCTGAAGGATGAGTATAGCACTAAAAAGCGCTAAGAATAGCAGTTGTTATCAATGGATTACAGGCTATTTTTGTTTCTGGTTATTATTTATATTTATAAAGAAGATTTTTGTTATAACAAATAAAACAACGTCAAAATCATAAAGTGCTTATAATTTGTATTTACCAAGTGTAAATATGATTACGAAAGTCTAAAGCACAAGTCATATTTTATTTATAAAATGTTTCATTATTCTAAAAGAAAGCTAAAAAGCCCCAAAATGGGGCTTTTTGTGACTAATCTGTGACGCTCTGTGTCGTAATGTGTTCTCATGAATTCCAAACAACCTTTTGTTCATAACAACTGCTCAAGGATGAGCGCTTAGTTGAAAGGAGAACACAGATTATGGAAAAGAGAGCTGAAAGATTAACAGAGAGAAGAATAAAGAAAGAACAAACCAGCTTACATATAGTACTTGCATTTGTAGCTGCTTTTGTACTTTCATTTGCTCTTCTAAATTATGAAAGCGTAACAGTATATGCAACATCTAATGAGGATACTACACTTGATGAGAATGATGACTCAACAATTCCAGATACTCAGATACCACCTGTAACAAATCCAACAGAAGGTGGAGACAATAATAATAATAATAATGGTGGTTCAGAACCTCAGGTGACTCCAACATCTACACCAACTTTGACACCTACAAGTACAGAACCAACAACACCACCTACAACACCACCTACAACACCACC
Source organism: Butyrivibrio hungatei (assembly GCF_001858005.1). Taxonomy (NCBI): domain Bacteria; kingdom Bacillati; phylum Bacillota; class Clostridia; order Lachnospirales; family Lachnospiraceae; genus Butyrivibrio; species Butyrivibrio hungatei. The sequence continues at coordinate 1,803,649 of NZ_CP017831.1, read as the reverse complement.
TACTAATACAGATACACCACCTGTAACAGATCCAACAGAAGGTGGAGACAATAATAATAATAATGGTGGTTCAGAACCTCAGGTGCTTCCAACATCTACATCAACTCCTGCACCTACAACTACAGAACCAACAACAACACCACCTACAACAACACCACCTACAACACCACCTACAACACCAACTACAACAGATCCAACAGAAGGTGGAGATGATAATAATGGAGCACAGCCTCAGAATACAGTGGGTCTTACTTCAACACCTGCACAGACTGAGCCTGTAGTTACAGCACCTAAGATCACAGTTACTCTTGATGAGAGTTTTAACTCTGCAAATATTAATGATGGAACATTAGGAAACGAAGGCGAGTCTATAATCCCTACAGGAAGACTTGCAGGCTATGAGTTCTCAGCAACAAAGATTACATCAACTCTTGGAACAGAGATGATCAGCCTTTTCTTTTCAAAAAACAGTGATACAGAACTTTCAGCTCTTTCTATAGATGATTTTGATCTTTCAGGTATTGATACAGATATATATGATGTAGAATATGACCTTGATTGTGGAATAATAAATATTGTTAAGAAGTCTACAGTTCCAGCAACAAGTACAGGTTCAAGTTCAGGAAGCAGCACAGGAACAAGTTCAGGTTCAGGAACAGTTAGTACTGAGACAACAATAGTTTATTATAACTTTACAGAAGTAACTAATATTGAAAGTGGAAAGACATATTTCTATGTTCCTCAGCAGTATGACCTTCTTGGCGCAGATAGTGCCATTTTGGGTGTACCTTATGGAACAGCTAAACTTAACTCTGACGCAAGCAAGACAACAAGCTCAAGTACATTTGGAAATTCAAATAGTTATGCAGTAAACGAACTTAAGAACGCAGGCGCAAATTATAGTGAAACTCTTAAAAATAATGTTAATGTAGAAGAAAAAGGAACAGGATTTGATGGCTGTAAAGTAGGTATTCTTTACCAGATTACAGGAATTAGTTCTTCATCATCAAATGCAAATTTAAATGGACTTATGGGATATTGGTGCCATTATGGCGGAGCACAGGCATTTAAACATAATATTTTTGGCCGTGTTTATACATACCTTACAACTACAGTAAGTCTTAATAATATCTCTGCAACTATTAAAGAAGAAGCATTAGAAGAGATGCCTACAGGTAGATTTGTATTATCAGATACAACAGTTTCAAAGTACCTCGATGTAGCTGTTAAGACTGATGATGGAAATTCATATACAGTAGGTGGATGTACATTATCAGATAACGTTCTTGATTTTAGAAAAGGTGATGACACTATTACAATTAATCTTGGACAGGATAAGTATAAGACAATCAAGATCGATACTACAGGTCTCCAGAGACAGGTTTGGATCGAAGATAATCAGACTGTTATTGACGCTGAAACTGTTACAGGTAGCCAGGCTCAGGCTATCCAGAAAGCAATAAGTGAAGGAATTGCTAATGGTGAAGTTGATGCAGATGATCCAGAAATAATTGAACTTAGAAAGAAACTTGCAGCAGCTGTATGGCAGAAAAATAATGAGGAAGCAATCTTAGCAGATGCTGAAGATTCAAATAACTATTACCTCATCACAAATACAAACAACAATCTTGAGACAAAGGTTCCAGAAGAAGTTAAGGGTTACATTGATGTAGCACTTAGAGCAAAGCAGGAACAGGTTGAGAGAAGAGTAAATGCGGATATGGAAACATTCTTCTCAAATAACCTTGTTGAGTCACAGTTAGGTACATTATATGATGACGCAACAGCAGCTAATACAGATCAGATTTTAAATAGTGAAACAGCATATGAAAATCTTCCACAGGCTGTAAAGGACTTCATCGATAGAGAATATGCAAAGACATACGCAAATACAGAAGGCGCTGCAGCATCTTATGCAGAGATCCTTGGCAGAGCAAAAGAAATCAAGAATACAGCTGATGATTTCGTAGCAAGATATGCATCAATTCTTATGAATCCTAATACTGATGAAGAGAGCAGAGAAACATATTCAAACGTATCTTATGCAAATTATAATCAGATCCTTAACGGAGCAAATGCATGGAATAATCTTACAGAAGAAGAGCGCAAGTATATAAACAAAGCTCTTAACCTTGGAAACAATGTTAATAATGCTGAAGAAAGTGAAATTATAGAAGTATCTTTTGAAAAGCTTTTAGATGATGCCAGAAGAATACGTGCAAGCTTATATTCAGGTGGTAATGCAGAAGAAGAGCCTGAAACACAGTATACAGAAAACAGAAGAGATGACGATGTAGTTGTTGTTCCTACAGTATTAAAGAAGCCAGTAGAAAAAGAAGAAGTTGTTGAAGAAGTTGTAGTAGAAAGAAAGCCAGTAAAAGGTAGTAAGACTAACACAGTAGAAGATATCGAGAATACAAAGAAGGTAACTGATGATCCACAGCTTAGAAGAGAAAATGCACATGCCCTTAAGACTATTTATAATAGAGACGATGTGGACACAGAGGAAATCCAGGAAGTTACAAAGAAAGAGAGTATCTTTGATACATTCAAGAATGCAGCAACTGAATTAGCAGGTTCACTTACACAGAAGACTAATCAGATGTTTGGTGAAGGTTCTATCATTATAAATGTTCAGTCTTGGCTTACAGATAGAGTATCTGGCGACGGTATGTGGACAACATCAAGTGCAAAGGATAAGAACCTTCCAGGAACACAGACACAGGTTAGTTATTCACTTGGAAACACAGACACATTCGTAGCAGCTTGCCTTACAACATCAGAGCTTTACGCAGTTAACGATGGTTCATCATTGGAGATCAGACTTCGTATCATTCCTAACGAAGAGAGAGTATCTAAAGAGTCAAAGCAGAAATTTGAGAACGTAGTAGACGTTATTAAAGAGTCTTACGAAGGAATGACAATAGGTGAGTACATTGATATTTCTCTTGAAAAGAGAGTTGATAACAGCGATTGGAAGTACATCCCAGAGACAAACGATATGATCCGCATTGCACTGGATGTTCCAGAAGAGCTTGTTAAGAGCGGAAGAACATTCTTCGTAATCAGAAATCATGATGGACAGATGTCAGTACTTCGTGACCTTGATGGTGATGATTCTACACTTACAATCGAGACAGACCGTTTCTCAGATTATCTTGTAGTATATGATGATGATATCGAGACATCACTTAAGAAGAGCATTCCAAACGGTATGATGCTCGGAACTGCAGTATCAACACAGACACTTGTTAAGGATAATGGACTTATGGCAGTTATGTATACAATTTCACTTATAGCTATCCTTCTTATCCTTGCACTTGTATTTAGCAAGAAGAGAGAGCTCAGATAATCTAGCATGATATTTTAAAGAGGTTGTGACAGGTTCACAACCTCTTTTTTTATAGAAAAATAATCATTTTGGCGATAATGGATATGCTAAAATATTGATATAAAGGAGGCGACATTTGAGGATAATAGCGATTGATGACGAATCTATTGCCTTGAAAGGAATGACAGAAACTCTAAATAAGATATGTCCGGACGCGGAGATCACAGGTTTTTCAACAGTTGAACCTGCTATTTTGTATGCAAAAGAAAACAGGGTGGATATTGCATTTTGTGATATTGAAATGTTTGATGTGAATGGGATAGACCTGGCAAAAATGCTAAAAGAGACTAATCCGCGTATCAATATCATTTTTTCAACAGGTTATAGAGAATATATGGAGGAGGCCTTTGAATTATATTGCTCTGGCTATATATTAAAGCCTGCTACAGAAGAAAAGATAAGAAGTCAACTGGACAATCTTAGATTTGAAGTAGATGATGATAAATACAGGATCAAGATCAAGACCTTCGGAGACTTTGAGGTGTTTATCGATGGAACACCAGTTAAGTTTAATTATAGTAAAACTAAGGAATTTCTGGCTATTTTAGTAGACAGAGAAGGTAAGATGTGCACTGTTGGAAATGTGATAAGCATAATGTGGGAAGATGAAGATGATATATCAGATCATACTTCATATATGAGAAATCTACAGGCAGATCTATTCAAGGTTTTTAAAAACTATGGACTTGAAAAGGTGATAATTAAACAAAAAGGAGCATATGGCATAGATACAAGTCAGGTGGAATGCGATCTTTACGAATTCAAAAAAGGGGGGGTAGCTGCTAAAACTTTATTTAGCGGGGAATACATGTCTCAGTATAGTTGGGCAGAGGAAAAAATCCCTATATTGGAGGAAATAAAGTGCTCAATGTAAAGGAAATCTTAACAGGAATGGAATTTTGTGGCGCTTTAATGGCTCTTCTTGCAGCTTTTTATCTTTCTATAGTTAAGTCAGCCATTAGGGAGAAGTATCGTGCTCTGGCAGAACTTCAGCTTTCGGTAAGTGTAATGTTGTTTTTTGATGCAGTCGCATATAGTTTTAGAGGCAGCGAGTCTGTAAAGGCATATTCAGTTCTTGTGATAAGTAACTATATCTCTTTTATCTGCAATATGATCATGCCGGTATTTTTGACTGCTTATCTGGTTCTATCCGTGCCAAAGGAACAAAGAAAAATGACAATTATGTACATTGAAGGCGGCATTGCTGCAGCTTCTGTCCTTTGGCTTACTGCTTCACAATTTACGGGTTATATCTATTTTATTGATCCCTTAACAAACCTTTATCAGCGAGGACCTGGTTTTATTATCTGGGAAATGATAATCCTCACAGAAGCATTTGCCATTATTTTATATATGTATTTCAAGAGAAATTATTTGGAACGAAAAGGAGCAATTGTTATTTTATGTTTCCTTATTTTGCCATTCATAGCGGGCGTCATTCAGCTATTTGTTTATGGTTATTCATTATCAAATATTGCATGCATAGTAAGTTCACTTGCACTGTTTGGGGAAGCGCTTGATGAAAACGCAAAGGCCCTATTGAAGCAGCATTACCATATCCAAAAGCAGGAAGATGAACTTGAAGATATGAGAATAAGGATAGCGTTATCACAGATTAAACCACATTTTTTGTATAATACACTGAATTCAATCTATTATCTTTGTGATAATGAAGAGGCAAAAGAACTGATAAATAACCTGGCTGACTATTTAAGAGCCAATATTGGTTCTATAGAATCTGCCGAACCTATCCCCTTTGAAAAAGAGCTTGATCATACAAGGGTGTATCTTGCAATAGAAAAAGAACGTTTCAAGGACAGGTTTGAAGTTGAGTATAAGATTGGATATAAAGATTTTGATATTCCAGCACTTACATTACAACCCATCGTTGAAAATGCAGTTAAGCATGGTGTTTGTAAATTGCCGGCGGGAGAGAAAGGCATTATTACAATAAGGACTCAAAAGAAAGAAAACTGTGTAGAGATTGTAGTATCAGATAATGGAGTGGGATTTGATCTTGATGAGTATGATAAGAGTGAGAAGTCCTATGGCAAGCATACAGGAATCAGAAATGTTGAAAAACGTCTTAAAGTCCTTAAGAAAGCTACTATGGATACGGTATCTGAGCCTGGCAAAGGAACAACGGTTGTTATTTTAATTCCGGATAATTAAACGAAGATCAGTGTATTTATACACTGATCTTTATTTTTATCACCCACTTTACTACGGTAAAATATTGCAAGTTTAAAGCCGAAAAGAATTTTATGTTGACATAACACATCAAAAGAGTATAATTTGAATAAATTAGTTGGATTTAGCGGACTAATAATCGTAAATATGGTTCAAAAAACCAGAAGTAGAACATAGAACGCGTTTACACTTTAAAGTGCAAAAGTATAAGCGCTAGTACTGAATTTGAACCGCATATTTAGAGGAGAAAAAATGCGAAAAAAGGTATTTCAGCTTTTAGTTGATAACAACCCTGGAACACTTTCACGAATTTCTGGTTTGTTCTCACGAAGAGGCTACAACATTGAGAGTATTACAGCAGGAACTACTGCAGATCCCAGATTCACACGTATCACTATCGTAGCGTCTGGTGATGATGTGATACTTGATCAGATCGAGAAGCAAGTATCCAAGCTTGTTGACGTAAGAGATATTCATGAACTTCTGCCAAGCGAGAGTGTATACAGAGAACTAGCTCTTGTAAAAGTAAAGGCAGACGCTGATCAGAGACAGAGCATACTTGCAACAGCAGATATCTTCAGAGGAAACATCGTAGATGTAAGCTTAGACTCACTTATCATCGAAATCACAGGTGGTCAGTCTAAGGTAGATGCCTTCTTAAAACTTCTTGAAGGCTACGAGATCCTCGAGCTTGCCCGTACAGGTATTGCTGGCTTAGGTCGAGGCACAGACAAGGTTATTTACCTTGATGAGTAATCATATCTAAGTATTTATTGAAGGTTTTATCTATTTACATTCTCATAACGTATATATGGGCGTAAATGTATATACGGCTTTGGTGCTTTTTAAAATGCCGGTACTTATGCCCTGTATTATAGGGCATTAGTACCGCTGCATTTTAATTAGAGCGGGAGCGTCACCAAAACGCATATACATTACGCCCATACCACATTTTTAGGAGGAAGAAGAAATGTCACAGGATGCTAGAATTTTTTATCAGGAAGATTGTAATTTATCTTTATTAGAGGGAAAGACTATTGCTATTATTGGTTATGGTTCACAGGGACATGCACATGCCCTTAACCTCAAGGATTCAGGATGCAACGTAATCATCGGTCTTTACGAAGGCTCTAAGAGCAAAGCCAAGGCTGAGGCTCAGGGACTTAAGGTTTATAACACAGCAGAAGCTGCTAAGATGGCTGATATCATTATGATTCTTATCAATGATGAGAAGCAGGCTAAGATGTACAAAGAAGACATCGAGCCAAACCTTCAGCCAGGTAACATGCTTATGTTTGCTCATGGTTTCAATGTTCATTTCGGACTTATCAAGGCTCCTAAGGATGTAGATGTTACAATGATCGCTCCTAAGGCTCCTGGACATACAGTTCGTTCTGAGTATCAGGCAGGAAAGGGAACTCCTTGTCTTGTTGCTGTAGAGCAGGATGCAACAGGTAAGGCTCTTGATCTTGCACTTGCATATGGTGCTGGAATCGGTGGAGCTAGAGCAGGTCTTTTAGAGACAACATTCAGAACAGAGACAGAGACAGATCTCTTTGGTGAGCAGGCTGTTCTTTGCGGTGGTGTTTGTGCCCTTATGCAGGCAGGTTTCGATACACTTGTTGAGGCTGGTTATGATCCAAGAAACGCATACTTCGAGTGCGTACATGAGATGAAGCTTATCGTTGATCTTATCTATCAGTCAGGCTTTGCAGGAATGAGATATTCAATCTCTAACACAGCTGAGTATGGTGATTACATCACAGGTCCTAAGCTCATCACAGATGAGACAAAGAAGACTATGAAGAAGATCCTTTCAGATATCCAGGATGGAACATTTGCTAAGGAATTCCTGCTTGATATGTCAGATGCTGGCGGACAGGTTCACTTCAAGGCTATGAGAAAGCTTCACGCTGAGCATCCATCAGAGCAGATCGGTGCTGAGATCAGAAAGCTTTACAGCTGGAACAACGAATCAGACAAGCTTATCAATAACTAATTTGAAAATGTTAGTAAGATAGACTAATATAAAGAGGGTGTCATTTATATGACACTCTTTTTAATTTTGTGTTTTACAGAGGTATTATGAAAATGTCTGAAGAGAAAAAGTCTGAGAAAAAGAAGTATTATGTGCCTATAGTAATGTTTTTGAGCGCATTCCTTATGTATGTGCTGGCGGCACTTCCTATCTTTATTAGGAGAGGTCTGCCTTTCTTTTATTATGGTGATTATAATGTGCAGCAGATTCCGTTTTATCTTGCTGCCCATAGAGCAGTAGAAAACGGTGATTTTTTCTGGAACTGGAATATTGACCTTGGCGGAACTATGTTTGGCGACTTTGCATTCTATCTTTGGGGAAGTCCGTTCTTTTGGATCACTATGCTTTTTGATGAGAGTGCAATTCCTTATCTTATGCCATTTTTGATGGCACTTAAATATGCTACAGCTGCAACATGTGCATATATCTATATTTCCCGTTATGTACATAAATATACTTATGCTATGGTTGGTGGTTATCTCTATGCATTTTCAGGATTTAATGCCTGCAACATCGTATTTAACCACTTTACTGATTCAGTAGCATTTTTCCCATTGTTCCTTATGGCCTTTGAGAATCTTATGGCAGTGGATCACAAGGATGAAGAGGGCGCCTTTAAGCTTTCAGGTAAGCCATTTATTCTTTTTGCGCTTATAACTGCATTTATGTCCATAGTTAACTATTATTTCTTCTTTGGACAGGTGTTGTTCCTTGTTATCTATTTCTTTGTAAGATACACACAGGGTAATAACTTTAAGACTATCTGCAAGATGTTTGTTAGAGCCCTTCTTGGTGGCATTACAGGTGTTATGCTTGCTGCATTTTTCCTGTTACAGGCCTTTGCAGGAATTCAGGGTAACTCAAGACTTGATAATTTCATAAATGGCTATGATATCCTTGTCTACCCAAGTGAGAAACTATTATGGGATATTGTAAAGAGCCTTTCTATGCTTCCTGATATTATTGGTAAGGGAACCTTGTTCTACACAGGAACAGTCAAGAATGCTTCTCTTGCTGCATATATTCCTTTGTTTGGTATTTCGGGTGTTGTTGCGTTCTTTCTTCTTAACAAAAAGAAGAGAAACTGGGAAAAGACTATCCTTATCGTATGCGCAGTTATGGCTGTGATCCCAGTTCTTAATGCATCTTTTTCCATGTTCAACAGCTCATATTATGCTAGATGGTTCTATATGCCAATTCTCATCATGTGCCTTATGACGGCACAGGTGGCAGAAAGAGGAAAATCTCATCAGCTTAAGGTTGGTACTGCTGTTGCTGTTGTTATGTTCCTTTTCTTTGTGGGAGTTTACTTCTTCCCATCCAAGAATGATGCGGGCGAAATGGTTTTCTTTAATATGACAGAAAACAGTAAGATCTTCCTTTTGGATGTTCTTGGAACAGCCATCATGAGCTTTATCCTCCTTATTCTGGTATTTGTAGTTCCAAAGAAGATAGGCAAAAAAGACAGATTTCCAATTACTATAAGAGACAGGATCGTACTCTTTACAGTTATAGCAAGCTGTATCTTATCAACCTTTATACCTCTTCAGAACGGAAGCTCTATCATAAGTGATAAGGGTAAGATCAAGTGGCAGGAGCAGATGCTCTTTAATAAGACAGTTGTTGATCAGAGCGATTTTTGTAGAGGAGAAGTTGACAGCACTTCTACAAACTATGATATGGCTTGGGGAATTCCTTCAATTCACTGCTTCCTTAGTACAGTTCCATCTGAGATCTTTGATTTCCTGCATGGAACACTTGATATTAACAGAACAGTAGAGACCACTATTCCTGTTAACAGAGTAGGAGCAAGGGCTATCCTATCTGCAAGATACTATATGGAAAATGCTATTATCAGTAAGAATAGGATCTTCAATAATGGAGAAGGAACAGATGGATACGTTTTCCATGATACACAGAATGGCTTTGATGTTTTTGAAAACAAGAACTTTATCCCTATGGGATTTACATATGATTACTACATAACAGAGTCTGAGTGGGAGGATCTTGATCCGGAAGACCATGACTATGATCTTTCCAGAGTTCTTATCATTTCAGATGATGATGCCCTTAAGTATGGTGATAGCCTTATAATGACAGAGCTTACAGCAGAAGATCTCTTAAATGATGAGATGAACTACTATAGATTCGAAAAAGAGTGCGACAACAGAAAAGCTACTTCTTGTTCAAGCTTTGTTACAGATACTTATGGCTTTAGTGCTACAACCTCAATACTCAAGGACAACACTTTGGTATTCTTCTCAGTGCCATTTACAGAGGGCTTTAGCTGCACTGTAGATGGAAAAGAAACAGAGATTGTAAGAGCTGATTATGGCCTTATGGCAATACCTGTATCTGGCGGTGTTCATGAGATAAGAGTTACATATACACCAGAAGGGTTCAAGAATGGCGGCATTCTTAGTTTGATAGCCCTCATTATTCTCTTGGTTTATGGCACATACACATTAAAAATAATCAAGAAAAACGATTAAATTTGTTATGTGTTTTACTTCCTTTTACTATGTTATATTTACTATATTGTTTTTGATATAAATTAAGGCAAGGAGATATGACAGTATGAGTGGAATGACCATGAGCCAGAAGATTTTGGCAGCACACGCAGGACTTTCAGAAGTTAAGGCTGGACAGCTTATAGAGGCTGATCTTGATCTAGTCCTTGGCAACGACATAACAAGCCCTGTAGCTATCAAAGAAATGTCAAAGTTCACAAAAGAGGGAGTATTTGATAAAGACAAGATTGCTCTTGTTCCAGATCATTTTGTACCAAACAAAGATATCAAATCTGCTGAGAACTGCAAATGTGTTAGGGAGTTTGCGATTAAGAACAAGATCACTAACTATTTTGAAGTAGGTAAGATGGGTATTGAACATGCTCTTTTACCTGAACAGGGACTTACAGTTCCAGGAGATCTTATAATCGGTGCTGATTCACACACCTGTACCTATGGCGCTTTAGGAGCATTTTCTACAGGTATCGGTTCTACTGATATGGCTGCAGGAATGGCTACAGGTAAGGCATGGTTCAAGGTTCCATCAGCCATTAAGTTTAATATTGTTGGCAAGCCTTCAAAATGGGTAAGTGGTAAGGATGTCATTCTCCATATCATTGGTATGATCGGTGTTGATGGAGCTCTTTATAAGTCAATGGAATTTGTTGGAGAGGGTATAAAGAATCTTTCTATGGACGACAGATTTACGATTGCTAACATGGCTATCGAGGCTGGTGGCAAGAACGGAATCTTCCCTGTGGATGACGTTGCTATGGCTTATGTTAAGGAACATGCGCCAAACAAGAAGATTACAGTATATGAAGCTGATGAGGATGCTGAGTACGATGAGGAGTATACAATTGATCTTAGTACCTTGAAACCAACAGTTGCATTTCCACATCTTCCAGAGAATACTCATACCTTTGATGATATAAAAGATATCAAGATAGATCAGGTAGTAATTGGATCCTGCACAAACGGAAGGATCGATGATCTTAGAATAGCAGCTGAAGTGCTTTCAGGTCGTCATGTAGCAGAGGGAATCAGGTGTATCGTGATCCCTGCTACACAGAAGATATATCTTACAGCAATGGAAGAGGGACTGTTAAAGACCTTCGTAGAGGCTGGAGCTATCGTATCAACTCCAACCTGCGGACCATGTCTTGGCGGTTATATGGGAGTTCTTGCATCGGGTGAGAGATGTGTATCTACTACAAACAGAAACTTTGTAGGAAGAATGGGAGCTATCGATTCTGAGATTTATCTTGCTTCCCCTGCTGTTGCAGCGGCAAGCGCAGTAACAGGCAAAATATCACAGCCATCAGAGCTGGGACTTTAATGGAGGAGGAAAGGTAAGATGAAGGCAGCAAGAGGTACCGTTTTTAAATATGGCGATAACGTTGATACAGATGTGATCATTCCGGCAAGATATCTGAATACCACAGATGGTTCTGAACTTGCAAGGCACTGCATGGAAGATATTGACAAAGACTTTGCTTCTAAGGTAAAGGCTGGAGATATCATAGTTGCTGACAAAAACTTCGGTTGTGGATCTTCAAGAGAACATGCTCCACTTGCTATTAAGTGCGCAGGCGTCAGCTGCGTTGTAGCTAAGAGTTTTGCAAGAATCTTTTACAGAAACAGTATAAACATTGGACTTCCTATCATAGAATGTGAAGAAGCCGCTGAGGCAATAAAGGCTGGAGATGTTGTGAACATCGATTTTGATTCAGGCATCATTACAGATGAGACAACAGGAAAGTCTTATAAAGGCCAGGCATTCCCTCCATTTATGCAAAAGATAATCGACTCAGAGGGACTTATAAATTACATAAATCAAAAGTAAGATAAACTTTTCAGGGTGGCAGAAAAAGCCACCCTGTTTTTTGGCTGTCGCCTTTAAAAAAATACTGATTTATATTATTATTGTAAGGGTATGAATACGGAGGACGATATGAACAGATTATTTTGTGTTATTCCTTGTTATAACGAAGAGGAAGTACTTCATGAAACTGCAAGCAGGCTTGAAGCCAAGATAAAGAGCCTTGTTGCTGCAGGTAAGATTGCAGAAGATAGTAGGATCTTATTTGTAAATGATGGATCTAGAGACAAGACTTGGAGCATCATTAGTGAACTTCATGAAAAAAGTGAGTTGTTCCAGGGGATAAACTTATCTAAAAATATGGGACATCAGAATGCTCTTTTAGCTGGTCTTATGACAGCAAAAGATCTTTGCGATGCAGCGATATCGCTTGATGCGGATCTTCAGGATGATATCAATGCAATTGATGAAATGGTGGAAAAATACCTTAATGGAGCTGATGTTGTCTATGGTGTCAGATCAAAAAGAGCTACTGACACATTCTTTAAGAAATTCACAGCAGAATCATTTTATAAGCTTATGAACGGTCTTGGAGCCAATACGGTCTACAATCATGCTGATTACAGACTTATGAGCAGACGTGCGCTTCAGGCACTTTCTGAATTTGGTGAAGTCAACTTGTTCCTTAGAGGAATCGTGCCTATGGTTGGCTTTAACTCAGATGTTGTTTACTACGAAAGAGCAGAGAGATTTGCCGGAGAGAGTAAGTATCCTCTTCGCAAGATGCTCAGCTTTGCTATGGAAGGTATTACAAGTCTTAGCACCAAGCCCATCAAGATGATCACAGGTCTTGGCGTAAGCATCTTTCTTGTGAGCATCATCGTACTTATCTATTCACTTGTAAGACATTTTACAGGTCATACTATTCCTGGATGGACTACAACAGTTCTTTCTGTATGGGCTATTGGCGGACTTATTATGATCTCTCTTGGTGTAATTGGTGAGTACATTGGCAAGATCTACCTTGAGACCAAGAACAGACCTCGCTTTATCATCAGAGATTATATCGGTGATGAAGAGGATGTAGAAATTGCAAATTATACATACAAAAGATAAAGACAGATAGGAGTTTTTGGAAGAAATGGCAAACGGACATGGCAAGAAACCAGAAGATTTTAAGAAGCAGATGGAAGATAATTTTAAAGTTGCTCCTGGTGCAAATACACACGTTAAGAAAGTTATTGGAATAGTAAGTGGTAAGGGCGGCGTAGGAAAGAGCCTTGTTACAGGTCTTTCTGCTACCTATATGAATAGGAAGGGCTACAAGACAGCAATCATGGATGCTGATATTACAGGACCTTCAATTCCTAAGATGTTTGGAATCGGCAAATTAAACGTTGCTGATGAGAATGGTCTTATTCCTGCAGTAACAGAGCATGGCACAAAGGTTATGTCTCTTAATATGCTCATGGATCATGAGACTGATCCTGTTATCTGGAGAGGCCCTGTAATAGCAGGTATTGTTAAGCAGTTCTGGTCAGATGTTAACTGGGGAGATGTGGACTTCATGTTTGTAGATATGCCTCCTGGAACAGGAGATGTGCCTCTCACAGTTTTTCAGTCTCTTCCTGTTGATGGGATCATTGTTGTATCAACGCCTCAGGAACTTGTTAATATGATCGTAGAAAAGGCTGTTAATATGGCCAATATGATGAATATTCCAGTACTTGGAATTGTTGAGAACATGAGCTATATGAAGTGCCCTCATTGCGGAGAGATGCTCAATATCTTTGGCGAGAGCGGCCTTGAAGCTTATGCAGCATCAAAGGGGCTTAGTGTTCTTGGAAGAATACCTCTTGATCCTGAATTTGCTTCACTTTGCGACGCAGGCAGGATCGAAGATATGAAGGAAGATTATCTTGATAGTCTTGTATATATCCTTGAAGGAATGATCGAATAAAAACTTACTGTTCGGAGAAAAGTGTTATGAAAATGAAACCAGAAAAAAATCAAGTAACATGGGGCATTACCATATTTGTATTATGCGTTGCAGTTATGCTGGCATATTCGGTCATATTTCATGGCAAGACTCTGACCAAAAGCCTTACAGATATCATAAATGGTCTGTCAGGAATCATCATTGGCATCGTTATTGCTTATATCCTCATTCCTTTACTTGAGGGTATTGAAGAAAAGATACTGTATCCATTGTTTAAGCTTTGCGGCAAGGAAGTATCTGTTTTTGATAAAAAGGACAAGAAGGTAAGAGGAACTATCAGAAAGATAGCAGTTCTTTTGACTATGATCATATTCCTCTTTATCATCTATGGACTGTTTAGGATCATCATTCCTCAGCTTATAGACAGTATAAAAGAGATTGCGACAAATCTTCCTATCTATATCAGAAATATGGATGAGTATTCAAATATGTTCCTTAGTAACAACCCTGATCTTCAAAAGATCATTGATTCACAGCTGGATCAATACTATGAGAACTTAAGCGAATTCATGACCAAGAAGCTCCTTCCTATGCTTCCTTCAGCTGATACTATGGTGAAGGTTGCATCCAAGAGTCTTCTTTCGATCATTGGAGGTGTTCTTGATATAGTTGTCGGAGTTATTGTTGCTATCTATGTTCTTAATTCCAAGGAACGTTTTTCAACTATCGGCAAAAAGATGGCTTATGCTACATTCAGAGAGGATTTTGCAAACGAGCTTATTGGTGGCTTCCGATTTGCAAACAACACCTTTGAGAGCTTTATTGGTGGTAAACTTATAGATTCACTTATCATCGGTGTTATCTGTTATATAGGTTGTGCATTTGCGCTGCATATTGACTATCCGGTACTTATTTCTGTGATAGTTGGTGTAACCAATATTATTCCATTCTTTGGTCCATACATCGGTGGAATAGCAGGTGCACTGTTACTTGTCTTGATCGATCCTATCCAGGCACTTGTGTTCCTTATCTTTGTCATTATACTTCAGCAGTTTGATGGCAATATCTTAGGACCAAGGATTCTTGGAAGCTCAACAGGTCTTTCAAGCTTTTGGGTTATCTTCTCAATTACCTTGTTTGGTAAGCTTTGGGGAATAGTGGGATGGCTTATAGGTGTTCCTATCTTTGCAGTATTCTATGCATTTATAGCCAAGATCACCAATGTGCTTCTTGAAAAGAAAAACTTAAGTACCTCTACACAGGATTACTATGATCTTGCCTATATCGAGGGTGGAGAAAAGAAATCCCTTAGCGACAAGAATAATAATAAGTTCAACGCCAGCAAAGAAGCAGATACTTTCAATAAGATCTTTAATTTTGAAGGCATCAAAGAAAAACTAGGTGAAAAAAGATCAAGAAAAGAAGACAAGAAATCTGAAAAAAAGGATAATGATAACGCTTGACGGTTGATTACAAAGGTCTATAATGTTATGTATTATCGCTTTGGCGTGTTAAAGTTTGGAAGGGGATGAAGAAATGAGTAAGAAGAATTTAGACTGGGCAAATATTGGATTCAGCTATATGGTAGCTGATAAGAGATTTGTATCTAACTATAAAGATGGAAAGTGGGATGACGGTGTCATTACAGAGAATTCCATGGTCACACTTTCAGAGGATGCTGGTGTTCTTCATTACGCACAGGAATGCTTCGAAGGACTTAAGGCTTATGAGACAGAAGATGGTAAGATCGTAACCTTCAGACCTGACCTGAACGCAGCTAGAATGGAAGATTCTGCTAAGAGACTTGAGATGCCTCCATTCCCGGCTGATAGATTTATCAAAGCTGTAGAGGAAGTTGTAGCAGCCAACAAAGATTGGGTTCCACCTTTCGGAAGTGGAGCAACTCTTTACATCAGACCTGTTATGTTCGCTACAGGAAATGTTATTGGTGTTAAACCTGCTGATGAGTATCAGTTCAGAATTTTCGTAACACCTGTTGGACCATACTTCAAGGGCGGTGCTAAGCCTATCGTTGTTAAGATAAGTGACTTTGACAGAGCAGCACCTCATGGAACAGGTAACATCAAGGCTGGTCTTAACTATGCTATGAGCCTTCATGCTATCGTTACAGCTCATGAAGAAGGATTTGCTGAGAATGTTTATCTTGATGCTGAGTCAAGAACATATATCGAGGAGACCGGTGGAGCTAACATCATCTTCGTTACTAAGGAAGGTGGACTTGTAGTTCCTAAGTCACACACAGATTCAATACTTCCATCAATCACAAGAAGATCTATCGTATATGTAGCTAGAGAGATTCTTGGACTTGATGTTGAGGAGAGACCTGTTAAGCTTTCAGAGGTAGAGAATTTTGCTGAGATGGGACTTTGTGGAACAGCTGCAGTTATAAGCCCTGTTGGTAAGATCAATGACCACGGCAAGGAAATCTGCTTCCCAAGCGGAATGGATGAGATGGGACCAGTTATCAAGAAACTCTACGATACTCTTACAGGTATCCAGATGGGCAAAGTTCCAGCTCCAGAGGGATGGATCCACGTTATAGAATAATAATTTAGTGTATTTGAGGGCAAAAGAATTTTTCTTTTGCCCTCTTTTTTATACATTCAATGTGGTAGAATATAAGGAGTTTAGGAGAAAGCGGGGAGATTTTGGCTTGATAGCATATGTTAATGGAATCCTTGAAAATATTGAAGAGGGTAATGCTGTTATAGATGTTAATGGCGTTGGATATAATGTGAACATCTCCGGCAATACTATGGATAGGATGCCTGGTATCGGAGAAGTTGTTAAGCTTTATACATATACTAATGTAAAAGAGGATGCTTTTACATTATTTGGATTTTTATCTAGAGATGAGCTGAATTTATTTAAGATGCTCATTACTGTTAATGGGATTGGACCTAAGGGTGGCCTTTCTATTTTATCTGTTATGAGTCCTGATGATCTTAGATTTGCGATCATCGCAGGAGATAGCGCTTCTATTGCCAAGGCACCTGGAATAGGAAAAAAGACAGCTGAGAGGATAACTCTTGAGCTTAGGGATAAGATAAAGGCTACAGAAGATGATATGCTTTCTTACAGATCTGCCGGTAGTGAAGATCTGTCTGGTGAGGCAGCTCTTTCTAAGGATGAAGCTGTGGCAGCGCTTGTGGCTCTTGGCTATAATTCATCAGAAGCAGTTAAGGCAGTTAGAAAAGTTCTTTCAACTGATCCTGATGCAGCATCTGATACAGAAGTACTTCTTAAGAAGGCACTTAAGGAAATGTTCTGATAATTACTACTGGAGAGTTTTTGATAAGTATGGAAAAAAGAAAGATAGTAACATCAAGGGGAATTGATGCAGAAGCTAATATAGAAGATTCAAGGATAGAAGGTTCCCTTCGTCCAAAGAGTCTTGATAGCTACATAGGACAAAAGAAAATTAAGGAAAGTCTTAAGATCTATATTGAGGCTGCAAAGGGAAGAGGCGAAAGTCTTGACCATTTGCTGTTTTATGGACCTCCAGGACTAGGTAAGACAACTCTTGCAGGTATTATAGCTAATGAGATGGGCGTTAATATCAAGATCACCAGTGGCCCTGCAATTGAAAAACCTGGTGATATGGCTGCAATCCTTAATAATCTTCAGGAAGGTGATATCCTTTTTGTTGACGAGATCCACAGACTTAACAGGCAGGTAGAAGAAGTTCTTTATCCTGCAATGGAAGATTATGCCATTGATATCATGATCGGAAAGGGGCCTACCGCGAGATCTATAAGGCTTGACCTTCCACACTTCACACTAATAGGTGCTACTACTAGGGCAGGTATGCTATCAGCACCACTTCGTGACAGATTTGGAATGATCCACAGGATGGAATTCTATGATATCGATGAACTTTGTACGATCATCATGCAGTCTGCAGGGATTCTAGGAGTTGAGGTTGATGCCAATGGAGCAAAAGAGATGGCAAGACGCAGTAGAGGAACGCCGCGACTTGCTAACAGGATCCTTAAGAGAGTAAGGGATTTTGCTCAGGTTAAATATGACGGCGTTATTACTGAGAAGGTTGCTAATGTGGCTCTTGATCTTATGGACGTTGACAAGATGGGACTTGATCATACAGATAGAAACCTTTTGATGACAATGATCGATAAGTTTGGCGGCGGCCCTGTAGGACTTGATACTTTGGCAGCTGCGATAGGCGAAGATGCAGGCACTATAGAAGATGTCTATGAGCCTTATCTTATCAAGAATGGACTTATCAATAGAACGCCAAGAGGCCGTGTAGTCACGGATCTTGCACTTACACATTTAGGACTTGAAAAGTAAAGTCTCTGTGATTTATAATTTTACCATGCAATTACGAGGGGGAAAGATAGATGGCATCTAAGACAGATACCGAAGTAATTATAGGCGGAAAAGTATTTACTCTTAGCGGATATGAGAGCGAGGAGTATCTTCAGAAGGTTGCTTCATATATTAACAACAAGATATCCGAATACAACAAGATTGATGGTTTTAAGAGACAGCCTATTGATACACAGAATGTTCTTTTACAGCTTAACATTGCTGATGACTATTTTAAGTCCAAGAAGCAGATCGAGCTTATGGAAGAGCAGCTTTCCGAAAAAGAAAAAGAATTGTACGATATCAAGCATGAGCTTATTGCAACTCAGATGAAGCTTGAGAACACAGAGAAAAATAGTAAGTCACTCCAGACTAAGCTTGATGATTCATCTAAGAAGATCATTCAGCTTGAGACACAGGTCAAGAGTGCAAAGAAATGAGACTTTGAGGGCTGTCTTTTGACAGCCTTTTTCATTAGTGAGATTTATAGATAGGAATTATTATGGTTGAATTACTTGCCCCTGCTGGGGGCTATGAAACAATGGTGGGAGCATTTAATGCAGGTGCTGACGCCGTTTATCTTGGCGGTTCTAAATTTGGAGCCAGAGCCTATGCTGACAATTTTGACAAAGAGCAGGTTCTGGATGCCATTTCTTATGCCCATTTACATGGAAAAAAGATCTACATGACAGTTAATACTCTGGTTAAGGAAAGAGAGTATGGAGAAGTATACGACTTCATGCTTCCATTTGCTGAAAAGAAGCTTGATGGTGTTATTGTTCAGGATCTTGGAGTTATGAAGCTCATAAGAGATGAGTTTCCGGAAATAGAGCTTCACGGCAGTACCCAGCAGACTGTTACTGGTGTATATGGAGCAAAGCTTTTAAAGGAACTTGGCTGCGTGAGAGTTGTTCCTGCAAGAGAGCTTAGCCTTTCTGAGATGAAGAGCATAAAGCATAAAGCAGACATAGAAGTAGAAGCCTTTATTCATGGAGCAATGTGTTATTGCTATTCTGGAATGTGTTTATTTAGCAGTATGGTCGGCACCAGAAGTGGCAATAGAGGAAGATGTGCTCAGCCTTGCAGACTTCCTTATCGCTCAGATCTTACTGGTAAAAATAAAGAGCAGTATCCACTTAGTCTTAAAGATATGTGCACAGTGGATCTGATTCCAGAGCTTATTGAGGCAGGCATTGATTCTTTTAAGATCGAAGGCAGAATGAAAAAGCCTGAGTACGCCGCAGGTGTAACTCATATTTATAGAAAGTATATTGACCTATATTATAAGGAACCAGATAAAAAACATGAGATTTCCCGTGAAGATATGGAGATCTTAAGATCGTTATATCTAAGAACAGAGATAAGTCAGGGCTATTACCACAAGCATAACGGCAAAGACATGGTGACACTGGCTTCTCCAGCCTATAACGGAACATCTGATGCTGTACTTGCTGATATCAAAGACAGATTTCTTGGGGGAGAGCTTAAGATCAAGTGTGATATTGACTGTAAGCTTTCACTTGATGAGGATATATATATCACTATGTCTGCCTTTAAAGGAGCAGAGCACATAGTTAAGGAGATCAGAGGTAGTAAGGTTCAGACTGCATCGAAGCGGCCTATGGATAAAGAGAGCGTATACAAGCAGCTTTCAAGACTTGGAAATACTCCTTTTGAAGCTGAGAATATTTCTATATCTATTGATGATAAAGGAAATGGTGCGGGAATATTTGTGCCTGTTAGTGAGTTAAATGAGCTCAGAAGAGCTTTGTGTGAAGAACTGGAGAAAGCTCTTTTAACAGATGAACATGTGGAAACGGTCAAAAAAGACTATGGTAAGAGTCAGGCTAATGAAAAAGAAAGCCTTCCGGAGAATGTAAAGGGAGACGTGCATATACTTGTGACTACAAAGGATCAGCTTGAAGTGGCACTTAAAAAAGCTGATGAGTATAGCGATATTACAAGGATCTACGTTGACAGTAATCTATATCAGTCTCTTGATAACACTCCTTCAAGTCGAGGCCGACTAGAGCTTATGGTGGCGCTTCCATATATGACAAGAACTGAGCAGTATGATGGCGTCTCTGAGATAGAGCGTATCTTAGATTCACTTGGAGATAAGGGATTTGATGGAGTACTAGTCAGAAACCTTGAACAGCTTGGACTTTTGCATGACAGAAAGTTTTCTGGCAAAGTTATTCTTGATTATGGAATCTATATTTGGAATGGGCAGGCGGCTGAAATGCTTAAAGATCTGGCTTGTGAGGCATCGATTCCTTATGAACTTACATTCCACGAGGCTAAAGAGGTTTCTAAAAAGGTACGACAAAAGACAGGTCTTCCTGAAACCTATAATATTTATGGATACACACCTATGATGATAAGTGCCGGCTGTGTTAAGAAGACGCTTGGCACCTGTAGCGGTTTTCAGAATAAACTGCATTCTGAGAAACTTTCAATTTATGACAGAATGGACAATGAGCTTAAGATCACTACTAATTGCCTTGATTGTTATAATATAATCTGGAATGCACATCCTACTTCTCTTCACAAGAAGCTTACAAACATACAGGATGCGGGATGCTTTGACCATTACAGAATAGATATGTCTGTTGAGAGTCAAAAAGAATGTGCAGATATCATCAGCTATTATCTTGATAGCTTAAAGAGTGAGAGTGTGTCTGACATTTTTGAAAATGCAGAATATACGACAGGACATTTTAAGCGCGGAGTAGAGTAAATAGATGGAAGTTTATATTACTGAAATATCAAAATACGTCATTGCAGGACTTCTTTTTCTATATTCATTAGAGGCCTTCATGGCGTTTAGATTTAAGAATGAAGAAAAGAGAAAATGGCTGTATGCCAGACAGATCATACTGATGTTTGCGGTTCAGATCGCATGTTTTGTGCAGATAATGGCTAGAACTGGTAAAGCAGTCTATCTTTTTTTCTTCGCTTTTCAGATCATAATATTTGCTTCGGTGATAATGCTTTTTTATATCATTTATCCCGAAGGCAACAGGCTAATTATCAACAATAGCTGCATGCTTCTTATGATAGGAATGATCATTTTAACAAGGCTTTCCTACGACAGAGCGGTGAGACAGTTCTTTATCATAGTTGCATCCTTTGTTATAGGTTTTTTTGTTCCAGAGATCATTTTTAAGTTTGATTTTCTCAAGAAGTTTACATGGATATATGCGGCACTTGGCGTTACAGCAATTGGAGTGGTTCTTTTGCTTGGAGCTGTTACAAACGGTTCTAAGATCTCATACACGGTTGGCGGTGTTACATTCCAACCATCCGAAGTAGTTAAGATACTTTTCCTTTTCTTTATGGCAGGTGCGCTTTATTCCTCAGAAAATATATGGCAGCTCTTACTTACTTCATTTGTGGCAGCTGTGCACGTTATCATTCTGGTCTTGTCAAAAGACCTTGGAAGTGCGCTTATTTTCTTTGTGATATACCTTGCCATGATCTATATTTCAACAGAGAATATAGGCTATCTTGCAATGGGGCTTGGTTTTGCAACTCTTGCAAGTGCAGTAGCTTATCAGCATTTTTCTCATGTTCAGGTGAGAGTGCGGGCATGGATGGATCCTTTCACTGATATCGAAGGCTCAGGCTATCAGGTATCACAGTCTTTGTTCGGTATAAGCAGCGGCGGATGGTTCGGAGTTGGTCTATATGGTGGCTCGCCTTCCTCGATACCATTTGTTGAGCAGGACTTTATCTTTTCAGCTATAGCAGAGGAACTTGGAGTTATATTTGCCGTGATGATGGCACTTATCTGCGTCAGCACCTTTATTGAAATCATGAGGATAGGATATTTTCTTCGTGACAAATACTACAGGCTTGTGGTATGCGGTATCGGAGTGGCTTATATTTTCCAGACTTTCTTAACTATCGGAGGTGGAGCTAAGTTCATTCCTTTAACAGGTGTCACACTTCCTTTTGTTAGCTACGGTGGATCCTCTGTCCTTGTTACTATCATAATGATCATGATAGTTGAAGGAATCAGTATGATCAGGACCGATGAAAAGAAAGAAGCAATAGAACGTATTAAAAGGCAAAGAGATAATGAGAGAAGAAAAGCTTCGCAGCGAGACTAAAAAGAAAAAAAGAATAAGATCATATCCGATCATAGTATTATCGATCGTTTATTGTCTTTTGTTTGCATTAATGCTTGGATATATCTGTTATTACTCCTATACAAACAAGCAGGAGTTTATGAATAACAAGTACAATACAAGACAGCAGATACTGACAGCCAAGAATAAAAGAGGCGACATACTATCTAGAGATGGCAAAGTCCTGGCAACTACAGAGCTTGATGCTGAAGGCAAAGAAAAAAGAGTATATCCCTATGAAAAAGAGTTTGCTCATGTAGTAGGTTACTCAACAAATGGAAAGTCCGGAATAGAGGAGTTTGCCAATTATTACCTAATAAACACAAGTATTGAACTGTCGGAGAAGGCAGCGCTTGATAAAGCAGGTCAGAAGTACCCTGGTGACAACGTTATCACAACCCTTGATACTCATCTTCAGGAAGTTGCTTACAATGCACTGGCTTCCAGAAAAGGCGCTATCATTGTAACTAATCCTAAAACAGGTGAGATCCTTGCTATGGTTTCCAAGCCAGACTTTGATCCTAATACAGTAGCGACAGAGTGGGATAACATGTTAAAAGATACATCAGGAGACGCAAAGCTCCTAAATAGAGCAACTCAGGGGCTTTATCCACCTGGATCTACTTTTAAGATAGTAACTTCAATAGCGTATCTTACGGAGCATCCTACAGATTATACCCAGTATAGATTTAGCTGTAATGGTAAATTTGCTAAAGGGAGCGACGTGATTTCATGTTATCACGGAGAGAATCATGGAAACCTGGATTTTTATGGCTCTTTTGCTGAATCCTGTAACTCTTCCTACGCCAATATAGGTCTTTCTGTTAATCAAAAGACCTTTAATGATACCCTGGATAAGCTCATGTTTGGGCAGGACCTTCCTGTTGACTTTAGATATTCAAAGAGTAGTGCTGAATATACTGCAGGCATGTCAACAGCAGATGTGATGCAGCTATCTATTGGACAAGGAACAACAGCAGTTTCACCACTTCATATCAATATGATCACATCAGCCATTGCTAATGATGGCGTGCTCATGAAACCTTATCTTATTTCTGAGGTTAAATGTGCCAATGGAAAAGTAGTAGATACGTTCCAGGAAGAAAAGGTAAAGAGACTAATTTCTAGTGAAGAAGCTGGGATACTTAGAGATATGATGGAACAGGTGGTTCTTAAGGGAACGGCAAGTAAATTAAAAGGCCTTTCCTACACAGCAGCAGGAAAGACCGGTTCAGCAGAGTTTAATTCTTATTCAGATTCACATGCATGGTTTACGGGGTATGCTCCAGCTGATGATCCTGAGATATGTGTCACTATCATAGTAGAGAACGCAGGAAGTGGCGGAAGCTACGCAGTTCCAATTGCAAAGAGAATATTCGATGCATACTTTGGAGTAGAATGATCAGAATACTGATATGATAAACAGATCATTTCTGGTAGAAAGATCTATAAGTGAATCATCGTTCATTTTAATGAGAGGGCGTGAGAGCGCTCTCTCATTTATTAATATGATCTCACCGATCTTGCCGTTATTTAGCTGGACATTAAAGCCAAGCTGTGAGTTAGCAAGGTGAGACAGTATTGATTTAATGGATGCATAGTCATATTTGGTCAGACCTTCATTTTCATAGTTGGCTATGATTTGGAATGGGTGAAGCTTTTGTCTGTAGGCTCTTGGTGAAGTCATAGCTTCGTAGGTGTCAATGATAGCTATATATTTAGCAAATCTGTCTATTTCTTGATCCTTAAGAGCTTTTGGGTAACCAGTGCCATCACATCTTTCGTGGTGTTGAAGCGTGGCATTTAATACATGCTCATCAAATCCTCCTAATGAAGCAAGGAAATCGTGTCCTATAGTAGTGTGCTGCATAACAAGTCTATATTCTTCAGAGGTGAGCTTTTCTGGCTTCCACAAAATAGAATATGGAATACTGAGCTTACCAATATCGTAAACAAAAGCGCAGTATATGAGAAGGTCTATATCTTTATTTGAAAGACCAAGCCATG
Organism: Butyrivibrio hungatei; assembly: GCF_001858005.1. Classification (NCBI taxonomy): domain Bacteria; kingdom Bacillati; phylum Bacillota; class Clostridia; order Lachnospirales; family Lachnospiraceae; genus Butyrivibrio; species Butyrivibrio hungatei. The sequence continues at coordinate 1,779,269 of NZ_CP017831.1, read as the reverse complement.
TTCCAAACACGCTGGCAATAAGTGCTGAGTTCAGGCAGTGAGCATAGATAAGATCATCTTCACTTGGAAGCATGTTGTAAAGGTAATCCAAAAGGAGCTCACCACTTTTGGCGCATACTATGATATTTCTGTAAACCTCCATCAGCTGACCCATGTTGATAGGCTGTCTGTTGTTTACAGATGTAAGCGTAAGATTTTTGAATACAGGGAAATAAATATTATAGGTGGACTCAAATTTCTTGAAACCTTCACTCTGTCTGACTTTCTCAAAGTGAGTAGTGATAAAATCTGATTCTTCCTTGATCTGAACTACCATTATAGAATGTCTGGCAAGTTTTTTGATGATGTTTTCTGTTATTTTAGTATTGGCAGAAACAATGATCTCATTTTTGTAATTAAGAATATCTTCCGCGGTGATCATACCGGGCTTTAATTCCATTCTAGCGACTGCTTTCATTTAGTTCTCCATATCATTCCGTCATGTGATATACTTATCATGGATTTATTCTAATATAAAATCCTTGTTTTGAATAGATTTTCTGCACATGGGAGACATATATTTTTATGAAAAAAAGAGGATTTTGTATTTTTTACAAAAATCTTTACTGGGGAAGTTCATTAAAAAAACATTCTCTTATAAAATGGCGGCTTGTACACGGAAGAGGACAGTTTAATATCTTCTGCATCACAAGATCTATGAATGACAGAGACCAGCTTGATATCATTCACTGTGCCTTTTTAAAACAGTCTTATTATCTTGAGCATCCGGTCATGATATATGGCGTTGCCAAAAGCTATGATGAAGCGCTAGAACTTGTAGTAAAGATATCTGATGAGGCAATTCAGAATGGATATGAAGGCAGGCTACTGGCGTATCTTGACAGAGAATAACGGAGTAACATATGTTGGCGGGAATTCTGACAGTATTAAAGATAATTGGCATAGTATTACTTGTGATATTAGCACTGCTTATTGCCATTATCCTATTGGTTTTATTTGTACCACTTAGATACAAACTGGATATTGATATACCTCGAACCGAGCTGCAAAGCGGCTTTGACATGGAAAAGATGTTCCTAAACGCCAGATTTACCTGGCTTTTGCATTATATAAATGCCGGGATCACGTATCCCAAGCAAAAAGAGTTTGAAGTGAAAATTTTGGGGATCCAAGTGTTCCCAGGAAAAGTAAAAAAGACCTCTGAAAAGGCCGATAAAGATATTGAGGACAAACCTTCTGAGGGTGTTATCGAAATGAGTAATATGGAGGACAAGCCCAAAGAAGAGGAGCATGAAGAACCTCAAAATGAGGAAGCTTTACAGGAACAAGATATAGAGGTATCTGAAAGCACTGAATCAGAGCAGCCAGACGAGGCTCATGAAGTAAAGGAAGAGACCACATCTGACGATGTGGATGGGGATGATTCCAAAAGCTTTCTGGATGTCATCTGGAAGATCATAGATTTTGTGAAAAAACTTATCGAAACGCCACAAAATGTGTTTTCGAAAATACAATATACAATATCTAGAGTTTGTGGTAAGATAGATATGATCAAAACCACGCTTGAAAATGATATATTTAAAAGAGCATATGCCCTTGTAAAAAGCAAGATCATAAAGCTTGTCAAGATGATCCTACCTGACAAAACAGATATAAGGATCACACTTGGAACAGGGGATCCTGCTCAGACAGCAGAGGTTATGGCAGCCTATGGAGCACTTTATCCAGTGCTTGCAGGTAAGGTTTATATGGACCCTGTTTTTGAAGAGAGTGTTATTGGACTTAAGGCTCATCTAAAGGGCCATATAACATGCTTTACAGTAGTGTATTGTGTAGCTGTTTGCTATTTTAATAAAGATGTGAAAAAAGTGATCAGGAGATTCAAGAAGATCATGAAATCCTGATAAGCTGGAGGTTAATATGGCAGAATCAAATTTTAGTGGTGTTGTTGAATCCCTTTTAAAGGGAATGAATTCTATACTTGCAACAAAGACAGTAGTTGGAGAGGCAACTCAGGTAGGAGATACTATCATTCTTCCTCTTGTAGATGTTTCTTTTGGTGTAGGAGCAGGTTCAACAAATGCAGATAAAAAGGATGGCGGCGCAGGCGGATTTGGTGCAAAGATGTCTCCCAGCGCAGTCCTTGTTATAAAGAACGGATCTACCAAGCTAGTTAATATCAAAAACCAGGATGCAGTAACAAAGGTTTTAGATCTCGTACCTGATATTGTGGATCGTTTTTCAAAAAAAGAAGAAATCATGGATGACAAATCAGCAGTAGATATTGCTTTTCCGGAGAATGAGGAAAAGTAATCCAGAAAGGCAGGGGTACCTTTATGGACGAGAGAAGAAATCTTGAAGAAATTATCTTAAACGGCAGTAAAGATGAGCTTGCCGAGTTAAGAGTATGGCTTTTTAAGGAAAGTGTTCGCTTAGAGAATCATGAAAGTGCTCTTTCAGAACGTTATGCTAAGTTAGAAGCTGATGAGATAGCTTTTAAGGAAAAGATGGATGCGGCTGAAAGAAAGCTTGAAAATGCACAAAAAAAATTAAATAATGACAAAGCTTTGTTTGAGCAGAGGCTCAAAATACTCAATAATGGCTTTGATGAGCTTAACAATGACAGAAGGAGACTTGAGACAGAATATTGCAGACTTGAACGTGAGAAAGTCTATCAGAGAGAAAATGAGTATGACGCCCTTGATCTGCTCTTTAGAGGTGCCAATACACCACTTACACTCAAGAAGAGATACAAGGATCTTATGAAGATGTTCCATCCTGATAACATAAGTGGAGACCATGATATGGTTCAGCTTATCAATCAGGAATATAGTGCACTTTGCAGACAGTATGATATGAGTGCAACCAACTAATAATGGATTAGTCTAGGGGGAAGCTTATTTTTGACATAAAAAAATATTTATGATAAATTAAACAAGTCATTGCTCTTTCTGAGTAATGACTTGTGTGTGTTCTACGGGGATTCTTTGATTCTTACAGTGATTCTGCTGAAGATTTCAAAAGTAAAAAATCAAAAAATATTTATTGACATAATCGAACGTTTGTTTTACTATAAATTCATGGATAGAACGAATGTTCTTTTGAGAAGGAGATTAGTATGGAAAGAGAAGAAAAACAAAAAGCATTAGAGGCAGCTCTCGGACAGATTGAGAAGCAGTTCGGTAAGGGAGCTGTAATGAAGCTTGGTGATTCATCTGATACTATGAATATTGAGACTATCCCTACAGGATCATTAAGCCTTGATATCGCGCTTGGTCTTGGTGGTATTCCAAAGGGTAGAATTATAGAGATCTATGGACCTGAGTCCAGTGGTAAGACAACAGTTACACTTCATATGATCGCAGAGGTTCAGAAGAGAGGCGGAATTGCAGGATTTATCGATGCTGAGCATGCTCTTGATCCTGTATATGCCAAGAATATTGGTGTAGATGTAGACAACCTCTATATCTCACAGCCAGATAGTGGTGAGCAGGCTCTTGAGATCACAGAGACAATGGTTCGCTCAGGCGCTATTGATATTGTAGTTGTAGACTCTGTTGCAGCTCTTGTTCCTAAGGCTGAGATCGATGGCGATATGGGAGATTCTCACGTAGGTCTTCAGGCAAGACTTATGTCACAGGCTCTTCGTAAGCTTACAGCTGTTATCAGTAAGTCAAATTGTACAGTAGTATTCATCAACCAGCTTAGAGAGAAGGTTGGTGTTATGTTTGGTAATCCTGAGACAACAACTGGTGGACGTGCTCTTAAATTCTATTCATCAGTTCGTATGGATGTTCGTCGTATCGAGGCTATCAAGCAGAACGGTGAGAATATCGGTAACAGAACAAGAGTTAAGGTGGTTAAGAACAAGATTGCTCCTCCTTTCAAGGAAGCAGAGTTTGATATCATGTTTGGTAAGGGAATCTCAGCTACAGGAGACATCCTTGATCTTGCAGCTGGTGTGGATATCGTTAATAAGAGTGGTGCCTGGTATCAGTACGAAGGTGAGAAGATTGGTCAGGGTCGTGAGAATGCCAAGCTCTATCTTGAGAATAATCCAGAGATTCGTGCTGAGATCGATGCTAAGGTGAGAGCTCACTATGGACTTCCAGTAAATGGCGCTGTAACAGCTCCTAAGGCAGAAGAGGAAGCTCCAGCACCTAAGAAAACAAAATCATCAAAATAATGACCTGTATCGGTGACCTTCGGGTCACCGATTTTCATAAGAGGAGTAAGTAGATGATCGTTAGTGATATCCTGGAGCTTGATAAAAAAAGAAGTAAGGTGTTTATAGATGGAGAGTTTGCCTTTGTAATGTATAAGGGCGAATTTCGTGAATATGGCATCAAATTAGAGGCTGAAATATCAGATGAGACATATGAGACCATTATTTCTCTTCTTCTTCCAAAAAGAGCGACAAAGCGTGCTATGAACCTTCTTCAAAAAAGGGACTATACAGAAGCTAAATTAAGAGAAAAGTTATCTGAAGGCTTATATCCGCAAGAAGCTATAGATGCAGCAATTGAATATGTAAAATCTTATCATTACCTTGATGATGAAAGATATGCCCGAGACTATATTACTTATCATATGCCTACTAAGAGCAAAAATAGGATAGTACAAGACCTAAGTAACAAGGGAATAAAGAAAGATATACTTATTCCAATCTTGGAAGAACTCTACGAGGATGAAGATTTGGACCCAGAAGCATCTCAGATAGAGGCACTTCTTCAAAAAAAGCACTATTCAAAAGATTTGGAATATAAAGAACAACAAAAGATAATTGCGTTTATTTTAAGAAGAGGTTTTTCCTTAGAAAAAATTAAAAGCGTAATTAATTTTTCTTACTAAAAGTCTGAACTAAGGCATTTTTTCTTGGTCTATTGTATGTACATATCTTGACACTGTACTTTATTAAAGGTAAAATTTAAGTGTTGTAAAATTGTATATAAGTGGGCTCTGAGGGGACCTGCTATACAAAATATTGTACAATGAAAATTGAATAAGGAGGTGCTCCTGTAATGAACTATGTCATTATTGCAGTAGTAGCAGCTCTTGTCGCTTTTATTGCAGCGTGGATGCTTTCTACGTTACATCACAAGAAGGTATCTGATAGTAAGATTGGAAGTGCTGAAGAAAGGGCAAGAAAAATTATTGACGAAGCACTCAAAAATGCTGAAGAAACAAAGCGTGAGAAACTTCTAGAAGCCAAAGAAGAGGCACTTAAGACACGTAACGAGCTTGAGAAGGAAGTTAAGGATCGTAGAAACGAGGTTCAGCGTAGCGAACGTCGAGTTCAGCAGAAAGAGGAAAATGTCGAAAAGAGATCCGAAGCGATCGAGAGAAAAGAGCAGAGTTTAAATGCCCGTGAAGAGGCACTCAGCAAAAAGAGCGAAGAGGTTGCTAAGCTTAATGAACAGAGAATACAGGAACTAGAAAAAATCTCTGGCTTAACCTCCGAGCAGGCAAAAGAGTATCTTTTAAAGATAGTCGAAGATGATGTAAAGCATGAATCAGCTGTCATGATCAAAAACATGGAAGCTGAGGCAAAGGAAGAAGCTGATAAGAGAGCAAAGGAGATCGTTGTTAATGCGATCCAGCGTTGCTCAGCTGATCACGTATCAGAAACTACAATTTCTGTAGTGCAGCTTCCAAATGACGAAATGAAAGGTCGTATCATTGGTAGAGAGGGTAGAAATATCAGAACTCTTGAGACAATGACTGGTGTAGATCTTATTATTGATGATACACCAGAGGCGGTAGTTATTTCTGGCTTTGATCCTATACGTAGAGAAGTTGCTCGTATAGCACTTGAGAAACTTATCGTAGACGGTCGTATCCATCCAGCTAGAATAGAAGAGATGGTAGAGAAGGCTCAGAAAGAAGTTGCTGCTAAGATCAAAGAAGAAGGTGAAAATGCTGCGATAGAGGCAGGTGTTCACGGACTTCATCCTGAAGTTATCAAGATTTTAGGACGTATGAAGTTCAGAACAAGTTATGGACAGAATTGTCTTAAGCATTCTGTAGAGGTAGCTCAGCTTTGTGGACTTCTTGCATCAGAGCTTGGACTCGATGTTAGAGTAGCAAAAAGAGCCGGACTTTTACATGATATTGGTAAAGCTGTTGACCATGAACTTGAAGGTTCACATATCCAGCTCGGTGTTGATATCTGTAAGAAGTACAAGGAATCTCAGATTGTAATCAATGCGGTTGAGGCACATCACGGAGATGTTGAACCTCAGTCACTTATAGCAGTTCTTGTTCAGGCTGCAGACACTATTTCTTCTGCAAGACCTGGAGCTCGTAGAGAGACTCTTGAAACTTACACATCTAGATTAAAAGAACTCGAGGATATTACTAATAGCTTTAAGGGTGTTGATCACTCATTTGCTATTCAGGCTGGCCGTGAAGTCAGAGTAATGGTAGTTCCTGAGCAGGTTTCAGATGCAGATATGGTGCTTATGGCTCGTGATATTGCCAAGAAGATCGAGGATGAGATGGAATATCCTGGTCAGATCAAGGTAAACATTATTAGAGAGAGCAGAGCAACTGAATATGCTAAATAATTAAAAAGCTGTCCTTATGGACAGCTTTTTTCTTTTTAAATATTTTTCTCAAGTAGAATTACTTGTAAAAAATGATTGCGTGCAATATAATAAAAAATATAATGATGAAAAGGGGTTAGTACTATGCACGAATCTGGTGAAGATTATATCGAAACTATATATCTGTTAAAGAAGCGCAATGGTTCAGTTCGCTCTATAGATGTAGCTAATGAACTTAATTTTTCACGTCCTTCAGTATCAAGAGCTGTAGGAATACTTAAAGATAACGGCCTTATCACTGTAGAAGATGATGGCGAGCTGATTCTTACAGAAGAAGGACTAAAAACTGCTAAACATGTATATGAGAAGCATACTAATCTTACTAAGTTCCTTATGATGACTGCCGGAGTAAATGAGACTATCGCAGAAACTGATGCCTGCAGAATTGAACACATCATAAGTCCTGAGACCTTTAAGGGTATCAAGAAGTATGTGAAAGAGAATAAAGATAATTGAATATATATATTAATGAAAGATTATTTAGCCACTTAGCTTTGCTAGGTGGCTTTTTTCATTAATTTCTAGAAAATAATCACAATTTTACAAAAAAAATAAAAATATGATGATTTGTATGATTGCCTTCTTAGTACAATTTAAAAGGATTTTTTATGAGATTAAAGGGAGGCATAGAAATGTGCAAAGGAATTAAAAGGTTTTTATCATTCTTACTTGCTTTAGCGCTTATACTTACTACTTTTAGTAGTGATCTTGCAAGCACTAGGGTATATGCGGTTGGATCAGTAGAAGAAATGAATGAAACTACTGATAACACTGAAGATGGAAATATATTTGAAAGCTTTTCAGAAGTAAATGAGAAAAGCGATGCTGTAGACAATGCAAATGAAGGCGTTGTTACAGAACCTTCTGATGAAAGTGGCGTGGAAGCTACTAATATAATCGCATCAGAAGAGAATACTTCTAATGAAGAAAGCACTGAGGTATCCACAGAAGAAACTTCAGTAGATGCTTCAGTAGATGCAAGTTCAGAGGCTTCAAGTGAGGATGCTAGTGCAGTAGCAAGCACTGAAGCTTCAGAAGATGCTGCTACACTTGCAAGTAGCGTAGAAGAGCTTGAATTTGATCAGGATAAAGTGATCGACGGAATCAAGATCTCTCTTTATGCAAAGAAGGGTGTTCTTCCTGCAGATGCAGAGCTTCGTGTTGAGAAGGTCGAGACATCTTTAGAAGAAAAGATCGAAGATGCAATTGATGCTGAGACAGGTTCTGATGTAAATGTTGAAAAGACATATTCATATGATATCAACATTTATTCTGAGAGCGAGGGCAAAAATGTACAGCCAGAAGAAGGAAATGTAAGAGTCACATTCGAACAGGTTCATGAGGCTAGTGACAAGAATCTTTCCCTTGAGGTTTACCATGTAAAAGAAAATGATGGAGAAGTTCAGAATGTAGAAAAGGTTGCTGAAGGAAGCAAAAATTCTACAGAGACTGAGATCAGTTTCGATGCTGAGCATTTCTCAATTTATACACTTACACTTATTGAATATCATCTGGTCGGCAAGGATAAGAAAAATACAATTACTATTTCAATGGTAAATGAAAAGGGAGAAAGCATTGGTAAAGATGTATCTCATACAGTTTCACTTGGTCTGCTTGATCTGTATGAAATATCTACCAGCGAAGTGGCACCTACAATTTCTTGCTATGATTTTTCTATGGCAAAACTTGGAGATGAAGAATTTGATCGTTTCAAAGTAGATGATGGAAAAGTATATGCCTATGTTGAGAAATTTGGATTTGATAAAAAGATTGGTGAGATAAAATCTGATAGTAAAGTCACTTTTGTTTATAAAGAAGCTGTTTATAAAACATATGAGCATCTTGATCTTGGCTTTACAGATGAAGAGTTCAAACTTTACAAGAATGATTCATCTACTAAAATCTATGCTTATGTCAATGGTCATAAGTATAGCATGGGCATAACAGGTCCTTACAATGGTTATGATGCAGAACTTGGAACATACGAGTACAGACTTGACCTTGGCGTAAATGGTGCTCCAGAATCAGTTAAATCAACAGATACAATCGTATTTGAAGTTGAGTATAAGGGACAGACATATCGTTATGAGCCTACTTCATTTGAAAATGCCAAGGCTTTCGAGAGCTGCTACTATGCTCACAGATATATTCAGGATTATTTTGGATTTGACTATTACTATAGCTTTACAGAAGAGTTTAAAGTAGTTGGAAATCTTATCTATAACAAGAATGATGGTTCTACAACATTACCTGTAGCTGACAAGCAGGAAGGAGAACATGCAACATCATTTACATTTACTGTAAAAGATATTAAGGATACAGGCCTTGGAACATTTGAGGGACATACATTCCTTGGTTGGTCTGAAAGTGCAGATGCTAAGGTTCCTCAGTATAAGGCTGGAGATCCAATTGTAGTTGAAAAGAATGGAAGAAAAGAGCTCTATGCAGTTTGGGGAGAAGAAGATGTTTATATTCCAGTATATGCCACAGATGGATCTGGAAAATCTGTTGTAAATCCTCAGTTCAAGTCAATTCTTGGACTTGAGTATGTTCAGTGGGATTCCTATTACCCAGTAGGTGTTATCAAACTTCCTGCTTCATTTTTTGAAGGAAAGACATCTCCATACATCACTTCAGAGGAGGACCTTAATGCAGTATTAGATGCTGTTAAGGCTATCGATAAGAGCTGCCTTAAAGATGGTGGCGTTGGTAACGCAAATAATACAGTTGCTGAAAATCTTAAATATGTGCAGAGAGATATAGGTAAAGATTCAAATTCTAAGTTCACAGCACTTTTTGATTACACATATAGTCCTTCTATAAGCCACCCAGATGGTGGAAGCTTCAAGTACCATCTTGATCTTAGATTTACTACTAATGATGTATCATTTAAGGGTCTTTATTATGTAGGTGAAAAACATATTGAAACTAAGGATCTTGGAGAAAGCACTTCATATCTTTCAGGAACGCCTTTAACCTACAAGGATGCATCTGATGTTGTATCAGCTTATGCAAACGGCTATAAGCTTGAAGATATTTATACAGATGAAGCTTGCACTCAGAAGTTTAATGGACTTGAGGCTATTTCAGCTAATATGACTCTTTATGCTAAGTTTACTAAGTCAGAGAGAGAGAGCCTTGCATTCTTTATCATTAAGGATTCTTATGCAGGTGTACCAAATGCTGGACCACAGGAATCAAAGTACTATTATCCAGAAAGTGGTAAATATGATTGGAAAGGTTCAGCCAAGAACTTTGATCTTTTGACACCTACATATACAGGTTCAAATGGTTATGTTTCTATCTATAATTGGGAAAATGGTATCAACCAGGAGTACACAGGTTGGGCATATGATACTGGTGTTAAGGACAAGATCAACGCTTATGTAAGCAGCACATTTGGTTCTAACTTCTCAGAAAGCGATGTGGTTTGGTACGTATATAAGAGACAGTCAGGTGGTTCTAGACATATTGATGGATATGTAGCAGCTAACGTTACATACAATGCAAATAACGGCGGAAAAACTTTAGATGGTAAGACAGAAGTTGCTGGTAATAAGGTTAGATTTGGAACAACAACAGACGTACTTGCCAATATGTTTACCAATTCAAATTCTAACTTCGTTGGCTGGAATACAAAGGCTGATGGATCAGGAAAGTGGTATGGAACAACATATAATAACAAGACAATCAAAGTAAATGATAAGATTGTTCTTTATGCTCAGTGGGATAATGAAGTAACATTTAAGGCTAATTTCATTGTTCAGGGTGAGGATGGTTCTTTCTACACAGATGGAGCACTTAACTATATCATGCAGAAAGAATTCACGATCAAGCTGAAGGATGGCGAAACAAAGAGTGTTACTCCAGAAGTATATAAAAATAGTAAGCCTTCAAAGATCTCAAGCTATCTTATCCCTGCAATAGGCGGCGTTAAGATGATGTTTGATAGAAACATCGTTGATGAGCAGGGTGTTACTTATACAGTTGCTCCAGAAGAAGTTGCTGGTAACTGGTCAGGAACAGTAAGCGAAGATGGTGAGCAGTTAGTTCTTAATATCTACTACTTGCGTGATGACTTTAGTACTGACGTAGTTGTTACATCATTAGACGAGGAATGGTTCTATGATGGAACAGCTCATGAGTATGACAAGGAAGAGAAGTTCACTTACACAAGTTCATCTAAAAACATTGAGGTAACTGATGTTACACTTGCATCTAATAAAGTAACAAACGTAAGTGACAACAAGCCTGGTAACAATGAGATAACAGCTCTTAAGATCAAGAATACTGAAACTGGTAAGGAATATTCATTAACAGTTAAGGATGGCAAGGTTGTAACAGGCGGCGATGCAGCAACAAAAGTAACTGTTGTAAACGGATCTCTTAAGATCAAGCCTAGAACAGTAACACTTACATCTAAGACTCTTACTAAGGAATTTGATCTCAAGGCTCTTACAGCTGATGAGAGAGTTGAGGCTGGCGAGACAGATGCAAAAGAAATTACAGCAACAGCATTTAACGCTGAAACAGGTGAAGGATTTGTTTCTGGCGAAGGAATCGATGCTTCTAAGACAGAATTTACTGGAAGCAGAGTAGAAGTTGGTGGTACAGGTGAAGAGGAGAACGAATTTACTTATGTCCTTGCATCAGGTCTTTTAAAAGAAACAAAGGCTGAGAACTACACTATTGCAACTGAGTTTGGTGATCTTGTAGTTACAGATAGAGAAGAGAAATTTGTTATCAAGGTTCGCCTTGGTGCTGAAGGAAATGGTGGCGACACAGTACTTCCTTATAACGGAAGTTCGCAGCATGCTGACCTTACAGTTCATGTATATGTTGATGCTGAGAGTTCATCAGGTCTTGAGGATCTTGTAAATAGACTTAACTCACTTTTATCAAATGTAACTAGCATTGGTACTCTTGTAGTTCATGCAGAGGAGAGTGAACCTGAAACTCCTGAAGGAACAAAGGTAGATGCTGAAACAGTTAAGATAAATGGCGTAGAAGTTACTGTAGATAACCTCTATGTATCAGGCGGAGAAGGAACTGACGTAGGTAAATATCCTGTTGTTCTTAATTCAGATAATATGACTGTTGATGCTGTTATCGATGGTAAAGAGATTAACCTTAGCAAGCAGGTTAGAATCGAAGTTGAGAACAACATCACAACAGTAACTAATGAAAATGAAGCAGAAGAAAAACCTGAGTCATCTGAAGTAGTGATCGGTAACCTTGTAGTAGAAAAGAGAAATGTAATTCTTACTTCTGGTTCTGGCAGAAAAGAGCAGGACGGATCACCTCTTACAAATAGTACTGTTACAGTATCTGGTGATGGATTTGCAAATGGTGAAGCTGGTCAGGAAGGTGCAATTTACAATGTAACTGGTTCAATCTCCAGTGAAGGAAGCACTCCTAACACATTCACATATACACTTCAGGAAAACACTAAGGCAGATAACTACAACATTACTACAGTATTTGGTACTCTTGAGATCTACACTGTTGGCGGAGAGGACAATCCTCCTGCAGAGGGTGGCACAGTAACAACAGCTGCTCCAGCTGCAGCTCCTGCAGGTGCAGTACTTGGTGCTAGAAGAGATCCTGCTGCAAATGGTCAGGCAGTACTTGGTGCTAGACGTGCTAGAACTGAAGATGCTACAAATAATACAGGTAGATTTATCGTTATCCTTATTGCTGCTGGTCTTGCTTCATGCATGACATTAGTTGGCAGAAAAAAGAAGGAAGAAAAAGAGTAATATCAAACTTAAACAGGTACGTTTAACATAAAAGAACTGGTGCTTTGCACCAGTTCTTTTTATTTATCAGCGTTACCATTCACAGTTTTGGGAGCCGCAAACTGTTTCCCTGGGGCCGTGCCCTGCCACTTCCCAGTAAACTGCGGTGGGGCCGCCAGCCTGAAGTTTATTTTTGTTCATCCTTCGGATTTTTATGTTCATGGCATTATATTTCTTACTTTAAATTCTTTGAAACAAACTCGCCTTTGATTGCCATTTTTGCATGTAAAGTTTTGGGTTTGAACGATTTCAAAAAAACGCCATTTTCTTATGCTCATAAGCAGCTTTTGAAACGCATGCGGTTTGCGCTTAGCAAGAGCGTGCGTATTAAAACAAAAGCTGCATGAGCATATAGAAAAGTATCGTTTTTTTGATTAGGGCAAAACAAAACTTTACAGCAAAAATGGCATCAAAGACTCAGACAGTGTTTCAAAACAGAATTTATAGCAAGAAATATAACGCTCATGAACATAGAAAAATCCTTAGAGATTCACAAAAACAAACTTCAGGCTGGCGGCCCCACCGCAGTTTACTGGGAAGTGGCAGGGCACGGCCCCAGGGAATAGTTTGCGGCTTCTCAAAAAACTGTGAATGGTAACTTAGCCTCATTATTTGTGATTTTTGATAAAAACTGATAGTATAACCATAGACTATTGGAGGATAAGATATTGTTACCTGAAAAGTTTAAAGAACGCATGAGGGCGTACCTTTCAGAAAAAGAGTATGAGGAATTTATCTCATCTTTTGATACTGATGAAAGATATCAGGCTCTTAGGATAAATGAATTAAAAAGCGATGTTTTAAGCGCAAAAGAGATGCTTTCTTACCTTGGAAATAATGTTCCATGGGAGAAAACAGCTTTTTATTATAATGAAGATCCAGCAAATATGGTAACTCCAGGAAAGCACCCCTATCATGAGGCGGGGCTTTATTACATTCAGGAGCCAAGCGCTATGTCGCCGGTGTGCTTTCTTGATCCAAAGCCTGGAGATAAGGTCCTTGATCTGTGTGCAGCTCCTGGAGGTAAGACAACTCAGATCGCTTCTAAGATGAAGGGGCAGGGCATTCTTATAACCAATGAGATAAATAGGGACAGGGCGCGAATTCTTTCTCTAAACGTGGAGAGAATGGGAATCAGTAATGCACTTGTGACAAATGAGGATTCAGCAAAGCTTGCCTCAGTATTTGAAGGCTATTTTGACAAGATATTAGTAGATGCACCATGCTCCGGTGAAGGAATGTTTAGAAAAAATGACAATGCAGCTGATGAATGGAGCATGGAGAACGTTAAGACCTGTGCCTTAAGACAGGAAGAAATATTAGACAATGCATCCAAGATGCTTCTTCCAGGAGGAAGACTTGTGTATTCAACTTGCACCTTTGCTGCTGATGAAAATGAAGAGAGCATCCTTAAGTTTTTGTGTGCTCATTCTGATTTTCATGTAGTCAAGGTGGATGCCTTTGATGGCATGGATCCGGGAAGGGCTGAACTTATTAGCCCTGAGCTTAGAGCATCATTAGAAGCTAAGGATAAAGCTCTTTTTGAAAAGAGCCTTGAACAGATTCAATATTCTATAAGGCTGTGGCCTCATAAACTTAAAGGTGAGGGCCATTTTTTGTGCGTACTTGAAAGAGATGGAGAGCTTTTAAAAGAATCATCTTTTGTGCCAGGTGGACGAAATATTCCTGCTAAGCCTGAATGTATCAAACCATTTGAAACTTTTGTTATGGAGAGCTTAAAGTTTGATAAAAAGACTTTTGAACTTAAGAGAGGAAATATATATTGCAGACTTGAAAGCGGGCAGGAACTTAAGGGCATTATATTTATGTTTGGAGATCAGATGTACCTTGCTCCAGGCGACATGCCTTCTGTAATGGGACTTAAATGTATGCGCCCGGGTCTTCACCTTGGAACTCTCAAAAAAGACAGATTTGAGCCCTCGCATGCGCTAGCTCTTTTACTAAAAAAGGAAGATGTGAATATAGCCTTTGATCACGACGCAGACTCTGATGATATCAAAGCTTATCTTAATGGACAGACCATAAGAGCTGAGCTTTCTGGGCAAAAGGGCTGGGCACTTGTTACAGCATCAGGCCTTAGTATTGGTTGGGCAAAGGCTGCAGGTGGTATGCTCAAGAATCATTATCCCAAGGGACTTAGAATAAATTATGCGTAAATTACTGGTATATTTAAATGATTATAAGAAAGAGACCATATTAGGTCCTTTATTTAAGCTTCTTGAAGCGTCTTTTGAGCTCATGGTTCCTCTTGTTATCGCAGCAATGATAAATGACGGTATCAAGACTGGCAACAAAGAATATATTATTAAGATGAGCATTATTCTGGTGCTTTTATGTCTTGTTGGCTTTATAAGTGCAGTTACTGCCCAGTTCTTTGCAGCTAAGGCAGCCACAGGCTTTGCCAAGAAGGTAAAAAGAGCTCTTTTTGATAATATTCAAAAGCTTTCTTATACAGATATGGATCAGATTGGCACTTCAGCCATGATCACCAGAATGACAACTGATGTAAATCAGGTTCAGCAGGGCGTTAATATGACCATAAGACTACTTCTTAGGTCTCCTTTTGTTGTTTTGGGAGCCATGGCTATGGCCTTTACTATTGATACAAGGCTTGCGCTTATTTTCCTAGTAACCATAGTTCTTTTGTCTGTTGTAGTGGCACTTATCATGGGATGGAGCATTCCAAGATATGGCAAGATTCAGGCTGGACTTGATACAGTTCTTAGACTTACAAGAGAAAATCATAGCGGCGTTCGTGTTATCAGGGCTTTTGGTCTTGAGGATAGGGAAGTAAAGAACTTTAATAAGCAAAATAATGCCCTTATGAATCTTCAAAAATTCGTAGGAAGCGTTTCAGCTCTTATGAATCCGCTTACTTTTGGCATTCTTAATCTTGCTGTAGCTTTTCTTATCTATAAGGGAGCAATTGTTGTTAATTCAGGAGATCTTTCTCAGGGCGATATGGTAGCTCTTTATGACTATATGTCTCAGATACTTGTAGAACTTATTAAGTTTGCCAATCTTATCCTGACTATTACCAAGGCGATTGCTTCTGGTAACAGAGTGCAGGAGCTTCTTGAACTTAAGTCTTCAATGGAAGATGGCTCAACAGATAGCTTTGAAAAAACAACTGAGCATGTTGTATTTAAGAATGTATCTATGAGATATGCTGGAGACAGCGAAGATTCTCTTGAAAATGTAGACCTTGTAGTTAATAGAGGTGAAAAGATTGGAGTTATCGGTGGTACTGGTAGCGGTAAATCTACATTCATAAATCTTATCCCCAGATTTTATGATGCTAGGGAAGGCACTGTTTTATTTGATGGCAAGGATGTTAGGCAGTACAAGCTTGACGCCCTTAGGGAGAAAATAGGTATCGTTCCTCAGAAGGCAGTTCTTTTCCATGGAACCATCAGAGACAACATCAAATGGGGCAAGAAGGATGCCACAGATGAAGAGATTTATGAAGCTTTATCTATAGCGCAGGCAAAAGAGATCGTGGATGGCAAGGAAGGCGGCCTTGACTTTGTAGTTGCTCAGGGCGGTAAAAACTTCTCAGGTGGTCAGAAGCAGAGACTTACTATTGCCAGAGCTCTTGTAAGAAAGCCTGAAGTTTTGATACTTGATGATAGTGCTTCAGCTCTTGACTATATGACTGACAAGAATTTGCGTGAAGCTATAGCCAATATGCCTGATCCGCCAACGACTTTTATTGTTTCTCAGAGGACATCTGCTGTTTCTAATTGTGATAAGATCGTGGTGCTTGATAACGGCAAAGTTGCTGGAATAGGAAGGCATGACGAACTTTTAGATAACTGCGACCTTTACAGGGAAATCTATGATTCTCAGTTCAAGAAGGAGGGAGCAGTATGAAAAAAGGAACACTTAAAAAGGTATTAAGATATGCATCAAGATACAGATTTCTTATATTTGTATCCTTGTTTCTTTCAATTGTTACAGCTCTTTTGACTCTTTATGTGCCTATTCTTGTTGGTGATGCCATTGACTGCATAGTTGATACAGGCAAGGTAGATATGGCAAGGATTGTTAAGATCCTGTATCAGGTAGTGTTTGTGGTTCTTGCAATAGCTCTTTTCCAGTGGATAATGAACATCGCAAACAATAAGATCACCTTCCAGGTTGTAAGAGATGTAAGAGAGGATGCCTTCAAGAGACTTCAGCATCTTCCTTTTGAATATCTTGATTCCAAGCAGACTGGCGAGATAGTAAGCAGAGTTATCTCTGATGTTGATCTTTTTTCTGATGGACTACTTATGGGCTTTACACAGCTCTTTACTGGTGTTGTGACTATAGCAGCTACTCTTATCATCATGTTTATGAAAAACTATAAGATAGCGCTGGTTGTAGTTTTCCTTACACCACTGTCACTTCTTGTGGCTAAGTTCATTGCTACCAGGTCCTTTAATTATTTTAAGAGCCAGAGCGAGGCCAGAGCTGATCAGACAGCCTTTGTTGATGAGATGATAGGAAATCTCTCAGTAGTTAAGGCTTTTGCACACGAAGATGAGAATATGGAAGTGTTCGATGATGTTAATGACAGACTTGAAAGGACAAGCATCAAGGCTACATTTATTTCATCACTTACTAATCCAGGAACCAGATTTATCAACAACCTGGTTTATGCTGCAGTTGCTTTATTTGGGGCTTTTGCCTGCATGTCAGGTACTATGACTATTGGCGGACTTGTCGTATTTCTTAGATATGCCAATCAGTATACCAAGCCATTTAATGAGATTACAGGCGTAGTTACAGAGCTTCAGAATTCACTTGTATGTGCTGAGAGAGTATTTGCTCTTATCGAAGAAAAAGAAGAAATCCCTGAGGATAAGGATGCACCAGAAAGCTTTGAGCCTGAAGGCGTTGTAGACTTTAAGGATGTAGCATTTTCATATGATAAGTCTAAAAAGCTTATTGAAGACCTTGACCTTGATATCAAGAAAGGTCAGAGAGTAGCCATTGTTGGACCAACAGGAAGTGGTAAGACAACTCTTATCAATCTTCTTATGCGATTCTATGACGTAGATGAGGGGGCTATCAAGATAGATGGTTATGACCTTAGAAAGCTGAAAAGACGTGATATCAGAGATAACTTTGGTATGGTCCTTCAGGAAACATGGCTTCGAAATGGAACTATAAGAGATAATATCACTCTTGGAAGAGAAGGCTTTACTGATGAAGAGATCATTGAAGCAGCTAAGGCTTCTCATGCTCACAGCTTTATCAAGAGACTTCCAAATGGTTATGATACAGTTATTTCTGAAAATGGTGGTAATCTATCTCAAGGACAGAAGCAGCTCCTTTGCATCACTAGAGTAATGCTTAGCATTCCTCCGATGCTGATACTTGATGAAGCTACATCATCAATTGATACAAGCACTGAGATCCGTATTCAGAAAGCATTTAATAGAATGATGCAGGGTAGAACAAGTTTTATCGTAGCTCACAGACTCTCAACTATAAGAGAGGCTGATGTTATCCTTGTAATGAAGGATGGACATATTATTGAAAAGGGAAATCATGAGGACTTGCTAGCTAAGCAGGGATTTTATTATAATCTTTATAACAGTCAGTTTGCATGATAAAATATGTTTTTTAAAAGTATAGCAAATATTCACTAAAATGCGTTAATATGAAATAAGGATGGTGGGTTACAGACTTATTCGTTTTAGGAGATATATATGAACAAGCAGAACAGACCGGTTATAGTAATGGGACATAAGAATCCTGATACAGATTCAATCTGTGCAGCTATAACTTACGCTAACTTAAAAAGAAAGATTACAGGCGGCGAGTACATTGCCTGCAGAGCTGGACACCTTAACGAGGAGACACAGTTTGTTTTGTCTCATTTTGGAGTAGAAGTTCCTAGCTATGTCAAGGACGTTAGAACTCAAGTTAGAGACATGGAGATCAAACAGCTCGAGGGTACAGATAGAAATCTTTCCCTAAAAAATGCATGGGCAAAAATGAGAGATAATGAGGTTGTAACTCTTTGCGTAACTGAAGATGAAGAACTTCAGGGCATTGTTACAACTAATGATATTGTTGAGACATACATGGATGTTATCGATCCAAAGATCCTTTCAGAAGCAAGTACCTGCTATAGAAATATTGTTGAGACTCTCGACGGTGAGCTTATTGTTGGTGAGATTGATGACATATTAAAGAAGGGCAAAGTTGTAATTGCGGCTGCCAACCCTGATATGATGGAGAATGTTATTGAGGAAGGTGACGTAGTAATCCTTGGTAACAGATATGATATGCAGCTGTGTGCAATTGAGATGAATGCTGGATGTATCATAGTCTGCGAGGGCGCTGATGTAGCCAAGACAATTCAGATCCAGGCCAAAGAGCATGGTACCAAGATCATCACAACTCCTCATGATACTTTCATTGTGGCAAGGCTTATAAATCAGTCCATGCCAATTGAACATGTGATGAAAAAGAATAATCTTGTAAGCTTCCATATGGATGATTATATTGAAGATATCCAGGAAGTAATGGCTCAGATGAGACACAGATATTTCCCTGTTCTTGACAAGAATGATCACTACATTGGTATGATCAGCCGAAGAAATTTCCTTGGTGCCAAGAAAAAGCAACTGATCCTTGTAGATCACAATGAAAAGAATCAGGCAGTAAATGGTGCAGACACAGCTGAGATCCTTGAGATCATCGATCATCATAGACTTCGTACCATTGAAACTGCAGGACCTGTATTTTTCAGAAATCAGCCACTTGGCTCAACATGTACTATCATCTATCTGATGTACAAGGAATATCAGGTTGAGATTGACAAGACTATTGCTGGACTTTTAATGGCTGCTATTTTATCAGATACTCTTATGTTCAAGTCACCTACCTGCACACTTATAGACAAGCAGGCAGGAGAAGAGCTAGCTAGGATCGCTGGCGTTGATTATGAGTCTTTTGCAAAAGAGATGTTCCATGCCGGATCAAATTTAAGTGGCAAGACAGCTACTGAGATCCTTCATCAGGATTTCAAGAAGTTTACTGTTGATGATCTTACTATCGGAATTGGCCAGATCAATTCCATGAGTGCTGAAGAGCTGACTGAGATCAAAGAAAAGATTATGCCTGAGCTTAGCAAGGTATCATCAGATGACGGACTTGATATGTTGTTCTTTATGCTTACAAATATCATTGATGAATCTTCTGAGATTATCTTTACTGGAGCCAAGGCACAGCATACATTAGGAAGTGCATTTGGAGTTACTCCAAAGGACGACAGCGCAATCCTTCCAGGAGTGGTATCCCGTAAGAAGCAGCTCCTTCCTAATATAGTTGAAGCAATACAAAGCTAAGATAGGAAATCTTTGATTTCCGTGATCGAAGCTTGTTCTGTCGAGCGCAGCGAGAGCAGAACTACCTTGAAAAATGGGAGGGGACTATGGACGAATTACGTATGCGACTTTTACATGAGATTATGGGTGTATATGGTCCAAATCAGGGCCAATCTATTGGTGCTGTCATTATTCCTGCTTTCCTTGGGGACTTTAAAAAAGTCCTTGAAAAGACGGACTCTTTTGATGAAGTGTCTGAGGAATATATGACAGAAGATAAGCGGATTCATTTAGTCCTTTATGGAAGAAAAGAGCTTGGACACAAGAGCTCGAACTTTGTTGTCACTGGATGCGACTTTAATGATAAGAGTCTTTTTGGTGCCTACGAAGATATGAATATAAAAATGTAAAGAAAAAAGCCTGATCGAAAGATCAGGCTTTTATAGTGCCGGCAGTGGGACTTGAACCCACACGTGGTTACCCACAACAGATTTTGAGTCTGCATCGTCTGCCATTCCGACATGCCGGCTTATAAAAGCTGTATCCCATGTGGAATACAGCTTTATTAGTTTAGCATAGGAGCTGATTATATTCAAGGAGTTTTTAAATAGATTTCTTTACATCTTGTTCTTGTAAAGATAGTAAGCAAGCACGTGAAGAGATTGCTTGAAGTCACCGCCATAGATTCTAGATAGAAGTTCTTTTTCTGAAATGGTCTCGATGTTAAGGAATTCGGTGTCATCAAGGTCCTGACCGCAGATTTTTTTGCAAGCTGTAGCGCAGTAGATGTGAACGTTACTATTTGATAATGTGGCATTTGCTGGGATTGTGAGAAGGTGAGCCCAGTTATCAGATATATATCCGGTTTCTTCTTTGAGTTCTCTCTTGGCAGCTTCAAAGGCGTCATCTTCAGTAGCGATTATGTTTTTGCTTGTTATGTATGGAACGTCGCTTTTTTCTTTGTATTCGATGGCACCAGCTGGAAATTCAGTTGTGATCTCATCAATACCATGTCTGTACTGCTTGACGCAGATATACTGTCCCTTTTCATCTGTGGCTACGATGAGAGAGAAGCTGTGCTTGGAATAGTTATATACAGGACCGATCACGGAGTCGTTAGGGAGCTTGTATTCATTTCTTCTAAAGTCGATCCATTCGTCCTGAACTACGTGTTCTTCTTTTATCAGTTTCCAGGTTAGGGCATTGTTTTGCATCTATACTACCTCTGCTTATTCGTTTTTATTTATGATGATACTCCAAGTAAGGATATTGCTACAAGATTAAATTATTTTGAAAAATTATTTCTGTAATGATAATAGTTTCTATTTGATAAATAGTAACATATAATGAGTTATGGTATAATGATTATGCTATATTTATAAATATTACGGTGGGCGGCGTGTATGAAACTAATATCTGTTGATAAACTTGAACCGGGGCTTGTTGTTTCTGAAAACATCTATACTATTGATGACAGACTTGTTCTTCCTAAAGGAACTGTCCTTTCTGACAAGGACATAGCAAGGATCAGATCTCATTCACTTTACAATATCTTTGTAGAAAATGAAAAAAAGCCTGTTCCTGTGGAAGCTCCACATAAGCCGGCTGTCGCTTTATCTTATGCAGAAAAGCTCAGAAATTCTGAAGAATTCATCAAATTTAAACAGCATATCGAAGAAAACGCTAAAGAACTAGAAGAGTCATTTAAGATGATTGCAAATGGCACTATGGCTCTTGATGTTG
The DNA here is from genome assembly GCF_001858005.1 of Butyrivibrio hungatei. NCBI lineage: Bacteria > Bacillati > Bacillota > Clostridia > Lachnospirales > Lachnospiraceae > Butyrivibrio > Butyrivibrio hungatei. The sequence goes on along the minus strand of NZ_CP017831.1, from coordinate 1,757,777 downwards.
AGAAGCTTACAGAACCTGTTTATCACCTCTTTGTAGAAGCTGGTGGTACAGCAGGGGTTTTTGACATGCTTCACAATCTCCGCGACAACAGTGATGCAGTTTATATGCACAGCCTTAACGTTTCACTTATCTGTAATACAATTGCTAACTGGATGAAACTTCCAGAGGAAAAGGTTCAGCTTGCTACAGCAGCTGGTCTTTTACACGATATTGGTAAGGTGCTCCTTCCACAGGATCTTCTGGACAAGAGTACACCATATACCGAGTATGAATCCAGACTGTTAAAAGAGCATGTGGTAAAGGGATATGAGCTTGTAAAGGATAAGGATATTGATCAGCACATCAAAAATAGTGTCATCATGCATCACGAGTTCCGCGATGGATCAGGATATCCATTCCATATAAAGGGCGACCAGATTGACGAGATTGCCAGCATTGTAACTGTTGCCAATATCTATGACGAGCTTACCAGCAAGAGAAAGTATAGAGCACCTCTTTGCCCATTTGAAGTTATCAGTAAGTTTGAAGAGGAAGGTTATGAGAAGTTTGATGCAGATGTTATCATGACTTTCCTTACCAATATAGCCAATACCTTCATTGCAAATCGCGTTATGCTCAATAATGGGCAGACTGGCGATATTATCTATAATCATGCGGAACATTTATCTAGACCAACAGTAAAATGTGGTGAGAAATATATCAATCTGGAAATAGAAAGAAATCTATCTATCGTGGCAGTTATCTAAGGAAATTTGCACAAATATTGGAAACGAAAATTGTAAAAAACGTTTCTTGTTAATTAAACCCCAGTATCATATTATTGTTATAAGGAAACCGGATAAAATAAATCCGTTTCCTTATAAGTTGTATATGTTAGCTGGTTATACCAGCAGAATGGGTGATCATGACAGAGAAATCAAAACAGATTTTCGGAAACAAGATTAGTGACAAAGATTATCACAGTGCCATCAAATCCAAGAAAAGTTATATCAGGAAATATGGCGATGATTCCGGCGTGGATTATGGCGTACAGATTACAGACAATAACGTCATCGGACCTATACTGGGAGTGAAGAACATTGAAGTTTCTACTAAACCTTCTGAGGGTAAGATAGATACTGAAAAAGGAATTATAGTAGGAAACATCAGAATGGGGTTTGGCCATTACCGTATATCCATGGCTATGGCTTCATATGCGCATCATCTTGGACTTACTCCTTATTGGATGGATCTTAATTCTTTTAAGGAGACTACATGTACCAAGGTTATTGGAGCTCAGAATGATCTTTATTCTCTTGGATCAAGACTTTCCAAAAATCCAATTTTTAATAAGTTCGTTTGGGAACCTATGAACTACGAAGGATTCAGAGCTCTTTCATATAATGCAAAGGACCAGAAAAATGCTGAGCTTATGGCTCCTGTTTACAAAAATGTCCCAAAGGATATTCCGGTTGTTGCAACTCATGCATGGCCTGCGCAGGCAGCTGTCCATGCTGGAATGAAGTATGTAGTCAATGCAATTCCTGATAACTGGCCAATGGCCCTTCATTTATCTGAAGGCAGTGTGCATACTATACAGTGCAGAAATGCTTATATGGGCTATAGAGTGTTAAATGGCATGGATAAAAAGAAGGTTTGTAAGCCTATGCCAAAGCAGTCACTTGTATACACTGGTCATTACATTGATTATGAACTTGTCAGCAATATAGATAATGACTGCGAAGCTAGAAGGATCAGACATAGAAAAGGAAAGCCAATCCGTTTCCTTTTGACTATTGGCGGAGCAGGTGCTCAGAAAGAGATTTTTGCTGAGATCATAAAGCATCTGATACCAGCTATCAAATCTGGTATTGCAGCTCTTTATGTAAATGTTGGTGATTATAGAAATGTCTGGGATGAGCTTTGCAAAGAAATTCCAGATATGAATGCCTTAAAGACAGAGCATATGGACAATTGGGAAGATACAGTTTCTTTTGCTGAGAAATCTCTTGATCCTGAGCTTGAAATAGAGGGAATCCACGGATTCTATCATAAGAATATTTTTGAAGCAGTTTATGCAACTAATCTCTTGATGAGAAGCTGCGATGTACTTGTTACAAAGCCTAGTGAACTTGCCTTTTATCCTGTTCCTAAGCTGTTTATTAAACGAGTTGGTAAACACGAGATGTGGGGGGCAATCCATTCAGCTGAGATTGGCGATGGAACACTTGAGTGCAGAGATATACCACATATTTTGCAGATGATAGACCAGTTTATTCAGACAGATCTTGTTTGTGAGATGTGCGACAACATTGTACTTAACAAGAATATGGGCATCTATGATGGAGCCAAAAAAGTAATTGAGCTTGCGATGAAGCTTAAGGAGGAAGATAAGTGATGGAAGAGAAGATCAGTTTATCAGGGGCAGCAAAGGCTTCCTATGGACTAGGCGCAGTTGGTAAGGACATGGTATACATGCTCTCAGCGTCTTATGTTCTGTATTATTATCAGGATATTTTGGGCGTCAGTGCAGCTGCCATGGGAGTTATCCTTATGATTGCCAGAGTCTTTGATGCTTTTAATGATCCTATCATGGGCGCAATTGTTGCCAAGACAAAGACTAAATGGGGCAAGTTTCGTCCCTGGCTTTTGATCGGAACTATTACAAATGCAATCGTGATGTTCCTAATGTTTTCTGCACCTCCAGCACTTAATGGTCAGGGGCTTGTAACATATGCAGCTGTGACATATATCTTATGGGGTGTTACTTACACAATGATGGATATCCCATATTGGTCAATGATTCCTGCATTTACAGAAGGCGGCAAAGAGAGAGAAGGACTTACAACTCTTGCCAGATCATGTGCAGGTGTTGGATCAGCTATTATCACCATCATTACTGTAATGACCGTATCAGCTCTTGGACATGCCTTTGGTGGAGCTAATATTACTGATAGAGAAGTTGAGAGACTTGGTTTTTCATACTTTTCAATTATCATAGCTGTTTTATTTGTTCTCTTTACTGTTATCTGTTGCATCTTTGTAAAAGAGAAATCAACAGTAGATATGAAGACAGCATCTATTGGAGAGATGTTCAAGGCTCTTATCCAGAACGATCAGGCTATGGCAGTAGTAGTGGCTATCGTTGTTGTTAACTGCTCAATCTACATCACATCTAACCTCGTTATCTACTTCTTTAAGTATGATTTTGGTGGAACAGGCTGGAGAGGTGATTACACACTGTTTTCAACATTTGGAGGCGGAATTCAGATCCTTTCAATGATGATCCTTTATCCACTTCTTAGAAAAATGTTTACGTCTATCAACATTTATTACATCAGTATGGGCATGGCAATTTGTGGCTATATTTCACTTCTTGTTCTTGCTTCTACATCAATGAATAACGTATTCCTTTTGTTCATTCCTGGATTCTTTATCTTCGCAGCAAATGGAATGCTCTCAGTTATTACAACAGTATTTCTTGCTAATACTGTAGATTACGGTGATCTCAAGAATAACCGCAGAGATGAGTCAGTTATCTTCTCAATGCAGACATTTGTAGTTAAGCTTGCATCAGGTATTTCAGCTTTTATAGCTGCCATCTCACTTCAGATCCTTGCTTTATCAAATGATACTGCAGAGACAGCAAAAGAGATCGATTACTCAATGGGTGTTTCGCTTGCCCAGAAGATGGGACTTAGAATGGCAATGACTATCGTACCTATAATCGGACTTGTTTTTGCAATATTCTGGTTTAAAAATAAGTATTTCTTAACTGATGAAAAGCTTCAGGAGATCTCAGTTACTCTTGTACAGAGAAAGACAGAAGAAATGTCTAAGAATTAATAGGTGCCTTGCATCTTATGAGGATATATAAAAAACATCGTTTGCTTCGATTTTTCGGGGCATACGGTGTTTTTTATGCTATAATAATTTTGATTGTATTGTATAAAAGGTGAGCTGATGACTTGTAAAGATATTGAAAAGTTAATTCCATCTTTTCTTGATGATGACCTTGATAACAAGGATCTTTCAGAGTTTATTTCTCATATTGAGAGCTGCTCTGAATGTAAAGAAGAGCTTACTATCCAGTTCCTTGTTAAGGTTGGTATGAAGCGTCTTGAGGATGGTAATACATTTAACTTAAGAGATGAACTTGAACTTCTTATGAGAGATTCTAAAAAGAGTCTTAAAGCCAGAAGATATCTTGTGTTTACCAGCTATGTCCTTGAACTTGCTGTTATAGTCTTGGGTGTGATTACAGTAGTTCTTTCGTTTATTTTATAATTCTTTATATTGTTGGTGGTTTATGTCTGAAAATCTATTAATTATTAATGGTAATGAGCTGGTCAGTGATGCTTTTTACAAAACACCAGCCTTTACAGACTCTGACGGAGTTTTTGTAAATGGTGTCTATGGTGGTATCTTCAAGCTTATTTCAATATTAAAGACAAGTGAATATAAGTCTATGAGTATTTCTTTTTCTGAGGATAGTGTAAATGAAAGATTAAAGCCTCAGATATTGAAATTCAGGGAAATCATAGAAGAAAACGGTCAGGGAGAGATCGCTGTGACCAAAGAGCTTTTGGAATCCCTTGAAAATGCGTTGAAAAACCTTTCTCCATCAGGAGAAGTTAAGGGAGCTTCTTTTGATATGACTATGAAGGTTACATCTGACCTTAATGAAGTAGAAGCTCTTTTTGAAACCAGGGCTGATAGAGCTGCTTTCTATTTTCTTACGGATAAAGAAAAGATCCTTGGTCTTTCAATTACTTTTGATGGCAGTAATGTAACATATATTCCGGTTGAGAACTTTATAACTGCAGATTATCTTGGCAAGAAATTGACTTTATTAAGTGAGAAAATGAGTCTTTGCAGTTTTGATATCAAAGAAAGCTACAAGTATTTTGATCCTTATGAGTTTGTAAACAGGACAAATGGCTACAAAGATGAGGATGTATCTGGAAATAAGAGCTTTGATGTGCTGATTGGAGCATATCTTATCAATCCTCTTAAGAATGACTATGAACCTTGGGATGTTGCAAAAGAGTACCTCAAGTTAACCCTTCCAAAGAGAGCTGATCTTTTTGGAAAAGAGCCACTTGAAAATGCGGATGTTAAGGTGCTTTCTGATTATGCTTCCAAGATAGCTTATATCTGCTACAATGCTGAGCCTATTATAAGGGCTAAGCTTGTCAAAACAGGCATGGAGAGGCTTATGTATAACATAGAGATGCCTCTTTCATATATTCTTTATTCCATGGAAAAGGAAGGCATCATTGTTAAAAGAGATGAGCTTAAAGCCTATGGAGATAAGCTCCTTGTAAGGATCGATGAGCTTGAAAAGGCAATCTATGAAGCCGCAGGAGTTGAATTTAATATCAATTCTCCAAAGCAGCTTGGAGAGATATTATTTGAAAGACTTGGACTTCCTGCTGAAAAGAAGACAAAGTCTGGCTATTCAACGGCAGCTGATGTACTTGAAAAACTTGCGCCAGAGCACAAGATTGTTGCAGACATCCTGGAATACAGAGGACTTACTAAGCTTAAATCAACCTATGCAGATGGACTTGCAGCTTTTATCGCTGATGACAACAGGATACATACAAGCTTTAATCAGACTATCACTGCAACAGGAAGAATCAGTTCAACAGAGCCAAACCTTCAGAATATTCCTATGAGAACAGAACTTGGAAGACTCATCAGAAAGGTCTTTGTTCCTAAGGATGGCTATGTCTTTGCTGATGCGGATTATTCACAGATCGAGCTTAGGATCCTTGCCCATATGTCTAAGGACAAGGGACTTATCGATGCCTACCATGAAGGTGAGGATATCCATAGGATCACTGCATCCAAGGTGTTCCATGTTCCTTTTGAAGAGGTAACACCGCTTCAGAGACGAAATGCCAAAGCTGTTAACTTTGGAATTGTTTATGGTATAAGCGCTTTTGGTCTATCACAGGATCTTTCCATATCAGCTCATGAAGCAAAAGAGTATATGGAAAAGTATTTTGAGACTTATCCTGGAGTTAAAAAGTATCAGGAAGATGTTATAGCAAGCGCCAAGGCAAAGGGCTATAGCGAGACTATGTTTGGCAGAAGAAGACCTGTTCCTGAGCTTAAGGCTTCTAACTTTAATTTAAGGCAGTTTGGCGAGAGAGTTGCCATGAATGCTCCTATCCAGGGAACTGCTGCCGACATCATGAAGATAGCGATGATAGATGTTTTCTTTAAGTTAAAAGAACTGTCACTTAAGTCTAAGCTTATTTTGCAGATTCATGATGAGCTTGTCATAGAGACTGCTCCAGATGAAGTGGATACAGTAACAAAGCTGTTGGCAGAAGAAATGGAAAAGGCAGTTACTTTATCTGTGCCTATGGAGGTTGATTGCCACACAGGTTCAGACTGGTACGAGGCAAAGTAAGATAATGGGACTTATTAAGGGTAAAACAAACATAATCGGGATCACAGGCGGCGTCGGCGCTGGAAAATCCACTGTTCTTGGTTATATACGGGACAATTATAACTGCCTTGTGATCTTTTCTGATGATGTAGCTAACGAGATAAAAAAGAAGGGGTATCCCGCCTATGATGAGCTTGTTAAGCTCCTTGGAAAAGAGATCCTATCTGATGATGGAGAGATCGACAAAGCCAAGATGGCAGCGGCTATATTTAATGACAAAGATAGCCTAGAAAAAGTAAATAATATTTTGCATCCTGCAGTAAATACATATATTATAAATATTATAGGGAATGAACGAAAAAATAACGTATATGACTTTGTTTTTGTAGAAGCAGCTCTTTTGATAGAAAATGGTTATGACAAGATCGTTGATGAACTGTGGTATGTATATGCTTCTGAAGAAGCCAGAAGAGAGAGATTAAAGGCTTCTAGAGGCTATTCGGATGAAAAGATAACTGATATCTTAGCTAATCAGCTAAGTGATGAAGTATTTAGGGAGTATTGCAGCTTTGTGATAGATAACAGTACAGATCTGTCAGATGCTGCAAAACAGATTGATAATAAACTTTGGGAGTGGAGAAAGTAATGGCTAGTTTAGAACAAGCAGATCAGAAAGTTGTATTCGGACTGGATATAGGAACCAGAAGTGTTGTTGGTACAGTCGGATACATGAATGATGGACAATTTAACGTTATTGCCCAGTGTGTCGAGAAACATGAGACAAGAGCAATGCATGATGGTCAGATCCATGATATCGGTAAAGTTGGATCCACTATCAAGGTTGTCAAAGAAAAGCTTGAACAGCAGACAGATATTCATCTTACAGATGTTTGTATTGCTGCTGCTGGTCGTGTTCTTAAAACTGTCAGAACAACTTACGACTACGAGTATGTAGATGCTCACGATATTACAGAAGAGGATATCTATAACCTGGATTCTGCTGCAGTTGAGCAGGCTTATTCTGAGTTTATTAAGAACAATACATCTGATCTTAAGTTTTATCTTGTTGGCTATTCTGTTATGCATTATTACCTTGATGGATATCAGATTGCCAATCTTGAAGGACATAATGCAGGTAAGGTAAGTGTTGAACTTATTGCGACATTCCTTCCTGATGACTGCGTAGACGGTCTTTATAAGGCTTGTGAGAGGGCGGACCTTAAGGTTGCAAACCTCACTTTGGAGCCTATTGCAGCTATGATGGTTGCTATTCCAGATAGATTCAGAATGTTGAATCTTGCGCTTGTAGACGTAGGAGCAGGTACATCCGATATCTGCGTTACTGATGATGGTTCTATCACAGCTTATGGAATGCTTCCTATAGCAGGTGATGATATTACTGAGATAATCGCTCAGCACTGTCTTGTGGACTTTAATCAGGCTGATGAGATCAAGATAGCAGCAAGCCATAATGACAAGGTTGACTATGTTGATATCATGGGTCTTAACAAGACTATTTCTTCCAAGGATATCGCCAAGATCGTTAAGCCTAAGGTTGATGAGATGGCCAAAAAAGCCGTTGATGAGATCAAGAGATTAAATGGTGACAAGCCGGTCAGCGCCGTATTCGTTGTAGGTGGTGGCGGATGCGTTCCAGGATATGTTAAGGCTATTGCAAGAGAGATGGATATTCCAGAAGAAAGAGTTGCTCTTCGTGGCGAAGAAGTCATGAAGAACATCACCTTCCTGAATAATGATGGAATCGAGAGAGATTCACTTCTTGTAACTCCTCTTGGTATCTGTATCAGCTATTATGAAGAGGCAAATAACTTTATCTTTGTTTCGTTTAACGGCGTACAGACCAAGATCTATGATAATGGTAAGCTTCAGGTAGTGGACGCTGCTATGCAGGCCCAGTTCCCTAATGAAGATCTTTTCCCAAAGAGAGGTCAGGAGCTTAAGTTTACTGTTAATGGCAAAGAGAGAAGCTCAAGAGGTGAGCCCGGTGAAGCAGCTATTATCCAGCTCAATGGTAAGCCGGCTGATATCCATACCAAGATCAGGGCAAACGATATCATTGAGGTTACTCCATCTACAGCCGGAGCTCCTGGTAAGGCTGTTATTGAGAGTATTCCTGAATTTAAGACTAAGTTTAATGTAAATGTAAATGGTAAGAACATTGAGGCTTCAAGATTTGCCACAGTTAATGGACAGCCATCAACTCCTTTATATAGCATTCAGGCTGGTGATGAAGTTAAAGTTCTTGACTACAATACTGCTGAACAGATTGCAGCTCTTATGGATATAGATATCAATGAAGATACTGTAATTTTTGTTAACAACGAAAGAGGTAATAAGGATACACCTGTTTATGAGAACTTCAAGATCGAGTTTAAGGCTCAGGAAGAAGTTATCATGGACTACTATAAGGATTTCCCAAGTGCTGACGAGGTTGCTATCAGTCAGGAGAATGAGGAGTCCTATGAAAGCACAGAAGATGGCCGACTTGTAGAGGATGCTGATGGACAGCTTTCTTTTGATGATCTTCCAGATGATGATTACAAGAAGGAAGATCATGAAGTTGTAAGGAACATCCTGGCTCATGATCTTCATGTTACAGTTAACAATGATCCTATAACTCTTCATGGCAAAGCAGATTATGTATTTGTAGATATTTTCGATGCTATTGATTTTGACCTGTCCAAGCCAAATGGAAGAGCTATAGTTACAAGTTTAAATGGAGCAACTCCAGAATATCTCCAGCCTATCAAGGAAGGCGACAGAATAGAAGTATATTGGAAATAAAGCGATTAAAGACTTATCTGATATATAGATAAGTCTTTAAATATGTATAGAGATTTTAAAGGATAAGATTTATTTATGAGATTTACTAGTATTGCCAGCGGAAGTAGCGGAAATTGTACATATATAGGTTCAGACAATACCCATGTCTTAGTTGATGCGGGTGTTAGCAAAAAGAGAATCGAAGAAGGACTTAAGACTCTTGAATTAGGTCTTTCAGATATAGATGCTATATTTGTAACTCATGAGCATTCAGATCATATAGCAGCTCTTAGAACTATCTTAAAGAAGTTTGATATTCCAATTTATGCTACTAAAGGCACTATTGAAGGTATCAGAAACAGCGACAAGAAAAATGAGATGACAGATTCCAGGTTTATTCCTATTACTTGCGACAAAGAAATTACAGTTGGCGATATGAAGATAAACCCAATGGTAATTTCTCATGATGCCCTTGAACCATGCGGATATAGATTTTTTATCGGCGATAAAAAAGTTGGTATCGCAACTGACCTTGGCTGCTACTCAGACTATACAGTTGAGTGTCTTAAAGACTGTGATGCTCTTTTATTAGAAGCAAACCACGATGTGAGAATGCTTCAGACAGGCCCTTATCCTTACGTGTTAAAGACCAGGATTTTAGGGGATAGAGGCCATTTGTCCAATGAAAAGAGTGGTGAGCTTTTATGTAAGCTTTTAAATGACAAGATAAGAGGTGTATTTCTGGGGCATCTTTCAAAGGAGAATAACCTTCCAGAGCTAGCCTATGAAACGGTTCGCGTTGAGATAGAAATGGGAGACAACCCTTATCATGGCAATGATTTTCCTCTCATTGTTGCAGATAGAAGTAGTATTTCTCCTATTTTAGAGTTCTAAACTTCTTGATTAATTTAGAGATTACATTTACTATTGATAACAAATTGCATTAGATCTATAATTTCAGCTTTTTAAATATGGAGGAGACATGAATAAGACTATCATAACAGTAGTTGGAAAAGACACAGTTGGTATTATAGCTAAGGTATGTACATATCTTGCAGGTGAGAGTATCAATATCCTTGATATTTCACAGACTATCGTCAGCGGATATTTTAATATGATGATGGTTGTTGATATGGCTGGTGCAGCCAAGGATTTTAATACTGTCGCTGATGATCTGGAAGCTCTGGGCAAAGAGATTGGTGTTGTCATCAAATGTCAGAGAGAAGAGATCTTTGATTCTATGCACAGAATTTAATCTTTCAGAGGAAGGTATGTAATATGATAAATGTAAATGAGGTTGTCGAGACCAATGAAATGATCGAGAAAGAGAATCTGGATGTTAGAACAATCACTCTGGGTATCAGCCTTTTAGATTGTATCTCTTCAGATTTGGATCAGCTCTGCAAAAATATCTATGACAAGATCTATGATACTGCCAAGGACCTCGTAAGTACTGGCAATCAGATTTCTAGAGAATTCGGAATTCCAATCGTTAACAAAAGAATATCAGTGACACCTATAGCATTAGTGGGCGGAGCTGCATGTAAGACTTCATCTGACTTTGTTCAGATCGCTAGGACTCTTGATGACGTAGCCAAAAAAGTTGGCGTTAACTTTATTGGTGGCTATTCAGCCCTTGTAAGTAAGGGAATGACAGAAGCTGACAGACTTCTTATTGAATCAATCCCAGAAGCTCTTGCTACAACAGATGTTGTTTGTTCATCTATAAATGTTGGTTCAACAAAGACTGGAATCAACATGGATGCAGTAAGGCTCATGGGAACCATAGTTAAAAAGACTGCTGAAGCAACTAAGGAAAACGATTCCCTTGGATGTGCTAAACTTGTTATTTTCTGTAATGCACCTGATGATAACCCATTTATGGCTGGAGCATTCCATGGCGTAACAGAATCTGACAAGATAATAAATGTCGGCGTAAGCGGACCTGGTGTTGTTAAGACAGCTCTTGAGAGCGTTAGGGGAGAGAATTTCGAAGTTCTCTGCGAGACCATCAAAAAGACAGCATTCAAGGTTACAAGAGTTGGTCAGTTGGTAGCACAGGAAGCTTCTAAGAGACTTGGGGTTCCATTTGGTATTATCGACCTTTCACTTGCTCCTACACCAGCAATTGGCGATAGCGTAGCAGATATATTACATGAGATCGGTGTTGAGCATGCTGGCGCACCTGGAACAACAGCAGCCCTTGCTCTTTTGAATGATCAGGTCAAAAAAGGTGGAGTAATGGCATCATCTTATGTGGGAGGCCTTTCTGGAGCATTTATCCCTGTCAGTGAAGATCAGGGTATGATAAATGCAGTTAATGCCGGATGCCTTACACTTGAAAAGCTTGAAGCAATGACCTGTGTATGTTCAGTTGGTCTTGATATGATAGCAGTACCTGGAGACACTAAAGACACAACTATTGCCGGAATCATCGCAGATGAAATGGCAATCGGTATGATCAATCAAAAAACAACAGCAGTTCGTCTTATTCCAGTAATTGGAAAAGGCGTTGGTGAGACAGTTGAATTTGGAGGCCTCCTTGGATATGCACCAATCATGCCAGTAAACCAGTTCTCATGCGACAATTTTGTAAACCGTGGTGGACGAATTCCAGCTCCGGTCCACAGCTTCAAGAACTGACATCCGTCTTGACATTGACCTTAAAATTGCTATATATTATAATAACTTTTGTATTATTATGCCCAAAAATAAGGGGGATTTTCTTATGGTCTGCAGTATGACAGGTTTTGGCAGGAGTGAGATTACAGAAGGGGAACGAAAGTACATCGTTGAGCTTAAATCAGTGAATAACCGATATCTTGATATAAATATCAAGATGCCAAAGAAGTTCAATGCTTTTGAATCTGAGATCAGAAATCAGCTCAAGAACTTCATGAAACGTGGTAAGGTTGACGTATATATCAGCTACGAGGACTTTTCTGAATCAGATACAAGAGTTAAGTACAATAAGGCTGTTGCTCAGGAGTATTATTCATACTTAAATGAGATGGCCAGTGATTTTGGACTTGATAATGATGTTAGGATTTCAGTATTGTCAAGATTTCCAGAAGTTTTCACAATGGAAGATGAGCAGCTTGATGAAGAAGAGGTTTTAAGCGGCCTTCAGAAGGCAATCGCTGTTGCAGGCAAGCAGTTCCTGGATTCCAGAGTGAGAGAGGGTGAGTTCCTTTCAGGTGATCTTACAGAGAAACTCGATGGTATGCTTGAAAATGTAGAGTATATTTCAGAACGTTCACCTGAGATCATCGATGAGTACAAAGCCAAGCTTAGAGAGAAGATCCAGGATCTTTTAGAGGACAAGCAGGTAGATGAGAATCGCCTTGCTATGGAAGTTACTATCTACGCAGACAAGATCTGTGTTGATGAAGAGATCACAAGACTTCGCAGCCATATTCAGGCTATGAGAGATGCACTTATTAAGGGTGATGACAAGGATGGAATAGGCAGAAAACTCGATTTCCTTGCACAGGAAATGAACAGAGAAGCTAACACGATTCTTTCTAAGTCAACTGACCTTAAGATATCAGACAGAGGTATTGCTCTTAAGACTGATATCGAGAAAGTAAGGGAGCAGATACAGAACATTGAGTAAACTCATTCACATAGGATTTGGTAACATAGTAAATGCAGACAAGATAATCAGCATAGTAAGTCCAGAGGCAGCTCCTATTAAGAGAATGGTCCAGAAAGCCAGAGAGGAAGGAACAAGTGTTGATGCCACTCAGGGCCGTAAGACCAAGGCTGTTATCGTTATGGAAAATGGTATGCTTGTTTTATCTGCACTTTTACCAGAAACTATCAGTATGCGTTTATCATCAGAGAGTGAGAGTAGTTTAGATGAAACGTAAAGGTATTATTATTGTTGTTTCCGGTTTTTCAGGAGCTGGTAAGGGAACAATCATGAAGGAGCTGACCAGGAAATATGATCAGTATGCTCTTTCAATCTCAGCCACAACCAGAAAGCCTCGTGAAGGTGAGGAAAATGGCAGAGAGTATTTCTTTATTTCTAAAGAGGAGTTTGAGAAGTTGATCGAAGAGGATGGCCTCATCGAGCATGCAAAATATGTAGATAATTACTATGGTACTCCTAGGAAATATGTTGAAGACAAGCTTTCTCAGGGCATTGATGTTATTCTCGAGATCGAGATCCAGGGTGCTCTTCAGATAAAAGAAAGATATAATGATGCAGTACTTCTTTTTGTAATGCCACCATCAGCAAAGGTCTTGGAAGAGAGACTTCGTGGCAGAGGTACAGAGACCGATGAAGTTATCAGAAAGAGACTTTCAAGGGCTAATGAAGAAGCTATCGGCATTGAAAATTATGATTACATTGTTATAAATGATAATCTCCAGGATAGTGTAGAATGTGTTCATGAGATCATTTCAGCGGCACATTTGAGTCCTGCCAGAAATCAAGAATTTATAAATACTATTAGAAAAGAGCTTGGAGAGTTAAACTAACAGGCTTTTGTATGCGGAGAAACCGCAGGAAAGGAACATTATGATACATCCATCATACGTAGACTTAATGAACGTAGTAAACAAGGGAGTAGAAGAGGGAGAAGAGCCAGTTATCAGCTCAAGATACTCAATTGTTATGGCAACATCAAAGAGAGCTAGACAGATCATTGCTGGTGATGAGCCAATGGTTAAGGTTAAGGACAAGCAGAAGCCTCTTTCAATCGCTGTTGAAGAGATGAATCAGGATACACTTAGAATCCTTACAGATGAAGAGAAGGATGCTCTTGCAGAAGAGAATAACGAGGAAACAGAAGCTTGAAGATTTTGTTCGTATCACTTGGATGTGATAAAAATAGAGTAGACACCGAGGTTATGCTTGGAATGCTGAGCGGACGCGGATTTACTTTTACAGATGATGAAGAAGAAGCCGAAGCAGCAGTTGTTAACACCTGCTGCTTTATCAATGATGCCAAGCAGGAGAGTATAGATACAATCTTAGAACTCTCTGAGCGAAGAAAGAGCGGCCAGCTTAAGGCACTTATAGTTACAGGTTGTCTTGCACAGCGCTACAAAGAAGAAATACAAAAGGAAATTCCAGAAGTAGATGAGATCCTTGGTATATCTTCTATAGATAAGATAATTGAAGCGCTTGAAGAGACACTTAAGAGAAATAAGCTTTTTACACACAAGAATTATTTTGATGATATCAATAAAAAGCCTGTAGGCGGTCAAAGGAGAATCGTTACTACAGGTGGTCTTTATGACTATCTTAAGATTGCAGAAGGCTGTGATAAGCACTGTACTTACTGCATTATTCCTAAGGTCAGAGGCAATTATAGAAGTGTTCCTATGGAACAGCTTTTAGTAGATGCACAGAATCTTGCGGATGAGGGTGTTACTGAGCTTATTTTAGTGGCACAGGAAACTACCCTTTACGGAACTGATCTGTATGGTGAAAAGAAACTTCCAGAGCTTTTACATAAGCTTTGTAAGATCGAGGGCTTTAAGTGGATAAGGATCATGTATTGTTATCCGGAAGAGATCACCAAAGAGCTTGTTCAGACCATTAAGGAAGAACCAAAGATTTGTCATTATCTTGATATTCCTATTCAGTCTGGTTCAGACAGAATTCTTAAAAAGATGGGACGAAGAACTAATAATGCAGAGATAAGAGAGCTTGTCAGCTACTTAAGGCAGGAAATTCCTGATATCTGTCTCAGAACAACTCTTATCAGTGGTTTTCCTGGCGAAACTGCCGCTGATCACAATGAGACTTATGACCTTGTTAAGGACCTTAAATTTGATAGACTTGGAGTATTTACTTATTCTCAGGAAGAGGATACTCCTGCAGCTACTATGCCTGATCAGGTTACAGAGAGAGTCAAGAACACTCGAAGAAATAAGCTTATGAGACTTCAGCAGGAAATAGCTTTTGAATCTGCAAGTAAGATGGTCGGCAGAACAGTAGACGCTGTTGTTGAGGGAAAAATCGTAGATTCTGGTGACAGTAATCTTGATGGATTTACTTATGTGGCAAGAACCTACAAGGACGCTCCTGATATTGATGGATTTGTTTTTGTAACAGGTGTTCACAGAGAACTGATGACTGGAGACTATTTAAAGGTCAATATTACAGGCTCAAATGAATATGACCTTATTGGGGAGGAAGCATAATGAATTTACCAAATAAGTTAACTGTAGCAAGAGTAATAATGATTCCATTTTTTGTATTCTTTTTACTTTTTGATCCATCTAATGTGACATTTAAGTGGATCTCACTTGCAATCTTTATCGTAGCAAGCCTTACAGATATGCTTGATGGCAAGATTGCAAGAAAGTATAACCTTATCACTGATTTTGGTAAATTTATGGATCCGCTTGCAGACAAGCTTTTGGTGTGCAGCGCCATGATCGGACTTATTGAACTTCATAGGATTCCTTCATGGATCGTTATCATAATTATAGCAAGAGAGTTTGTTATCAGCGGATTTAGACTTATTGCTGCAGACAATGGCAGGGTAATTGCAGCAAGCTATTGGGGAAAGTTCAAGACTACTTTCCAGATGATCATGGTAATCCTTATGATCGCTAATTTACCAATCCCTGCAGTGCAGATATTAACTACAGTTGTTATGTGGGTAGCTCTTGCACTTACTGTAATTTCACTTATTGACTACCTCGTAAAGAACAAGGATGTTATGAGTGGAGAGATGTAATTTTTAGTTTTATAGAAAGAGAAATTTAATGAGTAATAACGAAGTAAAGATCAGATACGACGAGTCAGGCCTTGATGAGAAGATCATCAGAGCCGTTTCAGAGATGGGATTTGAATACATGTCCCCAATTCAGCAGGCAGCAATTCCTGTCATGCTTGAAGGAAAGGATATCATAGGGCAGGCCCAGACTGGAACCGGTAAAACAGCTGCTTTTGGAATACCTCTTCTTCAGAAGGTAGATCCAGACAACAAGCACTTACAGGCCGTTGTATTGTGCCCTACCAGAGAGCTTGCAATGCAGGCTGCTGATGATATAAGAGATTTTGCCAAGTATATGTTTGGCATCAAGGTCCTTGCTGTTTATGGAGGACAGGATATTTCAAGACAGATCAGAGCTCTTTCTTCAGGTGTTCAGATCGTTGTTGGTACACCAGGAAGAGTTATGGACCATATGCGTAGACATACCATGAAGATGAAGGATGTTAAGGTCCTTGTACTTGATGAAGCAGATGAAATGCTTGATATGGGCTTTAGAGAAGATATCGAGACTATTTTACAGGGTATGCCTGAAGAGAGACAGACAGCTCTTTTCTCTGCAACAATGCCAGAGCCTATCCTGCAGATCACAAGAAAGTACCAGAGCGAAGATGCTGAGTACATCAAGATGACTCCTAAGGAGATCACAGTAGCAGCTATCGATCAGGCTTACTACAGAGTTCCTCAGAAGTCTAAGGAAGAAGTACTCTGCAGACTTATGGATTACTATAATCCTTCAAGATCACTTATTTTCTGTAATACAAAGAGAATGGTTGATCAGCTTGCTGAGAATCTTAAGGGTAAGGGTTATCTTGCTGATGGCCTTCACGGAGATCTTTCACAGAATCAGAGAGATACAGTAATGAATCTCTTTAGAAGCGGAAGAATCAATATCCTTATTGCTACAGATGTAGCTGCAAGAGGTATTGATGTCAGTGGCGTTGAGGCTGTATTTAATTTTGATATTCCTGAAGATATTGAGTATTATGTACATAGAATAGGACGTACCGGTAGAGCAGGTAAGAGCGGCAGATCATTTACTCTTGTTGGTGGAAGAGAAATGTACAAGCTCAGAGAGATCGAAAAGGTATGTCATACCAAGATCGAAGAGAGAAAGGTTCCTTCTGCAAAAGAGATTACAAGAGCTAAATCTCAGAAGGTATTTGCTGAAGTTATTGATATTATTGAGAATAGTGATATCACTTCAGCTCTTGAGTTTGTTAAGCAGAAGGTAGAAGAAGGTGAGTATACAGCAGAGCAGCTTGCAGCAGGCTTTATGAAGCTCAAGATGGGCGCTGATATCGAAGATCTTGATTTTAGCTTTGACAGACCTTCAAGAGGCAGATTCGGCAGATCTGAAGGAAGAGGTCGTGACGGCAGAGGCCATGATGGCAGACGCTTTGACAGAGATGGTAAGGGCCGCGATGGAAGACGCTCTGACAGAGATGGTAAGAGCCGTGATGGCAGACGCTTCGATAGAGACGGTAAGAGCCGCGATGGAAGACGCTCAGATAGAAATGGTGCTACTCGCGATGGAGGACGTTTTGATAAAGATTCCAAGGAAAGATCAAAAACTGGAACAGACATGATTAGGAGCCAGAAGAAGGATCGCAGACCTAGAAACAATCCCGGAGAAGGCTTCGAAAAGGTTGGACGCGTTAGCATAAAGGGCGAGTCTTCAACAAAGGCTTGGTATGTTGGTGAAGATACAAACACCATGAACGTTTCAAAGAAAGAGAAAAAGCAGATCAAGTCTGAAAACAAGAAGAGAAGTATTGATTACTTACAGGATGTAAATGATCTTGTAATGGAGAGCTTTGGAAAGCGCAAAAAATAAGGAGATGGGATAGCTGTGTCAAAGGGGATGAATGCAGGTAATCTAGAAAAGCGTTTTAATTCCAGACGAATTAAGGTCAAGATCTTCAACATGGTTAGTGTTGGAGTTATTGATGAGCCAATTAATAAGTTTTATGACGTTATCAGTATTATTGCTATCATCCTAAACCTTGCTGCAGCTTTTGCCATTACATTTGATTATATGGAGGAGCACTATAAAGGGCTCCTCCTTGCTATTGAAGCAGTTACAACTGCCTTTTTTGCAGTTGATTATGTTCTAAGGATCGTTTCAGCTAATGAGCTTTATCCTAAGCTCTCAGAAGGAAAATCTATTATCAGATATATCTTTTCCTTTACAGGTCTGATCGATCTTTTATCATTTTTACCTTATTATCTTCCGGTATTCTTTCCGGCAGGAAGTACAGTATTTAGGCTTTTTAGAGTCGCTAGAATACTGAGACTTTTTAGAATCAATTCCTATTATGATCAACTAAATGTTATTACTGAAGTCATAGTATCCAAGAGCCAACAGCTCCTTGCCTCAGTATTTATCATATTTATCCTTATGCTTGCATCAAGTCTTTGTATGTACAGCGTGGAGCATGAGGCACAGCCTAGAGTTTTCCAAAATGCATTTTCAGGATTATGGTGGTCCGCATCTACACTTTTAACTGTTGGTTATGGAGATATATATCCCGTTACCATAACTGGTAAGATATTGGGCATCATTATCAGTTTCCTTGGTGTTGGAATGGTTGCGATTCCTACAGGTATTATTTCTGCTGGATTCGTGGAACAGTACCAGAGACTTAAGACCGTTGGAGACTACGCAGAGGAAGAGAACCTTCACTTTATAAGAGTTAAGATTCTTGAAAGTGATACCTGGAATGAAAAGAAGATCATTGAACTTGCATTACCTAGGGATGTTATCATTGTTGCTATTCAAAGAGGCGCTGATACTATCATTCCAAGAGGCGACACTGTTATCAAGAAGAACGATATAGTAGTCATGTGTGCTGAGAAGATCAAGGAAATCCAGCCTATTGATCTAAAAGAGATTGTTATAAATGAAGGCCATTCCTGGAATGGAGTTGCAATTAAAAACCTTGATATTTCAAGGCAAAGCTATATATTTATGGTAAGGCGCAATGGAAAAGCAATACTTCCAAAGGGCAGCCTTGTTATCAAAGCAGGAGATGTAGTGCTTCTTTATGAGAAGCACGTGAAAAACGAGAATGTATAACAGTATAGAATTAAAAAAGCAGATCTTTAAAGACACAGATCTTTTTGTTCTTGATATGGATGGCACATTTTATCTTGAAAATGACATCCTTGATGGAGCTTTGGATTTTCTTGATGTAGTAAAAAAGTCAGGAAAAAGATACCTCTTTTTTACTAACAATTCTTCAACTTCAGCTGAGCTTTATATCGAAAAGCTTGCTAAGATGAACTGTCATATCACAAGAGATATGATCATGACTTCGGGAGATGTTATGATCAGATTTCTTCAGACACATTACCAGGGAAAAAAGGTTTATCTTCTTGGCACTAAGCCACTTGAAGATAGTTTTGAAGAGGCTGGCATTACCCTTTTTAACAAGGATAATAGCGATGCTCTTGCTAACATGTCAGAAAGACCTGACATTGTTGTAGTTGGATTTGATAAAACTCTTACATTTGAAAAGCTTTCAAATGCATGTACATATATTCGAGAAGGAGCTCTTTTCCTGGCAACTCATCTTGATATAAATTGCCCTATGAAGGGTGGATTTATTCCTGATTGCGGATCTATCTGTAAAGCTATCGAGCTTTCTACAGGGGTTTCTCCAAGGTTTGTAGGTAAGCCTTTTAAAGAGACTGTTGATATGGTTGCTGATGCTACAGGTGTAGAGCGCAGCAAGATCTCTTTTGTTGGAGACAGGATTTACACTGATGTTGCAACTGGAGTTAATAACGGAGCCAAGGGAGTTCTTGTTCTTACTGGGGAAACCAAAGAAGAAGACATTGCAAAGTCAGACATAAAACCAGATGTGGTTTTTGAGTCTATAAAAGAAATTGGAAATATCGGGAGGTGTTTAGCTAATGAGTAAGACTATTAGCAAAGGTATGTTTGGACTGTTCTTTGAGGATATCAACTACGGTCTTGACGGTGGTCTTCATGCAGAAATGCTTGAGAACCGTAGTTTTGATTTTTTGGAGTGTCACGGACATAAATCAAATTATTATCAGCAGGAGGCTCCTTTATATGGATGGAGCGCATATCCTTCTGAATCAGATATCGAGCTTACAGCTTCTAAGGAAAATCCACTTAATGATGTAAATCCAAGTCACTTGGTTGCAGATGTAAAAAAAGATGGCGCAGGCTTTACTAACAAGGCTTATGAAGGAATTTTTTTAAAGAAGGGTGTAGGCGCTGATATTAGCTTTTATGCTAAGGCTGAAAAAGAGACATCTGTATTTATCAAGATCTTTTCAGAAGATGGAAAAGAGCTTGTATCTAGTGCAGAGATCAAGGTTTCATCACCAAGCTGGACAAAATATACTACAGAGCTAATTAACAATGAGGACATCAAAGCAGGTAAATTTACTGTAGTTATGGGTAATTGCGGCGTTATTTCTTTTGACCAGTTCAGAGCATATCCAAAGGATGCTGTACTTGGCCTTTTCAGAAAAGACCTTGTGGAGCTCTTAAAGGATCTTAAGCCTGGATTTATGAGATTCCCTGGCGGATGTGTAGTAGAAGGAAATGAGCTTACTAACAGATATCAGTGGAAGCTTACAGTAGGCCCTTCTGAGGAAAGAAAGGCTAACTGGAACAGATGGGCTGTTCATGGCAATGACAACGACCACGGCAACAAGGATATGGGAGATTTCCCTTATTACAACCAGACTCTTGGAATTGGTTATTATGAGTACTTCCTTCTTTGCGAGTATCTTGGTTGTGAGCCACTTCCAGTTCAGAATGTTGGACTTGCTTGCCAGTATCAGTCAGATCAGCTCGTAGAGAGCTCATCACCTGAGTTTAATGAGTTTGTTCAGGACGCCCTTGATCTTATTGAATTTGCAAATGGAGATGTCAACACAAAATGGGGCGCAGTTCGTGCTAAGATGGGACATCCAGAAAGCTTTAACTTAAAGCTTATTGGTATCGGTAATGAGCAGTGGGAGACTGATAAGGTTGATTTCTTCCACCGCTATGATGTATTTGAGAAGGCTATCCACGACAAGTATCCTGAGATCAAGTGCTGTGGTAGTGCCGGCCCTGATGTTACATCAGATCATTACAGAGATGCCTGGAATCACTTCTCACCAAAGATGAAGGCAGATCCAAATTACAGCTATGCTGTAGATGAGCATTATTATGTTTCAGACGAGTGGATGTACAACAACGTTCACATGTATGATGCATATGACAAGCACAAGAAGGTATTTGCTGGAGAGTATGCCTGCCATATCAATCCAGACAGAGTACCTGAAAAGAGAAACAGCTTCGGAGCAGCTCTTGCTGAGGCAGCATTTATGACTGGTCTTGAAAAGAACTGTGACGTTGTACTTATGGCTTCTTATGCACCATTATTTGCAAGACTTAAGTTTACACAGTGGCAGCCAGATCTTATCTGGTTTGATGCTTCCTCAGCTTATGGTTCACCAAGCTACTATGTTCAGAAGATCTATTCAAGATTTACAGGAACTGAGCTTGTTGATGTAGACTTTAATGACCTTGAGAAGGATAGAGTATATGTAACTGTATCTAAGGATTCTGAAAAGATGTACATCAAGGTTATCAATGCAGGAAATGCTGATGTAGAACTTAATCTCGCTGCTATTAGTGGATACCATAAAGGAGTATCCAAGATCTACAAGATGGAAGGCGATGTAGATGATTGCAACAGCATCGAAGAGCCTACAAAGGTTTCACTTGTAGAAGAGGACGCTGAGCTTGGATTTAACTATATTTCTAAGCCTAATACCATTTCAGTTATTGTTTCTGATATCTGATGATAAATCATTTAAGAAAAAAGGATGTGTCTGTTAAGACACATCCTTTTCTATCTTAATAATTACTTTCCAAGAATCTTGTGAACAGCCTCTTTGATGCGGGCATCTTTTGCGTTAGCATCAAAGTATTCAAGGAAGTGCTCACCTGAAAGAGCACCTTTAACAAGGTCTTTATCAAGATTTTCTAATATTTCAACAACATCCTGCTTGTATGTAACTTTCTTGACTTCATCAAGAATCTTTTTGTTGCGCTGCTCTGGAACAGCTCTTTCTCTAGGATATCCCTGTCCGCTTGCTTCACTAAAGAGCTTCTCGAATGTGTACTCAAGATTTAACTCAGCACCCCAGCCTGACTTAAGAGCGAAGTTTATTGAGATAGCATTTCCATCGTTGATCTGTGCGAATGTATAAGCATCAAGAGGATCTGTTACATGTCCGCAGATAACACCTGGGAAGCTGTTGCAAGCGAGCATAGCGCCTTCACCTGTACCACATCCTGTAACAACATAATCAACAGCACCTGAATTAAGAAGAACGCAAGCAAGGATACCATTCTGAACATATGTAAGCTGAGCCTCGTCCTCTGCAGAGTACATTCCGTAGTTAAATACTTCAAAGCCGTGCTTGTCAGCAACTTTTTTGAGGGCACCATAGATCATTTCATTCTTGGCTGCCTGACTATTTTCATTGATAAGTGCGATTTTCATTTTAATTTCCTTTCCGAATCATCATCTACAAATGGTAGTAGTTTATTGTAATTATAATTTTAGATTTATACGGATTTAAAGTCTACTTGTTATCAAGATTTGTGTTATTTTTGCAAGATTTCTGTCAAAGTTTTTTGTGAGTTTTTATTTCTTTAGGTATAGAATAAATCATGCTATACTATAGATTGTTTGATTATTATGAGATTTATGTACAGAGGTTAAGGATTTGGGTTACAACAGAAACAGAAATATTAACAGAAAAAGAAAAGGCTATAGGAAAAAGAAAAGAGGAATCGATCTAAAAAGAATAGGGGTTGTCGCAGTAGCTACAGTTGCAATAGTGATCTGCGGATATGTTGTTTACAGTCACCTTCCTTTTGTTAAGGTAAATAAGGCAATTGCCGCTGGTGATAAGTATACAGAAAATGCGGATTATCAGTCAGCAATCGAATCATATCAGAAAGCCCTTGATATTGATAAAGAGTCAGTTACAGCTTATTCAAATCTAGCTGGAGCTTATCTTAGTTTAGATGATCTTGAATCAGCCAAAAGTGTATTTTATGAAGGATATCAGAATACCGGAAATACAGCTCTTTTAGATAATTATCATACAGTAGTTCTTAATCAGGCAGTATATGCCATGAACGATCAGAAGACTGATCTTAACACTGTTTTATCTATTGTAGATGTATTGGAAGAAAACGGTGAGAACGCCCATGCAGTGGAACTTTTAAATGCTGCATCTGACAGATGCTTTGCAGATTCATACAGCTCTGATATGAACCAGCTTTTTAGATCAGGCGATAAAAATATGCCAACTTATGAGCAGTATGCTGATATGATCGGAAGGATGGTATCCGTTTATCAAAACAATGGTTCTGAAGAACTCAAAGGGGCTATCCAGGACTATCTTGTTCCTAACATTGATTCTTTTGCATTAGATGTAGCTAATGTTGATACATATCTTGGACTGATTGATTCTACAACAGCTGTTGTGGGTTCAAACGACGAGATCGATTCATTTAAAGCATGCCTTAATAATTCAAAAGAGGTTTTATCAGTGTTTTCTGATATATTCACTCAGCTTGACGTTGGAAATGTAGATGAACTCAGGGACTTTGTTGTTTCTGATTCTTATATCGCTCTTAGAGATGTGTTCCTTAATAATCAGGACACTCCGCAGGAGAATACAACCTATGTTCCTATCAGCCGTGAGGCTATTGTTCTTGATAGAAAAGATGCTACATGGTCATACAGATTTATGAATTTTGAAGAAAATCCACAGACTAGCGGAGTCATTACTCTTTGGGCAAATTTCTTTGAGGATAACGGCGTTCAAAGGGCAGCTATTTCTTATGAACCAGCTGCTGTAAATGGTAATTATTTTCCTCATACTCAGTATTCTGTAACATATCTTTACAGCTATATCACATCTGGTAAATCAACTAAGGTTGCCCAGATGAACTACAGACTTGATACTACCATCACTCAAGAAAACGGTGAGGTGGATGAGACTATAGTTGGAGATTGGGGCGGAGCCAATGAGTGGGTTATGGATATCGATACTATAGAATCTAGGATTAAAGCATAATGGATAAAAAATGTGTTATTGTTTCAGCTGGTGATTTTGTTCCGGTTGATCTTGATCTTAATGACGGAGATTATCTGATAGCATGTGATGCTGGTTTTTTGAATGTTCAAAAGCTCGGAATTTTACCAGATCTTATCATCGGAGATTTTGATTCTCTTTCTGAAACAGGAAGTCTTGGTCTTAGCGCCCTTCGTGAAATAGAAGATGCAGATCCTTCCCGTGTCATGAGACTTGATGTTATGAAGGATGACACAGATACCATTAAAGCTGTTAAAGTTGGCTTATCTAAGGGCTATACAAAGTTTTATCTCTATGGAGCTCTTGGAGGCAAGAGAGTAGATCATACTATTGCAAATATTCAGACTCTTACATATATCAAACACAACGGTGGTAAGGGCTATATCATGGAGCATAACAGAGTTCTTATGATAGCTGAAAATGAGACTGTTAGGTTCCATGCTGGAAATTCAGGATATATATCAGTTTTTTCATTGTCTGAAGTTTCAAAAGGTGTCACATTAAAGGGATTGATGTATAATTTGGATAAAGGAGAGCTTCGCTCAGATTTTCCTTTGGGGGTCAGTAACGAGTTTATTATTGATGAGGAGGCTGAGATAACCGTTGAGGAGGGAACACTTCTGATAACGGCATATTTCTCTGATGAATTATGATATGTTTTCTCGCGAAGTTTTTTATTAAAGATAATGATAAGGTAAATCTACCTTCAGTAAGGCAAAGCTATGGCGTCTTAAGTGGCGCTACTGGCATTGCCTTTAATATTATATTGTTCCTGTCTAAATTCTTTGCAGGGTTAGTCAGTGGTTCTATTGCTATCATGGGTGATGCCTTTAATAACTTATCTGATGCGGCGTCTTCAGTGGTTACACTTGTTGGCTTCAAGCTTTCCGGTCAGGAAGCTGATGAAGATCATCCTTTTGGTCATGGTAGAATAGAGTATATAGCCGGACTGATCGTTTCTCTTTTTATTGTCATAATGGGTGTTGAGCTCATTCATTCTTCCTTTGACAAGATATTCCATCCGGAAAAAATTGAATTTAATGCAACGATAGGTGTTATTCTGTTGTTTTCTATTTGTATAAAGCTGATCATGTTTCAAGGAAACATGCAGGCTTCAAAAAAAATAAGCAGCGCCGCGTTGAGAAATACTGCGATAGATAGTATTTCTGATGTTTTCACCACATCTATAGTCTTGATATGTGCCATCATCAATTACTACATGGGACTTAATATCGATGGCTTTGTAGGAATTGTAGTGGGACTTCTTATTATCAAGGCTGGTATTGATGCAGCAAGGGATACCATAAGCCCTTTGCTTGGAGAACCACCTAGCAGGGAACTTGTAAATGAGATTATTACTACAGTCACTGCTCATGAAGGAATTCTTGGTGCTCATGACCTTGTGGTTCACAACTATGGACCAACCAGGATCTTCATGTCTTTGCATGTAGAAGTTCCTGCGGATAAAGATATTATCGCTATTCATGACCTTATTGATGATATAGAAAATGAGCTTCATCAGAAATATCATTGCACAGCAGTTATTCACATGGACCCTGTAGTAGTTAAGGATGATGAGAGGGATCTGCTTAAGAGAAAGGTCAAGCATCTTATAAATGAGCTTGATCCGGAGCTTGATTTTCATGATTTTAGGCTTGTTCATTCTGGCGAAGAGGGCAAAAAGCTTACCTTCGATCTTGAAGTTCCATACAAGTATGACCTAAGTGATGATCATATTTTGGATTATCTAAAGGACCATATAAAGGGAATTGATCCTGAACTTGAGATAGAAGTTACTATCGACAAGGAGAAAAAGGAAAAGCAGGATAAGGCAAAAGTTTAAGGCGCAAAAGGAGAGTATATGTCGGGACTAAAGAAATTAAAGCAGATTTACTTTGATATCATCAAAGAGCATAAGTTTTCCTTTGTCACTGTTTTACTGGCGTTTGTCATTGCTACAGTCTTGTATGGTTATGAACACTCGAATTATGATTCTTATTCCACTTTTCTATCTACGTTCCTTATTTTTTCAGCTTTTGGAATAGTTTTATGTGAGACAATACATAAGTATAAAAAGGCTTATGATCCTGAGTACGGGAATAAGAAGAAAAAATATATTATCCTATATACAACTATTTTAGTTGTGTCTATTGGTATTTCTCTTGTAAATACTCTTTGCAATAATATCATCGAAAATGAAGTTATAAGAGAGATTTCTGAGGATTATTGCTTGTTTTATATAATAAGCGCGGTCTTACTTTCTATATATTTCTTTTATAAAAAAAGCGGTGAAAAATTTGAAACATATATTGCTAAAGCTTTTTGCAGCATGGTAAAGGCTCAGGTTGTTTACATGATCCTGGCAATTGGCTTTCTTATTCTTATCGGGATTGTCGATTCTCTTTTATTTGATTCCTATGAGATTTATCTGATTGAAAGAGTTGAGCTCATGTTAGTTGGGCTTGTTGAGTTTCCATGTCTTTTAGCAGGCTTTTCTAAGACTTCTGAAGAACTTGATAAATTCTGCAAAGCACTTTTTTCATATGTGTTCATGGCTCTTTTAGGTATTGCATATGTGATTATTTATGCTTATATCATTAAGATCGTTGTTACATGGACATTCCCATCAAATGAGGTGTTCTCGATCCTTACAGGACTCTTTGTATGCTCTGTTCCAGCGTGGTTTCTTGCTCTTGGCTCCAATAAAGAGAGCATGGAAAAGACAGTAAACATAATGCACTATGCATTTATTCCTTTTATTGTGCTTCAGATCATGTGTCTTTCTATGAGAGTATCTGAGTATGGCTTTACTTCTTCAAGATATTTTGGTATGGCACTTATTGTTTTTGAGATTGCATATATCATTTTCCATGCTATATCAAGCATAAAGAATTGGGATAAAAACTATTACATTCTCTATATGGGTATGATCGCTGCATTTATTGTGTTTATTATGCCTTTTGTCAACGTTAATAGCGTGGTATTTATGTCTCAGAAAGCTAGAATCGAACAATACTTTAAACTTGGAGATGCAGCAGAGCTTGAAGATATTGAGGAAGCTAAAAGTGCATTTAGGATGCTTGAACGAAATGGCGGATTAGCAGCTAAAAGATATATTGAAAAGAATCTAACTGATGAACAGGTTGAGGAACTATCTGGAGAAGAAAGGAGCGTTCCTACTGATGATTTCTCTGTTTCTGCATTTAGCAATTATACCTCTTATGATGTGAGTGCTTACGATACTCTTTATTTTGTGGATGAAGATCTTGGAGACAGGTATTATACAGAGCTTGATCTTAGTAAAGTACCTATTTATGCATATGATTTTGGTAATGACGCTGATGAAGAGATCATAGGATATGCTGACCTTAGTGACATTGTAAATGAGATTTCTAAGCTTCAACAAAATGCTGATAAGAATGATTCTATGGAATATCAGAATCAGCTTGGAAATGTAATTGACGCTTATGTTCCGCTTTCTGATGGAGGAGTTTTAAAGATCACTAATCTTGTAGTTCGAGGCGATCATCTTGCGGAGAATCCAATCGAATCTATCAGCATTGAAGGTTATGTATTCAAGTGATGATAGATTCTATGGAATAATAAACATAATCTAACTTTTTTGTTAAATGCTTGTCAGATGGTAATTACATGAGCTATACTATGCAAGGAAAGTTTTAATTATCAATGTTTTTAACGCCTTGAGCGTAGAATGGAGGATATATAAATGAGAGGTTCTAAGCCTACAGTTCTTTTGATCCTTGATGGATATGGACTTAATGATAACCCAGAGGGAAACGCTATTGCTATGGCAAAGACTCCAGTAATGGATGGCCTTATGAAGGATTATCCTTTTGTTAAGGGATATGCTTCTGGTCTTGCAGTTGGACTTCCTGATGGACAGATGGGTAACTCAGAGGTTGGTCACATGAATATGGGTGCTGGCCGTATCGTATATCAGGAGCTTACAAGAATCACAAAGTCAATCGAGGATGGCGATTTCTTTACAAATGAAGGACTTATGGCAGCTATCTATAACTGCAAAGAAAAGAATTCAGCCCTTCATCTGTATGGTCTTGTATCTGACGGTGGTGTTCATAGCCACATTACACATATCTATGGACTTTTAGAGCTTGCAAAGAAGAACGGCCTTAACAAGGTATACGTTCACTGCTTCCTTGATGGAAGAGATACTCCACCAGAAAGTGGTATCGATTTTGTTCAGCAGCTTGAAGACAAGATGAAGGAACTTGGCGTAGGTGAGATTGCTTCTATTTCTGGTCGTTACTACGCTATGGATAGAGATAACAACTATGACCGTGTTGAGATTGCTTACAACGCACTTACAAAGGGTGAAGGAAACAAGGCAAACAGCGCACACGAGTGCATGGTTGAGTCTTACAAGAACGGCAAGACAGATGAGTTCGTTATTCCTACAGTTATCATGAAGAATGGTGCTCCTGTAGCAACAGTTAAGGATGGCGATTCAGTTATCTTCTTTAACTTCCGCCCTGACAGAGCAAGAGAGATCACACATTGCTTCTGCGATGATGAGTTTGATAAATTTAACAGAGGTAACAGATTAGATGTTACTTATGTTTGCTTCACAGATTACGATCCACTTATTCCTAACAAGGAAGTTGCATTCAAGAAGGTTCTTCTTAACAACACATTTGGTGAGTGGCTTGCAGCAAAGGGAATGAAGCAGGCACGTATCGCTGAGACAGAGAAGTATGCGCATGTAACATTCTTCTTTAACGGTGGTGTTGAGCAGCCAAATGAAGGTGAGGACAGAGTACTTGTTAATTCACCTAAGGATGTTGCTACATATGACCTTAAGCCTCAGATGAGCGCTCCTGAAGTATGCGAGAAGATCGTTAATGCTATAAATTCACAGAAATATGATGTTATCATCGCAAACTTTGCTAATCCTGATATGGTTGGACACACAGGTGTTATTCCAGCTGCTGTAAAGGCTATTGAAGTAGTAGATGAGTGCGTTGGTAAGGTTGTTGATGCTGTTAAGGCTCAGAATGGTACAATGTTTATCTGTGCTGATCACGGCAATGCAGATATGATGATCGATTATGAGACAGGTGAGCCATGGACAGCTCATACTACAAATCCTGTTCCATTTATCCTTGTTAACTATGATGAGGCTTATACTCTTAAGGAAGGCGGATGCCTTGCTGATATCATTCCTACACTTATTGAGTGCATGGGTGAAGAGCAGCCTGCTGAGATGACAGGTAAGTCTTTATTGATAAAAAAGTAATTTTATGATATATTATTACGTGCTTGTGACTTTACGATTTTCAAGCAAGTAATTATATTGACAGTTGTACTGGGAGGGATTTATTTCGTGAGTACTTTAGCTTATTTTGTTGGTGTATGTTTTATTATAATTTGTGCCGCTTTGGTTGTACTTGTACTTGCACAGGAAGGTAAGAACCAGGGCCTCGGAGCTATTCAGGGTACAGTAGAAAACACATACTGGGGCAAGAACAAAGGCCGTTCAAGAGAAGGAATTCTTAAGAAGGTTACTGTATTTTTATCAGTTGTTTTTATTATTCTCAGTGTAGTTCTTAACATGAATTTGTTCTGATCAGATATTCTAGTATTTGCATTTATGAAAGGCACTCTAGTTTTTAGAGTGCCTTTTTTTACACAGATGATTAAGAGGATTTTATGAGCAAAGGCAAGAAGCTTAAAAGAGTAGAAGAAAATTTATATGGAGCAGGCAAGAAAAAAACTGACAAATATATAGTTGGCCAGTTTATCTCTAATCCTAGAGGATTTGGATTTGTTGAAGTTGAAGGCCTGGAAGAGGATATCTTTATTCCCGAAGAATATGTTCATGGAGCTTTCCATACTGACACAGTTGAAGTTGAGCTTTTATCTGAGCAGACAGGTAAGAGGCAGGAAGGCCGAATCAGGAACATATTAGTAAGAGGAATGGAAGAACTTGTTGGAACCTATCAGGCTGAGAAGAATTTTGGCTTTGTGGTTCCTGACAATTCCAAGGTTTTAAGTGATATTTTCATTCCAATTGAGCACAGTGGAAAAGCTGTTACAGGTGATAAGGTTGTTGTAAAGCTTACTGATTATGGTAATCAGGCCCTTAGAAAAAAGCCTGAAGGGAAGGTTACACAGGTAATTGGCAATATCAATGATCCTGGAGTTGATATTTTATCTATAGTAAAAGGCTTTGATATTCCTTACGAGTTTCCTGAAAAGGTCATAAATCAGGCAAATAGATGCCCGGACCAGATATCAGAAGCTGATATGTATGGAAGAGAAGATCTTAGAGATGTTCAGATGGTGACTATTGATGGCGAAGATGCCAAAGACCTGGATGATGCAGTCAGTCTTTATATTGACGAAAAGGGGCTATATCATCTTGGAGTTCACATTGCTGATGTAACCAATTATGTACAGGAAAGCTCTGCCCTTGATAGAGAAGCTCTTAAGAGGGGAACCAGTGTTTATCTTGTGGACAGAGTAATACCAATGCTTCCTCATAGACTTTCTAATGGTATCTGTTCTCTTAATCATGGTGAAGACAGACTGGCTCTTAGCTGTCTTATGACAATTGATAAAAATGGCGGAATAATAGACCATCAGATAGTAGAATCAGTTATCAATGTAAATGAGAGAATGTCCTATACAAGTGTTGCCAAGATACTTGAAGAAAAAGATGAAGCTGAGATTGAGAAATACAAAGAGCTTGTACCAATGTTTCAGGAGATGGCAGAACTTTCTGCGATTCTTAGAAAGAAAAGAGAAGACAAGGGATCTATTGATTTTGATTTCCCTGAGACTAAGATAATACTTGATAGTGAGGGAAATCCTATAGACATAGTACCTCACGAGAGAAATGTAGCAACAAAGCTTATTGAGGACTTTATGCTTGCAGCTAATGAAACTGTGGCTGAGCACTTTTTCTTTTTACAAAGTCCATTTGTATATCGTATTCATGAGCAGCCTGATCCTGAGAAGATATCTACTTTGTCTGCTTTTATAAGCAATTTTGGACTTCATATCAGGACCAGAAAAGATACTGGTGTCAGGCCAAAAGAACTACAGAAACTCCTTAAAGGAATAGAAGGAACCAAGGAAGAAGCTGTTATCAGTAGAATGGCTCTTCGTAGCATGATGCAGGCTAAATACAGTACTGAATGTCTTGGGCACTTTGGTCTTGCCTTTGACTATTATTGCCACTTTACTTCACCTATCCGTAGATATCCTGACCTTCAGATCCACAGGATCATCAAGGATCACTTAAGGGGAAGGATGACAGAAGCTAAGGCATCACATTATGCTGATATCTTGGATGAAGTAGCTAAGCATTCATCAGAGACAGAAAGACGTGCTGAAGAGGCAGAAAGAGAAACAGATAAGCTTAAAAAGGCTCAGTACATGGAAAATCACATTGGTGAACGTTTTGAAGGAATTGTATCCGGTGTCACAGCATGGGGACTGTTTGTTGAGCTTGAAAATTCCTGTGAAGGAATCGTAAGAGCAGCTTCAATGAATGATGATTTCTATGTTTATGATGAAAATTCCATGAAGCTTGTCGGAGAGAGTACTCACAAGGAATACAGCCTGGGACAGAAGGTCATGGTCAAGGTTGTTGGTGCTGATAGAATAGCCAAGACTATAGATTTCAGACTTGTAAGTGACAATGATGACGATGATGAGTTTGATGAGAATGTCTATGACAGCTATATAGATATTCCTAAGGCCAAGAAAATTTCTGATGAGAGATCAAGAAAGATAAAGAAGCTTGGTGCTATCGCAAGAGGCGAAGAGACTGAATATACTTCTGAAAAGAAGGAAAAGAAGGCATCTGGTAGATCCTCTAAGAAAGAATCAAAGAAAGCGGATAAAAACTCTGGAAGACTTGTAGAATATAACGGAGAGATGATAGACTTATCTGAGTATGAACCTGACTCTGTAACGGGAGGATTTAGGAAAAAGCGCAGTAAGTCCGATAAGCTTTCTACTTCAAAAAGAGGTAAGAAATCAGGTAGTAGTGATTCTGAAAAGAAATCTACACGCAAGGTTTATAAGGTACATAAGTATAAGAAATCTGCCACAAGTAAGGCTGCTAGAAGCGCCCAGGGCAAAGGCAGAAAGAGAAAATAATTATTATAAAGGTGTAATATGGCAGAAGATAACAAGGCTAGAAAGCTTGTAGCTAATAACAAAAAAGCATATCACGACTACTTCATAGAAGAGAAATATGAAGCTGGAATCGAACTCTTTGGTACAGAGGTTAAGTCTATAAGACAGGGAAAGTGCAGTATTAAAGAGGCTTGGATCAGCATTGATAAGGGAGAAGCCTTTATCATGGGCATGAATGTAAGCCCTTATGAGAAGGGTAATATCTTTAACAAGGATCCTCTTAGAGTTAAGAGACTTCTTTTGCACAAGGCTGAGATCAGAAAACTTGAACAGCAAAAGCAGGTTCAAGGTTATACTCTTGTTCCGCTTGAAGTGTACTTCAAAAATGGTAAAGTAAAGGTTGAAGTGGGACTTGCTAAAGGTAAAAAGCTCTATGATAAGAGAGCAGATATGGCCAAGAAAGATCAGCAAAGAGAAGCACTTAGAGACTATAAAGTTAGCTTACGATAAAGAAATGGGACAGGCTCATCACCTGTCCCATTTCTTTATGCTATCTTTTTGTTTTTGGAATCTTTGTTACTTTTTCCAAGTCCTAAGATCAAGTTGTGGAGCTTCTTTAGTAGTACGGCTGAGGGGATTCCTAAGATAAATACAAGGACTACATAAAGAAAAACGTTCCTGATTGGAAATGGCGATTTTACTACGCCGCAGAACTGATGATCAAACATCTCAACGAAAATACCGTGAATAAGGTAAAATTCAAGGGTTATAGTACCCATAAAAGCAAGGAATTTATTGCCAATCTTGAGCTTCATACCAATTAGTAATACGGCTACAGTAAATACAAATGTGACTAGCATTTCTGATGAAAGACCGATCATCTTGTGATATGGGTAGTCTGGTAAAAATTCCATGTAGTATCCGTGGAACATCAGCACAAATTTAGAAAAACGGTAAGCTGGATATACGCCAAGTACAAATATCGCAAGATAGATATAATAGAATTTCTTGAGGTGAGCTATAATCTGTTTTTCAAACTTTGCAAAGATGATTCCTATAGGAAATAGATGAACACAGTTATACCACCATTCGCCGCGGATCCAGAAATCGTTGTGCAAAAGATAACAAGATCCAAACATATAGAGAAGTACAAAGGCAGTAACAGCGGCTACTGCAAGGCCATCTTTTTTGATGAACTTAAATGCCAGATAAAATACCAGGTAGAAAAATGGAAGAACTATAACATACCAGGTATTTGGATTGCAGAGCTTGATACTTGTCAAATAAAAGAATACAAGCTTTCCGTCCATCTTTTCACCTAATATAAGCCTTGCAATAAAGAATATGATAGTAGTTGTATAAAGAGCTAAAACTACAGGCAATATTCTTCTTTTGATAAAGCCCTTAAGGTAATTGTCTTTTGAATGAAAGCTCTTATAAACGCCGTATCCATTAAAGAAAAGAAATACTGCTACATACATAAAGCCCATGGGCTCAAAAAGATCAAGACCATGAATAATTCTTGTCTTTGGTGTGAGCCATGATGCGCAGGTCTTTTGACCGATGTGATGGAGCATGATGCAAAGGGCCAGAAAACCTTGAAGAGCCTTGGTCTGCTCTAAAGACAAGAACTCATCATTAAATTTGCCCTTTCCGTAGAATTTGCTATGCCACAAAAGAATCAGTGGCATAATGATGTAGACTGAGTAAACTAGTTTATTCATACACTATACCTCCATAGATGTAATCCCCATAATCATCATAGTATCTGCGAGTTTTATAAACAAACGAAATACTACTAAGTTATTCTCATTTATTGCTATATTTTGAAAAAATAATCAAAAAACTAAACTGTTGGTATATTGTCTTTTTGGACTTTTAACGATATACTAAGTAAGCACCTTAAAGGGGCATAACAATTTAATATGGGTTAGTAAAGGTTTCGACAGGGATTTTGAAGCTGGAGAAGCTATCCGCAGGACGGTGCGTCAAACCTCAAATTAAAATTAAACGCTAACGATAATTTAGCTTACGCTGCCTAAGTGCAGCATGTCAGCCTAAGTGCACCTACACATTTAGTAACTGGCATCAAACTTTGTAGGAAACGACATAGCTTAAGCTTTGCGGCTATGGTCGTATCATGAAGCTACCTTTTGTTTGTAGTTGTCAATTACCGCAGACAGAAGGGAACGGAAGTGCAGAACTTCGAAATAATTGACTACGATAGTAGAAGTACAGGGGATGAATTTTTGGACGCGGGTTCGACTCCCGCCTAATCCACTATACAAAGAGCAGAGAGTTTTTAACCTCTGCTCTTTATTCGTGTTTATGGATTTTTATATTGCGCAAATGCGTTTTTAGATATAATATTGAAGATGATTTAACGAGTTAAAGGGGTAAATTATGAGCGTTAGTAAGAAGAGAATAGTGGTAAAAGTAGGAACTTCCACAATTACTAATAGTGAGGGAAATATTGATATCAGATCGCTTGATCATT
Organism: Butyrivibrio hungatei; assembly: GCF_001858005.1. Taxonomy (NCBI): domain Bacteria; kingdom Bacillati; phylum Bacillota; class Clostridia; order Lachnospirales; family Lachnospiraceae; genus Butyrivibrio; species Butyrivibrio hungatei. The sequence continues at coordinate 1,723,099 of NZ_CP017831.1, read as the reverse complement.
TATGCAGAGCCTTGGCTGGCGTTGAGAATATGGGGTATGATCTTGTACTTGTATCTTCTGGTGCCATAGCAGTTGGAGCAGGTAAGATGAGACTTTCACAGAAGCCAAAAGAGATCAGAATGAAGCAGGCTGCAGCTGCAGTAGGTCAAACTGAACTTATGCATCTGTATGATAAGTTTTTTGGTGAATACGGCAGAATGGTTGGACAGATCCTTCTTGATAACGAAGATATTGCAAATCCTACCAGGTCGGAAAATCTCAAGAATACATTTGAAGCTCTTTTAGAAAATCATATTATTCCTATCGTTAATGAAAATGACTCTGTAACTCACGCAGAGATTGAATCAGAGAAAAAGCTCTTTTCAGATAATGATATGTTATCAGCATTTGTTGCAGTATTCTGTAATGCTTGTAAGCTTATTATCTTCTCAGATATAGATGGCCTTTATGATGGTAACCCAAGTACTGATCCAAATGCCAAGCTTATCAGCAGAGTAGAAGAAATAACTACAGAACTTAAGAGTATTGCCTCAGGTTCTGGATCTAACAGAGGTACAGGCGGTATGATCACTAAATTAGAAGCTGCTGAATATGCCACAGCTCATGGCATTGATGTTCTTGTTACCAATGGCAAAAATCCTGAAAAATTATATGATATAATCGAAAAAAAGAAGGTAGGTACCTTGTTTGTAGCAAAGGCAAATTCATAAAGGATTTGCCTTTTTTAGACTTTCGTTTTATCATTAGAAAAGTTGAATTTTCTAAAAACCTTAAAGAAAGGGAACTTTATGTGTGGAATAGTTGGATTTATCGGAAAGCATCAGGCAGCTCCTATACTGCTTGAAGGACTTTCTAAACTAGAATATAGAGGATATGATTCTGCTGGTATTGCAGTTAGAGATGGTAGCAACAAGGCAGAGGTAGTTAAAGCAGTTGGAAGACTTAAGAACCTTGAAGAGAAGACTGACAATGGACAGAGCGTTGTTGGATGCTGCGGTATCGGTCATACAAGATGGGCTACACACGGTAGTCCTTCACAGATCAATGCTCATCCTCATGTATCAGGCAATTGTACAGGTTCTGCTTCAGGTACTGTTGAATCTGAGGTAGTCGGTGTACATAACGGTATCATCGAGAACTATCAGGAACTTAAAGAGAAACTTCTTAAGAACGGATATCAGTTTTATAGTGATACAGATACTGAGGTTGTTATCAAGCTTGTAGATTATTACTACAAGAAGTATAAGGTTGGACCTATCGATGCTCTTGCTAAGACTATGGTCAGAGTTCGTGGATCATATGCATTAGAGGTGATGTTTGCAGATTATCCAGATGAGATCTATGTTGCAAGAAAAGATAGCCCAATGATCATCGGAACATCTGGAGATGAGACATTTGTTGCTTCTGACGTTCCAGCTATCCTCAGTCATACAAGAAACGTTTATTACATTGGAAATAACGAAATGGCAAGGCTTATGGCTGGTAAGGTTGAGTTCTATGACCTTAACGGTGATATTATTGAGAAAGAGCTTGTAGAGATCAAATTCTCTGCAGAGGCTGCTGAAAGAGGCGGATTCGAGCACTTCATGATGAAAGAGATCCATGAGCAGCCAACAGCTATTAAGAATACAATTGGTTCACTTGTATCAGACAAAGCCATTGACCTTTCAAAAATCGAACTTGATGACGAGACTATCAAAAATATTTCAAATATCACTATCGTAGCTTGTGGTTCAGCCTGGCACGTAGGTATGGCATCTCAGTATGTATTTGAGGAATTAAGTGGTATTCCAGTAAGAGTAGAGCTTGCATCTGAGTTTAGATACAGAGGACCTATCCTTGACAAGAATACACTTGTAATTGTTATATCTCAGTCAGGTGAGACAGCTGATACACTTGCTGCACTTCGTGAAGCAAAGGAAAGAGGAGTTAAGACTCTTGCCATCGTAAATGTAGTTGGTTCTTCTATTGCTCGTGAAGCTGATTATGTATTATATACACTTGCTGGACCTGAGATTTCAGTTGCTACAACAAAGGCTTACAGCTGCCAGCTTGTAGTTACATATCTTCTTGCTCTTCAGTTTGCATTTGTAAGAGGCAAGCTTGAACAGAAGGATTATGAGAACTATATTTCAGAAATAGAGAGAATCCCTGAGTGCATTCAGAAGATCCTTGATGATAAAGAGAGGATTCAGTGGTTTGCCTCAAAGATTGCTAACTCAAAGGATATCTTTTTCATTGGAAGAGGTATCGATTATGCCATCGGTCTTGAGGGAAGCCTTAAGATGAAGGAAATTTCTTATATCCACTCAGAGGCATATGCTGCTGGTGAGCTCAAACACGGTACTATCAGCCTTATTGAGGATGGAACATTAGTGATCGGTATCCTTTGCCAGGATAACCTCTATGAGAAAACAATCTCTAACATGGTTGAGTGTAAGTCAAGAGGAGCATTCCTTATGGGACTTGCACCATATGGAAGATATGAGATAGAAGACACAGCAGACTTTGTAACTTACGTTCCAAAGATGGACAAGCACTTTATCGGATCACTTGCTGTTATTCCACTTCAGCTTCTCGGATATTATGTATCTGTTGCTAGAGGTCTTGACGTTGATAAGCCAAGAAACCTTGCAAAGAGCGTAACAGTAGAATAAGACAAAAATAAAACCTGAGATCATATGATCTCAGGTTTTTGTTATGTTAAAAAGCAATTAATTTGCGCTGTCATGGAACTTATCAAAGATCTCAGAAAGGTAAGTCTTAACGATCTGTATGTTTGCCATTTTGCGAAGATCGTGATTGCCCATCATTACAGCGATTTCATCAGCTAAAAGAAGCATATTGTAGATGCTGAGCTTGAATTCATCTCTGGTAATTTCGTTGATGTTAACTTCCATAAGTGGTGAGCCAAGCTTAAGTGTGATGTTCTCATCTGCGATTCCTGTAAGCATCTTATGTGTATCAGGATCAAAATTGACATAGAGGATGAGCTTTTCTTTCTCATGCTTTTTAAGTGTCTCAGCTGTCTGATGAGATGTCTCAAGCCATTCATATAGATCAGCTTCATCAGGATTCATAAGGTACTTGGTAAGCTCTTCTCTGTGCTTCTCAACATACTGAAGATACTTGCTGGCATTTGGACCAGTATAAGCAAGTTCAACCTTAACGCCGTTATCTGTCTTAACAAGACGGCATTTGCTTGCTACATCTTTTATTTTAAGAGTGGTTTCAGTTGTTCCGACCATTTTAAATGTGCCAGTTTCTAATTCCTGTTTAAATTCCATTTTTTTCTCCTATTTGATTATTTTTGAAATGAAGTTTTTGGTCATAACATATAAAACTTAATCCCCAAAACTGCTTAAGTTCTCATAGTTAAAATCAGTTGATAGTATAGCATAAACACACAGAAAATGGTATACTTATAAGGATTTTGTATGAAATAAGGGGAAGACATGGCACAACAAACAAAGGGGAGAAAAAAGTCAAATAATTCTAATAGAGCAAATTCTAAATCAAGGAGTAGAAGTGCTTCAAGACCTGTCACTAGGCAGGATGAGGAATTTGATTATTCTCTAAAGAGTGAGCTTATCGTGATCGTAATGATCGCTCTGACTATTTTCCTGTTTTTATGTAATTTTGGTATATGCGGCGATTTTGGCAACGCTGTTAGTAGTATCTTATTTGGACTATTTGGAATCACAGCATATGTGGCACCACTTATCATGTTGGGAGCAGTAGTTATTGGCATTGCAAACTTTGGTAATAGTGCATCCATTCGCAAGATTGTTTCTGGAATAGTTATCTTTTTGGTAATTGGTATAATTGCAGACCTTATTACAGGAAGGCCTCAGAATCTTACTACCTATGACATTCCATATATCTTTGATCAGGCCAGAAGTGCCAGAAATGGCGGTGGTTTCTTTGCAGGTACTTTAGCATATTTCCTTTATAAGTACTTATCTTTTGCGGGAACTGCATTGCTTCTTTTAGTGATCGGTATTGCAAGTGTGGTTGTATTTACTGAGCAGTCCTTTGTAGGCGGCCTCAAGAAAGGTAGCAGAAAGATCATCGAGCGTACTAGAGAGGATGCAGCCAATTATAGAGAATTTGCTGAGAAGCGCAGAGAAAAGATGGAACAAAGACGCGCTGAGATTGAAGAAGAAAAGCGTCTTATGATAGAGCAGAAGGAAGATGCCAAGATCCTTCGCATGGAAAAGAATGTTCGAGGAGTAAGTCTTGATACAACCCTTAAGGAAGAAGACCTTGAGGAGGATAATGTTGAAGAAATCAAGATTCATGATGAGCAGGAATCAGTTAAGAAGAATGTATTTATTCCTGATGAGGATGAGTTCCATGATGATATTCATGAGATTACCCTCAATAAGGGAATTGAAACTGATATTGAGCCTGATGGACAGAGAGTTCTTAGAACTGAACCAACAATTCATGGAATGGGTTATGACGAGCCATATGAAGAAACCTATGAAAGTGATGAGATGGAGGAAGTTGCTCCTTCCTTTGAACATGAAGAGGTTCATGCTGATGAGGCTATCTTGCTTTCGACTTCAGGAAAGCTTGTTGCAACAGCGCCAAAGGAAGAGATAGAAGAGGATATACTTCCTGATGTACCTATTCATGCTGAAGATATTGGAAATGGAATGAATGGTGAGTATTCTATTCACGCTCAGGAGCATATTTCAAGAAGTCCTTCAGCTTCTTCAAAGATTTCTTCAAGTGCAACAACATCAAGTCATGTAATAAATGCATCTGGTCCGGTTACAACTAGTCCAGGCATGGAAAAAGAAATAGAGAGACACAAAAAGTCACTTCCTAAAAAGTATGTTTTTCCTCCTGTATCTCTTCTTGAGAAGGGAGAAAAGAACAAGAACTCTGATTCTGCAAGGCAGCTTAAAGAGACAGCTCTTAAGCTTCAGGAGACACTAAAGACCTTTGGAGTTAATGTAACTGTTACAGACATAAGTCAGGGACCTTCTGTTACAAGATTTGAACTTCAGCCAGAGGCCGGAGTAAGAGTAAATAAGATCGTTGGACTTGCTGATGATATCAAGATGAATCTTGCTGCCAAGGATATCAGAATTGAAGCTCCTATTCCTGGTAAGGCAGCTGTTGGTATTGAGGTTCCAAACAAAGAGAACCAGATGGTTGCCTTTAGAGATCTTATCGAATCCAAGGAATATAAGGAGTTTTCATCAAAACTTGCCTTTGCAGTTGGTAAGGACATTGCCGGTAAGACAGTTGTTACTGATATTGCCAAGATGCCACACCTTCTCATAGCTGGTGCTACAGGTTCAGGTAAATCTGTATGTATCAATACGATCATCATGAGTATCATCTACAAAGCTAAGCCGGAAGAAGTCCAGATGATCATGATCGATCCTAAGATCGTTGAGCTTAGCGTTTATAACGGAATTCCTCATCTGATGATCCCTGTTGTAACAGATCCTAAGAAGGCTGCTGCAGCTCTTAACTGGGCAGTTGCAGAGATGACTAACAGATACAAGAAATTTGCAGAAGCAGGAGTCAGAGATCTTAAGGGATATAATAAACTTGCTGAAAAGAGCGATGATCCGGATATGTCAGTAATGCCTCAGATAGTTGTTATCGTAGATGAGCTTGCTGATCTTATGATGGTATCAGCCAGTGAAGTTGAAGATGCTATCTGCAGACTTACACAGCTAGCAAGAGCTGCTGGAATACATCTTATTATTGCCACACAGAGACCTTCTGTTGATGTTATCACAGGTCTTATCAAGGCTAACATGCCAAGCCGAGTTGCCTTTGCAGTATCAAGTGGTGTTGATTCAAGAACAATTCTTGATATCAATGGTGCTGAGAAGCTTCTTGGTAAAGGAGATATGCTATTTTACCCTCAGGGATACACCAAGCCAGCCAGAGTCCAAGGCGCGTTTGTATCTGACAAAGAGGTTCAGGATGTTACAGATTTCCTTAGAAATCAGGACATTGATACAGGATATGGCGAAGAGATCGAGAAGCAGATTCAAAACTTCCAGAGCTTCTCGGGATCAGGCAGCGCAAACGGTGAACCAGGGTCTGATAGGGATGAGTATTTTGCTGAGGCAGGCAGATTCATCATCGAAAAAGAAAAGGCATCTATTGGAATGCTTCAACGAGTGTTCAAGATTGGCTTTAATAGAGCAGCCAGGATCATGGATCAGCTCTGCGAAGCAGGTGTCGTAGGCGATGAAGAAGGTACTAAGCCAAGAAAGATACTTATGACAATGGAACAGTTTGAGGAGATGTTAGGAGGAGAGTAAATGGCAGTAAAAAGTGATATCGAGATCGCACAGGAAGCAAAGATGCTTCATATCAGAGATGTAGCAGGTTCTATAGGTATTCAGGAAGATGATCTTGAATTCTATGGCAAATATAAGGCAAAACTTACAGAAGAATACCTCAAAAAAGCTGAAAGCAACAAGAAAGGAAAACTTATTCTTGTTACAGCTATTAACCCAACTCCAGCAGGAGAAGGAAAGACCACTACAAGCGTAGGTCTTGGCGATGCACTCAACAGACTTGGATACAAGACAGTGATCGCTCTTAGAGAACCTTCCCTTGGACCATGCTTTGGTATTAAGGGTGGTGCAGCTGGCGGCGGATATGCTCAGGTTGTTCCAATGGAAGACCTTAACCTTCATTTTACTGGTGATTTTCACGCTATCACTTCTGCTAATAACCTTTTAGCAGCTCTTTTAGATAATCATATTCAGCAGGGAAATGAACTCCAGATCGATACCAGACAGATCATCTGGAAAAGGGCTGAAGATATGAATGACAGAGCTCTCAGAAATATCGTTGTAGGCCTTGGCGCAAAGGCTGACGGTGTTCCAAGAGAAGACCATTTTGTTATCACTGTAGCTTCTGAGATCATGGCAATCCTTTGCCTTGCAAGTGATATGGATGATCTCAAGAAGAGACTTTCAAAGATCATAGTTGCTTATAACTATAAAGGTGAGCCTGTAACTGCAGGTGACCTTCAGGCTGTTGGAGCTATGGCAGCTCTTTTAAAGGATGCAATCAAGCCTAACCTTGTTCAGACTCTTGAGCATACACCAGTTATCGTTCATGGCGGACCATTTGCTAATATTGCACACGGATGTAACTCTGTTAGAGCAACTAAGACAGCTCTTGGAATTGCTGATTATACAGTAACTGAGGCAGGATTTGGTGCTGACCTTGGAGCCGAGAAATTCCTTGATATCAAGTGCCGAATTGCAGGTCTTAAGCCTGACGCAGTTGTTCTTGTAGCAACCATTAGAGCTCTTAAGTATAACGGAGGTGTACCAAAAACAGAGCTTTCAAATGAAAACCTTGAAGCTTTGAAGAAGGGTATCGTTAACCTTGAGAAGCATATTGAGAACATACAGCAGTATGGTGTTCCTGTTGTTGTAACACTTAATGCATTTATTACAGATACAGAAGCTGAAAAAGACTTCGTTAAGAAGTTCTGTGAGGAGAGAGGATGCAAATTTGCTCTTTCTGAAGTATGGGAAAAAGGTGGAGCCGGTGGAGAGGATCTTGCTAAGGCAGTTATCGATACTATCGAAAATAAGCCAAGTAACTATGCTCCAATTTATCCGGATAATCTTTCTCTTAAAGAGAAGATCGAAACAGTTGCTACTAAGATTTATGGTGCTGATGGCGTAATATTCACAGGACCTGCAAGCAAGCAGCTTTCCAAGATTGAAGAAATGGGCTTTGGCAATCTTCCAGTATGCATGGCCAAGACTCAGTATTCTCTTTCTGATGATCCTACACTTCTTGGTAGACCAAAGGATTATAAGATCACTGTTAGAGAAGCCTATGTATCAGCAGGCGCTGGATTTGTAGTAGCTCTTACAGGTACTATCATGACAATGCCAGGACTTCCAAAGCATCCTGCAGCATACGACATCGATGTAGATGCATCTGGAAAGATTACAGGATTGTTCTAAAAAAATGAATACTTGCTGAGGTGCTATCGAAGCTAGTATGAATTTTTGTTCTGGCGAACGTAGTGAGAGCAGAACTTCATTATGAAAGGGTTATATGAATACTAAGATAATAGATGGAAAAATAATATCAGGACAGATCAAGGATGAGCTTAAAGAAAAGACAGCTCTTTTGAAAGAAAAAGGCATAGAAGTAACTCTTGCAGTTATTCTTGTGGGCGCTGATCCTGCCTCACAGGTATATGTGCGTAATAAAAAGAGAGCATGTGAGTATATTGGCTACAGATCTTTGTCCTACGAGCTCCCAGAAGATACTTCTGAGGAAGAGCTCCTTAAACTTATTGATGAATTGAATGGCAGAAAGGATGTTGATGGAATTCTTGTTCAAATGCCACTTCCAAAGCACATTGATGAAAAGAAGGTCACTCTTGCAATAAGTCCTGATAAGGACGTAGATGGTTTCCATCCTATGAACGTTGGTGCTCTTTGTGTAGGAGACAAAGGCTTTGTATCATGTACTCCAGCTGGAATCATACAGCTTCTTAAAAGAGGTGTTGATGGTTTTGATATTTCCGGAAAAGAGTGCGTAATTGTCGGCAGATCCAATATTGTTGGTAAGCCAATGGCTCTTTTGATGCTTAGGGAAAATGCAACAGTGACAATAGCTCACTCAAGGACCAAGAATCTTGAAGAGGTTTGTAAGAGAGCAGATATCATAATAGCAGCAGTTGGCAAGGCTGGCATGATCACAAAAGATCATGTTAAACCTGGAGCAGTTGTCATTGATGTTGGCATCAATAGAAGCGAAGATGGTAAGCTTTGCGGAGATGTTAAATTTGATGAGGTATCAGAGATTGCAAGTGCCATAACACCTGTTCCGGGCGGCGTTGGTCCTATGACCATAGCTATGCTCATGTACAATTGTTATGAAGCTGCCATCATGCATATGAATTCCTAAGAGGATTTGGCCTATGAAATGTCCAAATTGTGGCAAAGAAATACCTGAAGGACATATGTACTGTGACGACTGTGGAACGGAGATAAACATTGTCCCAGATTTCGAGCCGGAAGTTGAAAATGAAATAAATATCAGTTTGTCAGGTCTGGCAGATGAGCTTAATAAGGATGCCAGGAAGAAACTTTTGAGAAAAGAAAAGATCCAGAATTTCTTTATTATCCTAAAAGCTCATTGGAAAGTTGCTGCTATTGGTGTTGCTTCAGTTGTTGGCCTTGTGCTTTTCGTTGGCTTTTTAGCGTCCTACAATGACAGATCATCAAATTATTACATGGGCCTTGCGGAGAATTCCAAGGCTGCAGGTAATATGGATCAGGCAATAGTTTATCTAAAGCGTGGTATGGCTGAAAATCCAGGTAATTCAGAGCTGGTTTTTAGATTATCTGATTATTACATGGAAGCTGAGATGCCTGATGAAGCAGTAGAAACCTTGAAGACGATCACCACCTCTGACAGGTTTGCTGATGATATAGTGATAACAGCTTATGAAGGCATTATTTCAATCTATAAGCAAACAGGTGAGTTTAACAAGATAACTGAAGTTTTATCAGATACTGATAACGAAATAGTATCTGCTTTAAGAGCAAAATATGTGCCGGGCAGTCCTATCATGTTACCTGAAAGCGGCACATATGAGGGAATTGTTCAGATTAAGATAATTACAAGTGATAATCAGAACAATCCAATTTACTACACAGTAAATGGCGATGAACCAAACACCGATAGTATTTTATACGAAGGTGAGATTGCCATAGAAACTGACGGTGAATACAATATTAAGGCAATATGTGTTAATGACTACGGAATCTTTAGTCCTGTTACGGAGTGCAACTATGTACTTGAAAAGGGAGCTCCTGTAGCGCCTGAGATCATGGAGCCAAGTGGTGATTATAATCAGAACACCATGATAGTTGCAGTGGCAGAGCAGGGGTACACCATTTTCTATACTACAGATGGAAGCGACCCTACTATGGAGTCCAAGCAATATATTTCACCTATTACTATGCCGGTTGGAACTTCTCATTTTAAGTTTGCTACTTTTGATCAGGATGGCAATTCAAGTGAGATCGTAGAAAGAGATTATCATCTGGTATTTACAAGACTTGTTTCTACCGAGCAGGCTGTAAATAGCCTTGTAAGTACACTTGTAAGACTTGATATTTTGCTGGATACTTCAGGTAAAGTCAGAGGTGTAGAGGGACATAATGAATATATTTACAACTCAGAGATAGAAATCCAGGGTGCAGGTGAATATTATGTCATCATAGAAAATCATGTTTCTAATGATGGAAAGTCGACACCTACAGGTCTTATGTATGCTGTTAATACTCATGATGGCACGGTCAATAGACTTGGCTATGACTCAAGTGGCAAATATACGCTCATAACCATTTCTAACAGATAAAAACAATTTAGCGCTTTACCAATTTAAATTATGAATTGAAATTTTTAGGTTTATCATTTATCATGTACTAGGTAATTACATTTTTTGTAGGAGGATGACTATGTTCAAGATTTTAGAGGCTAATGAGCTCACTACGAACATTTATCAGATGATCGTTGAAGCTCCACGTGTGGCAGAGGCGTGCTTACCAGGACAGTTTCTTATTATACGTGTTGATGAAGAGGGAGAGAGAATTCCTCTTACTATCTGTGATTATGACAGAGAAAAGGGAACTGTTGAGATTGTTGTTCAGGCTATCGGTGCAGAGACTCATTTACTTTCAAAATTAAAGGCTGGAGATCATCTTGCAGATGTGGTTGGACCTCTTGGTAAACCTTCAGATCTTTGTGAAGAAAGCATTGAAGATCTTAAGAAAAAGAAGATCGTATTTATTGCCGGTGGTGTTGGAACTGCTCCAGTATATCCTCAGGCTAAATGGCTTAAGGAACATGGTGTAGATTGTGATGTTATCATAGGCGCCAAGAATAAGGATCTTGTTATCTTAGAGGATAGATTCAAAAAGGTATGTAATTTGCATGTTACAACTGATGACGGATCATATGGCAGAAGTGGTATGGTTACAAAGGCTCTTCAGGATCTTTGGGATGAAGGCAACAAATATGATCACTGCGTAGCTATTGGACCAATGATCATGATGAAATTCGTATGCAAACTTACACAGGAACTTGGTATTCCTACAGTTGTAAGTATGAACCCTATAATGGTAGATGGAACAGGAATGTGCGGAGCTTGCCGTTTAACTGTTGATGGACAGGTTAAATTCGCTTGCGTTGACGGACCTGAGTTTGACGGACACAAGGTTGATTTTGATCAGGCTATGAACCGTATGAAACTTTATAAGACAGAAGAGGGCAGACTTCTTCTTAAGGCTCAGGAAGGTGATACTCACCACGGCGGATGCGGAAATTGTGATTAATGTAAGCGAAACAGATAGGAGAAAAACAGATGGATGGATTTGTAAGAGTTCCTGTTCGTGAGCAGGATGCTAAAGTGCGTGCTACTAATTTCAAAGAAGTATGCCTTGGATATAACAAAGAAGAAGCAGAGAAAGAGGCTGTAAGATGCCTTAACTGTAAGAACCCACAGTGTGTACAGGGATGTCCTGTATCAATCAATATCCCAGCTTTCATTCAGCAGGTTAAGACTGGTGATGTTGAGGGTGCATATCAGACAATCAGTAAATCAAGCGCTCTTCCAGCTGTATGCGGACGTGTTTGTCCTCAGGAAAGCCAGTGCGAAGGTAAGTGCGTAAGAGGAATCAAAGGTGACGCTGTTTCAATTGGTAAGCTTGAGAGATATGTTGCTGATACTGCAAGAGAGATGGGTATTTTACCTGAGGGAGCTAAGGAAAAGAAAGGAAAGAAGGTTGCAGTTATTGGTTCAGGTCCTTCTGGTCTTACATGTGCTGGAGACCTTGCTAAGATGGGCTATGATGTAACAATCTTTGAGGCTCTTCATGAGGCAGGTGGAGTACTTGTATATGGTATTCCTGAGTTCCGTCTTCCTAAGGAAGCAGTAGTTAAGAAGGAAATCGAGAACGTTAAATCTCTTGGCGTTAAGCTTGAGACAGACGTTGTTATAGGTAAGTCAGTTACTATCGATGATCTTATGGAAAAAGAAGGCTTTGAAGCTGTATTTATTGGATCAGGTGCGGGACTTCCAAGATTCATGAACATTCCTGGTGAGCAGGCAATGGGTGTATTCTCAGCCAATGAGTTCCTCACAAGAAGTAACCTCATGAAGGCATTTGATGAGAATTCACGTACACCTATCATGAGGCCTAAGAAGTGCGTTGTAGTTGGTGGCGGTAACGTTGCTATGGACGCAGCAAGAACAGCTCTTAGACTTGGAGCAGAAGTTCATGTTGTTTATAGACGTGGTGAGGAAGAGCTTCCTGCACGTAAAGAAGAAGTTGGACATGCAAAGGAAGAGGGAATCATCTTTGATCTTCTTACAAACCCTGTTGAGATCCATGCTGATGAGAACGGCTGGGTAACAGGTATCACTTGCATCAGAATGGAGCTTGGTGAGCCTGATGAGTCAGGAAGAAGAAGTCCTGTTGAGGTTCCTGGTTCTGAGTTTGAGATCGAGTGTGATGCAGTTATCATGTCACTTGGTACATCACCTAACCCTCTTATTTCTTCAACAACAAAGGGGCTTGAGATCAACCGCAGAAAATGTATCGTTGCAGAAGAGGCTACAGGTCAGACATCTAAGCCAGGTGTATTTGCTGGTGGAGATGCTGTTACAGGAGCAGCTACAGTTATTCTTGCTATGGGAGCTGGTAAAGCTGCTGCGAAGGGTATTGATGAGTATCTTTCAAATAAATGATCTTGATATATTTAAAAGTCTGGTCCATGAGACCAGACTTTTTTTTCTACAAAAAATCTTAAGATTTTTCGTAGGTAAATCTTAAGATTTAGGAAGTATTATAAGAACAGGAGCTTTAACTATGTTATAATTATAAAGATTTTAATTGGAGAAACTTAAATGAACAACAACGAAAAAATTAAAGTAGCGATTACAGCAGGAATTGTTTCAGTAATTCTATTGATCTTAGTGATCTTTTTGGCAGTTACGACCAAAAAGGATGCAGTAGATGATGATACGAAGCTTTCTGAGAATATTACAGATTATGCAAGCTTTTCAGAAGAGGGCGCAGGAAAGGTTGATGACAGTGCTGTTTTAGCATCTAGTGAAGATGGCGCAGATAGTGCTTCTACTTCTGGTTCATCAGAAGTGATGTCATATTCAGAGTATGTGGATTCTGTAGCAGGTAGTGTTTCTGGTAACAGCTTTTATGAGACCAAAGCTGCAGTCCTAAGAGATGTATACAATGGTCTTACTTTTGACAAGAATGCTCAGCTCAAAGAGATGATGACATACTGGGAAGATGGCAATATGGAAGCAGTTAGAGATCTTGCACATCTCGAACGCTTTGAAGTTATGTCATATCAGCTTGGAGGAACAGATTTCTTTTACTATTACGGTGAAACAAATGCTGAAGGTAAGCCAAATGGTAAAGGTATAGCTGTATATGCTAATGACCAGTATTATTATGGCGAATGGGCTGAAGGTGTTAGAAGCGGAAATGGAACCTGGGTTGCTTTTTATCCATCTTATAGCAGATATGTTGTAACAGAGCATCTTTATACAGGTTCATGGTCAGCTGATCTTCCAAACGGCGAAGGACAGGAGCATTACGACTATAATGCTGAGTATATGAACAAGCAGGATTTTTACCTTCAGAACGCTATTGGAACCTTTAAAGATGGCAAGTACAATGGAGACATGTATATCATTTCAGTTGATAAGGATGATCATTCAACGGAATGGTATGGAAAGTGCATTGATGGTAATTGGGAGCAGATCATAAATACTACAAAGGATAAAAATGGAAAGATTCCGGTGTTGTATGAGAGAGAAGATAATAAATCTTACTATTACATGACATCTGAAGGTAGTCAGAATAATGGCATCGATGGCATGATAACCGGCGGATCAGTAGCAAAGTAATATGAGTACTATTTCAATAATCTGTGTTGGAAAAATTAAAGAGAAATATTGGAACGATGCAATAGCGGAGTATTCTAAGAGATTATCAAGATACTGTAAGCTCAATATAATCGAGGTTGCAGATGAAAAGACTCCTGATAATGCTCCAGAAGCTGTTTGCGAGCAGATAAAGAAAAAAGAAGCAGACAGGATCTTAAAGCATATAGATCCAGGAGCATGTAAATGCGTACTTGCTATCAAAGGTAAAAGATATACATCAGAAGGCTTTTCTGAATTTATTTCTAAACAGGGAATCAGCGGGATAAATCATATCCAGTTTATTATTGGAGGTTCTCTTGGACTTCATCAAAGCGTTATGGATGTGGCGGATTCAGAACTTAGCTTTTCGGATATGACTTTTCCGCATCAGATGATGAGAGTTATTCTCCTTGAGCAGATTTATAGAGGATATAAAATATTAAGTGGGGAGCCTTACCATAAGTAAGGGTTTTATATGAGCGAGATTACAGAATTAAAACTTACTTTATCAGCAGAAGATCAGCGCAATATTTTTGGTGGCAACGACAGTTATATCAGAAAGATCGAAGACAGCTTTCACGTTGAGATCATAGATAGAAACGGTGAGCTTCATATTATTGGGGACAAAGCCGGAGCTACCAAGGCTTCAGGCATTTTAAGAGAGCTTGTTCAATTATCAAGAAGAGGTTCTAATATCGAAGAGCAGAGCGTTGATTATGCCATCTCATTAAAGGGAGATGACAAAAAGGATAGTGTTCAAAATGATAACGTCTTGGTAGATATTGATAGAGATGTTATCTGTCATACAATTTCAGGCAAGCCTATAAAGCCAAAGACTCTCGGACAAAAGAAGTATATAGATGCTATCAGAAACAAGATGATAGTATTCGGTCTTGGACCAGCAGGTACTGGTAAAACATACCTTGCAATGGCAATGGCTATCACAGCCTTCCAAAGAGAAGAGGTTAGCAGGATCATCCTTACAAGACCTGCTATAGAAGCTGGTGAAAAGCTTGGCTTTCTGCCTGGAGATCTTCAGAGTAAGGTAGATCCATATCTTAGACCATTATATGATGCTCTTTATCAGATCATGGGCACAGAGAACTTCATCAAAAATATGGAAAAAGGACTTATAGAGGTTGCACCACTTGCATATATGCGTGGTAGAACCCTGGATAATGCTTTCATCATCCTTGATGAAGCGCAGAATACAACACCTGCTCAGATGAAGATGTTCCTTACCAGAATTGGCTTTGGCTCTAAGGTTATCATCACAGGTGACGCTTCTCAGAAGGACCTTGCACCTGATGTTAAGTCAGGTCTTGATATAGCTCAGGGCGTATTAAAGGGAATTGATGATATTGAATTTTGCACTCTTACAAGCAGCGATGTAGTTAGACATCCTCTTGTTCAGAAGATAGTTAAGGCTTATGAGGACTACGAAAAGAAGGCTGCTAACAAGCAGAGAAATAAATCTATAAAGAAATTGGAGAGAAGATGAGGATGGAAACAGAAAAGTCTTCTGTTATGATCAAATTCATATATGGCGCGCTTTTTTGTTTGACTGGCGTAATTGTTTTTGCTTTTTCTTTTTTCATGGGAAAGAGCTATGAAGCTATACTTAGAAATGTGATCGTTTCCCTTATTATTTCCGGAACAATTATCTTTATGCTGCTTGATGCCTTTACCAGAGGTAGGAGTGGTCTTTCTTACGATAATTACGACAAAAAAAGCAGATTCATGATCATATATGTTGTCGTTCTTATCCTTTCTTGCATATTTGCACTTATTCCTAATGAGTTCTGGCCATACATGTCGTTATTTGTAATGATGGCTCTTTTCTCTAATAGTGAGATTGCTATCGTATCAGGCGTAGGCTTTGCCACTATATCTGTTATGCTTGAAGAAAACGGTAATTTTGGCGAGCTATTTATGTATGTTCTTGCTGGATGCGTTGCAGTAGCAATGTTTAGAGATCTTAAAGAGAATACTTCCATTGGATTTCCAGTGTTTATTTCTCTTGTAACTCAGGCAGTTCTTCTGATAGCTTTCAATGTTCTTTTTCTTAACAGGACACTGTCTATCAACATTTTGATCCTGCCTATCCTTAACCTTATGCTTAATCTGATCATTCTTTTGATCTTCCTTAATATGTTTGGTGTATATGTCATCAGAAGGTCTAATGATATGTATATGGAGATCAATGATGCTGAATTTTCTCTTTTGGTGCAGTTAAAAGAGAAGAATAAGGACGAGTATTTTAGAGCTATTCATACAGCATATCTGGCTGAGAGACTTGCTCTTGGTCTTGGTTTTAATGCAAGAGCAGTCAAGGCTTGCTCTTATTACCACAGGATAGGTGTTCTTGATGGAAGCCTGAAGTGGAGTGATGTAGAACATTACTATACTGAGAACAACTTCCCGATAGAGGCGATTGAGTTCCTTAAAGAATATATGGAGCCTCAAAAGGGTAAGGTTAAATCAAAAGAAGCACTTACTGTTCAGCTTTCTGAGACAGTTATCGCATCTATCATGTATCTTTTAAACAAGAACTCTGATGCTGATATTGACTATGATAAGCTAATTGATAAGATTATAGATAAAAAGATCCAGGATGGTGAGCTTATGGATTATGCCATCACCTTCAGAGAACTTGAACAGATGAGAAAATTACTTAAAAAGGAGAAGCTATACTATGGTTTTTTACGTAGATAATGAGGTATCTGCTTCCTTTGACTTTGATATAGAGGAAATTGCCAAAAAGGTATCACAGGCAGTACTTGATTCTGAAGGCTGCACGCATGAAGTTGAGATAAGCCTTATCATTACAGATGATGAGGGCATTCACGAAATGAACAGAGATTTTCGTGGTATAGACAGACCTACTGATGTCCTTTCTTTTCCTAATGTTAGCTACGATGAGCCAGGGGACTTTTCTGTAATGGATGGGGAACAGAATGTTGACCTGCTTAATCCTGATACTGGAAACATTATATTTGGAGATATTGTTATAAATGAAGCCAGAGTTCGCTCACAGGCTGTTGAGTATGGACATAGTGAGATGAGGGAATTTGCTTTTTTAGTCGCTCATAGTATGCTACATCTTTGTGGCTACGATCACATGGAGGAAGACGAAGCTGCTGTAATGGAGAAGAAGCAGAAAGATGTTTTAGACAAACTGGGTATTACTAGAGGCTAAGCTTTGGGAGAGCGGTATGAAGCAGTATTTTGAGGAAAAGAGAATCAGACCTGATATACTAACAGCTGCTGTATATTGGGCTATTATCATAATGATGGTCTATACAATATGTGGACTTAGAATATATGGGGATAAGGGAGCAGGCTTTTTGGCTGGTCCGTTATCTGTTTTTTATATTTTGTACCTGATATTTGTTTTGGCAGTACAAAAGTCTGTGTGGGTCATGGTTCGTGTAAGAGCAAGAAGGTCTCAGTTTTTAAATGCAGAGGCCAATATGAAGAGATCCTTTAGGATATTTATTATTTCTGGCATCGTAGTAATGGCAATGCTTCTTATCGGAAGCTTTTTCTTGTCTGAGAAGCTGTTTGGCTCCAGCAGAGGAAACTTTGCCTGCATCATGGTTGGAATTACTTCCATTGTGCTATGTATACAAGGAGTTTTGAGAGGTTACCTTCAGGGAATTGGATATACTAAACCTATCGTGATTTCAGACCTTATAATAGCCGTTATCTCTTTTGTTTCAGGAATATTTTTATCACTTATCATGTATAGGTATGGACTTAAGGTAAATGATCTTTTCCATATATCAGAACTTAGTGCTGTATACGGATCAGCTGGAATGCTTTTAGGAATTTTAATTGGTTCACTAGGAGGCTTATTACAGATCCTTATCAGTTTCACTATAAGAAAAGCAGAGATAGAAGAGATCGTAAAGGAAGGCGCTCCAAGATATCTTGATAATAAGAATGATGTACTTACAAGCATAAGATCCATAGTTCTTTTATATGTAAGTCCTGCGCTTTTAGTTCTTGTGGATCAGATTTTCTTTGTGATCACACATAAAAAGGCAGAAGCAGAGCTTGATTTTCAGACTCTGATGGGAATATATGCAGGAAGAGCAATTCCTGTCATCGTTACCTGCATTTTACTTTGCTGTGTTCCATTTATAAGACCATGGAACAGAGTTATGGCTAGAATAGAAAGAGACGAGATAGAAGGCGCCAGAGACAGACTTGATGATCTGGCTTCTGTAAGCCTTAAGCTTGTTATTCCTGTTATGATATTTGTTTTTGTAATGGCTCAGACTTTAGAGATTGCCTTATTTGGTAAAGACGTAGAGATGTCCAGCATGCTCATCAGGATTGGAAGTCCGCTGATCGTGTTTGGAGCTGTAGCTATGTTTTTATCATGGCTTTTAAATCATATGGGTAAGACCATTCTTACAACAGTATGTCTGGCTCTTTCATGGGCTGTTCATGTGGCTTTACTTATCGCCTTTACAGTTCTTCTTAAGCTTGGCGTATATGGAATGATGCTTGCAACTCTTGTGTCTGTAATATTTTATTGTTTGAGCTCGTTCTTTATGCTTAAGAAGATGCTTAAATACAATTTTGACTTTGCCAAGAATTTTGGTAAGCCTTTATTTGCCGCAGCTGTAGCAGGCTTTGTGATCTTTTTGATAAATAAGTTGTTCATAAATCTTGTAGGTGATATTTTGACTTTTGTCATTTGTTTTGTTGTATTTTACTTTGGATACCTGTTTGCTATGGTATTTTTAGGTGAGTTCAATAGGAATTCACTAAAGAAAATTCCTTTTGGATTTGTTTATAATGGATTTGTTCCTAGAAATTCAAGAGATTATTATGAGGAATAAAATTGGGTAGAAAGATTATTGTTGTAGGTGGTGGTGCATCTGGTATGTGCGCAGCTATCTATGCTGCAAGAAATGGTGCAGATGTAACCATCATCGAAAAGAATACTCAGCTTGGTAAAAAGCTCTCTATGACAGGAAATGGCAGATGTAATCTGTCAAATCTTGATATGAGTGAAAAGATGTATAATCCCGCTGCTGAAAATAGAATGAAGCAGTGGTTATCTGTTTATGGCGTATTAGATGTCATAAATTTCTTTAAATCCTTAGGTATTATAATTAAAAGTGAAGATGGATATTTATATCCGATTTCTGGACAGGCTAGCACTGTCGTTTCAGCTTTTGAAAATGAATTAAAGAGACTTGGCGTAAATATCATATTTGGTGAGCAGGTCAAGTCTATAGAGGAAAATAAGGAAGAGCATATCTACAAAGTAGTGACTTCCAAAAACTACTACTTTGCAGATAGGGTTATTGTGGCAATTGGCTCTTTATCTGGTGCCAAGAGTACTATGTCCACAGGAGATGGCTATTATATTTGCCAGAAGCTTGGCATGACCATTAAGGACACTCATCCAGCACTTGTGGGATTTAAATGCGAGGAGGGTGAGATACTTCCTGAGGCAGGAGTTAGGTCAACAGCCGAAGTTAGCTTTTATCTTGGTAATGAAGAGCTTGCAAAAGAATATGGAGAATTGCAGCTAACTAAGGATGGAATATCTGGAATCCCTGTAATGCAGGCTAGTAGCAAGATCATAAAGTTTGTTGAGGAAAAGAAACCTATAACTGTTTCAATTAATTTCTTTGCAGATTACGACGAGGATGATTATCTGTCTCTTTGCAAAGAGATGCTACAGCTAAGGGACGACAGGACATTAGAAGAGTTCTTAAATGGGTTTCATAACAGTTACATAAATGATCTTATTATCAGAAAGATGAAGATGGGACGCTCAATGAAGATGAAGAATATTTCAGAGAGCATGGTAATGAGTATCTTTGATAGTTACAGGAATTTTAAGCTTAAGCTTTCAGATAGCTATGGATATCAGGCATCGCAGGTAACGGCGGGGGGAGTGAGCCTAGGAAATATCAGGGATGACATGACGGTGAAAGACCACGACGGGCTTTTCGTAGTAGGAGAACTTCTCGACGTGGACGGTCGCTGCGGTGGTTATAACTTGCAGTGGGCTTGGACATCCGGAAGTATCGCTGGTACCGTGGCGTCTTTGTGATGCCGGTAGGTTGTTGGATTCCCGGTAGGTTTTGGGGAGATGCAGGGGTTATATGAGCATTTTATGGACGCTCTCGCTTCGTTAAAATCGTAGCAGTACTAAGGCATTAAAAAACAATGCCTAAGTACTGACGATTTTAAAGACCATAAAGATGCTCATATAACTCCCTGCATCTCCTTCATTACGTATGGGAATTCAATAATCTAATGCAAGAAATAACAATGGACGTAAAATAATAAATGAAGTAGACCAATACTGTATAAATAAAACAATTTGATAAGTTCATAATTGTAAGATGGTTTTAGTTTAAGAACTATATGAGGAAAGTTAGATGATAAGAGTAAATCAGATAAAAATTAAGATAGATTTGGAGAGAGCTTTTTCTAAGGAGGAAGTTAAGGGGAAGCTTGAAAAACATGTTTGTAAGGCTCTTAGGGTTGATAGAGGGCAGATTGAGAATTTGGAGATCATTAGAAGGTCTATTGATGCCAGGAAGAAGCCTGAGATCTATGAAGTGTATATGGTTGATGTGAAGTTAAAGGGACTTGATGAGGGGAAGGTTCTAAAGAAGTGTAAGGATAAGAATGTTAGCTTTGTAGAGCAGGTAGTTTATGAGTTTCCTTATAAGTGCGTGAATGTTGCAGGAACTAAGAGGCCAGTTATTATTGGTTCTGGCCCTGCTGGACTTTTTTGCGGATACGAGCTTGCAAGGAATGGATTTAAGCCGCTTATTTTAGAAAGAGGAGCGGATGTAGATAAGAGGACTGAGATAGTTGAGCATTTCTGGGAGACTGGAGAGCTTGATGAGAGGACAAATGTGCAGTTTGGAGAGGGTGGAGCTGGCACATTTTCTGATGGTAAGCTTAATACTATGGTTAAGGACAAGGACGGAAGGGGGAGAGCTGCCCTTAAGATCTTTGTAGAAAATGGTGCTCCTGAAGATATCTTATATGATGCCAAGCCTCATATTGGTACAGATATTCTTAGAAATGTAGTTAAGAATATGAGAAACAGGATTATTGAATGGGGCGGAGAGGTTAGATTTGAAAGCCTTGTTTCTGAGATAAACATTGATGGAAATAGTCAAATTACTTCAGTTAAGGTGGTAGATCAAAATACAGGGAATACTGAGAATATTGAATGTAGTGAAGTTGTTCTTGCTATTGGTCATAGTGCGAGAGATACATTTTATATGCTAAGTGACAAGAAGGTTGATATGAAGCCAAAGCCTTTTGCTGTTGGCTTTAGAGTAGAACATCCACAGACTCTTATAAATCTGTCTCAGTATGGAGTAGAAAGTCCAAAGGCACTGCCTGCTGCCCCTTACAAGCTTACAGCTACAACTGACGAGGGAAGGGGCGTTTATTCATTCTGTATGTGCCCTGGCGGCTTCGTTGTCAATGCATCTTCAGAAAAAGGCAGACTTGCTGTCAATGGAATGAGTTATTCAAAGCGTGATGGTAAGAATGCAAACTCTGCTATCATCATTACAGTTGATCCTAAGGATTTTGGAAGTGAAGATGTATTATCAGGCGTAGAGTTTCAGAGAAAGCTTGAAGAAAAGGCTTATGAAATAGGTGGAGGAAAGATTCCTGTTGAATATTATGGAGATTTTAGAAAGGCTATAAGACCAGATCTTGAATCAAAGACAAGTGATGGCCTGGTAGAGGATAGAACTAATACTCCTAATATGAGGGGACAGTATACTTTTGCAAATGTTCATGAGATCCTCCCAAAGGATCTAAATGAAGCCTTTGTTGAAGGCATGGAAAAGTTTGGAAGGATGATAAAGGGCTATAACAGTGATGGCGCACTTGTATCTGGAGTAGAGTCTAGAACCTCATCTCCAGTAAGGATCAACAGGGATGAAAGTGGAGAGTCTATAAATGTGAAAGGTCTTTTTCCATGTGGGGAAGGCGCTGGATATGCAGGCGGAATCATGTCTGCAGCCATGGATGGCATGAAAGTTGCTGAATTTGTGGCAGCTAAGATGATCTAAGTGGCAACATATGAGGACTTTGATGTGTATTCTTCACGGAGACATTTTTTTACAAAAGGGGAATACCAATGAGAAATAAAAAATTTATATTAGCTATTTCAGCTATTATGTGTATGAATATTGCTTTATCTGGTTGCGGTGAAAAGGCATCTTTTAAATCAAGTAGCACAGCTTCTTCTGATGTAGCTACAAACGAGGATTCTAAAGATCAGAATGCGCAAGAGGATGAATTAGATGACTCTTTAGCCGATTTTGATTATCCTTATTTTTTCCTTGGTTCAGAGGATGGCGATTATAGTTATATAGTTGATGAGGCTGGCAAATGCGTTAAGACTATAGATAGAGCAGAAGTTTATAACATTCTTTCTAATAAGTTTGAAGTTGGAGAAGATAAACATAGTATTGATATTGAGTACTCTTACGGTGATATTGTTTTTTGCAGTGTTTTCAATTCTACAACTGATTGGAAGAAAAATGATTTTTATGCAGTAAATACTAAAACCAAAGACTCGGTTCTTTTTTGCGAGATTGAAGGAAGCTATTATTACAATATCGATTATTATAAGGGCAGTATTTATATCACGGGAAGAGACTTTGAGAAGAAGTTTGAGTTTACTGATAGTCTTGAGTATTCTGAAAGTGAGGTAGACCTTAAGGACTTTTTTGAAGGTGCAAAAGACTATGCTATCCAGATCAGTCTTATTTTTGAAAAAGGCTCTTACACAAGAGTATTTGATGAAATTGGCTTTGTTCCAGCATTTAATGATGAATATAAGGACGAAGTGCTTTTTGCTATTTCTAAAGATGGCGAAGTAACAAAGGTTCCTTATGAATACCAGCATAGTGATTCATTATTTGGATATGATAAGGATGGCTTTATCATTTATTCCTATGATGAGGACCATAACTTTATAAAGGCTGAGCTTGTTGATCCCAAAACTGGAGAAGCTAAAGAGTTCTGTTCTGATTCTTATGTATATTGCAAAGGCTTTGATAATAATTACATCTATTATATTGATGAAGTATACACTGACACATATATGATGGATGAGACCTATTACTATGCCTATGATGTAAAAAATGGTGAAGAAAAGCTACTCTATAAAAAGAAAAGAACTCCAGGAAGCGGCTATAATTCTAACTATCATGATGGTTATTATATAAATAATGGAAAGATATATTTTACTGATGTAGATGGAAGTCAGGGAAAATGGCTTATTATCGATGCTAGCTCAGGTGATATACTTCCAACGGATTGCGTTTATAACGAATATAATGCTCTTAAATATGGAACTGTAGAATATGATTATTCTAAGACCCTATGTGATAAATGTGGCAAGCCACTAATTAGGGCATATCAGGAGTATTTTGTTTTATCTGACGAATATTCAGATCATGCTGACGAGATCAATAAGAGCATAAAAGAAAATTCTATAGAGGATGAAAGTAATGCTTTTGGCTATTCTGATGATGATTGTTCTTATCATGATCAGTACACGGATACTCTTACAGATACCTATGAAAAAATTGTATGGAATGTTGATATCATCAAAGATCATTATCTTACTGTAGATTTAAGCTACTATTCAATGGGCGTTGGCGCAGCTCACGGTTACGGCGCAGGTTACATGCTTGTCTATGACCTTGATACAGGTAAAAAGATGGGCATAAGCGATTTCTTTGACGGAACAGAGGAAGAGTTTAAAAAGCTAATGGCTGAAAAGACTGTTGAATACTTTAACTCTCCTGAAGGTGAAGAGAGAAACAATCATGATGATATAGGAGATGATGAAGCCATATATCATAATGCCTATGAGCAGGCTGGATTTGATACAACACATCTAGATTTTTATGAAGATCACGTTACATTAGTTTATTACCAGTATGAAATTGCATATTATGCAGCGGGATGCTTTTATATAGACATACCATATGAAGATTTTCATGCATGATCGAGGGCTTAGATGAATAGCAAAGACATGATCCGAAAAGAAATAATTTCAAAAAGAGATAGCCTTACTTCTCAAGAAATATCTGATAAGAGTAAGGGTATTGCTAATAAGCTTATTTCTGCTTATGAATATAAAAATGCAGAAAATATCCTTATTTATGCTTCTATGAGAAGTGAAGTCATTACAGATGGAATTATTGCTGATGCTCTTAAAAGCGGAAAAAGTGTCTTTTGCCCCAAATGCACGGATATAGAAAACGGTGTAATGGAGTTTATAAGAATCGATAGTCCTTATGATCTTAAAGAGGGCTATTACGGAATTAGAGAGCCGCTGTACCATGAGAATGCTGAGATATTCGATGTGCCAAAAGATATGCTAAAGACCCTTATAGTTGTTCCTGGTGTTGCTTTTGACAGACAGGGCAACAGGATTGGATATAAGGGAGGTTATTACGACAGGTTCCTTTCAAAGTATCCACTGATAAAGACTATAGCCTTGGCTTTTGAACTTCAGATGGTAGATCGTATTCCAGCGGATGCTCATGATATCCCTGTTTTACAAGTTATCACTGAGAGTAATTGATTTTGCGAAGGTTTGGAAGTATTAGAAACTGTGAATTTTAAACAAAAATTTGCATGTAATTTCTCCTAGAAGCATTGGAAAAGAGTAGTGTTTTAGGCTCTGTATGTGGTATTATTCTGTAAGGGCTATTTGAGATAAGTAAATACTACTTGTGCAAACAGGAGGAATGGTATGGAACTTATAGAAATTTGCAGAAGAGCTAAAGAGGCAAAATATAAGGTACAGGACTTAACGACTAAAGAGAAGAACAAGGCTCTTTTAAAGGTGGCGGATGGCCTTATTAAGGACACCAAGACTATTTTGGATGCCAATAACGCTGATTATGAAGAGGGTAAGCTTTCGGGAATGCATCAGGGCATGCTTGACAGGCTTAAGCTTGATGAAAAGCGTATAGAAGCAATGGCAGAGGGCATTAGGGAAGTTTGCGCCCTTGAGGATCCTATCGGCGAAGTAATGGAAAGCTTCAAAAGACCTAATGGTCTTAAGATAAGTAAGGTTAGAGTGCCTTTAGGTGTAATTGGTATCATTTATGAATCACGTCCAAATGTTACTGCGGACGCTTTTGCTCTTACATTTAAAGCAGGTAACGCAGTAATTCTTAAAGGTGGTAGTGACGCTATCAACAGTAATATCGCTATCACGAATTCAATCAGGAATTCCCTTAGAAGTTTGAATATTGAGCCTGATGCTGTGCAGCTTATTGAAAACACTGACAGACAGGTTACTACTAAGTTCATGCAGATGAATGACTATGTTGACGTCCTGATCCCTAGAGGAAGTGCAGGTCTTATCAGAGCTGTTGTTGAGAATTCAACTATCCCTGTTATTGAGACTGGCACAGGTAATTGTCACATCTATGTTGATAAGGATGCTGATTTCGAAAAGGCTATTCCTATCATCGTAAATGCCAAGACTCAGAGGATTGGAGTCTGTAATGCTGCAGAATCTCTTATTGTTCATAAGGACATCAAGGATAGCTTTTTGCCATTATTTGAAAAAGCTATGAAGGAGCATTCAGTTGAGATCAGGGCTGATAAGGAAAGCATTGAGAATCTTGATGGGGCAGTTCCTGCAACAGAAGATGATTTTTACAAGGAATATCTTGATTATATTATTTCAGTAAAGACAGTAAGTGATGTTGATGAAGCAATTGACCATATCAACAAGTATAATACTGGTCATTCAGAGTCGATCATTACTGAGAATAAAGATGCAGCAAAGAAATTCTTAAAAAGAGTTGATGCTGCATGTGTCTATGTTAATGCGTCCACTAGATTTACTGATGGTTTTGAGTTTGGTTTTGGTGCTGAGATCGGTATAAGTACACAGAAGCTCCATGCAAGGGGACCAATGGGACTTAAAGAACTGACATCTTACAAATATCAGATCACAGGAAATGGACAAATAAGATAAATGTTTTGAAGGAGTTTTGATTTAATGCTACATAATGGGGAAGAAATACTAGAAGCAAAAAAGCACATTATAGAAGTCTCAAGAGAGCTTCATGAAATAGGTCTTTTAGTAAGGACATGGGGAAACATTAGCTGCAGAGTAGATGAAAAGAGCTTTCTTATTACTCCAAGCGGTATCAGATACGAAGATCTTGTACCAGAGATGATCGTTCAGGTTAATATCGACGATCTTTCTTATGAAGGAGATGTTAAACCTTCAAGTGAACTTAAGGTTCATGCTGTTTGTTATAAAGTCAGAAGTGACGTAGAGTTTATCGTTCATACACATCAGGTATATGCTTCATGTGCAGGAACACTTGGTCAGAAGTCTATATTTACATATTTTGATGATGAAGATCTTACTATTCCTGTGGCAGCTTATGCGCTTCCTGGAACAGATAAGCTTGCTGAGAATGTAGAAAAGGTACTAAGAAAATATACTGACTGCAATGGTTTTATAATGGCAAATCATGGAACTGTCTGCCTTGGTAAGAATTCTAAAGAAGCTATCTACGAGGCTGAGAAGATGGAGGTTGCCTGCAATAATTTCCTTATCGATGTTTGCAAAACTGATATGCACCACGGCGTTGAGGTTGGATTTAACAGTCATTTGGAAGATGGAAATATTGTCTATGACGTGGCTGATACTCCTAAGAGGGTAAAAGAGATACATGAGGCAATCTATGCCAAGAGACCGGATGTTAAGTACATTATCCAAAATAAATCAGAAGCTGTTATGACAGTTTCAAGAAGAGCAAATCATATGAGACCGCTTCTTGATGACTTTGCACAGCTTATCGGTTATAGCATTAAGGTGCCTAGTAATGAGCATGGTAAGGACGGCCACAGCTTCCATCATATAAAGAAAAATGCAAATGTAGCCTTTTGTTTAAATGATGGAGCATATTGCTTTGGACCAACTGAGGATGAAGCTATGGCAGTTGCTATAGTCCTTGATAAGGGCTGCATTGCTCACACTGCTGTTATGCGCCATGGAGAGGGTCATTACCTTTCACTTCTTGATTGTTACAAGATGAACAGACATTATAGAAAGTCATATTCTAAGCTGGCTGACGCGGCTAAGTGATTTTGGAGGAATTTATAATTGATAAAAAGACCTGTTTCAATCAAAAAAGGAGATGTAATAGGAATAACAGCACCTTCTTTTGGTGCGGCAACAGAGCCTTACAGTACAATGATAGATGTCTCTTTGGATAAGATAAAGGAAAGAGGCTATAAGATACTTGAAGGTAAGACAGCTAGACTTGGTGATGGCATTGGTATCAGTACTGATCCAAAGGTTGCAGCTTCTGAGCTTATGGAGTTTTATAAAAGAGATGATATAAACGCCATTATCTCTGCTGGCGGAGGTGAGCTCATGAATGAAACCATTACTCATGTTGATTTTAATGAGCTTAAAAACTACCCACCAAAGTGGTTTATTGGCTATTCTGATAATACAAACTTTATCTTTCCACTTGTTACCATGACTGGAGTTATGGGAATTTATGGACCTTGCATTTCTGGATTTGCCAAGAAATGGGAAGGGACAGAAGAAGATTCATTTGCGCTTCTGGAGGGAACAAAGACTTCTTTTAGTGGCTATGAAAAGGTTGCCTTTGAAACAGATGATGATAATGAGTCTGAGCCTCCAAAGGCAGATTTCTATTACGACTGGACCTATGAATATAACGCAGAAAAAGAATTAGTTATATATAGCTGCGAGAATGGCAAAGCTAATAAACTATCAAAAGATGCAGAAGTATCCTTCGAAGGAATTCTTCTTGGTGGATGTCTTGATGTTCTTGCAAACCTTGTTGGAACACGCTTTGATAACATGAAATCTTTTAACGAAAAGAACCAAGATGTAATCTGGGTTCTTGAAGCCTGCGACCTTACACCAATGAGCTATAGACGAGCTCTCTGGAACCTCAGAGAAGCCGGCTGGTTTACTAACGCGAAAGGCTTTGTGATAGGTAGACCATGCACATCATTTGGTCAGAACATGATGGGAGTAGACCAATATAACGCAGTTACCGAAATACTCAAAGATTTCAACGTTCCAATCATAATGGACGCCGACATCGGTCACATCGATCCAATGCTTCCTGTAGTAATGGGTGCAAACGCCAAAGTTTCCACCAGAAACAATAACCTTTTTGTTGACTACCTGTCATTATAACTTCTTGGCTGGGATTATTTGAGGCTTCGCCTGGGGGCGCCCTGCCTCTGCCTAGTTCAGCCCAGTGGGGCCGCCAGCCTAAAGTTTATTTTTGTTCATCCTTTGGATTTTTATGTTCATGGCATTATATTTCTTACTTTAAATTCTTTGAAACAAACTCGTCTTTGAGGCACATTTTTGGTTGTAAAGTTTTGGGTTTGAACGATTGTCAAAAAAACGCCATTTTCTTGTGCTCATAAGCAGCTTTTGAAACGCATGCGGTTTGCGTTTAGCAAGAGCATGCGTATTAAAACAAAAGCTGCATGAGCACATAGAAAAGTATCGTTTTTTTGATGAGGGCAAAACAAAACTTTACAGCAAAAATGGCATCAAAGACTCAGACAGTGTTTCAAAAACTCAATTTAAAGTAAGAAAAATGACGCTCATGAACACAGAAAAATCCTCAGAGATTCTCAAAAACAAACTTTAGGCTGGCGGCCCCACTGGGCTGAACTAGGCAGAGGCAGGGCGCCCCTCAGGCGAAGCCTCAAATAATCCGCGAAAGGTTTTGGATGACAGGTAACAAAAAGTTAAGGATATTTAGGGAAACTTTACGTGAAATTACATATAGATGGAATTAAAATGATGGTACCTAAGGATGAATATGATGTGTTAATGGAGGTATTAGCATGTTAAGAAAAGTAGAGAAATATATTTGTATAGTATTTGCTTTTGTTCTTGCAATTATGCTTTTGATTCCTGCTAAGGTAGAGGCATATAGTGATGTGGACTGCTTTGATTTTGGCGATACTGTGATGTCCATAAATGCAGGAGAGAGCAAGAAAGTATGGTTTAGAAGTGATTATAACTATACTTACTTCGTTGGTGATCATACTAGTGACGGTACATATATTGAATGTACTTATAGAGCTGGATCTGAGTATATGGTAGTTCATATCGGCCCAGACGAGACAGTTAAGAATGTATTTTTCCATTTTTATGTAAATGATGCAAAACTTGAAAGTGGAGACGTACATGACTGTATAGAAGTTTATGTTCAGAATATTGTTCCTCAGTATCAGTCCATTCCAGTTGGAATTGCTGGAGGGAAGACAGGAACCTTGATGAAACAGGGAAATGTTGCAATGCTCTATAATGATCAGGGAATTGCCATGGCGTCCTTCTCAATCAGCAACGGCAATGGCAACATGGGCACCTTTGGCATCACTTCCGTTACAAATAATGGCAGTAACTATTTTGTTATCGTTGCTCCATCAACCATCTATTACCCTAAGATTTCAGAGTCAGATAAAGCAGTAATGATAGCAAACGGTTATGCTGGCATTTGTGTAAACGGAATCTATAAGAACTGGTAATTCGAAAGATTATAGTCCAAACAGCTTTACTGTATAGGACATATTCCCTGAGCGATTTATTTTTTTCAGCTGATACATAACATGAAAATAACCCTGCAAAGATTTATGTTTTGAATAACATGAAATAAATCTTTGCAGGGTTTTTGAATGTTTAATGTATCCTGAAAAAAATACCAAGCGAAGGAATCGGTCCTATACAGCAAAGCGTCCGGTACCACAACCTTCCGGGTGGCCACTCCACAAATCAGTAATCGGCTGATTTAACCTCCATCCAGGCGTCGTTGTAGAGTCGGTCACCGTCCTGACCAAGGTACTGATAGGATTCTGACGGGAATTCTGATAGGTCAGGAAACGCTACTTTAGAGTTTTTGATGTCTTCATCCTCAATGTTTTCCTGGGCAATTGTATTTGGAGTAGAGTAGGTGATGTACTCAAAGTTTTGAAGAGCTATATCACCACGGCACATAAAGTCTATCCATTTTTCTGCATTTTCTTTATTTTTTGATCCCTTTGTAATAACCCAGGAATCAATCCAAACATTGGTTCCTTCCTTGGGTACTACATATACGAGGTCATCATTTTCTCTGGCTGTGTAGATAGCTTCACCAGAATAGATAACTCCTAGTGCAGCTTCGCCGCCGATCATCTTATCACGGACCTGATCAACAACATATGCCTGAACAAGGGGCTTTTGAGCTATAAGGTCTTTTGTTGCAACTGCAATTTCATCAGGATTTTTGGTGTTTTGTGAGTAGCCATTTTTAAGGAGAGCTACCATATACGCATCTCTAACTGAATCTTGCATGAGGATCTGACCTGAATACTTAGGATTCCAAAGAATATCCCAGCTATCAACGGTTTCATCTACCATTGTCTTGTTGTAAAGAATTCCTACAGTTCCCCAGCAATATGGAACAGAGTATTTGTTTTCAGGGTCAAAAGATCTTGAGGATTCATAGTATTGAGCACCAATGTTCTTGCTGTTTGGAATATGATCAAAGTTAAGTTCCTGAATAAGATCATTTTCTATAAGCTTTTGTATCATGTAGTCTGAAGGGCAGATGACATCATAGGCTGAATCATCCTGAGCAAGCTTGGCATACATGATCTCATTGGTTTCAAACATATCGTAGACAACATCGATTCCGGTTTCTTCTTCGAATTTATCTATTACTTCATCGTCAATATATTCGCCCCAGTTATATACGTATAGTTTTGCTTTTTTATTAGTTGCCTTATCATTTTCAGTACATCCACATATGCAAAAGCATACGAGTAGCAGACAAAGAATTATTGAAAGAGGTTTATTTTTCATTAGCTTTTTCCTTTGTTTTTGAAGAAGGTACTCTATAAACGATCATAAGAAGTGTCAATACTACAACAAATATGATGGCTGACAGAGCGTATATTTCAGGCTGTATGCCTCTTTTAACCTCGTTATAGATGAGTGTTGAAAGAGTTTCAAAACCTGATCCCTTGGTAAAGTAAGTGATAATGAAGTCATCAAGGGACATAGTAAAGGCCATAAGTGCACCAGATACAATTCCAGGAACAAGGTCAGGCAAAATGGTCTTAGTAAATGCGTAAACAGGAGAAGCACCAAGGTCTAGTGCTGCTTCATAAACGTAGAAGTTCATGTTCTTTATTCTTGGCATGATACTTAGCATTACAAATGGAATGTTGAAGGTAATATGTGCCAAAAGAATAGTAGTGAAGCCGGTTCCGATATGAAGAAATCGAAAAAGGAGCATCAAAGAGATACCTGTTACGATATCAGCATTAATCATTGGGATATTTGTTATGCCCATGATAAAAGAGCGCAGCTTTGTATTAAGGCCTATCATAGCAATACTAGTAACAGTACCGATTATTGTTGAAAAAATAGTAGCTAGTATTGCTATAGTAAGTGTATTTATAAGTGCTCCAGCTACAGCCTCATCTGATAAGAGGTTTATATACCAGTT
Source organism: Butyrivibrio hungatei (assembly GCF_001858005.1). Classification (NCBI taxonomy): domain Bacteria; kingdom Bacillati; phylum Bacillota; class Clostridia; order Lachnospirales; family Lachnospiraceae; genus Butyrivibrio; species Butyrivibrio hungatei. Next base: position 1,691,545 of record NZ_CP017831.1, on the reverse strand, counting down.
AAGTGTAAATCCGCCCCATTTAGCTCTTGATTTACTAGAGTTAAATGAAAGTACTATAAGTGTAATGATTGGAGCGTACATAAATATCAAAAGAAGGGCAAGATAAAGCTTTTTTAATACATTCTTCATCAGGCATTACCTCCTTTATCAAATATTGTCTCGATTATCATGTTAAGGATGATAAATACCATAAGCACTATCGATAAGCCACTTCCAAGGTGCCAGTCATAGAGCTGGGTGAATTCCTGCTCGATGATGTTACCGATAAGCAGTATCTTGGAGCCTCCAAGCATGGTAGAAATAGCGAAAGTCGTAAGGGCTGGAATGAATACCATTGTGATTCCGCTAAGGATACCTGGAAGAGACAGCGGAAGAGTGATCTTAAGGAAAGTCTGAAGAGTATTTGCTCCAAGGTCTCTTGCTGCATTGATTACGTTTTCATCGATCTTATTTAGTGAATTGTATATTGGCAGGATCATAAATGGTAAAAAGTTATAGACCATACCAAGAACAATGGCAGCACCTGTATTTATCACATTTATAGTAGGAAGGTGAAAGAACTCAAGTACTGTGTTGATAACACCTTTTCCCTCTAAAAGAGTCATCCATGTAAGAGTTCTTAAGAGGAAGTTCATCCACATAGGGAGGATGAACAAAGTAACTATATAAGTGTTTTTTGATAGCTTCATGGATGAAAGTATCATTCCAAGCGGGTATGCCAAAATGAAGCAAACAAAAGTGCTGATAACAGCAAGCCTAAGGGACCTTATAAGAGCTTTAAGGTATCCTGGCTTAGCAATGGTTGTGATATTTTCTAATGTAAAAGAGCCGCTATCGTTTGTAAGTCCATAGTAGAAGACCATTCCAAGAGGTACTAAGATGAAGATCAGTGCCCAGGCCATGTATGGAGCAGACAAAAGTCCGGCTGAACTATTGGATTTAAACAGTTTCACTGATAGCCTCCTCGTCCTCAGAAACAGGAACATTCATGATCTGAATATTAAATGGATCTACCTTTATGCCAACCTTTGTTCCAACAGCGGAGAGCTTGGTTGAATGAACTAAAAGTTCTCTGCCACAGGTTTCAACGTCCATCTCATAGTGAACACCCTTAAATGTAAGGTCAGTAACTACACCTGTTAATGTGCCATCTTCTGGAGCTACAAGTTCAATATCCTCAGGTCTGATAACAACATCTACAGGTTTATTGTTTCCAAAGCCCTTATCTACACATGCAAACTTGGCTCCAAGAATTTCTACAAGCTCATCCCTTATCATGGTAGAGCGGATAATGTTGCTATCACCGATAAAATCTGCAACAAAGGCATTCTCAGGCTCATTATAGATGGTCTCTGGAGATCCTTCCTGCTGAATGTAGCCCTGATTCATGACTACAATATGATCAGACATAGTAAGAGCTTCTTCCTGATCATGTGTTACATAGATAAATGTAATACCAAGCTCTTCCTTAAGCCTTTTAAGCTCATACTGCATGTCCTGACGCATTTTAAGGTCAAGAGCACCAAGTGGTTCATCAAGTAAAAGAACCTTTGGCTCATTTACGATAGCTCTGGCAATAGCGATCCTTTGCTGCTGGCCACCTGATAAAGATTCGGGACTTCTGTTTTCGTAGCCCTCGAGATTAACAAGCTTAAGTGCATATTTGATCTTATCCTTAATGTAGTTATCAGACTTATTCTTTATCTTAAGTCCAAAGGCGATATTTTCAGCAACGCTCATATGTGTGAAAAGAGCATACTTCTGGAATACAGTATTAAGCTGCCTTTTATTTGGAGCAAGATCCGTAATATCCTGTCCATCAAAAATAACCTGACCTTTGTCAGGCTTTTCAAAACCGCCAATGATCCTGAGGGTAGTAGTTTTACCACATCCACTAGGACCTAGCAGTGTTACAAACGAATTTTCATATATAGACAGATTTAAATCATCTAAAATTGTAGTCCCATCATAGGCTTTACAAATATTCTTAAGTGTTATCAGATCTTTGCCCATTTTTAACTCCTATTAATATGTAGAATTTAACAATCCCTTTAATTGTAAATGACAAAAAACTACTGTCAATTATTTTTTCCAAAACTTACCCTTTAATTTACGAAACTTCTTTTTATTTAGAAAGTGAAGGTGGAAGTTTTCCAGATATATTTAAAGTTTGCATTTATTGTGATAAAATGAGAAAAAATAGTAGTAATTTCTAGGAGGCATGCGTTAGATGGCTGGAAAAGACAAGTATGTAGCCTATGTGTCTAGCTACACTTCAGGACTTGGCACTAAATATGGCATTAGAATTTATGATGTAGATCTCAAGAATGGCAGACTTACTGAGAAACAGAAGGTTGAGATCACTAACTCATCATATATTAATATTTCTCATGATAATAAGACATTGTATTCTATTACAGATGCCGGAGTGGAGGCTTATCACATTCTTCCTGATGGAAGCCTGGAATTTCTTAATGAAGCGTCTATAAATGGTATGCGTGGCTGCTATGTAAACATGGATCAGCAGGACAATTATCTTTTCACTGCTGGATATCATGATGGCAAGATCACAATCCTTAAGCTCAATAAAGACGGTAGCATCGGTGAGATAACTGATGAGAGATACCATAAGGGACTTGGAACTGCTGCAGGACGTAATCACGTTCCACATGTTCAGTGTATTAAGGTATCTAAGGATAATAAATATCTTTTGGCTGCTGACCTTGGTATGGATAGAATCAATGTTTATTCACTTGATTTCGAGACAGGTAAGATCAAGGATGCAGATGTTATCCATTGTGACCAGGAGTCTTCACCTAGACATATGCAGTTCTCAAAGGATGGCAGATTCCTCTATGTTTGCCTTGAGCAGAAGTGTGCAGTAGAAGTTTATGAGTATACTGAGAAAAATGGTGATCCTGAATTTAATAAGATCCAGTCAGTATCTACTTCAGAAGAAGCTGATTCAATCGGTGTTGCAAGCAGCGCACTTAATTTCTCACAGGACTACAAGTATCTTGTTAGTTCAACAGCTGGCGAGAACAACGTATTAGTATTTAAAGTTGATAGTGAGACTGGACTTATCACTCAGAAGATCCAGCTTCCTGTTGCTGGTGAGTATCCTAAGGATGCAGCTCTTTTCCCAGACAACAAGCACCTTGTTTCTCTTAATCATGAGTCAGATTCTCTTACATTCTTCACAGTTGATATGGATAAGGGAACAATGGTCATGAATGGACCTGAGCTTAATGTCACAAGACCAAACTGCATTATCTTCCATAAACTTGATGATTGATCTTAAAAAATGTGGCTTAATGCCACATTTTTTTTGTCTAAGTATTCACTTTTTTTCATTAACGTGCGAAAATTAGGAGAATAAGACTTGGAGGAGAAACTATGTCAGGCTCTACATTTGGAAAAAACATAAAGATAACAACCTGGGGAGAATCCCATGGAGAAGCACTTGGAGTAGTCATAGATGGCTTTCCTGCAGGTATGGAATTGTGCGGTGAGGATATTCAGAAATTTCTGGATAGAAGAAAACCTGGTACATCTAGTGCCACAACATCCAGAAAAGAGGATGATAAGGTAGAAATCTTGTCTGGTGTATTTGAAGGTAAGACTACTGGTACACCAATATCTCTTTTGGTAAGAAATACAAATCAGCACTCAGGAGATTATAGTGATATTGCGTCTTATTACAGACCGGGACATGCTGATTACACTTTTGATGAGAAGTACGGCTTTAGAGATTACAGAGGTGGTGGACGATCATCTGGCAGAGAGACAATCGGAAGAGTTGCTGCCGGAGCTATCTGCATGAAGCTTTTATCTGAGATGGGCGTTGATGTTATGGCTTATACCAAGTCTATTGGTCCTATAGAAGCTGATATGGCTAAATTTGAAAGAAATAGCATTTACGAATCACCTTCAGCTATGCCTGATAGAGAGGCTGATAAAAAAGCTATGGACTATATCATGAAATGCAGAGAGGAGCAGGATTCTGTCGGCGGCGTTATTGAATGCAGAATTAATGGCGTACCAGCTGGAATTGGCGATCCTGTTTTTGATAAGCTTGATGCTGCTTTGAGTCTGGCTGTAATGAGTGTTGGAGCAGTCAAGGCTATTGAGATCGGTGATGGCGTTTTGGTTTCAGGACGCAAGGGCTCTGAAAATAATGATTCTTTTGCTATAGATGACAGTACAGGAAAAGTCGTAAAAAAGACAAATCATGCCGGGGGAATCCTTGGCGGGATCTCAGATGGAAGCGAGATCGTATTAAGAGCTCATGTTAAACCAACCCCTAGTATCGCAAGAAGTCAGAGTACTGTTAATAAAGACAATGAGAATATTGAAATCAATATTCATGGCCGTCATGACCCTGTTGTAGTTCCAAGGGCTGTAGTAGTGGTGGAAGCAATGTGTGCCATTACAGTTCTCGACCAGATGATATCTAATATGTCATCAAGATCGGATTACATAAAACAGTTTTATTTGCAAAAATAGTGAAAATACTGTGAAAAAGTTATATAATATATATTGTGATTTTGTAGTTTTAGGCTAAATATCGAGAAAATGAGGGGTTTCGATATGAATGCTAGTAGTTTACAGCTTAAACTGTCTTATAAAGAGAAGATAGTTAACAGAGTTCAGAAATTTAATAGAAAACATAAGGCTTTGTCTTTTCTAGGCCTTGCTTATGCTGTTTGTGCCATCACAACATACAATGTGATGTTTTATTTCTACAGAAATATTAAGAGATTTACTTGTCTTGCTTGTATCTTGTTGTTCTTTGTTTCTAGTAGTAGTTTTTCATATCCAGCAATGTCATTAAATATCAGCTTTGATTCAGGATTATCTGCAGAAGAGTATTCTACTGATTCTGCAGATGTGGTCAGTGACGCTATTGATTATGAATCTGATGCTGAGCTTGCTGTTATCGGTGAAGTTGATCAGGCGCTTATTGTTGAAGCTATGGAAAGTGATAACCCTGATGTAACTGAGGCGGAGCATATGAATCCAGATAGTCAGGTATCATTATCTGAGATTCTTGCTACAACAGCTGAAGATGATACAAAGATAGATGAGAATCAGGAGGTTCCTCTAGCTGCATCTATGGTTGCAACAACCTTTAGCAGTGATGACTGGAAGATCATCCTGGTAAACAAGCATCATCCTATTCCTGATGACTATGAATTTCCTCTTGGAACTATTAGTGGAACCATGAGATGTGATGAGAGAATTATTACTCCGCTTCTTGATATGATGAGAGCAGCCAGTTCAGACGGTGTTAGTCTTATTATCTGTTCTCCTTATAGAGATATGGATAGACAGACAATGCTTTTTACCAACAAGGTTGGAAGATACATGAATGGTGGCATGTCATATATGGAGGCTTACAATTTGGCATCTCAGGCTGTTACGGTTCCTGGATCATCAGAGCATCAGATTGGACTTGCGATAGATATCATAAGCGATGGTTATTCTAGCCTTGATGAGGGCTTTGCTAATACTAGAGCTGGACAGTGGCTTGCAGCTAACAGCTATAAATATGGATTTATCTTAAGATATCCTGCAGGCAAGGAAGATATCACCAGTATTGAGTATGAGCCTTGGCACTTTAGGTATGTTGGGGTTGACGCAGCTACCGTTATGGCAGAAAATAATATCTGCCTGGAAGAGTTCTGGAGCACTTATGTAGAGTAACAGAGGATTTTTATGTACAAATTTTAAAAAAAGATGGAAATGCCAAAAGAGCAGAGTTTACTACAGTTCATGGCAAGATACAAACTCCTGTATTCATGAATGTAGCGACAGTTGCAGCAATCAAAGGTGGCGTTTCTACGGAAGACCTTGAGGGAATCGATACTCAGGTCGTTCTTTCTAATACTTATCATTTGCATTTGAGACCGGGAGACGACGTAGTCTATAAAATGGGCGGACTTCACAAGTTTATGTCTTGTAACAAACCTATTTTGACTGATTCGGGCGGATTTCAGGTCTTTTCTCTTGCCAAGACCAGACGTATCAAGGAAGAGGGAGTTTATTTCCATTCACATATTGACGGACACAAGCTGTTCATGGGCCCGGAAGAGAGTATGAGGATCCAGTCTCATCTTGGTTCTACCATTGCCATGGCTTTTGATGAGTGCCCATCTGCCAAGGCTGAGCATGAATATGTTCAGATGTCTGTAGATAGAACTACCAGATGGCTTGAGCGCTGCAAAAAAGAGATGGATAGACTTAATGGCCTTGAATATACGGTCAATAAGAATCAGATGCTTTTTGGAATCAATCAGGGAGCAATCTTTGATGATATCAGAATTGAGCATGCCAAGAGAATAAGTGAGCTTGATCTTGATGGCTACGCTGTTGGCGGACTTGCAGTTGGTGAAAGTCATGAGGAAATGTACCATGTATTGGAGACTACAGTTCCTTACCTTCCTGAGAATAAGCCAACATACCTTATGGGTGTAGGAACACCAGCTAATATTCTTGAAGCAGTTGAAAGAGGCGTTGATTTCTTTGACTGCGTATACCCTAGTAGAAATGGCAGACATGGTCATCTTTATACTAATAAGGGACACATCAATCTGTTAAACGCCAGATATGAGCTTGATGACAGCCCTATTGAAGAGGGATGCGGATGTCCTGCTTGCCGCAGGTATTCCAAGGCATATATCAGACATCTTCTTAAGTCAGGGGAGATGCTGGGACTTCGCCTTTGCGTTTTGCATAATCTATATTTCTATAATCACATGATGATAGAGATCAGAGATGCTATTGAAAAGGGCGAATATTCAGCTTATAAGAAGAGAAAACTTGATGGATTCTTGGAATATGACTCTATACCAGTAAATGACGGCTATAATATTGCTAGAAATTGGCGTAAAGGTTAATATTGCACCCTTGAATTTAGGGATTCTTTCTAGTATTATTGATTGGTATATACTACAAAAAGTTTTGGAGGATTATATGGGACTATTTTTAACTACTGAAGCTACAGGCTCCACATCAGCATTTATCACAACTTTGCTTGTTTATGCAGTATTTATGGTTGCTATTTACTTTTTGTTCATGCGTCCAAATAGAAAAGAGCAGAAACAGAAAGCTCAGGTTTTAGCAGCTCTTGCAGTTGGCGATAGCGTTCGTACAACTGGCGGTATGATCGGAACAGTTATCGATATCAACGATGATATGGTTATCGTTGAGTTTGGTAACAACAAGAACTGCCGTATTCCTATGATCAAAGAAGCAATCGTTGAAGTTGAGAAGCCTGAGGATGCTGTTGCAACTGCTAATGACAAGCAGGATGCAAAGGATTCTAAGAAGAAATAATTATGCTTTTTTAAGCCTGGTTAGGGTGCGCCTAACTAGGCTTATTGTTTATACGGCTAGATTAGGGAGGATGGTATGAAATTAAATATTGCTTGCATTGCCGGTGACGGAATTGGACCAGAGATCGTTAGAGAAGCTAAGAAGTGTCTCGATAAAGTCTGTAAGGAATTTGGACATGAGATTGAATATAAAGATATCTTAATGGGCGGATGTTCTATTGATGCTTACGGTGTACCTCTTACAGATGAAGCTATTAGTATTGCTAAGTCAGCAGATGCTGTTCTTATGGGATCTATTGGTGGTAATACAAGCACATCTCCTTGGTACAAGCTTGAACCATCACTTCGCCCTGAGGCTGGTCTTTTAAAGCTTCGTAAGGAACTTAATCTTTTTGCTAATCTCAGACCTGCCTATTTATATCCGGAACTTAAGGATTCATGCCCTTTAAGAGAAGAGGCTGCAAATAAAGGCTTTGATATGCTTATTATGCGCGAACTTACTGGTGGATTATATTTTGGAGATAGATACACCAAGGATATAGATGGTGAAATGGTTGCCACTGATACTTTGACTTATAAAGAGAGTGAGATCAGAAGGATTGCCATAAAAGCATTTGAAATCGCAAGAAAGCGCAGAAAATCTGTTATCAGCGTTGATAAAGCTAATGTGCTTGATTCTTCAAGGCTTTGGAGAAAGGTTGTAGAAGAGGTACATAAGAATTATGAAGATGTGACATTAGAGCACATGCTGGTAGATAACTGTGCTATGCAGCTGGTAAAAGAGCCATCTCAGTTTGATGTGGTTCTTACAGAGAATATGTTTGGAGATATTCTTTCTGACGAAGCTAGCATGATCACTGGATCAATAGGAATGCTTTCTAGTGCGTCACTTAATGATACTAAATTTGGACTTTATGAGCCTAGCCATGGTAGTGCTCCTGATATTGCAGGAAAAGACATTGCTAATCCTATTGCAACAGTTCTTTCAGCTGCTATGATGCTTAGATATTCATTTGACCTTGATAAAGAAGCTACTGCAATAGAAGATGCGGTAAAAACTGTTTTAAAGGATGGCTATAGAACAATTGATCTAATGCCATCAGAAGAAAAAGAAAAATTGACTTTGGCTTCATGCCACGAAATGGGAGATCTGCTTGTTAAACGAATCGTTTGTAAGTAAAAGTGAAAAGAAAATATATGACCTTCTTCCACATGAACCGGAGACCATGGCTACAACGCTATTTATCTTTGGTATGGCTATCTATTACATTTGGAGGATGTTTGCCATAACACCTCAGTATGATGAGCTTTATACCTATTACACTTTTATTAGCAAAGGTCCTGTTTATGGGGCTATTCACTGGCCACTTCCTAATAACCATGTCGGTTATTCTGTATTATCTGGTTTTTTGGATCTGCTTGGAAATTCATATATTGGTCTTAGAGGAGTGTCATATCTGTGTGCTGTATCTAATCTGATACTTGTATATAGGATATGCAAGATGTTTTACTCACACGGACTTCCTTTTGCAGCTGTTCTTTTATATTCTGGAATGCAGGTAATAAATGAGTACAGCGTTCAGGGAAGAGGATACACTCTTGCAACAACATGTTTTCTTTTATCTGTCTATACACTGACCAAAATCTGTAAAAATGGCAGTAAGGGAAGATTTCATTACGTCTCCCTTGCTTCATTTATGGTACTGGGGCTTTATACTGTGCCTAGTAGTGTATATTGGGTTGTGCCTGTTGGACTTTCTGGCGTCATATATCTTTTGATAAATGCGTACAAAAGCAGAGGCTTGTACATTGATTTTAAGGATAACATCTATTACAAGAAGCTAAGCAGTCTAGTAATGGCTGGAATTGGAGCAGCCTTTGTGACCTTTATCCTTTACGGAGTTATCTGGCTAGCTATTGGATCTAATCTTTTGGTTAAGACTGAAGGATCAATGTTCTTTGGCTGGTCACATGTGCTTGTACTGGTACGTGCACCTATGTCTGCTATGCGGACAGGTATCAACTATATGCTTTCACAGCCTTATATCCAGAGTCTTGCAAAAGATGTTTTCTGGAGCAGGTACTTTGGATGGATTTGGAGCCTTTTGGCTTACATGATCCCGGGCATTGAAAATGTCATTACCATATTTATCTTTGCCGGTATTGCATGCATGATATATGAGTGCATCAGACATTTTGATTATAGTAGAACAGTGATAAATATTATTGCTGTTGTGAATTTTGCATTTGTGTTCATTATCTTGATTTTACAGCACAAACTGCCATACCTTAGAGTTTTTAGTTACATGTGCTTCCTTGTAACTATATGTGTATGCAGTGCACTTGAAAGACTCATCAATGTATCTATAAGGCTTTATAACAAGGAAAAAAGCGGAAACGTTGATGAAATAACTTTATCCAGGGAGACAGAAAGGGTACAAAGACATGATGCCTGGTATTCAGGAATTGGCGTTTACATTCCGGTTCTTGCTATCTTGATCGTATTCCTTTTCAGATTCTTTAGTCCTAACTTTAGTTGTCAGCTTGGAGAAAGAGAAAACGATGTTTTTAACACGCTTTATATAGCAGATGTTAGAAAAAGAGAGATTCCTGCAGTTCTTGATTGTGAACAGCAATATCTACTTAAGTTTGGATGGGATATTGATTGCCAAAAGACCGATGTGTTTGACGCAGACATGGTTATTTTGGATAAAGATATGTTTACTCCGAATTATAGTGGGGAAGATTTTTGGAAGTTCTATCAGACCTATGAGACTATTGATTGGGACTACCTAAAGACAATGCACGTGATCTATGAAAATGACAATTTTGTGTTATATGTGAAATAGGAGGAGATGAAAATGGCTATGAATAGTGACAGAGTAATGGAAGGCTTACAGCAGGCACCACACAGAAGCTTGTTTAATGCCTTGGGATTTACTGAAGAAGAGAGAAGAAAACCACTTATCGGTATTGTGAGTTCGTATAATGAGATAGTTCCTGGACACATGAATCTTGATAAGATCACAGAGGCTGTTAAGCTTGCCGTTGCAGAAGCTGGCGGAATGCCGGTTGTTGTTCCTGCTATTGCAGTATGTGATGGAATAGCCATGGGACATATTGGTATGAAGTATTCTCTTGTTACAAGAGATCTTATTGCTGATAGTACTGAGTGTCTTGCTAAGGCTCATGCATTTGATGGTATGGTCTGCATTCCAAACTGCGACAAGAATGTTCCAGGTCTTTTGATGGCTGCTGCCAGAGTCAATATTCCTACCGTTTTTGTATCTGGTGGTCCTATGATGGCTGGAAGAGTAGATGGTCACAAGACTTCTCTGTCATCTATGTTTGAAGCAGTTGGAGCTGTCTCAGCAGGTAAGATGACTAATGAAAAGCTTTGTGAATATGAAGAAAAGGCTTGCCCAACCTGTGGCTCATGTTCAGGTATGTACACAGCTAACTCTATGAACTGCCTTACAGAGACAATTGGTATGGGGCTTCCTGGAAATGGAACTATTCCAGCTGTTTATTCAGCACGTATCAGACTTGCCAAGAAGGCCGGCTATGCAGTCATGAACCTTGTTGAAAAGAACATCAGACCAAAGGATATCATGACAAAGGGCGCATTCATGAATGCTCTTGCAATGGATATGGCTCTTGGTTGTTCAACTAATACAATGCTTCATTTACCAGCTATCGCTCATGAGGCTGGAGTTGAGATCAATATGGAAATTGCTAATGAGGTGTCAAATAAGACTCCTAACCTTTGCCATCTTGCACCTGCAGGTCCAACATACATGGAAGATCTTAATGAGGCAGGCGGCGTACTTGCTGTTATGTCAGAGCTTGTTAAAAAGGACCTTCTTGATACATCTCTTTTAACAGTTACAGGTAAGACTATCAAAGAAAACCTTGAGGGAGTTAGAAACTTAAATCCTGAAGTAATAAGACCTATTGAAAATCCTTACATGCAGTCTGGCGGAATTGCTGTACTTAAGGGTAACATCGCTCCTGATACAGGTATTGTCAAGAAGTCGGCTGTTGTACCTGAGATGATGGTTCACGAAGGACCAGCTAGAGTATTTGATTGTGAGGAAGATGCTATCTCTGCTATACTTGGTGGCAAGATTGTAGCTGGCGACGTTGTTGTTATCAGATATGAAGGACCTAAGGGTGGACCTGGAATGAGAGAGATGCTTAATCCTACATCAGCTATTGCTGGAATGGGACTTGGCTCATCTGTTGCTCTTATTACTGACGGCAGATTCTCAGGAGCAAGCCGCGGTGCATCTATTGGACACGTTTCTCCAGAAGCAGCTGTAGGCGGACCAATCGCTCTTATTGAGGAAGGCGATATCATCAGCATTGATATTCCAAATAATTCTCTTAATGTTAAGGTTTCAGATGAAGAGCTTAAGGCTAGAAGAGAGAAATGGCAGCCAAGAGAACCAAAGGTTACAACAGGATATCTTGCTAGATACAGAGAGCTTGTAACAAGTGGTAACAGAGGAGCTGTTTTGGAGGTTCCTGGATCTTCCAAGTAATTTGAATACATATTATTTTCTGAGGAGTGTGAAAAAATGCAGTTAACAGGTGCACAGATCGTATTGGAATGCCTTAAGGAACAGAAAGTAGATACAGTTTTTGGTTACCCGGGCGGAACAATCTTAAATATCTATGATGAACTTTATAAACAACATGATGATTTCCTTCATATCAGGACGTCACATGAGCAGGGGGCAGCTCACGCAGCTGATGGCTACGCCCGATCAACTGGTAAGGTTGGTGTATGTATGGCTACAAGCGGCCCTGGTTCAACTAACCTTGTAACAGGTATTGCTACAGCTTACATGGATTCTGTTCCTATGGTAGCTATCACCTGTAATGTCAATCTTCCTCTTTTGGGAAAAGACTCTTTTCAGGAGGTAGATATTGCAGGTATTACAATGCCTATTACTAAGCATGGTTATATCGTAAAGGATGTAAAAGACCTTGCATCAACTATTAGAAAGGCCTTTAAGATCGCAAGAACCGGAAGACCTGGTCCTGTACTTGTAGATATCACAAAAGACGTTACAGCCAAGACCTGTGATTACAGAAAAGAGACAATAGCTGATGAAAAGCCTGAAAAGAAGTATACAAGCGACGATATAAATGCAGCTATAAAGATGATAAAGGCTTCAAAGAGACCTTTTATCTATGTTGGTGGTGGAGCAGTTATTTCTGGAGCTTCAGCAGAACTTAAGAAATTTGCTGAACTGGTTGATTCTCCAGTATGCGATACCTTGATGGGTAAAGGAGCTTTTGATGGTACTGACAAAAAGTACACTGGAATGATAGGTATGCATGGTACCAAAACTTCTAACTTTGGTGTAAGTGAGTGCGATCTTTTGATAACACTTGGTGCCAGATTCTCAGACAGAGTTACAGGAAACACAAAGACATTTGCTTCTAAAGCTAAGATCTTACAGATCGATATTGATGCAGCTGAGATCAATAAAAATGTCCGAGCCAACTTCTCAATCGTTGGCGACCTTAAAATGGTCCTTGCTGATATAAACAAAAAGCTTGAAAAGATAGATAAGCTTGATCATAGCGAGTGGCTTAAAAAGATCTATGAAAACAAGAAAAAATATCCGCTTTCATATGAGACAGATAAGCTTACATGCCCTTATATCATTGAAGAGCTTGATAAGCTTACAGATGGTAAAGCTATTATCTCTACTGATGTAGGTCAGCACCAGATGTGGGCTGCCCAGTATTATAAGTTTAGATATCCTAGAACGTTCCTTACTTCTGGCGGACTTGGTACTATGGGCTATGGACTTGGCGCATGTATAGGCGCCAAAGCTGGTAACAAAGACAAGCTTTGTGTTAATATAGCAGGTGATGGATGCTTTAGAATGAACATGAACGAACTGGCTACCGCATCCAAGTATAACCTTCCTATTATCGAGATCGTTATCAATAACAACGTTCTTGGAATGGTTAGACAGTGGCAGACATTGTTCTATGAACAGCATTATTCAGAAACAATCTTTGAAGATAAGGTAGATTACTGCAAGGTTGCCGAGGGACTTGGATGTATGGCAATCAAGGTTACCAAGAAATCAGAGGTTTCTGCTGCGCTTAAAAAGGCTATCAAGGCAAATTGCCCTGTAGTCATTGACTGTCATATTGAAGAAGATGACAAAGTATTTCCTATGGTTCCAGCTGGAGCTTCTATAAGTGAGGCATTTGATGCTGGCGACCTTAAGAATAAAAAATAAAAATTTATAATCTGTTGGGGGGATTATGAAAAGTATATTAAAGGGTGTATGTATTGGCCTTTTTATTGTGACAATTCTCACTGCGGGCATATACATACTTCTTGGTTTTTACTATATGGAAGGATTTCCATGTTTTACCTGGATAAATGGAGTTTATTGTACAGGCAAGAATGTGGAAGAGGTAAACAGAGAGCTGTGCCGCAAATATAAGTATGATGGAATTTCTGTCGTAGACAAAAATGGCACTAAGCTTTTTGTTTCTTCTGATGACGTAAATTACCAGGTAGACTTTACAGATTCCCTTAATGAATTTCTAGATAAAAAGAATCCTTTTGCATGGGGATACTATTTCTTTCATAATCCAGTAGCTAGCTTTGATCCGAAGGTAAGCCTTGATACATCGCTTCTTTCGGGCAAAATAGCTAACTGGGAAATCTTTATGCCTGATTCTGAGCTTGATGTAACATTGATAAGGTCAGATGATGGCTATATCTTAGAAAATGATCTTGAAGCTGTTCCACAGATGGAAGAGATAATTGAATCGGTGTATTTCTCTATGATGGAAAGAGAAGATGAAGTATACCTTTATGATATTGAAGGATGCTATAAATCTCATAGACTTAATGAAGAACAGCAAAAAGTATACGACCTTTACATGAAGGTTGATGCTCTTCAGAATTGTGGACTTAGCTATGATGTTGAAGGCGAGAACTTTGATGTTACAAAAGGAGTAGTTGCAGATTGGATCGTTACTGAAGATACTTATGAGGCTGCTGCATCAGAAAAAGCTTCTAAAAAGGAACCGGGAAAAGGTTTGTTTATCATAAATGGTGAAGAATGTTCTTTTCCTGAAGAAGTGACATTTGATAATGGAATAGCTCTTGATGAAAATGGAAATGTTATATTGAGTGAAAGTAAGATGTATTCTTACTTAAAGAGCATTTCTATGGATCATGGAACTGCCTATTATATGGATAAGTACAGAAATGGCGAGTCAAATATGATCTATGTTAAGGATAACAGTAAGGGCGATGGATTGTTATTTGAGATTCAGAGTGAATTTGATGATCTGATAAGCTCTTATCTTCATGGAAGTTTCTATGAAGACAGAACGGTGACTTTGGAACCTTCTGATTCTGTCATTGAATATGACGCAAGTGATCTTCTGGGAAAGACATATATAGAGATCAATATGGGAGAGCAGCATCTTTATTATTATGTCAATGGAGAGCTTTCAATGGATATGCCTATAGTTACCGGCAATGTTAATAGATCCAGAGGTACTCCTACAGGTATTTTTAATGTATACAACAAAAGATATCATACAAATCTTATTGGTGTTGATTATGTATCTTATGTAAATTACTGGCTCGGGGTCCATAAGGGGGTTGGTATCCATGATGCAACCTGGAGATCAAAGTTTGGTGATGAGATATATAAAAGAGACGGTTCTCACGGATGTATCAATTGTCCTTTAGATAGCGTCGAGAAATTGTGGGAAGTAGTAGAAGTTGGTACGCCGGTACTTCTTTATTATTAAAAAAATGAAGGGGTAGACTTATCGAAAATTGATTTACATAAATTAAAAAATGTAAAAAACTAGTAGCAGATCGTATTTGATCTGCTACTTTTTTTGAAAGAAAATTGAAGATAAATTATAAAAAATAAATCATTTTTTAAGAGAAAAATTGATGCTTTTTATTTTAAAATTGATTAAAATTAATCTGTGGTATTAAAAAATGTCCGCTAAATATCTGAATCAAACAAATCTTATACATGAATAAAAATATAAAATAACAAAGGTTATACAATTGCATTATTGACAAAAAATAAAATCATATTAAAATGATTTTAATGAGAAATATTTATCGGTTTAAACCGATAAAGTATATTCTTGATTTTTCGTCAAAACCAAGAATTAAAATTTAATTATATTGGAGGATTTAGAAGTGTCTAGAGTTTACAATTTTTCTGCTGGTCCTGCAGTTTTACCAGAAGAGGTATTAAAAAAAGCTGCTGCTGAAATGCTCGATTACAACGGATGTGGTATGTCTATCAATGAGATGAGCCACAGATCCAAGACTTTTGACAGTGTTATCCAGACTGCTGAGCAGGATATCAGAGATCTTATGAATATTCCTGATAACTACAAAGTCCTCTTTTTGCAGGGCGGTGCCAGCCAGCAGTTCGCTGCAGTTCCACTTAATCTTATGAAGAATGGTAAGGCTGCCTATATCATCACTGGCCAGTGGGCTAAGAAAGCTTATCAGGAAGCACAGAAGTATGGAGAAGCCATTGAGGTAGCTTCAAGTGCTGATAAGACATTCTCATATATCCCTGATTGTTCGGATCTTGATATTCCAGAAGATTCAGATTATGTATATATCTGCGAGAATAATACAATTTACGGAACAAAGTTTAAGACTTTGCCTAACACAAAGGGCCATATCTTGGTTTCTGATGTTTCATCCTGTTTCCTTTCAGAACCGGTAGACGTTACTAAGTACGGCGTTATCTATGGCGGTGTTCAGAAGAACGTCGGACCTGCAGGTCTTGTTATCAGTATCATCAGAGAAGATCTGATCACTGACGATGTACCTTCATATACACCTACAATGCTCAAATGGAAAACACAGGCTGATAACGGCTCTTTATATAACACACCAAACTGCTGGAGCATCTATATGTGCGGCTTAGTATTCAAGTGGCTTAAAGAACAAGGCGGCCTTGAAGAAATGAAGAAGAGAAATGAAGCTAAGGCCAAGGTTTTATATGATTATCTTGATCAGAGCAAGATGTTCAAGGGAACAGTAAGAAAAGAAGATCGTTCACTTATGAATGTTCCATTTGTTACAGACAGTGAGGAACTTAATGCTAAGTTTATTGCTGAAGCTACAAAGGCTGGTTTTGTATCACTTAAGGGACACAGAACAGTAGGCGGTATGAGAGCAAGTATCTACAATGCAATGCCAATCGAGGGCGTTCAGAAGCTTGTAGAATTCATGGATAAGTTTGAAAAGGAGAATGGCTGATGTACAAATATAAATGTTTGAATCCAATTGCAAAGATAGGTCTTAACAACTTTAATGATCTGTATGAAGCTGTTGACAACGTAGATGATGCTGATGGCATCCTGGTTAGAAGTGCAAACATGCTTGAAATGGAGTTTTCAGATAAACTCCTTGCTATTGCAAGAGCTGGTGCTGGTGTTAATAATATCCCTCTTGATAGATGCGCAGAGCAGGGAATTGCAGTTTTTAACACTCCAGGAGCAAATGCTAATGGCGTAAAAGAGATGGTGCTTGCAGCAATGCTTATTGCTTCTAGAGATATCATCGGCGGAACAGAATGGGTTAAAGCAAATGCTGGTGATCCGGATATCGCTAAGATCACTGAGAAGTCAAAAAAGAAATTCGCAGGTACTGAGATCTTTGGAAAGAAGCTTGGTATTATCGGACTTGGAGCTATAGGCGTTAGAGTTGCCAATGCTGCCAGACAGCTTGGTATGGAGGTTTATGGTTATGATCCATATCTTTCTATTGATGCTGCATGGAGATTGTCATCTGATGTTAAGCATGTCACAAACGTTGATGATATCTATTCTAAGTGCGACATTATTACTATTCATGTTCCTGCTTTGGATTCAACTAAGGGAATGATAAATGCAGACGCCATCGCTAAGATGAAAAAAGGTGTTATCATCATCAATCTTGCAAGAGATATTCTATGCAATGAAGTTGATATTCTTGCAGGTATCAATGCTGGTAAAATCCGCAAGTATGTCACTGATTTCCCAAATCCTACTATTGCTGGCCACGACGGATGTATTGTTATCCCTCATCTTGGTGCTTCTACTGAAGAATCAGAAGATAACTGTGCAGTAAAGGCTGTTCTGGAGCTCAAGGACTTCCTTGAAAACGGAAACATCAATAATTCTGTTAACTTCCCTAACTGTGATATGGGCGTTTGCCATAGCCCTAGAATTGCTATCTACCACAAGAATGTAGCTAACATGATCAGCCAGTTTACAACTGTTCTTGGTGAGAGCGGATACAATATCTCAGATATGACGAATAAATCTAGAGGAGACTATGCATATACTATCATTGACCTTGAGGATAAGGTTACAGATGCACTTGTAAAGAAAATTTCTAAGATCGACAATGTTATCAGGGTTCGCGTAGTTAGAAAAGACGTATAAATATAAGATTTATAGTATAATATCGGGTAGGAAACGTAGCTTTCCTACCTGATTTTTGATGTACAAGATTATGGAGGAATATTTATGGCAGATATAAGACCTTTTAGAGCAATAAGACCTGCAAAGGGTAAGGAGGAGATTATTGCATCACTTCCTTATGACGTTTTTAACAGAAAAGAAGCTTATGAAAAGGTAAAAAGAAATCCAGAGTCTTTTCTTGCAATAGACAGACCAGAAACTCAGTTTCCTAAAGATCATGATATGTATGCAAAAGAAGTTTATGAAAAAGCTCATGATATGTTATGGGAAAGGGTTGAAAAGGGCGATTTTGTAAAGGATGAAGGAAAGTTCTTTTACATATATGAACAGACCTTTAAAGGAAGAACTCAGACTGGAATCGTAGCCTGTGCTTCTATTGATGATTATCTTTCAAATGTTATCAAAAAGCACGAAAACACCAGAGCTGACAAGGAAGAAGACAGAATAAAACATGTCTATACCTGCAATGCGCAGACTGGTCCGATCTTTTTGTGCTATAGAAAAAATAAGCTTTTATCAGAGCTGGTTGCAAGGGTAAAAGAGCTGGATGAACCGGTATATGATTTCGTATCTGAAGATGGCGTTGCCAACAGGATCTTTATCATTTCGGATGAAGATGAGATAAATACTATCAGCAGAGTTTTTACTACTATCAAATCTGTATATATCGCTGATGGTCACCATAGATGTGCATCAGCTGTGAAGGTAGGACTTAAAAAGAGGGAAGAAAGAGAAAAGGAAGGAAAACTTCGCGGAAAGTTAAAGTCTGACTACTTTTTGTCAGTTCTTTTCCCTGATGATGAGCTTGAGATCATGGACTATAACAGAGTTGTAAAGGATCTAAATGGCCTTACAGCAGATGAATTCATGGCTAAGATCTCTGAGAAATTTGAAGTTTCTAAAGAAGAAACAAGCGTTAAACCATCTAAAAAGGGCGAATTTGGCATGCTTTTAGATGGAAACTGGTATAGGCTTAATGCACATAAGGATATTTTAAAAGACGATGCTGTTGAGGGGCTTGATGTCTCTATTCTTCAGAATGAGGTGCTTGGTCCAATCCTTGGAATCGGAGATCCAAAGACTGACAAAAGAATTGATTTTGTAGGAGGGATAAGAGGCCTTTCGGAACTTGAGAAAAGATGCGGAACTGACATGAAGGTTGCTTTTTCAATGTATCCAACTTCATTATCTGAACTTTTTGAAGTTGCAGATCAGGAAAAGCTTATGCCACCTAAGTCTACATGGTTTGAACCAAAGCTTCTAAGTGGGTTATTTATTCACGATATTAATGGTATTATAGATTAAGGTATTGAGTGATTCATTAGGAGGGGATGTGCAGTGAATAACAAACTGTATAAAATGATGAATTGGCCGGAAATCGAAGAAATCATCTATTCAGATGGTGACAATCCACATCGAATATTGGGGGCTCATAAAGTCGGGAACAATTTCCTTGTTCAGGCTTTTTATCCTGATGCTTCAGAAGTGAGCGTATATGTTGAGAACAGCAAAAAAACATATCCGATGGAGCTTGCTGATGAGGCTGGTTTTTATGCTGTTATAGTTCCTTATGTTGACAAGCTTAAATATAAGCTTATCATCAAGGATTCTGATGGCGCAGAAAAGGAAGTTTATGATCCTTACGCTTTTGGCCCAACTATGGACCGGGAGGATTTTATAAAGTTTGGAAGTGGCATTCACTACCACATCTATGAAAAACTTGGTGCACATCTATCCAAAAGAGCTGGAGTAGAGGGCTGTATATTTGCTGTATGGGCTCCTTCAGCTGCAAGAGTAAGTGTTATTGGTGATTTTAATAACTGGGATGGCAGACTGTGTCAGATGCAAAGACTTGACCCTATCGGAGTTTTTGAGATCTTTGTTCCAGGTGCCAAGGAAAAGGATGGCTACCAGTTTGAAATTAAGACTAGAAGTGGACTGGTTTATAAAAGACCAGATCCATATGCAATAATGTCCAGAGGAGAAAATGGAATAATTTCTGTTATCAGCTCTAACAGATCCATTTCCTGGACTGATTCTAAATGGATATCTAACAGGAGAAAGGTTGACCTTGATGAGGCACCTCTTTCTATCTGTGAGATATCTCTTGAAGCTTTTGCTGGAAGACACGAAGGCACAAGCTCAATGGAAGAGATTACGGCAGACGTACTTGAATATGTACAGAATCATGGCTTTGATACTATCGAGCTTATGCCTGTAATGAAGCATCTTCCTGGACATTTCTATCATATTCTCGATTTCTTTGCTATTGATGATACAAATGGAACTCCTGAGGAGTTTATGAAGTTTATTGATAGATGCCATGAAAAGGGCATCAGAGTCATCATGGACTGGGTTCCAACCTTCTTTCCTAAGTCGTCATGTGGCCTTAGCGATTTTGACGGCAAGCCTTTATATGAATATGAAGATCCAAGGATAGGAATTCAGCCAAGGTCAGGAGATCTGATCTTTGACTATGGCAGAAAAGAAGTAACTAATTTTTTGATTTCAAATGCCCTTTACTGGATTGAGGTATTTCATATTGATGGACTTAGAACTTCAGATATTTCTAAGATTCTTTATCTGGACTATGACAGAAATCCGGGAGAATGGACTCCTAACATTTATGGTGGCAATGAAAACCTTGAAGCGTTAGAGTTCTTAAAACAGCTTACAACAGCAGTTCATAAGGATAATCCAGGCGTGATGCTGATCACCAAAGAAACTGCCTGCTGGCCACAGCTTACTGATACCATTGAAGACGGCGGTCTTGGCTTTGACTATAAGTGGAATAATGGATGGACAAGAGATTTCCTTTCATACATGGAAAACGATCCATTGTTTAGAGCAGGACATCACGACAAGCTTACATTTAGCCTTATATACAGCTACACTGAGAGATTTATTCTGGCATTTACCCATGAAGATATGGAGAAGGGTTTAGAAGGTCTTTATTATCTTATGCCAGGTGACTCATCTCAGAAGATGGCTAATTTGCGACTTGCTCTTAGCTATATGATGGTCCATCCAGGTAGAAAGCACCTTTACATGGAACCTGACGCGCTTACTATCGATCAGTCTGTGTTTATTGAAAATATGATAAAGAAACTTAATGAGCTTTATTTTGGTCACGCTGCCTTACATGAACTTGATAGTTCAGATAGCGGTTTTGAGTGGATCAATAACATGGCTGCTGAAGAGTGTATGGTTTCATTTGCAAGAAAAAGTGACAATGACAAGGAAATATTAGTTGTTGTAGCTAATTTTGCTGGTGTTGAAAGAGAAATAGAGCTTGGGGTTCCGGCTGACGGAAGATACATAGAGGTCTTTAACAGCGATGATGTGAACTTTGGCGGCCAGGGAATCCTTAATGAAGGAAAGCGCGAAGCAAGAAGAAAAGAAGTTGATGGAAGGGATTATTCCATTAAGATTAATCTTGGACCAGCTTCCTTATCAATTCTTTCTTTTGCACCATATTCTGTTCAGGAAAAGAAGATCCGTGCTATCAAGGAAGAAGAGGAAATAAAGAAAGAAAAAGAGCGTGAAGAAAAAATAGCAGCTCTTAAGGAAAGACAGACACAGGAAGAAGAACAGCTCCTTAGAGAACTTAAGCTTAAGTATGAGCGCGAACTTGCAGAACAGGAAAAAGCCATCGAAGAAAAATACGAAAAGATCGAAGAAGAAAAGATCTTCAAGATAGTATCAGAGGAAGCAGTTAAGAGCATCTCCAAGACCTCTTCAAAAACTGCAAAAACAAAGAAAACCTCAAATACTGCAAACAAAGCTACTATCAAGAAGAATACTACTTTTAAGAAAACAACAAAAAAGAAATCTACTAAATAAATTTGTGAATTAGATTTCTTGCATTACGTAAATATTAAACCAAAACCCAAAAATAGCCAGGAGAGTATCGTTTAAGTCCCTCTCCTGGCTTTTTCATAACCAGTGGTAAAGTAAAAAAATATAGTGACCCAAACCGATTTGATTTCGCAGAAATCATCGGAGGTTTGGGCACTATATTTTTACTTTACCACGTCCTATAAAAACAGCTGGAAAAGGGACTTGAACCCTCGACCTACTGATTACGAATCAGTTGCGCTACCAACTGCGCCATTCCAGCTAGCATCTGTGTAAACACAGGCACAATGAAGATTATACCTTTAGACTTTTCTTTTGACAAGGAGAAAACGTGAATTAATTGGTACCATTCACAGTTTTGGGGTAGCCGCTGGCTGGTTCACTGGGGCCGCGCCCTACCTCTGCCTAGTTCAGCTAAGTGGGGCCGCCAGCCTAAAGTTTGTTTTTGAGAATCTCTGAGGATTTTTCTATGTTCATGAACGTTATATTTCTTACTTTAAATTCTGTTTTTGAAACACTGTCTGAGTCTTTGATGCCATTTTTGCTGTAAAGTTTTGTTTTGCCCTCATCAAAAAAACGATACTTTTCTATGTGCTCATGCAGCTTTTGTTTTAATACGCATGCTCTTGCTACATACTTGCAGGGCGGAATTTATAATAAGTGGTCATTGGAGCTACGCTCCCATAACAGGAAAAGAGGTGATCTCGCAAGCTAGCTTGCAGAGTCACCTCTTATTCCTGTTTACAAAGCCCGCAGAAAGCGGGCGTGACCACTTATTATAAATTCTTAACGCCCTGCTTCAGACAACGCAAACCGCATGCGTGTCAAAAGCTGCTTATGAGCACAAGAAAATGGCGTTTTTTTGACAATCGTTCAAACCCAAAACTTTACAGCCAAAAATGTGCCTCAAAGACGAGTTTGTTTCAAAGAATTTAAAGTAAGAAATATAATGCCATGAACATAAAAATCCAAAGGATGAACAAAAATAAACTTTAGGCTGGCGGCCCCATTTAGCTGAACTAGGCAGAGGCAGGGCGCGTCCTCCCAAGTGAACCAGCCAGCGGCTACCCCAAAACTGTGAATGGTAACAGAAAACGCGAATTAATTCTGTTAAGAAATTGGGTCTTGTGCTATAATCTAAAGTTGAAGTTTTGTTTTTTATTTTAGAGAGGAAATTAAAACGATGAAAGATTTAAAAGATTACGTTAGAACTATACCTAACTTTCCAGAGGAAGGAATAATGTTTAGAGACATCACATCAGTTCTTCAGGATCCTGATGGATTCAAGCTTGCAATTGATGAGATGGCGAGACTTGTAAGTGACCTTGATTTTGATGTTGTCCTTGGCGCAGAGTCAAGAGGCTTCATCTTCAGTGCTCCTATCGCATATATGAGGGGCAAGGCACTTGTACCTGTTCGTAAGAAGGGTAAGCTTCCTTGCGAGACAATTCAGGTTGAGTATGACCTTGAATATGGTAAGGCAGTTCTTGAGCTTCATAAGGACGCTATCAAGCCAGGTCAGAAGGTACTTTTAGTAGATGACCTTATGGCTACAGGTGGTACAATAGAAGCTATGATCAAACTTGTTGAGCAACTTGGCGGTGAAGTTGCTGGAATCCTTGTTCTTATGGAACTTAAGGGACTTAAGGGAAGAGAGAGACTTAGCAAATATAGACTTGATGCTGCAATTAGCTACGAAGGGAAATAATATTTAATGCCTCAGAATTTCGACGACGGAAAAATTGAAGCTATTGAGGAGTTTCAGTCACCTGATAAGTTATATAAAGGACTCATTGAAAGAGTAAAGAAATATCATCCATCGGATGATATTTCTCTTATAGAAAAAGCTTATCAGCAGGCTGCTGAAGCCCACAAAGATCAGCTGCGCAAATCTGGTGAACCATACATCATTCATCCTCTTTGCGTGGCTATTATCCTTGCTGATCTTGAAATGGATAAAGAGACCATTGCAGCAGGGCTTCTTCATGATGTCGTTGAAGATACTATCTTGACCAAAGAAGAAATAGAAAAAGAGTTTGGGGCTGATGTAGCTCTTTTGGTAGATGGTGTTACAAAACTCACCAATTTGCAACTGTCTACTGATAATACCAATAAGACACAGGAACAGATCGACATGCAGGCTCAGAACCTGCGTAAGATGTTCCTTGCTATGGCAAAGGATATCAGAGTTATTCTGATAAAACTTGCCGATAGACTTCATAACATGAGAACTCTTTCTCATATGCCTCCAGAGAAACAGTCAAGGATAGCACAGGAAACCCTTGATATTTATTCACCTATTGCTGGAAGGCTTGGTATCAGCAGGATCAAGGTTGAGCTTGATGATCTGTCACTTAAGTACCTCAATCCTGATGTTTATTACGACCTTGTTGAGAAGGTTGCTGCCAGAAAGAGTGAGAGAGAAAAGTATGTAGAAGACATCGCTGAAAATGTCAGAAAGGCTATTTCTGATGCAGGTATTGTTGGCGATGTTAATGGAAGGGTCAAGCATTTCTTTAGTATTTACAAGAAAATGCGCAATCAGAACAAGACCCTTGATCAGATATATGATCTTTTTGCTATCAGAATAATAGTTGGAACTGTCAAGGACTGTTATGCAGCTCTTGGTATCATCCATGAGATGTACAAACCTATTCCTGGCAGATTCAAGGATTATATCGCAATGCCAAAACCAAATATGTATCAGTCCCTTCACACAACACTGATCGGACATACAGGTCAGCCTTTTGAGATACAGATCAGAACCTATGACATGCATAGGGCTGCTGAATACGGTATTGCTGCCCATTGGAAGTATAAAGAAGCATCTGATGGCAAAAAGTCTGAAACCGGTGAAGAAGAAAAGCTTATCTGGCTCCGTCAGATCCTTGAATGGCAACAGGATATGTCTGATAACCAGGAGTTCATGAGCCTGCTAAAAAGCGACCTCAACTTGTTTTCTGAGGACGTTTATTGCTTTACACCAACAGGTGAAGTTAAAAATCTTCCTGCAGGTTCCACACCTATCGATTTTGCTTACAGTGTTCACAGTGCTGTAGGTAACAAGATGATCGGTGCCAAGGTAAATGGTAAGCTTGTTCCTATAGATTATAAGATTCAAAATGGTGACAGAATTGAAGTTGTTACCTCTCAGAATTCACGTGGACCTAGTAGAGACTGGCTTGCGATCGCTAAATCTACTTCCACCAAGAATAAGATAAATCAATGGTTTAGAAATGAGCTCAAAGAGGAGAATATCGCTAAGGGTAGAGATCTTCTTATTGAGTATTGTAAGAGTAAAGGCATAGATCTTTTCTCTATTTCCAAGCCGGAATTCCAGAATATTGTTATCAAGAAATATGGATTCCACGATTGGAATGCTGTTCTTGCTGCTGTTGGTCATGGCGGACTTAAGGAAGGCCAGATCATCAACAAGATGTTGGAACTTAGTGACAAAGAGCACAAGCGCAACATCACTGATGAAGAAGTCCTTGCGGCTGTTGCTGAATCTAACGTAACACCTCAGGTTTCTGGATCAGACAATGCTATTATCGTAAAAGGTGTTCATGATGTAGCAGTTAGATTTTCCAAGTGCTGTAACCCTGTTCCAGGTGATGATATTTGTGGATTTGTTACCAGAGGAAGAGGCGTATCTATTCACCGCAGAGACTGCGTCAATGTAGTTAAGATGCAGGAAGAAGACAGAACCAGACTTATTGAAGCAAGATGGCAGTCCGATTCTAAGAGTGGCGGAAAGTATGCTGCAACAATCAAGATATTTGCTAACAACAGAAGCGGCCTTCTTGCTGATGTTTCAAGAGCGCTTACTGAAAAGAACATAGATATTATTTCTATGAATACCAGAACAAGTAAACAAGGTCTTGCTACAATGGAAACATCTTTCCAGGTATCTTCAAGAGATCAGCTTAGAGAGATTGTTGACAAGATCAGACAGATTGATAGCGTTATTGACATCGAAAGGACAACAGGCTGATGGGGAAGAACGTGCTTTCAGTTGGCAGTATGACTTTAGGTATGGTGGGGACAAACTGCTACTTTGTTTTTAAAGAAGAAGCAGATTGTAATGATGAAAAGACAAAGCATGTGATCTTATTTGATCCTGCAGATAGAGGAAGAAAGATCTACGATACCCTTACAGAAAATGGGCTTGTGGTAGATCTTATTCTTTTAACACATGGTCATTTTGATCATATCGGCGGAGTTGATGAGATAAAAAAATTGACAGGTGCTCCTGTTGGTTGTTATGAAAAGGAAATGGCTCTTTGTAATGATCCATATCTTAATCTTTCCAATGATTTTGGAATGCATTTAAAGGTAATGCCTGATAAACTCTACAAAGACGGAGATATTATAGAGGCTGCAGGTATGAGCTGCAAACTTATTTTTACACCTGGACATACTTCAGGAAGCTGCTGCTATTATTTTGAAGAAGGGCATATCCTTATAAGCGGTGATACTCTTTTTGAGGAATCTGTTGGACGAACTGATTTTCCTACTAGTTCAACAAGCGATCTTGTCCGCTCAATAAATGATAAGCTTTTTGTCCTTCCTGAAGAAACGATTGTTTATCCGGGACATGGAGATATTACAACCATTAAGCATGAAATGATGTATAATCCTTTTTGCAGATTTTGAGCATGATAAAGGTGATGAAATGCAGGTAATTTACACAGGTACTGATAAGTATTCATATGACATACATTCTTTGTATAAAGCTTTTTATCCTGAGGAAGAGATAAGAGTTCTTCCAGGAAATAAAGGCGATTTTCCAGAGAAAGAGAAGGATATTTCAGATAAAGATGAAATATCCTTTATTGATGTAGAAAAAACAAAGAATGAATTAAAAAAATCCATATATGAGGATCTTTCTAACAAGACTGGAAAGAAGCTTCCTTGGGGTAATCTTACTGGTATTAGACCTACAAGGATAGTCATGAATCTCATGGAAGAAGGAAAGAGTGATGAAGAAATAGTTGAGTACATGAAGAATGTGTACTGCGTTTCTGATGAGAAGATTGCTCTTAGCCTTTCTATTGCACATAGGGAAAAAGAAATCCTAAAAAATATAGACTACAAGAATGGATATAGTCTTTATATCGGAATTCCGTTTTGCCCTACAACTTGTCTTTATTGCTCATTTACATCTTATCCAATAGGTGCCTTTTCAGGGATAGTAGACGATTATCTTGGCTGTATTGAAAAAGAGATTGATTATGTGGCTGAGAACTTTAAAGGTAAGACTTTAGATACTATCTATATTGGTGGAGGCACTCCAACTACGCTTGAGCCTCACCAGATAAGAAGGCTTCTTGGCTATATTAAGGAAAAACTTGATACCTCTAAGGTAAAAGAACTTACTGTTGAATCCGGAAGACCTGATTCCATCACCAGGGACAAACTTATAGCCATGAAAGAGATGGGAGTTACCAGAATATCAGTAAATCCTCAGACAATGAAGGATGAGACACTAAGACTTATTGGTAGAAGACATAACGTAGCGCAGCTTATAGATGCTTTCAAAATGGCAAGAGAAGAGGGCTTTGATAATATCAATATGGATATCATCCTTGGTCTTCCTGGCGAAGATGCAAAAGATGTGGCATATACAATGTCAGAAATAGAAAAGCTTTCTCCTGATGATCTTACTGTTCATTCCCTTGCTATTAAAAGAGGCTCAAAACTTGCAGAGATCATTCATGAAAAGGCCATGAGGGGAGAAATATCTGAAAATGTTCTTGATTCTATAAATAACACAGAAGAAATGATGAAGATTGCTTCTGATGGAGCTTTAAAGATGGGGCTTTCTCCATATTATCTCTATAGACAAAAGAACATAAGTGGTAACTTTGAAAATACCGGTTATGCAAGAGATGGGAAGGCTGGAATATATAATATCCTCATAAATGAAGAGGTTCAGTCAATTGTTGCTCTTGGTGCAGGTACTGTTACAAAAAGAGTCTATGGTTATGGCGGCAGGATTGAGCGCTGCGATAATGTAAAAGATGTAAAGCTCTATATGGATCAGATTGATGAAATGATCGATCGTAAGAGAAAACTCTTTTACGACTAAGCGTTAAAAAGTAGACGCTATGTGAAATAAAGGAAACCGCTTCAAAAAAAGTGGTGCCCCACATTGCATTAGTTTAGACATAATTTATTGTTTGGTATTGTGCAATGTGCTATAATAGTGATGTATAAAAATTAAAACATGATATATTGATGGTATATCAAAGGAGGTCACTTATGTTATTCCAATTATATGGCAACTCTGCAGCTATGCAACTAGTTGGTTGGGTTCTTGTATTTGTTGGACTCATTCTTATGAATGAAATTGGTCGTAGGACCAAACTCGGTGGAATGATTGTTTTCGTAGTTATTCCATGTATCTTAACTATTTACTTTATTCTTGCTCATCTTGGTATGTTCGGAGGAAAGGCAAATCCTACCGTTGCATATATGGATGGATGGTTCCATTATTTCAAGCTTTATGCTGCTGATATCGGTTGCGTAGGCTTTATGATGATCAAATATAAATGGGGCATTGGCAAAGAAAAATGGTTTGCCTGGTTCCCATGGGCTATCGTTGCTGCAAATATCATGATTGCGAATGTATCTGATATGGAGTCAGCTCTTGCTGCATTTAGCATTACTGGTAATTTAAGTGGTGCTTGGTGGGCATCTAACGAAGGTGTATTTATCTACGGTGGATGGTGGAACGTTGTTAACGCTATCGCTGGTATGATCAATATCTTCTGTATGACAGGTTGTGTGCATCTTTATACATCAAAGGATAAGAATCATGCAGATATGCTTTGGCCAGATATGACAGTTTGGTTCATTCTTGCATATGATGTTTGGAATTTTGAGTATACATACTTAAATCTTCCTACACATTCATGGTATTGTGGTGTAGCTCTTTTACTTGCTCCTACATTTGCAAATGCATTCTGGAACAAGGGCGCTTGGATCCAGAATCGTGCTAATACACTTGCAATTTGGTGCATGTGGGCACAGGTTGTTCCATTCTTCCAGCTTGGTTCTAGATTTGCAGCAGCTCTTCCTTCAGTATATGGCGGTGCAACTCAGGCTGGTATTACTACAATGGACCTTTACGAAAAGGCAATTAACCTGTATAATTCAGGTGCAGGCAAAACAGCACAGGCTGGCGAGATCATTTCTTCAATGGGAATCACAGCAGACCCTAGAATGCAGGGATTTGTTGCTATTCTCGCTATCGCCATTAATGTGATCTGCATTGCTGAGATTATAAAGAGATCAGTCAAGCTTGGTAAGAGTCCATATTCTCATGAGGTATTCAAGGATACTAAGGACTTCCAGCTTGCAATGGAGCGTGCTGAACAGTAATGGACAATGTTAGAGTAATCGAAGTAAAAAGAAGTATTTTTGAAAGCAACGATCTTGATGCAGAGAAACTCAGAAAGGAACTTAAGGAGAGTAAGACATTTCTTTTGAACCTTATGTCTTCACCTGGATCAGGAAAAACAACAACACTTACGAGAACTATTGAACTTCTGAAGGACAAGTATAGGATTGGCGTAATGGAAGCTGATATTGATTCAGATGTTGACGCCAAGACTATTGCAGCCACAGGAGTCAAAGCTATTCAGCTTCATACAGGTGGTATGTGCCATCTTGATGCTGATATGACAAGACAAGGTATCAAAGAGCTTGATACAAGTGATGTCGATTTTGCTATATTGGAGAATGTTGGAAATCTTGTATGTCCTGCAGAATTTGATACTGGAAGTACCAAGAATGCAATGATTCTTTCTGTTCCAGAAGGACATGACAAACCACTTAAGTATCCTCTTATGTTCTCTATTTGCGATGTGGTTTTGATAAATAAGATTGATGTTATGCCTTATTTTGATTTTGATCTAGAGAAATGTAAGGAAAACATCTTATTCAGAAATCCTAAAGCAAAGATCATTCCTATCTGTGCAAAGACAGGTGAGGGAATGCAGGAATGGGCTGATTGGCTTTCAGCTCAAATTGAAGAGAACATTAGATAAATTGACTTATGAAAAAGGCCAGGCGATTATATGCAAAAATTTAACCGTCCCGGCCTTTTTCTGACCTATATGGGAACTGAAAATTTTAAAACAGTTTTTTACACTTTAAAGGTTAAAGGTATGCATGAATTAGGTGTAGTATTTCGCATAATTGATGACCTTACAGAGGTTGGCAAGGAAAATGATATTCACAAGATACATTCAGTGACTTTGCAACTTGGTGAGGTTTCCGGGGTTGTTCCTTCTTTTTTGACAGATGCTTGGAAGTGGGCTGCGGCTAAGACAGAGCTCATGAAAGATTCAGAACTTATTATTGAGAATCTTCCAGCTGTTACTTATTGTGAGGATTGTAAGAAGGAATATAGCACGGTAGAACATGGCAAGATCTGCCCATATTGTGGCAGCGAGCATACATATCTCTTAAAAGGCAACGAGTTTTTGATAAAAGAGATAGCGGCAACATAACTATTTTTAGAAAGATGATGGTAGAGAGATGGATATGAACAAATTTGATATGAATGATCTTAGCACTCCATATTCCTTAGATCCTAACCGTAATAAACAGGATCCTAGAGCTGGTATCATTCCTGAGTGGGTGGATATGAATGCACCTTTCCGTGAGCCTCTTGCTAGATTTGCAAAGGCTGTTACGGATAGAAAAAACATTAAGCTTGGCATTGAGAAGATCACAAAAGAAAGCCCTGAATATTGGGGACTTTATAATCTTATTACTGACGCTCAGTGTGAGATTGCCCTCAAGATGCAGAAGCGCAAACCTAAGACTTTTGAGGAGATTGCGGCTCTTTGCCCTGAGTATTCAAAGGAAGAACTTCAGAAAAACCTTGATGAGATGTCATACAACGGCGTAATTGAATGGAACTATGAAAATGACAAGCATGAGAAGCAGTATGTACTTCCTATGTATGTTCCTGGTTCTGCTGAGTTTGGTAACATGAATCATAATGTTATTGAAAAGCATCCTGAAGTAGGACCATTCTTTGAGAGAATGAGCCGTATTCCTCTTGAGGGACTTACACATATGGTACCAATGGGTGGTGCTGGTGTAGGTATGCATGTAATCCCTGTTGAGAAGGCTATTGAGATGCAGGGTGAAGCAATCAACCTTGAGAAGATCTCTTACTGGCTTGATTACTATGAAGGAAAGTATGCAGCTTCTCCTTGTTCATGTAGAAGATCCAGAAAGACATTTGACCAGGGCTGCGCTGATGATCCAGAGGGCTGGTGTATTGCTGTTGGTGATATGGCTGACTATGTCGTTGAGACTCAGAAAGATGGTCACTACATCACTAAGGAAGAAGCTCTTGAGATCTTTAAAAAGGCTGAAGATAATGGATTTGTGCATCAGATCACAAATATTGACGGACAGCACAAGATCTTTGCTATCTGTAACTGTAACGTTAATGTATGTTATGCACTCCGTACTTCACAGCTTTTCAATACTCCTAACATGTCACGTTCAGCTTATGTTGCTCACGTTGACAAGGATAACTGTGTAGCATGTGGACGTTGCGTAGAGGTTTGCCCAGCTGGTGCGGCTACACTTGGTCAGAAGCTTTGTAAGAAAGATGGTAGTGAAGTAGTTTATCCTAAGATGCCTCTTCCAACACAGAAGAAGTGGTCACAGGATATGTGGACAGAAGATTATAGAGATATTAACAGGATCAACACTCACAAGACTGGTACAGCTCCTTGTAAGACAGCTTGTCCTGCACATATTCCTGTTCAGGGTTATCTTAAGATGGCTGCTCAGGGAAGATATGATGAAGCTCTTGCACTTATCAAGAGATACAATCCACTTCCTGCAGTTTGCGGACATGTATGTAACAGAAGATGTGAAGATGCTTGTACTAGAGCAACTATCGATCAGGCACTTGCTATCGATGAAGTTAAGAAATTCGTAGCTATGCGTGATCTTAAGTCTGATACTCGCTATATTCCTGAAAAGGTTATTCCTAAGCTTGATGGCGGCTTTGATGAGAAAGTTGCGATCATTGGTGCTGGTCCAGCAGGTATCTCTTGTGCATATTATCTTGCACTTAAGGGCTACAAGCCAACACTCTTTGATAAGAACAAGAAGCCAGGCGGAATGGTAACATACGGAATTCCTTCATTCGTTATGGAAAAAGATGTTGTAGAAGCTGAAGTTGATGTTCTCAGAGAACTTGGCGTAGACATTCGTCTTGGAGTAGAAGTTGGTAAGGATATTACCTTAAAGCAGCTTCGTGATGAAGGCTATAAGGCGTTCTATATTGCTATTGGATGTCAGGGCGGACGTGGAGTGAACGTTCCTGGTGAGGATGCTGAAGGCGTTATCAAGGGTGTAGATATTCTCCACGCTGTAATTGATGATGAGAGCTACAAGCTTTCAGGTGATACAGTTGTTATCGGTGGTGGTAACGTTGCTATCGACGTAAGCCGTACAGCCATCAGATGTGGTTCACCTAAGATCACACAGGTATCACTTGAAACACGTGATATCATGCCAGCTCTTCCTGAAGAGATTGAAATTGCAGAGTCTGAAGGAATTGAGTTCAAGGGCGGATGGGGACCAAAAGAGATCCTCGCAGAAAATGGCAAAGTTAAAGGAATTGTATTTAAGAAGTGCACTCAGGTTAAGAATGCTGAGGGAAGATTTGATCCTAAGTACGATGAGAATGAGACAATGGAAATTGCTTGTTCAAATGTAATCCTTTCAGTAGGACAGGCTACTATCTGGGGTGATCTTTTAAAGGATGAGAACGTAGAGTTCAGAGGTCCTGCACCAGTTGCTGATAAGATCACATTCCAGACAACAGTTCCTGATATCTTCGTTGGTGGAGATATGTTCTACGGACCAAGATTTGCTATTGATGCAATTGCATGTGGTAGAGAAGGTGCTGAGTCAATCCATAGATTTGTTCAGCCTCATTCTTCACTTACAATTGGTCGTGATCCTAACTTCTTTATTGAGCTTGATAAAGATGACATTTCCGTTAAGGATTATGATCATGTTGGACGTCAGGTTGCTGGAAATAGCAAGAAAGATGGCGAGAAGCTTACATTCCGTGATACAAAGCTTGTATTTACAGAAGAACAGGTTAAGAAAGAGACATCTCGTTGTCTTGGATGCGGTGCTTCAATCATCGATCCTAATAAGTGTGTAGGCTGCGGACTTTGCACAACTCGTTGCGAATTTGATGCTATCAAGCTTACAAGAGATAATCCAGATGCTTCTACAATGAGAACTGCAGAAGATAAGCTTAAATACATTCTTCCAAATGGTATCAAGCAGGCTATCAAGAGACCATTTGTTAAGAAGACACCTGAGGAAACAGCATGGCTTCCTAAGGACAAAAAGTAAAAATTTAAATATTAAAAATGTTAAGATTAAGTCAAGTGTTTAAAAGGGGCACTTGACTTAATCTTTAAAAATGTATATTAATATGAAATATGTTAACAACAAATTTTTATGAAGGGGAAATTTAGTTTTCGAATGGCAACTAAAACAACTAGTAACAAGAAAAATACACTCTTAATAGTTGAGTCTCCAACAAAGGTCAAAGCTATTAAGAAGTTTTTAGGATCAGGCTATGAGGTTGCAGCCAGCAACGGACACGTCAGAGATCTTCCTAGAAGTCAGATGGGAGTAGACGTGGAGCATGATTTTGAGCCTAAATATATTACGATCCGTGGAAAGGGAGATATACTTGCTGAACTTCGTAAGCAGGTTAAAAAAGCAGATAAAGTGTATCTTGCAACCGACCCGGACCGTGAGGGAGAAGCTATTTCATGGCACCTTGTTTCAGCGCTCAAGCTTAAAGAGGCTGATGCTAAGGTTCAGAGAGTAACCTTTAATGAAATCACCAAGAATGCAGTAAAAGAAGCTATGAAGCATCCGAGAGAGATTGATATGAACCTTGTAGATGCTCAGCAGGCAAGACGTGTTCTTGATAGAATGGTTGGATATAGTATTTCTCCGCTTCTTTGGTCAAAGATCAAAAGAGGTCTTAGTGCAGGAAGAGTTCAATCAGTTGCACTCAGGATAATTGCAGATAGAGAAGAAGAAATCGATTCATTTATTCCAAAGGAATATTGGACTTTAGATGTTAATCTTTCTGCAGCCGGAGAAAAGAAGCCGCTTGTTGCTCATTATTATGGTGAAGGCAATGAGAAGAAAGAGATAAGTTCCAAGGAAGAACTTGACAGCATCTGCCTTTCACTTAAGGATGCTAAGTATGTTATCTCAGATGTGAAGAAGGGTGAAAGAACCAAGAAGGCTCCACTGCCATTTACTACTTCAACTCTTCAGCAGGAAGCGTCTAAGGCACTTAATTTCTCAACACAGAAGACAATGAGAGTTGCTCAGCAGCTCTATGAAGGAATAGATCTTGGTAGTCAGGGAACAGTAGGTCTTATTACATACCTTAGAACTGACTCTACAAGAGTGTCAGCTGAGGCTGTTGCTTCAGCAAATGATTATATCCAGCAGAATTTTGGCAAGGAGTATCTTGCAGGAGAAGTATCTTCTAAAAAGTCAGATGCCAAGATCCAGGATGCTCACGAAGCTATCAGACCAACATATATTGAGAATACTCCAGTTAAAGTAAAAGATTTCCTTTCAAGAGATCAGTTCAGACTTTATCAGCTTATCTGGAGAAGATTCATGGCAAGCAGAATGGCTGCTGCCAAGTATGAGACAACATCAGTCAAGATCGATGCAGGCAAGCATAGATTCACAGTATCTGCATCTAAGACTGTTTTTGATGGATTTCTTAATGTTTACACAGATGATGAGGACCAGATCGAAAAGAATGTTCTCATGAAGAATCTGGACACAAACACAAAGCTTTCCTTTGATTCTTTTGACAGTGCTCAGCACTTTACTCAGCCAGCTCCTCACTATACAGAAGCTTCACTTGTTCATGATCTTGAAGCTTTAGGAATTGGCAGACCAAGTACATATGCTCCAACAATTTCTACAATTTTGGCAAGACATTATATCACCAAGGAAAATAAGAGCATTTTCATCACTGAGCTTGGTCAGGCAGTCAACAAGATGATGATGGAAGCATTCCCTCAGATAGTAGATGTAAACTTTACATCCAATATGGAAGCGTTACTTGATGGAATCGCTGATGGTGACGTTAAGTGGAAGACTGTTATAGAGAACTTCTATCCAGACCTTGATAAGGCTGTCAAAGAAGCTGAGAAGGACATGGAAAAAGTTGTGGTTCAGGATGAGGTTACAGATGAGATCTGCGAAAACTGTGGCAGAAATCTCGTTATCAAATATGGCCCTCATGGCAAATTCCTTGCTTGTCCTGGATTCCCTGAGTGTAAGAACACAAAGCCATACTTTGAAAAGATCGGAGTAGAGTGTCCTAAGTGTGGTAAGGATATTGTTCTTAAGCGTACCAGAAAGGGACGTATATTCTACGGCTGTATTGATAATCCTGATTGTGACTATATGTCATGGTCAAGACCAACCAAGGAAAAATGCCCGAAGTGCGGATCTATAATGGTTGCTAAGGGCAACAAACTTGTATGTTCAGATGAGCAGTGCGGATATATCTGTTCTAAGGAATCAAGCGATTCAAATAAGGACTGAACAATAAATCAGAATTTTTAGAAAATTTAAGTCTTTTTTCATAATTGTAGGCGCTTCAACGTTTGAAGCGCCTATTTTTTTGTGCTATGATAACAATAGTTTAAATATGCAAAATAATCTTAAAGGAGAACAAAAATGAGTAGTGTTCAACTACTAGATAAGACCCGCAAGATTGGCAAACTATTACATAACAGTAACTCTGGAAAGGTTGTATTCAATGACATTTGCCGAGTGTTATGTGACATTTTATCTTCTAACATGTTTGTTATCAGTAAAAAAGGTAAAGTGCTCGGAATCGGTGAAAGTGCAAATGTGGAATCATTAAGTGATCTGCTTGTAGACAATGTAGGATCATTTATTGATCCAATGCTTAATGAGAGATTACTTACGATTTTGTCTACAAAAGAAAATGTTAATCTAGAAACTCTTGGTTTTGAAGGAATTGACAGTTCTAAATTTCAGGCAATCATTACTCCTATTGAGATTGCAGGTGAGAGATTAGGAACATTATTTATTTACAAGACCGATACTCCATATGATATTGATGACATAATTCTTTGTGAGTATGGAACAACAGTGGTTGGTCTTGAAATGCTAAGAGCAGTAAATGAAGAGAATGCAGAGGAGAGCAGAAAGCTTGCAGTTGTTAAATCTGCTATCAGTACACTTTCATTTTCTGAGATGCAGGCCATTATTCATATATTTGATGAGCTTGATGGAATGGAAGGAGTTCTGGTTGCCAGCAAGATTGCTGACAGAGTAGGAATTACCAGAAGCGTTATCGTAAATGCTCTTAGAAAGTTTGAGAGCGCAGGTGTAATTGAATCTAGATCCTCTGGCATGAAGGGAACTTACATCAAGGTTACTAATGACGTAGTCTTTAACGAGATCAAGAAGTTAAAGCAGGAATTATAACTAGAATGTATTATATTGCAGGATGGATGTTGATGAACGGATTTATCGTTTATGATAAATCCGTTCATTTTTTATACATGTTGTAGTTAATAAAATATAAAAACACAATATGAAGTATATTTTTCTTGTTTTTTTCAAATAAAAATCATATTATTAATAATAATAAGATAATAGGTCTTATTATGTTCTCATTTAAGGAGGATTTCTATGATCAACAGTAATGCTTTTGATTACATCAATGTTCTGGATAAGGCTGCAGATGCTTCTTGGACCAGAAATGAAGTTATTGCAAATAATATAGCCAATGTTGATACTCCTGGATACAAGAGACAGGATCTTAATTTTGAGGACGAACTGGAAAGAGCGCTTGGACATTCAAGATACAAGACTATGGATCAAAAGGTCGGGGATCTTAAGGATAAGCACTTGAAACCAAGGGTTATCAATGACTATTCTAATTTTTCATATAGAACAGACAAGAATAACGTAGACATTGACACT
The DNA here is from genome assembly GCF_001858005.1 of Butyrivibrio hungatei. NCBI lineage: Bacteria > Bacillati > Bacillota > Clostridia > Lachnospirales > Lachnospiraceae > Butyrivibrio > Butyrivibrio hungatei. The sequence continues at coordinate 1,654,763 of NZ_CP017831.1, read as the reverse complement.
GAGAATGTAACACTTGCAGCTAACCAGCTCAAGTATCAGGGACTTATGTCAGGTCTTAACAATGAATTTAAGAACCTGCAGTCTGTTATGAAGTCTTGATGAAGGAGTAGGATTATGAGTATATTTGATTCTTTTAACATTAATTCATCTGGTATGACAGCTCAGAGATTCAGAATGGATATCATTTCTGAGAATATTGCCAATGCCAATACAACCCGCACTCAGGATGGAACTCCTTATGTCAGAAAGGTAGTTACATTTGCAGAAAAAGGTACACAGACTCCTTTTTCAAGGATCCTTAACGAAAGACTTGATCATTATTCAGGTAGAGGTGTTAAGGTTACTAAGGTTCAGGATGATACATGGACACAGATGAACGTTGTATATGATCCTTCACATCCTGATGCTGATGCTAACGGATATGTTACTTATCCTAATGTTAATACAGTCACAGAAATGACTAACCTTATAGATGCAAGCAGATCCTATGAAGCTAATGCTACAGCATTTAATGCCAGCAAGAATATTGCTTCAAGAGGACTCGAGCTTGGCCAGGGCGGCTGATAGTTTTTATGGAGGAATGATAAATGGCATCACTTGATATTTCACAACTTAGGAATGTTACATCAGGCGCGATCAAAAGTGCAGAAAAGACTAATAGCAGAGTTTACAATGTCCTTGGAGATGATCAAAAGGGAAATGACCAGGCGTTTTCTGTTATCTTTGGTCAGGCTGTAGAAAATATAAATACTACTAACGCTTACTTGTCTGACGCTGAGAATGAAGAGATTAAATGGGCTCTTGGTCAGACAGATAATACTCATGATCTTTCTGTAGCGATACAGAAGGCTCAGACAGCACTTCAATATACAGTTGCTGTAAGAGACCGCGTTCTTTCTGCATATAGAGAACTTACTCAGATGCAGATTTAATATGTTTTAAGATTTTGGGGAGGGAGAGAGCATGGCTGATAAACTTAAAGCCTTGTGGCAAAAAGTTCTCGACTGGTGGAATCAGTTTACTGCTAAACAAAAGACTCTGATCATTGGAGCCGGTTCAGTAATACTGCTGACCATCATTATATTGGTTTCTATTTTGAACCAGCCTCAGTATGTTCTTTTGGCTACGGCCAATTCTACAAAGGAAGCTTCAGAGATAAAAGAGCTTCTTGATTCAAATTCAGTAAATTATAAAATGTCAGATGATGGTCTGGAATTCAGGGTCCTAAAAAAGGATCAGGGTGATGCCAGCCTTCTTTTGGGTGCAAATGATATACAGTCATATGCCTATAGTATTGATAATGTTACTGATGGCAGCTTTTCAACTACAGAATCTGATAAGCAAAAGAAATACGTCCTATATCTGGAAAGCAGACTGGAATCGGATTTTATTTCAAAGTTTGAAGCAATCAAGAGTGCTAATGTTCAGCTTAATATTCCTGACAATGATGGAACACTTATTGGTAATCAGGAAGAAGCATCAGCCTGGATCCTTTTGAATATAGCTGATGGTGCGAATTTTTCTGAAGATAATGCAGCCTTTCTTGCAAAGGCAGTTGCTGTAGCAATAGGTAATGAAAACACAGAGAATATCGTTATTCTTGACACTAACGGTAATATGCTTTTCTCTGGAAGTGAGGAGACTACAACTTCAGGGCTTGCAAGTTCACAGCTCTCATTAAAGGCTAAGGCAGAGCAGATCGTTAAAAGTGAAGTTAAAAAGGTTCTTCTTGGAACGAAGCTTTATGATGATATTGAAGTAGCAAGTAACCTTGTTATGGATTTTTCTAAAGAAGAAAAGACAACTCATAACTACACTCCTGCACAGGATCAGACTCAGGGTGTTTTAAGTCATGAGGATACATATAACGCAGAAAATGTTAATGGTATAAGCGGTATTCCTGGTACTGATACAAACGCTGATGATGAAACAACTTATGTTACTCAGGACAATCAGAATTCAACATCAAGTATTACTGAGGAATCTCGTGATTATCTTCCTAATGAGGAGATCACTACTAAGACAAATCAGCCGGGGGCTATTCAATATGATCAGTCTTCTATATCTGTTACAGCTATCAACTATGTAGTTGTAAAAGAAGAAGATTATAAGAGCGCTGATAACAATAATATGACTTGGGATGAGTACAAAGTTGCAAATGCTCAGCCTGTTACATTGGAAGTTCCTGAAGAGATGATAAATGTTGTTTCTAAGGCAACCGGTATCAGTGCAGAGAATGTAGCAATGGCTGCATATACTGAATATGTCTTCTTTGACAGAACAGGTGCGGCTATAACACTTACAGATGTATTACAGATCTTGCTTATCCTTGTTATCCTTGGACTTCTTGCATTCATTATCATCAGGAGCATGTGGACCAAGAAGGCTCAGGAGGAAGAGGAAGAGCCAGAGCCTCTTTCAGTTGAATCATTGCTTGAGTCTCAGCCAGAAGAAGTTCTTGAAGATATTGAGATGGATACAGGTTCAGAAACCAAGCGTCTTATTGAAAAGTTTGTTGATGAAAATCCAGAAGCTGCAGCGACACTGTTGCGCAACTGGCTTAACGAGGACTACGGTCTATAATTTTATGAGGGAGTTGGAAGTATTATGGATACTGAAGTTTCTGCAGGAGGAAATCCGTTAACAGCGGGTTTTACAGGCACTCAAAAAGCGGCAATTCTTCTGATCGCACTTGGACCAGAAAAATCATCCGCCATATTCAAGCATCTCAAGGACGAGGAAATTGAGGAGCTTACTTTAGAGATCGCCAACACCAGAAGTGTAACTTCTCAGATCAAAGAGGCGGTCTTAGAAGAGTTCTATGGTGTCTGCCTTGCACAGCAGTATATTGCTGAAGGTGGTATCAACTATGCCAAAGAACTTCTTGAGAAAGCTCTTGGTGAGGATAAGGCTCTTGACGTTATCAGTAAGCTTACTGCTTCACTTCAGGTTAAGCCTTTCGAGTTTATTCGTAAGACTGAGCCTTCGCAGCTCCTTACTTTCATTCAGGACGAGCATCCTCAGACTATTGCTCTTATTTTGTCCTATATGTCACCTTCACAGAGTGCGCTTATTCTCTCGGCTATTCCACCTGACAGGCAGGCAGATGTTGCTAAGAGAATCGCTTCTATGGACCGTACAAGTCCGGATACAATAAAGGAAGTAGAGAAAGTATTGGAATCAAAGTTATCGTCTCTTGTAAATCAGGATTACACAATTGTTGGTGGTGTAGACGCAGTTGTAGAGATCCTCAATACTGTAGACCGTGCAACAGAGAAGCACATTATGGAAACTCTCGAGATCGAAGAGCCAGAGCTTGCAGACGAGATCAGAAAGAAGATGTTCGTATTCGAAGATGTTCTTCTTTTGGACGACAGATCTATTCAGAGAGTGCTGCGTGAAGTTGAAAATAGTGACCTTGGACTTGCTCTTAAGGGCGCTACAGAGAACGTTCAGACAGCAATCTTCAACAACCTGTCAAAGCGTCTTGCTGCTATGATCAAGGAAGATATGGACTTCATGGGACCTGTTCGTATGAAGGATGTTGAAGAGGCTCAGCAGAAGATCGTTAACGTCATCAGAAAGCTTGAGGACGCTGGCGAGATCGTAATCTCCAGAGGTGGAGGTGATGAGTTAGTTGTCTAATCTGTTTAAGGCAGGTTTTGTGAGCTTTGATCAGGGTGAAGCCAGGATCATTGATAGCAATGAACTTGCGAACAAAAAAATAGAAGCATTTCAGGAACAGGAGTTAAAGAGACAAAGAGCTCAGATGGCTTCTGAAGAAGGCTTTCAAGAAGGTGAAGAGCCAGTTGACTTTATTCCTGGGCTTGAAATGGAACAGCTTAATCAGCTTACAGAAGACCAGGGCGTGATCGAGCCTATGCAAAGTCCTGATTCTCAATTTGACATGGAAGCTATGCAGGCTGAAATAGATTTTAAGATTCAGCAGGCACAGGAACAGGCTGACGCTATCATTCAGGAAGCCAACGAACAAGCTGATGCTATTCGTAATAACGCAATAGATCAGGGAAGAAGAGAAGGCTACGATGCTGGATATCAGGAAGGTGTTGCTGCAGCTGAAAGCTTAAAGGCTGAGATCGAGCAACAAAGAGAAGGACTTGAAAAAGAGTATCAGCAACTTGTAGATGAGCTTGAGCCAGAAATGGTTGATATTCTTACTCAGATCTATGAGCATGTTTTTGGAATTGAACTTAGAGAGGATAAGGCTATTATCCTTCATCTTTTAAAGAGTACTTTATCAAGAATCGAACCGGGAAATGATCTTATTGTTCATGTTTCTTCCGATGACTATGATGAGGTAATCGATGAAAGAGATAGTCTTGATGCCTGCATCACTTCGCCTAACACCACAATGGAAATTATTGAAGATCCTCTTTTGAAAGAAAATGAATGCATGATCGAATCAGATAGTGGTGTATTTGATTGCAGTCTGGGAGTTGAACTTTCAGAAATCAGCAGAAAACTAAAACTTCTGTCTTTTGACAGAAAGAAGAGATAAACAGGTGATGGAATGCTAGTTTCTTCAATTGATCTATCGAAATACAAAAAAATGAAGAGTGCTCCATTTTACCGAATGAGAGGCAAGGTTGTAAATGTTATCGGCTTAACTATCGAATCAGCAGGACCAGATGCTAAGCTTGGTGACATTTGTCTTATTTATCCCAAAAAGAAAGACAGTGACTCTTTATCTGATTTTAGCGCTAGGCCAGCTATGGCTGAAGTTGTTGGATTTAAGGACAATCACGTTCAGCTGATGCCTTATGAAAATACCAGTGGTATCGGTAATGGCTCAATTGTTGAAAATACTGATTCACCTCTTAGGGTAAATGTTGGTGAGGGACTTCTTGGTAAGACCCTGGATGGCCTTGGCAGGATCGATGGAACAAGCTTTGGTAAAGGCGTTTCCCTTGAAGGCGGCGTTGCTTATTCTGTTGAGAATCAGCCACCAGATCCTATGACAAGAGATCCTATTTCAGATGTGTTATCCCTTGGAGTAAAGGCTGTTGATGGACTTCTTACAGTTGGTAAGGGTCAGAGAATCGGTATTTTTGCAGGTTCTGGTGTTGGTAAGTCAACGCTACTTGGAATGTTTGCCAGAAACACTCAGGCTGATATAAATGTCATTGCTCTTATTGGAGAGCGAGGCAGAGAGGTTAGAGAGTTTATTGAAAGAGACCTTGGCGAAGAAGGTATGCGAAGGTCTATTGTAGTTTGTGCAACTTCTGATAAGCCTGCACTTGAGAGACTTAAGGCTGCAAAGACTGCAACTTCAATAGCTGAGTACTTTCGAGATAAGGGAAAAGATGTGCTTTTGATGATGGACTCTCTTACACGTTTTTCAATGGCTCAAAGAGAGATTGGACTTGCAAGTGGTGAGCCACCTGTTTCTAGAGGATATCCGCCATCAGTATATGCTGAGATGCCTAAGCTCTTAGAAAGAGCTGGAAGATCAAGAAAGGGTTCTATCACAGGCTTATATACAGTTCTTGTTGATGGCGATGATATGAATGAGCCTATCACAGATACAGCCCGCGGTATTCTGGACGGTCATATTGTTCTTAATCGTAAGCTTGCTCAGAGAAATCATTATCCTGCGATCGATGTTCTTGCCAGCATCTCCAGGTGTATGTCGGCTATTGCAGATCCAGAACACAAGAAGGCTGCAGGCAAACTTAAGAACGTGCTTGCAACATATAACGATGCTGAAGACCTTATTAATATAGGAGCATACCGTAGTGGTGCCAACAAGAACATTGACTATGCGGTATCCAAGATCGATGCTGTTAATGAGTTTTTGATGCAGGAAACTGATGAAAAATTTAGTTTCGAAGAGATCAGGCAGACCCTGATTGATATTTTTAGGGACTGATAAATGGCTAGATTTAATTATAGGATGCAAAACATTCTAAATATCAAGCAAAAAACTGAGGGACAGGTCAAGATGGAATTTGCTGCTGCCCAGTCAGAGCTTAACAAACAACTTGATATTTTGGATGAATATATCTACAGAAGAGCGAATTATCTAAAAGAAGCTGAAGAACTTAGAAATGAAGATAGCTTGAGGCTTCAGGATATATTGGATAATCAATACGCAACTGCTCAGATGGATGTTATGATAGCATCTCAGGCTAAAGTAGTTAAGAAACATGAAGCAGAAGTCGAAAAAGTAAGAGTAAAACTTGCACGTGCCATGCAGGAAAGAAAGATGCAGGAAACTCTACGAGACAGAGCTTATGCTGAATTTGTTGAAGAACAAAAGCAAGAAGAAGCTAAGGAAAACGATCAGCGAACTAGCTTTACTTATGGACAAAAAAGACAGGAGAATGGTTAATTATGGCTGATAACAGCATGATGACACCTATGGATGATCCTAAAGCTGCCAAGAAAAAGCTTGCGGATGAGAAAAAAGAATATAGAAAAAAGCTAAGGGAACAGCGTAAAGAGCAGAAAGAAAAAGAAGCTGAATTTGCTGAAAGAACTGCTGAGATCAATGGAGACGATGCTGGTGGTCTTGCAACTCTTATCATCACTTTCCTTATTATTCTGATATGGCTTGCTATCATGGCTCTTTTAGTAAAGCTTGATGTTGGACATTTTGGATCAGAGATACTTGCTCCACTTCTTAGGGATATTCCTTATGTGAATATTATTCTTCCTGATGGAAGTATTTCAACGGATTCTTCTGAAACACCGGTTGATTTTAGTAATGCTGAGAGTTCTGCTTCAGGCATTAACTCCATGGAAGAAGCAAATGCCTATATCAAGAGACTTGAACAGGCTCTTCAGTCAGAGATGGAACTTAATAGCAGCTATGCTTCATCAATTGAAAAGCTTGAAACTGAAGTAGCAAGGCTTGAGCCTTTTGAAAAGCAGCAAAAAGAGTTTTATGAAGAAAAAGCTAATTTTTATAACAGCATAGTTTATGGCGATTATGCTCCGGATGCTTCTGCCTATGCTTCATATTATGAGATGATCGATCCTGATAATGCAGCTGAGATCTACAGGAAGGTTGTGCAGGGCGAATATGATGATGCGGCTATCAAAGCTTTTGCAACAACATATTCTGGAATGAAAGCCAAGAAAGCTGCAGCAATCTTTGATGAGATGGTAGCAGAAAATCAGATTGAGCTTGTTTCGAGGATCCTGGCCCAGATGAGCGTTGAAAATAGAGGAGATATCCTTGCTGCTATGAAGGAAGAAAATGCAGCTAAGCTTACACAACTTCTAGAGCCAACATCTCTCGAACAAAAATCTACAAAAGTTACTGGATAAATTTCAAAATAGATATAAATAAAATAAAAAAATACCGATATACAAGTTGGAAGTATATCGGTATTTTTATGCTTACCAATAGAAAGGAGGATCTTGATGGGCAGTACAACCAATCAGGTTGGTACATTGTTACCGATCATGACGCAAAGTACTGCAGCGACTAATGTTTCATCTGTAGCAGAATCAAACAAAGGCACGTCGAAAGCATCTGCAAGCTTTGACAACATCCTGAATCAGTTTTCAGATACAGTGATGCAGACAAAAGCAAATGATGCAGGAAAAGACAATAAGGCGATACTTAAGGATGCAGATCAGAAAAACATCTCTGATGATGCTACAAGGAAGACTGAAAAGGAAAATGGAAGTCCTAGTGATAAGGATATCAAAAAGTTTTCTGAAGCTTATAATAATGCAGATAATGCAGAAAAAGCTAATGCTACAGGATTAAAAGAAACAGACAGCACGGAAGCAGATAAAAAGCTGCAGGAAGCCATTGAGGAAGATGGCAAAAAGCTTGTATCTGAAATTGCAGAAGCCTTCGATGTATCAGAGGACGAGATACTTGGCATGATGCAGGCAATGGGACTAATGATGGCAGATCTTTTAGACCCGCAGAATTTACAGGAGCTCGTAACACGAGTTATCGGACAGGACAAGGCACTTGAACTTTTAACAGATTCAGATCTCTATACTTCATTGCAGGACCTCTTAGAGGGTGCGGAAGATATGAGAAGTCAGCTTATGAATGAGTTTGACTTATCTGATGAAGAACTTCAGAACGTAATAAATGGTGTGAAGGCTGATTTTACAGAACATCTTTCAAAAGAGACTGAGAAGATGCCTGAGGTTATCATTAACGAAGCTGGAGATGAATTGTTTAAGGACAAGACCGCACTACAGTCTGATAAGACATCAGCAGAAAGAACTGAAATTACATTGGAAAGAAGCTATGCAGAGGAAAACAGACCAGTAGAAGCTTCTGGAAGATCAGAAAATGACAGTAATAAAGGTTCTTTCCATCAGGATGCTGGTGCTCCTAATCTTTTCAATCAGGTACTAAATAATATTACTGAAGCTGCTATGAATGAGCCGGCTCAAGAGATGCAGTACACTGACAGAGCTCAGATGGCAGATATCATCAGGCAGATCACAGAGAGAATCACTATTTCTTCTGGTCAGGATGAGACTACGATGGAACTTCAGCTTCATCCAGCAAGCCTTGGAAATGTGAACATAATGCTTACTAGCAGCAAGGATGGAATAGTTGCTAAGTTCACAGCTCAGAATGAGATAGTAAAAGAGGCAGTAGAAAGCCAGATGATCCAGCTTCAGCAAAAATTTGAAGCACAGGGAATCAAGGTTACATCAATTGAAGTTACGATTGCAAGTCATGAATTCGAAAGAAATCTTGATGAACAAGGTAAACATCAAGGCACCGGTGATGAGACTGAAAAGGGTAAGAAGAATACAAGACGTATCAATCTTTCATCTATTTCAGATCTTGAGGACGAAGCACTTGATGATTCAGATAAGATAACAGCTCAGATGATGGCTGCAAACGGTAATACAGTTGATTATACCGCCTAATTGCTTATGAAAAGAGGTCAAAATGGCAGAAACAAATGCAGTAAATAATAATTCAGTAAGCGCAATCATCAAGGATGGACAGGTTCAGAATCTTGATAAGTCAAAAGAAAGCAAGGATATGAACACAGCATCTGGCTATGACAAAGACTCTTTTCTTAAGATCTTGGTAGCTCAGATGAAATATCAGGATCCTATGGAACCTACATCAAATACTGAATATATTTCGCAGTATGCAACCTTTACTCAGGTAGAACAGCTTAACAATATGGCTAATTCAATGTCTCTTTCTAGAGCATCTGAGATGGTAGGTAAAACTGTAACTGTTACTCAGGTCAATGCTGATACAGGTAAGACATCAGAGGTACAGGGCGTTGTAGACTTTGTTACATACAGTGGCAACAAAGCATACCTTAGCATTAATGGTACTAACTATAACATCGATGATGTTACAGAAGTTCTTTCTACTGATTATACAGATGCACTTGAAGTTGTTAAGGACTTCCAGGAAGCTATTGATAAGCTTCCTAACCTCAATCTTATTTCTGAGGAAGAGCACGGATCAACCATCGATACTATGTATGATTTCTACATGAACAAGATGGATGAAAAAGCTAAGAACCTTATGAATAAGGATTATGTGACATCACTTCTTCAGTTCGTTAACAGAATTGATGATATTAGAGGAAATGATCACAGAACACTTATTAAAGCAACTACTTAAAATATACGTGGCGCCCGGAAGGATCCGGGTGCTGCGGAAAATTTAGAAGAAAGGAGGAAAGACAGTCATGATAATGGATGATAGACAGTTTTTATCAATAGGCCAGATGCAGAATCAGATCAAGACAGGATCTGTAAATGCTGGAAGTGTGATCAACAAGCCTTCTGGAACTTTGCCTGTAGGTGAAAATTCTTTTGCTAACATCCTTAAAAAAGCTGAGGAATCTGTCGATAATAATATTGGTTCGGAAAGTCTTAAGTTTTCTAAGCATGCTGTAAATAGATTAAGTGATAGAAATATCGAACTTACTAAAGAGCAGATGGCTAGACTTGAGCATGGAAAGATTGAAGCTTCAGAGAAAGGTATCAAGGATTCCCTTATACTTATCGATCAGCTTGCTTTCATAGTAAATGTACCGAACAATACAGTAGTGACAGCAATGGATCAGACAGAAAATAAAAGTAATGTTTTTACAAATATTGACGGAGCAGTGATTGCGTGATTGGACCTATTGCAGGAAATCATTTGATCCCCGACCGATTGAAGGGATCATTCTTTATCACTCATCCGTCCAAAATCTCAAAAAAGCTAAATACAAGATGGAGGACTTTGCCTTATGATGAGATCACTTTATTCTGGTGTAGCAGGTCTTAAGACACACCAGACCAAGATGGATGTTATCGGTAACAATATTGCCAACGTTAACACCACATCTTTCAAATCACAGTCTATTACATTTTCAGATCTTATGTATCAGACAACACAGACAGCTTCAGGAGCTACAGAGACCAAGGGTGGTGTAAATGCCCGCCAGATCGGTCTTGGTGCTAAGTCTGGTGCTATCAATACAGCTATTACATCTCAGGGTGCAACACAGACAACCAATAACCCATTCGATATTATGATCACAGGTGAGTCTTTCTTTATCGTTAACAACGGTAATGAAAACCTTTACACAAGAGATGGTTCTTTCTATGTAGATGGTGCTGGTAACCTTGCAATGCAGTCAAATGGTTACTTCGTACAGGGCTGGGTAGCTCAGGAAGATAAGGAAACTGGTGAGATCACAATTAACAAGAATGGCGGACTTTCAAGCCTTCAGATCATGAGTGCAGCTAATAGCACATATTCACCAGCATCTACAACAGCAGCTCTTTACAGTGGAAACATCGATGACCATGACAAGAACCTCATTTCTGATGATGGTAAGACTGTAACACTTGAGTTCTATGACAACAAAGGTTACCTTTACACAGGTAAGTTTACATTAAAGGATACTGGCTATGATCACCAGTTCGCACTTACTCTTACAGATATCATCGATTCTGATGGAAAGAGTATCGGACCCGATCTTTTAAAAGAGATCACATTCGGTAATGTTGAGAGCCCAACAAGATCACAGTCATTTGATAAGGGAACTAAGTATTCAATCGTACTTGATGCTTCTGGCGAAAATATCGCTATCAATGCAGAAGGCGGGGATGTTAAGTACAAACAGGTTCCATTAAATGGTTATTTATCAGATCTTATGAGCACAAGCTCAAAGAGCTATTCAGGAATCCTTAATACTGTTTATAACGTTACAGATACAGATGAAAAGAATTATCCAGCAGATGCAACATATAAGATTGATGACCAGACTGGTGAACTTACAATAAAGTTCAACAAGGTTGACCTTGCTGCAGCTGATGGATGGTATGCAACAGCTAAGTACACTTATAAGACAAACTCATCAGAGAAGTACTTTGTAGATCCAGCAACACTTGAGGCTTATCATATTCCTGATTCTACAGCAAATTCAAGCGCAAGTGCTTTTGCTGATACAGATTTCCTTTCAAAGGTATTTGGAATCTCTGATCTTTATGGCTCAGCAGATTACGACTATACATATTATAATGCGACAACTCCACCTAAGATGGAGATCAAGAGACATGTATCAGTTCCACAGGCTACATCAACTAACCCAGGTGCATATAATAAGATTGCAACTGTTGGTCAGTACTATACACTTGATGGAACAACAACAGGTAAGACTGTACTTCAGGCAGCTCAGGATTGGGTAGATGCAGCTCCTGCTGGTGAGACAAGAAGTCTTGATCAGGTATTTTATTCATTCAATTCAGCTGATGATAACATCACTTTATATGTAAAGAATTATGAAGATGTAACAAAGACTGAGACTACAGGCGGTTCTGCAGTACAGGCAGATGTTAATAATCTTACAACTGCATTTACAGATGGCAGTATTGATGTATCTACTGGAATTGAGACTCAGGATATAACTGATGTTCTTGACTATATTGATAATCAGATCAATACTCTTACTTCTGATAATGAGGCGCAAGAAGAGATAAAGACACAAAAGCAGCAGGCAATCGAAGCTGCAGATCTTATCATTAATGATCCAAATTCAGATCCTACAGATGTTACACAGGCTGAGGCAGATAAAGCTGCAGCTCAGGCAGATTATGATGCTGCTGATGCAAAAATCACAGCTAACAATACTGAGATTGCTAAATACAACTCAGCAAAGAAGGCTGCTGAAGAAATTCAGAGCGCAATGACAGCTAAGAGTCTTTCGGTTGTTACTGATGTAAAGGAAACTTCAATTACAGGTACTACAGGTCTTATGTTCTCATATGAAGCTCAGGAACTTGGCGGAGCACAGGCTCTTAGAGATGGAACTGGTGCTGTGATCACTTATTCACATCAGATTGAAGCTGAAGGTGAACTTGATACTACAAAGTTTACTGATACACAGCCAGTACAGCCAAAGGGCGTATATGTTGGAGCTTCTACATTTGCTAAGGCTTATGGACTTACAAGTCTTACAGCAACAATTACAAGTGGAAATAATCCTTACGAGACACTTCTTGGTGATGCATTTGGAACAAATACAAATATTCCAAGCTTAGCTTCTGGTCAGGAATATACAATTACATTCTCAAACAATACTGATACTTTAGGATATGTATCAATTGCTCACAGCGTAACCGAGACTGCAAAGGGAATGTCTACTGGATATTCAGTTTCTGATAATGGTGATGGAACACTTAACTATACATCAGAGACAGCTTATGAATCAGTACCTGTAAAGGGAAATATAGCAGATCTTCTTACAACAGCAGAAGGCGATAACAAAGGTCTTTTAAATAAGGTTTATGGAATCACTGATGAACAGGCTGATGCATATGGTATTGATGGTACTTATGAGATCAATACTTCAACAGGTGCTATTAACCTTACAGTAGGTAAGCATTCTGTACAGCTTAAGTTTGATGCAGCTAATGGTTCTCTTGTTTCAGCTGATACAAGTGATGCAGGTCTTGTAACAATGAACTTCAACCAGTCAATTCCTGGTCTTGAAGCCTTTGGCTATCAGCAGACAGCAGGCGATACAACTCATAATCCTGGTGATGTACAGTTTGACTTCTCAACAGTTACAAATTACAACACAAACGGATCATCTACGATCAAGGCTGTTAAGGGCGACAAGAAGTCTCTTAACACAGGACGTGCAGTTGGTGAGATGAATGGCGTATCGATCAGTACAGACGGTCAGATCTATGCAACATATTCAAATGGTCAGACCAAGCTCCTTGGACAGATCGCATCTGCGGAGTTTGCTAATGCATCAGGTCTTTCAAAGGAAGGTGATAACCTGTATGCATCAACACTTAACTCTGGTGAAGCTACAATTCAGGACATCACCACTGATGGTGGTTACATGAACACTGGTGTACTTGAAATGTCTAACGTAGACCTCTCATCACAGTTTACAGAGATGATCACAACACAGCGTGGTTTCCAGGCTAACAGCCGTATCATCACAGTATCTGATACACTTCTTGAAGAGCTTACAAACCTTAAGAGATAATCTTTAGACAAAATTAAGGCCCTGCCGGTTTTCGGCGGGGCCATTTATGTGCTTAAAACTATAATTCATATTTGGATTTCTTTTTGTTGATCTCATTCATATAGGCAGCTGTAATGATGCCTGAAGGAAGAGCAATGACTGCAACTCCCACAAGAGCAGATATCATAGTGATCATTCGTCCAACTTGAGTACAAGGGGAAATATCTCCGTAACCAATTGTTGTGATGGAAATGGTTGCCCAGTATAATGCGTCAAAAAAGTTAGTGAAGAGATCTGGTTCTAATTGGAAGATCAGCATTGCAGAAACAACTATATAAATGATTATCAGGATAAGTACAGCTAGGAGCTGATTCTTTACCTTTCTTATTACATTTGCGATAACGATCATTGTCTTTGAATATCTTATAAGCTTTAAGACTCTAAATATCCTAAAGAGTTTTAAGAGCTTGATAGCAGAAGATATAGGAAAGACGAAATATAAAAGTGGAAGAATAGACAGAAAATCAAAAATGGCAAGAGGCGTAAAAATGTAAGCTATATACGCCTTAGCACTTTTGTAACCCATCTTATAATCTGCAGTATAGACTCTTGAACAATAATCTATTATAAGAATGATGCCAGTTAATATCTCAATGAACTGAGTATAGAGATTATCAGCTTTGAGAGTAAGCGGTATCATGCCTACAAAGATAGTAGTGTTCATTAAGATATCGTAGGCTCTACTGGAGGCATCGCCTTCTTTTGAAACTTCTATGACTTCATATATTCTTTGCTTTGAATCAGCCATAATCATTCACCCTTTTGGTAAGCGCAGAAATTAAAAGTTACCACTTATAAATGCAAGTAATCCTAAAACAATCAGAATAATAGTAAAAACATGGCATATTATTACAAAGGAGATAGTATATATCTTTTTATTGCTCTTAATAGTGCCATCATCTGAGATAAGAACTGAGTTATCTATTTCTTTTTTCATGGGAGCTCCTTGTTTAAAGAAACTAAATAGCGTATCTATAAAAACATTATACCATGCAAACACTAACTGTATATTAGACAAAGATTATTCTTTTAGCAATTCTTTAAATAATCTACTGTAATATATTGACTTGTTGTGGTAAAATGATTTTAATACCACAATATGTAGTACTATGTCCAAAAATAGATTTTGGACAATGTAAATGTGAAAAAATATTACATAAATCACATTGCATTTCTGTAATAAAATTTAAAATATGTCTAAATTGTGAACGTGGCATAGAGATTTTGCATTGAAAACGTGGTAAAATAGTAGTGATTAGAAATAAAGTTTCATTTTAGAATGAAATTTTTTGAATGAGTGAAATTTTATATTAGGTGAGGGGTTAATGTCTAAGATTATTGAGTTGACCAAAATGGATACGCGTAAGATTCTTCTAAATATTTCTTCCATTGAGACTGTAGAAGCTAATCCAGATACCATCATTATCCTAAACTCGGGTAGGAAGTTATTAGTCAAAGAAAACCCTGATGAAATCTACAAGATGATTCAAGAAAATTAATTTTGAAATAAATTATCGAATAAGTAAATGATGTTCACTATAAATATGAGAAAGGGGAGTTTGTTGTGGATATTGCGTCTTTACTTGGTGTAGGTCTATGTTTTATATTCATGATCCTGAGTATTGTGTTCTCAGCTGGTATCACGGGTGTTAAATACTTCCTTGATGCGCCTTCAGCTATGATCACCTTTGGAGGAGCCTTCATGGCCGTTTTGGGATCAAGAAGTATGCCGAGTTTCATGAGCGGTCTTAAGTCATATACTTTGATCTTTAAGATGCCAACTGATGACACCAAATCTGTTATCAAAAAAATCATTGATCTTTCAAATACAGCTAGAAAAGAAGGCCTTCTTGCATTGGAAGAAGCTGCTGGTAGTTTGGAGGATGCTTTCATGAAGAAGGGCGTCATGCTTATCGTAGACGGTACTGAGCCTGAACTTGTAAAGAGCATTCTTGAAGCTGAAATTGATGCCATGGCGGAGCGTCACAAAGAGAACTATTCATTCTTTGGCGATGTTGCTGGTATGGGTCCTTCATGGGGTATGATCGGTACCCTCCTTGGACTGGTTCTTATGCTTCAGAACATGTCTGATCCTTCATCAATCGGACCATCCATGGCGGTTGCCCTCATTACAACATTCTATGGATCAGTTCTTGCTAACTGGTTCTGTTATCCTGCTGAAAATAAGTTAAAGGCCAGAAGTAATGCTGAGTACATGACAAAGAGCATTATCATTGAAGGTCTTTTGTCTATACAGGCTGGTGAAAACCCACGTGTTACAGAAGAGAAGCTTAAATCATTCCTTTCACCTGCTGATAGATCTGCTTATGAAGCTGAAAATGGCACTGGCGATGGAGGCGGAGAATAATGGCAAAGAGACAAGAGGAGATAAAACCTGGTCTGCCGGCCTGGCAGGGTACCTTTGGTGATCTGATGAATCTGCTTCTTTGTTTCTTCGTACTTCTTTTCTCAATGGCTAACATGGATGCGGCAAAGTTCGAGGAAGTAGCAGCATCATTTAGTAATGCTTTCGGTATCTTCTCCGGTGGAGAAATGGCTATAGGACAGGGAGCACTTATTGGTGATGGTGTTTCTCAGCTTAGTGCTTTATCTAGTTATATCACTTCAATGGGACTTGCTCAGAGCGGCGAGGATTCTGATTCAGAAGAGACAGCTATTGGAGAAATGGAACAAAAGGAACTGTTAGAAGCTGCTGAAGAGGAACAGATGGAAGCATCAGAAGAGCTTGCTGAAAAGATTGAAGCAGCTCTTGAAGCTGGAGATGTAGATAATGAAGTATCTCTGAATTACACAAGCCAGTTTGTACAGCTCACTATTCAGGGTTCAATTCTTTTTGATTCTGGTAAGACAGATATTAAAGATGACGCTATACCTGTTATCGATAAGGTTGGTCAGATACTTGAAACCTATGCTGGAGGTACTATTGAGATTGAAGGACATACGGATAATGTTCCTATGTCTTCTGGCGGAAAATATGCTAACAACGATGAGCTTAGTTCAGGAAGAGCTCTTTCAATCTTTTATTACCTTTGTGAAAATACTAATCTTGATCCTGCAAACATTGTTCATACAGGTCGAGGAGAGTATTCTCCAATTGCTGACAATTCTACAGATGAGGGCAGAGCCCGCAACAGAAGAGTAGAAATAAAGATTTACAATCCACTTAGTTCATCTTATTAAAGAGGGGAGATAGTCCTAAATGAAAAAGAATCTTTTATCAATCATCATCTTGGCACTTTTAGTCATTAACCTTGCTATGAATGGCTTTATGCTTCTTAGCGTAATGACAACAAATTCTCAGACAGCAAAGCTTATCTCTGATATTGCTGCTGCGCTTGAGCTTGAAGCTAGCGGCGGAGCAGGCGGAGGCTTTTCAAATTCAAATTCAGGAACTGTTGGTGTAGCAAACATAGCTACATTTGGTTATACAGGTGATAACAACCTTACTATCAGTCTTAAGCCTGGCGCAGATGGAAAGACTCATTACATGCTTGCTGATGTTGTATTTTCAATGAATACAGCTTCTCAGGACTATGCAACCTATGGTTCTTCTGAATCACTTGCTAGTATGAGCGATCTTGTTAAGGCTAAAGTTATTGATGTCCTTTCAAGTTACACAATGGAAGAACTTCAGGCTGATATGCAGACAGCAAAAGACCAGGTTCTTGAAGCTGTTCAGGAGCTTTACGGTTCAAACTTTATTTACGACGTAAGTATTAGTGCAATCTATTCATGATGATCATGAATAGATCGGTATTTAATAAATACAGAAAGGAGATCCATTTTGAGTGAAGTACTGTCACAAAGCGAAATAGATGGTCTGTTGGCAGCGCTAAGTAGCGGTGAACTTGATGTGGATCAGATGCAGGCAGCTGACGAAAAGAAAGTCAAAGATTATGACTTCAAACGTCCTGCTAAATTCTCCAAAGAGCATCTTCGAACTTTGGAGATGATCTACGAACATTATGGACGACTTTTATCCACAACTTTGCCACTATATCTCAGAAAGAACGTAACTGTATCTGTAGCTAACTCAGAGACTGTTACATATTCTGAATTTAGTAATGCTCTTTCCAATCCTGTTATTTTGGGAGTAATAAGTTTCCTTCCTTTACAGGGTAATATTATTTTGGAATTGCAGGCAAACATAGGATTCTCTTTTATTGACAGAATGCTTGGAGGTGAAGGAGGAACCTTGGATAAACCAAGACCATTCACCGACATTGAGATGCCACTTATAGAGAAGCTTGTAACAATCTGTATGCAGCTTATGGTAGAACCTTGGCAGAACGTTGTTTCTATCAATCCTGTTATGGAGAGGATAGAGACAAATCCACAGTTTGCGCAGGTTATTTCACCAACAGATATGATCGCTATCGTTACGCTGAATATCAAGATTGGCGATACAGAAGGTCTTATGAATGTATGCTTGCCATATTTCACCTTAGAGAGTGTTATGGATAAGCTGAATACCAAGTTCTGGTTCTCAACGATGCAAAAGAACAATGATGAGGACTATGAGGAAACTCTTGAGACCATGGTCAGACATGTTGATGTACCAGTTAAAGCCATACTTGGTAAATGTAATGTTTCTGTTAATGATTTTGTACATCTTCAGGCCGGAGATATCATAAGGCTTGATAATAGGGTAAATACTGACATGCAGGTATATGTGGGTAATCTGTTTAAGTTTACTGCACTACCTGGAACTGCCAAAGAGAAATATGCCGTAAGAATTACTTCGGTTGTGAGAGAGGAGGAAGAGTAGAGCATGGATGGAATGTTGTCACAGGACGAAATTAATGCTTTGCTTGCCGGAATGGATACGTCTGCTGGCGGAGATACACCAGCTGATGCACCTGCTGACGGAGGCGGTGATGCTGCTCCAGCAGAGGCTGCTGTATCTACACCACCAGTTGGAGGTGGAGCAATAGATGAATCGCTACTTACTGATTC
The DNA here is from genome assembly GCF_001858005.1 of Butyrivibrio hungatei. NCBI lineage: Bacteria > Bacillati > Bacillota > Clostridia > Lachnospirales > Lachnospiraceae > Butyrivibrio > Butyrivibrio hungatei. The sequence goes on along the minus strand of NZ_CP017831.1, from coordinate 1,636,269 downwards.
TGAAAAAGATGCAATCGGTGAAGTAGCTAATATCAGCATGGGATCTTCAGCTACAACGCTGTATTCCCTTGTAAATCAGAAGGTTAATATTACAACACCTCAAGTAGAACTTGCTAATTGGGAGAATGTAATAAATAACTATGAAAGACCATGCGTATTTATCCAGATCAAATACACTGTTGGTCTTGATGGAACAAATATCCTGATCTTAAAAGAACATGACGTTATGGTAATCACCGACCTCATGATGGGTGGTGATGGTACTAATACAGATGGAGAGATAGGCGAATTACAGCTTTCTGCTATTTCAGAAGCTATGAACCAGATGATGGGTGCTGCTGCCACATCTCTTTCTACAATGATCAATCAGAAGGTTGATATCAGCCCGCCACAGGCTACTGTTCTTGATATGATCAACGATGATCCATCAGATATTGCTGAGTTCCTTACTGGAACATTTGTTAAGATCTCTTTCAAGATGCAGGTTGGAGAGCTTGTAGATTCAACGCTTATGCAGCTTTATCCAATTGATTTTGCTAAGACTCTTAAAGATACAGTTATTGCTGCTGATGAAAGTTCACAGGAAGCTGCACCAGCTGCTGCGCCTGCTCCAGAGCCAGCACCAGCACCAGCTCCACAGCCACAGATGGCTCCTCAGATGGATCCTTCTATGATGCAGGGTCAGCCAATGCCTCAGATGGGAATGCCTCAGATGCAGATGGCAATGCCGCAGATGATGGCTCCTCAGATGATGAATATGAATATTCAGCCTGCTCAGTTCCAGAATTTTTCTGGTGGTACAACTATCATGGCAGGTGGAGAGAATATCGGAATCATCAAGGATGTTCCTCTTGAAGTAACTGTTGAGCTTGGTAGAACAGCAAAACCTATTTCAGATATCCTTGATTTTGCTCCTGGAACTATCATTGAGCTTGACAAGGTTGCAGGTGAACCTGTAGACGTTCTTGTTAATGGTAAGTTCGTAGCAAAGGGAGAAGTTGTAGTTATCGAAGAAAGTTTTGGTGTAAGAGTTACTGAGATAGTTCAGTAAAGGAAGTTTAGATGACAGCTGATTCATATTTACAGTTTATTTCTATATTGATCATTTTCGTCGGTGTTCTTGCGGCTACTTACTATGTAACTAAATTTCTTGCGGGATACCAAAAAGAGAAAACTTCCTCAGGGAATATTGAGATCATCGAGACCAGTAGAATATCTGTCAACAAGTATATTCAGATTGTTCGTGTAGGAGATAAGTACATGGCTATTGCTGTTGGCAAGGATGAGATCACTGCTCTTGGTGAGATCGATAAGGACTCTCTAATTACCAAAGAGGATGGTTCTACAACACTTAGTTTTAAAGAAGTATTTGAAAAGTTTAAGGGCGAGATAAAAAAGTAACATGAAGATTAAGCGGGGAGAATCAAAACTGAATAAGAAAACTGTAATCAAGAGATTTGTTCTGGCCGTTGTTTCTGTGTTACTTATCTCAACTTTTGCTTTTTCAGTTCCACTTTCAGTACACGCTACTGAAAACGTTGTTGAGGATACAACGCCAACTGATCCTACAACTGATAGAGATAGCCACCTGACTGGCTCTCAGGATGAAAGGACAAATATCAATGCTCCAGGTTCTTCGGAAGACCCGGATGATCTTAAGGAGCTGAATATTGCCAATACTGTGACTGTTACATATGATAACGGCAACGGTTCGGTAAATGGTGCTCTTAGAATACTTATTACACTTACGCTTATTTCTTTGGCACCAACTCTTCTTGTGATGATGACCTCTTTTACCAGGATCATCGTTGCGCTACACTTTACAAGAACTGCTATTGGAACCCAAACATCGCCACCTAATCTGGTGATGATTGGGATTGCTTTGTTTATGACACTTTTTATTATGCAGCCTACTTTGACAGCTGCATATAATGATGCTGTTGTTCCTTTTGAGAACGGTGAGATCGACCAGAAAGAGTTCATAGATACAGCAATGAAGCCGTTTAGGCAGTTTATGTATGGCCAGACTCAGAAAAAAGATGTTATTTTGTTTATGGAAATCGACGGAATAGAGTGGGATGGTGAGCTTGACAGCATCCCTAATGTCGTTCTGATTCCAAGCTTTATTATAAGTGAGCTTAGAACAGCGTTTATTATTGGATTCCTTATTTATGTTCCGTTTATTGTTATAGACATGGTAGTAGCTTCGGTACTTATGAGTATGGGTATGATGATGCTGCCGCCAACTACAATTTCAATGCCGTTTAAGATTTTATTATTTGTTCTGGCTGATGGTTGGAGTTTAATAATAGGCAACCTTGTTAAGTCGTTCTATTAAGGGGGCATTTTATGATCACATTATCAGACATCAACACAATAATAAATAGTGCGTTATTCTTAGTTATCAAGATGTCACTGCCTGTACTTTTGACATCAATGATCATCGGACTTATCATCTCGATTTTTCAGACTGTTACATCTATTCAGGAGCAGACCCTTACCTTTGTTCCTAAGGTAATAGGCGTTTTTATAATGATAATGCTGATAGGTAACTGGATGCTTACAGAATTATCTGGTTATATCAATCAGCTTTGGTCTGATTTTTCACAGTATGTCAGATAGAGGTATCACATGATCGATTACACGTTTAGATATGGGGATCTTGAGATATTTCTTTTGATTCTTGTAAGAATAACAAGCTTCATATTTGTTTGTCCGTTTTTTGGTGGCAGACAGACCCCTAATCAGGTCAAGATTGGCTTTAGCTTACTGCTTTCTATACTTATCTACGGTGCTGTTCCTTATGAAGCGCCAAATTATAACACGATCATTGGCTATACAGTTATCGTGTTAAAAGAGGTTATGGCAGGATTCCTGATTGGTTATGCAGTTCAGCTTAGTACTCTTATAGTTAACTTTGCAGGTACCATTATTGATATGCAGATAGGTCTTTCTATGGTAAGCCTGTTTGATCCTAATACAAATGAGCAGACATCTATTACTGGTACATTGTATTCACAGACTCTTACTGTGATGCTTATCTTATCAGGAATGTATCACTATATTCTTAAGGCTTTGGCTGACTCGTTTGTATTGATTCCTATAAATACGGTAACTATTCATTCAGACAGAATGCTTGATGCTATAGTTTCATTTTTAAGAGATTACGTTGTAATAGGTTTTAGAATAGCCCTTCCGATCTTTATCATAACTTTCATTACAAACGTTGTTCTTGGCGTTCTAGCAAAGGTTTCACCGCAGATGAACATGTTCTCTGTCGGTATTCAGATCAAGATCATTATTGGTCTAATGGTTATGTTTATTACAGTTTCTATGCTGGGAAGTGCATCGAACTTTGTTTATATCAATATCAAGGAGTTAATGCATGATTTTGTCTACAGCATGCAAGCTGGCTAAACTTGATGATAGCCAGCTACTAATTTCATATGATCTTCAGTTTTTTGCTGAAGATGCAAACGGTGCTGAGAAGACAGAAGAGCCAACAGCTAAAAAGCTTGATGATGCCAGAAAAGAAGGACAGGTGGCTAAGAGCCAGGAAATAGCGACGGCTTTTAGTTTGCTTGCACTTTTTCTCATATTAAGATTTTTTTATTCCTTTATGGGAAGTGTATTTAAGAGCACATTCGAAAGGGTATATAACGCTATTCCAAATGTGGCAAGAACCTATGATGGATATCTACCCATAGCCTATCTTAGGAGCATTGTAAATAATTCAATGCTTACGCTGTTACTTCTTTGTGCTCCGTTTTTTATCATTGGTTTTTCCGTAGTTTTTATCTGCGATTTTGTTCAGGTTGGATATAAGCCCACAACTAAGCCTTTGCAGCCAAAACTTTCTAAGCTTAATCCTGTTTCTGGAATGAAGAAGATCTTTTCAACTAGAAAGCTCTTTGAACTTTTAAAATCTATACTTAAGCTTTCAATCATGGCTGTGGTTATCTATACATTTTTTATTGGCAGAAAAGAGTCTTTGTTTCTGCTATATGACATGCCACTTAATCAGGCAATTGGACTAATGGGTAATCTTGTCATTAGCCTAGGCATCAGGATTGCAATTGCTTATATGTTTATTGCCTTTGCAGACCTCATCTATCAGAGACGTAAATTCAGAAAAGATATGATGATGACCAAGCAGGAAGTAAAGGATGAGTACAAAAACTCTGAAGGAAATCCTGAAGTTAAGAGTGCTCAGAAGAGAAGAATGATGCAGGCTTCACAGCGCAGAATGATGCAGCAGCTTCCTCAGGCAGATGTTGTTATTACGAACCCTACTCACTTTGCTGTTGCTATCAAATATGATGCTGAGTCAGCAGAAGCGCCTATGGTCATCGCAAAGGGTGCTGATTTCCTTGCTCAAAAGATCAAAGAGATAGCAAGGGAAAACAATGTTGAAATAGTTGAAAATAAGCCACTTGCCAGAATGCTTTATGCTAACGTTGAAGTTGGAGAACTGGTTCCTCCAGAACTTTATAAGGCGGTTGCTGAAGTCCTTGCTTATGTATATCACCTGCAGGGAAAGATATGATGAATTGTACTTACTATAACGAGAGAAAGGAGAGGAAAATATGGATTTAAAAAAACTACGAGACCGTGTATTTGACTACGGACTTGCTCTTTATATTGTTGCAGCTATTGTAATGCTTATCATTCCTCTGCCTGACTTTCTTTTGGATATTCTTTTAGCATTTGATATGTCACTTTCATTTGTGATCATGTTTACTGCTATGTTTGCGACGGATGTTCTGGATATGTCGTTTTTTCCAACAATTCTTTTGTTTACGACTATCTTTAGGATTTCATTAAACGTATCATCTACAAGACTGATACTTACACAGGGAAGTGCTGGTCAGGTTATTACAGTATTTGGATCTTTCGTTGGCGGTGGCGATCTTATTGTTGGAGCTATCGTATATGTAATCCTGATTATCGTTCAGCTGATGGTTATCAACAAAGGTTCTGAACGTGTAGCTGAAGTATCTGCAAGATTTACTCTTGATGCTATGCCAGGAAAACAGATGGCTATTGATGCCGATCTTAACACTGGTGCCATTACCGATCAGGAAGCAAAAGAAAGAAGACAAAAGATACAGGATGAAGCTAGCTTTTTCGGAGCTATGGATGGTGCTACCAAGTATGTAAAAGGAGATGCGACTGCGGGCCTTATCATTACAGCGGTCAACCTTCTTGGTGGTATTGCTATGGGTATGCTCAGAAAGGGTATGGATGCCAACACAGCTATAAATACATATTCAATCCTTACAATGGGTGATGGACTTGTAAGTTCAATTCCTTCACTTATGATCTCAATGTCAACTGGTATTCTTGTTACAAAGGGATCAAAAGAGGCGGACTTTGGCCATGTTCTTATTGGACAGCTCTTTGGTATGCCAAAGACCTTGTATCTGGTTGGCGGAGTTGTGGCTGGACTTGGTATTTTGTCACCTCTTCCTACAGTTTTGTATGTTTCATTTGGCGCAGGATTCATTCTTCTTGGAAGGATCGCAAGCCAGACCATTGAAGAGGTTAATGTTGAGAGTGAGGTTGCTTCTCCAGAGGAACAGCAAGCTGAAGAGATCAGGCAGCCTGAGAATGTTACAAGTCTTTTGTCAGTTGATCCGATCGAGCTTGAGTTTGGCTATGGAATCATTCCACTTGCTGATGTAAATCAAGGAGGAGACCTTCTTGATCGAGTTGTTATGATCAGAAGACAGGTTGCGCTTGAACTTGGTACTGTAGTGCCTATCATTCGACTTCGAGATAATATTCAGTTGAATCCTAATCAATATATCATTAAAATTAAAGGTATACAGGTAAGCGATGGTGAGATTTTGTTCGACCATTATATGGCTATGAATCCAGGTCATGTAGAGGAAGAGATCACAGGTATTCCTACATTTGAACCTTCATTCCATCTGCCTGCTATATGGATTACTGAAGGACAGAGAGAAAGAGCTGAAAGCTTTGGCTATACAGTTGTTGATCCGCCTTCTATCATTGCTACACATCTTACTGAGATTATTAGAGAACATATTGCTGAACTTATGACCAGACAGGATGTTCAGAATCTTGTTGATAATCTTAAGGAGAACAATCCAGCCCTTGTTGATGAGCTTGTACCTAAGCTTATGAGCCTTGGTGAGATTGAAAAGGTGCTTCAGAATCTCTTGAAGGAAGGTATTTCTATACGAGACCTTGTTACAATTTTTGAGACTCTTGCTGATTTTGCTCCTTCAACCCATGACCCTGATATCCTTACTGAGTATGTAAGGCAGAGTCTTAAGAGAGCTATTTCAAGTAAGTACTTTATGCCCGGTGAGACAACAAGCGTTGTAACTCTAGATCCTAAGATCGAGCAGGAGATCATGAACAGCGTCAAGCAGACTGAGACTGGCGCTTACTTAACACTTGATCCTGCCAGAACGAAAGCTATTTTGAATGCAGTTGGAGAGCAGGTCAGAAAGCTTGAAGAAGCCGGAAGACAGGCAATTATCATGGCTTCTCCGATTGTCAGAATGTATTTTAAGAAAATGACTGAAGATTACTACAAAGATTTAGTAGTAATTTCATATAATGAGGTGGAGGCTAACATCGAATTACAATCTGTGGGGATGGTAACTGCATAATATGATTATCAAAAAGTATGTTGGAAAAACTGAAAGTGAAGCTACTGAAGAGGCAAGAAGAGAACTTGGCCAAAACATCGTTGTAATGAATGTCAGGCCAACCAAGAAAACTGGATTTTTCTCTTTGTTTCAGTCTCAGAAAATTGAAGTGACTGTTGCTCTCGAAGAAGAGTCGGAAAGACCTGTTAAAACCTATTCTCAGCCAAAGGAAAACAGGCCTCAGATCGTGACCCCTTCAAAGGATAGTTCTCAGAGAGATACTATCGTTTCGGCTACTCAGAATGCTACAAAAGTCAGAGAGAGTAAAGATTATAGAGATGATAACAGTGCAATAGAAGAAAAACTTGATAATCTCAGTAATCTTCTTGAAAAGAACTTTAGTAAAAATGAAAAAGACAGTTCTTCTGATAACACACCTTCTGATACTGGCGTTAAAGCTCCTGAAAAGGATGAGATTTCAGAAGAGACAATGTCTTTTATCAAGCTTTTATACAATACTCTTATTGAAAATGAGGTTGATGAGATATATGTAAATCAACTTACTGATGAGGTTGAAAAGATAAGCAAACCAGGGCTTCCATTTGATTTTGCCCTTGCGAATGTATACCAGAAGATGGTACTTAAGTTTGGAAAATCTGAGCCTATAGTTATGGATAAGCCAGGACCAAGGGCAGAGATTTTTATCGGACCCACTGGTGTTGGTAAGACAACAACCATTGCTAAGCTTGCATCAGAACTTTCTGTAACTCAGAAAAAGAAGGTGGCTCTTTTAACGGTTGATACCTATAGAATCGCGGCTGCAGAACAGCTTCGTACATACGCATCTATTTTGGAGATTCCATTTAGAGTTATCTATTCTGTTGAAGAGATGAAGCAGGCTGCTGAAGATTTCAAGGATTACGACTTCATCATGGTAGATACTGCTGGACATTCACTTCATAATGAAGAGTTAAAGCAGGGTGTTGAGAGCTTTATCAGAACATTGGAAGATATAATGGAATGTGAGAATTTCCTTGTTCTTTCTGCAACTACAAAGTACAGAGATCTCATCGAAATCGCAGATGCTTATTCTGAGATGGTTGCTTATAGACTTATCTTTACCAAGATGGATGAGACCGGTGCAAAAGGAAATCTTTACAACGTTAGAATGCATACAGGTGCTCCTGTTGCATATATCACTAATGGGCAGAACGTTCCTGATGATATTGCTGTGTTTGATGCACAGCGCATCGTTAAGAATCTTTTGGGTGGAAAAAGTTAATTAATAAATTTTTTGGGGAAATTTATGGATCAGGCACAACAACTTAGAAATATAATCAAGAATTCAAATAAGCCTCAAAGGCCACTTGCCAGGATCATTACTGTTACAAGTGGTAAGGGCGGCGTTGGTAAGTCAAACGTAGCCATAAATCTTGCTATTCAATTTCGCAAGATGGGAAAAAGAGTAATCATCCTTGATGCGGACTTTGGACTTGCTAATATTGAGATCATGTTCGGAACTGTACCAAAGCATAATCTCTGCGACCTAATTTATCAAGGCAAAAATATTAAAGATATCATAACCTGGGGACCTGAAGGTGTTGGATTTATTTCCGGAGGCTCAGGTATTTCGGGCATGTACAATCTTTCAAGAGATTATTTAGTATATATTATTGTAAATCTTGCCGAATTGGACGCAATTGCTGATATAATAATAATAGATACCGGTGCAGGTATATCAAGTGCGGTTATGGAATTCCTTGTAGCAAGTGGCGAGATAATGCTTGTTACTACTCCTGAACCTACGTCTATTACGGATTCGTATTCTCTTTTAAAAGCACTTAATCAGTCACCTAGGTTCTCAAGGGAGAATACTAAGGTTAAGGTAGTGTCAAACAGGGTTTCTAGTGATGAAGAAGGACAACAGCTCTTTAACAAGCTTAATGCTGTGGTTGCTAGATATCTGAAACTTCCACTTACATATATGGGAGCAATTCCGCAGGACCAGATGCTTGCCAGAAGCGTTATGCAGCAGTCACCTGTTTCTATACAATATCCAAATGCCAAGGCTACGAAGGCTTTTGAATCTATTGCAACCAATTTGATGAATCCGGGCTATACAGAGGAGGTAAAACAACGCGGTATGGCAGCTTTCTTTTCCCATATCATTACTGGCAGGAAGCTTAGCAGTACCGGGAATGTTCCAAATATAATAGGCAATGCGCCAAATACACAATAGTACTTCATTAAGTACGTGAATGGAGACAAAAATAGATGCTTTCTGATTATATTTCACCAGGAAATCGAGTAGAGTTAAAGGCTACTGGAAAGATCTGGATGGATGAGGATGCTAGAACGAAGCATATTTACATGAGTAAGGTCATGGATGTGACTTCGGATGACAGAATCGAGATCCTGATGCCCTTTGAGAAAGGTAAGGTGGTACTTTTACCAGTCGATGGGGAGTACAGCCTGTGTTTTTACAGCACACGAGGGCTTTTTCAGTGCTATGCCAGAATAATAGACAGATACCGAAGTGACAATATGTACATTTTGGTCCTGGACCTTATAAGTGAATTACAAAAACTCCAACGCAGGGAATATTACAGGTTTAGTTGTGCACTAGAACTTAAATCCAGGTTATGTTCCAAAGAAGAACTTGAAGCATTTGAAAGAAACAGGAAATACCTAGTAGATGCTGATTTTGGTCTTCAAAGAAGCGTTGTTGTTGATATAAGCGGTGGCGGACTTAGGTTTGTAGCGAATTTTAAATACGACGAAGGTAGTACTATCTATTGTTCCTATCGTTTACCTGGGAATGCCAATGACAAAGAGTATGAAATGATATGTACAGTGCTAAAAGTGAGTGAGCTTGAGAGTAGACCAGGACTGTATGAGCACAGAATCCAGTATGTTTACATTGACGAAACTTCCAGAGAAGATATTATCCATTTCATCTTTGAGGAAGAGCGCAAAATAAGAAAGAAGCAAACTTGATTATGAAAAATATTTTGATAATTGATGACTCTGCACTTATGAGAACCGTACTCAGTGATATTATTAATTCAGATTCAAGATTCCACGTGGTTGAAACCGCAAAAGACGGAGTCGAAGGTCTCGAACTGCTTAAAAAGAACACATATGATGCCGTCGTTCTTGATATTAATATGCCAAGGATGGATGGCATTACGTTACTTAAAGAGCTTCAAAAAAATAATATAAGAGCAAAGATTATGATGGCAAGTACAGACACGAAGGAAGGCGCAAAGGTCACCATGGATGCTCTTGATCTAGGAGCTCTGGATTTTGTTCATAAGCCAGATCGAGCTTCTGAATGCAGAGGTGAGGATTTCACAGCTCATTTCATCGATACCCTTGCTGCTGTAGCTGACAGTAAAGCTCCAGTTCATGCGAAGTCTTTTTCTATTGAAGATGTGAAGGAGTCGAAAAAAGTTGTTGAACTCGTAAGCAAATCCGCCAGTAAGATCACTGGCAACAGGATAGTTGCGATTGCAAGTTCGACAGGGGGTCCAAGAGCACTACAATCAGTTATTCCAAAATTACCAAAAAATTTAAAAACGCCAGTTGTTCTGGTTCAGCATATGCCGGAAGGCTTCACAGCTTCTCTTGCTGAAAGACTTGATTCACTTAGTGAAGTCAGTGTAAAAGAAGCTGCAGAAGGAGATGTACTTCAGCCGGGTACTGTATACATTTCCAAAGGAGGCAAGCATATGCATATCATAAAGAGCGGTGGAAAGAGCACAATCCATTATATGGATGGCCCCACAAGAGAAGGCGTAAGGCCTTGCGCGAACTTTATGTATGAATCACTTATGGAGTCGGATTACGACGAAGTTTGCTGTGTAGTTCTAACAGGAATGGGAGCTGACGGAACCGAAGGAATAAAGAATCTTAAATCTAAGAAAAAAGTTCATGTGATCGGGCAGGATGAAAGTACCTGTACCGTTTACGGAATGCCGAAAGCAGTAGCAGTAGCTGGTCTCGTTGATCAGGTTGTAAAACTAGAGGACGTAGCCCAGGAAATTATAATGAATGTCGGCGTGAATTGAGGTTTTATCTTTTTTAATAGTTCTTTTATCCAAATTTTCTAATTCCTCCATTCAAATGCCGATATTTTGAACAAAAGTATGCGATAATAAGACTATACTTTTGAAAATCTATCACATTTCAAATGGAGGTAAATTGGTTATGGATGTTTCTCAGTATCTAAGTGTCTTTCTTGATGAGGCAAAGGAGCACCTTCAATCGCTCAATGACAACATTATGACTTTGGAACAGGACCCTGAGAATGAAGATTGTATTAACGAGATCTTCAGATCAGCCCATTCCATGAAAGGTATGGCTGGTACCATGGGCTATACCAGAATGCAGAATCTTACACACGATATGGAAGATGTTTTCTCAGACGTTCGTGCTGGCAAGATTAAGATCAAATCTGCTGATATCGACGTTCTGCTTCAGTGTCTTGATGCTATTCAGGGATATGTTGATAATATCACTGAGAATCAGGATGAAGGTACTGATGAGCACAAAGATATAATTAAGTCTCTCGCTGATATCAGAAATGGTGGCGCAAGCGGTGGTGATGAAGCTCCTGCAGCAGCACCAGCAGAAGCAGCAGCTTCTACAGAAGCAGCGCCTGCAGCTGATGGACCAGCAGAGGGTGCTGATGGTTCTACGGATTATAGGGCAATTCGCCTTGATCCATCTGTTAAATCCACATTAGAAGAAGCAAAGAGCCAGGGAAAGAAGATCTATGGCGTTACAGTTCATATTCAGGAGTCTTGTATCCTTAAGGCTGCAAGAGGCTTCCTTGTATTCAAGGGATTGGAAGAGATCGGTGAGATCGCAGTTTCAGATCCTAATACACAGGATATTGAAGATGAAAAATTCGATTTCTCTTTTAGTTTGATCCTCATTACTGATGAATCAAAAGAAAAGGTTGAAGAGATAGTTAAGGCTGTTTCTGAAGTTGAAGGTTGCGATTGTGGTGAATTCGATCCTAGCGGAGCAAAGGCTCCAGAAGAAAAGGATGAAGCACCTGCAGCAGCTCCTGCTGACAATAAACCTGCACCTGCAGCACCTGCAGCAAATACTCCTGCACCAGCAGCTGGCGGAGCAGCTGGAGGCAAGAAGCCTGTTGGCAAGCCTGTAGTTAACAGAACAGTCCGTGTAGATATTGAAAAACTTGATGTGCTCATGAATCTTGTAAGTGAGCTTATTATTGCAAAGAACTCACTTATTTCTGCAGCAAATACATCAGGTGTATCAAATGTAAATGAGCAGATCGAATATCTTGAGAGCGTTACAACAAACCTTCACGAATCTGTTATGAAGGTTCGAATGGTTCCTATTGAGAGCGTTCTTCAGAAATTCCCTCGTATGATCAGAGACCTTAACAAGACTCTGAATAAGAAGATGGAACTTACAATGACTGGTGAAGATACTGAAATGGATCGTACTGTTGTTGATGAGATCGGTGATCCTTTGATGCATCTTATCAGAAACAGTGCTGACCACGGTATTGAGAGCGCCGAGCTTCGAGCTCAGAGAGGTAAGCCTGAAGTTGGACAGATATTCCTTCACGCTTTCCAGGATGGTAACAGTGTTGTTATTGAAGTAGGTGATGATGGTAACGGTATTGATGCTGAAGTCGTTAAGAATAAGGCTATTGAAAAAGGAGTTGTTACTCCTGAACAGGCAGCTCTTTTAACAGAAAAACAGTGCGTAGAGCTCTTGTTCCATCCAGGTTTCTCAACTGCTAAACAGGTTTCAGAAATTTCTGGTAGAGGTGTAGGACTTGACGTTGTTAAGTCAAAGGTTGAATCACTTTCAGGTGAAGTAACAGTTAAGACTAAGCTTGGTGAAGGTTCAACATGGGTTATCAGACTTCCTCTTACACTTGCTATTATTCAGGCTCTGATGGTTATCATTGGTGAAGAAAAATATGCTATTCCTCTTGATTCTATTCAGAGTATTGAGGATGTATCTCCATCAGAAGTTAAATTCGTTGAAAATAAGGAAGTTATCAATCTTCGTGGAAGCGTTCTTCCTCTTATCAGACTTAATCAGGTTCTTGATACTGAGTCTACAAAGTCGCCAGATGAAGATATGGTTGTTGTTATTGCCAGAAAGGGCGATCAGCTTGCAGGTCTTGTAATTGATGAACTTATGGGACAGCAGGAAATCGTTATCAAGCCTCTTGGTAGATACACTAATAAGTGCAAGCTTATAAGTGGTGCTACTATCCTTGGTGATGGTGAGATTGCTCTTATTCTTGACACTAATTCAATTTTCTAATGACGGTTGATTATTAAGAAGAAAGGATGAACCATTATGAACGAACTTAGAGATAATTCTGATGTAGGTGAGCTTATTCAGTTTATTGTTATCAAGATCGATGACGAACAGTATGGCATCAACATCAAATATATTGATAATATTGTAAGAATGCAGCAGATCACCAGAGTTCCAAAGGTTGATGACTATATTAAGGGAGTTATCAATATTCGTGGTGAGATTGTTCCTGTTATGAGTGTTAGAATGAAAATGGGACTTGAAGAGGATCAGTTTACTAATAAGTCCAGAATCATTATCTTAAAGACAGAGACAGGTGATCTTGTTGGAATTATTGTAGATCAGGTTAATCAAGTGCTTACACTTGATGTCAATAGCATTGAAAAGATGCGTTACGACGACAAGAAGGGAACAACTGGAGCACAGTTTGTTGGTGGCGTAGGCCATTATGAGGGCGGACTTGTTTCTATCCTTGATCTTGAGGCTGTTGTTTCTGAGAAGGAAGTTAAAGAAAAAGCATCAAATGCTAGCTGATTGGAGGATTGAATATGGGTGAAATGAGTTTGGACAATTTGTCCAGCCAGTACTTTGATGTTCTAAAAGAACTGGGAAATATCGGTGCAGGAAATGCTACGACAGCTCTTGCACAGATGATTGGAACAAAGGTTGATATGAATGTTCCTCAGGTTAGACTCCTTGATTTTAAGGATGTTGGTGATCTGATGGGTGGAGCTGAAAAGATAATGGCTGGTATCTACCTTGCAGTAGAAGGTGATATTGATGGAAGTATCATGTTCCTTCTTGGTAAGCAGGCAGCCAGACATCTTGTAGATAAGCTTATGGGAACAGGTGCTAAATCTGAAGAAGAGGATTTTGACGAAGTAGAGATGTCCGCTCTTAAAGAGGTAGGAAACATCATTACCGGATCATACCTTAATTCTCTTTCAATGATGACAAATTTAAAGCTTATTCCTTCAATACCATATGTTGCAATTGATATGGCGGCAGCTATTCTTAGTGTACCTGCTATTCAGTTCGGTATGATGGGTGACAAGATTCTTTTGATCGAGACTCAATTCTTTGATGAGCTTAAGTTAAGTGGCTATTTTATTCTATTACCTGATATGGATGGTTACAGTAAAATTCTCTCTTCACTTGGCATGGGAGATGTTTCTCTTTAACAAAGGGGCAATTTATGAGTCAAATTATTAAGGTTGGAATGGCCGATCTAAATATTTGTGTAAGCCCCGATGGAATAACCACTTTGGGGTTAGGCTCGTGCGTTGGAATAGCTATTAGAGATCCGGTTACCAAGATTGGTGGCCTGGCTCATGTTATGCTTCCGGATTCTACTGAGATCAAGAATAATTCAAATATTCCTAAGTTTGCTGACACAGGAATTGAGGAATTGGTCAAGCAGATCGTGGCTAAGGGAGCAAACAGATCAAGACTAGTTGCTAAGATAGCTGGCGGAGCTCAGATGTTTGCGTTTCAGACAAATAATGCTACTATGAGAGTAGGTGACAGAAATGTACAGGCTTCTTTGAAAAAATTAAAAGAGCTTAACATACCTGTACTTGCGCAAGACACTGGCGATTCTTATGGACGAACGGTCATTTTTTATCCAGAAAATGGAGATTATATTATCAGAGCGGTAGGGAAACCAGAGAAGGTCATATGAATACTGATGAAATTAAACAGATCAATACAAAGCTTATCACTCCGCTAGTAGTGCTTTCCGCTACTGCGGTCATAGCTATATTTACTTATTTCAAACGCTACCCAGCGGGGGATTTCTTTGTTATAGTATTTACATCAGTTGTCGTTTTTTTGGTTATAGGTCTTATCGTTGAAAAAATGATAACTAGGTTTTTAGAGATTAATTATGAGAAAGCCATGGCTGAAAAAATGGAGGCTGAGCGTCTTGAAGAAGAGGCTCGAGCTGCCATGGAGGCCGAAGGCGAAAATGGGGAGAATGTTGAACCTTTGGATGTTCATGATATCCCGGAATAAAATAACAGGATTTGGGGACTATTTACATGGATGACGCAGGCAGAAATAAGTTATGGACGGAATATAATAAATCTAAATCCCAGGAGATAAGAGAGCAGCTCATTTTAGAGTATGCTCCTTTAGTCAAGCTTGTAGCTGGAAGACTCAGCATGTATCTTGGCTTTAACGTCGAATATGACGATCTTGTGGGATATGGTATCTTTGGTCTTATCGATGCCATAGACAAGTTTGATCTACTCAAGGATGTTAAGTTTGAAACTTACGCAAGCCTTCGCATACGTGGTGCCATACTTGACCAGATCAGAAAGATGGACTGGATCCCCAGAACTATTAGACAGAGACAGAAAAAGATTGAAACGGCAATCAGAGAGATTGAAAGAGATACAGGACATGTGGCTACAGATGCTGAGATAGCTGCCAAAATGGAGATTTCAGAGGATGAATATCTTTCATGGCAGAATCAGATGAAGGTTACAGGTGTTGTATCATTAAATGAGTTCATGGATCAGGGCTCAGATATTACGGAGGATGTAAATAATCACAGCGCTGGTTTTGTTAAACCTGAAGAAGCTGTTGAAAAAGAAGAACTAAAGAAGATGCTTGCAGAATCTTTGGAACTTCTTACTGATAAAGAAAAGAAAGTCATACTTTTATATTATTATGAAGACCTTACATTAAAAGAGATCAGTGAGGTATTGGAGGTTTCTGAATCCAGAATATCTCAGCTTCACACTAAAGCTCTTCAGAAAATGAGAACTAAGCTTGGCAATTACCTGGGTCTAGTTACAAACTCCAGATAGTGATTTTAACTTAATTGAAAAGGGGACTATAGTATGCATGGTTATTTTCAACTGGTTATAACACCCAAAGGCACTGGCATAAAAGTATATCCTCCAACAGATGGGGATGAGCCTTTAAACGTCAATGATGTCAGAGACTATTTGGAAGATAGAAAAATTCAATATGATGTAGTAGTTATTAATGACGCTGTGACAAAGGCTGACGATGAAGTGGTTATTTTTACAGAGGCGCAGATCTTGCCTGAAAGAGAAGGGGTAAAATTTGACGTTTCAAAGGATCGTATGACTGTCACAGCTATTTTTTATCCTCCTACAGAAGGAGCTGAGCTTCTGACAGAAAAAGAGATCATGGATACCATTGCTTACAGGAAATATACCTATGGTATTCAGACTGAAAATATTCATAAGTTCTTTGAGCATAGAGAATATTGTAAGGAAATAGTAATATGTCAGGGAAAAGAGGTTAAGCAGGGCAAGAACGCTATGGTTGAATATCACTTTAACCGTAACCTTCGTCCAAAGCCAACCTTAAGAGAAGACGGAAGCGTAGATTATTTCCACTTAAATCTTATAAACAATGTAAATGAAGGAGACCTTTTGGCAACGCTTCATCCCGAAGTTCCAGGTGAAGCCGGCATAAATATCTATGGTGAAAACATTAAGCCAGCAGCTGTTAAAACAACTTTTATCAAATTTGGTAAAAATACGACTTTATCAGAAGATAAGATGACTTTAACTGCAGCAAAATCAGGACATGTAACTATCAAAGAAGGAAAAGTTACTGTTTCCGATGTGTTAACTCTTGAAAATGTAGATGTTTCAACTGGAAACATCGATTATGAAGGCAGCGTTCAGGTGAAAGGTGTTGTAGCCTCTAACTTTTCTGTTAAAGCAGGCGGCAATATCGTTGTAAAGGGCATTGTTGAAGGTGCTACACTTGAAGCTGGCTCAGATATCATTTTGGAATGTGGAGCTAAAGCTGGCGGTAATATCAAAGCTGACGGAAATATAGTTACAAAATTTATAGAAAATGCTACAATTACTGCAAAAGGAAGTATTACAAGTGAATGTATACTGCATTCAAATGTTTCTTCTGGCACAGAAGTGATCGTAACTGGAAAAAGAGGATTTATTGCTGGAGGCAAGGTTATTGCTGCTGAGAAGATACAGGCAAAGATCCTTGGATCTGAGATGGGGGCCAATACAATTGTTGAGGTTGGCGCAGATCCTCAGTTAAAGCTTAGGCTTAAAGAATTACAAAAGAATATGACAACTAACCAAAAGACAATTGAGAGCATTAAACCTACTATTGAAGGTTTCACCAAGATGCTCAAGGCAGGAGCTAAGTTTTCACCTGATCAGGTTGCTAATGCTAAAAAGCTCATTGATATGAATAAGACTTTAACAGAGGCTATTGCGAATGATTCAGAAGAATATAGCGAACTTATGGAAAAGCTTTCAGAATCCAAAGAAGCCTATGTAGTTGTCGAAGGAACAGCATATCCTGGAACTACCGTGAACATTGGGGAATTGTCCATGATAGTGAAAAAAACAGTGCAATATAGTAAATTTGTAGTGAAAGAAGGCGATGTAAGGCTTGCACCGATTTGACGAACATTTTTGGAGTGCTCGCCTGAAACGGAGGAGCAGACTATGTCAATCAACAGAATCGATTTCGGGGTAATTGCTGCATCCAATGAAGTATCAAACGTCAAGGCTGCTGAAGATGCCAGACCTATGATGGACAGAGAGATCTTTCAGACTCAGTTTAATGAAGAAGTCGATAATCAAAAGAACTCTGTAAATCAAAAGGATGATGTCGGCCGGGGAGAGTTACAATCTGACGCTCAGGGTAAGGGTAGTAATGAGTACATGGGCGATGGCGGACGTAACAGAAAGCAAAAAGAAAAGGATGATAAGAATCCTTTATTGGAAAGACAGCTTTCTACCGACAAAATGGAAAAAATGGCAAGTAATATGCTCGACAGACATGGTAAACCTATTGATCTTCAGATTTCGTCGGGTTTTGATTTGAAGATTTGATATTTCTATATTATAATAAAGTATTGCAATAGTATTGTAATTAGATTTAATATGGGGTGCTTGGGCGGAGAAATGATAAGTATTACTGAGATTGTGCTCATTGTTGCAGGATTTGCAGCAATCATATTGGGTTATCTTCTTCCTGCTGGAAAAGATATCGACGAAGAGGATAAATTGCTTATGGAAAGAGAAATCCGTGAGCTTGTTCGTCGTGAAGTAGAAGACCAGAAGGAAACCATTGAGAACATGGTAGATGACACCGTCGATAATTCCCTTGATAGAACTGAACGCGCTATGGAGCGTATTTCTAACGAAAAACTTTCTGCAATTGGTGAATATTCTGACACCGTCATAAATGATATCCATAAAAATCATGATGAAGTAATGTTTATGTACGATATGCTTAATGATAAGCATAAGAATCTTACTGATGTAGTTTCTGAAGTTACAAGAAAGGCTGATGAAGCCAAAAAAACTGTTATGGATGCGGAAGCTACTGCCAATGAGGCAAGGCAGGCAACTGATTCACTTAAGACTATTTCAGGTGCTCCTTTTGCTGAGAGTAATGTCAGAGCTATCCTTCTTGATGAAGAAGAGGATAAACCAAGTGGTATCAGGATTCCTTACAAAGAAAAATATAACGTTTCTCCAGTTTCTCCTGTAGTTGAGGTTGAGCAGGATCTAGCAGGACCTGAACCAATAGGTAATGTGTCCAGTGGATACGTTGAAGAAAAGAATGTTAAGGAATTAAAAGAGCTTGATGCAATTCCTGTTGAAGTCATCAAGGAAGAACAAGCTTTGAATCTTCACGTGATCGGCAATAAGATCAGTGCAGAGCCAAAAGAGACGCCAAGTGCAAAGGTTGTTTCAATAAATGATGTTAAACCTTCTAACCCAGATAGGAATATGAAAGAACTTACAGCTAATGATCCTATTTCTCAGAATAGACAGATCATTGAGATGCATAAGGCTGGAAAGTCTAATATGGTCATAGCAAGAGAGCTGGGACTTGGTATTGGTGAAGTCAAGCTTGTTATAGATCTTTCTAATAAACATAGAAAAGTTAAGTAAGGAAATTACAGAGGAATGAAATTAAAGTATTATCTTAGGGGTATTGGCATAGGAGTCATTTTAACTGCTATTGTCATGGGATTTGCTCTAGGCGGACGTAAGACAACAATGAGTGATGCTGAAGTAATTGAGAGAGCCAAAGAGCTTGGAATGACTGATGGTGGTGTTTTATCTGACTCTGTGAATGAAGGTGATGAAGTTGAAGAATCGAATACATCTTCATCCGATCAGGCATTGGATGAAGCAGGAAAAGAAATATCTGAAGAAGTCGACGAAGAATTCGCTTCGTCAAGTGAATCTGCTTCTTTATTGGCTTCAAAAGAGGAAGAAGGAAAAGATAAGGAAGCAAAAGAGGGAACAGCTGTTACAGAAGCTTCAATTGAAACATCAAAAGAAATAAGTACTGAGAAAACAGAAACTAAAGTAGAAGATAAAAAAGAAGAACCTAAAGAAGAGCCAAAAAATGAAGTCGTAGAAGCTCAAACCGATGAAAAGGCTCAGGAAATTGCTAAATCAGAAGAAAAACCAGCTGAGATGACGAACAATACTCAGGCTTCAACTTCGGGATCAACTAAGACAGTTACAATTCCTGGAGGAAAGAGCTCAGATGCTGTAGCACAGATACTTTTCGAAGCAGGAGTAATTGATAACGCGGTTTCTTTTAACAGATATCTTATTGATAAAGGCTTAGACAGGATCATCAGATCCGGAACCAGAACATTTCCGGCTGGATCTACATATGAAGATGTTGCATATATTATTACTCACTAAAAACTTTCTATTTATAAAATAGAAAGTTTTTTCTTTTATAGAAAACTTTTTGGATTGTTGTTCTGAAAAAAGTGTTGAAATATGAATATAGCTGTGTTAGTATAAAAAAGCTGTGGACTAATAGGTGAATTATGCCTATTAACACGGACTGTCTTAGGACAGTAACAAAATATGCACGTATATCTGATTCTCATTATGGTGTCAGCTTGCTGATCAGAATGGGAGCCGCCACTTTAGAAGACGCGCTTTTGTGGATCAATGGCCAAGGATATGCGGAAGATTTTAACCAAATGGAGGTATTAAAATGAGCGTTGTATCAATGAAACAGTTACTTGAGGCAGGTGTACACTTTGGACACCAGACAAGAAGATGGAACCCTAAAATGGCTCCTTACATCTTCACAGAGAGAAACGGAATCCACATCATCGACCTTCAGAAGTCAGTTGTAAAGGTTGACGAGGCTTACAAGGCAGTATTTGAGATTGCACAGCAGGGTGGAACAATCCTTTTCGTTGGAACAAAGAAGCAGGCTCAGGACGCAGTTAAGTCTGAGGCAGAGCGTTGCGGAATGTACTATGTAAATGAGAGATGGCTTGGTGGTATGCTCACAAACTTCAAGACAATCCAGAGCAGAATCGCTAGAATGAAGTCTATCGAGAAGATGCAGGAAGATGGAACATTTGATGTTCTTCCTAAGAAGGAAGTAGCTCAGCTTAAGAAAGAGCTTTCTAAGCTTCAGGCTAACCTTGGCGGAATCAGAGATATGAAGAGAATCCCAGATGCTATCTTTGTTGTAGATCCTAAGAAGGAAAGAATCTGCATCCAGGAAGCTGAGTCTCTTGGAATCACACTTATCGGTATCGGTGATACAAACTGTGATCCAGAAGAGCTTGATTTCATCATTCCTGGTAATGATGATGCTATCAGAGCAGTTAAGCTTATCGTTGGTAAGATGGCTGATGCTGTTATCGAGGCTAATCAGGGTGCTGAGTCAGATGCAGCTGCTAACTACGAAGCAGAGGAAGAAGTTGCTACTGAGGAAGTTGCAGAGTAATTCATATTGAATTTTTTACGCAGTCTGCCTGTATGGTGGGCTGCGAATTTAAATAAAATAACGGAGGATAATACAGATGGCTATCACAGCAGCTATGGTTAAAGAGTTACGTGAGTCTACTGGCGCAGGTATGATGGAGTGCAAGAAGGCTCTTACAGAGACTAATGGAGATATGGACGCAGCAGTTGAATACCTTAGAAAGAATGGTATCATGAAGGCTGAGAAGAAGGCTAGCAGAATCGCAGCTGAAGGTCTTACAAGAATTGCTGTTAAGGATGATACAACAGCTGCAGTTGTTGAGGTTAACTCAGAGACTGACTTCGTTGCTCAGAACGAGAAGTTCCAGGCATTTGTTGAGGCAGTTGCTCAGCAGGCTGTAAATTCAGATTCTAAGGATATGGATGCATTCATGGCAGAGAAGTGGAACCAGGATACATCTAAGACTGTAAATGATGCTCTTGTAGAGATCACAGCAGTTATCAGTGAGAAACTTTCAATCAGACGTTTTGAGAAGGTTGTTGCTTCTAACGGTATCATTGTTCCTTACGTTCACGGTAATGGAAGAATTTCTGTTTTAGTTGAGGCTGAGACAGATGTTGTTAACGACGATATCAAGGATGCTGTTAAGAATGTAGCTATGCAGGTTGCAGCTCTTAATCCTAAGTATGTTGCTTCTGAAGATGTTTCAGAAGAGTACAGAAATCACGAGAAGGAAATTCTTCTTGCTCAGGCAATGAAGGAGAACGAGGAGCTTCCAGAAGGCAAGAGAAAGCCACAGGAGATCATCGAGAAGATGCTTATCGGTCGTCTTAACAAGGAGCTCAAGGAAATCTGCCTTAACGAACAGGTTTATGTAAGAGCTGAGGATGGTAAGCAGACAGTTGGTCAGTACATTGCACAGGTTGCAAAGAACAACAACGCTAAGCTTTCAATCAAGAGATTCGTTCGTTTCGAGACTGGCGAAGGAATCGAGAAAAAGAACGAGAACTTTGCTGAGGAAGTTGCTAAGCAGGCGGCTGGACTTAACTAATTAAGTGTATATATTTCCCACTTTCAGCTTTGTTTGAACTGAAAGTGGGATTTTTTTGTTTTAACATTTGTTCAAAAAGAGTTCATTAAAAAGACTTCAAATTTCAGAACAAATGTTTTATACTGTATTGGTATGATTTTTTAAGGTTGGTGAGGACATTTGAACGATACAGTTACAATTAAGGGGACTAAATCTGGTATTATTTTAGTTCTTGATGGCGATACACCTTTTGAGGAATTAAAGGGTGAGATCGCAGCTAAGTTCCAAGAGGCTTCCGGTTTTTTAGGAAGCAGTAATATGGGACTGATCGTTAGGGGACGTAAGCTTTCTGAATCAGAAGAGCGTCAGGTTATAGATATTATCAACGACAATTCCAGTTTGAAAATTGTATGTATTATTGATGAGGAAGCTGATATTGAGAAGCGTTTTGCCTATGCAGTTTCCAATGCTACTCAGGAAGATAAGAGAGAGGTTACTCAAGTAGAGGGAGACGATATTGAACAGCCCGTTCTTTCTAGCAACAATAATGCATTGATCTATAAAGGTAATCTTCGTTCTGGTCAGGATATTTCTTGTGAACAGAATGTTGTTATATTAGGCGATGTTAAGCCCGGTGCAAATGTTGTATCCTATGGCAGTATTTTTATTCTTGGAGAACTTAGGGGCAATGCTTTTGCTGGCGCAGGTGGAGACAGAAATGCAGTGATCATGTCACTTAAACTTGATCCTTTACAGGTTAGGATTGCTGATGCTATTGCCATTTCACAGGATGCAGATGCAGACAAGGGACCTAAGCTTAGGATCAGAAGAAAGAAATCTGGTATGTCTGTGGATGAACCAGAAGTAGCATACATTTGTGATGGACATATTGTAAAAACATCCTATGGACCTGGTTTTTTACGCCAGTACAATAATAAGTAATTGGAGGATAGTATGGGAGAAGTAATAGTTGTTACATCAGGTAAAGGTGGTGTTGGTAAGACAACCACAACAGCTAATATCGGTACCGGTCTAGCTAAATTAAATAAAAAAGTAGTTCTTATTGATACAGATATAGGTCTTCGTAACCTTGATGTAGTAATGGGACTTGAGAATAGGATCGTATATAATCTTGTTGACGTTATTGAAGGTAACTGCAAGATCAAGCAGGCTCTTATCAGAGATAAGAGGTATGAGACTTTATTCCTGTTACCAGCTGCTCAGACAAAGGACAAGACAAGCGTTACTCCTGAACAGATGAAGAAGCTCACAGAAGAACTTAAGCAGGATTATGATTACATCATTCTTGATTGTCCAGCTGGTATCGAGCAAGGATTCAAGAACGCTATTGCTGGCGCAGACAGAGCGTTAGTAGTAACTACACCTGAGGTTTCTGCAGTACGTGATGCAGATAGGATCATTGGCCTTTTAGAAGCAAATGAGATCAAGAAGACTCAGCTTATTGTTAACAGACTTCGTGCTGATATGGTTAAGAGACATGAGATGATGTCTGCTGATGACGTTATCGATATTCTGGCTGTTGAACTCATCGGTCAGGTACCAGATGACGAGAATATCGTTATTGCTACTAATAATGGTGAACCTCTTGTTGGCGACAACTCACTTGCTGGTCAGGCATATATGAACATTTGCCGTAGAGTAACTGGTGAGCAGGTGCCATTTCTTGACCTTGATGCCAAGAAAGGTATTTTTGGCTGGTTTAAGAAAAAATAATAGGAGGGGATTGGTATGAAGATATCTGATTTATTTAAGAAAAAATCTTCTAGCGATGTTGCTAAGGACAGGTTGAAGCTTGTACTTGTTTCAGATCGTGCCACATGCTCTCCTGAAATAATGCAAAAGATTCGTAGTGATATTATAGAAGTTCTTTCAAAATACGCTGAAATTGATATGGATGGAATTGACATCAACTTCACACATATTGATGCTGAAGAAAATGATGGGAAAACAGTTCCTGCATTATATGCAAATATTCCTATCAAGAATATGAATCACAACGTAAAATAAGTTGATTGGACGGAAGGTCATTTCTAAGTGACTTTCCGTTCTTTTTGTTGTATAATTAAATAGCATAAAATTATATTTGGGAGAATGATATGAGCGAAAACGAAGAAAAATATGAAACACTAAAGTTATGTAACCAGCTTTGCTTTCCTTTATATGCTTGTTCCAAGGAAATTATCAGAAGATATAAGCCTTATTTAGATCAGATCGATCTCACTTATACTCAGTATATTACTATGATGGTAATGTGGGAGATGAAGAGTGTTAACGTTAAGACTCTTGGTGAGAATCTTTATCTTGATTCCGGAACTCTTACTCCTGTACTCAAAAAACTTGAGTCAAAAGGCTATATAAAGAGAGAGAGATCAAATCAGGATGAACGTAATCTGGTAGTTACTATTACCAAAGAGGGAGAGGCTTTGAAAGATAAAGCCATTAAGATTCCTTCTGAAATGGGAGCTTGCGTTAAGCTTACCAAGGAAGAAGCAGCTGTGCTCTATAAACTTTTATATAAGATTATCGGAAATGTAAGATAATATTTATTGATTTTTTTTTACAATAGAAATATAATAAATTTCGGTCAAATGTGCGGTTTTGTTGGGTATTGATATTTTTTGATCTTAAAAGTCAAAAAATTAACGAAAACGCACTTTGTTTTTTGGAGGTTTTTATGAGTACTCATACCCATAATCATCACCATGATCCTGAGAAGATGAAAGCTATCGTCAATAGATTGTCTAAGGCAATAGGGCATCTAGAATCTGTAAAGAGGATGGTAGAGGATGACAGAGATTGTTCTGAGGTTTTGGTTCAACTAGCAGCTGTAAGGTCGGCAATCAACAACTGTGGCAAGGAGATCCTTAAAGAACATATCAGTCATTGTATTGTTCATGCAGCTCAGGATGGAGATGAAGAAGCTATCGTTGAACTTAACGAAGCTATCGACAAATTTATGAAGACTTCATGAGGTTCTCTCATGAAAATTGTATGTGAAAGGGGCGAAACACCTTGGCTATTCCAATTTTAAACGTAGTAAACTTTCTTATCTTATTTCCCTTTATCATGGCAATTATTATAGGATGTCTCAAAAAGACTAGTGTTTTGAGAAGTGCGGTTATCATAATTGGTGGATTTACTATTATGATAGCTGCTATTTATGTTGCTGTAAGTGTATTAACATCTGGTGATACATCACAGTTTGTATTTTTACAGCATACTGAACTTCCTGATAAATTCGTTATTGCCGGCGAAATATTCCTGATGGGACTTGTTTGCTTCCTTAGCATTAAGTATAAAAAATACTATGCTATCATCTTTTCTCTTGTAGGAACTATTCCAGTTCTTTGGATGGATCTTACAGGTAGAGCAGTAGAAGGAAATATGCATCTTCGCATTGATACTTTTGCTGCAGTTATGTACCTTATTGTAGGTATTGTAGGTATTCTTATCTGTATCTATGCATCTGGATATATGAAGGATTATCATCATCATCACACAGATGTACAGGATCGTTCAAACTATTTCCTTGCACTCATGTTTGTTTTCCTTGGTGCTATGTTTGGACTTATTTCTTCTGATAATCTTGGATGGATCTATTTCTTCTGGGAGATTACCAGTGTTTGTTCATTCCTTATGATCGGTTATACAAGAACTCAGGAAGCAGTAGACAATTCATTCAGAGCTCTTTGGATGAACCTTCTTGGCGGTTGCGGATTTGCAGCTGGTCTCTTGTATTGCAGTTTAAATCCTGAACTTGGCTTCTCAAACCTCAGCCAGGTTACACAGACAGGAGCATCAGAGCTTGTTATTGTTCCTGTAACATTATTTGCATTTGCTGCTCTTACAAAGAGTGCACAGTTCCCATTCTCAAGATGGCTTCTTGGTGCCATGGTTGCGCCTACACCATCTAGTGCACTTCTTCATTCAGCAACAATGGTTAAGATCGGTGTTTACATGCTCATCAGAGTATCTCCAGTTATGTATGGAACACTTACTGGTATTATGATCACAGTCATTGGTGGTTTCACATTCTTTGCTGCATCACTTCTTGCTATTACAGTAAGCGATGGAAAAAAGGTACTTGCTTATTCAACAATTTCAAATCTTGGTTTGATTACAGCCTGCGCTGGTACTGGTACAACAGAAGGTGTTTGGGCTGCTATCATGCTTGTTTTATTCCACGCTGTATCTAAGTCACTTCTTTTCCAGACAGTTGGTGATATTGAGAACTGTATGGGTAGCCGTGATATTGAGGATATGCATGGACTTATCATTAAGCTTCCTAGACTTGCATTTATCATGATCATTGGTATCTGCGGAATGTTCATGGCTCCATTTGGTATGTTGGTATCAAAGTGGGCTGCTCTTAAATCATTCGTAGATTCAGGTTCAGTATGGCTTGTTCTTTTCCTTGTATTTGGTTCAGGAAGCACACTTTTCTACTGGGCAAAATGGCTTGGTAAGATCTGTGCTGTAATTCATCAGTCCTTTGAACTTGATGATATTACTCCAAGAAGTGAGATGATCTCAATCTTCCCACTTACAACAATGATAGTAGTAATGTGCTTTGCATTCCCTTGGATGTCTGGTCATATGGTTCAGCCTATACTTGATGAGGCTTTCCATACTAACATTCCTGATGTTATCGGAACCGGAGATTCAATCGTAATGATGATAATGGTTGCTATGATCTTTATGATTCCTATTGGATCAAGATTCCTTTCAATCGGTAAGAATTCTAAGATGACTATGTCTTATGTAGCTGGTGTCAATGCTGGTGATGACAGACATTATATCGACTCTTTTGGTAAAGAGAGAGCTCTTTATATGTCAAACTGGTATATGAATGATTACTTCGGTGAAAAGAAGCTGCTTAGACCATGCATCTATGTTGCGACTGTACTTGTTGCAGTTATGCTTATTATTGTGGTTGGAGGTGCTTTCTAATGACACTTGGAATGTTTATTAAAGCGTTGATCTATATTTTACTTGCTCCTCTGATTGGAGGCACACTTGCAGGACTTGATAGAATCATTTCTGCTCGTATGCAGGGAAGACAGGGTCCACCTCTTTTCCAGCCTTT
This sequence comes from Butyrivibrio hungatei, assembly GCF_001858005.1. NCBI lineage: Bacteria > Bacillati > Bacillota > Clostridia > Lachnospirales > Lachnospiraceae > Butyrivibrio > Butyrivibrio hungatei. The sequence continues at coordinate 1,609,460 of NZ_CP017831.1, read as the reverse complement.
TTATGACGTATTTAAGCTCCTTAACAAGCAGACAACTGTTGTTAACAGTATTCAGGTTTTGTTTGTTACAGGATATCTTATTATGACTATTTTCACAGGTGCATTGTTCTTTGCAGGCGGTGATATGCTTCTTGTTTTCTTCGCCCTTTCAATGTCAGAAGTAGTTATGGTTATGGCTGCATTTTCAACCAATGGACCTTACAGTATAATGGGCGCTCAGCGTGAGCTTTTACAGATGATGTGCTATGAGCCTATGACACTTCTTGTAGCAATTGGTTTCTATTATGCAAATGGAAGCTTTATGGTTGATGATCTGATTCAGGCAAAGATTCCAGCAATCGCTCAGATTCCTGGTTTCTTCATTGGATTTGTGTTCATTCTTATCATCAAGCTTCGTAAGTCACCATTTGACCTTAGTACTTCACACCATATGCATCAGGAAATGGTAAAAGGTCTTACAACAGATCTTTCTGGTAATAACCTTGCGTTTGTAGAGATCGCAGAGTGGTATGATCTTGTACTTATGATGGGTATTGTTGGAATGTTCTTCATTACAGCTAACCCAATTAGCAGACTTTGGGCAATACTTGCTTGTGCAGTAGTATTTTTCCTTGAGACACTTATTGATAATCTTTTCCCACGTGTTAAATACATTACAATGCTCAAGGTTACATGGTCAGTTATCCTTATATTTGCAGGAACTAATCTGCTGATTCTTAACGTACTTAAATAAGACGAGAAGGGAAAGTGAGATCTATGAAAATATCTAAATCACCATGGGTGTTACATTATGATGGATCCAGCTGTAACGGCTGTGATATAGAAGTTCTTGCCACAATGACTCCACTATATGACGTAGAGCGTTTTGGTATTATTAACACAGGTAATCCTAAGCATGCAGATGTGCTTCTTTTGACTGGTGGTGTTAATGCTCAGACAGCACCAGTTATCAGACAGCTTTACAATATGATGCCTGATCCAAAGGTTGTAGTTGCATGTGGTATCTGTGCTTGTGACGGCGGCATTTTCAAGGAATGCTATAACATCTTAGGAGGTGCCGATAAGGTTGTTCCTGTAGATGTATATGTTCCTGGTTGTGCTGTTAGACCTGAAGCACTTATCGAGGGTGTTGTTAAGGCAGTAGGCATCCTTGAAGAAAAGAAGAAGAAATTAAAAGAGTCCATGAAGGCTGGCTACTGTACAGTAGACTATAGCAAGATGGCTATTCATATGACTGCAGATGACTATGATCCAAGTACTCAGTACGATGCTGTTCTTACTGAGGAAGCACTTAGACAGCAGGCTGAAGAGAAGATCAAGGCTACAAATAAGCCCGCTCCTAAGCCAGTAGCACCTGCAGCACCAGCAGCAAATGTAGCTCCAAAGCCTGCACAGGCAGTAGCTGCAACAGTTGATTCTGAGAAAGGAGACAAAGCATAATGAATACAGAATTTGTTAATGTTAATCCTGAAAACATTATTGATGAGTCTCAGAAGCTTAAGTTTGCAGGTTATCATCTTATGCAGCAGTGTGCTACACGAGTTCCTGATGCTTATGAACTCATCTATACATTTGGAAAAGAACTTGAAGTTAAACAGCTCAAGATGACTCTTCCTGAAGATCAGGAGATTTCAAGTATCACAAGTATTTATCCTTGTGCTTTTATTTATGAAAACGAGATGCATGATCTTTTTGGCGTACAGATCAAGATGATCAATATTGACTTTGAAGGTAAACTCTATCGCACAGCGATCGAGACACCATTTAAGTAATCGGAGGAACCAATAATGTCTAATAGAAGTGTAATACCATTTGGACCCCAGCATCCGGTTCTTCCGGAGCCAATTCATTTGGACCTTGTAATGGAGGATGAAAAGGTAATAGAAGCCATTCCTTCAATTGGATTTATCCATAGAGGTCTTGAAAAGCTGGTAGATAAAAAAGATTTTAATGAGATGGTTTATGTTGCAGAACGTATCTGCGGTATCTGTTCACTTGGCCATGGTCTTGGTTATTCTGAGGCTGTAGAGCATATTATGGATATCGATGTTCCTGCAAGAGCAAAATATCTTAGAACTATCTGGTCAGAGCTTAGCAGAATCCATTCACATCTTCTCTGGCTTGGCCTTTTAGCTGATGCATTCGGATTTGAGTCTCTTTACATGGATTGCTGGAGACTTAGAGAGGATGCCCTTGATATGTTTGAAGCTTCAACAGGTGGAAGAGTTATCTTCTCTGTAATGAAGGTTGGCGGTATCAGAAGAGATGTAAGTGATGAGATGCTCAAGGATTTCTATCAGAGAATCAATAAGATGGAAGAAGACTTAAAGACAATCGCTAAGCCATTCCTTCTTGATAAAGCTGTTCAGACAAGACTTCGCGGTGTTGGTGTTTTAACAGCAGAGCAGGCTGATGCTTTAGGATGTGCTGGACCATTCCTTAGAGCTAGTGGAATTGCCAGAGACATCAGATCAACAGGTTATTGTGCTTACGGCGATGTAGATTTCGAGCCAATTATCTCAAATGAAGGCGATTCTTACGCAAGAACAGAATGCCGTATCAAAGAGATATTCCAGTCATTTGATATTATTCGTCAGCTCATTGATAAGATGCCTTCAGGTGATATCGATGTTCCTGTTAAGGGAATGCCAAACGGCGAATATATGATGAGAATAGAACAGCCAAGAGGTGAAGCTCTTTACTATGTAAAGGCAAACGGAACTAAGTTCATAGACAGAATGAGAGTCCGCACCCCCACATTTGCAAATCTGTCAGGTCTTGTAGAGACTTTGAAGGGATGCGACCTTGCTGATGTTCCTATTCTTGTACTTACTATCGATCCTTGCATTAGCTGTACTGAGAGATAATACGTCATATAAATGGAGATGAAAAATGGCAATTGTAAGTTTTAAGAAAACAATTCTTCGTAACCTGGTATCAAAGCCATATACAAGAAAATCAGAAAAAGAATATCCTGAAGGAACAAGAGGACACGTTGAAAATGACATGGATCTCTGCGTATTATGCGGACTTTGCTCAATCAAATGTCCTACACATGCTATCACTGTAGACAAGGTTGCAAAGACCTGGTCTATCAGACCTATGAGCTGCATTCAGTGTAGATGCTGCGTAGATAATTGTCCTAAAAAGTCACTTTCAATGGGACTTAGATTCCAGGAACCAGGTGATGAAAAAGTAACTAAGACATTTAAACAGTCTGAAAAGGCTATAGCTGCTCAGGAAGCACTTATGAAAGCTGCAAAAGAGCGTGCTGCTGCCGCAGCCGCTGCTAAAGCTGCTCAAGCCGCTCAGGCGGCAGGTAACACAGAAGCACCTAAGGCGGCTCCTGTTACTCCAACAGCTCAGACTACAAATACAGAAGAAAAGAAAGACTGATGGTTATTTCCATTAAGGTTAAAGGGGCGGTGCAGGGTGTTGGCTATCGCCCCTTTATTGCAAATAAAGCAACTGAATATGGAATAACAGGCTACGTCAAAAACATTGGCGCAGCTGTTGAGATCATAGCATCTGGAAATGAAGATAAAGTGCGCTCTTTTTTAGGCTCTCTTTATTCTGATTATCCTTCAGGTGCTATTATTTTGGATGTCGAATATGAAACAATTGATCATCCATCTACAAACTATGATGATTTCAGGATTATTGATAGTGAAAGCATCTCTTTATCCGATGAACTTCCTGTATTTTTACCGGATATTGGAATTTGTGATCATTGTTTATATGAGCTTTTAGACAAAAAAGACAGACGATATAGGTATCCCCTTATTAGCTGTGCATCTTGTGGTCCTAGACTTAGCATCATAGAAAGTCTCCCATATGACAGAAACACAACTAAAATGAAAAAGTTTAAAATGTGTCCGAGCTGCCACAAAGAATATCTTGATGGCAGAAGAAAGCATGCACAGACTATTTCCTGTCATGATTGTGGTCCGCAGATGGTATTTGCTCATTTTAGTAATGGAAACCTGTTTTCAGCTTCCGGTAATGAAGCAGTAGATAAGGCGATAGAAGTACTTTCAAATGGTGGGATAATCGGTTTGAAGGGTCTTTCTGGATATCAATTTGTTTGTAAAACTTGTGCAGAACCAGCTAAGAGGCTAAGAAGCATAAAAGGAAGAGAAAATAAGCCTTTTGCCGTAATGTTTGCTGATATAAAGCATGTTAAAGAGTATTGTCTTGTCAATGAAAAAGAAGAAGAATTACTTAGGTCTTTTGCAAGACCTATAGTTTTATTAAATAAAATAAAAGATATGCCTTATGAAGTATGCAGAGACAGTCAGTATATTGGTGCGTTTTTACCTTCATCTGGTATTCACAGGCTTTTGTGTGACGCTGTAGGTCCAATCATCTGTACAAGTGGCAATTTATCTGATGATAATATCATTATAGATGATGAGATATTTAAAGAAGCTTTTTTGAAAAAGATAGATGGAATGCTGTTTCACAATAGAGAAATAGTGATGCCTCAGGACGATTCGGTTTGTTTTGTGATAGATACTGGAAATAACGAATATTCTGTTCAATATATCAGAAGAGCTAGAGGCTATGCACCACTTCCATTATTGATAAAGGCTGGAAACAAGAAAAAAAACTCTTATCTTGCAATTGGCGGAGATCTAAAGAGCACTTTTGCTCTGGCCAAAAAGGATAGGATCATTCCTTCTCAGTATATTGGAGATCTTGAAAGTACTAATACTTACATATCCTATAAAAAAATAATTGATCAGTATCTTAAGCTATTTGAATTTAAGCCAGATCATATTATTTGTGACCTTCATCCTTTGTATTTTTCAACTAGGTATGCTAAGGAACTTTCAGATGAAAAGAATCTGGATATTTCCTATGTTCAGCATCATTTTGCCCATTCTCTTTCAGTAATGGCAGAACATTCACTGCTTTCATGTATCGGAATTTCTTTTGATGGAACAGGATATGGAACAGACGGTAAAGTATGGGGCGGGGAGATATTACATTGTAATGGCAGTGATTTTTCAAGAAAATGCCATTTGTCATATGTGATGCTTTCAGGCGGAAATAGTGCTCCAAAGAACGCTGAACTTGTAAAAAAATGCTATGAAAAAGCTCTTAACTACGATATAGATGATAAACTTGTTGAAGCAGCTTTATCAAATAAGATAAATGTTTTTGAAACATCCAGTATGGGAAGACTTTTTGACTGTGTTTCTGCGCTTTTAGATATAAAAAAATACAACTCCTTTGAAGGTGAATGCGCAATTCTTTTAGAGAATATGGCTGAATCTTCGAATAAAGAAAACTATCCAGGCTTTGAGTTTAAGATATTAAAAGATCATGATGGTACATATATAGCAGACCAGCTTGATCTCTTTGATCAGATAAAGAGGGTTTACGTAGAAAAAAGCTATGAAATATCTGATATAGCCTATGGATTTCATATGGCGATCGTATCCTTTGTAAAAGAAATATGTTGTATAATAAGACGTGAAACTTCAGAAGATAAGGTTTGTTTATCTGGCGGAGTATTTAATAACAGGATACTTCTTAGAGAATGTATCAGGATTCTTAGAGATAATGATTTTAAAGTATACTGGAATAACCAGGTTCCTTGTGGTGATTCCGGTGTAGCTACAGGTCAGGCCTATTATGGACTTATCTGTAAAGGTTTAGAAAGGCGTTAAAATGTGTGTTGCAATACCTGGAAAGGTAATTAAGATTGATGGAACAAAGGCTACAGTAGATTTTAGTGGTAACATAGTCACTGCAGAGGCTGGCCTTGTAAATGTTAAAGTTGGCGACAGAGTTTTAGTTCATGCTGGATGTATCATTCAGACTATGGATGACAAGCTGGCCAACGAAATGGAAGAATTATTTAACGAAATAGAGGATCTTACAGTTTAATGGCTAATAAGAGTTTTCAGGAAATTATAGATTTTCTAAAAAATTATGATGGCGAAGAAGTCAGGATCATGGAAGTATGTGGAACTCATACTGCCGCAATTTCGGAAAATGGTATTCCATCTATGCTTTCGCCTAAAATTTCACTTATATCCGGTCCTGGCTGCCCTGTTTGCGTAACAGTGACAGCTGTAATAGATAAACTTGTTGAACTTTCATTAAGACCTGATACAACAGTTTTGACATTTGGGGATCTTATAAGAGTAAAGGGCACTAATAAGTCCCTTGCTGACGCAAAAGCTGAGGGTGCTAATGTTCGAATGGTCTATTCACCAATGGAATCCATAACTCTTGCCAAAGAAGACCCAGATCACACCTATGTTTTTGCAGCAATTGGTTTTGAAACAACAACTCCTGTCTATGCGATGGTCCTTAAAGAGGCAATTGAACAGGATATTAAGAATTTAAAGCTTTTGACATCACTAAAGACTATGCCGGAAGTTATCAGATGGGTAGTTAATAATGGCGGCGGGATTGATGGATTTATAGCTCCGGGACACGTGGCTGCTATTACTGGAAGTGATGTATTTAAAGAGCTTTCTGATGAACTTGGAATACCTTTTGTAGTTTCAGGTTTTGAAGGAAAACAGCTCCTTATGACAATTTATGCTCTTGTTAATATGAAGGGTAAAAAAGGAATCAAAAACCTCTACAAAGACGTCGTTTTACCCGAAGGTAATTTAAAGGCTAAAGAAATAGTAGATAGGTATTTTTGCCCATCTGATGCATCTTGGAGAGGGATGGGGAAGATTCCAGGCTCTGGAATGATGCTTAGACCAGAATACAGTTCTTTTGATGCAGGTAGCACGAGCCTTGATGAAGACCATATGCCACCTGGATGCAGCTGCGCCAAGGTTTTAGTTGGTAAAGTAAAACCTTATGAGTGTCCTTTGTTTGGAAAGAGCTGTACTCCTGATAACGCTCATGGAGCTTGCATGGTCTCAACTGAAGGCAGCTGCTATAACTACTTTGTTTCAGGAAGAAGATAAGGAAGGTTTTAATATGAAAGTTACTATGGCTCATGGAAGCGGCGGAGAGTCCACTTCCAAGCTGATTGAAAGCGTATTTGCCAAGCATTTTCACAATGAAATACTTGATAGATTAGAGGATTCCGCTGTTGTAGACGGAAGTTCAAAGATTGCAGTAACAACAGATAGCTTCGTTGTTACACCCATCATTTTCCCAGGCGGAGATATCGGAAGATTATCTGTTTGCGGTACAGTAAATGACCTTCTTATGAGTTCCTCTACACCTAAATATCTTACATGTGGTTGTATCCTCGAAGAGGGACTAGATCTTGATGTCTTGGATAAGATAATCGAATCCATGGCTCAAACAGCTAACGAAGCCGGCGTTAAGATAATTACCGGAGATACAAAAGTTATAGAAAATAAGGGCGGAGAGCCTGGTCTTATCATAAATACATCCGGCGTTGGATTTATCAGAAAAGACGTTGAGGTTCCAGGACCCTTTAATCTAAAGGGCGGAGATAAGATCATTATTTCTGGAAATCTTGGTGATCATCATGCAACTATCCTTGGAGCAAGAATGGGTATCAGTAACAATATCTGTTCTGATGCGGCTCCTTTAGTTGAAATGGTTTCTAAGCTTCTTGATAATGGCATAAAGGTCCATGCCATGAGGGATGTAACCAGAGGCGGCCTTGGAACAGTATTAAATGAGTTCGCAAGCAGTTCTAAATGCCAGATAAACCTATATGAGGAAGCACTTCCTGTATCAGATGCAGTTAAGGATTTCTGCGGAATTCTTGGCCTTGATGTCATGTATATGGGTAACGAAGGCAAAATGGTATTATCTGTTGCTGCTGAAGATGCTGATAGAGCAGTTTCTCTTATCAGGAGCTCAAAATATGGCGAAAATGCTACTATAATCGGTGATGTTGTCAAAGTAAATGATGATGACGATATAAAAGGTGTAATACTTAATACAAAGATTGGTGGTAAACGTACTATTGGTCTTATGTATGGTGAGGGACTTCCAAGAATTTGTTAAATGTTGTAAAATAATATTTATCCCTTGGAGTGCTTTTGAAAGGATTAAATTTTTAATGGAATTTAAGAGAATCAATAAAGATACAGTTACATGTATTATCACTGAAGATGATATGGACGAGCAGGGAATCAAGCTTGAGGACCTTTTTGAAAAGAAAAAGGAAGCCATGGATTTTCTTCATGATGTAATGAGAAAAGCTCAGGAAGAAGTTGATTATAAGCCAACAGGTTCATTTATGCCTATGCAGATTACAGTGCTTCCTGATCATTCTATTTCTCTTACGCTTTCAGAAAATGCTTCAGCTTCATTTGGTGAGATACTCAAAAATCTTACAGACAAGGCTGGTATCAAGATTCCTAAGAATGTTCTTGAGGACCTTGGCGATTCAGTAGATGAAGAGCGCATTAATAGATTAAATGAATATTTAAAGAGTCTTAAGCAGTTTACTAATTCTGTGAAGAATATTATGGAAGAAGTAAATTCAGGCGAAGAACAGGGTAAGATCCCTGTAAACGATGGAGCAACTGTAGAAAAAGATAAATTGCTTTCAGACAAGATTTCTAATGGTGCATCCAGAAGATCTAAGATCCTTGATGACGAAGGCAAAGATATTCCTGATAGTCAAAGGCTTTCATTCCATGAGTATATCTTTACTTTTGACAATATCAGAACTGTGATCGATTTTTGTAATAAAGCTCCTAAGCATTTTAAGTTTAAGAGCTCTTTGTACAAGAATCCGACTACAGGTAAGTATTACTTAGATCTTCAGCGACAGGACGAAGATCCTAGAGCATTTGCATCTTTATTTACTATGGCTTATGAATTTGGTCATTTCCAGGCTACAAATCAGCATATTTTAGCTTATATCAAGGAAAGCAGTGACCTTATCATCGCTGAGGATGCAATAGTTCTTTTAGCCAAAGTTTCAGATTAAGTTATGCAAATACTGAACGGTCCGGCAACAGACCGTTCTTTTTTTGTATTTTGACTACTACGAGGTTTTTATGAGATTAAACCAGTATATAGCTTCTTGCGGCCTTTGTTCCCGCAGAGAAGCCGATAAGTTAATAGACGCAGGTAAAGTTACTGTAAATGATGTTACAGCTTCTTTTGGCATGAAAATAGAAGAAGGCGACTTGGTTAAAGTTGATGGAAAAGAAATAAAGCAAAAATCAGAGCACATAGTTCTTGCATATTACAAACCACGAGGAATTGTCTGTACAGAAAAAGACTCCCATGCAGAAAAAACAGTTATTGAAGATGTAAACTACTCTGAAAGAGTAACCTATGCCGGAAGGCTTGATAAGGACTCAGAAGGACTTCTGATCCTTACTAATGACGGTAATCTCATAAATGCTATGATGAAGGGCTCAAACAAGCATGAAAAAGAGTATGTGGTCAAGGTAAACAAAAGTTTTGATGACAATTTTATTGAAAAAATGTCAAAGGGTGTCTATTTAAAAGAACTTGATAGGACCACGAGACCTTGTAAGGTAAAAAAGCTTTCCAATGATTCTTTTAACATAATCCTGACTCAGGGGCTTAACAGACAGATCAGGCGAATGTGCGACGAGCTTGGTTTTAAAGTGGTTTCGCTTAAAAGGGTACGTGTTATGACAGTTAAGCTTTCTGATTATGATCTAAAGCCATCTACATATCACAAGCTTGATGAAAGTGAAATACTTAAATTGTATAAGGCCGCTGGAATTCAGCTTTAAATCATACTATACTTATTAAGATATGTTTATTTTTGGGGGTAAATATGCCATTAGATATTAAAATGGAATACGATGAGCTTGTTAAGACTATCAAGCATCATATGGATCTTTATTATAATCAGGATGAGCCCGAAATTTCAGATTATGAGTACGATCAGCTCATGCTCAGATTAAAGGCAATGGAAAAAGAACATCCTGAACTAGTTATCAGTGATTCTCCAACAAGGATAATTGGCGGAACGGCCAAAAGAGAGGCTGGAGTTAAGATCACACACAATGTTCCAATGCTTTCGATTGAGGATGTTTTCAATAAGGAAGATGTAAAAAGCTGGGTAGAAAAGGTTCATCAGATGCATCCTGATGCTTTGTTTTCTGCTGAGCAAAAGATCGATGGACTTAGCTTGTCTCTTAGATATAGTAAGGATCCTAAAGATAATAAGCTTCACCTGACTATGGCAGAAACAAGAGGTGATGGCCTTATCGGTGAGGATGTCACAGCTAATGCCATGGTAATTTCAGATATCAGGAAGATCATTGATCTGCCATATGATTACCTTGAGCTACGCGGTGAAGTCTACATGTCTCATGAAGACTTTGAAAAATTTAATGATGAACAGGAAAAGCTTGGAAAGAAAATAGCTGCGAACCCCAGAAACCTTGCTGCAGGCACATTAAGACAGCTTGATCCTGAGGTTACAAGGGCTCGTGGACTTAAGATGTTCGTCTTTAATGTTCAGGACGGACCAGAAGAGCTTAAAAATTCCCATGTTAATTCCTTAGATATTTTAGAAAAAGCCGGTGTTAAAACAGTTTATCATAGAGCCTGCAAGTCCTTTGATGAAGTATCTGAAGCGATAGATATTATTGGAAATATGAGAGAAGACCTTGATTTTGACCTTGATGGTGCAGTTATCAAAGTCGATAATTTAAAATGGAGATCAGATTTCCCTGCTGGTTCCAAGTATTCAAGCGGTCATATCGCTTATAAGTATCCTCCTGAAGAAAAGATAATCGTGATGGATGAGATACTTGTTGATGTAGGTAGAACTGGTAAGCTTACCTTTACCGGAAGCTTTCATGATAGAGAAACAGGTAAACCTGCAAGATTATGCGGTACAAGTGTTTCTAGAGCAACGCTTCACAATCAGGACTATATCAATGAGATGCAAATTGGAATTGGTGGTGAATATAAGCTCTTTAAGAGCGGCGAGATCATTCCTAAGCTCAACGGTTGCGTTAAGGCTCCTGATGTCATATATAAAGCTCCTGATGTATGCCCAATCTGTGGTGGACATCTTGTCAGAGAGGAAGATACAGCTGATATAAGATGTATAAATCCTACTTGTCCGGCACAAGTTACAAGAACAATTGCATACTTTACTTCAAGAGATGCCATGAATATCATGGGACTTGGTGATACACTAGTAGATGCATTGGTATCTGATGGGTATCTAAAAAATTATGCGGATATATATCATCTTAAGGAACATAGAGATGAGCTTATTGAAAAAGGTATCATAGGAAAAGAGAAAAATACTGATAAGCTCCTTGGTGAAATAGAAAAGTCAAAGGCTAATGATCCGGTAAGACTTCTTACAGGTCTTGCCATTAGAAACGTAGGTAAATCAACAGCTAGAGAGATCATGAAGCATTTTGATAATCTTATGGATCTTACTAAGGTTACTGTAGATGGATTCTTGCAGATCCCTGATATTGGCGAGACTACAGCTGGTGACCTTTATGATTTCTTCCATAATGAAGAAAATATAGCCATCATCAATGAGATGAACAAACTTGGACTTAACATGGTGGTCACCAAGGATGAAGAAGCATCTGATAAGCTTTCAGGTCTTACAATCGTTGTAACTGGAACACTTCCAACTCTTGGACGCAAAGAGGCAGAAGAGCTCATTACTAAAAATGGTGGTAAAGCCTCAGGTAGCGTATCAAAGAAAACAAGCTATGTTCTTGCAGGTGAAGCCGCTGGAAGTAAGCTTACAAAGGCTCAGGAACTTGGAATTGAAATCATTGACGAAGCTAAGTTTTTAGATATGATCAAATAAAAAATGCATGGAGTAAACGAATATGCCTATTAAAATTCAAAATGATCTTCCTGCCAGAGAAATATTAGAGACAGAAAATATATTTGCAGTAGATGAAAATAGAGCCTTGCATCAGGATATCAGATCCCTACAGATCTGTATTTTGAATCTTATGCCTTTAAAAGAGGACACGGAGCTTCAGCTCTTAAGGTCAATGTCAAATACTCCTCTTCAAATAGATGTGTCATTTATGCAGATGAGTTCACATCACTCTACAAATACATCACCTAACCACTTAAACAGGTTCTACAATACCTTTGAAGAGCTCAAGGATAACACCTATGACGGACTTATCATTACAGGAGCCCCTGTGGAACAGATGGCTTTTGAAGAAGTAGACTACTGGGATGAGCTCTGCAAGGTCTTTGAGTGGTCCAAGACAAATGTAACTTCTACCTTCCACATTTGCTGGGGGGCTCAGGCCGGAATCTACTATCATTATGGAATCGACAAAGAGTACCTTGATAAAAAGAGATTTGGAATATATAAGCATCGTGTAATGAACAGGAAAGTACCACTTGTGCGAGGCTTTGACGATGTATTTTGTATGCCACATTCTCGTCATACTGAAACTCCTGCAGATAAGATCCACGCTTGTGATGATCTTGTTGTGCTGGCAGAATCAGAGGTTGCTGGCATTTTCCTTTGCATGAACAGATCTGGAAGCCAGATATTTGCTATGGGTCATGCTGAATATGATAGGCTTACCCTTGATGCAGAATACAAGAGAGATCTTTCCAAGGGACTTCCTATAGATATGCCTATAAACTATTATCCGGATGATGATCCTAATAAAAAACCGGATCTATTATGGAGAAGTCATGCAAATATCTTGTATACTAACTGGCTCAACTACTACGTATATCAGAATACTCCATATAAATGGGGACAGATTCTTGATGAAGAAAAGAGAGAAATAGCTTCGAAGACACTTACACAGAAAATTTGACAGGAGGATTCAAAATGAAGCTTAGAAATATTTATACCTGTTTTCCAGGTGGTAAACACAAGGTACTGACACTTAGCTATGATGATGGCAAGATTGCTGATAGGAGACTTGTGTCTATCTTTAATGAATACGGACTTAAGGGAACATTTAATGTTAACTCTGATCTTTATGATTATCCTTGCACAGAGCCATATGATCCAAGAATTCCTTTAAGCGAGTTTAAAGAGCTCTATAAAGGACACGAAGTTGCTTGTCACACAGCACAACATCCAACAATTGCCAGATGTCCAAAAGAACAGATGGTACTTCAGGTTATCGAAGATAGAAGAAAACTTGAAGAAGCCCTTGGCTATACTGTTAGAGGCCTTGCTTATCCTAATGGCTCTTTTGATGATAATGTAGTTGACGCATTGAAGGCCTGTGGAATTGTTCATGCCAGAACAGTTCATTCAACACTTGGCTTTAGTATGCCAACTGATTTCCTTAGATGGAATCCAACATGTTCACACAGAAATGAAGCCTTGGAAAGACTTTCAAAGGAGTTTTCAGAGCTTCACAAAACTCAGTATCTGTACATGATGTACGTATGGGGCCACAGCTACGAGTTTGAAAAAGATGGCAACTGGAATATCATTGAGAAGTTTGCCAAGGATATGGGCGGTCATGAAGATATTTGGTACGCAACCAATATCGAGATCGTTGATTATATGGATGCTGCTTCAAGAATTCAGGTATCAGTTAATGGTGATTTTGCGTTCAATCCAAATGCCATCAGTGTATGGCTAGAAGTAGACGGTAAGCACGTAGAACTTAAGCCTGGAGTAGTGACTGAGTTGTAATTTTTCATTTTATAAGTTAAAATAAATATGTTAGGTTGTATATTTTTAGACGAAATTTGACAAGGAGATTATTTTATGGCCCTTAATATGGAAAATGATGACCTTGAACCAAAGACTGATCTTAAGAAGAAACCAACCAAGAAGACGAAAGAGATGCTAGAAGAAAACGCTAAACAGATTGAAGAATTAAAAGCTCTTCAGAAAGAGCTCACAGAAGAATTATCACAGCTTGATAAAGAAGACAAAGAACTTGGAGAACGTTCAGCTCTTAAGATGACGGTTACTCACAAGAAATTTGGTGAAGGAAAGGTGATAAGCCAGGATGGTAAATATATTGAGGTAAAGTTCAGTGATGTTGTAAAGAAATTTGTTTTACCTGGATGTATTGCTGATAAATACTTAGAAGTAAGTGATGAAAGTGTTTATGAGTATTATGTGAAATGTAATGAGATTCACAAAAAGCGCATGAATGCAGAGCTTAAATCTAAGTCTGCTACCTTTGCCATTCAGCGTCATGAAGATGCAATAGAAAAGCTTAATGCCAAATTAAAAGTATAACTAAATATTAGAAATTTAAAGGCACGCCATGAGGCGTGCCTTTTTTATTACATAGCTTTCTTTTCTTCAACTTTCTTTTGAGCAGTAGAGAGCATAAGCTTGATCCTGTTAAGCTGGTTAACTTCAGAAGCGCCTGGATCATAGTCAATTGCTACGATATTACATCCAGGATAAAGATGTCTCATCTGCTTGATAACTCCCTTACCTACTACATGGTTTGGAAGACATCCAAATGGCTGCGTACAAACAATGTTTGAAGCACCTTCTTTGATAAGCTCAACCATTTCACCTGTAAGGAACCAGCCTTCACCTGTCTGATTTCCGATACTAACGATAGGCTTAGCATATTCAACAAGTTTATAGATGCTTGTTGGAGGATCAAAGTGTACACTCTTTTTAAATGCTTTTGTAGCCCCTGAGCGAAGTCTTTCAATTGCCCAGATGCCAGCTTTACAAAATGCAGCTGTCTTTTTGCTTGTTCCAAGCTCTTCAGCCTTGTAAATCTGATTGTAGAAGCAGTAGAGCATGAAATCAATAAGATCAGGAACAACTGCTTCAGCACCTTCAGCTTCAAGAAGCTCTACAAGGTGATTGTTTGCAGCTGGAGCAAATTTAACAAGAATTTCGCCAACCACACCAACTCTTGGCTTTACTTCATCTGTGATCTCAATCTTATCAAAATCAGCAATGATATCAGCACAGATCTTTTCAAATTTAAAGATATTCATGTGCTTGGCTGATACAAAGTCCTGACAAACCTTAAGCCATTTTGCATGGCAGGCATCAACTGAACCAGGAACCTTCTCATAAGGACGCATCCTATATACGCATCTCATGAATATATCACCAAAGATTGCTCCAAAAGCAGCTCTTTCAAGCATTTCAAGATTGATATGGAAGCCAGGATTTGCTTCAAGCTTGGAAAGATTAAGTGAAACAACAGGAATCTGCTCCATACCAGCCTTTTTAAGAGCTCTTCTGATAAATCCAACATAGTTTGTAGCTCTGCAGCCACCACCAGTCTGTGACATAATGACAGCAGTTCTATTAAGGTCATATTTTCCTGAATGAAGCTCATCCATTATCTGACCGACTACCCAAAGAGAAGGGTAACAAGCATCGTTATTAACATACTTAAGGCCCATATCTATGGCATGACGGTTGTCATTTTGCATTACTACAAAGTTATAACCACATGATCTGAAAGCTGGTTCCAAGATATCAAAGTGAATAGGAGACATCTGAGGACAGAGTATTGTATAGTTCTTTCTCATTTCTTCTGTGAATAATACTCTGTTAATTGCGCTTGATCTAATTGTTCTTTCTTTGTTTTTTTGCTTACGAACTCTGATAGCAGCAAGAAGAGAACGAACTCTGATCCTAGCACTACCAAGGTTATTTACTTCGTCGATCTTAAGACATGTATATATCTTGTCTGATCCTGAAAGGATATCGTTGACCTGATCTGTTGTAACAGCGTCAAGTCCGCATCCAAAGGAGTTAAGCTGAATAAGATCAAGATCATCCCTTGTCTTAACAAAGCTTGCAGCAGCATAAAGTCTAGAATGATACATCCACTGGTCAGATACGATAAGGGGTCTTTCTGGAGTGCCAAGGTGAGATACAGAATCCTCTGTAAGAACTGCAACACCGTAAGAGCAGATCATATCAGGAATACCATGGTTGATCTCTGGATCTACGTGGTATGGACGTCCAGCAAGAACGATTCCATGCTTACCATTTTCTTCCATCCATTTAATTGTCTCTTCGCCCTTTTTCTGAATATCGAGCCTTGCTTTAGCCATTTCATCCCAGCCAGCCTTAGCTGCTTTGATGACTTCCTCAGCTGGAATTTCAGCAAATTCTTTTACAAGGGCAGTAGTTGCTGTCTCAAGTGAAGTGAATGCCATAAATGGGTTTCTAAGCTTAACATTACCATTTGTGATGGCTTCAACGTTGTTTTTAATATTCTCAGAATAAGAAGTTACGATAGGGCAGTTGTAGTGGTTAGTTGCACCCTTAACTTCTTCTCTTTCATAAAAAAGTCCTGGATAGAAGATAAAATCTACCTTTTGTTTAATGAGCCATTCAATATGTCCATGAGAAAGCTTGGCAGGATAGCACTCAGACTCACTAGGAATAGACTCAATTCCAAGTTCATAGATCTGATGAGTTGATCTAGGAGATAAAACTACCTGATATCCAAGGTTAGTAAAGAAGGTAAACCAGAAAGGATAGTTCTCATAGAAATTAAGAACTCTTGGAATACCTACGCTACCTCTTTTTGCCTTTTCTGCGCTAAGAGGCTCATAGCCAAATATTCTCTTATATTTATAATCAAAGAGGTTAGGAATGTTCTTTTCGTTCTTGACTTTACCGATACCTCTTTCACATCTATTACCAGAAATATGAGTACGTCCGCCTGTAAACTTATTTACAGTAAGTCTGCAGTGGTTTGTGCAACCCTGACATGTAGTCATGCTGGTTGTGTATTCAAGGTTGTTGATCTGATCAATGCTAAGCATTGTGGTCTTGTAATCATCAGTTTCAAAGAAACGATCTCTAGCGATAAGAGCAGCACCAAAAGCACCCATGATACCTGCGATATCAGGTCTTATGGCTTCTGCACCAGAAATAATCTCAAATGCTCTAAGAACAGCATCATTATAGAAAGTACCGCCCTGAACTACAATGTGTTCTCCAAGATCCTTGGCATCTGAAACCTTGATAACCTTAAATAGAGCGTTTTTAATAACAGAATAAGCAAGTCCTGATGAAATATCAGCTACATCTGCGCCTTCCTTTTGAGCCTGCTTAACTCGTGAGTTCATAAATACAGTACATCTTGTACCAAGATCTACTGGAGATTTAGCATATAAAGCAACTTTAGCAAAATCCTGAACAGTATAATCAAGAGACTTGGCAAAGGTCTCAATGAATGAACCGCAGCCTGAAGAACAAGCTTCGTTAAGCTGAACAGAGTCAACTGATTGATTTTTGATGTGGATGCACTTCATGTCCTGTCCGCCAATATCAAGGATACAGTCTACCTCAGGATCAAAGAAAGCAGCAGCATTGTAGTGAGCGATTGTTTCTACTTCGCCATCATCAAGTAAAAGAGCTGATTTAAGAAGAGCTTCTCCATAACCGGTTGAGCAGGCTCTGGAAATTTTAACACCTTCAGGCATCAGCTTATAGATTTCCTGAATAGAAGAAATAGCTGTTTTTAGTGGGCTTCCGTTATTGCTTGAATAGAAAGAATAGAGAAGATCACCATCTTCACTGATAAGTGCACACTTTGTAGTAGTAGAACCAGCATCAATTCCAAGGAAAGCATTACCTTTATAGCTATCAAGCTTTCGAGTCTTTACCTTGTACTGATCCTGGCGATTTCTGAATTTCTTGTAATCTTCCTCATTTTTGAATAGAGGATCAAGTCTTGAAACTTCAGCATCCATAACGATCTTGTGTGAAAGCTTAGAAACCATCTCATCCATCGAATAGAATGTTTCTTCTTTTGCATTTAATGCAGAACCTATAGCTGCAAAAAGATGAGAGTTGTCAGTTTCAATAGTATGTTCCTCATCAAGCTTAAGAGTTCTGATAAATGCAGCCTTAAGCTGATCAAGGAAGTGAAGAGGACCGCCTAAAAATGCAACGTGTCCTCTGATAGGCTTACCACAAGCAAGACCAGAGATTGTCTGATTGACAACAGCCTGGAAAATAGAAGCAGAAAGGTCTTCCTTTGTTGCTCCTTCGTTGATAAGCGGCTGAATATCTGACTTTGCAAATACACCGCATCTGGCTGCAATTGTGTAAAGAGAGTTGTAGTTTTTTGCATACTCATTAAGACCAGATGCATCAGTCTGTAAAAGAGCTGCCATCTGGTCAATAAAAGAACCTGTACCACCGGCACAGATACCATTCATACGCTGTTCAACATTACCATCTTCAAAATAAATGATCTTGGCATCTTCTCCGCCAAGCTCGATGGCTACATCTGTTTTAGGCGCAAGCTTTTTGAGTGAAGTAGATACTGCGATAACCTCCTGTACAAAAGGAACTTCAAGGTGTTTGGCGAGAGTAAGTCCGCCAGAACCTGTTATCACAGGATGTATAGTTACATTCCCGCTTATTTTATATGCTTCTTGAAGAAGATCTGCTAAGGTCTCCTGAATATTAGCAAAATGTCTTTTGTAATCTGAAAAAATTATGTTTGAATCTTTATCAAGCAGTGCGACTTTAACTGTTGTAGAACCAATGTCAATGCCTAATGTATAGTCTTTAGAAATCATGTAATACCTCTTGTTTCTTCTAAATTAATGTTGCTAAAGGCAATCTATATGATTATAAAGCAGGTGTCTGCAAAAATCAATCGATGTAGTTTTGTAAACTACTTTAAGAAAAGCAATATTATAGAAGTATTAAATAACGCTAAAATATAATACAAATAAGCGAATGAGCGTTTGCAATATGCTATAATCTATTATGAATGGAGTTTCTATCCAATGGAGGATTTTAATTGAAAATATCGATAAGCAAATCAAAATATAATGTTTTCTGCAGAATTCTTCTGATAAACATTGGCATAGTAACTAATGTATTGTTTGCATATTTTGCAAATAAATTAAAACTACCTATTTTTTTGGATACTACCGGAACCATGATAGTAGCATCGATAGGTGGTATATTTCCAGGAATTCTATGTGGTGTTGTAACTAACGTTTTTGCAACAGTCTTCTATAGAGCTAATATTTATTTTGGTTTTATCAATGCTCTTGTAGCAATTTTTACAGCTTGGTTCTTCAGAGAAGAACACTATAAAAGAGTTAAGAAGATAACTCTATTTGTTATTTCAATTGGTGCCATGAGCGGCGTAACAAGTGCGCTTATTCAGTGGTTCTTTTTGGGAAATCCACAAAACACAGCAATCATTGATTCAATAGAAGCTATAACTGACTTAGCTGGCGTTAGTGATCTTATTTCTTATATCCTCATCGAAATATTTATCAATATCTTTGATAAAGCAATATCTATTACTGTAGCTCTTTTTATATTCTATGTGGTGCCGGAAAAAATACGCCTTGGTATCAAAAATTCCGCCTGGAGACAAAAACCTCTTACAGTAGAAGAGACAAAAGAGCTTGGAAAAGTCAGTAAGGATATTAAACATTCATTAAGTGTCAGATTGACATTTATGTTATTTGTCTGTGCCATTTCCCTTACAGGTATTATGTGCTGGGTTGGAATCGGGCTTTATTATGATAATTCTAAAGAAGAAAGAGCTGAATCAGCATTAAATGCAGCTAGTTACGCTGCAAGTTTTATTGATCCATACAAAATTGATGATTACATTGAAAAAAGTGAATTTTCCCTTGAATATACTCAGACCAAGCTTTTTATTAATACCATTAAAACAAATGCTATTGGCGTAGACTATCTGTACATAGTCAAGATGACAAAAGATGGTTATTATTACGTTTTTGACGCAGATAAAGAAGATGGTACTAGTCATAAAGCTGGAGAATTTGTTCCATTTGATAAGGAACTTCTCCCATATGTAAAGGGATTTTTGGATGGAACAGAAATTGGAACCATAGAAACAGATGGATTGTCAGGTTGGGTATTAACTTCATATTGTCCAATAACTGATAATAACGGTATCTGTAGAGGCTATGCCTGTGCTGGCGTATCACTTGAATATATGACACGATATATGACTAAATTTATTATGCGCGTAGTCCTTATCATGTCATCCTTCTTCATTCTTATATTTGCTTTTGGTATGTGGATGGCTGGAACACTAATGGTTTATCCTATCAACAGTATAGAAAAAAGTATTGAAGAGTTCATTGAAGCTGGAGATGACCAGAAAAAGCTTGATGCAGCTGTAAAGAAAATGAGGACTATCAATATTCAGACAGAAGACGAGCTTGAAAAAATGTATCACATAATCTGTGACATGGCATTAAATCAGACTGAGATCATCAGAAATGTCCGCAGAATTTCTGATTCAACCATGAAGATGCAAGATGGTCTTATTATCACCATGGCGGATATGGTTGAAAGCAGAGACTCTGATACAGGTGCACACGTTCAGAAAACTTCTGAGTATGTAAGGATCATATCAGAAGGATTATATAGAAAGGGATATTATCCGGAAAAGATAAATCCTAAGTTCATATCAAATTGTGTCAGAAGTGCTCCTTTGCATGATATTGGAAAGATAAATATCTCAGATAAGATTCTTAATAAACCGGGCAAGCTTACAGACGAAGAGTTTGCAATTATGAAGACACATACAACTGCAGGTAGAGAGATCATTGAGAAGACAATCAATACTGTTAAGGGAGAAAGTTACCTTAAGGAAGCAAGGAATATGGCCGCTTATCACCATGAAAGATGGGATGGTAAGGGTTATCCCGAAGGCCTTCATGGAGAGGTTATTCCGTTATCAGCCCGCATAATGGCAGTTGCTGATGTATTCGATGCGTTAACATCTCCTAGAGTTTATAAACAGGCTTTTTCTTTGGATAAAGCTCTTTCTATCATAAAGGAAGAATCTGGAAAGCAGTTTGATCCAAAGTGTGTAGAAGTATTACTTGATTCACTAGATGAAGTAAAGGTTGTTCTTGGCAAATATAACCATAGTGTTTAACGGAGAATATCTGTGAAGAAAATATTGCTGCTTCTATCAATTTTATTTTTCCTTGCAGCTGGCAATAGTAGCCAGTTAATTTCTTATGCCAAGGAAAGCGATGAACTGAATGAATACAAGATTTATGGT
Source organism: Butyrivibrio hungatei (assembly GCF_001858005.1). Classification (NCBI taxonomy): domain Bacteria; kingdom Bacillati; phylum Bacillota; class Clostridia; order Lachnospirales; family Lachnospiraceae; genus Butyrivibrio; species Butyrivibrio hungatei. The sequence continues at coordinate 1,588,542 of NZ_CP017831.1, read as the reverse complement.
GGCGGTTTTGCAGCTACAGGTCAAATAGAAGGATCATCTTTTTCTACTAAAATTTATGACTCTTCAAATGGACTTCCTACATCTGACGCCATGTTTATTCTTGGTGCTTCCGACGGACATATTTACGTTGGAGGTTATAGTGGTGTGTTCAAATATGATGGCAGTTCTTTTGACAGAATAGAAGGAATTGAAGGCCTAACAAGTGCCAGGGCAATATTTGAAGATAGCAAAGGCAGAATCTGGGTAGGAACAAATGATAACGGTGTAGTTGTTGTTGACGGAAACGAAAGCAGACATTTTACTTATAAAGACGGTCTTACTTCCTCATCCATCAGAATTTTTGCAGAAGATAATTCAGGAAATATCTTTGTTGGTACGACTTCAGGTGTTTGCTATATTGATCCTGCGTATGAAGTACATTTCCTTACAAGATATAAGATTGCTGATGAAAGAGTCCTTAAAATGGACAAAAGCCCTTCAGGGACAATTTATGGGCAGGCCACAAACGGACTTATCTTTGCTATAGATGATTGCAAAATTTCTCAAATGTATGATCACAAGGTCCTTGGATTTGAGAAGATAACATCTATTTTGGCTGACCCGCACAAAGAAGATATGGTATATATCGGCACTGAAGGTTCCTATGTATATTACGGAAAATTTGGTGACAAAAAAGAGAATATGAAAAGGATTGATGTATCTCCAATCAGCGAGACCCATTGGCTTTCATATGACTGTGGAAGAGTTTGGGTGTCATCTATAAATATGCTTGGATACATTGATGAAGATAGTAACTTCCATCTTTTTGAAAACCTGCCGCTTACAAGCGGAATTGAAATGACAACCTCTGATTATCAGGGAAATATGTGGGTTGCTTCGTCTACACAAGGGGTCATGAAGCTTGTCACCAATAATTTCATCAACATAACAGAAAAAGCTGGCCTCCCATCAGAAGTTACAAATGCAGCATACAAGTTCAACGAAAATCTGTACATAGGAACTAATAGCGGCTTAAAGATTGTTGATAAAAATGGCGAAAGTATTGAGAATGAGCTTACAGAGTATATTGGGGACGCCAGGGTTAGAGATATTATATCTGATGAAAAAGGCAATCTCTGGGTCGCAACATTCAATCATGATCTGGGACTTGTATGTTATTCTGCAGAAAAAGAAATAAAGTCTTTTGATAAAAGTACTGGAATGCCTGATAATCAGGTAAGGACCATCATCGTTTCAAAAGATGGTGGCATTATTGCCGCAACTAACGGCGGAATAGCCATTATTGAAAATGATAAAGTTATCAAAAAATTCACATCTAAAGATGGTATCAAAAATCCTGTATTCCTTACTTTGGTCGAGGGAAACGAAGGAATTATCTTTGCCGGATCGGACGGTGATGGAATCTATGCAATTGACGGAGATGATATCAATAAGATAGATAGGGAAGAGGGACTTACTAGTGATGTTGTCATGCGAATTGTCAAAGATGAAAAGAGGCAGCTGATCTGGATCATAACCTCAAACTCTATCCAATATATGAAGGACAAAACGATCTACGAAGTTACCACTTTCCCTTATAATAATAACTATGACATATATTTTGATGATGAAGATAATGCCTGGATATTATCATCTTATGGAATTTACAAAGTAAAAGCAGATGATATGATGCAGGATAATGTAACTGATTACAGGCTATATACACTTGCAAACGGTCTTCCTTTTGCAATTACTGGTAATTCTTTTGGCTATATTGATAATGAAGGAAATCTATATATTCCAGGAAGATATGGCCTGATAGGCGTAAATATCAATAATTATTTTGAAAAGAATGAACATGTATTAGTGGGCATAAAGTCTGTCTATTGCAATAAAGAGTATGTTCTTCCTGATAAAGACGGGGTCTATAATATTCCATCTACCAGTCGCCGCGTACAGATAACGCCTTCAGTAATGGACTACACTATGGTCAATCCAACAATTCGTCTTTATCTTGAAGGCGGCAAGGATGATGGAGTTACCTATAATAGAGATGAACTTGTTCCAATGGAATTTACAAATCTTCCATATGGAAATTATAAGGTTCATATTCAACTTTTGAATTCTTCAACAGGTGAAGTAATACAGGATAATGCATATAGAATAAAAAAATCTGCAAGAATCGATGAACTTATATTCGTAAGAGTGCTGACGGTATTTGTATTTGCGATTATTACAGGTCTTATCGTTTGGTGGACGCTTAGAACCACAGTCATCAGTAGGCAATATGCTGAGATCACAAGAGCAAAGGAAGAAGCAGAAAAAGCAAACGAAGCAAAGTCGAGATTCCTTGCAAATATTTCTCATGAAATAAGAACGCCTATCAATACCATTTTGGGTATGAATGAGATGATTCTAAGAGAGGATTCTGCCAATGTTCCTAAGGGCTACTACATGTCCATGATGAACTACGCCTTTGATATTAGAAACGCCGCAGATTCACTCCTTGGTCTTATTAATGATCTGCTGGATATTTCCAAAATTGAATCCGGCAAGATGCACCTTGTGGAACAGGAATATGATACAGCAGATATGCTGCGTTCTATTATTTCCATGATCAAGATTAAGAGTAATGAAAAAGGCCTTTCATTTGATGTTGTTGTTGATGAGATATTTCCTAAGAGACTTTATGGTGACGCAGGAAAGATAAAACAGGTTGTTTTGAATATACTTACCAATGCGGTTAAATATACGAGTAAGGGAGGTTTCTGCCTTAATGTATCTATGTATGAAAGAAATGGAGCTAAGGCACAGATAAGGATTTCTGTAAAAGATACAGGAATGGGCGTTAAAGAAGAAGACATGGAAAAGCTCTTTACTGCATATGAGCGTCTTGATGAAGAAAAGAACAGTTCTATTCAGGGAACTGGTCTTGGACTTAATATCTCAAGAAAATTTGCAGAGCTCATGGGTGGAAATCTATGGTGTGAGAGCGTTTATGGAGAAGGTTCAGAATTTATTTTTACCTTTGAACAGATAATTGCTGATGAATCTCCTGTTGGTGCTTTTGTTTTAGAAGAAAGCAAGGCAAGCGGACACTATGTTCCTAAGTTTGTAGCTCCTGATGCAGATATCCTTGTTGTTGACGATAATCCTATGAACCTTAACGTATTCAAGGGATTGTTAAAAGCAACCAAGGTATTTGTTACAACTGCTGATAGTGGAGAAGAGGCAATCGATAAGCTTAAGGATAATGATTATGACGTGGTATTCCTTGATCATATGATGCCTGGCCTTGACGGAATTGAGACACTTGCCATTATAAGAGAATTTAAACCAGACATCCCTGTTTACGCCCTTACCGCAAATTCAGTTGCTGGTGAAGATTTCTATTTATCCAAGGGATTTAATGGATTTTTGGGAAAGCCTGTTGATGGTGAATCTCTTGAAAAGACCATTATGAAACATCTTCCTGAGAGCAAGATGGAAAAGCCTTCAGAGGAAGATGTTCCAGTAGAGCTTACAGAGATTCCGGAAGATATGTCTTGGATCTATGACGTAGAAGGTATAAATGTAGAAGAGGGTATAAAGAATTCTGGCGGTGTTGCAGGCTTTTTGTATGCACTTGATCTTTTCCTTGAAACTATCGATGAAAATACAAAGCTTATCAAAGACGCTTATGAAAGCGACAATATAAGACTTTATACTATCAAGGTTCATGCTCTTAAGAGTTCCTGCAGGATCATTGGTGCTCTTGATCTTTCTAATTTTGCAAAGAGTCTTGAAGATGCCGGAAATCAAAAAGATATAACGTTTATCAGTGCTAAGACAGATGACTTCCTAAAGCAGTATAATGAATATAAGGATAAGCTATCCAGAATAATCGCCAAGCAGGATGATAACACAGAAAAGGAAATGATAACTGAAGAAAATCTTAAGGATGCCTATGAAGCTCTTGCAGAACTTATACCTCAAATGGATTATGATTCAGTAGAGATGATAGTTAATAATCTTACTAAATATCTTCTTCCTGAGGAAGATGCAAATAAGATAAGTGAATTAAACAGATTACTAAAGAAGTTTGATTGGGAAGGCATGGAAGATCTTATATTAAAGTAAAGGGGAAACATCATGGAAAACACATCAATATTCAAAAAGGTAGTCTTTACAGCAGAAAAAGAATCATTTATTTTGAGGGCACTTATCGAAAAAGTCTGCTCAAACAGAGTAGACGGTCAATTTGTTCCCTTTACAGTTAATGATCTAAATGCAGTAAAGGATGCCGCAACGCTTTTTGTTCTTTACCTGGATGACGGTATCAAGCAAAAAGAGGATACACTTCATTTCCTTATCGATATGGTGTCTCAAAATGATTATAAGATCCTTCTTGTAGGTGAGGAAGCAGAGATTGATTATACAACTAAGCAGATGAATGCAGATCTTATCTATAAGAAATTCGTAAGACCTGTAAATAATGATGAATTTATCACTGCTATAAAGGCATTTTTTGATAAATCAAATTCTGGCGAATTCCAAAAGAGCATCATGATCGTTGATGATGACCCTCAGTACCTATCGCTTGTCAGACAGTGGCTCAAGGATTCATACAGAGTTTTTATGGCTAATTCTGGTTTACAGGCCATTAAATACCTTGGCAAAAATAAGGTTGATCTTATCCTTTTAGACCATGAAATGCCTGTAACAAGTGGACCTCAGGTACTTGAAATGCTAAGAAGCGATCCTGAAACAAGTTCAATTCCAGTATTTTTCCTTACTGGTAAAAGTGATAAAGAAAGCGTAATGGCAGTTGTTTCCTTAAGACCTGAAGGTTATTTTCTTAAGGATATCAAGAAAGAAGAGCTTTTGGAAAAGCTCAAGGAGTTCTTTATTATGCACAGCGCATAATTTAAGGAGATGCGATTTATGTTTGATTTCATAAGAACGTATCAATTAGATATTATGTTAGCTTTGTCTGCAGCGTGTCTTTCTTTTGTTGTCTTACTTTGTTTTACCCAATCTTTGGATAAAAGACGAAAGACTATTCTTCTCTATATGGAGCTGAGCGCCACATTCCTTCTTTTATTTGACAGGCAGGCATACCTTTATTCAGGTGTATTGACCAAAACCGGCTATATTATGGTCAGGGTCAGCAATTTCTTAGTATTCTTCATGACAACTGCTGTTATCCTGATCTTCAATTACTACATCATAAATCTTATCAAAGATTATGATAAAAGTTACAAGATTCCAAAAAGACTTCAATTTGTTACTATTGGCTGTTTGATCCAGTTGCTTTTAGTAGTAGCTTCTCAGTTTAATGACTTTATTTACTATATCGATGAAAATAATATCTATCACAGAGGTAAGGGATTCTTACTCTGTTATATTTTGCCTGTTGTTTGCCCGTTTATTCAATATTCTGTCATCGTTAGATTTAAAAGATTCTTTAGTAAACTGATCTATATTTCTCTTATTTTATATATTACAGTTCCTATAACTGTTGCTTTGATCCAGATTTTTACTTATGGAATTTCCATAGTAAATATGTCGCTGGTTGCTGTTTCTATATCCCTTTATATATTTGCTTATCTTGATATCAATAGAACGGTTGCCAGAGCTCATCAGATAGAGATTGGTAAGCTAAAAGAAGATGAGCTGCGCATGAAAAGGCTCTTTAATCAGACAGCTAATTCTTTTGTTAAAGCAATGGAACAAAAGGGTATCTACGAGAAAGGTTATATATTCAATCTGGCTAATCTTGCAAGAGCAATTGCTGAAGGTGCAGGAAATGAGCCGGATAAATGTGATGAAGTTTATTATGCAGCTCTTTTATATAATGTTGGAACACTCTGTCTTCCTGATGTAGTGATTCTAAATAAGAATGCGCCAAGTCCTGCAGACGAACTTTTGATAAAAGAAATTCCTATTCTTAGCAGTAATATATTATCAGGCATTGATGAATATCCATTCCTAAAAAATGCCGCTAAATATTGCCACGAAAACTATGACGGCAGTGGCTATCCAGATGGCTTGAAAGGCAATAATATTCCACAGGCTGCAAGGATAATAGCTGTAGCAGAATCATATATTAAAATGACCGGAGGCGGCGATGATGAGGAGGCCCTTCCTTATATCATCATGAGGGAAGAGTTTATTAAGAATGCTGGAATCATCTATGATCCGATCTATGCAAATATCATGATCCATCTTATGGATAAAGAAAATTTAATTAAGGCTGATAAAAGCGTTAGAGAAACTGAGATCCAGTGCAAACTGTATAAGGAAAAGGTTTCGACTGGAATTGAATTAACTGATATGATCACCATAATTCAGTTTGAGGCCGAACCTATAGAACATAAAGAGGGGGAGTTCTCTACGCCTTCAATAATTGTATTTGATTCCTATGATATGCATCATCACACTAATCCAAGAGCAGTTAAGGCTTATCGATACCAGGAATATGCAGAGATATGGCCAGATGGAAAATATGTTTCTACTTCCGCAAGGAACATGGAAGTTAAGGTTATTGAACACAAAAACAGGTCTGAATATGATGCATTTGGAATGTATGAGATAACAGCTTCAAAATATGATGATCACATTAAAATTGAAATGACAAACAGCTGCTGCACTGTATCTGCTATCATATCACTCTATGATAATTCAAAATCAGCTTATATAGGACTTACTGGCGAAAACTGTTATATCAAGAATATTGCTTATAAGAAGACCGATACCAGGATTGATTCACTTTCAATTGCCAAGATTTCTGATTCTCTCATTTATACTGACAGACTTGAATCAGATATACCAAATATTCAAATAGACAAGACTAGATCAGCTTATACAAAGAGCGTTCTGATAGATGAAGAGTTTAGGATTGATTTTCATTCCCTTAGCCTTCCTTCATCTAATCTTGTATGGCATTGTCCTTATGTAGTTATTTTCTATTCAGATGATGGGAAGGTTTTCGGAGAAGGATATAAAGAATATACCCTTATTAAGCTAAATGGTGAGATTTCCGGAAATAGTTCTTTTGCAGATAACAACTTTAACATGAAGAAAAAAGAAAGCTTCCCTGGCTGGGATAAGTGGAGAGAGATCAATAAAGAAGGCCTTGAATACTCGGTTCTTTTCATGAAGAGGGGTAATAAGGTCGAGACAGTTACTGAAACTCTAGGCATATCTATTGATAACACAACTATTCTTCGTGATCATAACGACAAGGTATACGTAGCCCTTACAGGAGATGAAGTTGCCCTTACTGATATCAGGATCGTAAGATGATCATTTAGATCCAGAGCCTTGCATAATGCGAAATTGCGTTATGTGGGGCTTTTTTTATTGTCTAAATAATGGTATGATTAAAATGTTGTATAACCTTAATGGAGGGGATAAAGGTTATGGTAAAAAATAAGACAAAAAGTCTAATTCTTTTTATTCTTTGTTTTTTGATCTCATTCACTTATTTTCCAATTAATTGTAATGCATCTAGTGCTTATACCAAGAAGGTTCGTGTCGGTTACTATGAAAATGAGGTCTTTGAAGATGGTGCCTCAGATAATGCCGTTAAAAGTGGCTACGCATATGAATATTATCGTAAACTCTCTGAATATACTGGATGGGAATATGAATATGTTTATGGCGATTTTTCAGAAATCTATCAGATGCTCCTTAAGGGTGAAGTTGATTTTGTTGCAGGTCTTGCTTATACATCAGAAAGATCTAGCATTATTCTTTTTCCCGAAAAATCAATGGGGTCAGAAAAGTATAGTTTTGTAAAGCATGATTTTGATAAGGATATAACTATAGATCCTCGTTCTTTTAATGGAAAAACTATTGGTGTCCTTGATAGTGCTATCTATGATATTCTAAATAATTATATTTCAAACCATAGAATAAACGCCCAAATTATAACTTATACAGATTACAGCACGCTGCTAAATGCCTTTGACAAAAAGCAGATTGATATTCTTGCAGCTGAAAATGACGGTATCTACGACAGAAGACATGCAGAGTATCTTTTTTCTTTTGGTGAATCAGATTATTACATTGGCGTTTGCCCTGGTAAGCCTTATTTGCTAAAAGAATTAAATGACGCCCAGGAGCAGCTTTCTTTTGAGGAACCAAATTACGTTGCAACCCTTAGAAATAAGTATTATCCGGTTACACTTTCGAGTAGAGCCTACAGTAAAGTAGAAAAAGACTGGATCAATTCACATCAGACTATTACAGTAGGTTATCTCAATAATTATCTGCCATATAGTGGTACTGATAAGGATGGTCATGTTACCGGTATGATATGTGAGCTTGTACCGGCATTATTTAAAGAGCTGAATATTCCGGATATTGTTGTCAGATATGTGGGTTATGATTCTTATGACGAACTAATCAAAGGCCTTACAAGTGATGAAGTAGATATCGCTTTTCCTGTAGGCGGTGGACTTTATTACTCAGAAGAAGATGGTATTTACCTTTCAAATCCACTTGTTTCCTCACTTACCGATCTTATATACAGAGTTGATTTTCTGGGAACTCCTGTATCTGATTTTGCTGTAAACAAGAACAATAAGATGCAGTATTACTATGTAAAGACACACTTTCCTGAGGCTTCAATTTCTTACTATTCTTCAATTGAAGAGTGTTTGAATGCAGTGGTTAAAGGCGAAGTTTCATTTACAACTCTTAATGGTATCAGAACCAACACCTTCTTAAAAAAGAACGATTACAGGAATTTGTCCTTTAGACAATTAAGCTTTAGTGATGACAGATGCATTGGTGTCAAGATTGGTAATGAAGGCCTGTTAAAACTTATTAACCGTGGTGTCCATGTTGTAGGAGATGAGTATATCCAAAATCTTTCTTACAAATATATGGATGCTATGAGCGCTTATACCTTCAAGGATTTTATAAATGATCATTTCTTTGGCGTGTTTATCATCATTGTTGTTCTTTTATCTGCAATAATTGCTCTTAGCGTCAGAGACATAAACAGAACCCGCAGAAGGATCAAGGAAAAAGAATCAGAAAAACTCGATATACAAAAAACAAGTTTCGAGAAAACTAATTTCTTAAGTAATTATAGTGAAAATCTAAGATTTTATATCAATGCGACTGAAGGACTTGTGGATCTCATTAAGCATTCAAACAGTAAAGAAGAAACTATTGTTTTTGTCGACAGGATCGATATTTGTGCTAAATGTCTTTCTAATATTGTAAATGATGTCCTGGACCTTAGCAGGATTGAAAGCGGTCAGGTCCTGCTTGAAAATACACCAGTAAACATCTATGAGATCATCAAGGACGTTAGAACTGTTACTTCTGAATCAATGGAAGAAAAGAAGCACATTATCAGTGTAAACTATCGAAATATAAAGCATCCTGATGTTTTGACGGACAGAATAAGACTTACTCAGGTTCTCATAAATATACTTACAAATGCTATTGAGTATACTCCTGCTGAAGGCCTTCTTGTCATGAATGTTGAAGAGATTACATCCTACGATCCTGAGAAAGCAAGATTTATGTTCCAGATAAAAGATAATGGACCAGGAATGAGTATGGATATAATCAATTCCATTTTTGATCCATATGCCAAGGAACGTGCAAATTTCAAGAATTTCCATACAATAGGATTTGGACTTGCCATATGCAAGAAGATAGTTGATATGATGGAAGGAACGATAGATGTCTTTTCTATTGAAGGCAAGGGATCTGAGTTTACTGTCGAAGTTCCACTTCTTATCAACACAAAATCTAAAGCTAGATCAAATGAAAACGAAGCAGAAATTGATTCATATAATTTCTCAGGTAAGAGAGTACTTGTATTGGAAGACAGTCTTCCAAATCAGCTCTTTGTCAGCAAGATCATGAAGAAAGTAGGCTTTGAAATTCAGATAGCACTTGATGAATTTGAGGCCTATGAAAAGATAAAAGCGGCTCATTCTGATTATTTTGACCTTGTGCTTATGAACAGCGATGTCTATAATAATGGAGATAACGAGCTCAGTAAAAGATTAAAAATGATAGATGATCCTGCAAAGGCGGATACACCTATTATTCCTTTTACAAATGATACACCTTCTCTCATGAAGAATATTTCAGAGCTGTTAAATACTTGAAATGAGGTTTTAACTAAATGAACAAATTCCTTAATAACCTTGAGAGGAAGATTGGAAAATATGCTATTCCAAATCTTACTATGTATATTATCGGACTATATATAATTGGATATATGATAAGCATAGTAGGAAATGGAACTGGAATCTTATCATATATGACTCTTGATCCAAATCTTGTTTTGCAAGGTCAGATATGGAGATTATTTACATGGGTGATCATTCCTATGGGAAGATTTAACCTGCTAACCATCATCACTTTACTTTTTTACTACTTCGTTGGTAATACAATGGAGAAGACTCTAGGAACCTTTAGATACAATGTATTTATTTTTGCAGGTTGTCTTTTTATGATTCTTGCTGCGTTTCTTACATATTTCTTTTATGGACTGCAGCTTGGCTTTGGTACACAAGATTTTGCATATGAGTTAAATCTTGCTTCTTTACTATTTTCTACAACACATATACAGACAATAGTATTTCTTGCTTTTGCAATCTGTTATCCAAATTTACAGGTACTATTGATGTTCATTATTCCTGTAAAGGTTAAATATCTTGGAATTCTTTATGGCGTGGGAATGGTTATAGAAGTGTTAATTGCTTTATTTGCCCTTGATTATGCTACATTGTTTGCAGTTCTTTTACAGCTTATCAACCTTCTTTTATTCTATATCTCGCTTGGTAAAGCTCATCATTTAAAGCCTTCTGAAGTTAAGAGAAGAAATGAATTTAAAAAAAATACTAAGATCGTACCACCAGGAATCACAAGGCATAAATGCGCAGTTTGCGGCAAGACAGAAATAAGTGATCCAAGCGCAGAGTTCAGATTCTGTTCAAAATGTAATGGCAACTATGAATATTGCCAGGATCATTTATTTACACATCAGCATATTAAATAATTTGGAGTAGTAATGGGAAATATTGATAATAAAGAAAAAGAATTTGCAGAAATATTAAAGCAGGTCACAAGATTTGCCAGAGAAAATAAGAATGTTATCACAAGTGAGCAGGTAAAAGAAGCGTTTTCAGAACTTGATTTTGATGATAAGCAGTTCGAGATGGTATTTGAATACCTCAAGAATCATAAAATCTCCGTAGATGGAGAAGCAGTTGATACAGATGAAGGCCTTTCTACCGAAGAAAAGAATTACCTTCAGGACTATATCGAAAGCCTTGAAGCTCTTCCTACATATTCTGATGGTGAAAAGAAAGCAATTGCGATGTCTGCAATAGCAGGAGATAAGGATGCACAAAGTAAGCTTATCGAAATGTATCTTCCACTTGTAGTTGATGTAGCAAGAATGTACTCAGATCAGGGCGTTTTTCTTGAAGATCTGATCGGAGAAGGAAATGTTGCTCTTACAAAAGGTGTAACAATGCTTGATGCCGTTGGAGAGCCAGATGAAGTTGAGAGTTTTCTTTATAAACTGATGCTTGATGCAATGGAGAATATCATCCAGGAAAATCTTGCTGAGGATGCAGGAAGTCAGAAGGTTTTAAAGCTTGTTCAGGAAGTGGCTGACAAGGCTGCAGAGCTTGCAGAAGACCTTAGAAGAAAAGTTACTGTAGCTGAACTTATGCAGGAAACAGGCTGGGATGAAGATAAAATAAGATCCGCCATTAAATTTAGCGGTGATAATATAGAAGATCTTGATAGCGGAGAAAAAAAGAAAAACTGACATGAACAATATTGTGAATGAAGACGATTTCAAATACTATATGCAGGATCTTGAAAGATATTATTTTGGAGCTCGTTATGATTATAATGAGCTCTTAAATAATGAGATGGTTCCTTTTAAATTTAAGACTATCGTTTCAAAATATCTTATCGAAAAGATTGATCCATCAACTACAATAGAAAGCCATCTTTATTATTTAGATAAAGATTCTTTTGATTATAAGGTGTTAAAACAGTTAAAAGCCAGAGTAAGAACATCTCTTTATAAAAAAAGAGGAGATAATACTAAAGGATATAAGGAAAAGGTATTTACTATAGAACAACTGGTTAAAATTCCCGGAAATGAAAAAGAAGAGATGGGTATAATAGTAAGAGAACTTATTATTGGAAAGCTTTCATTATTTGCTTTTCAGATTTAAAAAGATAGTACAAAAAAACCACCGAAAACTCGGTGGTTTTTATTTTTAAGATTATCAAGCTCTTTCAACTTTGTTTGATCTAAGGCAGCTTGTGCAAACGTGCATTCTCTTTGACTGTCCGTTAACCTTACATGTAACGTTCTGAACGTTAGACTTCCAAACTCTGTTAGATCTTCTATGAGAATGGCTTACGTTGTTTCCGAAATGAACGCCCTTGCCACAAATATCACATTTAGCCATTTTGACACCTCCTTATAAGCCATGTAATCTAATCAATAGCGATATTATTGAGGATTTACATCCGCAACATTGATATATTAGCAGAAACAAAAACGGATTGCAAGCAAAATATACAAAATTTATGGTTTATTTTTTTAGAAACTGCTATTATAATACTATATGTATGCTAAAAAGGTGGTCCTATGGCTACCTGATAAGGAGGACAAATATGAAGACTTCGGTGGTTAACACTCACATGGGAAATATTTCTATTGATAATGAAGTAATTGCCCAATATGCAGGTGCTGTTGCTATGGAGTGCTTTGGAATTGTCGGAATGGCTAACGTCAACGTTAAGGATGGCCTTGTAAGCCTTCTTAAGATCGATTCCATGACAAGAGGTATTAATGTATCTCTTGATGACAATAATAAACTGGTTTTAGATTTCCATGTTATAGTTGCTTATGGTGTTAGCATTTCAGCTGTTTCAGACAACTTGATTGATAACGTCAAATATAAAGTAGAAGAATTTACCGGGCTTGAAATCGAGAAGATCAATATCTACATCGAAGGTGTCCGCGTGATAGATTGATAAGTATTCGATTTAGGCAAGTCTAGGAGGAATTTTGTTTTGAGTAATAATGTAATTGACGCTAAGATGCTGTCAAAGATGTTTTTATCTGGTGCCAAGAATCTTGAGGCCAAGAAGGAATGGATAAATGAGCTTAATGTTTTCCCTGTTCCTGATGGAGATACTGGTACTAACATGACAATGACTATCATGTCTGCAGCTAAAGAGGTTTCTGCATTAAATGATAGTGCTAGTATGGAAGCTATCTGTAAAGCAATTTCATCTGGTTCTCTTCGTGGAGCAAGAGGTAACTCAGGTGTTATTCTTTCACAGCTCCTTAGAGGATTTACTAAGGTTGTTAAGACAAATGATGAAGTTAATGTTCAGATTTTGGCAGAAGCTTTCGATAAGGCTGTAGAGACAGCTTACAAGGCTGTTATGAAGCCAAAGGAAGGTACCATCCTTACAGTTGCTAAGGGAGCAAGCGAGAAGGCTCATGAGCTTGCTGTAGAAGGAACTGAAGATATTGAGTTCTTCTGTGCAGAAGTTATCAAGTATGCAGAAGAGGTTCTTTCAAAGACTCCTGATATGCTTCCTGTTCTTAAGCAGGCTGGTGTAGTTGATTCAGGCGGACAGGGACTTGTACAGGTATTAAAGGGAGCATTTGATGGTTATCTCGGCAAAGAGATTGACCTTTCAATAAATGAAGAGTCAGCAACTCCTGTTACAAAGAATGAAGTACAGGAAGAAGCAGATATCAAGTTCGGTTATTGTACTGAGTTCATAGTTCTTTTATCAAAACCTCTTAATGTTAAGCAGGAAATTGATTTCAAGAACTTCCTTGAGTCAATTGGTGACAGTATCGTAATGGTTGCAGATGATGAGATCTGCAAAGTACACGTACATTCTAATGATCCTGGTCTTGCTATTCAGAGAGCTCTTATGTATGGCCAGCTTTCTAATATGAAGATCGACAACATGAGAATGGAACATAGAGAGAAGCTCTTCCATGAGAACAACGATGGTTCATGGGCAGAGATAAAGACAGAGATAAATGGAGCAGCAGAGCTCACACCTACATATCTTCCTGGAGATGATATTCCTCTTGGAGACAAGGTTGAGATGATAGATGAAGCTGCATCCAATGAACCACGTAAAGAAATCGGTTTTGTAACTGTTTGCGCAGGTTCAGGACTTGCTGATATATTCAGAGGTCTTGGTGTAGATTATGTTATTGAAGGTGGTCAGACAATGAACCCTAGCACAGCTGATATTCTTGATGCTGTAGCTAAAGTCAATGCTGACACTGTTATAGTTCTTCCTAATAACAAGAATATTATTCTTGCAGCTAATCAGGCAGCTATCATGTGTGAAGATGGCGATGAAGATAAGAAGATCGTAGTAGTTCCTTCCAAGACAGTTCCTCAGGGTATCACAGCTATCATTAACTATGTTCCTGATGTTCCTGTAGAAGATAACGTAGCTGCAATGACAGATGCTATTTCTACTGTTAATACTGGTGAAGTTACTTACGCCGTAAGAGATACAGTTATTGATGATGTTCAGATCAGACAGGGCGATTACATGGGAATCGGTGATTCCGGTATCCTTTCAGTTGGATCTGGCATCGAAGATGTAGCATTTGAGATGCTTTCTAAGATGATGAATGAAGATCTCGAGCTCATCAGCGTATATTACGGTGAGGATGTAGAAGAGAAGGATGCAGAAGCACTTAAAGAACGCATTTCCAAGGAATATCCTGGATGTGACGTTGAGCTTCAGTTTGGTGGTCAGCCAATCTATTATTACATTCTTTCAGCAGAGTAATTATTTAGAAATATTCAGCCAGGCTTTTTTGCCTGGCTTTATTTCTATATTGAATTATGAGGTGTGATTTGGGGAAAAGAGAACTTGAGGAAAACATCATAAATCTAAAAGGCGTTGGAGATAAGACTGCTAAGCTTTTTGAAAAATGCGGCATCAGAACATGTGGGGATCTGATAGGCTACTATCCCAGAACCTATGACCTTTTTAATGAGATAGTTAATGCTTCAGATGTCATAAATGGTGAAGTCAATACAGTAAGGCTTACTATCATTGGTAACGTAGTTAAAAGAAGAGTCAGAAATCTTACTATTATTGCTTTTGATGCTGCTGATCAGACTGGTAAGATCAAGATTACTTATTTTAACGCACCTTACCTTATGAATTCTCTTAAGTCAGGTACCACTCATGTATTTAGAGGCCAAGTACAAAGAAAAGGTTCTTTTTTTACTATGAATCAGCCCAAAATGTACAAGCTTGATGAATATATGGGAATCGTAAGGAGCATGCAGCCTAGATATCCTTTGGTTAAAGGTCTTACAAATACTGCTGTCATGAAAGCTGTTAAAGGTGCATTCACTTCAGCTGGATCTTTTGAAGAGTTCCTACCAAAAGAGATACTAGATAAATACGAACTCATGGGTTATTCCGAGGCTCTTTATAATATTCATTTTCCCAAAAGTAGAGAATATCTAGAAAATGCAAGAAGACGTCTTGCTTATGATGAATTCCTTTTATTTGTCTTAAAGCTGCGTCTATTAAAAAATACACAGGAAGATTTAAAGAATTCTTTTCCTATGATAGAAGTTTCAGAAGTTAATAGACTTTTGGAACAGCTTCCATATAAACTCACAAAAGCTCAGCAGAATGCCTGGGAAGATATCAAAAATGATATTTCTGGAGAAGGCGTTATGAACAGGCTTATTCAGGGTGATGTAGGATCTGGTAAGACTGTAATTGCGCTGCTTACTCTTTTAACAACTGCTGCAAACGGTTATCAGGGTGCTTTAATGGCTCCTACTGAAGTTTTAGCCGCCCAGCACTACGAAAGCTTCAAAGAGATCATTCAAAAATATAACTTAAAGAGCATAAAACCAGTTCTTTTAACAGGAGCACTTTCTGCAAAGGATAAAAAAGAAGCCCAAAGACAGATCAGTGAAGGGGAAGTTAACTGCATCATCGGAACAAATGCTCTTATTCAGGAAAAGGTTAATTACAAGAACCTTGCCCTTGTTGTAACTGATGAGCAGCATAGATTTGGTGTAAGACAAAGAGAGTCCTTGGCAGGAAAGGGAGAAAATGTTCATGTTCTTGCAATGAGTGCCACGCCTATACCTAGAACTTTGGCCATCATATTATATGGAGACCTTCATATCTCGGTTATTGATGAGCTTCCTGGAGGCAGGCTTCCTATCAAGAACTGCGTGGTAGGTACTGACTATAGGCCAACTGCTTATAAATTCATAAAGGACCAGGTAGAAAAAGGAAGGCAGGCCTATGTGATCTGTCCAATGGTAGAAGAAGGGGAACTTGACGGCGTTGAGAATGTAACAGACTATACTGATAAGCTAAGAGCGGCCCTTCCTTCTGATATTCAGGTGGAAATGCTACATGGCCGGATGAAGCCTTCTGCCAAGGATGAGATCATGGAGGCCTTTGCAAGGAAAGATATAGATGTTCTGGTTTCTACAACGGTAATCGAAGTCGGGATCAATGTGCCAAACGCCACTGTTATGATGATAGAAAATGCTGAGAGATTTGGCCTTTCACAGCTTCATCAGCTTCGAGGAAGAGTAGGCAGAGGAAAAGAGCAGTCTTATTGCATTTTCCTTAATACGTCAGAGTCAGATGAGGCAAAACAAAGGCTTGATATCATGAATAAGTCAAATGATGGCTTTAAGATTGCAGAAGAGGACTTGAGGCAAAGAGGACCCGGGGATCTATTTGGGGTTAGACAGAGCGGAGATTTGAACTTCAGAGTTGGCGACATATACCACGACAGTGACCTTGTAAAAGCAGCTGCCATGGATGCTGATAAGATCCTTTTAGAAGATCCGGATTTAACCAAGCCACAACATGGTGTGATTAGAGATATGCTATATACAAAATCTGTAAATCCGGTTGACTTAATGGCTTTATAAAAGTAATATAGAACTAGTGTTTAAGTTTAAAAATGGGAGGATTGTCGGCCTTTTGTCGACTACTTTTAGTATGTCAAAGATAGCAATTATCACAGATAGTAATAGTGGTGTTACTCAGTCTCAGGCTGAGGAGCTTGGAATCTTTGTTGTTCCAATGCCTTTCATGATAAATAATGAAGAGTTTTTTGAGGACATTAATCTAACACAGGAGCAGTTTTATGCAAAGCTTGGCGAAGATGCATCAGTATCTACAAGCCAGCCAACTCCTGATTCTCTTATGACTCTTTGGGATAAGGTATTAAAAGAGTATGACCAGATCATTTATATACCAATGAGCAGCGGTCTTTCTGGTTCTTGCCAGAGCGCTTACATGATCGCGCAGGAAGAGTACGAAGGCAAAGTATTCGTAGTTGATAACCAGAGAATATCAGTAACTCAAAGGCAGTCAGCCCTGGATGCTAAGGCCATGGCTGACGCAGGATATTCTGCTGAAGAAATTGTAAAAGTTCTAATGGATACTAAGTTTGAATCTAGTATCTATATCATGCTTGATACATTGTATTACCTCAAAAAAGGAGGTCGTATCACTCCTGCAGCTGCAGCTTTAGGAACACTTCTTAGACTTAAGCCAGTTCTACAGATTCAGGGTGAGAAGCTTGATGCATTCGCCAAGGCTAGAACAAGCAGCCAGGGAAAGACTATCATGATCAACGCCATAAAGGCAGATATCGAGAATAGATTTGGCGGTATGGATGCCAAGGATTTCCACATTGCTTGTGCTTATACTCAGGACCTTGATCTTGCAAATGATTGGAAAAAAGAGTTAGAGGAAGCCTTCCCTGGATTTGATATTCATATGGATCCACTTTCTCTTTCTGTTGCCTGCCACATTGGACCAGGCGCTTTGGCTGTAACAGTCACCAAAAAAGTCCATGTATAATTTTGATATAAAAAGTTTTGAAAAGGGGTAACTTAATGGCTACATACGAACAATATGACGCTTCCAGCATAACAGTACTTGAAGGTCTTGAGGCTGTAAGGAAGCGCCCAGGTATGTACATTGGAAGCGTTTCTACAAGAGGCTTAAATCATCTTGTCTACGAAATAGTTGATAACGCTGTAGATGAGCATCTCGCAGGTTTCTGCACACAAATTCATGTGACATTAGAAGCTGATGGTTCAGCTACAATTGAAGATAACGGTCGAGGAATTCCAGTAGGAATGCACGCTAAGGGCATTACAGCAGAGCGTGTTGTTCTTACTATGCTCCACGCCGGTGGTAAATTTGATAATAACGCCTACAAGACAAGTGGTGGTCTTCATGGTGTAGGTTCATCCGTTGTAAATGCTCTTTCTACCTGGATGAAGGTTCAGATTAGAAAAGACGGATATATATACGAAGATACATACGAAAGAGGTATCCCTACGACCAAGCTAAATAACGGTATGCTTGATCCTGTAGGTACTACAAAGGCTTGCGGAACTACTATCAGTTTTCTTCCTGATGATACTATCTTTGAGAAAACTCGTTTCAAAGAAGATGATATAAAATCAAGACTTCATGAAACAGCATATCTTAATCCTTCACTTACTATCATTTTCCAGGATAAAAGACCTGGAATTGAGGAGTATGTTGAATTTCATGAGCCTGATGGTATCACTGGCTTTATCAAGGATATGAACAAGTCAAAAGAGGCTGTTCATGACGTTGTTTCATTTAGCGGAGAAAGTGAAGGCGTAGAAGTTGAAGTAGCTTTCCAGTATGTAAATGAATTTCATGAGGAAGTTCTTGGTTTTTGTAACAATATCTATAATGCAGAAGGTGGTACACACCTTACTGGCTTTAAGACAATGTTTACAAATATCATCAACCAGTATGCTAGGGAACTTAATATTCTCAAGGATAAAGACAATAACTTTACAGGTACAGATGTTAGAAATGGTATGACAGCTGTTGTTTCCATCAAGCATCCTGATCCTAGATTTGAAGGTCAGACCAAGACCAAGCTTGATAACCAGGATGCAGCCAAGATCGTATCCAAGATTACTAACGATGAGATAACAAGATTCTTTGACAGAAATCTTGAAACATTAAAGGCTATAATTGGTTGCGCTGAAAAAGCTGCCAAGATCAGAAAGACAGAAGAAAAAGCTAAAACAAACATGCTTACCAAACAGAAATATTCATTTGATTCTAATGGTAAGCTTGCAAACTGCATCAGTAAGGATGCTTCAAAGTGCGAGATCTTTATTGTAGAGGGAGATTCTGCCGGTGGTAGTGCCAAGATGGCTCGTGATAGAAACTATCAGGCTATCCTTCCTATCAGAGGTAAGATTCTTAACGTAGAAAAGGCTAGCATTGATAAAGTCCTTGCAAATGCCGAAATCAAGACCATGATCAACGCTTTTGGATGCGGCTTCTCAGAAGGATATGGTAATGACTTCGACATCAACAAGCTACGCTATGACAAGATCATCATCATGGCCGATGCTGATGTCGATGGTGAGCATATTGCCACACTTCTTTTAACATTGTTCTATAGATTCATGCCCGAGCTTATATATCAGGGACATGTATATATTGCTATGCCTCCGCTTTATAAAGCTATGCCTTCTAAGGGCAAAGAGGAGTATCTCTATGATGACAGTGCCCTTATCAAGTATAGAAACACTCATAAGGGTAATTTCACTCTGCAGAGATATAAGGGTCTTGGTGAAATGGATCCTCAGCAGCTTTGGGAGACAACACTTGATCCTGAACGCAGAATGTTAAGAGCAGTAGAAATCGAGGATGCCAAGATGGCTTCTCAGATGACAGAACTTCTTATGGGCGTAGACGTACCACCAAGAAGAGACTTTATTCATCAGCATGCAACAGATGCCGAGCTTGATGTTTGATAAATACAAAGGATAGATAAAATGGAAGACAGAATTATAAGAACAGAATATTCTGAAATAATGCAAAAATCATTCATCGATTATGCCATGAGTGTTATCGTTGCACGTGCACTTCCTGATATAAGAGATGGTCTTAAGCCCGTTCAGCGTAGAACACTATATGATATGTATGAACTTGGCATCAGATATGACAGACCTTATAGAAAGAGCGCCAGAATCGTCGGTGATACAATGGGTAAATATCATCCTCATGGTGACAGCTCTATCTATGATTGTCTTGTTGTAATGACTCAGGATTTTAAGAAAGCTATTCCACTTGTTGATGGACATGGTAACTTTGGCAACATCGAAGGTGATGGAGCCGCTGCCATGCGTTATACAGAGGCTAGATTATCCAAGATCACTCAGGAGAACTTCCTTGAAGATCTTGATAAGAACGTAGTTGATTTCCTTCCAAACTTTGATGAGACAGAAAAAGAGCCTTCAGTACTTCCTGTTAAGATTCCTAACTTTTTGATCAATGGTTCTGAAGGAATTGCTGTAGGTATGGCAACAAGCACACCTCCTCATAACCTTGCAGAAGTAATTGACGCTGAGATTGCATATATTCAGGATGATACACTTACTACCAAGGACCTGATGAAGTATATCAAAGGACCTGATTTCCCAACTGGCGGCATAGTTATCAATAAGGATGACCTTAGAGAAATCTATGAAACAGGAGTCGGCAAGATCAGGATCAGAGGTAAGGTTGAGACTGAGAAGGGCAAAAACGGTCACATAAATCTTGTTATCACTGAGATTCCTTATACTATGATAGGTATGGGAATTGGTAAGTTCATGGCTGATGTGGCTGAGCTTGCTGAAAAGAAGATAACAAATGACATTATCGATATTTCTAACCAGTCTTCAAAAGAAGGTATCAGAATCGTAATTGAGCTAAAGAAAGATACTGATATTGAGAACTTTACAAACCTTCTTTACAAGAAGACTAAGCTTGAAGATACATTTGGCGTAAACATGCTTGCTATTGACAACGGCAGGCCAGAGACCATGTCTTTAAAAGAGATCATGCGTGCCTGTGCTGACTTCCAGTTTGAAGTAGCAACCAGAAAATATACAACACTTCTCAAAAAGGAACAGGATAAGAAGGAGATTCAAGAAGGCCTCATTAAGGCTTGTAATGTGATCGACCTTGTTATCGAAGTTCTTAGAGGGTCAAAAGACCGCGCCATGGCCAAGAACTGCCTTGTAAATGGCGTTACAGATGGAATTAACTTTAAGTCCAGAGAATCACAGGCAATGGCTGCACAGCTTCTTTTCACAGAGGCTCAGGCAGATGCTATTTTAGAGATGCGTCTCTACAAGCTCATTGGACTTGAACTTGAT
Organism: Butyrivibrio hungatei; assembly: GCF_001858005.1. Lineage (NCBI taxonomy): Bacteria > Bacillati > Bacillota > Clostridia > Lachnospirales > Lachnospiraceae > Butyrivibrio > Butyrivibrio hungatei. The sequence continues at coordinate 1,567,306 of NZ_CP017831.1, read as the reverse complement.
GCCCTTGTAAAAGAACACGAGCAGACAGTTGCTAATATCTACAGATATGAAGATATCTTAGAGAGCCATGACTCTATGTCAATGGTTATCCAAAATGAGCTACTCAAGATCAAAAAAGAGTATCAGGCACAGAGAAAAACTGTTATCGATAACAGAGAAACTGCTGTATATGAAGAAAAGCCTGTTGAAGAGATCGATGTAGCATTTATCATGGATAAGTTTGGCTATGCCAAGACTATCGATGCTACTACATACGAAAAGAACAAAGAGACTATCGAAGCTGAGTTTAAGTTCTCATTTATCATGAAGAACACAGGTAAGGTATGCTTCTTTACTAATACTGGTAATCTCCATACTGTTAAGGCTATGGATCTTCCTCAGGGTAAGATGAGAGATAAGGGTGTACCTATTGATAATGTAAGTAATTTTGATACCTCCAAGGAAACTATTGTCCTTGCCGCAAGTCAGTCAGACCTTAACCTTTACATGTTGTTATTTACTACTAAAATGTCTATGATGAAAGTAGTAGATGGCGGAGAATTTGATGTTTCAAAGAGAACCGTAGCTGCAACTAAGCTAAGTGACGGCGATGAGGTTGTAAACGTAGAGATCCTTCACACTCAAAAAACAGTGATCTTGCAGTCTAATGAAGGCTATTTCCTTAGATTCTACGTTGAACAGGTTCCTGAGAAAAAGAAAGCCGCTGTAGGTGTACGAGGTATGAGACTTGGAAAGAATGACTTTGTCAGAGATGTCTATTATCTCGATGACATGGAAGAAAAATCCATAGAACACAACGACAAAGAACTTCATCTTGGACACTTAAAAGTAACAAGCAGAGATACAAAAGGAACAAAGGTGAGATTATGAGAGTAATTGCAGGTAGCGCCAGAAGACTTCGTCTTTTGACTCCTGAGGGAAATGATACCAGACCTACACAGGACAGGATCAAAGAAACTTTATTTAATATGATACAGAATGACGTTCCAGGAGCTGTTTTTATCGATCTTTTTGCTGGAAGCGGTGGAATAGGCATTGAAGCTTTATCAAGAGGCGCTTCTAGAGCATATTTTATTGAAAATGCCGCTAAAGCCTATAAATGTATAATGGAAAACCTTAAGACCACTCATTTCGAAGACGTAGCTACTGTATTCAAGCAGGATGTGGTAATTGCTCTTAGAAATATACATGAAAAGGAAGCAGATATCATTTTTATTGATCCTCCATATCAGGCTGGACTTTATGAAAGAACGCTTTCTCAATTATCAAATATGTCTTATGTTACTGAGAACACAATGATCATTCTAGAAAGTGCCGTAGACATGGATTTCTCTTTTGTTTCAGACTATGGTTTTGAAGTTAGAAGAGAAAAAGAGTACAAAACTAACAAACATGTATTTTTGTACAGAAAGGAAAGTCTATGAAAGTAGCAGTATATCCTGGTAGCTTTGATCCAGTCACACTGGGACATTTGGACGTGATACAGCGTGCATCAGCCATGTTTGATAAGGTTGTTGTGGCAGTAATGTGCAATTCCGCCAAAACTCCATTGTTTACCCTTGATGAACGTGTTAAAATGTTAAGAGAGTCCGTAAAAGCTCTTAATAATGTCGAAATAGAATCTTTTGATGGTCTACTTATAGACTATTGCAAAAAAGAAAATATACATATTGTTATAAGGGGACTTCGTGCTATAACTGATTTCGAATATGAACTTCAGATAGCACAGACTAATAAAGAACTTTCGCATAATATGGTAGATACTGTATTTTTAACAACCAGCATTAAGTATTCTTATCTTAGTAGCTCTGTTGTTAAAGAAATAGCCAGCTATAACGGTGATATTTCGCCATGTGTTTCTGATTTTGTGGCAGATGCGCTGTACAAAAAATATGGTTTTAGATAAAACTACGGGGGTAATAAAATGACCAGCAGGATTGAACAACTTATTGATGAGATCGAAACATATATCGATAATTGTAAGCCTCAGCCTCTTTCTCAGACCAAGATCATAGTAAATAAAGAGGAAATTGATGAGCTTTTAAGAGAGCTTAGGAGTAAAACTCCTGAAGAGATCAAGAAGTATCAGAAGATCATCAGTAATAAAGAAGCTATCTTGAATGACGCAAGAAAGAAAGCTGAAGAGATCGTAGATCAGGCAACTATCAAGACAAACAAGCTTATTAATGAGCATGAGATCATGCAGCAGGCCTATGCTCAGGCCAACGAAGTAGTTTCTCAGGCTGCGATGCAGGCAAAAGAGATTCTTGATAACGCTATGATCGAAGCTAATAACATGAAAGCTTCAGCTGTACAGTATACAGATCAGTTACTTGCAGGTGTTGAGGATGTTATTTCTCAGTCAATTGATGCAACCAGCAAGAACACTGATGATATTATTGATTCCATCAAGCTTCACAGCGTTGAGATGGTCAAGAATATCAGCCAGAGCAATGACAGCATTCTTTCAGCTCTTACTCAGTATAGTGAAGTGATCAAGTCAAACAGAGCTGATCTCAAGATGCCGGAAGCTTCAAGTCAGACGCCATCTCCAGAGCCACAGGCTGTACAAGAGGCTGGAATCACTGAACAGGAAGCACTTAATCTAGATATGATCAATTAAGAAAACATTAAGCTGCCGCTTTTATGCGACAGCTTATTTTGAAAAAGGGGATATAAATGAAAAAAGTTTTAGTTTCTTTTGCTATTATTATGAGTTTATTCTCATTTCTATTTTTACCAAGCTTTACTATCAAAACTGAAGCTGCAAATAAGCCTGTTGTGATCGTTATCGATCCAGGCCATGGCGGAACCGGTGATAGAAATCTTGGCGCACAGTACAACGGCTTTTCTGAAAAAGATCTTACGTTAAAAGTTGCTAATGCAATGAAAGCAGAGCTTGAAAAGTACGATAATGTAACTGTTTATCTTACCAGAACTACTGATGGCTTTATTTCTCTCGAGGACAGAGCAGCATTTGCTAAAAGTGTAAACGCAGATTTTGTTTACAGCATTCATTTCAATGCTTCTACAGAGCATAATTTCTATGGTTCAGAAGTCTGGACTTCAGCTTTTGGATCGTTTTATCAGGCTGGTTACGATTTCGGCCAGATTGAATCAGGTGAACTATCTACACTTGGCCTTTATCAAAAAGGCGTTAAATCAAAGCTTGGCAGCACTGGAAAAGACTACTACGGTATCATCAGAGCAAGCGTAGCAAGAAACATTCCTTGTGTAATCATTGAACATGCTTACCTTGACCATGGATATGATCTTCCTTTATTGAAACAGGCTGATTTTACAAGTAAACTTGGAGTATGTGATGCAACAGCAGTTGCAAAATATTTTAAATTAACTTCTAGTTCTACTGGAATTGATTATTCAGGTTATAAGTTTACATCAGTTAAAAAGCCTGGTGCACCTGTAAGACAGGATCTTACCGATCCAGATTACTGCAATATTTCTGTGATTTCTTATGACAAATCATCAAGAAATGCACTTGTACAAATGTCTACAAAGGATAGTCAGAGCCCTATAATCTATTTTGCCTACAGCTATGACGGAGGAAAGACATTCTCATACCTTCAGATGTGGGATAGAACTCAGGAAACACAATCCTTTAATGTGAATATTCCAAAGAGCGTTACAAATCCTATTATTGTGTGCAGGGCCTATAATAACTTTGAACTGTTCACACAAAGTGCTCCAGCTGTAGTTCCTGGCTACTAATGATTGATAGAAAGAGTATAAATTGAGATTAGATAAATTCCTTGGTGATCATAATATTGGCACCAGAAAACAAATTAAAGAATACGTAAAAAACGGAAGATGTAAAGTAAATGGCGTAGCTGTCACGAAGTCTGATACTCATATTAATGAAAACGTCGACGAAATCTCTTTTGATGAGATCCCCCTTACATATTCTAAGTTTCATTATTTTATGCTTTATAAGCCTCAAGGCGTTGTTTCTGCAACAACAGATGGCAAAAACAAGACTGTTCTTGATCTTTTAAAGAATGAAAATGTTAAGGGATTGAATCCTGCAGGAAGATTAGATATAGATACTGAAGGATTACTTCTTTTAACTGATGATGGAGGGCTCATTCACAAACTTCTTTCTCCAAAGAAGCATGTAGATAAGACCTATGAAGTCCATCTAAGAAAAGAACTTTCAGATGAAGATATCAGATTATTGGAGGATGGAATCGATATTGGAGATACCAGGGACGATGGAACTCCATATCTTACGCTTCCTGCCAAGATCATAAAACAAGAAAAAGATGGTGAGGGGCGACCTGTCATTCATCTTATAATTCATGAAGGAAGATTTCATCAGGTCAAGCGAATGCTTGAAGCAGTTGGAAATAAGGTTGAATTTCTTAAAAGAATCACCTTTGGTCCTCTTGTACTGGATGAAGGCTTAAGTCCTTCTGAATACAGACCATTGAACGAAAAAGAATTAAAAGAATTAGGATTATAAAATATGGTTAATTTATGCCTTGATGATTATGAAGCTGTAATATTTGATCTTGATGGTTCATTAGTTGATTCCATGTGGATGTGGGAAGCCATTGATCAAGAATATCTAACAGGCTTTGGGATAACACCACCTAAGACATTACAGCAGGATATAGGTGGCAGAAGTTTTATAGAAACAGCGCAGTATTTTAAAGAAAGATTTGGAATTAAAGATTCCATTGAAAAGATTGGCGATGATTGGAATAAAATGGCCTGGGATAAGTACACTAATGAAGTCCCACTAAAGGATGGAGCATTTTCTTTTATTAAAGCATGTATAGCTAAGGGCTTAAAGCTTGGAATTGCTTCTAGTAATTCCACGGAGCTTATTGAACAGGTTTTGGGATCTCACAACATAAAAGATATGTTTGGAAGTATCAAATCAGGAACAGAAGTGTTAAAGGGTAAGCCTGCACCTGACGTTTATCTTGAAGTTTCAAATGAACTGTCTGTGGCTCCAGAAAAATGTCTGGTGTTTGAGGATCTTGTGGATGGCATCAAAGCAGGTAAGAGTGCAGGTATGACTGTAATTGCTGTCAGCGATGATTATTCAAGACATAGCGATGATGCCAAAAAAGACCTGTCTGACTACTATATTGAGGACTACAATGATATCGTTCTTGAGTAAGGGGAATTTATGAAAAAAGTTTACAAAGGCGAATTTGGATATATTGAAAACAATAGAAAAAAAGCAATTATCAGAACTGCTATATTTCTGACGATAGTACTATTGCTTTTTTTTACTGGTTTAATCTTAAAGCACACGCAAAAAAATGTATTTAGCATTTTAGCAGCTCTTTTTTGCCTTCCTACTGGATGGAGCGGCGTTAATATGATAATGTTCCTTAAGGCTAAAGGCTGTTCAAAGGAAGACTATGATGAAATTGAGGCTCATAAAGGAGACCTCTTGATCCATTATGATCACATTATCACATCATATGAAAAGAACTATTATGTAATGGCATCAACTGTTCTTGATAAAAATATCTGTTGCTATACATCAGATAAGGACATGGATACTTCTGACTGCGAAAAACACATCAAAAAGATGATGGCTGGCAGCGGATATTCCAGCTATAGCATAAAGATTTTTGATGACCTTAAGAGTTTTTGTGACAGACTTGATCAGCTTGAGAAGCTTCGCGCTGATAAGGGAATTGATCCTCAAAAGATTGAGGATTCTTGGGAAAACGGAACAGTTGAAACTCCTGCAGGAGTTCTTTTATCCATATCTTTATAACAGGTTTTTATATGAAAGAAATAATCATTGATAATAATCAGTTAGATAAGCGGCTGGATAGCTTTCTTAAGGGTTATCTTCCAAATGCATCTGGCGGATTTATTTACAAAATGCTTAGAAAAAAGAATATAACTCTGAACGATAAAAAGGCTCAGGGCACTGAAAAGTTAAAGCTAGGAGATTCCATTAAGATTTTTTTTGCTGATGAAACTTTAGAAAAATTTATGGGTAAAGAATCAGGAGCTTTCGAGCCAACTATATCTTTTGACTACAAAAAGCTTGGAGTAGAGGTTATATACGAAGATTCAAATATTGTTCTTTTATCTAAGCCAGCAGGTCTTTTAACCCAAAAGGCCCAGCCTAAGGATATAAGCTTAAATGACTATCTTATAGAGTACCTTATTGACACAGGTGCAATAACAAAAAAGTCCCTTGAAACCTATAAACCATCTGTCTGCAACAGACTAGACAGAAACACCAGCGGACTGGTAATATGCGCTAAGACCCTTGCTGGTGCAAGGTGTATGAACAGACTTTTAAAGGAGCGAAACCTCGATAAATACTATAGGACAATAGTAGAGGGTAAGCTGTCAGATAGCTTTATGTTAAAAGGTTATCTGACCAAGGATGAAAAGAAAAATAAGGTTGAGATCACTAGTGAGCCTATAAATAGTGATTCAGATTATATCGAAACAGAATATGTGCCGCTTGAATATTTAAGCGATAGGAATCTGACAGTAATTGAAGTTAAACTTATAACTGGTAAGCCTCATCAGATCAGAGCGCATTTATCAAGCATAGGCCATCCTATCATTGGAGATATCAAGTACGGCGGACATAAAATAGCAGGGTTAAATTATCAGCTGCTTCATAGTTACAGGATCAAATTTCCTAATGATCTTCCTGAAGAATTTATGTATCTTGCAGGAAAAGAGTATATTTCAAAACTTCCAACTGCTTTTGAGAAAGTACTCGGAAAGGGGTAAGATGCCTACTTGGAAATCAAGAGGTTTAAGAGGTTCAACTTTAGAAGAACTCATAAATAGGACCAATGAAAGATATCTTGAGCAGAACCTTGCTCTTATCCAGAAGATACCTACTCCAATAACTCCTATTAATATTGATAAGGAGTCTCGTCATATTACTCTGGCTTATTTTGATCAAAAAAGTACAGTCGATTACATAGGTGTAGTTCAAGGCATTCCTGTTTGTTTTGATGCAAAGGAATGCGCAACTACAACCTTTACTTTAGAAAACATCCATCCTCATCAGGTTACATTCATGGAAAACTTTGAAAAACAGGATGGTATCGCTTTTTTTCTTATTTATTTCACAAGTTTAAATGAATTTTATTATCTGCCCTTTAGAAAGCTAAAAGAGTTTTGGGATAGAGCAGAAAATGGCGGAAGAAAGAGCTTTAGACATGATGAGCTCGATCCATCATACATAATATCGTCAAAGAGCCTTAATGGTATTCTTGTTCCCTACTTAGAATCAATACAAAAAGATTTGGATGACAGAGAAACTTTGGTTTGACATTGGATGATTCGAATGTTAAACTCTTTAATATGATACCCAATTAGCACTGTACCACATTAAAGTGAGGTTGATATGAACAAGGTCTTATTGCATACACCTGATGGTGTTAGAGATATCTATGGAAGAGAGTGCAGCGACAGAAATATTGTCCGCGACAAGATCCATAGAGTAATAAAGAGTTACGGATATCAGGATATAGATACTCCTACATTTGAATTTTTTGATGTATTTGCGGAAGAGATAAATGCTTCTGATGCAAAGGAACTATTTAAGTTCTTTGATAAAGATGGAAATACGCTTGTACTTAGACCAGACTTTACTCCATCTATTGCAAGATGTGCATCAAAGGTAATGCTTGAAAACAAAGAACCAGTGAGGGTTTGTTATCAGGGTAAAGCCTATCTTAATACATCAAGTCTTCAGGGAAAGCTTAAAGAAAACCGAAACATCGGCATTGAGTTCATGAATGAAAACAGTGTCTATGCAGATGCTGAAGTCATATCTCTTTTGATAGAGTCCCTCAAAGCTACAGGTCTTTCAGATTTCCAGATCAGCATTGGCGACGCTGATTACTACAAAGGATTATGCGAAGAAGCTGGTATCGATGATGATACTGAACGAGATATCAGAGAACAGATTACAGGCAAGAACTACTTTGCAGCTGAGAATATCATGGTTTCAAGGGGCGTTCCTGAAAAATACAAGGATCTCATCCTAAAGGTATCTGAATTTATTGGCTCAGATGATGCATTAGATAAAGCTCAAAGTCAGGTTACAAATGAAAGGTCCCTAAGCTCTATCAAGAGATTAAAAGAGCTTTATAAGGTTCTTACAATGTATGGTGTTGAGAAGTACATTTCTTTTGACCTTAGTATGCTAAGTAAATTCAATTATTACACAGGTGTCATATTTAGTGCCTATACCTACGGCGTTGGAGATGCTATAGCTAAGGGCGGAAGATATGATAATCTTCTTGGAAAATATGGTAAGGATGCACCAGCAATTGGTTTTTCAATTGTACTTGACGATCTGATGTCTGCTTTATATAGGCAGAGCTGTGATCTGGAGCATGAAAGCGAGGCAACTGTCATTGAATTTAATGATGATTCTTTCAAAGATGCTCTAAGTAAAGCAAATGATCTTAGAAATAAAGGTCAAAACGTTGTCCTTAAATGCACAAAGTAATTGGAGGCCCTATGAGATATCTTACATTTGCACTTGGAAAGGGAAGACTTGTAGATTCTACAATGGAACTTTTAAATAAGTGCGGTATCAAATGTGATGAAATATTAGATAAAAAACAAGAAAACTGATCTTTACAAACGAAGAGCTTGGTCTTAAATTCTTCCTTGCAAAAGGTCCTGACGTCCCAACATATGTAGAATATGGAGCAGCTGATATTGGTATAGTCGGCGCTGACACAATCCTTGAAGAAAACAGAAGAGTATATGAAGTACTTGATCTTGGCTTTGGAAAGTGCAGAATGTGCGTATGTGGACCAAAAGAAGCCAAAAAGCTCTTAGAGCATCGAGAGATGATAAGAGTTGCCAGCAAATATCCAAATATAGCCAAAGACTATTTCTTTAACCAAAAGCATCAGACTGTAGACATAATCAAATTAAACGGTTCAGTAGAGCTTGGACCTATCGTCAATTTATCTGATGTGATCGTAGATATTGTAGAGACTGGTTCTACACTAAGAGAAAACGGATTAGAGGTATTAGAAGAAATCTGTCCATTATCTGCAAGAATGATCGTAAACCAGGTTAGTATGCAGATGGAAACAGATAGAATTCGCAAACTCATCAATGCTATGAAGGAGAATCTAGATTAAAATGCAGACCCTTAGATTAAATACAGAAACTAAAAAAGAACTACTTGGTAATCTTCTTGGTAGAAATACCGGAAGTTACTCTGAATATGAAAAAACAGTCAATGATATAATAGACAATATAAGAGCAAATGGAGATTCTGCTCTTTTTGATTACACTTTGAAGTTTGATAAATGCTCTTTAACAAAAGATACTGTTAAAGTAACCCGCAGTGAAATAGAAGAAGCGTATAAAGAGCTTAGCCCTGAATTTATCGAAGTTATGAAGAAAAGCGCTGAAAACATCAGAGTTTTTCACGAGAAGCAAAAGAGAAACAGTTGGATAGAAACAAATGAAAATGGAAGCATCTTAGGCCAGAGAATACTTCCCATAGAAATATCCGGAATATATGTTCCTGGCGGAAAGGCTGCTTATCCATCAAGTGTACTTATGAATGTAGTTCCTGCAAAGGTTGCCTGCGTTGAAAGAATCGTAATGTGCACACCACCTTCAAAAGATGGGAAAGTCAATGCCGGAACGTTGGTAGCTGCAGATATTGCAGGAGTAACTGAAGTCTATAAAGTAGGCGGAGCACAGGCTATTGCAGCTATGGCTTTCGGAACGGAATCAATTCCTAAGGTTGATAAGATCACAGGCCCTGGAAACATCTTCGTTGCCCTTGCCAAAAAGGCATGTTTTGGCTATGTTTCAATTGATTCAATTGCAGGCCCAAGTGAGATCCTTGTAATTGCAGATGAAACAGCGAATCCTAGATATGTTGCCGCTGACCTTTTATCTCAAGCTGAGCACGACGAGCTTGCATCAGCAATCCTTATTACAACTTCTGAAGAAGTAGCTAAAAAGGTAAAGGAAGAGATTGAAGGCTTTTTAAAGACATTATCTCGAGCAGATATCATTAGAAAATCTCTTGATAATTATGGCTATATCTTTATTGCTGATAATATGCAGGATATGATCGATGCAGCAAATGCAATTGCATCTGAACACCTTGAGATCATTACCAAAAATCCTTTTGAGACCATGACCAAAATTAAAAATGCAGGTGCTATTTTTCTTGGCGAGTATTCATCAGAACCTTTGGGAGATTATTATGCTGGTCCAAATCATATTTTACCCACAAACAGAACGGCAAGATTTTTCTCACCACTAAATGTTGATGACTTCCTTAAGAAAACAAGTATTATTTCATATTCAGAAGATGCGCTAAGAAAAGTTCATAATGATATAGAACTTTTTGCAAAAGAAGAAGGCTTAACAGCGCATGCAAACTCAATCGCAGTACGATTTGAATAAATAATTACATTGGTTATTATATTGACCACTATGGTTAATTCCGATAAGTAAAGATTGTAATTGTATAAAATTGTATAATTATTGCAAGTTAACTTTCTAAATTAACTATAAATTGCAAGTAATGAATTAAAGTTCTTTGTTTTCATGCTATATGTTGAAGATTTATAAAAGGAGACACTATTTATGGGAAGCAGAACTGCAACTGTTGCAAGAAACACGAAAGAAACTAAAATTACAGTTTCCATTAACATTGATGGTACTGGAAAATCCGAAATAAATACAGGTATTGGTTTTTTTGATCATATGCTTGAAGGATTTGCAAAACATGGCTTATTTGATCTAAAAGTGGCCGTTGAAGGCGATCTTAATGTTGACGGACACCACACAGTTGAAGATACCGGAATAGTTCTTGGTCAGGCAATCATGCAGGCTATAGGCGACAAAAAAGGAATTAAGCGCTATGGCAATATGATCCTTCCTATGGATGAAAGCCTTGTCTTAAGCGCTATTGACCTCTGCGGCAGACCATATTTTGTTATGGATGCTGAATTTTCAAGTCCAATGGTTGGAGATTTCGACACTCAGCTTGTGCGTGAGTTTTTCTATGCTCTTTCTTATTCTGCTATGATGAACATTCACCTTCGTGTCATAACTGGAATAAATGATCACCACAAGATAGAAGCTATGTTCAAAGCATTTGCCAAGTCTTTAGATGAGGCAACAACCATCGATCCTAGGATCACAGACGTACTTAGCACAAAAGGAGCACTATAATATGTCAAAGATATATAAAATTCTGCCATGCATTTATCTTTATAATGGCAAAGTAGTTAATTCCTTAAATGATAAAAATGTCATTGATAATGACCCTTTAGCATATGCAAAAAGGCTTAATGAGCTTAATGTAAATGACATTTTAGTCTATGATATGTCCGAAGGTATGACAGATGCAGATCACGAGAAAGCTCTTGATATCATAAAGGATATCTGCAACGCTTCTGACGCATCAATAATAGGTACTGGAAATATAAAGCGCATGGAAGATGTTAAAAAACTCTTATATGCTGGTTGCCAGAAGGTTGCTATTAGCTATATAGATAAAAAGAATCAGGATATATTAGCTGAAGTTTCCGATAAGTTTGGAGCAAATAAGATTTTTGCCCTATATTCAGATGTTTCAATTATTTCTGAATGCAAAGATGAATTAACTTCTTATGTTTCAGAACTCCTTTATTTTTCTGATAAAGAGGATGATCTTGGAAAAAATACTCTTGATCTTCCTATAAATTTAGTAGTTAGTAATTTTAAAGATGACGCAGCATCTTATGAGGCATCAATCAAAAAAGCTGGACTTGAGTTCTTTTCTATGAAACCTAGTTTTAAGTGGGATGAACTTAAGAAAAACTCTGATGGTCTGATTCCTGTAATCGTTCAGGACTATAAAACAGATGAAGTTTTGATGCTGGCATATATGAACGAAGAGGCTTATAATAAAACTCTCGAAACAGGAAAGATGACATATTTCAGCAGAAGCCGAAACGAGCTCTGGATAAAGGGAGAAACAAGCTCTCATTACCAGTATGTTAAATCTTTGTATGCTGACTGTGACCTTGATACTATACTTGCCAAGGTCAAGCAGATAGGAGCTGCTTGTCACACTGGCAAATACTCATGCTTCTTTAATGAGATAGCTAAAAAGGATTATGTCGAAAAGAATCCCCAGAAGATCCTTCAAAATGTTTTTGACGTAATAAATGACAGAAAGGTTAATCCTAGGGAAGGCTCTTATACAAATTATCTTTTTGACAAAGGAATTGATAAGATCCTTAAAAAAGTCGGCGAAGAAGCAACAGAGATAGTTATTGCAGCCAAAAATCCAAATAGCAATGAAGTAGTTTACGAAATGTCCGATTTCCTGTATCATATGATGGTCCTTATGGCTGAAAAAAATGTCAGCTGGGAGGATATAACTAGTGAACTAGCAAGACGATAAGGAAATGGTATGAATTATAATTTAGCTTTATCCGATGAGATCTTATTAGATCTTGAGAAACCAGAAAGATACATTGGAAACGAAGTCAACAGCGTAACTAAAGATAAGAATGCTGTTGATATCAGATTTGCAATGTGTTTTCCGGATGTTTACGAGATTGGTATGTCTCATCTTGGTATTCAGATTTTGTATGGAATGTTTAATTCTTATGATGATGTTTGGTGTGAAAGAGTCTATTCTCCATGGGTAGACGCTGACAAAACCTTCAGAGAAAAGGACATTCCTCTTTTTGCGCTTGAATCTCAGGATCCGATCAAGGGTTTTGATTTCCTGGGATTTACTATCCAGTATGAGATGTGCTATACAAACATCTTGCAGATACTAGATCTTTCAAAGATTCCTCTTTTATCAAAGGATAGAACATGGGACGATCCTATTGTAATTGGTGGTGGCCCATGTACCTATAATGCTGAGCCAATCGCAGACTTTTTTGATATTTTCTATATAGGTGAAGGTGAGACCAAGTATAGAGAACTTTTTGATCTGTACAAGAAATGCAAAAAAGAAAATATGTCTCGTATAGACTTTCTTCATGAGTGTGCCAAGCTCTCCGGTATCTATGTGCCTGCATTCTATGATGTACAGTATAAGGAAGATGGCACGATAGCCTCAATGAAGCCTATCTATGATGATATTCCAAGTGTTATTAAAAAGGAAATGTGTCTTGACCTTTCAGAGACTTTTTATCCTACAAAGCCGGTCGTTCCTTATATCAAGATTACTCAGGACAGAGTGGTACTTGAGATTATGAGAGGGTGCATCCGTGGATGTAGATTTTGCCAGGCTGGGCAGCTTTATAAACCTTTAAGAGAAAAAGATGTTGAGCATCTAAAAGAACTAGCTCTCGAAGCATTAAAAAACACAGGTTATGAAGAAATATCACTTAGTTCCTTAAGTTCGAGTGATTATTCAAAGCTTCCTGAACTTATTGATTTCCTCATCAAGAACTGTAGTGAAAAGAAAGTAAACATTTCTTTACCATCACTTAGAATCGATGCTTTCTCTCTTGATGTTATGAGTAAAGTTCAGGATGTTAAAAAGAGTAGCTTGACCTTTGCCCCTGAAGCTGGTACTCAGAGAATGAGAAACGTAATAAATAAGGGACTTACTGAGGAAGATATCTTAAGAGGTTCACATGAGGCATTCTTGGGCGGTTGGAATAAAGTTAAGCTTTACTTTATGCTTGGACTTCCTACAGAAACCGATGAAGATATCTACGGCATCGGTGATATAGCCAATAAAGTAGCTGTAGAATACTTTGAAACCGTGCCAAAGGAAAAGAGAAACGGAAGAACAATTGATATTGTTGCAAGTACTTCATTCTTTGTTCCAAAGCCATTCACTCCTTTCCAATGGGCTAGAATGAACACAAAAGAAGAATTCCTTGATAAGGCAAACAAGACTAGAAAAGGTATTATGTCACAGCTCAATCAGAAACACATAAAGTATAACTGGCATGAAGCTGACGCTAGTATGATGGAAGGCGTTCTTGCAAGAGGAGACAGAAAACTTTGCAAAGTTATTCTTAAAGCATATGAAAAAGGCTGCATATTTGATGCCTGGGGTGAATACTTCAAGTTTGATACTTGGATGGAAGCCTTTGAGGAATGCGGCGTTGATCCATTCTTCTATACAACAAGAGAAAGAAAAGATGATGAGATTTTCCCTTGGGATATCTTAAATTGTGGTGTAACCAAAGAATTCCTCCTTCGCGAATGGAAGAATGCTTTAGCTGGAAATAAATCTTTTAACTGCAGACAGTCTTGTCTTGGCTGCGGAGCTGCTTCTTACGGAGTAGGTGTATGTAAGGAGGGCAGAACAAATGCATAAATTAAGACTTAAATTTTCAAAGACCGGTCCTATCAAATTTGTTGGTCACCTTGATATAATGAGGTATTTCCAAAAGGCCATAAGAAGAGCTGAAGTAGATATCAAGTATTCTGAAGGCTTTAGCCCTCATCAGCTTCTTTCTTTTGCACAGCCACTTAGTGTTGGCGCTACAAGTGATGGCGAATACCTTGATATGACTGTTAATTCAATGGTTTCAACAACAGATGTTATGAATAGACTTAACTCTGTTATGAACGAAGGAATCAAAATCCTCGCTGTAGAAGAGCTTAACGAGCATTCAGCTAAGGCTATGACTGATACCTATGCCGCTAAATATGTATTATCCTTTAGGCCAAATTCCAAGCCTGATTTTGATTGGATCGCCGAAATGGAAAAGTATCTAAGTGGTGATAAGCTTCCTGCCATGAAAAAGACAAAAAGTGGCATGAAAGAGATCGATATGAAGCCTATGATCTTTGCTCATGAGTTTGATGAAAAAGAGCAAACAGGAACTTTTCTTCTTAGCATGAGTAGCTTAGAAACACTAAAACCTACACTTTTATTTGGTGCTTTCTTTGAAAGCATTGGTAAGGAATTTAGCACTTCATCTTTAAATATTCACAGAGTTGATATCTACAAACTTGTTGATAATGGCGACAGACGCTACATTGAGCCATTTATAACAAATGATATGAATGAAAGGTTTTATTTAAATGGCTGAGATAATAATCTCAAAATATATGAATACTCCAGTGGTTACAGCTTTTATAGATGGCAAACTGGAGTATTTGTCATTTGTGAGAGAAAGTAAACTTAATAATATCTATGTAGGACGAGTAGATCATATTGTAAAAAATATTGATGCTGCATTTATTAAGTACCACGAAGATGAGATTGGTTATCTGTCTTTAAAAGGAATAAATGAAGACTGCGTCCTTAATAGAAAGCTCGAAGGAAGCTCTTTAAAATGCGGCGATATGGTCGTGGTACAGATGAGTGCTGAACCTGTTAAGACCAAAAAGCCTAAATTTACAACAAATATCTCGGTTTCAGGTAAGTACACTGCTGTTACTCTTGGTAAAAAAGGCGTTGGAGCATCTCTCAAACTTAATGATGTAGTCAGAAAGAAAATAGTAGAGAATGTACGCGACTCATTTAATGAACTTGTAGATTCAATGAATATGATAGGTGACGCTGGTCTTATTATTAGAACCTCAGCATGTGATCTAGATGAAGCCCATATAAAAGAAGAGGTCTTAAATGATGCCAAGGTCAATCTGATAAAGATTCAGGATATACTCAAAGAAGGAAATACTAGAACCTGCGGGACACTACTAGATTCCTCAAACAACAAAGATTCCCTAGAATCAAACATAGATAATACAAAAGCTTTTTTAAGATCAAGAAATATTACGGAATATAAAGTTATAGAAGATAGCGGCATTCATGGCATTAGATCCAAAATTGATGAACTAAGGCAAAAGAAGGTCTGGCTTAAAAGCGGAGCTTATCTGATAATTGAGCAGCTTGAAAGCTTTAATGCTATCGATGTTAATACTGGTAAGGCTATTAACGGTAAAAACAATATTATAGAAAAGGTAAACTTAGAAGCTGCTGAAGAGATAATAAGGCAGATACGATTGAGAAATCTCACAGGAATGATCCTTATAGATTTCATCAATATGAAAGAAAAAGATAAGAACGAGACCCTAATATCAAAGGTTGTAAGTTTGGCAAGACTTGAACAGGTACATACTGCATTCATCGATATTACAGGCCTTGGAATAATGGAATTAACAAGAAATAAAAACGATAAAACATTAAAAGAAATATTAGAAGATGTTGAAAATAGTGTTGACAACAGTAAACATCAGTGTTAATATATCATGGTATGCCGCATAACTAGGCATAAGTGGGTTTATCCCCGCCAAAGTTAGCGAGTTTTTATGAAGAAGGAGGTAACTTATGTACGCAATTATTGTAACTGGTGGTAAGCAGTACAAAGTTTCCGAGGGCGATGAAATCAAAGTTGAGAAGCTTGATGTTGAGCCTGGAAAAAAGGTAACATTCGATAATGTTATCGCAGTAAATGATGACAAGGCACTTAAGGTTGCTGGTGACGTTAGCGGAGCAAAGGTTTCTGCTACAGTTGTTGAGCAGGGTCGTGCTAAGAAGGTTGTTGTTTACAAGTACAAGAGAAAGACTGGCTATCATAAGAAGAACGGTCACAGACAGCCATTCACTCTCGTTAAGATTGACAAGATCTCAATGTAATTATTAACAAACGGAATATAAATGACTACTATAACTATTACAAAATCATCTAATGATACATATAAATGTATTGAATGTAATGGGCATGCAGGATTTGCTGAGTATGGCGAGGATATCGTTTGTGCTGCAGTTTCAGTTTTGACCATTAACCTGATCAATTCCATTGAAAAGTTTACTGACGATGAGATTGATCTTGAACAAGATGAAGATAAAGGTATTATCAGATTGAAGTTTAGAAATGAACCAGGTTCTGATTCAGATCTGCTTCTTAAATCTTTTGAATTAGGAGTAAGCAGTATATTCCAGCAATATGGTAAGAAGTTTTTGAACATTAAATTTAGGAGGGAATAAGTCATGATGAATATGAACCTTCAATTTTTTGCTCACAAGAAGGGTGTAGGATCTACTAAGAACGGTAGAGACTCAGAGTCAAAGAGACTTGGAGCAAAAAGAGCTGACGGACAATTCGTAAAGGCCGGTAATATTTTATACAGACAGCGTGGAACACACATTCATCCTGGTGTAAATGTAGGCATCGGTAAAGATGATACATTATACGCACTTGTTGATGGTGTTCTTAGATTTGAGCGTAAGGGCAGAGATAAAAAGCAGGCTAGCGTTCATCCTGTAGAGAATAAGTAATTATTGCAAAAACGGGCTTCAAACACATAATGTTTGGAGCCTTTTTTAAACGAAACTTGAGGTGTGATCATGCCAGTTTTTGTTGATAAGGCGAAAATTTTTATACAAAGTGGTAAGGGCGGAGATGGACATATCTCTTTTAGAAGAGAAAAGTATGTACCAAACGGTGGCCCAGACGGCGGCGACGGTGGTAAAGGCGGCGACGTTATTTTTGTAGTGGATGAAGGAATCAATACTCTTTCAGACTTTCACTACGGTGGTAAATATAAAGCTGAAAACGGTGAAGATGGAAATAAGAGACGCTGCCATGGAAAAAATGGAGCTGATCTTTATATAAAGGTTCCTGAAGGAACAGTCATAAAAGAAGCTAATTCAGGCAAAGTTATTGCTGATATGAGTGGTGATAACAGGGAAGCTGTTATTTTAAAAGGCGGTAAGGGCGGAAATGGAAATATGCATTATGCTACATCTACAATGCAGGCTCCTAAATATGCTCAGCCTGGCCAGCCAGCTATCAGTCTTGAAGTCATGCTTGAACTTAAGGTGATTGCTGATGTCGGACTTGTTGGATTTCCAAATGTTGGTAAATCTACCTTTTTATCAAAGGTTTCTAATGCTAAGCCAAAGATTGCAAATTACCATTTCACAACACTTTCTCCAATGCTTGGAGTTGTTGATCTTGCAGATGCAAGAGGATTTGTAGTTGCTGATATTCCAGGACTTATTGAAGGTGCTTCAGAAGGTGCTGGACTTGGACATGAATTCTTAAGGCATGTAGAAAGAACCAGGATGATGATCCATGTAGTTGATGCAGCTTCTACAGAAGGTAGAGATCCAATAGAAGATATTGAAGCAATCAACGAAGAATTAAAGAATTATAATGCTGATATTTCAAAGAAGCCTCAGGTAATTGCAGCAAACAAGATAGATATGCTTCCTGATGGTGAAAATGATGAGATGATCCAGAAGATAAAGGACAAGTACGAACCTTTGGGCGTTAAAGTATTTGCCACATCTACCCTTACTGGAAAAGGCATACAGGAACTGTTATACTATGTAAGTAGGACCCTTTCTGAAATGCCAGAACAGAAGGTAGTATTTGAGCAGGAATTCTTCCCTGAAACAATGGCTCGTGAAAATGACGAAGCTTATTCAGTATTTTACGATGATGAAACATCAGAGTACGTTATTGAAGGTCCTAAGATTGAGAAGATGCTTGGATACACTAATCTTGAATCAGAAAAAGGATTTGCATTCTTCCAGAAATTCCTTGCTGATAATGGTATTCTCGATGAACTTGAAAAGCTCCATATTGGAGAAGGTGATACAGTTAGAATGTATGGCTATAGTTTCGAATATTATAGAAATGCAGACACTCAGCCTGTATATGATGATGAAGAGGAAACAAACGAATGACTTTAACTAGTAAGCAACGCGCATATTTAAAGAGTCTTGCATCTGAATTAGAACCAGTATTTCAGATTGGTAAGGCAACAGTTACACCAGAAATAATTGAAGCAATCTCTGAAACCTTCAATACTCATGAGCTTGTAAAGATAACAGTTCTCAAGAACTGCACAGAGGATGTTACAAACGCAGCTATTAAGGTATCTGAAAGGACACGTTCAGAGCTTGTCCAGGTAATTGGCAGAAAGTTTGTATTATACAAGCCTTTCAAAGATGAACCAAAGATAATTCTTCCAAAGGCAAAAAAAGAAAAATAATCTTATCATTAAATAAATGGAGGTTATTATATGGAACATAGGAGAATCGGAATATTAGGTGGTACTTTTGATCCTATTCATAATGCTCATTTACTACTAGGTGAATCTGCCAGAGAACAATTTAATCTCGACAGAGTCATTTTTATTCCCAATAATCTAGCTCATCTCCCTAACAGAACGGAGATCACTCCAGGAGATGTTCGTTATCAGATGGTCAAGATGGCCATAAGTGATAACCCATATTTTACATGCTCCAGAATAGAAATTGATAAACCTGAAGGAACATATACATACAATACCATTCAGGAATTAAAAGTCATGTATCCAGGAGATGAGCTTTACCTTATTCTTGGCGGAGACTCAATCATTGGAATAGACACATGGTATAGAGCAAAAGATCTTTTGACTTCTTGCACAATACTTGCTGCTGTAAGAGAAGATGATGATCTTGCTGCTCTAGATAAAAAGAGAAATGAACTTAAAAAGATCTACAATGCAGATATCAGACTTCTGAAATTTAACAGAATTGATATTTCTGCAACTGAGATACGTCAGCGCATTCGTTCAGGAAGATCCGTAAGATATATGCTTCCTGATGAAGTAGTTGAATTTTTGTGTATAAAGGGCTTATACAAATGAAGACATTGGAAATATCACAAAAGCTCAGAAAAGAACTGGCTAAAGAACTTAAGCCAGATAGGTTTGATCATACTCTTGGCGTAGCTTATACAGCTGCAAGCATGGCAATGGTACATGGTGCCAATGTAGAAAAAGCATTAGTTGCCGGAATGCTTCATGACTGCGCAAAATGTATGTCTCATGAAGAACAGCTAAATATATGTGAAAAAAATCATATAGAAGTATCAGAAGTTGAGAAGAAAAATCATTCCTTACTTCATGCTAAAGTTGGAATGTACTTAGCTCGTACCAAATATGATGTATATGATACAGAAATATTAAATGCTATCAGATGGCATACTACCGGAAAAGAAGATATGTCACTTCTTGAAAAAATCGTCTATATAGCAGATTTTATCGAGCCAAATAGGAAGCCTCTTGAGGGTATGGACGAAATCAGAAAAGAAGCATTTACTGATCTCGATAGGTGCCTAGCACATATTCTTCATGATTCAGTTGTATATCTTAACACTATTGGCAAAGAATGCGATGATGCGACTATGAATGCGTATCATTTTTACAAAAAATACTATCAAATTTGAGGTGAATATGGCAGACTTAAGTGTTTCAAAAAAAATGGCAGCTATGGCTGTTGATGCATTAGAAGATAGAAAAGGAGAGGATGTTCACGTAATCGACATCAGCGAAATTTCTACTCTTGCAGACTATTTTGTTATTGCAAGCGGAACTAATATCAATCAAGTGCAAGCTCTTGCAGATAATGTGCAGGAAGTTCTTGGAAGACAGGGGTTCATGACAAAAGATGTTGAAGGATATGACGCCGGAAATTGGGTTCTCCTTGATTTTGGAGATATTATTGTACATGTATTTGATAATGAAAACAGATTGTTTTATGATCTTGAAAGAATCTGGAGAGACGGAAAACTTGTAGATACAAACGAACTCAAGTAAAAATAAGAGCTACTTACTAAAAAGTAAGTAGCTCTTTTTTAGTTAATCAGCGATAAAATCTCATGACACCAAACACTTTGCCAAGTATCTTGCAATCATCTACGATTATTGGGTCCATAGAATCATTTTCTGGCTGAAGTCGGATATGGCCCTGCTCTTTATAAAAAGTCTTAACAGTTGCTGAATCATCAATCAGAGCAACTACCTGATCCCCATTTTTAGCAGTATCACAAACCTGAACAAAAAGCTTGTCTCCACTATAGATTCCAGCATTGATCATTGAATCGCCTTTAACATTTAAAATGAAAGCATCCGATCCCTTAGGGCACATACTAGCAGGAATAGGAATATATGAATCAATGTTCTCCTCAGCAAGAATAGGCATTCCAGCTGCGACCTGACCAACAACAGGCAAGCTTACGATCTCAGTTCTCACCATATTGAAGCCATCATCACAAACTTCAATGGCACGAGGCTTTGTAGGATCCCTTCTAATATATCCGTTCTTTTCAAGAGTAGCTAAATGAGAATGAACAGAAGAAGTAGATTTAAGATTAACTGCAGCACA
The DNA here is from genome assembly GCF_001858005.1 of Butyrivibrio hungatei. Lineage (NCBI taxonomy): Bacteria > Bacillati > Bacillota > Clostridia > Lachnospirales > Lachnospiraceae > Butyrivibrio > Butyrivibrio hungatei. The sequence goes on along the minus strand of NZ_CP017831.1, from coordinate 1,546,203 downwards.
TATATCTCTAACAGAAGGTGGGAAACCTCTTGATAATGTCTGTTCTTTGATGTAATCAAGAATTTCTTGTTGCTTTTTTGAAATGTTGCCTTTTTCCATACAACCCCTCCTTTTATCAATATCTGTGTTAAGTATAACAAATGCAAATCCAAAAAGCAAATATTTGTTCGGAAAATATGTTCGATTTTTGTTGACAAACAAATGTTTGTTCTGTATTATGATATCAGAACGGTTGTTCGTAACAGATGTTCGATTTTGAATGAGGTGATGATATGAGTGATGCAATGTTAGCAGCAAGACTTTACAATAATCCTAGATATTTTGATCCAAGTGAGATCAGAATTAGACAGAACAAGATAAAGAGACAGAGAATAGTTCGTAGACAATATATTCTTTTATCTTTAGTCGTATCAATTCTTTTATTTGTAATGATGTTCTTCAAATTATCAGTCCTGACAGATGCACAATCTGATACATTTGAGCCAGAATACAAATACTACAAGACTGTTACAGTTTATTCCGGTGATACATTATGGGACATTGCCAGCAACAACTATAATAGTGGCAAATATTCAGATATGAATTCTTATATCAATGAGATTCTAAGCATCAATTCCATCAGTGATGCTGATCAGGTAAAGGCTGGCGAATCTCTGATAATCCCATATTTTTCAAAAGAATTTAAATAAATCCCAATAAGATTCTCCCTATTGATGATATAATAATCGTTGATAGGGAGATATTTCATGAAACTTTCAAGTTTACTTAGCTATGACTCTATAGTAATTCAATGTCACGACAATCCAGATGCAGATGCTCTTTGTTCTGGATATGTGTTGTATCGCTATTTTTCTTTCTTTTCCAAAAATGTAAGATTTATCTATTCCGGAAATTTTGAAGTTACAAAGAGTAATCTTGTATATCTTATCAATAAATTACACATCCCTATAGAATATGTAACTAAGCTCAAGTCTAAACCTGACCTTCTTCTGATGACTGACTGCCAATACGGAGAAGGTAATGTTCAGCGTTTTGATGCCAAAGAAATAGCAGTTATAGATCATCACCAGGTTTCAACCAAACTTCCAAAACAAAATGAAGTGCGAAGCAATCTTGGTAGTTGCTGTACAGTAATCTGGAACCTTTTAATGCTAGAAGATTTGATTGATTTCTTTGATAAAAAGATTTCAACTGCGCTATATTATGGTCTTTATTGTGATACAAACTCTTTTTCAGAGATATCACATCCTCTAGATAGAGATATGATCGAATTTCTAGACTATGATAAATCTCTTATATTAAAGCTAAAAAACATGAACTTAACTTTAAGAGAAGCAAAAGTAGCAGGAGTAGCAATGCTCGGCATTGATTATCATCCAGATAACAGATACGCTGTCCTCAAGACAGAAGCCTGCGATCCTAATATTCTAGGTTTAATTGGAGACTTTATCATTGCTATTGACACTGTTGATGTATGCCTTGTTTATAGCATCCTTTCATTTGGCGTTAAGTTTTCAATCAGAAGCTGTTCTAAGGAAACAAAGGCAAATGAACTAGCAATGTTCATTTCGGACAAGATTGGTTCCGGAGGTGGACATATAGAAAAAGCCGGCGGTCTTCTTAAAAATGATCTGATCAAGCAGATTTATCCTGAATATGTAGAAATTGATGATCAATCAGCTAAATTCTCAATTTCCAATATCCTGAAACAAAGATTAAATGACTATTTTGAAAATAGCGATATTATATATGCCAAGAAAACCAAAATAGATACAAGTAAAATGAAGCGCTACAAAGCAAATCCCTTTGTTGTGGGCGTTATAGATCCAAAGAAATACATTCCAGCTGGTAATATGGCTATCATCAGAACAATATCCGGCGACAAAAACATAGAAATAAAGAAGAACACTTTATTTATTGTTACAGAAGCAGGTGAAATATACGGTATTTCTGAAGATATTTTCAAAAAGAACTATATTAAGACCAGAAAACATTTTAAGATCACAACAGATTACTCACCAATAATCAAAAATGCAGATACAGGTAAAACCTATCATATTATCACAGAAGTTAAGCCATATATTTCAAATGGCGAGATCAATATCTATGCTAAAAAGCTTACAAAGACTACCAAGTTATTTACTACATGGGACAATGAGAAATATATGCTTGGATTAAAAGGCGATTATATAGCTGCAAGCATAGACGATCCAAATAATATTTTTATTATTGAAAAAAACATCTTCAAAAAAACATATGATTTAGCGTAAAGGCAGTAAGGCTCTGATTTTTTCTACTCTATATGTAAAAAAAATCAGGGCTTTTTTGTTTCTTTTTTACATTGAACTAAATATGTCAGAGATGTTAAGATTTTCTTGTTATATTCTTTTGTTGGGTGGGATTTTACTTTGAGTAATTATAGAAAAGCTAATTATAGAACTAAAGACGGTCAGCGTCTTACTGCGCAGCAGTATAAAAATAGAAGAAAATTCGAGATAATACTTCATTTATCATTACTTGTGGCTTGCATTGTAGCTGTCATCTGCCTTGCAGTTACATTAATACATAAGTCTATTCATAATGCGAATACACAAGAAGTTGTAGAAACAGCTACAGATTCAGCAACAGCAGAGCTTACGATTGTCGATACGATAGTTGAAGATGTAGTGATAGAAAAGGATAATCCATATCTCAAGACATCTGAAGATTCAGCTTCATTCTTTAGTGGTTATGAAGTGACCATCGATGACAACACCAAGCTTATTACAAGTGATAATGTTCAGAGTTCCTATGGTGTATTAGTAGATCTTGATTCTGGAAAAGTAATTGCACAAAAAGACGGCAATGTACGAATAAATCCAGCTTCAATGACTAAGATATTAACTCTTTTAGTTGCGGCTGAACATATAGAAAATCTTGACGATACCTTTACTATGACTCAGGAAATCGGCAATTATATTTTCAGCAAAGATTGTAGTGCTGTAGGCCTTAAGGTTGGAGATGTTCAGACCATAAGAGACTTAATGTATGGAACAATACTTCCTTCTGGCGCAGATGCTGCAATGTGCCTTGCAGAATATGTTTCAGGCTCTCAGGAAGAATTTGTTAAGCTGATGAATGAAAAACTCGATGAACTAGGCATTTCTTCAACAGCTCATTTTACAAATTGTATTGGAATATACGACAAAGACCATTACTGCACACTGCTTGATATGGCTATGATCCTCAAAGCAGCAGAAGAGAACGAGCTTTGCCATGAAGTATTAAATGCAAGAACCTACACGACTTCACCAACCTCAGAACATCCAGAAGGAATAACAATTTCAAACTGGTTCCTTAGACGTATTGAGGATAAAGATACTCATGGTGATGTTGTTGGCGCTAAAACAGGATTTGTAAACGAATCAGGTTGCTGCGGAGCAAGTTATCAGATTTCAAATGACGGTTCACATTATATATGCGTAACTGCAGATGCTTGGAGCACCTGGAGATGTATATATGATCATGTTGACATCTATGATACCTACACAAGCTAAATCTATACAAATAAACATTTGGGGATAGTAATAAACTTTTTCGCAAAATTCTAGTTTTACGAAAAAATGAAACTGTGATATAATAGACCTAGGCAAAATAAGGCCAAAATTTTGGCTTTATCAGCGCCTCAAGGTCTATTTTATTTTTGGGGGAATCTAATATGCCAACAAACAGGATAAACTATTCCGACAAGATAAACGCACTCTTAAATGAAATGCCTGATTTTGTCAGCGACTTCATTTACAACTTTGGTCGTGTTGAAAATTATGCCACTAAACTTGAATATTGTCGTGACATTAAGATCTACTTAGAATATCTTATAAATTTCCTTCCTCAGTACAGCGAAAAATCCATAAAGGGACTCACTATTGATGATGTAGCTTCTGTAGAGATTCTTGATATTAACAGGTTCCTGACAACGCTTTCAGGTAATCATAAGGAATCTACAGTTAAAAGAAAACGTGCTTCATTATCAAGTATGTATGGCTTTTTCGTAGCTACAGGTAAAATGCCTCGTAACCCAATTGCCGCTACAAAGACAATTAAAATTCCTGAAAAGGATGTTATTTATTTAACAAATGATGAGCAAAGAATACTCTTAGATACTGTTAGGCACGGAACCAAATTGCACGAATCCGTTGCCAAGGTACACTATATCTATGCAGATCGAGATTCAGCAATGTTTCTCTTATTATTAGATACTGGACTTCGTGTATCTGAGATGCTTGATACTGATATTATCGACTACAACCTTGATGATTGCAGCGTTGTTGTTACCAGAAAAGGTGGCGATACTCAAATTGTCTATTTTAGTGATGAATGCAGGGATTATCTGGACATATACTTCTCATCACAAAAGGCCAAATACGGCATAAATAACCTAAAATTCCCTGCTTTTACTACTTCTACCGGTAATAGACTAGGCGTAAGAGCTGTAGAAATATTGGTAAAAAAATATGTATCTGTTTGCCTTCCAGAAAAAGCCAGGATAATTTCCCCACACAAGCTTCGTTCCAGCTTTGCTATGAGCTTTTATGCAGCAAGTAACAACAATATCTTATTGTTAAAAAAGAAAATGAATCATAAAAGCATACAGACAACAAATATATATGCAAAAGCTTCAGATACGGCAATGAAGGATTCAAGATCATTACTTCAAGGTTTAAGATAATAATAAGAACATAATAAAGCCTGTAGGAAATTCTATTCCTACAGGCTTACGTTTTATTACAGATTATGCCTTAGAACTTACAATAGATTTAAGTAGTGAATCGACTGATGTATTTTTAAATGACTGACCATTTATATCGGCAAAGAAATTTACCTTTCCATCTTTTCCAATACTGATACCAAAATTGGAAATTTCATCGTCATCACCAGTGTTCTCTTCTATCTTCTTACTAAGATCGCTGATCTTATTCATAGCATCATCAATATTTTTGAGAAGCTTATCCTTAGCCTTTTTATCCTTCTCATCGTCAGATGCTAAAAGCTTCATCTCATCTTCAGATAAAATGATACTGTACTCAAGATCTCCACCTATCTGAGATAGATCGTCATCAGGCCCTGCAACAAATATGTCTGCATTTTCGTATTTCTTTTGCAGCATATCGACAACCTTGCCAAACATCTCAACTTCTGGAGAGAACTCAACAGATGCGCTACTACCTACACCAGTACCAAAAACAGTGTTTTTTACATCCTTTTTTGAGCCTATATCTTTTGCTTCTGATTTAGCCTTACCTTTTACGGTAAGATTTTTGCCAATGTTACTGTTTTGAAGATACTTACTAATTGAATTACTGATATTAGTATTCATGGCTTTCCTCCTTGAAAGATCATGCACAGATTCCATTCTGTGATCAAACTATATTATTACAATTGCACACTTTTCCTATTGTTTTATCCATTACAAAGTCAGCATATCATCCAAATTAATGAATAACAATTAAAAAAGAATAAACAATATTCCAAACAAAAATAAACTTTCAAAACAGAAAAACCTATCTTGAAAGTTTATTTAAATCATTTAATTATTCTATTAACTCAAGCCTTTCTAGCCTGCTCAAAATCTTCAATATACTGAGTGATAAACTTAACTGTACCGTCTATGCCAAGAATACTGGAATTGATACAAAGATCATAGCTATCAGCTCTTCCCCATTTCTTGGATGAATAGTAGTTATAATAGCTCTGACGCTGCTTATCTTTCTTATTCATCATTTCTCTGGCCTTATCATCAGAAGTAATATCATCAAATCTCTCTCTGATTCTCTTAATCTTGGACTCTTCATCAGCACAGATAAAAAGATTTAATACATTTGGAAATTCGCTAAGAGCATAATCTGCACATCTTCCTACGATAACGCAAGGGCCTTCCTCAGCAATCTTCTTTACTGTATCAAACTGTGCAAGAAATACCTTATGACTGATAGGCATATCTACAAAACTAGATGAATTATAGCCAAAAGAATATGTATCCATTACCAGGTTATAAAGAAATGAATTTGTAGGTCTTTCATCGTGGTTCTGGATCATCTCTTCACAAAAACCACTTTCCTTAGCTGCACGTGAAAGAAGCTCTTTATCATAACACTTTATTCCAAAGTGATTTGCTACCATTTCCCCTATTTCTCTTCCGCCTGATCCAAATTGTCTTCCAATAGTGATTATAGTATTCATAAATACTCCTTCCCCCTTTTTCTTTTATTTTACTCTATTTGAGAACATCAAGCAAATGTGAAAAGTACTCTGGAAGAGGTGCATTTGTCTCAATATACTCATTAGTTGTAGGATGTACAAAACCTAATATTTTTGCATGCAAACATTGACCATTTGTCTTAAATTTACTTTTTCTAGAAGAATAAACTTCATCACCTAAAAGAGGATGTCCAATATGAGCCATATGAACGCGAATCTGGTGGGTTCTACCTGTTTCCAGTTTACATTCTATATAGGTAAAAGAATCCTCCTCAAATCGCTTTAAAACGCGAAAATGAGTAACCGCTTCCTTACCACCACTTTGAACAACTGCCATTTTCTTTCTATCATTAGGACTCCTGCCAATAAGTGTACTGATAGTTCCTTCATCTTCTTTGATGATACCGTAACAGATAGCATGATAAACCCTGTTAATAGAATGTTCTTTAAGCTGCTCAGCAATCTTTTGATGAGCGTTATCATTTTTACAGATAATAACTGAACCAGTTGTATCCTTATCAATCCTATGAACTATTCCTGGTCTTAAAACGCCATTGATTCCAGACAGATTATCCTTACAGTGATACATCACTGCATTAACTAAAGTGTCCTTGTAATGACCAGCTGCAGGGTGAACAACCATATCTTTTGGCTTATTCACAACAAGAACGTCACTATCCTCATACAAAATATCAAGTGGAATATCCTGAGGTAAGATCTCTGGAACTTCAACAGGAGGAATCTCCATCTTAATATGATCATTTTCAGACACAACGAAACTGGCCTTAACGATCTTGTCATTGCAGGATACTTTTTTATCATCAATTATCTTTTTGATATATGTACGAGAAAAAGAATCGATCAGCTCGCTGATAAGCTTATCGATCCTGTATCCGTCATATTCATCTGTTACATAATACTCAAAAAGATTATTGTCATTATCCATTATTTAATTTCCCTGAATTTCTTTTGCTGCTTGAAGCTTAAGAAGTTAAAATCATTTTCCTTGTAATAGAAAAGGAAAAGAATGATAAATAAAAAGGTTGCTACTGTCACGTAAATATCAGCCACATTAAAGATTGGGAAATTGATGATAACAAAATAGATGAAGTCTACAACATAATCCTGTCTTACTCTGTCTATCATATTTCCAGCAGCACCACTTGCTATCAGAACCAGAAGAATATGCATAATATCATATTTCTTGTCATCAGGCATTCTGAAAAGTACATACGCAATGATAAAAAGGATCAAAACAGCAACAAGTACAAAAAATACCTTTTGATTCTGGAATAAACCGAATGCTGCGCCGCTATTTTTAAGAAAGTTAAGCTCAAGAACATTGTTGAAGATAACTATAGCTGGCTTATCCTGTAAATATTCGCATGCAAGCTGCTTGGTAAGCTGATCAAGTGCTACAAAAAGAACTACTAACACGAGATCAACGATTAAAAATATCTTTTTCTTTTTTGACATCTTATTCATAACAAACTCCTAGATCAGTCATTATTTTCAATATATATTATTTCGTCTAAAGCCGCTCTCATCTCATCCTCAGTAACAGTAAGGTCGACAACAGCCTTTCCGATCTTCTTTAAAAGAACAAATCTTATCTTGTTTCCATCAGCTTTTTTATCTGACTTTGTAAGTTCAATTACATCGTCAATACTAATATCCTCGACGGAAATAGGCAAGTTAAATGGAACAAACATATCTCTGATCTCATAATACTCATCCATAGAGATCATTTCTTTCTTCCAGGAAATAAATGCAGCTGCAACACAACCAAGAGCTACGCATTCACCGTGGGCAAGTTCAAAGTTCTTTGACTTTTCAATGGCATGACCAAGTGTATGACCAAAGTTAAGAAGAGCTCTGTCTCCCTTTTCTGTAGGGTCCTTTTCAACAACAGCTCTTTTGATGTCACAGCTTCTGTAAACCATCTCAAGAACAACATCAGGGTCCTTGTCATCAATTTCATACATATTCTCGATAAGCCAGGAATAAAATGAAGCATCCTTAATAAGTCCATGTTTCATAACTTCAGCAAAGCCTGATGCATACTGTCTTCCACTTAAAGAATTAAGGGTTGAAATATTCATATAAACAAGACGCGGCATATAAAAAGCGCCCACCATATTTTTGTAACCATTAAGATCAACACCGGTCTTGCCACCAATACTACTATCTGTCTGAGCCAAAAGTGTTGTTGGAATCTGAATGAAAGCTATTCCTCTAAGATAAGTAGCTGCTGTAAAGCCAGCCATATCTCCAACAACTCCGCCGCCAAGTGCAATTATAAGATCATGTCTGTCAAACTTATTTTCAATAAGCTTTTCATATATCTTTTCAATCTCAGTAAGATTCTTATTTTCTTCACCAGCAGGAATCTCAAATATAATTATCTTAGCTGAAAGAGCTTCAAGTTTCACCTTGACTTCTTCTGCATAAAGTTTACTTACATTAGTATCTGTAATGATCGCAAATTTTCTATCTTTAAATCCAAGCTTATCAATCTCATCAGCCAGCTTATCAAAATCTTTCTCAAAAAGAATGTCATAACATGGCTTGTTGTTGTAATTTACAGTCATTCTGTTTTCCATGGCCTTATCTCCTTAAGCATAAAAAGAAAGCTGTTGACTAATTAACATTTTGTCAACAGCTTGATATTCTCAATCAATTTGCTGTGGTCCCTCTGAGATACCGCCTCCAAAGGTTCCGCTTAATATGTTCTGGAAATCACCAGATATATCAACTGAAGCAGGTGTGATAATGAATATATATCTTGAGATCTTCTGAAGGTTACCTGATATAGCAAAGGTTGAACCTGATGTAAAATCAATGATTCTCTGTGCAATATCAACATCAAGGCCCTCAAGATTAAGCACTACAGTTCTATTTGCTAAAAGTGTCTCTGTAATCTCTCTTGCATCCTCAACAGAGGTAGGTTTGATAACACAAACTTCCATACCTGCTGTAGACAATGCCTTTCTGGATTTTGAAGGTACCTTAGGAATTGGCTTCTTTGCTTTATCTTCAGAAACATCAATTGATGGATCGTCTTTACCAACTGGTGCTCCAGTATTTATTGAATCACTCTTTGAGCTGCTATCATAGTAGCCGTCATCGGAATCATAATATCCGCTTTCGTCATCCCCATTAAGCTGAATTGCTTTTAAAAACTTATCCATTACGCTCATTGTATTAAAACTCCTCGAAAATTTTTCCCAACAAATCACATATAATATTAACTTAGTTTTACATAATCTGTCAAATTTAATTAAGAAGAACTAAGTTCAGAACCCTCATTGGAACCCTCATTTAACTCATCACCATTTTCCTCTTCAGGGATATCTTCAGAGGTTTCCTCTACTGAAGCATCGCTATTAGCAGTTTTTGCCTCTTCTTCACTACTTTCTGAACCTGATGAATCTATAGAAGACTCATTTGAAGAATCATCACTATTTGTAACAGGTTTATTACTTGCATCTGCATCAATAACAGAAGAATCAAGAATAATGTAATCATATACGTTCAGGCCATACATGGTGTTAGACCTGACAATTGCATATTCATCGTTCTGATACAGGATCTTAACCTGTCTAAAATCAGCATAGCCTTTATTTATATTATAAACGCCGATCAGTGTATCAGTCTTACTTACTGTATATCTATCATTCGAATCAGGCTTTATCAATATATCACCGGTTCTGATAGTATCAGTATCAATGTAATACTCAGTCTCTGTCTCATTATAGATTGAAAGTTCAATGAACTCTGTAGTTTCATTACCCTGTTCATCGTATTTATCTCTCAATACGCCAGTAGAATTGTCATTATTTTTGATCAAATAATCCTTAGGTATTAAATAAAAGGATTTATTAACGATTGCTGAATTAGGAATCTTAAGCCCGGTCTCATCCTCTGTAATGATCTCTACGCTAAGGAATCTGTCTCTGCAGAACGTAATCATGGAGTTTGTAAATGTAAGCATTACAAAGGTGTCTCCATCAGCGTTTGTATATGTAGAAACCTTGCCCCAGGACTCATCCTGGTTCTTAATAAATCGAACCTTTACATATTCAAGTTCTTCAAGCTCTTTTACCCTTTCAGGATCATTTTCCTGAATAACAATAGACCATTCTTCATTAGTACATATTTTGTAAACAGGATCGCCTGGTTTAACAAGAGTATTGTTTATAAGCTGATTCTTTTCATAGGCAGACTCATCGAAATGAGCAGCTGTAATTGTCTGAAGGGTAAGATCTTCATAACCATCTGTTGAATAAACAACTATACCAGTATCCTGCGCATTCTTATAAATGATAGATGAAAGAGTTCCGCTATTTTCATTAAGGGACTGAATATTCTGCAAAATACTGCTATTAGAAAGCTTTTGAACTGTACCATCAAGACTTATCTTGAAATCATATACAGTGTAAAAACTATTAGCATCAAAAGAAGAATCAAAGTTAACTATCTGTGTTCTAAGCTCTGAAAGATCTTCATCACTAAGGGCAACTTCTTCAGATCCCTGTGACTTTAAGTATTCAAGAAGCTGACCAGATTCATCAACGGTATATACAAGATTGCCAACGGCAACTCTTCCGCCTTCTGTGGCAAAATAGTTGATGTATCCAGCATTTTCACTGGTAATGATCTTTTCTGTTCGAAGTGCAACTGCTGTATAGATATTATTTGAAGACAGGGAACCTTCAATTACCTGGTAGCCTATCATATGGTCTTTTTTAAGATAAGTAACAACACTGATCAAGATGTAGATTGCCATTACAGCAAAGAATACCATACCAATGTTTATGTTATTCAAATTTTTAGGATATCTAGTTAATTTATTGCCTGATCTATCTGACATATCTTTTCCATTCATACATTATATAAGCCGCGGAAAACCGCGGCTTATATAAAAATAATACTTTAACATTAAAGTGAAATTACAACCTTGGATTTAACACTTTCTGGAAGTTCTGACTCATCCATAGATAAACTAAGAACAAAGTCTACATTGAACTTTTCACTAAGCTTTTCAAGCTTATCAATTGTCTTGGAAATATCCTCACCTTCAAGGCAAGAAATCTTCAAAAAACTATCAAAATACATTTGCTGGAGATCATGGTCCTGAGAAATGATACCACTTACGAATCCGATAAATTCATCGGCATTTGAAACCATAAATTCTGGAACTACAATAAGACGAATTTTGTTGTTTAACTCATACATGTGCTTGGTATTCTTATCTAAGAATACTACGCTTCCGAGTACATTCTGAACCTCGGTATTAACCTTGTCCAATAAGCATTTGGTCTTTCCTTTTCCCTTTTTCCCAACAATTAACTGAACCATCGGCATACCCTCCTGCAAGTTAGAATTATTTCATGTATTAATTATAAAATATTAACTAATAAATGACAACCTTAATTAGTGATTTCAGAGAGCAAATTCGACATGTCTTTATACAGAGTCCCAGAGTCTGTATCGCGCATGATCACTGCGATATAGGGATTTTCATTTCCGTCTTTTGCAAGTAGTATAAGACAATGTCCAGCAGCTGTTGTAGTACCTGTTTTACCACCTATTACTGTAATACCTGATGGAGCTTTGGAATTACCATTGACAAAGCCGTTAGTACTAGAAACTGACACATCTTTAGTACCACCTGATGCAGTCTGATATGAAGTTGAGTACTCCTTCATATTGATGATCTCCTGGAAGGTATCATAGCCCATGGCTGCATTAAAGATAAGGTACATATCATAAGCAGTTACATAATGGTCTTCTGCCTGAAGTCCATGGGGATTCTGGAAATGAGAATTAGTCGCACCAATGTTTATAGCTTCCTGATTCATCATATCTACAAAGCCATCGATAGAGCCACCGATGTTAGAAGCAATAAGGTTAGCTACATCATTAGCAGAATAGATCAAAAGAAGTCTAAGGGCCTGATCAAGGGTCATTCTATCTCCCTCTTTAAGGCCGACCTTCTGCGCTCCACTCTCATTTACATATACATCTGAACCAGCAACAAGCACCTGGTCTAAAGAGCCATATTTAAGCGCAACATAGGCAGTCATAACCTTGGTAAGGCTGGCTGGAAGTGCTTTATCATTTACATTTTGTGCAAAAAGGGTTTCTCTGCTATTAAGGTCAAAAAGACCCGCACTTAATGAATCGCCGATTTCAAGGCTATCCTGATTCACATCTGTATTGGCTACACAGATATCAGATGCGAAGGTTGGATAAACTTCAGAATCCCTTGCATCTGCTGTAGAAGAAGAAACAGAATACTTAGCAGAGTAAGAAAAGTAAGAACAGCCGCTTAAACAAAAAGCTACCACTGTTATTAACGTTATCAGTCTAAAAAACTTACTTGTACATTTCACGCCACTCAAGATCTCCCCTATCCAATGACTTTACAAGAAGCTCAGCCGAAGCAAGATTAGTTGCTACAGGAATATTATGCATGTCGCAAAGTGACATAATATTACTGATATCCGGCTCATGTGACTTAACTGTAAGAGGATCTCTAAGAAAAATTACAAGGTCGATCTCATTATGTTCAATAGCTGCGCCAAGCTGCTGTGCTCCACCAAGATGTCCAGCAAGATACTTGTGCACAGAAAGATTTGTTACTTCCTCAACTAATCTACCAGTTGTACCTGTAGCATAAAGATCATTTTTGCTAAGGATACCTCTATATGCAATGCAGAAGTTCTGCATAAGTTTCTTTTTCGCATCATGCGCGATCAGTGCGATATTCATCTAATCATAACCTCCCAAACAAATTTTTATTACCTTGAAGTCTAACGTTTAATACAAAGCCTATGCCTGCATAAACACTAAGAAGTGATGTTAATCCATAACTAACAAACGGCAGTGGCAATCCAGTATTTGGAAGCACGCCTGTTGCCACGCCTACGTTGATAAAGCCCTGAAAACCTATCCAAGCACCAACACCAGCTGCAATAAGCTCTCCTGCTTTATCCTTTGCCTTTGTTGAAATAATAAAACACTCAATAGCAATAGCAAAGACCAAGACAAGCACGATCACTGAACCCACAAATCCAAATTCTTCACCGATAACAGTGAAGATAAAGTCTGTCTGTGACTCAGAAATAAAGCCACCATTCAAAACAGAACTGATCTCATTAGTATTATAGCCCTTACCAAATATCTGTCCGGAACCAATAGCCATCATTGAATTTAAAGTCTGATAAGCCTCGGCATTAGCATAATCTTCAGGATGGAGCCAAGCCAAAATACGCCTCTGCTGATAATCTTTAAGAATGCTTGTATCTTCCTGAACAGCATTATAAATAATGAACAGTGCTGCAGGAATGGAGACTCCGAGTACTGCTACAACTATTCTCCAATCTATTCCAGCAACAAACATTATAGATGAGAAAATAAGCATTAGCATAATGCAAGTAGACAGATCAGGCTGCATATATATGAGCCCCAAAGGTAAAGCTAAAAGAATTACACATATGACAACAAAGCCAAAATTCTTAATTTTGTCCTTATATTTCATAATAAACTGCGCATAAAATAAAATCAATAATATTTTAGCTGCCTCAGAAGGCTGAAAGGTAATGCCAAGAAGGCTGATCCATCTCTGAGCACCGTTTGTTGTGCTGCCAAGAGGAGAAAGGACCAGCGCAAGCAAGACAATATTAATCAAATAAAATGGTATAAAGAGCTTAAGTATAACGCCATAATCCAGCAATGATAAAAATATCATAACCACTACTCCAAAAATCATACCTGCAGTCTGCTTTGTAACAAAATCAGGTTTAGCAGAACTGATACTCATTATTCCAATGATTGTAAGTCCAATGACCATGAGCAAAAGTGCAAAGTCGTAATTAGACAACTTGTATTTCTTTAACATACGATCTCCAAATCAGTCAGCGTTTGTAGCACCATCTTGCAGTGTCTGAGCTGTACCAGAAATAATATCATCAGTATCTTTAAGTTCAAAATAATATGTAAGCGCCTCTTTAGTGATCTGTGCTGCATAGCTTGATGTGTAACCATAAGCGATTCGAGTAGCAATAGCTATTTCAGGCTGCTCATATGGCGCGTAACAAATGAACAATGAATGGTTAGGTCTATTCTTTGATTCCTGTGCAGTACCTGTCTTACCTGCAACAGAAACGCCAAGATTAGCATAATATGACTTATCCTGTACCACCTGTCTCATACCAAGATGAATTGCATTCCAGTATGCCTGTGGCATATCAACAGTATTTCTAACAGAAGAACTATAATCTTCCAAAAGGTTTCCATTTGAATCAGTAGTCTTATCTATAAGAGTAAGATTATAGCAAGTACCGCTATTGGCTACAGTTGTAACATATCTTGCAAGACCAACTGTTGTATATGAGTTAGTACCCTGTCCAATTGCAGAACGAACAGCGTCTTCATCAGAAACCTGTGGCTCAGATTCTGCAATCTCGATACCAGACTTTTCTGAAAGTCCGTACATATCCGCATATTTGGCAAGCTTCTGAAGACCAATATCAGAAGAATATGAATTACCAACAAGTCCAAGCCTATAGCCAACCTCATAAAAGAATAAGTTACAGGAATTTCTGATACCCCCAGTAACATTAAGACCGCCATGTCCTCTAGGATAGATCCAGCACTTAGGTGGGTGATCAAGTTTTTCAAATATACCGCCGCAATATATGACAGAGTCAGTTGTTATCACGCCTTCCATAAGACCAGCTGTTGAAGAAACGATCTTAAATGTAGAACCAGGCGCAGTCTTTTGCTGTGTAGCATAGTTATAAAGTGGATTAGAATTATCACTACGAAGCTTAGCGTAATACTCAGCATCTACACCATTAGCCATCATATTATTGTCATATCCAGGATATGACACAAGTGCAAGTACATCACCCGTATTAACATCAGTAACGACCATTGATCCGGTACATGGATCAAGAGCAAGCTGAGCAGGTGTGATATCCAAATTAGAGATCCTGTTTACCATGAAGGTGTATGAGGACTCTCCGCCTCTATTCCATAAAGCCTTTTCTTCTTCTGTTATCTCAACTACCTGTTGCTCCAAAAGAAGGTTACATACATCGGTTCCGCTTATATTTCCATCCAGCAAAAGATATTTGTAAAGCCTTGTCTGGAAATCATAATCCGCAGATAGTTCATCAATTATATAATTGACAATCTGATTAAAGATCTCTTCTGAATCAGCATACTGATTATCAATACTAAGCTTGCTGACATCAACCCAGTTCATAGCAATAGCATATTTAATATACTCAGTAAGAGAAATAACCTCATCTGTTGTCCAGGCAATATAAGTAGCATCCTGTTTATCAACTAAAGCAGAATTGATGATGCCATCTGAATACAGATTTGCGGCAATGTGACTCATGTACCACTGATATTCCTTAGAAAGAGATTCATAAGGAGTCTTTTTTTCTAAAAGCTCATTCCTGATCTCTGCAAGAACAGATGCATTCTTGTCCAGATAAGACTGATATACCTTACTCTCAGTATCTTTAGCCTTATCAGATGAGAAATGATTGATGTCTACAATATCATTATCAAAAACAGCATAATATACGTCATAGATAGGAATGACAATGTTGCTTGAGCTGGAAGTCTCAGTATATGTATAGGTTTTGACATTTTGTATCTTAGAAACAAGGATACCCGCAAGGGACTGCTCAATGATGTTATAGCATGCCTCAGTAAGATCCTTATCGATAGTAAGATACACGTCATTACCAGCAACAGAATCAACGTAATTACTTGTTTCGATAACCTGACCTGTATTATCAACATAAACAGTCTCAGAACCCTTTGTTCCCTGAAGAGTTGATTCCATAGCCTGCTCGATACCAGATTTACCAACTATATCATTGATTCCATAGCTGCTATCTACCTTTTGAAGTTCAGCAAGTTCATCCTCAGAAACCTTACCTGTATATCCAAGAACCTGAGAAAAATACACTGAATCAACATACTTTCTAGCAGTGCTTTCCTCGATAGATACACCATCAAGAGTGTATGCATTCTCCATAACATCAGCCACAGTCTGATCACTAACATCAGAAGCAACTGTTGTATCAATGTACTTCTGGAAACTGTTAGCATTCATATTGTATCTGACAGTCAATATCTTAAGTGCTCTGTCATTGGTATAGCCTTTTCTTGGAACAAAGCTGGATGAAACGCCAGGCGTCTCATATTCACCAATACCAAAGGTCTTGCAAAGGTCATTTACAACCTCTTCTGCTGTTTTGGTCTTTTCCTCGTATTTAAGGTCATTGATAGATGTATGGCCATAAACATCTGCAAGAAAACGAAGCTGTGAATTACCCGTTACATTAAACTCAAACTCATTATTGTCATTAAGTACAATGCTGAAATCATGATCTACGTTATCACCATTTTGTTCTATGATATCGATAAGTCTATTAAGAGTCTCGTTGATTGCAGCATTTTTTCCTGAACCAGACTTATATACGTCTTCAATAGTTACAGAGTTTGCCAGCTCATTATATGCCAAAAGATTTCCGTTTCTGTCGTAAATATTACCCCTGGCCGCAGGAATAGTCTTTTCCTTCTTGATCCTAAGTTTAAAGGAATCAAGATAATACTCGCCATTAATTACCTGTAGCGAAAAAAGCCTGTACACCAGGATACAAGCAAGAGAAAAAAGGACAAAGCAAACAATGACTGCTCTGGATGTTATGAACTTTACAAATCCTTCTTTAATATTCTCAAACAAACTTCTTTGCGCTCCTTTGCTCCTTTTCATCAATAGCATTATTGACTTTCAGGATTATAGGATAATAGAAAATAGCAATGATAGCAGTGTATACAGCTTCCGGAAGTATAACTGTCATCATGTAATAGCCAATATTGAACTTGGTCCTA
This sequence comes from Butyrivibrio hungatei, assembly GCF_001858005.1. Classification (NCBI taxonomy): domain Bacteria; kingdom Bacillati; phylum Bacillota; class Clostridia; order Lachnospirales; family Lachnospiraceae; genus Butyrivibrio; species Butyrivibrio hungatei. The sequence goes on along the minus strand of NZ_CP017831.1, from coordinate 1,529,040 downwards.
AATAAGAACATCAAAACATAACAGATAAATCCGAAGATAATATCTGATATCGTAATTACCACAATAGGAATTGCCACATTTTGGGAAAAGAAAATGATGTGGAGCTTGCCGACAATAAAACCAATATACATATATATCAGAGCAAAAAAGCCTAGATATGTACCAAAGAATATATCAACTAAAAGTCCACAAAAAAAGCCTGATAAAAGTCCTGCCCTATCACCTTTAATAAAAGCGATGGAAGCAGTCATTATCATAAGCAGATTTGGTGTTATTCCGCCTAGGTCAATAATACGAAAAATAGTAGTCTGTAAAATAAACGACACAATAACAAATATGAAATTAATTAATACTCTTCTAATATTCATAGTGTTTATTTGCCGCCATTATTTTTGAGTTCCAAAAGTACCAATACTTCATTCATGTGCTCAAAATCCACGGCAGGTGTTATAGTTCCTGATTTTGTAAGGTTATTTGAGTCATCATCGATAGTTGAAATGTAGCCGATCAAAATACCTGGAAGATACTTATCACTGATATTGGATGTAACGATCTTGTCACCAATCTTAACCCTGTCAACATCATCAACAAGCTTTGAAAAGCTAATGTAACCATTTCTGTATTTCTCAAGATCACCTGAAACAATAAGATTATCAGAGGAAGAAAGAACCATTCCACTGACAGATGAATTATCAGCAATAATAGACTGAACCTTAGCCCAATCTGGTCCAACATCAATTACACGACCCACAAGCCCGCCGCCTGCAATAACATTCATATCAACCTGAATGCCGTCGTCTGATCCTTTATCAATAACAAAGGAATAATACCAGTTACCAGCATCCTTAGCTATTATCCTGGCACCAGTCTTCTTGTATTCTTCATACTGTGCGTCAAGTTCATACAAAGTACGAAGCTCTGTAAGTTCATATTTTTCCTGTTCAAGATTAGTATTTGCAATTGTAAGCTCATCAACCTGCTCTTTTAATTTCTCATTTTCTTCAAGGAGCTTAGTAATAGATGAAAGCTTATCAGTTGTTTCTTTGATACTAGTAGAAACAGATGTTATACCCTTTTGAAAAGGCACAACAAAAACACCTGCAAAAGAGTTCAAAGGCCCTGTAAACAGGTTTGTATTGAACGTGATCACAATAAGTGCCGTACATACTATTGTTAAAATAAAGAGGAGATATTTACTTGGAAGTGTAAATTCTTCTCCTCTTCTCTTGATTATGGGACTCATTTATTTATCCTCTTCAATTCCATACGCAAGAGCTTTATACTGGTCATCCTTAATAATCTTTGCAAGACCAAGTGCAACAGAACCAATTGGATTTTCTGCGATATTTACGTTAAGGCCAACACCATTGCTAAGTCTCTGAGCAAGATGGCTAACCTGTGATGCACCACCTGTAAGATAAAGACCATGCTTAAAAATATCTGCAGCAAGTTCTGGTGGAGTCTTCTCAAGAGTAGCTTTAACATTATCAAGGATAGCATCAAAGTTCTCTAAAAGAGCCTGATTGATAAGCTCTGTAGGTATCATTCTCTCAACAGGAAGTCCGGTAACGATATCTCTACCATAAACAACTGCATCTTTACCCTCTTTTTCAAGTTCCTTAAGAGACATCTTTACGTTTTCAGATGTCTTTTCTCCGATAAGAAGACCAAACTCCTTACGGATAACGTTTCTGATAGACTCATCAAACTTCTTACCACCAACTTTGATAAGCTTACTTACAACGATACCTCTAAGTGAAAGGATTGAGATCTCAGTTGTATCATAACCAACGTTAACAACTAAAACACCCTGAGAGTTCATAACGTCAACATTCATTCCAAGACCATCTGCAAGAGGCTTCTTGACCATCATGATCTTCTTGGCCTTGATGCCTGCATCATTGATAAGATCATGGAAAGCTCTTCTCTCAACTTCTGTTACATCCTTAGGAACTGCGATATAAACGTCGCAAGGCTTAACAGCGCCCTTCATCTGATCTGTGATAAAAAGCTTTACAAGTGTCTCCATGTGCTCGATATCAGCAATAACACCGCTATTTAAAGGATAAGATATCTTGATCTTATCTGGAGCCTTTTCATACATATCGTAAGCTGAATTACCATATGCAAAAACGTTTGTTTTATTTTCTATGGCAATCATGTTTTTTTCAACTGTAAGGTTGTCCTCATCCTTGTTGAAAATCTTGATGTTGCTAGTACCGAGGTCGATTCCAAAAATATTACCCATTTTTTCTCCTTATTGCCACAAAAGCCCCTTTTCAAGGAAGCTAAAATATGACTGATCTCCTATTATGATATGATCTTTAAGATTGATATCAAGCATATTGCCTGAATCTCTGATTTTATTAGTAATACTAATATCTGCTCTCGAAGGAGCAGGATCCCCTGAAGGATGATTATGCAGCATCACAATGCTGCTGGCACCTGACTTAAGTGCCTGAATAAAGATATCCCTTGGAGAAATAATAGCAGAATTAACAGTTCCCAGAGAAAGAGTTGTCTCATTGATAAGCTTTAATTTGTTGTTAAGGCTTAAGATCACAACATTCTCTCTATCCTCATGCCTTAGCCTCTCCATATAGTAACGAGCTATCATCTCTGGATTTTCAAAAGAAATCCCAACAGAAGCCCTCTGAAGAGACATTCGCTTGGCAAGTTCAGCAACACTCTTTAGCATGATCGCCTTGACTTTACCAATACCGTGAACCTTCAAAAGCTCATCAATAGAAAGACAATAAAGACTGTTAAGCCCCTTTTCCTTGGTATTACCAAGTTCCAAAACATTCCTTGCTATATCAACAGGTGAATAACCATTTGCTCCAGTTCTGATGATAATCGCTAAAAGTTCTGCATCAGTAAGGCTTTCAGGTCCAGACTTAAGGAACCTCTCATAGGGAAGCATATCTTCACATGTATCCCCATCCGCTATCATATTGTTAAATGACTTCATCCAAATCCTTTCTGAAACGCACAAAAGCACGCCACTTCTCCAGGTGGTCAAAAAGAATACAGAATCATCAGATTATAGTTTAACACGAAACAAGCTTAGCGTCACACATCTTTTGCAAAGTTTTTAATATTCCGTATTTAGCATGAGGCCAAGTAAGACCTCCCTGGAAGAATACAGAATAAGGTTCTTTTATTGGTCCATCAGCAGAAAGCTCAATAGATGAGCCAGATACAAAGGCACCAGCAGCCATAATGACCTGTGCATCATAGCCAGGCATATCCCAAGGCTCTGGTGTAACAAAAGAGTCAACTGGTGCTGCAGACTGAATACCCTCGCAAAATGCAATGACACCCTCAGGCTTACCAAAGGTAACAGCCTGAATGATATCATATCTATCCTCTTTTCCATTAGGAACCACATCAAATCCAAGTTTTTCGTAGATATTCGCAGCAAAAATAGCTCCCTTTAAAGCAGATGCTGTAACAGTTGGAGCAAGGAAAAATCCCTGATAGAACTGTGGAAGGATTCCAAGGGAAGCTCCCACCTCTTTTCCAAGTCCTGGAGATGTAAGTCTAAATGCTGCATTTTCTACGCATTCCTTCTTGCCGGCAATGTATCCGCCGATTGGTGCAAGTCCGCCGCCTGGGTTCTTGATAAGTGAACCAACTACCATGTCTGCACCGACATCTGTAGGCTCGATCGTTTCAACAAATTCTCCATAGCAGTTATCTACCATGCAATAAACGTCTTTTTTGATTCCCTTGATAAAAGAAATAAGTTCGCCGATCCTTTCAACTGAAAGAGTTGGTCTTGTCTGATATCCCTTTGATCTCTGGATTGTAACAAGCTTGATATTAGAATGCTCAAGCAAAGTCTTTTTGATATTGTCAAAATCAAAGCTTCCATCAGGTAAAAGATCCACCTGAGAATACTCTACGCCATACTCAGCAAGGGAGCCCTTAGATGGTCTGATGCCGATTACCTCCTCAAGAGTATCATATGGCTTACCTACTGGTGAAAAGAGCATGTCACCAGGCCTAAGGTTACTCATAAGCGCCAGTGCCAGTGCATGAGTTCCGCATGTTATCTGAGGACGAACAAGTGCATCCTCTGTATGGAAAACAGAAGCATACACAGCTTCAAGCTTTTCTCTTCCTATGTCATTGTAACCATAACCAGTTGTTCCAAGAAGGCAAGCCTCACTAACCTTGTTGTCCTGCATAGCCTTGATAACCTTAAGCTGATTGTACTCTGCAATTTCATCAATCTTTTTAAATCTTGGCTCAAGCTCTTTTAAAATCTTTTCGCCAAACTCATATACATTCTTGGAAATACCAAGTGATTCAAACATTACTTCATTCATTTTTAAATACCTTTATCATTTCTTCTAAAATACGATCATCATCGTGATCAAAATCTCTTTTGTCTATCCAGTGGACATCGCTTTCGCGCCTAAACCATGTGAGCTGCCTCTTAGCAAAATGCCTGGTGTTTCGCTTTATTAGATAAATAGCTCTCTCAAGGTCATATTCGCCATTCAAATAGCCGATCATCTCTCTATATCCAAGAGACTTCATAGATGTGGCAGTAAGAGGAATATCTAGCTTTAAAAGTTCTCTGACTTCAGCTTCAAGCCCTTCCTCAATCATCAAATCCACTCTTTTGTCTATGCGTGAGTATAACTCTTCTCTGTCATCTGTCAATACAAAGTAAGAAAAATCATACGGAGACACGTTCTCATGCTGCTCTTTGTTGTGCTCAGAGATTGGTTTTCCAGTCTTTTTGTAAAATTCAAGAGCTCTTATAACTCTCTTAACGTTGTTTTCATGTATGATATTTGCTGACTCAGGATCCACAGCCTTAAGTTCCATAAATAGCTCATGGGCTTTTCCATCTTCAGCTCTTTTTTCTAATTCCTTACGAAAAGAGTCATCATCATCAGTCTCAGTAAAATCTATATCATATAGTACTGCCTGTATATAAAAACCCGTTCCGCCAACAAGGATAGGGATCTTTCCTCTCGATGAAATATCTTTTATGGCATCCTTCACCATCTTTTGGAACATGACTACGTTAAAATCCTCTTTGGGATCAAGAAAATCAATAAGATAATGAGGAACTCCCTGCATTTTCTCTTTCGATATCTTGTCAGTTCCAATATTCATGTATTTATAGACCTGCATAGAATCAGCGGAGATTATCTCTCCGCCAATTGTCTTAGCAAGCTTAATTGATAGATTTGATTTACCGACAGCCGTCGGTCCAGTCAAAATTATAAGCTTTTGTTTATTCATTCCACAACTCGCTTAAACTTTTTATCAATCTCATACTTGGTCATCGATATAATAGTTGGCCTTCCATGAGGACAATTATATGGATTTTCAAGTGTTAACAGTTCATCTAAAAGAGCTTCCATCTCCTGTCTTGTCATCTTGGTATTACCTTTTACAGAAGCCTTACAAGCCATACTTGCTATCTTGTAATTGATGACATCAGGTGTTCTATCAAGACTAGTTTCGTGAGAAAGCTCATCAAGGATCTGAATGAACATATCCTTTTCATTGTTGCAGCCAAAAAGATCAACAGGTATAGCTCTCATGGCGTATTCATGTCCACCAAAATTCTCGATATTAAAACCAAGCTTCTCAAAGTACTGTCTGTAATGGATAAAAATATCTTCTTCTGCAGAGGACAATGAAACAATCACAGGAGGATTGACCATCTGTGAAAGCATCTCACCTGATTTAAAGCGCTTTATCATCCTCTCATAGTTGACCTTCTCATGGGCCGCATGCTGATCAACCATAAACATCTTATCTTTGAATGCGATTATCCAATAAGTGTCAAAGATCTGACCAAGTATGTCATATTCCTTTACATTGTCCTTGGTAAGGACTTTCTCATCAAAAAGATTAAGCTGCATAGGCTTTTCTACTATAACAGCTTGCTCCTGCTTAATGATCGGTGAAGGACGCTCCTTTTTTTCTAGGGCAGAACCATCTGAGTCGCCAAAAATCCTGGTCCAAACAGCTGACTTATTTGTATCTTCGATCTTGATAGGCTCAGCCTTAACACCAACCGCAAATACAGGTTCTTCCTCAGCAACCTTATTTTCTTCGAATCTTATAGCTTCAAAAGGTTCAGGAGAAAGAGATTTTTTAGGTGGTGCTATTTCTTTTTCCTTATCCTTAATATCATCCCCAAGAAGTGCATCAGGGATCATCTCATGGTCGCGTAAGGTATTCTCTACGCTGGTCCTGATAAAATCATATATCGCAGCCTGATTATCGAATCTAACTTCAAGCTTGGCTGGATGCACATTTACATCAACTAGAGCTGGATCAAGTCTTAAATGAAGCACAGAAAATGGAAACTTGTGCATCATAAGATACTGCTTGTACCCCTCCTCAAGTGCTTTAGAAATTACCTTGTCCTTGATATATCTTCCATTAACAAAAAATATTTCAAAATTTCTGTTAGATCTGTTGATGGAAGGCTCTCCAAGATATCCCTCAAGAGTAATGTCGTTTTGTGACACATTAATTGGAATCAGGCTAACAGAAATATCCCTTCCATAGATCCTGTAGATTATCTCTTTAAGATCGCCATTACCAGAAGTAGAGAACTTATCTTCTTTGTTATTGATAAAGTGAAATGAAACCGTAGGATTATCAAGAGCAAGATGCTCCATGACATCTCCAATATAGCTTCCTTCAGTCTGCGGTGTCTTTAAGAATTTCTTTCTGGCAGGTGTATTGTAAAAGAGATTTCGCATTATGATAGAAGTACCATCAGGAGCACCAATCTCCTCCATTCCGGCTTCTTCACCACCATTTATGCTGTATCTTGTACCAGTAAGGTCATCCTTTGTCTTGGTAATAAGGTCAACCTGCGCAACAGAAGAAATACTTGATAACGCCTCGCCTCTAAATCCTAAGGAATGGATAGTAAAAAGGTCATCAATATTCTTTAACTTACTGGTTGCATGTCTTTTAAAAGCTTTCTTGATCTGACTTTTCTCAATTCCAGAGCCGTTATCAGTAACACGGATCATATCGATTCCGCCGCCCTTTATTTCAACTGTTACAGCAGTGGCACCGGCATCAATAGAATTTTCCACAAGTTCTTTTACAACACTTGCTGGTCTTTCAACAACTTCACCAGCTGCGATCTGATCAATAGTAGTTTTATCGAGTTCATTTATGAAGGCCATTTAGTTTTTCCACCTGTTTTTCAAATCACTCTGAAGCTTATAAAGAGTATTCAGAGCATCCATTGGCGTAAGAGTTGTAATATCAATTTCCTGAAGTCTCTTAAGCACATCCTCATCAGTTACAGTATCAAATAGTGACATCTGATCTATATCTACATCGTCATAATGCTGAACTTTAACCTTCTTGTCGCCCTTACTATCCCTAGCTATAGCCTGAACCTTCTCAGTAATATCATTATCTGTAAGTTCAGCTACAATCTCCTTAGCCCTGTCTATTACCATGTCCGGGACACCGGCAAGCTTGGCTACCTGAATACCATAGCTCTTATCTGCGCCGCCCTTTACTATCTTACGAAGAAATACAATGTTATCACCGTTTTCCTTAACCGCAATACAGTAGTTGTTTACATTATCCATTTTGCCTTCGAGCTCTGTAAGCTCGTGGTAATGTGTAGCAAATAAAGTCTTGGCACCAAGTATCTTTCTGTTACTGATGTGCTCTGTAACAGCCCAAGCAATTGCCAGTCCATCATAGGTTGAAGTACCTCTTCCGATCTCATCAAGGATCAAAAGAGAATTTGGAGTTGCGTTTCTAAGAATATTGGCAACCTCATTCATCTCAACCATGAAGGTTGACTGACCGCTTCCAAGATCATCAGAAGCTCCCACTCTGGTAAAGATTCTATCTACAACGCAAATATCAGCCTTCTCTGCCGGAATAAAGCATCCGATCTGTGCCATTAGGACGATAAGCGCTGTCTGTCTCATATAAGTTGACTTACCAGCCATGTTAGGACCGGTAATAATAGAGATACAATGCTTTTTGTTATCAAGATATGTGTCATTTGAAATGAACATATCAGCCGAATCAAGCATCTTTTCTACAACAGGATGTCTGCCGTTTTTTATGTTGATCACACCCTTATCGTTGATAACAGGCTTTACATAGTGGTTCTTTTCTGCAACATAGGCCAAAGAAGCATAAACATCAAGAAGTGCTATTGCCTTAGCTGTAGACTGTATCCTATTGATCTCAAGGGCAATTGAATCTCTGATCTTGCAAAACATCTCATACTCAAGGTTGTTAAGCTTATCCTGAGCATTAAGGATCGTATCTTCAAGTTCTTTTAACTTAGGAGTTGTATATCTCTCTGCGTTAGCAAGCGTCTGCTTTCTTATAAAGTAGTCAGGAACCTTATCCTTGAAAGAATTAGTAACCTCAAAGGAATAACCAAACACATTACTGTACTTGATCTTAAGGCTCTTGATACCAGTATTTTCCTTTTCTTCATCCTCAAGTTTAGCAAGCCATCCCTTACCGTTTGTTCCAGCTTCTCTAAAGTGATCTATATCCTTATCAAAGCCTTCCTTGATGATGCCGCTCTCCCTGATAGTTAAAGGAGGCTCTTCAACGATAGCTTGGTCAATAAGCTCATAGATATCCGTAAGTGGATCAAGCTCTGAAAAGAGCTTATTTAGAGCTTCATTATCCTTAACATCCGTGAGGGCTGTTATGATCGCAGGTATCATCTTAATGGAATTTCTAAATGCCAAAAGATCCCTTGGATTAGCAGTTTTAAAGATAATCTTGGACATGAGTCTCTCAAGATCGTAGACAGGATTTAAATATTCTCTGATCTCTTCTCTTGTGATCACGTTCTTTACAAGAGCGTCAACTGCGCCCTGTCTAAGTAAGATCTCATCTTTATCAATAAGAGGCTGCTCAATAAAACTTCTGAGCATTCTGGCTCCCATAGCAGTCTTAGTCTTATCAAGTACCCACAGAAGTGTTCCCCGCTTCTGCTTATCCCTCATAGTCTCCACAAGCTCAAGGTTTCTTCTGGTTGAACTATCTAGAAGCATAAACTTGCTTGTAAGATATGGATAGATATGAGTGATAATGGAAATATCAGACTTTTGCATATCTGTAAGGTATTGCAAAAGAGCTCCTGCAGCCACTACACCATTAGGAAAATCTTCAATTCCAAGACCTATCAGTGATGATACTTTAAAGTGCTTCATAAGTAGCTTTTTACATGAATCCTCATCAAAATATCTTGAATCGAGAGGATTTATAAAAATCTGAAGCCTGTTTCTAAGCTCATCAATATCTATTCCCGAGAAATTAAAAGCTTCGTTGCAGATAATCTCAGATGGAGAATACTTACCAATCTCATCAACAGCAGCTCTAAGGTTTTCAACTTCTGTAAGATAATAATCACCAGTTGTAAGGTCTGCAACAGAAATACCAATATTATCAGGAGTATAGATTATGCTCATGATGTAATTGTTCTTGGTTTCCTCAAGAGACTGCATATTAAGGTTTGTTCCAGGTGTGACGATCCTTGTTACATCCCTTTTTACAATACCCTTTGCAAGCTTTGGATCTTCTGTCTGCTCACAGATAGCGACCTTAAAGCCTCTAGAAACAAGCTTAGTAAGATAAGAGTCAACTGCATGAAAAGGAATTCCACACATAGGAGCTCTCTCTTCCAAACCGCAAGCCTTTCCAGTAAGAGTAAGTTCAAGTTCCTTGGATGCAACCTGGGCATCATCAAAAAACAGCTCGTAAAAATCACCAAGTCTATAAAAAAGAATACAATCCTTATACTCCCTCTTAGTCTGCAGATAATGCTGCATCATAGGTGAAACTTTATCTATGTCAACGCTTTCAAACATCGTGGTACTTCCCACGGCAAAATTCCCCCTTAAACCTTTTCTCCCATAAAGTAAAATCCGTGGCACTCTGTAAGCTTAACGTCTACAAAACTTCCAATAAGGCCTTCGTCACCAGGAAAATGTACTAAAGTATTATTTGAAAGTCTTCCAGTAAGAAGGCTTGAATCGTGTTCATTTACACCTTCAACAAGAACAGATGCTGTGATTCCCTGATATTTCTCAGTAGTCTTTCTTGCTGTTTCCTGTACAACTTTAAGTAATCTGTCAAAATTCTCTTTTACTTCTGCTTCTGGTACCTGATCTTCAAAGCCGGCAGCAGGTGTGCCTGTTCGCTTTGAATAGATAAAAGTAAACGCATTATCAAAAGAGGCTTTCTTTACAACATCAATTGTCTCATCAACATCAGCCGGAGTCTCCCCTGGGAATCCAACGATAATATCTGTTGTAAGCGCCACATCAGGAAGTCTCTTTCTTATCTTGGCTACAAGCTCAAGATAAGCTTCCTTTGTGTATCTGCGATTCATTCTTCGAAGTATCTCTGTACTTCCAGACTGAAGTGGCAGATGGATATGTCTTGCAATCTTAGGATTCTTAGCAATGACCTCAATAAGCTCATCAGAAAGATCCTTTGGATGAGGTGTCATAAATCTAACTCTCTCAATTCCTTCAACCTTTGTAACTTCATCCAAAAGCTGCGGGAATGAAATTCTGTTTGGATCATCCTCTTTAAAATCAAGTCCATAAGAGTTTACGTTCTGGCCAAGGAGCATTACTTCCTTAACACCATCCTTAGCAAGCTTCTCACACTCTCTTATGATATCCTTAGGGCTTCTAGAACGCTCTCTGCCTCTAACATAAGGAACAATGCAATATGTACAGAAGTTGTTGCAGCCAAACATGATATTTACACCAGATTTGAAAGGATACTTACGAAGAACAGGAAGATCTTCTACGATCTTGTCTGTTTCCTTCCAGATATCAATGATCATTCTATCTGACTCAAATGATGTGCAAAGAAGCTCTGCAAACTTGTAAATATTATGTGTTCCAAAGATAAGGTCAACAAATCTATAACTTTTTTGGATCTTTTCAACTGCTGACTGCTCCTGCATCATACATCCGCAGATAGCGATCTTCATATGAGGATTCTTTTTCTTGTGACTTGAGCATGCGCCAAGTCTTCCAAGAACTCTCTGGTCTGCATTATCTCTTACAGTACAGGTGTTATAGATGACAAAATCAGCATTTTCTGATTCTGTTTCTTCATAACCAATAAGCTTAAGTGTAGCCACAAGCTTTTCAGAATCTCTGGCATTCATCTGACAGCCAAATGTCACAACGCAGGCTGTAGGTGTTCTTCCAAGCTCCTTTTTAAGTTCCTCAACATATCCTTTAGCCTTTTCAATAAACTCAAGCTGACGAAGGCTCTCTTTATCTAATACTTCACTTTTATTACTATTTAAAATATTCATAAATTAAAACTCTTTACCATATGCGTTTACTATTCCAAGAAGAATATCAACGACCTTTCTCATTTCCTGAATTGATGCGTACTCGTACTTGCCATGATAATTGTATCCGCCAGTACATAAGTTAGGACAAGGAAGTCCCATATATGAAAGGCTTGCTCCATCTGTGCCGCCTCTGATAGGAAACTCAAGAGGTGTGACACCAAGATCGGTCATAGCCTTTTTTGCATTGTCAATAAGATGCATATGAGGACGGATCTTCTCGATCATGTTGCGATACTGATCTGTTACAGTAACCTCAACAACTCCCTCACCATATTTCTTGTTAAGATACTCAGCTGCGTTTACAAACAGCTCTTTTTTCTGGGCAAAAAGCTTCTCGTCATGATCTCTGATGATATAAGAAGCTGTAGCAGTCTCTGTTCCTCCATTTACTTCTGTAAGGTGGAAGAATCCCTCTCTTCCCTCGGTGTACATAGGGTTCATAAATACAGGTAAAAGTGCATGGAACTCGTAGCAGATAAGAGCTGCATTTATCATTTTGTTCTTGGCATCGCCAGGATGTACGCTTCTGCCATGAACAGTTATCTTGCCACTAGCTGCATTGAAGTTTTCATATTCAAGGTCTCCAAGCTTACCACCATCAACTGTATAAGCGTACTTGGCTCCAAATTTGGCAACATCAAAAAATGCTGTACCTGCTCCAATCTCTTCATCTGGAGTAAATGCAATCTTGATCTCGCCATGAGGAAGGTCAGGATTTGTTAAAAGAATCTCTGCCATAGTCATAATCTCGGCTACACCAGCCTTATCATCTGCTCCAAGAAGTGTTGTTCCATCTGTAACGATAAGATCTTCTCCAACATGATTTGAAAGCTCCGGGAAATCTATTGGTGAAAGAATTACTTTCTCCTTGTCGTTTAATACAATGTCCTTTCCGTCGTACTTTTCAACGATCCTAGGCTTAACATTCTTGCCGCTTACTTCATCAGAAGTATCCATATGTGAGATAAAACCAATTGCTGGTCTATCTTTACCATCGTTTATATTTGATGGAATAGTTGCATATACATAGCAATGGTCTTCATCATATATGATGTCTGAAGCGCCAATCTCCTTAAGTTCAGAAACAAGAAGCTTTGCAAGGTCATGCTGTTTCATAGTTGAAGGAGATGTGCCTGCCTCGTCATCTGACTGAGTATCGATCTTAACGTATCTTAAGAATTTTTCAATTACGTCTGGCTTATTCATTTCTTTTTTCTCACTTCTTTCTTTTGTTTATAGTTTGGATCCTTAGAACCTATATAAATTCTGGCTGATCTGTCAGGCAGTGTTTCAAGCTCTTTTGTAATCTCTTTAGGCTTAACATCTTCCTGGGCAGTATCACATATAAGCTCCCATTTATAACCATCTGGCATTTTAGGTAACGCCATCTCAGCGTCAAACCAGTGCATATTGTAACAAACGTACACAAATGGCGAATCCTTTTTCCTGTCATCGTACATGCCGCAGTACAGCATACCAAGCATATGACTATGACCAGAAAGATCCGGGCGCCAGGCATCTCTACCATGACATGAAAGATCAGGATAGCCACAGGATGTATAATCCATAAGCTTAAGTGGCTTACTTGCATGAAGTATCCTGTTTTCTTTTCTTATCTTTACAAGAAGTTTGATATATTCATAAATATCTTTATTCTTGTCAAAGGCTTTCCAGTCAACCCATCCTATCTCGTTGTCCTGACAGTATGGATTGTTATTACCAGATTGAGAATTACCAAATTCATCTCCGCTAAATATCATAGGCGTTCCCTGAGCCATAAACAACATAGTCAGGATATTCTTCATCTGTTTTTTACGAAGCGACAAAATACTCTGCTTTCTGGTCCTGCCTTCAATACCACAGTTCCAGGTAAGGTTATTGTCATTTCCGTCCTTATTGTTTTCGCCGTTTTCTTCGTTATGCTTGTGCTCATAGGAAACCATGTCAACAAGTCTAAACCCTTCATAATCACAGATATAATTGATTACGCCGTGGTCAGTACCATTGTTGATCATAGAATTCATAAAGTCAGATGCTGTATTGTCATCGCTCTTTAAAAATCTTCGGCAGTTATACATGAATCTGCCATTATATTCAGCAAGATAGCGCTTCTCAGGCTCATCTGAGCCATAGATATCAAAGTAATCAAATCCGTCGTACCAGATCTTGGCGTCAGAGAAAAGAGGCTCCTTGGTAATAAGCCTTATTGGCACACTTGCTCCCTTCAAATGGAAACCATCGATATGATATGAACATCTCCAGTATCTAAGGGCATCTATGATAAGGCTTTCATTCTCATCAGTTTCGAAGTAAAACTGCATGATAACTTCAATACCGTTTTTATGAAGCTCTTTTACCAAAGTCTTAAACTCATTTTCACAATCAGATGGATCAGCACAATAAGATGTTCTTGGAGCAAAATAATATCCTTTTTTGTAGCCCCAGAAATTCAGCCTTGGCTTTACAGCGCTCTTATTGGAAATACTTCCATCCTTAGAATAGATCAGATCTCCTAACACTTTATTTCCCCTGATCTTGGAAGGGTTCTCGATTTCATTCATCTCATAAGCCGGCATCAGCTCAATAGTTGTAACGCCAAGTTCCTTGAGATATGGAAGCTTATCAAGAATTCCCATAAAAGTTCCTCTATGACCATGGGCAACACCAGAGCTTGAAGCCTTGGTAAAGCCTCTCACATGCATAAGGTATACAAAGCTGTCTTCATAAGGAATCTCAGGAAAAGAATCGCTTTCCCAGTCAAAAGCGAACTCAGAAGCCTTAAGAGTTGATCTGTTATCAAGCTTGGCCCTGATATCGCTGTCTGGAACATCCTTGCCAAAGCTCTCTAAACCTATAAGATGCTTGGAATAAGAATTACAGAAAAAGGAATCATCCTCAAAATAATTGTAGGACGTGTATTTATCAATATTGTCTATTCCTGATATCCTTGCAGAATAGATATTTCCTCTTTTGATAGTTTTAGGAAGTTCAATACTAAGATCCTCGTCGCCATCAGAACTATAAAGAGTTATTCCGCAGCTGTCACACTTGTCAAACACAGTGCGTACCACAAGAGATTTGTCATAATCTATATAACAGCCTAATGGATAAGGCTTTTCACTAGCAATCTTTAATGTATTAGCCTGCATTTTTAGCTCCTGGTAAAAAGTAAATTATCCCTAATTTAAAAATCCTCACAAGTCTTATTATTTTATCACAAATTTAGTATATATGCACTATTCCCATATTAAATCTGTTCTCATATACAGGTGAGCTGTGCTATAATGACACTAAGTAATGAAAAACTTATTCAGGAGGATTTTTATGGAGTTTTCAAAGATTGCAACTGAGATGAACACTAGAATAGAAAACGGCGATCAGGAGACTGTTGAAATAGAGCTCGATCATGGCGAAGTTGTTAATTGTGCTATTATGATCGTTCTTACAGTTAATGAGAAAGATTATATTGTTCTTCTTCCACTTGATAAAAACGGACAGAATCACGACGGAAACGTTTGGTTTTATGAATTCATCTGGGATGGATCAGACAAGGAACCAGAACTTGGCTATATCAGTGATGATGCAGAATATGAAGCTGTATCAGAGGCTTTCGATCTTTATCTTGATGATGTTGAGTTCGATGAACTTGTGGAGCTTCCAGAGGAAGGTTTAGACGGCGAAGAATAATTTTCTTCCCACAAAGACCTGATAGGTCTTAAAAATCTAGATGGTAGCATTGGATTTTCCTTTGTACCAGCCAAATAAGACATTATGAGCGCCTGTTTTGCCCTCGTCATAGCTACATAGAGCATTCGGCGCTCTTCTTCTATCTGTTTTTTGGTAAGGGCTGATCTAGAGGGAATGATTCCTTCATTTATGGAAGGTATCCATACTGCTTTATATTCAAGGCCCTTAGAACCATGCATTGTTATTATATTTACAGTTCTTTCACATTTCTTACTTGTCTTCTTTTTGTTTTCAAAAGACTCATCGATCAAATCGTTTAGATCTTTCAAAAGCTTCTTTACATCAACATATTCCCTTGCAACCTTTTCAAGCTCATCAAGCTTATCCATATCCTTTTGATAAAGCTTATCGATACCTATGTCTTTTCTTAAATATCTAACTGCGAGACCAGGCCTTAAGTGACTTATCATATTGATCTGCTTAAAAAACATTGAAGCAGTCCTTTGCATTTTTAAATTCCCAGTATAAAATCTAATGACATCTCCCTCAGACACAGTTTCTTTAGTAGCCGTTTCTCTTGTTATGAACCGAAGAGGCTTATTTATGATCTTTAGGAAGTCCTCTCTTTTATGGCCCAAATAAGCGAAAGATAAGTAACTTAGCAAAACTCTAACACCCTCGCACTCATAAAAGGCCATTTTCCTATCATCGAGGTTAGTCTTAATACCATTCTTTTTAAGAAACGCTGCATATTGACCACACTGAGCATTAGTTCTGCAGATTATGGCAATTTCAGAAAGATCATCCATGTTTGCCAAAAGAAACCTCTTCAAGGCTTCGCATTCTTTTTCTTTAGACGAATATATGAGCGGAAGAATTTTTCCATCGATGCTTTTTTTATCAGCATGTATCTCTTTTTTAAATCTTTCAGTGTTTTGCTCTATGACAAGCTTTGAACAATCAAGTATCCTTTTTCCGCACCTGTAATTTATATTTAGATTAATTATCTTAGGCTGTATATTCTTTGCCGCATAAAAATCATTAAACCCAAGCATGAGTCCTGGATCAGAACCCCTAAAGCCATATATGGACTGATCATCATCACCTACAACAAAAAGATTATTTTCATCCCCGCAAAGCAGTGTCAGAACATCAAACTGCATTTTATTTATATCCTGATACTCATCCACCAGGAAAAATCTATATTTTTCTCTGCATTTTCTTAATAGTTCTCCATCATTTAATAAGCTATCCCTGCACATAAGTATCATGTCATCAAAATCTATCTTGTTAAACTCATCCATTAGAGCACTGTACTTTTTGATTATCAAGTGAAAAGAGCTAGAAAAAGCAAAGGATTTATCGCAATCAGCTGCTGATAGACCGCTGTTTTTGATCCTGGAAATTTCAGAAATAACATCCCTTACTATATCATCTCCAAGTTCAAGCTCTGCTTTTATCCTGTTATCAGAAACTGATAAGGAATGCAAAATATCAGAAATAAGCTTATATTTAAAATTCTCACTTGCTATATCAATTTTTCTTTTGGAATTAGCCCAGCGAATTATCTGGTAAAAACATGAATGAAATGTTCCAAAATTCACATCTGGATAAGAACTATCCGTGATCTTTAAAAATCTGTGCTGCATCTCAAGTGCAGCTGCCTTGGTAAAAGTAATGACTAAAATTGAAGAAGGTTCAATCTTGTGTTCTTCAATAAGGCACCTTAGTCTCTCAACAATAACAAAGGTTTTGCCGCTTCCAGGCCCCGCAAGAACCATTGCGGGGCCATCTACATGGTTTATAGCCATGAGCTGTGCGGCATTGCCCTTAGGCAAATTATTTCTCAAGTAATTCAATTCCTTTTTTGATTCTCTTAATGGTCTCTTCCTTACCAATAACTTCCATAAGTTCTGTAGCTCCGCAAGGAGTCATCTCTTTACCAGAAACAGCAATACGTACTGGCCAGAGAACATAGCCATTCTTGTACTCATGAGACTTGATATAGTCTGTAAGAAGTGCATATAAAGAATCATTTGTATAATCATCATGTGCTTCAAGAAGTGGAAGTACCTCTTTTAATACTGCAAGAGAAGTCTCTTCATTTGTCTTCATCTTCTTGTGAG
Source organism: Butyrivibrio hungatei (assembly GCF_001858005.1). Lineage (NCBI taxonomy): Bacteria > Bacillati > Bacillota > Clostridia > Lachnospirales > Lachnospiraceae > Butyrivibrio > Butyrivibrio hungatei. The sequence goes on along the minus strand of NZ_CP017831.1, from coordinate 1,511,850 downwards.
TATAGATAGCTGTATCATACTCAGGAAGCTCATTGAAGAAATCAACCATAGGCTCGATATCAGGCCAGATCTCAATACGTGTCTTAACCATATTGGCAATCTTCTTAAGGTCATAATCCTTTGTGATAGCTTTCTCAAGGTATGGCTTAGCAAGCTCAAAGAACTTGTCATCATCCATAGCCTTCATGTATTCGCCATTCATCCACTTAAGCTTTGTATAGTCAAATACTGCAGGAGACTTGTTGATCCTCTTATAATCAAACTTTTTGATAAGATCCTCAAGGCTCATGATCTCCTGGTTGTCATCTGGAGACCAACCAAGAAGTGCTACAAAGTTAACTACAGCTTCTGGTAAGAATCCCTGCTCGATAAGATCCTCAAATGATGAGTGACCTGATCTCTTAGAAAGCTTATGATGATCCTCATCTGTGATAAGTGGGCAGTGAATGTACTTAGGTACTTCCCAGCCAAATGCATCATAAAGTCTGTTGTACTTTGGTGATGATGAGATATACTCATTACCTCTTACAACGTGTGTGATTCCCATAAGGTGGTCATCTACAACATTTGCAAAGTTGTAAGTAGGATATCCGTCAGACTTAATAAGGATCATATCATCAAGCTCTTTGTTCTCAACGCTAACATCTCCATAAAGCTCATCATGGAATGTAGTTGTGCCCTCTGTAGGGTTGTTCTGTCTAATAACAAAAGGCTTGCCCTCTGCAAGATTCTTCTCAACTTCCTCTTTTGAAAGGTGAAGACAGTGCTTGTCATATACACTGATCTCTTTAACTTCACCATCAACCTCGATCTTCTGAACAAGAGTCTTAAGTCTCTCTTCATCACAGAAACAATAATATGCCTCACCCTTATCTATAAGTTCCTTGGCATACTTCATATATATTCCAGCCTTCTGTCTCTCACTCTGAACATATGGGCCAACTGGTCCTCCGATGTCTGGACCTTCATCATGAACAAGACCAGTATCCTTAAGTGTCTGATAGATGATCTCAGTAGCACCTTCTACGAATCTCTCCTGGTCTGTATCCTCAATTCTAAGAATGTAATCTCCACCCTCATGCTTTGAAATAAGATAAGCATAAAGAGCAGTTCTTAAATTTCCAACATGCATACGTCCTGTAGGACTTGGTGCATATCTAGTACGAATCTTAACCATTTTCGCTCCATTCATAATCTTTAAATAATTTTTTCAACAAATTACTATTATAATGTTTGAAAATATTTTTTCAATGCCAATATTATTTTGTGCCGGTAGAACCAAATCCGCCTCTGTCTGCGCCTTCTAAGTGGTCACATTCTTCAAAAAGGATATGTGGCTGATTTTCCATGATCCTGAACTGGCAAATTCTATCGTTAAAGCTAATGTGAGTGTCTCTCATAGCAATTACAGGAACAAACCACTGGTCATTGTCTCCGCAATAGGAATGATCGATAACTCCCATGTGATTAGCCTGAATCACTCCAAAATTCTTGTAGGTTGAACTTCTTGGAACCACATGAGCTTCATAGCCTTCTGGAATCTCCATGGCAACACCAAGAGGGATCAGGTGAAACTCACCCTGCTTAAGGTCTACATCCTCTGCGCTTCTAAGGTCGATCCAATCTGACTTTCCATCGATATATTCAAGCTTTTCAATCTTGTCATTAAAATATTTGATCTTAATCTTCTTTTCCATACTTTCTCCCACTAACAATTTGTGCCGCATCAGTCAATGCTTGTTACTTTATAGTCCTTATCTTCAACAGCCTTTTTAAGGATATCATTATCTACCTCTGAAGACAAACTTACGATAGCCTCGCCCTTTTCATGGCTAACCTGAGCATTTTCTACTCCTTCAAGAGCTTCAAGTGCCTTCTTAACATTTGCCTCGCAGTGAGCACACATCATTCCTTCGATCATCATCTTCTTTGTCATTTTGTTTTCCTCCAAATCTATTTTTATTTCTTTTTTGACATTATCAATATTTAAAGAATTAACTTTTTTACAATCCTTTGAAGAGTCATAAATATCTGCAAGGTTAAGCCTTAGAGCATTCATCACAACGAAAAAGCTTGATAAACTCATTGCAGCAGCTCCAAACATTGGACTAAGCGCCCAGCCAAAGAGCTTGATATAACAGCCTGCTGCAAGGGGAATTCCTATTACATTATAGAAAAATGCCCAGAACAGGTTCTCGTAAATATTCTTAAGAGTCTTTCTTGAAAGCCTTATAGCACCTGCTACATCAAGAAGACCACTCTTCATAAGAACAACATCAGCCGCATCGATTGCTATATCAGTACCTGCTCCAATCGCAATTCCTGTATCTGCAATAGTAAGGGCTGGTGCATCATTTATTCCATCACCTACCATGGCAACCTTGCCGCATTTACTAAGTCTGTCAATGACCTTAGCCTTTCCATCAGGCATGATCTCAGCAAAGATCTCATCAACTCCTGCTTTTTTACCAATGGCAGTTGCAGTCTTTTCATTGTCTCCAGTGAGCATCACAACCTTAATGCCCATATTCTTAAGCTCGGAAATAGCTTTTTCTGAATCTTCCTTGATGGTATCAGCAACTGCAATTATACCAATAAGCTTATTATCTCTTGAAAAAAACATTGGAGTCTTTCCTTCAGATGCATAGGAATCAGCTTTTTCAAGCATCTCACCTTGAATCCTTGCATAAGAGCTGATAAATTCCATGTTACCACCTCTAATGATACTATCTCCAAGCTTTGCTTCAAGTCCCTTTCCAAAAACAGCCCTGAAATCAACAATATCTTCATCAAATTCTATATGAAGATCATTTATATGCTTAACAATAGCCTTTGCAAGAGGATGTTCACTCTTTGATTCAAGTAGACCAGCCAGTACCAAAAGCTCATCATCAAAGGATGAATAATTACTGCTTGTATAACCGCTCTTTGAAATTGAATCCGCTGAAAAGACATCTGTTACAACAGGTTCGCCTTTTGTGATAGTTCCTGTTTTATCAAGGGCAACTATCTGAGTTTTACCAGCATTTTCAAGAGAAGCTGCAGTCTTAAACATAATGCCATTTCTAGCCCCAATACCGTTACCTACCATGATGGCAACAGGTGTTGCAAGTCCAAGAGCACATGGGCAACTGATAACAAGAACTGCTATTCCTCTCGAAAGAGCAAAGCCAAAATCTTCGCCAAGTATCATCCAGACTATGATAGTAATAAGCGCTATTCCTATAACAGTTGGAACAAATATACCTGATACCTTATCAGCGATCTTGGCAATAGGAGCCTTTGTGGCAGCAGCATCACTGACCATCTGAATTATCTGAGAAAGGGTTGTATCTCTCCCAACTCTTGAGGCTCTGCACTTAATAAATCCAGATTGATTTATTGTGGCAGCAGATACCTCATCGCCCTCGTATTTATCACACGGAATGCTTTCACCAGTAAGAGCTGATTCATCAACTGAGCTGTTACCCTCGATCACAACACCATCTATAGGTATATTTTCTCCAGGTCTTACAACAAATATATCTCCGAGCCTAACCTCATCTATCGAAACAATCTTTTCAGAGCCATCTGTCTGAATGATAGTTGCAGTCTTGGGCGCAAGCTTCATAAGCCCCTTTATAGCATCAGTGGTCCTGCCTTTACTCATGGCTTCAAGCATCTTGCCTACAGTAATAAGCGTAACTATCATAGCCGCTGATTCGAAATAAAACTCATGGCTAAAGGCAAACGCTTTTTCTATATTCCCCTTTATAGCAGCATCTGTCATAAGCAAAAGAGCTGCAAGGCTATATATAAATGACGCAGAGCTTCCAAGAGCAACCAGTGTATCCATATTAGGTGCCCTATGAACAAGGCCCTTAAATCCACTGATAAAAAACTTCCTGTTGATAGTCATGACAATAATTGCCAGAATCATCTGAATAATTCCATTTGCTACAGGATTTCCTGAAAAAAACGCTGGCAAAGGAAATTTAAACATCATATGTCCCATGGAAAAATACATTAACACCAATAGAAATCCTATTGATAATATAAGCCTTCTTTTAAGAAGTGGAGTCTCCCTATCCTTTAATATCTCTTCCTCTCTGGAAAAATCCATAGCTGAAGACTCATTTCCAATATCATCCATAAGCTTTGCACCATAGCCAGCATCTTCAACAGCTTTAATAATCTTTTCCTTCGGGACATTTCCTTCTATGCCCATAGAATTAGTAAGAAGATTAACGCTGCAACTAGTGACGCCATCCACCTCTTTAACTGCTTTTTCAACTCTCGCCTGACATGCAGCACAGCTCATGCCAGTTACCATGTATTTATCCATCTTTTTTCCTTTTATTACTTCATCATCTTCTGTAACAGTTCAACAAGTTCATCAACAGTTTCTTCCTTGCCAGCCTTGATATCATATGTCACACAGCTCTTAATATGATTTGCCAAAAGAACCTTCGAAAAGCTGCTAAGAGCACTTCTAGCCGCAACAACCTGCATCAAAACGTCAGTACAATAGGCATCATTCTCGATCATACTCTCAATGCCCCTTATCTGTCCTTCAATCCTCTTAAGCCTGTTCAGCAGATCCCTATATTCCTTATCATCCCTCTTTTTATGCTTAACTTCTTCACTTTTCTCCCTGTTCTCACACTTAGGACATCCCATAACATCACCTCAAATTCATAGCCAATATCACAACAACATTGTATCACTTTTTAGTGTATTACTCTTCATTTTTTGCCCCTTTACTATATACCCCCTAGGGGTATTTGTAAATACCTTTATTTAATAAACACAACCATCCGCCTTAAAAGAGCAGCTTGGGATTTATAAGGAATCAGCAGTAGCGATTTATTTTTTGTCGTTGATAAATAACACGAAAGAAGCTCTATTATTTTTACTCTCTGAACGAATGTGAAGTAAAAATAATAGAGCTTATTGAATGTTAATTTATCAGACAAAAAATACTATGGAGCTACTGATAATTCCTTATAATCCCAAGCGTCCTTTCAAGACTGATTCTGCTTTTCAACAAGATGGTCGCCGCAGTATTTTTCGCGGAGTTTAGGTTTGTCGATCTTGCCGGTTGGATTTCGAAGAACCGTATCAAAAATGATCTTTCGTGGTCTCTTATAACGAGGCAGATCAACGCAGAAAGCATCAACCTCATCCTCAGTTAAAGTCATTCCCTCCTTTACCTGAATTATCGCCGCCGCAATCTCCCCAAGCCTTGAATCCGGAAGCCCTATAACCGCCGCATCGTGAATCTTATCATTCTTCATTAGGAATGACTCGATCTGCACTGGATATAAGTTTTCACCGCCAGATATGATCACATCCTTCTTTCTATCTACAAGGAAGATAAATCCATCTTCATCCTCTTTTGCCATGTCGCCGGTAAAGAGCCATCCATCCTTTAATATCTCATCTGTTGCCTCTTTATTCTTGTAATAACAGACCATTACGCCCGGTCCCTTTACGCAAAGCTCGCCGATTTCTCCCTTTGTTACAGGTTTTCCCTCTTCATCAACAATCTTCGCCTTCCAGCCATATCCAGGAATACCAATAGCGCCAACCTTGTGAACATTCTCAAGACCAAGATGTACGCAGCCTGGACCAGTAGATTCTGAAAGTCCATAGTTAGTATCGTATTTGTGATGTGGGAAATACTCAAGCCATCTCTTAATAAGACTTGGTGGAATAGGCTGAGCACCAATATGCATAAGCCTCCATTGACTTAGCTTGTAGTCTTCAATCTTAAGCTTTCCAGAATCAAGAGCAGCCAAAATATCCTGTGCCCAAGGTACCAGGAGCCACACTATAGTGCAATGTTCCTCAGAAACTGCTCTAAATATAGATTCAGGAGAATTACCTTTCAAAAGAACCGCTCTACTTCCGGTATATAAAGATCCAAACCAGTGCATTTTGGCACCTGTGTGATATAAAGGTGGAATGCAAAGGAAATTATCTTCATGAGTTGTCTCGTGATGGATAGCTTCCATCTTGGCAGACTGCATAAGAGCAGTATGAATATGTAAAATAGCCTTAGGAAAGCCTGTTGTACCGGATGAAAAGTAAATAGCTGCATCATCCTTGTCTTCTACAAGGACTCTGGGCGCAACAGATGAACTATTTGAGACCTGTTTGTAATAATCTTCAGCATATGAAGGACACTGATCACCAACGTAGTAAAGAAGCATCTCTTTCTTAAGTTTTTCTGCAATGTCTTCAATTCTGCCAATAAACTCAGGTCCATAAAACAAAACATCAGAATCTGAAGCCTTCAAGCAATAATCAATCTCTTCAGCTGTAAATCTAAAGTTTAATGGAACTGCTACAGCACCAGACTTTAAGATACCAAAATAGATTGGAAGCCACTCAAGGCAGTTCATCAAAAGAATTGCGCACTTCTGTCCCTTTTTGATTCCTCTTTCCATGAGCATATTTGCAACTCTGTTGGCTTTCTCATCAAATACAGACCAAGTGATCTGTCTTCTGTAATAAGATGTCTGTGTAGGCTGGATCAGCTCATATTCCTTCCATGTAACTCTTTGCTCTTCCCTGATCTCAGGATTTATCTCAACCAGAGCAATCTCATCCCCATATAATTTGCTATTTCTCTCAAGTAGATCTGTAATTGGCATTGCATCCTCCCAAAAAGAAATTCTTCTCTAACGTGCATTAACGCGTTAAAGTATAGTATAAAGATTTTTGTGCAAAAGGTCAAATAATCTGTGATTTTCCTTTTGACTTTAGTGTTTTTTCCTATTATTCTATAGTAAGGTTAGCTTTAATGCTTTAAACCATTAAAAGTTTTGTAGGGAGGTTTTTTCATGACAAGTAACAATGGCAAACAGCTCATGCTAGGCAACAAAGCAGTTGCTCGTGGGCTTTTTGAAGCTGGCGTATGCTTCATATCAAGTTATCCTGGTACTCCTAGTACTGAGGTTACTGAGGAAGCCGCCAAATATGATGAAATTTACTGTGAATGGGCTCCAAATGAAAAGGTTGCTATGGAAGCTGCTTTCGGCGCTTCTCTTGCCGGCCGCAGATCATTTTGTGCTCAAAAGCACGTAGGTCTTAATGTAGCAGCTGATCCACTGTACACCATGTCTTATACTGGTGTTAACGCAGGTCTTGTTATTGACGTTTCCGATGATGCTGGTATGCACTCATCTCAAAACGAGCAGGATTCAAGGCACCACGCCATAGCTGCCAAAGTTCCAATGATCGAGCCATCTGATTCAAAGGAAGCTCTTGAATTTACCAAGCTTGCCTTTGATATCTCTGAAAAATTCGACACTCCTGTACTTCTTAAAATGTGCACAAGAGTAGCACACTCTCAGTCCCTAGTAGAAACGGGAGAAAGAACTGTTCCAGATTTTCCATACGAAAAAAATATTGCTAAGTACGTTATGATGCCAGGAAACGCTAAAAAGCGCCATCCTATCGTTGAGAAACGTACAAAAGATCTTATAAGATATGCAAACAACTGCCCACTTAACAGGATAGAAATGGGCGATACAAAGATTGGAATCATTACAGCTTCCACATCTTACCAGTATGTAAAAGAGGTATTTGGTGATAGCATATCTGTACTTAAGCTTGGTATGACCAATCCTCTTCCAGATACTCTTATCAAAGAATTTGCTCTGAAGGTAGATAAGCTCTTTGTAGTCGAGGAGCTTGACCCTATCATTGAAAATCATGTAAAGAACCTTGGGCTTATTGTATCAGGTAAAGAGCTACTTCCTATGATCGACGAGTTCTCTCAGAGCCTGGTTGCTAAAGCCTTTGGAAAGGATACAAAGGAAAGCATCTCTTTGGATGAGGATATTCCAAACAGACCTCCTGTAATGTGTGCAGGCTGCCCTCACAGAGGACTCTTTTACACTCTTAAAAAGAATAACTGCACAGTTCTTGGCGACATTGGTTGTTATACCCTCGGCGCCGTTCCACCTCTTGGCGCAATCGAGATGACTCTTTGCATGGGTGCATCAATTGGTGCTCTTCATGGCTTTAATAAAGTTAGAGGCAAAGAAAGTGAAAAGAAAACTGTTGCTGTTATCGGTGATTCAACATTTATGCACTCCGGTATGACAGGCCTTGCCAACGTTGCTTATAACCAGTCAAACTCAACCATCATCATCGTTGATAACTCCATAACCGGAATGACTGGCCATCAGCAAAATCCTACAACTGGCTACAACATCAAAGGTGATCCTGCCGGAAAGATCGATCTTGAGGCACTTTGCAGAGCTATGGGCTTTGAAAGAGTACGAGTTGTTGATCCTTATGACTTAAAACAATGCGACACAGTGCTCAAAGAAGAATTAAACACCGAGGCTCCTTCAGTTATCATCTCAAGAAGACCATGTGCATTATTAAAATATGTTAAGCACAATCCTCCTTTACATGTTAATGAGGATAAATGCGTAGGCTGCAAATCCTGTATGAGAATTGGCTGTCCTGCTATTACAGTTAAACATGGAAAAGCAAAGATCGACACCACACTATGTGTTGGCTGTAATGTATGTAGCCAGCTTTGCGGCATGAATGCGTTAGAAACTGCAGGAAGGGAGGCCTAAGTTATGGAGACAAAAAATATAATGATCGTTGGCGTAGGCGGCCAGGGATCACTACTTGCAAGCAAATTACTTGGACACCTCTTAATGAATCAGGGATATGACGTAAAAGTATCTGAGGTTCATGGTATGTCTCAAAGAGGCGGATCAGTTGTTACCTATGTAAGATATGGCGATAAAGTCTACTCTCCTGTTATTGATAAAGGCGAAGCTGACTACATAGTTTCTTTTGAAATATTAGAAGCCGCAAGATGGCTCCCATATCTTAAAAAGGACGGACAGATCGTTACCAACACTCAGCAGATAGATCCAATGCCTGTTATTACAGGTGCTGCAGACTATCCTGAAAATCTTGTAGACAAATTAAAAGCAACAGGCGCAAATGTCGACGCTCTCGACTGCCTGGCTCTTGCAACAGAGGCTGGTTCTGCCAAGGCCGTTAATATTGTCTTACTTGGAAGACTTTCTCATTACTTTGATCTACCAGATGAAGCATGGATGGCTTCACTTGAAGCAAATGTTCCAGCCAAGTTCCTTGAAATGAATAAAAAAGCCTTTGAGCTTGGTAAAAACGCGACAAACTAAATTACAGCTGCAGAGAGGTCAAAACTATGGAAAGGTATTATCAAAAAGAAATCGAATGTGCTCCCTACGAAGAAATTCGAAGGATTCAAAGCGAAAAGCTGATTAAACAAGTTAAGCATGTATGGGATAACGTCCCATATTACAGAAAGAAAATGGAAGAAAAAGGAGTAACTCCTGATGATATCAAGTCAGTTGATGATCTTCATAAACTCCCATTCTTGTCAAAAAAAGATCTCCGAGACGCATATCCAACTGGACTTCTTGGAGTTCCTCAAAAGGACTGCGTTAGGATCCACTCAACTTCTGGTACAACAGGTAAAAGAGTCATCGCTTTCTATACACAGCATGACGTAGACCTTTGGGAGGATTGCTGCGCAAGAGCTATCATGGCAGCAGGCATAACAGATGAAGACGTCTGTCAGGTATCTTATGGATATGGCCTGTTTACAGGAGGAGCTGGACTCCACGGCGGTTCACACAAGGTTGGATGCCTTACTGTTCCCACAAGTTCAGGAAACACCGACAGACAGATCATGTTCATCAACGACCTCAAGGCTACTCTTCTTTGCTGCACTCCTAGCTATGCAGCATACCTTGCAGAAAGGTTTAAAGAGCTTGGCTACAAGCCAGATGATATTCCTTTAAAGGCTGGAATCTTTGGTGCTGAAGCATGGAGCGAGGAAATGCGCCATGATATCGAAAGATCATTAGGTATCAAAGCCTATGACATATATGGTCTTACAGAGCTTTCAGGTCCAGGTGTAGCGTTTGAATGTTCAGAGCAAAATGGAATGCATATAAATGAAGACCACTTCATTGCAGAGATCATTGATCCTGATACAGAAGAAGTCCTGCCAGAAGGTTCACAAGGCGAGCTTGTATTTACCGCAGTAGATAAAGAAGCTTTCCCAATGATCCGTTATCGCACAAGGGACATCTGTCGTCTAACCAGAGAAAAATGCTCCTGCGGAAGAACTCATGTAAAAATGGCTAAGCCTATGGGAAGATCAGATGACATGCTCATCATCCGTGGCGTAAATGTATTCCCTAGCCAGATTGAAACAGTTCTTTTAAATAATGGCTATGCCGCTAACTATCAGATCGTTGTAGATAGAGTAAACAATACTGACACCCTTGATGTTCAGGTAGAAATGACTCCAGAGAAATTCACTGATAATGTAGGTGAGATCGAAGAAAATCAGAAAAAGCTCGTAGATGACCTTAAATCAATGCTTGGAATCAAAGCCAAAGTTTCACTTATGGCTCCTAAGTCCATTGCCAGAAGTGAGGGAAAAGCCGTAAGAGTTATTGATAAGAGAAAGATCTGAATATGATATAATCTAATTAGATTACGGAGGGACGATCATGAGTATAATGCAGATTTCTGTATTTCTTGAAAATAAGCCTGGAACCTTAAAAAAAATGACTGGCGTTCTTGCAGCCAACAAGATCAACATGCGCGCCACTTCTCTTGCTGAGACCAAGGATTTTGGTATTGCAAGACTAGTTGTAGACGATGCCATGTCAGCAGTCAACACACTTAAGGAGCATAACTTTGTAGCAAGCCTTACACCAGTACTTGCTATTGAGATTCCAGATGAAGCAGGCGGACTTGATAAGCTTTTAGAAAACTTCGATGATGCCGAGGTCAACATTGAGTACATGTACGCCTTTACTGGCGGCAAAAACACTGACCACGCCTACATGATATTTAGAGTATCTGACACAAAGGCAGCTGAAGCCAAACTAAACGGCAAAGGCGTAAAGATACTAACTCAGGAAGACATTGAATCAATCTAACCAAATAAAAAAGCAAAACCCTTGTACGCTTGTGATAAGCATACAAGGGTTAATTTTATAATATGAATTCCATCTGGGTTTCTTTTACCTTCATACCCATTCTTTCATAAAATGCTCTGGCACTTTCATTTCCTTCCCAAACATTTAAATTGACCTCATAACAGCCAAGCCTTTTTGCTTCCTGTTTTACAAATTCAAAAAGCTCTTTTCCAGCATGATTTCCTCTAGCATTTTCATCTACACAAAGGTCATCAATATAAAGAGATTTAAATGGAACCATTGTGGTGGTAAAAGGCTGCTCTTTTAATACGCAAAAAGCATAGCCAATCACTGCACCTTTATCGTCTGTTCCCACATACACGGGTCTATTATCATCAATTAAAATTTCTGACAACTCTTCTTTAGTATACTTTGTTGTACCTGATATAAAGATATCCGGCCTGATCCTTGCGTGTATCTCAAGAACCTGGCTAAGAAGCTCCAATATTCTGTCTATATCCTTTGTTTCTGCTCTTCTAATATTCATATCAATTTTCCTTATGCTACTGTTTCATCATCAGAAAGAGATGTGCTCTGATGTACCATGACTTCTTTATCATAGCATGCAAAAGCATTGTCAACCAGCTCTTTATCAGGCTTTTTGGTAACCAAAGACACTAAAGGTACGATGATCAGGCCTGCCAGCATACAAAAGGCTCCAGCGTTTATTGGAGACTGTAAGAGCTTAGGAAAGCTTGGTCTCATAAACATATTTGCAAGCATCACAAGAGTTGAAAAGATAAAGCTGCACCATACTCCTGTCTTTGTGGTCTTTTTCCAATATAGTCCATAGAGAAATGGTGCAAGGAATGCTCCTGCAAGAGCTCCCCAGGATACTCCCATAAGCTGAGCTATAAATGTGACATTCTGCCTATATTGAACAATGGCAATCACAACAGAAATAGCCACAAACACGACAATAAGCGCTCTCATTATAAGAAGCTGCTTCTTTTCATTCATGTCTTTTATCACATGCCCCTTTAAAAGATCCAACGTAAGGGTTGAGCTGCTTGTAAGAACAAGCGATGAAAGCGTAGACATAGAAGCAGATAAAACAAGGACTACAACTATTGCAATCAGAATATCAGGAAGACCTGATAGCATTGTAGGAATAACGCTATCATAGCCATTAGCCGCAATATCTATCCTATCGGAAAAGAGTCTTCCAAAGCCTCCAAGGAAATAGCATCCACCAGCAACCACAAAGGCAAATACTGTAGAAACCACTGTTCCCTTAGCTATAGCCTTTTCGCTTTTAATTGCATAGAACTTCTGAACCATCTGTGGAAGTCCCCAGGTTCCAAGAGAAGTAAGGATAACAACACCAAGAAGGTTAACAGGATCTGGTCCAAAAAATGAAGCAAAGACTCCTGGAGCACTAGATACGCTTTCATCTGTAATAGCTGCAAGACCATTTAGCGAAGCCATGAAACCGCCCTGACTATTTAATACAGATATTACAACTGCAGATATGCCTATAAGCATTATAATGCCCTGAATGAAGTCATTTATTGCTGTAGCCATATATCCGCCTGCAATAACATAAATACCGGTTAAAACAGCCATAACGATAACGCATACAGAGTAATCAATATTAAAGGCCATTCCAAATAGCCTTGAAAGCCCATTATAAAGAGATGCTGTGTAAGGAATAAGAAAAATAAAGGTAATTACAGATGCTGCTATTTTTAAAGATTTTCCTCCAAAGCGCGCTGCAAAGAACTGAGGCATAGTAGCTGAATCAAGGTGCTGAGTCATGATCCTGGTACGTCTTCCAAGAACAACCCATGCAAGAAGTGAGCCAAGTAGCGCATTTCCAATTCCAGCCCATGTGGCAGCAATACCGTATTTCCAGCCAAACTGTCCGGCATAGCCCACAAATACTACAGCTGAGAAATAGCTTGTTCCATAAGCAAAAGCTGTAACCCAAGGACCAACTGCTCTTCCGCCCAATACAAAACCATTAACATCTGTCGAGTTCTTTCTGCAGATAAAGCCGATAATCAGCATTACAGCAAAAAAGACAAGTAAAAGAAGAACTTTGATAAGCATAGTAAAACCTCCCAATTTTGAAATAACCCTCTTTAATACTTTAATGCTTTAAATCGAGTTAGTCAACAAAATTGCGAGGCTAAATGTACTTTTTATTCAACTCTTTCAGCAATCACAACAAGTCTGTGAGTAGCTATATAGATAGGTGTGCAGGTATAAAGAGTTAATATCTCTTCTTCTGTATTTTCCAATATACTGACATCTTCAGGCTCCACGACCTTTATTTCTTTTACCTTGTAGGTATAAGTCTCTTCATGTGTATCAACATAGATCATGTCGCCGATTTCAACTTCATCAAGTCTGTTAAAAAACTTTCCAAAGGTATAATTTCTGTGTCCTGCTATTACGCAGTTACCCTTTTCTCCAGGATTTACAGTAGATGTATCATGTCCAAGAGAATTAGCAAGAGCTTCCTTTGAAGTTCCTTCACTTACAGGTTCAACAGAATCAATCTTTGGAATCCTAACAAGATAATTTATCTTGGAACCAAAGATAGGAGCTTCCTCTTCAGAATTCTCACCTTCACTTGAAACTATATCCTCAGTATCTTCTATTTTTTCCCAAGTATCATCCTCATTAAATGAATTAATGGCTTCGAGCTTAGTAAGATACTGGAAGGTATTAACGGTAATTGATGTCACAAGTACCAGGACACCAATTACCATTAGAACAAAGCCAAGGAATCTAACAAATTTATTTCTTTTCATTCTTCTTACCAAAACATAAGTACATACCAACTAAAAGCATGACAAGTCCAAATACATAGGACAAAACAGTTCCAAAGAATCCTGATGTCTTAGCAAGTCTAGGAGCTCCGCTTTCATCTTCATCGCCAAGATACTCGCCAAGAACATCTGGAAGAACACTCATGTCTATAGGCTTCTTCACAGCCTGAGCATTAGTATTAGCGGCAGTTGTTGTAGCACCACCGCTTGAGCTCTGTGAATCAGAGCCACTTCCTGAACCATTACCATCCCCTGATCCAGACTCACCACCATTTGAAGATGAGCCATTTGAAGGATTTGATTTTGGAATCAGCTTATTCTTAAATACAAGCTTCTTGCTGCCAGTATTTGTAAAGGAACCATCTGCATTCAAAGTCCATATATTACCATCACTATCAATCTTAAATATGATAGGGTCAGCCTTAAGATAGCCTTCTGGAACCTCATCCTGAACTGCAATGTATTTGGTCTGATAGTTAACATTTGCAGTTCCATTAGTAGAATCATTTGGAACAATTCCTGTTGCAAGAGGATCTCCAGCTGAGCCCCCTTCAAGCACGCTAACAGTGACCTTTGTTCCATCTAAAGGATTTCCATCAGGTCCAAGTCCTTCAACAGAAATGCCACTCTTCTTAGATGTATCAACCTTATTAACAACGCTTAAAAGATTATTATCTACTGGTGTATAGCTTGAACCATTCCATGAAAAGAGCTTTAATTTATTTCCGTCTTTTGCAATCTTGATCTTCATTGCATCTGCTTTAATAAAGCCCTTTGGAGCATCCTTCTGAACTATGTAATACTCGCCTTCTTTGAGCTCTACTGACTTATTGGTTCCGTCTGTATTCCATGTAGCAATAGGATCTGAACCATCAGCATTTTTGCTAACTACAAGTGTTGCTCCTGTAAGCTTTTCAGACTGCTTGTCAGAAAGATCATTTACACTAAGCTCAAATATATTTTTCTTGGGATCATATCCGATCTTTTTGTTTGTTACAGTAGCTTCAAGAGAATTCTTGTTAAATACAACTTCTATATCGTCCTTATTAACCTGATATCCATCTGGAGCCTTTGTTTCTCTAAGGTAATAGGTATTGCCCTTAACAAGCTTATTTACAAGTCTTGCCTGACCCTTTGAGTTAGTTGTTACTTCAGCAATTACCTTTTTATCTGCATCAAGGATCTGGAATGTAGCACCTGGCAAAAGAGATCCGTCTTCAAAATCTTTTTTTGTAATAACAAGTCTTGTTGAAGATGAGTTATTAACTGAACTAAACTCACTTGCAGAGAAGCTGCAATTTGAGGAAATATCCTCATTTTCCTGGAAGCCAATAAGCTTTACATCATTAGTAAAGTCATTAAGTGACTTATCCTCCATACTTGCTGAGTAAACAAGTACGCAGGCTTTATTTGTGCCACTAGTAAGCTTAATATCAATTCTTGTCTTGTCGCCATCTTTTTCTACAGTTACTTTAGAAGGCACCTCAGTAGATGTTGCAGATAGATCTCCGGTTGATGGATCAACTGTGCATTCATAAAGATGAATTGAATCAGAGATAAATTCAAAACTTGCGCCAAGAGTATCTCTAAGTACTGTTCCAGCTGGAATTTCCTGTTTTCCATAGTTTAAGTAAACAGTATAATCAACTAGTCCTGTCGAAGGATTTATCTTACCCTTCTTGGAAAGAATAACGTTTTTAATAGGTGTAGTGCAGTTTGAAGAAAGACCTGCTGCGTTATCATCAAACTTAACTGTTGCCTCATTCTTTATCTGAGTGGACTCATTATTCTTAAGACCTAATATCAGCTCATCTTTAACCTTAACGCTAAAGGTAATAGTCTTCTTGGAATCGTCACCAGCAGCAATATCTCCAAGGTCTATTGTCAAAACGCCATTTTTATAGGTGTAACCACTAGCTGCGCTTCCATTTATCTTAAGTGAACCATCAACAAGCTCTACACCAGCTTTGATAAGTTCATCAGTAACGGTAACACTCTTCATGGCCATCTTATTTTCGTTAACAACTATCTTGTATTCGATCTCATGAGTATCATAGTTGTATGAACTTGAAGTCTTTGTGATAACTGTACTTGTAAGTGTCTTGGATGCTGTATCCTGAGCAAGTAGTTTATCGCCTGTATATATCTCTGCTTTATTAGAAAAAGCCTGAGACTTATTATTTGCCCAGAAGTTCTTATCAACTATCTCAGACACAACGTTAAACGTAACGCTATTTCCATTAAGCTTATCATCAAAAACAATTGAATATTCATTCGGGTCAGCAAAAGAAGTCACATCAGGAAGAGTTGTTCCGTCACTTATCTTGATGTTATTGATCACAATAAGCTTTTGATCAGCTGGTAAAACGTCTTTGATAGTAATATCAGTAATAGGCATCTTATTCTTGTTTGCTGTTACGGTCCAGGTGATCTGATGAGTCTTTGAATCATAAGCAGTATATTCCTTGTGAATACCAGCTTTTACAGAAAGACCTTTTATACCAACCCCAACGTTCTTGGTAAATACTTCTGTTCCATCTTCGTCTTCATATGAGATCCAAGCCTTGTTTTCTGGAACTTTTCTATTAGTCTTCTGAAACTCTTCAAAATCTTTGATCTGTGTAGTATAAGAAACCTTGATAGTACCTGCATTTGAAACATTACCAAAAGAAACACAGAAATCATATCCGCTTCCTGCGCCCTCTAATGTGCCTGCAGGTCCGTCAATAGAAAGGCTTCCACTTACAAGCTCCATAGTAGTTTCATTATCTGTATCAAACTTATCGTAAAGCTTAAGGTTCTTTAGGCCATAGTTATTAGTATCAATAGTTACAGTCCAGTTTGCTCTACCAGTTGAAAGGTCGATCTCTCCGCCTTCCTTCTTTATCCACTGATTGTACTCCTTAGTAACAGGAACAGTAGCGCTATCTGTTGCAATTTCTTTATCAGCATCATCAAGGATCTTTGCACTATTTGAGAATTTGATAGTCTTGCCACCTGAAGTATTATCTTTAAAAGAATCCTTCATGAAGTCAGCAGTTGGCTTAGTCTGATATTTGATGACTATATCTGAATCTGTAGTTGCTGCTGGTACAGCATACTCTATGGAACTAGTTGAAACATTAAGTCCATCAGTAACTGCTGTGTCATTCACCTTAAAAGAGCCATCAACATAGACCTGTTCCCCAGCAAAAGTATCAACGAATTTAAAGCCGTTAGCATAGGAAATTGCATTAGCGTCTCTGTCAATATTAACCGTCCAGTTGATAACATCATTAGCATTATCATAAGTACCAGTCTTATTTAAGCTTGGTGCCTTAGGCTGGTTTTCAGATACCTTTACAAGAACGTCTCTATCACCGATCTTAAGGTCTATCTCAGATTGATTTTTGTATGCATCTGCCACTTTGTTAAGAGTAAACTGAAAGCCGAACTGAGCATTTTCATTCTTTTCATACTCTTCATCTACAATTGTGAGCTTGATCTTACCGCCTTCAAACTCAACAGTTGCAAAATCATTTCCATTACATGTAAGTGTAGGAATAGAAATACCGCTGTAATCAAAGCCGACGTTTGGTGTATCAAAATAGAAAACCTCTCCCTTTGCTACATAAACAGGAGCTGGCTCACTATCAGCCGCAATATCCTCATCACTATAGTTAACACCAATAGGACTCTTTAACTGGTAATTAACTGTGATAACATCGTCAAGAGAAAGAGCTTCTATATCAGTTACATTCTTACCATTTATGGTCATTGTGACAGATGATAAAAGGTCTGCATCTGTTGGCGCTGATTTTCCAGGAACTACAATCTTTGATTCTCCAAGAAGTGCAGGATCTAATGCCCCTGATGATCCTAGATTAAATGTTGAAAAAATAAGAGATGATTCAGGGTCATCATCTAAAGTCTCATCTTCATTTCCGATCAAAGCTTGCTCATCATCAACCTTCTTATCATCAGATGTGACATTTTCTTTATTATCAGTATTGTCCTTATTTTCTACTTTATCCTTATCCTCATCTGGAATAGTCTCCCACAGATCATCATCTTCATCAGTAGATGCTGCAAAACCTGGTTCATCAGATGTAGTATAGACATCGTCTGCAAAGTCCTCATTATCTAAATTTTCAGCATACGATAAAAAACCAGTGCCAAGCAAATTAATGCAAAGCACCAGACTTATAAAGATTCTTGATATACTTTTCATTATGCCTTCCCCTTGAGCAATCATGTAATGATATTAAGTCTACATTTTATTTCAATAATATGATAAGCAAATCACCATATAACAGCAATAAGTATATCTAAACATTCTGTGTTTAATATGTGACAAAACTGTGAAAACTCACATAGCATTAAGTGAGTGAAAATAAGCAATATGCAAATATATTTCCCAAAACATAAGTGCTATCATATTCTAGGCAAAGTAATAAACAAAAGTTCAAAAATTGCTTAAAAAGCATATAAATTAAGTCAAAAGGAGTAAGTAAAATGAAGTTTTTTGTAGACACAGCCAACATTGAAGAAATCAAAAAAGCAAATGACATGGGAGTTATCTGCGGTGTAACAACAAACCCTTCACTTATCGCTAAGGAAGGCCGTGACGTATATGAAGTAGTTAAAGAGATCGCTTCTATCGTTGACGGACCAATCAGCGGCGAAGTTAAGGCTACTACAGTTGATGCAGAAGGCATGATCGCAGAAGGTAGAGAAATTGCTAAGCTTCACAAGAACATGGTTGTTAAGATTCCTATGACAATTGAAGGTCTTAAGGCTTGTAAGGTTCTTTCAAGCGAAGGTATCAAGGTTAACATGACTCTTATCTTCACAGCAAACCAGGCTCTTCTTTGCGCAAGAGCAGGCGCTGCATATGTAAGTCCATTCCTTGGAAGACTTGATGACATCAGCGTTCGTGGAACAGATCTTATCTCAGAAGTTGCTGAGATCTTCAACATTCACAACATCCAGACAGAGATCATCGCTGCTAGTATCCGTCATCCTATGCACGTTACAGACTGCGCACTTGCAGGTGCTGATATCGCAACTGTTCCTTACAAAGTAATTGAGCAGATGACACATCATCCACTTACAGATGCAGGTATTGAGAAATTCCAGAAGGACTATCTTGCAGTATTTGGTGAATAATTCAATTTTGAAATACGCTAAATAATTAAAGCTCCTTGTAGTGTAAAATACTACAAGGAGCTTTTTTACAGTAAATAATCAAATTATAACTGATAGAATCCAACCTTCTTATAAACTTTACGAAGAGTCTTGTTGGCAATATAGTTTGCTCTGTCAGCACCCTCTTTATAAACATTCTCAAGATAAGCCTTATCTGCAATAAGTCTCTTAGCTTCATCACGAATAGGAGCAATTGTCTCAATTACAGCTTCGCCTACAGCAGGTTTGAATACACCATAGCCCTTACCTTCAAACTCTTTTTCAATCTCTTCAAAGTTCTTGCCTGTGATAGTTGAATAAATGTTCATAAGGTTTGCTACGCCAGGCTTATTTTCCTTATCATAGCGTACACAGTTCTCTGTATCTGAGTCTGTAACTGCTCTCTTGAACTTCTTCATGATGACATCATCTTCATCCATAAGGAATACGCAACCGTTTGGCTCAGACTTGCTCATCTTGGAACCTGGTGTTGTAAGACCATAGATACGAGCACCAGTCTTGGCAATATATGGTTCAGGAATACGGAATACATCACCGTATATATTGTTGAATCTCTCTGCGATATTTCTTGTAAGCTCTACGTGCTGCTTCTGATCCTCACCAACTGGTACATAATGTGGCTGATAAAGCAAGATATCAGCAGCCATAAGAGACGGATATGTGAAAAGACCAGCATTGATGTTATCCTTGTGCTTTTCTGACTTATCCTTGAACTGTGTCATACGTGAAAGCTCACCAAACATTGTATAACAGTCAAGAACCCATCCAAGCTGTGCGTGTGCAGGTACATGTGACTGAAGGAACAATGTGTTCTTCTCAGGATCAAGGCCTGATGCAATATAAAGAGCAAGCATCTCAAGTGAACGACGACGAAGCTCCTTAGGATCCTGACGAACTGTTATTGTATGCATATCTGCCATGAAATAATAGCATTCAAATTCGTTAACTCTATCCGCCCAATTTTTGATCGCTCCAAGATAATTACCAAGGTGAAGGTCCCCACTTGGCTGAATTCCTGAAAGCATAATCTTCTTTTCATTTTCCATAATCAGAATTCTCCTCTATTGCTTTATTTAACTTGATCCACTCCGTAAGCGTAAGTGGCGTATAATCAGATCTTTTGCAGAAACAATTTATCATATTGCAGGGAATAAAACTTTCATGTGTGCTTCCAATAGGATTATAAGGCGTAGTCTTTATCATCTCAATGATTTTTTTCATAAGAACTTCATCTCTTGTCTCATGAACATGACCATAGAGCATATAAGTCTTGGGATCACCATTGTGACGAAGTCTATACTGTCCATCATAAAACGGAATTGGATAATGACTACAGATTACCTTCTTTTGAGAATCAGTTATCTCCTTATAATCTTCGATCCATTCAAATCTTGAAGCGTCAAAATCAGCTGATTTGATGTATTTGTCGTGATTACCAGTTATGAGACAAAGCTTTCCTTTGAGCTTATGAATAAGCTCGTTGGTCTCATCAACCTTTCCAAGAGAAAGGTCACCCAGAATAACAACTGTATCTGCATTCGTAACCTTATTGTTCCACTTTGTAAGCATATAGTCATTCATTGCTTCTACGCTTTCAAAGCCTCTCTTATCCATCCTATCATTAAGTGCACCATGAAAAAAATGGCAATCCGCAATGTAGTATATCAATATAAATCCTCGTCAATCATATTACTCTAAGGTCGCCGCCATCATCATGATATAAAAGCGACACATCCTGATCAGCAGCTGTTGTGGCAAGCTCATCACATCTCTCATTCTCCGGATGGCCAGCATGTCCCTTAACCCAGTTCCAGGTTATCTTATGGGGCTCTGTAGCCTGAAGTAACCTTTTCCAGAGATCGACGTTTTTAACTGGCTGCTTACTTGCTGTTTTCCAGCCTTTTTTGATCCAACCACTGATCCAGTTATCAGTAAATGCCTTGATAACATACTGGGAATCAGAATAAACAAAGACTTCACAGGGCCTGTTAAGACTCTCCAGACCTTTGATAACTCCAAGAAGCTCCATTCTGTTATTTGTGGTCTTGTCAAAGCCAGCGCTTATCTCTTTTTCATGAACCTCACCTTTAGAATCAACGACTCTAAGGATTGTTCCAAATCCGCCTGGTCCATCAGGGTTCCCCCTGGCTGAACCATCAGAATATAATTCAACCTTCATTATTTCCAAACTCCTGTTGCAAGGAAATTATCTGCAAGTGACTGGGCGTTCTGAACAATCTTGTCATCATATCCCAGAACACCTAGAAGCTTAATAGCATTTCTGGTAGTTGCAGGACCTTCCTTGATAGTGTAATCAAAGTGAACATCGTTATCCGTTACATTTCCTTCGAAGTGATAAATACCAAATTCATTTTTCAAAAGAGTTGTAAGCTCGATATCATGTGTTGCAGCAAAGCATGTCACATCATTAACCGCAAAGGTCTTAAGAATCTCAGTTGAAGCTGCGATTCTTTCAATAGTGTTAGTTCCTCTTAGAACCTCATCTACAAAACACAGCACCTTCTTGTGAGCATTTGCTGCTGCATCAAGAATCCTCTTGATAGACTTGATCTCAACAATGTAGTAGCTATCGCCTTCAAAGATATCATCATTGAGAGCCATAGATGAATAGATAAGATAAAGAGGAGCTTTATAGCTCTTTGCAAGCACAGTATGAGTAGTCTGAGCAAGTAGTGAATTTATACCACAGCACTTAAGGAAGGTTGACTTACCAGAAGCATTTGAACCTGTGATAAGAACGCCCTTATCAGTTGAGATACTGTTAGTAACTGCCCCCTCAATAAGTGGATGAAGAAGCTCTTTTGCCTCATATGATCCATCAGCAAATTCAGGGATGCAATAAAACTCCTTAAAACTCTCTCTAAAGCAAGCAATTGAAATATAGCTTTCGATCTTACCTGTAATAGTAATAACCTTATCAAGCTCATCTCTATTTTTCATGATCTGCTTGTACATCTGATTAAACTTAATGAGGTCAACGTGAGTTGCCATTCTGATGTAGTCAAGCATAAGTTCGGCAGGATTTCCACTGGAATTCATACGATTTGGAGACATCAAAATATATGATCCCTTTGTAATAGAACTAAGCTTTTTGCCTGCCTCTTTCATATCCGCCACATCATCAGAGATAATATCCATATCGAACTTTTCAAAATAAGCCACAGTATTGATGACTCTCATGATATATCTGTAAGAAGCAAGATAGGGATCAATATCCCCCTTAACTTTGAAATATCTTACAACGTTATATGCAACTGCCAGAAGAAATGCGATAAAGCCTATCCTAAAGTTGATGAAACAAACCGGAATCGTAATAGCAATGATCAAAAGCATAAGATAATGCTCTCTGTTACTAAAGTTTGTTACATCATCAAGGTAATCAATATAGTCGTAGATTGAATATCTGATCTGTCTTCCTATCTTTGAAAAAATAAGCTGAAGCTTTCTTCTGTCTTCATCATGAGTTCTGAAGTACTCAACCTTTTTCTCAAGTTCCTCAAAATCATCTTCAGTCTTTGGTGACCTTAAAAGATAATAAAGATACTCTTCACCAGTGGCACTAAGGCAATAGTTCATTCTAGCAAAAACGCCGTCCATGTTAAGGTCATTCCAGGTTGTATCATCAATCTGAAACTCCTCTTTGTGGGCCTTAAAATAACCAAGAAGATGATCAAGCTCATCAGCCTTGTATTCTCTGTTTGGTGCCTCACCAAAGTTCTTTTTAAGTTTGTTTAAAAGATATCTCTCAGAATTCTTCTGATCACGTATTCCTAATATGTATGCAATAAATGAAATACCAACAAGCACACTTAAAAAAATTATACTTTCCATACTTTATAAGCCGTAAATCCTTTTCTTAATTTTTTCAGCCTTCTCATAGATTTCTAAAGGCTCTTCCCCAATATTAAATTTACCATTCTGATAACGGATAACGCCGCCTATCATAGTCATAAGGACGTTACTCTTACTGCCGCTATAAACAAGGTTTTTAACTATGTTGTTAATAGGCTGCATATTTGGCTGAGACATATCGATCATGATCATATCCGCAAGCTTGCCTTCTGTAAGGTAGTCTGCATCATTAAGTCCCATACATCTTGCGCCATTAACAGTTGCCATCTTAAGAACTTCTGCGGCATCAATGCAAGATGCGTCCATATTCTTAAGTTTAGCAAGTCCTGTCACAAGGAACATCTCTCTAAACATATCAAGGCAGTTATTACTTGCAGGTCCATCAGTACCAATAGCTACAGGAATGCCACATTCAAGATATTCCTTTATAGGAGCGATACCACTAGCAAGCTTTGTATTTGACCCTGGATTAGTAACAGCATAAAGGCCTCTCTTTTTCATGATCTCTCTGTCTTTGTCACTAGTCCAAACAAGGTGATAACCACCTCCGCCGTAATCAAAAAGCCCAAGAGAATCAAAGAATTCTATAGGAGTCATGCCATATCTATCCATGCACTCCTTAGTCTCAGACTCTGTCTCCTGAATATGAGCCCAGAATGGAGCCTTGTACTTGTGAACAAGTTCTGCACACTTTTCTAAAAGCTCTTTTGAACACGTATATTCTGCATGAACTCCAAGAATAAATGAATTAAACTCATCTCTTCCATTGAGCTCCTTGTAGTATTTTTCCAAAAGTTCTACTGACTGACTAAAGTTATTTACACAGCTAGTCTGTACGCATCTAAATCCGCAGTCTCTAAATGCATCAGCAACAGAAAAAGGAGTAAGGTACATCTCAAAAGCAGCAGTGATACCACTAGTCAAATACTCCAAAATAGATATCTTGGAAAGTTCATAGATGTCTTCCGCTGTCATCTTGGCTTCAATTGGGAATATCTGTTTATTCAGCCAATCAGAAAGTGGCAGATCATCAGCACTGGACCTCATAAGTGTCATAGCTGAATGAGTATGCGCATTCTTAAAACCAGGCATTAAGAGATTTCCTTTGCAGTCAATCTCCTCATCCCAGACAAGCATCTCATCGGGATGACTCTCACAATATGTACTAGCTTCCTCTTCAGTCCCGGAAAATTTGATCCTGTCTGAAACAACCCAAACTTCCCCATTAAAAATGTCCCTGCCAGGCTCCATAGTAAGTACTCTGGCGTTAAAAAAACGATATCTCATACCTACTCCCATAAAATATTATTATAATTTAAAGCGCTTGATAGACTCTGTCACAAGCTTTGTGAAAAGAGGTGCTGCCTTATCAGCTGCTTCCTGAACTTCTTCATGTGAAAGTGGATTGTCCGAAAGACCAGCAGCAAGATTACTGATGCAAGATACACCGCAGACTCTAAGTCCCATGTGATTTGCAGCAATAGCCTCATTTACAGTACTCATGCCAACAGCTGAAACTCCAAGTCCTGCAAGAAGTCTGATCTCAGCAGGTGACTCAAATGAAGGACCTGTAAGCTGGCAATAAACGCCTTCCTTAAGGTCTATTCCGTTCTCTTTTGCTGTTTCTCTGATGACTTCCTGAAGATCCTTTTTGTAAACATTGGACATATCAGGGAATCTAGGACCAAGTTCATCAAGATTTGCACCAATAAGCGGATTTGGAGCAAAAACTGAAACATGATCTGTAATAAGCATAAGATCTCCAGCCTTAAATCCCTTGCCAAGTCCGCCTGAAGCATTTGTAAGGAAAAGAATCTTGGCTCCAAGCATTCCCATAAGTCTTGCTGGAAGAACAACATCACTAATGTCATAGCCTTCATAGAAGTGGACTCTTCCCTTCATGCATACAACCTTAGTATCTCCAACATATCCAAAGATAAACTTTCCTGCGTGTCCAGGAACTGTAGATACTGGAAAACCTGGAATATCCTTATATTCAATTTCTGTTTCGATCTTTATATTATCAGCGTAGTTACCAAGACCAGATCCAAGAACCAAAGCCACGTCAGGCACAAAATCAGTTCTCTTTCTAATCTCCTCCTTGCAACTTACAAGCTTTTCATAAACTTTATTAGCCATTATGATCACCCTTTCTATAACAAAATGAAAAACAAGGCCGAAAACATACATATTTCCGACCTTGTTATCATACCATAAAAATCACTTATTTAGTATTCATGAGCTTAACTTTCCGTTACCATTTACAGTTTGGGATAGCCGCTGGCTGGTTCACTGGAGCTGCGCCCTGCCTCTGCCTAGTTCAGCCCAGTGGGGCCGCCAGCCTGAAGTTTATTTTTGTTCATCCTTCGGATTTTTATGTTCATGGGGCCTGATTTCATCCTTGAAATTCCTTGAAACAAACTCGTCTTTTATGCACATTTTTGTCTGTAAAGTTTTGGGTTTGAACGATTGTCAAGAAAACGCCATTTTCTTATGCTCATAAGCAGTTTTTGACACGCATGCGGTTTGCGTTGTTTGAAGCAGGGCGGTAAGAATTTATAATAAGTGGTCACGCCCGCTTTTTGCGGGCTTTGTTAACAGAACAAAGAGACGATCTCTCAAGCTAGCTTGGAGAGTCGTCTCTTTTTCTGTTATAAGAGCGAAGCTCTAATGACCACTTATTATAAATTCCGCCCTGCAAGTCTGTAGCAAGAGCATGCGTATTAAACAAAAACTGCATGAGCATATAGAAAAGTATCGTTTTCTTGATGAGGGCAAAACAAAACTTTACAGCAAAAATGGCATAAAAGACTCAGACAGTGTTTCAAAAACGGAATTTCAAGGATGAAATCAGGCCCTCATGAACAAAGAAAAATCCTCAGAGATTCACAAATAATAAACTTCAGGCTGGCGTCCCCACTGGGCTGAACTAGGCAGAGGCAGGGCTCGGCTCCAGTGAACCAGCCAGCGGCTATCCCTAAACTGTGAATGTTAACAACTTTCCATGAATTACAGGCTGAATAGTATTCTTAACAGCTTCCTCAAGTACCTCTTTCATACCACCCTTGACGATCTTTGAAAAAATAACACCCTGAACTCCTGTAATTCCTTCAGGTGCTATATTTTTCATCGTATCTATCAGCATATCAGTGCCTGGTGTCTCAAAGAGCCTAAGCTCAATCCCCGATGGAACTGAAGGATGGATAAAAGTGCCCTTTCTGTCGATCCTGTCTACAGAATCATCACTAAAATAAATATTGAAAGTCCTTGAGCAGGCTTCTTCTAGGAAATAGACCTCATTTCTGATAACGAATCTGTTATATTCATCTGTGGTGCACATAGAAGCCATCGACACTATGTATTTTTCCCCATGCATATTGATCAGGCTCTTATATCTCTTACCTCCAAAGCCGCATCGAAGAGAGTAAATATCAGTGCCTTCGAAGATATCAATGTAAAAGGAGTTATTGGCTCCTTTCCTAAAGCCAATTTTGTACATGCCATCAGTAAAGTTGTTATGTACAACCTGCATCATAAGTGGAAAAATGCCAACACCCGTTACATCAAGGTCATAAAAAAGGCCATCCAGCTTAGTAAGCCATTTACTTAAGAGCTGGTTCTCATTTCTAAGATTATAAGTATCAAGTGATGCTCTAAAACATCCTCTCTTATTGTCATGAGACAGCTTTACTCTCCTTGTACTTCCACAGGTCATTGAAATAGTCTTTTTCTTGTAGCCTCCGCTACTTATCACTGGAAAATCCTTGATTCTTCCGCTTACTGACTTACAGATAGCTTTAAGCTCTGATAAAGCTGCAAAGTCATCATCCAAAGGAACAAGACTAGTTTTTATATCAGATTTCATGGCTTTTCTTATGGTAACTGCCATAAGTGAAGTCTGGAAAATATCAGAATTACCAGCATTTGTGACAACTACCATATCTATATCCGGATATACAAAGACGTTTTGTCCAAGCATACCGTTAAAAGCATATGATCCAGGTCTGTCATCATTTATCCAAAGCTGGTAGCCATAATGCTCATTATCGTTCTGACCTGTTTCTATCTGCCATGAGGTGGATTCCACTACCCACTGAGCTGGTACGATCTGAGCTTTGTGCCACATGCCCTTCTGAAGATAAAGCTGTCCCATTTTAGCCATATCCTCAATACGCATAAACAGGCCCCAACCGCCTTTTGTAATACCCTGTGGGCAGCTCTCCCAAAAGACTCTCTTAATGCCCATAGGATCAAATATTCTTTTTTTACAGAATTCAAATAAAGACTCACCTGTGATCTCAGTTACTATGGCAGACAGCATATAAGTATTCATGCTGTTATACTCAAACTTTGATCCGGGTTCAAAATTAAAGCTCGAACTAAGATAGCTCTTTCTCCAGTCATTTCCGCTTATGGCACCGGCTTCGTTAAATGAAACGCCGCTGCTCATATTTAGGAGATTCTGAACTGTTACAGGCTTTTTGAAAAGACCTAGTGGTCCCATTCTAGAACTAAAGATATCTGAAAGCTTATCTGTGATCGAAAGCTTTCCTTCATCAACCAGGATACCTATAGCCATGCCAACAATACTCTTACACATAGAATATGAGACATGCCAGGTGTCCATCACATATGGCTCAAAAGAACATTCCGCAACCACATAACCATGCCTTAAAAACATGATCTTATGCATATTACATTCCTTGTTTTCAGAAAGTTCTCTTATTAGACCAGTAAAAAATGCAGAACTGACGCCCTGTGATTCAGGTGACTTCCTTAATAACGCTTCCTCTCCAGGTAAAGGGTTACTAGAAAACTCAGGTTTCTGAGGTTTATAGTCAACCTTACTGATCTCACCAGTTTCCCTGGTCATAAGCTTTAAAAGAAGTTCTCCAACGTCAAGTCCTGCATTAGCCATTTATCTTACCTCTCAAGACGCAATGCTCTCATGGAATTTAGGATAGCCAAAACCGCTACTCCAACATCTCCAAATACTGCAAGCCACATAGAAGCAATACCAAGTGCTCCAAGTACAAGAATAAGTAGTTTAACAGCCAGAGCAAATACGATATTTTCCTTCACGATTGTGATAGTCTTGCGGGCAATCTTGATGATCTGTGAAATTTTCCTGATGTCATCATCCATGATAACGATGTCTGCAGCTTCAATCGCAGCGTCGCTTCCAAGTGACCCCATGGCAATTCCTACATCTGCTCTCATGAGAACAGGAGCATCGTTGATACCATCACCCACAAATACAAGTTTATTATCATTATCCTCTGATGTGAGTAATTTTTCAACTTTCGCAACCTTGTCAGCTGGAAGAAGCTCAGATTCTACAGTATCTATGCCTATCTTAGAAGCCACATCAAGAGCAGTCTCTTTTCTGTCTCCAGTAAGCATTACTGTATTCTTTACGCCAACCTTCTTCATAAGACTGATGGCATCCTTTGCTTCAGACTTAATGACATCTGATATAACGATCGAACCTATAAATTTCTTATCAAGAGCTACATATACTGCTGTTCCAACTTCTTTTGCCAGGTCAAAAGAGATATCTTCATCGGACATTAACTTGGCATTACCTAAGAGAAGTTCCTTGCCTTCATAGGTTGAAACAAGACCATGTCCAGCAAGTTCTTTGGAATTAGCATCTGAAAGCATATCCTTTAAGGCTGCTTCACCGAATTTTTCCTGATAAGCAGTAACTATAGATTTTGCAATAGGGTGATTAGAAACAGCTTCACCAAACGCAGCGATCTTTAAAAGCTCATCAGCTGTAACAGCATTTTCATAAGGAGTTACTGAGGTAACCTTGAATTCACCCTTTGTAAGTGTTCCTGTCTTGTCAAACACTACTGTACTTGCCTTGGATACTGCCTCGAGATAGTTACTTCCTTTAACAAGGACACCAATCTTTGATGCTGCTCCAATTCCTCCAAAGAAACCAAGAGGAACAGAAATAACAAGAGCACAAGGACAAGAAACTATTAGAAATACGCAGGCTCTTCTGATACTATCTGAAAATGCCATCTGACCAAAAAGTGGAGGAAGTACTGCAAGAAGCACTGCTCCAATAGTAACTACAGGTGTGTAGTACTTGGCAAATCTTGTGATGAAATTCTCCATTCTGGACTTCTTATTACTTGCATTTTCAACAAGCTCTAAGATCTTGGCAACAGTAGAATCTTCATAAACCTTGGTAGCTCTGACCTTTAGAACACCCTCACCATTTACACATCCGCTGATAACCTGATCTCCCACTGCAACTCTTCTAGGAACAGATTCACCTGTAAGAGCTGCTGTATCGATAAAGGAATCCCCCTCTACAACCTCAGCATCTACAGGAATCTTTTCTCCTGCTCTGATAAGAAGCACGTCGCCAATACTAACTTCTTCAGGATCTACTTCTTTTACCTGCCCATCATCTGATACAATATTGGCAAACTCAGGAGCTATGCTCATCATCTCAGTAATTGACTGTCTTGACTTACCAACAGCGTAGCTCTGGAACAGCTCACCAACCTGATAAAATAGCATTACTGCAAGGGCTTCTGAGTACTCTCTGATTCCAAATGCACCAAATGTAGCGATCATCATAAGAAAATTCTCATCAAAGACCTGTCCGTGGCTTATGTTGATAGCTGCCTTTCTGATAACATCATAGCCAATGATGATGTATGGGATCAGATATAATACAAATCTTACAAGTTCTGGCGTCTTATCAAAAAGCCCAGTCTTGTCACAAATAAGTAAGATAACAAATAGAGCAAGAACTATTAGTATTCTATTTCTAACTTTTTTCTGTTTCTTTGTCATAGCCATAAACCTCTAAAATAAGTTAGGCAAGTTCGATCTCGCAATCTGGCTCAACCTTTTTACAAGCCTTAACAGCTTCATCTAAAACCTTATCAAATTCTTCCTCAGCAGCCTCTAAAGTAAATTTCTGAGTCATAAAGTTAACTCTGGCATTCTCAACGCCACTGATCTTCTTAACTGCTTCCTCCATCTTTGCTGCACAGTTTGCACAATCAACCTCACACTTAAATGTCTTTTTCATAACTTATCCTTTCCGCCGTGATCGGCTTTAAAAATTTACTCTTCAATATGATTAAGTCCCTGATCGATAATAGTTCTGACATGATCATCTGCAAGGAAATAAACTACCTGTTTACCTTCTCGTCTGTTACCTACGAGCTTGCTCTGTTTTAAGATCTTGAGCTGATGCGATATTGCTGATTGCGTCATTTCCAATGATTCAGCTATATCACAAACGCACATTTCTGACTCAAATAAAGCAAACAATATCTTGATCCTGGTGGAATCACCAAATACTTTAAACAGCTCTGCAAGATCATATAATTCATCTTCACTTGGAAGTTTTCTATGAACCTTCAGCACAATATTGCTGTGGCAATGGTGCACGTCGCAGTGTTCAACATCATTAAGTGCCATATCTCTTACCTCCTAAGTAAATGCATATTCCAAATACGAGTTTCATTTTTTGATTTGAACATATGAATGACTGTTCATATGTTCAATATAAAACTACTCCAATTATTTGTCAACACTTTGTTTTAAAAATAATTGGAGCACTTATATTTCTTGATATAAAACAGCTACACTAGAGCCATTATTTTATTAACTATCATTTTTGCTTCATCGGTTCCAATGATATCATCACATCCAAATAAGTCTTCTCTAAGAGGCAATATGATTCCTCTTACGTAACACTGTGCAATAGGATTAGCACAGACCTTACAGGAATAGATGTCTTTAAGCTTTCCAGCATCCTTCCAGTCTTCATCCTTTAGTTTAAGAGCATTTTTCATAAATTCATAGCATATTCTGGCTGCCTGTCTTTTAGTTAGCTGCAATTCAAAAAGGGCATTCCCCTTTTCATCAATGATCTCAGTCAGATAGAAACCTATATCATCGGTTGAAAGGGTTTGCCCTGTTAACTTTTCATATTTACTTATAAGCTCATAAGTAAAATCTTTAGAATTCATACTTTTGCTCAAAAGCCATTAATCTACTGGAGTTAAGATAAATGTCCTGTTGTCGCAGGCTTTGAGACCTTTGACCATTAAAACATCCTTATCATTTAAGACTTCTTCCTTGGTATATACATCTTTTACCATGTACTTCTGAAATCCCTTAGGATTAAAATCATGCAATGTAACTGCATATTCCTCATTATTGTCCTTAAGACTAAGGTTAATGAAGCTTATGGCAAGTCTGCCGTCAGATAAGTTCTTTTTAAGGATATCGACTCTGTCAATGTCTCTGATGTATTCCCTTGATGGATCATCCTTAGCAAGGCTTGAATATACACGTTTAGCCTGAACTCCAAGTTTGTCCTGATTTATTGCTATAAGGTCTTCATTGGCAATTATATTATAGATCTCATCGCCTTTACTTACTCTTCTAAGGTCAACTCCCAGCATAAGTGGTGAATTCATCATACACCACATAGCCATGTGAGTCTTATTCTGAGTTTCAGTAAGACCATCCATGCCGATCATCAGCATATCAGGGTCATTCCAGCCTTTATCAAGGCCTGAAAACTCATCCATGATAACCGCCTTATTGTACTGAGTTGTAACACTTGTAGTATAGTCCTCTATCCATGCGCCATGACCAGGATCTCCGTCGCTTCCAACTCTAAAGGTAATATCATTAAGGATTCTCCAGGAGTCACAAACTTTATAGCCCCAGTTATGTGGCTGAGTCTTGCCCCATTCACAGGCCGAGTAATAAATATCCTTGTCAGGATCAAGTTTTTTAAGTTCTTTTAAAAGTCTGGCATAGGAATTAAGAGTATTTTCCTGTCTTCTGTGGTTCATAAGCCTTAGCTTATTATTACCTCTGGATAAAGAGATCTTAATTTCCTGGCTCCACTCATAGCTTCCTTCTGTCTCAGTTTCTTTTAACAGGTCATCGTAAAAAAAGCTGTCCTCAACGGCAACCTGAAGCCATTGGCCAATGCCTTCTTTCTTGCCCGTAGCATATAAAACATTTAAGCTGACAATCTTTTCTGAATCTGAAAAGATATCAAATATAAGCTCGCTACTTCTTGGACCAACAGGACTGGCATCAGGGCCAGTACCATCATAGGTTCCAAGAAATGTAACATGGTCATCCTCTAATCTTGCAAGATCACCAGTGATCTTACCATCAGAAGTTACCTTATACTCAAAGCCATCAACCTTAATTGCCTTGATATTAGGTGCAAATGTAAATCTGGCATTTTCAGCATTAGAAAAAGTGGCATTATCAAAAGGATAATAGCAATTATCAACCTTTAAAAAATCAACGCCCCACTCGAGATAACTCTTTGCATCTACATCTTCGTAGCCGCAGTTTCCAACCTGTGCTCCGGCGCAAAGATTTGTACCAATGTCATTGTACATGCCAAATTTAAGGCCTTTATCATGAACATAGTCAGATAAAGCCTTAAAGCCTGATGGAAACTTAACTTCCTCGTTAGAAAGCCTGCCGTCTACTCTTTCTGGCTTATAGCAGCCATCATCCAGAATGACATATTCATAACCAAGCTTATCAAGGCCAAGTTCTACGATCTTGTCAGCCATAACCTTTGTAAGTGCCTCTGTGTTGCCACTTCCAAAAGCATTCCAGCTATTCCAGCCCATGGCAGGAAGCTTATTTTTTTGCTTGCCTGCCAGGACCTTCCCATTATCAAATTGATCAAACCTACCCTCTTCCCCGATATGATCAGGAAATAAGTTGTCGTAACCCATGCAGTAAATACCCCTTAAGTAATAATATTCAGTCTATTAGCATGTAACCTTCTTGAAGGATTTTTTACCCTTCTTAACCATGATTCCATCTGCAAAGAAGTCCTTAGCATATGTTGTCTTTACATCTGTAACCTTTTCATCATTTACAAGAACACCGCCCTGCTCTACAGCACGTCTGGCTTCGCTTCTTGTTGCGCAAAGACCTGCAGAAACGAGAACCTGCATGATATCAACTACGCCATCTCTGAAGTCCTCTTCCTTAAGAGCAACAGATGGAACGTTTGCCATATCTCCACCGCCAGCAAAAAGAGCTCTAGCAGCATCCTGAGCCTTCTGAGCCTCTTCCTTGCCATGTACAAGTGAAGTAAGTTCAAATGCAAGGATCTCCTTCTTTTCATTAATTCTTGAAGGATCCCACTTCTCCATCTCAAGGATCTCTTCGATAGGAATGAATGTAAGCATCTTGATGCACTTATCAACATCTGCATCGCCTACGTTTCTCCAGTACTGGTAGAAGTCAAATGGTGAAGTCTTGTTAGGATCAAGCCATACAGCATTACCAGCTGTCTTGCCCATCTTCTTTCCCTGAGAATCTGTTAAAAGAGTAATTGTCATAGCGTGAGCATCCTTACCAAGCTTTCTTCGGATAAGCTCTGTACCGCCAAGCATGTTGCTCCACTGATCATCTCCACCGAACTCAAGGTTGCAATTGTACTTCTGGAACATGTAATAGAAGTCGTATGACTGCATGATCATGTAGTTAAACTCAAGGAAGCTAAGTCCTTTTTCCATACGCTGCTTGTAGCACTCTGCTCTAAGCATGTTATTTACTGAGAAGCATGCACCAACCTCTCTTAAAAGCTCAATGTAGTTAAGGTTAAGAAGCCAGTCAGCGTTGTTGACCATCATAGCCTTGTCTTCGCCAAAATCAATGAATTTCTCCATCTGCTTCTTGAAGCACTCTGCGTTGTGATCAATATCTTCTCTAGTAAGCATCTTTCTCATATCAGTTCTGCCTGAAGGATCACCGATCATAGTTGTACCGCCGCCAATAAGTGCGATTGGCTTGTTACCAGCTTCCTGAAGTCTCTTCATAAGTGTAAGTGCCATGAAGTGACCAGCTGTAAGTGAATCAGCTGTACAGTCAAATCCAATGTAGAATGTAGCCTTTCCCTCGTTTACAAGGTCTCTTATCTGTTCTTCATCAGTTACCTGTGCGATAAGTCCTCTTGCCTTAAGTTCCTCGAAAATCTTCATATCTGTCTCCTTTTTCTATTCACGGTGCGAAGGCATAAAAAAATCCTCCGCAACCAATCTGATTGCGAAGGACGAAAAAATCCGTGTTACCACCTTCATTCACATACAGCTCACACCATATGCCTCAATAAGTACGATCTTAAAACTAAAAAGACGATACTCTCCTGATATAACGGTCAGTCTCCGTCAGAAACTACTGCAATTTCGCCTCTGCTGCTCACGGAGGTATTCATCATCACTCTTAACTAAAGCTTCTCACCAACCAGCTATTCTCTGTTGTCAGGCTGTGACAATTACTTATTCCGATCAATGCCTTTTCTTTTATATTTATAGCCTATTCTAAGATTCTATGGAAACTATGTCAAGTTTTTGTAAACATAAATTTTGAAATTTGTTAAAACCATGTACACATTTTCGACACAATATTTTCAGAAAATAATAAAGGCAATTTTCAAGGAGGAAATAAAATGTTTACAACAAGTCTTTATACGCTACAAAAAAACAACCCAAGTACATTTGCAGTTATGATGACCAAGCGTCAACGTAGAAAGTTAAGCGAATACTTAAAGAATCTTCAAACTGACTTTGACATTGACAAAAGTAACAATCAGTATAGTACTCTTACAAACAAATTAGAAAATGGCTACATGTCATACAATGACAACGAATTAAAACTCATGAGAGCTGCTATTACTTGGAACAGGTTCTACGCACCACTTTCATTTTTACTTCAAAAGTACATGTTACGTACCGTAAATAGATAAAACTTCCCTCTTTTGGGAAGTTTTTTCTTTTGTCCAAAATCACCATTCACATTTTTGGGGATAGCCGCTGGCTGGTTCACTGGGGCCGCGCCCTGCCTCTGCCTAGTCTAGCTAAGTGGGGCCGCCAGCCTAAAGTTTATTTTTGTTCATCCTTTGGATTTTTATGTTCATGGCATTATATTTCTTACTTTAAATTCTTTGAAACAAACTCGTCTTTTAGGCACATTTTTAGCTGTAAAGTTTTGGGTTTGAACGATTGTCAAAAAAACGCCATTTTCTTATGCTCATAAGCAGCTTTTGAAACGCATGCGGTTTGCGCTCAGCAAGAGCATGCGTATTAAAACAAAAGCTGCATGAGCATATAGAAAAGTATCGTTTTTATGATGAGGACAAAACAAAACTTTACAGCAAAAATGGCATCAAAGACTCAGACAGTGTTTCAAAAACAGAATTTAAAGTAAGAAATATAACGCTCATGAACATAGAAAAATCCTCAGAGATTCTCAAAAACAAACTTTAGGCTGATGGCCCCACTTAGCTAGACTAGGCAGAAGCAGGGCGCGGCCCCAGTGAACCAGCCAGCGGCTACCCAAAACTGTGAATGATAACTACAAAAAAGTTGTTGAAAAAAAAACTACACTAAAGTATTATGATGCTAGAAAATAAAAAACAAACGCAGAGTAGAGACATAAGCGTTAAGTGCCTTTTGAACAGGGAGTTGTCATTAGGACGAAGGTTTATCCGCGGTTTACGTCTCGCATCCCGCTGCTACATCGTTTGAATATCTTTTTTATCCTCCGATGTGGTAAAGGAAAAACTGCAAAGGAGGTATTATTATGAATGAATTTCTTGATTCTAGCACCAACTCCAATTTTTTTAACAAAGAAAGATTAAGTCCAAAAACCATGAATCAGCTTACCGATACCAGAGTTATGGTATTTTGCGGAGTCATGGGAGCAATTGCTGTTGTCCTAAGTTCAGTTGCAACCATTAAGATTGGTGACTTCTTAAGGATTGGTTTTTCAAGTATTCCAAACCAAATTGTTGCTTTTCTGTTTGGACCCTGGATTGGAATGATCTTTGGCGGAGCCATGGATATAGTAAAGTTCATGGTTCACCCTGACGGACAGTTTAACTTTTTGTTCACTTTAGTTCCAATGGTAAGTGGTCTTATATACGGATTCTTCCTCTACAAGAGACCGATCAATATCTGGAATATCTTTTTTGCTGAGCTACTCGTTAAGATCATCTGCAACCTTGGAATGAACACTTACTTTATCATGCTCACAACAGGAAATGCCTTTAAAGCTATCATGCTTCCAAGAATAATCACCAATGCAGGTAAGCTTCCATGCGACGTTGCTATAATGCTGATCCTCTTACCTATCGTCAACAAGATCCTAAGACCTGAGTTTGAATCCGGTAGAAAACCACATGGGAACGTAGTCTGCAAGCCGAAGAAAAACTAATGATCTTCAAAATATAGTAAAGAAAAAACAGCTGTTACCATTCTCAGTTTTTTGAGAAAACGCAAACTAGTTCCCTGGGGCCGTGCCCTGCCTCTGACCAGCAAACTGTGGTGGGGCCGCCAGCCTGAAGTTTGTTTTTGTAAATCTCTAAGGATTTTTCTATGTTCATGAGCGTTATATTTCTTACTTTAAATTCTGTTTTGAAACACTGTCTGAGTCTTTGATGCCATTTTTACTGTAAAGTTTTGTTTTGCCCTAATCAAAAAAACGATACTTTTCTATATGCTCATGCAGCTTTTGTTTTAATACGCATGCTCTTGCCATATACTTGCAGGGCGGAATTTATAATAAGTGGTCATAGGAGCTACGCTCCAATAAAAGGAAAAGAGGTGATCTCGCAAGCTAGCTTGCAGAGTCACCTCTTATTCCTTTTTACAAAGCCCGCCAAAAGCGGGCGTGACCACTTATATAAATTCTTAACGCCCTGCTTCAGACAACGCAAACCGCATGCGTTTCAAAAGCTGCTTATGAGCATAAGAAAATGGCGTTTTTTTGAAATTGTTCAAACCCAAAACTTTACATGCAAAAAATGGCAATCAAAGGCGAGTTTGTTTCAAAGAATTTAAAGTAAGAAATATAATGCCATGAACATAAAAATCCGAAGGATGAACAAAAACAAACTTCAGGCTGGCGGCCCCACCGCAGTTTGCTGGTCAGAGGCAGGGCACGGCCCCAGGGAACCAGTTTGCGGCTCCCAAAAACTGTGAATGGTAACAAACAGCTTCCTCACCAATCGAGGGAGCTGTTTTCTGTTCTCTTATCTCTTTCCATCAGATTTCTTAAAGCATCTTCTGGTTTTTTTCCCTTAAAAAGTATCTCATTTACTTCAGATACTATAGGCATTTCAACTTCGTATTTTTCAGAAAGTTTAAGTGCAGCTTTAGCACTATATACGCCTTCTACAACCATCTTAACTTCATCCATGGCTTCCTGATAGGATTTGCCTTGTCCGATGAGGATTCCAGCTCTTCTATTTCTGGAATGCATAGATGCACAGGTAACTATAAGATCACCTATTCCTGAAAGTCCGCTAAAGGTCTCAAGTTTGCCGCCCATTGCCATTCCAAGTCTGGACATTTCAGCAATACCTCTTGTAATAAGAGCTGCCTTAGCGTTATCTCCACATCCAAGGCCATCAGCAATTCCTGCTGCAAGAGCAATAACATTCTTTAAAGCTGCACCAATCTCAATACCAAGCATATCAGGGCTAGTATAAACTCTAAAAACGTTATTCATAAATACGTTTTGTACGTATCTTGCAATATCTTTATCAAAGGCTCCAATAACTATAGTTGTTGGCATCTTACGACCAACCTCCTCAGCATGCGAAGGGCCTGATAATACGCAAACATTACTTCCTGGTATCTCATCAAGAATGACATCAGACATAAGCATCATAGTATCTTCTTCGATACCCTTTGAGCAGTTGACAATGATCTGCTGACATTCCTCAGTAGGATTGATATATGGAGCAATAAGCCTTGCTGTCTCTCTCATATGAGCAGAAGGAATAACAAGAACGATAATATTCTTGTCCTCAACTGCCTCCTGAATCTTTGAGGTATAGATCACATCATCTGGAAGCTTAACTCCTGGAAGCTTATCTTCATTTCCATGATAACTCTTTAGTTTTTCAACAGATGAATCGCTTCTGGACCAGATTGTAACCTTATGTCCATTATTGGTAAGAAGGTAAGCAAGAGCAATTCCCCAGCTTCCTGCACCAATTATACCGATGTTTTTACTCACAATTTTCCCTCATTTAGTCAATCTTGTTCTTTTTGAACAAATATGTTTTTCTTTCATTTCCAGATAAAAGCTTCTGGATATTGGTTCTATGCTGATAAAAAGCAAGAACTGTCATAAGGAATGCAACAACATACATCTCAATCCTAACGCCCTGAGGCATTACATTGATAGCCATATTGCAGATTCCTGTCTGGCCTTCAACAATAAGCTGGATAAAAAAGCATGTATAAAGGCAAAGACTTCCAAGTGATACGTAATGTGTAATATTAAATGGAACAAGGAAAGCAAGAAGACCTACTAAAACAAAAGGAGTTCCTGTTGCAATAATATAGCCTGAAGTAACTGCTATTCCTTTACCACCCTTAAACTTAAGGAAAAATGGGAAATCATGTCCAAGTACGCATCCAGCTGCTGTATAGATCTTAAGGAAGTAATTGTAACTTGCATATACTTCACTTCCAAAAATCTGCTTAAATACAAATCCTGTAAGGAATATAGCGAGAATGCACTTGATCATATCTCCAAAAAGGACTATAAAACCAGCCTTAGTTCCAAGTACTCTCAAAGTATTGGTTGTACCTGCATTACCACTTCCAACCTTGCGGATATCTACTCCTTTAAGTCTTCCATACAAAACTGCAGTCTGGAACATACCAAATGCGTATCCAACAACAAGGCAAAATACTCTAACCCCAAACAAACTCAAGCTGTTCATTTCTTTATTTTTCCTCTTTTCTCTCTCTGATAATGAATCTTAGAGGAGTTCCCTTGAAACCAAAGGCTTCTCTTATCTGATTTTCGATATATCTGGTGTAGCTAAAATGCATAAGCTTCTTGTCATTGACAAATATTACAAATGTAGGAGGCTTAACAGATGCCTGAGTAATGTAATACAGCTTAAGTATCTTACCCTTGTCACTAGGTGGCTGTTGCATTACAACCGCCTGTGTCATGATTTCATTAAGTACACCTGTAGAAACTCTAAGGGCATGATTCTCGCTTACCATATCGATCATATCATAGAGCTTAACAAGTCTCTGACCTGTTTCAGCTGAAATAAAGATGATCTCGGCATAATTCATAAATGCAAGAGTATTTCTAATATCCTTTGTAAATTCTTTTACAGAATGATTATCCTTCTCAATAAGATCCCACTTATTAACAGCGATGATAACAGCTTTACCGCTTTCATGAGCAATACCAGCGATCTTTGCATCCTGTTCTGTAACGCCCTCTTCAGCGTTGATAACAAGAATTGCTATATCAGCCCTTTCTACAGCACCTACAGTTCTAACGATCATGTAATGCTCAAGCTCATCTTTGATCTTGTTCTTTCTGCGAAGACCAGCTGTATCAATAAATGTATACTTTTTGCCATTGTACTTAACTTCTGTATCAATGGCATCACGTGTGGTTCCTGCAATATCTGATACAATAAGTCTGTTCTCACCAATAAGCTTATTGATAATAGATGATTTTCCTACGTTTGGCTTACCGATGATAGCTATCTTAGTAGTGTCATCCTCCGTATCATTCACAGAATCTTTTACAAAATGGCTTACAACCTCTTCTAAAAGATCACCGATACCCTGCTTGTTGATAGCAGATATCGGGAATGGCTCACCGATACCGAGATTATAGAACTCGTAAACATCAAGGCTGTCTCTATTAAAATTATCGACCTTGTTGACGCAAAGAACTATTGGCTTACCTGACTTACGGAGCATATCTGCAACCTTTGAGTCAGAGTCAGTAAGTCCCTGTTTGACATCCACCATAAAGATAATGACATCAGCTGTATCAATAGCGATCTGTGCCTGCTCTCTCATCTGAGACAGAATGACATCCTTTGAATCAGGCTCGATACCGCCTGTGTCAATAAGTGTAAAGTTATGATTAAGCCATTCTACATCCTGATAGATCCTGTCTCTTGTTACGCCAGGAGTATCCTGAACAATAGCAATCCTGCTACCAGCAAGAGCGTTAAATAAAGTAGATTTACCAACGTTTGGCCTTCCTACTACTGCAACAATATTTTTTCTACTCATTTCTTATCCTTTATATAATTCATCTTCAGGAATATCCAAAAGAAGTGATACAAGATTGTGTCCATCACACTTTGATATTCCTACATTAGTATCAAGAGCCTTTTCTATGTCTCCGATCCTCACATCATCTAATAGATAGTCTTCACCACTTCTAAGAAGATTCTCAGGGAGATATAGTGTGCTACCAAGTTCCCTGCCTTTAAGCTGTTTGATGATATCCTGTCCAGTTAAAAGTCCGGAAACTGTGATTCTCTCGCCAAAAAACTCATTTATTATCTCATAAACATGTACCTTAAGTCCAGTTGAAACTTTCATAGCCTTTTCAACCAGCTCTTTTATACAAGGATAAACAAGTCTTCCTGTAGCAAGCGAAATCTCTCTTTCAAGTCCAGCAATGTGATCTCCATGCTCAGAAACAGCAACCTCAAGGGCTTCATCAAACTCATCAATTAAAAGTCTCACCATTCCAACGCCGTTTTCAAGCTGAATGTAACCGTCGTACCTATCAGCCTCAGGGAAAGGCCTGCCAGCAAGGAAATACCATTCATCACTGGCATGAATAAAGTGGATACCATGTTCATCATAGATCTTGCGTTGCCAGCTCTCTATCAGATCAATAACTTCTGCTGCATCCTTGGAATCAAATGGTTCAAGAGGATACAGTCCGTCTCTATACTTGGAAAGACCTACTGGTACAACAGACACACTCTGAAGATTAGGAATATACTTGGACATATCCCTTATTGATCTCTCAAGCTCCGCACCATCAT
Source organism: Butyrivibrio hungatei (assembly GCF_001858005.1). Taxonomy (NCBI): domain Bacteria; kingdom Bacillati; phylum Bacillota; class Clostridia; order Lachnospirales; family Lachnospiraceae; genus Butyrivibrio; species Butyrivibrio hungatei. Next base: position 1,471,132 of record NZ_CP017831.1, on the reverse strand, counting down.
TGACTCCCTTACATAAAACAATCTGTCCATTAAGCTCAATACCAGACCCGGGTGCACAAAGTCTGTCTACTTTCTTGAGAGCTTCACCTGCAAATCTGTTCCCCAGCATCTTGCATCGAAGTTCCGGATTAGTCGTTTGAAAAGACACATTGATAGGGGATAAATGATATTTAAGTATCCTGTCTATATCTGCGTCAGACATATTCGTAAGTGTTACATAATTCCCCTGCAAAAAAGAAAGTCTTGAATCATCATCTTTAAAATATAATGTATCTCGCATACCTTTTGGCATTTGATCTATGAAGCAAAAGATACAATTATTGGAGCAACGTCTGTAGTTGTCCATAAGACCATTTTCAAATTCAATACCAAGGTCTTCGTAATAATCCTTGTCTATATCAAGAAGCCACTCTTCACCATTTTGTTTGAGAATCAAAACATCAAGATGTTCGTCCTGAACAAGATACTGATAATCAAAAATATCTGTGATCTCCTGATCATTTATCTTAAGGAGTTTGTCTCCCGGTTCTATATTTAATTCTTCTGCAATACTGTTCTCATCTATTCTACCTATAAGATGACCTTTTTCTTTTGGCATAAAAATTTCCTTTATCTTTAAATACTTCGTCACAATATTATACATTTTTTTTATTGACGTGTCAGCATTCATGATGGTAAAACAATAAATGTAGAATTATGTTCTTTTATAAATGCAAAAAAGGAAGGGATTATTATGCCAGATTTTCACAAGCTGGAAGGTACTATTCCAGTTGCCCCACTTAGTCTTATTGTTATGGAGTCTGCCAAGGAACTTGGAGACAGTGTAGACCGCTATATTTCAGAGTTCAGACACGACTTGTATAAAATGCCGGAAAATGATCCCGCTTTTCACGGATATGTAAAAAGCACTTATCAGACAGCTTACAGCCTGGACAGATTTGGAAGTGGCGAAGCTAAATGTACAATCAATGAAAGTGTTCGCGGAAGTGACGTCTATATTCTCACAGATGTATGTAACTATAGCATTACATACAAAATGTACAACTATATCAATCACAAGTCTCCTGACGATCATTACCAGGATCTTAAGAGAGTCATTGGTGCAATCACAGGTAAAGCAAAAAGAATAAATGTTATCATGCCTTTCCTTTATGAAGGCCGTCAGCACAAGAGAAACGGAATGGAGTCTCTTGATGCAGCTCAGATGTTTAAAGAGCTTCATGACATGGGTATTTCAAACTTCATTACATTTGATGCTCATGATCCTAGAATCTCAAACGCTAAGCCACTTGGTGGATTTGATAACTTCCTTGCTTCATATCAGTTTATGAAGGCTCTTTTATCTCATATTGATGACCTTGTTGTAGACAAGGACCATCTTACTGTTATCAGCCCTGATGAAGGCGCTCTGGATAGAGCCGTTTACTTTGCAAACGTAATCGGTGCTGACACAGGTATGTTCTACAAAAGACGTGACTATGCTCACGTAGTTAACGGAACAAACCCTATTGTTGCTCACGAATTCCTTGGTTCTGATATTTCAGGTCGTGACGTTATCGTAATCGATGACATGATCTCATCAGGATCAAGTATGATAGATACAGCCAAGCAGCTCAAGAACATGGGTGCTAAGCGAGTATTTATCTGCACAACCTTTGGTCTTTTCACAGATGGTATGCATAAATTTGATGAAGGTTACAAGAATGGCTACTTCGACGCAGTCATCACTACTAACCTTACATACATGAATGAAGAGATCACTTCAAGAGAATATGTATTCATCGCTGATATGGGTAAATTTCTTGCAACTATCATTGATTTCCTTAATCACGATGCTTCAATGTCAACAGTTAACATGCCAACAGACAAGATTCACGAGATCGTTGGTAAGTACAACTCAGGATGCAAGACTCCTGAAGAGTTATTTGAATAATCTTTTACAAAATAAAACGAGGCTTTTATAGCCTCGTTTTTTGATATTGTATTATGCAATAAAGCTTTATTCGATCACTTCAAAAGTAAGCATTGCCTTGAAAAGATCTCCATCAAGCTTGATATCAAACTTACCGCCCTGAGATATTGTAAGATTCTTGGCAATAGAAAGACCAAGTCCGCTTCCTTCTGTAGTTCTGGACTCATCTCCTCTAATAAATCTCTCTGTAAGCTCTCCTTCATCTACATTGAGCTCATTAGCTGAAATATTCTTGATTGTAAATACCACGTATTTCTTGTTATTTTCTTCTTTGATACGCATATCCATGTAGACTCTTGTGCCAGGAAGTGCATATTTGCATACATTATTGATGAGGTTCTCAACAACTCTCCAGAGATGTCTTGCATCTGCCATGATAATAATTGATGGCTTTTCTGCTTTAAATACAGGAGTAAGTTTGCTGGCTTCAAGTTTTTCAAAGAATTCACCAATAGTCTGATTAACAAGCTCTACAAAATCGATTTTATCAAGCTGAATACTGATATTACCTGAGCTTATCTTTGAAGCTTCAACAAGGTCTTCTGTTAACTGCTTGAGTTTTTGAGATTTAGCCTCAAGCACTGCCACATACTCTTTTACTCTTGCATTATCGATATCTTCTCTCTTAATAAGATCAACATAGTTGATGATAGATGTAAGAGGAGTCTTAATATCGTGGGATACATTAGTAATAAGGTCAGCCTTTAGCTTTTCATCCTTCATACTGGTATCTACAGCTCTGTCTATGCCTTCACCAATTGTATTAACAGCTTCAGCAAGACTTATATTATCTGCGTGGAGATTATCAATCTTAACCTTTGCTTTAACGTCGCCATTTTGAATATTCTCTATTACATGTATGATCTTGTCTCTATCAAGGTTTTGCCTGTAAAGATACACTCCAACCAATACATCAAAAATAACTGCCAGCACAATTCCGGCGAGTCCAATATTAAAAAGAAGTGTGTTAAGAACCACAAAGCCAACATAAGGGATCCAGGTTCTGATGATAACGTTAGCATTATCAGTTGTTGAAAGGATAAGCTTTTTGGCCTTTATGATCACCTGTCTCGTAAAAGAATCCTTCCACAGGGTCTTTTCCTTGTACTTCTTAAAAAGTCCATAAACAAGGTACAACAGACCGATATCAAAGACAAATGCTCCCATGGCAGCATAAACCGGAAAATGTGCTATCTGAAGAAGCTTACCATAGCTGATATCCATAATAAGGCTCGTAATAACAAACGCCGCAAAAGGAATCAGAATTATGCCTAAACCAATCCCAATGATCGCACCTGTGTATATAGTTTTTTTGCGCTCTTCATCAGCACCATTATTACTAGCTTTTAGTCTGATCACCAGAATAAAGAGATATACTACTGCAGCAACAAAGCTAAGGATATAAAGCTGCGTTCTGTAAGGCATATATTTTGAAAAGCTTATCTTTCCTTGAGTAAAGCCATCAATGCATGGATAATCATTGGTATCAACAGCAATATACACCTTGATCTGATCAGGGAAAGCAAATTTGTAACTCTTTACAAGAGAACGAACTACACTCTCTTTTATAAGAGTATTGGTCTCATACTGAAGTTCATAAGGGCAATAATAAATGTATTTGCCATAGCCTTCGAACATACTCTTGATGTCGATTCCAGTAGTCTCTTTAGAGAGCTCTTCAACATTGGTATAGGTCTCAGTCTTACCGTTTATGGTTCTTGATATAAAATATCTAACATTACTGTTCTGATAGCTATAATAAGAAATCAGCTTGCCGTAATCCTCGAAATTATTAGTAAGTGTAAGAGCCGCCTCTTCTACATAAGAACAAAGGAGATTGTACTCCTCCCAGTTAGATACAAGGTCCTCAACATTCTTGCCATCAACTGTCTCGTATCTTGATACAAGGATGTTGTGTTTGCCTCCTTCAGGCTGTGTACTGCTTGTAATAGTAAAGGTCATGCTATTATCTTCAAGCTGGGAACTAAGATAAGAATTCATGCCACCAGATACAATATTGTTCTTTAGATGTGTATAAGTAGTTGACTTACTAAGGAATTTAGCACTTTCTTCACCAGTAAAATCACGTGTCTCATACTCAAAACCGCTCTGTCCCCATTTAAGAAGATCAGAAAGATAATAGGTAGCTGTAATATAATCTCCAGGAAGCGTCGTTCCTCTATTTACGTAGGCAGTAACATCAATCTTCTTTTTGCCATCATATTCTCCTGATGTTTCAAGCTGGCTTCGCTCTGCCACAAGCTTTAATACATCTGAGATATTGTTTCCAAGAATATTGTTAAAAAGATATGATTCTTCATAGCCCTTAGTTCTGTCCGACTCATAAAGATTATAAGAATAATCTCCTCTAACACCTGAAATAATAATGCTTGATCCAGCAAATACATAAAAATAAGTAAATGCAATAAAAGCAGCCATGAGATGCTGTAAAAAGCTTAATAATTTAGGGTGTTTTAAATACTTCGTCATATAACTTCGTCCTCAATCTTGTACCCAACTCCCCAAACCACCTTAAGGTACTTTGGATCTTTAGGATTTATTTCTATTTTTTCTCTGATATGTCTTATATGGACTGCAATAGTATTGTCAGCACAAACTGCAGAATCTCTCCAGATTTGCTCATAAATCTGGTTGATGGAGAATACCTTTCCCTTATTTTTCACAAGGAAAGCTAAAATACTGTACTCTATAGGAGTAAGTCTGATACTCTCGCCATAAACTGTAACCTCTTTTGAGTTCTCATCAACAACAAGTCCGCCAGTAGAATAAACATTTTCCTGACTCTCTCTGCTTCCAAGCTTCATGTACCTGCGCAGATTAGACTTAACCCTTGCAACAAGCTCCAGTGGGTTAAAAGGCTTTGTTATGTAGTCATCAGCGCCAATATTAAGGCCAAGAATCTTGTCAGAGTCTTCTGACTTTGCAGATAAAAAGATAACTGGAACTGTGCTGAATTTTCTAAGCTCCATCACAAGATGGATACCATCAAGCACAGGCATCATCACGTCTACGATAGCAAGCTGAATACTGGCGTTTTTCAAGATCTCAAGTCCCTGTTCCCCATCATAAGCCTTATAGACTCTGTAGCCTTCCTGCTGAAGATAGATTTCAATAGCATCAACTATTTCTTTATCATCATCGCATACTAAAATATTTTCCATATAAACCTCACATATTCCTATAATCAATTAAACCATCAAAATCTTAAGATTTACCTACGAAATTTCTTAAGATTTCTTAAGAATTACAATTTATTTTTTCAGTGACAAAAATGCGCAGAGATTACCGCGCTCTTCATGATGAACCCTGTGTGAAAATAATAGGTCAGGATTGCACTTTGTGCAGATATCCGTAACCAATATATTTTCCTCTTTAACACCAGTCTGTCTTAATGTCAGCTTTATTGCATTCCATAAAAAGAGTCTGTATTTTCCATTAGGATAAGGAACCAAAATACGTTCATCTGAAAGTTCAGCATCTGTAAAGCTTTCAGAAAACTCTTTTGCTACGTCATCGCCAATCTCATAACAGTCACCACAGATTGAAGGACCGATGGCACAGATACAGTCTTTTGCATCTGTTCCATACTCTTTGTGCATCTTTTTAATAGCAATGGCTCCAATCTTACCTTTGGTGCCCTTCCAGCCAGAATGTACCATTCCGATGGCCTTATGAACAGGATCAACAATATATATAGGTGGACAGTCTGCATGGAAGGTTCCAAGAATGATGCCTGGGACGTTTGTAATAAGCCCATCAATATCAGTATAATCACGAGCTTTGGCAGGCCCTTTTCCTCTGTCTTCTTCCGTTACAACCTTGATATTTGTAGTATGGGTCTGAAATGTCAGAACAAAATCATCTAAAGTCCTGCCATGTCCAAGAGCATTTGCAACTCTTCTGTAGTTTTCATCTACATGGTCTTTATCATCGCCTCTTGTATAACTCAAGTTGCACTCTGAAAAATATCCTGTTGATACGCCACCAAGCCTTGTGCTAAACATATGGTCCACGATACCAAGTTCTTCAATTTTTGGAAAAACAAGATATTTAAGGCCATCGGCTTCTCTAAGCTCCATCGTCTTGTTTTCGCCAGTTCTTTTTATATGTAAATCCATGTTCATAATCTGCCTCTACAATTCATTCTTATATTTACACACTATAGCATCTGGCTATATGAAGTCAAATGAGTCTTTGTCCCAATGAATGGAAACGCTGTCCTGTTCGCCTGAAATACTTATCACATCATATCTAATGGGAATGTCTTCAGAAAGAGAATGACAAAAAAGATAAAACAAAGAAGTTTTACAGATTTTCTTTTGTTTTGACAAACTAACGGCGGCTTCCGGGCCGCCATATTTTGCATCTTTACGATACTTAACTTCTATGAAACATAGATATTCTCCATCACCAGCTATAATATCTATTTCACCACATTTTGCCCGAAAGTTTGCATCTAATATCCGTCCGCCGTTGCTTTTAATATATTCCCGGGCAACAATTTCATACCATTTTCCTATTTCTTTACTACTCACCTGGTCTTATCCTTTGCTTTGATCTTGTCCATGGCATCAACAAACACAAGGATCTCTGCAACTACTTCGTAGAGTTCAGGCGGGATCATTTCGCCAATCTCAAGTCTCGACAAAGTATCTGCCAGTTTGTCATCCTCATGGACAGGTATCTTATTTTCTTTAGCCTTTTCAATGATCTTTTCAGCAAGGGCGCCCTTACCAGAAGCTATTACCTTAGGAGCGCCATCTTCATTTGGATCATATCCAAGTGCTACCGCAGTCTTATTTTTCTTATTTTCCATTTCTAGTCCTCAAGTTATGCTCTTGCGTCAAAAGAAGCTGTTGATATGATTGGCATCTTACTTACATCCAGCATCTCATCTACTGCCATATCCTTTCCATCTTCATCAGTATGAAGCTTCATTGTGACCTGCATAGAATAGCCGCGCTTTTCGAGTCGTTCATTAAGTATATGGATGTTGTCATTTATAAGGTCAAGTACTGAGTCATCTGCTACATAAAAATGGGTAGAAACCTTCTTTTCCAGCATCTTCACATAAACATCTACAGGTCCAAGATTCTCCATATCAAGGTGAAGCATAGCACTGACGGAGCCGTCCTCACTCATACGCTTATTTTTATTTCTATATACATACAGATCTCCATGAGCATTTTGCCCTGTCATCTGAAGCGGAAGCTGAACATATTGAAACATCTGATTTAGCTGATTCATGAAATCCAGATTGTTCTGCAGGTTATTGGCAGCCTGACCAAGCTTTGATTCAGCTCCCATAGTATTATTGATGGTCTCAGTAAGATTATTTATCTGTTTACCAAGCCTTTGATAAAGGTTTTGGATATTTTCCTTGTTTTCTACTTCATCAGGTTTTAGCATCCATTGATCAGCAATATTATTCTTAAGAAGCTTATTGTATTCATTTGATGAAAAGAGCTTTTTCCAGGCAGCAGCTTCTGCATTATTGGTTAGATCTGCTTCGTTAAAAGCTTTTGCAAGCTCTCCAAGTAGCTCTTTTTCAGACAAAGAACCGCTACTTCCCTTAACATCACTTAAAAACCTGTTTATAGTCTCTTCCTTTATTCCAAGCTCTTTTAAGGTGTCAGAAAAATGAGCTGTGTTCTGGGCTTTGTTATCTGCTTTGTCCAAAACAGTTTCTTCAACAGCTTCATTTAGAAGTACTTCGGCCTTGGGAAGCTCTTTTGCTACATCAGTAACAGTCTGTTCGTTTTGAGAAATTACCGTTTCAGCATTAACAGTTCCTTCAGAAACAGCTGCCTCTTCATTTCCAAACAGCTTAAGTACCTCGCCATAAAGTTTCATAGCTGTGTCAGAATTTCCGCTATTTGTAAGAGTTTCGTAGGCATTTGGAAGCTCATCTATGATATTCTGCATCTCATTTATAACCTGATGCTCATAGTTTCTATAGCTCTCATAACCTTTTATATTGTTATCAGTTATTGGAATATTAAGGGCTTTCATCTCTACCAAAGTATCAATTGAAGTATTGGGAAAAGCTGAAAGGGCTTTACTCATATCCTGAAGTGAATTCTTATCGATTGGAAGCGAATGCTCCATCATAGTCTTCACCATCTGGACATTGTCGCGATTGACCTCGAGCCCAGCAGCATTTAAAGCTTTTTCTGTACTCTGATCAATAGATGTATTCTCATACAAAGGAGTAATAGAAACATTGTTAGATGAAAGAGATTTTACAACAAAATTAAGCATCTGGCCTTCTCTAAGCCCCATGCCCTCAGAAAGCCTTGCTGACAATACATTATCGCCAACGCTGATATTAACTATCTTCTCGCCTTCTGCATCTTCTATAGACAATACCTTCCCCTGAATGGTAGAACCATTCTTAAGCTCAAGAGGCTGCTTATCTGCTCCTACCTGATTAAGCTGACTACCATTCACAAGGATAGTATTATTTGATTGTGATACGCTCTGTATATTACTCATACAAAGTTACCTATAAATGATCTTCGATGTAGTTCACAAGGTCCGTATTTTTTTAGAGCTGCGATATGATCTGCACTGCCATATCCTTTATTTGAATCAAAACCGTATTCAGGATACTTCTTGGCATACTCCTTCATAAGTCTGTCCCTTGTAACCTTGGCAATGATACTTGCCGCAGCAATTGACATACTCTTGGCATCACCTTTTATGATAGATATCTGTTTGTAATCTTCAAGCTGAGGAATGTGAACAGCATCTATCAAAAGAGCATTAGGCTTAACCTTAAGGTTATTAACAGCCATAGTCATAGCCTCGTAGGTAGCCTGCAAAATATTGATCTCATCGATCCTCTCAGGAGAATTACAAGCAATACCTACAGCTATTGCTTCATCCATGATGATATCATAAAGCTCTTCTCTCTTTTTTTCGGATAATTTCTTGGAATCGTTAATATAAAGAATATTGGAATCGCTTGGCAAAATAACTGCCGCGGCATACACAGGACCTGCAAGAGGTCCTCTACCAACTTCATCGATACCACAAAGATAACCTAAAGAAGCATATTCCTTTTCATATTTCTTCATCTCATCGAGACGCAAAAGCTCTTTTTGGATGGCTTCTACCTTCTTGTGGGCAGTAGCCACCATCTTCTGAACTCCAGCTCTCTCGTCAGAAGAAAACTCATCAATAAACATGGAATACTCATCAATAGTCCCAAGCCCTGAAAGTAAAGACTTTATCTCAGACATAGCCTTCATCAATCAATTCCTCCCATCTTATCGAAAGGAAAGATTCTAAGAAAGGCTCGTCCCATAATATCTTTTTTCTTGATACTTCCAACAGAAATATCTCTGCTGTCCATACTGTTATTCCTGTTATCTCCAAGAACAAAGTACTCATCATCACCAAGTACAACTTCCGTCTCGGCTCTACCAGGATCTCTCATTATTTCAGCTCCATAGTTTTCTTCAAGAATCTCGCCGTTAATATAGATATTTCCAGCGTAATCGATCCTTACCGTCTCCCCGGGAAGGCCAATGACTCTTTTGATAAAGAACTGCTGATTTCCATATTTGTATGGAAATACGATTATCTCAAAACGCTTAGGTCCACTGAATCTATAGGATACCTTCTCAATCAACAATGAGTCACCATTTTGAAGAGTTGGTTCCATTGAAGTTCCACTAACCTCAGTTCTCTGCATTACAAATGTAATAAAAAGATATGTAAGGCAAAAGATAACCGCAATATACGCTACTGTACTAAGAATTTCCTTTAAGACCCTTTTCATACATTCCGCCGTTTCCGTGTCTGATACACTAATTAGTCTGGTCTTTCAAGAGAAAGTCTGCCAAGCCTTCCATTTCTAAAATCATCAAGTAGAAGCGCAGATGCCCTTGAAATATCAGGAGTAGCCCCCTGTTTAAAACATTTTCTATTAATAGCTATAGCTGATAAAACAGCACTTGCTGGAGTCTGATACTGATCCTCCATAAGCTCATCTATTTGTTCATCAGTAATATTATACTTCTCAGAAATAGCATTAGGATAGTACTGTTTTAATATCTTGATAAGTTCGCAGGCAAGTTCATCTGTATCGATGTTCTCGTCATTCATAGAGCCAATAAATGCAAGATGAAGACCTACAGTCTGATCCTCAAATTTAGGCCATAAAATACCTGGAGTATCAAGAAGCTGAAGGTTCTTGCCAAGGGAGATCCACTGCTTACCCTTTGTAACACCAGGCTTATTTCCTGTCTTGGCAGAAGCCTTACCTGCAAGCTTATTGATAAATGTTGACTTACCAACGTTAGGAATACCTGCAACCATAGCTCTGATAGGTCTTCCAACAATACCTCTTTTTTTATCCTTTTCTATCTTTTCAGCACAGGCATTTTGAATGAGTTCCTTCACCTTACCAGCTTCATTACCAGTCTTGGAGTTCATCTCCATTACAAAATAGCCCTGTTTCTGATAATATTCTTTCCATCTTTTAGTAATAGCTGGATCCGCAAGATCAGCCTTGTTCAAAATGATGAGTCTGAACTTATTCTTGCCAAGTTCATCAATATCAGGATTTCTACCTGATGCTGGGATTCTGGCATCAGTAATCTCTATAATGATATCAATAAGCTTGATATTCTCCTGCATCATTCTGATTGCCTTAGTCATGTGACCAGGATACCACTGTAAATTCATCTAACTACCTTTCTTATCATTTGAGAACAAATCCACCGCCTGCATCAGCGGCTTTAAATTTGAACCAAACTTTTCCAACAATCATCTTGCCTGTTACAACACCAATGTTGGCACTGCGCGAGTCCTCACTGCTATTTCTGTTATCTCCAAGAACGAAATATTCTCCGCTCTTAAGCTTGATCTCATTAGCAGCTATACCTGCATCTTCCATTTTATCATATAATTCGCTATCTTCCTCAGCGATTTCTCCGTTTATATATAGTTTGCCATCAATGATCTGAACAACATCACCAGAGACAGCAACAACTCTCTTAACATAGTAATGAGAATTGGTATTTCCATTTGGTAAAAAAACTATAATATCGCCCTTAGATGGTCTAAGGATCTTGTATGAAAGTCTGTTTACTAAGAGAATCTGACCATTAGAAAAAGTAGGAGTCATTGAATCTCCTATATTGCTAACCTGCATGCCAAATACACTGACAAAGACAAACGCAAGAGCAACTGCAACAACTGTTACAAAAAGCCATGATAACACCTCTCTGATGATCTTAGGTGTTAATGTTTTCTTTTTCTGATAGAAAGAATATCTGTTTCTTTTCCTTCTAAACATACCCCGCACCTCATACTTTTATATGAAAAAAGGCAATTACTAAAAAGTAACTGCCCTTTTAAAACACAAATTATCTGGTAACAAGTTCCTTAACCTTTGCCTTCTTACCTGTGAGACCCTTAAGGTAGTTAAGCTTAGCTCTTCTAACCTTACCTCTTCTAACAACCTCAACCTTCTCAACGATAGGTGAGTGAAGTGGCCAAGTCTTCTCAACGCCAACGCCGTAAGACTCTTTTCTAACTGTGAATGTTGTACGGTTGCTACCACCCTGGATCTTCTTAACTGTTCCTTCGAAGATCTGTACTCTTTCACGGTTTCCTTCCTTGATCTTAGCGTGAACTCTTACTGTGTCACCTGTATTGAACTCAGGTGCGTTTGCGTTTAACTGCTCTTTCTCGAGCTCTTCGATAATTGTACTCATTTCTTTTCTCCTATTCTATGGACGTTCTTAATGCACCTATTGCAACAGAGGACCGTCTGATTTATACAACGCAGTATAATATAACACAATATTATGTCAAAAGTCAACCTAAAAGATCTTTAGGTCCGAATCTTTCTGGAAGTATTTCGGGTAAAGTATAGACTTTATACTCATCTTCTGACTTTGCAATGATAACGATAAACTCATCGTTGCAAAATTCACTCATAACCTGTCTGCATACTCCGCAAGGTGGGCAATAATCAAGTTCTTTTGCACCATCCTCGCCTCCAACAATAGCAATAGCCTTAAATTCCTTAACGCCTTCACTAACAGCCTTGAAAAATGCAGTTCTCTCAGCGCAGTTAGTAGGTGTATAAGAGGCATTTTCTATGTTGCAGCCTGTATATACTTCACCATTCTTTGCAAGAAGCGCAGCTCCCACATTGAAGTGGGAATATGGTGTATATGAGAAAAGTCTCATATCAAGCGCTCTGCGGATCAAACTCTTAATCTCATTCTCATTCATAATAATTACCTTGATCCCTTATCGTAAGGAATACCCTCAGCCTTAGGAGCTCTTGATTTCTGTGATGTAAATGCAAGTACGATAAGTGAAACAATATAAGGGAACATATTGTAAATAGTTCCTGGAATCTTAAGTGCCTGAAGGAAGCCTATTCCCATATATACATTTGACAATGATCTAAATACTGCAAAGAGTACAGCAGACCATGCAATTCTCTCAGGCTTCCACTGACCAAAGATCATAACAGCAAGAGCAAGAAAGCCTGCGCCTGCAACACCATAATCAAAATGCCATGTAGAGTTGGCAGCCGCAATATAAATAATGCCGCCAAGGCCTGCAAGAAATCCTGACAAAAGCACTCCTGAATATCTCATTACATAAACATTGATACCTACAGAATCTGCAGCCTGAGGATGCTCACCACAAGCACGAAGTCTAAGTGCAAATTTTGTTTTATAGAAAAAGATAATAGCAGCCACAAGAAGAACTGCAGCAATTACTATAAACCAGCTAAGCTGTAAGGGTCCGATATTAAACATAAAAGCATCATGTCCTCTGACATAATCAAGCTTAGCAGAGAAATCCGATCCCTTTGAACGGTTAGTGTTAAATGCCTTAACAATAACTGTAGCTGCAGCTGTAGCAAGCATGTTTACAGCTGTACCAATAAGTGTCTGATCCGCCTTGAAATAGATACATGCAACACCAATGAGCAGTGAAGAGATCATTCCTGCAAGAGCTGCTGCAACAAGTGTAAGAAACACAAGTGTAAATTTAGAAGCTGATTCTGGCAAAAGAACCATTACCATAGCACCAGCCATTGCACCAAATACCATTATTCCTTCAAGTCCCAGATTGATAATACCGCTTCGCTCTGAAAACATGCCGCCCAAAGCAACAAGGATAAGTACTGCTGAGAAGATGAGTGTATATTGGATCAGTAGTATCATCTCTGCACCTCCTTCTTTATTGACGCATTCTTATCAGCCTCAGCGCCAGACTTTTGCACCTTTTTAGGCCTATTGATTATAGATTTAAAGAAAAGCACAAATCCGCAGAGATAAATGATGATAGCGATCATCAGATCAGCAACCTGTGGATTGAAATAATTTGTATTAAGGTACTGACCACCAAGTGTAATATACTCAACGAAAAGACCTGCAACGATAGCTCCAATAGGATGAAGACCTCCAAGGAAAGCAACAGCAATTCCTGAAAAGCCCATTCCTGGAACAGATGAAGCAATCTTGTAATGCTCAATACTTGTAAGATAATAAAGAGCAGCTGCAAGGCCTGAAATAGCACCTGAAATAAGAAGTGTAAGCACAATATTTCTCTTAGCATTCATGCCCGCATACTTGGCTGCATCCTTATTATGTCCTGTAGCTTTGAGCTCATAGCCAAAAGTAGTCTTATTAAGAACAAGAAGGATAATGATAGCAACAATCACTGTAATAGGAACAGCAATTGTCATGTACTGGTTCTTACCAAACAGTTCCTGCAAAAATCCAGGAAGAATTCCTGATGGATTCTTGGCTGCTATATCATATGTCTCAGACTTGGTTGTATTCATGCAAGTCTCATTGCTAAGAACGATATTGCAGATATAAAGTGATATCCAGTTAAGCATGATACCGGCAATAACTTCATTGACATTACAGAAAGCCTTGAAAAAGCCACAGATAGCTCCCCATAAAGCTCCTGCGATCACAGCAGCAAGCAAACAGAAAAACCAATTCCAGCCAAGAGCTAGTGAAGTATAAAGGCTGGCAAGAATACCTACTGTATACTGTCCTGCTGCGCCAATATTGAAAAGGCCTGCCTTATATGCGAAAAGGATAGCTTCAGAGCAAAGAATAACAGGAACAGCCTTAACAAGGGTTGAACCAAGATAATACATAAGCTGCTGAGGCTTAGCACTAAACTTAAAGAAATTCTTAAGAATTGCCACCATTCCTTCTGTTGCATGAGCTGGATTCATGCAAAGAAGAATAATATAACCTAATATAATACCAAGGACGGCACATAGGATTGATGCTAATATAGTCTGAACTGCAGGTTTCTTAAAAAAACTAGACTTCTCTTTCATTACCTAAATACCTCCTTTCTCTCATCATGTTTAGCTCCGGACATATAAAGTCCAAGTTCTTGAAGTGTTGTTGTCTTAGGGTCAACTTCACCTACGATTTCACCGTCATGCATTACCAGAATTCTGTCTGAAAGATTCATAACCTCTTCAAGTTCAAGTGAAACCAGTAAGATAGCACATCCCTCATCACGCTGCTTGACTATTTCTTTGTGGATATATTCAATAGCACCAACATCAAGTCCTCGCGTTGGCTGTACAGCTACCAAAAGCTTATGATCTCTATCCATTTCTCTTGCAATAATAGCTTTCTGCTGATTACCTCCGGACATAGATCTAACAATTGTCTGAGCCCCACGACCAGATCTTACATCAAACTCTTCTGATAGCCTATCTGAATACTCTCTCATCTCATTCTTCTTGATGAAACCATGGTTAGAAAACTGAGGTTCAAAATATCTCTGAAGGATCATATTCTCTTCAAGAGTATAGTCAAGAACAAGACCATGCTTATGTCTATCTTCAGGGACATGGCTCATACCATGTGTATTCTTGTATCTGATAGATTTATGTGTGATGTCATCACCCATAAATTTGATAGTACCACTTGAAATATCATCAAGACCTGTAAGCGCCCCAATAAATTCAGTCTGACCATTTCCGTCAATACCGGCGATACAAACAATCTCGCCCTCTCGAACATTGAAGGAAACATTATGAACAGAATCATTCTGATGGATCTTACTCTTTACGCAGACATTCTCTACTCTGAGTATTTCCTTACCAGGTTTAGCTACTTCCTTGTCAACCGCAAATTTAACATCACGGCCAACCATCATAGATGACAGCTCTTCCTTGGTAGTATCTGCAACATTAACAGTACCAATATACTTACCTCTTCGAAGGATCGTACAACGGTCAGCAACTTCCATGATCTCATTAAGCTTGTGAGTAATAAAAAGAATCGACTTACCTTCTGCAGCAAGATTCTTCATGATCTTCATAAGCTCATCAATTTCCTGAGGTGTGAGTACCGCAGTTGGTTCATCAAAAATAAGGATATCATTATCTCTGTATAACATCTTAAGTATTTCAACACGCTGCTGCATTCCAACAGTAATGTCCTCAATAAGAGCATCAGGATCAACCTTAAGATTATATTTCTCAGAAAGAGCAAGAACCTTCTTTCTTGCATCTTTTTTGGTCAAAAAGCCAAATTTACTAGGTTCGGCTCCCAGAATAATATTATCAAGAACTGAGAAAATATCTACCAACATAAAATGCTGATGCACCATACCAATACCAAGGTCAGTAGCATCATTAGGATTTTTGATAGTAACCTCTTTACCATCTTTCTTGATTACGCCTTTCTCTGGTGTGTAAAGGCCAAAGAGAACACTCATAAGAGTCGATTTTCCTGCACCGTTTTCTCCAAGGAGTGCATGAATCTCACCTTTCTTTAACTGCAAAGTGATATCATCATTTGCAATTATGCCAGGAAACTCTTTAGTGATATGCAACATCTCAATTACATAATCATCCATAATTAAAAACACCTTCCTAACAAAATTTTTTCATGGCAAAACCATAATAATTTCCACTACTGATCTGTAATAGAAATTATTATGTTCTTGAAAAAAGGGAAGGAATAAAGTTTCCTTCCCTTTTGAAGAACAACATAAATTAGAAATATTTAATTAGTGAATGTTATCAAATGTTGTAACCTTGATAGCTGTTGTAGGCATAGCATCGATATTGCTATCTACTGTTACAGTGCCATCAGCCATTGACTTAACAAGAGCCTTGTAATCGTCAACTGTGAAGTTCTTCATTGACCATGTATCTGTTGGAAGCTGAACATAGTTAAGTGATGGATCATCACCTGAAACAATACCGAGGTTCTCGATCTTTCCTGAGTGAGCATCCCAGTTACCAGCAACTACATCTGTAAGTGTTGCATTAACTGTAGCAGCAAGACCCTTCATAGCAGATGTTACGCAAACACCTTCACCATAAAGTCCATCAATTGTGCCAGACTGATCAACGTCAACACCAACAAGCTTACCGTCTACCTTCTTAGCAGCCTCACCAGCTGATGTGAAGATACCGCCACCGCAAGCAAATACGATTTCTGTTCCGTTAGAATACCATGTATCCATTGTAGCTGTGATAGCTTCGTCACCGAAGAACTGTCCGCCGTATACATAGTTAACTTCTACGTCAGAAGCAATACCGAGCTCATTAGCTGCAGCGTCTGCACCCTGAACGAAACCATAACCATAACGAACAACAGCAGGAACTGCCATACCGCCAAGGAAACCAAGCTTCTTGTAGCCTTCCTTAACTACAGCATAACCAGCCATGTAACCAGCAAGCTCTTCCTGGTATGTGAATGAGCAAACGTTTGCAGGAAGCTCTGTAACACCAGCGCCTTCGAAGTCACCCTGTGAAACGTCAAGAGCAATGATTCTTACTTCTGGGTTAGAATCAGCTACTGATGCGATCATTCCAGCGAAAAGATATCCAGGAACAACAATTACGTTATAGCCATCAGCAACAGCATTGTTGAAAGCTGCTGTACGAGCCTCATCAGAGTCCTCTGTTGGCTTGTAGTACTGGAAATCAAGACCATTTGCCTTAGCGAAAGCATCTGAAGCCTCGTAAGTTGTCTGGTTGAATGACATATCTGTGATGTCACCAGAGTCTGTGATCATAGCGATCTTAATGTCAGATGTTGCCTCTGTGTTGTCTGCTTCTGGAGCTGCCTCTTCTGTTGCAGGCTCTTCTGTAGCAGGTGTCTCAGTTGCAGGTGCTTCTGTTGAACCACAAGCTACAAGAGAAGCTACCATTGTTGCAGCCATAAGTACTGCAAGGAATTTCTTTTTCATAATCGTCCTCCATTTTTTGATTGATGAAAATTTTTATAATAAAACCATTTAGGCTTTATCCCACTCAATAAGATTCTTAACCGCTTCGATTGTGGTCTTATAGACTATATCCATATCATGGACCTGAGGATTTGAAAGTCCTTTCTTGGCTCTTTCCTGATTGGCAACAACTAAAAGGATAGAACCTGTTCTGACTCTCAAATAATCTCCCACAACAAAGAGTGTAGAACTCTCCATCTCAGAACAAAGTGCACCGCACTTTATCCATGCATCCCATTTATACAAAAGCTCTGGTCCCACAGGCTTAGTCTCTGGCTCATGCTGACCAAAGAATGAATCCTTGCACTGTGCAACCCCAACGTGATACTTGGCGCCAGTCTTCTTGGCACCCTGTACAAGCGCTGTTACAACATCAAATGTAGCTACTGCCGGATACTCGATAGGAGCATATTCCTTAGAAGTTCCCTCTGCTCTGATAGCACCAGAAGCAATAACTACGTCTCCACCAATGACATCATCCTGCATTCCGCCTGATGTGCCCATTCTGATAAAAGTATCAGCTCCGCACTTTGCAAGCTCTTCAACACAGATTGCTGTAGAAGCTCCACCGATACCATGAGAAATAACACTGACCTTCTCACCATTCAAAGTGCCAGTGTAACAATTATATTCTCTGTTATATGCAACAAATTTGGGATCATCGAAGAAACTAGCAATATATTCACATCTTCCAGGATCACCTGTAAGAATGACATATCTGCCCACATCCCCCTTACCAACATGTGTATGGTACTGATAACCAGCACCTTCAGTATAATCTACCATAAATACCTTAATTCACTCCATTTAAATTAAAAGAAAATTTAAAAAACCCACTAATATTATAGATTAATTGATAATAAAAGTCATCATCAATTATAAAAGACCTGGAATCACATGTATCTTGATCTGCTTATTTTCTATATCAATATCCAAGATACAATCCTTTATGGCTGGAATATAAACATTCTCTTCGCCATCTTCTCTTTTCATTTCATAGACATCATTGGCTCCAGTCTGAATGACGTCTACCAATGTTCCGAGAACTGTTCCCTCTTCATCTACGATCGTAAGGCCAATAAGATCAGCACAATAATATTCCCCAGGCTGAAGCTTTATTGCATCCTTTCTCTCGATTGTAAGTTCACAGCCCTTTAACTTCTCAACTTCATTTATATCGTTGAACTGTTTAAACTTAACGATAACAAATTTCTTGAAAAATTTGGCACTCTGAACATCAAGTTCTATCTCTTCACCTCGCTTTGTATGAAGAGTTACCTTTTTTAACTTTTTAAATCTGTTTGGATCTTCAGTAGTAGGAAAAACGTTAACTTCACCATGAAGTCCATGGGTAGAGGCTATTACGCCAACTTGGAATCTATCTGTCATTTACTACCTCTTTCTCTTCTTTTTTTCAGGCTTTGGTGGATTTTCCAAAAGCCATTTTTCATAGAGATCAGGTCTGCGTTCCTTAGTTCTAATTATAGACTGTTCTAAGCGCCATTCATCAACTTTTTTGTGATCTCCTGAAAGCAGTATTGCAGGCACTTTTTTGCCCATCCACTCTTCAGGTCTAGAATACTGAGGGTATTCTAGGAGATTGTTGTTAAAACTCTCCGTCATAGCTGATTCATCATTACTAAGAACTCCAGGGACAAGTCTGGAAATGGCATCGATCATGACCATAGCTGGTAACTCACCACCAGTAAGTACATAATCGCCAATAGAAACATACTCTGTTACGATTTCTTCAAGAACTCTCTCATCAACGCCTTCATAATGGCCACAAAGAAAAATAATATCTTCTTCCTTGGCAAGTTCTGCCGCCATTTTCTGGTTAAATACGCTGCCCTGAGGAGTAACATAGATCACACGTGGCTTTTTATCTGTCTTTTCTGAAATCTTATTCTTAATAGACAAATAACAATCATAAATAGGCTGAGCCTGCATAAGCATACCAGCTCCGCCACCGTATGTATAATCATCAACCTTATGATGTTTATAGTCATTAGTATAATCCCTGATATTAACAGCATTAAAGGATATATAACCCTTATCACTGGCCCTTCCGGTAATACTGTTGGAAAGACTCTGCTGTATCATCTCAGGAAACAAAGTCATAATATGAAAATTCATAATCTTTCTCTTAAAAATGAGTCGAATAAAGTATTAACTCTATTCGACTCATATCTGGCTTAAACTATTTCAACATCAACCTTAACGTTTTCTCTAGTAGATGCTGCCTTAACTACAGCTCTGATTGCCTTAGCAATACGGCCCTGTTTGCCAATTACCTTGCCCATGTCTGAAGGTGCAACATGAAGCTCGATCATAATATTACGCCCGTCAGCCTTCTCGGTAACAACTACCTCGTCAGGATTATCAACAAGCGCCCTTGCGATTACTTCAACTAACTCTTTCATATGTTAACCTCCGGCATAAGTAATTTTTTAAATATCAATACAAATTACTTTGTGATACCGGCCTGTCTGAAAAGCTTTGCAACTGACTCTGTAGGCTGTGCACCATTAGCGATCCACTTCTTTGCAAGCTCCTCGTTAACCTTAACTGTGCTAGGATCTGTGTTAGGATCGTATGTTCCGATCTCCTCGATGAACTTACCCTGTACAGGGAACTTTGAATCAGAAACGATGATTCTGTAGAAAGGAACCTTCTTCTTACCAATTCTCTTTAATCTGATCTTTACTGCCATTTTAAATTTCCTCCATTAAATAAATAAAATAGAATTTTTAATTTTATATGTGTTAAACAGCATTTCGCTGAAAGACATATCAAAATGGGAATCCACCTTTGCCAAAGCCGCCAAGGCCACCAAATTTGCCAAAGCCTCTTTTACCGCCCATAAGTCCTGGCATCTGTTTCATCATCTTCTGCATCTGTTCAAACTGCTTGATAAAGCGGTTAACTTCTGCAATGTCATTACCTGATCCCTTAGCTATTCTGAACTTTCTCTGTGGGCTCATAAGCTTAGGATTCTTGCGTTCCTCAGGCGTCATTGAAAGCACGATGGCTTCAATTCTTGCAAGTTTCTTTTCATCCGGGAGCTGATCATCACTGATCTTGCCCATTCCAGGAAGCATTCCCATGATTGCTGAAAGGCCACCCATGTTGCGCATCTGCTTCATGCTCTCAAGGTACATCTCAAAATCGATCTTGCCCTTCTTCATTTTGGAAGCCATCTCGCGATCTTTTTCAATATCGCGTTCCTGATTTGCCTCTACAGCCTTATCAATAAGACTTAAGACATCTCCCATTCCAAGGATACGACTTGCCATTCTATCTGGATAGAACTGCTCAATATCTGTAAGTTTCTCACCCATACATACATAGATGATAGGCTTACCGGTAACAGCCTTGGTTGAAAGAGCTGCACCGCCTCGTGAATCACCATCCATCTTGGAGAGGATGATTCCATTGATGCCGACCTTTTCATTAAACTGCTCAGCAACATTAACTGCTTCCTGACCAGTCATGGCATCAACTACAAGAAGTGTATGATGAACTGTTACGGCATCCTTGATGTCCCTAAGTTCCTTCATCATTGCTTCATCTATCTGAAGACGACCAGCAGTATCAAGAATTACTACATTGTGGCCGTGTTCCTTGGCATAATCCATAGCTGACTTGGCAATCTTAACAGGACTAACATCTGTTCCCATTGAGAAAAAGTCAACTTCCTGTTTCTTGGCATTTACTTCCAACTGATCAATAGCAGCTGGTCTGTAAATATCGCAGGCTACCAAAAGAGGTTTTCTTTTGTTCTTAAGCTTGCCTGCAAGCTTGGCTGCTGTAGTAGTCTTACCAGCACCCTGAAGACCGCACATCATGATAACTGTGATGTACTTGCTATCCTGAAGCTGAAGTTCAGTAGCTTCAGAACCCATAAGATTGGTCAACTCTTCATTGACAATCTTGATTACCATCTGTGCAGGATTGAGTCCGTTTAAAACATCCTCACCGATTGCCTTCTCCTGTACAGCGTTAATGAACTGTTTAACAACCTTAAAGCTAACGTCCGCTTCAAGAAGCGCCATCTTGACTTCTTTTAATGCGAGCTTAACGTCATCTTCTGTTAACTTACCCTTACTCTTAAGCCCTTTAAAGGCATTTTGTAATTTATCTGTAAGACTTTCAAAAGCCATTAACTATTTAGCTCCTCTAATATATTACTGGAAATAGTGTTTACTTTGTTTCGAAATTCTATATCACTGATATCAGTGGATCCCTTGGAAAGCTTCTGCAACTGTTCTGCATTCTCCTTGATAGCTTCAAATCTTCTGATCATGTGAAGTCTATCTTCATATCCCTGCATGGTCTTGGTACATCTCTTGATAAGATCATGTACTCCCTGCTTGCTGATACCATGTTCATCTGCAATCTCAGTCAGTGACAGATCGTCATAAACAGCTGCTTCATATACTTTTCTCTGATGTTCAGTTAGAAGCTCGCCGTAAAAATCATACAACAAGCCTTGCTCTACGATTTTTTTCATGAATGACCTCTTCCGGCAAAATTGCACAATGAATATATTATACAAAATAATAATAGGTGTCAAGTATTTTTTCTTGACACCTATATTTTGACATCAGATGGTAAGATTCCAAGCTGATTTTTAAATGCTCTGCTAAAAGAGGAATAATCTTTAAAGCCACACTCAAGGCAGGCTGTAGTAGCCGGCATTCCTGACATTATCAGGTTTCTGGCCATCAATATCCTCTTTTCAGAAATGTACTGATGAACAGAATATCCAGTTTCATTTTTGAAGATCCTCATCATATGATATTTGCTCATAAAGAAGTGATCTGCAAGAAAATCGATTGAAAGATCTTTACTAAGATTCTCATTTATATATTCGATAAGATCCACAACTTTTCTGTTATATCTTGCCTCTGGCTTAAATCCGAAATTTTCCTCAATGCAGGCCTTGTTAAAAGAAATAAGGAACCGCAAAACATCGATCCTGGTAGTAAGCTTACCTGCGTACTCCTTATCCTCTATATTAAGATCCTCTTTGATCTTAATCAAAGAATCATAGATATCAGCACTTACATTTGCCGGAAATCTCACCACGTGGCTTGCCACTTCTTCTGTTTTATCAAAGGCATTTAAAAGACCATACTTTTCAAGGAAATCGTTACTCAGATAAAGAATGATCCTGTCATAATCCTTGCCATCACCAGCCTCAAAAACAGGCTTATGAATGGCATACCTGTTTACAAGCACAAAATCGAAGGGCAAAAGATCATACTCTCGCCCTTCGATTATATATTTTACATTTCCGCCAAGAACAAGTATCAGCTTATGAAAATCATGATAATGAAAAGGAACATCAAGCTTTTCACTATTTTTGATGTGAAAGAACTTATAATCCTGATTCAAATAACCCTTTTGTTCATAGCTTTTATCAATATTATTCATAGTATCAATAATCAGTTATACAAATGTTAAGGTCAACGTTTCCATCGATTCCATCCACTTTACCAGAATCTGTATACTGCCAGATATTAAAGTGATATGGATAATACTGTTCTTCTCCATAATATGCGATCCAGATGTCATAATCATCAACATCTGCTGCGTCCATAAGCAATGTAAAGGACTTAACATTGCCGTAGATCATAGGAGTATAGCCAGCCTTCTTGACTGTGTCACAGAAAGTCCTAGCTATAAGTTCATATTCATCAGTAGTCAGATTTAAAGTTCTGGCTGAATCAGACTCAGCAGACTCAACATCAATAACTACAGGGTATTTGATATCATAAGGCTCGATCATATCAAGAAGTATCTGAACTTCCTCACGGGCCTCCTGCTCATTGATAGCCTGTGTGTAGAAATACACACCAACATCAATACCATTCGCTAAAGCGCCTTCAATATTATCTGTAAAGCAGTCATCTAGAACGATCTTGCCCTCAGTATTACCTCTAAAGCCAACTCTGATAAATGCAAAATCTATGCCCTGTGCTGCAACCTTCTCCCAGTTGATCTTACCCTGGAATCTTGATACATCAACGCCCTGTTTCACTTTAACATTGATATCAGGACCCACATATTCAAGAAATCCCTTGTCATTATAAGCAAAATCTCCCTGTGAGAATCCGTGATGCTCAATCTGGTCAGATATTGGGAAGAAGTAATATCTTCCTGCACTTGCAACAACTATCTGATCAGGGAAAAGAGATCTGATTGTAGCTGTAGTGCCTTCACCAGCTTCAAGCTTTTGCTGGATCATGTCTCTAAAAGACTTCTTAGTCTTTTCCTCAGCCTCTTTTTTAGCTTCATCAAGCATGATCCTGGCTTCTGACTCTGTATAGTAGCCCTCATTGTTAAGAGCTTCCAACTCGCTCTTGACTGCCTCTTCTTCTCTCTGAAGAGTTGCATTCTTGATAAGCAAAGTGATACTAAAGATAAATGCCATTACAGCAAGTAAGCTCAAAAATATAATAGAAATTATGTTATGAGTATTACGCACCCCTCGTCTCTCACGAGTGTCCAAGCTAGTATTATTCATAATTAGATTCTCTCATCAAAGTAGCTTTTGTATCCTTCACCGTAGATCTCACTTGCACTTGAGATGATCATAAATGCATTAGGATCCTCGTCTCTTACGATATCCTCAGCAAGAGGTGAAAGTCTCTTTTTAATTGCGCACATGATAACCTTCTTGTCTTCGCCGCTGTACGCACCCTTGGCAAAAACATGTGTTGCACCAATATCAAGCTCCTCAAGAAGTCTTGATGTAATGATATCAGGCTTGTCAGAAATAATATAGATAAGCTTAGCCTCATCTCTACCATATAAAACAAGATCAAGGCAATAAGATGTAACCATAACTGACATAAATGAATATAGAGATGCTTTGAAATCTCCAAATACAAATCCCGCTATCATCAGAATTACCACATCAGTCAAAAGATAAAGCATTCCAGTTTTGATATGTGGGTATTTAATTCTAAGTAATTTGATTATAACATCTGTACCACCAGTTGTGGCATGACATTTAAATACAAATCCAATAGCTACAGCAAGTATGGCGCTACCAAAAGTTGCACCAAGAAAAGTATCCCTCACAATAAAGCCTGATAAATACTTGGTACAAAGATCAGTAACCCAGGAAATAACTGCAGTACAATAAATCGTAGAAACAGTAAATCTAATACCAAACTTCCATATCGCTATGATCAAGATAGGAATATTCATGATCATGAACCAAAGACCAGTACCAATATTAACGATACGATTTAGTACGATGGCAAGACCTGTAAGTCCTCCAGGCGCTATATTATTTGGATCGATCATAAGTGCTGTAGCTGCTCCATATAAAATAGCACCCAATGTTATGAGTCCATACTCTGCGATTCTTTTTGTTGTTTTAGATTTACCGATTTTCATTTTTAAATATTCGTCCTTACTATCCTTGGCTGATAGCCATTTTCATTAAGAGCATTCATTATCTGCTCTTTGTGCTCGGTACCGAAGGCCTCAAGTGTGATCCTAAGCTCAACGGCCGCACTTCTGTTAATAGATACAAACTGGTTATGCTCAAGCTTGATAACATTACCATTTACATCTGCAATAATTCCAGAAACTCTTGAAAGTTCACCTGGCTTATCTGGTAAAAGAACTGAAACTGTGAAGATTCTGTCTCTCATAATAAGACCCTGCTGAACTACAGATGACATTGTTATAATATCCATATTACCACCTGACAATACACAGGCAACCTTTTTGTCCTTAACATCAAGCTGCTTGAGCGCAGCAACTGATAAAAGACCTGAATTTTCAACTACCATCTTGTGATTTTCTACCATATCAAGGAAGGAAACTACAAGATCTTCATCAGGAACTGTGATGATCTCATCAATATTCTTGGAGATATATGGGAATATCTTCTCTCCTGGCTTCTTAACAGCTGTACCATCAGCAATGGTATTAACTGTTGGAAGTGTCACAACGTGTCCAGCTTTAAGAGATTCCTGCATGCAGTTAGCACCAGCTGGCTCAACTCCAATAACTTTGATCTTAGGGTTAAGTAGCTTTGCAAGTGTAGAAACGCCTGTAGCAAGTCCGCCTCCTCCAATAGGAACAAGAATGTAATCAACTGTTGGAAGCTCTTTGATGATCTCCATAGCGATCGTACCCTGTCCTGTAGCTACATCAAGGTCATCAAAAGGATGAACCATTGTATAGCCGTTCTCTTCAGCAAGCTTGCAAGCATGTTCATAAGCTTCATCAAAGACATTACCATGTAAAACAACTTCAGCTCCAAGAGCCTTGGTTCTGTTAACTTTAATAAGAGGTGTAGAAGTTGGCATTACGATAGTAGCTTTAACACCGTAAGCTTTGGCAGCATAAGCAACGCCCTGAGCATGGTTACCAGCAGAAGCTGTTATAAGTCCCTTTTTTCTCTCTTCATCTGAAAGAGTTGTGATCTTATAATAAGCGCCTCTAACCTTGTATGCACCGGTTCTCTGAAGATTCTCAGGCTTGAGATAAACCTTGTTGCCAGATAAGTTACTAAAATAATCGCTGTAAATAAGCTTTGTTTCAAGAGTTACTTTTTTTACATCTTCATAAGCTTCTTCAAATTTATCAAGTGTCATCTTGCTATCGTCTGCCATTTCTAGTCTCCTCGCTTTTTAGTCTTTTTTGTCAAATTCAGTGAGTGCTGTAACAAATTCATCAGAGTTGAATCTCTGAAGATCATCGATTCCTTCACCAACTCCAATAAACTTAACAGGAATATTAAGCTCTGATACGATTGCTACTGCAATTCCGCCCTTTGCTGTTCCATCAAGTTTAGTTAGGATGATACCTGTCAGATCTGCAACTTCTCCAAACTCTCTAGCCTGAATGATAGCATTCTGACCAGTTGTTCCATCAAGAACGATAAAGTTCTCTCTGCAGATATCAGAAAGCTCCTTATCAATGATCCTGTTCATCTTGGCAAGCTCTTCCATAAGATTCTTTTTATTATGGAGTCTACCGGCAGTATCAACAATAAGGATATCACAGCCTCTTGCCTTATATGCACCTACCGCATCATAAATAACGCTGGCAGGGTCAGCACCTTCTTTGCCCGCAATAAGAGGTACATCAGCTCTGTTAGCCCACTCTCTGAGCTGCTCTGTTGCAGCTGCTCTATATGTATCAGCCGCAGCAATCAGAACTTTTTTGCCCCTGTTTTTGTAAATAGATGCAAGCTTACCAACCGATGTTGTCTTGCCAACTCCATTTACACCGATAACAAATATAACTGTTTTCTTATCCTCAAAATCATAGGCATGCTCGTCAGTCTTCATCTGCTGTCTGATAATAGAAATAAGCAGTTCCCTACAATCATTAGGATTATTAATCTTTTGCTTCTTGACCTCTTCTCTGAGCTGATCCATTATCCTGCTGGTGGCATTTACACCAATATCACCCATGATCAGGATCTCTTCAAGCTCTTCGTAGAAGTCCTCATCGATACTAGAAAAGCCACTAAATACATTGTCAAAGCCTTTTGTAATATTATCTCTTGTCTTTGACAGGCCCTCCTGTAATCTACTAAAAAAATTATTAGCCATTAATTCGTAAGCTCCTTATCAATAAGGTTGACACTAACAAGAGTAGATACCCCCTTCTCCTGCATAGTGATACCGTAAAGTCTGTCAGCACTTTCCATTGTACCACGCCTGTGGGTGATTACAATAAACTGTGTACTTGAAAGCTTATGCAGGTACTTGGCAAAACGTACTACGTTGTTTTCATCAAGCGCCGCCTCAATCTCATCAAGAAGACAGAATGGTGAAGGCTTAAGATTTTGGATAGCAAAAAGAAGCGCAATAGCTGTAAGTGCCTTCTCACCACCGGACATCTGCATCATATTAACAAGTTTCTTTCCTGGTGGCTGAGCATTGATCCTGATTCCTGCCTCAAGGACATCCTCGTCCTCAGCAAGTTCAAGGCTACCCTTACCGCCTCCAAACATCTCTTTAAATACCTTATCAAACTCATTGTTAATAAGTCTGAACTGTTCAATAAACTGCTTACGCATTGACTCATCAAGCTCTTTGATGATCTCTTTGAGCTGTCTTTCAGCCTCAATAAGGTCATCATGCTGAGTCTTCATGAATGTGTATCTCTCCATGAGGTTCTTATAATCCTCGATGGCGTTGACGTTTACATCGCCAAGCTTTCTGATGGAGTCCTTAAGAGAATTAGTTTCTTTTCTCATGGCAGGAACATCAGTCATCTCTTCATCTCTAAGTTCAGCAGCGTCTGAAAGAGTAATCTCGTATTCATTCCACATGTAGTTAATATGTGACTCAATAGATTCCTGACATTTTTCCTTCTTGGAAGTAAGTCTTATTACTTCCTTCTCAAGGTCAGACATCTGCTTGTTAAGTTCTTCTGTCTTTCCAAAGAATTCCTTCTGTGACTCAGAAAGAGCAAGCTTCCTCTCCTTCTTTTCATCAAGTTCCTTGGTAGCACCAGACTGGACATCTGCTGAAGCCTCAATAGTAAGCTTGATCTCTTCGATATCATGCTTGTTCTGTTCAAGTGCTGCAGCATTCTCAGCCATAGCTTCCTGAATCTCTAAAAGAGCCTTCTCTTCAGTTTCAATATCAGCATCTACACGATCGATATTTTGCTGCTGGAATTCCTGCTTCTGAGCAATCTTCTCGTACTCGATATCCCACTTAGAAACCTTTTCGTTCTCAGCTTCTTCGATCTGGTGGAGCCCTTCAAGTTCCTTCTGGAACTTTTCAACTTTCTCTGTGCAGAGCTTTTCAGTATTTTCAGATGATAAAAGAGCTGACTCAGCCGCTTCTTTTTCTCTGGCGATCTCTTCGATCTTGTTCTCTATCTCATCATTCTCAGCCTTGAGGTCGCTATAGCCAGCCTTCTGTTCTTTCTGTCTCTCTTCCTCATTCTGAACATTAAGTCTTGCAGTATTCTGCTCGATGAATTTTCCCTGAAGTTCTGTTCTAAGTTCTTCAGAAAGAGTTCTGAGTTCATTTCTCTTAGCCTTGGCTTCCTCGATTTCTTTCTGGAGAGTATCCATCTGTTCCTTGTACTTCTTGACATTCTTCTCCATGTCATCCATCTCACGACGTCTTCCAAGGAGATTGCTGTTATTCTTGAAAGCACCACCACTGATAGCGCCACCAGGAACAAGAAGTTCACCCTCAAGGGTAACCATACGAACAGTATA
Source organism: Butyrivibrio hungatei (assembly GCF_001858005.1). Taxonomy (NCBI): domain Bacteria; kingdom Bacillati; phylum Bacillota; class Clostridia; order Lachnospirales; family Lachnospiraceae; genus Butyrivibrio; species Butyrivibrio hungatei. The sequence continues at coordinate 1,442,651 of NZ_CP017831.1, read as the reverse complement.
ATTATATTTTCTTGCGATCTTGACCGCATTATCTACGTTGTCTACAGCAACGATCCTGCCAAGCATAGCCTTAGCAACAGATCTGTACTTAGGATCAGTATCTACTAGCTCATCAGCCATTCCTAAAACACCAGGCTCGTTAAGTGCCTCTTTTGCCTTGAGTTCAGGAGGATTATCAAGTGATGTAAGAGGAAGGAATGTAGCTCTACCTGCCTTTGTATCCTTTAGATATCTGATCATCTTCTTGGCCGTTTCTTCATCGTCAGTAACGATGTTCTGGATATTTCCGCCAAGAGCAACCTCGATAGCTGTCTCATACTTTGGCTCTGTCTTGATGATATCAGCTACTACGCCAATAATACCTTTAGTATCATCCTTGCGCTCCATAACTTTCTTGACAGAGCCGCCGTAACCTTCATATCTCTCAGTAAGGTTAGCAAGAGCTTCAAGTCTTGATTTTTCCTGCTGATAAAGCCCTTGAGTCTTACGAAGCTCAGCATCCTTCTGTGTCATGCTCTCTCTGATAGAAACAATCTCCTGGTCCGTCTCTTTCTGCTTCTTGTTCATCTCAGAGATCTCAGCTGTGATCCTGTCAAATTCATCCTTGAGTTTCTGAATAGTCTCCTGCTGCTTGGACTCGTCAGACTGTGCTCTAACAAGCTTACCAGTAAGCTCGGCCTTTCTGATGTTGACCTGCTCCTTCATAGTATCAAGGGATGAAAGCTTGGATTTAATAGTAGCTCTATTATTAAGAGTCTCAATGATTGTGCTCTTGCACTCCTCGATCTCGTCATTGATATTAGAGATCTGTGTAAGTACCCTATCGAGCTCTTTTCTAGCTTCATTTCTACTCTCAGAAAGCTTCTCAGCTTCTGAATCTATAACATCTTTTTCTGCCTTATACTTTTCTTTTTCTTTATTCTTATCAGCAATCTTAGCCTGCTCATCTTCGATACGGGTCTTGTAATGAGCATCATTTGTAGAAGCTGCCTTGATCTTCTCGTTTAAGATACCGATCTGTCCTTCAAGCTTCTCTCTTTTTACAGAAGAATCTGTGATCTTTGCTCTTGCTTCATCGATCTCTCTATCGAGGGTTTCAAGTTCTTTCTGGATTTCCTCATAGCTAACCTTGGCATTTTCGTAATTATCTTTTGCCTCAGCAAGTGAACCATTAGCAATTTCAAGGTTTTTCTCAGCTGCATCAAGCTGTTCCTTCTGATTCTTGTTTTCAACAAGGAACATATTAACATCCAAAGTCTTGAGCCTTTCACGGAGCTTAAGATATTCCTTGGCAACCTCTGACTGCTTCTCCAAAGGTCCGATCTGTTTTTCAAGCTCTGATAAGATATCACTAAGTCTTGTGAGGTTGATCTTTTCCTCTTCAAGCTTCTTGATAGCAGTCTCTTTGCGGGACTTAAATTTAACGATACCGGCAGCCTCATCAAAAAGATTACGTCTATCCTCAGGCTTACTGGAAAGAATCTGGTCGATCTGGCCCTGTCCGATGATAGAATAGCCCTCTTTACCGATACCTGTATCCATAAAGAGCTCGTTGACGTCCTTGAGACGACATGCTGAGCCGTTGATCATATATTCACTCTCTCCAGAACGATAGAGACGTCTGGAGACAGTTACTTCATCATAATCGATTGCAAGTGAATGATCTGAATTATCCAAAGTGATGGCAACATAAGCGTAGCCCAAAGGCTTACGAAGCTCAGTTCCCGAAAAGATAACATCCTGCATGGATCCTCCACGCAGCTGTTTGATACGTTGCTCACCAAGGACCCATCTGACAGCATCGGCAACATTACTCTTACCTGAGCCGTTAGGTCCTACAATACCAGTGATTCCGTTGTGAAAATCAAATTTTATTTTATTAGCAAATGACTTAAAGCCATGAATCTCAATGCTCTTTAAATACATTGTTCTTTTTCTTTAATACAAGAAGCGCCTCATAAGCAGCCTTTTGCTCGGCAGCTTTTTTGGTTTTTCCTGACCCCTCTCCCAAATTCTTATCTCCAACAAAAACGCGGACATCAAATATTTTATCATGTTCAGGACCACTTTCGCCACATATTTCATATCTGACAGCTCCCAAATTTTGCCCCTGGGCAATCTCCTGAAGTATAGATTTGCTATCACTGAACATCTGCATGCTCTCAACGTTTGTGAGCACATATGTATCAATAAAGCGCTTGGACTCTTCGATTCCGCCATCCAGGAAAAGAGCTCCTATAACAGCTTCCATCATATCTGCTATGATAGACTCTTTATTCCTGCCTCCTGTGGCCTCTTCGCCCTTACCAAGCTGCATATATTTCTTGATGTTAAGTTTCTCTGAAGCAAAAGCAAGTGCAGGCTCACAAACAAGTGATGCTCTGATCTTGGAAAGTTCACCTTCCTTTTTCTGAGGATATTTTCTAAAGAGAAATGCACTTGAGATCATCTCAAGAACTGCATCTCCAAGGAATTCAAGTCTTTCGTAGTCAGACTTTTTGTTTATCTTTTGCTCATTAACAAAAGAGCTGTGAGTAAAAGCCTGTGTAATAAGTGCCTTATCCTTAAATGTATATCCGATTGCTTTTTCAAAACTTTCAATATCTGCTGCTGTAAGCATAATTACCTCTTTTAAATGGAAATGAGGCAGTTTTTATTCTGCCTCATCCAAAATGCATTATCAAATCCGAATAAAAATTATTTATCTAAAAGTGCTGTCTTAAGAAGCTCTACTGCCTCGCCAACAGTTGTGATGTTTTCAGTCTTCTCAGGATCAATCTGTACATCAAACTCATCCTCAAGACCCATGATGATCTGGAAAAGATCAAGTGAATCAGCACCAAGATCCTCAGTAAATGTTGTCTCCATTGTGATCTCCTCAGGATCAACATTTAAAACATTTGCAATAACTTCTTTCATCTTTTCGAATTCCATAATAATCGACCTCTCTTACTGTCAAAAATATAATAAAAATATAATCAATGCCTTAGTTTTCTTGCGAAATCTTTGCACTAATTTTCTCGTTGATCTTTTGCTCAGTGAAGGTTACGCACTGAAGGATTGAATTCTTGACCTCAACCGCGTTAGCACTTCCGTGAGTCTTAACTACAAGACCTTTTAGTCCCAGCATAGGGGCTCCGCCGTACTGATCCATGCTATAGTTTGAAAGTGACTTCTTAAGATCATCTTTAATAAGAAGTGCACCAATCTTGGTCTTGAGACTGCCCATAAGACTCTTCTTGATAACATGCATAAGTGACTTGGCAACGCCCTCGTACATCTTGAGAATAACGTTACCAGTGAAAGCCTCGCATACGATAACGTCTGCGAAACCAGCTGGAATATCTCTAGCCTCGATACTTCCAATAAAGTTAATATCTGGACAATTTTTAAGAAGCGGGAATGTCTCCTTAACAAGAGCGTTACCCTTCTCTTCCTCAGCACCAATGTTGACAATAGCAACTGTTGGATTCTTGATGCCCATGATATTCTCCATGTATACAGTTCCCATCTTGGCAAACTGAACAAGATGATTGGATCTGGCATCAACATTTGCGCCGCAATCTATAAGTAGTGAGCTTCCCTTCTCCGTAGGAATAAGTGGAGCAAGTGGTGCTCTGTCTACCCCCTTTAATCTGCCTACGATAACCTGTCCACCTACAAGTGTAGCGCCGGTACTACCAGCTGAAACATAAGCATCTGCCTCACCATGATTGACCATGTACATAGCCTTAACGATGGATGAGTCTTTCTTTTTTCTGATGGCCATTACTGGTGGCTCAGCCATCTCTATAACCTCAGTAGCATCAACAATCTCGATTTTTTCCTTGTCATACTGATATGCTGAGAGTTCCTTCTCAACAACTTCCTTCTGACCAACAAGGAAAACCTTAAGATTAGCTGACTCACTGACAGCATCAACAGCTCCTTTTACTGTGACAAATGGAGCATTGTCTCCACCCATTGCATCAACAGCAACTCTTACAAGCTCTGACATGTACGCATCCCCCTGTCTGATTTTTGACTTATTCTAATATACTAGGTTAAAAACCAAAAATCAATAGAATATAAAAGCAATATTTGGGGGATTTTAAGCATAACAAAAGGCTCTCCGAATCAAATCGGAAAGCCTTATAAATCGGAACATATAAGGTGAAACAAAAACTAATTAAGCCTCAACTTCTACAATGCTCTTCTTGTTATAATAGCCGCACTTCTTGCATGCCATATGTGGCTGCATAAGAGCTCCACAATGACTGCACTTAACAAGAGTTGGAGCTGTCATTTTCCAGTTAGCTCTTCTCTGGTCTCTGTGGCCTTTTGATGACTTATTCTTTGGGCAGATTGACATTTGAGTAACACCTCCTTACAGTAACCGTATAAGAAACTGCCTATGTTTTAAGGCAATTGTTTACGTTTATTCATTAGCATACCTATGTAGTATACCCATGAGACTACTATTTGTCAACAGTTTTTTTATTGACCAATTTTAAGATTGTCTTCAAGAACATTTACCTTGCTTGCAAAAAATGAAAACTCACCGCTATCAAGGAGATTTCCACTATCATCAGTGACTCTGATATCAAATACAAGAATATGTTTGCCGGTCTTTAGCTTCATGCACTCACAATAAATATATTCTGTATTAACTGCAGGCAAAAGAAAATTAAGATTGGCAGAAACTGTTGTCACATATCTTCCACTCATGCTTCCTGTTGCCCCGGCCATGGCATCTACAAAAGAAAGAAGCGCTCCCCCATGGATACTTCCATAGCTGTTATGAAGCCTCTCATCGCATTTGATCCTGGACTTACTATAGGTACTACTAAGTTCAAGGATCTCAAAACCAATAAATTGATTATATTTATTGCCGTAAAGCTCATCAATAAGCTTTTCTCTAATGGCATTTTCTTTTTCATTTCTTGCTTTTCTCATTACTAAATAGACTCCAATTAACGATTAAATATTTCTTTTATATAATCCACGAGAACTTTGCTGGCTTCAAGATGTGCTTGTGCTCCAGGATGCATATGTGCGCCAAAGGTTCTCATAGTTGTATTTGGAAGCTGGAAGAAAGATACGTTGTTGTCACCGCTCTTTTCTCTATATTTGTTAATAGCCTCTGTAAGAGTCAGATTAAGATTGCTTTCAAGCATTCCATAAGCCCAGATGATATGGGCGTGATGATTGTGTTTTCTAAGCATCTCAAGGAAAGAAATTGCTGCATTGACAACCTTAAGCTCATCTTCTCTATTATAAGAACCATCTTCATTCTTGCGCTGCTTGAACGTAGCTCCAAGCTCTTCAATATAAAGAGGCGGCTGTTCAAAGGCTGAAGCATCATTTGTTCCAAGGTTAACTACGATAACATCAGGCTGCCAGCTGTCAAAATCGTAAGGATCCTGTGTTCCAAGAGCCTCATTAGAAGGTCCCATAGCAAGGCCACAAACCTTTTCATATATTGAAGGAATGTTATGTCTTACATCATTATCCCAGCCGCAGAAAACTCCCCAGCCTCCCTGAGAAACAATGTGGTAGTCAGCATTCAAAGCCTTAGCTGTCATTGTAGCATAGTTGACAGAAGCGCTCATGTACATTGCAAGCCAGTCTACATCAGTGACTGCTCCGTAGCTGCCCTCGCCAGATGTGATACTGTCTCCGATAAATTCAATCTTAAGATCATACTTAGGAACTTCCATAAACTCGCCGTCAAGTCTAAAGCCCTTAACAAGCACCTTGCACTTGTCATCCTCACTCATGGCCTGAAGTTCTCTATAGAATCTGACTCTCTTAGGAGTGTCAGGATTCATGTTTCTAAAAAGACAAATGCTGTGCTCTCCAGCAAGGACCATCTGTCTACCCATGAAAGCACCGTTGAGCTCATAGGCAACCCATGGTTCATGGAAATCATTGTCAGTTTCAAAATCGATCCAAAGATCAGAACCTGTAACAACAACCTCTACTGCGCTACCATTGAACAAAAGAGGAAGCGGATCTCTCACCTTTCCTAGTCTTCCAAAAATATTGATTTTCTCAACTTCACTGATAGGTACAAATCTTAATTCTGCCATGTTAGCCCCCTTGTTGTTTAGTATAAGTACCTCTTATCATCTGTTACAGTTCTGAGAGTATTTCTTTGGTGAAATACCCACAGACTTGGTGAATGACTTAAGGAAATTGCTGTAATCACTAAATCCGCATCGTTCGCAGACTTCACTGACACCAATACCCTCTGCTAAAAGAGATTTGGCAATAGAAATTCTCCTTGCAGTCATATACTTATTGATTGTAGTACCAGTTGCAGACTTAAACAATCTGCATATGTAAGATTCGCTGATGAAGAACTGCTTGGAAAGATCCCCTATACTGATCGGATACTGAATATTATTGTTAAGATATGAAAGTATGGCATCAACCTGATCATTATAAGTAGAAACCTTGTTAGGCACATTATCACTAAGCTTATTATTGATGATCTGATTGATCATAACAAAAAGCTCAGTAAAAGTAGCCTTTTCAAGCAGATCATGGCCATAATCATTACTTGAAAGGATCTTATTTACAAAATAAAGAAATCTACTCTGCTGCTCAGAAGTAAGACTTATCTTGTGGGAAAACTCTTCCGTTCTTTTTTGGAAACATGCATCCAGATTGGTCTCATCAGACGATATACTCCGCATAAAGTCAGGGTCTATCATGATGACGATTCTCTCGTGAAGTTCTTGATCTATCTGAGTCAGATAATGGGAATCATACTGATTGATCAGGAAAAGATCTCCTGGCGCAATATCATAGATCTTATTATCGATAAGAAACTGTTTGCCTCCGGAAATTGAAAAATAGACTTCATAGCAGTCATGGATATGCATCTCCATGGCCTTCTCATCCTTATACAAGTGGGCAATACTGAAATACTTATTTTCAATACTTGCCGCCATAGCGTCCTTGCACGAATTTAGTTCTCTCATTACTACCTCTTTATTTCAATATAATCTAAAATATAATACCATTATGTTATAGTAATGCTTCATTATTTTCAAGTTTTTTATATTTTGTATCAGTTTTTATAGAAAATATTGGAAACAAAAAAGCCAATCGCACCGCTTGGGTACGATTGACTTGAAGTTTTTTAAAAAATATTATTTGCAAAGAGCAACTGTATCACGTGCAATTGCAAGCTCTTCGTTTGTAGGAACAACTAAAAGAGTAACCTTGCTGTCTGGAGTTGAGATAGTCTTCTCTTCACCGCGGACCTTATTTGCTTCAACATCGATCTTGGCACCAATGAATCCAAGTCTGTCACAGATAAGCTTACGAACAAATCCGCTGTTCTCACCAACACCAGCAGTGAAGCAGATAGCATCAACGCCGCCCATAGCAGCTGTATATGAGCCAATGTACTTAACTACTCTGTATACAAAAGCATCAACTGCTCTTCTTGCTCCAGCGTGTCCGTTATTGTAACCTTCCTCCAGATCTCTGAAATCAGATGAAAGATCATCAGAAAGACCAAATACACCAGACTTCTTGTTAAGAAGGTTAGTAACATCAGCAACTGTAGAATTCTCTTTTTTCATGATGAACTCTACTACTGAAGGATCGATATCACCTGATCTTGTTCCCATGATAAGACCCTCAAGTGGAGTAAGTCCCATTGATGTATCTACGCACTTGCCACCGTCAACAGCTGAAATTGAAGCTCCATTTCCAAGGTGACAAACGATGAGTTTAAGATCCTTCGCATCTTTTCCAAGGAGTTCAACAGCTCTCTTAGAAACATATGAATGGCTTGTTCCGTGGAAGCCGTATCTTCTGATACCATACTTCTCATAGTATGAATATGGAAGTCCATAAAGATATGCATCCTGAGGCATTGTCTGATGGAATGCTGTATCAAATACTGCAACCATAGGAACACCAGGCATAACCTTCTGGCAAGCTCTGATACCGATGAGGTTTGCTGGATTATGAAGTGGTGCAAGATCTGAAACCTCTTCAATGGCCTTAATAACCTCTTCTGTGATAACAACAGACTTTGTGAACTTCTCGCCGCCGTGAACGATACGATGTCCAACAGCACCGATCTCTGAAAGTGAAGAAACAACGCCATTGTCCTTGTTAGTAAGAGCTTCTATCACGAGCTCAATTGCCTTGTTATGATCTGGCATAGGAGTAACTACTGTAACTTTATCCTTGCCTGCAGGTGTATAACTGATCTGGCTTCCGTCAATTCCGATTCTCTCGCATAATCCCTTGCAGATTACCTGCTCTGAGTCTGAATCAATAAGCTGGAACTTCAGTGATGAACTACCACAATTGATAACCAAAATTTTCATTTTAAAGATTCTCCTAATTAAAATTAAATCTAATATATATTTACTAATATATTTTACCAAGGTATTATTTTATAACAAGGAAAAAGTTGCACAAAAATTGTATTTTATTGAAAGTGCTTACATTAAGATGAAAACTGTAGCTGTAATAGCAGAATTTAATCCGTTTCACAACGGTCACAAATACATATTGGAAAAAGCCAAAAAGGAAACTAATGCAGATAATCTCCTTGTAATAATGAGTGGAGATTTCGTTCAACGAGGCGCCCCTGCATTTTTAGACAAGTTTTCTAGAACTAAAGCTGCTCTAAATTCAGGAGCAGATCTGATTTTGGAACTTCCAATTTATTATAGTCTTGGTAGCGCTGAGTATTTTGCTCAGGGCGCTGTTTCTATACTTGATAGACTAGGTATCGTAAATGATCTTGTTTTCGGAAGTGAATGTGACGACATCTCTCTCCTGTCAGATATCGCAGATATTCTCGCAAATGAGCCTGCTGATTTTAAAAACATGCTCCAGGACAGGTTAAGATGCGGAGACAGTTTTGCCCTTGCCCGTGAGAAAGCTGTATTACAGGCACTTCACACAAATGATCCCAGGTTAAAAGATATTCTATCAAGTCCAAATAATATTCTTGCTCTTGAATATCTAAAGGCACTTAAAAAGCTAAATAGTTCAATAAAACCTCACTCCATAAAGCGTTTAGGCTCTGATTATAATTCAAAAGAACTGTCTGATATGCCAAGCGCAACTGCTATCCGTTCATATCTTGCAGAGAATAATAAAATAGTTCAAGACGAATTAAAGAAGATGGTTCCCATAAGCTCTTTTGACAGTATAATAGATTACGATGGGCAATTCGGAAATACAGAAAACTTCACGAAGCTCTTATATTACAAGCTGTTTCAATCCAGAGAAAAAGGGCTTTTGGAATATCTTGATATAAACGAAGAATTATCAAACAAGATATTAGATGCGTCAGAGAATCTCATGTCCTTTGACGAGCTCTGCATCAAATGTAAGTCCAAGAATATGGCCTATTCAAGAATATCAAGAAGTCTTATACACATCATACTTGATATGAAGGCCTCAAATATGGATGAATACAAAGCCGATGGTTATACAGGCTACGCTCGTATCCTTGGCATGAAAAAAGAAGTATCTCCTTGCATAAAAGAGATAAAGAATATAGGAAACATCAAGATCTTTACTCAATTAAAAGAAGCCCCTGACCAACTTTCTGATTTGGAGATGAGGTTGCTTAACGAAACTCTTTTTGCAAATAAGTTATACAGCCTTGAATTCAAAGGCCAAAACATAAACGAATATAGACTTCAACCGACAATTCTTTGATTGAAGTCTATTTTTATACGTGATAACATTATTATATATGCTTTTATACACACTTGGAGGAAAAAATGGGACTTGAGAAGATAGAAAAAGGCACGATCATACACAAGGCAGGCGAGGATACCGTAGGTACCATCGAGATCCTTGTAAAAGGAAGTATCAAAATATACGATCAATTCTCTTCCATTACCATGAGTGTCGGAAGCTTTATTGGAATTGTTGAATCCCCCGGTAAAAAATATATTTACTCTTACGAAGCACTTGAAGATTCTGCAGTTTATTCATATCCATTTGAAGACTTAACAGACATTCCACCTATCGTAAGATCTAATCCTAAGATTGCTCCTATATTGGCAGCTCAGTCTGTTGCTACTGCTTCTAAATGCTGCGACGTATACGAAAAAGAATATGATGATGCTCTTTCTGAATACGAGAAGATCATCGCTGATTATGCTGACTACCCTAGCCTATGCATCAAAGTCGGCGAAACACCAATGATCTTTAATGAGATCGATGAGATCATTCCACCCGAAAAAACAGAAAAGATCGGTGAGTGGGCCTTTCCTTACATCAGAAGCTTAAAAGAAAATGAGGCAATCCTCAAAAAGTCATTATATTCGATCAATATCGACATCGCAGCTGGTATCGTAATGTCTACATTTTATATCTACGACAACATATCAAGGGAAAACCAGCTCCTTGGCGAATATAGAAAAGCACTAAAAAAGAAAACTGCCAACTTTACTGCAAATATGAAGATGATAAATGCTAAGCTCTCCGATATGGAAAAGAATGCAGATGGAGGCTCAAGCGTTGTGACAGTTGTTAACGCACTTAGCACTATCCTTGCTTATTCCGGCGTATCACCCGAAATTGCAGCCAAATTCGAAGAACAGATAAATCAGTTCAAGAATAGTAGTAACAGATATGATTCTGAAGACGAGGCAAGAGCCCTTAGACGAAATCTTGGAAATACCTTCTATGAAGTATTTACACCTGCTTTCATAAAAAGTCTTAGTGATGACAACTATCCTATGGAAGTTAAGATGTTCTTCATGTTCGGCTTTGTGGATGAAGAACTTGCAGGTGAAAAGAACACTCAGATTCTTTACAATATGGCAAAAGCCTACATGCCTGATCCAGAAGGCAATGTAGTCACATTATATGAATGGCTCAAAAAGATATATAATCTCGAGGTTGAGCCTTCCAGAAATGAATTTGACCAGGACTGGGAAAGTTATCTTCGTGAACAGAAAGCAACCGGTAACTTAAAGCAGCCTCAGATTGATGCCATGGTCAATGACCCAAAGAGCAGACTTGATTTTGAGATCCACAACCTCTTCTCTTTAGGTAACAGAATGACCTTTGGTAGAATTTCTTCCTTCGTTCCTGTATTTGACGAGATGAACGTATTAAGACCTCTTGATATGGCTTATCTTACCTACAGCAAGATCAATGAATATTTTGCTAAGATCAGAGCTATTGATTATGGTGTATTTTGCAGACAGGCTGTTTATTCAAACCCTGAGATCGGTGTTACACAGCTCTTTTACGCAGACGATATCACACCATACATGATCCTGATGCCAAACGTTGGTAGCAGAGCTTCTCTTTGGCAGGAAATTGAAGGCAAAAAACGTAGTACAAAAGCAAGAATGCTGGTTTCAATATTCAACACCGAAAATACTGAAGAATGTATGGTAAGACTTTTTGGCGAATTCAGATGGGAAATGTGCAAGACTGAACAGGGTGTTCACTGGAACGACGTAACTGATCCATCTCTTACTTCCATGTACTGTGACTATCTGCAGTTCTTCAAAAAGAACTCAGCTCTTTCTACAGAAAATAAGGAAAAGTTGAAAACTGACCTTAAGAAATATTCTAACAACTATAAGAACGTGTTTATTGCTGATTATCTTGCTTACGTCAAGTTCGAAGCAAACGGTTCACCAAGGCTAAATAAGGTAGCAAGAGAGATTCTCTTTACCTTCTGCCCTTTTGCAAAGGAGCTTAGAGAAAAAGTCTCAGACAACCCTCAGTACACTGAGCTGATAAATCACTATCAGGCTCATATAGGTAATATTGCAAAGCCTGTTATGAACATGGCAAGTAAGCTTAAACGTGATGGAATCGAGGTTCCAGAACAGATCACAAAACAGTTAGAACATCTAAGCAAATAAAAAAGGCGGCCAATTGGCCGCCTAAATTATTCTATAAAATTAGTCAAGCTTCTCAGCGTTCTCAAAAAGATGTGTAACATCATCCTTTGTAAGACCACCTGTTGTAAGGCTCATTACATATCCATTGTCTACAAGGCAGCATACTCTCTCGTAGTAATCAATTCCCTGGATTTTAGATGAAATAAGAAGTGATGAATGCTCCTCACCCATGAACTGAACCTTGTCAATCTCAGTTGTGACATCCTCAAATCCCTGCTGTGTAAGAAGATCTACAACTGAATCAGCTGAAGCATTAAGAACTGTCTCCTCATCAACAAGAGTTGTAACAAGTGAACCAACTGACTGAAGTGCTACATTGAATGACTTAAGCATTGTATCATCTGTTGCATAAGCAACGATCATAACCTTACCCTCGTCAACGTACTTCTTGATAGTATCATTTGTGAAATCGCCAGCTGCGTTATTAAGATCTGCAACTGCCTGCTCATCAGCAAAAGACATATCGCTATCGATGTTGAACTTAAGATTGAAGTTCTCATTGATATAAGCCTGTCCATCAACATAACCAGCAGCCTCATCAGCTGTAACTTCTGTAGCTTCCTCAGATGAAGCCTCGCTTGCAGCTTCTACAGCCTCTAAAGCTGAAGCCTCTGAAGATGCCTCATCAGCGCTATCCTCTTTGATTTCAAAAGAAGCCTCTGAAGACTCTTCGCCAGCCTTTAAAGGTCCCTTATCTGTGTCTGTTTTTCCACATGCTACGCTGGAAGCCATGATCATCATAGCAAGCATAGCTACTAAAAATTTCTTCTTCATAAAACTCTCCTCTTATAAAATATGGAATAATTATCCTGCTTTTCGCACAAGCTATATTACCAAAAATAAGGGGATAAATCAAATTTTATCTATCTAGATACTCTTTCTGAGCCTTTTCTATACACTCACGAGATGATACTGCAACATCAGGAGTGGTATCTTCCAAAGTAGCCTGAATAAAAGGCTTATTGTCTATTGCAAACTTAACAATGGACGAATAATCAAGTTCTCCAAGTCCACATCCCATACTTACAACACCTTCGTCTGTAAGAATACAGTCCTTAAGGTGGATCATGCAGATATCTTTGCCAAGAAGCTCATGAGCTTCTTCAAAGACTTCGTACTTTCTGTCGTAGTTGTCAGTCCAGAGAAGATTTACAGGATCATAGATGATCTGAAGGTTTGGTGAACCGATTCTGTCAAGAACCTCTCTAGCTCTAGCAGGAGTATGTACGATATGTCTGTAAACAGGCTCAATCGCCACAATAACACCCATCTTCTCAGCATATTCTACAACTGGTCTAAGATTAGTGATAAAAGTATCAAGAGCTTCCTGAGAATGGCAAGCCTCTTTGTCATAGTGATAGTCAACGTTTGGAGCACCTGTTTCTGTTCCAACCATGCCACATCCCATAAGTGCTGCAAAACGGATGTGAGCCATGTACTTCTCCTGAGTCTTTTTAAGCTCTTCCTGATCAGGTGTTGCAAGATTTAAATAGCAGCCAAGAACTGCCACATCAAGATCTGCCTTTCTAAAAGAATCCCTAAGATACATAGCATATCCGGGAGTAAGTGCTGAAGGCTCAGCTGTAAAGCCAGGAACCTTGGAAAGAGCTATATGAACGCAAGAAAATCCCTGCTTTTTTATCTCCTTAAGTCTCTCTTCAAAAGGAAGTTCAACTGTATCATGAAATCTGATACCAATCTGCATCATAATCTATATCCTCCAAAAATCGTTCATTAATCGTCATGAAGAGTATAGCCCAGTTCATAATTCAAAAATAGTTACTATATTTACATCAATATCGATTATCTTTACATGTTACTTATTATTCAGTTCTTTAAGGATCTGATCAAGATAATTCAATGAACATTTATATCACGTTATAAAGTAACTCCTCGTTTCCAGATAGCCATATCGTGGAAACCGGCAATTTCGCTTTTTAGCTTTTCACCGGAAGCTGTTCTTAGAATTTTGTTGTAAAGTTCGTCTGTTAATTCATCGAAGGTTTTTCCTTCAAGGATCTGTCCTGCTCTATAATCGATCCAGTTACTCTTTTTATCTGCGATCATGTTATTGCTTGCAATTTTCATGGTAGGAACGGGACATGCAAATGGAGTTCCTCTTCCTGTCGTGAAAAGGACTATCTGTGCTCCTGAAGATGCAAGAGCTGTGGCTGCACAAAGATCATTTCCCGGAGCGCATAAAAGATTTAAACCTCTTTCATTGGTCTTTTCTCCATACTTTAAAACCTTCATGACAGGATAATCTCCAGATTTCTGAGTACATCCAAGAGACTTATCTTCAAGTGTCGTAATTCCACCTGCCTTATTTCCTGGAGATGGGTTCTCATAGATAGGTTCTCCCTGCTTGGTAAAATACTCTTTAAACCCGTTTATCATATCCACAGTGTCATTAAATGTAGCTTCATCCTTGCATCTGTTCATGAGGATAGTCTCAGCACCAAACATCTCAGGCACTTCAGTAAGAATAGATGTACCACCATTTTCAATGATCCTGTCAGAAATCCTTCCTACAAGAGGATTAGCTGTTATACCAGAAAATCCGTCGCTTCCTCCGCACTTAAGACCGATGATAAGGTTAGAAGCACTAACTGTCTCTCTCTTATCGTTTGAAGCTACATCAATGATCTCTTTTAACAACTTAAGACCATCTTCCATTTCATCATCAGATTCCTGACAAACAAGGAACTTAACCCTTGATTCATCCACCTTACCAATGTAAGGTTTAAGGACGTCGATATTACTATTCTCGCAGCCAAGTCCTAGAACCAGCACTCCGCCAGCGTTAGGATGATTGACCAGGTCTGAAAGGATAGTCCTTGTGTGTTCCTGATCATCGCCAGTCTGAGAGCAACCATAGTTGTGAGTAAAAGCAACAACTTCATCAACGCTACCCTTAACATAGGTATTTGCTATCTTAGCAAGGGCTGTTGCAATGTTATTGACACAGCCAACTGTAGGTATGATCCAGATCTCATTCCTGATACCAACCTTACCACTTGCTCTAACGAAACCTTCAAAGGTACTTTCCTTTGAACCCATACGAGTGATCTTTTTTGAAATATCCTCCGTATCAGGCTCATATCTATATTCTAAGATTCCATCAAGATTAGTCTTGATATCATGAGTATGGACCCAGCTACCAGTCTTAATGTCATTTGTAGCATGTCCAATCGCATAGCCATATTTAATGACATTCTCATTTTCTGAAATGTCCCTAATTGCAACCTTGTGGCCAGCATTAACATCTTCTAAAAGAGTAATTTCCTCCCCGGATGAAAGTGAGATTTTTTCTCCTTTGGTCATAGGTTCAAGACAAACTACAACATTATCCTCTGGATGTATCTGTAAAAATCTACTCATAATTCCAAGCCTTTCTCATAATTGATGTAAGCGTTTACATTAAAATCATATATTCATTAAATCCTAGAGTCAACAAATTTTTACTATTGTAAAGAGAAAATGGCTTTTGTATAATTTAGGGGACAAAACATGAAAATGCTTACATTTTTGTAAAGCCAAATAAAATCAATATTGTTGGAGGGTTCATAATGAAGAAATTTATGGATGCAGATTTTCTTCTGCAATCAGATGCAGCTAAGACAATCTATCATGACTACGCTGAGAATATGCCTATTCTCGACTATCACTGCCACATTAGTCCAAAGGAAATTGCTGAGGACAGACACTTTGAAACCATCACCCAGGTATGGCTTGGCGGCGATCACTATAAGTGGCGTCTCATGCGTGCATTTGGTGTCGATGAAAAGTACATCACAGGCGACGCTTCTGACAAAGACAAGTTCCTTATGTTTGCCAAGTGCCTTGGCAAGGCTGTTGGTAACCCACTCTATCACTGGGCACACCTCGAACTTCGCAAGTACTTTAACTACGACGGAGTTTTAAGCGAAAAGACTGCAGAAGAAGTTTATGACCTTTGCAACAAAGTTCTTCAGGCTCCAGATATGGGTGCAAGAAAGCTCATCAAGATGTCAGACGTTACACTTATCTGCACAACAGATGACCCTATCGACACCCTTGAATGGCACGACAAGATCAAGGCTGACACATCATTCGACGTAAAGGTTCTTCCAGCCTGGAGACCTGACAAGGCAATGAATATCACAAAGCCTGACTTTGTAGATTATATTGGTAAACTCTCAGTAGTTAGCGGCGTTAAGATCTCTTCTTTCAAAGATCTTAAAGAAGCTCTCAAGGTTCGTCTTGATTACTTTGGATCAAAGGGTTGCAACGTAACAGACCATGCTCTTGAGTACGTTATGTACCGCCCTGCTACTGATGATGAGATTGAAGCCATCTTTGCAAAGAGGATCAAAGGTGAAACTGTTTCTTATGAAGAAAGCCTTAAATTCCAGACAGCATTCATGCTCTTTGAAGGCGGCGAGATTGCTAAGCGTGACTGGGTAATGCAGCTTCACTTTGGTTGCAAGCGTGATAATAATACAGCTATGTATGAAAAGCTTGGACCTGACACAGGATATGATACAATAGGAGCATACTATCCTATGGGTGAGCTTGCAGACTTCCTTGATGCTCTTCAGAAAACAGGAAGCCTTCCAAAGACTATTCTTTACAGTCTTAACCCTAACGATAACAAGATCATCAATACAACACTTAATGCATTCAACGAAGGTCCAGCAGTTGCCAAAATCCAGCAGGGAAGCGCTTGGTGGTTCAATGATACCAAGCTTGGTATGCAGGAACAGCTTCAGTGCGTAGCTGAATCAGGTAATCTCTCAGGTTTCGTAGGAATGCTCACAGACTCAAGAAGCTTCACATCTTATACAAGACATGACTACTTCCGCAGAATCCTGTGCAACTACCTTGGAAGTCTTGTAGAAAACGGTGAATTCCCAGAGTCAGAAATTGACACACTTGGTAAGATTGCTGCTGATATTTCATACAACAACGCAGTAAGATATTTCAAATTTCCTTTAGAGGTTAGATAAATTTTATGAGTAACCAGATGACTATTTATGACATTTCCAAAAAGGCAGGGGTTTCTATCGCTACTGTTTCAAGAGTCTTAAACGGAAGCGCCAATGTAAAGCCCAGAACCCGCAAAAAGGTAATGGATATCATAGAACAATATGGCTATAAGCCAAATGCATTTGCAAGAGGACTTGGTCTTAACTCAATGAAGACCATTGGAATCCTCTGCGCTGATGCTTCGGACCTTTATTTAGCCAAAGCTATCTACTATATAGAGCAGAGCCTTCGTGAAAACGGCTACCACTCCGTTCTATGTTGTACAGGATATGAGATGGAATCAAGAAAAGAGTCCTTGAATCTCCTGTTATCACAGCACGTAGATAGCGTAGTCATGGTTGGTTCTCACTTTATCATGAATAATCCAGAGGACAACCAATACGTCAATGATGCTGCTGCATCAGTACCTATCATGCTCCTTAACGCTGATTACGATTGTCCAAATGTTTACTGCACTCTCTGTGATGACTACAAAGCCACACAGGATGCAACTGAGAAGCTCATAGCCGCAGGATGCAAAAAGATATTATATCTTTATAACAGTAACTCCTACAGCGGACAAAAAAAGCTTGCCGGTTTCCAAAATGCTCTTTTAACAAAAGACATTCCACTCAAAAAGGAAATGCTGCAATGTTTCCATGGAAATCACGAAGACATCGATGGAGTAAAGAACTTTTTAAATGATCTTCACGACAATAAAGGAATTGAATTTGACGCAATTGTGACCAGCGAAGATTTCCTTGCTGTTGGCGCCATGAAATATGCCCGTGCCAACAAGATAAGTGTTCCAAAAAGCCTTCAGATCGTGGGCTACAACAACTCAATCCTAGCTCACTGTTCTGAGCCGGCCATCTCTTCCATAGATAACCGCTTAGAAGATATGTGCCTGCAGCTTGTCAAAACCCTTATCGGAGTTCTCACCTCTACCGAAACTCCACAGAAGACCATCTTCTCTGGTGAACTCATAGAGCGTGGTTCAACAAAACTTTAATGGCAATCCCTCATGGTTTTTAACCTTGGGGGATTTTTTATGTCATTTTTGCTATAAAGTTTAGGTTTGCCCTCGTCAAAAAAATGAAACTTTTCTAAATGCTCACTTCGTGAGCATAAGAAAACGTCATTTTTTTGAAAATCGTTCAAACTCCAAAATTCATAGCTTGAAATGGCATTAAAAATCCCTCCGAAGCCGATAGGCTAGGGAGGGTTAGTATTATATGTTATGTATCAAGCATTATGAGTTAGAGATGATGCCACCACCAAGAACTATATCACCGTCATATAATACACAAGACTGACCTGGTGTTGCAGCACGCTGAGGCTCATCAAATACAACTAATGCGCCACCATCTGATGTAGGAGTGACGGTACAAGGCTGCTCTTTGTGGCGGTAACGGATCTTAGCAAGACATCTAAATTCAGAAGTTGGCTTTTCACCTGTTATCCAGTGGAAGTCTCTAATAGTGAGTTCACGTTTAAAGAGATCTTCATTGTCACCGAGGATAACTTGGTTATTTGGGACGTCTAACTTAGTAACATAGAGTCGCTTCTCTGCTGGGATACCTAAACCACGGCGCTGACCGATGGTGTAGCCGATGATGCCATCATGGGTTCCGAGGATGTTCCCGTCACGGTCTACGAAGTTACCCTTAGGGTAATCTTTTCCGCGGTAGCGTTTGATCATGCCAGCATAATCACCGTCAGGTACAAAACAGATATCCTGGCTTTCTTTTTTGTGGGAAGTAACAAATCCCTGAGAATCTGCAATCTCTCTAACTTCATCCTTGGTATATTCGCCAAGAGGGAAAGCTGTATGTGCAAGCTGCTCCTCCGTAAGATCATATAAAACGTAGCTCTGGTCCTTGGCAAGGTTCTTAGCTTTCAGAAGATAAAAGTGTCCGCCCCGTTCTTCTATCCTTGCATAGTGACCTGTCACGATCACGTCGTAGCCCATTTCCCTTCCCTTTTGATAAAGAGTATCAAACTTAAGATATTTGTTACATCTGATACATGGATTTGGCGTCTCCCCCATCTCATAGCTACAAACAAAGGGTTCAATGACCTTATCTCTAAACTCTGCCTCATAGTGATAGATATTGTAATCTATACCGATCTTGTCGCAAACAGATCTGGCATCCTGTGTATCATTAAGACTACAACAGGTTCCAAAAAGATCCTCGCCTATCATATCATTTTCATATAGACGCATGGTACATCCCATGCAATCATACCCCTTACTTGTCATGAGATAAGCTGCTACGCTACTATCAACTCCGCCGCTCATGGCAATAAGCGCTTTTTTCTTTTCACTCATCAATTTAATCCTTTATCTTGACTTCCTTTAAAGAGCCGTAAATCGTATCCATATCAATATTAGCTCTTATGGTATCTGCTAGTATATCATATTGAGACTCTTTAAACTCAGAATATGACAATAAACTTATACTCTTTTTGCCAAGAATCTTCAAGATGTCCGCCGCAATTCCGCCTTCATCAAAGATTCCGTGAACATAAGAGGCGTACACATTGGCGCCGTTACTTATGACTACATCTTTAATACCGCTCTGTCCCATGTGTATCTCGTATCCCTTATATTTTTTGTCCTTGATACTTTCAAATACTCCCTTAGGAAAAGAGATACTGCCATTCCTTTGAACAGTTGTCTTTACAGAGCTCATCTTTGTATCAATATCAAGAAGCCCCATTCCCCTTATCTGTGTCAAAAGACCTGATTCCACCTTGTCTTCATCTGAAATAGAATTACCAAGCATCTGAAGACCGCCGCAGATTCCAAAGACAGGCTTAGTCTTAGAAAGCCTTATTATCTCTCTTTCAAGACCTGATTCTCTGATATATTTAAGGTCCTCTATAGTATTCTTGCTGCCTGGCAGGATGATCATGTCAGGATCACCAAGTTCGTAGACGCTATCTACGTATCTGACAGTTACGCCCTCCTGCATCTCAAAAGCTCCAAGATCAGTAAAATTCGATATTCTAGGATATCTTATAACCGCAATATCTATAACTCCATCTAAAGCTCTTTTATTATCAAATCGCGAAGTCAGAGAATCCTCATCATCAACCTTGATATTCATGTAGGGAATAACACCTACAGTCTCAATACCAAGCTTATTTGTAATAAAATCAATTCCGCTATCAAGTAGAGACTTGTCTCCCCTGAACTTGTTAATGATAAGCCCAGTAATCCTAGCCTTCTCTGAAGCTTCAAGCAGTTCAACAGTTCCATAGAGCTGAGCAAAAACGCCGCCTCTATCGATATCGCCAACTAAGAGGACCGGGCTATCAACCAGCTCTGCCATTCCCATATTTACAATATCATTTTCTCTAAGGTTGATCTCTGCCGGACTCCCAGCGCCTTCTATAACAATGACATCAGCATCCTCTGAAAGTTTACGAAAGGCATTTAATATATCAGGAATTAAAGTCTTTTTGTAAGCAAAATAGTCTCTGGCCTTCATATTTCCAAGGGCCTTTCCATTTACAATGACCTGTGAGCCCACATCACTTGATGGCTTTAATAAGATCGGATTCATATAAACAGATGGCTTAACTCCTGCACACTCAGCCTGCATAACCTGAGCTCTTCCCATTTCAAGCCCTTCCTCAGTGATATAAGAGTTAAGTGCCATATTCTGGGACTTGAAAGGAACTGCCCTATATCCATCCTGTCTAAAAATCCTGCAAAGTCCAGCAACTAAAAGACTCTTTCCAGCACCAGACATTGTGCCCTGAACCATAATAACCTTTGCCATATTCTTCACCTCAAAAATGCCCTTATACAATTAAGTATAAGGGCATACGCATACATATTGCTACTACTAGCTTAGTCAAGCTCAGATGTGCAGTGAGGGCATCTTGTTGCTTCAATATTGATCTCACTCTTACAACGTGGGCAGATCTTGGTTGTTGCAGGTGCCTCTGCCTTTTCCTTTTCAAGCTTATTGCTGAGCTTATTCATGAACTTAACGATAAAGAAGATCACAAGAGCCATCAAAATAAAGTTAATGACAACTGTGATAAATGTTCCGTAGTTAAGTGTTGCAGCTCCTGCCTCTTTGGCAGCTTCAAGTGTTGCATACTCTGAACCATCAAGGCTTACAAACATGTTGTTAAAATCAATTCCGCCTGTAAGAAGGCTTATAACTGGCATGATAATGTCATCTACAAGTGAAGAGATGATCTTCTGGAAAGCGCCGCCAATGATAACACCAACAGCCATATCCAAAACGTTACCACGCATGATAAACTCACGAAATTCCCCAGCAAGGCCTTTTCCCTTGCCTGCTACTTCTTTAACCTTTTCTGTCATACCCGTTCTCCCTATACTGAAATAAAATTTTACGTTCTTTAGAAATTATAGCACAATAACCTCAAAATAGGGGCAAATTCCTATTTAAAGAACAGGCGGTGCACTGCACCGCCTGAAGATCAACTGTTTTCGTTAACGTAGATTGAAAGTCTGCTCTGAATGATATCGCATACCTCTTTTGCGCTCTTCTGACCACTAAAGTATGCTGAACCTTCCTCAGAGATAATGTTGTTGATGTTATCATTGTAATACATTATGAAATGAGAATTCTTAACGAGGTTATCAATCTGATCAACATCTTCCTGAGAAAGATTTGGAACTTTCACCTCCTGGTCACCAACGTAAAAATACTCTTCGACTTCCTGTTTATTTCCGTCTTCATCTTCATAGTATTCAGGCTCCATAGAAGCTTTTTTCATCTTCTCATAACTTGAGGTCCTGATTGGGAAGTCATAGTCAAGTGAATCCTGGAATTCCTCTGAAAGGAAATACTTAACAAATTCCCAGGCACCATCAGCATACTTTGTCTGAGAACTAATGCAAAGAGTTACGCCAGGATAGATAACTGAAGTATTTTTAGATCCTGGAAAGCCAACAAACGCTACATCCTCACCAAAACGGCCATACTTTTCTCTTTTAAATGAATTGAAGCCATAAATGCCTGTAACATCAAATAATGCATTATCTGTTCTGAAAGCTGCATCGTAATCATCATAGAACATTGTGTTCTCGTCATATTCTTGTGGGAAATCATTTATAAATTCCATGAACTCTACAAAGCTATCGCTATTAAAGTTGCATGTCTTGTTGCCCCAGTCAATATAATCCTTGCCAGAGAACGCAAGACCAAAAGCCAATATGTCATTTCTAAGGATCAATCCAAAGGCTTTTGAAGGAGAAACATTCTTGGCCTGAAGGAGATTTCTGTAGTCTTCCATTGAAAGAGTTGTCTGTCCCTTTAATAATGATGCCTTACAGATAACAGTTGCAACTTCAAAATAAGGAACAACCTGATACATCTTGTCACCTGTCTTAAATGCATCTACGATATTATCAAGATATTCAGCCTGTCCGACATCTGGATCATTGTTAAAATATGATGATACATCAAGGAACAATCCCTTGTTGATATAACTCTCAATTGGACTTTCAAGGTCAAAAGCCATGATATCAGGAACATTACCTGAAGCAACATCAAGATTAAATTTCTTTACGCCTGCATCATAGTCTTCTTCTGTGTTATATGTTGAGTAATCAACTAACTTGATCCTGTACACTTCATTATTCTGGTTAAACTTGGCAGCTGCCTGTCTAACATGATAGTCGATATATGCACTACCTAAAGTAATGATAGTTCTGTCTTTTACCTGATCAGCTGGAACCTTGGTGAGTCTTGATAATGTGAGGTTATAATCAAAATCAGGAACAAATGCAATGAGTTCTGTATCACTGACTGCAACTACATCACTAAGGTTATATGTCAAAGAAAGGTCTGAATCTACATAGTCCATAAGCTTAACAAGCTTGTCTGACTTAAGGTCATAACCATAAATAGCATTATCATCAGCACCGTAAACATCATAACCATTTCCACTAAAGAATGAGTAATAGTTATAGCCATTTAATGCCTGTGACTTGTTACCGATCGTTTTATTGTCAAAATCAATTGTACCAAGGAGTCTTCCTTCATCTGTATAGCCTGATACAAAGATATCACCATTATAGCCTCTTATAAGATCAAAACATGATCCATTATACTGGGCTGTAACATCAATAACAGGTGTAAATCCGCTCTGTTCATCAAACTTTGAAATGTCATGATTTGAACTTACGATAAGTCCATAGTTTTCAGAATAAACAAGACCACATGGGCTATAATAATCCCCCTCTTCAAGGTCTGCACCAAGTTTAACCTTGTAAACCTGATTTCCTGCATTGTCATACTTGACGAGGTTGTACTCTTCGTTTACTTCCTCATCATATTCTGCACCAGCATAGCCCTCTTCTGGATCAATATCCTCAGAAGATTCTTCACTACTTACATCACTTGCTTCTTCTGATGCTTCTTCTGATGCTTCTTCTGTTACTGTCTCAGGCTTTTTTTCATCAGAAGCCTCTTTACTTGCTTCATCTGAAGCGTTGTCATCATTATTTTCAGAAGAGATCTCTTCAACAGCTTCCTCTGGAGCGTCGCCCATATCGCCGTCAAACCAGTTATACTTGCCTAGAATGCCATAGATATTGCCATCCTTATCAAAATCAATATAGCTAAAGCTCTCATCCGGTTCAGCAGCGATCTTAACATCCTTAAGATCTGATCCATCTGAGTTAAATGAATAAACATTGATAAATCCATCTTCGTTATAAGAAGTCAGATAAATTCTGTCTCCAACAATCTTAAGGCCATTAAGTCCATTGGTATCAAGTCCCTGAACTTCAAATGCTTCCTGCTTGAACACATAGTCTTTAGAGCCTTTTGCAGCTTCATCCAAGATGCTGTCTCCATCCTTTTTCTCCTTGCCACAACCAGTTGCCAGAGAAACTGCCATTGTAAGTGCAAGAGAAACACTAGTTATACGTTTTAATAATTCTCTTTTTTTCATAACTTAACTCCTCTCCTTTGCCCCTCTTTCTTCTTTTTTTTGCTTTTGTCTTACTTCAAAATCATATTTCTTGTCGGAAAGCGTCTGTACAATGCCAGATACCGTCCATTTCTTGTGTCTATATAGATAAACTACATATGCAGAGAACATGCATATAACAATGAGCTTGCATATCCATCTGATAGTAAATAAAACAACCAAAATATCTTCATATCCTCTGGCAAGGTTCTCCCAATATGGATAAAAGATTGCCTTATTCCACATGCTCCTTGTACCAAAGGAAGTCAGTATGTCGTACATGGAAAAAGCTGAAAATCTATCCGAATTATCAACAACTGAAATATACCTGTCATCAAGAGAAGTGCTCTCTTTAACAATTGCCTTTACAATTCCATCAACTGGACTTGGCATGACAACTTCATAGCAATTGATACCGCCACGTAGAGATGTTTTGCCATCTTCTGAAATCTCTTCCTTTTCGGTCCTGCCACTTAGGATAGTTCCGTACTTACAGAGGCTGTCGTAGGAAATATAGGCTAGTCCACCTTGCTGACCAGCTGTTGTCCTCATCTTACCTTCCTGTCTTTTTACAACACCGGAAACATAATGAGGTATATCACCGATGGTAACCATCTGCCCCACTACTTCGCTTGAACCAAAAAGTTGCCAGGAAAGATCCTCATCAATAACGATCTGATCCTTCATAAGAGCATCCTTGTTGTAGTAGCTTCCGCTTACAAGCTCAAGTGGGTGAAAGAGAAAAAAATCGCCATATGTTCCTATTGCTGTAACATTATCAGCAGTCTTCCCTTCAAAAGATATGGACACAAGTCCCTGAGCACTGTAGCAGCTAGAATATAGCTTGGTGTCTTCTTCAAGGTCTTGAGTTTCCTCATTGCCACCATTTTCACCTATTTTTTGAGTCTCAACGATCTTAGGATCCTTTTGGTCACTCTGATCATCGTCATCAGTTTCTTCTACGATTCCCGCATCAGTCATCTTGGATTCCATGACGTACTCCATCTTCTTGATGAAGTCCGTATCGATCATCTGATCCTCGGTAAAAAAGACACTGACCTGAGCCATCATTTTGCCATCAGCTGACCATCTGTCTGCTGCACTCTGTTCAGGAAGCTTGTTTATAAGAGCTCTGCTGATAAAGCCAAGTACAAGATCTAATAAGATCAGCGTAATGACAACAATAAAAGCCTTACTCTTTATGATCTTTAGTATTTTGTTTTTTATCTTTTCTTTATCAAGATTCTTAAAAAACTTCATTACTCGTTTGCCAGCCTTACTTGTTCTCCTGCCTTAACAGGTTTATTTGATGTAGTGATAACGTACTCATAATCATCTATTGCAGCTGTGATAGCTGAATTCTTGTCATCTGATGCAACTACTGTTACATCTGCTCTTGTAGCTGTATATCTGTTGCCAAGAGGACTGGATTTACTCTTGACTATGAGAACAAATTTACCATTTGAATCAGATTTGATAGCACTGTTAGGAACTATCATGTCGTAGTTCTGAGTTCTCTCACCAATTGCAAGAGAAAGAGTCTGACCTGGAGTAACCTCTGTACTCTCGATCTTAAATGTTAGAAGCTTTTTGCCTGCAGGATCAGTCTTGTCATTTTTGATCTGTGTAAGTGTAGCTTTAAAATCTGAGCTAAACTGCCATGCATTCTGTGGCTGCGCTGCATCTCCAACCTTAAGCTTAGCTGCTTGGGCATTTGTTACAGAAAAGCTTGTTGTCATATCTTTTCCATCAACCTGAATAACTGCAATTGTCTCATCAGCTGATGTTGACTCGCCGGCAACCTTTGATACTGAGCTGACAGTTCCTGCAACTGGAGACTTTACAGAGGAGCCAACTGACTCTGCTTCAAGCTTTGCGATCTTTTCCTTCTGCTCTGCGATGGAATCTCTCTTAGCGCAAAGAGATATCTCCACATTGATGCTCTTTAACTGATCTGTCTTAACCCTCTCAGCCTCTTTTAAAGCTGCTGCTGTCTTAGCTTTCTTTTCAGATGCTGTTGCAAGCTTCTGATCATAGCTAAATCCTGACTGTGAGCTATATGTAGAAAGCTGTGACTTATCTCTTGTAAGCTCAGCAACGAAGTTATTAAGCTCTACGACTCTGTCTTCATCGCCATCATTCTTGGCTTTCTCGATATCTACCTGAGCCTGTGCCAGAAGATACTCAGGAGTTGCTGTGTTGTAGTTCATGCCAGCCTGCTCGTAAGCACGGAGCTGTGTGAGGTAATCAATCTCTGCCTGAGCTGCGTTATCTTCTGCAAGGGCTGCATTATAAGTATCAAGAACATCCCCAACCTGTGCCTGATACGTATCGTAAGAAGCTGTCTTACCATTTCTTACGTTTGTTATAACGTTACTTGGAACATCTCCTGAAAAGAGCATCTGCTCATATTCAAGCTCCATGGTATCCAAAGACTCTTTTGCCTTTGTAAGCTCCTCAGATTCCTTGTCCTCAAGATAATAGATGACATCTCCGATCTCCACATGTGCACCCTCTTTGACAGCAACACCTGAGATCTTTCTGGTCTCTTTTACCGTGATATTGTATGGATCCTCAGCCGTTACAGTTCCTGAACCTCTGATCTGTGGACTGATCGTTCCATCAGTTATCTGAACTGTTGCTACCTGAGGAAGCGAATAATTCATGATGGTGTTTGAAAAGAATGTGAGGATAAGCATAACTGTAAGGAATGCTATCGCAACATTCTTCACCATATCTTTCCTGTTTACAGGCTTTTTTTCTAAATCCTTGGACATAACATTTACTCCCTTTATAAACTTTTTGTCATCCTTTAATTCCGCCCTGATACGAGATTCCCTCTACCAGATAGTCCTCACCATAAAGGAAAATGAGAAGTGGTGGGACCAGATATATTACTGCAACCGCAAAGGCAAGTGATATCTCTCCTGCATTGATCTTGGACAGGAACACTGACAGCGGATGCAGATCAGTATTTGTCAAAAGAATCAGTGGCTGCTCAACCATGTTCCAAAAATCAAAAAATACTAAGATGGCAATTGATGCTATACCACCCTTACAAAGTGGCATATTGATCCTCGAAAAGATGTACCACTCTCCTGCTCCATCTATAGAAGCCGCCTCTATAACTTCTTGAGGTATTCTTCTCATGAACTTGGTCAAAAGATACACAGCAAAAGGAGAGAAGAATCCCGGAAGCCATATGGCCCACCTTGTATCTATGATGCCCATAGCCTTAGATACCAGGAAGTTAGGAACAAGTGTTACCTGATAAGGCATCAGCATCATTATGATGTATGAAAAGAATATTACTCTTTTAACCTTGCCGTCATATCTTGAAAAGCCGTAAGCTGCAAGGGTTGCGATACCCAGCTGCACTACCACGATAGGAACTGTATAGATAATTGAGTTCCAAAACTTTATAAGGTACTGAGGGCTCTTAAATAGCACCGTAAAATACTGAGAAAAGGTCACCATATCAGGTATGAACTTAAGGTTCACAGTCTTGGATATGAAGATCTTGCCGCCCTTTTCCGTTGTTGCAAATATTGAGCCGTAGTTGGCGCTTATTTCTGATGAACTCATAAATGAATTCGTAATGGTAAGTATGATCGGAAGAAGGAAAATAAAAGCAAAAATAAATGCTGCTATAGTAACAAGCACTGTCTTGTAGTTATCTATCCTCTTCCTTCGTCTGTACATTTTTTGTAAAAGATTCATAGTTTAGCCCTCTACGTCTTTCCCATAGAAGTTCTCAACAGCATACATGATGTATACAAGGGCTGTTACTACTATGAACATTATGATAGCTGCCGCAGACAATTTCTGATAATCGAGAGAGGCAAAAGTATTATTCATGAAATGCTGCAGCAGATATAACGAAGTAACCGGATAGTCGCCAGTCATAAGGTAAACCTCTCTAAATACCTTAAATGAGTTGATAAGCGACATGATCGTTACAAAAAGTATCGTTGAAGACAAGTATCTGACTTTGATAAGCCAGAAAACCTGCATCTTGGATGCATTTTCAAGGGCCGCTACTTCCAGAAGCTCCTTTGGAATACTGGCAAGAGCCGACATGAAGAGGATCATGTTGTACCCAAGATTCTTCCATAGGAAAAGAGCTACTATAACAATGTAGGCTTTATCTGACTTTAGCCAGTCAATCTTGTCAGCACCAAAGAGCGCTGTGAAGTTATTTACAAGACCGTTGTAATGAAACATTACCTGCCAGATCAGAACAATTGATGCTGTAGGAACCATTAAAGGGCTTAAGAAGAAAGACCTAAAATAGCTCTTAAATGGTATCCTTGACTCCATGACAGCTGCCAGGAATAGTGAAAGCAAAACTGCCAGAGGAACTGCCATAAATGAAAACTTTAGAGTATTCATTCCGGCAAGCTTAAATGCATCATTGCTCCAAACATTTATATAGTTTGCAAAGCCTACAAACCTCTTTTGAATAGGGTTATTGATCATGGAGTAATAAATAACTACCATGAAAGGGGCCACGAAAAACAGCAGCACTCCCACTATCGAAGGAAGTAAAAACAGCCAGGAGATCATGCTCTTTTTTTCATTGGCTGACATAGTCCCTGTCCTGAGCCTATGAAGTTTTCTTTTGATCCTAGAAAATAATTTGGCCAACTTAGTTATTAGTATCCTTTACTACAAATTCTGGAATATTTCCCCAGTCAAAATTCATATACTGACCATAGCTACCATAATTACTATTTGGTGTCTCACCTTCTCTTGTAACTACAACAGAATACTGACCACAGAGTGTGCTGTGATCACTCCAGTAATTAAGGAAATCGTTAAAGTGTGCTGTTTCACAGATTTCTTTTATCTGTTCAGGATCTGTATAAATTACAGAAACAGAATCAAGATCTGAAGGAACTTCATTATAATCAGTAACAGACATATCATAGCCTGGATAATAGTTTGTAACTTCTATAGATTTAATCTTAGACATATCAAGCTCTGATCCAGAATATATTCCGTATTTTTTCATAAGAGCAATAGTCTTCTCATAGTTTTCATAAACAGGAATGTTGGCATCTACGTAATATAAACCATCATTTGAATATTCGATGCTGCCAATAGGTCTGTGATCATGCATATATGAGTATGAGAAGTAATTAAGAATATCCTCTCTTAATGCATCGCTAAGCTCTTCATAAGGAAGTTCTGTTGAAATAAGTGTCTCATTTATAGTGCTATATCTGACGATCCTGTTCTTGGAATTAAATTCATCAGAAGCTCTGAGTTCATCGTCGAAAAAGACGTCAAATCTGCCCTTCAAGTACTCATCTGAAGCTAATACCTTATCCATAAGCTCTGGATCAACATCAAAAGGAATAACAATGCTTCTATAGATATTCCTACCGCTCTTCATCCTGTACAGAATAGTCACCTCATATCCATCTGCATATGAATTACTGTTCTCACTGTTTCTTGCAGCTTCTCTTGAGTTGTCCATTCCAAGCTTGGCAATTTGGATGAAATCATTCACGTTTGTTATGTGCATGTGATCTTCTTCTGATGTAACGAAGTCATTATCTTCATTGGACCAGACATTGAACTCACCGTAATAATCAATTATTGCGCAGCTCTCCACCTTCTCAGGATTTGGAATATATGAATCATAGCCCAAAAGATCGCCCTTAAAGATAACAAAGATAAGAAGCACGACTGCAATAGCCATTATGGTCTGTGGAATTCCCTTAAAGAACCTTCTGATATTGGTATCAATGATGACTTCAAAAATGCATCCAGCAAAGATAGTTCCAAGGATCATGATAAAGCACATAAGCATGCAGAGCTTTTTGTTCCATACGTTCTCATACATTATGTATACAAGATATCCTGTTCCAAGGCCCACCATTACACACAAAGTAACTTTCACAAACCATCTAAATGGTCTGAAAGCAATGCTCTTACCTGCCATCTCAGCTTTACGCCTGCTGCTGATAACGAAAATAAGAACAAAAGCTATAACAGCTACTAAAAGGGTATCTATCTCAAATCTAAGGTTTGATAAGATCCTATCCTGGAGAATGCTCATATTCTCTATCATCTTGCCAGAAGTTGCTCCGCCAAATCTTGAATTAAAAGCAACTAGTTCTGTAAATCTATCAAACACAGGAGAAAGATAAACAATCATCTTGTCGTTAAAGCTGTATGTGGCATAGAAAAGTGACTTGAAGAAACCAAGTTCAACAGCAAAGATGATCGAAGCAAATGCAAAAAGTCCTGTGACTAATATTGCTGAAACATAGGTTCCGCAAAGCATGATAGCAACAACAGTAACGTTATATACTGCAAAATAAAGAATAATGTTATTAATAAACTCCACTAGCACAGAAACTAAAACCTGTTTGTTGATTCCGCCCATACATGCTGCAATGATCAAAGCAATGATCTCACTTACACCGAACATAGCTAAATATGTAAGAAAAGCACTAACAAAAGTCTTTTTGATTCTCTGAACCCTTGTTGTAGGCTGACTCAGATAGAAATCAATCCTGCTCTGACTAAAGAGATATGAAAATCCCTGAAAAGCAAAAACAACACCAATCAGCATTACAAGAAGAAATGTAATGCTATCAAGTCCCATGATCCTGCTGACTGCCCTGCACTTCTCCATCGCAAGCACTGCATCTGTCTGATTGTACAGTCTGTAATAATTTATTGATCTTGAGATCATCATGATGACGCCAAGAACAAAGTAAGCAAACACAAATGGGAATGCTACAAGTGAAGTCCAAAGAGTGCCTGTAATATATTTCTTCTGATTTTTTATCTTATCACTGAAGGACAAATTTGCGGATGTCATATCCAACTACCTCCGTCTCACTAATAAAGATTTCTTCTAATGTAAGAGCAAGAACTTCAAAGAAAATAGGATTGCCTCTCTTGAAGGCTGTCTCAATCTCTTCTCTCTCGCCTCTAATTGTAATAGTGTGAAGTCTTCCTCTCTTTTCATGAAGGAGAATGTCAAGACCATCAAGGGCTCTCTTTTCATCCTCTTCTGATGAGAATACGCACTGTACCTTCTGCATCTGAAGCTTCATGTCCTCGATATCCTCTGAAAGGATAACTCCGCCCTGATGAAGAAGACCGATATGATCACAGATATCTTCCAATTCTCTAAGGTTATGAGATGCGATAACAGGTGTAAGGCCTCTATCTTCCATCTCAGCAGCAAAAAGAGATTTAACTCCCTGTCTCACAACAGGATCAAGACCATCAAAAGTCTCATCGCAGAGAAGATACTTTGTTCCAGCGCAAATTCCAAGAAGGATAGAAACCTGCTTTTTCATTCCCTTTGAAAAAGTTGATATCTTGCGCTTGGCATCAAGGCCAAAGCCCTGGCACATCTTAAGGAATCTTAACTTATCAAAAGTGTCATAGACTCCATCATAATATGTTGCCATATCTTCTGGTGTTGAATTTGGAAGGAAATACTGGTCATCAGAAATGTAAAAGACATCCTTTTTTACATCAGGATTGTCGTAAACAGGTCTATTATCAACAAGCACAATTCCTTTGTCTGGCTTGATAACGCCAGCGATTATCCTAAGAATAGTGCTCTTACCAGCACCATTTGTTCCTACAAGTCCGAATACTTCTCCATCAAGTATTCCAAGAGAAACACGATTGACAGCTTTTATTTCATCAAATGATTTTTCCAGATCAAGTAATTCAATCATGCTCTACCTCCAGTCCCCAAGCTTCCGCCAAAGCGGATCTTAATTTCATTCATAAACTCCTCAATAGGTATACCAATCTCATCAGCTTCAAATAAAAGCTTTAGTATCTGCTCTATAAGCTCTTCCTTCTTATTTTCCTTAAGGGAATCATTGCCCTTAACGAAATTGCCGCGCCCTTTGACAGTGTAAATAAATCCCTGTCTCTCGAGCTCAGCATAAGCCTTCTGAACTGTATTAGGATTAGTAGACAGCTCCATAGCAAGGCTCCTGACAGATGGCATCTGATCATCAGCCTGTAGTATTCCTTTGTAGATCTGAGCCTTGAAGTTCTCTACTATCTGTTCATAGATTGGTCTGCTATCTTGATAATCAATAAGTTTCATCTCATCCCTCACCCATTGTTTAACAATAATAGTATCAACGTAAACCAAGTGTACTAACATAACTAGTACACTTATGATTTTATTCCTATTGCTTTTGTTTTGCAATACCTTTTTTTGAGCCCTAGGGACGGAGGTTGGGGCTCATTTTTGTTGTACTTTATATGGTATTGCGATATAATATGTATGGGGCTACGTTATATTTTTAACACAAAAAAATTAAGGAGGTATTTCAGTATGTCACGTTTCACACTACCTAGAGATGTCTACCACGGCAAAGGAGCATTGGAGGCATTAAAGACATTGGAAGGTAAAAGAGCAATTGTTTGTGTTGGTGGAAGTTCTATGAAAAAGGGCGGATTCCTTCAAAAGGTTGAAGATTACCTGAAGGAAGCTGGAATGGAAGTAGAACTCTTTGAAGGTATCGAGCCTGATCCTTCAGTTGATACAGTTATGAAGGGTGCTGAAGCTATGCAGAAGTTCCAGCCTGACTGGATCGTTGCTATCGGCGGTGGCTCACCTATCGATGCTGCTAAGGCTATGTGGATCAAGTATGAATATCCTGAGACCACATTCGAAGATATGTGCAAGGTATTCGGTCTTCCAAAACTTCGTACAAAAGCTCATTTCTGTGCTATCCCTTCTACATCTGGAACAGCTACAGAGGTAACAGCTTTCTCAATCATCACTGATTACAACAAGGGCATCAAGTATCCTATCGCTGACTTCGAGATCACACCTGATGTTGCTATTGTTGATCCAGAGCTTACCCATACAATGCCTGTTAAACTTGTTGCTCACACAGGTATGGACGCTATCACACATGCTATTGAAGCTTACGTTTCAACAGCTAATTGTGAATACACAGACGCTCTTGCAATCCATGCAATTGAGATGATCCAGGCTAATCTTGTTAAGTCGTACAATGGCGACATGAATTCAAGAGACGCAATGCATGACGCTCAGTGTCTTGCTGGAATGGCATTCTCAAATGCCCTCCTTGGAATCGTTCACTCAATGGCTCACAAGACTGGTGCTGTATTTGCAGACCAGGGCGCTCACATTATCCACGGCGCAGCTAATGCTATGTATCTTCCTAAGGTAATCGCATTCAATGCTAAGGATGCTACAGCTAAAAAGAGATACGGCGTAATCGCTGATTACATGAACCTCGGCGGAACAAATGATGACGAGAAAGTTAAACTTCTTATTGATTATCTCCGCAAGATGAATGATGACCTCAACATTCCTCATTGCATCCAGCATTATGGTGCTGATGGACTTCCAGCAGATCAGGGATTTGTATCAGAGGCTATCTTCAATGAGAGACTTCACGACATCGCAGCAAATGCTATCCTCGATGCTTGCACAGGATCAAATCCTCGCCAGCCATCACAGGAAGAGATGGAGAAACTCCTCAAGTGCTGCTACTACGATACAGAAGTTGATTTCTAAATTGCATGAAAAGAGATTCTACCACACGGTAGGATCTCTTTTTTTGCCAAAATGAGCCCCAACCTCCGTCCCTAGGGCTCAAAAATATTGACTTCCCCACCTAGCTAGCGTATATTTAAATGCAAATGATTTGCAACAAGGAGCACAACAACAATGGGGAAAGTATATTTCGTGAATGGCTTCCTAGGGGCTGGCAAGACCAGATTCATACAGGAGCTTCTAGAGGAAGATTATTTCAAGATAAAAGGCAAGACACT
Organism: Butyrivibrio hungatei; assembly: GCF_001858005.1. Taxonomy (NCBI): domain Bacteria; kingdom Bacillati; phylum Bacillota; class Clostridia; order Lachnospirales; family Lachnospiraceae; genus Butyrivibrio; species Butyrivibrio hungatei. The sequence goes on along the minus strand of NZ_CP017831.1, from coordinate 1,408,965 downwards.
TCTACTACTCTGCGAAGAAGGTGAAACTGAATACGACGATTATCTCATGCAAACCCTAAACGTAGAGATCAAGAAGATTGAAAACGAGGAAGACTTCACACCTGACAATCTCACAAATATAGAAAAAGAATCAAGCCCAGAGCGCATCATCATCGAGTTCAACGGCATGTGGATGAGAAAAGACCTAGAATTTCCCTGGTACTGGAACGACATCATGGAGATTGCGATCTTCGATACCCCATCATTTGACATGTACGCAAGAAACATGAAATCTCTTCTATCTGAGCAGGTGAGAAATGCATATATGGCGGTGTTCTTTAGTGCTGATGGATTCAAAGACAAGCTTGCGACCTACAGACGAAACGTCAAAGCCGTTAATTCCAAGCTCAACATTGTCTTCAAGGACAGAGACGGCGACGACATTGTAACTCGCTTTGAAGACGAGCTTCCATACGACCTAAATGCCACACTAATCGACATCACAGACGATGCCTTCGCGGCATTCTATCTTGATTCACTCGACAATATAGACAGATACATTGGTAAAAGAGTCAGATTCACAGCTCAGGTCATGAAAACCAAGGACCAGACGAGAAAGTCCTTCCTTGCAGGAAGAATGGCTATGACCTGCTGCGAACAAGATCTTTCCCTCTTTGGCGTTATCTGCGACTATGATCAGATTGATGAACTCATTCACGGTTCCTGGGCGGTTATCGAAGGTACCTTGTCAAAAGAGTTTTTCTCCAAGTACGAAAATGAGTTCCTCATCTGCAAAGTAGAGGACATACAGATATGTGGCAAGCCAAAGAAGGAAATAATAGATGTGGTTTAAGCTGCCATAGCATCCTTTTTCTCAAGGTGTTTTCTGAGGATTACATATCCAAGGTAAACACCTGCAAAGGAAAGGGCAAATACAACAACTGCTCCTACAAATCCCATGAAGCCTCCAGTAAATTTTACCATCTCTTCCATTGCTTCTGGAGTCTGACCTCTTGCGATCCACTCGCTCTTGTAGCTCTCAACAAAGAACCATGAAGGAACAATTGCACCAAGTGCCTGGCCTACATGATAGATACCTGCTGCACAAGCAACCATCCACACTGGAACTCTGTTATTCCTAGATGCAATAAGATCTGCGATTACTGCTGCAACCATAGATGAAATGAGCCAAGGAAGATATCCAGCTCCCATAATTGCGTAAATAACCATGCAGATTGCCTGCATGATCGTATACTGACCAAACTTTCCTACCTTCCTAGAAAGGAACAAGAAAATTGAACCAGTAAAGAATCCGCAGATTCCAGGGCTAATTGCATGTCCAAAGGCCCCAAACACCATAGCAACTGAACCAGCTACCATATAGATCACAAGGTACAATGCTGACAACAACGCAACCATAACAACATCTTTAATCTTTAACTTCTTCATTACACTTTTCCTCCTGCATTTTTGTAAATATATGATTCAACCTGGATAACGTGTGCTCATCCAGCTTAAAATCCTCAGTTATTGTGCCATCCTCAAGGAAAACAATTCTGTTAGCTATATGCCTTATAAACTCATAATCATGGGAAATAACAAGTATTCCAGCTTTATCCTTAAGCTTTAAGATCTCCTCAGAAACACTTTTCATGGAATAAACGTCAAGGCCGCTTGTAGGCTCATCAAATACGATCAGATCCCTGTCACAGAGCATCGCCATGGCAATCTGAAGCCTTTGCTTCTGACCACCACTTAGAGAGAACGGGTGCTTGTGCCTATATGGCAAAAGGCCTAAATAATCAAGGTTCTCCTTGATCTCTTTGATATCGTCCTTAACAAGACTCAGCTCATTTATAACGGACGTTCCAAAAAGCTGATAATCAGGGTCCTGCATGATAAAAAACGGAATATTCCTTATATTGACCTTTCCAGAATCAGGCTTAATGCTCTCGCACATAGCTTTAGCAAGGGTTGTCTTACCAGCCCCGTTATTGCCAACAAGGACCGTGATCTCTCCCTTATTAAGCTTTAGATTTATGTTATGCAAAATATCCTTGTAGCTCACATTCTCAAGTTCAGCCACAACCTCATCCTTAGACGAATCCTTTGCAAAAGGCATATCAATCGAGAAGATATCAAAGCTTCTGGTGTCATATTTTCCCTCTTTGAACTCCTCTTCGCTCTCACAAACCTTTAGCTTTCCATGATCCATGAAAAGGACTTTATCAATGCTCCCATTTAGATAATAGAACCTGTGATCTGCCACGATCACACTCATACCCTCGCTCTTAAGCTTTCTAATGATCCTTCCAAGCTTCATGGCATTTCCATAATCAAGGTTTGCAGAGGGCTCATCAAAAAGAAGTACCTTCTGCTTTAGCGCTGTTGCAGATGCAAGGGCAATCATCTGCCTTTCACCACTTGATAAAGTGTAGATGTTCCTATCAAGAAGCCCATCGAGGCCAAACTCTTTCTCAAGCTCTTTTAACCTCTGAACCATCTGATCCTTGGTGTAGCCATAGTTCTCCATTGGAAAAACAAGCTCCGCCGTGGTGTTATCAGTAAAAAACTGAGACCTTGGATTCTGGAAAACAGAGCCGATCACCTTATTGAGCTGATGCATCTTAACAGATGAATACTCCTTGCCAGCTATAGATAAAGAGCCTGATAATTCCCCCTCTGTAACTGCAGGAATCAGACCATTTAAGCACTTTAACAGTGTCGACTTGCCGCTTCCACTATTTCCTGTCAAAAGAACTACCATCCCCGGCTCTATCGAAAAGTTAATATCAGATATCCCTTCCGTAGATTCTTCATAATTAAAACTTAAATCCTTTGCCCTGATCACATTTTCTGCCATACAAATCCTCCAACTAAACCAATGACAAATACCAAAAGTACAAAATAGTCTGTCACTGTGATCTTTTCTTCATAAAAAGAGGTCCTTCTCATAGGAGCATCTATTCCTTTAACAAGACCAGCTGCTGTCACCTCTTCAGCAAGGGCCGCGCACCTAAAAAGCTGCGGCACGATAAAATACTGGAAGCTCTTAACAGGTCTTTTCCATGAGAACTTGATACCTCTGAGCCTCATGGACTCTAGGATGTAACTAAATTCCCTTCTAAAAGTCGGTATGTACTTTATGGTGATAGTAACAGCAACTACCAAAACTCTAGGAATTCTCATGGTCTCAAGGGCTGAAAGAAGCTGAGCAGAATTATATTTGCTAATAAGAAGCGCCGCCAGCGAAATGCAAGGCACAGACTGTGCCAGCACAATAAAAAAGAGACCTATATACTTAAGATCCGGCGATCTAAAGGTCACCGTGTATACTCCAATCATGAAAAAATAGCCCACAAAAAGCGCAATAACTCTTTTGTACCTTCCCATCAGAGTTAGGAGGGACGCTGCAAAAGCAAGCAAGAATATCTGAAGATACCTGCCACTTAGGAAAATATACATACTAGGAGCAATGATATTTATGATAATAAGTACAATTGGATTAACCTTTAATGCTTTCATCTAATCTCCCTCATCTTTTTGTTAGCTCAAGCTAACTACCATATCAAAGTTAAAGCACCCCTACTTTCTTTGTCAACAAGTAAAGGTGCTTCAAACCTATAACTTTTCTCAATTAGAATAAAATTTAAATAGAATTTATGCCTTTCATATAGAAGTCAACCATCATAGCTACGTACTCCTTAGCCTCTTTTTGGCTGTATCCCATAATGACCGGAACAAAGAGATTGTCGTAGAAAGCATAGGAAATCTGCCTCATAAAAAGCTCAGCAACTTTTAAATCATTTTTGACGCTAACCTTGCCCTCTGAGATGACCTCTTTTACCCGGTTACAATCAGCCTCCGCCAGCTCCCTTACAAAATGCTCGTACCTTGTGCCAGAAGCCTTGGTCAAAAGAAGTATGAACTCATCCTTGTGCTCATAGGCATAATTTATGTACTTAATATAAAAGTCCGAAGGAGTCCGTCCCGCTTCACTCTTTCCGCTGTAGTAGTATTCCTTGTCCTCCCAGAACATCCTCTTAAACTCTAGGACAACAGGCTCTATTACCCTGCAAAAAAGATCCTCTTTGTTGGCAAATCTCGTATAGATTGCCCTTGGGCTGGTATCTGCCTTAGACGCTATCTCTTTTATGGAAGCGCCCTCAAAACCCTTATTTAGAAACTCCTCTTTGGCTACAACAAGGAGCCTTTCTGAAACTCCTATGATTCTCCTTGGCATAAGCTATAATCACTTTCTTTTTGATAATTCTGCATTTTTTTGTAAGTATAGCACTTTTCCATAAGATCAGCATGCCTTCCGCAGCCCACGATCTTGCCGCCATCAAGGACAACGATCTGGTCACACTCCTCAATAGTTCTGAGCCTGTGGGCGATCATGATAACAGTCTTGTTCCTTGATAGCCTATCAAGTGCCATCTGAATGCTGGTCTCTGTCTCAGGATCAAGGGACGCTGTGCTCTCATCCAAAAGAACTATCGGCGCATCCTTAAGGAAAGCTCTGGCGATAGATAATCTCTGCCTCTCACCTCCAGATAAAGTATGGCCGTTTTCACCAATAACTGCATCAAAGCCCCCAGGAATCTTGTCTATAAAGCTCATGCACTGTGCATCCCTGGCAGCCTGCATTACCTGCTCTCTTGTGGCATTCTTGTTGCCCACAAGGATATTATTATAAATCGTATCATGAAACAACGTAACATCCTGAAATACTATAGAAAAATACTTAAATAGCTCCTCAGGCTCAACAGTAGAAACGTCAACGCCTCCGACAGTTACAGTTCCGCCCGTTACATCCCAGAACCTTGCAGCGAGCCTAGCTATAGTACTCTTGCCTGATCCGGAAGGACCTACAAGAGCCGTGTATTCACCTTGCTTAGCGGTAAAAGAGATACCACCTAAAACCTCTTCATCCTCATAAGAAAAATGAACGTCTTTGAATTCAACATCATAAGATTTAATATCACTTTCCTTATTTCCGCTCATTTCAGGGTATTCCATAATGTCTTTTACCCTTCTAGCTGCAACTGTAGATGCAATAAGAGCACCAACTGTCTCAAGAGCCTGGGATAATGGCTCATAAACTCGAACAGACATCAAAAGAAACAAAATAAATACGAATGGCGTGATCTCGCCCCTTGCAAGCATCCTAGCTCCGCAGATAACAACAAAGCCGATTCCAAGCCTCATTACATTGTAAGATACTGAAACGCACATGCCAGCCAGGAACTCGAACAAAAGAAGCCTTGGAACGATTCTATTTATCCTCTTATCCATGTTATTTTGATATTCCATCATTGTATCTGAAGCCCTAAGGCTCTTGATATTTTCCAGAAATTCCTGGGTTCCTTCGGACACATCAAGCTTTAGCATCCTATTTTTTAAATTGGTCTTACCAGAAACAAGGTCGCTTAGACTCATGGTAATAACCGCAATTGGAAGGCAGCTAAGTAGGCAAAGAGCCAGCTTAACATTAACAAATAAAAGAGCAAGAATAAGGATGAGGCCAGACGCAATGCCCGCTACAGTCTCAGCAACGGAATTGGTAATAGCGCCCTCAATAGTACCAATATCGTCCATGACCGTAGATGTCAGATCGCTTAGATCTCTTTTGGACAGATAACTCTCAGGCAGCTTTCTAAGCTTATCAGCCACAGTCATTCGAAGGTGACTGTTCTCTTTGCCCGCAGCAAGGTACTTAACCTGGTACATCTTCTTATAGGATAAAAAACTAAGAACAACGATCAGGATAGAACCTACTATATAGAAGCCCAAAGAGCTCGTCATAAGCTTTTGACCTGTATAGACCATGAGCATCTCGTAAAGGGCAAAAAAGATAGGAATTACCGATAATGTAGTAACAAGCTCAAATATAGTAAGCCACAAAGAAGCCCTGTAAAGCTCTTTTTGTCCCTTGTCAGTCAGATAATATAATTTCTTAAGCATTTACGGCCTCCTTTCTTGCAAACTTCCAGTTTACAGCCCTCTCATATTCATCAGTCATCTTCTTGTAGTATCCATTCATTTCTATGAGCCTTTCGTGATCACCAGCTTCCACTATCTTGCCATCATCGATCACGCAGATCATATCTGCATTTCTCACTGTCTGCATGCGGTGAGCGATCATGATAACTGTCTTGTCTGCAAGAAGCTCTTCCAGTGCCTTTCTGATAAGGTACTCATTTTCTGCATCTGCAAAGGCCGTCGCTTCATCAAGGATAACTATAGGCGCATCCTTTAAAATTGCCCTTGCTATGGCAATTCTTTGGATCTCACCTCCAGAAAAATAGGTACCCTTGGCGCCATAAACTGTATCTATTCCGTCAGAGAGTCTATCCAAGATGTCATCGCACTGAGCAAGGTGAAGCGCCCTTAATATCTCATCTTTAGTGGCATCAGGCTTATAAAGAGCTACGTTCTTAGCTAGCGACGTCTTTAAAAGAGTACTCTCCTGAAAAACAACGCTCATAAGCTCATCAAGGTTCTTTTTTGAGATCTCTTTTAACTCACATCCGCCAATCTTGATGGAGCCACAATCTATATCCCAAAACCTTGCTATCAAATTAGCTATAGTACTCTTGCCGCTTCCAGACATTCCAACAAAGGCAACAGTAGATTTTTCTGGAATCTCAAGGCTTACATTATCAATTACAACAGGCGTATCCTCAGAATATCTAAAGGTCAGGTCCTTAATGCTGATATCGAAACCCTTTGGCGCAAGAGTTCCGCTGTAGTCCTGGCTCTTTTCATCAAATACCTTTTCAAGAGCCTCCATAGCTTCATCAACAATGATGGATTCTGATGAGTTACTCATAATGCGCTTAAGGATCGTAACTGCCACAGGGATCATTGAGGCAAAAAAGATGAAATCAAGGATCACACTCTTGGAATCTGAGTTAGTCCTAAACATATAAAGGGCTACAGGCACAAGAGTCACGAAAATGCTGTTGATTGCTGTGTTGTAGGAACTATCTGCGTTCATCATGGACATGGCAAACTTATATACAAAATCTGCAAAGCTTGAGACTGCGTCTTTGTATCTGTTAAAAGAATCTGCTGTCTGGCCAAAGGTCTTCATGACAGGAATTCCTCTGACATATTCAACGCAGGCAGCTGACATATCAGCTGATGCCTTTTGGTACTTGCGGACAAAGTCGCTGCCGCCACCCATCATGATCCCCATAAGAAGAATAAAGCCGATGATTACAGGAATGATGCAGGCTACAGCCATAAGTGCGTTTGATCTGAACATGTAGACAGCAAAAAACACAGGAAGCGCCATGGACTGAGCTGTGTTAGGAATCTGATGCGCGATAAGTGTCTCTGCTGAATCAGTATTTTTTTCAACAAGCTTTCTAAGAACTCCACTTGGATGAGTGTCAAAATATCCAAGTGGAAGGCTTCCTATATGTCTTAAAAGCTTACGCTTAAGTCTGGCTGCTGTATTAAATGCAGTAATATGAGAAAAAAGTAATGCTAGTCCGTAAAGACCATAGGCTCCAGTAACACAAAACAGTATGTGTTTACCCAGATCTATCAGATACTCTGTGTTAACATTTTGAACGTCATCAATGTTTAGTAAGACCTCTTCTGCGGCATTGTAGATATACCCATATGCCCTAAGAGTTACGTATGCACCAATTGACGCGACGATGATACTAAGGATCATTGTTATCTTGAAGGCTCCCATCTCCTTAAACAAAAGCCCCATGTGACTTTTCTTTTTCATACTCACTCCTTTTTGTTAGCTATCGCTAATTGAAACGCCGTTTCAATGAGTGATTATAGGTTTGCTTCAAGGCCGCGTCAATACTGCATATTGAAAAAAATCTTCAATAAGTCGTACATATGTGTTACTATATGAAAAGTTGATTTTAGATTCTTTTTGAAAGGAAAAACAAAATGAAGATTGCAGTAACTTATGAAAACGGACAAGTGTTCCAGCACTTTGGACATACAAGTGAATTCAAGATTTACAACGTTGAGGACAACAAGATCGTATCTGCAGAGGTTATGAATACTAATGGCACAGGCCATGAAGCTCTTGCTACTCTCCTTGCAGACAGTGATGTAAAGGTACTCATCTGCGGTGGTATTGGCGGCGGCGCTGTTGCTGCTCTAGAAGAAAGTGGTATTGAGTACGTATCAGGCGTATCAGGAAATACAGATGATGCTGTAGAAGCTTACCTTGATGGAAAGCTCACAAGCACAGGAGTTAACTGTGACCACCACGATCATGACCATGACCATAACCATGAGGAAGGCGGATGTGGTCATTGCCACGATGATTCAGAAGAAGGAGGTTGTGGCAACTGTGGTGACGACGATTCAGAAGGCTGCGGCGGTGGCTGCGGCGGCTGTGGTGGATGTCACCCTACTACTCCACTCTTTGAAGGTACAAACGTTGGTAAGACATGCAGCACTCACTATAAGGGAACTTTTGATGATGGAACTGTATTTGATTCATCCTATGACAGAGGTGAGCCAATCCAGTTCGTATGCGGTATGGGCATGATGATCCACGGCTTTGATAAGGCCGTTGCAGAAATGAAGGTTGGCGAGAAAGTTAATGTTCACCTTGAGCCAAACGAAGCTTACGGCGAAGTTGATCCAGAGGCAATCTTCACAGTAGAGATTGAAGAACTCCCAGGTTCAGAAAACCTTACAGTAGATCAGAGAGTTTACCTACAGGATACTTTCGGAAGACCTTTCCCAGTTAAGGTTGTAGAAAAGACAGAAAAGACTATCACACTTGATGCCAACCACGAAATGGCCGGCAAAGCTCTTAACTTTGAGATTGAACTCGTAGAGATCAAGGATTGATTCACAAATAAATTTTTTAAGAAATCCAAAACTTCTTTATGACTATTATAGCTACATCCTGCAGCCTTGTTATTAGAGCCAAGATAACAAGCTGACAGGATGTATTTTTTCATATTCTGTTTTCTTAGACAAAACTTTCCTAGAAAAAATTTAAAAATTTCCAACACTTTCTATTTCTAATCCGTTATATAGTTAGAAAGCGCTTAAATTAAGTTATAATCATGATATAACGCTAAAAAAGTCAGTGGAAAGACAATGTTATGAACCCAGAAATATCAGTCCTATATGAAAAACTTCATAACGAACTTGTCAAATGGTGCTGTCTTATGACTGGAAGCTATGATACAGCTGAGGAGCTTGTTCAAGAGGGCTTTGTGAAGGCTATTGAACACTGGGATACCCTTAAATCCCTGGCTTTCCACCAGCAAAGGGCCTGGCTCTATCAGACCATCAAGCATCTTTTTATTGACAGTGTGAGGAAAAATAAAAGAGAATTCCTGACAAATGAAGTTCCTGAAACTACCACTTCTTTTGACTACTCAGAAAAAGAATGGATGGAACTAATAAACTCTCTTCCGCCCTTAGAAGGAAAGGTTCTGCTCCTAAGATATGTTGAGGGCTTTACCTCAAATCAGATAGGAACACTCTTAAAAATCCCACCTGGAACAGTTCGAAGTAAGTTACATGATGCACGCAAACATCTAAGAAATAAATTATAAACATCACAAAGGAGACCGGATATGAAACTTAAGATTAACTGCGATAAATGCGATGCACGCAAGATTGTTGAAGAAAATTATACTCAGTACGATGAAATAGTGATTAACACTGATGAACTTGTTGTAGATTCCAGAAGTAAGGCTGTTCTTAATAGGCTTCCTTTTAACATCAGTGCTGACTACGTTAGAAGCCGTGACGACGAAGAAAGTCAGAAGCCATCAGCCAGAACTGTCAATGGAATCTATGAGATCAATGAATCTTCTATAGTTGAAGATGACCAGTCTATTGTTGTAAATGGAGTTCTTAAGATTGCTCCAAAGACAGAGGATATTCTAAGAAAATATGAAAGCATTGTTGTAAACGGCATTATCCTCTGCCCTAAGTCAGTTGCTTCTATCCTGCCACTTCCAGGACTTTCTATAAACGGCCTCATCAAGGCTTATCCAGATGAGTACACTCTTCTTGATAATAATTTTAAGCTTGATAAGTACTTCCCTATGAGAGCCACAAATGGAAGCGGATACTTTGCTGCAAGCTACATCTATGACGCAGACCTTGAGACCAATTTCAGTATGCTGGCTGAAAAGAACATCAAGTTCCACACTGACAAGATCTATATCAGAAAGAGCCACTTGGAAGCAGGTCTATCACTCTTTAATATCGAAGCTGAAATAAATGAAGTTCCTGATATCTGCACTATTGTCCAGGGTAATGTCGTTCTTGATGATAGCTTCATAACAGCATATGGTACTAACCCTTATGTAATCGGTAACCTTGATATTCCAAAAGAAAGCAAGGAAATCTTAAATAGCCTTGAAAGCCTCACGGTTGATGGTACTATCAAAGTTAATAATCAGTGCGTAGAGGCACTTAATAGCTTAAATGCCAGCTACAAAGAGCTTGAAATTGTAAAAGGCGTTGTTCTTCAAGACCGCCCTATTATCAACATTAGTAGAGACATTCTTGAGGAAAATGCAGATGGCGTAACTATACAGGACTGCGCTGTTGTTAAATTTGAAAGTAACATTGAGCCTGAACTTATTAGGGAAAGGGTTAAGATCAAGGACTGCGCCAAGGTTGACTGCTCTTCTGAGCAAAAGTCCGCTGTTGACTTTGTATCTACCGATGTAGCCATGGTCGGAACTGGAAGCATCCTTTCAGGCATATTTAATTCTATCTTTGGAGACAGCTCTTCTGATGGAAACAATGGACGCAATAGTGATACAAAGTATGTGAATGCTGACTACTATGAACTTTGATGATTCTGCGGAGAAAAATGAAAAACAAAATTAAAAAAGTACTAAAAATCATTTTAATAATATTAGCTTCTATCCTAGCACTTGGAGTTATGGCAGTTATATTCCTTCGCCTAAGCAATTACCTCCATCACAGGATTGAACTAAGGAACGGCGTAAACGAGACCACCTATATTGATATCAATGGTCAGAAGCAGTACATAATGATCATGGGACAAGATGAATCAAACCCTGTTATTATCTACCTTCACGGAGGCCCATCTAGTCCTGATACCTGCATAACCTACAGTTTTACAGACTATCTTACTGATGAATATACGGTTATTAGCTGGGATCAGAGGGGATGCGGAAGGACATATTTTAAGAATATTAAAACTGATCCTGAAAACTCCAAAGCATCTTTTGAACAGGCACTTGATGACTTAGACGCCCTTGTTACCTATGCCTGTAAGCGATTTGGTAAAGACAAGGTCATAATCATGGGACATTCTTACGGAACTGCCCTTGGTAGTACCTATGTCAAAAAATATCCTGACAAGGTGTCAGCCTACATTGGCATCGGGCAGCTTGTGTCACTGGAAGAAGCTGATATTCACAGTTACAATGATGCACTAAATAAAGCAAAGGCTGCAGGTGATGACACCAGTAGCCTTGAAGAAAAATATGCTAAGTTTTGTGAAAAGCCAGGAATTCCTACTTTACTTGAACTTAGAGAACTAACAAGTAAGTACCATCCTGTAACAAAAGAAGCTGACCATATGGGCCTTGCTCTTTTTTCACCCTACGCTGGTATTGATGACCTTAGGTGGCTCCTTGTACAGATGGGGGATATAGAAAAGTATGTGTCCCTGAATCAGAAACTATTTGATTTCGCACTTTCTTTTAACGCCTGGGCGAATGGTACCAGCTATGAGATGCCAGTTTGCATCATCCAGGGCTCAGAAGACTGGGTATGCCCAACAGATATGGCAGGTAATTACCTTGATGCTGTAGCGTCACCATATAAAAAATTCTACGTTATTGAAGGCTGTGGCCATGATGTTCACTGCGCAAAGCCTAAGGAATTTTGTGCGGATCTGAAGGATTTCCTTAATTCTTCAAAATTAAACTAAGAGCCTTTGAAAAACGCCCTGCAATGCAGGGCGTTTAATTATATGTTTGACTGTTCCAAAAACTCTTCTAATAATTTCTTCCTATACTCACGGTCATCACAAACCTTTTGAACGTCACTTACTCTATCATTAGCTAGTAACCATTTACATAGCTTAGCAAGATTTTCTTCGCCGCTTTCATAACTCTCATCCTGTATAACCTGCAAATGCTTCTCTGCATTATATCCTAAAACGCCCATCTCAATGACCTCCTCTCTATTCTCAAGTAAGAAATCTTTAAGAATATCCTCATTTATACAATCGTCAACAGCCCTTGTGATTGCTGCTTTGACGTTGCTTTTCTCTTCTTTTATACATTTTCGCACTTTTGCTACAAAAATGGAATACTCTTTCAGCGTTTTGCAATCATCCATAAGCTCTTTGTTATGGCCTTCATTGATATTTATGACCTTTACAATTAGCTCCAGTTCAGAGTTATCAGTACTCTTATGATAAAGATCTGAAAGCTTATATATCTTCTCGTCTTCCATCTTAACAGCACCATTATAAAACGTAATGAACCTAGGTGTAGGAATATCAATCTTCTTGGTCTTATAAGTCTCTTCAATTGGAATTATTTCCCTATAGATGCTGGCGACATATTCGAGATTTCTAAGTGGAATGTTAGGACAAGGCGTTGACTGATGCTCATACAAACTAAGCTCATAATCGATAATAAATGATAAGTCATTCTTCATGTTAAGAAATGTGTTGCCCTCAAGTGTGGTGATCTCAAGATCATCCGGATTGTCATAATTACTGTGATTAACTCCATTATAGAGTTCTAGGAGCCGCTCTTTATCATGGAACAGCTTTCTGAATACAGTGTCCTTATACTTTTGGTTTTCAATTGTCATATAACTACCTTCTTTCAATACATTTTAGTTACTTCTTTGGAATCTGTTGGCGAAAGCCTTGATAAATAGAACGTAACTTAGATTAATATGCTCAGACGTGAGCAAAAGATATTCTAACAGAGTATAGAAGAAAAATCAAAAAAAAGAGAGTAACCGCTTTTAGTTACTCTCTCCAATCAAGTCATCTTAGAAAATTTCTACTTACTATCAATACATTATCTTTATTTCCCTTGTCTCATCTTCATGCACAAACTTTACAACAAGAGAACCTGTCTCTGCCGTATACTCCCAGTACTCAATTGATGTAGGAAGATAGTGGTCAGTACCATCGTAATATTTGTGGTAACAGAGCTTGTCTCCTTCAAGATCCTTCATAAGTATTGGAATTGCTTCATCAACGATAGATTTTATCTTACTCTCATCAAAATGAAGTCTGGCAATAAGCAAATATGAGTCAGATGCCACTTCTGATGATAGATATTCATATGCATCTAGAACCGTTTCTCCATTTTCCTCATGAGAATGCCTGAACTTATACTCTTCTATCATGGCAGCATAATCATCCGCTGAAAAAGTCGCTTGCTCTTTTTTTAATGTATATGAATTGTAGCAATAAAGGGCCACAACACAAATAATAGGTAAAAGAGGTATTATCATCAGGTAATTAGATATATCCTTGTAATGAAGGATAGATTGAATAACCTTTATCAATATAATGATATATGCTCCAAATGATGCAAAGATCATAATATTAAAAATTAATGATGAAATAATTGCTGCTCCAACGCCATCTATACCATGGCCATTTCGATCTGAAGAGCATTTAAGAAATACTGCTCCAATGCCATATGCAGCCGGAATCAGTATCAATGAAACAACTATTAGAATGTACAATGATTTCTTTGACAAAGGCGCTAATATCATTTTCATCCCACCATCGACATAATAAAGTTAATGATAACACCTGCAGAACCGCCAGCAATACATAAAAGGATAATACCGATTATAATACAGACTCTGCTAAGAACCTTTCTCCTTGAATCCTTAGAAAAATGCTTACCTGTAAATAAAAGGACCAAACCACCAATAAGTCCGGTAAAAAATAGTCCGATCACAATAGATGCGATTATAGCAAATACGATAAGTGCAAAAATTATTACCAAAATGAATAATCCGCCCAAAACTCTCTTCCTCCTAAACTAGTAATCATCCACCATATTATCCCCAATTATCCAAAATCTCAAGCATATCGGCATAGGAATGGTACTTCTCTGCATATTGGAGCTTTGATTCATCTAAAAGCTCTGCTATATGAGCATTAAACTCCTCCTCAGTCACAGGCTGTTCTTCCCACTCATAGGTCAGAATGTAAGGATAATTCTCATCGGTAGTCATCTTCTTCCAATCATCCTCAGACACATACCTTACACCAGAACCAATGATGGTAAACCTGCCATCCTTGAGCTCTGTGATTTCCACTGGATAATAGTCCTGATGCCCCGTATCCGTATAAATGAGGCCGCCGTACTGAATGTACTTGGAACCAATCCTAGAAAAATGCCCCTCGACAACCTGTCCATCATAATATGTCAAAATGTACTCGCCGCCAGCCTCAGAGCCACTATCAATCAAAAGCTCCGGCTCAGTATTATCATCAACATATATAAGAGCAAACGGCATTTCATCTTCCCTAAAATACTCGTCGCCGTACTCAGTCCTGATATACTCCGCATACGCACTTGGCCAACCATGCTCGTCAGTAGAAGCCTCAATTGCCGCTTCCGGCGCAGGCTCTGAGCACCCTGTTAAAAGAGCTACAGAAAGCGCCGCAATTCCTATATTTACTCTCTTCATATCGTTCCTCCACAAGCGTATCTACTAGTGAAACACATCATCCACCCCAAGATGTTGCATCACTCCCACTTCTTCCAAACATCAGGCTGGTAACCAAGTGTGGCCTGCCTTCCATTTCTCACAACCGGAGTCTTGATAATATGCTGATTCTCCATGAGTTTCTCCAACTTGTCCTCATCAGCAATATATTGTAAAAGAGCTATAGCATCCTTATCCTTCGCATTCTCGTCTATCATGTTTGACAAACCACCACAAACAGAAGCTACAGAAGTAAGCTCCCCCTTACTCATGCCCTTCTCCTTCATGTCGATAAACTGAAACTTGATCCCGCGCTCCTTAAAGAAACGCTCTGCCTTCTTGGTATCATTGCACTTCTTAGTGCCAAAAATCTGTATATTCATTAAACCTCCAAATGCTGCCTACTTCCAATACCGCAAGTATGGTATCTAAAATAGTCCATTTCCTACTTTTTTCTCATTCTCCCATTCTAATTTGTAATCATTTGCCTCTGAGTAAAACTCAGTCTTTAAAAAAGGATAGTAATCCTCAACAGTTACTATCCTTGAACCCTTTTGCTTATTACAATTCTTACATAGAGGCAGAAGATTTCTCTCGTCATCTTCACCGCCCATATATCTAGGCACAAAGTGCTCTATCGTCACCTTCTCCAAGCCAATAAACTTGCCACAACGAGCACACACTCCATCAGTTTTTGCAAGAACTAGCCTTTTAATCTCAGCTTTCCTCTGCTTTAGTCCCCTCATGCATATCCCCCCAATGCATAGCTCAGTAGATTTTATCTATATCTCCACTAATTCCATACTCTTCCTTGAACTTATACAGATCCTCTGAATCCCTGATCAGCATAACTTCCTCAAAAGCCCCAGTATGAATATCCTGAAATCCGGCCACTTGCTCCCCATTGCAAATACTCGCCTTGATCACAGGCTTCTTGTTTTCTTTGTCGTAGGTTTTCTTTTCAGCTTTCTTTTTAAAAAACATAGAATCTACCTTCCTTGGTAATTCCCTTTTAATAAATGATAACATTTAGCATTTCATTTTGCATTCCAAATTCATCATCCATTATATCAACAATTCTCCCATCCCGAATGTGTATTATGTATAATCACATCCAGAGGTAAATTCCATGAAAAAATTCTTCAAAAACCTATTAGCCATTAGCGGCATCCTACTAGCACTATATCTCCTGGTTCAGGGGAGCCTCAGAATATTTGATCTACAGCTCAGAGCATGGATAAATGTATGTTGGCTTGGTATCACAGCATTAGTGTTCATCTTAGGAATACTGCAGCAGATCATAAAGTCCAAAAATATCAAACTAAAAATAGGCTCCATAATCGCCATGATTGCTGTCGTATTTCTTTTTCTAAATACACGCCTTATTATGTTAGTGCCTATGGCCGCATGTATAATCCCTCATAAAGAGCTTGTCACAGTAATAGATGGCTACAAATTCATTGGATATGTAGACGATTCCTGGGATACATTCATCGACTTTTATGATTACAAGAATGCCTTCGTTTCTGGCGCCACACTTAGATTCACTGCCCTTGGCTATTACACTGATGAGGAGAGCGGCAAAAAGAGATATTATGACGAGCTCAGATACATTGATCATCTAGAAGACATCTACGAATACAAACAGGGATACTTCACTGAGAAGGATCTGACAAAAGAATCTAAATAAGTAAATCCAACTATTGTGATAAAATGGATACTGATTTTGCATTACAAAGGATACTTGTATGGAAGCTAAAATGGAGGAGCAAATGCTCCTCCATTTATGTTTGGTAAATTTTTACTCTTCACTCAATAATCTTTTCAGCAGCTGTTCCTTATTTTCCACAAACATCTTTGTGACCTGATAACTATCAGTATCCTCGTACTCTATCGGATGTATCTGTCCATCATCAAAGCTCAGGATCTCAGCTCCAGGTATGCCAAGTAGAATGGGCGAATGTGTCACCATAATAAACTGAGAATCTTCCTTTGCACAATTTACGATTTCCAAAAGGAGTGTCAGCTGTCTTTGAGGAGAAAGAGCTGCCTCTGGCTCGTCCAAAAGATATAAGCCATGACCTTTGAAATTACTCTGAACAAGTTGCAAAAAGCTTTCTCCATGAGAACGTTCATGGAAATGTTCCTGTCTACCTCTAGGATCTTCTCTGCTATACATTTCTTCGGCCGTTGCAACATTATAGAAGCTCTCAGCCCTTAGGAAATATCCCCAGCTAGGCTTATTGTACCCTCTAGATAATCTAATAGCATCGCATAATTCTGAATGAGAATCATAGGTTGAAAAGTTATAATTCTTGGTTCCACCTTCGGGATTAAAACCATAGCTTACGGCAATAGCTTCAAGCATGGTAGACTTGCCACTGCCATTTTCTCCCACAAATATCGTGATGTTCTTATTAAAAGAAAGATACTCCAAATCCCTAAATGCATCTATATTCCGCAAATAGCTATATCTCTCTATCTTGTCCCACTCAATCTTAAGTCCTTGAATCGGTAAGCTGTTGCCCTCTCCTAACACGCGGTAATCCTCTCTAGTTCGTAATTCATGCCATTCTTAAAAATTATTTATCCTTTTATCAGGCGCATGTATGCTTCATACTCCTCGTCCCTAAAACAGCATATATACACGTTCTTAAGAATACCATAATGATCATCTAACCAATTTGCTATTGATGTCAGTGCAACATGTGCAGCCTCGTCAAGCGGATATCCATAAACTCCCGTTGAAATACATGGGAATGCAACGCTATCATTTCCATTTTCAAATGATTCATCCAGAGAGCTTGTATAGCACGAACTGAGCTGTACTCTATCAGTAGGCTTGCCGCTATAAACTGGGCCAACTGTATGAATAATGTCGTCTGCAGTTGTAATATTGTACGCTTTTGTAGACTTGGCAGCTCCTGTTTCACAACCGTTAAGTGTTCTACATTCAGCCAGTAACTCAGGACCAGCGGCTCTATGGATGGCACCATCAACGCCACCTCCACCAAGCAAACTGTTATTTGCAGCATTTACTATTGCCGAAACATGAGGTTCTAGCACACTTCCTCTAATAATGGAAATATGAGCTCTTCTTTCATAGCTCTTCAGCATTTGAACAGTGCTTTTTTCTAAAACCAGCTTTTGTCCCCATGGATTAATCATAAAGCCCAAACAATCTATCCAATTTTCCAAAGCGTCAAATAATACCTTAATTGGCTGATTTATAGTTGAAGTCGGCTCCCCTTTATCTACTTCATCCTTACTTGTAAAAAGAGGTATAAAATATTTCCCGTCATCACCCATCATTTTTATCATTTCATCTGAAGTTTCTATTGGGACTATCATCTGCAGATCATACTCATAGCCATCCGCTATTACATTAAAAATCGGTTCGGGCGCCGCATTGTCTCCCTCAAGATACCAGTTAAATATTGCCCGCTCTAGTTCTTTAGCTCTATCACTCATAATTCCCCATCTGCTATATATTCCAAGCTTTGTTAATTTACTTTTACAATTCTAGCCCCAAATGGGAAAAGAGCTAATCTCGCAATCTTGAAAAACTGCTTCCCAAAAGGTATTCCAATAATAGTATGCAAAGAATACATCCAATAAATACATTAGCTAAAGCAAGTTCTAGTCCGGAAACAAATAGCCATATGATATTCAGTAAAAAAGACACTGCTCCGCCTTCATCTACTACCTCTTTTCCAAATGGATCAAGTGATAAAGATGACATCTTAAAGCATTGCAGCCCCACAGGAATGCCCACTACTGTGATACACCAAAATACTCCGGCAATCCACCAGCCAATGGCACTTAATAAGCCACCACATAATATCCAAATTAGATTTCCAATAAAGTTCATGATTTAATCCCCCTTTAACTCTCCAGGTAACGCACTTCCTTACCATGGCTCTTGGCATACTCAATCTCTGACCTAGTACTGTCACCGATATAACCACCAACATTGATAACATAAATAGAATCAGCCATATCTATCTTGCGCTTGTGCATATCATCAAGCATTTCCTTGGTCTTGGTGAGAGTTCCTTCATCCATATTCTCCCAGACTTCCCTGTCTCCTGAATGTCCAAAGAGACCAACGCTGATCACTATATTACCTTCCAATGTAAGCCTCTTCTGAGCTTCCATGAATTCATCTTTGAAGCGGGTGCTTCCGCATAATGTTACAACTGGATAATTCCCAACCATACTTTCCCCTTGTTATGTTTATTAAATTGAGCTACCGCCCTTACAGTAAATAATATCATTAATACTAATCCCTGTGACATAGGAAAAGAGCTATCTTTGAACGATATCTCTTTTCTCCTTCGGAAGTGCATTGTATTAATATAAAAAACTGGTATGGATACCCATACCAGTTTCACTTAAATAACATTCATAAAAATAAAAAAACATTTGGTTTAAGAATCATTTTATACCATTTTCTCTTTGATTAAAAATTTTAAATGTCTTGATAAAACACTACCATCTACCAAATCTTTATTATTTATAAAAAATCTATCACAAATATTTTTTAATTGGTTTCCAACTATACTTACGGCAATAAAACTACTTAATACAAATTTGCCATTAATACACTCGCCGGATATATACCTATTAGTGTTTAATCCATTAATCAGTGTAAGATCAAAAATAACTTTAGCATTTTCATTTTCAAAATCTCTCTCTATATTCTCAAGTTGATCAAGCGGATTTATAGAAGTTTTGGCAATGACTAAGAAATCGTAGGGTTCATTATTAAGTTTTACTAATTCATATAACTCATTCATAACAAACCTCCTTTCTGGAAATTATTAAATTCCCATTTTTATGTACGAAGAGTCAATCCGTTCTATAACCTCATTTATAATGATATCGGCCTCATTTCTGTTTTCTATTAGTTTAGTACTAACCAATACTTGTGAAGCATGGAAATGGATATGTCTATTGTCTTTGTAATATTTGAATAGATTTTCAATCTCAGCTTGAAAAACACTATCACTAATCTGTGTTGCAACTGCCGGACATAAACTATAACCTGAAAAAATGCCATTAAAAGTATTCCCTACATAAACGCCTTTTTTTTGAAACAGCCACTTAATATATCCTTCCAAAGCACGCAAAGCAGGAAATACAAAACATGAATAATCATCAAGGTCTATTGATACATTCCGCATTGCAACTGCAGGAGAGAGCATTTTTATAATTGCCGGTTCCAAATAATCATACGAATTTTTTAACACGGCTTTAAGCTCATTATGAACATCGCCTGTCTTAACCTCAACTTTGTTTATGTTTGAAACACTTGAAACCACATCTTCTACAGATACTGATTTACAATATGAGAGCAATGAAATTGCTTCGCCAAAAATATAAGCCGGCTTTCCTTGTAAAACAAGAGTCCCATTGCTATACCTGTTTATTACTAATTTATCTCCATAGTTACTAGAAAGATCATATTCAATATGTTTAGGCGCCTTATCTATCTCCGTAGCACTTATCTTAATTCCAGGGCAGCTAGTAAGATACTTTATTAATTTATCCCCCCATTCATATGGCAATTTTTTGAATGAGCATGTAGTATTTTCGATATTCCCCTTATATTCAGTCCTTTCCTCCAATTTTGCTTTTATTAACTGCGCTATATCTTTATTCGCGCCTGCTGCTTGAATCGTTGTTCCATCTTCTTTGAAGAAAAAATTTAAAATAGCCTTCTTTCCATCCGCACATATATCTATCCTGTTCATGTTCCCCACAGGATACATATCGCTAATCTTACATTCACTCCACATTTCATCGCAAATCTCTTTAATCTGCTCTATTAAAGTAGATCTGTCTACATATAACCCCTTACTTTTTGACATACTAATCCCCTAAGCCTCCCCTAGTTAGTTAAAATATTGTAGTTGAAAATAATATCCCAAACAAAAATGCTTGTCAATTATATTCCAATAAAATTTCATTAAAAAATCAACTTTCTAGCAAATTATTTTTTCCTGAATGAATCAATTGTTTTCCCAGATTCAGTTTTCCAGTCAACCCAACCATTACTAGGTCCACCTGATATAAAACAAGCAGCATTGCTTACAGTACTAAACACTTCGTCTCGTCTTAATATGTCATTTTTGATATTTGCTAATTTTCTGCGTTTAATTATTCCTGGTCTACAACCAGTACCTTCAATTGGGCACACTTCACTATTTTTCAATACTGTAATAGTTCCATTTTTTACCTTCATAGATGCATGAACAGTTTTATTTCCATATCTCTTTATTTTTTTCGAATAATAATATACTCCATCAGGTATTTCCTTATTTTCCAAAATTCCTGTAGCTTCCACAAACAATTCTTCTTTAGTCAGTTCTTCTACTTTAGGATAAATTTGCTTTCCATCAAAAGCTAATAGCAACTGAATAACTAGGTCTACATCAAGCGCAAATAACTCAGTACCAGATACACGAGATTTTTCAAATAAATTATGCAATAATACTTCTTTTTCATCGTATTCTTCTACTTCAATAGCAAATCTGCGCTTTAGTCCCGTAATATTTTTGTAACCATTGTTTTCAAGATTATACATTCTGTTCTCATATTGTGTAGTCTGGGTTTTCCCAATTTTAATGAGCCCATTTACTACACTTGTCATTACATATATAACACCCCTAGCCATTTACTCCTCCTGCTTTAAATTCAAAATCAAAAATAATAAATTTTTTATGCCATCATCTCTGAGTTAGTCTTAATGTCTGCGATAACGCCCATTATCTCTTTTGCTTTTCCTAAATCATCCTTGAATAATACAGTAATGCTTCCAAGAGATTTGAATGGCTCTTCCATAAGGACTGCGTTATCTTCAATGTTTCCGTTAGCAACAATGTAGTCAATTATAAGATTCACGAATCTTATCTGATTAACATTAAGATGCTCATCTGATAAGAATTTACTAAACGCTTCATTAAGCGCCTGTCTATCTACGCCGACAATTTTGCGAACCAGCAATCCTATTGGAGTATCACCATATTCCTTGATATAGTCTTCTTTAGAGCCAAGCTCACTCCACAAGATTCTCTCTAATTCCTTCATGTCAGAAGCATTGAGCTTTTTATTGTTTCTCAACTTATATACTGAGATATTGTCTTCATGCTCTTTCAGGTAGAACTCAACTTTTTTCTTGTAATTCTGAAGGTCATTGCTGACATAAATTGGGTCACCTTCAGTCAAATCAACAATAGTATCCTCAAAATCCGTATTAACAATCGGCTGAACTAACTTATCAAGATACTGTATAAGATCACGTAAAGCTTCCCTTACTTGATTTAGCTCTAAGATATTAGTATTCTCCCAGAAATCATCAGTTAGTACTTTTTCTATAGTATCTTTCTGAGCCTTTACTTGAGGAATACCATATTTACTAGTAAGTGCATTTGCTGCACTTATAACTACATTTATCGGCGCCTGAACATTCTTGCTCTGTAAATATCCAAGCTCGATACTGTACATCAAATAGTCAAATCTTCTAGCAAGTTCATCATCTTTCTTTGGCTTAACTATAGGTGCGATATGCTCTTTAATATCCGATATTTCCGCTGTCTCAAGCATATTCCAAGTCATTCGATTTCTATATGCTTCAACATATCTATAATGCCTCTTTACTAAGAAGCTATCATCGTTCAGCTCAATAACAGCTCCCATCATCTCATCTACAAGTTCCGCTCTATATCCTGCATACTCTTCATCAGATTCAAATTGACTTGCTTGTAATTCCCTGCAGATCATCGCTTTTGTTGTATAGATTTTTTCAGAAAGGCTACTTTGAATCTTAGCTTCTGTACCATTTTTATTTACTCTAAAGAATTCAAAGTTGTTGCAGAAATCAAAAATCAAGAATCCTTCTTTATCTTTCCCAGCACCTAAAAGATTCTTACAAAGTCTAGTTCCACGACCAATCATCTGCCAGAACTTTGCATAGCTTCTTACCTTCTTGAAAAACACAAGATTAAGAATCTCCGGAATATCTATTCCGGTATCAAGCATATCAACAGAAACAGCTATCTGCGGCATCTTATCTTTGGTACTAAAATCATCAATAAGAGTATCTGAATACTTAATACTGTAATCAATCTGTTTAATAAAATCCCCACCATACTCAGGAAAGAGCGTATTAAAACGTTTTACTATACATTGAGCATGAGTAGAGTTCTTTGCAAAAATAATGGTTTTACCAAGCTTATCTCCGCCTTCAATCTTGAGGCCTTTTTCAATAAGCTCTTTTAAAACAGTATCAATGGTGTCGTCATTAAACAGCCATGCATTAACGGCAGCACTCGATATTTCCTCTGGCATATTGCCATCATCATCCATAAACTTTTCTTCATATTGTTCTTTTTCTTCATCAGAAAGCTCATTATAGTGTATGCCATCTTCCATTATCTTAGTCTTATACTCGAGCGTCGAATAGTTTACGAGAAAGCCTTCCTTAACAGCCTTATCAAGTTCATAAGCAAAGGTAGGAACGCCTCTTTCAAGGTCAAAAATGCCATAGGTATTTTTATCAATATCATCCTTAGGCGTTGCTGTCATTCCTAAAAGCATCGCATCGAAATACTCAAAGATTTCTTGATATTTCTTGTAAATTGATCTATGTACTTCATCACAAATAATAAGGTCAAAGTGACCTGGTCCAAATAGTCTCTCGCCATATTCATTTTTCTTTTCATCTATCGCATTCATCATTGTTGGATAAGTTGAAAAGATCATACGACACTGAGCAGGATCATCTTTATTGTCTAATAAATTACAGCATGACAAATCAGGCAAAAGATTTGTGTAATTATTCTTTGCCTGTTTAACTAATGCAGTTCTATCTGCTAAGAATAGTATGTTTTTTACATAATTGTGCCTGCGGAGAACATCCACAATACTGATACTTACTCGAGTTTTTCCAGAACCTGTTGCCTGTACAATAAGCATTTTTCTATGCTTTTTCATTATTGCATCACAAACAGCAGTTACAGCCTCTTTCTGATATGGACGATTTGTAATATCATCACTGATATCAATCTTTTCTAAAGATATTCGCTGTTTTCTTCTATCCACTTCAAGCTGCAATTCCTCTTGTGTAAAGAAACCTGATACTTCACGTTTAGGGTAATTCATTACATCATTAGTGTAATAGAATTCAAATCCATTAGTTGTGAAAATAAGCGGTCTCTGATTGTACTTGTTTTCAAGACAATCTGCATATAGCTTAGCTTGCTGGCTTCCAACAATCGGATCAACAGATGCTTTCTTAGCTTCAACAACAGCTAAAGGAAGATTATCTTTGCCCCAGAGAACATAATCAACGAAACCTGTTCCAGAAGGATTTGGCATTCCAGTAACTGGTTCCTCAATAGTACAGTTCTTATCTATGAACCATCCTGATTCACCTAGTGCTACATCGATATAATGCTTTCTAGTTTGAGCTTCACTTATTTTATCTAAATTGAAGGTTCTAGTCTTTGTTCTAGTCTTTCTGGCGTTAGACATCTGCTTACGAAGCTCTTCGTTCTCTTTCAGAACATCCGCAAGTCTCTTGTCTTTGCTACTAAGCTCTTCATAAAGAATCTTAAGTTCGTCAGCCTTTACGCGCTTCTCTTCTCCCGTAGCAAGAATAGTTTCGTCAAAAGACTTTTCTACATACTCGGAAGAATATGAGTAATCTATCCAATCGCAAAACTCAAATAGATCTCGTAAAGATGTGATAGCTTCATCTCGCTTAATTGCACTATTTGTATGTACTGCTACATTTCCAAGATGAATTGTATATTTGAGCATAGGAAACATACGAGGTTCAATGATACTTCTAAATGAATCCTCATGAATAAGAGTTGAAACATTATCCTGATATGGAAGTTTTAATTCCGAATCAAAAGAATATACGAACCTAACCGCAAGCTCTAACGCTCTCCTAGAAAGAATCGCACAAGTTGCAGGTGAAATAGCAATGCTTTTCTCTGCTTCTACTGCCTGAAAGGCAAAATCTGCATATTCTTTTTTCTTTAAAAGGTAATCAAAATTTGTTTCCATAAATGACTCCTTTTCAAACTAGTATTATTTTCTCTAAGCTACAACTTTTGATTTGTCGACTTGTTTTACAAATGAAACAAATTCATCTTGTAATTCTTTTGGCGGCATAATAATTGGATACCCTCCTATCAAAGACTTACTCAAAGCCCTCTTATCAGTACCGCCTTTACTTGTCCGTTTAATAAAACTCTGGTAATCATCAAGATTTAGCAAAGCATTTACAAACTCACTATTCATCGAATCAATTAAACGTACACGCATAATATTATTACTATAGTTTGCGCAATCATTTTCTCCGCGATAAACAGAAACACGTCCCAAACTGCTATCTTTTGTATAGTACCTACCAATTTTAGTAATTAGCAAATCTCCCGTATGAAGTGAAGTATCATAATAATGCTCATGATTTATCTCATGAGAAATATAAACAGAATCATCCAACCTAAACTCATTCCGCCATACATTTTGGATCCTCAAGAACAATACATCGCCTTCAGATTCATAATAGTCAGGATCAACATTACTTCCATCAATCATTGACTCCGATAAATCTTTCAACTCACTAACATTCCACTTCTCATTACCAAAAGGTAAACCAAACATCTCGACAAATCGGGCTTTGATAAGTTCATCCAGTAAATCCAATTCTCTTTGTCGTTCTTGAATAACACTATTTACACCGTCCAAAATAGTGATAATACGATCTTGTTCTTCAAGGTTACGAACATCTATCTGTACTTTCTTAAGGTAACCTGCTGAAATATTAGGCTGTGCTCCACCTACACCATCACTAATAAATTTTTGCTTCTTACTTCTAAGGAAGTAGTATAAATATTCTGGTTTTACATCTTTACTTGGCTTAAAAGCTGCACACGCTTGGTTTGTACAAGCATCAAGTTTAAGTATGGAAGTGGCTCCTATAGTAGCCCCATACATAGCGATAAGTACTGTCCCTGGCTCATACATCTTTGCAGATGAATTCTTTAATCCCTCTTCCGTAATACAATCTTCAACAGAAAATAAGTACTCTTCTTTTAAATCACCTGTCTTAACCCACGGTATTTCTCCACCATAGTATTCTGGATGCGCCTTAGATGGGGTTCCACCAGACCCTATCTCAAAAATATCTCCTAATGTTGTTTTCATATCATCCCTACAAATCTCAATTTGCAGAAATAATACAAATCAAATTTTAATTTTATACTCTTGCGGTATGCTTCCTAAACTAAAGGATTCAATACCTGTCTCTGTCATTGTCATTTCTCCAATTTGAATATCTAACCCATTTTTATCAATAAGATTTTTAATAACATCTATTGATTCTTTTGAAGCATTTGCACCTATGTGTATTTTACTCATCTTTAAAGATAGATATATAGGATCTGAAGATTCATCTAATTTAATAGCTCTCCATTCATTTTCAAAGCTCCATGCCCTTTGTTTTATCAATGAATTAACTATAGCACCAAATCCTCTCTGTCTAACATTTGGAATATATTTATATTCACTTACCTCTCGTCGAAGAGGATATATCACAGGCAAAAATACTACGTTTTTAGGAAAACTAAAATCTTCAAATTTATATTCAGCACAAATTCCAGTATGCTTATTAGCATAGTAATACCACATAGGAATATTCTTTTTGTCAGTTGAAAAGCATGTAACTCTAATATGTTTTTGCGAATAATCGTTACATACGTCGATTAATCCACGATTAACACCTCGCTGTATATCATTATCATCAATCAAGTAACGTCCCTCATATACATCATCAAAATCGGATAGTTTTGACATATATATTTTCTTATTGATTATCTCTGTTAATGTATACTCATTAAACGGTCTATATCTATAAAATTTTTTATTTTTTTTAACATCACATTCTTCAAAGAGTTTATGAAAATAATTCATCATTGAAATGTCATCGACATCATGTGAGGAAATATATTCTCGAAATAGCTCTTTGTATCTTTTTTTAGTATTCTCCATCCTACTCCCAACCATTAGCTAATATATTTGCTATGTGAAATCTTTACATTATTCTGATTCACCATCGCATATTGCATCGTAGTATCAATCTGAGAATGTCCTAATATTTTTTGTACCTGTTCTATCGGCATCCCTTTATCAATTGCTCTCGTAGCCATTGTTCTTCTAAACTTATGCGGATGAATCCTATTAAGGTTAATACTTCTCCCCAAAGTTCGTATTCTAATCTCAACTCCACTAATCTTTAACCTATTATGAGGAGCATCTAGTGAGACAAATAAAGCATCATTATCGTCATTTCTACTCCTAATGTATTTTTGTAAATGCAATTTTGCCTTCGCATCAAAGTAAACTCTGCGTTCTTTTCCCCCTTTTCCAAAAACAACGCACTCTCTTGCCTCAAAGTCTATATCTTTTTTATCGAGATTAACCAATTCTCCCACACGAATGCCAGTAGAATACAACAAGTCAATCATTGCAAGATCTCGATTACATCTACACTTATCACGAAGTTTTTCAATATCCTCGTCTGTTATTATTTCTTTTACTTGCTGATTAGTTTTTATTTTATGTATCCTTTTCATAGGACTTTTCAGAATATAGTTTTCTTCCTCAAGCCATGAAAAGAAGCTAGATATATTCCTTCTTACATTATCTACTGTAACCTTACTGCAATTATTTATCTTTTGATAATCTGAGAGATAACATCGCATATCTTCAGTTGTAATTTTTCTTACAGGTGCACTAACTATAGCCAACATTTTTTCTATCGTTGTTTTATAGAATTTTATTGTTCTATCAGAACATCCCTCTATTGTTTTTGCATCCAAAAACATCTGGAGATAGTTATCATTGGATATTTCTTTCCTGCAAGTAGAATTTGATGAAAAAATACGAAGCATTACTTCTTGTAACTTTCTCATCTGCGTCAATGATAAATATTCCGACATCTCATTTAAAACAGTTGCTAACTTTTCTTCCATGTTGGCATCTCCTTTCAAAGATACCAACACTCCTGCAACCACATTGTATTTTTACCATAGTATTCTTAAATTCTAAATTTACAATAGTATCCCAATAATCTGAAAAATGCTTCCCACCACTATAAAAAGCATTCCTTTTATCACTTGGCGCTTCTGCAACTCAAACGCTTCCGATTTATGATCCTCATTGTAAGCTGTTCCTATTTCGGCTATATCAGTAACTAATACAGACCACACACTCCAAATTGTACCAATGGCTACCATTATAATTCCAAGTACTGATAATACTTTATTCATATTTATCCAAAATACTCCTGCATTAAACTATCAAACAATTTCTGTGTCTCATCTAATGACTTCTGCACTACAACTTTTGATTTGTCGACTTGTTTTACAAACTCAGAAAATGCTTTCTGCTCCTCCATAGGAGGAATCAAGAATAAATACTTCTTCTGAGCTGTGATGGGAACCTGATTCCTTGTAGTCTGCTTCATTTCACTAGAATACTGCATCACGAATCCATCACTCTTCATATATGTCGCAAGATATTCTGGCATTATACTCTCTTTATTACATCTATATGCTGTTAGAGATGTGCTCAATATCACCTTGGGTTCCGTTGTATGCAGCACAACAGTGGGACCAACAGTAGCATTATGCGCAAATAGGACATCCTCATTTTGCGCAATTCCCTTTCTAAGCTTTCCTGCACGTTCTACCGTAAGATACTTTGCTAATGAAAAATCTATTTCGCCATTTGAAATACAATTTGCTCCTATATATGGAACTCCTTCCGAAACAAATTCCTCACTTCTTGGATAATCCCCACCATGGTTTCCATCTAAATGATACGTAATATCTCCAGCATCAATCAGATCCTGTAAAGTATCTACTCTATAACCTTTTGGGTTCTCAACAGGATCTCCAAACATCTCGACAAATCGGGCTTTGATAAGGTCGTCTAATTGCTGCAATTCTATTCGTCTGTCATCTATTATTCCTGCCAATTTTTCAAGAACAGTGCTAATATGCTGCTGCTCTTGATATGAATACTTTGGAACAAGAGCGGATCTAACAATCTTGTCACTAACTGCAGGATAACTTGCTCCTGTGGCTTGAGACACCATATCATCTATAAAGGGCTTAGATTTGCAAAAATTTAATATAAATCTAGGATCCACATCATCTTTACTCTCTAAAACGCAAAAGCCTGTAGAAGCAACAGACACATTAGGAGTATCCTCTTCAAGTAGAGCTACCGCGTTAAGATTCGGTCTCACTGTCGAAACCAAAATATTCCCCCGCTTTACAGCCTTACGTGCTCTGCTTGGAGCTTCGCCAAATGTGATTGTCTGATAACCTGTAACCTTCTTGGTTTCATTATCCACAGAAGAAATATCTATGTAATCAATAAGCGTATCTTCATCTTCTTTTATCTGTCCAGCACTCGGCTTACATAAGTCGCCTAACTTTATTTTTTCCATCTATCATCCCTACAAATCTCAATTTATTTTTCTTCTAATAATTTCTTTAACTCTGCAAACTCAGTCTGAATTTCTGACTCGATTGCTTCGATTTTACTCATTATTACTTCTGTTGGTTCATACTCAACCTTTTCATAGACAACTTCTTTATATTTGTTGATTGAAAGATCATAATCATTAGCAACTATATCCTCTACTGGAACAAAGAAGCTCTGGTCAGTTTTCTTTCTATCTGCTTCTGCATCAAGATTATTGAATCTGCTGATAATATCAGGAATATCATTATCAGAAATTTCCTGCCTCTTATCATCAAGGCTGTAGCCATCAGCTTTCATATCATAGAACCAAACTTTATCTGTTCCGCCACTTCCAGTCTTAGTGAATACTAGAATAGCTGTAGATACTCCAGCGTATGGTTTGAACACTCCACTAGGCATTGATATAACTGCATCAAGCTTGTTGTTTTCTATGAGTTCTTTTCTAATCTGCTTGTGAGCATTACTTGAACCAAAGAGAACTCCATCAGGTACAATAACTGCAGCACGTCCACCCTTCTTAAGTATTCTAAGGAATAAAGCAAGGAATAAAAGCTCTGTTTTCTTAGTCTTTGTTACTTTCAAAAGATCTGCAGATACAGCTTCATAATCAAGACTTCCCTTGAAAGGTGGATTTGCAAGTACCAATGTATATTTTTCTGTATCAGTATTCTGTTCAGACAAGCTATCACGATAGGATATGTTAGGATTCTCAACACCGTGAAGAAGCATGTTCATAGCACCGATGCGAAGCATTGTTCTATCCATGTCGTTACCATAGAACATATCGTTATTGAAATGATCTCGCTTCTTGGCGTCAAGGAACATATCTGCATGATTCTCACGAAGATATTTCTGCGCTGCAATAAGAAAACCAGCTGATCCCATTGCTGGATCGATTATCACGTCATCTGGCTGTGGTTTTGTAAGCTTAACCATCATTTCAATAATGTGTCTAGGAGTTCTAAACTGACCATTTGTACCAGCTGTTGCAACCTTAGAAAGAAGGTACTCATAAAGATCTCCCTTAGTATCCTCGTCGCCAAGCTCAAGCTGGTCGATTCCATCTACAATCTTAGTAAGCATCGCAGCTGTTGGAATCTTGAAGATAGCATCTCCCATGTATTTAGAATATGCTGAATCACCATCTTGATGAAGGTTTTTAATAAATGGAAACACTCCATTAGTCATAAGGCTATACATTTCGTCAGCTGAACCAAGGTTTTTGAACTTGCTCCATCTATATTTCTGGCAGTCTCCAGGAAACATTGGTTCATAAGGCACTCCTAGGAAGTTTGCTTCATTTTCTTTATTAGTTTCTACATCATCAAGCTGCTTAATAAATAAAAGATATGTAAACTGTTCGATAACATCTAATGGATTTGTAATTCCACCTGTCCAGAAAGTTTCCCATATCTTATCAATCTTATTCTTTAATTCACCTGTAATCATTACTTATTATCCTCTTTCTAATTTATTACAGTTAGTGCCTACAATAATCTGTTTAATTAATTACAAATTATCAACAAAAACTAAGGTAGTCACCAAATTTAATTATAACATTTTGTAATATTTTTGTCCGCAAGAATCCTATGTTTTTAGGGTAACGCAGCATATGTCCTATAAATCCCCCACTAAAAAGTCAGCTGTTACCCTTACATATACAAATACAAATAA
Organism: Butyrivibrio hungatei; assembly: GCF_001858005.1. Taxonomy (NCBI): domain Bacteria; kingdom Bacillati; phylum Bacillota; class Clostridia; order Lachnospirales; family Lachnospiraceae; genus Butyrivibrio; species Butyrivibrio hungatei. The sequence goes on along the minus strand of NZ_CP017831.1, from coordinate 1,378,041 downwards.
TCAATTATCCACTTTACCTCAGTAATTTTGATAATGGCGCTGTTAAATAATCTGACTACAGTTTGTACCATCTTACCTACATTACTCAAAACCGAAAATTTAAAAGCATTTTTCTTTTCTAATATTTAGATTCGAGTAAGACACTTTTCCCTTTTTTGAGGAATTACTTCTAACTTCCTAACTGGATTCCAGATATGAAAATCCAAGATTTTTTGAAACATACAAAAAAAGACACCTGCCTCACAATGGCAAGTGCCTTATAAGATTCTATGAAATTTTTTAAGCAATCACATCAACCGCCAAACCAACTGTTAATTGTATTTCCTAGCTCTTTTCCTTTATTTTCCCAGTACTCAGTATCCTCTAATTTTTTATTGAATTTATCCGTTTTTTCGTGGACATCTTTTCTAACATCTTCTTTCTTTTTATCCCAGTCTATATTTTCTAAATAATCTTTCCACTCATCCGTCTTCTTCTGAGCATAGCCTTCTGGATCATTATTTATACCATCAATCAGTTCATTATATTCATCAAGGAACCCATCCAGCTTTGGCGCATTTGCTCCAACAAGATCCGCTCCTGAATCGATTATAGCCTGCGCGGCACTAATTGCTGCTTGAGCTGTAGCATCAGCTGCTGCCTTAGCCACTTTTCCAACAATATGGCTTTCGCATCTTGTCAGATCGTAAACATCATTAGTACTTGTGCCCCCATAGGCTATCATGTACCCATCAATAAAGCTATATGTTCTTGGGCATGTACTTTTAAGATAACCAGCACACTCTACATACTCTCTAAATGCTTCTGCAAAATACTCGCCAGCATCTGACATTGCATAGTCATTGCTACCACCGTCAAAGCAACTCTTCTCATTCGCATAAATATCCTGAAATAGCGCACTATCCGATGCCATTCCTTTAGAATAATCAAAGTAATGTCCAAATTCGTGATTCATAGCTCCGCCCGCATCAGTATTAGAAAGAATAATCATTCTCGATAATGAATGTGTAAAACCTGCCACATATCCGCCACCGACAGTTCCACCAAGTGCAGCGCTTGCAAGATTGACAGAAGCTACATCTTTTATCAGAATTTCCCATCCTTCCGATTCAAACTGAGCTCGAAGTGAACTTGGAATCATATTGTAATACTTCTCTGCTTCTGCTGAAGCATCGGCATCGTTCGATTCTGAGATAGGGCATGACGCATAAGCGGTTACACTACTGATACTAACAAGCAATAATGAACATAAAAATATTAAGATTGTTTTCATCTTCTTCATAGGCTTCACCTCGTGACCTTATTATGAAGTAAAGTGATAGGAATAACCATTAAATTATCATTAAGATTCAATTAATCACATTTTATAGTTATTTCTTAGAATTCTGACAATAGCTTCTTCTCCATATTTCTGCTCTCTACTCAAAACTATTGCTTTAGCTTTTTACAAACTCTGCAACCTCTACCACCACTTCTATGATTCAGTGTATCCCGCCATTCATTTCCACATATAGCACAGCGCCAATTAATTATTGTCGACTGACCACGTGTTACTTCTGTTGGCTTTAGGCTATTCTTTGTGGGATGCCAATCCGCTGCAATATCCGGGTCAGTAGTCGCAAGATCATTTATACCCGCAACAACAACTCTATTAGAACAGCAAGGACAACCTTTTCCATTCGCCCTATTATAAACTTGTGCATCCCATCTATATGTACATTTATGGCATACCCAGGATACACTATCATGGCAGCCTACTCCAATTTTGGTAGGATCGATATCTTTATTACTCTTATAGTCCCAATCTAACTCTAGCTCCGGTCGTACAGTAAGTAAGTCATTGAATCCACGGATAATAATCTTTCCAGAGCAAAAAGGACAACCATTTTTGTAATCTCTTGTCCGATTACATATTGCTGTTTCCCACCTATATCCACACACATGACAACGCCAGGTAACCACCTCTCCACTACCATTTGTATAATACTCCGGACCATGTTCATTTAATTGATAATCCCAATCAAGTAAGCATATTTCTTTATCTATGCTTTCCCGCTTTGCTAAAATATTCTGCTTTCTTGTTTTCATCCTGACCGGATTTGCGCATTCATTACAGCCATGTCCCTTAGATCTGTTAGCTATCGGAGCTCTCCACTCATTCCCACATTTCGAGCATAGCCACCATACCTTTTCTGGACTTCCCGGAGTAAATAAATCCGGAGTCAACTTTCCATTTTTTGTTGGATGCCATTCTTTTGCAACTTCAGGATAAAGATAATCCAGTGAATCCTCCAGCCGTAGGGTCTTGTATTCCAAAATTTCAGCCTTGTCTTTATCAATATCTACTACTGGTAATCTAGCTCCTCCCATAATCAAAAACTTAAGGTATTCAGTTATATACATGTTCAATAGCTTATTATCACATTTTCTGGGAATATACCAAGTTCTATCAGAAGTATCAGTAAATCCTTTAAAATCTCCCTCTTTAATACGAAAGAGGCGAATATTGTGTTCCTTGCAAATTTTGTATTTTCTTTCCTCTCTTGCCAGCACATCTTTGTCTTTCTTGTCATGCCAAAAGATGCCATCGTATTCAATTCCTGTATTGATAGATGGAATGAAAATGTCTAATTCCATCTGATTATCAAATATAGCTTTGTAGCTATTTACTGCATCCGGATATACCTTTTTTGTATAATAGAAAAAACATTGCTCTGGAAAAGATGTAGCTAATCCTCGTGAACAAATTATACACCCCTGTCCAGCTACTCGAAGGTAGATAGCCTTAGTATAGTGATGACCTTTGGGGCAAATCCAATTAACACGTTTGTTAGATTGTAATACAACAGTAGATGGATCAATTGTATTTGTGTCAAAATCCCACTCAGACATTAAATCAGGTCGTTGTGACTTCAGATCATTATATCCAGGCCACGCCTTCTTATTTGCACAGTAGGGGCAGTTAGAACCTCTTCCAACTCGATGACATATATCCGCATCCCAATTATGCCCTTTAGTACAAATCCAATTGGCTTTTTTTCCGCTTCCCAGAGTCAACTTGTTAGGATCGAGTCCTCTTTTTTCATTTTCTTCCCAATTCCATTCTTTCATAAGGCGCTCAATGGAACTGACACATTCTTTATATCTATTCATAAGTACATCACCCAAATCAAACAGAACGGTTCTCTCCCCTTTAAAACTACAATTCTATTCTACTACAAAAATAAAGACTATAATCCGGATAGTTCATGATGCGGACTCTTACAGATACATATTTCATGAGACTTGATTAAACTATAAATTCACAAGTTATGTTATAATAAAACATATAGTACAAAAAGGAAAACTAATAGTATGTCATCACTCAATCTTGTAGATCTAATAAATGCAGCTGGTATACCACTAGACAATCTTTTAGTCATTAGACACTCTTTTAATAAAAAAGAAACTTCCACTATCTGGGATAAAAATGACCGTTCTAACTTCTATGAATATCAAAGCATTCAGCCAACAGCAGACTTCTTCAAAAATAAGAAATACATCTTATCTTTTATAGCAGATGGCAAAACGCATTCACGTTTTGTTGGATGCTTTGAAATTGTAGGACTATATCCTGCTTCAAAAGTTGAAAGACTTCCATCATTCCCAAATCAGGATTATTACGATAGACCAGGACACATATATTTTAAAATGGAATTATCCGATTATATGAAAGACCTTATTGATCGTCTTGTTATCGATTGGGGAGCTGGAACAATTGGATATGTGCAGTACTCTCTTGCTGCACTTCAAAAGAAAACTGTCGTTTCCATCTATCCTGATAGTAAGCATGTTTTTCCAGGATATAATCGCGTTGTATGGGATTTTACTACAATGCAAGAATACCTGACACATTCTGATCAGTATGAAGAAATTGCTAACGCTTTAAAAGAAGTCTATGCAATCTATCTTGTTGTAGACTCACAAACCGGAAAATACTATGTAGGATCTGCTTATGGAAAGGATGGATTATTTGGTCGCTGGTTAACTTATGCAAACACCAACGGAACCGGTGGTGGCTCTAAAACAGATGAGGAAGGAAATAAAGGCGTAGTTGAATATCTAAAAGAAAATCCAAAAGCATACCTAAACTTCCAATATAGCATCTTAGAAGTCATCCATAAAACTGGTATCAATGAAAAAGATATACAAGCTACATTAGAAGCTGAAAAAGTATGGAAACAAAAACTGTGCACACTAAAGACATCATGGGGGCTAAACAGAAACTAACTGGTGCATCTTTAACAATGAGGAACGTAGATGAACTATGAAAAAGAACTAACTCAAAATATGAAAGATGAATTGAAGCGTAATAACCTAGTTGCTTCAATGAACGATTATGAAACTCGTAAAAATCATTTAATAGATATTAACGACGGATTTCATAATGTGCTAGATTTTATACCTGACTTTATAATGATAGACCTACTAAAAGAATATGAACTCGAATGTTTTAGCGCATATCAAAACATTGATGAGTTTGCGGAAGGAATACTTGGATATAAGCATGGAAATGTTCAGTTAATGAGGAAATTAGCTAGACATTTTTACATTTTCAATCCACAAACAAAAGAATTTGAATTAGATTACGATTTTATGGATTATAGTTCATCACAACTAGAGAAAATGTCAGCATGGAGTAAGCAAGAATTACTTGAAGCAGACATTAATCCATCCATGACAGTTTATGAAATTGATGCTAGAGTTCGTGAGAACGGCAAAAATAGCAGTGTTCGAGTTACAGATGAAGAAATCAAGGTTATAGAAAAATACAGATTTGTGGATGATGAAATTAAAAACAAGATAAAGTCATTGCTAAATTTACAGTAATATAATTAGTACATAAAATCATTCTTAAACTATATGCATTGGTGTCATTTTTAAACATAAATAAAAAGCGAGGAAATGTATATGAAATGTAGTAAGTGTGGAACTGAACTAGAAAATGGTGTTTCATTTTGCAAAGAATGTGGGGCAAAAGTAATAACGTCTCAAAACTATTGTAGTAAATGTGGAGCTAAACTTGAAGAAAATGCTAAATTCTGTTCTTCTTGTGGGGCAAGTGTTACTTCTATCCATACTAATAAAGTTCAGAATAACAAAAAAATAAATTATCAAAAACAACTAACTGACACAGAAAAAGCAAATCTGAAGATTCCAAAAAAAAATTTCTTATACGCAATCATTGTAGCTGTCCTCCTTCTCCTTATTATTCTTTTACCTCATATTTTTAGAACTTCATATTCGAATAAAACCACTTCTACAAATGAAACAACTTCATCTCAAGAAGAAGCTTCCATAGCACTTCCAGAATATGTCGTTGGTACATATGTCGGAGAAAATAAAAGTGTACTAACGTTTTTTGGAGATGGAACTGCAGATTATTATTATCAGCCTGATTATTCAGAGTGTACCACTAACCACAAGTGGCGCTATGAAAACAACAAAATAATATGGATGTTTTCTAAAGACGCTGAAATATATGCAAATATTTCAAATAACAATGTTTCTCTTTTGTATTTTCAGTGTGATAATCCACTTAAATGGACTAATGAAAAATATAATAAAGTATCTGATATTGCGACTCATTGGACTACTAACGAATGTGATCAAATTCTGTTAGGTAATATTCCTTCTGACAGCTCACCTTCAAATGCATTAGTATCTAACTCTGCATCATCCGAGGCAGTTCAACCGCAAAAAGATATTTGGGACTTAACAGGAAGTTGGTGTGAAGATTCTGTATCAGAAGGTTTATCGGGTATGGCTGCTTTTATTTCCGACTCAGAAATCACTGTCTTTTGGGTAAGTGATAATTCATATATTCGAACTCCTTTTTGGATTGGAACATATGAAACCGAAGTCAATAGTGACTCATTTTCATGGACATCCTATAGGAACGAAAATGAAAGTAAAAAATGTCCATATCATTCACAAGATGATGAAAAGGTTTTCAACTATAACAACGGTGTATTAACATTTTCCTCATCTTTAGGAGAAAAATCTCTGACAAGATCAGATATTGATTTTTCAGTTGATTATCATGAAACACCTCTTTATGCTGAATCATCCACATGTGAAGTTGGAGGCATAATTCTAAATATACCTAAGTCATTTGGGTTATTTTCAAAAGAAACAAAAGAGAATTCCGAAAATTTAAGATATATATCATCAGATGGTATACTCATAATTCAGTATTTAAAAGATGACAAAATGGACACCACAAAGCTTAGTGATTCAAAATATGTGTCATACTTTGATACAGCAACAAAATCAATAATTGATGGAATGGCAAAAAAAATAGATAATTATGAAATACTAGAAGATAAAAATCTAGAAAAAGGACTTGGTTTAGCTCATACATGTACTATAAAAAGTTCAAGTGATGATTCTATTGATTCCTACACTTACATAGGAACTATAGGTATTAAAGAATTAAATACATTTATAACTATACTCATGCAAACCAATGATTCGAATACTTCTGAATATGCATCAAACTATGAAAAAATAATAAAGAACACAAAAATCACAAAAGAAGCTAATACTACTGTTGCTTTAGCACCACTGACTTCGCAAGAAGACAAAATATCACAAACCACTTTTTACAAACCTGCCTCATATCCAGAATACACTAACATAAGAAGTTTTGTACTTCCTTATATTTCAGTAAAAAATGGTGTAGGAACGCTACACCTAAAGGCTAACTACTATGGAAATGATTGGGTATTTTGGGATACTCTAATTTTTGCTATCGATGAAGAAAGATATGAAATGAAAATCGATTTATTCGATTCAACTGATACAGATGTTGATGGACGAGCTAAAGTGGTGGAAAATTATGATTTTTGCCCATTAGAAGATACAGATATAAAAATATTAGATAAAATCATAAAATCCAAAGAAACTATTATTCGATTTAAAGGTAATAATAAGTATTATGATATGACAATTACCGAAGAAGACAAGCAGGCAATTAAAGACATTGTAACAGCCTATAGAAACTTAAACTAATGCATTGAAAAGGCACTACTCTCTATGAAGAATAGTGCCTTTTTATGTATTCTATATTTCTAAATTCTCGTTGTCCACTTAGAACAATCCACAATCTCTGTAGCGATATCCTCATAGAAATCTGGTTCATGGCATACCATGAGGATGCTGCCCTTATATTCTTTGAGGGCTCTTTTGAGTTCGTCCTTGGCATCTACGTCTAGGTGGTTTGTTGGCTCGTCAAGAACTAAGAGATTTGACTCACGGTTGATGAGCTTGCAGAGGCGCACCTTTGCTTGCTCGCCGCCTGATAAGACTTTACACTTACTTTCGATGTGCTTGGTTGTGAGGCCGCACTTAGCAAGGGCTGAGCGGACTTCATACTGAGAGAAACCTGGGAATTCCTGCCAGATTTCTTCCATACAGGTTGTCTCTATGTTAGGGTCCATCTCCTGCTGGAAATAACCGATCTCTACGTTTTCTCCAAGTTCTACGGAGCCGCTGATTGCTGGGATGAGGCCCAGGATGCTCTTAAGGAGTGTTGTCTTACCGATACCGTTAGCACCCACAAGGACTATCCTTGAATTTCTCTCCATGTTGATATTAAGTGGAGAAGAAAGTGGTTCATCATAGCCTATCACAAGGTCTTTTGTCTCAAAGATCATCTTGCCTGGAGTTTTGGCAACTTTGAAATTAAACTCTGGCTTTGGCTTTTCCTGAACCTTCTCGATAAGGTCCATACTGTCTAGTTTCTTTTGCCTTGCCATTGCCATGTTTCTGGTGGCAACGCGGGCCTTATTTCTTGCAACGAAGTCCTTGAGTTCAGCAATCTCCTGCTGCTGTCTATTATATGCCGCTTCTCTCTGAGCTTTTTTCATCTCATAGACTTCCATGAACTTGTCGTAGTCACCAACATATCTCTCAAGGGTATGAGTCTGGCCATCCATGTGGTAGATGATGTTGACTACGCTATTGAGGAATGGAATGTCATGGGATATGAGGATAAAAGCGTTCTCATATTCCTGAAGGTATCTGGTGAGCCATACGATGTGCTCTGCATCCAAGTAGTTGGTAGGCTCGTCAAGGAGCAGGATATCAGGCTTTTCCAAAAGAAGCTTAGCAAGGAGGATCTTGGTCCTCTGACCTCCGGAAAGCTCTGTAACATCTCTATCAAGACCAAGGTCCAAAAAGCCCAGTGCTCTTGAAACTTCTTCTATCTTGGAATCTATAAGGTAGAAGTCGTGGTTAGTGAGAAGGTCCTGAATGGTTCCAAGCTCTTCCATGTACTCTTCAAGGGTCTTTTCATCAGCTTCACCCATGGCGTCGCAGATCTCGTTCATCCTGCGCTCCATGTCATAAAGTGGCTCGTAGGCTGAGGCCAGCACGTCCCTGATGGTCATGCCTTCATGGAGGACTGCGTGCTGATCAAGATAGCCTACCTTTACATTCTTGGCCCACTCGATCTTGCCGGCATCTGGCATGAGCTTACCTATTATGATATTCATAAAGGTTGACTTACCTTCGCCGTTAGCTCCTACTAGGCCGATATGTTCGCCTTTTAACAGTCTAAAAGACACATCATCAAATATTGCTCTATCACCAAAACCGTGAGTTAAGTGTTCAACGTTTAAAATACTCATTATTTACCTCATCTATTTTTAATCGCAACAGGCAATATTATAGCATGGAATTTTATAGGCAGGAAGCGTAAGCTTTTTCGGCGCCTTCTGTTCTGATGAGATGTAAGTTTTCTGTTACTTTCTCTGTGAGACCTTCGATCTTGTTAAGGTCCTGATCCCACATCTTTTCATTACCAAGTACTGCTGCCACAAGCTCTTTATCCGAATCATTTCTGTGTTCATAGTAGAACTCAAGAGCCCATCTATCATCGCTTACTGTATAGGTGTTGCCTTTTGGTCTCTTACATACAAGGCCAGCCTCAGTGAGCTCCTGAACATCATTTGAATAAAATGCGATATAAGCTGCAAGAGACATTGTAAGGCAAGTTGGGAGTTTATGATTCTTGTCAATGTACTGCAGGAATGATGGCATGTTGCGTGCTTTCCACTTACTTGTTGAGTTAAGGGAAATTGACATGAGCTCGTGGTTTACGAATGGGTTATTGAATCTATCCTTAACTGCTGCAGCGAAGTTATTGAGGTCGTTCTCATCAAGGTGATCTACGAGGGTTGGGATAACTTCTTCGTTTAACATCTTGTTCATGAAGCCTGATACTGTCTCATTGTGCATACAGTCTCTTACGATATCAAAGCCAGCAAGGTATGCTCCAAGGACAAAGCCTGTGTGAGCGCCGTTAAGGATCCTAACCTTTCTGTGCTTGTATGGCATAACGTCTGGAACTACGTGGACGTTTACGCCGGCTTTTTTAAATGGGAGTCTATCTTCAAGTTCCTGTGGGCCTTCAATTATCCAAACGCCAAAGATCTCGCCTACATCGATGAGTTCATCGTGGTAGCCGTTTGCTTCTTCTAGCTTTGCTACTTCCTTTTCGTCGCGGATCCTACCTGGAACGATCCTATCTACAAGGGTTGAGCAAAAGATATTTTCTGTGTTCACCCATGTCTTGAAGTCGTCTCCGAGTTTCCACTGGTCAATATATTGATTTACGCACTTAAGGAGCTCTTTTCCATTATTATCAATAAGCTCGCAGGAAAGAACTACTACGCCTTTCTTGCCAGCCTTAAATCTGGTATAGAGGACCTGAGTGAGCTTACCTGGGAAGCTACTTGCTGGAGTATCAGTGAAATTGCAAGCTGGATCATAGGCAATACCAGCTTCTGTAGTGTTAGATGCGATGATATCAAGGTCGTCGCTTGCTGCGATCTCCATCATCTTGTCGTAGTCACTCTTGTTGTATGGGTTGAGGCAACAGTCTACGGCTGAGATGACTCTTTTCATATCGACCTTCTGACCGTTCTCGCTGCCACGAAGGTATAGAGTATAAAGACCTTCCTGCTTGTTGATGAGGTCTGTAAGGCCCTGGGCGATTGGCTGCACGAGGGCTACCTTGCCGTTAAAGCCTGCCTTCTCATTGCTGATGTCAAAAAAGTAATCTACAAAGGCTCTAAGGAAATTGCCTTCGCCGAACTGGAGCACCTTGACTGGAGCGTCCTTCTGGATGAAGCCTTCGTAGCCTGATCTTGATAAGACATCATAGTTTAATTGTTCCATTGCTATATCCTCCTTAAAATGTAACCTCTTACATTGTTGTTTCAAATGTTATTTTTCATAATAAGTTATAGCATAGAAATGTAAGCGTTTACAAGAAGAATTTTTTAACTTAAATTAGGGCTTATATGCTGATTCTATGCTATACTGAATATGTTTTTTATTGAATAGGATTTCTACGGTATTCCTGTTCTATTTTAGAAAGGTTTTTTATTATGGCTTTTGATGGAATTACAATTGCAAATCTTACCAAAGATTTAAGCGACTACCTTGTGGGTGGACGTATATATAAGATTGCTCAGCCAGAAAGTGATGAGCTTGTTATCACCGTTAAGTTGTCCTATGAAAATGCGGACAAGTATGGGATCAAGCAAAAGAGGCTTGTGCTGTCTTCTGATGCTACTCTTCCTCTGGTGTACATGACTGATGACAACAAGAACTCACCTATGACTGCGCCTAATTTCTGCATGCTTCTTCGTAAACACATACAAAATGGCCGCATTGTGTCTGTGACACAGCCTGGGGGTCTTGAGAGAGTCATCAGGATGGAGGTTGAGCACCTTGATGAAATGGGGGATCTTCGTCACAAGACTCTTATCATCGAGATCATGGGCAAGTACAGTAACATCATATTTACTGATGAGGAGGATGTGATCATTGACTCTATCAAGCATATCCCTGCTTCTGTGAGTTCTATCCGTGAGGTTTTGCCTGGCAGGAAGTACTTTATTCCAAGTCAGGACAAGTGCAATCCTCTTGAGACTTCTGCAGATGAGTTTTCATCCTGCGTTCTGAGTAAGGGTATGCCTTTGTTTAAAGCTATTTATGGTTCATATACTGGCCTTAGTCCTATTACCTCCCAGGAGATCTGCTACAGAGCAGGTGTTGATGCGGATAAATCTGCTATCTCGCTTGAGACGGCGGAGGCTATTGCGGTTTACAAGGCTTTTGATGAGGTTATGAGTATTGTAAGGAATGGAGAGTTTGTGCCTCAGATAATATATGAAGAGGGAGTTCCTAAAGAATACTCTTCTATTCCTCTAAAGATATATGGAGGTTCTGGTGAGGCTTCTGTTGATGGTTCTGTTGATGCTTCTGTTGATGCTTCTGTTGATGCTGTGGGAGGAGTTTCTGGTAGGTTTGAGTGTGTGGAAGTGGGTGATATATCTGAGTTGATCTTGCAGTATTATGCTGAAAAGGACGTGGCTACTAGGATCCGTCAGAAGTCTGTTGACCTTCGTAAGATCGTCCAGACTGCCCTTGAGCGTAATGTCCGTAAGCTTGACCTTCAGACCAAGCAGCTTGCTGACAGCGAAAAGAAGGACAAATACAGGGTTTACGGCGAACTTCTTACTGTTTATGGTTACAGCGCCAAGGAGGGTGACAAGTCTATCAAAGTGAATGACTACAACACCGGGGAAGATGTGACGATTCCTCTTGATCCTACTCTTTCACCCAATCAGAACGCCAAGAAGTATTTTGACAAATATACCAAGCTTAAGCGCACCGCTGAGGCACTTGATGAACAGATCAAAGAAGTTTCGGAGGCGGTTTCACAGCTTGAATCAATAGAGTCTGCTCTTGAGATTGCAGAAAATGAAGCTGACCTTGCTCAGATAAGGCAGGAACTTGTAGATAGCGGATATCTTAAGGCTCACTATAATGGCAAGAAGGGACGAAGGGACAAGGTTACTTCAAAACCTTTACACTATGTGAGCTCTGATGGTTTTGACATATATGTGGGTAAAAACAATCTTCAGAATGATGAGCTTACTTTCAAGATGGCTAACGGTGGTGACTGGTGGTTCCACTCCAAGAAGATTGCAGGGTCACACGTAGTTCTTTTAACAGGGGGTAAGGAGGTGCCTGACAGAGCCTTCGAGGAGGCTGCGGCTCTTGCTGCCTACTATTCAAAGGGCAAGAACCAGGAAAAGGTTGAGATTGACTATCTTAAACGCAAGGATGTCAAGAAGCCAAACGGCGCCAAGCCTGGTTTTGTTGTATATTACACTAATTATTCTATGGCTATAGCTCCTGACATTTCGGGACTTAGACTTATAAATGAAGGAGAAAACAAATGAAAAAATTGAATCTTAAAAAGTATACTGATTTTATTGTCAAAGAAACTTCAGATCTTCTAAACATTGACTCTCCTACCGGCTACACTGAGGAGGCTGCAGCTTGGGTCAAGAAGGAATTTGAAAAGCTTGGTTTTAAGGCTACTCTCACTAACAAGGGAGGCGTTATTGTTGATCTTACAGGTAAGGACAAGAAAAATGGTCTTTTACTTGAGGCTCACACTGATACTCTGGGAGGCATGGTTGCTACTATCAAGTCAAATGGTCGTCTAAAGCTTACAAATCTTGGTGGAATGAACCCTAACAATGCTGAGACTGAGAATGTCCGCGTTGTTACTAAGTTTAATGGCATCTATGAGGGTACTTTCCAGCTAAACAACGCTTCTATCCATGTGAATGGCGACTACGATGATACCAAGAGAACTTGGGAGAGCTGCGAGGTTGTCCTTGATGAGGATGTTAATTCTAAGGAAGATGTTGAAAAGCTCGGTATCTCTGTTGGCGACATTGTTTGCTTTGAGCCTAATGTTCGCGTTACCAAGTCTGGCTACATCAAGTCTCGTTTCCTTGACGACAAGCTTAGCGTAGGAATCCTTCTTGGTCTTGCTAAGTATATCAAGGAGAACGAGATCACTCCTAAGAGAGCTCTTTATGCTCATATTACTGTATTTGAGGAAGTTGGACACGGCGGATGCGGCTCAGTTCCTGAAGGCTGCACAGAAGCTATCTCAGTTGACATGGGTTGTGTTGGTGATGGTCTTACCTGCACAGAGCGTCAGGTTTCTATCTGCGCCAAGGACAGCGGCGGCCCTTACAGCTATCCTATCGTTCAGGCTCTTATGAAGGCCGCCAAGGACACAGGTGCTGACTACGCTGTAGACATTTACCCTCATTACGGCAGCGACGTTGAAGCTACTCTCCGCTCCGGCAATGACCTTCGCCACGGTCTCATCGGCGCAGGTGTTTATGCTTCCCACGGCTACGAACGCAGCCACCGCGACGGCGCAGAGAATACGCTGAAGCTTCTCATCGGCTACTGCTGCTAAGGTTGACTTCCGGAATGGACCTAGGGGACGGGGTTAGTGGACCATTTTTTGAGCCCTAGGGACGGAGGTTAGGGCTCATTTTTTACTTGGAGCAATGTAATGTAAAAAGGCTTCTACCAAGATGGTAGAAGCCTCTTTATTCTTTGCAACAGTTTTGTCGCCTTTTTTGTCAATATCTTTACCCATTTGGATTATTTAATTTACTCTGAATATCTAAAACTTGCTGCAAAGGATAATTGCAAAACTCAGCAATTTCTTCTGGCTTTTTACCTCTGCGAAGCATATCGGAAATCTTGTCAAAGTCTCTTTGCTCTATTCCTTGCTCTATTCCTTGCTCTATACCCAATTCAACACCTTTGTTCTCGGCATCCTTAAGTTCATCAGCCATAAGTTCTCTCAATGCTTCACACATACTAGTATCTCCTTTCAGCTTGTCATACAGTTCCTTGTTGCTCATGGTACTGATCTGTAGCACCGCGTCAGCAAAACGCTTGTCTCCAGGCTCAGTTACTTCTTAAGCTTACTCTGAACATCTAAAACTTGCTGTAAAGGATAATCGCAGAACTCCGCGATCTCTTCTGGCTTTTTTCCTCTTCTGAGCATGTCAGAAATCTTATCAAAGTCTCTCTGTTCTATACCTTGTTCTATTCCTTGCTCTATACCCTGTACTATTCCCTTTTCTATACCCAGTTCAACACCTTTGTTCTCGGCATCCTTAAGTTCATCAGCCATAAGTTCTCTCAATGCTTCACACATACTAGTATCTCCTTTCAGCTTGTCATACAGTTCCTTGTTGCTCATGGTACTGATCTGTAGCACCGCGTCAGCAAAACGCTTGTCTCCAGGCTCAGTGTATTTACTTGCCTCTTCAAGAAACTGTCTTACTGTTTCTTCATCTGCCTTCTTTCTCATGACAGACAAAGCTTTTAAACTTGAATCTCTGAGCTCACTGATGACAACAATAGATATCGGAATGTCTATCATTCCGTAAACCTTGTATACACCAGGGTCCTGCTCTTCGACTCTCACACCTTTTTCTCTTAAATACTTAAATAACTTAACTGGCTTGGCCGCTCTGAATATCGATATTGTTATCTCGCTTGCTTTGATCTCATCGACCGTCTTTCCAAGACTTTTGAAAATACAAGTATACCCAATCACCTTCCACAAAACATCAACATTGAGCTCATCATTTGGGTTCTTGTACTCAATGATATTGTAAGTCCTGTAATCTCGGCCAATTGCATTATCAACATAAACATCGTGGCGCTTCTTGATAACTAGATAGTCAATTCTGAGGGGCTCGCTTGAAAGAGGATGTTCACGCTCCACCTCAATATCTTTTGCATAAGCGCGTAAACTCAGCATCAATCCACCTTCAAATCCGGAATGCCAGTCCAGTCGCTGTTTTTCGCTTTCAGTCATTGTAATTATATCACCGCCTTTTTTTATCAACAACTAACTCTTTTGTAGCAGAATATGGGATTGTCGGCATAAATCGCCTTTGCAACAGAAAGTTGCATTTCGCTCTGAATGAGCACAAAAATAAGTGTAGCAGATAAATCTTAAGATTTATTGTAGGAAATTCTTAAGATTGCTTAAGAATTCGTTTTTTACCCCTAAACTCGTGATTAGGGGTAAAGGATTTTCAAAAACGCCTCGCTATTGAAAATAAAACTTGCAAAAAGGGGCTAAAATAGGCCAAAAGGGTAAAGAATTAAGAGAAATGTTGTCATATTGCCTTCATTTACAAAGACAAGGGGCCATAAAATGAAATGAGCCCTAACCTCCGTCCCTAAGGCTCAAAAAATGGTCCACTAACCCCGTCCCCTAGGACCAAAAGGGCAACATGCACTCTCACATCACCCTAAACTTCTTGAGCAACCTCACGATTGCTGTCCCCTTAGGGAAACGCTTGATATCATCCTCTGTTGCGCCGCCTGACTTGATGAGCACTACGAAGTAGGCTGGAATTGCAGCGGCAACGGCAAACATAGTTGCAAAGAGATTCACGAAGTACCAGCTAGGAACAAACAGACCAAGCAGCATCTCAAAGAGCTTGTATACTCCAAAAGCTACGCCGCCCATGACTACTGCTGAAATTGTTGGAAGAAGGTACGCCTTTTTGAAGTCGTTTCGAACACGAATATGCTTTTTCATTACAACATTATTGAGTACGCACATCATAAGTGAATAAACGATTGTCACGATACAAAGTGCGATATCATTAAGATCAGTGTATAAGAGAAGTGGCACCAGTATAGCTGCCTGAGCAACAAGTGAAAGTGCTGCATTGATAACAGGTGCAATAAGCTGACCAATTCCTTGAAGTACTGCGTTTGTTACAGTTGATATTGAATAAAAGATCACTGTCACAGCCAGAACCATAAGTAGCATTGAAGCCTCTCCTATAGAAGACTTCTGTGGGAACAGAATTGTAACTACTGGTCTTGCAAGGGCAAAAAGACCAACAGCACATGGTGCTGAGATCATGTAGATCACTCGAAGAACCCTTGAGACAATATCTCTAACTTCAGCTTTATCTCCCTTTGAAAATGCTGCTGAGAGCTCTGGCATCATAGCAGAAGCTGCTGCGCTGGCAAAAGCTATAGGAATATTTGTAATGAGCATGGACTTTCTAATGAAGATTCCATACATCGTTGCAACCTTCTGCTCATCAATATTTCTCACATGCATGAGGATCCTGTTAAAGAAAACATTATTCAGGTATGAAGAAAGATTGTAGATCGCAGTACTGATAATGAAAGGTGTAACGATCATGAGGATCATCCTGAATATCTCAGAGGATGGCATATCTTCATGGGTATCTGCATTTACTCTCCTATGAATTCCTTTTCTGTTAACACAGTATACAAAGTACATGAACAAAAGAGCTATGACAACTCCTGAACCTGTACCGATGGCACTACCAATGGCTCCATAGACAGCTCTTTTGGTAGTATCTTCATTGCCTGCAATATTAGTAAGAATAAGGGCTCCACCGACGCTGACTATAGCGTTGAGGATCTGCTCGATAAGCTGAGATATGGATGTTGGAACCATTGTCCTGTGGGCCTGGAAATAGCCTCTAAGGACACCAAGGAAGCCAAATATGAAGATCGTTGGGGCAAAAAATCTAAGAACAAGCGCAGAATTACCGGTTGCCAGAATATCTGCTCCAAAGAACAAAATGAAACTTCCGATTCCGCCTACGATTGAAACATATACAAGAGCGCATTTAAAGATCCTGTGTGCGTTCCTATACTCTTTTACCGCGAGTTTACCTGAGATAATCTTGGACATAGCAGATGGAATGCTATATGCAGATATTAAAAGAATAATGGTATAAACATTATAAGCAGCTCCATAATAGCCATTTCCTTCATCTCCTATTATTGCTGCCAGTGGACTACCATATAACAGGCCGATAACTCTTGAGATAATACCAGCTATCGCAAGAATACCAGCCTGCTTTAATAGATTTTTCTTTGAATTTTCCTGTCTATTCATAAATAATCATTAAGGTTTCAGCCAATCGTACATTTCCTGATACTTCTCAGCGGAAACCTTCCATGAGAAGTCAACTGCCATGGCACGATCGATCATCTTATTCCATTCGCGCTTCTGATCATAATACACATGCTCTGCTTCGCGGATTGTACCAAGCATCTCGTGAGCATTGTAGTTGAGGAAGCCAAAACCTGTTCCTGTGCTTTCAAATTTGTTGTAAGGCTCAACGGTATCAATAAGTCCGCCTGTCTGTCTTACAATCGGTATTGTACCATATCTTAACGCCATTAGCTGAGAAAGTCCACAGGGTTCAAAAAGTGATGGCATAAGGAATACGTCAGAAGCCGCATATATCTTGTGTGACATAGGTTCAGAATAATAGATATTTGCTGAAACTTTGTCATTGTACTTCCAATCAAAGTGTCTAAAAGAGTTCTCGTACTGCTCAGAACCTGTTCCCAAAACTACAAGCTGAATTGCATCCTGACAAAGCTCATCAAGAACGTAGTTGATTAGATCAAAGCCCTTCTGATCAGTAAGTCTTGAAACGATACCGATCATCATGACCTTCTCATCTTCCTTAAGTCCCAGTTCTTTTTGTAAAGCTTTTTTATTCTTAACCTTTTCCTTGCGGAAATTGATTGCATTATAGTTATAAGGAATGTACTTGTCAGTTTCAGGATTAAACTCGTCGTAATCGATGCCGTTTACGATACCTCTAAGGTCATTAGCCCTTGCACGAAGGAGGCCGTCCAGCTCTTCACCGTAGAACTCTGTCTTGATTTCCTCTGCGTAAGCCTTACTAACTGTGGTAATGGCATCTGAGTAGACAATTCCTCCCTTTAAAAGGTTTGCATCCTTGTATAGGCCAAGCTTATCAGGTGAGAAGTAATAATCTGGCAGACCTGTGATATCCTGAACTGTCTTGATGTCATACTTACCCTGGAACTTAAGGTTGTGGATAGTCATAACAGCCTTAATTCCTCTATAGAACTCACTTCCCTGGAATCTCTCTTTTAAATAAACCGGCACAAGTCCTGTCTGCCAGTCATGGCAGTGGATGATATCTGGTCTAAAGTCAATAACAGGAAGTATAGAAAGAGCTGCCTTAGAAAAGAAGGCGAACTTCTCTATCTCAAAAATAACGTCGTCGCCATAGGGCTTCATTCCGTTAAAAAAGAATTCGTTATCAATAAAATAATACTTAATTCCGTCAATTTCTGCTTTAAAGATTCCTACATATTCATTTTTCCAATGGAAATCCATGTAGAAATTTGAGACATACTCCATTTTGTCTTTCATCGGCTGGCTAATGCACTTATACAGTGGCAACACCACCCTGACATCGAAATATCGTTTATCGATATCCTTAGGAAGAGAGCCTACTACGTCAGCAAGTCCACCTGTTTTTATGAAAGGAACCCCTTCTGATGCCACAAAAAGAATATTTTTCATACGTCTACATCTCCTACTATATCATTTTAACTTAAGTGATAATGCATATTGCTCCTGAGATACCTTGACCAGTACATTTCTGGTATCATCAGTCTGTCCCAAAAGTCCAAATTCTTTTGAAAAAAGCGCAACGCCAAACTTGAGCTTGCCATGGCTCCTTCTATAAACAGCGTTTGATATCTCTAACATGATGCTTGACATTACTTTATCCCTAATGCCCCATGAATCAAGTAATGCAAGAATCTCATCTGTTGTATCGCATCCCATGACTGTTCTGACCTGGCTAGAGGTTCCGCCCACTATTGCTGTATGCGCGGAAAAGATCTCTCTTCTGGCGTCAGATGCATAGGAATTAGTATTCATGATACCTGCCGCAAGCTTAACGAGTTTACCTACATTTCCTACAAGAAGCATGTTCTCGCCGCCATTTGCAACTATAGCATCGATTGCGTCACCTGGATAGTTAAAACATCTAACTGCAGTCTTAAGAGATACGTGAAGGCTGTCATTTATTTCTTTTGCACAGTAATTACCTGGAGCTACAAGGAAGTTTTTAACACCAAGATTTGCCTGCTTCTTGACCTGATCTGCAATTGAACTTGTAATGTCCCTTTGATGGATTCTAAAAATCCTGCCGTAATCACCAAGAATCGTAATGCCACCAGTAAACATGTTCTGTCCCATAGTCTGCTTGGCTGCTATCATCATTCCATCAGGGCAGCTGACTGTAATCTGAAGGAGCTGAGCTCCATCTGAGATCTCGCAGGCTTCTGCAACTGCATCAAATATGAGTTTTCTGGCATCTTTCTCGATAAGAGGTTCACCTTTTTTGATGTCAGCAGTGTCCATCTGCGAAGTGCCTATTCCTTCGCCGCCGCACAAGAAAAGATTCCCATATCTCATGTCGATATGAGCATTATCGCTTACGTCATATAAATTTTTAATTTTGGAAACTGTTACGTGAATCTCAGCCTTTTCTCTGATGTCAGGTGCATTGCCACCTTCCATAATGGCATAGTAATGGGCTGATTCGTCATTACAAGCCGAAGATACCTGATATACAGAAATAGTCCTGGGACTATTATCTCCATGTTGGATAGATACATATTCATAATCCGTTTTAAAGAGCAAACAAACTGCGGCAGCTCTTGCGGCTGCTGCTGCACAATCTCCTGTAGTTAAACGGCTGATAACAAAACTTGGATCCATATATGCTCCTTCTTTAAATGTCTTTACGTGTGTCAATTGAGCATGTACATCAATATATAGTATTATACAATATTTCGTAAATATAAAAAATAGTAAGTTGGAATTAACCAAATATCGTATACGCATTATTTATTATTTCGATTTAATTTATGCTTTATTTAGAAAACGTCCATATTTTGTCCAAATTTAGAATATATTATATTACTATCAGAAGTACAAAACTTCTGACTCCCCCAACAAAACTTTTTTCATACCGGGTCGATCGGCTCCCCACTGATCGACCCCTCCTCCCAAAAAAAGTACCACCTCTTTCGAGGTGGTTTTTTTAATGGTGTTATGCTTCTTAAATTATTTAAGCAGAAATTGCTGTGAGCTCTTCTGTCTTTACTTCTTCAGAATCTGTAGCTATCATGTCTGTCTTTCTAACAGCTCTGATTCCAAAACTTCCTACATAGCTGATTCCTTTTAATAAGCTTCTGATAGTCTTGATAGACTTTTCAATCTCATCTGCATTTGTAACGATGATCGTAGGAACACCGCTTCCTGCCATTTCTACTCTATATCCAGCATCCTTAAGGGCCTTCATAGCCTTAATCTTGTCTGTTGTTGTGATCTCTTCAAGCTCTTTCTCTACTTTTGCCATTTCTATATACCTTTCTGAATCCCATCGACAAATAGTACCAGTGAGTAATATAACATATTTGTTTATAAAAATCAAATAAAATTTATAGATTTTTAATAATTAGTTATCTATTTGTCGTATATGCCTTAATGAAGAAATCCTTGTCAGACTGCGCTTCCATGGCATTTCCATCATCGGAAATGTAATAACTCTGCCCACTTGCAGTGTAATAATTATGGAAGTTTCCGGTAAGATTATTCCATTCGTCATAGTTAGGCTGCGAAACCATATCCCCTGCTGCTTCCATAATAAGCCTTCCGCTGGTTTCAGGTTTTATCAATATAAAGAATTTATCTCCCGCCTCGAGGCTGATGCTTCTCATTAGTTCAAAGGTGTGATAGCCTCCGCCGATAGCAGAAAACTTCTGAGATACTAAAGGTTCTCCTAGATCTTCAAAACTAAGCTTGTCATCATCCGTAACAGGATTAAGATATATTTCTACCTGATATTGCTGGTAAGAATCTATTGCCATAAGTCCAAAAGCTTCTAGATTCTCGTTTTCCTTTGCTTCATATATTACTCCATAAGGATTTTTGGAGCTTGAATAAGTAACTACGTAGTTTTCAGCATCATCAAGTGTGCTGGTGACATTTGTTATAAAGCCTGCCACCTGATAGTTATTGTCGTACCAGCCCTTTGCACCAGGCCTTACTGCTGAATATGCCGCCGCATTACTAATAGCTGCGGTCTCGTCGTAGTAGGACAGGTAAAAATATCCGTCTTTTCCCGAAACCTCTCCCCAGCTATTCTTGCAGATCCAGGCTCCGTCAGCTTTGGGTCTGTGGCTAAAGTTTGAAACGCTGTAATCATCATCCCAGCCAACTATCAGAACTTCGTGATTTGCTGTTGGAGGAATCTCGCCATTAAAGTATGAATAAAGGTTTCCCTTATTTTTGGACCAAAACTTACTGTCGGCGTTTACACCAATAGATGCTGCGCCGTGTTCCATGACCATCTGCTTTACAAGGCTTATATTTTCTTCTGAAGCGCATACTTCTATGACATCCTGAATGTGATACTCGCTGTTATAGGCATTTGATGGATGTGAAGTGTTGTTCTTAAAAAGATACTCTGAACCGTAAATTGCCTGAAATGCATCATTGTCGGCTTCTGTAACTGGACCCTTCCAGGCTGTCAAAAGACTGATGCAGAAATTGTTGACGCCGCCAACTGCCACATAGTTGGTATCATAGTCAAAGATCCAGGCTCCTTCTACATTGTCAGCATTAACAAGTTCTCTGTAATCGTCTTTAATGCCGTTATTTACTGTGTCTTCTGCCTTATGAACGTTGTAATAGGCAAGGTGTTTCTCTGATAGATCAAGGTCCTTATAGGAAATATCTGAATAATGCTTCAAGATATCGGATTCTATTGCTCCGATTGCTGCATAAGACCAGCAAAGGTAGGTATATCCCTGATCTTCTACTTCTGTAACGTAGCATTTACCTTCATAATTTCTGGAATCATACTGAGCTGGAAGGTCAGTATCTGAAAAGCTTGATACATCTGAAGGAATTACATCCTTAAAGTCTTCGTTGGCGTAAAATCCAACATTGTCGCCATCAAGTATAGTGACTGCTTCTGGAATCACTATTCTTCTGACTGTCTCAACATTTTCTGAGATTGGATTATTGGCTTCTCCTATAAGGGAACCTTCAAGAAGTGGCGAAGATTTACCCTCAGATGAATAGATAGGGCTATTGGACGGATCAGCAAAGTTCTCGCTTCCATCAACTGCCGAAAGGTCATCGTCAGATAGATTCTGCCCGCTTTCATCTCTTCTCGAGGGATTACCTGTCTGAACAGAATTATGATTCGTAAAGATAATAGTCATAATAAGCGCTGTTACAATTGCCACCGCCAGTACTAAGACTAGCACCAATCTCTTTTTCTTCACTTTTTGCCCTCATTTACATGAATCGTGTTAAATGAACCAAATATTGACTGCGATATGTCTTTTGCAAAAGCCTCATAATCTATGTAGTGATAGCCGCTCTTCCAGCCGTCGATAACTCTGAGCATAGGATAGAGCTTGTCTCCAACTCGCCAGATGCTATATCCCACCACAACTATGGTGTGATCCTTATAAAAGCCTCTTGCAATATTCATGATAACAGGCCTTCCGTGGGATATCTCGTCCACAACCTGCTTTTCAAAACTCCAAACGTACACGCCCTTACACTTAACCTTGGCGCCGTACTCTCCGAAGGCTTCCCTCGCTATTCCTGAGATAAAAAAGGGAACTGTACCTCTTTTATCTGTGTATCCATAGCATTCTGCGATTTCTTCTACTAATTTATAGGTTTCCTGAATATTTTCAGGAACGCCTGTAACCGCACCTGTTCTGCGGTAATAATCAAGTACTCTTGTAACCGCTACAACTGAGCAGTTTCTGGTACGCCTGCCACTTATAGTCTCCATGGACTGACTGTTCATGACAATCGGCCTTCCTCTTTTGACCATTACTGGCTTGTCACCATATTTTTCCAAAAGATACTTGGATATATTACTTATTCCACCGTATGCTTGCTTTTTCATAAACTTCTTTCTTGCTCTTTAAGTTAAGTCTTGCGGGGTGATCATCGCTGTAGCTGTCCTTGACCTTCCCCTCAGCCTCTGTAATAAGCTTATCACAGATTTCAAGGAGCGTGTCAGTTATATCTTCATCAGTCCCCATTCCAGTATAAATTATCTCAGGTGCAAACCCAAGACCTGCTGTGGTATACCAGTTTCCATCAAACTTATTTGGATTGCTCTCTTTGTCCGTAACAGGTGAATTAATCTTATTTGTCAAAAGAACTATAACAAGCCTTTCCTCTGGATCTACCATGAGAAGCGTTCCTGTCCAGCCCTGATGTCCAAAGGTATTATTGCTGCAAAGACTTCCAAAGTATCTTTCTCTTTTCTGGCTACCCTGCTTCCACCAGCCAAGGCCCCAAGTATTGTCGCCGCTATACTCCGATGACAAGAAGGTATCTATTGCTTCTTTTGTAAAATATGTCTTGCCGCCACTTGTTCCATCTATCATGAGATTTCCAAGCTTAGCAAGGTCAGTTGCACTTGCAAAAATACCAGCGTGACCTGAAACGCCGCCCATACAGTAATAGGCTGTTTCGTCATGTACTTCTCCCCAGATAGTATATTTGCGGATTCCTTCAAAATCCACATACCCATCTCTGGTATTACCGTTTAGCTCAGTTGCTGCGCAGTCTTCCTTGTTAAAGCCATTTTTGAGTGGATTGTAGGTTACTCTCGTAAGTCCCAAAGGCTTAGCAAACTCATCCTTTAAATACTGATCAAGACTCTTTCCACTTACCTTTTCAACGATGACTCCTAGGATCATGTAGTCTACATCTGAGTAAACGGTTTTGGTTCCTGGCTCGTACATAAGAGGCGTCTTATTTATGGCTTTAATAGTAGCTTCTTTTGCTGCTTCATCCCCATCATATGATGAAAAGAGCTCATTTTTCATCTCAGGATTGTATTCCTGCTTGGTCTGGTCAACGTAAGGGTTAAAGTACTTGGGAGAAGCTGGAAAGCCGCCTCTATGGAGAAGGAGCTGTTTTATAGTAAGATTCTTTTTCCATGTCTTGATGGTCTCTAAGTCCTTAGCTTCGCCTCCCTCGTATGCTATGAAGATAGTATCTTCGACGAATTCATCCCCAAGATAGTCAGTCACCTTGTCATCTAGGCTGATCTTCCCTTCTGAAAAGAGCTTTTGAAGGGGGTAATTTACGCCTATCATCTTGGAAATTGAGGCTAGGTCATACATGGTATCGCTAGTTACATTGTCTCCTTTTGTAAGTCGTTTCCCATTTTGATCATAGCTATTTAAAAGTCCAAAGCTATCCTCAAATACAAGCTCTCCGTCCTTCATAACTGCTATCTGAGCGCTACTAAAGCCATTTTCGATATCAGTATTTATGATATCTTCTATGAGTTCTAAGGATTCTTTTCGTATTCCAGCTTCCTCATATTTAGATTCATATAAAGATATCTTATCTACTTTCTCCTGTTTTTCTTCCTCAATACTTTCCTGAGTATTATTCTCAGTAGAAGCTTCTATCTTAGGAGAAACCTCAATATCTTCATATGAAATCTTACTTTCTTCACCACTATTTTTGCATGAAGTAAGATTTAATATCATCAATAAACATAGTAACAGAGCCAAAATTTTTCTTTTCAATGTCCCACCCCAATTGTTAAGTCTCTATTCATTTTATCATCTATTAGTACTAACTTCTCTATCATAATTTTTGTTATATTTGTCAAAATTATATTATAATTGTGATTTTTCTGCGAACTTTATGTTTTTTGTCTGTATTGTATGTATAATTTAATTAATTCTAAAAGTCACATTACTAAAGGAGTAGTTGGGTAAAGCGATGACTAAAAGCCTAAAAATGTTCAAAAACAAATTTAGACCTAGCCATGAATTTGCAAGGCACAGCGACCTTGACCCATTAACTGGTCTTCTCTCTAGAGATCAGTTCTTTAGTGCGGCTGATGACTATGACAAGCTCCACCCTGATGAGGGTGTTGACGCCATCGTTCTTAATTACAACAAATTCCATCTTATAAATGAATTATATGGTCGAAATTTTGGCGACAGAGTTCTGTGCGCCATTGCAGACTGCGTCCAGAAAGCAGCCAATGAACATGAAGGAATTGCCTGCCGCTATGACGCAGATATTTTTTATATGTACATCAAACATCAGGAGAGCTACACCTTTTTAACAGATCAGGTCTGTGATGTTCTTCAGTCTCTTATGAATACTCCTGATATTCGCATCAGGATTGGTATCTATCCAGATCTTAAGAAGGTTGCTACTGTTCGCCAGCGCTTTGACAGAGCTATTCAGGCCTGCAACTCAGCCAGCAAGAACAAGCACTCTGCTACTTACACAATCTATGATGACAATATGCATCGCAAGGAGCTCTATGAAGCTATGCTTCTAGACAGCATCAACGATGCCTTAAATGAGAATCAGTTCAAGCTGGTGTTCCAGCCAAAATATGATATACAGTGCGACAAGCCTACAATGTCTAGTGCTGAGGTCCTTATCAGATGGGATCATCCTGAATTTGGCGAGGTTAAGCCAGATTTCTTTATCCCATTATTTGAGCAAAATGGTCTTATCAGACAGCTGGACCGCTACGTCTGGCGTGAGACCGCCAAACAGATGCATAAGTGGAGACAGACATACGGCGTTAATATTCCATTTTCTGTGAACGTATCTAGGATCGATATATTTGACAATGACCTTATAGATTACCTTAAGAGAACTTTAAGCGAGTACCACATTGATCCCAAGGATCTTCATCTTGAGATCACGGAGACTGCCTATACTGAGAACGTTGAGCAGATTGTCAAGGTGGTAAAAGAGCTGCAGGATGCCGGTTTTAAAGTTGAAATGGATGACTTTGGTAAGGGCTATTCTTCTTTTAATATGCTCACAACTCTTCCACTTAATGCTCTCAAGCTGGACATTGGCTTTATCAAAGGAATTGCAGAAAACAATAAAGAAATGAACCTTCTTGAGTGCATTCTGGAAATAGCCAAACTTCTTAATCTTACTGTTATTGCTGAAGGCGTTGAAAATTCCAAACAGTATCTTCTTTTAAAGAATGCAGGATGCGACGCAATTCAGGGCTACTACTTCTCAAAACCGCTAAGTACTAAGGACTTTGAATCGCTCCTTAAGTACTCATGTTAAATAACATTTTCATAAAAAAAGCTTATCCACAGTGGATAAGCTTTTTTATTTAGTCAGAAACTGCGTAGTCTATAGAAATGTAGTTGTCATACTCTGGATAAAGTTCTTTTACCCTCTTGGAAACTTCGTCCCTAAGGGCTTTCTTCTGAGGAGCATCGTAGTCGATGACTATGTCAAACTTGAGCATCTTTCTCTCATCATCCTTGAAAAAGCCGTGCATCTGAAGGATGTACTGATACTCTCCGATGATCTCTACGATCTTCTTTTTTATCTCGATAGCTTCATTATCATTGATATTTGCTGAATATATGCTGATACCAGTAATTGAAACACCTGTATCCAGGAAGACTTTTTCTACTACTTTTCTTTCAAGTGAGTCAAGTTCTAATGCTGTCAGAGTCTGTGGAACCTGGATATGAACTGAGCCTATTAAAGTCTCTTTTCCATAGTTATGAACTACAAGGTCGTAAGCTCCCTCTATCTCCGGGAAAGATGTGATCGACTGCTTGATTGCCTTGGAAATATCTGAAGGTATCCTCTCTCCAAGGGTTGCACTAACGGTCTCATGGAGACTTTCAAAACCTGTCTTGATGATAAGAATTGAAATAAGGATTCCAACAAAGGCTTCTATGCTGACTCCTGTAAGGATGAAGATAATTGCTGCAAGGAGTGTTGATGATGAAATAAGTGAATCGTTAAGGGCGTCCTTACCTGAAGCAATAAGTGAATCTGAGTTTAGCTTCTCGCCATTTTTCTTGGTATATAATCCAAGAAATACCTTAACGAAGATGGCTACTGTGATGATAATGAGTGAAACTGCGCCGTACTCTGGTGTTACAGGCTTTAGGATCTTCTGAAAAGATTCTATAAATGAAGTGATACCTGCATAAAGGATAATAAAACCTATCACCATTGCAGACAGGTACTCGATTCTTCCATATCCGAAGGGATGCTTTTTGTCAGGCTCTTTGTCCGCAAGCTTGGCTCCAACTATTGTAATGATCGATGACAAGGCATCACTTAAATTGTTGACTGCATCAAGTGTGATGGCTACTGAACTTGTCAAAGCACCAACAAAAGCTTTAAATCCAGCTAAAAAAATGTTTGCAATAATTCCTACGATACTTGTTTTTACTATCTGTTTTGTCCTACTCATTTTTTTCCTCGATTCCTATGCAAATTCACCTTTATCATACCATAAATTGCTTGCAAATAATCTAGCTAGCAAAGATAATAACTTTATGAAGACAAAAAATCTTACTCCAAGACAAGCAGGCGATATCATGGGTATTTCACCGGCTACAGTTCTGAACTGGATCAAGCTGGGCAGGCTAAAGGCCACCATATCCCATGGACGCTACTATATAGATGAAAGCTCTTTTAACAGCTTCTCAAGGGACCTGGCTGCATCTGGTCTACTTCAGAGTCGCCGCAACAAGAGTCTTCACAATTCTAACTATGTACCTAATGTCTACATTGATCCAAAATCTGCCAATTTAAAAACTGTTAAGGCACTTATAGAGTATATTTCAGACAAGGACTTTGATCTTTATTCAGTACTTTCCTTGTATTCCAATGCTCTTTTGCGCAAAGTTCTTAAGGATCCAAAGGTGGTAAAAGAGCTATCTCTAGAGCCCGCAAAAGCTATCGACAGCTCCCTTTTAGATTTATTTTCCCTTAAATATATAAAGGGCGAAGATACTCTGGGACTATTATATTTATCCCTTAGACGTCTTTCCGATAAAAAGAAAAGCGGTTCCTACTACACTCCTTTCTTTGCAGTAGATACGCTGGTTGGTTCTATTGATATTGCGGGCAAAACAGTATTTGATCCGGCCTGCGGAACAGGTAATTTCCTCATAAGACTTCCTGATGATCATCCGCTTTCAAGTATCTACGGCTCTGACATTGATGAGATCGCAGTTAAATTAGCAAGGATCAATCTTGCCATGAAATATGACGTCAGGGACGCAAAGAGCCTTAGTATCATCAAGAAAAACATTGTAGTAAGGGACTTTATCTTTTCTGATAATGCACCTTGCTGCGATCTGCTACTAGGCAATCCGCCCTGGGGCTATGGCTACAGTCCTGATGAATCCAGCAGGTTAAAAGAGCTGTACTCTTCAGCCCAGACAAGCGGAAAGCCTGAATCTTTTTCTCTATTTATTGAAAAGGCTCTTAAGGTGGCAGAGAGGTCAGGACTCATCTCTTTTGTCCTTCCTGAAACCTTATTAGATGCAGATTTCCATGAGGATATCAGAACAGTTATACTCAAAAATGCCCATATCCTTAAGATCCACTATCTTAATGAGATATTTGAAAAAGTTCAATGCCCGTGTATTATCCTGACACTGTCAAAGGCCATGACACAAAAAGCCTTGGATCGAAGTATAGACGTTTACAGGTATCAAAAGAAAAGAGCTTCTCTTTCACTTAAAAGCTCATACTCTGTTCCTTTTGACAGGATCAGTAAACAGAGTTTCCACATACTTGCAGATAATAATGAATTTGAGGTTCTTCAAAAGATCAGAAATGCTCCACACTTTAACTTGAAGGATAAGGCAGACTTTGCACTTGGAATTGTTACGGGCTCTAATAAAACTTTTTTAGCTGATACTTATAAAAAGGGCTATGAAGGTATCCTTAAGGGAAAAAATATCCATAAATACTATGCTGACGAGCCGGAAAGTTATATCTTTTTTACCCCGGATAAATTCCAGCAGGTTGCACCTGTAAAATACTACCGCACCAAGGAAAAACTGATATATAAATTTATTGCAAATGAGCCGGTATTTGCCTATGATAGTAAGTGCACATTAACTTTAAACAGTGCAAATATTGTCATTCCAAAAGTACCTGGCTACAGTGCTCTTTACATTATGGCTATCCTCAATTCGCCTGTCATGAGCTTTTATTACAGACACACTTATAAAAGCGTCAAGGTCCTTAGATCTGCTATTGAAGACCTTCCTATCGCTTGCTGCGATAATGAGACTATGAATGAGATCTCTGATCTTGCCCGTGAGATAGCTTTAGATACTGCACAAAATAGCGCAAAAATTGAACTGCTTAATAGCAGGATACTTGATCTATATGGTATTTCTGCCAAGGAACTTGATAATACTTAAGAAAAATTGGTTATTTATTAGGTTTACTTTTCCAGTTTAAAGTGCTATAGTATGACAATGTAAATTTATTTTTGGAGGAAAATGAAATGTCATTCGATTACATTCAAAAGCTTCCAACTCCTGAAGAAATAAGGAATGAATTCCCTCTTACTAAGGAGCTGGCTAAAATAAAAGCTGAACGCGATAAAGAGATTTCTGACGTCTTTACAGGAAAAAGCGATAAGTTCCTTGTAATTGTTGGACCATGTTCAGCAGATAATGAGGAAGCTGTTTGCGACTACGTAAGCAGACTTGGTAAATTAAACGACAAGGTTAAGGACAAGCTTATCCTTATTCCTAGAATCTATACCAACAAGCCTCGTACAACTGGTGAGGGATACAAGGGAATCACTTCTCAGCCTGATCCAGAGGGTAAGACAGATTTCCATGCTGGTCTTGTTGCTATGAGACATATGCAGATCAAGGCTATTGAGGAATCAGGCCTTACAGCAGCCGATGAGATGCTCTACCCTGAGAATTGGGGTTATGTAGCTGATATCCTCTCCTACGTGGCAATTGGTGCCAGATCTGTAGAGGATCAGGAACATCGAATGACAGCTAGTGGCTTTGACGTTCCAGCTGGTATGAAAAATCCTACAAGCGGCACATTTAGCGTAATGCTCAACTCAGTATATGCTGCTCAGCAGTCACATTCATTTGTTTACAGAGGCTACGAAGTTAAGACCAATGGTAATCCTCTTGCACACTGCGTACTTAGAGGTTCTAGCAACAAGCATGGTCAGTCAATTCCAAATTACCACTACGAAGATCTTAATCTCCTTCTTAAGCTCTATGAACAGAGAGAGATCATCAATCCTGCTGCTATCATTGATGCTAACCACAACAACTCAAACAAGCAGTACAAGGAGCAGGTAAGGATCGTAAAAGAGGTTCTTCACTCAAGAAACCTCAACAAGGATATCAAGAACCTTGTTAAGGGTGTCATGATCGAGAGTTACATCGAGGAAGGCAACCAGAAGATTGGCGAAGGAATCTATGGTAAGTCAATCACAGATCCATGTCTTGGTTGGAACGATACAGAAAGACTCATCCTTGAAATGGCTGAACTTTCTTGATCAATTTATTAAACAGATTAAGGCCGGTTCTAACGAACCGGCCTTTTATATTGCTTTATTTCTTAATTCATTTCTTTTAACATCTTGTCTACTGCTACAAGTCTTACACAAACTGTAAAGATGTCCATAGCAAGCTTAAGATCAGCTACTGAAGGGAATGTAGGAGCAATACGGATATTGCTGTCATGAGGATCCTTACCATATGGATAAGTTGCTCCTGCTCCTGTCATAGTAACGCCTGCTTTCTTGGCTCTGTCTACGATGGCCTTGGCACATCCTTCTGGAGCATCAAAGCTGATGAAGTAACCACCCTTAGGATTGGTCCAGCTTCCGATTCCGCATGGCTTTAAGTCTCTCTCAAGAGCATTAAGAACTGTCTCAAACTTAGGTCTTATTATTGCTGCATGCTTTCTCATGTGTTCCTTCATGCCATCAAGGTCTCCAAAGAATCGAACGTGTCTGAGCTGGTTAACCTTGTCGTGACCGATTGTCTGATAACCAAGCTGAGTCTTGATCTCTTCAAGGTTATTAAGTGATGTGGCAATGGCTGCTATTCCACTTCCCGGGAATGTGATCTTGGATGTTGATGAAAACTTATATACAAGATCAGGGCTACCTGCCTTCTTACATTCCTCCAGGATCTCGATGAGGTAATCCTGGTCATCATCGTAGAGATGATGAATGCCATATGCGTTATCCCAGAAGATACGGAAGTCTCTAGCTGCCGGGCGAAGACGTGCAAAACGTCTGACTGTTTCATCTGAATATGAATATCCCTGAGGGTTTGAATACTTAGGAACACACCAGATACCTTTGATTGACTCATCACTTGCTACGAGTCTTTCTACTTCGTCCATATCTGGTCCTGTAGGTGTCATCTGCACAGGGATCATCTCAATTCCAAAGTACTCTGTGATTGCAAAATGTCTGTCATATCCAGGTACAGGACAAAGGAATTTAACTTTGTCAAGCTTGCACCATGGTGTATTGCCCATAACGCCATGTGTATATGCTCTTGAAACTGTATCGTACATAACATTCAAAGATGAATTGCCATAGATAATGATATTCTCTGGCTTGTTCTCCATCATAGCTCCAATGAGAACCTTTGCCTCTCTGATTCCTGTGAGCACACCATAGTTACGGCAATCTGTACCATCCTCACATGAAAGATCAGCATCTGAGCTAAGTGTATCCATCATTCCCATTGACAGATCAAGCTGCTCTCTACAAGGCTTTCCTCTTGCCATATTAAGTGACAATTCCATTTCCTGGTACTTTTTGTACTCAGCCTTGAGTTTCACAAGCTCTTTTTCTAGCTCTTCCTTGTTCATCTCAACATACTTTTTTGTGACATTTTGAACTTCAGGCATTTCATATCTCCTCTTTAACTCAATTTCTTATACGAGCCCATTCAAATGGGTCAGTAGCTTTTTTAGTTTTGGTAATATAACGAGAAATCGTGTTGCTGTCTGAATATCCCATCATCTCCTGCACTGCAGCAAGATCAGTACCATTTTCAACCAGATGGGAAGCAAAAGAATGTCTAAGTGTAAATAAAGTTATGTCAGACTTAATGCCTGCTTTATACACATATGACTTTATAAGTTTCCATAGTCCCTGCCTGCTAAGGGATGAGCCATTACAGTTTAAGAAAACTGTTTCATCATCCTGAAAATCACCAAGCAGTTCTTTACGTGCATATAATAGATAGTCCTGAAGGGCGTCCTTGGCTTTTTTGCCATAAGGAATAAGCCTTTCCTTGTTTGCTCCTGTTGTCATTGGAAGACGAACACATGCAAGAGCCAGATCAATGTTGTATAGTTTGAGACTTATCATCTCTGTTGCCTTAAGTCCTGTAGCATAGAGAAGCTCAAGTATTGCTTTGTCCCTGATGCCTTTTGGGTCTGAACCAAAGTCCTGAGACAATAACTCTTCAATTTCAATTGTTGTGAGAACTCGAGGTGGCAATTTTTCAACTTTGGGACTCTTAAGCACATCTGATGGATTCTCAGATATATTGCCATTCTCTTCTAGATAACGGAAAAAAGCTTTGATAGAAGTAAAGTGTCTTGTAATAGAGGACGCTGCAAACTGTTCTTCCCTTAAACTTGCAGCATAATCAGAAAGCTTGTCCTCTGTGATCTGTGTTACATCTAAAACGCCGCGATTTGCCATGTAATCAGCAAGCCTTTCAAGATCACGTTTATAGGACAGGCAGGTGTTATGTGACGTTTTCTTCACTTTTTGTAAGTAATCTACAAATTCTGATATCTGCTTTCTCATAACTCACCGTCTCTGACAATATTGGATAATTGTATACAAATATGCACTTTAGTTATGATACTACAGAAATTCCTAGCAATCAAGCCATTTTTACAGTTTTTTGTTACCATTTGCTTTTGCAATAAGTATTGGCCAAATCAAAACTATTGAGTAAGCATATCTAAATTCAAGATTTGGTGCTGCTATTAAAAGGGTTCCCATCATGAGAAGTAAAAGCCATGACTCGAGGTGCGAGATCTTTTTTCTGATGCAGATAATAAGCGTAACTACAAGGAACCAAAAGTATGTTCCTATGCTCCACATCATTCCATAGATTGGAATGAAATCTCCAAGCTTTATCAAGATCTCTTTTGACTTAACTACTATCTTGCCGCCTATCTGTGGCTTCCAGACTAGGTCCATTTCGTTAGTCATGATTCCATCTATATCGCCAACACTATAGGCAAAGTCAGGATAAATGTAGCCACCAAGAAGGTCGTACCAGGCTGCTAAATAATCTGGAAAATACGTAGTTCCAAGCTCTATCCAGAGTTTAAGATAGTCTCTCTTATGAGCTTCCAAATACTCTACATTTCCTGCTCTTACAAGCTCTTTGATATTATCAGCATAATCTGGTGCATAGAGCTCGTGAATATAGGTTGTATCAATACAGTTGTCAATAAGTTCCTGCTGCTTAGGTGTGAGCTTTCTATCATTAACAAGTACTCTTGCTATCTGAGCTGTTGGAACAGATAAGGACTCAACAAAGTCTGGCTTACCTACTCCAAGGCTATCCATAACTGGACCTTTTATTAACGCGACTGTTACGATGACCGCAGTCATAGTTATGATGGCTTTTACGAGATCTTTCCTAAATGTATAGATGAATATTGGTGTCCATAGGATGAAGGCATACCACGCATTTGACCTAAAGAGTGCAAATAATATGCCAAGAACTGCCATTATAACAAAGTCTTTTATTTGTGCTTCAGATTTCTTTTGCATAGTGATCACGTGGCAAACAAGGAGTATTGTGATGGCTGCAAATGGGATGTCCTTCCAGATCGTAACTGCAAATACTGCGTTAAATGGCACAAATGCAAAAAATAAGATACTGATAACTTCAAGAATAAAGCCTTCTGCGTCAAGTAGTTCTCTTACCTTTCTAACGCCGGTTGCAAGGCACGTAGCAAAGAATAGCTCTTGAAATACAGTATAGAAGCTTATGGCTACGCTACTATCTGCTGTAAAGAGCCTTCCTATACTATGGAAGAGTTTTATCAAAAGAGTATGAGCCACAGGGTGATGATTTGAATAGTCTCTGACTCCTGTGATCTGCTCAAACTGAACGAGGGAATCTGCTGTCATGATGCCAGGAAATTCGTACAGGAAGTATGGAAGCCACCCTATGAGGCAAAGTACAAAGGTAAGGATAAACACTTTCTTTGGGCTATCTATGAGCTCATAATAACGTTCTCTTATCTTTGTGAGCTTAACGTTTTCTTTGACCTCTTTCAGCTCTTTATCCTTGATAAGAAGAGATATTAGATACTTATAGATGATAAGGCATAAGCTAAATGTTCCAACAAATAGGATCATCACAGCAAGGAGCTTAAATATTCCGCTTGTAAAGGCAGCTGTTACTCTTTTCCTAAATACAAAGGTAAATACTCCCGACAAAATAACAGAAATGACAATCCCGATCTGTTTAATGTTTGAAAGCTTGTAGCTATAGGAATCAGCTTTTTTATTGAGCAAATAAAAGCATACAAAAAGAACTACCGTTAGAGGATTTCTAACGGTAATTCCTATTAATAACTGAATCATCCAACAAGCAAAAAAGGCTAGATACACTACTTCCCCTCACTTATCTATCATTTTTCTTCGTCGATTATCTTATTAAGTTTAGCTGAAACCGAAAGACAATCAAGTGTTGCAAAATAGTCCTTTGGAGTCTCTGCTCTTCTGATAAGTTCAACTGAACCATCCTGCTTTAATAAAAGCTCTGCGCTTTTTAATTTTCCATTGTAATTATAACCCATTGAATAGCCGTGTGCACCTGTATCATGAATAAAGAGGTAATCACCTTTTTCAATCTCAGGAAGGCTTCTTTCAATAGCGAATTTATCATTGTTCTCACAAAGAGAGCCTGTTACATCATATACATGATCAAGTGGCGCATTCTCTTTTCCAAGAACTGTGATGTGGTGGTAAGCGCCGTACATAGCTGGTCTCATAAGATTAACAGCACAGGCATCAACACCAATGTACTCTTTGTAAATGTGCTTCTCATGAATTGCCTTAGTAACCAGGGCTCCGTAAGGTGCCATCATGAATCTTCCCATCTCAGTGTAGATTGCTACATCATCCATTCCTGCTGGAACAAGTATCTTGTCATACTGCTCATGAACGCCCTTTCCGATCTCTGCAATGTCATTGCCTTTCTGATCTGGTTTATAAGGAATTCCTACACCGCCTGAAAGATTTATGAATGTGATATGAGCACCTGTCTTTTCCTTGAGTTCAACTGCAAGTTCAAAGAGCTGACCGGCAAGCTGTGGATAATACTCGTTTGTCACTGTATTACTAGCAAGGAAAGCATGGATACCAAATCTCTTAGCTCCTTTTTCTTTCAGGATCTTGAATCCTTCAATTAGCTGATCCTTGGTCATACCATACTTGGCATCTCCAGGGTTATCCATGATTCCGTTACTCATCTGGAAAACTCCACCTGGATTGTATCTGCAGGAAATTGTCTCCGGAATCTTTCCGATTGTCTTTTCAAGAAATTCAATATGTGTGAAATCATCAAGGTTGATAATTGCATTTATCTTGTCTGCGTATACAAACTCTTCTGCCGGAGTGTCATTTGATGAAAACATTATCTCTTCACCACTTGCCCCAACAGCACTGCTGAGCATAAGCTCTGTCATAGATGAACAATCAAATCCGCATCCGACACTTCTTAAAATGTCCAAAAGAACAGGATTAGGATTAGCTTTTACTGCAAAGTATTCTCTAAAGCCCTTATTCCATGAAAAGGCGTCATATACTGCCTTGGCATTTTCAATGATTCCCTTTTCATCATAAATGTGGAATGGTGTAGGGTATTTTTTTACAATCTCTTCAATCTGCGCTTTGGTTACAAATGGTTTTTTCATAATATCCTCTATCCTCCAAACTACAATTAAATTGTATTCAAATCACTTTAACATGGTAATGCATAAAAATGCAAGTGTATTTTGTGTTAAATATTCTCAATTTGCCAATCGATTGGCTCAAGACCATTCTGAACCAAAAATTCATTGCATTTGCTAAAGTGTTTGCATCCAAAGAAGCCCCTGTATGCTGAAAGAGGGCTTGGATGTGGAGCCTCAAGTATCAAATGCTTTGGATTATTTAGCATTAATTTTTTATTCTGAGCTGGCTTGCCCCAAAGCATATAGACTACAGGTCTATCCTGCTCATTTACAGCTCTTATGATCGCATCTGTGAACTGCTCCCAGCCTTTTCCCTTATGAGAGTTGGCCTGATGTGCCCTGACTGTTAACACTGTATTTAGCAAAAGAACTCCCTGATCCGCCCACTTCTTAAGGTAGCCATTATTTGGAATATAAAGCCCAAGGTCGTCACTTAGTTCCTTGTAGATATTAACTAGGGATGGTGGCGTATCCGCCTTTTCTGGAAGTACAGAAAAAGACAGTCCGTGAGCCTGACCCGGTTCGTGATACGGGTCCTGTCCAAGTATCAGCACCTTTACATCCTTAAGTGGTGTCAGGTGAAGGGCATTGAAAATGTCCTCTGATGGTGGATAGACCACGTGCTTACTGTATTCGTCCTTTACAAAGGTAAATAGTTTTTTGTAATAGTCTTTATGGAACTCCTCTTGCAATGCAGGGAGCCAGTCATTTGAGATCATTGCCATAGCTTTTTAGAGTCTTACAGACACTCCTCTTTCTTTCAAATATTCTTTTACCTGATTGATTTCAAGTTCTTTATAGTGGAAAAGAGATGCTGCCAAAACCGCATCAGCCTTGCCATCAGCAAGGGCATCATAGAAGTGTGAAAGCTCTCCTGCTCCGCCTGATGCAATGACCGGTACGTCAACAGCTTCTGCTACCTTCCTTGTAAGTTCGATATCATAGCCATTCTTGGTGCCATCGCAGTCCATACTGGTAAGAAGAATCTCACCTGCTCCAAGGTCTGTGGCTTTCTTGGCCCATTCTATGGCATCTATTCCGGTATCGATCCTGCCACCGTGCTTAAAGATATTCCAGCCTGTGCCATCCTCTCTTCTCTTGGCATCGATAGCAACTACTACGCACTGACTTCCAAACTTTTCAGCAGCCTCTTTAACAAGTTCTGGTCTGTCGATAGCTGCTGAGTTAATGGCAACCTTATCTGCTCCTTCACGAAGTATAGCCTTAACGTTGTCGCAGCTTCTGATACCGCCGCCAACAGTAAATGGAATGAAAACTTTTTTGGCAACTTCTCTGACCATTTCTGTAACGGTTGCTCTTCGCTCATTGGAAGCTGTGATATCTAAAAATACAAGCTCATCAGCTCCAGCCTTTGAATATGCCTCTCCTACTGAAACCGGATCACCAGCATCCTTAAGATCTACGAAATTTATTCCTTTTACAACCCTGCCGTTGTTAACATCAAGACAAGGGATAATTCTTTTTGTCAGCATAGATTCACCTCTTTATACCTGCATAAAGTTAGTAAGTATCTGCATTCCAACGTCTGCGCTCTTCTCAGGATGGAACTGACAGGCAAAGACGTTTCCAGATTCAACGGAAGCATCTATTCTTACTGAATAATCACTAGTTGCTGTTACAATGCTCTTATCTGCAGCATCGAGATAATATGAGTGAACAAAATATACAAATGCATCCAAGCCAAGACCTTTAAAGAGTCTTCCTTCTCTTGGGAAGTTTAAGTTATTCCATCCGATCTGTGGAACTTTGTAATAATTTCCTTCGCTATCTATGTTTGGAAATTTAACTATTTTACCACGCAAAATGCCCAGGCCTTCTGCATCCTTTGATTCATCGCTTGAATCAAACAGAAGCTGAAGTCCCAGGCATATTCCTAGAAATGGTGTCTGCTTGTTTGTAACTTCTTTAATTACATCTGCAAGACCATATTCATTTAATTTACGCATCGCATCGCCAAAAGCACCAACTCCGGGAAGAACTACTCTGTCTGCCCTTATGATATCTGTGGCGTCTCTCGTAACTACTGTGTCTGCTCCAAGGTACTTAAATGCTTTCTCAACACTTTTGATATTGCCAGCATCATAATCGATAATTGCAACCATTCGGCACCAAAACTCCTCTCATACCATTTCGATGCCTTATTGCAAGCTTATTACTTTAATGTACCTACAATTTCCATGAGCCTAATAGTATAATCTCTTTCTTTCTTGATAGAGTTGATCTCCTCTATTTCTGCGGCAGAAAGACCATAGCTGTCTGAAAGCACCGATTCTATACTATCGTACACGCTCTGGACTTGAATTTCAACACCATAGTTTTGTGCTTCTTCTATCAGATCTTCCTTGTTACGCATTGCCATAAGTAGCATATCAAGAGCTTCCTCTTCCATGTTCATGGCCATGTAGTTCTGATATCCTGACAGATAGCGCTCAGACCAGGCTAAAACTCTGGATTGCTCATACATAACATTCTGCTCTGATGTAAGTTCTTTTCCATAGAACATCTTATAAGCTGTTGTGTACTCTCTACGTGTATATGCATTCTCAGCTCTTGTATATGCAATTCTCTCTGGTAAAACAAAAGCTGGAATACTAAAGAGAATGCCAAGGCTTGCTGCAAAGATGAAGCATATGGAGATCTTCTTTGGAGAGATTGCCTTTTCCGGAACACTTGGTTCTGGTTCTTTCTTAGGCTTTTTCTCTTTCTTTGGTTTAGGAGGCTTCTCCTTCTTCGGCTTCTTCTCCTTCGGTGGCTTTTCCTTCTTTGGCTTTTTCTCTTTCTTTTCTTTCTTTTTCTTGGCTGGCTTTCCTTCTTCGCCGCCAAGCTCATTTAATACCTGCTGGTTCTCATCAGTAAGACCTGCAAGTCCTTCAGTACCTAAGTCTTCGTCTTCCTGTGTAAGAGCTTTTAACAGTCTGGCAAAAAAGCCTTCCTTCTTGCCTTTCTTTGGTCTAGAGCCCTCTTCATCGTCAGGTTCATCATCCATTGGTCTTTCTTCAAGAGCAGCAAGGTCATCAAGAGATGGCTCCATAGCTCCTTCAAGATCTTCTTCCTCTGTAAGAGCCTCTAATATATCTTCCTTTGGAATCTCAGAATCCTCAGGTCTACCAACTTCTTCATCAAGATGAGCTGTGTTTTCTATATCTTCTACTTCATCATTAGCAAGGCTGTTCATAAGAGCATCTAGATCAGGAATTGAAATATCACTCTCTGATTCTCCGCCTTCGCCTCCTGAGCTTTCAGTACTATCTTCTATATCAGCAACTTCACCATCGGTTGAACTGGAATCTGCCGCTTCACCTCCAAGAAGGTCATCAAGACTAGCTTCCAGATCACCAAGATCAAGCTCATCTTCTCCAGATGCCTCTGCTGGAGCAGGCTCCTGTGCTGGCTCAGCTTCTTCTGATGTTTCTTCAAGAGCAATACTATCTGGTTCTGAAGGCTCCCCTGCCGCTTCCTCAGTAGCTTCATCGCCGCCAATAAGTGACTCCATATCAGAAAGAAGATCATCAAATTCAGAATCACCCGCTGTATCTGGTGCTACTTCTTCTGAGATCACATCGCCAGAAGGTCCTTCTGATCCGCTTTCTTCAGAAATTGAACCATCAAGATCTGCCTCAAGATCATCAAGCGAAAGATCATCTATACTTCCAAGGTCTATTTCTTCTGGAACAACTTTTTCCTTTTCTTCGTCACTGTCTTCCATAAGAACAGGTTCTTCTACGTGCTCTTCCTGAACTTCTTCATCCTGGATATTATCAAGAAGATTACTTAAACTATCTTCTGTATTTTCTTCAGGAACTACTAAACTACTTGCATCTTCTTCATCTAAAAGATCTGTAAGGATCTCTTCTGGAGTCTGATCTGCGTCTGAATCTGTCTCTTTTCCCAGCTGAGAGCTATCATCTTCTGGAATAGCTTCCTCTGGAGCCATCTCTAAAAAAGAGTCATTCTCCTGAGATTCATCAATAATAGGAATATCTGGTTCAACTACTGGAGCTGGCGCTGGTGCCTCTTCTGCAGGCTCAGGTGCATTTGCGGATTCAGCCTGATCAAACTTGCCGCTCTGAATCTCAGCATCCATCCTCTCTGCATCAGCTATAGCTTCATCAAGTGCAATCTCCTCCGGATCTCTAACATCGTCACTAGATGGAACATTACCAACAGTAAACTTTGGAATATCAGGATCTGTTTCTTTTTCAATATCATCTAAAAGATCTGCCATACTATCATCAAGAAACTCGTCATTATCCAGTTTATTAAGGATATTTCCAATCTCTGCCAAGTCCTGATTAGTGCCGTTAGAATTATTTACAAGCGCACCAAGATCCCCTGCACCGCCATTTTCTGGCAATGTAGAGGAGGATGATCTTCCTTTGCCTGACATCCTACTTAGAGCAGACTGCGGATTATCATTATTTGACTGCGCTGAACTTAACAGGCTGTCGAGATATTCCTCGTTGTTAGAATTCATAACCCCTTACACTCCTGCAAAATATAGTCGACTGAATTCATCGGGATAGAATCCGTCTTTTCTTCTATTTCAGGCGTATGATGGTATAGTTTTTCATGCACTCTTACAAGATGGGCCTTTTTGTTTACAAAGGCAATCTTTTCAAAAGGCCATCTGACTACAGTAGGGTAATCAAGTCCTACTCCAAGTTCCAAAATAAGTAACTTAGAATTAAGAGTATGTGTCAAAAATTTCTTGTACACATCCCAGTTTTCCATATATGCCGTTTCATTATAGGCTATATTACTATACTCTTTTCTTTTCTGGTTCAGATACAATTCCTTGCCATCCTGAAATGGCTTAACAAAGGTCTTCGTATCATCAATTGTTCCGCCTATACTTATGATATCATGTATATCGGCAACAAGTTGCATAAATTCAATAGATTTTTCTGAAAATATTAACGGATCATCAAGATCTGGTGTCTGTAAGTACATCAGATTACCGCAAGGATACACGCTTTTAGCTGGATCAAAGCCGTATAAAAGCGCATCCTGAAAGACTGTATCGCAAACAAGAAAATATTTCTTGTCTCCGACTAATTTTCTAAGAAGTCTATAAGCTTCTTCAATTCGGGAATCAGAATTATAATATGCATATTCATATTCAACAACTGGTAAGAGCCACTTATGTTCTTCATCACTACATAGATTTAATAGCTGCTCATACCTTGGATCATTCCTTATTCCTCTTCTGACCCAATTCCATTCGTCACCAATTCCTATAACTATCTGGTCTGATGACTCTACCATTTCTACTAAAGATTTACTCATTAAAACACCTACCAATTATGCCAATATTAAAATACTCCCTTTGTCTTAACAGTCATTGAAAGCTAGTTTCCATAACTGAGGCAAAGGGAGTTAAAGTCAGTTAATATCAGCTCGCATCCGAAGCATTAACAAGCTCATCTATTACGCTTACAAGATTTCCAATTTCTGGCTTAGACAACTGTCTATCTGCTCCTAAGGATTCACCCTTTCTTCTCATTTCTTCATTAACCAGTGATGAGAAGATAATAAGTGGAATATCCTTGGTAGCATCGTCGCTCTTTACGAGCTTTGTAAGTCTATGACCATCCATGATAGGCATCTCAATATCAGTGATGATACACTTGATGTTATTGAGCTCGCCTCTATCTTTACAAGCCTTAATGTAATCGTACGCAAGCTTACCATTTTCAAAGTGTCTTACGTTATTATATCCAGCTTTATTTAAAGAATCTACAATAAGCTTATTAAGAAGCTGTGAATCTTCTGCAAGAACAATAGGAACTTCATTTCTAGGACGAGAGCCGATTTCTGCAAGAGCATCCATATTAAGACCAGTATTAGGATTGATATCTGATACGATCTTCTCAAAGTCGAGGATGATGATCAGCTGATTCTCGAACTTGATGATACCAGTTGAGATACTCTCCTCAGCCTTTGAAATTGTAGCATTAGGTTTAATAATATCAGCCCATGATACTCTGTGGATACCAACTACAGAATCTACATGGAATGCAATATCTAACTTGTTAAAGTTTGTGATAATGAAAAGTCCGCCTGGTTTAGAAGCACCTCTCTGTAAGCAGTTTCTAAGGTCAATAGCAGTGATCATTGTATCACGTGGCATGAATATGCCTTCAATACTAGGATGAGCATTAGGAACAGGAGTAACCTCCTGATACACAATAATTTCTTTGATCTTGGCTACGTTGATACCATAGCAATGATCGTCAATCTTAAACTCAAGGACTTCTAATTCATTCGTTCCATTTTCAAGCAGAATCTTTGATTCCATTCTCTCACCTCACGTAATAAGAAAATAATTTAACGATATCCCATTAGTATTAATACCGCAAAACCGATTAAAAATAATTATTGAATATCTTTCTTTAGTATAGCATAATTTTCTGAAAATAAATATACAAAAACAAAAAAGACGGGCATTTGACCGTCTTTTAAGAATTCATTTATAAGTTTTTTATATTTCAAATTATTAGTTCAAATTTGTATCTTCAAAACCGAACACTGATATCTAAATCCATTTCCTATACTTGCGTTTTGGATAAGCCCTCGACCTATTAGTACACATCAGCTGAACACGTTACCGTGCTTACACCTTGTGCCTATCTAACCTCGTACTCTCCAAGGGGTCTTACTGCCGAAGCAGGGATATCTCATCTTGAGGGGGGCTTCACGCTTAGATGCCTTCAGCGTTTATCCCTTCCGGACGTGGCTACCCAGCCTTATGCATCTGGCGATGCAGCTGATACACCAGCGGTCCGTCCATCCCGGTCCTCTCGTACTAAGGACAGCTCCTCTCAGATATCCTACGCCCGCGCCGGATAGGGACCGAACTGTCTCACGACGTTCTGAACCCAGCTCGCGTACCGCTTTAATGGGCGAACAGCCCAACCCTTGGGACCTGCTACAGCCCCAGGATGCGATGAGCCGACATCGAGGTGCCAAACCACTCCGTCGATGTGAACTCTTGGGAGTGATAAGCCTGTTATCCCCAGGGTAGCTTTTATCCGTTGAGCGATGGCAATCCCACTTTCATACCACCGGATCACTAAGTCCTACTTTCGTATCTGTTCCACCCGTCGGTGTCACAGTCAGGCTCCCTTCTGCCTTTGCACTCTGCGAATGGTTTCCGTCCATTCTGAAGGAACCTTTGAGCGCCTCCGATACCCTTTCGGAGGCGACCGCCCCAGTCAAACTCCCCGGCAGACATTGTCCCCGGACCTGTTTCAAGATCCTTGGTTAGAAGCCCAGCATCATAAGGGTGGTATCCCAACAGCGACTCCGTAGCAACTGACGTCACTACTTCTTAGTCTCCCACCTATCCTGTACATATGGTACCGGACCCCAGTATCAACCTGGAGTAAAGCTCCATGGGGTCTTTCCGTCCTGGCGCGGGTAACCAGCATCTTCACTGGTACTTCAATTTCACCGGGTGCATTGCCGAGACAGTGCTCAAATCATTACGCCTTTCGTGCGGGTCGGAACTTACCCGACAAGGAATTTCGCTACCTTAGGACCGTTATAGTTACGGCCGC
The DNA here is from genome assembly GCF_001858005.1 of Butyrivibrio hungatei. Lineage (NCBI taxonomy): Bacteria > Bacillati > Bacillota > Clostridia > Lachnospirales > Lachnospiraceae > Butyrivibrio > Butyrivibrio hungatei. Next base: position 1,334,835 of record NZ_CP017831.1, on the reverse strand, counting down.
CGTTTACTGGGGCTTAAATTCAAAGCTTCGATTGCTCTAACCTCTCCTCTTAACCTTCCAGCACCGGGCAGGCGTCAGCCCATATACCTCACCTTTCGGTTTCGCATAGACCTGTGTTTTTGCTAAACAGTTGCTTGAGCCTCTTCTCTGCGGCCCACTTGCGTGGGCTCCCCTTATCCCGAAGTTACGGGGACATTTTGCCGAGTTCCTTAACAATGCTTCTCCCGTCGGCCTTAGGATTCTCTCCTCATCCACCTGTGTCGGTTTACGGTACGGGTTATGTATACGCAATAGTGGCTTTTCTTGACAGTCATATCTCACGCTTCACTACTATACTTCGCTCCCCCTTGCGGGACCGGTTCTTCCTTCCCCGGCTCGTGCCTTTTGCCTGTGTCCCCACAGTTCTGATATACATAAGTGCAGGAATATCAACCTGCTGTCCATCGCTTACGCCTCCTCGGCCTCAGCTTAGGCCCCGACTTCCCCAGGGCAGATCAGCTTTACCCTGGAATCCTTGGATATTCGGCCTGGAGGATTCTCACCTCCATCTCGCTACTCATTCCGGCATTCTCTCTTCACAGCGCTCCGCTGCTCCTTTCGGTACAGTTTCTACGCCCCTGTGAATGCTCCCCTACCGATCATTTATACCCGTAGATATAAACAATCCCTAGGCTTCGGTGTCGTGTTTCAGCCCCGGTAATTTTCGGCGCAGGACCTCTCGGCTAGTGAGCTATTACGCACTCTTTGAATGTGTGGCTGCTTCTGAGCCAACATCCTAGCTGTCTATGAAATCCCACATCCTTTTCCACTTAACACGTACTTTGGGACCTTAGCCGTAGATCTGGGCTCTTTCCCTTTTGACTACCCAACTTATCTCGTGTAGTCTGACTCCTGCGCTCATCCTCTTTGGCATTCGGAGTTTGATAATCTTTGGTAAGCGGTGAAGCCCCCGCGGATATTCAGTGCTCTACCTCCAAGAGGAATGCTACAGGGCTAGCCCTAAAGCTATTTCGGGGAGAACCAGCTATCTCCGAGTTCGATTGGAATTTCTCCCCTATCCACAGCTCATCACCACCCTTTTCAACGGATGTGTGTTCGGACCTCCACAGCCTTTTACGGCCGCTTCATCCTGTCCATGGATAGATCACCCGGTTTCGGGTCTATGTTTGACGACTATTCGCCCTATTCAGACTTGGTCTCCCTTCGGCTATTCACCTTAAGTGCTTAACCTCGCCCACAAACATAACTCGCCGGACCGGTTCTACAAAAGTACGCGATCACTCTCATATGGAGCTTTCGCAGCTTGCAGACACAGGGTTTCAGGTTCTCTTTCACTCCCCTCCCGGGGTCCTTTTCACCTTTCCCTCACGGTACTATTCGCTATCGGTCACTAAGTAGTATTTAGCCTTACGGGGTGGTCCCCGCATGTTCAGACAAGGTTTCACGTGTCTCGTCCTACTCTGGATACTGTCTCGCTTCGACCGTTTTCGTATACGCGACTTTCACGCTCTTTGGCTCTGACTTTCCATTCAGATTCTACTAACAGTCTCCATCGATTATACAGTCCGAACCCCTAAGAGCAAGCTCCTAGGTTTGGGCTCTTCCGCGTTCGCTCGCCGCTACTTACGGAATCACTTTTGTTTTCTCTTCCTCCGGCTACTTAGATGTTTCAGTTCACCGGGTTCCCTTCGTTAACCTATGGATTCAGTTAACGATGACAGAGGTCTTCTCTGCCGGGTTGCCCCATTCAGATATCTACGGATCAAGGATTATTTGCATCTCCCCGTAGCTTTTCGCAGCTTATCACGTCTTTCATCGGCTCTTAGTGCCAAGGCATCCGCCCTGCGCCCTATATAGCTTAACCATTTTAGTTAGCTAGTATAGAACTGGTCTTATCTTTCGATAACCATTCTCTCTTCTTTATGATGTATAGCGTTACTCATAAAGAATAAATTTGTTTCTTTGTTTTGGATTTTCGATGTCTTTTAATCGTAAAAATATCTTGGATTAAAAAATTTCTCAGTATTCGGTTTTCAAGGTACAAACTAGCTTACTCATCTAATAGATTTAAAAGATTTGTAAGCAATGGGCTTAAGTGGACTCGAACCACCGACCTCACGCTTATCAGGCGTGCGCTCTAACCGGCTGAGCTATAAGCCCGTAAATCTGGCAACCACCTATCCTCCCATACCGTTGCCAGTATAGTACTTTCGGCCGTTTGAGTCTTAACCGTCGTGTTCGGGATGGGAACGGGTGTTACCCTCAAACGCATCATTACCAGAAATATTTGTCGTACTTTGACGACTAAACAGTAATACAACTCCCTACTTCATTCCTTTTTCTTTCCTTAGAAAGGAGGTGATCCAGCCGCAGGTTCTCCTACGGCTACCTTGTTACGACTTCACCCCAGTTATCAGACCTGCCTTCGACGGCTCTCTCCTTACGGTTAAGTCACCGGCTTCGGGCATTTCCGACTCCCATGGTGTGACGGGCGGTGTGTACAAGACCCGGGAACGTATTCACCGCAGCATGCTGATCTGCGATTACTAGCGATTCCAGCTTCGTGCAGGCGGGTTGCAGCCTACAGTCCGAACTGGGTCGTTATTTTTGAGATTTGCTCACCCTCGCGGGATCGCGTCCCTTTGTTACGACATTGTAGCACGTGTGTGGCCCAGATCATAAGGGGCATGATGATTTGACGTCATCCCCACCTTCCTCCAGGTTATCCCTGGCAGTCTCCATAGAGTTCCCATCTTACTGCTGGCTACTATGGACAAGGGTTGCGCTCGTTGCGGGACTTAACCCAACATCTCACGACACGAGCTGACGACAACCATGCACCACCTGTCTCAGATGCTCCGAAGAGCTACAGGCATACCCCTGTATTCATCTGGATCTCAAGATCTGGTAAGGTTCTTCGCGTTGCTTCGAAATTAAACCACATGCTCCACCGCTTGTGCGGGTCCCCGTCAATTCCTTTGAGTTTCATTCTTGCGAACGTACTCCCCAGGTGGAATACTTACTGCGTTAGCGACGGCACTGAATGCCTATGGCACCCAACACCTAGTATTCATCGTTTACCGCGTGGACTACCAGGGTATCTAATCCTGTTTGCTCCCCACGCCTTCGAGCCTCAACGTCAGTTGCTGTCCAGTAAGCCGCCTTCGCCACCGATGTTCCTCCTAATATCTACGCATTTCACCGCTACACTAGGAATTCCGCTTACCTCTCCAGTACTCTAGTCATACAGTTTCCAAAGCAAGCCCACGGTTGAGCCGTGGGGTTTCACTTCAGACTTGCATCACCGTCTGCGCTCCCTTTACACCCAGTAAATCCGGATAACGCTTGCCCCCTACGTATTACCGCGGCTGCTGGCACGTAGTTAGCCGGGGCTTCTTAGTCAGGTACCGTCATCTCTCTTACGAGTCTTTCTTCCCTGCTGATAGAGCTTTACATACCGAAATACTTCTTCACTCACGCGGCGTCGCTGCATCAGAGTTTCCTCCATTGTGCAATATCCCCCACTGCTGCCTCCCGTAGGAGTTTGGGCCGTGTCTCAGTCCCAATGTGGCCGTCCGCCCTCTCAGGCCGGCTACAGATCGTTGCTTTGGTAGGCCGTTACCCTGCCAACTGGCTAATCTGACGCGGGCCCATCTCATACCACCGGAGTTTTTCACACTGCATCATGCGATACTGTGCGCTTATGCGGTATTAACAGTCGTTTCCAGCTGTTATCCCCCAGTATGAGGCAGGTTGCCCACGCGTTACTCACCCGTCCGCCACTAAGATTTAACAAGAATCCGCAGAAGCCTCATCAGCGTTAAATCTCCGTTCGACTTGCATGTGTTAGGCACGCCGCCAGCGTTCATCCTGAGCCAGGATCGAACTCTCACGTTTAAAAGTTTGATCTGACAAAGAACTAAAGCTTGGCTTTTCGTTCTGTCCGTTATTTACTAAATCTTTGTTCTGAATAATTCTCTTGGAATTTTTCAGGGTTGCATTACTGTTTATTTGTCAATGTACAATGAGCTTCAAAACCGCTCTGTTGCTGCATTTGCAGTGTTTCTTGTCTGCATCAGCAACGAATATAACTATATCACTGCATATATTTAATGTCAACAACATTTTTCAAATTTTTTTGGTAAATTTTTATAACGTACTTTTTTGAGTTTTATTATATAAAAAAGCCCGCTATAAAAGCGGGCTTTAAATCCTATTAAACGCCAGTGTTCATGCGTTATTTAAGGTTAATCTTCTGTTCTTTTCCATCCTGTGTAACAATAAGGCCTAAATTTTGGATATTTGAGGTATCTTTTTCATTTATCTGTGTCAAAACTACAAGACTTTCATGTGCTTTTGACTCTATACTGCCAATATAAGAAGCAAGGTCATTAGGCAGGAATGTAACTGATGAATAGCCTAGATTCTTGCCATTTAACTTGATCTGGAACAGCAGCTTTAGATTGATCATATTAACTTCCTTAGTTGAAGATGAAGCATTATACAGATCAAATCTAAGTACTAAGAGCTTTTTACCCTTGTCAGCGTTAACAACATAGCTCTTGGAACTCTCCGGGTAGGTGCTTGAAATAGAATATCCCTGGTATGAAAGGAATATATCCGGCATGATCTCCTGAGAGTCTTCTGAAGATAATGTGATTGCAGATGGATCATAGCCTGCAGATTCTGAACCAGAACCAGATGAAGCTGATTCTTCATTATCACTTCCAGTGCTCACATCCTCTGATGAAGCTTCTGCCACCATCTCCTCACCATCATCAATATCATCTGTACTATCAAATGCATCAGGTTCTTCTGTATCTGAAGCTACAGGAGGAGTATATGTCTGCTGCTGATTCTTCTCTTCTTCAGCTTTTTTCTTTTCTTCTCTTTCCTTCTTCCTGGCTTCTCTGTCTCTTTGATCCTGTTCTTCCTTGGCATCAACGTAGGTGATCTTTGCCTGTCCATTATTGGAATACTTCATAAGCAGACCAACAGCATATTCAACAGTCTGATTATACTGTTCCTCTGTAAGGTCAGGAAATTTTTCACCACAGCCAGTGAGCGCTAATACTGTGCTTAATGCAATTATGATTCCAGGTAATCTCTTGCCCCTCATAAATACCCCTTTTATTTTGTCTCTAATTCGAAATAGAATTCTACTCCATTATCGTAGTTTTTAACTCCGTATGCTTGGTGCATGCCTTCCATGATAGCCTTGACAATAGAAAGACCTACGCCACTTCCACCATATTCTCTGGTTCTGGCTTTATCAACTTTATAAAACTTCTCCCAGATATGATCTAAGCTTTCTTCTGGAATAGGCTTACCTGTATTAAATACAGATACTCTCACATGATTATCTTCCTGAATAAGCTTGATCTCTATGATCTTGTCACCATCTATATGATTAAGAGCATTGCTATAGAAGTTCTGGAGGACTTCTTCAATCTTGAATTCGTCTCCCCATACAAATATCGGCTCATAATCTTCAAATTTTATAGTTACATCCTTTTGTTTTGCCAAAAGTTCCGCTGATTTGATGTAGTTGCGGATCATATCCACAATATCAAAGCGGTCCATGTTAGTACTGTCATTGCCAAATTCAAGCTGGTTCAGTGTCAGGAGCTTTTTTACCATGATATTCATCTTGGACGCTTCATCCATGATGACTTCGCAGTAGAAGTTACGGCTCTCCTCGTCATCATTGATACCTTCCTTGAGGCCTTCTGCATATCCCTGAATGAGAGCTATAGGAGTCTTGAGTTCGTGAGATACATTTGAAAGGAACTCTTTTCTCATCTCATCGATCTCTTCCTTACGCGCGATATCATGCTTCAGGGCTATATTAGCTTTTTTGAGCTCCTTGATGGTACTTTCAAGGGTTTCAGACAGTTCATTCATATTCTGACCAAGTACATCGATCTCGTTAGAATAGGACTCGAGATTCTCATACTTAGCTTCAAAATTAAGTTTTTTCATCTGATCAGAGATAAGATAAAGTCTCTTGATCGGTTCAGTAACCTTTTTGGAAATATACAAGATAAATATAGAACCAACTACAATGGCTATAATACCTACGTAAGCCATGAATGTGTTAGATATGATAACGTTATCCTTGATACTCTCCATTGTCGATCTTACAAGTACCAGGTTACCGCTACCCACAACACCCCACATATCAAGATATTTTCTGCCAGTAGTTCTATCTATATCCATCTGAAGAGTATAGCCGTCACCATAATCGAGGATCTCTCTTGTCTCGAACTCACCAGTAGTATTGGATGATGATGTGAGCATATTCTCCCAAAGGAGCTTGGCCAGAAACTCTACATTACTGGTAGATGACTTAACAGTCTTGGAGTCTGCATCCAAAACAATCATCTCAATATTGTAACGCTCACAGATATGGCTAATTTCCTGATCAAAGTCCTCAGACGCAATATCACCATCAGTTATAGCCTGTGCAATACTCCTATAAGCCTGTATGATAGCCTCTCTCTTGTTCTGCACATAGAACTTTTCCATGAAAAAGAGATTTATCAAAAGGATAAGTCCAAATGTAAGGAACATGATAGATATGAAGGTGGCACTTATCTCAAATCTTATGGAATGTGTCTTTTTTATATTTGTAGAATTATCATCAAGTTTCTTCAAATTTGTATCCCATGCCCCAGATTGTCTTGATCATGTCGCCTTTTGAACCAAGCTTACCACGGAGCTTCTTAACGTGAGTATCAATGGTTCTGGCATCACCAAAATAATCATAGTTCCATACGTTATTAAGAATTTTCTCTCTAGAAAGAGCTACACCCTTATTCTCAAAGAAGAATGAAAGGAGTTCAAACTCTTTGTAACTAAGTTCAATTTCCTTGCCATCAACCTGTACGCTGTGAGCAACCTTATTTACAACTATTCCGCCAGCTTCCATAACCTGATTATTTACATTCTGGTTAGTTCTGCGAAGAATAGCTGATACTCTTGCTGCAAGGATCTTTGGACTGAAAGGCTTTGAGATATACTCATCTACACCAAGTTCAAATCCAAGAAGCTCATCTCTCTCCTCACTCTTGGCTGTAAGCATAATGATCGGTACCTTAGAGTTATCCCTTATCTCTCGGCAAACTTCCCAGCCATCTCTCTTGGGCATCATTACATCCAAGATAACAAGTGAAATATCTTTATCATTATAAAATATATCAAGTGCCTGCTGACCATCTTCAGCTTCAAGTACTATATATCCATCTTTTGTCAAAAAATCTTTGACGAGTTTTCGCATTCTGCTCTCATCATCAACTACTAATATCTTAAGGTCTTCCATATAGTAATTCCTCCTATCTACTCATCGCCAATATCCTCATGATACCCCTCTGAGCTTTCGATGCCAAGTTTTTTTTCTGCTTCGCGAACAGCTTTTTCTCTCTCCTTAAGCTCTTCATCCCAGGTAGAATAACGGTTTGTCACGTTTCGCTTGTAATTAATTATGTTGTCATTCTCACTGGTAGCAGCGATGATAAACATCAGAATTACTAATATTACAAGAACTACATCTAATACAATAGGAAATATCCTTTTAAATTCCAGCTTTTCCTTTTCTTTTTCAGGTTTGATTCTCTGCTTTACTGTCAGATTTTCAAATGCTGAATGTCTGGTAAAAGAGACTTCTACAGGAATAGGAATAAGCTCCTCCTCAGAAAAACCGTTCTCTAACAGTTTCTCTCTAAGATCGATCAGATATCTCCATCCGATTGGCGTCTTAAATATCTTATTTTCGATAGCCTTCTGATAAACAGCAAGCATATCCTTAGGGCGACTGACTTTTACCCGGGACTCTAAGAGTTTTATCTTGGAAAGGTCCATATTGGCCTTGTTTGCATCTGTCTCAGATAAAAACTCATACCCACCAACAATATTGCTTTTTTCATTATTATCAATTGACGCCATATTCTGCTCCGTAAGATGCTATGAATACACTGACGCTTCTTGCTTTTAGTGTTCTGTTTCTCCATGTAAGAGGAGTAGGCCTGTTGTAAAAATACTTGCCTGACTCATCGCCTGTATCTACGCATAAAGCCCAATACGCATTTTCTGGAGGGTTTGGAAGCATGATCTGGATATCCTCCCAAAATACGTTTATTGCCAGATATACTATATCATCATGATTCTTTTTCTTGGAAAATCCTGCGTAGCGAACGCATATAACTTTTGAATCCTTAGTTATATTACCATTATCAGGGTTCTCTGTGTGAACTGAAATAAAAGGATAGCCGCACTGAGCAGGCAAAAGATCTGACCTGATGGCAGGATGCTTTCTTCTAAACTGTATCATGTTTCTATAGAAGTCAAAATAGCCTTTGTTCTTGTCTAGAAGATCCCAATTAAGCCAGGAAATCTCGTTATCCTGACAATATGCATTGTTATTGCCAAACTGTGTATTACCAAACTCATCACCAGCATAGACCATAGGTGTACCACGGCTACACATTAAAACAGTTATGGCATTTCTCATCATTCTAAATCTAAGGTCCAATACTGCTGGATCATTGGTTTCGCCTTCACATCCGCAGTTCCAGCTTCTGTTATCATTGGCACCATCTGTGTTGTTCCAGCCATTATCCTCATTATGCTTACAGTTATAGGCATACATATCATAGAGAGTAAAGCCATCGTGGCAGGTAATAAAGTTGACTGATGACTCATATCCAAGGTAGGAGCCGCCGTAAAGATCCATAGAACCAGTTATTCTCTTAACTGCTTCTGGAGCTGCCCAAACATCGCCCTTTAGATAAGATCTGATATCATCTCTGTATTTACCATTCCACTCAGCCCATCTCTTCCAGGCCGGGAAGTTGCCAACCTGATACATTCCGCCTGCATCCCAGGCTTCAGCAATTAGCTTTGTATTTCCAAGTATAGGATCATACGCAAGTCTTTGGATGAGAGGAGGTCTTTCCATAGGTGATCCATCCTGATCTCGTCCCAAGATACTTGCAAGATCAAATCTAAATCCATCTACTCTATACTCTTCTACCCAGTATCTTAGGCACTCAACAATAAGTTCCTGAACTATAGGATGGTTGCAGTTCATAGTATTGCCACAGCCACTAAAATTGTAGTACTGGCCATTAGGAGTTAAAAGATAGTAGATATTATTGTCAAATCCCTTAAATGAGATAAATGGTCCGTTTTCATTGCCCTCTGCTGTATGATTGAACACAACATCAAGGATAACCTCAATTCCGTTATCCTTAAGAGCTTTTATCATTCGTTTTAATTCTACGCCCTCAGTATTATGCTCCTTATGAGAGGCATAGCTTGTATTTGGAGCAAAAAAGCTGATGGTGTTATATCCCCAGTAATCTAAAAGAGTCTTGCCATTGACTTCTCTTTTATCTCTTGTTTCATCAAACTCAAAGATTGGCATAAGCTCAACGGCTGTGATGCCAAGTCTCTTTAAATAATCAACTTTTTCCATGATTCCGTCAAAGGTTCCTCTGAACTTAACGCCAGAAGAAGGATCCATTGTAAAGCCTCTTACATGAAGCTCATAGATTACAAGATCGCTCATAGGAAGTGTAGAGCTTGACGTATCATTCCACTCGAAATTATCTCTTACTACTCTTGCCCTGTAGGTTCCTGCGCCATTTGGACTCTGTCCCCAGATTCTCTGACCAGAAACTGCCTTAGCATATGGATCAAGGAGTTCGTGCTTTTTATCAAACAAAAGACCTTTTTCAGGATCCCATGGACCATCAACCCTGTAGCAATATTCAAGATTCTCAATATCAAGTCCAAATACGATCATAGAATAGACATTGCCTATCCTATAACTTTCCGGGAAAGGAATCTCTGCAAAAGGCTTACTTTCCCCTCTGTTATAAAGGACCAAAGTAATAGATGTAGCGCCATTAGAATAAGCCGTAAAATTAACGCCATCAGTGAGCATAGTTGCTCCATTCATGTTATAAAGGCCTGGTCTTATCCTAAATCCGTTGCACTCGTCTAAGGCCAGCATCTGTCTGCCAAGATCTTGTTTTCTAAGCTCTTTGACCTGACGCTCGCCCATCTCAACCATCTTTTTATTTGATCTATGTCTTCTATACTCGTTCATAGATTAATTTTATCACATAATTGATTAATTTTCTGTGAAAAAGCCGGCTGTATCCTGTAATAATCCTAAAAAATAAAGAAACGTCCTTGTCTATAAAGACAAGGACGTTTCACTAATTTGTTCATGTATTAAACAGGATAAGCTCCGTTCTTTGTATCTGCTGCAGAAACATCAACTTTTTCCTGCTGTGCAAGACGATACTTGAAGAAGTCTGTAGCAACCTGTGGGAACAATGCATAAGAAAGAGTATCCTCATCCTGCTGCTTCCACTGTGAAACTTCCTTCTCGAACTTATCAAGACCTGGCTGTAACTTGTCAGCTGGTCTGCATGTGATAACTTCTCTATCACCAATGATCTTCTTCTGAACTTCTGGGTTGAAAGGCTTGATTGTCTTACCATACTCACCAGCAAGGAGGTCCTTAGTCTGGTCAGTAGCAACCTTGTATCTCTCGCCCATAAGAACGTTCATAACGGCCTGAGTACCAACGATCTGTGATGAAGGTGTAACAAGAGGTGGCTCACCAAAGTCCTTACGAACCTGTGGGATCTCCTCAAGAACTGTATCATACTTGTCGCTAGCATTCTGCTCTTTAAGCTGGCTAACCATGTTAGAAAGCATTCCGCCAGGAACCTGATACATAAGAGTCTTGATGTTAACACCAAGAACCTTAGGATCCATAAGTCCGTTAGCAAGGCACTCTTCTCTGTATGGTCTGAAGTGATCTGCAATCTTAGCAAGAAGCTTCTGATCAAGACCAGTCTCGAAAGGCTGTCCCTTGAAGGCTTCTACCATAACCTCAGTAGCAGGCTGTGATGTACCAAGAGCGAATGGAGAAATTGCGCAGTCGATAATATCAACACCAGCCTCAGCTGCCTTCATGTATGTCATGCTGGCAACACCTGAAGTGTAGTGTGTGTGAAGATCGATAGGAAGGCTTGTAGCACTCTTAAGAGCCTTAACAAGCTTCTCTGCCTCGTAAGGAAGAAGAAGTCCAGCCATATCCTTGATACAGATTGAATCTGCACCCATTGACTCGATATCTTTAGCGATGTTCATCCAGTACTCTTCTGTATAAGCATCACCAAGTGTGTATGCAAGAGCGATCTGAGCGTGTCCGCCCTCTTTCTTACATGCCTTAACTGAAGCCTCAAGGTTTCTAAGGTCGTTAAGACAGTCAAAAATTCTGATAATATCAATACCATTTGCGATTGACTTCTGAACAAAGTACTCAACTACATCATCTGGATAGTGCTTGTATCCAAGGATGTTCTGTCCACGAAGGAGCATCTGAAGCTTTGTGTTCTTGAAGCCTGCACGGAGCTGACGAAGTCTCTCCCATGGATCCTCTTTAAGGAATCTCATGCAAGCATCAAATGTAGCACCGCCCCAGCACTCTACTGCGTTATATCCAACCTTATCCATTGTATCAATAATAGGCAACATAACCTCAGTAGGCATTCTTGTTGCGATAAGTGACTGGTGAGCATCACGCAGAACAGTCTCATTGATACGAACTGGTTTTCTCTCTAATTCTGCCATATCTATTATTATCCTTTCTATTCTTAATTAAACTCCAAATACTGCCATGAAAGTACCAGCAACTACGGCTGTACCAATAACTCCAGCAACGTTAGGTCCCATAGCATGCATCAAAAGGAAGTTTGAAGGATCATACTCTGCACCAACCTTCTGAGATACTCTGGCTGCCATAGGAACGGCTGATACACCAGCTGAACCAATGAGCGGATTGATCTTGCCCTTAGTGATCAAGCAAAGGAGCTTACCAAGAAGACATCCAGCAGCTGTACCAAAAGCGAAAGCAATAAGACCAAGTACAACGATGATAAGAGTTGTCTTGTTGAGGAATGCCTCAGCACTTGTTGTAGCACCAACTGATGTACCAAGAAGGATAACTACGATATACATAAGTGCGTTAGAAGCTGTTTCCTGAAGCTGTCTAACAACGCCTGACTCTCTAAAGAGGTTACCAAGCATAAGCATACCGATAAGAGGAGCAGTTGTAGGAAGGATCATACTTACTACGATAGTAACGATAACTGGGAAAAGAATCTTCTCAACCTTAGAAACTTCTCTAAGCTGCTGCATTCTGATCTTTCTCTCTTTATCAGTTGTAAGAAGCTTCATAATAGGAGGCTGAATCATAGGAACCAGAGCCATGTATGAGTACGCAGCTACTGCGATAGGTCCCAAGATAGAAGTCTGATGAAGCTTACTAGCAAGGAAAATAGATGTAGGGCCATCTGCACCACCGATGATTGATACTGCTGCAGCCTGCTGATCATTAAAGCCAAAGAAAATGGCCATGAAATAAGCAGAGAAAATACCGAACTGAGCACCAGCACCCATCAGGAAGCTTATTGGGTTAGCAATAAGTGGTCCAAAGTCTGTCATAGCGCCAACTCCCAAGAAAATAAGTGAAGGGAGGATAGCATATTCATCCAGAATGTAGAAATAATGTAAAAGTCCACCTGCTGCTCCATTAACTGGTTCAGCCATAATATCTGGATAGATGTTTACAAGAAGCATACCAAAAGAAATTGGTACCAAAAGCAAAGGCTCAAATCCCTTGGCAATAGCAAGATACAAGAACACCAAAGCTACAACTACCATGATGTAGTTACCAGGTGTCATTGATGTAAATGCTGTTTGATCCCAGAGATTAGATAATGTCTGAATTATGTAATCCATTTTTTATCCTCATTTCTGTTTTTATAAAACAATATTATCTCTGACTACTATCAGTTAAGAGTAGCAAGAACTGTTCCAGCCTCAACTGAATCACCAGCAGCTACATCAACGCTTGCTACTGTTCCGTCAGCAGGAGCAACCATAGGGATCTCCATCTTCATTGACTCGATAGTTACTACTGTGTCGCCCTTCTTAACAGCCTGTCCAACGTTTGCATTGATCTTGAGTACCTTACCAGCGGCACCAGCCTCAACCTTGATTGAACCTGCACCAGCGCTAGCCTTCTTAACAGGTGCTGCTGGAGCCTTAGCTACAGGTGCTGCAGCTGCTACAGGAGCGCCTGAACCTGCACCTTCTTCTACTGTTACATCATATACGTTTCCATTAACGGTTATTGTATAGTTCTTCATTGTTATACTCCTTTTATCTCTTCCAATTTTTGCTTACTTTTCTAATTGATCTAACCTGGAATCCATCAGTGCTAGCGCTGCCTTCATATGCTGCAATAGCTGCTGCAATAACTGCTACAAGCTCTGCATCACCAGAGAGGTCTTCCTGCTCTGCGATCTGATTGATCGTGTTGTCCATAGCCTTCTTAGTGATCTCTTTATCACTTTCTTTCTTTTTCTTCTTTCCACCAAAGAAGATTGGGAAAAGAGAAATAATAAGAGAAATGATAATAAGGATTGCGAATGCCATACCCATACCAAGAAGAGTATTAAGTCCAGCATTCTCAAGCTTCTCACCAGTAGTCTTGTTGATTGTAACACCAATATCAGTTGGCTCAAACTCGTTATTCAGATAAATCTTCATGATAGCTGAGTGCTTGGTACCCTGAATGGTAGCATCCACTACAAGCTTTCCATCTTTATCAAATGAATAACTTACTTCACTAATGCTTAAGTTATCCGCTAAGCTCTTAGAATCACCGTAGCCAAGCTCTTCAAGTGCCTTATACCAGCTTGTATATCCGCTCTTATAAACTAGATATTTAGACTCGTCAACACCTCTAAGATAATATGCCTGCTGAGCTTCATCTTTATCAATCTCCATAGCGAGCGAAACATAAAGCTCATCCTCAAAATTATCAGGTGTAATGCCTTCTAAATACCAATTTTCAAAGTAGCCATCTTCTACTGCATTAGCATAATTCTCAATAGCAGTCTGATTGAAGAATCCTACAGGATATTTGCTGTTACTAGAAGCATCTGACTGTGACTCTGCTCCACAAGCACTAAGACTTAAAAGACAGCTAAGCATTACTCCCAAAACTAAAAATTTACGTTTCATTTTGAGTGCTCCCTTCTTTAAACTGTGCCGTGTTTTTTAGCAGGACGTTCATCCCTCTTTGTAAAAAGCATCTCGAAAGCGCCAATTACATATTTTCTAGTATCTGCAGGCTCGATGATCTCATCAACATATCCTCTAGCTGCAGCGCTCTTAACATTGTTCTGAAGCTGAGCATACTCTACTGCAGTCTTAGAAACTGTCTCTGCATCCTTGCCATCGCAGATGATCTTAGCTGCAAGGTTAGCATCCATTGTACCGATCTGAGCATCTGGCCAGCTGATAGTAACATCAGCACCGATTGCCTTAGAGTTCATAACGACGTATGCACTACCAAATGCCTTCTCAGTGATAAGGTTAACCTTAGGTACTGTAGCATTTGCAAGAGCAAATACAAGTCTTCCGGCTGCCTTAGCAACATGCTTCTCATCACACTTTGATGAACCAAAGCCTGTTGAATTTGTAAGTGTAAGAACTGGAAGATCAAAAGCATCGCAGAAGTTTACAAAATCTGCAGCCTTCTCACATGCGTGAGCTGTAAGTCTGCCATCGAACTTCTCTGCCTCTTTTCCATTCTCATCAAAGATAGCTGTACGGTTTCCAACAAGGCCAACAGTTGCGCCGTTGAGCTTGATGAATCCTGTAACCATCTCTTTTGCGTAATCTCTCTTTGTCTCAAAGAAAAGACCATTATCAGAAATCTGAGCTGCAACAAGTGCTGGATCTGCTGCTGCACCATCAAGGTTCTCACATGCTCTGTTAAGATCATCTGAGCATTCCTGATATGAATCTGAATCCTCATTATTAGAAGGAAGTATAGATACAAGTTCCCTGATCTGTGCATAGATTGAAGCCTCATCTGCTACAACGTCTACGCTACCTGTCTCAGAGCTCTGCCACTTCGCTGCTGAAGTGTCACATTTCTCCTTGTAATTACCCTCAAGAACGTTAGGTGAATTAACAAAAAGCTTAGCTTTCTGCTCTTCCATGAAAGTGAAGTCTGTGATTGAAGGAATAAGTGCAAGTCCACCACCACATGTACCAAAAATAGCTGTGATCTGTGGAACTACTCCAGAAGCCTCCACCTGCTTAAGATAAATCTCGCCAAATGCATTAAGTGCATCTGTAGCCTCCTGAAGACGAAGTCCAGCTGAATCGATAAGACCGATTACAGGTGAGCCAGTCTTGATTGCCAGTTCATACAGGCGGACAATCTTCTTTGCATGCATCTCGCCAATAGATCCGCCAAGTACTGACGCATCCTGACTATAAACATATACAAGATTGCCATTGATAACACCATATCCAGTAACAACGCCGTCTGATGGTGTTTCTTCCTGTTTCAGATTGAAATCTGTATTTCTGGCTGTCACAAGGCCGCCGATTTCAACGAAACTGTTTTCGTCGAGCAAAGCATTAATTCTTTGACTCGCTTGTGAAGAACTACTCATTTCTTTACCTCCGATATATATAGTGTAAGTTTTGATGATACTACATAAAACCGCAACTTAAGTCAGATTATAGTATAGCATAAAAGAAGCTAAAAAAAGGAAAAATACATAAAAAATATAGTATTTTCCCTAAATTTTAAGATTATATATCAAGTTTTACATTTATTTCCTGCTCTGCCTGAGCTTTAAACTCTTCAACCTGCACAGTTCCTATAGCTGGAAGATCTTCAAGTGATCTGACTCCAAAACTTCGAAGGAACTCTTCTGTTGTTCCAAATAAAAGAGGTCTTCCCGGAGCATCAAGCCTTCCAAGTTCCTGGACCAGACCAAATTCCACAAGTCTGTTAACAGCGTGATCACTGTTTACTCCACGGATCTTTTCAACTTCAAGCCTTGTAATAGGCTGTTTGTAAGCAATTATAGAAAGAGTTTCCATTAGTGAATCGGTAAGCACTGCCTTTTTAGGAGCCTTGGCTATCTTCACAAGATACTCATACATTTCCTTTTTAGTACAGAGCTGAACTGCACTTTCAAGCTCTATAAGTCCGATACCGCTATCTTCTTTTGAATATTTCTCTTTAAGATATTCTATATACTTTTTAACTTCCTTTGACTCTGTATCCATAGCCTTTGCAAGGGCACTTATCTCAACAGAATCTCCCATAGTAAAAAGAATTGCCTCTACTATGCTTGCGCCTTCTTCTCTTGTCATTATTTAACTTGCCTTTCTGGACGTAATAATAATGTCACCAAATGTAGTTTCCTGTTCGATCTCAATGTCGCCAAGTTTCATCTCTTCAAGGATAACCAAAAAGGTAACTATGATCTCAGTCTTACTGTGCTGCTTTTCAAGAAGCTGTTTGAAGCTAAACTTAGAGTGTTCACGGATGTAAGCCTTAATATACAAGGTCTTAGCATCCATATCGATCTCTTCCTTCTCGATATTACCGAATTTGCTTCGAATAGGGTCGACCTTATCTTCCTGTCTTTTAAGAAGTTCCTGGAATATCTCATTAAGCTTGGTAAGCGTTGCATCTCCGAGCATTTCTGAAAAATCTATCGGTACTTCATAGTCCTTAACTTCCTTGGGAATATTCTTTTCCCTAAACCACTGCATGTCCGCATCCATCTGCCTGTCCTTAAGTTCATAGGCCATGTACTTGTACATCTTATATTCAAGGAGCTTCTCAACAAGCTCTGCTCTGGGGTCCTCTTCCTCGCCGTCCTCATTGACTTCCTTAGGAAGGAGCATCTTGCACTTGATATCAATAAGAGTTGCTGCCATTACAAGGAATTCACTGGTTACTTCCATGTCTTCCTTTTGCATGGCATTGATATATTCCATGTACTGCTCAGTAATGGTAACAATAGGAATATCATAAATATCTATCTGGTTTTTATCGATCAGATGCATCAAAAGGTCAAGTGGCCCCTCAAACACCTGAAGTTTTATCTCTAATGACATATCATGCCTTTCTGATCCTGATAACGCAGACTTCGCCAGGATTATAGAATCTCACGTGGATCGTGTGAGTTCCAAGGCCTCTGCTGAGGATCATGGTATTTCCTTCTTTTTCAAACTTTCCACCATCGAACCTTGGAAAAAGAGCTATGGCAGGCGAAATAACACCACCTATCAAAGGAAGTCTCACAATGCCGCCATGAACGTGACCTGAAACAGTAAGGTCGGCGCCCCACTCCGTATATTCATTAAAATACTGCGGATTATGAGCAATCAAAACATTAAATTTTTCTTTACTGCTATCACCAACCAGTCTGTTGATGTAGCCTTTATCCATTGATTTTTTTGTGATCTTTTTGAAATATTCAAGCCCAAGATCAAGGCCTGTTATCCTAATGTTGTCATCTATTACAACAGAATCATTTTCAAGAAATACAATTCCTTTTTGAGTCAGCTTATTCCTATATCTGTCGTAGAAATTGCCGTACTCTTTGGTGAAAACCTTCATCTTGTGCTCGTGATTGCCGTTTCCATAGTAGATCTTGTACTTGGAGGATAATGAAGATAATAGTTCAAAGCCAGGTCTGTACTGAATCTCTCCCTTAATCTTTTCTGCAGTAAACATATCTCCTGCCACAAGGATCGCATCAGGTGAGATCTCATCAACAGCCTCATAGAGCTTCACATTATCCTTGCCAAATTCATATCCATGAAGGTCTGATAAAAGGACAAAAGTATAGTCCCTTTCCACTTTATCAGATGGTACCTCATAGTTTCTCACAACAAAAGTATGCGTGTCATGATAGATCACAGCAACTACAAAGGCAAATATTAAGATCAGAATAATACAAATATATATCCACATAATCTCAACTCATTTTTGACGTAACAAATCTAATTTTATCATATCCCCTTGTCAAAATGAACTTCACTTTTCTAAAGCTTTTTAGGCGCTCTTTTTCTGGGAAAAGAGCTTGATTCCATAGATAGTAACAACTGTCAAAACTATTCCAAGTGGAAGGCAGATAAGCCAGTTTCTAACAAAGCCGGTAATGATATAAACAACAAATGATAAAGCAGCTGCTGTCATCGCATATGGAAGCTGAGTTGATACATGGTCGATATGTTCACACTGCGCTCCTGCACTAGCCATGATAGTTGTATCAGAAATTGGTGAGCAGTGATCACCGCAAACAGCACCAGCCATGCATGCAGAGATTGAAATGATCATAAGTTCATTATCAATGTTGCCACCAAATACGTTTACTACGATAGGAATAAGGATACCAAAGGTTCCCCATGATGTTCCTGTTGCAAAAGCAAGGAATGTTCCAACCACAAATACAAGTGCTGGCAAGAAGCTCATAAGTCCGTCATGATGAGCGATGTTATCAACGATACCAGCTACGTAAGTTGCAGCGCCAAGTGAATCTGTCATAGACTTAAGTGTCCAGGCAAATGTAAGTACAAGTACTGCAGGAACCATGCTCTTAAAGCCTTCTGGTATTGCGTTCATGCAATCGCTAAAGCTAAGGACTCTTGTCAAAAGGAAAAATACAATAGTAATAATAAGTGCTACTACAGAGCCATAAGCAAGTCCTACAGAAGCATCTGAGTTAGAGAATGCATCAACAAAGCTCTCTCCCTCAAAGAATCCGCCAGTGTAGATCATGCCGATAACACAGCAGATAATAAGGCATACGATTGGAAGAACAAGATGAATAACTCTACCTCTGAGAGATGTTGGAGGAGTTGGCTGATCTTCAGCACCAGTGATACTTGGATGAAGCTCATGCTTTGCCTTCTTTGAGTTTGACTTGATACTCTGCTCAGCATTTCTCATTGGCCCAAAGTCATATTTTGTCAATGTAAGTGTGATCATCATTGCAAAAGTTAAAAAGGCATAGAAATTATATGGAATAGCTTTTACAAAAAGCGAAAGACCATTTGCGCCATCTACAAAGCCTGTTACTGCAGCTGCCCATGAAGAAATAGGCGCGATAATGCAGACAGGAGCTGCTGTTGCATCAATAAGGTAAGCAAGCTTTTCTCTTGAGATCTTGTGCTTGTCTGTAACTGGTCTCATAACTGAGCCAACTGTAAGACAGTTAAAATAATCATCTATAAATATAAGGACACCTAAAAGAATTGTGGCAAACTGTGCACCAGTCTTGGTCTTAACATGATCAACTGCCCATCTACCAAAAGCAGCAGATCCGCCAGCACGATTCATAAGCATTACCATACTTCCCAAAACTACAAGGAAGATAAGTATTCCCACATTCCATGAATCTGAAAGCTGAGCGATCATACCATCAACAAATACGTGCTCCATAGTTCCAGAAAAGCTAAATCCACTATATAGAAGTCCACCAACAACAATACCTATAAATAATGAAGAGTATACTTCCTTAGTGATAAGCGCCAATGCAATTGCAATGATTGGCGGCAATAATGACCAAATTGTTCCCACAAACATTCCTTTTATCCTCCCGGAAATTTATCTAGTTAATATATTAAATCGTTGCACTGTTATATTATCAATCGAAAATGCATAAGTCTAGACTTGAGCAGAAAAAAAGTTCTTGGATCACTCCAAGAACTTTTTAAAAAATTGATTTAGTTATATTTGCGCTTTCTTGCTGCTTCAGACTTCTTCTTGCGTCTTACGCTAGGCTTCTCGTAGTGCTCTCTCTTACGGATTTCCTGCTGGATACCAGCCTTTGCGCAACTTCTCTTAAAACGACGCAGTGCGCTATCCAAAGTCTCGTTTTCTTTTACTACTACTGTTGACATCTCTACTCTTACCCTCCCTTCAGTCCCTTCAAGTACATGACTGATTGGGTTATTTATTATGTTTTGAGCCTATATGCTCACATAACATTTACAATTGTAACATAAAATTTTAGTGTGTCAAGCATTATTTTATCTGATCTGCAAGAACTTTTGTGGCCTCTGCTAATGCATCCTGAATACCAGCTGGGTTCTTACCGCCTGCCTGAGCCATGTTAGGACGACCGCCGCCGCCTCCACCTACCTTAGGTGCGATTGCTTTGACAAGGTTTCCAGCGTGGGCACCCTTTGCAAGTGCTCCATCTGTTGCCATAACGATAAGATTAACCTTACCATCAGCTTCAGAAATGAGAACTACAACACCCTCACCAATCTTAGCTTTCATCTGATCGCCAAGATCACGAAGGCCATTCATATCTACGCCCTTAACAGATGTAGCAAGTACCTTAACACCGTTAACTTCCTGAACCTGATTCATTACATCGCCAAGAGCTGCCTGAGCTTCTTTGCTCTTAAGGGATTCGTTCTCGCTCTTAAGTGCTTTGAGCTCATCCTGAAGCTTCTTGATGTGATCAGCTAAATCAGCTGGAGTTGTCTTAAGTGCCTTAGCAGCATCGTTAAGCTTTCCTTCAACGTTCTTGAAGTACTCTCTTGCATTGCTGCCTGTAAGAGCTTCGATACGACGAACACCTGCAGCTACACCACTCTCAGATACGATCTTGAAGAGTCCGATGTGGCTTGTATTTGCAACATGAGTACCACCGCAAAGCTCGATTGAGTAGTCACCCATATTTACAACTCTTACAGTATCGCCATACTTCTCACCAAAGAGAGCCATAGCGCCTGTCTTCTTAGCTTCTTCGATAGACATTTCCTTAGTAACAACAGGAAGTGCCTCTAAGATCTTGGCGTTAACAATATCTTCAACCTTCTGAAGTTCCTCAGCTGTCATAGCCTGATGATGTGAGAAGTCAAATCTTGTCTTGTCAGGATCCTGGTATGAACCAGCCTGCTCAACGTGATCTCCAAGAACTTCCTGAAGTGCCTTCTGAAGAAGGTGAGTTGCTGAGTGGTTACGGCAAGTCTTGGCTCTGTTCTCAGCATCAACCTTAAGTGATACTGCATCAGAAGCCTTGAAGCTTCCCTTTACAACCTTACCAACATGAGCTGTTCTGCCGCCAGCAACATGAATAGTCTCAAGAACATCAAACTCAGATCCGTTCTGTCCAAGGATCTTACCAATATCTCCAACCTGGCCACCCATTGTGCCATAGAAAGTAGTCTTATCTGTAATGATAGTACCCTGCTGACCTTCTGAAAGCTCATCTGTAAGAGCATCAGCACCTGCCATAGCAACTACCTTACCATCACATTCAAGTGCATCATAGCCAAGGAACTCAGACTGAACTGACTCATCAAGGCCATCGAATACGCCTGCTCCAGTTGTGAGATTAGCAGAGAAATTCTGATTATCTCTAGCTTTCTGCTTCTGCTCTTCCATAGCTGCCTTGAAGCCTTCATCATCAACTGTGAGTCCTTCTTCTTCAGCAAGCTCTACTGTAAGCTCAACCGGGAATCCATATGTATCATAAAGGAAGAATGCATCCTTTCCTTCAATTTCTTTCTTACCTGCAGCTGAAGTCTTATCAAGGATCTTCTTGAATTCCTTCATACCGTTCTCAAGAGTTGACTCAAAACGATTGATCTCTCTCTCAAGCTCTGTAAGAACAAACTTGCGGTTCTTTGCAAGATTCTCATAACTCTCAGCATACTCATCAATATAGATTGTTGCTACGCCAAGGATCTGATCCTTGTTAAGGCCAAGAGTTCTGGCATGTCTAACAGCGCGGCGGATAAGTCTTCTAAGAATATAGCCAGCTCCTGTATTAGAAGGAAGTAACTTAGCCTCATCACCGATCAGCATAACTGAAGTACGTGTGTGGTCAGCAAGAATTCTCATTGATCTTGTAGTCTTCTCATCTGAGTCATACTTGATACCGCTTTCTTTCTCAATATATGCTATAACAGGTGCGTGAAGATCGATCTTATAAACATCATCTACGCCGTTAAGGAAAGCAAGGATACGCTCAAGACCCCAACCTGTATCAACGTTCTTCTGAGAAAGTGGTGTAAGAGAACCATCATGATGCTTCTCATACTGCATGAATACGTCATTACCGATCTCAGTATACTTACCGCAGTGACATCCAGGTCCGCAATTTGGTCCGCAATCTGGAATATCTTTTACATAGAACATCTCACTGTCAGGTCCGCATGGGCCATATTCAAGTCCCCACCAGTTATCCTCTGCTGGAAGGTAGAAGATATTCTCTGGCTTGAAGCCTGACTCGATACGATATTTAGCACCCTCTTCATCTCTTGGTGCATTCTCATCGCCAGCAAATACAGTTGCTGCAAGGTGATCTGCATCAAATCCAAAAAGCTGTGTAAGAAGTTCGAAACTCCACTGGCAACGCTCTTTTTTGAAGTAATCGCCAAGTGACCAGCTTCCCAGCATCTCAAAGAATGTTCCGTGGCTCTTATCACCTACAGAATCAATATCATTTGTACGAACGCATCCCTGAACGTTGCAAAGACGTGTTCCCTTTGGATGCTTCTTACCAAGAAGATATGGCATAAGTGGCTGCATACCTGCTACGTTGAACATAACACCTGTTGATCCATCGGATACAAGTGAAACAGCGCCGCAGTCAACGTGTCCGCGATCTATATAGAACTGCTTCCAAGCCTTACGCAGCTCGCTAGCTGTAAATTGTTTCATAATAAATCCTCCAAATAATCTATATCACTTAGAAAGTGAACTTGTCAGCGAAGTAAGCATCGAGTTCATCGATAGCGATTCTCTCCTGCTCCATGCTGTCTCTAAATCTAACTGTTACCTTGCCGTCTGTTTCTGAATCAAAGTCATATGTGATGCAGAAAGGAGTTCCGATCTCATCCTGACGACGATATCTCTTACCAATGTTTCCACGATCATCAAATTCACAGTTGTATTTCTTTGAAAGCTGAGCGTAAATCTTCTCTGCGCCTTCGTTGAGCTTCTTTGAAAGTGGAAGGATGCCGATCTTAACAGGTGCAAGTGCTGGATGGAAACGAAGTACTGTACGCATATCAGGATTCTCTTCTGTTCCAAGGTTCTCCTCGTCATAAGCCTCGCAAAGGAATGCAAGAGTTACACGGTCAGCACCAAGTGATGGCTCAACAACGTAAGGAATGTACTTTTCCTTAGTCTCATCATCAAAGTAATCCATAGCCTGTCCAGATGTCTCCTGGTGTCTTGTAAGATCGTAATCTGTTCTAGAAGCAATGCCCCAAAGTTCTCCCCAATCTGTGAATGGGAATGCATATTCAATATCTGTTGTATGATCACTGTAGAATGAAAGCTCTTCTGGATCATGGTCACGAAGTCTTAAGTTCTCTTTCTTGATACCAAGTGAAAGAAGCCACTCATAGCATGTCTTTCTCCAGTACTCAAACCACTCTGTCTGTGTTCCTGGCTTGCAGAAGAACTCAAGCTCCATCTGCTCGAACTCTCTTGTACGGAATGTGAAGTTACCAGGTGTAATCTCGTTACGGAAACTCTTACCAATCTGGCAGATACCAAATGGAACCTTCTTACGAGATGTACGCTGAACGTTCTTGAAGTTTACGAAGATACCCTGAGCTGTCTCTGGACGAAGGTAAACTGTATCCTTAGCATCCTCTGTTACGCCCTGGAATGTCTTGAACATCAGGTTGAACTCTCTGATGCTTGTGAAATCGTGCTTGCCGCATGATGGGCATGGAACGTTGTGCTCTTTGATGAAGTTCTCCATCTCCTCGTGAGACCATCCATCAACTGATGTCTCAAGAGTGATGCCGTTCTCAGCTGCAAAATCTTCAATGATCTTGTCTGCTCTGAATCTCTCATGGCACTCCTTACAATCCATAAGAGGATCTGAGAAGCCTCCTAAATGTCCTGACGCGATCCATGTCTGAGGGTTCATAAGAATAGCACAGTCAACACCAACATTGTATGGGTTCTCCTGTACAAACTTCTGCCACCAAGCCTTTTTAACATTATTCTTGAATTCAACACCCAAATTACCGTAGTCCCAAGTATTGGCAAGTCCACCATAGATTTCTGAACCAGGATATACAAATCCTCTCGCCTTAGCCAGAGCTACAATTTTTTCCATAGATTTTGCGTTCGCTTCCATAATCCTCCGTCCCACCTGCTGTCTATCCACAGATGAATTTCAAATATTTTTTTATTTTGAAAGAAGCAGCTGAATCACTTCAGAAGTAGCATCTGATGTGATCGCTTCCTTTTTTCCATTGAGTTTGACACCATTTGTATAATAATCAATCTTGTATGGTGTGATAAATACTGATCTGTCTTCAGTAATAATGATAGATCTAGAGAGATAATCTGAAAGTCCCTCTGATGATAAAACCTGTCCCTCAGAATTCATAAGCTCTGTAGAGATCTCATATCCTCTATCTATAGCATCCTGAACAGTTCCAAAATAAAGAGCTGTATCATTAAAACTTGCGTAGTCATTGGTACCGTTGAATTTGAGTACCATCTTTACAGTTTTTTCATCTTTTAACATTTCTACTGATTCTACAGCGATCCTCTCGCTAAGACATTCAGAATTGTAAGCTGAAACCTCAGATGAAGCTAATTCAGAAAGTTCATCGAGATTATAAAGACTCTGATCAAACTCTTCTATAATAGTGTTAGTAACAGCGCCATTTTTGTCTATTTCAACTGATGTGACTAAAGACTTTTCCTTGCCACAACCGGCAAGCATAAAAGTCATCACTATCAAAGCGCCTAAAAAATAATACTTTTTTAAATAAATACTTTGCATAACATCCACCCTTTAAACAAACAAAGTAATTATATCCAAATCGTTTTTCTTTTTCAATACTATTAAAAAGCCTCTAGCATTTCGAGACTTTTTAATGGTCTATCGATAAATCTGTTCCTGTAAATATCAGCTACTTTGCAAAGCTGATCAAGTACCTCTTTAGTAACATTAAAGGAATATAGCTTTTCAAGGGGTGTTCTCACAATATAATCAATGGCATACCTGGTTGAATCCATAAGTTCCATATTCTCAGGCACTCCAGGATATTCCCCTTCTATCTGAAGAGCTTTGATCTCATAGATACACTTAACAAGCTTGTTTGGAATATTCTCATTTAAAAGAGCTTTAAGCGAGATATATAAAAGATTAAGAAGTTCCGTATCTTCTACATTTTCTCTTGTATAATATGAAGCAAGCTCAAGGAAAAAGGTGCCATAGCAGGCACCTTCCAGATCTTGTCTAAATCCTTCAAAATAATTTTCTATGTCCGCTTCTACTATCGTGTATGAGTTCTTACCAGCAAACAGCTTGAAGGTTCCAAAGCAAAAAGGTTCTACTGAGCCTGAAAGCTTGGCTGCAGGTTTCCTTGCGCCTCTTGCAAATGCTGTGATCTTCCCTCTGTCTGCTGTAAATATAGTAGCCACCCAGTCATAGTCCCCTGTACAGGAATGCTTGATAACCATGCCTCGAACAGTAACAAAATCTTCCATAAATGACCCTTATTTCTTAAAACTGTTTACATCATATCCAAAACTCTTAAGCTGAGCCTTGTCATCTCTCCAGTCTTTTCTGACCTTTACCCACAGCTGAAGATTAACCTGGCATCCAAGAAGCTCCTCTATATCAGTTCTTGCTGCAGAACCGATCTTTTTGAGCATCGCTCCGCCCTTTCCGATAACAATGCCCTTATGGGAATCCTTCTCACAGATTATAGTTGCGTTGATATCCATGATGCCGTCTGGATCATACGAGCCATCCTTTGGTGGATGATAGTGACGCTTTTTCTTTTCACGCATTCTCATGGTCTCTATAGTAACAGCAATTCCATGAGGTACCTCATCCTGAAGGAGTCTAAGAGCCTTCTCTCTGATGATCTCAGCTGTGATCTGTCTTTCAGGCTGATCAGTAATTGTATCTTCATCATAGAATGGTGGTCCAAAAGGAAGGAATTCCTTAATGGCATCCATGACGCTTTCAATGTTCTTGCCCTTAAGGGCTGCCACATGAACGATCTTGTCAAAATCCATTTCCTTTTTGTAGGCATCTTCAAACTTTGAAAGATCATCCTCTGACACAGTATCAATCTTGTTGATAACAAGAATTACCGGCTTCTTACACTTTTTTAAGTCTTCAATTATAGACTTCTCGATCTCGCCAATATATGTACTAGGTTCCACCAGCAAAAGAACTACATCCACCTCGTCAATGGTGCTCTTTGCCGCTTTACTCATGTAATCCCCAAGCTTATTCTTGGTATCGTTGATACCAGGAGTATCGAGGAATATCATCTGGCACTCATCATCAGTATAAACAGTCATGATCCTGTTTCTAGTGGTCTGAGGTTTGTTAGAAGTAATTGCGATCTTCTGACCTATCAGATGATTCATAAGCGTAGACTTACCTACGTTTGGGCGACCTATAAAAGTTACAAAACCAGTTTTAAAATTATTTTCCATTCTTACCTTTTCTCTTTTAGCTTTGAACTAACTGCTCAACAGCTCCGAATAATTCTTTACTCTCCTCAATCTTGTCTGCTGTTCCAATTACGCAAACGCAGTTATCTTCCATAAATGCATCTACATAATCAGCAAGACCTCTGATAGTCTCCTTGGTTGTTCCAAGAAGCTGATCTCTGTTCTTTTGGATGTTCTCCATCTTGGCCCTGCAAAGATAAGCAGTAAGACCGTAAGAGCCCTTTCCAGAAGGAGTCTTTGGTGTATCAAGATCTGAAATAGCACCGATAATATACTGAAGGATGACTCTGTCATCTGCATCAAAATTCCTAAGATAATCAGATGCCTTCTCAAATACATCAATACTGTTCTTAAGATTAGGATCTCTATACGTAACAAAGGCAGCATCACCATTCTTGGCATAGCTACTCATGCATCCATATGCGCCGCCAAGGACTCTTATATTCCTCCAAAGGTAATCATAGCCCATCATTACCTTTAAAACTCTAAGAGCTCCAGTATACTTAAGTCCCTTATTTGCATAGTTACCAGCTCTGCAGACATACTGAACCTGTCCCGCAGTCACAAAAGCCTCGTTTTTCTTAACAGGAGTCATTTTGAACTGGCCCTTGTCATAGCTATCTGTGAAAAGAGCTTTAGCAAAGAGCTCACTTTCCTTAGGAACTCCCTGAAACTCTTTTTCTGTACCAGTAATATCCACAAGGAGATTCTCTGGTCTAAAGATGCTCTTGCAAAGTCTCTTTAAGTTGTCAACGATAGCAGCTGCACCCTCATCAGTTCCAATGATGCTGATCATGTGCTCAAGCTGTCTAAAATATCCGATTCCACTTACACTGTCTGAAACAGAAGCTGCTGGTGACACATAAGACATTGCTCTGAGTGCTGCTGTCTGATGTCCTGCTGATGCAAGGTCTGACTGGAGTCTTGCATACTGCTCATCAAATATCTCTTTTATTCTCTTAACATCATCAAAGTTACTTGATGTTATGATCTCTTTTACCAGTCTGAACGCATCGCTTAAGTTCTCATGAAGAACCTTCACGCTGATCTCAAATGTAGTCTCAAACTTGGTAACATCTGCAGAATCTGTGTAAGTGCTGATAGAACCGCTAATGCCACCTGTCTTGATGTTGATCTCATTATAAAGATCTCTGTAGGAATAATGCTCTGTATCCAACATTCCAAGAAGCTTTTTGAGAGTTGCCATGTATGGAAGCTCAGAAGCATCTATGTTCTTGATATCGAAAACAAAAGTAAGATAAGCAATTCCATTTGTGAAGATATCGTGGAAAAGGATTTTTACTCCATTTTCATTTCTCTCTTCATAAACGAATTTCTCAGCTTCCTTCTTTAAGTCTTCAAGTTTTAAAAGCGGAATCTTTCTAAGGTTCTCAGGATCATCAGGTTCCTCCTGGTATTCCCTAAGTTCCTTTGTTTCTTTTACGATCTTTTCAATCTCTTCTTTTGAAAGAGAATCTCTGTAAGCCTTTAATTTTTTTCTTAATTCTTCGTCCTTTTTCTCTGTAAGTCCCTGTTCAGGCTCCAGTAAAAGAACTGTTCTATGCGTATTATCAAGAAGATACTCAGTAATGATATTCTCAAAATATCCGGTATCAACTTCTTTTTTGAGCTCAGCAAAAGTATCATTGGCCTCGATATGGATCCATGGAAGCATATCGTCATAGAGCCAGCTGTCCAAAACCTGAAGGCCGTACAAAAGTCCCTTTGGGAATCTTCCGAAATCAGCCTCTCTATATTTAAACTCGTCATAGCTAAGGCCTGCCAAAAGAGACTTTCTATCGATTCCGTTCTTTACCTGATCTTCTAATACTTCTCTGATAGTCTTAACGAATTCATCCTTTTGAGAAGCATCTGCATTCTTGGCAACAATAGAAAAGATAGGCTGCTTGATGCCATTGTCATACTCACTATATACGTCCTGTCCGATTCCCTTATCGATAAGAGCCTTCTTGACAGGTGCTCCCGGAGCAGAACAAAGTGCATAGTTAAGCGTTCCAAGGGCGATATATATCTTTTTCTCAAGAGTTGATCCTACGCTGCAGTTATATGAAAGATATGTATTCTTTTCTAGACTGTCTGCAGGAAGTACAGGATAAGCCTTATGAATCTCTTTTGGCTCAGAGAACTTCTCCTGGCTCTTAATCTCAGAGTCAACTTCAAGGTGATCGAACTTTGAGAGATACTCTTTGTCCATGTAATCAAGCTTTTCAGCCATATCCATATCACCATAGAGATAAATATAGCTGTTTGAAGGATGATAATACTTTCTGTGGAAATCAAGATAATCCTCATATGTAAGTTCAGGAATAACGTCAGGATCTCCACCAGACTCAATTCCATAAGTGATATCAGGATAAAGAGAATTCTGGATCTCTCTGGATAAAACATCATCTGCTGTAGAAAACGCACCCTTCATCTCGTTATAAACAACACCATTGATGGTAAGATCTGAAGATTCGTCTTCCATCTCATAGTGCCAACCTTCCTGCTTGAAAATCTTGTCAGTCTTGTAGATATTGGGATAAAATACTGCATCAAGATAAACGTGCATCAGATTCTGAAAATCAGTATCGTTACAGCTTGCAACAGGATATACCGTCTTGTCAGGGTATGTCATTGCATTTAAAAAGGTATTAAGGCTTCCCTTAACAAGCTCTACAAAAGGATCCTTAAGAGGAAAATCCTTGGAACCACAAAGAACAGTGTGCTCAATTATATGAGCTACACCAGTTGAATCCTTAGGTGGTGTCCTAAATCCGATATAAAACACTTTATTGTCATCATCGTTTGATAAAAGAGCTAATCTAGCTCCGGTTTTCTTATGTCTAACTATATAGCTGTCTGAATTAAGATCCTCGATTCTTCTTTTCTCCAAGATCTCATATGCGGACAAATCCTCTAATCTCATTTAAAAAGTTTACCTTTCATTTTTTATATATCAAAATCGTCACCTGGCTCAAATGGAACATCAAAGTCATCCTTAGGTTCGACTTTCTTTTCAATTTCTTTTTCTTTGCGCTTGTCTTTTCTATCAAGAGAGATAGTACCTTCAAACTTAGGCATTCTAGCAGTCATAGCGCCATCTCTTGGCACCATATCCACAAGCGTATCCTGAGGAACCACCATTCCTTCAGGCACATATCTAGGTTCTTCCACAGCTGCAACCTCCGGAGCACTCTCAGGTGCAGGTGTAGTTTCAGATTCTTTTATTTCTTCTTTCATAACAGGTTTACGTACTTCTTCTATCTCTTCATTCTCTGCAACTTCGGACTCGTAGACTCCATCGTCCTCAGAATGTGTTGTGATAAGACAAGCAAGGCAGGAAAGCATAAATCCAAAATAGATAGTAACAACTATCTGAGAGTTCATTCTCGTGGCACCCATAAATGGGATCGTCACATAGATAAGTAGCATTGAAAAAAGCCATGGAGATACAGCATCTATCTTTTTGCTCTTTAAAAATCCTATGCCGATTCCAGACATAGCTATAACAGTAACAAGATAAATGATCTTGTAGTTGGTATAAATGAGGAAAAAGCTAAAGGTATTAAGGTTATGAAAATAATAAGTTGCCCATTTTACCAATGTTGCATAGGCATTCATCACTCCAGCTTCCTGAACTATCATTCCGCCAAAGGTAAGAACGGCGCCAAGTATCAGCACTAAAAACTTAAGCAGATCTCTTTTAAAGTCCCTTCCAGCAAGGAAAAGGATTGCAAAAAGAAATGGCATGACTGCAATAAGAGTTCCCGCATCCACATAGCACATGTATCCCACAAGAACACCTACCAGGATAAAGCTTATTGTTCCAAAAACGCTGTCAAGTTTTCCTTTATAGGTTCCTCTAAGAACCAGTGAAACTATGAAAAGCTCAAAGCCAAACATAGCAAGGAAAAGATTAACTGTGCTAAGTTCTGGAACATATACCTGATCAAGGAAAATAGGCATAAAGCCTGCAAAGAGCTCAAATACGATAGACGCAGCAAAGCCAAGAAATTTGTATACAGCAAGTCCTGCAAATATCATGAATAAAACAAAGAGTACTGCGTCAAATACAAGAGCTACAAATACATCATTTCCAGTAAATAGTAATATGCACTTAAGTATTGCTGAATAGACAATAGATAATAGATCAAACTCTGGTGTGATGTTCTCTGAACCAATGGCTGCGTTTTCATACAAAGACATCTTTCCCCCGACTTCAAAAACGCCAGTTGAAAGTACATATACTCTGTAAGCAAAGGCAGCAATAACAGTCAAAGAACCAGAAATCCCATAGATAACTCTGGCAGTCTTAGTCCTAGCCATAGCATCAGTCCCTACAACATCACAAATCTTCCATAACAGGAAGGTTACGATGCTCATGACAGTAATTCCAAGAACTGTCAAAAGAACTGTATATAAAAGCTTGTCCTTAGACGGAAAAAGCCCTAAAAAGAAGCTAGAACTTGCTACCATTACCACATCAAAAATAATAAATAATACCCAGATGCAATACGCTGGCCATTTTCGTTTTAGTTTCATTTTCAGGACTCCCCTCGTCTCTTATTATTATGTTTAGATTAGTTCTCGTCTGGCTCTTCCCAGTTGTGATACACAGCCTGTACGTCATCATCCTCATCAAGAAGATCAAGAATTCTCTGGATGTACTTAACTGTATCTGGATCAGTTACAGAAACATAATTCTGAGGGATCATTGTAACCTCAGCAGAAACTGTTTCAACGTTTTCCTTTGTAAGAGCCTCAACTACAGGCTGGAAATTCTCTGGAGCTGTGAGGATCTCATAGCTGTCATCCTCTTCGTTAAAATCATCAGCACCTGCATCAAGAACGAGCATCATAAGGTCATCAGATGAAACCTTGCACTCTTCCTTGTCGATGATGATCTGTCCCCTCTTGTCGAACATATATGATACGCATCCAGGAGTACCAACGTTACCATTTCCCTTTGTGAATGCGCTCTTTACATTTGAAGCTGTTCTGTTCTGATTATCTGTAAGTGCCTCTACGATGATAGCTGTTCCACCAGGGCCATATCCTTCGTATGTGATGTTCTTGTAGTCTACAGCGCCATCAGCACCTGAAGCCTTCTTGATACCACGCTCGATAGTATCGTTAGGCATGTTATTTGCCTTAGCCTTAGCAATTACCTGTGCAAGCTTGAAGTTGTTTGCTGGGTCTGGACCACCTTCCTTAACTGCAACGGCGATTTCTCTACCGATAATTGTAAAAATCTTGCCCTTTGCTGCATCATTTTTTTCTTTCTTGTGTTTGATGTTTGCAAACTTTGAATGTCCTGACATAAAAACTTCCTTTCACTTTACTTTAAATCTATTTTGCTATTTCTAATTCTTTTTCCTCAGTAGTCACAGTATCTTCAGGGAGTTTTGATACCAAAACACTCTGTATCATATGATTCTGCACAGAAAGAATTTTGAAACTATAGCCATGTTCATCTACGGCGAAATCCTCGTCGTCTTCAGGTATCCTATCAAGCTTGGAGATAAGATATCCATTAAGTGTCTCAAACTCTGAGTCATCAAAAGAAATATCGAATTTCTTTTCAAGTACCTCTAATGGTGTCATTCCTGAGGCCGTGTACTCATCCTGATTCCTTGTAGGCTTGATATAATCCTCATCCTCATCATATTCATCAAGAATGCTGCCTACGATCTCTTCCAGTATATCTTCCATAGAAACAAGTCCTGCTGTCTGACCATACTCATCAATGATAATGACCATCTGAGTCTTGGTAAGCTGCATGCTATGGAACAGAGAATCTATCTTTCTGGTCTCTGGGACAAACTTAGGCTGACGAAGTAATCCCTTTATCTTACGTATAGGTAGATTCTCATCAGTCTCTTCAGATAACTTCTTCATTGCATCTCTGATATGCATGATCCCAATAATATGATCAATGTCATCCAGATAAACAGGGAAACGGCTGTTATTGGTTTCCATCATGAAATTAACAGCCTCTTTTAGAGTCATGTTGGCATCAATAGCCACCATAGTATTTCTGTTTGTCATGATGTCCTGAGCTTCCTTGTCAGAAAACTCGAAAATATTTGTGATCATGTCCGCTTCAGATTCCTGAATAACGCCATGCTCCTGACCTTCTGTAACAGCCTTTTTGATCTCCTCTTCAGTAACATCTGAAAAAGAATCCTTGTCTCTTACACCTGAAATGTAAAGAAACAACTTAGCCAGCCCATCGATAAGAACTGCTTCTATACTGCTGAACTTACCATTTAATAGCTTAATGGTCTTTTGAGCCTGAGCTTTATTTTCATCAGAATCTTTTTTGTCCTGATCTATTTCCTTTTTGTAATTGATAGCCTTGCAAAACGCATGACCAATTATATCGATCAAAAGAATCGCAAGAACAATGATCAAAATAATGACAGAAGGCAAGCCTTCGTCCATAGTCGTTCCTCCTATTGAAACACAAAATGTACCCAAAATATCAAATTAAACTATACCACATTATATTAGACTCCGACAAGAGCGTCTATTTCAGCCTTTACCTTGCTGTCATAAATTCCATCCTTGGCCTTTTCTGAGTCTGACAGTTTCTCATATGGTACCAGCATATTGTGCTTCCTAAGAGTATTATCCCTCTTTTCAGCATATGTCCAATGGTTGATGTAGTGGAATCTGCTCCATCTAATGTGCTCGATCCTAAGTGCATCCTCATCATCTTCATCCATTATGCCGTCTTCTTTGAGTCTTTTCTCGATCCAGTAGTGATCTGCTCTTGCGATACTGGAACTCTTTTTAAATCCATCAAGTTTCTTCCACTCAGCCTCAATTTCTGCTTCGTAGTCATCAGGAGCTTCTCTTTCTGAATATCTAAGACTGTAATCATAATTAAAGAGCTTACCAAGTCTATAAAGCTTCTCACTCTTAACATTATCCTCAGTAAGGATATCCTTCATATCGCCAAAGATAAGGATCTTCTCTGAGTCATAGATATCTTCATAGCTGATCTCATCTGTTGAATAACAATGGATCTCAGCCTCCGGATTAACATAGAGAACCTTCTGAATAAGCTCGATCTGTTTGTCAGTATCTGTATAGATGACTCTGTTCATCTTGGCCAGAACATCCATGTCTTTGTCCCAATATTCATCATGGATAACAATTCGGTCACCATTCTCTGTAGGAAGATTCTTTAGGAAGTTAGCCTTTGAACCTTCGCATCCCCAGATATGATATTCGAAGTTCTGCTCTGTACTGTAGATGTTGTTGAGATAGCCATATTTAAATACAGCCTCTCCCACATCGCCATAGCCGATGATAGCTATAAAATAAGTATCCTTGCCATGCTCATAGAGATTGTTCTTTTTCCAGTAATCCCTAGCCATCATGTCATTTACATTGAAGAAATGAAGATCAGCCTCTGAAGTGTCAGCCGCTTTTAATAGTGTAGAATCAAGACTATTCATCATCATATAAACATACTGATCCTTGAGTCTTGACTCATTTCTACTATAGAAACTGATGCTCTCTGTATCGTCAGATAACATAACAATGTGATTCTTAACCTTCTGTGGCCTGTCAGTTTCTCTGACAACATAGCCATGTTTCAAAGTCTTGGCAAGATTTTCTCCAAGCTCATTGTCAGAGTAGACTACTGTCGCATCCTTAGAGAATCTGGAAAAGAAATACTCAAGCTTGACAAAGGCATATCTTATAACACTTAAGATAATTCCTGCAGTGACGATAACTGATGTGATCTCACCAAAAAGAATATACGGATTAACTACATCAGAAACCGGATTTACAAAATATATAGCAATAGCAGCATAAACTACTTCCCAAAAAGTAAACTCTCCTGTTATTGCATAACCATAGCAAGCAACTGCATAAGGTATAAGTGCTGCCACATATGTTAGCCATGGACATTTTTCCAGGATCTTTTTTATCATCTTCATATTTTTTCCCCTTTATAAAAGCCTATATATCAGATTATCACAAAAAACCATCAGTCTTCAAGGTATCGTCTCAATGTTCTACTACCATTCACAGTTTTAGAGCAGCCGCAAGCTAGCCCTCTGGGGCCGCGCCCTGCCTCTGCCTAGTCCAGCCCCGTGGGGACGCCAGCCTGAAGTTTATTATTTGTGAGTCTCTGAGGATTTTTCTATGTTCATGAGCGTTATATTTCTTGCTTTAAATTCTGTTTTTGAAACACTGTCTGAGTCTTTGATGCCATTTTTTCTGTAAAGTTTTGTTTTGCCCTCATCAAGAAAACGAAACTTTTCTATATGCTCATGCAGCTTTTGTTTTAATACGCATGCTCTTGCTACATACTTGCAGGGCGGAATTTATAATAAGTGGTCATAGGAGCTACGCTCCAATAACAGGAAAAGAGGTGATCTCGCAAGCTAGCTTGCAGAGTCACCTCTTATTCCTGTTTACAAAGCCCGCCGAAAGCGGGCGTGACCACTTATATAAATTCTTACCGCCCTGCTTCAAACAACGCAAACCGCATGCGTTTCAAAAGCTGCTTATGAGCATAAGAAAATGGCGTTTTCTTGAAAATCGTTCAAATCCAAAACTTTACAGCTAAAAATGTGCCTCAAAGACGAGTTTGTTTCAAAGAATTTAAAGTAAGAAATATAATGCCATGAACATAAAAATCCGAAGGATGAACAAAAATAAACTTCAGGCTGGCGCCCCCACAGGGCTGGACTAGGCAGAGGCAGGGCGCGGCCCCAGAGGGCTAGCTTGCGGCTACTACAAAACTGTGAAGGACAACCAATGTTCTCGACACTTTGGGTTTTTTCATATAAAATTTGTTTATTGAGTTTTGTTTGGGAGAGATTTGTATGATTTCGTTAATTTCACTGGCTGTAAATGCAATTGCCAATCTTATCATAACTATAGCAAAAGCAGTCTTTTCAATGCTTACTTGGTTTTTTAAAGCATTTTTCCATGTATTCAAGCTGTTTTTCTGTTTTCTCCCACTGACAAGCGTAACTTTTGTGCTTCTTTTGTGTGTAAATATCTATATTCTTTTTTCTGCAAATGGAGGGCTCCTTGCTCTTGGAACAGGGGATATGACCATTCCTACTACAAGTGAGCATACTCTTGATATCCCTGTAGATGGCCTAGTCCATGAAACAAATAGTGCCATGTCTAAAAGTAACTATGTGATAATAAACATGTCACAAGAGCTTCAGAAATGGTGGATGAGTTCTGTTTACTCATATAAAGGTTCTTTAGTCTTTATCTTTCTTGTGATACTGACAATCCTCATGATTGTTCCTGTTGTTACTGTATTTCTTGCAATCGCTGTTTTTGCTTCATTTAATAAGCTCTTGTTCTATGCCGTTGTGGCAGATGCCGTTATCTACGTGCTTAGAGCTCTCCTCGGCACAGGTTTTGTAACTCAGATTCTTAATAGGTACTATCGACTCTTTCCAGAAGCTGGCAAAAGGCATTATGAAAAGAGCTATACAAAATTACTCAAGCAGCAAAGCGAAGAACTTAAAGAAGAGCTTCGCTCAAAGAAAGCCAAAAAAAATGACTTCTACGATGATGAAGAATTTGAAGATGAATATGGCGAAGACTTTGATGAAGAGTATGACGAGGATTACGACGAAGAATACGGCGAAGAGTACGATGAAGAATACGACGATGAATACGACGAAGAATACGACGATGACTATGAAAACGAGTATGACGACGAAGAAGATGAAGAATACTACGAGGACGATTACGAAGACCTTGAAAAAAATACTCATGACACAAGGTCATCATCCTTTGATTTCTTTGCCGGTTGTAATTCAAGAGAAAGCGTAGACAAAAAATATAAGACTTTAGTTAAGCTCTATCATCCGGATAACATGGACGGTGATACCGCTGCTCTTTCAGAAATAAATGTTCAGTATACAAATGCAAAAAAAGCGTTTCCCATTATAAGGAAACGCTTTTATTTAATAGAAAATTCCTATCAAGAACAAAGCAAAATATCAAAATATCCTAGGCACTCTCTTACTGATGTCGCAGGTAAGCTCATAGTTAAATCTTCCGCTCATGTTTCCTAAAAGCTCTGCGCTTATCTCTTCTCCTGAAGTCTTATCTTTACCCATGAGAACAACTTCATCCCCCTCACAAGCTCCAGGAATATCTGTCACATCGACCATGAACTGATCCATACAAACTCTTCCGAGGATATTAGCTCTTTTGCCACGGATAAGAACATAGCCCTTATTAGAAAGGCTTCTGGGATAACCATCGCCGTAGCCTACAGGAATAGTTGCGATCTTAGTAGGCTTATCAGTTACAAAGGTTCCGCCGTAGCTAACTGGAGTTCCTGCTGGAACCTCCTTGATCATTACGATGTGGCTTATGAGCTCCATTGTAGGCTTCAGGTCAACAATATCCTTTGGAACATCCTCTGATGGCCACATACCGTACATTGTAACACCTGCCCTTACCATATCCATTGAAGACTCCGGAACTGCAATTATGCTGGCGCTGTTGGCACAGTGCTTGAATGGGATTTTGATATTGTTTTCGCTTTCAAGCCTGTCTACAAACTTACTAAATAAAGCTTCCTTTTCTTTTACATTAGAAAGGTCCTTTTCATCAGCTCTTGCGAAGTGAGTAAATACGCCCTCGATCTGAAGATTGTCATACTTAAGAGCATCTCTTACAAACTCAGCACCTGCATCGTCAGGTGTGATGCCTATTCTGGACATTCCAGTATCCACAGCAATATGAACAGGTGCCTTAGAGCTGAGCTCTCCTCTTGCAATAAGCTTGCCTGCACAGTCATTTAGCTCGTTTAACATATCTTTTCTAAATACTGTTGGTCTGATGCCCTCTATGAGCATCCTCTCATAGGCATATGGAAATGTGTAGCCAAGTATAAGTATTGGCTTTTTAACTGCATTATCTCTAAGTTCAAATGCCTCTTCCGCAGTAGCAACTGCGTAGCCCCAGATATAATCTACTTCTTCAAGTTCCTGCGCGATCCTGATTGCTCCATGACCATAAGCATCTGTCTTGACTACAGCCATGATCTTGGTGTGATCAGGAATGTTCTTTTTCATAGACATGAGATTATATTTGATGGCCTCTATGTCTACCTTTGCATAAACTCTTGAATATTCTTCTAACATCATTTACCTCAAAATATCTTCAAGCTCGGTTGCTATATCAGAAGCAACCATAGCGTATTTGCCATGTTTCCTGGCAGCACTGTCACCAGAAAGTCCATGAATATATGCACCAATGCAAGCTGTTTCAAAGCCTGTATCCATGCTGCAGCACACTGCCCCAAGGAGCCCTGCCAGAACGTCACCAGAACCAGCTGTTGCCATTCCATCATTGCCGCTCACATTAATATATATCTTTTTCTCATTGCTGTCACTTACAACGCTCCTTGCGTCCTTGCAGATAACAGTACAATGAAGCTCATCTGCCAGAGTCTTAGGATATTCCAGTATGGCATCCTTACATTCTTTTGTTGTCTTTTTGAAAAGACGCGCAAACTCCGCAAGATGAGGTGTCAGAATAAGCTTTCTTCCTGATACAGCATAGTTTGAAACCTTTATCCTAAGGTCATCTCTTTTGGCTATGAGATTAAGAGCATCTGCATCAAGTACCAGATGCTTATCGCATGCATCTAAAGTGATATTAACAAGTTCAAATGCCACGTCATCAGTGCCAATGCCTGGTCCCAAAACTACAGCGTCAGCCCACTTAAAATCAATCATGAGCTTATCTTTTATCTCAGAGAGCTCATCATAGGTATCAATCAGCGCCTCTGGAATAGTTGTCTTAATGATATTGGCATTGCTACTTCTCGTAAACACCTTGACCATTCCGGCACCCGCTTTGATGCAGCCAAGAGTTGCAAGGCTACATGCTCCGCTTATAACATCAGATCCAGCGATTATAAGGACTTTGCCATTTGTTCCCTTATTGGAATCCTTTCTCCTTGCCGGAAGGAGCATTTCCGGAGTTTCATCATAGAAAAACGCCCTTGGAGGTCTTCCGCAAAAGCTCTCCTGTGTGATACCAGCATCCTCTACTACAAGCTCGCCAACATATTCACAGCCTGGATAAAGTATCTGTCCAAGCTTAATCTGGTTGAAGGTAACTGTAACATCAGCTCTTACTGCTGTGCCCAGTATTTCTCCATTATCAGCATTTATTCCTGAAGGCATGTCTACAGATACAACAAGAAGATCATCTTTCTTTTCTTCCTTGCATCTTGAGATATAATCGATAGCATCTGAAAAGCTTCCGGTTACAATGCGGGATAAACCAATACCAAATAATGCATCTACTATGATATCCCATTCAAAAATGCTTTTGTTGTCTCTTATATTGGAAAAAGTGGCAGTATCTATACCGTATTTTTCACAGATCTTGAGCTGAGAAAGTAAAAGATCGCTGCACTTAGTAAGGTCGCCGATCACGCAAAGACTCACAAGATAGCCTCTTTGCTTTAATAATCTGGCAATAACTGCTCCATCGCCGCCGTTATTCCCAACGCCAGCCATTACTAGAGCTCTGTACTTTCTCTTGCAATCCCTTGCCTTTATCCTTTCATCAATTACATCAGCTACCTTTAATGAAGCTCTTTCCATAAGGACCTGACTGGGAATTCCAAACACATCCGAGGTATTCCTGTCATAGATCTTCATTTCTCTGCTACTTACCGCATATTTCATACTGTCCCCCTTACCTGGTTAAGGTTCCTATGAAAAAAGAGTTGCAAAGCAACTCTTTTTAATTCTAATGAACTCATTCCACGTAATCTGATTCATTTCCTGCAAGTGGTCTACGAATAGGGTGTCTTCTATCAGGATCATATTTCATGTCAAAGATTTCGATAACTTCAGGTCCAAAGATCTGATGCATATAGGAATAGAGATTATAATTCTCCATCTCGGCTTCCTGAAGTTTGATAACGTTCTTTTTTAGCTCGACTCTGACCTGAGAGACCCACTCATCCATAGTCTTTATGTAATCAGTATTGTCATGAAGTGTCTCATAACAAACCTTCATGGTCTCCACCATAAGCTGATAATCTAGATCATAGATTTCTTTTGAAAGATCTAAAAGCTCATCCTCATGGGATGCAAGCTTATCATTGCACTCATTAATGAGCCTTGTTCTATCCTGAATTTCCTTCTCAATAGAAGCAGAGCCCCCAGATTTATTGGCCTGGTCCCTAAGAGGCATTATCTCACCAAGAAGCTTTTTCTTGATCTTCTTGATGTTCTTGGTCTCCGTCCTGATCTTGCCATCGCGCTCAACAAGTGCATTAAGCTCATCAGCCAGCTGCTCAATCTCTGGTGTCATCTCAGTCTGAGTAAAAAGCTGGTGCCACTTATTGTCCAATGTCAAAATAGGAATGCTCTTACCCTCCAGGGCTCTGGAGTAGACTTCATCATTCTTTGCCATTATTATCTCTCACCGTTTAATCGTTATTTTCGTATCTGTTTATATTATACGATAGTTTCATCAAACTGTCAGATAAATGTACATTTTCTACCTGAATATTGTTAGGAACATCCAGATCAACATGAGCAAAGTTCCATATTGCCTTAATGCCGCATTCTACAAGCTTGTGGGCCATAGGAACTGCCTGCTCCTTAGGAATAGTAAGAACTGCAATCTCAATCTTGTTCTTTTTAACAAAATCTTCCATCTCCTCAATAGGACGAACCTCTACATCTCTGATCATTGTGCCGTAGAGTTCTGGATTACAGTCGAACGCGCCCTTAAATACAAATCCTCTTCTGGTAAAATTGGTATATCCTGCAATTGCCTTACCAAGATGACCAGTACCAATAATAACAAGACTATGCTGCTTGTCTATACCAAGGATCTTACTGATCTCATCGTACAGATAATTAACATTATAGCCATAACCCTGCTGACCAAAACCACCAAAGTTATTAAAATCCTGTCTTATCTGAGAAGCAGTTACCTTCATGATGTCGCTAAGTTCTTGAGAAGAGATCCTTTCAACTCCTTTTTCCTTGAGATCTCCCAAGTATCTAAAATATCTAGGAAGTCTGCCAATGACTGCCTGAGAAATTTCTTTATCTGCCATACCCCGCTCCTTGAAAAGTTATATATTTAAAAAATGTTTGTTAATTATTCAACAATACAATTATAATCACAGCTATAGGGCATGTCAATTGAAGCAGCGCTTGATTTTATCAATTTTTAAGCATTATTTTCTGGATAAAAGAAATGTCTATTTCTTGCTCTGGTTCAAACTCGTCTGATGAAATATATCTGTATATATTCATAAGCAGTGCCCTTGCCTCTGGATGTTCCAGCAAATTATGTAATCCCATAGAGGAAGCAAGTACCTTGCCCTTTAAGCATTTTGCTTCAAAAAGCATACTCATAGGCCTTAAATACATATATGAATCCATCTCAGTTATGATGGAAGTGATATATTCCGGCATAATAAATGCTCTTTGGCTTGCCATAGGCCACCACTGCCACTGACTATAATTATTTGTCGGGAAGTCCTTAAATATCGGATGTTCCTTGTTTATCAGCTGTCCCATGCTGCCTTCCTGCTCCTTGAACATGTCAGCACACCAAAAATCCGGTGAAAACTGGCACTTAATGGATGAAGGAATGGCATCTGCGGTAGAATCCGGTGAAAGGTACACTATCCCGCCATTTTCAAGAACTTCTATTGCCTTGTCATCAAAAGCTCTGGTCTCATAAACATTTTCAGGGCTCTGAATGTCTTTTAGGAACTCTTTTTGATAAACCCAGATAGGATAAGTGTTTTCAATATCTGTGTTCTCTAAATATGCGATGATCAAAAGCTCCCTGGCTTTTTTATCTGATAATGATCCGGATAAAGAAAAATCGATCTTTCCAATCTCAGTAAGCTCTCCCACTTTGCAGCATGCATTTTCGCTTATCTTATATTCTTCGAGCACCTTATCATCAGCAGCATCCACAAGTTTTACCTTAAAGGTACCTTCAAGTGCCTTCTTGCCATAGTTTGCGATCTTTACTAGAGCTGTAACACTCTCATCATCTGTGTAGGTGTACTTTGGCAAAAGAACTAGCGGCAACGCCTCTCTATAGAATGCCCTGAACTTCTCTGCCTTGGCAAAGTCATACTTTTTGGGTTCAAGATGAGAATTCATCATGCCAACAAGGGCTGTGCCCTGCCCAGGGAAGTCCTGAATTCCAAGAAGTGATAAGCCTGACATATCTGGAGTTCTAAGAACAGACTCAACTTCTTCCCTATAGCAAAGTCTTGAAAGCTCGCCCGTAGCCTCTACATATTTGTCCCAATCCCTAAGGATTCCGACCTTATCAGCATGTTCCTTTACAAGCTTTAGATTTACAGGATCTGTAACCCCTTTAAAATCTTCAAGCTCATTAAAATCAGGTAAAACCTCGTACTGACCTACTTCAAAGCCAAATATTGGCTTTTTATACTCATTTCTGATCTGGGCTGTCACCTTACTAAAATCTTGAGAAGCTGATGGATACTCGTTATTTAAAAAGCCTATCATTCCGGGAGATGTAGCTCTTAACATATCCTTGTAATAGCCCATGGATGTATAGAAATCACTATCTTTGTTATAGCCCTTTTCTCCGTAAAAAACATTTGACCCCCAGGCAAAAAGTCTGGTATCATCAATGTCCTTTGCCATTTTTACCAGCTCGATCATAACCCTCGTGCCAGCTATATCAGAGCCAAGTTCATTTCCAAGAGTAAGCATCACAAAGGATGGATGATTTGCGTATTCTTTAATGATCTCTTTTAGCTCTTTTTCATAATATTCCCTGCTGTATTTCTCAACAAAAGCGTCATTAGGATTCCAATGTGAAAGTTCAGGCTGAACCATGATACCAAGCTTATCTGCAGCCACAAAAGCAGCTTCCACAGGGCAATGGGAGTGGAATCTTACGCAGTTGATGCCATAGGATTTATACTTTTCCATAACTTTAAGCCAGCTCTCTACATCCATTGGAGCATGGCCAGTTTCTGGAAACTCAGCGCAGTTAGCCTCTCCTCTTAAAAAGAATCTCCTGCCATTTATAGTAAGGCGACCTTCATTGTCGTAGCTAAAGTCACGTATTCCGAAAGTCTCTGTACTTTCATCAAGCTCTGTTCCATTGTTATCAAACAGGCTCCATTTGCAGCTATAGAGATTTCCTTCGTACTCATCCCACCTTCTTACATCTTTCTTAAGTGCCACTGTAGTTTTTACGGTAAAAGAGCCTTTTTCTGCAAGATCAAGCTCTATAAGTACCTCATCTTCAAAGGCCTCAGAGTTAAGAGTGATTTTTCCATTAAAGGCTCTATCACTATTAACAACTGCCTCTATCTCTGCACTTCCAGCCTTAGGATAAATGCTAAGCCTTTCAACAAAAGCACATTCCTTTGAAAAAAGGCTCATCTGACCTAAAAGGCCATTCCAGTTAGTCTGAGTTTCATCAGTAGCCGTAGATGAGTAGATTATTCCTGCTCTTGGCATATTCTCATAGTCGTTATCACAGATAAACTCTATAGTAGAGTCTTTCTTCAAAAGCCCGGTAACTTCAAATAAATAATGAGTAGAAAGGCTTCCTCTAAGAGCCTTAACCTCCCTGTCATCAACCTTTAAAAAAAGATTTCTGGAGCGCTCAACCTTAATAAACAAGCGCTTACTTAGTTCTTTTTCAAAGCCAGATAAAGCATCACTTAGCTCACGCTTATAATAAGCCTTTCCATAATATGAAAACTTACGAGTAAGTCTGGTAGCTATCGGTCCTTCAGCCTTCTTCTGACTTTTACCCTGCTCAGTTATCAGAATATTATCCACTAAGCCGATCTTATTTTCATCAAGAGATCCTGGAAGCTTTGCCACAAACTCTTTTTCATGATCTGAATCTAAATAAACCTTGTATTCACCTGAAATATCAACCTTCATGTAGTTACCCCGCCAAAATATGCAATAAAATAAGCCTGGACGGTAAAATACCATCCAGACTTAATTATACGATATTACGGACAATCAAGAATATCTCTATTATTGCCCAAAACTGTTATTATCTTGCTCTTTATCAGATCTTGAAATAGCTGATAACGTCTGTCATCTCTCCTGCAAGGTCCTGAAGTTTAGCTGCAGACTCAGTAATAAGTGAGAATGTAGCATTAAGCTCCTGCATAGAAGCATTTGTTTCCTCAGTTGAAGCAGCGTTCTCTTCTGAAATAGCTGAAAGATCAGCGATGATCTCAACAAGCTCATCCTTTGCAGTATTGAGCTTTTCAACGTGCTGTGAAATGTTACCTGTGCTGTTTGTAACATTATTTACGTTTTCTGCCATGCTCTGCATATTAGATTTGGTATCATCAAGATGTTCTGACTGCATATCAAAGCTGCTGTTAAGTCTCTCAAGGACTTCTACAGATGCCTCAGAATCAGCAACAAGCTGTTCTACGATCTTCTTGATCTCTTCTGCAGAATTACTACTCTGTACAGCAAGCTTACCAATCTCAGATGCAACTACTGCAAAGCCTCTTCCTGCTTCACCAGCTCTTGCCGCCTCAATAGAAGCATTAAGTGAAAGGAGGTTTGTCTGAGATGCAATCTCTGTAATTGCTTCAGAGAACTCTGAAATCTGTCTTGCTGACTTATTTGTTGACTGAATAGTATTGCCGATATCACTTACAGAATCTTTTACTTCGTTGCTCTGATCAATAAGCTTAATAAGTGATCCCATAGCTGCTTCACAGGTTGTTCTCATCTCGCCTGCATATTCATTGAGCTGCTCTACGTTCTGAGCTACTTCATCAATATCTTTTCCAATAGTCTGAGTATTGCCTGCTGCTGTCTCTATGCTCTCAGCCTGTGTAACAGCGCCCTTAGCAATATCATCTACAGCCTGGCTAACCTGAGTTGATGCATTTGAAGCCTGATTAGCAGATGTTGAAAGCTCTGAGCCTGATGTCTTAAGCTCATTTGACATCTCTGTTGTCTGTCTTATGACATCCCCAAGCTTCTGACTAAGTGTCCTTGCTCCATCAGCCAAAAGACCAATCTCGTCATTTCTCTTAAGTGAAGTCTCATCTATGTTAAGAGCAAGTTCACCCTTTGAAAGATTTCCAAGTTCATTTGCTATTTCTTTCATCTTGACTGAAACCTTGTTAGTGCACAGTATACCGACAAGCGAAAGAAGAATTGCAAGAATGATAGAAGTAATAGCCATCTGAGCTATGATGTCACCGATGGAAGCATCAACCTTTTTACTCTCTCTTGCTGCAAACACCATACCAATAACTGTTCCGTCATCATTCTTAAGTGGTGCATAGTAACAATAATAGCTTGTTGAAACCCCTGCAGGAACAGTCTTAGAATAATAATCCTGTTTGTTCTTTACAACAGTGTCATAAATCTTAT
Source organism: Butyrivibrio hungatei (assembly GCF_001858005.1). NCBI lineage: Bacteria > Bacillati > Bacillota > Clostridia > Lachnospirales > Lachnospiraceae > Butyrivibrio > Butyrivibrio hungatei. The sequence goes on along the minus strand of NZ_CP017831.1, from coordinate 1,290,027 downwards.
CAGGAATATTAACTCCAGTTGCCTTATTTCCAGAAGAAGTTTTGAGAGTTGTGATAACCCTCTCTTTTCCATAAATAACAGAATACTCAACGCCAGTCTCTTTCTTCATGTCATCCATTATTGTTTCATAATCTGAGGTTACGTCCTGCTCTCCTTTGTAGACAACCCCATCTGCATAACTCCATTCGCCATCCCATATCTGGTTCATCTCGCTCTCAAGCTGCTTAACCGCTATCTTTAGTTCCTCCTGAAGCATGTCATTGTAAACATCCTTAGTCCTGATACCACTTATGACAGTGAGCACAACTGATATACCTATTACAGCTGCAACTGCCGCAATAACCAGCTTGACAACAACTTTCCCATTCCTTACTTTTTCATCCATGATAAAAATCCCGCCTCCTCATAGCGTAAAATTTATAAAATAATTCTTATATTTATATCGGAAAAATAAAATAATATATTATAGTTATTTCCAAAATAATTTTTTCTCTGCACAGGTTTACACTAAAATAAAAATCATTTATCATAACTAGGTTCAATGATTCATGATTATAGAAAAGAGGTTTGAATATGTCTTATAAAGATTATATGGTCCGTGCAACTGCTGGAAATGCTCAGATAAGAGCCTTTGCAGCAACAACCAGAGACCTTTCAGAATATGCTAGAAAAGCCCACAACTTATCTCCTATTGCGGCAGCTGCACTTGGAAGACTCATGACAGGTACAGTTATGATGGGAACAATGATGGACAATGACGATGACCTTATCACAGTCAAAATGGACGGTGATGGTCCTTTAAAGGGAGTTCTTGCAACAGCAGACAGACACGGCAATGTTAAGGGATATGCTGTTAATCCTTACGTTATCATGGAGCCAAATGCTCAGGGACACCTTAATGTTGGCGGTGGTATCGGCGAAGGTACTCTTACTGTTATCCGTGATATGGGCATGAAAGAACCATATGTTGGTCAGGTTCCTTTATACTCAGGCGAAGTTGCTGAGGATCTTACATACTACTTTACCAAATCCGAGCAGACACCTTCATCAGTAGGTCTTGGAGTTTTAGTTGAAAGAGAAAATCTCTCAGTTATAGCTGCTGGCGGATTTATCATTCAGCTTCTTCCTTTTGCTGATGAACAGACCATTACTCACCTTGAGTTCAATCTTCAGAAGTTCTCTTCTGTTACAGATATCCTAAAGGCTGGCAAGACTCCAGAAGAGCTTTTGAACATCGTTTTAGACGGCTTTGATATTGAGTTTACTGAAAAGACCGATCTTAACTTCTACTGTAACTGTGACAAGGACCGCGTAGAAAGAGCTCTTATGCTGATCGGTAAAAAAGATATTCAGGAAATGATAGATGATGGAAAAGAAATCGAAGTTTGCTGTCACTTCTGTAATAAAGCATATACTTTTTCAATTGATGAACTTAAAGCCATCAAAGAAAAGGCTAAATAATTATTTGGAAAAAGCGTTTTGTAGTTTATTCTACAAAACGCTTTTACTTTATTTTCAGGTATAAAGATCACTAAATTCTTTTCTATCTGTTTTTACCAGGACAAATGAAGCCACAACTGCTATCATTGTCATCACTATAGAGAATATCCAGGCAGGCCCTGTTCCGATATTGTCAAATAGACTTCCACTGACATACTGAACTACTCCGCTCATAAATGCAGAGGTAAAACTTGTAACTCCGTAGATTCTGCCTCTATAGTTTTCCGGAACTCTCTCTGATAAATAAGCGCCGATCACTACAGTTGTAAGTATCTCACCTAAAGTGAACATTGTAATAGAAACATAGTAGCCGGCGATCACGCCAAAGGATAATAAGAACATTCCAAAGCTTATGGTCTGAAGAAGCGTACCTAAGGCATACTTTTTGGGAAGTGGCATTTTCTCAAGAAGCATTGTCAGAAGCGGCGTACAAAGAACTACTATTATGCAGTTAACACTATTAACTGTGCCATAGATAAGAGAACCATTTTCCGGATAAGCCTTTGAAATATCAAGGGGCATCAGATATCCAAATTGTGAATAAGCGCCCTGATAAAAGCTAAAGGCTATGATAAACAATATAAGACTCTTACTGGCTCTTATGATCTTTAATATATTCTGCTTATCAGCTTCTTTGTTTTCTTCTTTTTCCCCATCTGAGCTTATGACTTCATCTTCACTCTCTGGATTTTTTACAAAAAGACCTATGAGAACAGTTGATACAGATATGGCAAGACCGCTTATTATAAAGCAAAGCCACAAATAATCATTAAACAAAAATCCAGCAAGTGTTGGTGACATTATAAGACCAATGTTGGATCCAAGATACAATAGTGAAAAAGCCTTTTCTCTTTTTTCCGCCGGTGTAATAGCAGCCACAAGTGCCTGATATGCAGGTCCCTCCAAAGTCTGAAAAAGAGCTCCCACCAGCAAAACACACAGAGAATAAAAAGAAAGTGGCATCAGTCCGCTTATTACAAACAAAATAATAGATACGATGTCACAATATATTATAACTCTCTTCTTATTGTATTTATCTGCGAGATGTCCGCCAACCAGATTGGCAGGTAAAAACATTATTCCTGAAACAATTATGAATGTCGCCGTTTCTGCGGCATTTAAACCAAGTTTTTTATTTAGGATAAGCGTCATCATGGGCCAGATCATGGCTCCAAGATTTGTAACTATCCTCCCAAGAAAGAGAATATAGTTTTCTTTCTTTAATCCTTTATATTGAGTAAAAATTTTCATGTCTTTTTCCTTGTAGCAAGGTCAATGATAGCCTTGCCATAATGAATGAGTGTTATGCAAACAAGCATAAACAGGTGGGCATAAAAGATACCTACAATGTAGTAATTTCTCTCAAGGAAATATCCAAGTTGAAAACCAAGGCCTCCAAGAACAGCCGTTAGTGCAAGGCTTGTTAATAGATATGGAAGATTCAGGAATACTCTCTTGATGTTTTCAATAAAATCCTTGAATGAAGCGTCAAAATATACAAATCTACCGATCATAAGGCCGAAATAATACATCATTACCGGTCCATACTGACTGCCATCACCTATTGCATTTAAGAAAACAAGAAGAATGATCACATAGAACATTCCAAGCATTCTCATGGTAGCCTTCTCTTCACCTGTAAGAAGCTTTAAAGGGATAATGATAGCATCAAGAATAGAGTTGATGACGCAGGACAAACAGATAAGGAGAAGCAGCATAAAATCCTTACCATCAGCCCATGCCTGGATGAAAGTCGCCTCAGCCTCTGTTAGACCACCTATAACGCCTTTTTCATAAAGTGCATATACATGATTAATGATGACATAAGCGCAGGAAAAAGACATTACCGAAGTTCCGGAAATGATCATCTCAAAGAGCTTATGGATTCTCACATCAAAATCTTCTCTTAGATACTCATCTCTATGTTTCTCATTGTATCTCTGAGCTATCGCTACTGAAATGCCATAGATTATAAGTACGCACAGTCCAATGGCTGCAAATGTCATAAGCAAGAAAATAAGTTTTTTTACAAGTGTAAAATCAGGATTAAAATAAGCCTCAATATTCATGTCTGATATTCCTTTTTACCTTCTAATAAATTATCACTTAGTAATTTCTGAATAGCACTCTGGTCTTCTATCTCTAAATAGTCCCCAGGAAGAACGGTTTCTTCTGATCTCATCGAAGTCGTACTCAGCATAGATGATTTCTTCCTGATCACGGCTTGCTCTTGCAAGAAGATCTCCTGTTTCATCAGTAAGGAAGCTGTTTCCATAGAAGGTAAGGCTGGACTTTTGTCCGCCATTTTCCTCTGATGGCTCAACATCTTCTCTTCCAATTCTGTTAGCTGCAGCAACTGGAATAATATTAGCCGCAGAATGTCCCTGCATTGTGCGCATCCAGTGTCCTGAAGAATCAACTTCAAGTATTGGCTCGGAACCAATAGCAGTTGGATAAAGAATAATATCTGCACCCTTAAGAGCAAGGCACCTTGCAGTCTCTGGAAACCACTGATCCCAGCAGATGCCTACACCAACTCTGCCATATTCAGTTTCAAACACCTTAAAGCCTGTATTACCAGGTGTAAAATAAAATTTCTCCTGATAGTAGTGATCATCCGGAATATGGGTCTTTCTATAGGTTCCAAGGTTTGTGCCATCTGCGTCTATCATAGCTACAGAGTTATAGAAGGTGTTTCCATCCTTCTCATATACACTTATTGGCATTACAACCTTAAGCTCTTTACACACCTTCTGAAAGTGAAGTACTGCAGGATTCTCAGAAATAGGAAGTGCCAGATCATAGTAATCATAGCGTCTTTCCTGGCAGAAATACTTTCTCTCAAAGAGCTCTGATAAAAGAATGATCTTGGCTCCATTGGAAGCTGCCTTTCTAACAAGCTCTTCTGCCTTATTTATGCTGTTTTGAACCTGCTTGCTATCATTAGCAGCTACTTTGCCGCAAGCATACTGAATGCAGGCTACTCTAATTTTATTTGCCATATATTTTCCTCTTACAAATTATCCTGGAATCTGCTGCGTAATGCAGTGGATATTGCCACCACCTAAAAGAATAGCTCTAGCAGGAATTCCAACAACCTCTCTATCCTTACACAGTTCCTTAAGTATTTCAATAGCTCTTTTATCACTATCTGAATTTTCTCCACCAAATTGAGGAACCAGCACGGCGCCATTTACATAGTAATAGTTCACATAACTAGCTGCAAGGCGCTCGCCAGCTTCTCTCATATCTTCTCCCTCTTCAAACTCATAGTTTGAAAGATCCTTATCACTTACGAGAACTGGATGATCAGGAATAGGAAGTTTATGTACCTTTATTTTTCTGCCTTTTGCATCAGTTTCCTTTTCAAGATAATCAAGACATGCCTTAGATAGTTCATACTGAGGGTCCTTCTCATCATCTGTCCAGGCAAGGACCACCTCTGCAGGCGCTGTAAATGCGCAGACGTTATCCACATGTTCATTGGTCTCATCGTTATATATTCCACGAGGAAGCCACAAAACTTTTTTCACACAAAGATAATCTTTAAGCTTCTGTTCTATCTGCTCTTTGGTCATTGATGGGTTTCTGCCTGCACTTAAAAGGCAACTCTCAGTAACCATTGCGGTTCCTTCGCCGTCAACGTGAATTGAGCCGCCCTCTAATACAAATGGCGCCGCATCATACATATCTGTATCCAGAGCTTTGCAAAATCTCTCTGCGACCTTATCATCCTTATCCCAGGATGCATAAAGTCCATCCACTTCGCCGCCCCAGGCATTAAAACTCCAGTTGATACCGCGGAGACTACGCTTTTTATCACATACAAATGTTGGTCCCACATCCCTTGCCCAGGAATCATCTGATTCTATAGGAAGGACAACGCATCTGTCATCTAAAAGGTCTTCCAAAAGAACATCATCTTCGCTTACGTCCTTTGGCAGATCCGATTCTTTAAAAAGACGCTGGAACTCTTTTTCGTAGCCACCATTTTCCTTGAGTTCTTCACAGTAATCCTTGGTCACATCGTAAAGGACCTTAACAGCCTCTTCGTAATGCCCCTCATCTGCAAGCAAAAAGAGTCGTTCTCTTTTTACGATTTCCAAAAAGATCTTAGAAAAGCTCTTTAGCGCGTCAGTTCTATCTTTCCCCCAGCTTCCCGGCCTTGTTGGATAGATCATCAATGTACCAAAATGCTTTGAAAATTCAGCAGGCATCATAAAACCGTCTTTTGACGGTGTAGTAGTAATTTTATTCATGTCTATGTCCTTGTCTTATTCTTAATATAGGTTAAAGTCTACACTTAAAATCCTGATATCCAAAAGTCTTTAGTACTTCTATGCTTCCATCCTCATGCATGATATCTATATCAGGAAGTGCCATTCCATTGAAGGTATTATTCTTTACCATGCTGTAAATAGCCATATCTTCAAATACAAGCCTGTCGCCAATTTCTTTTTTATCATCAAAGCTAAAGTCTCCGATGACATCACCTGCGAGGCAGGTTCTTGACGATAATCTGTAGGTATAAGTCTTTTCACCAGCTTCCCCAGAGTCTCTTAGAGGTGGTCTGTAGGGCATCTCAAGTACATCTGGCATATGGCAGGCTGCTGATGTATCTAGTATGAGAACAGGATACTTCTCAGTTTCAACTATATCCATTACAGTAGTCACAAGATATCCGGCATCAAGAGCAATTGCTTCTCCAGGCTCAAGATATACTTCCACACCGTAGGTATCTCTTATTCTCTTAACAAGTTCAATAAGTCCCTCAACATCATAGCCTTCTCTTGTAATATGATGCCCACCGCCAAGGTTGATCCACTTGATCTGTTTAAAGAACTTTGCAAAGTCCTTTTCAACTCTTTCAAAAGTTTCTTTAAGCGGCTCAAATCCCTGCTCGCATAAAGTATGGAAATGAAGTCCCTCTACGCCATCAGGAAGGACATCAGGCATATCTACTCTTCTGATACCCAGCCTTGATCCCGGTGCACAAGGGTCATAAATCTCATGTCCATCCTGGGTACTATATTCAGGATTTATCCTAAGTCCAACAGATAACCTACCTTCTTCAACTTTCTTTTCCCACACTTTTCTATGATGCTCAAGCTGATTTAAAGAATTAAAGACAATGTGATCTACAATGCCCACAACCTCCTCAAACTCTTCATCCTTAAAAGCTGGCTCAAATACGTGATTTTCAAGCTTCTTGCCATTTGCATCACATGGCATAAGTTCCTCATAAGCAAGCCTTGCCTCATAAAGTCCGGAGGCTGTTGCTCCTGTAAGATATTTTGCCACAAGTGGATATGTCTTATATGCAGAAAAAGCCTTCTGCGCAAGAAGTATCCTGGCTCCAGATTCATCCTGAACCCTCTTTAGGACCTCTAGATTTTCTCTTAGCTTTTTTTCATCAATAACATATGCAGGTGTATTTATATTTTCTATCTTCATATTTTCCTCAAAAATAAATAGTGGATGACCCGCAGATCATCCACTATAGTATAGCACAAATCATTTAGCAAGCCTTAAAACTAATGTATAACACACGCTTGTAAGAATACATTCAACAAGTATCAGGCAAATAGTAACTATGTTGGCATTTGTAACAGTTCCAAGCCATACCACAAGTACCATAAGTAGCATGGTGAATAGCATATTTGAAAACATGTAGGAACAAACTGCTGCTCCCTGCTTGATAACCTCTATCTCATTTTCCCAATCAAGCCTCATAAACTTGATACCACATACACATCCGAATGTAGTGGAAAAAGCACATAGAACAAGTCCAAGTACCAAATAAAGAACTGTGTTTATCAAAGGTACCTTAGCAGAAATGCAAAAGCAAAGAATTCCAAAGACTACAGCAGGAACTGTAAGGTACATGTTAAAAAGCATCTTGCCCTGATAGATAGTCTTCTTTTCAAGTGGAAGGCTCTGCACTATCCAGTAGTTCTTGCCTTCAAGAGATGGAGAACTAGCTACTGATGAGAGCATTCCCACTAGGAAATAAACAAACAAAGGAATCGCTGGGTGCAGGATGTCAGTAGGTATTGGAGCTCCTTTAGTGACAACATATACCACCTTGTCAAAGCCAACGATCAAAACCGCTATTCCAGCAATCAAAGCCATTACAACGCCAACTCCTACGTTAACGCAGTAATTAGTTGAGCCCATGAATCTCCTAAACTCTTTATAAGCAAGAGTGTTCAGAACACTCTTTTTCTTTTGACCAGAGAGCTTGTAATCTTTCCTAGCCACATGACTCTTAAGGGCAGAATTGATCTTCCTGTAATTCTTACCAACTATGGTAAATACTGCCATCAGCAAAAGAACTGATACTGCCACAAATAATACTGCATATAAAAGGCCGGCTATCTTACACTCTCCAACAAGTGTGACCGCCTTTGAGAAAAGAGCTGCTGGAAAATAATATGCATCGACCTTTTTATTGAACTCATCAAAGGCTACTGCAATATCCACTCCAGAGTTATTCTTGGCAACTGCTTCGATTATGTATGAAAGTGAAAAGCAAAACATAACGAAGATAAGCGTAAGAACTGTTTGGATAGTATTCTTTTTCTCAAATCCAGAGCTGACCTTGGCTATAAGAAATCCAATAAATGAAGCAATAAGCATCGGAATGATCGGAATAAACAAAGCAAGGCAGATCCACAAAGGATATATCCAAAATGCAGCCTTTGAAAAGATACCATAGCAGACCATCATTGTAAGTGATACAACTGCGTACCAAGGAAGGCTCTTAACATACATGTAAAAGAATCTGCACATAGCAATGTCTTTTACCTTAAAAGGAAGAGCCATGAGCATATCGTACTCTTTAAAGTTAAAAAGATATCCATTGGTCTTAAAAAATGTAAATACAAAGGCAATAGATGAAACTGTTACAGCGCATATTGTAGGAACAACGCTGATATATCCTGTGACGCCAAGGCCAATGCAGCCTAAGCTTGAATAAATTATGAGCATAGCAAAGAGTATTAGCATTCCAAAAAAACCAGCTACGCTTCTGCCCTTCTTTTTCTTGTCAGTACTGTATTTACTGATATTGGATAGGCTGGTAGAAAGAAGAAGAGTCTTAAGTAATATAATGTTCTTACTTTTCATCCTCCACCTCCAGGAATACTGATTCCAAAGACTGGCCCTGTGTCAGTTCTTCCATTGTACCCTTTTCAATTATCTCGCCATTTTTGATGATAGCGATCTTGTTGCAAAGCTTTTCTGCAACATCAAGTACATGTGTTGAGAAAAAGACTGCTGCTCCATTTTCACACATATCATGCATGATCTGCTTGAGAGTAAATGAAGCTTTTGGGTCAAGGCCTACAAAAGGCTCATCTAAAACCATAAGCTTTGGCTCATGGATAAGCGCTGAGATAATAGCAACCTTCTGCTTCATTCCGTGTGAATATGAACTGATGAGGTCTCCCAAAGAATCTGTTATCTCAAACATGTCAGCATACTTCTTTATGAGAGTCTGTCTCTTTTCCTCATCGATCTCAAAAACATCTGCAATAAAGTTCAAATACTGTATTCCAGTAAGGTTCTCATAAAGATCTGGATTATCAGGAATATATGCTGTTAATTTCTTACATTCAAGTGGCTCATCTTTTACTGAATGACCATCAATAAAGATCTCTCCCTCATCAAAATCAAGAACTCCAACAACAGCTCTGATAGTTGTGGACTTACCTGCTCCATTATGTCCAATAAAGCCGTAAATATCTCCACTTTCTACTGTTAGATTTATATCGTTTGCAGCTTTCTTAGAAGCTCCATACGATTTTGAATAATGCTTAATATCAAGTACTACATTCTGTCCCATAACTCTTTTCTCCTGTCCAAAAACTCAGATATCAAACTTTGGTGGAACATCAATATTCTGTCCCACATATTTTCCGTCTTTTTTTCGCTGTTTCACACACTCTGTAAGTAAATATTCTATCTGTCCGTTCACTGATCGAAAGTCATCTTCAGCCCAGGCAGCAATAGCATTGTAGAGATTTTCATTCAGACGAAGCGGAACCTGTTTTTTCTCTGCCATATTAGTAAAGGCTTCCTGAATTTACAATTGGCTGAGCATCATGATTACCACACAGCACTACGAGGAGGTTTGATACCATCGCTGCCTTGCGCTCCTCATCGAGCTGTACCATCTGTTTTTCATTAAGTCTCTCAAGTGCCATTTCTACCATGCCTACTGCACCGTCAACAATAAGCTTTCTGGCATCAACTACAGCTGAAGCCTGCTGTCTCTGAAGCATAGCTGCTGCAATCTCTGGAGCATAAGCAAGATATGTGATCCTAGCATCAACAATCTCAAGACCTGCGTCTGAAACCTTTGACTGAATTTCATCTTTAATTCTATTGGCAACAACTTCTGTTGATCCTCTAAGGCTTCCGTCATCTGCCTTTCCATCACCGGTTGTATCAACATTTTCTGTAATGTCATAAGGATAAAGCTTAACTACATTTCTAACAGCTGAATCGCACTGAAGAGAAAGATACTCTTTGAAATTATCTACTGCAAATACGGCTTTTGCAGTATCTGTAACCTTCCACATAACTGCTACAGCAATTTCTACAGGATTACCAAGAACATCATTAACCTTCTGCTTTGAATTGCTAAGAGTCATAACCTTAAGAGAGATCTTTTTGGATGAACCAGCCTTGATCCCAGATGAAGTACCTGTTGCCTGAATTGTAAGAGCAGATGCAACAGCGTTTTTCTTGCCATCAGAAATGTCTCCGCTCTGTCCAAGCTTGGTATCTGCAGCAGGATTAAATGCTGTAGCAAAAGGATTAACAAAAAAGAACCCATCACCCTTAAGTGTTCCAATGTATTTACCAAAAAGAGTAAGTACAAGAGCTTCTCCTGGCTTTAAAACCTCAAGTCCAAGGAATAATAACCAGCCTACGCAAAGGTAAATAAGACAGATTGTAAAAAGTCCTGTTCCCATGAATCCTGTGCCGCCATTTTCCATGTATACTGCTGAAAAGACTACTCCACCAAATGCTAATGCATATAGTAAAATTCCAACTAGTAGCATAGTCATGCCATTTTTGTGGCCACTTATAACTTTTTCTTTGATATTTTCGTTCACGTCTATACCTCCATTTGTGAATAAAACTTCTGTTGAATATTCTTGATATCATTATGATATCATTATTATTCTTTTTGTCAATATTGCCTGTCGCAATAAAAAATCCCTCCAATAGCCAATCTATTGGAGGGATCCTAAAGTTTTATTTATGAAATTAGTCAACTAATACTGGGTTTTCATCAACTACCCATGGAAGTCCGAACTCATTGAGCATCTCCATATATGGATCTGGATCAAACTCATCAGTTGTGAATACACCTGGTTTCTTCCACTGTCCTGAGAGAACAAGTGCTGTACCAATCATAGCTGGAACACCTGTTGTGTAGCTGATAGCCTGGCTACCAAGCTCCTTGTAGCATTCCTGATGGTCGCAGACATTGTAGATGTAAAGAGTCTTTTCTTTACCATCCTTCTTGCCGCGGAAGATACAACCGATATTAGTCTTACCAACTGTTCTAGGTCCAAGGCTTGCTGGATCTGGTAAAAGAGCCTTAAGGAACTGAATAGGAACGATGTCCTTACCTTCAAACTTGATAGGAGTTGTTGAAAGCATTCCAACATCCTCAAGACATCTCATGTGATCAAGATAGCTCTGACCAAATGTCATGAAGAATCTGATTCTCTTGATCTCTGGGAAATTACGTCCAAGAGCCTCGATTTCCTCGTGGTGAAGAAGGTACATATCCTTCTGACCTACCTGAGGGAAGTCATACTCTCTCTTGATCTCCATAGGCCTTGTCTCAACCCACTTGCCATTCTCCCAATAGCTTCCGTTTGCGCTCACTTCACGAAGGTTGATCTCTGGATTAAAGTTTGTAGCAAATGCATATCCGTGGTCACCGCCGTTGCAGTCAAGGATATCTACAGACTCGATCTCATCAAAATAGTGCTTCTTTGCGTAAGCAACAAATACACTTGTAACACCTGGATCAAATCCTGTTCCAAGAAGACCTGTGATACCTGCCTCCTTGAACTTATCCATGTATGCCCACTGATAGCTGTAATCAAAGTATGCTGTGAAGCCCTTCTCTTTACATCTCTTCTCGTAAGCTGCGCGCCATACAGGCTCATCTGTATCCTCTGGCTCGTAGTTAGCTGTATCGATATAGTCAACCTTGCACTCAAGACAAGCATCCATGATAGCAAGATCCTGATATGGAAGAGCTACGTTAAGTACAGCATCTGGCTGATACTCCTTGATAACTCTTACTACATCCTTAACATCATCAGCATTAACTGTTGCTGTTGTTATCTTAACTGGTGTTCCCTGTTTCTCAAGCTTATCCTTAAGGGCATCGCACTTAGAAACTGTTCTGCTTGCAAGACACATCTCTGTGAAAATCTTGCTGTTCTGTGCGCACTTCTGAATTGCAACCTGCGCAACACCGCCGCAACCAATAACTAGTAATTTACTCATTATATTCCTCCTACTAAATTAAAAAGATGAAGTTCCGCTCTCGTTTCACTCGCCGGAACACGTTCGGGCTAAGCTCAAAAATACTTCGCTAAGTCCTCTCAGCTTACCTAGACATATCTTCTTCCTCTTGAAGAAGATCCTCAACATACTTTGGTAGCATGAAAGCTCCCTTGTGAAGGTGAGTTGTATAATACCAGGTCTTAATACCTCTCTCATCCCATCTGTCAGGATTGAAATCCTTAAGTGGATGATACTTCTTACTTGCAAATCCAAAGAGCCAGTAACCTGCCGGGCATGTAGGAATATGTGCCTGATAAACTCTGTTTACAGGAAATACTCTGTATGCCTTTCTGTGCATTGCTCTGCAGCTCTCTTCATCCTCATCATAGAATGGACTGCCATGCTGATAGACCATGATTCCATCATCGTGAAGAGCCTTGTAGCAGCTGCCATAGAACTCTTTTGTGAAAAGACCTGCTTCATGTCCTAAAGGTTCTGTAGCATCGTTGATGATAAGGTCATACATATCTTCACACTTACGAAGGTATTTAAGTCCATCCTGATAATAGATATGAACTCTGTCATCCTCAAGTCCAACAGCATTGTCCGGGAAGAACTGCTTACAAACATCCACAAACATATTGTCAGGCTCTACTACGTCGATGACCTTGATCTCATCATAGTGGCACAGCTCTCTGGCTACGCCGCCGTCTCCTCCACCAAGTACCAGAACTCGCTGTACCTTAGGGTGTACTGCCATAGGAACATGAACGATCATCTCGTCATATGTGAATTCATCTTTTTCTGAAAAAATAATATTTCCGTCTGAAGTCAAAAACTTTCCAAATTCAGGTGAATCGAAAACGTCTATTCTCTGAAATTCACTGCTTCCAGAAAATAACTGCTTGCTGATCCTGATACTTATTTTGACATTTCCAGTGTGCATATCACTGAACCAATAATCCATCTCAGCCATGTCTACCTCCTTGTGTCCTTATTCGAAATATTACATGATTGTTTTGCAGACGCTTTCGCTTAGTTGAAAACGTAGCAGTACTAAGGTTCTAAAAAAACAGAACCTAAGTACTGACGTTTTCAAATACTGCAAAATCAATCATGTAATTATTTCGATTATTCACATCAACATCTATACTAACTAATAATCTTAATTTACAAACTATTTTAAAACAAATAGTGCTGAAATATCTTCACTCTCAGGTCCCTGCATTGAACAGCCTTTAACCATGGCCGTCTTAATGTAGTCCAAAATATCCTCAGAAATAACTTCTCCTGGTGAAAGGATTGGAATTCCTGGTGGATAGCACATTACTGACTCAGCACTGATACGGCCAACACATTGATCGATAGGGAGCTGTTCCTTTTCTGCATAGAAGGCCTCCTGCGGAGTTGCCTTAACTATAGGTGTAATGTACTCTGCAGAGAAAAAGCTCTGTTCTGGCTTGGAGTAGAGTCTCCTTATATCTGCAAGGGCTCCGGCAAGACGCTCGATATCCTGAAGTCTGTCACCGATTGAAATATAGGCCATTACATTTGAGAGATCTCCAAATTCCATCTGAATGTCATATTCATCACGAAGAAGGTCATATACTTCAATACCTGTAAGGCCGATACTCCTTGTATTAACTACAAGTTTAGTCTCATCGAAATCAAAGATGCTTCCGCCATTTTTAAGCTCGTTGCCATAAGCATAGTAACCGCCGATATCATTGATCTCTTCTCTGGCATACTGAGCCATCTTGGTAACTTTCTCGAAACTGTTATATCCGTTAAGTGCAAGGTTACGTCTGGAAATATCAAGGCTTCCAAGTAAGAGGTAACTAGCACTTGTAGTCTGAGTAAGGTTAACGATCCTGCTGATGTAACCGATATTAGCATCTGGTCCACACAGAAGGATTGAACTCTGAGTAAGACTTCCACCTGACTTGTGCATACTGATGGCTGCCATATCTGCTCCAGCTGCCATAGCATTAAGTGGAAGATGTGGGCCAAAGTAAAGGTGAGTACCGTGCGCTTCATCAACAAGAGCCTTCATGCCATGTTCATGAGCAAGCTCCACGATAGCCTTAAGATCTGAGCAGATACCGTAATATGAAGGGTTATTGATGAGAATAGCCTTAGCATCTGGGTTTTCTTCTACAGCTTTACGAACATCTGCTATTTCCATTCCAAGTGGAATACCAAGCTTGGTATCAACCTTTGGATCAATATAAACAGGAACTGCACCACAAAGAATAAGAGCATTGATAGCACTCTTATGCACATTTCTAGGCATTATGATCTTCTCACCCATCTTCACATGAGAAAGAACCATTGCCTGTACAGCACTGGTGGTACCATTTACCATCATAAAAGCATGAGCTGCCCCAAAAGCATCAGCCATAAGTTCTTCTGCCTCTTTGATAACAGAAACAGGATGACAGAGATTATCAAGTGGCTTCATAGAATTGACATCAATCCCAACACATCTATCACCAAGAAAACTTACAAGTTCAGCGTTACCACGTCCTCTCTTGTGTCCGGGAACATCAAATGGTACTACTCGCTGCTTTCTAAAACGCTCTAGAGCCTCATAAATTGGCGCTCTTTTTTGTCTCTCAAGATCCAATTATTCATACCCTCCAAAATTACACTAAACATACGAAAAGGAGTAGCACGCCAATTGACGTGCAACCCCTTATAATATCTAATTTACACAGTAAAGTTATATTACTATAAATTCACTCAATATGAAAGTAGATTTTTTACAATTTATTATTATTTTTTTGAAGGGAAGGGAGAAAATTTGTGGGCGGTTATATAGCGAAATCTCAAACGATACTTGACTGCTCATATAAGGAAATTGCTGTGCAATTTCCTTATCATCCGTTGTCGTCAAGCTCACGCACACAAATATAAACAAGCATCGCTAACGCGATGTTCTCAAAATAAAAGGCGCATGGTCCTTCAAGCAAGCTTGGGACCACGCACCTTCTATTTTGAAACTCCTATCGGAGCTTATGTTTATATTTTTTCCGTGAGTTTGACTCGTTATCGCTTACATCATTCCCATTCCAGGATTTCCTGCTGGCATTGGAGGAACTGGCTCTTTTACAGTAGCAACTGCAGCTTCTGTTGTAAGGAAGCTTGATGCAACTGAAGTAGCATTCTGAAGAGCTGATCTTGTAACCTTAGCTGGGTCGATGATTCCATCCTTAACCATATCAACATACTCTTCTGAGTAAGCGTTGAAGCCAACACCCTGCTTAGACTCTTTAACCTTGTTTACGATAACTGATCCATCAAGACCTGCGTTGTTTGCAATGTTCCATAATGGAGCCTCAAGTGCCTTAAGAACTACCTTTGCACCTGTCTTCTCATCACCTTCAAGAGAATCAGCAAGCTTAGCAACTTCCTTAGATGCGTGGATATATGCGCTACCACCACCAAAGATGATGCCTTCCTCAACTGCTGCTCTTGTAGCGTTGAGAGCGTCTTCCATTCTGTACTTAGCTTCCTTCATCTCTGTCTCTGTAGCAGCACCAACTCTGATTACTGCAACACCACCAGCGAGCTTAGCAAGTCTCTCCTGGAGCTTTTCTTTATCGAAATCTGATGTTGTCTCTTCAATCTGCTTCTTGATCTGAGATACTCTAGCCTCGATCTCTTTCTTTGCGCCAAGGCCATCAACGATTGTTGTCTTCTCTTTCTCAACTTTGATGCTCTTAGCTCTACCAAGATCATCCATTGTTGTATCCTTAAGCTCAAGGCCAAGGTCTGAAGAAATAACCTTACCACCTGTAAGGATTGCGATATCCTCAAGCATAGCCTTTCTGCGGTCACCATAACCAGGAGCCTTAACAGCTACTACGTTAAATGTTCCACGGAGCTTGTTAACGATAAGAGTTGTAAGAGCCTCACCATCAACATCCTCGGCGATGATAAGGAGCTTAGAACCAGTCTTAACGATCTGCTCAAGAAGTGGAAGGATATCCTGGATGTTTGAAATCTTCTTGTCTGTGATAAGGATGTATGGATCCTCAAGGTTAGCTTCCATCTTGTCCATATCTGTAGCCATGTATGCTGAAATGTATCCTCTGTCGAACTGCATTCCTTCTACAAGGTCAAGCTCTGTCTGCATTGTCTTGGACTCTTCGATTGTGATAACACCATCGTTAGAAACCTTCTCCATAGCATCAGCGATCATCTGACCAACTTCATCATCTCCTGATGAAACTGCTGCTACTCTCATGATCTGCTCTTTGCCCTTAACCTTTGTAGCCATCTTGCCGATTGATGCAACTGCTGCATCAGTAGCCTTCTTCATACCCTTTCTAAGAACGATTGGGTTAGCACCTGCTGCAAGGTTCTTAACACCTTCATTGATCATTGCCTGAGCAAGAACTGTAGCTGTTGTTGTACCATCACCAGCAACATCGTTTGTCTTTGTAGCAACTTCTTTTACAAGCTGAGCGCCCATGTTCTCATAAGCATCCTCAAGCTCGATCTCTTTTGCAATAGTAACACCATCGTTTGTGATTGTAGGAGCACCATAGCTCTTATCAAGGACTACGTTTCTTCCCTTAGGTCCGATAGTTACTCTAACTGTATCTGCAAGTTTATTAACACCCTCTACCATAGCTGTGCGGGCATCAGCACCATACTTAATTGTCTTTGCCATTTTAATCGCCTCCGATAAAAATTTTAATGATTTTATGCAATCTCAAATATCATCACTTTATAATTGCAAGAATGTCGTTCTGCTTAACGATGATATATGTTGTATCCTCAAGCTTAACTTCTGTTCCAGCATATTTTGAATAGATAACGTTATCACCCTTCTTAACCTGCATCTTAACTTCTTTACCATCAACAACTCCGCCAGGTCCTACTGCGATAACCTCTGCCTGCTGTGGCTTCTCCTTTTCTGCTCCTGGAAGAACGATACCTGATTTTGTAGTCTCTTCTGCCTCAAGCTGCTTAAGAACAACTCTGTCTGATAATGGTTCTAACTTCATTGTAACTGCCTCCTTATATAATCATTTGATTATGTACTTTTTTCATTTGTTAGCACTCATTTATATTGAGTGCTAACCACTAGAACATATATTAGTTTTTTCTAGTATGATATGCAAGTTGTATATTTCTGTTTATTCTTATAGAATCACCGTTTTTCTACTTTTTTCTTTTATATACTCGTTTTTTCTATCTTTTGATAATAATATAGTCATATTTCCTACTATTTAAGCCATTTATCAAAATCATCCATCCCCCTTTTTCAGAGAAATTATTATTTTATAGATTTTTTATCTTCAAAAAATTGCAAAAGCCAGGCTTTTTTGCCATAATATAAGAGCCAAAAGAGTGTGAAGTTTTCCCCGTGACATGGAGGTCTATCGGGCTAATATCAAGGAGGTGAATGCTATGAGTGCTAATATCTTTAGCAGCCTTTCCGGATCATATAATTACGTCAATGATATGAGTAGTCTCATTGGTGATTATTCCACTATTAAGAGCGGAGCATATGGTTCACTGGTTAAGGCATATGTCAAAAAAGTTGGTAATCAGAATGCACTTAATGCTTATCGTGAGACCGGTTCTACAACCACTGCTGTTGAATCAGTAACTACCAAAAAAGCCACAGCTACAACCAAGAAATCAAACTTTGTAGACAGTCTTGGAAGAGCAGGTGCCGATAATACTACAAAAACTGATAATACTAAAAAGACTGATACATCAACTGTAACGGCTGACAAATACGCCAAGTACAAATCATCCTGGCTTGATGATCAGTTAAAGCAGTATGACAAGGATGCTAATAAGACAACTGCTGCGGATACTTCAGTTGCTCTTGATACTACAATTTAATGAGCAAAATTTAAGAGGATGCCATCAAGCATCCTCTTTTTTTAATATCGGAATTTCCTTTCCGTGAAGGTCTATATTATTTTCTTTTAAAGCAATAGCCCAGTATTTTTCAGGAATATCCGGCCATTTCACATAACCTCTTTCCTGTTCGCATAGTCTCATGGCTCTTAGTAGAACGGTCTGATTAAGATCCACTCCAGTTCTTATGGTATGCATTGTAACTGCCGCCCAGGCAGGGGCATAAGCACAAAGATCAGAAGCCTTAAACTCCCTTATGATCTCTTTTCTATTATATTCAAGCTGAACATACTCTTCTTCCCAAACCTTGCCATCTCCATGGATTATGCCAAACTGCGTCTTGCCACCATATCCCCAGGGAATACCGATTGATCCTGGATTCACAGCTTTTTTACCCCTGTATGTATATGAGCCCTGAATGTGGTTGTGTCCATGAAGGAGCATACCAGTCTTAAGGTGAGTCAGCACCTTCTTGGTATTTCTCTTTTCATTAAAGAGAAGCTCGGTAGTATTAGTTGGTGAACCATGGCAATATTCAAATCCGGGAAGGCCCTTTTTTTGAAATATTCCATAGTTTGGAAGCGATTCAAAAAAGTTAAAGTCTTTATCCGTAAGATTCTCATAGGTATAAAGAAGTGATCCGCTGGCGGAACCCTTTTTCCATCTTCCTTCACCTGTTTTTTTGTAGTTTAAAAGATATTCCTCCCTGTTTCCACGGATTATATAGGTGTTAAAGTACTGCTTGAGTACATATATCAGTTCCATGGTCTTTTGAGGATTGGGGCAATCTGTTACATAATCACCCAATAAGACAAAATTAGTGATACCCTTTCCTACAGCATAATCTATTGATGCCTGTAGTGCTGAGTGATTTCCGTGAATATCACTAAATACTGCCACATCCATCATATTAAGTTACTCCCCTACAGCGGTATTAATGCTAATTTCAGCAAATTGTCTGGTAAAGAGTTCGTGATAATAGCCTTTAGCTTCCATGAGCTGTTTGTGTGTACCTCTTTCTATTATCTTACCATCCTGTACAACTAATATAATATCCGCATCTACGATAGTTGACAATCTATGAGCTATAACAAAAGATGTTCTGCCCTTAGTCACTGTAACTATAGCATCCTGAATAGCCTTTTCAGTCACAGTATCAATAGAAGCTGTAGCTTCATCAAGTACAAGGATCTTTGGATCGGCAAGAATTGCTCTTGCAAAGGAAAGAAGCTGCTTTTCACCAGTTGATAGCATATCTCCGTCTTCTCCGACATCACTATCAAGGCCTTTTTCCATTCTCTTTACAATTCCGTCTGCTGATACCAGCTTAAGTGCTTTCCAAATCTCCTCTTCTGTGGCGTCAGGCTTTCCATATTTCAGGTTATCTCTGACTGTACCTGAGAAAAGATGTGGTGTCTGAAGGACATATCCGATATTGCTGTGGAGCCATAGCTGAGATCTATCTGCAGCATCTCTGCCATCTATCAGGATCTTACCTGCAGTTGGCTTAAAGAATCTGCACACGAGATTTACAAGTGTGGACTTGCCAGCACCTGTCTCACCTACGATGGCTACATTTGTGCCCTGAGGAACATCAAGGTTAAAGTGCTCAAGGACGTACTCATCGCCGTCTGGATACATAAAGGACACGTCTTCAAATTTGATATCACCGTGAAGTGGTTCCCAGTTTTCTTTCTTTGGATTAAAGGTATCACCGTATTTTTCAATAACTTCAGGCGTATCTGCAACGTCAGATTCTGTCCCAAGCAGCTTAAAGAATCTCTCAACATTTACCTGAACAGATATAAGCTCTGATATAGTCACGATAACGTTCTGAACAGGCTCCAAAAGTCCAAGGGCATAGGACAAAAATACTGAAAGGGTTCCTATCTCAATGATGCCTTCCTGTTTCATATTACCGCCTCGCCACAGCACTACTGCAAGTGCAATTGATGACATAAAGGTAATTGCAGAAGTAAAAAATGCCGAGTAGTGAGTTGCATGTACAGAGGTCTTGTACATCTTTGTTGTGTCTTTTTCAAAATCACCCTGAATCTTATCTTCTACTACCAAAGTCTTGATGGCCTTGGCACCTGTGATACCTTCATTGAAATTACTTGTTATCTTGGAGTTTATCTCTCTTATCTTCCTGTTTAAGACAACAAGTTTTTTCTGGAAGTAAGTTGTAAGAACCGCCGCAATAGGCACAAGCACTATAACAAATAGCGCAAGCTTAATATTCAAGATGAGCATCATCAAAAGAACAAACACGATATATGAGCCGTTCCAGATGACATCCATCATTCTCCAAGATACCATTACACCTATCTTACCAGTATCACTCATTACTCTGGCATGGATGTAACCTACATTATTCTGATTAAAATAAGCAAATGAAAGCTCCTGCAAATGGTTGAAGGATGCATTTCGAAGGTCTCTGTCCATTGACATCTCAACCTGACCGCACATATAACAAGCTGCGTAGTTATCAATAACCTGTAAAAGAAGTATCACAAGATAAAGGATCACAAAAACATTAAGTCCATCAAGTGTCCCTTTGCCAACAAAGTTATTTAAAGCATACCTGTTAAAGATCGGATATATTGAGTCAACTAATGAGCTTAATATTCCTAGGATCACCATCACAACTATCTTGGGTAAATACGGCTTTATGAAGGGATACAGTTTTGGTATCCCAAATAGTTTTAGTTTTATATTTTTCTCTGTATTCATGTTCCCTGCATCTGAATATCAAATATTCTCTTATAGATTCCATTGTTATTAAGTAACTCTTCATGGCTTCCTACCTCAGAAACCTTGCCATGATCAAGGACCAGGATATTATCAGCCTGCATAAGAGTCGTGATCCTGTGAGATATAAGAATCACAGTACTAGTTCCCTTATTTTCTGAAAGAGCCTTTCTGATTCTGGCATCTGTCTGGGTATCTACTGCTGACAGTGAATCATCAAATACCATGATAGGAGGATCTGATACCAGCATCTGAGCAATGGCTGTTCTTTGCTTTTGTCCACCAGATAGTGTCACGCCTCTTTCTCCTACGTAAGTCTCATATCCCTGGCCAAAGCTTTCTATGGTCTCATCAAGAGCTGCAATCTTTGCTGCTTCACGTATCTCTTTTTCATTTTTCTCTTTCTGTGTAATACCAATGTTCTCAGAAAGAGTTCTTGAAAAGAGAAATGGCTCCTGAAGAACAAATCCAATATTTTCGCGAAGATGCGACCTCTTGATATCAATTATGTCTGTATCTCCAATAAGGATTCTTCCGCCATCTTTTGGAAGGTCATAGAGCCTGTCCATGAGATACATGAGTGTAGATTTACCTGATCCTGTTCCACCAAGGATTCCAAAGGTGGTGCCTGCTTTTATCTTGAAGCTTACGTTATCAAGAACATCCTCTGAACCGTTGTCATAGACAAAAGATACATTTTCAAAAGTAATGTCCTGATCCATAGGAGGTTTTTTGGCATTCTCTACGTCTTTTTCTTCTTCAGAATTCATAATGTATCTAAGCCTGTCAATAGATACACCCGCCTTACTCATCTCTGAAATGATCCTTCCAAGGGCTCTAACAGGCCATGTAAGCATAGAATTATAGAAAACAAAGGCAACGTACTCGCCAACTGTGATACTACCATTTACGCAGTAAACTGCACCAAGAACAGTAATGAGCATAACCTGAAAGCCTGATATAAAATCATTGGATGCCCAGAAAGCAGCCAGTGTCTTCATAAGAGAAATCCAAAGATTCGTATACTCATAGTTTTGCTTTTCAAATTTTTCTCTCTCGTAGGCTTCTCTACCAAAGGCTCTTACTACACGAACTCCAGTCAAGTTCTCCTGAGCCGTAGCGGAAAGTCTTCCCTCTTCATTATCAGCCTTCTCAAAGCCGGTACTGATCCTGTTATGGAAAAAGCATGAATATAGAACGATTATTGGAATAAACACAGCTGAAGCTATTGTAAGCTCGCCATTTATCCTGATCATAAAATGCATTGCCACTGCGATCCTGATCATGATCCTAAATAGTGAAAGAAGCTGCTCAGAAATAAACATCTTGATGGTATCTACATCGGAAGTACACCTCTGAATAATATCACCAGTGTGGTTTTCACCATGCCAGGAAAATGGCAGATGCATGATATGCTCAAAGAGCTTATCCCTCATTCTTTTTATAAGTTTTTCAGCTGCAATTGAATTGATAACCCTGAACAGGTATCTGAATAGGGCAGTTAAAACAGCTATAACAGCTACTAATTCTGCCACCAGATAAAGATGAGCGCCAAGATATTCCTTGCCCCCCAGCCTATCCATTAAAAACAAAATGTAATCAGGAACGCTGCCGCTATCTTCAGCGGCAGCTCCTGAAATACAATTATCAATGGTATACTGGACAATCTTGGGACCAATAAGCTCCAAAAATGTCACACAAAATGATACCAATATGGCTAGGACAAAAAATATTGCACTTCCCTTTAGAAAATATAAAACGATACTACTTTTATTTTTAAACCTAGTCTTTTTCATAACTACCCTTATGGTCAATCGGCCACTAGAAGGTTATGAAAAGGCATTACTTAACAACTTCTTTGATTGACTGTGCAAGACCAGCGATTCCCTGGATGTTTGAAGGAACGATGATCTTAGTAGCCTGTCCGTTAGACGCCTTCTCGAATGCTTCAAGGCTCTTAAGTGTAAGAACTGACTCGTCAGCTCCTGCCTCTTTGAGCATTTTGATACCTTCTGCATTAGCCTGCTGAATATTCTTGATAGCTTCAGCCTGACCTTCTGCCTCTCTTATTCTCTTTTCTCTTTCAGCTTCAGCTCTAAGGATTGTAGCCTGCTTATCAGCTTCAGCCTGTAAGATCTTACTCTGCTTCTCACCTTCTGCAACAGTGATCTGTGACTGCTTCTCACCTTCTGCAAAAAGGATCTTTTCTCTTTTTTCTCTTTCAGCCTTCATCTGCTTCTCCATAGCATCACGGATCTGCTCTGGAGGATTGATGTTCTTTAATTCTACTCTTGTGATCTTGATACCCCAAGGGTCTGTTGCAATGTCAAGTGCATCCTGCATCTGAGCATTGATCTGATCTCTTGATGTAAGAGTCTCATCAAGTGTAAGTGAACCAATAACGTTACGAAGTGTTGTAGCTGTAAGATTCTCGATAGCTCCGATAGGATTTCTAACACCATATGCATAAGCCATAGGATCAGAAATTCTAAAGAATACGATAGAGTCGATCTGCATAGTAACGTTATCCTGTGTGATAACAGGCTGAGGTGGGAAGTCGCAGTACTGCTCCTTAAGATCCACCTGTCTGGCTACTCTATCGATAAATGGAACTTTGAAATGAAGACCTACATCCCAAGTCTCCTTATAAGCTCCAAGTCTCTCTACTACATATGAATGTGCCTGTGGCACGATCTTGATATTAAACGCAAGTAATATCAATGCTAAAAATATTAAAACTAAAATTGCATAAGCTCCCATGATCATTCAGCCTCCCTTTCAACAACTAATTTTGCTCCATGTACCTCTTTAACAACAACTTCTTCTCCTTCTTTGATGATCTCATCAGATGCGGAAGTTGCAAGCCATGTTGAGCCGTCAAGCTCTACCTTTCCTGTACCATGGATGTTGTCAATATCTGTTTTTACAATAGTCTTCCTGCCAACAAGAGCATCTACATTAGTCTTTTTGATCTTGTTGTTAAGATGTGCTGCAGCCCAAGGTCTCACCACCAGCATTGCACAGACGGATACGATAAGGAATATCGCAAACTGAACAATGAATGGAACATCAAGGAAACTTATGAGCATAGCTACTATCGCGCCAACTGCAAACCATATTGTAAGTAGTCCCATGGTTGCAAGCTCAATTGCTGCTAAAACAATAGTAACAAAGAGCCAGAAAAACACATAACTGATTTCCATCTTTCCCCTCCTTTTAATAAGCGATATGATGCGCATTTTCCACGTCATCATTAAGAGATATTATACAACAAGTCCAGATTTCTAGGAAGTATATACAACTAAGAAAAACAATATTTATTTAATACTATTTTCATAAAATACTAAACCATATACTGTATTTTTTTAAACTTAATATGATATTATAGAATAGTACAAATATAAATGTATAATCGCTAAAAAAAGCAT
Source organism: Butyrivibrio hungatei (assembly GCF_001858005.1). NCBI lineage: Bacteria > Bacillati > Bacillota > Clostridia > Lachnospirales > Lachnospiraceae > Butyrivibrio > Butyrivibrio hungatei. The sequence goes on along the minus strand of NZ_CP017831.1, from coordinate 1,265,923 downwards.
TGTCGGAGGCTTCTTTTATGGCAGATAAAACTTATGAACAATTCAAAGCGCTGGTGAATCTGTGCGATATGCCTTGTTGCGTTATGTCAGTCAAGAAAAATCCCGATGGAAGTTGTGGTGAGATCCACATGTTTGCCACCAATGAACAATTTAGCATGACCGGCGAAGATGTTGAAGGTAAGGAATACACTTACAAACTACCAAGAGATCCAAAAATGGAAAAGATCTGGTTCGATGCAGCCTGGAAGGAAAAAAGCTATCACGGCTACATTGACACGACAAGGTTATATGGTTTTTGGACAGATAACTACATTATTCCATTAAAGCATGATGAAGATTCAGATACTGGCTACTGTCAGCTTCTATATACTCTTACAAAAGAGATGGATGCTGGTAAGTACTCTACTATTTCTCCTGAGGTAGCAAGCTTTGTTATCAGGACATGTTTGAACCTCAGAAAAGAGGAAGATTTCTATTCCAGCATGGATCTTGTAACAAGAGATCTTAGGAAATTTACGGGCTCATATTCGTCCTGTATTATGACCATTTCTCCTGATGTTTACAAATACGAGATCATCAGTGAGAGCGTCCAGAATAATGAAAAAAGCCTTCGCGATATATTCGCAATGATCCCATATGAAATAATAGATTGTTGGGAAGGACTGGTTGCTGAAACCGACTGCGTCATTATCACAAATGAAGAAGACATGAAATACTACGAAGAGAAAGCTCCTAAATGGGTCATAACTCTTAGAGATAATGATGTTCACAGCCTATGCCTTGTTCCATTTATCCATCAAAACACGATCATAGGCTATTTATACATCACAAACTTCGATACTGATGAAGCTGCAAAGTTAAAAGATACTATCGAGCTCGTCTCCTTCTTCTTATCCACAGAAGCAGCTCACCACCTTTTTGTAGACAGACTAAAAGACTTAAGCTCTATGGATACCAGAACCGGTGTACTTAACAGAAACGCAATGAACAACAAAGTCGATGAGCTTGCCGCTCAGCTTAGATATGAACCTGCACCATTTAGCGTAGCATTCTGCTATCTTAATACTTTAAAAACCATCAACGTAAACCAGGGACATGACGCAGGTAATAACCTGTTAAAAGACGCTGGTAAACTCCTAAAAGAAGTCTTTAAGGGCGATTATATCTACAGATCATCTGGTGATGAATTTGCTATCATCTCAATGAACTGTGATGCAAAAGAATTCAAAAACAAGATTGAGCTACTGAAATCTAAGGCCAATGACCCTAACTGGATATACTTCACTGTAGGTTATTACAGTGACGCATCTGAAGGCGAATTACATAGCGCTATGCATTTTGCAAACGAGTATGAACACGAATTCAATGAGGAATTTTACAATTCTTATCCTGATATGGTGAAGTGATTATGGCAAAGATTACTTATGAATCAATGAAAATAATAGCAAATACCGCTAGCATCCCCTGTACTGTAATGTCAGTCGAAAAAAAGCCTGACGGAAGCTGCGGAGAAGTTAAGTTTTTTGCTATAAATGACATGTTCAAAAAAAGTTATTACGATCTTTTTGCTGAAAACGAATCTGGTGAAAAGCCTTCTTTTGATGACTTTGAAAAGCACATCGAAGGCCAGCTCTACACTGCTCATCTTCCAAAAGAGCCTAATTTTGAAGATGAGTGTTTTAAGGCAGCCTGGAACAAAGAGTACATAAACACTTATGTAGATACAACTAAAATGTATGGCTTTTGGACTCAGAATATTCTCCTTCCTGTATGCGGAGAATCTGATGATCCTAACATAGCTTATTGCCAGTTCCTGTACACCCTTAGTAAGGATATGGACAGTGGCAAATACGCTGCTGTTTCACCTGATATCGCAAGCTTTGTAATAAAGACCTGTCTCGAACTTAGAAATGAAAAAGAATTCAGATCAAGTCTTTTCACAGTAACAAAAGATATTCGTGAGTACACAAATGCCACAGCCGCAGCAGTCATGACAATTGACCAGGATATTAAGGAATATAAGATATTAAGTGGTGATGCCATCGGAGATGCAACAGATCCAGAAAAGGCATTCTCTACTATCTCATATGATATTGTAGCTAGTTGGAATAATTTGTTAAAAGAGACTAACTCCATCATAATCAAAGATGAAAACGATATGGCTGAGATGGAAAAGAAAAACCCAGCCTGGGTTGAGACTCTTAAGCAGTACAAGGTAACAAGTGTATGCCTTTTCCCATTTATTCACCAGCAGGAAATAACCGGCTACCTTTTTATAACGAATTTTGATACCAAGAACGTCATAAGAGTAAAAGAAACAATTGAACTTGTTTCATTTTTCCTTTCATCAGAAATAGCAAATCACTTATTCCTCCAAAGACTGGAATATTTGAGTAATGTTGACATGTTAACCGGTGTATTTAACCGTAATTGCATGAATGTCAACGTAGATGAACTGGCTCTTAAATTAGAGTTTGATCCAAAACCATTTAACGTCGCTTTCTGTGACCTTAATGGACTAAAGACCATCAATGATACCGGAGGTCATGATAAAGGTGATAAACTCCTTGTAAATGCTGCTGAAGTATTAAAAGAAATCTTTAATGATGACAAGATATACAGAGCAGGAGGCGATGAGTTTACTATTATCTCCTTTAGCTCAAAGGATGTATTTGAGGAAAAGATAAAGCACCTTAGAGAAAAGGCCTCTGATCCAGAATGGCTCCATTTCGCCATAGGTTATTACCATGATGCTCATGATGGTAATCTAAGACTTGCCATGAGATATGCTGATGAGCAGATGTACATCGATAAAGATAAGTTTTATAAACAATATCCAAATAAGAGAAGATAAAAAAGCGAGCGCCTAAGCGCTCGCTTTTGTAATATAACAGTAATAATGAAGTTCGACTCTCGCTAACGCTCGATCGAACGACCATGCTCACTAGACTCGAAAAAACCTCGTCAAGTGATCAAGGTCAGAACTTTCCAGCCTTTGCAGCCTCTTCGATAGAAACGGCTGTTGAAACTGTCATACCAACCATAGGGTTGTTACCAGCTCCGATAAGTCCCATCATTTCTACGTGAGCAGGAACTGATGAAGAACCAGCGAACTGTGCATCTGAATGCATACGTCCCATTGTATCTGTCATACCGTATGAAGCAGGACCAGCTGCCATGTTATCTGGGTGAAGTGTACGACCTGTACCACCACCTGAAGCAACTGAGAAGTACTTCTTACCAGCTTCTACACGCTCTTTCTTGTATGTACCTGCTACTGGGTGCTGGAATCTTGTAGGGTTAGTTGAGTTACCTGTGATAGATACGTCAACGTTCTCCTTCCACATGATTGCTACACCTTCCTGTACATCGTTAGCGCCGTAGCAGTTAACCTTTGCACGAGGTGAATTAGCATCCTTTGAGTAGCACTTTCTGAATACTTCCTTAACCTCACCTGTGTAGTAGTCATACTGAGTCTCTACATAAGTGAAACCGTTGATACGTGAAATGATCTGAGCAGCATCCTTACCAAGACCGTTAAGGATAACTCTAAGAGGTTTCTGACGAACCTTGTTTGCCTTCTCAGCGATACCGATAGCACCCTCAGCTGCAGCGAATGACTCGTGACCTGCAAGGAATGCGAAGCACTCTGTATCCTCTTCAAGAAGCATCTTTCCAAGGTTACCATGTCCGATACCAACCTTACGACGGTCAGCAACAGAACCTGGGATACAGAAAGCCTGAAGTCCGATACCGATTGCAGCAGCTGCGTCTGCAGCCTTTCTGCAACCCTTCTTGATTGCGATAGCAGCACCTACTGTGTAAGCCCACTTTGCGTTCTCAAAGCAGATTGGCTGGATGCCTTCGATAAGCTTGTAAACATCGATGCCAGCTGCCATTGTAATATCTCTACACTCTTCGATAGAAGAAATTCCATACTCCTTAAGGCAAGCCAGGATCTGGGGCTCTCTTCTTTCATATGATTCAAATAAAGCCATTGTATTTTTTCCTCCTTACCTATTACTCGTGTCTTGGGTCGATGCATCTAACTGCATCAGCAACACGTCCATACTGTCCCTTAGCCTTCTCAAGAGCTGTGTTTGCATCATCACCAGCCTTGATGAAGTCCATCATCTTACCAAAGTTAACATACTTGTATCCGATGATCTCATCATTCTCATCAAGAGCGATGTCTGTGATGTAACCATCTGTAAGCTCAAGGTAACGAGGTCCCTTCTCAAGTGTTCCGTATGTTGTACCAACCATTGAACGGTTACCCTTACCAAGATCCTCAAGACCTGCACCGATCTGAAGTCCATCCTCAGAGAATGCAGACTGTGTTCTACCATAAACGATCTGAAGGAAAAGCTCTCTCATAGCTGTGTTGATAGCGTCACAAACAAGGTCTGTGTTAAGAGCTTCGAGAACTGTAAGTCCTGGAAGAATTTCTGAAGCCATAGCTGCAGAATGTGTCATACCTGAACATCCGATAGTCTCTACAAGTGCCTCCTGAATGATACCATCCTTAACATTTAAGGAAAGTTTGCAGCAGCCCTGCTGAGGAGCACACCAGCCAATACCGTGTGTATATCCTGAAATATCCTTTATTTCTTTTGACTGAACCCATTTAGCTTCTTCTGGAATGGGAGCAGCGCCATGATGTACCCCCTGTGTTACAGGGCACATGTTTTTTACCTCTGTTGAGTAAATCATGTAAAAATCTCCTTTCGTATTTTAAAGTAATTTTCATTACTTACTACCTGATTTTCCTCGGCACTCACAGAGCACCATTTTTATTTTTGCACATCTTCCGCCATATTTCAATGGGGAATGACATATTTTTAACAGAACTTTTAGATTATCAGTCTTCTATTTTCTTAACAATGTGATCTTTGTCCTTGAAAATATGATGTGCTGGGATGCATCCTCTTACAGATGAAAGAGGATATACATTACACCATCTGCCGATCACTGTTCCTGGATTAAGAACTGAATTGCAGCCAACTTCTACGTTGTCGCCAAGCATTGCACCCATCTTCTTAAGTCCTGTCTCAACCTGATCGTCAGCTCCATTTTTGACAACAACGAGCTTCTTGTCACTCTTTACATTTGAAGTGATAGAGCCAGCTCCCATGTGAGCCTTGAATCCAAGGATCGAATCTCCAACATAGTTGTAGTGAGGAACCTGAACCTTATTGAAAAGGATAACGTTCTTGAGCTCTGTAGAGTTACCTACTACTGCGCCCTTGCCAACAATGGCTGATCCCCTGATAAACGCACACTGTCTAACCTCTGCTTCTTCATCGATGATACATGGACCGCCGATATAAGCTGAATCAAAGACCTTTGCACTCTTTGCTACCCATACATTCTCACCGCGTTTTTCATACTTGTCAGCTGGAAGACTGTTACCAAGCTCGATGATGTAATCTTTGATGCCCGCAAGAAGTTCCCATGGATACTCCTTGGTCTTCATGTAGTCAGCAGCAATAGTCTCATTTAGATCATACATATTGCTAATCTTAAACTCTTCCATTTCTAAAACCTCCATTTATACAAAGCTATTTAGCTTTCTTTTACTTTCTTTTTTGATCCCTTCTTGGCAGTGCTTTTGGCCACTTCCTTATAATTAGATGAAACGTAATCAAATCTTGATCTTAAAAGACCTCTGTAGTCATTTTGTTTTACCAGATTAGTCCTCTTACTTACAAAGTCATCAAGCTTGGTCATATACTCATTTTCTGAGATCTCACCATCTGCAACTCCTGTAAGTCCCTTCTCCCAGCTTGCTGTAAGAGCAGGGTTAAGCATAGGCTTCATAGAACAAGCTACTGTCTCATAGACCATTTCTCCCATCTGAGTCGGGGTGATGATCTGAGTCTTTTTATTTAGATTAAGATATCCAATATTAACAAGCTTAGTAAGGATACCTGCTCTTGTGGCACTTGTTCCGATTCCAGAACCTTTTATCTGTGCTCGCAGTTCTTCATCCTCGATGAACTGTCCCGCATTTTCCATAGTCAGGATGATAGTTCCAGAGTTATATCTCTTTGGAGGAGATGTCTCTCCTTCCTTGATTCCAAAGCTGTCAACCTTCAAAACATCATTTTTCTTGATCTTCTGAAGATATTCAAAGAGCTCTTCATCTGTAACTGTCTCTTCTGCGTCATTATCTCCTTTGCCTTCAGCCTCTTCGTCTTTTGCCTTGTTATCATTCTTATTTTTGGCAAAAGAATAATCCATTACGTGGAGGTATCCCTTAGAAGCAAGGATCTTGAAGTTTGCAAAGAAATGCTCTTTTTTTCCTTCGTCTTCCTTGTTATTCATTGATATCTCAAGAGCTACCTTCTGATAATTGGCTGCCGGGTAAAAGACTGCCAAAAAACGCCTTACGATTATCTCATATACCTTAGCTGAAGTCGGGCTAAGGGAGGACAAAGCTGATAGGCCCTGACCTGTAGGAATGATCGCATAGTGGTCAGTAATAGCCTTATCATTTACATATCTGGTCTTTTCTATTCCCTTATAAGACTCATGTTGCAATATTGCCTTAGCAAATACAGCGCATGGCTCGTAGGATGTAAGGCCTTTGATATTCTGGCTTATAACTTTAGCTATAGCTGATGACATTACTCTGGCATCAGTTCTAGGATAAGTTGTAAGCTTCTTTTCATAGAGCTCCTGAGCTACAGCAAGTGTCTCATCAGGGTTTATCTTAAAGAATCTTGAACAGTCATTTTGAAGCTCTGCGAGGTTATAAAGAAGCGGTGCATTCTTAACTTCTTTTTTCTTTTCACACTTCTCAACAACAGCATCTAAAGCTGTCTCCAGAACAATACTCTTGTCATCTGAATCATCAGATTTTTTAAGCTGTGCTCCATTCATACCTACAAGGGATGAAATAAGCCTGTTAGCACTTTCCTCAGTCTTGAAGCCCTTTTCACTATAAAGCTCCGGTGAACCGTCATAGTGAGAATCAGGTGTTACTCTCCACTCAGCATCCTTGACCTTGCCTCCAAGATCAATGCCAGCCATTACTCTATAGAAAGGTGTCTTTTCAAAGTTCCTGATCTCTCGCTCTCTATCTACTACTATTCCAAGAACGCAAGTCATAACTCGACCTACTGAAATAACACATTTATCGACGTTGAGATAATTCTTGATTGAATACGCATACTTAAGAGTAAGGGCTCTTGAGAAGTTGATACCCATCAGATAATCCTCTTTAGCTCTTAGGAAAGCTGCGGCGCCAAGGTTATCATACTCGCTGTCATCCTTAGCTTCTCTGATGCCTCTTAATATCTCATCCTCAGTCTGTGAATCTATCCACACACGCTTTCTCTTTTTGCCTGTAACACCAGCCTGCATATCAACAAGACGATAGATATACTCACCCTCACGTCCTGAGTCAGTACAAATATAGATCGTATCTACGTCTTCTCTTGTAAGTAATCCTTTTACTATCTTGAATTGTTTTGAGACATTTCCGATAACTTCATACTTGAAGTTTTGCGGAATAAATGGAAGGGTGTCAAGTGCCCACCTTTTATATTTTTCGTCATAGACCTCAGGATAACTCATGGTTACCAGATGTCCGACACACCACGTGACAATCGCTGTATCTGACTCCAGGTAACCATCTTTCCTGGTAAAATCGATTTTAAGTGCGCTGGCAAAAGCCTGAGCAACACTTGGTTTTTCTGCTATATATACGCTTTTAGACATTCGTTAATTCATCTATCCCGATCAGTCTGATCTTGCCATCTGACTTCGCAGCTGCATCTACGAGCCACTGATCAAAACCAGTCGTTGAAAAGAGATAGTAATAATCTCCCTCTAGTTTTGCTTTACTAGCGCAGGAAATTAGTTTTTCAAAATCGGCATGAGTTATCTGCTGTTGCCAGGAGCATATTGCAAGAGCTGTATCCCCGGTATCGCTCTGCATGATAAGGTCGATCGTTCCGTCCTTACCGATCCATTCCCCATCGTCGCCTATTTCGAAGGGAAAAAGACCTTTTTCTTCCAGTTTAAAGATATATTCTCTGCAAACAGATTTAAAATACTCATTGGCGTATTTTTGAATTCCTGCAGATATAAATATATCATAAAATTTCTCTGCCGGCATTAAGGTTAAACTACTTTCATTATGGAAAATAAATCTAAAGTAGAAATCCAGCAGTGGATCAGCGATCTTGTACACTCCCTTAATAACATTTTCTCTTCCGGCGTTACCAAAAGAGTACGCTTTATAGGCAAGATCATGATGAATAAGCGTTTTTAAATAAACTGATATCTTGGCTCTGGAAAATCCGGTAGCATGATAAAGGTCATTTAGCTTATTAACACCTCTGGCCATCTGAGAAAGTATCGTATGATAAACCGCTGTTTCTCTTAGATTATACTCAGTAAGTCTATAGGGTTCTCCATGCAAAAAAGAAGCTTCATCAAGGATATTTTTGCAGACATTTTCTTTAAAGGAATACTTGTCATCAAAGTATCTCCAAAGGCCTGTCTGACCACCCAGAATAGAATAAGTAAGAACTGCATCTCTATAGGACATATTAGGAAAATGTGCCCTAAGATCAGAAAATGGAAGGGGCTTTATCTTTCTAAATCCTGCTATCTTGGCAGAAAGATTTCCAAGGCTAGAAACCATGCTGTTTTCTACCCAGTTGATATCCTGGCTCAGTAAAATGACCAGTATCTGCTTGCTTCTGCCATTTTTATCCATAAAGTCAGTGAGTTCTTCCATAAAGTTCCTGGAAGCTCTGACAGCGTACTCAAATGAATCGAAAACAAGTATTGTTGGGATCTTAACAGATTCTCCAATACAATTTTCAAGGACCTCTGTATAGGTGGGATATTCTGAAACCTCTATACTCTTCGCCTTAAGCTCATTGCCCCACAAAAAGAGCTGTTCCCTCTCTGATACGGAACGCGCACTAAAATAGAAGCTTCTTCTATTTTCCATAAATCTTAAAAGGAGCTCCTTATAAGCGGTATTCCTGTGGCCATAGACCACAAGAATATTTGTTAGACCGCTTTCATAATATCTGTTTAAAAATGCAAGATCTTCTAATCTTTTTTCTTCCATAAGTTCTTTTCCTAGGAACTGCTCCTGAAAAAATTACTTCTTGTTGATATATCCGCTAGCCTTGAGAAGTTCTGCACATTCTACTGCGCCGCCTGCTGCACCACGAAGAGTATTGTGTGAAAGACCTACAAACTTCCAATCATAGATTGTGTCTTCACGAAGTCTTCCGATGCTGACACCCATACCGTTCTCATAATTAACATCAAGAGTGATCTGAGGTCTGTTATCCTCCTGCATGTACTGGATAAACTGCTTAGGAGCGCTAGGAAGCTGGAGCTTCTGTGGAAGTCCTGCAAAGTTCTCAAGCTTTTCAATGAGCTGTTCCTTTGTAGGATTCTTCTTAAACTTAACAAATGCAGCAGCTGTATGACCATAAAGAACAGGAATTCTGATGCACTGGCATGTGATCTTAACATCATCAGCTGGAACGATCACGCCATTTTCAATCTTACCCCAGATTCTAAGTGGCTCTTTTTCTGACTTCTCTTCTTCACCTGAAATGAAAGGAATAACGTTTCCAACCATCTCCGGCCACTCTTCGAAGTTCTTGCCCGCACCTGAAATAGCCTGATATGTTGTAGCAACTACTTCGTATGGCTCAAACTCTTTCCAGGCTGTAAGAGCTGGTGTATAGCTCTGGATTGAGCAGTTAGGCTTAACAGCAATGAAGCCCTTCTGAGTACCAAGTCTCTTTTTCTGGAACTCGATAACATCCATGTGCTCAGGGTTGATCTCAGGAATGATCATAGGAACATCTGGTGTCCATCTGTGAGCACTGTTATTTGAAACAACTGGAGTTTCTGTCTTAGCGTACTCCTCTTCGATTGCCTTGATCTCGTCCTTAGACATATTTACAGCTGAAAGAACAAAGTCAACGTCCTCAGAAACGCCCTTAACATCAGTAACATCTTTGATAACAATATTCTTTACAGATTCAGGAATAGGGCCATCCATCTTCCATCTCTTACCAACAGCCTCTTCATAAGTCTGTCCTGCACTTCTAGGGCTAGCTGCGATAGTTGTAACTTCAAACCATGGATGATCCTTGATAATATCAATAAATCTCTGTCCAACCATTCCAGTTCCACCAAGAACCGCTACCTTCAACTTGTCACTCATAATAAAATACTCCTCCTTTAGATGGTGAATTATCATTTTCGAAGTATATAATGCCAAAACCTCCGATATTTTTCGTGTTTTGTTTCATTATATACTTCGAAAATGCTTATGTACGATGTTAAAAAATGATTATGATATAGAAAAAGATGCTAGAAAGTCGTTATTTAGTTTAATAACTTTTTCTATAGATGTGCTACTAGGTGCGCCGATAGTTAAACGCTTTTCTACGCAAGTTTTCAAGCTAATAGCGTCATAAATGTCTTCTTCGAATAAATCTGAGAAGGTCTTTAATTCTTCCAAACTAAGGTCATCGATGGCGCAGTTTTTGTCGATGCAGGCAAGGACCAATCTACCGATGACTGAATGAGCATCTCTAAATGGAAGACCTTTTTTAACAAGATAGTCTGCTGCGTCCGTTGCATTAGTAAAGCCCATCATAGCACTCTTTTCCATGTTATCTTTGTTGAACTTAAGAGTTCTTAACATATCAGTGAAAAGAGTAAGGCAGTTATCCACAGTATCTATGGCATCAAAGGCTGCCTCCTTGTCCTCCTGCATATCCTTGTTGTAAGCAAGAGGAATGCCCTTCATAGTTGTAAGCAGTGACATAAGGTCACCATAAACACGTCCTGTTTTGCCTCTTACAAGTTCCGCAATATCAGGATTCTTTTTCTGAGGCATAATGCTTGAACCTGTAGAATAAGCATCGTCTATAGTCACGAATCTGTATTCATTGGAATTCCAGATGATGATCTCTTCGCTAAACCTTGATAAGTGCATCATGATAGTAGAAAGAGCTGATAAATACTCGATGAGATAATCTCTATCTGATACGGAATCCATACTGTTAAGTGTTGGTCCGTAAAAATCAAGTAACTCTGCTGTATATTCTCTATCAAGCGGATAGGTTGTGCCCGCCAGAGCTCCTGCTCCTAAAGGGCAATAGTTCATGCGGTTTCTGATGTCCTTCATCCTTAAAAGATCTCTTTTGAACATCTCAAAATATGCTCCAACATGATGAGCCAATGTAACCGGCTGAGCCTTCTGAAGGTGTGTGAAGCCTGGCATATAGGTATCAATATTAGATTCCATGATACCGTTTAATACTTCTAATGTCTTTTTTAAAAGCTCTGCTGTATGCTCGATCTCATTTCTGGCATAAAGTCTCATATCAAGAGCAACCTGATCATTTCTGCTGCGTCCTGTATGAACTTTCTTGCCGGCATCACCGATCCTGTCTATTAAATTAGCTTCAAGGAAACTGTGGATATCTTCGTATTTGGTAGTGATCTCAAGCTTTCCAGCCTTAACATCCTCCAGGATACTGTCCAGGCCTTTTACTATCTGATCCTTTTCATCTTCAGAGATAATACCCTGTTTAGCAAGCATTGTAGCGTGGGCTTTGCTGCCTTTGACATCGACTTCCAAAAATCTCTTATCAAAAGTAATTGATGCATTAAAATCCCAAGCAAGTTCATTTATACTTCCTGTAAATCTTCCGCCCCAAAGCTGTGCCATTTCTTCATCTCCGTACTGTAATTGTATAATAGATAATGATTAAATATTCACTTTGACAAATTAAAGTCTTAAAAAATTATAACCCAGTTTTAACATATATTAAACCCCAAAATATCAGTTAATATTTAACAAATATTTTGGGGCTAAAGATTTATATTTGTATATAAAAGACAAATGTCCGCCAAAGGCGGACATTTTATGAATAATGCTTTTTTATATTATGCAATTTCGACGTTTCTGGTGGCAATAACATCAACACCTGTTCCGGCAACGTTTTGTACCAGAATATCTCCGATATGGGCTGGTGCAGATACAACTGCGGCGTCGATATCCTTCATAACTTCAAAGATCTTGTCCTTTGGAATATCGCTTGCAGTCTTAACTGATACTCTTTCTTTGTCACCACCAGTTATTCTGATAGTACTTGTAACTATTCTTGTAGGATTTACTACTTCTTTTCTTGCGTAGATATCGCCCTTTTGGCATGTATTTCCTGTAACTTCAGTTACTTCACCGTTCTCCATTGTTACTGTGAGCTGGCATCCCATAGGACATCCTATACAGGTTAATTCTCTTTTTTCCATAGCTTACCACCTCACTCTTTCTCTATCTTTACTGTAATCTTTTTAAGGTCTTTATGTTCTTCAAGCTGGCTCTTCCTTAAGATTATCTGCTCCATCTCGCCAGGAGCCATGATCCTCTTTTGATTATGGAATACTCTCTCATCATCAAAGTACACACTTACAAAAGAGTTCTTGTAAACATCGCCAACTCTAAATCTAACTGTTAAAAGATCATCCATTCTGTTAAGGTCGATAGTGCTTGGAACTGTGTATCTGGCACCTTCTGTTGCAACTATTTCTATGGAAGTATCACTTGCTCCTTCCTTGCAACCGCTATTTATGTACTTAACAGCATTATGACCAGCTCTTTTTGCTTCCTCGGAAACATAGTCTACAAGGTCGTGGACATGGAGTACATTTCCGCATGCAAATACGCCAGGAATATTGGTTTCAAGAGATTCATTTACTATAGGTCCCGATGTTACAGGACTCATCTTAACTCCCGCTGATCTTGAAAGCTCATTTTCAGGAATAAGTCCGCAGGAAAGTAAAAGAGTGTCGCAGGTATATCTTTCCTCTGTTCCCGGGATAGGCTTTCTATCCGGACCAACTTCAGCTATAGTAACGGCTGTCACATGCTCTTTTCCCTCTATATCAACTACTGTATGGGAAAGCTTAAGCGGAATACCATAGTCATCAAGGCACTGAACGATATTTCTCTTAAGTCCTCCTGAATATGGCATAAGCTCTGCCACAACCTTTACTTTGGCACCTTCAAGAGTCATTCTGCGTGCCATGATAAGACCGATATCACCTGATCCAAGGATAACTACTTCTCTTCCAGGCATGTAGCCTTCGATATTTACAAGTCTCTGAGCAGTACCAGCTGAAAAGATACCAGCAGGTCTATAGCCAGGGATATTCAAAGCTCCTCTTGGCCTTTCTCTGCAGCCCATAGCAAGGATCACTGCTTTGGCAGGGATCTGAAACATTCCATCTTCTCTGTTCATGGCTGTAACAGTCTTGTCAGCAGCAATGTCCATAACCATGGTATTAAGCTTGTACTCTATACCAAGATCAAGAACCTGCTTGATAAATCTATATGCATACTCAGGACCTGTAAGTTCTTCCTTGAAAGTATGAAGACCAAAACCATTATGGATACATTGATTTAATATGCCACCAAGTTCGTGATCTCTTTCAAGGATCAAAATACTGTCATTTCCAGCCTCTTTAGCAGCTACTGCAGCTGCAAGTCCAGCGGGACCACCGCCTACTATTACGATATCGTATGTCTTCATGCTTCGCTTTCCTCCCCTTTTGTTCTCTCGATCACTATATTGGACTTTCCGCCGCTCTTTGTGATCTTTTCGTAAGGAAGATCAAGCTCCCTGTGAAGTATCTCCATTGTCCTTGGGCTGCAAAATCCTGCCTGACATCTGCCCATTCCAGCTCTTGTTCTGCGTTTCACACCATCAAGAGTTCTGGCACCTAGTGGTCTGTGGATAGCATCTAATATCTCTCCTTCAGTTACCATCTCGCATCTGCAGATGATATTTCCATATGCAGGATTTTCTTTAATAAGAGCATTCATCTCTTCAATGGATAGGTCTTTAGTGGACTTTATGCCTTTTCTGGTACTGATCCAGTTTTGTTTTTCTTTTAAGCCCATTTTTTCTTTCAGCATATCACCCACCATCTTGCCAATGGCAGGTGAAGCAGAAAGACCTGGTGATTCAATTCCTGCTACATCGATAAAGCAAGGTGCATCTTTTACTTCTTCTATAACGAACTCGTGTCTCTCAAGATGGGCACGTAGTCCTGCAAAAGAAGTAATTACACTTCTCATAGGAAGATTTTTTACATTCTCAGAAGCCTTGGAAATAACTGCTTCAAGACCTTCCTGAGTTGTATTGTTTCCTTCTTTTTTCTCTATATCGATAGCTGTTGGTCCCACAAGAAGGTTTCCGTGAACAGTAGGTGTGACCAAAACTCCTTTGCCATACTTGGTAGGCTGTGGGAATATCGTGTGAGAAACGTAAGTACCAGCCTCTTTATCAAGAAGACAGTAATCACCTCTCCTTTCAATGATATGCATCTTGTCTGCACTTACCATGTTGTGGACCTTGTCAGCATAGACACCTGCTGCATTTACAATGTATCTGGCCTTGTACTCACCATTACAAGTTCTTACATGCCAGATTCCATCACTATCTTTTTTAATATCCTCAACTTCTGTGTTGAATCTGAACTCTACGCCGTTTACATTGGCATTTTCTGCCATTGCAATATTTAGCTCAAATGGACATATGATCCCACCAGTTGGAGCTAAAAGAGCTCCTTCCACATTTTCAGAAAGATTTGGCTCAAGCTCTAACGCTTCCTCTTTTGTCAAAAGCTTAAGGCCCTTAACACCGTTTTTTACGCCTCTTTCATACAAAACCTTAAGTCCATCAAGCTCTTCCTTGTGAATACAAACGACCATTGAGCCATTTCTCTTAAAAGGAATATCAAGATCTTTGGAAAGCTTGTCCATCATCTCATTTCCTTCTACATTGAGTCTGGCCATGAGTGAGCCTTCATCAGCATCAAAGCCAGCATGCACAATGGCTGAATTAGCCTTGGATGTTCCCTCACATACATCACTGCACTTTTCAAGGACGCAAACATTTATATCGTATCTGGAAAGTTCCCTAGCAACAGCACAGCCAGATACCCCCGCTCCTATAACTATTACGTCAAACATATCTATCCCCTACCTTTTTATCAGATTTCTTTAGCCCAGCCTCTAGTGGAAGCAACCGCCTGCTTCCAACCGCGAAGCTCTTTTTCTCTTTTATCTGGATCCATAGCGCTCTTAAACTCTTTGTCTACTGACCAGTTGTTTAATACATCCTCCTTATTCTTCCAATAGCCAACCGCAAGTCCAGCAAGATACGCAGCTCCCATAGCTGTTGTTTCAACACAGGATGGTCTAATAACATCAGTATCGATGATATCTGACTGGAACTGCATCAGGAAATTGTTCTTGGAAGCTCCCCCATCTACTCTGAGGCTTGTAAGTTTTCTTCCTGTATCAAGCTCCATAGCCTTTAATACATCCGCTGTCTGGAATGCCAGAGACTCAAGCGTTGCTCTTATGATGTGATATTTATTAACACCTCTTGTAAGGCCTACGATGGCACCTCTTGCATATGGATCCCAATATGGAGCGCCGAGGCCAGTGAATGCAGGCACAACATAGCAACCATTGGTATCCTTTACCTGAGTCGCGAAATATTCTGAATCCGGAGAGGAATCAATAACTCTAAGTTCATCTCTAAGCCACTGTATTGCAGCTCCTGCCACATATACTGAGCCTTCGATTGCGTAGGTTACCTTTCCATCAATTCCCCATGCGATTGTTGTCAAAAGATCATTTTTAGAATAGATAGGCTTATCACCGGTATTCATCAGCATGAAACAACCTGTTCCATAGGTGTTCTTGGCGTCGCCTTCAGAAAAGCATGTCTGTCCAAACAAAGCAGACTGCTGATCTCCTGCAGCACCTGCTATCTTCACAGGTCCTCCAAAAAATTCAGGATCAGTCTCGCCATATACACAGCTTGATGGCTTAACTTCTGGAAGCATGCTCATTGGAATATCTAAAAGATCACAGAGCTCTTTATCCCATTCAAGAGTATTGATATTAAAGAGAAGTGTTCTTGAAGCATTAGAGTAATCTGTCACATGAACCTTTCCCTTTGTGAGTTTATAAATAAGCCAGGAATCCACAGTTCCAAAGCAAAGCTCGCCCCTCTCGGCTCTGGCTCTTGCTCCATCCACATTATCAAGTATCCATCTGATCTTGGTTCCTGAAAAATATGGATCAAACTTAAGTCCTGTCTTGCACTGGAATTTCTCTACAATTCCAGGAACTTCTTCTTTCATCTTTTCTGCAAAGTCTGCAGTTCTGCGGCACTGCCATACAATAGCATGAGAAATAGGCTGTCCAGTCTTTTTATCCCATACGATAACAGTCTCACGTTGATTAGTAATACCAATAGCCGCTATATCCTCGAAGCTTGCATCGATCTTGTTCATGGCCTCGCGGGCTACAGAAAGCTGTGTCTGCCAGATTTCGCTAGCATCGTGCTCAACCCAACCAGGCTGAGGAAAAAACTGTGTAAATTCCTTCTGGGCGCAAGAACAGATTTCCCCTTTTTGATCAAAGAGAATACATCTGTTGCTTGTTGTGCCTGAATCCAATGCCATTATGTACTTTGCCATTTTATAACTCCCTTACCATAACTAGTTTCTTTTAAGAAAAAAGAGCAAAGAAAAGAATCTTCTTTGCTCTTTAATGATATAGCTTTTTTGTGCATATTACAATAGTTTCACAAATATTCTGTTTGATTTTTGTGCATTATGCACAGCTTTCATAGGTGCTTTTTGTTGGAAACTGATATAGAAATTTCAGTTTTCCTCTGATTGATATTTGTCTATGACTTCATATATCTTTTCATTAGGATCATCAACCATCTGAACATTATCCCCAAGCTCAAGAACTTTGGTCTGAGTATCAGTTCTCATCTCCCAGACAGGGAGCCCATCTCCGTTTGGATCTCCGGTCCTTGCAAAGTTAGTCCAGTACCCCACCATCATTTCTGAGAGCTTATAGTCGTCATCATCATAGAGTCCAGGATGCCTGTAAAGATTACCATAAGCATATGGAAGTTCGCCTGCGTGGTAGTTGGTAAGGCTCTTATTTCTCTTAGTGAAATAATATTCATAGCTTGGTATTCCAAGACTTACTTCATATCTATTCCACACATGATGAGAATAGCTAAACCATAGCGCACTGTATACCGTGTTAAGAGCTCCCTTAGCTTCACCAAGAGCATCAATTACTATATGGTCATCTCTTGGAGGCTGGTTCCATGGCACAATCTCTGCCATTTCTTTAGCATACTTTCCAATTTCCTCTGCTATGAGCTCTTCATAGTTATCCTGTGTTGCTTTGATATTTAACATGAACACATCAGCCTCTTTTGCATTGAAACCATGTAAAAGAGCTTTCTCGTGATTATTACCCTTCTCATAAGTAAGGTAAGGCATCTCTGTTATAGCATAGCCATCAATAGTCATGGCTGTGTTCTTGGAAGATGTACTAAGGATCTTGTCAGCGCTTATGCTTCTAAGCTCAGCTGAAGATGTTACACCAAGCTCTTTTCTAAGGATATCTCCCTGTTCTATAGCCTCTTCATAGGTTCTAAAGGTATGGAAAGGCTTTTTGGCTACTATAGAGCTTGACTCAGCAATAGCATATCTAAATAAACCTTCAGTTAATGGTGATACACAAAGAGCGTTAACACTTGATGAGCCTGCAGACTCTCCAGCTATAGTGATCTTATTTTTGTCACCGCCAAAGGCTTCGATGTTGTCGTAAACCCACTTAAGAGCTGCTATCTGGTCAAGAAGTCCGTAGTTACCAGTTGTTCCATTTTGTGACTCATTTTTTAGATCATCTGCAGTGTAATACCCAAATGCTCCCAAGCGATACGCAAAGTTAACAAATACCACGTCCTCTTTTGCAAAGGTCTCTCCTCTGTATTCTGTATAGTAAGACTGGCCTGTATTTAATGAACCTCCGTGGATATAGAATACTACCGGCTTAAGTTCATCACCTTTCTCAGGTGCGTAAACATTAAGATACAGACAGTCTTCACTCATAGGTTCTACATACTCATCACCTATCGTGATCCTATAATCATGAAATCCAATTATATGTGACAGTGAATCATAAAGGACTGCGTTTCTTGGCTGCATCGCCATTGGTCCAAAGCTGTCACAGGCTAAAACTCCATCCCAGGGCTTTTTTGCTACAGGCTCTCTAAACCTAAGCTCTCCAACAGGAGCTTCGGCATAAGGGATTCCAGCAAACACTCTTACTGAGTGATCTTCATTGTAAACTCCTGTAATGTCTCCAGATGCTACATGAACAACTTCTGTCACATCAGGATTCTTGTTATCAACAGCCGGAACCCTCTTTTCCTCAGGTCCTGTAAATAAATAGTTGATCATTAGATAAGAAATAAAAATAACCCACATTAAGGCCATGCGCTTTTTGTCATATTTGTCCTTTTTCATAAAATATGCTCTGCAAACAAACATAAGCACTATTCCAATAAGAGCAAGGCACCAGCCAATGATCATATTCTTAGATAATTCCAAAAGTGCCAAATATAGCAGTGATACTATTATTACACTAATCGTAAATCCCATATGAATATCCTCATTTCAAAACGCTTCAAAAAAAAATCTGCGGATCGTTATAGCAAAAAGTGTATACCTATCCGCAGAAGAAATCAATGTATAAAATTAAATTGTATTAAATATTTTTTAAAACTTAAGTAACTTACTGTCCGTCAGGTTTCACTCCACTTTCCACCATCATATTAATGGCTTCCATAGCAACTTCATAAAGGGCCGCCATATCTCTCGCACCTTCGTCATCCTTGCTTGCAAGCTTTCTATACTGAGTTGTAAAGTACTGCTTTGCCTGATCAATAGTTACTTTAGTAATAACATGTCCATTGGTAAAAATAGTACCGCTGTCCACATTATATTTGCCAGAAGTATACTTAGACTTCTGTGCTTCCCCAACTCCCATAGATTTAGCAAGTGAATGTATAAGGTCCTCTCTACCTACTGTCATAGCGCCCTCCTAAAAAAATCTACCATCTCTAACTTTAATTATACCCCTTTATTGCACCATAAATCCACGTCTTTTTCCCCTTAAGTTTTTCTTCCCCCGAAACATTCTTATTAGACCTCCCCTCCCCCACCTTTTGGGGGCGCCACCCTGAGGCATATTATTTATGAGTCTCTGAAAATTTTCTTTGTTCATGAGGACCTGATCTAGCACTTAAAATTCTGTTTTTGAAACACTGTCTGAGTCTTTGATGCCATTTTTGCTGTAAAGTTTTGTTTTGCCCTCATCAAGAAAACGATACTTTTCTATATGCTCATGCAGTTTTTGTTTAATACGCATGCTCTTGCTACAAACTTGCAGGGCGGTAATTTATAATAAGTGGTCATAGGAGCTTCGCTCCAATAACAGGAAAAGAGGTGATCTCGCAAGCTAGCTTGCAGAGTCACCTCTTATTCCTGTTTACAAAGCCCGCCGAAAGCGGGCGTGACCACTTATTATAAATTCTTACCGCCCTGCTTCAAACAACGCAAACCGCATGCGTGTCAAAAACTGCTTATGAGCATAAGAAAATGGCGTTTTCTTGACAATCGTTCAAACCCAAAACTTTACAGCCAAAAATGTGCTTCAAAGACGAGTTTGTTTCAAAGAATTTTAAGTGCTAGATCAGGCCCCATGAACATGAAAATTCGAAGGACGAATAAAAATATGCCTCAGGGTGGCGCCCCCAAAAGGTTGGGAAGGGGGGACTCTGACATCAAAAGTCCCGGGGAAAGACAAACTAACGGGTTTCGACGGCTTCGTAGGCGGTATAGTAGGTTTCGATGCGGTCGAAACGGTAGTATGCGTCGCCTTTGATTGTTGCTACTGAGCCTGGAGTAATGCATACTTCGTCTTTGTTGCTTGGAATGAGCCAGATGCAATCAACTAGTTCGTCTCCGTCAAAGAAAAGGACGTAGGCGTCAACTTTAACTTTGAGGGAGGTTGGGTTTTCGGCTGCAAGGATGACGGAATTACCATCAATTTTGGTGTAAACGCAAACGTCTTCGGTTACGTCCTTTTCGTAAGGGGTTCGCTTGCTGATGGTGAACTCATACATTGAAGGTAAGGTACCGCCTAGTTCTGATTTGTCAAAGCGACCCTCTATAACGAATTTGGCTCCGTCAGGTACTACTTCTGATGTACGTTCAGATGTGGCGATCTCGTTTCCATCTTTGTCCCTGGCAGTGAACATACACTCATATCTACATAGATTTCCTGTCTTATTTTGAAGGACCAGTACTGGATTACAGTTGTGATCATCTTCTCTAAAGTACTGCGCCACGATAAGAGTTCCAACTGGAAGGCCACCGTAAGAAGGCATGTCATCGTCAGAAGCTCCTATCTCTGTACTTTTTGCAGTAGTTTCATATTCTTTTTCTATGTCTTCAAAGCTCTCGAATATTGATTCAGGGTATTTACTGTTATCAAGAGAAGACTCGCTACTATCAGCTTCTGTAGTTACAATCTCGTTATAACCTGCTTCTTCCTGTACTACTCCGTCACTTACATAGTAGATTCCATCGTCAGATGTAGCTGCAGTTGCAGCCACCTGCTCATCTATAGTCTTATAGTCTTTTACCATAAAAGACATATCAAAGCCGAAATTTGAATAGTTGTCATAAAGGATCTGCTTGAAAGTTCCATAGCCTTCTCCCTTATCATAGGGAAGGTGAAGGCCAAAAGTATTTAGATACATTATTATTGGAACTAAAATGCCCACAAGGGACATCAAAAGAGCTCTGACTGTATTTATAGTCTTTTCCTTTGAAAGACAATAAATACTCAGGCAAAAAGAAATGATAGATGGAAAAATACCAATAAGTATGAATGAAGATAAAAGTCCACAGATAGATAGCACAATTGCCACTACAAGCATCTGCATAGAATTCCCCTCGTTTTCTGTGCATAATTTACAAAAACAATTCACTCTAAAATGTCAATACTTGTATCAATATTTTTTTATACTACAATATATTGTAGTTAAAGAATTATCTGTATTTAGTATTGAGGAGGGTGTGTATATGAACAGTGTTGCAAATTTGGAGGCTTCAGATCTACGAATCATCCGCAGCATTCTTCGTTCCATGGCTAATGAGCATTGGTCTGTTCAGGAAGCTCTTGATGAATATGATATTCCAGAGTTCCTTCGTGAAGACTACGAAGCGCAGATCGAAGCCTGTTTTGTAGATTAAGTATTAAAGCATTTCAAGCTTGAATACTACTGGCATATCACTTCTAAAGTCAGTCTTCATATGAAGGCCATCTTCCTTTCTTTCGAAAGCAACTGATGAGCCGTCAGCCAGTACACTAATATTCTTGATAATTCCTGAGAAGCCGTTTGAACTAGCGGCTTCTTTTTCAATTCCAAGAGATCTTACAACATATTCTCCACTCTCAGAGCATTTAAGCGCTGTCACATAGATATTACCCTTAGCCACAGTGAATCTAAAGTCTTCTGGTGTATACTCGATCTTTTTCTTGTCAGTAAACTGTCCGCCTGCTGCCTTTGTAGGTCCCTCTTCAGCAAATCTAAATGGCTTACTGTCATAGATAGCTTCGCCGTTCTTTGACAGCCACTCACCAATTCCAAGAAGAGTCTTCTTGTCTTCTTCAGAAATTGTTCCATCAGACTTAGGTCCAACGTTAAGAAGCATGTTACCATTCTTGGCTACAGCGTCACAAAGATTGCAGATGATCTCCTCTGGTCCCTTATAATCATTGTCTTCAATATAGCACCAAGATCTTCTACCGATTGCAGTATCTGTCTGCCATACAAATGGCTGAGCAGTTGCAAGCTGACCTCTCTCAACATCAGGTACAGCAACGCCAAATGGGAATGCATCGTGCTTGTAGTTAATAACACCAACCTTGCCGATCTTCTCCATCTCGTTGTAGTAATAAGCTGCCATCTCTCTAAGATATGGCTTAAGGCAAGCTTCCTGGATCCACCAGTCAAAATAAAGGACCTCAGGATGGTACTGATCAATGATCTCCTTTGTTCTATCAAGCCAGTCCTGCATAAACTCAGCAGTAGGTGTTGGCTCAGCATATAGATTGTAGTGATCTTCCGGCTCCTTCATTGCTGGATAGTAAAGGCTGTCCTTAGTAATGCTGTCATTGATATCACTCTCAAACTCGCGGCCCTTACTCATAAAGAACCAGTGCTCGATCCTGTGTGAAGAAGCACCAAAGTGCATGCCTCTCTTCTCAGCGCTCTTTTTAAGTTCTCCAAGGTAATCTACCTTTGGTCCCATCTCGTAAGCATTCCACTTAGAAAGCTTACTCTTATACATCTGGAATCCGTCATGGTGCTCTGCTACAGGCACTACATACTTGGCTCCAGCCTTAACAAAAAGATCTATCCACTCATCAGCATTGAATTTCTCCGCCTTGAACATAGGGATAAAATCCTTGTATCCAAAATCCTTGTGTGGACCATAAGTCTTGATATGATGCTCGTACTCTTTAGAACCCTTTATATACATATTTCTGGAGTACCACTCATTTCCAAATGCTGGAACGCTGTAGATTCCAAAATGGATAAAGATTCCAAATCTTGATGATGAGTACCACTGTGGTACAGTGTACTTTGATAATGACTCCCAATCTGCTGTGTAACTCATAGTTTTCTTAAATTCCTTCTCTTTTTTGATTTATTTTTGCTATTGCTAAGAAGGTCCATTCCTACATCGTAAACCTTCCCATCAACCGCATCTGCCAGCCATTTCGCCATGGATATTCCGTCCTGGGTAAAGGCTGTAAAATGAAGTTCTCTGACGCTGGTATGTACAGTGCCGCCCATGGTTATAAGCGGTATCTTCCAGTTATTTATAAATATGCCAAAAGCAGGAGTTATCTCTTTTAACTCATGCACCATATCTATCAACTGATTATAGTAATCCTCCTGAACATCCTGATCAGTTTCATACTTCTTATTGATAATATCATTATAATAGGCACTTAATAAATAGTCCCTGTCTGAACTGGAATATAAATACCTGATTTTGTCTCCATATTTCCTAAAAAGTTCTTTGTACCAATCCAAAGTAATATTATCTGAGTGAATAGATTTCCAAATGCTGTCCTTTGAACGCCATATATTCTTGGTTGTTTTTCTCCAGTTTTTGTACAGAAGCTGTCCACTATCTGAAAATACTGTTATGCTTCTTGTATTTGGATAATAATCATCTATTATCTCACCAGCAAGAGCAGGAACAGCAAAGGCTCCTGCTGAGTTACCTGCTATAAGAAGCTTGTCAGGAGCAGGGATCAGCTCTTTTGCCACCTTCATACTCTCAAGGAAATTCACATAACCATGAAAGTGAAGGATGTCATCCTTGCCATCTTCAGTTTTGTAAGGATAATCGTTGTTGCCAACATGGAAATCTCCAGTGGCATAAGTGATGACCACAAAGCTCCAGTCCTTGAACGGATTCTTGTCCGAAGCAATATCAGTTATACCGATATTGATGTTCATGAGCTGGGTAAAGGGTCTTAGATTATTCCAATAATAATTTGGAAGACCTGCTGCCACCTTGCCGCCTGTAACAGGCCTTGCAGCAGTATACTCATTCCAGGCAACACCGCCGCCTGAAAAGAAAATGCAAAGCTTTTTTGGATCAGCTTTTTTGACATAGATATAATACTCAGAACCGTCTCCAGATAAGCCCTTATCAAGAGATACCCTGTACCACTTCATGTTCTCAGGGTTTTCCGGAAGCTCATCTGCCAGCTTATTCTTGTCCTCCATTACTTTTCCAATGGAGTTTTCCACGAAATCTCCGACTTTGGAGGCAAATACGATTCCTCGTTTTAAGTTTTTTCTGTTTAATCTGTTTTTAAGACTCATAGTAACCGTCACATATTGAACATTTTTTCTGAGGCAACCTTAAGATCTCTAAACCTAAAGATCAAAACCCCAACAAATATAATAAGATAAACTACAATACTGATAGCTGCCGGCCATGGCTGAACAATCTTGCCATTTCTGATAAAGATGATCTGTAAAAGAGCCATGACAAGATCAAAGATGATATACAAAATATACTCATCAAGCCTAAGCTTCATGACCTTTGCAATTATTATAGTTGCAAAAGCAAGGCCTATAAGCGTAAGCGGAACCATCCAGGAAAGAGACCATCCTAAAAAGCCCGTCTTAACATCAATATAGATGTCAACGATTATAGCCACGATAACTTCCCATGTTATGACCTTAAGAAGGTTATTTCTAAGATACATTGTTGTAAGAAGCGTGATCCAGCCTGCTAATAACCCTAGCATGATAAGACCTATCGGTGCATATTCTCTTCTGGTCATGATGTTGATAGCAGCAAATATGATCTCCAAAGATGCAAAAATAAATGTACACATCTTGATAAAGGTGATATTACTGATCTTTTTCTTTTTCAGGGTAGGAAAAGATGCTCCTGCCTCGCCCTGTACATCCTTTAGCTGTCCCTGGCACAGTGGACAACAGCTCTTTTTGCCTCTTATATTAACTTTACATTTAGGACAAATCTGCATATTACTTATTCAATCTCCTCATCATAATCATTTGATCCAAGTTCAACCTCAATTCCCACTTCTGAAAGACATCTAAAGAAATTGAGCATTACTCTGTGAGTCTTGTATGGTGAAACTTCGCCAAAGGTCATCTTGTCTTTAAATGAGCAGACACAAACCTGCTGGGAAGCAGCTGTCATAAAGGCACTGAATCTGTCTATATATTCCTCTACCTCTTTTGGCATGCTGATTCTTCCAAGATTGGACATAGAAGTTGTAACGCCCTTCTTGGCCGCTCTGTCAAACCTGCCAATAGTGAAATCCTTGATAGGAAGTGGAACCATCTTGATAGCAAGGTTATGCTCAAGAGCTGAATATGAATTCATTGTCTTTTCAATGTTCTCTGAAGAGAGTTTCTCTTTAAAGTCTTTATCTACAGGATCTATGATGCTCTTTAGATTTCCATCATAATCTGCAGGGTCATAATCGATATTTATTACGCCAAAAAAGTTTCTGGCTGTGCCGCTTTCATAGAACTGGCGCAGATTAACAGGTACACTAACCACAACATGTTTTTTTCTCTGGGTCCTGTTCATGGTCTGGATAACAGCCTTAATATATAGGGCAACACAAAGTACTCCTACCGTTGTGTCATACTCATGGGCAAGTCCAAGGAACTTGCTGCTTGAAACTGTACCCTCTAAAAGATGTGGTAAAAGGTTATCATCAAGCTCTCCTGTCAACTGATAAGCCTTAACAGATGACATTTCTTTTAACTGCTTTAAACCCTTTTCCTTACTGTAATTATCAGTAAAGGCGTCAACATTCTTTTCCTCGATAGAAAACTCATCTATTGGCTTTATATCTTCATTCAGGTTATGCACCTTCTGAAGATACCTGATCACAAGGCTCTTAAAGAACATGAATGCTCCGGTTCCATCAGCAAGAACATGGAACATCTCCAGATTGATCCTCTTTTCAAAATAGTTGACTCTGTACAAAAGGTTCTTGTGACCTGGAATGTACAAAGGAAGGCATGCTGGCGAATGTTCCTCCTCAACAACAGGCCTAAGATCACTATCCTCTAAGTAATACCAGAAGATTCCCCTGTGAAGAACACAGTTAAAGAAAGGAAATTCCTCTATTGTCTCATCTACAGCTGCCTGCAAAATATCCCCATCTACTTCCTCATTAAGCTCGCAGGTAAGTCTGAATACTCTAGTGTTAGCTCCCTTTGCAGTAGATGGCACTATCTTGGCCGCATTATCCAGCTTATACCAATTCTTATTGTTACTCATACTATCTAATAAATCCTTATCCTTTATAAATGTTCAACTCTGTCAGTTACTACGTCCATAGACGTCTTACTGATCCTATAGATTACATCCTCAAGAGATATAAACTTCTTGCCCCTTATGAACTTGAGGTACTTAGGTGTAAATCTCATCTTGATGCCTCTTGGCTCAATTCCCAGATTGACCTTTTCCTGAATGGTATTACAGGTATCCTCTGGATCATGGGCAAGGCTCTTATTCAGGATACAGAGCAGTGTTCCGGCAGTTCTTACAAGTCCCTCTGTATTTGGATCAAAGCTCACATCAATTGACTGTAAAGCCCCAACAGACCACTTCTTTATATTGTGATATATACCATATTCACAGTCAAGCTCTACAAGCTTTTCATTCGTAGCATCATAGAGCCAAACTTCATTTCCCTTGACGAACATATCGCTTACTATGAAAAGACCTCCATCAAACGGGAATTTGATTCCGGCATCTGCGCAGCCTGTCAGCATGACATTGGCATTTATTTCAGCCACATACTCTTCGTCATAAACCTGCTTATCTTCAATTCTTTCGCTCTCCTGGTGCTCAATTTTATAAGAATCTGAAGAAGGAGTCTGAACATTGAACCTATCTGTACCGCATTCTTCAAATGGTCCAGAAACAGGGTGTATTCCCCTCTTTCTGCCAAAGTAATCCACATCCAGCATGATATTGCTACCATCCGGATTTTCAAATCTCTGCTCAGGCTCAAATGCAGATCCTAAAAAGTCAGAATTAACTGGCATTGTGAAATTCCTTGGAAGGAACTCATAAAGATTTGTATGAAGAGTATAATTGCCCTCATTCTCATCAATATAAAGACTTATCTTGTGATCCTTATCAACATGAGAAGCTATCTCATGATCACAAGGTCTTGCACCGTTAAAATACGCATTTCCTCCAAGATATACAGGAAGGTGATCATAATACTGATCCCTATATGCCCTGCTCTTAGTTGTATTTTTGTTAAACTTTCCAAAGTACTCTGCTGGTCCCGGGAAGTTATTATATGGCAATGTACCGCAGATAAAATTGTTTTTATCTATAGTATCTATGCTCTTTCCTACACAGTACTCCATAAGGTCCTGCCTAACAGCTTTTTGTACAAAGACATTATTATAGAACCTTGCGTCCCCATGGAGTATAGTCATAAATCCAGCGATCATAGTAGAATGCGGAACATGATATGGCGTGTATCTGTCAGAAGCAAGCCTCATAGTTCCATTATCTGTTCCCTGTCCCACATAGGTAAAAGATCCGGCAATAAGATTATGTACAAATGCAATTCCCTGAGTACTGAGCCTTGCCGCAATATCAGATAAAAGAAGGTTATGATCAACAAGTGTTGGTCCGTGGGATACTTCGATAAAGATATCCTCTCCAAGTGAAAGATCAGAATCTATTATTGTTCCTACCGGAGGAACATTGTCATGAAGAAAATTCTGACTTACTCTTGTGCCCTGAGCCTCCCAATCAAGCCATATACCTCGCGTGCAGTGATCTATATGGTTTCTCTTTATCTGAGTATCTATAGCAGCATGAAGCTTGATACCAGCTATCTCTGCGCCTTCTATGTCATGCTTGTTATTGATCCTATGAATATGGTTATCTTCTATGACAGCAAAGGCTCCACCTAAATGCCCCACAATACCTGCCTGTCCGCAGTCGTGGATATCGCAGCGTCTGATGATATGTGATCCCACAGTTTCTTTATCCCAGCCGTCATTAACAGCCTGACATACGCATTCTCTCTGAGTCTGAGTGCCATCCTTCAGAAAATGTGTTGTCCACTTATTATTGTTGCCACTCTGATAGTACTTACCAAGACTTATGCCACAGCACTTAGACTCGTATATCTCACAATCTTCGATTATCCAGCCTTTAGCCCAGCCTGGTCCTACCATGCCTTCCTGTTTGGCAGTAGGAGGCGCCCAGTTAGTGGCAGCGTTTCTAATGGTAAATCCACTTAACGTTATATTGTTTATTCCCATATCTGTAGGGAAAAAGCACGCTCTTCTGACACTAAGCTCTACATTTTCAGTATTTGGATCCTTTGAGCCGAAATTTGCATAGATTATAGTGCAGTTATCTTCCTGAGCCGTGAACCAGACATATTCAGTCATCTCAGGTTCCCAGGACCTCTTATCCCTGACTGGATGCATGCAAAGAGAAAGATCAAACACTTCATGCATTGATCTTCCGTTTAGATATAAATCTCCTGTGTGATGTGGATTTGCTTCTTCCTGATACCAGTCTCCTGATATTTCTGTGGTATATGGATTATATGAACCAAAGAAGCTATTTGGAATTCGAACACGCCAAACATTTTCAAAGGCTTCCCAGTCCCTTATCTCTTCTGAACCGGTAATAACAGCCTCTCCTTTGATGGTGCTCTTATAGACTATTCTATTGTCATAAAGCCCTGAGAACCTTGGCCTGACCCATTCTCTGTATACGCCAGGTGCTACGAGGACTACATCTCCCGCCTTAGCTATATCCGCTGCTTCAGAAATAGTTTTAAAAGGATGAGCCATGGAACCATCTCCACTTCTAAGTACATTTCCAGCAACATATATCTGCATACACCCCTCCAATCTGCAAGTAACAACTACTGCAACATGCAAAAAACCTCTGTATACTATATAATTATATCATGTTTAAAGCATTAGAGATTGGAGATTACCATGGCACGAATGAAATTTATCTACGCTATAGCAATACTTTCCGCCTTTATTTTGGCAGGTCTTTTGATCAACTTTATTTCCTCTTTGTTCTGATCAATATACACCTGCTTTCTTTTGTTTGTACAGATCAGAATCTGCTCTCGCGATAAAGGCCTGAAGAGAAATAGGTGCCTGATAATCGTACTGAGCAATACCAACACTAACTGAAATGTCATAGGCAGTACCGAAGGTTTCTGACAGTCTCTGTACGTTATGCTTGATCTGATCAGCAAGCCAGGTTGCTTCTGCTCTATATGACATCTCTGCGATTATCACGAATTCATCTCCGCCATATCTGGATAAAAAGAATCTGCTACGTGGACCCTGGCAGGTATCCTTGATCGCATTTGCAACTCTAACAAGCGCTCTGTCACCTTCTAAATGTCCAAAGGTATCATTTATATTCTTGAGCTTATCAATATCAACCATTAAAAGAAATAGTGAAAGTCCAGGCTCTTCTGATCTCATCTTCTGAGCAAGATACTTATACATCTGATTCTTGTTATTGATCTGAGTAAGTGGATCAAGGGAGATCAGATTGTCTGTTGATGTGATATATACATAGAGTACTGCTGCTACTGCTCCATAGCATAAAAGAGGTACTCTCCAGTATCTTGCCTGAAGTGCACCAAGCAAGATAGGGGTAATAGGAAATACTCCTATCATGAAATAGATACTCCTGTCGGTATATCTGTCGCGGTTAAAGGCTCTTACAAAAGCCTTTATTGAAGCAGCGATCATATAGCCAAAAGGAACCACGATAAGTATGAGATAGAGCTTGCCACCAACAAGCTTGTTGTTCTCATCAACATAAAATACAAGTCCAGTCTTGTAAGCAGTAAGACAAAGTGCTCCAGATATCCATACAGGAATGCTAAGAAGCACTCTGTTGACAAACTTCTCAACAATAGTGTCCTGCTGAAGAGTTTCAGACAAAACAAACCATATATACGACGCCACACTTAGTAGCATATATGTAAATATGTTGGATAAATATAGAAGCGGTTTATTACTGGTGATCACTCCGCCATCAACGAGAGCCCAGAAAATCTCCGCAAGAAAATAGAGCATCAAAACAAAAATGACGTCTCCAAGATATACTTGAGAAAGTTGTTTATTTACACCTTTTGCAATCTTATATAGTAATATTGTCAGCAAGAAAATGCAGGCAATATGAGCTTCTACATAATAAAAAACATACCCCAAAGCTTTAAAACCTCCCACCACCGGCATAGTATAAATTCTAACATAAAACGTTTAAGTTGTAATAAAAAAACGGCAGTTTTTATACATTCTTAAGAATTAAAAAGTGAAGTCCCAAGGACTTCACTTTTATACTCCATCTGCAATTGCTTTCAAAGCATCAAATTCTGATTCGTATACACCACCCATTGCCTCAAGATCTTCCCATGTATACCAGGCACCGCTAAGCTGCACTCCCCTGATTGAAATATCCGTCGCAATAACCATAAACGGTTTATGATTAACAACAATATATGCCGTTCGATTCAGGCCAAATGGAGTGACAAAAACGTGGCCAGTCTCTATTAAATGATTTATTTGATCTAAGGATAGATCTTTAGATAATGGCATTGTTCTCAAAATTCAACTCTCCATAAAATATTGCTATCCAATAAAAAAACACACCAGCGAGTATAAAATAATTATACTCTCTGGCGTGTTGCGTGTAAATTCGTTTATATTTATTTAAGATTTGGTATAATCTCTTTCTCCGAAGATACCTGTACCAACCCTTACAAATGTAGCACCTTCCTCGATTGCCACCTGATAATCCCCTGTCATTCCCATGGAAAGAGTATCCATCTTGACGCCAGGTATGTTCTCAGCGTTGATCTTATTCATAAGCTCTCTAAGTCCCTTAAAATATACCCTGTTACTCTCAGGATCTTCTGTATAAGGGGCGATAGTCATAAGCCCTCTGATACGAATATGCTCTCTATCACTGATCTCGCGGACAAAACCAAGTGCCTCATCTGGAGATAAGCCAAATTTGGTATCTTCATGAGCCATATTTACTTCGATCAGTATGTCTGCCACAAGATCATGCTTGGCAAACTGCTTCTCTATCTCATCTGCAAGCTTCACATTATCAACTGAATGGATCATGCATACCTTTCCAGGAAGGTATTTAACCTTATTAGCCTGAAGATGGCCTATCATGTGCCAATTAAGTGGCTCAGTTATTTCTTCTGTCTTGTCCCTGATTTCCTGAACTTTGTTTTCTCCAAAGGTCTTTATACCATATGCCATAGCCTCTCTGATATCTGAAACAGGCTTTGTCTTACTAACTGCAATAAGTGTTACTTCGCTTCTATCTCTTCCTGCTCTTTCACAGGCCTTTCTAATGTTTTCTTCAACAAAATCTAGATTTTCTCGAATCATCTGCGCTCCCTAGCTGTCAAAAAGCTCTTTCTTTTTCTTTATTTTTTGTTTGGCTTATTATATCATATTTATTGAAAGAAAGTATCGGTATGAGGGGTTAGTATCATGAATGTCAATGACATTTCCAATGGCTCAGTAGTCAAAATATATGCAGCCATAAATGGCCACAGCATTGTTATCATGACTGAGGCTATCTTTGGCGTCTCTGCAGGACTCATCGTTAAACCAATGGAATACTTTGGTAAATACATGCAGTTTTTGGAGCCTTCGCAGGTTCAGATCCGAAACAAGAGAGACGGCCGTGTTTACAAGTTCATGTCCACTACTATTACCCCTGTAAAAACAAGATATGGTAACTTTCATCTCATAAGATGTTCATCCAAGCTAGAGCCGGAGAACTCCAGAAGAGCCGAGAGATTCTACATTGAAAAGCTAGGTCTTATGTCTGTAAACGGCAACAATTTGGACCTCAAGAACTGTATCGTTCATGACCTTTCCATGAGAGGTATTTCTCTTATCATTGACAAAAACACTACTCTTAAGCCTGGTGACAAACTGGCTGTAATGTTCAGATATGGTGCTTCTTTACACAACTACGAGATCAATACTGTTGTAGTCAGAAACTTTTTCCTTGATCAGAAAAAAGCTGTCGGATGCAGTATTTCCAATGTAAGCGTTGATCTTATTGGTCTTTTATCACAAAAGAAGCATGAAAAATACACTAAGCTTGATGAAGTACCTGCAACCGATCTCAACCCTGATATTCCAGAGCAGCAGCAGATCATGGAGGTTGAAGAGGACCTTGCCAAGAAGATGATCCCAGAAAAGAAAACATCTCTCAACATTTCTTCTCAAGGTACCAATCCACTAGATCCCGCAAATCTAGAGCACATCACAGACAAGACTCTTCGTCAAAAGAAACGTGAAGAGCGCATGGAGAAGCAGGCAAAAGAAATTGAAAATCTATTAGATCTTAGAGACGTATAAAAAGGGTTGTCGTAAATACGACAACCCTTACTTTTTAATTTCTTTTATCAGAATCTGATCTGCTTTTCTACCATATGAACAAACTCAACATTGTTTCTAGTCTTGGAGAAGAGGTTGATGCACTGATCAACTGCATCGTCTGCCTTCATACCATTGAAGCCCTTTCTCAAGCCGTTGATAGCTGAGAGCTCCTCTGGTGTAAGAAGAAGGTCTTCTCTTCTAGTGCTGGACTTTGGAATATTGATAGCAGGGAAGATTCTCTTTTCCTGAAGTTTTCTATCAAGAACCATTTCCATGTTACCTGTTCCCTTGAATTCCTCGTAGATAACGTCATCCATCTTGGAGCCTGTCTCAATAAGAGCAGTTGCAAGAACTGTAAGGCTTCCGCCCTCTCTCATATTTCTTGCAGCACCAAAAAATTTCTTTGGCATATGTAAAGCTGCTGGATCAAGACCACCTGAAAGAGTTCTTCCTGAAGGAGGAACTACTATATTGTAAGCTCTTGTAAGTCTTGTGATGGAGTCAAGAAGGATAACAACATCCTGTCCGTGTTCAACAAGTCTCTTAGCTCTCTCCATAACCATTTCAGCTACTCTCTTATGATGTTCAGGAAGCTCATCGAATGTAGAGTAGATAACTTCTGCATTTGGTCCTTCAACTTCTTCTTTGATATCTGTTACTTCCTCTGGTCTTTCATCGATCAGAAGAATGATAAGATGCATATCTGGACTATACTTAAGGATTGACTTGGCAACCTCTTTAAGAAGTGTTGTCTTACCTGCCTTAGGAGGAGATACGATCATACCTCTTTGTCCCTTACCAATTGGGCTGATAAGATCCATGATCCTCATGGCTACTGATGAGCCAGGCTGCTCAAGCTTGATCCTTGAATTAGGGAAGATAGGTGTCATCTTTTCAAAATCCCATCTGCCGCTTGCAACTTCTGGCTTATAACCATTTACTGTATCAAGTCTTGAAAGAGCTGCAAACTTATCTGTCTCTTTTTTGGCTCTGCATCTACCTCTTAAGATATCACCAGTCTTTAAGTTAAACTTTCTGATGATACTAGGTGCTACATATACGTCATTCTCACCAGGAAGGTAGTTTTCACATCTGATAAAGCCGTATCCATCCTGCATAACCTCAAGGATGCCATCAGCGCTATCGCCATCAGCCTCATCAAATTCCTCTTCTCTAGGCTCAGACTTCTCAACCTTTTCAGTTCTAGGTCTCTCTGCCTTGTCAGCTTCTTCATCTCTTTTGATAGTCTTAACTACCAGATTCTTGTGACGAACAGGAGCTTTCTTTTCTTCTGATGCAGAAGCTTCAGTCTTTTTATCTGGCTCTTTTGCAGTGCTTGCAGCTTCCTTTTCATCCAACTCACACATAAGGTCAATTATCTCTGACTTCTTAAGTGTTGTTGCTCCTTTTATTCCCCTTCTCTTTGCAATCTCACGAAGGTCACTTAATTTTAAAGTCTCATACTTTTCTCTCAAATCAATCTCCAATCTACGGAAAAGCCCGTTAACATAATCATTTTATCTACAATATTCACGCCATAATTTTTTCTGGGAAATATAAATGACTGCACCAAAAGATGCATTTAAATAAAACACTAGAAAAATATTTACTCTTTTTTATAGTAGTAAAATACAACATATAAATAAAAAAATCAACTATTTCATTTACTTTTTTTGATAAAGCAAAAAAATAAGAGGCTACAGAAAACTGTAACCTCTCTACTGTCCTGGGTTTCAATCAATTAAAATTTCCATACAGAATTTTTGCCAGCTCAGAGTTTTTATCAAGAACTAATGTCTTCTCACCCACAAGAGATTTCTTTAGAGCATCAAGGCCTCTTATGTAACTGTAAAATTCTGCTTTATCTTCTGTGTCATATGCCTTTGACAATGTCTCCATGTATGCTGACTCACCTTCAGCTTCAAGAACTGCTGCATTCTTCTCAGCTTCAGCCTTGATGATTGCAACCTGCTTGTCTGTTTCATTGTGGATCTTCTGAGCTTCAGCATCACCCTGAGCGGTATAGGAAGCTGCGATATTATTTCTCTCTGAGATCATTCTCTCATATACAGCCTGCTTGTTGTCATCTGGAAGATCAAGAGCCTTGATCTGAGCCTGAACTACAGAGATTCCGTAGCCTTCCATATCTGAATTTGCTTCCTGGGTAATGAGCTGTGTAAGCTGCTCGCCTCTTGCCTCGATGACTTCGTCCTGAGACATGGATGAAATAGCATTCTTGGTAGCATTGTAAACAGATGCTTCAATTCTCTCTTCTGCTCTAGCCTCAATAGCATTAAGAGTCTGAACGTACTTAAGAGGATCTTCTACCTTCCAGATTACATATGTATCTGTGATCATGGACTTTTTGTCCTTGGTGATAACATCTGATGCTGGAATATCATAAAGTATCACCTTTGCTGTGATCGACTGTGTGCTGTCAATGAAAGGTGTCTTAAAATGAAGACCTGGCTCCTTGGCAATTGCAACGATCTTTCCAAATCTTCTGACTGTAACATACTCATTCTGATGAACGATGTATGTTGATGATCCAAGTATAATTGCAAAAACTATGATTAATCCGATTATTAGATAACTAACAAATCCGCCTTTTTTCTTTTCCATATTAACTCCTTAACCATTAAAGCTATCAAGTGGTAACATCTGCTGAGTAGTTCCATCAGTAATAATAACCTTGAGTTCTGGAAGAAGGTCTTCCATTGTCTCATAAAAGAGTCTCTTCTTGGTTATATATGGCTGAAGTTTGTACTGCTCATACATTTCATTAAATCTAGCTACCTGACCTTCAGCTTCTGCGATTCTGGCCTGCTTGGCTGCTTCCGCATCCTGAACGATCTTATCAGCAGCAGCTTCTGCCTTAGGAAGTTCCTCGTTCTGATATTTCTTGGCGTTATTTACTGCTGTTTCTTTGCCCTGCTTGGCTGTCTCAACTGACTTAAATGCCTGAACGATTTCTTCTGTTGGTGGCTCAGCATCCTGAACGGAAATGTTAACTACCATAAGTCCGATATTCTTGTCTGCAAGTTCCTTCTGAAGTGTCTCTTTGACCTCAGACTGGATCTGTCCCTTAGCTGTAGTAAGAACATCATCTACAGCATATTTGACTACTGTATTTCTGATGCAGGCAAGTGCCATGTTCTTCATGATGGTTTCTGGGTTCTCACTGTTGTAATATGATGCAACAGGATCACTTACTTTGTATTCAAGATAAAAGTCTATATCAACAAAGTTGAAATCAGAAGTGATCATCACTCCCTCATCATCTACTGTTATATTCTGACCATCCTTGATAACATAGCCGATTCCAATACCATGAGTAGTCATATCAACAAGATGAACCTGCTGAATGAATGGAACTTTAAAATAAAGACCTGCAGTGTCTACTCTTACAACCTTACCAAACATAGTAAGGATAGCCTGTTCCTGCTCTTTTACAGAGTAGAAGCTTCCGCTAAAAAGGCTTATAGCAAAAATGATAGCGATTACTATTAGCACACTTTTAAAACTAAACTTCTTTTTTACTTCGTTAGCATAAAACTGCTTGTTTTTCTTATTCCCTAACATATAACCTCTTTTCTTTCATAAGAATATATTGTTACATAAAAACACTTTTTTAATTATACACAATCGCCCTATGGATAGTAAATATCCATAGGGCGATTGAAGTTATTATTCTCAGTTATCAAATTACTGGAAGTTTGTAATAAGAACAATGATTCTTGCTACGAAGAGTACAAATACTCCCCACATGATAGGACTAACGTCCTTCGCCTTCTTTGTAGCAACCTTAAGAACTACCCAAGCAAGTACTGCAAACATGATACCTGTAGCGATTGAATATGCAAGAGGCATCATAACTACTGCAAGGTAAGCACCAACTGCATCTGCAATATCTCCATCAAACTTAACCTTAGAGATACTCATAAGCATAAGCATACCAACATAGATAAGAGCTGGAGCTGTAGCAAATGAAGGAATTGCAAGGAAGATTGGGCTAAGCACGATTGAAACAAGGAACATGCAACCTGTTGTGAAAGCTGTAAGTCCTGTTCTACCACCTGCTGCAACTCCTGCACTTGACTCTACGAAACTTGTTACTGTTGATGTACCAAGAAGCGCACCTGCTGTTGTACCAACAGCATCTGCAATAAATACCTGACCAACTCTTGGAAGATTTCCATCTTTATCAAGAAGTCCAGCCTTATCAGCTACGCCTACAACAGTTCCAACTGTATCAAAGAGATCTACATACAGGAAGCTGAATGTGATAGCAATGAACTGAATAAGGTGTGAGAATGCCCATCCAAAGTTAAGTTTGAACGCTGTCTCAGTAATTCCACTTAGCTGAAGTCCATTTGAGAAATCTGGGAAAAGATTTGCTGCAGTATATGCACCACATGCCTGAAGGATCATACCAATGATCCAGATGCTGATGATACCGATAAGAACACCACCAGTTACATTGTAGTGAACAAGAACAGCGATGATGATAAGTCCGATAAGTGCAAGGTCCATATCAAGATCTGAGAAACTGCCAAGTCCTACGATCGTAGCATCATTTGCTACGATAATGTGAGCATTCTGCATACCGATGAATGCAATGAAAAGACCAATCCCAGCTGAGATACCATACTTAAGGTTCTGTGGAATGCTGTTAATGATCTGCTCACGGAACTTGAAGAATGAAAGAATAATGAAAATGATACCCTCTACAAATACTGCTGTAAGAGCGATTGTAAATGGATTTGCCTCATTTGCAAGCTCGCCAAGGCATACTGTGTATGCAAAGTAAGCGTTAAGTCCAAGGCCTGCTGAAAGACCGATAGGATAGTTTGCAAGAAAAGCCATTACGAAAGTTGCAATTGCTGATGCAAGGGCTGTAGCAACAAATACACCGCTTGCGTTCATTACTGTTCCCAGGATATTAGGGTTAACGGCAAGAATATAAGCCATTGTAAGGAATGTAGTAAGTCCCGCCAATACCTCCTGTTTAACAGTAGTCCCGTGTTCTTTGAGTTTGAAACACTTCTCCAACATCTTTTTTTCCTCTCCTTTGAAAAAAAACATTTATATTGTTATTAACACTAAAGACTTATCTGTTGAGGATACGTCCCACAGTGTACACAACCTCATATATATTGTCATAAAACTCAAACAACACATGTGCCATAACAGATATATAAATATTCTTGGTAGCAATATACGCGATAGTCACCGGAAGAGCCATGATGACCCACTCTAAGATCCCCAAAGGGCCATGTGCTCTTGTGAGTGCGCATAATACCAGGCTGATAAGCGTAAATATAACTGTCTGTGACTTACTATCAAAAGAAATGAGAGCCTTTCTGAAGAAAAACTCTTCAGCTACAGGCTTCATAACTATCATCATAAGTGCATAAAAAAATGTAGGGATAAGATCGTTGTGAACAATAATACTAACTGTGCCCTCTTCCAGATAAAAGGAAAAGTTCATAGATAAATATTCTCTTAGCTGACTTGCAAGGAAAAGACCTACCCAAGTAAGTATGACCGGAATCCAGAACTTAACTGGTCTTCCAAAATTCTTATATAATTTTCTGAATGAGAATTGTTTGTAAATGAAATAGAAATATATCAGTAGTCCTAAATAAAACCCAAAGAATAAGTGAAAGGCCTGTTTAGGCAGTAAAAATGTCGCTATAACAAAAGCCAATTCCCAAATTAATGGTAAATATAAACGTTTCAAAGCACTCTCCTTTGTTTATTAAAGAAATACTCCATATATTATAAATATATGCGTTATATAGGTCAATCCTCTTTTACATATTAAATGTATCATGCTAAAATGTTTTGTCAGACAAAGAAAAATGGAGTTAAATTATGATCTTATCAGTACATAATCTATGTAAATCATTCGATGGAAAAGATATTTTAAAGAATGCCTCTTTCCATATTGAAAATAACGAAAAAGCTGCAATAGTCGGTATCAACGGTGCAGGAAAGACTACACTTATCAAGATGATAATAGGTGAGCTATCTCCTGATGACGGAGAAGTTACCTTCTCAAAGGGCATCACCTGGGGGTATCTTGCTCAGAATCAGAATATCGATACTACAAACTCTATCATGGACGAGCTTACAGAGGTTAAAAGAGACATCATAGAGCTGGAAAAGAGTATCCGTGAAGCTGAAGAAGCCATGAAACATGTATCAGGCGATGAGCTCACAGATCTCATGAACAGATATACCCAGATGAACGAGAAATTCCAGAGAGAATCCGGATATGCGTGGAAAAGTGAAGTTCTTGGAGTAGCTAAGGGTCTTGGCTTTACAGAAGAGGAATTTGACAAAAAGATAAGTAACCTCTCAGGTGGCCAGAAAACCAGAGTTTGTCTTGGTAAGCTTCTGCTACAAAAGCCTGACCTTATCATCCTTGATGAGCCTACAAACCACCTTGATATGAACTCTATCAGATGGCTTGAGAACTATCTTCTAAACTACAAAGGATCTGTTCTTATCGTATCTCACGACAGATACTTTCTTGATAAGATAGCTGGCAAGATCATTGAAGTTGAAAATACAAAGGTCAGCTCTTTTACCGGCAATTACAGTACCTACGCAGTAAAAAAAGAACAGGTACGCGCCACACAGTGGCACGCTTACATGAAACAGCAGCAGGAAATCAAGCATCAGGAAGAAGTTATTGCAAAGCTTAAGAGCTTCAACAGAGAAAAGTCCATTAAGCGTGCTGAGAGCCGTGAAAAGATGCTTGATAAGATAGAGGTTCTTGATAAGCCTATCACTATCGACGACAGGATGAAGATATCCTTAAAGCCAATCTGTGAAAGCGCAAATGATGTCCTTAGTGTAGAGGGCATCAGCAAATCCTTTGGTAATGAAAAACTCTTTTCTGATATAAGCTTTGAGATCAAAAAAGGCGAACATGTAGCCATCATAGGTGACAACGGAACCGGCAAGACTACAATGCTCAAGATGATAAATGGTGTAGAGTCCCTTGATGGAGGCAAGATCGAACTAGGCGTTAAGGTTCACATCGGCTACTACGATCAGGAGCATCATGTTCTCCATGATGAAAAAACTCTTTTTGAAGAAATTTCGGATGCATATCCAACTCTTAACAACACAGAGATCAGAAATACTCTTGCTGCTTTCCTGTTTACAGGAGACGATGTGTTTAAGAGGATCGGTGATCTTTCAGGTGGAGAAAAAGGCAGAGTCAGCCTTGCCAAGCTCATGCTTTCAGATGCAAACTTCCTGATCCTCGATGAGCCTACAAACCACCTTGATATCACAAGTAAGGAGATCCTGGAAACAGCAATCTCCGGTTATGAGGGAACTGTCCTTTATGTAAGCCATGACAGATACTTTATAAACAAGACAGCCACAAGGATTCTGGATCTCACCCACGGAACTGTTGTAAACTATATCGGTAACTACGATTACTATATGGAGCACGCTGATGAGCAGAATAACAGACTGTTTGGAGAAAGCGCAGATCTAAGCGGATCCTCTCTTGCATCTGGCAGCTTTAAGTATGAATCATCTAATATTTCAGCTACTCCTACCCCAGTAGCTACTACTACAAATGCAGGTGCTGCTGACTGGAAAGCCCAAAAAGAAGAACAGGCAAAAAAACGTAAGCAGGAAGCTGCTCTTAAGAAATGTGAAGAAGAAATTGCAAAGCTTGAAGCTAGAGACTCAGAGATAAATGAACTTCTGGCAGATCCTTCAATCGGAACCGATCTGGCTAAGCTTCGTAAACTTTCAGATGAACAGGCAGAAATACAAGACAGATTATCAACTCTCTATGATGAGTGGGAAACATTATCAATGTAAAAAAGAGTAGCCAATTGGCTACTCTTTTAATTTACTTATTAAACTCCTCGGCTATTGCATCCAGGAACTCTTCACTTCCAAGCTTGACCGGATCTGGCAGCGTTGTGATAAGAGCAAGATCTCCAGTCATACGACCTGACTCGATAACTGATAATGTTGCCTTTTCCATCTTGTCAGCCCATGTACAAAGCTCTTTTATTCCATCAAGCTCTCCTCTCTTTCTGAGGGCTCCAGTCCAGGCAAAGATCGTAGCTACCGGATTGGTTGATGTTGGTTCTCCCTTAAGGTACTTGTAATAATGTCTCTGAACAGTACCATGAGCAGCTTCATACTCGTAAACGCCTGTTGGTGAAACAAGTACTGAAGTCATCATAGCAAGTGAACCAAAGGCTGATGATACCATATCACTCATAACATCACCATCATAGTTCTTGCAGGCCCAGATAAATCCGCCCTTTGACTTCATTACTCTTGCAACTGCGTCATCTATAAGTGTGTAGAAGTATGTGATACCAGTCTTTTCAAATTCTTCTTTGAACTCTGTCTCAAATACTTCGTCAAAGATCTCTCTAAATCTTCTATCGTATGTCTTGCTGATAGTATCCTTTGTTCCAAGCCAAAGTTCTTTTTTCTCAGAAAGAGCATATTTGAAACAGGCTCTTGCAAAGCTCTTTATAGATGAATCCTTGTTATGGATACCCTGAATGATACCAGGCTCATCAAATTCATGAATAGTCTCTCTAACTTCAGTTCCATCAGCTCCTGTAAATACAAGCTCTGCCTTACCAGGGCCTGGAACTCTGATCTCAACGTTCTTATAAACATCGCCATAAGCGTGACGTGCAAGTGTAATAGGACTTGTCCATGTGCGAACATTTGGCTCTATTCCCTTTACCATGATAGGAGTACGAAAAACAGTTCCATCAAGAATAGCTCTGATAGTACCATTTGGACTCTTCCACATCTTCTTGAGTCCGTATTCCTTAACTCTCTCATTGTTAGGAGTTATGGTTGCGCACTTAACAGCAACTCCATATTTTAAAGTAGCATTGGCACTGTCTACAGTTACCTGATCATCAGTCTCATCTCTATGCTTGAGACCAAGATCATAATACTCACTCTTAAGGTCGATATAAGGCAGGATAAGCTTATCTTTGATCATCTGCCATAAAACTCTGGTCATCTCATCGCCATCCATCTCGACGATAGGGGTTGTCATGTTGATCTTACTCATACTCCAAGGCTCCTTTGTGAATAATGATTAGTCGAACATTTCCAAGAGTCCCTTATCCACCATATTCTCATAGGCATTGATCATATGCTGATTAGCAAGTTCTTCTGCCTTATCCGGATTCTTTTCCTTGATCGCTTCCATGATGAATTTGTGCTCTACGTTGGAAACTGCTCCTCTACTGCTAGAAAGAGTCTTTTGTCTAACTCTCCAAACGTACTGATGATAATCCTTGAGAAGATGCTCAAGCATCTTGGAATTACATGATTCGTATAATATGTTGTGGAATCTGTTATCAAGCTCAGCCATCTGCTCCATATGTCCTCTGGCAGCATGGAACTCAGCAAGATAAATATTCTCTTCCATCTCCTCAAGTTGTTCCTCTGTAATGTTGTCGCAAGCCCATCTTGCGCAGAGACCTTCAAGCTTGGATCTGATCATATAGATATCTTCGATATCCTTGACCTTGATTCCAGTGACATAAGCTCCTCTGTTAGGAATTATCTGAATAAGACCTTCAAGCTCAAGCTGTCTGAAAGCCTCTCTTACAGGAGTTCTGCTGACTCCAAGTTCCTGACCGATAGCTACTTCTTTGAGCTCTTCATGGTCCTTGTATTTGCCGTTTAATATATCTTCTCTGATCCTGTGGAATACACGCCCTCTCAGAGAATACTTGTCTGTAACTTCCTGTTTTAAATCCTGATTTTCCATGTCTCTCCTTCAGTCTTTAAGAAACTGCTACAATCTCTCCCTCTTTGACAACAATTCCAAGCTCTTTGCTGACACTTTTTATCTCACTTACAAGCTCTTTATCAGTCATTACTGTAACTCTTCCATTAGCATACTCGTTATCAACCCACTCTTTTATCTTGGTTACAAGTGGTGATGACTTAGAAAGAGCATGCTCATCCTTAAGCTTGTAATGGATATTGATCCAATGAGCTATACCTGCAAGTCCAGATGTATTAGATACTGCACTTACTGGTGGCCTTCTAAGGAATTTGTCTGTATCAAAAATGTTATAAATCTCTTCATTTTTCAAAAGACCATCTGCATGAATTCCAGCTCTTGTAACATTGAAATTCTTGCCTACAAATGGTGTGTTAGCTGGTACTGTAAAGCCAATCTCTTTTTCGTAGTACTCTGCAAGATCTGTGATGACTGTAGTATCCATACCATCCAAAGTACCTTTTAATTGGGCATATTCAAATACCATAGCTTCAAGTGGCGTGTTACCTGTTCTCTCTCCGATACCAAACAATGAAGTATTAACGGAAGAACATCCATAAAGCCACGCTGTTGTCGAATTTGTAACAGCCTTATAAAAATCATTATGACCGTGCCATTCTATGAGTTCGCTTGGTACACCTGCGTTTGTGTTGATCGCATAGATGATACCCTGAACACTTCGTGGAATAACTGCACCTGAGAAGTTTACTCCATATCCCATAGTATCGCAAGCACGAATTTTGACCGGAATGCCATATTCATCCTTGAGCTTCATAAGTTCTACGCAAAATGGAACTACAAAGCCGTAAATATCTGCTCTTGTAATATCCTCAAGATGACATCTTGGGCTGATTCCTTCCTCAAGGCAGGAACGTACAATACTAAGATAATGCTCAAGTGCCTGTTTTCTGGTCATCTTAAGTTTCAAGAAAATGTGATAATCAGAGCAGGATACCAGGATTCCTGTTTCCTTCATTCCGATCTCTTTTACCAGCTTGAAATCCTCTTCACTTGCGCGGATCCAACTGGTAACCTCAGGGAACTCATATCCCCTCTCCATGCATTTATAAACTGCATCTCTGTCGCTCTTACTATAAAGAAAGAACTCACTTTGCCTGATCATGCCATTTGGACCACCAAGCTTATGAAGCATATCAAAAATATCTACTATCTGTTTGGTAGTATATGGTGCTCTGGACTGCTGTCCATCTCTGAAAGTGGTATCTGTTATCCAGATATCCTTTGGCATGTTATGTGGAACGATTCTGTCGTTAAAAGGAATCTTAGGAACTTCCTCATAGGGAAACATATTTCTGAATACGTTAGGTTTTTTGACATCATCAAGAATATACATGTGCTCTTCGATCTGGAGCAGATTATTCTTGTTGTTCATGGTTACAGGTCGATTCTGAAATGCCGATACTTCGCTCATAATTATTTCCTCACCTATGATAACAATGACTTTGCGTATAATTGTATACAATCATACCAACAAAGTCAAGGAATAAAATTTAATAAGCTAATTGATTAAAGCGATAAAGAATCTTGTTGTATGCAAGCATCCATTCGCTTGCTGGTCTTGTGCAACAAAAAAGAGTGAGTCCTAAAACTCACTCTTAAAAACTGCTTTTCCTTGTAAAATACTTCTTTATCTCTTCTATTGGCTCTGGTTTGGCATAATGATAACCCTGAACATACTCAAATCCATGATCAACACTATACTGATTCTGACATTCATCTTCTACACCTTCAACCAGCGTAACAAAGCCGTTCTTTTTGAAAACTTCTATCATATAAGTAACGATATCGTCCATCTTGTCATCATCTAGCGCCTTATACAAAAGAGTCTTATCAAACTTTATAGTCTTAAACGGACAGTTCATAACCCTTTCTAATGATGAATAGCCTGTTCCAAAATCGTCCAGATAGAACTGGATTCCCTGCTTTGTAAGCTCCTGCATATTTCTGGTGGCAATATCATAATCCTCAAACATTGCTGATTCAGTAACTTCCAGCCTTATATTTGATGGATCAAAATCGTACTGTCCGATGATCTCCATAAGGTCGTCAAACATGTTAGCCTGAGACAGCTCTTTTGATGAAACATTTATAGAAATAGCATCAAAATCATAGTAATCCTCAATTATGCTGATCTCCTTGCAGACCTTTGTAAGCATGATGCAGGTCAGAACATGTATAGCTCCCATCTGCTCAGCAATAGATATGAAGCTGTCCGGGTAAATAATCCTGTCACCAACTTTAAGTCTCATAAGAGCCTCAGCAACTCTAAAGGTTCCAGTTCCTACGCTGTAAATCGGCTGAGCATAGACAACAACTCTTTCGTCATCCATATCCTGCCTTGCTTTTATGTCTTTTAACACCTTGGATATCTCATAATGCTCTGCAAAATCATCATAGTCCTTAGGCTCAGTCACATAGAAATGACTGCTGTTCTGCTCTTCAAATCTGCGTCCTACAAATGCAAAGAACTGTCTGACCTTTAATACATTGTCTAATTCAGGTATTACCTTACCTGC
The DNA here is from genome assembly GCF_001858005.1 of Butyrivibrio hungatei. Classification (NCBI taxonomy): domain Bacteria; kingdom Bacillati; phylum Bacillota; class Clostridia; order Lachnospirales; family Lachnospiraceae; genus Butyrivibrio; species Butyrivibrio hungatei. The sequence goes on along the minus strand of NZ_CP017831.1, from coordinate 1,221,584 downwards.
AACCAAAGAATAATTGAATGGAATGTCCATATTGACCTTGGCTGCCTCAAATACGCCGCGAAGCCTGTCTATGTACTCAAGAGCAGTTTCGTCATCCACATCCTCGATGACATTTATATAATTCTCATCATCTAACTTGTAGATCCTTATCTTGTCACTGATGGCTTCGATATTTCTAAAGATTGCCGTTCCTTTGTATATCATTCCATTATCAATATTGATGATGTTCTCAATATCAGGCATCTTCAGATATGCACATGCCATATAGATATTCTTTTTTCCAAGATATTTATCCAAATGCACGTCCAAAGCATACTTACTCTGACAGCCTGTGATCTCATCATATGGAATACAGTGGAACAGGAAAAATCCAATAGCCATCACCGGCACGTAAGTTGTTGATGAAAAGATAAAATGGCTGGTTCTTACTGTAATAAACTGAGTTATGAGGATCACCATGTCTAAAGGTACAAAAATACATACTGAATGCCAGATCAGTCTGCTGATATCCTTTTTGTTGTTGACTGTGGCAATAAAGCAGGCCACAGCACAGACCATACCAGCTGCAATGTAGTACCTTACAAAGTGCGTAATATCAATCCCATTGACTTCAAAGGAATACAGGCCACTTGCTGCCATCTCAAAAATAATACCAAGCACATAGATTATAGAAAGAACTATATAAAGAGTAATGAATTCTTTCCTCTGGCTGCGCCTCACAATAGACATCATATTCACATAAGCAAATATACAAAACAAAATACCGTTATATGTGATCAAAAATGCAATAAGCAAAAACGCAAAAACATACTTATTATAGAAATCCTCCGGATTATTAGCTACCATCACGATGGTCATCTGAAGCATCGATGCAATTATAGCTAATATGGTACCGCCCAAAATATACCTATATCCGTAAGTCTTTTTGGGCTCCGTATAAAACATCACAAAAAGCAGGAGCTCCGCCATCAGAAGTCCTGCTACTTCACCTATATAGTTATACTGTAAAAATCCCTCGATCATATTTTTATATTAACACAAAAGGGCCAAGACCATACACAAAAATTTGTAAAAACCCCTCCGTTTTACCGGAGGGGTTCCAATTATTCTTCGGCGTTTGCTGCCGCAACTTTTTCAGCTCTTTCTGTAACTTCTTTGTTCTGGACATCAGATGGTGCCTGCTCATATCTGATGAATTCATATTCGTATTCGCCGCTACCACCTGTCATGGAACGAAGCTGTGTGTTGTAACCGTAAAGCTCCATCATAGGAATTTCTGCTTCGATGACCTGCTTGCCTGTAAGGGAAGGATTCATTCCAAGAACTCGTCCTCTTCTCTTATTGAGATCACCCATTACATCACCAGTGTAGCTGTCCGGAACTGTAACTTTAAGTGAAGCTATAGGTTCAAGAAGTACTGGTGTTGCATCCATGAAGCCCTTCTTGAAGGCGTTGGATGCTGCAACCTTGAAGGCCATTTCTGAAGAATCAACTGGATGGTAAGATCCATCATAAAGAACTGCCTTAACACCAACTACAGGATAAGCTGCAAGAGGGCCTCTTAGAACTGACTCTGCAATACCCTTTTCTACAGCCGGGAAGAAGTTCTTTGGAACTGCTCCTCCTACTACTTCCTGATCAAATACGTAAGGAGTTGTAGGATCACCTGATGGTTCGAAACGCATCTTAACGTGTCCATACTGGCCATGTCCACCTGTCTGCTTCTTGTACTTGTATTCTACATCAGAGTTTTTTCTGATAGTCTCTCTGAATGCTACCTTTGGCTTAGTAAGATCGATTGCAACCTTGTATACGTTCTGGAGCTTACTCTGAACAACTTCAAGATGCATATCACCCATACCATAAAGAAGTGTTTGACGGTTCTCGGAATCATTGACAACTCTTATGGTCTGATCCTCAGCAGCTATCTTGGCAAGTGACTGAGCAATCTTGTCGATATCACTCTTATTCTGTGCATGATATCTCATTGCTGTGTATGGCTGTGAGATATCCATCTTAGCGTACTGGATAGGTGTAGCCTTTGTTGAAAGAGTATCACCTGTAGCAACATCAAGCTTCTGAAGAGCACCAAGGTCTCCGGCATGAAGCTCAGGAACTTCAGTTGTCTTGTTGCCCTGAAGAACATAAAGTTTACCGATCTTAACCTCCATGTCTTTTCCTGCAACAAACATCATATCATCTGGTTTTAAGACACCTGAACGAACCTTGATAAGTGAATACTTACCAATGAATGGATCGATCATTGTCTTAAATACGAAGGCTGTCTTTGGCTTTGAGAAATCAAAGTCAGCTTCGAAGATCTCATTAGTATTAGTATTGATACCAGCCATTTTACGATTTTCAGGGCTAGGCATATACTTAACGATATCATCAAGAAGTGTGTAAATACCCTGGCAAAGAGTACTTGAACCCATCTCGATAGGTACGATGGTTCCGTCACAAACATTACCACGTACAGCAGCTCTGATCTCAGCTTCTGAGAATGTATCACCATTAAAGTATCTATCCATAAACTCTTCTGATGTCTCAGCAACTGATTCTAATAGAGTATCACGGAAAAGTTTAAGGTTTGCCTGGTTGTAATCAGGAACCTCACATTCCACAACCTCTTTTCCTTCCCACTTAAAGCCCTTTTCCTGGATAACATTTACATATCCAACAAACTTCTCATTCTCACGGATAGGCAAATTGAAAGGAGCCATCTTCTTTCCATACTTGTCGGTCATATCCTGTACAACCTGTCTGTATGAAACAGTATCAATATCCATATCAGAAACAAATACCATACGAGGGATCTTATACTTTTCGCAAAGTTCCCATGCCTTCTCTGTTCCTACCTCGATACCAGCCTTACCTGAAACAACGATAATAGCGGCATCTGCAACACTTATTGCTTCTTCTACTTCACCAACAAAATCAAAGAATCCAGGAGTATCCAGAATATTGATCTTGTGACCATCCCACTCGAGAGGGATTGAAGAGGTGCTGATAGAAAACTGGCGCTTCTGCTCTTCTTTATCGAAGTCACTTATAGTGTTACCATCTTCTACCTTCCCCATTCTTGATGTAAGTCCGGCAAGATAAGCCATCGCCTCTGCTAATGTTGTCTTACCAGCGCCACCATGTCCAAGCAGTACCACGTTTCTAATCTTGTCAGTTGTGTAAACGTTCATATCTTGTCCTCCAGTCGCTTTAATTTGGGTAAAATGTATGAGATATGATACAGGTCCCCAAAAAACTTATAAGTACATTTTACTAAAATACGTGCATCAAAACAAGTATTGTAGTTTATTTTGCACAAACAATTGTGAATTCTTTGTTTCCTGCCTTAATATTGATTTTCGTACATTAAAGTGTTATAGTGAATATCTAGAACATAAGCTTTTTAGGGGGTTCTTCAAAAATGTCTTTTAAAAGATTTGGATTTATAGGCCTTGGACTGATCGGCGGCTCCATCGCAAGAGCTATAAAAGATACTCAGCCCGATTCCTATATCCTTGCATATACACCACATAAAGAGACTGTAGACACAGCTCATGAAGCAGGTATTGTAGATAAGCCTCTTTATGAAATTGGAAGTGACTTTAACAGCTGCGACATCATCTTTTTGTGCGCTCCTGTTGAGATTAACAATGAAAATCTCGAGAAGCTAAGGCCATTTTTAAGCGCAGATACTCTTATAACCGACATTGGCAGTGTAAAGAACGGTATCCATGAGAAGGTAAAAGAGCTGGGACTTGAAAAACAGTTCATCGGCGGACATCCAATGGCTGGAACAGAGCGTATCGGCTTTAACAATTCAAAGGCCAGTCTCTTGGAAAATGCTTACTACATTCTCACAAAGACTGATGATACTGATGAAACCAAGCTTTCAGAATACAGAGACCTGGTCAAGAATATTGGTGCGATTCCTATCATTGTTCCATTTTTGCAGCACGACTATATAACTGCAGCCATAAGCCACGTTCCTCACGTGATCTCAGCTTCACTTGTAAATCTGGTTCACGACAACGACTCAGAGGATCAGCTTATGAAAACTATTGCAGCAGGCGGTTTTAAAGACATCACCAGAATTTCCTCTTCTTCGCCTGTTATGTGGCAGCAGATCTGCACCACAAACTCTTTTAACATTTCAGAACTGCTTAGTAAATACATAGATTCGCTCTATGATATCAAACTTGCCATAGATGAACACGATGAAGAAAAGCTCCTTGAATTCTTTGGAAATGCCAGAAACTACCGTGAGTCCTTTGCAGAGACTTCAAGTGGTCCTATTCCTCAGCAGTTCACAATTCATGTAGATATTGCGGACAAGCCGGGAAATCTCGCCAAGATAGCAACTCTTTTATCAGATCATTCTATAAACATCAAGAACATTGGAATCGTACACAATCGTGAATATGAGCGAGGCACACTTCGCATAGAATTTCACAACAGTCAGGGCAAGACAGATGCTCATAAAGTACTGACAGACAACGGGTACACTATTCAAAACAGCTAATACCGGAGGATATTATGATCTCATTATTAAAAGCTCCTCACCCACTAAAGGGTAATGTTTATGTTCCAGGAGATAAGTCAATATCTCACAGAAGCATAATGTTTGGCGCTCTTGCCAAAGGCACAACAGAAATAACAGGCTTTCTTGAAAGTGCAGACTGTCTGTCCACAATTGACTGTTTTAGAAGGCTTGGTGTCCACATTGACCATACCATAAGGCCTACAAATGGCGTTCCCAAGATCACTGTTCACGGAAATGGTCTTCATGGCCTTACTGCTCCATCAAGAACTCTTTTTACCGGAAACAGCGGAACTACCACCAGGCTCATGTCAGGCATCCTGGCTGCGCAGCCCTTTGACTGCAATATCACAGGTGATTCATCAATTGAGAAAAGACCTATGAAAAGAATCATCGAGCCCCTCACCCAGATGGGAGCTGATATCAGTTCCATCATGGGAAATGACTGTGCTCCTCTTCACATAAACGGTGGCAAGAAGCTCCACGGCATAAACTACAGAAGTAAAGTAGCTTCAGCTCAGGTTAAATCCTGTATTCTCCTTGCAGGTCTCTACTCCGAGGGAGATACAGTTGTATACGAACCAGCGCTTTCCAGAAATCACTCAGAGATCATGCTCTCTGCTTTTGGCGCAGATATTCACAACGAAATCGCAAGAGATGGCAGTGCAGCTGCTATCCTGCACCCTGGCACAGAGCTTAGAGGCATGAACATAAATGTCCCAGGCGACATCTCTTCTGCCGCCTTCTTCATTGCCGCTGCCCTTGTAGTTCCTGGATCAGAGCTTGTTATTAAGAACGTTGGAATAAATGAGACAAGAGCCGGAATCATCACTATCTTCAAACAGATGGGCGCTGATATTACTCTTGAGAACATCAAAAAAGACGGCGAGCCTACAGCAGACATCGTTGTAAAATACAGTGAGCTTCACGGAAATCAAAATGGAATCTTTGAGATCGGAGGCAAGGATATCCCTACTCTCATAGATGAGATTCCAGTAATTGCCGTAGTTGCCGCTACCGGTGACTTTGAGACCATTATCAAGGATGCTGGAGAATTAAAAGTAAAAGAGTCTAACAGAATTGACTCAGTTGTAGAAAACTTAAAGGCTATGGGCTGCGATATCGAAGCAACTGACGACGGAATGGTGATTCACGGTGGCAAGCCTCTCCAGGGAGCTGATATAAACTCATATAATGATCATCGTCTTGCCATGAGTTTTGCTATTGCTTCACTTGCCGCAAATGGAACCACAAGGATCCTTGATGAAAGCTGCGTAAATATCTCATATCCTACTTTTTTTAACGACCTGCAAAGCCTTATCTAAGCATTTTTTATATTGATAAATTTATTATTAAATTCCTTTTTTCGGCGACATTATTAATATTTTTTTGATAAAATATATTTGTCATTCAAAATATCAAAAAGCAGAAAGAAGGGATGTATCAAATGGCTGATAGATCAGATTTAATTAACCAGCTTGCTGCTTCTATGGGAGCAGGCGATTTTGCGCAGACCAAATATGAAGAATCTCGCTATGATCCGGAGACTGGTACCCTTTATTGCAAAGGTATGGCTATTTCAGGAAGTGTAGCGGAGAAAGCCATCAAGCATTTTGAAGTTCTTGAAAAGAAATGTGATCTTGATGATCCTAATTCAAGACAGATGGCCATGATCTACAGATGCGCCTCTGAATCCATCAAGATGATGCAAAATCCAAGAGTTATGGAAACTATCCGCAAGGAAGCTGAAAATAATACATTATTTAACGACTAAAAATATGGACATGACCAACGGCCATGTCCTTTTATTTTGCTTAGTTTTATCCAATTTTTTCCCAGGTTATACCCTTTTGTTTGGTAAAAGCTCTGGTCTCATCCATGATCATCGGCTTTCCAAAGAAAAATCCCTGTGCTCTTTCACAACCAGATCTTTTCAAAAACTCATAATGCTCTTCAGTTTCAACTCCCTCGCATAAAGGAGAAACTCCAAGAGCCACAGCTCCTTTAAAGATAAAGCTCATGAGCTGACCGGTTCTTTGGCTATTGTCATAGCTTCTAAGGAACACTAGATCAAGTTTTAATACATCAAACTCATAGTCTGCTATGGTATTAAGAGATGAATATCCGCTTCCAAAATCATCTATCCAGATATGATATCCCTTATCCCTTATTCTCTTGCACTCGTTTTTGACAAGTCCGGTATTATCATTAAAGGCACTTTCAGTGATCTCTATGTCCAGCATATTTCTAGGCATTTCACATGGAATACGCGCTTGCTCAAGAGCTTCAAAAACATCGCATATCTCAAAATCAAGCCTTGAAACATTGATAGATACCGGAACCACACACTCTCCAGCTTCTTTAAGCTTCTTATAGTCCTCGCATACCTTCTTCATAACAAAGGTATCTACAAGATGTATCAAATGAAACTGCTCTAAAGTTTCAATGAAATCTCCAGGATTTAACATTCCAATATTTGGATCTATCCACCTTACAAGTGCTTCATATCCGCAGATCTCACCAGACTTAACTCTTATGACCGGCTGATAAAAGACCTTTATATATTCCTTCTGTATCGCTTCTTCGATGTGATCAACTACATACTGCTGCTTTCTTAATTTTTCTCTTAAAATGTCGTCGTATACACAGTAATTAAGGTCATGTCTTCCCTTTATGCTGTTGCAGGCAAGTCTAGCATGGTCACAGGCAAGCCCAACTTCCGCCCTGACATCATCAAGGAAATATATTCCTGCCTTGATCCTTACCTTCTTGTTAACGTCCTCAGCAAGAAGCATCTTTCTAAATACTATTTCAACCTTTGAAAGTATCTCATCTCTGCTTCCTGTAGCACAAACCATAAAGTGGTCATCTGAAAATCTGGCAACAGTAGCTCCGGTAAAGGTATCCTTAATTTTTTTTGCAAGATCGCATAACAGTTCATCGCCCATCTTAAATCCTAGGCGCTCATTATAAAGTTTGAAATTTGGAATATCAAAATAGATAAAGGATACGTCTTTTCTCCTTCCCTCTGGTGAAGTCAGCATATTCTGAACAATATGGTAAAAGAAAGACATGGTAAATAGACCGGTGAGCTTATCAGTCTCCTTATTTCTAGACAAAAGCTCAGCCTCAGCAAAAGAATTTCTGCTATTGTTAAAGAATTCGTTCTGATCAACGTCTACTATAAAAACAAAAAAGTAGCTCTTCCCATTGATAGAATGAAGAAGGTGTCCAAAGTCTTCAATGAATCTGACGTCTCCAGTTTTTGTCCTGATCCTGTATCTTACGTAGTCATGTCTCTTTTCCCCAAAGATAGTCTGAGCCTTGATAAGAGTCTCTATCTTCTGAAGGTCTTCATCCAGGACCATTCCTGTAAAAGAGCCGCCGGTATACTCGATAAATTCTTCAAAAGTATTGCACCCAAAAAGATCTATGACATTAAAATCTGCAAAGACGATATGTTCGTCTCCTTCAATCTCATAGACAAAAAAGCCGCCTGGCAAATTTGTTGGAAGTGAACCGCACACTTGTGTATCAAAGAATTCTTCTCTCATAGTTTCCTCCTACGAGACAAACTCCATGCAATACTTCGTGAAACTATTTACATTATATCATACATTTTTACGTGAACTTTTTGGTTATACTTTTTTAATAATCGTACCTTCGTACCCCTTTTCCTTGAAAAGAGTCATCATTTCATTGGTAAGGCTGTATTCAAGAGGCTGAAGCTCAATATCACAAGGGCTGACCCACTCTGCGTATTTAAGCTCAGACTCATCCATTTTAATAGTCTTGTTGCCTGTAACGTCGCAGTAAAAACCAACCAGTATGTCGCTGGCAATGCCCCAGGGCTGCGACTTGTAGTATCTAATATTTGTAACCTCAAGACCTATTTCTTCCATTACCTCACGCTTAACAGTCTCTTCTAAAGTCTCACCTATTTCAGTAAAGCCTGCTACAAGAGCATTTAGCGCAAACCCTCTTCTGTATTTAGTCAGAACTATCTTATTACTTTCTTTATCCGTAACTCCTATGATCACAGCCGGATTTATCCTTGGATAAATGATGTTTCCGCATTTTGGGCAGATCCTTGCCCGCTCCTTCTGATGAAACTCGTTTTTGCATCCGCACTTTCCACAAAAAGCAGTAACCTTGTACCACTCATCAAGCTGGAAGGCTGTGAATATAGCATATACATAGTGCTTTGGTAAAAGATACTCTGTCCTTATATCCTTCATGTTATAAAAAGAAAAGCCAGAAGCCTTGACCTCTCCTTCTTCCTTCTGAAGGTATAAGTAAAAATCCTCATCAGCCACATTGAACAGATATATCAGTTTGTCTCTATCTATGGCCTCAAAGTCTTTTACCTTTGGAAAAGAAATGCATTTAGTATCTGCATTAAGTAATGCAAGTACCTCTTTTCCTTTTGCTACATCGTTATATATAAGTACAAGGTCTTGGTCAGTAGCTCTTTTATCTGGTCTAAATTCGTTGTATAAGTGATATGGTCTGATATCCTGAAGCATAACTAATCTCCTGTCATGTATTTAATCTATAGTCTCTTGGGCTCATGTGGTACAGTGCCCTAAAAGTCCTGTGAAAATAACTTGTGTTCTCATATCCAATAGAATATGCAATATCCGTCACCGCAAGGCTTGTGTTCTTTAATAGGTAACATGCCTGACTTAGTTTCTTTTCTATTAAAAGCTCCTTAAAGTTTTTGCCGGTATTTCTCTTGATCATACGACTCATGGTGTAAATGTCAACATGATTTCTCTCAGCAAAATCGGATAATGAAGCCTCCTTGTACTCAGTCTCCATGTAATTAAGCAGCTGAATCATAAGGTTCTGCTCATAGGAGCTTCCCGAAACCTGGATCCTGTCTGCATAGTCCAAAAGATTCAGGAATAAGAGTTCCATAGTAGACTGGCTCAAGCTCCTCCTGTTATTGGGACCTGTGAGCATGATCCAGATCAGATTTTCCATAAGATTCTGAATAGGAAGTACACTGGCCACATCAAAATACAGGTAATTACCGCCCATATCCTTGTCTGTAAGACAGCTGATGATAAAGTCTAAAAGCGCACTGGAGGTGCCCTCAAGCTTATTTAAGATAGAGTCAAAAAACTGAGGTAATATGATGAAATTGACTGCGATATCATCTTTATCCGCAGGCAGGATCTCCTGCCTTGCATGCTGGTTCATAAAAAGAAGATCCCCTTCATGCAAAGTAAGACGCTGACCATCTATGATGTGCTTGGTCGAGCCACTGCACATATATACAAATTCAACGAAGTTATGGGTGTGCTCAGGGAAATGAATGAACCTGGTATGAGGCCTTATATCAATGAGCTTGCCCCTTGCCAGAAGAAGTGACGCGTCTACCTCATTTTGTCTGGACATAGAGCCTTCGCTCTTGTAATAAAGGCTTCTGTTGATATCCTGACTTCCAGCCAGTATCTCTTTTTCCTCATCTGTAATTAAAGAAAGTTGTTTAAGTAATTTCTTATCCATGTTCCAATTCTATCACAGTTTTGCAAATAGGGACGTAAATTTTCTCAAATAGGGACCTATAACTGCAAATTAAGACACTTTACAATATCTCTATATTCAAAAGAAATATCTAATGAAATAAATAGGAGAAAAAGTATGAAGGTTTTAGATTCTGAGCTCTTAAAGGGCTATGCAAGAATGGCAATGGACGGCTTTAATCAGGGCTGGCATGAAAGAAACGGTGGAAATTTAAGCTATCGTTTAAAAGCTGAAGAAGTTGATCTTTTAAAGGATGACTTTGATTTTTCTGGAGACTGGCAGGAAATCGGCTGGCAAAAAAACGATGAGTCTGCTTTCCCAGGTCTTGCTGGCGAATTCTTTATGGTAAGTGGTTCAGGCAAGTATTTCAGAAACATTGAGCTTGATCCTGCAGCTAACGTTTGTATCATTCAGCTCAACGAGGAAGGTAACAGATTCAAAAAGGTTTGGGGTCTTGTAAATGGTGGACGCCCAACATCTGAGCTTCCAACTCACCTTGCAAATCTTGAAGTATTAAAGAATAGGGACGAGAACATCCGCGTAGTATATCACTGCCACCCTACTAATACAGTAGCTCTTACCTACGTTCTTCCACTTGATGAAAGAGTATTCACAAGAGAAATCTATGAGATGGCAACTGAGTGCCCTATCGTATTTCCTGAGGGAATCGGAATTGTGCCTTGGATGCTCTGCGGCGGCAAACTGATCGGTGATGCTACATCAGAGATCATGAAGACCAAGGATGTCGCAGTTTGGGCTCACCACGGTGCATTCTGCTGCGGCTATGACTTTGACCTCACATTCGGTCTCATGCACACAGTTGAAAAAGCAGCTGAGATCTTAGTAAAGGTCAGATCAATGACAGATACAAAGGTTAATACAATAACTCCTGAGCAGTTCAGAGAACTCAATGCTCCATTTGGAGTAAACATCAACGAGAAGTTCCTTTATGAGAGACATACCTTCAAGATTGGCGAGATGCCACAGGACTAATACTTTTCAGGAGGACAAATAATAATGGAAAAAAGTTATTATCTGGCTGTTGATATTGGTGCTTCTTCTGGCCGTCATATCCTCTCACATATGGAAAACGGCAAGATCGTTTTAGAAGAGATCTACCGTTTCTCAAATGAAAATGACCTAAAGGATGGTCACCGCGTTTGGGATACAGAAAGACTCTTTAACGAAGTTGTAAACGGCATGAAAAAATGCAGTGAGCTTGGCAAGATTCCTGTATCAATGGGTATAGATACCTGGGGCGTTGACTACGTTCTTCTTGATGAGAATGGCCAAAAGCTCGGTCCATGCTACGCCTACAGAGACTCAAGAACTGAAAAGATGGATGAAGAAGTATATAAGATCATCCCTCAAAATGAGCTCTATAGAAGGACCGGAATCCAGAAAGCCATATTCAATACTATTTATCAGCTCATGGCTATGAAGCTACAGGAGCCTGAAGTTCTTGATAAAGCCAAGACTCTTTTGATGGTGCCTGATTACCTGCACTATCTTCTTACAGGCAATATGCTTCAGGAATACACTAACGCTTCTACTACTCAGCTTGTAGATCCTGAAACAAACGAATGGGACTATGAACTTATTGAAAAGCTAGGCTTTCCAAAAAAGCTCTTTGATTCCCTTAATATGCCTGGCACTTTTGTAGGTGGTCTCCTTCCTGCCATCAAAAATCAGGTAGGTTTTGACACAAAAGTTGTTATGCCGGCAACCCACGATACAGGTTCAGCTGTAATGAGCGTTCCTTCAAATTCAGAGGACGTGCTTTATATCTCTTCTGGAACCTGGTCACTTATGGGATGTGAGCTCTTAAAAGCAAATACAACCTCTGATGCAGAGAAAGCTAATTTCACAAATGAAGGCGGCTATGATCACCGCTACCGCTTCCTTAAAAACATCATGGGCCTTTGGATGATCCAATCTGTAAAAAAAGAATTAGAGGATGGCTATCAGTTTGCAGGAAGAGGAAGTGATGAAGACTTTAGCTTTGCTCACCTGTGTGAAAAAGCTTCTTTTGAAACAATTGATTCTCTGGTTGATGCCAACGATTCAAGATTCCTTGCCCCTGAGTCCATGATCAGAGAGATAAAGGATGCGTGCTGGGAAAAGAATCTTGAAGTTCCAGAAACCCCTTGGCAGATTGCAAGAGTCATATACAGATCTCTTGCTGAATGCTACAAAAACGCTGCTATCGAGATTGAGCAGTTAACCGGCAAGCACTTTGATGCCATCAACATTGTTGGCGGAGGATCAAATGCCAAGTGGCTCAATGAATTAACTGCCGAAACAACTGGCAAGACAGTTCTTGCTGGTCCAGGAGAAGCTACTGCTATCGGTAATCTCGGAGCACAGATGATCGCAGCTGGTGAATTCAAGGATCTTAAAGCTTTCAGATCCTGTGTATTTGATTCTTTTGGGGTAAAGACATTTAAATAAAATTATTTCCGTCTAGAACGGAAGAAAGGACTACTTATGTTAGTAAATACAAAAGCTAAAGTTGGGGTATTTTCAATCGCACTTGGTGCATATCTCCCACAGTTTCCACAGTTAGTACCTGAGTTTAACGCTCAGTACGACGCTTTTAAAAAAACTCTTCCAGATACAGTAGAGATCATTGATGGAGGCCTTGTTACAACTAAGGAACAGGCTATGGCAGCTGGTGACAAGTTCAGAGCCGCTGACGTTGACCTCGTTTTCCTTCAGATGCTCACATACGCAACTTCCTACAACGTTCTTCCGGCTATCAGAGACCTTGATGTTCCTGTAGTAGTTGTTAACGTTCAGAAAAAGCTTGCTCCAGATTATGAAAACACAGATATCGCTACATGGCTTGGCGAGCTCTATGCCTGCGGTGCTGTAGGTGAAGCCGTAGCAGACCTTGAGAGAGCTGGAAAAAGACATGCTGTTATAACAGGCGTTGTTGAAGGCGGCGATGAAGGCGTTGCCAGTGAAATTGAAGACTGGTGCAAAGCTGCACAGGTAAGAAGAAGATTCCGTCAGACAAACATCGCCCAGATTGGTCGTCCATACCCTGGAATGATGGATCTTTACATTGATGAGACAAATCTCTACAACAGAATGGGTCTTTACACCAAGCAGTTTGACTGGGAGGATATGTGGTGCATCGCTGATAACATCACTGATGAAGCTGCTATCAGAGCAAAGGCTCAGGATATCCTTGATACCTTCGAGATTGAAGGCGGCGGTTCTATCGAAGAAGTTTGGGAAATGGCCAAGTATGTACTTGCCTTTGAGCAGTGGGTAAAGGATGAGGATATCGCCCTTGTAGCTTCTCACTATGCTGGAAAAGCTCAGGGTCAGGCAGGAGTTCTTGATTCAATGCTTATCCCTGCATTCTCAATGCTCATCAAGCAGGGAACAGCTTGTGCTGTAGAGGGTGACATGAAGGTTGCTATGGCAATGTCTATCCTTAAGACGATTGCTGGAACAGGTCAGCTCTCAGAGATGTACTCAATCGACTTCAACGAAGATATCTGCATAATCGGTCATTCAGGATCTGGTGATGCTGACATCTCTCTTGCTCACAAGCCAACAATGAAGATCGTCAAGGTATTCCACGGCAAAGTTGGTGGTGGATATCTCACACAGTTCTACCCTCCTACAGGTGATATCACATACCTTGCTATCACACAGGACAAAGATGGAAACTTCAAATTTATCGTAGCTGAAGGTGAAAATCAGCCAGGTCCTATCTTTACTTTTGGAGACACAAACATGCGCACAAAGTTCTCTATCAGTGCTCGTGAATTTGTAAATCGCTGGAGTGAAGCTGGCCCAACACACCACATGGCAGCTGCAGTTGGACGCCACGCCGATACCATCCTTAAGGTAGCCAAAATCCTTGGCATCCCGGTAGAGGTTGTTTGTAGATAACCCGGAAGGTTGTGATACCGGACGTAAGATAAGTGAAAGTTTTCATTGTCGTTGAGATTTTGGAATGTGAAGTTTTGTTTTGCCCTCGTCAAAAAACGCTTCAAATGCTGCTAAAACGTATTTCATAGAGCGTTTTTTGAAATCGTGCAAATCCAAAACTTCACACTCCCAAAACCAGCATAGAATATGACTTTTCACTTATCTTACTGTTCTGGGATGATAATCTTTCTGATAAAGTAATAATTAGTAATAAAGAAAATGCTTAGATTAGCTAAGATGATACTGTAAATAGAAAAAAAGGATGTCTTAGTCTAAATAACTAATTAAATAAATGCTGTTGTTGAGTGATAAAAAATAAATAGTATAAAAGAATAAAACCGCCTATGTTTACTTTTAATTTAAGTAAGACAATGGCGGTTCTTTTTTGTTTGAGAATGTTTTTTAATAATTGTTTTTATAATATGTATTTTCTAGTTTTGATGTTTTTCCAGCAGGCGCTGACGGGGTACCAGTTGCAGTTACCACATATTTCCTTCAGGCGCTCATCTTCTTTGCCGGAGGTTAGGTAGGTGTCGAGTTTAGAGATGAGTTCTTGATAGGAGTATGTGCCTTCTTTAAGATTAAGGGCATCGATGACACCTTGATCGAAATGAAGGACTTTGGAGTCAGATTCGCAGATGCCGTCGGAAAGTTTGGATGGACAGCTTTTGCAAAGGTTATCTGTAGTAAATACTATTTCTATCTGCTCATCCTTGTTGGTTCTAAGGCGCTCTACTACTTCGTTCATGTTTGAAACAAAGTTATCTGAATAGCCGTTTCCACTATATCCCTGAGTGCACAGAAGGTGATGGGGACGAAGCCTTATCATATCTTTTCTCATAAAAGATTTGCCTTATGCATAGCTTTTTTGAGAGTATCTCCCAGAATTCCTGAAAGCACGAGCTTGATTACTGCTGTTGGAATAAATGGAAGAACGCATGCTCCCAAAGCAACTGCAAATGTTGAATCTGCAACGATCACAAACCATACAGTACCAACAATATAGTTGATGATAACGCCGCCAAGAAGTCCAAGCCAGTAGATAGGGCTCTTAACTCCTTTATCTGAAACAAGCCCTGAAATAAGAGCCATAATAGGAAATGAAAGAATAAATCCACCTGTCATTCCAAATACTACTCCAATACCGCCAGAAAGTCCTGCAAGAACTGGCACTCCTACCATTGCAAGAAGAATATATACAAGAGTTGATAATGTTCCTCTCTTGGCACCGAGTATGATACCTGCAAGAGGTACAGCAAGTGTCTGAAGTGTCAGAGGTACTCCTCCTGGAAGTGGTATAGATATCTGCGCCATAATTGCTATGATAGCTGTAAAAATAGCAATATAGCAGATGTCTTTAACATTTGTTGTCTGTCTTGTTACTGTTTTTTCTTTTTCCATGTCTCATCTAGTCTCCTAAATTTTTATTAGTCTTGTATATTATTATCACCCCTGGCATATATTGTCAACCAGTTTTATTGATTGGTTGACATTAAAAAAGACGATAAAAAAGCCATAATTCATGAAACACGCATCTTTACTGAAAAAATCAGTAATATACATGATCAGGATCATGACTTTAAATGATCGTATTAAGAATCTCGGCAACCAGCTGGTTCTTGGTTATGGAAGCTTTTCCCGGCGCAAACAGGGTCACTACCTTATCTTTTATATCATCTGGAAAGCATTCTATATCTGAGTCAAAGTTAATTCCTATTCCTACTACTATCCACTGAACAAGGCCAGTTTCAAACTCAGTTCCTGCCTCTGTCAGAATACCGCAGACTTTTTTATCCCCAATATAAAGATCATTTATAGGCTTAAGTCTGGGCCTGATATTGCATGTCTTCTCTATAGCGTCGCAGACTGAATTGCCAATAAATGTTGTGATCTCATCGGGATTCGTATATGGAATCTTATCAGGTGACAATATCACACTAAAGTACAGCCCTCCTTCCGGCGAAAAGAAGCTGTGGTCTCTTCTTCCTTTACCGCTGGTCTGCCTGGCAGAAACCACCACTGTTCCATGGGGATTACCTGCAATAGCCAGCTCTTTTGCTATTCTATTGGTAGACGTTGTGGTATCAAAGATATGGATCATATTGCTGACATCCTGATAGATAGTGGCAACATTTCCATCCAGATAAGACAAGATACCCCCTGCAGATAAAATATCCTTTTCAAGAGCAAGCTTGTATCCCTTGTTACTAACAGCTTCAATCTCATAACCGCACTTCCTAAGCTCGTTGATGGCTTTCCAGATAGCATTTCTAGAAATACCAAGGAGAGAGGCAATGCTCTCTCCTGATATATATCTGTCCTTATTCGAATTTAAGATTTCAAGAACTTTATCTTTAGAATTCATAGTAATTATTCGTTACCAAAAAGGTCTCTTGTATATACTTTATCTACGACATCCTCAAGTTCAGGTGTGAGGCGGTTTGCAATGATGTAATCGCACTCCTTCTTAAACTTTTCAATATCTCTTTCAACCTTAGAGTTAAAGAAAGCATCTTCCTTGAGGGTTGGCTCGTATACAACACACTCAATTCCTCTTGATTTGATCCTCTTCATTATCCCCTGAATAGCTGACTGTCTGAAATTATCTGAACCTGCCTTCATTGTAAGTCTGTAAACGCCGACTTTCTTTGGCTTAAGAGCCCAGATCCTGTCAGCGATGAAATCTTTTCTGGTCCTGTTAGCATCAACTATAGCTGTAATGAGATTATTAGGAACATCCTCATAGTTTGCAAGAAGCTGCTTGGTATCCTTAGGGAGACAATATCCGCCATATCCAAAAGAAGGATTATTGTAAAAGTCACCAATTCGTGGATCAAGGCATACGCCTTCAATAATATTCTTGGTATTAAGACCTCTTACCTCGGCATAGGTATCAAGCTCGTTAAAGTATGAAACTCTAAGAGCAAGATATGTATTAGCAAAAAGCTTAACGCACTCAGCCTCTGTAGTATTCATGAAAAGAGTCTGAACGTCTTCTTTCAGTGCTCCCTGCTTCAATAAACCTGCAAAAAGCTTGGCTTTCTCATTTGCCTCTTCACTATCTGTATTGTAACCAACGATGATCCTTGAAGGGTAAAGATTATCATAAAGAGCATGTCCTTCTCTTAAGAACTCTGGTGAGAACATGATGTGGTCTGTATGATATTCTTCCATGAGCTCCTCTGTATATCCTACAGGGATTGTTGACTTGATAACGATATATGCGTCAGGATTCTCTTTTCTAACCTGATCTACAACACTAAGAACTGATGATGTATCAAAATAGTTGAGCTTCTCATCGTAATTTGTTGGAGTTGAAACGATAACAAAATCAGCATCAACATAGGCAGATGAAGCATCTGTCGTAGCATATAATCTGAGATTATCCTTTTTGAGGTACTCCTCTATCTCTTTGTCAACGATAGGGGAAATCTTGTTGTTGACCATGTCAACCTTCTCCTGAATTACATCAACTGCTGTAACATCGTTGAACTGTGATAACAATATTGAATTGGAAAGGCCTACGTAGCCTGTTCCAACAACTGCAATTTTCATTTTTTATATACCTCTTGAAATCAAAATAATAAAGAAATTTTACCACAAAAAAAGCTTCTATGCACTACCTTCATAAGCGCATAGAAGCCCTTAAGATCAAATTATAGTTAGTTCTGTTTTGCCTTTTCTTCTTCTACTGTTTCAAAGACCTTGATCCTAACCTTTACGTCTTCAGGCATACCAACAAACATTCCGCCATAGTGGAATCCATCATCACGTTTTTCAGCACGAACTATCTGAACAAACACATGGAGAACTTCTTTGGTCCATATTGTCAGATTAGCTTCATAATTATCCCCAATAACAAGCTGTTTGTCAGAAATAAAACCAAGCCCTTCTGTAGAAGCATCTGTAATCTTGATATCTACAGCTTCTGCGTCACCACCAAGCTCCTTAATGATGATCTCACCAGTAAGATCAAGTCTTCTTCCTTTTCTTCTTTCTTCCATACTAGCCCCCGTATTCAATTATTTGATGTAGCCGTTCTGACGATAGTAAACATCATCACCATGTTTAACACGGCGTTTCTCTTCGCCTCTGAGCAATTCCTGCATATAAGGATTGTCATTAGCTCCAGAAACAGAAATAGGTGTTGTTTCCTTGTTTACATAGATATCTTTTGATGATTTTCCAAACATAAAAAGCACCTCCTGATAAAAGCAAACACTTACTCTGTACATACATTATATCACGGTTTTTCATATAAAGAAAAAAATAGCACAGCGACTAAAAACTAATCACTGTGCTACAAAGTTCAAATTAGTATCCGAATTCCTGAGCCCAATACCAACTTCCATCACCAGTCTGGCAAATAGCGATACCTACTGTTTTGTATCCGCCATCCATAATGTTAGCTGCGTGTGTTGGAGAATTCATCCAAGCTGCATATACGCTGTCAGCTGACTGATACAACTTAGCAAGGTTCTCACCATACTGAACATTACTATCAACAGTCCAGAAAGCTGAACCATTAGGTCTTGTATGTGAGAATGAAGTTGTGATCTCATTTGCACGAACCTGAGCTGCGTTTGTAAGAGCATCGCTCCATACTAAAGCAGAAAGCCCCTGAGCTGTTCTCTGCTGGTTCATAAGATTAAATACAGCAGTGCAGGCATCAAGACAAGCCTGGCTAGATGAAGCAGATCCTGCAAGAGCAATAGCCTCATCATCAATCCATATTTCGCCTTCACCTTCGTGAATGCCTCTTGTAGCAGCCTGATCATCGATTGCTCCGTCCTTAACGGCTCCGCAAGCTACAAATGTAAGAGCTAAAACGCTGGCAACCATAACAGCTACTAAACTCTTAAACTTTTTCATCTTTTATCTCTCCTGTTTAAGAAATGAACATAGTTCATCCGTTTATCCATATTTCTAGCTATATGTTACTTTAACCGGTTTTTCTATGCAATAACGTAATCATTACTTTTTTATAAAATACACTAATTTATTTCAACATCAAAAGCCTTCATTGAAATTTTATTTTCAACCATTCATTTCCCAGGCTGAAACTTTTATTGTATGTACTACAAATCTCTTATTACTTCCTGCTGCTCCACTGCATGTTGAAAGTGTAAGAATACTGTTTCCCTGTGTAAGATCGATTCCATCAGGTATTGGATAAGAAGAATGAGTCTTTACATAGTCGGTAAATGCCTTGTACTCTTCTGTGCTGTTAACTACTGAATATGCATCACTTCCAACACCAGTTATAGCATATGCAAATACTCTGTACTGATACACATAGTCTTTTGTATATACATATACATAAGGATCCTCTTCCAAAAGAGCTGCTCCATCCTTTTGATATAACTGCTTAAGTCTTCCAAACATTGAGCCATCTTTCATATTATGGCCAAAAACAATATCATGAAAGCCACAGAACTTAGCATCACTGAGCACATCTTCAAAGATACAGCCAGCTTTATTTTCATTTTTGTCAAATGTCAGATAGAGATATTCGTCTATCTCATTTTCTTTTACCACAGGATAACTGATATCAAGGCATGGAAAATATATCCAGGCAACGATATCACCATTGATCCTTGAAAGCTTGTCAAAATCTACATTAAGTAGAGGATAATCGATGATTTCTGGCGTATCTTCCTTGGGAACATAAGTAACTGCAATATTTTCGAGATCTTGGTATTCATCAGCAGCCTCTTTATACTCCATTTTGTTGATACCGATCATGGCCACTTCATAAGCAATAACAACAAGACATATTACTATAATAATGTTACGAATCACTTTAAAATTCATAAATCCCCCTCCGAATGGCTTGTTTACTTAATTATAATCTATTTACAAGGTTCAAACAAATGTATTATATTGGAAAGTGTTATGAAAAAAATTGGAGGTGGATATATGCCAGAAAATCAGAATCCTAATATCTTACAGAAGATTCACAATGATAACTTTAAATGGAATGATATTTTTATCTTCCCAACACTTATTTCTCTTGTCCTTTTATTAGCAGGTCAGATTTTAGGACAATTAGGAACAGTTGTCTTTATTCCCTTTTTAAATAATGAAAACTATGATTACATCACGATCACAGCTCAATATTTTTCATTTTGGGGAATTTGGGCTGCATTCCTTCTTTATTTCTTGTGCAAATGGAACAGACCTATTTATAAGGCTCTTTGGACAAAGTGCAAAGGAAACAATATTGTTCACCTTTTACTTGGTCTTTTGATCGGATTTGGAACAAACGCTATCTGCATATTAGTAGCTGTACTTCATAAAGATATCTTTATCTATTATGATTCATTCCAGCCACTTAGAGTTCTTCTTATATTTGTATGCATCTTCATTCAGTCATCAGCCGAAGAGCTTATGTGCAGAGGATTCCTCTATCAGCGTCTTAGAAAGAGCTACAGACATCCTGCTGTTGCTATCATAGGAAATGCCGTTTTATTTGGTTTCCTTCATATCTTCAACAGTGGTGTTACTCCTCTTGCTATCGCAAACATTGTATTAGTTGGAATCAGCTATGCGCTTTTTGTTTACTACTGCGACAGCATCTGGCTTCCAATGGCTGCACATGCTGCATGGAACTTTACACAGAACATTTTATTTGGACTTCCAAACAGCGGAATCGTTTCACCATTTTCAATTTTCAAGCTTGACGCGGCAACAGCTAAGGATAGCTTTGCATACAACGTAGGCTTCGGCGTTGAATCAACAATTGTAGCTTGCGTAGTACTTATCATCTGCTGCGTACTCACAATCCTTTGGGGTGAGAAATACAAGAAAAAGCCTACAGACATCTGGAGTGAGTGAGTTTGTTGGCTTCCCGGTAGGTTGAGTGGTTTCCCGGTCTTGTGCATCAAAAAAGACATCTTTCAGTATTTCTGAAAGGTGTCTTTTAAAATACATAATAATGTGTGAGATGTAATCTGAATTATAAGTTTACGTCTGTTTGCTATATCTTCTAATTTATGGCGTATTTTCAAATATTCAATTACGTCTCTCTACCAATAACACACTATCCTGACGTAAAAAATGAAAATATATTACGTCTTTTCAGTAAAACAATCACTATAGACTTAAATCATCAAATTACTTTACGTCTTATCAAGAATAAGCTCGAATTAAGCGTAATCCCCCTCAAATACACTACGTCAATATCTAATAAACAAGTATTATAGACGTAAAAAGCTGCTCACAACTTTCCTATATTCCCTTGTGAATAGTATCTTTTCCGAAGGCATCATTTAACTTTCTTGTCATTTCATCAAGCTTCTTGCGCTTTTCATCGGAAATAGCTGTAGATTTGATTGCAGATGAAACATCTTTTATTTCTTTAAAGTCATCAAAGAGATTCATCTGTCTGTAGGAGCCGTCATCGAGTTTGGTAACGCCTACGCCTACAAGACGAACAGCATAGCCTTTGATAAAAAGGCCGTCATCACCAAGAAGAAGCTTGTCTGATAGTTCCTTGGCATAGCGAAGTATCTTGTCTGTATCGTTAATAGAGCTTTCTATCTGCATCTGACAGGAATGGCGCTTAAAATCTGTAGTCTTAACTGAAACAGTTACTGTTCTGCCGTAGACCTCGTCTCTTTTCAGGCGATTAGATACACTTTCTGAAAGGCGCCTGAGTATAGGTATGATCTCTGAATCGTAGTTATCAGAGTTAAGATCAAAAGAAATTGTAGTCTCATTGGAATAGCTTTTGGCATCATCGTACTCCCCTGATACATTGGTACTACCGATGCCGTTGGCACTGGCGTAGATATAGGCTCCGCCATTTTCACCAAGGATATTTGTGATAAAAATCGGATCAGCGTTGGCGGCATCGCCAATTGACTTGATGCCCACACTTTTAAGTCTCTCTGCTGTGGCCTTACCGCAGCCAAAGAGATCTCCTATAGGAAGAGGCCACATCTTTTCAGGAATCTCTTCTGGAAAAAGAGTATGTATCCTGTCTGGCTTGGTAAAATCACTTGCCATCTTGGCAAGAAGCTTGTTGCAGGAAATACCTACATTTACAGTAAAGCCAAGAGTATCTCTGATTTCATCCTTAAGCTGTCTGGCAACGCAGATAGGAAAAGGCTCTTCTGGTGTCTCAAGTTTTTTATACACAGACCTTGTACCCGTCATATCCATATATGCTTCATCTATAGATACCTGCTGGATAGTAGGTGAATATTTCCTAAGTATCTCAATAAAGGCATGCGAAAATCTGCGATAAGTAGCAAAATCGCCTCTTACCATAACAAGCTTGGGGCACTTCTGAAGTGCCTTAACAACTGGCTCTCCTGTAACAATGCCGTACTTTTTGGCAGGAATAGACTTAGCTGTTATAATGCCGTGTCTGGTCTTGACATCTCCTCCTACAGCTGACGGAATAGTGCGCAGATCGACGCTTCCCGGCTCTTCCTCTAGCTTTTTAAGAGCAGACCAGGACAAAAACGCAGAATTTACATCCACGTGAAATATGATATTTTCGTACTTACTTGCATCAATTTGACTCATATAAACATAATACCGCAAACATTAGTTCGATACAAGCAGTATTACATCAGATAAATGTTCATCCATTTAACGCTTTGCAAATATCTTTTGGAAGCTTAGCCTCAAATGCCAAAGCTTCTCCTGTTATTGGCTGAAAGAATTCCAGATGCGCTGCATGAAGAGCTGCACGCTCCATTCCGTGGTTATTAAGTATTTCTTTTCCATAGAGACTATCACCCAGAAGGGGATGGCCAAGAAATGACATATGAACTCTTATCTGATGGGTCCTTCCGGTATCAAGTACAAGTCGAACCATTGCAAAATCCTCAAACTGTTTTTCAACTTTATAATGAGTAATAGCTTCTTTCCCATCAGGTCTGACTTCTCTTATCATCTTCTCTTTTGGATTTTCCCAGATAGGCTCATTTACCGTACCTTCTTTTTCCTCGAACACTCCCTCACACAGAGCCACATATTCTTTTCTCCTTGACATGTTGAGACACTGATCAGATAAAAGAGCTGCACTATGCCTGTTCTTGGCAAATATAAGAAGGCCTGAGGTCTCTCTGTCAAGTCGGCCAATAACTCTCATGACATGATTCTGTCCTGTCTTTTTGTAATACCCTGCAAGGTAATTACTAAGAGAGTCAGTGTAGTGGCAATAAGAAGGATGGACCACCATATTTCCTGGCTTGTTGATCACAATGAGGTCTTCATCTTCGTAAACAATATCAAGGGGATGATCGCTTGGAATGATCTCTGAGCCATTATCTATATCTTCATAGATTCGCACATAAAGTGTATCGCCCACCATGAGCTCATCTTTTAAAAATATAGCTCTTTTCCCCAAAGGATCAGAATCTCCTGCATCATGGCACATAACGCCATCCTCAAAAAGCTTGCAGCGAGTTATCTCTCTACTTGATAGCTTCATCTTCTGCTTCATTATGTCCCGGGCTGACATAGTTCCATCTTCAGTTGTAACTGTAAACTTTAGTTCTCTAAAATCGCTATTCATAAAACTCATAATAAATGATGATGCTGAAAAAAGTCAAAAAAAGGACATGGTATAAAGTCCATGCCCTTATAAATGTTTATTCATTATTGATCTCGATCATATCGATCCTGTTAACTACACCGATGTCCTCCAGGACTCTGATCATCCTATAGACTGTGGCCATTCCAACAGTCTTGTCTTTGGCCATTACCTGATAATAAATATCCTTACAGGAGCTGTGGTCATTGCCCATGATCACATCAACTATAAGTCGTCGCTGCTTGGTGATGCGGCAGCCATTATCTTTAAGTCTGTCGATTACCTGTTCACTACTCATGCTTTACTCCCCTTATCTGTGATGCCAAAAATCAAATACACTCTTCTTGTCATAAGGTATAGTCTCAGAATCCAGATACTGATAACCGGTTCTCTCTATAGAATCTCCCAAAATACTTAAATCTATCACATCATCTGTGATAAAGGTTGCTTCCTTCTTTTTGCTGGAAGCAGTAACCTTCTTCGCAGATGGAAATGTCTTCCTTATCGTTTCTTTAATATGTGTCTCACACATGGAGCACATCATGCCATCAATTTTAACTGTCGTCTTATACATAAGCTTTGTCCTTATACTTTTCCGAACTGCTTACTTCTTGGTTCTATGCTCTGTACCGCAACTACTACATCCTGAACAGTGACCATTACATCCACCAGAACATCCTGCACATCCACCAGATTTAATCTGATTTACTACATTTTTTCCACAAATAAAAACAAGAACACCAACCAATAATAATGCTATTACATTTCCCAAAATTGTTGTCATATTCGCTCCTTTCTAGTACATCCTAGAGCTTTAAATATATTACACTTTCATTTCTTAATCTTGTTCTTTTTAAAGCTTATCATTTCTGCCTATTTTCTGGTTTTCATTATATATAAGCAGTAATTCTTATTAGCAAATCTAAGACTTATATACAATTTTGCAGGAATTACATATTTCACGAGGATGTGTTAAAAAACGTCGGCACTTAGGCACTGTTTTTTAGTGCCTTAGTGTCCGTTACGTTTTTTACCAAGCGAAAGCGTCATCCAAGTGGAATATGTATTCCTCAAAATTGCCCATAACCTTTATGCATTAGCCTTTACAGCCATTTCTCTGCCTTCGTTTTCTGAAGCTACGTAGCCCTTTCTGAAAAGGAGGTAAAGAAGTGTTCCAAGAAGGATCACAGCTACGATAGTTCCAAATCCAAATGCAACTTCTCCAAGAATAAGTCCACCTAAATTATATACGATAAGTGCAAGTACATATGCCCAAACTGTCATATAACCAATAGCAGCCCATGTCCACTTTGCGTTGTTCATCTCACGCTTGATAGCACCGATAGCTGCAAAACATGGTGCGCAAAGGAGGTTAAAGATCATGAATGAGAATGCTGCAATAGGTGTATAGTCTGCTGCAACTCTTGCCCATATCTGCTCACCCTCTTCTCCAAGCTCCTCTTCTGTATCATCATATGCATAGAGAACACCAAATGTTCCAACAACTTCCTCTTTTGCTACAAGACCAGTAACTGTTGCTACTGTAGGCTTCCAGTTACCAAAACCAAGTGGCTTAAATACGAATGATACAGCATTACCAACACTTGCAAGAAGTGAAGCATCCATAGCGTTTACATCTTCTTCAGGAATATCCATCTTAGCTGCGAGCTCTGATACATATTCATCAGTAATAACTGTCTCATCCTCAAAGAGATTATCAACAAGTCCAAAATGTCCATTTACAGTTCCGAAAGCTGAAAGGAACCAGATAATGATTGAAGAAATAACGATAACTGATCCAGCTCTCTTAATAAATGACCATCCACGCTCCCATGTAGCTCTAAGAACACCTACAAATGAAGGGACATGGTATGCTGGGAGCTCCATAACGAATGGTGCTGGCATTCCAGCAAATGCCTTAAACTTCTTTAAAATGATACCTGAAAGAATAATTGAACCAATACCGATGAAGTAAGCTGATGCAGCGATAAGTGGTGATCCACCAAAAACAGCACCTGCAATAAGTCCGATAATAGGAAGCTTAGCTCCGCAAGGCATGAATGTTGTTGTCATAAGAGTCATCTTACGATCACGCTCATTCTCGATTGTACGGCTGGCCATAACACCAGGAACACCACATCCTGTTGCAACAAGGCAAGGGATGAATGACTTACCTGAAAGACCAAACTGACGGAAGATACGGTCCATAACGAAAGCTACACGAGCCATATATCCGATATCCTCTAAGATTGAGAGGAGGAGGAAAAGAACCAGCATCTGTGGTACGAAACCGATGACAGCACCAACACCTGCTACGATACCGTCCTGAATAAGTCCATAAAGAACTGT
Organism: Butyrivibrio hungatei; assembly: GCF_001858005.1. Classification (NCBI taxonomy): domain Bacteria; kingdom Bacillati; phylum Bacillota; class Clostridia; order Lachnospirales; family Lachnospiraceae; genus Butyrivibrio; species Butyrivibrio hungatei. The sequence continues at coordinate 1,195,665 of NZ_CP017831.1, read as the reverse complement.
TCCTTCTTCTACATGAAGTGCTGAAAGAATAGTATCAAAGAAGCCTGGTACCCACTCACCAAAGATAACATCATTTGTAAAATCAGTTGCTGCAGTACCGATTGATACGCTCCAGCCGCCCATTGCGATAGCATAGATAAGGAACATAACAACCGCAAAGATAGGAAGACCAAGGATTCTGTTAGTAACGATCTTGTCAATCTTATCTGATACTGAAAGCTCACCCTTAGCACGTCCCTTTTTAACTGCCTTTGATGTTACGCCTGTAATATATGTATATCTCTCATTTGTAATGATAGACTCTGAATCATCATCAAGTGACTTCTCGCAAGCCTTGATAATTTCCTCAATCTCAGACTTTCTAGCTGCAGAAAGCTCAAGTTTTTCCATAGCTTTCTCATCACGCTCAAAAGCCTTGATAGCATTCCATCTAAGGAAATTGTCATCAACTGATCCTTTTAATAACTCTTCGATCTTTTCAACGGCTGCTTTAGCTTCTCCAGTAATTACTTCCTTTACCTCTGCCTTTTTCTTGTTCTTGGCAAGATCAACAGCTTTTTTAACAAGAGCATCTGTACCCTCGCTCTTAAGTGCTGAAAGCTCAACAACTTCACATCCAAGTGCATCTGAAAGAGCCTTTACATCGATCTTATCACCATTTTTACGAACAAGGTCCATCATGTTAAGAGCAACAATCATAGGAATGTTGAGCTCAAGAAGCTGTGTTGTAAGATAAAGGTTACGCTCGATATTAGTTCCATCAATGATATTGATGATAGCGTCTGGCTTCTCAGTTACGAGATATGTACGAGATACTACTTCTTCAAGTGTATAAGGTGAAAGAGAATAGATACCAGGAAGATCCTGAATAACTACATCCTTGTACTCTGCTCCCTTAAGCTTACCTTCTTTCTTTTCTACAGTAACGCCAGGCCAGTTACCAACATACTGCCTGCTACCTGTCAGATCATTAAACAAAGTGGTCTTACCACTGTTAGGATTACCCGCTAAAGCAATCTTGATTTCCATTTCTGCCTCCTAAAATAAACTTTTTCTTGTTAGCCCACGCTTACATGCGTGCAAAAAATCTTACTCAACCTCAACAAACTCAGCATCAGCTTTACGAACAGACAGCTCATAGCCGCGTACAGTAAGCTCGATAGGATCTCCAAGTGGTGCAACCTTTCTCACATAAACTTCTGCACCCTTAGTAAGACCCATATCCATGATACGGCGTCTTGTAGGTCCTTCCCCATGCAGCTTAACAACTGTAGCTGTTTTTCCAATTTCAACATCTTTTAATGTTTTCATTGAATCTCAATTCTCCCTTCAAATATGTATTTAGATAAAAATGCGGTTTGCAAGGCTCTTATCAAGAGCTATACGACTGTCTTTAACATTAACAATCATATTTCCACCATTCTTATTCACAACATTAACCTTTTCCCCAGCAACAAATCCAAGGACAGCAAGATGCTGCTTGATCTCATCTGTACCTGTAATCTTTTTGATAGTGACCAGTTGTCCAATATCAGCCATTGTTATAGGCATCATATTCACCCCTTTTCATATTCATAAGTTAGTCCCAGCTAACCTGCACGCGTTAGTAATCGCTAACTATATTCCGTAGTTAGATATAACTAACATTCGTAAAAACCACCTTTAAATCTATATTTGTTTGTTACCCTTTGCTAACTCATGTATAGAATATTCTTTTTGATAATAAATGTCAATTACATTTTTCTTAATATTTACAAAATAATGAGCCCTAGGGACGGAGGTTGTGGCTCACTTTTTTGGTATGGCATGGAGCATGCTGTTTTGGGATGGACGACCACAGGCCAGCCGTAGCTACCCTGCAGTGTATTATTTTCGAATCTCTGAGAATTTTGCTTAGTTCATGAGCTTTTATTTTCCTTTTGAAATTCTGTTTTTGAAACACTGTCTGAGTCTTTGATGCCATTTTTGCTATAAAGTTTTGTTTTGCCCTCATCAAAAAAAGAAACTTTTCTATATGCTCATGCAGCTTTTGCTTTAATGCGCATGCTCTTGCTACAGACTTGCAGGGCGGAATTTATAATAAGTGGTCATTGGAGCTACGCTCCCATAACAGGAAAAGAGGTGATCTCGCAAGCTAGCTTGCAGAGTCACCTCTTATTCCTGTTTGCAAAGCCCGCTAAAGCGGGCGTGACCACTTATTATAAATTCTTAACGCCCTGCTTCAAACAACGCAAACCGCATGCGCGTCAAAAGCTGCTTATGAGCATAAGAAAATGTCATTTTTTGAAAATCGTTCAAATCCAAAACTTTACAGCCAAAAATGTGCCTCAAAGACGAGTTTGTTTCAAAGAATTTCAAAAGAAAAATAAATGCCATGAACTACAAAATTCGAAGGATGAGAAAAAATACACTGCAGGGTAGCTACAGCTGGTCTGTGGTCGCCCCCAACAGCATGCTTCCTGCCATACCAAAAAAATGAGCCACTAACCCCGTCCCCATGGCTCAAAAATGGCTTACGCATTTTTCTGCGTAAGCCATTTAATAATCTACATATTAGATTAGAAGTATTTTTTATCCTTCATCCTCTCGATAGCATCCATAGCAAGTCTGCTTCTCTCACACTCTGCAGCTGAAAGAGATATCTGCCATGCGAGCGGGCTGCCTTTCATATGCTCAGCGGCATAGGAAAGACCATTAGTCCTTTCGTCAAGAAATGGTCTGTCTATCTGATTTGGATCACCAAGAAGGATAATCTTGGTATCCTTACCTGCTCTTGTAATGATACCCTTAGCCTGAGTAGGTGTCATGTTCTGAGCTTCATCAATTATGAGATAGGTTTTAAGGATTGACCTTCCTCGAATGAAGTTCAATGCTTCACACTGAACAATTCCTCTCTCAAAGACTTCGTCAGTCTTGTCCTGAAGCTCTTTTTCATCCTTGTAGCGCTCTTCTTCATTGGAATCTATGAGTTGCTCAAGGTTATCGATTATAGGCCTCATAAGAGGAGATATCTTTTCCTGTTCATCACCAGGAAGAAATCCGATGTCATCATCAAACTGGGAATTTGGTCTGCAGACTAGGATCCTTCTGTACTCTCCTGTAGGTCTGTTGATCATCTTCTCAAGACCAACTGCCAGAGAGTAGAACGTCTTGGCTGTACCTGCCATTCCCTTTACGATTACAAGCGGTGCCACATCAGCTGGCTGCATGAGTGCTTCCTGAAGGAAGTACTGACCTGCATTTCTAGGCTTAACGCCATAAGGCTGGCTTTTTTCAAACTCCAGTTTCTTGATAAAGCCTTTGCAGACGCGCCCCATCTGAGTCTTGTTGGTGGACTGATCCGCTCTTACTACCACAAATTCATTTTCATAAAGCTCAGGTGCATACTGATTGCCGTTCTCATCACAGCAATACACCTTATCCACAGGAATTCCCTTTTTCTTGAAATCCTTAAAGACATCTTCAGGTGCGAAGACATCAATACGTCCACTGTACTGCTCACCGTGGTCTGCCACCTGTTCTGTGGTGAAATCTTCTGATCTGATATTAAGGAGCTGTGCCTTAATCCTCATCAGAATGTCCTTGGTAACAAGAATTACCTGTTCCTTGGACTTGTCACTAAGTCCCTTACACACTTTCAGGATACGATTGTCAGACTTATAGTCTGCCATATCCTTTGGAAGCTCCACATCCTTAAAGTTCTTTTCTACTCTAAGAAGTCCTCCATTGTCGAGCTTCACACCTGCAACCAGATCGCCTGCTCCCCTTAGTTGATCGAGGATTCTGATCGCCTCACGTACATTTGCTCCTCTCTCGCCCTCATCTCTCTTGTGGGCGTCCAACTCTTCCAAGACTACCAGCGGAAGAACGACCTCGTTATCATCAAAGCACTTCAAGGCGTGTGGTGCCTGAATCAAAACGTTGGTGTCCAGTACGTAGATCTTCTTCATGCGTAGGTCCCCCTCTATTTGTATGACTTGTTATCTTATTATACCACATATTGTGGTACGACAATCAAAAATATTCAGTTTACCATTATCATTCACAGCTTCTCTTCCAGTACAAACTTTAATCTGTTTTAGTTTTTAACACAAAGTTTTTTAACATTGAAAGACCATCAGGCGTCATTATTGATTCAGGATGAAACTGAAGTCCGTATATAGGATAATCCTTGTGTTCTACCGCCATGATCTCACCATCATCGGCAGTAGCTGTGACTTTGAGGCACTCTGGAAGAGTCTCTGGTAAAAGAGCCAGTGAATGATATCTTGCAACCTTTGCTCTCTTTGGAAGGTCCTTAAACATAACAGATTCTGTATCAAGCTCTGCCTCAGACTGTTTGCCATGCATAAGCTCTTTTGCATGATCAACTGTCCCTCCAAAGGCTTCGCAGATAGCCTGATGTCCAAGGCAAACTCCAAGGATTGGTATTTCTTTTCCCAGCTCTTTTACTATATCCTCACAGATGCCCGCTTCAGAAGGCTTGCCTGGTCCTGGTGAAAGAACTATGGCACTTGGATCCATATCTCTTATCTCATCTACCGTATAAGCGTCGTTACGGACTGCCTTTATATCTGGAGTTATGGTTCCGATCAGCTGAAAAAGGTTGTATGTAAAACTATCGTAGTTATCAATTATCAAGATCATAGTCGCTTTCCCTTTCTTTAATCGCTACATTCGCAGGCATCTTTGATTGCATTGACTACTGCCTTTGCCTTGTTTACGCACTCTGTAAACTCTTTTTCCGGAACAGAATCTGCTACGATCCCTGCTCCGCTCCTTACAAAGACCTTGCCGTTTTTCTTGTAGGCAAGCCTGATGGCAATGCAGGTATCAAGGTTTCCTGTAAAGTCGACGTAACCAATGGCTCCGCCGTAGATTCCACGCTTAATACCCTCAAGTTCATCTATGATCTCGCAGGCTCTTATTTTAGGAGCTCCTGAAAGAGTTCCTGCCGGAAGCACGCTGTCTATTGCATCAATTGCAGTAAACTTATCTGAAAGCCTGCCCTTAACAGATGATCCAATATGCATGACATGTGAGTATCTCTCAATTTCCATGTACTTTTCCACTTCAACAGTTCCAAACTCACTAAGCTTTCCAATATCATTTCTTCCCAGATCCACCAGCATGTTGTGTTCAGCTCTTTCTTTTTCGTCTGCAAGAAGCTCTTTTTCCAAGGCCTGGTCCTCTTCAAAGGTTGCTCCCCTTGGCCTTGTACCTGCAAGCGGGAACGTTCTGATAACGCCGTCTTCTACTTTAACCAGAGTCTCTGGTGAAGCTCCTACAATCTCAGTATCACCAGAAAAATAGAACATGTAAGGAGAAGGGTTTGTGGTCCTTAATATCCTATAGGTATCAAAAAGGCTTCCCTCAAAATCAGCCTCCATGGGATTTGATAAAACAAGCTGGAAAATATCACCTTCTATGATGTGCTCCTTTACCTTCTCCACCTTCTGACAATACTCTTCCTTTGAAAAGACATGCTTGATTTCTGAAAGAAGCTTTCCTTTTTCAACATCTTTCATCTCTCCATGTAAAATAAGATCCTGCATTTCATCCAGCTTTTTAACTGCTCTGTCATAGGCTTCTTCAAATTCACAATTATCTGCTGATGGAACCTTCACATTGGCTATCAAAAGGATCTTTTGCTTAAAGTTGTCAAAACAGATAAGGCTATCAAAGAGCATCAGATCAAGATCATTATAGTCATAGTCATTTTGCGCCTTGAAATGAAGGGATTTCTCTGCATACTGCATGTAGTCGTAAGAAAAATAACCCACAAGACCGCCTGTAAATGTAGGAGAATCCTTAAGCTTTGGAGCTTTGTTTTCTTCAACCAGCTTCCTGATATAGGAGCTTGGACTATCTGTATCCATGGAGGTCTGTACTCCATTTTCATCAGTTACCAATAGCTTTTTTCCCTTACATGAAATCTCTAATGTGGGATTGTAGCCAAGAAATGAATATCTGCCCCATTGTCTTGAATCCTCAACACTTTCAAGCAAAAACACATGGTCACTTACGTTCTTTAACTTCCTTAGGACCTGCACAGGCGTTGCCACATCAGACAAGATCTCTCTGATGACTGGGATCAGTCTGTATTTGCCGCCTTCAGCTATTTTCTTTACTTCCTCTAATGATGTCTGGATCATACATGCCTCCTTTTTTGACAATACAAAAAGCCCTCAGTAAAACTAATTGTTTTACTGAGGGCGAGTAATTAAAGTATACCCGTGGTGCCACCTCTATTTGTGTCATACACACGCTCTTAAGGATACCAACATATCCCCGGCTGGTAACGGCAGCCATACCGTCATAGGCTACTGGGTAAAAAACCTTTCGCTATGCCCTCAACGGACCATTTGCAAATCAGCGTTCTGCCCGGCTCGCACCTACCCGGACTCTCTGTGAGTGCCCTTTTCGCATCTTCCCGTCTCATCGGTTTTCAAAAGTTTTTAATTTAGAAAAATTATACTAACGGCGCGAACGTACTGTCAATTACTTTTTTGTGATAAAGCAAAAAAGTAATCACATTCCTAGCTTTTGCTTGTTCTCATCGTTATATCCAAACAATGCTTGTGGACACTTTGAAAGAAGATGGTTTATGACTCCATTTATGATCTGAACATCCTTTTCACTTGTTGGAAGGCTTAAGATATTGCAGGTTCCAATCTGTGGTCCATAAACCGCAATTCCATAATTAGTCACAGTTCCGTTCATGGATCTGTTTGATGGATATATCCATTTAATGTCGCTGTACTTGGTAAATAATACCAGACTCTCTTTGTCAGTTGAGTCTCTATAGATTGATGATGAATGAAGATGTACAAGATAGTTTTCAGTAAAAATAAGGTTCTGAGGATATCTTGTTACATTTGCGCTCTCAAGCTCTTTTTCCATCTGCTCATAATCCATATCGCTCAAATGTCTCATGCTAGTGACCATATATCTATATTTAGAAAGGGCACTAAATCCAAAGATAAATGAACATATGATAAATATCGCAGCGCCTATCATGAAGTTCTTTATCTTCTCAATAGGAACGCCAACGCCAGCGTAATCCTCTTCTACGTTAAGAGCGTACTTTCCAAGAAGCTGATCATATTCGCTATATTGATGCTCTTTTCCAGTAATCTCATTTACATACTCTAAAGCCTTATTCTTGGCTCCATCTGATGGTTCCTGCAGAAAGCCATAGAGAGTATATTTTCCATTTTCATCTATTTCATGGCGAATCTTGTTGAAGTCATTGCTATCTATGATTGCCACAAAATAAAATCCATTGTAATCAAGAATGTAGTATGTCTCATCATTTTCAGAAAAGATAAGTGATGGCACCTTTGTAAGAGTGATCTGGGCTGTCTCATTCTCTTTTGCCTGGTTAACTTTATTAGAATCAGCAAGATCATATTGTGCCTGTCTATCTTCTGCTGCAGTTGCTTTATTAGCATGGGCTGTGTAAGCGTAGAGACAACCTGGTATTAACAGCAAAAGTATTCCTGGTGTAAACCAAAGGATCATCGCTCTTTTTAATTTCTTATAACTTGCCTTGATCTCCGGATTTTTAATTCTTTCCTTTGCATGCTTGTAAGATACAAGGTCCATCTTTTCATGTAAAAGAGCTGTGCCTGAAATCTTTCCTTTGTTTGGTAAAACTGCCGCTACGATAAAGAAAATAAGCATGGCAATTCCAATTACTCCAAAAACGCCAAATACAATAGAATCATGCTTGATGATCCTGCCCTCAGAATAATCAAAAAGAATATCTCTTATAACATAGTTCTCATCAGTGATTCCGATCTCATCGAGAGTCTGTCTGTACATAGTATGAAGATTACCGCCAAAGCTTGTAACCTTTACTGTTCCAGAGAACTTATCCTTTGAAAGAGTATCTGACTCGTAGTTTAGATATGCCCATGTCTCATCTACGATTCTATCAAGTTCAGTAATGTCTGCTTTTCTGTTAACCTCGACAGCTGCAATAGAATCATCATTTAACCACACAAGATAATAGGCTTTATCAACGTCTCCATCTTTGGTCTCAGTGGCAAAGCATCCAAAGGAAGCATCTATATCAAGTTCATAATAGTTATTTATTGACTCATCAACACTTCTCTCAGCAAGAACCGTATCATAGTTTTCAAAGCTGTCATTATAGGCATTAACAATATTCCCCCACATTGAAATGTAGTACCATGCTCCAAGGACTATAAATACTCCTGCCAGTAAAAAGCACCATATAAAACCTTTCTTTTCCCCGTTATTCATCTCCAAACTCCTTCCAAAATAATGCCTTTATATAGTACTAGTTTATTACTATATTAATCAACAAAAACTCATGGATTCTCTCGATTAACCGTTTGTATTTTACTAAATCAGTAAGATGAAGCACTGAGTTAAACAAGGGTAGAAACTTGACGTTCGCATTTACTCAGACCAAATATCTCCATTTTTTTGAGATATTTGGTCTGAGATATGTATTTTTTGCTCTTTCAGACCAATTATCTCAAATTTTTGACATATTTCCCCAAAGGCACCTTTTGAATTCCCCCACAAAGAAGGCTCTTTTTTCACTTGCTATGTTGAACAAGGCAAGAAATATGACCTCCGTATTTGGACATGCTTATATTATGATGAAATAACATATATAATAAAGCAGAAATGGACTGAATATGAGTAACGATATTCATTTGAGAATTTGTAGTTAATAAAGATATAAAAATAGAAGCAAAAGCATTAAAAAGAAGAAGCACAGCAATCAGTTATTCCAGAATCCGACCAGAATATACTAAAGCTTCGGCCTACATCAGCTTTCTGTGGCAAAAAACAACAGGAAGAATATGAATAGATGTAATCAATGATAGTTTTGAATGAGGGTCATAAAATTGGTCCCCGTGTTTGATAAGGAGAATCAAATGAATAATAATTCTTCTTGTGCTGATGTAAAATCTTAGCTCCGAATGATTCACATAGATATCATTATCTAACATTGTAATTGCTCCCAAAAACAGAATAATTAAAATTAGGCCATGAACTAACTTTAATTAGTTCATGGCCTAAGTAATATATCACACCAAACAAGAAAGAACCAAATCATCTTTTCGTTCACTATCGGGATCGCAGTTTTCTGCTTCAAACCATAACGAGTCATATTCTGAATCAATAAGTTCCAAAATCTCCCTAAAATCTTCTTTTACAAAGCCACTATTATATACTAGATGAACTTCAGGAAGCTGAATTCCACAATATTTGCCGTCATCCGAAACATGAACAACAATGCTTTTTGTTCCATCCTCTTTTTCAATCACCGGGGAAGTCCACATATTTATTAGCGCTTCTATTGTTTCTTTTTTTTTCATATTTTATTTTTTCCTTTCTTTTTTATATTTTCAATATATTAATAAGTGTCGAGTTATAGCAATACATTTTTTTAAATTTTTTATTTAGGACTGAAAAATACCACCGTATTTGACGTATGTCCCGGCTTTAGCTTTTATTATTTATAAGGTGTATTCTAATTTCACCCATAGCATTTCCTCTTTTTTGTAAGAAAAAAGAGCTGTGCTATTCTAATGATATGTACCCTCTTTACTGGACAAACCAGTAAGGAGTTTAATCTAAGCGTCATAGAAACATCAAGTCCTTTTTTGCATCCAGTTATAGCATTCTTTTTCTCCAAATTGAACGGCACTTTGCGCCTTTTTAAACGTATCTTCTGTTGAACGAGGGGCAAAAAATTGACCCTCGTATTTGAAAGAAAGGCAAAGTTCAGCTTATTGGTTTTGGAACATTTGAAACAGCTAAAAGAGCCGCTAGAACAGGTAAAAATCCTCAGACAGGTTCATCTATTAAGATCACAGCTGCTACAGTTCCTAAATTTAAGGCTGGTAAGGTCCTTAAAGATGTCGTAAACGGTAAACATTAATTTGGAAAAACTAACAAAAAAGCGCTCACCATCGTGAGCGCTCCTTCGTTATAGTGACTTTAGTCCTCGTTGAAATCCTCAACAAGTCTTATAGCTTCATCTTCACTGAGATAATTATATGTGGAAAGCAAATGTTCCACGATTTTCTCGTTCGTCACACCAAAACTCTTTGCTGTTTGTATTGATGCTTGAACAGCTGCTTCATTTCTCATTACTTCCATTGTCTTACACATAGCCTCCACTCCTTTCTCAGTTTCTTTGAAGTATCTGACGCGTTCCGCAAGTTCTTTGTAGAACATATCCTTCGCTTCTGTACAGTTAAAATCATGTACCAGTTTTCCTAGCGGGGTATCAGCACGATAGGCTCCATTCACGTAAATGATATGTTCTCCATCATTGAAAAGTTTTCCTGTTTCCTGGATAACTCTTTCTACATGATATATCGGCAGATTGCCACCTAGAATATCATTTTCTGTAAAGAAAATAACAAAATTTTCTTTTAGATCAGTGTAGGTTTGCTTTTTCTTGAGCTGGTTTGCATCAATGATACTACTGTTGAATCTTGCTCTTTCAGCCACAGCACCCTTGTCAGCTCGCTGTATTTCCACATCAAAAATTCGTCCATTTTCGTCAATGGCATTGATATCAAGGGCTTCTGTTGCGTTAGACAATAAAGGATTGTTACCTGAAACGGCTATAGACAATGTAGGTATCTATATAGAGAACAGTATAGTGAGGAAAGATGACCGAAATATACGTCTATATGAGTATTTGGTAAAAATACGAGAAATAAAAAGAGATTCTGTCAACTGACAGAATCTCTTTTGCTTTAGAATACATTAAAGTGTCTGATACATGAAAGTACAGCCCTCGTCATATCTTGGGCGAATTAATAGGTGAGTATTGCGTTCTTGCAACTTATTTAAACGTGCAAAACCATATGTTTCATATCGTTTAATCAGTGCTTGATAAGGCAAGGCAAAAATATAGATAAATTTTATACCTATTATTTCTTGAGCTTGTCTTGCAATCGGTAGAATACAATACTCAAACATTGCAGCACCTAAACCTTTTCTGTTTTCGTGATTCTGTATATAAGATGAGTTAACAGCAAAGTTTGCTAACTCAACACCAGGAACAGAATCAAACTCTTTTGAGAAAAGATTGCGTTTTGCATGTACTGCGACAAATCCAGCTTTAAGTGCAAAATAGCCAGCAATTTCTTGTGTTTCCTTATCAATAACAAGGTAAACTCTTGCATTATGCTCCTCTTCATCATAAATAGCTTGAGAGTCTAAGTAATTGGCTAAATTTCCACCATCTTTTCGCACGGTAAACTCGTGGAGTTTATCAATATCGTTTTTACATAAATGCCTACATTCGTACAGATCATAAAAATTTGGATTCATGCTTTTTTCTCAGCCATACGAGCCTTTAAATATTCATCTGCCTCTTTTTTTAGCGCAGAATGATCAGGTCTTGGTGTGTTGCGAATTGTCTCCAAAATACTCTCGCCAATTTTGCCTCGTAATGCACCCATGTTTGGTTTGTAGAAATGAACTTCTTGTGCTTTTGCCATCTGTATCACCTCACTCATCTGGCTTTCCTCCTTCCCTAAATTGAATTATATATCAAAATAGGGGAGGTCAACCTCGCCCTACTTGATAACTAATAGTTATTCTTCAGGCGATTAACCTGTATTCTATTTCCTCCATTTCATCTCATTCAAATCATTTTTAAGTATGTAATAATTAGAACTCGATAAAAACGGAACAGTTCTTTTCTTAGCGTCACTTTTTGCTCTGCAAAGATGAAACCTGTATTCTTCGCCCAGTACAGAATCGTCCATGAGTCATCCGCTGTCGATATTAAACGAAGTTGCTCACATAGTAATTGTGTAGCTGAAATATAACTCAAAATAATATATCTGTATTATAGCAGAGCTTCTTATTTTATCAATACCGTCCAAAGCTTACAAAAGCCATAGTAAGATATACATTTGTCTATCTTTCTACAGCTCCAACAATACCACTTTTTCAGTTATTAAATGAATAAATTTACTAAATACTTTATGCTATTATAGTAGCATAAACCCTATATTTTATCAATTAGTCAGCTATTTAGGATTCTATACCAAGTATTAGTTATAGATAGTAATGTCAGATTAAATGCAACAGAAGGTTCCCATCATAGTAAATCGAACACGGTGTTGCGTTTACATTGAAAAATTAGTTCTATAAATTTTTAAATCAAATCCCTTGCTATGCCTATGCATTATGTTGCATCATATCTTTATGTATTATGGTTAGAAAGGGTATGGTTAATTAGATTCAGATGAAGTTGAACGAGGGGCAAAAAATTGACCCTCGTATTTGTTTATGGCTTTTCAAAGGTTTTCGTTAGCAATAAATAATCTTCCATTTTTCTATCCAAATTCATTCCAATTTTCTAGCCAAAAACATTTATACATTCCAATTTTCTAGCTCAAATAAAATCAATTTATTTTTTTCTAACTAAATATTGTGTTTCTAAATGTTTTTCTGCACATTTTATAGTGCTTCCAAAAACTCCATAAAAATAGCGGTATTTCATGGCTTTTTACCATTTCCATACCGCCAAATTCCAATTTTCTAGCCAGTTATTCCAATTTTCTAGCTAAAAAGCTCCATTTTTCTTGCACTTTATTCCATTTTTCTAGGAAACTTCTTCCATTTTTCTAGCTTCTTGATATTCCGTTGAACGAGGGGCAAAAAATTGACCCTCGTATTTGTGGACTGTTAGTGTCTTCGCTTGTAAGCGATAATTCCCACAATAACACCAATCAAAGCCACAATACCTGCTCCGATAAGTATGTAGAGTAAGGTTGTGTTAGCAGGGATTTCTTCTTCCTGTAGGATTTCACCGCATTCGGTACACTTTATCACCTTTAAGCCTGTTTTGGTGAGTGTAGGTTTCTGAATGATCTCCCACCCACCTTCGGTGTGAGGAAGTTTATCGACTATCATTGTCTCAACCGCTTCACCACAGACGGTACAGTATCTAACGTTGCGTCCTTCTTCGGCGCAAGTAGGTTCTTTTTCTACTACCCAATCCCCTGCCTTGTGACCAAGTGCGGGGAGCACCGACTCTATTGTGTCACCACAGTTCTTGCAGACTTTGGTCTCTGTACCTGTTTCAGTGCAAGTGGGTTCTTTTGTTACTGACGACTCATAATCATGTGGCTTCATAGCAATTACTTCTGTGTAGCTATCACCACAAGAGCACTTGTAGGTTATTTCGCCCGCCTCAGTGCAAGAAGGCTCTTTAGTAACAGTAGCGGTGTAGGAATGAGTGTGTGTTTCTTGTTTTTGAGTTTCTTTAGTAGAGTTTAGGGTTTCAGTGTTGTTTGTATTATATTTTTCACCTAACGTGTTCATAGCGTTTTGCATTTGCTCGACAGCATTAGGAGCATCCATATCAACACCATACACCTCCAAGTAATATCTCTTTTTCTCATCGTGAGTAATGATCCCATTTCCGTCATAATCAGTAACAGCGTAGGTGTCTACACTATTCATTGCCATGATTGCTGTGCCTATAAATAATGTCGCAGACAAGACTATAATTATATTTCTATATTTTTTCATTTGTTATTTCCTTTCAAAAACTATATATCAAAAATATTAGTGTACTTATATCACACTATTATGTTGAACGAGGGGCAAAAAATTGACCCTCGTATTTGTAGTACATTCTGTAGTTTATAAAAATAAACACACAATATATCGATTCTAATCACTACAAGATTCCCATTCATGTTTAGCATTATAACATTATCAGACAGTTCTTTCCTACAATTTTCTCTTGATAATCATTTTCTCCAGATAACATTACTATTCCCGCATATTGCTTTTCAGTCAACCTCAGGGCCCGTACAGTTCCACTTCTTGGAGCATATTCTTCAAGTCTACGATAATGTTTTTCACTAGCTCTTCTTGTAGGTGTTATACGCATAAACACCTCTGGGGCTATGCGCATGTATCCCCTCCATGCTCTCAACAAGAAGTATCGTCAGAAGAGCAAGCTTCTCATATGGCTCTTGCATGAGCATTCTCTTATAGCTGTCGCTCAGACTTTGATAATCTTTGTTCAGTCTGTTAAAATATCCATTAGTTTATTTTTGATACAAAACGCTTATATTGGGAGGAAAAAAATATGTATACTGTCATGCGTTACAAAAAGTACGCACACGCACCAGCCTGCACATTTCTAAGCTGGATCGGAGGCTTTTTAGTGGCCATCGGAATTCCATGTACTATTCTTGGAATCTTCTATCTTTTCACTTCATCTTCAGCCGTAGACCAGACAGATTCTAAAATTATCACTGTCGCAGGTGTTATCGGATTAGCCTTAGGCTTTGGAATCAAAAAGCTTGCTGATTATCTCGCTACTGGCAAAGCCAAAAAGATCATCTTATCAAGAGGCCCTGTAAAAGATATCACCATCTCTCCTACACGAATCGATGGTCGTTGCCTTTACATCAGCTGCCCAAAGTGCGGTAATGAAGTAGAAGTTACTAACACATGTAAGGTTTGCGGCTCAGATATCTGGCATACAGATGTCTTATACAAAAAAGATATTGAGAACATCTGGAGCAGTCCAAATTACATCCAGATGTTAGAAAACAAGAACGAACAGTACAAACAGCAGAACGCATAATAAAAAGGCTAATGTGATCTTGATCACATTAGCCTTTCTTTTTATTTGATCATATGTCCACGATTATCGTACCAATGTCTGCCATCAGTAAGAACGTAATCTTCATGATTCTTTATCCTGTTCATATAATCTTCTATGGACCTAAGCGGTGTTCTAAATGCTGTACCTCCGCCAAATAGACTTGTACTGTGCTGGTCAGATCCTGCAGTTCCAGGAAGATTATTGTCGTTAGCAAGTTTAACAGCCTTCTCATTCCAAATGCTGTGATCTGCTGCCCCCTCTCTGTGAGGAAGGTGCCCAGCATTAAACATCTCTATGCCATCTGCGTACTGTTCAAAAGTAAGCACTTCATCAATATAATCAGCTTCTCTATATGGATGAGCGTTTATCACCATTCCGCCAACTGAGTGAATAAGTTCATACTGCTCAGGAATTCCAGCCTCTCGAAGTTCTGGATGTTTTTTCATCCAATCAATAGTAAATCCATAAATAAGGAAATCATGACCACAACCTTGTGTAGCCTCATATCCAAGAAATACCGGAAGTCCGATCCTATCGCCTTCCGCCTTGGCATTATGATATCCCATAAAGAACTTATCAAGCCACTCTTCCCAAGGAAGATTCCTATCTACCGCAGTATTACCTCCCCAGTTATGGTCAGTAACCATAACTCCAGCATATCCTGCTTCCTTATATGCTCTCACCATTTCTTCTGCCGGACACATACCGCACTTACTTCCCTCAGAAGTGTGCATGTGTGTCTCATACAAATATGGATAATCTGAAAGTAACTCAATCTTATTCATGTCTTTCCCTCGCTGTCATCCATATGATCTTAAATCAAATCTCAGCTGCTCTCTTCAATGCATCGTCGATGTGTGGCTGGAAGTTTTCACGGCCAACAAGGTCTACGAAACCATCTTTTTCCATGGTGTTCATAGGCTGCTCGTTTACATGAGAAAAAACAAGCTGAACATTGTTCTTTTTGCACTTCTCGTAGAGCTGCTCAAATGAGTGCATAGCTGTTGCATCGATAGCTGGTACACCACGCATACGGATTACAAGAGCTCTTGTGAATTCCTTGAAGCTGATCTCTGCAATCTGCTCTGCATCACCAAAGAACATAGGTCCACTGATCTCATAAACTCTTACATGCTTAGGAATATCCTTAAGTCCAGGTCCGTCTGGATCATCTTCTGGATCATAGTATTTCCAGCCGCGAACTCTTGACTCCTCGCTCATTCTCTTCATGAAGAGAAGGCAGGCAAGAACCATACCGATCTCGATAGCTACTACAAGATCAAATACGACTGTAAGGATAAATGTAGTTACAAGTACAATGATATCGCTCTTTGGTGCTGTCTTTACAAGATGAGTAAATACCTTATACTGGCACATGTTATATGCAACCATGAAAAGAATTGATGCAATAGTTGGCATTGGAATAAGTGCTGCAAAAGGCATAAGTACTACGAGCACAAGAACAAGGCAGATAGAGTGGATCATGCCTGCGACAGGAGTTCTACCACCATTCTTGATGTTAGCTGCTGTACGTGCAATAGCACCTGTTGCTGGAATACCACCAAACAAAGCTGAACCAATATTACCAACGCCCTGAGCTACAAGCTCCATATTTGATCTATGCTTGGAATCGATCATGCTGTCTGCTACTACGCAAGACAAAAGAGATTCAATTGCAGCAAGGATTGCAATTGTAAAGCCATCACCTGCTACAGACTGGATAGTCCTAAAATCAAATGCTGGAATATGAGGAGTAGGAAGTTTTCCACTTATCTCATAAAGATCACCAATTGTATTCACATTAAGTCCAAGGAATTTAACCATAAGTATTCCAACGATTACCGCAATAAGTGAACCAGGGATCTTCTGGTTGATCTTTGGCCATACGATCTGGATCGCAAGACAAACAAGTCCAACAACTAAAGCCCAGATATTAAGTGTTCCAATATTTGAAACAATAGCCTTAACCTTATCTACTGTCTCAATTGTTGTAGTTCCAGCCGGGTATGTGAGACCAAGGAAGTCTTTTACCTGGCCAATTGCAATAGTAACGGCAATACCTGCAGTAAAGCCGGTTGTAATTGTGTATGGGATGAACTTGATCAGTGAGCCAAGCTTGAACACGCCCATAAGTATCAGCAAAATGCCGGCAAATATAGTTGCAAGTGCAAGTCCTTCCATGCCCTTTGTAGCAACGATTCCTGCAACTATAGTTGCAAAAGCTGCTGTAGGACCTGCAATCTGTACTCTACTACCACCAAGGAAAGAGATGATAAATCCAGCAACAATTGCTGTGTAAAGACCTTCCTGTGGGCCAACGCCAGAAGCAAGGGCAAGGGCAATTGAAAGAGGCAGTGCAATGATCGCTACAATGATACCTGAGATCAGGTCAGTAACAAACTGCTTGCCTGTGTACCCTTTAAGTACAGTAAATAACATCGGTTTCAATCTTTCATTTTCCATAATTTCCTCCACATAAAGCTTTTATATTAACCTATTCCATAGGTAGCTTTAAAATCCTCAGACATCTCAATACCATCAAGCATCTTACGTCCTCTCTCAATGAGCTCTTCAAGAGTATATCGCTTGAAATAGCCAAGATGCATCTCTCTATCTTCATCATTTGAGTATACAACAAAACTATCAGATCCTGCATGATAACCGATACTATATGGAATAGATCTGATTTTGATCCATTCAGTTGTATCAATTATGTCGGTCATATTTCTTGTAGTCACATATAAAGAGTTGTTTGCAGAATCAACATACCAGCTTGCTTTGTGCTTATCGTCAGAATAAATCGTTACTTCGTAGATCTTGTTATATCCAACATAACTACCATCTACATAGCTATATCTGTTAAGTTTGCCATCGGTAAAAGCTATTAAAAGATAAGCATCTTCTATGTTTCCAGTAGGGTTATAAACGTAAGGGTCAAAGAATTTAACTTTTATTCCATCTATCACAAAAATGGTATTACCATCAAAATCTCTGACAAGTACTGTATCTTCATCTGAAGTAATAACTCTTTGGTTCTTGGAATCAATTACTATTCCGTCAGTTCCATCCCAGTTATCAGGTAAAGCTACTTCTCTAGCTTCCTTTGTTTCAAGATTTATCAGATAATCCTTAGTTCCTCCCACATATACATAGCCGCTTTCAGCATCATATCTAATGAGATTCTTTGAACTGAATCCTTTGCTTCCCTCCTCAACAAAAGGATATTCTCCAGTGACATCACTTTGAGCAATGTCATATATATAGATTGTTTCTCCTGCACTTATATAATAAACCGCAAGCTTTCCATCTGAATAAGATACAAGTGGCTCAGAATAAGAGCTACCATCACTAATTAAAGTATTTCCAGTTACTTCACCAGTAATTACATTAACTGTATAAACATTATAATTGTGATCGATCCAGCTGCTAACATAAGCCTGATCACCTTTCAGGCCTAAAATATTTATATTATAGTACTGCGATTCATCCTTATTTACTTCAATTTCATTTATAAGCTTTTTATTATTTGGATCATATACCCTAAGATAGATTCCATTTTCTTTTACCAAACTTAGGATCTTGTCATCATATAAATAATCCTGATGCGATCCAGATGTAACAGGCGCATCCTCATACATCTGCCAGTTATCATCACGCACATCTGATTCATAATAGATTATCTCGTTGCTGCTATACTGATTCAGATAAACTCCCCTGTTGAACACAGCTTTTTTGATATCATCTGCAAAATAGTACATTACCTGTACTACATCATTGCCTTGCGTATCATTTACATCTGTCATTCCACCATTAGCTGTAATACCAAAAGGATAAGTATCAGAACTTCTCATACAAACAAATGGCTCGTTAACATTGTGTGAAAAGAGTACTTCACCAGTATCAATATCCATGATATTGCAGACATTCCCTTCATAGTAAGCAACACCATGACAATACGGAACCTTAACAAAACCATCATCGATCACTAGATCAGAATACTCAAATTCATTTTTCCAAAGAAGTGTCATTTCTTTAGGATCAATGCAATACAAAATAGTGTGATTTATAGCATAAGTACGCATATTCAGATAACTTGAATTGGTGACCGAATCATCATATGTATCACAAGAAACGCATAAATGCTCATCATCTACCCAGTAGAGATTATCAAGATAATCGTCATCGTCAAAGGTATCAATTTCTGTCATATCAAATACTGAGAATTCCTCATTTACATAGTCCCATATAACAATAACCCCTTTATCATCTTCACCAATCTTAGAAAGAAACGCAATTCTATCCTTTGATGGTGATATGACCGCTCCTGTAAGTCCAGCAGTTTCTTGCTTTTCATTATCTACAAGAAGCTCATATGTTTTTTCAACCTGACCATTTGCAGTAGAAAGCTTATAAATTACATTTTTAAGATCCTGAATCATAAAGTATTCATCATCAATAGCAACAATCCTGCTTGTGATAATATCTTCACTTAGATCATCAACATACCAAAGTTCTTCTCCAGTCTTAGAATTGATGCATCTAAGATAATGTGATCCTCTTACGAGAAGCTTATTGTCAGCAATATACTCTATATCGCTAACCTCTGTTTCAAAATCATTGGATGCATAATCATAAACAAGCTCGTGATTATCCTTGTTCCATACCTTAACATTGTTTCTAAAATCTAGAGCAGCAAGCGAAGTGGAATCAGGATCTACAACAAACTTATCCACAGTATCAGGCATTTTGTACACCCAACCTGAAAGGATATTTGACCCTGTCCTTGTAAGATAGGCAACTGATGCATCACAAAGAGCACTTACAGCCTCAGGAATAACCGGTCTATCAGGATATTCTTCACTTGGAAGAGCCGCAAGAGCAAGCTGCAGAGCAGGAATCCTCTGTTCATCGTCTAAAAGAGATGCTGACTCCTTAGCAAGATATCTGGACTGATTGATAAGTGCCTGTCTGTAGTTCTCATTTATCCTCTGATTGCTATATAACATATATCCGCCAAAGCCAAGAGAAAGCATCATAACAGCTGCTGCAGCCGCAGTCAGTCTCTTCATCTTGTACTGACGCTGTCTGTCCATAAGCTCGTTGTAATTACAACCAATCATGGCAGAAACAAGCCTTGGAACCTCAGTAGACTTAACCTCTTTTCTGCTAAGTCTGTAGTCACAGGCAAGAGGCTCTACATCCTCCACAACAGTCTCTTCATGCCCGTCAGCTGTTGTTCTTACAACTTCCCTTGTCTGCAATACCTTTGGCATTACATCATGGGGCTCACCATCTGCAATTACAGTAAATATCTGATCTCTCGTATGATTTCTTAAAAAGATATCTATCTCCCTCTCAACCCATGTTGAAAGATGTGTATTAGTCGAACACAAAACGATCAGATACTCTGAATTAGCCAGTGCCTCCTCAATAGTACTACTAAGATCACTAGTGATGGGGAGCTCATCCGTATCTCTAAAGATTCTCTCAATCTTCTTATATCCCGTTTTCTTCTGTAATTTCTTCGGAATATGATAGCGCTCTAAATCCTTTTCAATAAGCGCTGCCACCTTATTATCCAGGTCCGCATGCTTATACGAAATAAACGCGTTATAATGTGTACTCATTCCTAGCTCTTACCTTTACTAATTGTTTCTTATTATTAATAATTTTCCCCAAACGTTTTATAGTATATCACATACTTTCTTTATAATGGACTTAATTTGAGTACTATTTATTCTATTTTTCCCGCAAATAAATACACCACTTTTAATCTAAATTTATTAGTTATTCTTACCTTCATTTTTCTCAATTACTAAGTATCGTATTCCTACACGAACAGCATATTTAGAATCCGTAAATATAGTGATTTGTGAACGATTTAGATTTTGTAGTAGATACATGGCAATAATTAAAAGAGCTATGGTTTATGTTCTGAATAACATGAAATAAACCATAGCTCTTTTAATTATTGTCTTATGTATCACTACGAAATCTATCGGAGTGAACAAATCACTATATTACGGATTCTAAATATGCGTCCGCGAAGCCAATTACTCAGCTACTGAGCAGTACATGAAGTACTTGTATCCAAGTGGGCTTGAGAAGAAGCCTGATACCTTGTCAGAGATCATGTAAAGGTCTGTGTAGTAGTAGATTGGGCAGATGCAACCTGTTGACATAAGAAGGTCTTCTGCTCTGTGCATAAGCTCATAACGTGTATTTGTATCTGTGCAAGTCTTGATGTCGCCGATAAGTACATCGTATGTCTCAGCCCATGTTCCATTCTCTACCTTTGTGTCATATCCAAGATCTGTAATATCAAGTGAGTATGCCTTAACATCTGCGTTGTCGCCCTTACCAAACTGTACATCGTTGTTACCTGATGCTGTTGTCCACATATCAAGGAATGAAATAGGATCATTGTAGTCACCAAGCCAACCGTTACGAGCGATTGAATAGTTACCAGCTTTTCTTGTATCAAGGAATGTAGCCCACTCCTGATTCTCAAGGTTCATTGTGATACCGATACCAGCAAATGTTGACTGAATAGCCTCACCAATTGCCTTGTGTCCCTCTGATGTGTTGTAGAGGTATGTAAGAGTTGGGAAGTCTGTAAACTGCTGTGTAGACTCATCAAATGTGTAGTACTTCTTAAGTGTTTCAATAGCTGCTGTCCAGTTATCTTCGTAAGCAGCGTCTGTTACATCATAGTAACCTGTGATGCTCTTGTCAGGACCAGCATTCTGATAGAACTGTGATCCGTCAGCATCTGTAAGACCCATAGCTACGAATGAAGAAGCAGGAACCTGTCCACCCTGTGCAATATCGTTAACGATGTAATTTCTGTCGATAAGAAGTGCAAGTGCATTACGGATCTCGTTCTCAGCATTAGCCTTCTCAACACCTGTAAGTGTGCTTGATGAAGGAAGAATCTCTTCGTTGATGTTCCAGCATACATAGTATGTACCAAGCTGACCAGCTGTTACAAACTGTGTAGGATACTTGTCCTTAAGAGATGCGATCTCGTTTGTAGGAACGTCGTCGATGAACTCCCAGTCACCATTCTCGAAGTTAGCAAGCTGGTTGTTAGCATCGTCTGAAAGGTAGAAGTTGATCTCGTTCATTGTAACCTTGTCAGCATCAACGAACTTATCATTCTTTGTAAGAGTGATAACTGAGTTATGCTCCCAAGAAGACATTACATATGCACCGTTGTTAACATATGTTGAAGGATCTGTTGCCCATGACTCGTTAGAAACTACATCCTCACGAACTGGCATGTATGTAGGGAATGCAAGAAGCTCATTCCAATATGCAACCTGGTTAACAAGAGTAACTTCAAGAGTCTTGTCATCAATGGCCTTAACGTTAAGAGTCTCGTCGCCCTTAGCATCATCAGCCCACATATCAGCATATCCATCAACTACTTCAAACATGTAACCATAGTCAGCTGCAAGAGCCTGTCCTGCTGCACGGTTCCATGCAAATACGAAATCACCTGCTGTTACAGGCTGTCCGTCTGACCATGTAAGGCCATCCTTAAGTGTATAAGTATAAGTAACTGTTCCGTCCTCATTCTCTACACCTTCTACAAGTTCCTCAGCGCAATCTGGCTGAAGCTCAAGATTACCATTTGCATCAAGTCCCCACTTAGCAAGACCTGAGAAAAGGTGGTTGATCATTGTAGCACCATCAACAGCTGAGTTAAGTGCTGGATCAAGTGTAGCAGGCTCAGAAGCAAGACAAACATTGATAACACCTGTGTTTGTTCCAGCTGCTGCGCTGTCTGTAGCAGTTGCATCAGATTCTGTTGAATCTGTTGCCTGCTGTGCATTATCTGTGCCGTTTGATGCAGGTGTCTCAGAAGAAGCACCGCATGCTGCAAGGCTTAAGACCATGCATGAAGCAAGTAATACTGATAATAACTTCTTTTTCATAATTATCCTCCTTATAAGATAATAAAGTGTTTTTTATAAAAAATGCTCTTGCATCTTTTAACGACTTAGTTGACATTTTCCATGTGATGACATGCTACAAAGTGTCCTTTTGACACCTCTTTAAACTCTGGCATTGAGCATGAGCACTGCTCATCTGCATATGGGCATCTTGTTCTGAATGGACATCCAGATGGTGCATTTAAAGGACTTGGTATATCACCTGATAACACGATTCGCTTATTTGCTCTTGCAATCTTTGGATCAGGAACTGGAACTGCAGAGAGAAGCGATTTACTGTATGGGTGAAGTGGGTTTTTGTAAATCTCTTCTGCATCTGCGAGCTCTACCATTTTACCGAGGTACATAACAGCTATTCTGTCACTGATATGCCTCACCACCAAAAGATCATGAGCAATGAACAAATACGTAAGTCCAAGTTTGTCCTGAAGCTCATCAAACATATTGATAACCTGTGCCTGAATTGATACATCAAGAGCAGATACAGGCTCATCACACACAATAAACTCCGGATTTACTGCAAGAGATCTTGCAATTCCGATACGTTGCCTCTGTCCACCTGAGAATTCATGAGCATATCTTGAAGCATGCTCTGAGTTAAGTCCTACATAACTCATAAGTTCAAGAATGCGCTCTCTTCTCTCTTCCTTAGTCTTGTACATATTGTGGATATCGAGAGGTTCTCCTATGATATCCGATACAGTCATTCTAGGATTAAGTGAAGAATAAGGATCCTGGAAAACCATAGTCGCTTTCTTTCTAAATTCCTTGATATCTTCATTTGACTTAATAAGCTTGCCGTCATACCAGATTTCACCAGCTGTTGGCTTGTAGAGATTAAGGATCGTACGTCCAACTGTTGTCTTACCACAGCCTGACTCTCCTACAAGTCCTAAGGTCTCACCTTTTTTGATGGAAAAAGAAACATCATCTACCGCCTTAAGTGGTCTGGTCTTAAAAAATCCAACATTTACATTGAAATATTCCTTGAGATGCTTGATCTCAACAAGGTTCTTTTCGTTTGAATCACCCATTACTTTGCACCGCCTTCCATAAGCTTTTTAACATTCATCCAGCAGCCTGCAGCATGGAAATCATTGATCTGCATGCGCTCACATCTTTCTCTGAGGCATATCTTCATAGCTGCATCGCATCTAGGTGCAAAAGGGCATCCCTTTGGCATATTCAAAAGATCTATAGGTGTACCTGCAATAGGTTCGAGCTTCTTGCCCTCTTTTCCCTCAGTTGGGATAGAACGGAGAAGACCTTTTGTATACTCGTGGCAAGGATTGTAGAATATCTCATCTGCTGTTCCCTGCTCACAGATTGAACCTGCGTACATAACAATAACTTCATCACACATCTGAGCTACAACGCCAAGATCGTGTGTGATCATGATGATAGCCATTCCAAGTTCTTCCTGAAGTGACTTCATAAGGTCAAGGATCTGTGCCTGAATTGTAACGTCAAGAGCTGTTGTAGGCTCGTCAGCGATCAGGATATCCGGTTCGCAGGCAAGAGCCATAGCGATCATTACACGCTGTCTCATACCGCCTGAAAACTCGTATGGATACTGATTCATTCTCTTTTCAGGCTCATTTACATTAACAAGCTTAAGCATTTCGATTGCTCTTTCTCTAGCCTGTTCTTTATTTCTATCTGTATGGAGCAAGATTGCTTCCATAAGCTGATGTCCGATCGTATAAGTAGGATTGAGCGATGTCATAGGATCCTGGAAGATGATAGACACCTTATTGCCGCGAACGGTCTTCATAACCTTCTCGCCAGCTCCAACGAGTTCCTGTCCATCAAGCTTTATCGATCCTGATACGATCTTGCCTGCTCCAGCTAAAATCTGCATTATTGAATATGCAGTAACTGACTTACCAGAGCCAGACTCTCCTACTATTCCAAGTACTTTTCCCCTATCCAGGTCAAAAGATATTCCATTAACTGCCTTAACCTCTCCTGCATCAGTAAAGAATGAGGTATGCAGATCTCTTACTTCTAATAAATTCATCTTTTTTCTCCCATACATTCTTAATGTAGTTCTGCTCTCAAATTATGTATCCAGCTTTGGATCAAAGGCATCTCTAAGTCCGTCACCAAAAAGGTTAAGTGAAAGAACTATCAGCGAAATAACAAGTGCTGGAATAACCAGTCTGTATGGATATGATGAAATACCATTAAGTGCATCAGAAGCAAGTGAGCCAAGTGAAGGCATAGGAGCATTAACACCAAGTCCAAGGAATGAAAGGTAACTCTCAGTAAAGATCGCACTAGGAATCTGAAGTGCTGTTGAAATGATGATTACTGAGAAGCAGTTAGGAATAAGGTGCTTTAAGATGATCCATTTACCTTTAGCACCTGCAGCCTGAGAAGCAAGTACATATTCCTGTTCTCTAAGTGACAAGATCTGACCTCTTATAAGTCTTGCCATTGATACCCAGTACAGAACACCAAATACAATGAACAAACTGATGATATTTGATCCAATCTTGGCAAGGACAGTTCCGTCCAGTGCTCCCTCCATTACTACCTTAAGTACCGAAGATAAAAGAATAACCATCAGCATGTCAGGTAATGAATAGATGATATCTACGATTCTCATTATGATAAGGTCAACCTTGCCTCCCGCATAACCTGCGATAGAACCGATAGTCATACCTATAATGAGAACGATGATGCTGGCAAAGAAACCAACTGCCAGTGAAATACGTGTTCCGTACACTACTCTTATGAAGTAATCTCTACCCTGTGAGTCTGTTCCAAAGATATGAGGAATAACTGACTCTCCAGCTTCCATTCTTCTGATCTCTGATCTGCCATACTCAAAAGGCTTAAGATCATTGAATGAATTATCAACCGGTTTACCCGGTGTCATTCCAAGCATCTGATCATATGAATATGGCCAGAATATTGGAACCAAAATAGCTGCTAAAGTAATAAGTATTATGATAAAGAAGCAAACTGTTGCTACTTTATTTTTAAGAAGTCTTTTGACGCTGTCCTTAAAGAATGTAGATGAAGGACGCATCTGGACCATGTATTCTTTTTCATCTTCTGTAGCAGGATTAAAATCTTCTAAATTAACCTGCGCGCTTAACTTTGTGATATCCATCTGTCATTTCTCCTTCATTATTCCAGTGTGATTCGTGGGTCAACAACCTTATACAAGATGTCTCCAACAAGATTCATGATTACGATAAGTGTTGCCAGTACGATAGTTGTGCCCATAACAAGTGGATAGTCACGTCCTGTGATACTGTTTACAAAAGCTCTTCCGATTCCGGGAACTGCAAAGATCTGTTCAACAACAAGTGATCCTGTTGTAATACCCGCTAACATCGGTCCAAAATATGTGATGACAGGAATAAGTGAATTCTTAAGAGCATGTCCGAAGATTATCTTCATTCCTGAAACACCCTTTGCCTTAGCTGTTCTGATATAGTCCTGACCCAAAACTTCAAGCATTGATGATCTGGTAAGCCTTGTGATATAAGCCATTGGATAAAGTGAAAGTGTTATCACAGGAAGTACCAAACCGTTCCTAGCTGCTCCGTTAGCCGGGAAGATTCCAAGCTTGATGGCAAACAAAATCAGTAAAAGTGATCCCATGATAAATGATGGCATTGATACGAAAGCCGTTGTAATGATCATGATGATCCTGTCTATTAACTTGTTTCTGCGAAGTGCTGCAATAGAACCAAGGATTACACCGCAAGCAAGTGCGATGACCGCAGCAATAAGACCAATCTTAACAGATGTCTTCATACCATCAGCGATGATATCGTTGACTGTTCTGCCTCGTTGTTTTAATGATGGGCCAAATTCAAATTTGGTCACAACATCCTTTAGATAAGTCAGATACTGTACTCCAAGAGGTTTATCCAGACCGTACTTAGCTTCCATAGCTGCCTTAACGGACTCTGTGACTGCCTTCTCACCAGTGAATGGTCCTCCTGGTACAGCGTGCATTACAAAAAAGGTAACCGTGATGACTACCCAGATCGTAACTATTGCCAAAAAGATCCTTTTGACAATGTACATTAGTGTCTTTGTGTTCATACCCTAGTTTCTCCACCCATTTTTTTGATCTTTTTTGAACCATTGTCATGGTTCAAAGTTGCATAACTTCAACGCGCTAAACCCTATAAAAAAATTGCAATGACAGCCAGTAAATGTGCGTCATTGCACTAATAATTCAAGATTGTATACACGCATATAATCATGCAACAACAATAATGTTAACGAAATGATTACTTTATGTCAAGTACACGGGGTTAAAATCGCTCTATCTGATTAAAATAGATCAAGTTTCTTTGACTAAAAAACATATGTCCGTCTGTGGCGTACATATTTGTTAGATTGTTTTTTCGAACATTTAGACACATAAAAAAAGAATCTACGAAAATTATATCACATTTTCGTAGATTCTCATCACACTATAATGTTCATTACACAAATTATGCAAATACCATAAGTGACTGTCTTTCGTTGTTTTCCTGCTCTTTCTTCTGTAAAAGAGTCTGATAGGAATTTAGTGCCTGCTGAGTCTTAAGCTGCTGAAGAGCCTTTGTCGCATTGTCCTCTTCCTTGTCCATCTGGTATCCGTTAAGTTCCATAGCTGCATGTGAATTGTAAGTAAGTGCATGCTCAACGCCGTTTGTCTGTGCACCAGCGTTTGATCTATTGCCTGTTACCTTCTCAAGAGCTTTGTCGATGTCGTTTACATTAAAATCACCTGTAACATTGTAATCTTCAATTCCAAGAGCCTTTAATGTTGTATTGTAAGTAGAAACAGTTTCTTCTGAACCATTGTTGTCTGTAGCTACTGACATATCCTGTGTCTTACCGTTTAACAGCTGCTTTTCATTGTATGTTGTGCCATTAGCTATGTCTTCTATTCCCTGCTTATACTGCTCTATCTGATCTTGAATGTACTGTTTGTCATCATCTGACATTGTTCCATTCATAGCTTTTACTGAAAGCTCTCTTATTGACTGCAGATAATCAGTAATACCATCGAGCGCGCCATCCTCAATATTGAGAACAGATTTTGCAGAAGTAAGATTTTCACTTCCTGCATCAAGTCCACGAACCTGAGACTCTGTCTTTTCCTGAATAGCAAGCTCTGAAGCACCCTGAGAAGCACTAGTGTATGTTCCGCCAGCTGCTATGGTGGAGTATGGTGAGTAACTCGAGTATCCACCGACTGATGAAATGCTGCTCATTTTGCCCTCCTTTTCTTAAAACAAAACTACGCCTTATAAGTCATAATATCATTATAATTAGGATGTGCTAGCCTCAAATTTATGTTTTTTAATCAATTTTGAAAGGAAATTACATTCGAATGAATACGATGAAGAAAAGAAATTATATTTATACTTTTTTTCCACATTTTTTTCACTTTTTGTACACATTTTCTGTTTATAGTATTAGTCAAGGTTAGTGATGCAATACTTCTCTAAGCCGTTTAGAGATAATCACTATCTCCCCCTCATAAGAAAATCGCAGGCACTCACGTCCCCCCGTGGGTGTTTTTGCGTTATAGGATTATTTTTTATAATTATTCATTTTTCACGCTTTAGTCAGCGTATTTTCCGTAAATTTCCATGAGCTCCATTACTTCTTCTGGAGAAAGATTTTCTGAAGCGTATTCTATAAGCCCCTGCTGATCTCCATCAGTTACATATTCCATTACTTCAGAAACTGT
Source organism: Butyrivibrio hungatei (assembly GCF_001858005.1). Classification (NCBI taxonomy): domain Bacteria; kingdom Bacillati; phylum Bacillota; class Clostridia; order Lachnospirales; family Lachnospiraceae; genus Butyrivibrio; species Butyrivibrio hungatei. Next base: position 1,167,344 of record NZ_CP017831.1, on the reverse strand, counting down.
TTCTGTATCCATATGCTCTGCTACTATCTCAGTAACAGTCTCTCTGTCCTCTTCAGACATATTCTCAAGAGTTTCAGTAAGTTTTTGAGCTTCCGGGCTATCACCAGCAATCTTCTCAATATTCTCACTTAGGATATCAACAGTTTTTTCTGCTGCAGCTTTCTTAAACTTCTCTTTTACGATAGGAAGAGCAACATTTATGAATAATAAAATTACGATTCCCAGAATTATCATTGCCAGCATAAAGCGGCCAAATGCTCCATTTGGATCGTATTTCTTCTTTTTCTTATTTACTTTTTTGCGATTATTTTTTGACATATTTTCTAATGCTCCAATTTTTATTTTAGAAATGATTATATTTCTTTTATAGTTCAGTCACAATTTTGCAACAGTTACATTGTAATATAGTACCTATCAGAAGGACAACTTCTGAACCCCCAACAATACTTTTTTTCATACACGGGTTGTCTGGTTCCCCACTGGACAACCCCTCCTCCCAAAAATACACCAGCTTCTATAATAATATAGAAGCTGGTTTTTCGTGTGAATATATTATGATTTAAATAGTGTAGACAACAGACCTCTTCCAAGGCTTGCACCAAGATTTCCGCCTAAAGTCTTCCCAAACTTACCAAATTTACCGCCTACTGTCTTACCAACTTCGCGGCCCACAGTTCCTGCAACGGAGTTACCTACACTCTTCATTGCCTGCTTTTTCTTTCTTGCTTCAGCGGCTTCCTCTTTTTCTTTTGCCTTTAAAGCGGCAGCTTCTTCCTTTGCCTTAGCCTTGGCTGCAGCCTCTTCCTCTTTTGCCTTCTGTAAAGCCTCTGCGTCAGCCAGGCCTTTTCTCTCAAGAAATTCATAAGCTGAATCAGGATCTTCGGGCTCGTAATACTTACTGTACATAACGCTTCCCTTTATCTCCTTGTCCCTTAGAGTTTCATCTATTCCGCCCATCTTGGACTGTGGAGGAAGGATAAATACTCTCTCGCAAACAGTAGGTGTTCCAGTCTCATCAAGGAATGAGCAAACAGCTTCACCTGTTCCAAGTTCCTGAATAACGTCTGCTGTCTTGAAGTCAGGATTTGTTCTAAAGGAATCAGCAGCTGCCTTAACAGCTTTCATATCTGAAGGAGTATATGCGTGAAGTGCGTGCTGGATCTTGTTTCCAAGCTGAGCAAGAACCCCATCTGGGATATCCCTTGGGTTCTGAGTCACAAAGTAAATTCCAACACCTTTAGATCTGATGAGCTTAACAACCTGCTCTATCTTGTCCATAAGGAGTTTTGGTGTATCGTCAAAAAGAAGATGCGCTTCATCAAAGAAAAATACCATCTTGGGCTTATCAAGATCTCCAACCTCAGGAAGTGTCTCAAAAAGCTCTGACATCATCCACAAAAGGAATGTGGCATAAAGAGTTCCATTGTTGATAAGACTTGTGCTATCAAGGATATTTATCATACCCTTTCCACCTTCGCCAGTTGTAAAAAAGTCTCTGATATTAAGAGCTGGCTCAAAGAAGAACTTATCTCCTCCTGCAATCTCAAGAGAAACGATAGCTCTTACGATAGCTGCTACTGATACAGGACTGATGTTTCCATAATCTGCTGCAAATTCATTTTTATTCTCGGAAATATAATTGAGCATAGCCTTTAAGTCCTTGGTATCAACCAGGAGAAGACTATTGTCATCTGCGATCTTGAATGCGATCGTAAGAATATCTCTTTGAAGGTCATTAAGACCAAGGATCCTGCTTAAAAGAAGTGGTCCCATCTCAGATACAGTTGTTCTGAGCGGAATACCATTTTTGCCAAATACATCCCAAAATGTTGCAGGATATTTCTGATATTTAAATCCAGCCTCCTCAAGGCCAAACTTCTGTATTCTCTTCTGCATATCCTCAGAATCAAGGCCTTCTGTAACCATACCAGAAAGGTCGCCCTTAACATCTGCGAGAAATACAGGCACCCCCATGTCACTAAAGCTCTCAGCCAATACCTTAAGTGTTACCGTCTTACCAGTACCAGTTGCACCAGCTATAAGGCCATGACGATTTGCCATCTTAGGTAAAAGAAATACATTCTCACCTTTTTCATTATTTGCTACCCAAATTTTACCGTCTTTAAGCATTTTGTCCTCCTCCAACACGAATACTAAAACCCCTTCAAATATTGTATCACAAATTTCCATGAGGAAAGAGGATTTGACATTTCGAACTTTTGTTCGATATAATTAAAGCATGGCCGCAGAAAAAGAAAGAAATTACATATGCATAGATCTTAAGTCCTTCTACGCTTCTGTTGAATGCGTGGAAAGAGGCCTTGATGTTATGACTACCCGTCTTGTCGTAGCTGATTCTGAGAGATCCGACAAGACTATTTGTCTTGCTGTTTCTCCTGCTCTTAAGGCTCTTGGCATACCTGGAAGGTGCAGAGTCTTTGAGATTCCAAAGGGAATTGATTACATCATGGCTCCGCCCCGCATGCAAAAATACCTGGATTACTCGGCGGAAGTTTACGCCATTTACCTCAAATATATTTCCAAGGACGATATTCACGTCTACTCCGTAGATGAGGCCTTCATGGACGTAACAGAGTATCTTTCCTTGTATCACATGACTGCAAGGCAATTGGGTCAGACTATCATTGATGATATATTCGCTACTCTCGGTCTTCGTGCCACATGCGGCATAGGCACTAATCTTTTTCTTACTAAGGTTGCCCTTGATATCACCGCCAAGCACTCTCCTGATTTCATTGGAGAGCTTGATGAAAAGAGCTACAGGGAGACCCTATGGGAACATCGCCCCCTTACTGATTTTTGGCGCGTAGGTCCCGGAATATCCAAGCGTCTTGCCACCTACGGCATGATGACTATGAAGGATATTGCCCATGGCAACGAGGATCTTCTCTATAAGCTATTTGGTGTAAACGCAGAGCTCCTGATCGATCACGCCTGGGGCCGTGAATCTACTACTATTGCAGATATTAGGAACTATAGTTCACAATCCCGCTCCCTCACTCAGGGTCAGGTCCTTATGAAGGACTATTCCTTTGAAGAAGGCCTCGTTATCGCCAAGGAGATGATGGACGTAATGTGCCTTGATATGGTAGACAAGGAGCTTGTCAGCAAGTCTTTTACCCTGTCTGTAGGCTACGCCAAGAATACTCCTGTTCCGGGAGTTCACGGCTCTTTTTCACTGGATACTGAGACTAATGCCTCATTTATCCTGATTCCAGAGATTGCTAAGCTATACAGTCAGCTTGTAAATAAGGACTACCTCATTAGGCGCATGTACATTGTAAGTAACAATGTTGTTCCAGAAGAGTTCATGCAGTACTCTTTCTTTGTATCTCCTGAAGAGATAGAAAGGGACAAAAAGGTCCAGAAGGCTGTTTTGGAGATAAAAAATAAATTTGGCAAAAATGCCATCTTGAAGGGGCTCAACTTTGAACCCGGCGCCACTACCCGAGATAGAAATAATCAGATTGGAGGACACAAAGCGTAATATGCCTAGACAGAAAATGTCACCTGACAAAAGAGCTGCTCAGTTCCTCCCATTTCAGGCTGTCAAGGGACTTGATGAGGCTCTGAGAGCAAAAGAAAAGATCACAGTACCAAAAATCGAGCTCTCCGAGGAAATGTTCGAAGAGCTCGATAAAAAAATGCACGATATTAGAAAAGGCAGCATTATCAGCTGCGTCTACTTTCACAAGGGCGAATACCTGAAAGTAACAGGTATGGTCGCAAGGCTTGATGAAGTAGCAAGGATACTTCAGATTGTTAACACCAAAATATCCTTCGATGATATATTAGACATTATTTTTGAATGATCAAATTTCTTTCACCCAAAGTCCGTGGAGATTGCAGTACTCGTATGCAGCAACTGCCTTCTCGCCGCTTGCAAGAACAAATTCTGCACAAGGCTTCTCGCCTGGCTTTAAGTTCTTTACCATACATCCCTTGTCTGTCTCAAGACACACAAACTGGATATAATGTTCTGGCATCATAGGATGCTCAACTTCGCCGACTTCCACGATTACTTTGCTGCCATCCACAGTAACCTTTGGAACGTGCTTCTCAAATGCACCATCAGTAGCGCCAGGAACAAGCTCCTTCATAGGCTCTCCACAGCAAACTACAGGAACACCTGAATCATTAAGCTTAGTAATAATATTGCCGCAATGCTCACATCTGTAAAATTTCATAACGAAACCTCCTGAAATAAACCCGCGTTTGCCTGCAAAATATCGCAGTAAGTTCACAATTAATTTTATCATACGTGAGTGAATAATTATACTAAATAATATCACTTTTCAAAATAAGCCAAGGCAATCGCTCCAGGTCCTGTATAGGTGCCTATAGTAGCTCCCGCTACAGCATACTGGATTTTATCCTCTTGTCCTTCATACAACACCTTGGAATCTTCCACGTATTTTTTGAGAATTTCATCTGAAAAACCAGAATAAGCAAGGCATATTGGTTTATCAAAATCTATGCCTCCAGTTTTTTTGACAAACTCCATGAGCATATTGTGACCGTTCTTGGAACCTCTGGCCTTGCCAATTACTTTAACAACACCCTCTTCTATGGTTATGACCGGCTTGATCATAAGAATGTTGCCTGCAAAAGCCGCAGCAGATGATATTCTTCCGCCAAGCTTTAAGTATTCAAGAGTGTCAAATACTGCGATAACGTGAGCTTTTTGAAGCTCCGGTGTTATGGTATCTATGATTTCTTTAGCATTAAGTCCCTGATCTCGCAGCTGCACAGCCCTTTGAACTATTATATATTCCGAGATACAGAACTGCTTGGTATCAACGATGTTTATGTTGTCAGAAAAATCCTCCGCTGCTATGCATGCGCTCTGATATGATCCTGATACTCCTGAAGAAAGGCTGAAATATATTATTTCATCCCCTGCTTCATCCGCCTTTCTAAATTCCTCTGAATAATCATATGGAGATATCTGACTTGTCTTTGGTATCTCGTCCGTTTCCACGAGTTTTTTGTAAAAATCGGTGCTTGAAAGGGTTACCCCATCAAGGAACTCTTCATCTCCAAATCTTACTTTTAATGGGAGTACTGTTATCCCCCATTCTTTTGCCTTTTCCTGTGATATATCACTTGCTGAATCTGTAATTATCCTTACTGCCATTGTATTATCCCTAACTGTTGCTTTATTTATTCTTTTTGTCTTTTGGTTTGCCTTGTTAGTGTTCTAGTTTCCGCTTACTTTACATTTTATCGTCATTTATGACCAATGGTCATAAAACAAGTTTCCACAGACATAACATGAAGAATAGCATAAAAAAATAGGAGTTGCAACTTTTTAGTTACAACTCCTAATACGTGCTATCTAGCTTTTGTTTACGTTAGCCTCTAGGAAAATCGTCGTGAATGAGACCTAGATCATCATTGTTTATCATTTCATTTTCCTCATCTTCTGCCAGTTCTTTTGCAAATCTCTTGTCCACTAAGATATGTCTAAAAAGTCCATGGCATCCATCAGAGCAGTCTCTCCAGGTAGCATCAAAATTGCCTGTATACCAAGGATCTGCCACATCACCGTCTCTGTCGGTAAAGTCGAGCATCTTGAAAACTTTTTTATCAGGATCACCGCCAAAAATCCGGTTTAAGTCACGAATGTTAGCACTATCCATGCCAATGATGAAGTCAAACTTGTCATAGTCATTTCTGGAAGTAAGCCTTGCTCTCTTGTTTGCAACGCCTAGTTCATTGTCATCTGTGCCTATGCCGTGTTCACGAAGTTTTGCTCTTGCCGGCGGATATACCGGACTTCCAACTCCGTTCCAGATTTCATCTGTATGTGTGGCTGAGGATTCAATATGAAATTTGCCCCAAAGCCCTTGCTTGTTTACAATGTCCTTCATTATGAACTCCGCCATTGTTGAACGGCATATGTTGCCGTGGCAGACGAATAGGATTCTTATCATTGATTTTGGCTCCTTGAAATTCCGAGTTATTCCCTGTAATGCGCACCGTTACGGGATAAAAATTGTGTTCATATATCACGGTGACAGACCCGAACTATTTTTTTCTGTTCATCTAAACTAGGTACTTGTCTCTATCACGACCTCTGAATAATCCGTAACAATTTCCATTTTCTAAACTCCATAAACTTCAGGTCGAAGATCCTGACAATTGGTCCGAATATCGCTTACGCCCAATTTCGCCAAAGTTTAATTCCTGTTTTTCAAAATCGTATATGAGCATTCCCTCACTATTCTTATCCAGTTCTTTACCTACTCCCCCTGATGCATTGATAAAGCAGGTAGGCGCTGTCTGATAGGGATGAATCGCATTTACAGATAATACGGGTGTGATATTTTCTACAGCTCTTGTAATCAGATGTCCACGAATCATCTGGTACCGAATCTCATCCTCTTTATCAGCCACATCATAAAACAGCACAATATCCAAATCGGTATTTTCCCTATACAGTTCTCTAAAATACTCAGGGAACCGTACTTCAAAGCAAATTCTTACGCCAATCTTTATCCCATCTATTTCATATATTCCATTTTCATCGCCGAGTGCAAAATTATCCTCATCCCATCCATAGAGTGCCCGTTTATCATACCATCGTTTGGCTTTGGTAGGTGAAATCAAGTACGCTCTGTTATAATATTTTGAATCAACGTAATCGATTGTACCTACTATAATGTGAATATCCAGTTCGTCTGCCAGTTTCTGTAACTCCTGTATAGCTTCAGAAACCACATTGACATTGATTCTGTCTGAACCGGCAATATCACGAGGCGGATACCCTGTCAAAGCACATTCAGGAAATATAATCAAATCCACCTTATTCTCTGATGCGCTCACTATAGCTTTTTTTATTATTTCAAGATTATGATCAATATCACCACATACGGCAAATTGATAGGCCGCCAACCTCATAACTCTTTCTCATCCTTTCATAGGTCTTCAATTAAAAATGGCAGCATGTATATTGGATATAATTTCAGCATTTCACTATTGCCTATATCTTTTTGTGATAACAATATTTCCTTCGAAACATGCTTAGAATACTTTTTCTGAAATTCTGTAATTGATTCATGCTTACCGATTCCGGATGACTTAACTTCAATCGAAACTATCTTTGTTTTCGAAGCAAGCAAAAAGTCAACCTCATAGTAGTGGGAACTGTTTTCTTTCTCCCATGTGTGATAATAAAGGTCTATATCCGATCCGGCAATTATCTGAGCAACTGCATTTTCGTATAAATATCCCAAATCTGCAGGAAGTGAATCGCTCAACAATTTCGTATAAATATTTTCATCCGTCTTTCCTGATGATCTAAAAATCATGGTAGTAAATAACCCTGTATCAGCCAAATAGAGTTTGAACGTATCATCATCTCTCGTTTGAGGTAAAGCAACGCTCGGATTAAGGACATTATGGCATGATAATACCGTCTTTGAATCTAGCAGATCATGTAAACGCTCTAAATCTTTATCGATCTTTTTTTTGCCTGTAGCTGCCGAAATAACATAGCTTCTTTTATCCGTTGCCAACTGCGTCGGAACGGAATCATACATTCTTCCAATCAGTCCGGTATCATCGATCTTGAAAAAATCGTCTTTGTACAAATCTATGATTTCTCTCTTTACTTCATCGATTTCTGTAAAATTCCTGCCTTCCACATAAGCTTCTACAGCCTGAGGCATTCCGCCTACCGCCATATAAATTCTGAAATCCCGCATCAGCTTTCTGTTTAAGGAATTTCCAACCGGCTTCCCAAGCTTATATAAATCCCGCAATACGCCATAGGTATCATTTCCGATGGCCCACATAAATTCTTCATAGTCCATCGGATATATCTGTATTTTCATCTCCTCAGATGGAAGCACTATATCCTTGACATTCTTTTTTATACTGATCAGAGAACCGGTCTCAATATAGTCATATCTTCCGTCCGCAACCAGATACTTTATAGCCTGGCGCACTTTAGGCATAAGCTGGATCTCGTCAAATATAATAACGGATTCTCTTTTATACAACGTTATCCCAGTTGCAGTTTGCAGTCTAAGAAAAAAAATATCCAGATTTGCTATGTCATCGAACACATCAAGAACATCCTGCGTTATGTTAGCAAAATCCACTTTTATATATGACCTATACTCTTGCTTTGCAAATTCTTCGGCAATTGTCGATTTCCCAACACGCCTGGCCCCTTCCAGAAGCACAGAATACTTTGGTGCCTTTTTTTCTTTCCAATATTTTAGCTTTTCTAAAGCTTTTCTCTTAAACATACTATCTCCTCAAAACAACATAGTTCCATTTCTTCAAACTTATAAATGAATTATAGTACCATTTCTTCAATACTTCAAGGACATTGTTCCGTTTATTCAAAATTTATTTCTGATTATAGTACCGTTTCTTCCAAGTCACCGCAAAAAAGCACCCTGCATAACGCAGAGTGCTCTCATCTCATCGGGTAGTTCACCTTAAAAGGTGTAAACGGGGTGTAAATCCGTTTGAAAAATCTTCAAAATGCCGTATTTTCAAGGCTTTCCGCTTTGCTGAAATCTCTTGCCCCAGCAGATGAACAGTATTTTGATCATATCTTTGGTTCTCTCTTTCAGAGGTGTGCTCCTTCCCAAATCAAAAGGTGTAAACAAGGTGTAAATCAGATACCACTCTGCCTGCCAATGGCTTATTTCCGCCATTCTTTGCTTTGGCATTAAATCCTGCCGTGGCAGACGAAAAGAATTCTTATCATTGATTTTATCTCCTTGATATAGTGCTAAATTATCATATCACAGTAAGAATATATACCCCGTCTTTTCTTTCTAAGATTCCCTCTGCTACCATATCCCTCCTGATAGTGCAAAAGTCATCATGAAAATCAGCGATAATCAGGTTTACTTCTTTCTCTGTATACTTTTTGCCCTTCTTAAATGCTTTTCCAATTTCTTCAAGAACAATCTTTTCCTTCTTGCGCTGACTGGGAATTGATTTAAGCTTGCCATATTCAAAGAAAGCATCAATTACCTTTTTGCGGTATGCATCGTCGCGTTCTTTTTGCAGTTCACTCTCAGATGTCTTTTCACTTAAGATATCAATGATATTAACCTCAAAAAGATCCTTATTGATGGAGTACATAGTATAGTACTGATCTTTGTAAGACTTAACAGCCCCGGCATCTTCGAGTTTTTTCAGGTGAAAAGAAACTGTGGCAGAGGTCAGTTCAAGGCGCTCTGCAAGGCGCTCAACGTACATATCTTCTACCATAAGTGACTTTAGTATGGACAGTCTTGACTTATCTGCAAGGCATTTAAAAAACGCAATTGCTTCCTTATCCGTCATGATTACCTCCCGTTTCAAAACAATTCATCAAATTTCTCTATGATACTGTCGGCCACTTTAAGCTTGGCTTCTTCAATCATGATCTTCTCTGCATCATCATGCTCTTTTGCTTTCGATAGAGAATTTCTCCACTGCGCAGGGACATTAACAGATAGCTTTTTAAAGCCGTCTCTGAAGACCCTCTCATCTCCTGCTGCCTGCTTATATGGCACATCTATGAGTGAAGTAAAAACATCATAAATGTTAAGAGCAGCCCTATATGCTCTGGCTTCATCCTCTCTGTCATCAGCAATAAGAGAATTTATCCGGGACTGTGTCTTCTGCTTTTCATCTGCCATAAATTCTTTTAATTCTTTAATCTTGTTTTCCATAGTTTACAAAATCTCTCCCACGTTTACGAAATCCATATGAAATCTTGATTTATTGATTCCACCAAACAAATAGTTCATTCCAAGTCCGATATGAAATGTTCCGAGTGCGTCCTCATCAAGAGCAGCCCCTTTTCCTGAATATACAACTGCCGGATTCATGCCAATTCCAAGTTCTCCGACTATCCTTGCCCCTTCCTCCTGTCCGGAAAGAAGCTCATTAAACGCATCACAGTCAGAATCTGTTACTCTTCCATTCTTTATTGTTATTGTTATATTGTCAAAAGAGCCAACATCTTCAATAAACAGATTCTTGTAAAAAACAGTTCCGTTTGTCTTATCTTCTAATGGCGCTATATAAATCTCGCCGCACGGAAAAGCGCCTTCTCCCGCATCAATGATCCACTCTCTTCCAGTAACATCCATATTAAGTGTACTATCTTCACCGGTTCTTATTGTTATGATATTTGAAGTAAAGCTATCGATCTTCTTCTGACATTCTAAGGCAAGTGCTTCGTAGTCAATATTCAAAGCCTTATCCATCCTGACCTTATAATCTTCATAGTCTTCTCCTGCAAGTGCAGCATTAGTCTGTGACGGCATAGTAATCTGAATAAGCTTTTCGTGACTACTCATGAACGAAAAAAGCGATCTAAGAACCTTAGAAAACTCTGCATATTTATCTTTCTCAAGTCCTCTTGGAGGCATTCCGGCAGGTCTTTGAAGAACATCTATGACCATTGTACAATCTTTGACCGGCTCAAAAAAGCTGTCATCTATATTTTCAGCACCTTTACCCGCAAGCTCTATAAGAAATTCCTCTGTAAAGTTCAACGTCTTGTATTTAATCCCTTTACTATTTAACTCGTTTTCAAACAGTTTAAGTTCACTGTCATCTCCCTCACTCCAATAATTGAGCAGGACTATATCGTCAGTCGATATCTTCATGGCGTTTATCATTTTCCCAATAGTATTTTGATTCATGTCTATTCTCCAGTCATTTTTCTTTTAGATATCTATCTAATTATTTTATATTATTTTTACATCAACAAATTTAAGTTGTCAATTTTATTTTGATATCTATCTAATTATTTGCATTAAAAAAAGGCCAATCCTAAATCAATTTGGATTAGCCTTCCTATAAACTGCGTTTTATCAATAATATTAGGTTTTCTTTATTAAGAGTTTTTCAAGAATAGCTATCGCCAAAGCCTCTTTTCACCCGACATTATTATATGCAAACTTTTTCAAACCAGTCCGGAACTTTATGAGATTTCCTTACAAGCACACCATCTTTATAAATTGCAAATCTCCTAAACCCTTCAGTGTTATCATAAAGAGCAACCAAGTTGCATATTGGAATAATCTTTATCAGATTTTTAAAAGATTGCTCATATCTTCTTTCTATATCCGCCTCACTTACTCCATGGCCTCCATCAGCAACTCTTTTCGCAACTCTTTCTTTTGCTAGTTCAGCACTGGATAGTCCAATATAATGCACCTCAATTAAGTAACCATTATCTCTCGCCTTTGCGATATTATTAAGAATAGAATTGCCACAAAGCGTAGTCTCCTGATTGAAGCTTACACCATCCTCTATATAATGCTTTAGCCTCTCTACTGCTGTTCTACCAGCATTCATCACGTCAGAGGCATTCCTCCAATCACCGCCAGCTTCTACTAATATTTCATCAGCATTAACTCTATATTCAGATTTCTGAAGCTGTTCTGCATCATAAAGAGTAGTTTTTCCCGCTCCGTTGACGCCAGCAACAATAGTGTACTTTTTCATTTCAGTTTGTATTCCTCTCTAGTACTTCTTGCTGCTTTTTTTGAAGAAGATAGTCCCCTATCATCTCATAGAAATCCTTCTCGTCTTCTGTCTCGCTCTCTAGCACAAGCTGTAATGTATCTTGAGCATTTAACTTTGATATTTCTTTATATATGTCACTATATTTCTTAACATCACACATAGCATTTACCTCGCATTTGCTATATTTTACCATAAATACTATTCATAAAGTTGGAAACAATTTTTAATTCTGTGCCATCCCTAAATAATGGTCCACTAACCCCGTCCCCCAGGACCAGTATACAAATCACTATAATCCCTTTTTTCATCATCAAAGAAAATTGTTTTAAATCCCATTTCAGACGGAATCTTCAAATTAGATTCAGTATTATCGATGAACACGCACTCTTCTGCCTTAAGTCCAGACTGCTTTAAAGCTTCCTCAAAAATTTTTCTTTCAGATTTTCTGCTATGAACATCTGCTGAAATTATAACAACATCAAACAAATCCTTAAGTACCGTGTTATTAACAATGGTATTTATTCTGTCAGCCTTGTTGTCAGTTATCATTCCAATGAGATAATCGCTATGCTTATCTTTTATATGATCAAGCATTTTCTCATCGAAAGTAACATTCATAAATGCCTTTTCAAGCATATGAAAATCTAATGTTTTTCCTATATCAGAACAAAACTGTTCCCACATATCTCTATGGGTAATATCGCCATAGAGCAAATCATCGTTATGCTTGTAATACGCATTTTCAACAACTTCAATTGGAATATTTGCCTCTTTTGAAATATAAGAAATTATCGTTGGTGAGCCCTGCTTTTCAATTGTGATGACACCATCAAAATCAAAAAACAAGCCTTTTATTTTATGCTGTTTATTCATATATTTAACCTTGCCATCGTTTCTTAATTATGAAGTTTATCACAAAAAGAATCTATCTTACCATCATTATCCGCATTACCCCTGGTCTTTGGATCGATGAGTATGAGCTCTGCTTCAAACTTTTCCACGCCAATCTGCTTTTTGATCCTGTCAAAAGCCTTTTCTGCGCCGTTTCCACTCTGGCAAGCAAACACTGCAATCTTCTTTTCTTTGAGCACATCTTTTTGTTCGTTTAAAAATGTCCAGATTGGAGGTGCAGGTCGGCTAGCCCAAACAGGAAAGCCAATAATGACTTTATCATACTTGGAGGCATCAAATTCGTAAGGCTTAAGTACTGGCATCTCGCCCATCACTGCACTTTTTCCGCCCCACAGGAATTTCTTTGCGCCCTTGTCAGGATAAGCCTTGTCAGGCTCAATTCGTATAACATCTGCGCCAAGCTTTTTGGCTATATGTTCAGCTACCATCTCACTATTTCCAAGCATTGAATAATAAACAACCGCTGTACTCATATCATTTCTCCTTCATGATCTTTTTGGCCTTATTGCACCATTTTAAATAAGCCTCATAAGTCTCAATTCCAAACAAAACTGTCAGATAGTAATGAACATGGTCCTCATTATCAAGAACCTTCTCCAGATTTCCCTTATAAAACTTAAGGACTTCCAGATTCTCTTTTACCTGCTGCTCAAAAATCTCAATATTTCGGATTGTCACGCTTCTATCTTGTATGCCGCCGAAATACATTTTTAAAAGAGTCTCGTATTTAAGGTCGTTTATAGCCTTCTCATCATTTAGCCACGCCTTTAGGGTCTCTTTTCCATCCTTGGTGATCTGATAAACTATTTTTTCGCGGCCGCTACTCTTATCCGATTTCTTTCGCTTTACAAGTTCCTGTTTTTCCATTTCGCCAAGAGCTGGATAAATACTCCCAAAGCTCCCTTTCCAGAAAAAAGAGATTGCGCCATCGATCTGTTTTTTAATGTCGTATCCTGTTAGATCTTCGTGTGCTAAAAGACCTAGGATTACAACGTCTATCTTTCTATCTTTTGCCATCTTTTCACCTTTTCCATGTCCATTTATACTTTAGAGCCTTTTGGGGGCATCCATCAACGCAGGCTCCGCACTGTATGCATTCCGTATTCTTAGAGATGCTGTTAGCTTGGACCATTTCTCTAACATCAAGTCCCATAGAACAAGCCTTATTGCAAAGGCCGCATTTGACACAGTTTTCTGCTTCTGCCTCTACATGCAGCTGAGGAAGGCGCAGCCACCTACCGACTGTACTTCCGATCACCATAAACGGCGCCATCCAGCAAATATAGTGGCAAGCCGCCCTTCGTCCATGAATAATTGATGGTATAACAAGCAGCATGATCACCGCGTAGTACACAACATAATTAGTTATGCCCGAAACAGAAATGCCATGATCTGTCATATAGAATGGATTAATTCTAACATCATTTTTCCCACAGATAAATGATGCTATCACTGCAATTATCCACACTGTCCAGATAACATATTTTATCTTGTCTCTATTTTTTTGCTTGGCTGGGTTGTCATTTACTCTCATGGCGCATTCTTGAAGTCCTCCAGCAGGACAAAAATATCCGCACCATGCCCTTCCAAAAAACATTGATAAAACAAGCATCAAGCAAAAAACAATAAAGCTACCATTTATGATATGCTCCATAGCTGCATTGATGATCAGATATGGAGAAAAATACCAAATGGTAATAGGAAATAACAGAAAAGAAATAAGTAATAGGCACTTTCTTACTTTTTGTCTCATGATTTTATACTCCTCTTGTTAAAGTAATATATCAAAATGATATATATCATTTTGATATATTATGAGACCAATTTCTTTTTCTGTCAACAAATAAAAAAAGACCCATCATCTCGATGAATCTTTTTATCAAAAAGTGTCATTTTCTCAATTAAGGTATCGTACTCTCCATAAGAATTACTAGTCTACATCTCTTCTTTCATTTTCTTCTTTTTCTCATACATCTTGGCATCTGCCTTAATAAAGATATCATTTATAACTGATTTACTGGTTCCAGTAGCTATGCCGACTGCCATGGTCACATTACCACGCAGTTTATTATCATTATTTTTCTTCTCTATAACTCCCATTAAGTAGTTGCGCTCATCATAATCCTTTCCCTGGACTATGATCACAAACTCATCACCGCCGATCCTGTAGACAGGACTATGTGCGAAAGTTTCACAAAGGATCTTACAGCCTGCTTTGATAAATTCATCACCCTTTTTATGTCCGAAATTGTCATTTATATACTTAAGGTCATTGATATCAGAAACTACCAGTGCAAATCTCTTGATCTCACCTGATTTAAGCAGATTAGCCAATTCCTTTTCCGCCAGCGCATAGGCATTCTTATTCTTTACTCCTGTCAGCTCGTCCTTTAAAGCCATAGTCTCAGCAACAGAAAGATTCTCAGCATACTCTTTATCTTTTTTAACCTCTTCATCAATATTTATGAGGCCAATGACCAGTTTCTGCTCATCATTTTCTGTGATAGTGATTCCTTTTTGCTTAATGTATATTTGCTTTTTTCCAACGAGCAGTCTGTACTGATATTCAAAAAAGCCATCATCTGATATTTTCTTTAGAAGATTATCTTTTTTAAAAAATTTCTTAAATTCTTTTAAGTCATCTGGATGAATTACTTTATTTATTCTTTCACTGGCATCAGCAAAGAAATCATCTCCGCCTTCTTTTTTTCCTATGAGCCGCTTTCCCTGCGCTGTCTTATACGCAGAATATGTATTATCTTCAAGATTGACCGTATATATAGCAAAAAACTTTCCAGATAGAGCTGCTATTCTGGAAAAAATGGTCTTTTCTTCCTGAAGTGATTTAAAAGCCTGCTGCAGTTTTATCTGTCTGTCAACGCTATTTACTCCGATGATTATATGTTTATCATCACTTTTGTCAATTACTGCCTTGTAATTAACATAGCGCACTCCCACTTCATCATCAGCTCTATAAGTCATGGAAAAAGCGCCAAGCTCGGCAATCTGCTTTAAAACATTTTCTTTGGTGCACAGTTCCCTGAACATTTTTCTGTCTTCATAATATGTTTTGTTTTCTACATCATTGCGCGCATCATAGAAATAGTCTTTACCCGTCTTTTCTATGGTTATATTGTGATTATGTGCATCCGTATGGTATTCAACAAAATTATTTGTTTCTATATCAACAATATATAACGCAACATAGTCCTCTGATAACGCTCTGGCGATATAGTTGTATGATAAAGACTTTGCGTTCTTTGATAAATTCTCGATGAAAATGATCGAAAATAGTACAGCAACGCGACCTGTCACGGGATTTTCTGCAATCTTCTGGATCATCATATGAACCGTTTTACCAGTTGGAGTTCTATCCTCAATAATAGACTTTTCCTCGGAATAAACACAATTCCTAATTGTAGAAATGACATAAGCTCCTGGAGCATCGCTCATTGAACTAAACCTGATGCTGCGGGTTTTCTCTTTCTCTGGAAAATTCTCGCTAATAAAACGTGTAAACGCATTATTCATTCTGATAATATTCATTTCATCATCACTTATCTCCAGTACAGCGATAGGTGCTTCGTTATCTCTATTTTTGATCTTTCCACTATTTTCTTTTGTATAATACAATTCATGAATATTGATCTTATCTACCTGGGTGTAATATTCCTCTTCCCGGGCATCTTCAATTGTAAGGAATTGTTTATTTGTTCTGGCAAAGTCATAAAGATCAGCAGTAGCTACAGGTCTACTATAATAAAAGCCCTGAAACTTGGCACAGCCTATCTCACATAAATAATCTACCTGTTTTTTGTCTTCTACCCCTTTGGCAATAACATCCATACCAAGCTTTCTGGACATCTTAATAAGACCATCCACGATTGTTACAGCTTTCTGGCTGGTAGGAACATGTCTTATCAATTCCATATTCAATTTCAATGCATCAAAATGGAATAACGGGGATAGCATAAGAGGAATACAGTTATAGCCGAAATCATCTATTTCTAACCTATAACCTAATTTCTTAAGTTTTGCTAGCTGAACTGCTATTTTATGATTTTCTATCAAAGCTGTATTTTCAGATAGTTCGAAGGCAATCTTACTTCTAGAAACGCCTGCCGCTGATACTCTGGCTTCTATTTCTTTTACAAAATTCTTGTTCTGAAAATCAGTCAATGAGATATTGATGGATGTAGTTGCAAAATTAACTCCAACACTAGATTGTTGCTTGATATTATCAAGTGTTTTTTCCAAGATATAAAGATCCAAACGTTCAACAACACCGTTTTTTTCTAAAACTGGTATGAAATCATATGGGTTAAGAATTCCAAGAGCAGGGTCATCCCATCGAGCAAATAGTTCTTCCTCACATACCCTGCCATTAGACGCACGGATTACAGGCTGAGAATATACTTCAATCCAGCCACTATTAATTGCTCGCTCTAAATTTGTAAGCAAATATTCTTCTCTGCTTTCTACCAAAACTTTACCCACTTAGAACCTCGCTCTAACGTTCCATATGTGATCATTTCAGGTATCACACATCAGTAAGAAAGCTGATATTAAAGCCATAGAGAAAAAAATATAGAGCATTTAAAAACACACCGTCATGTCCCAAGCTAATATCCTGGCTCTCTTCATGTTCATGAATACAGAAACGCTCATTGAATATATTATTTTCAATATAAAGTATAGCATTTTAACAATAAAGCGTTCATTAAAAAACCATTAACTAGCTGGGAATGACTAATAAACACATCAAATTATGACCAGATGCCGATCTCTGTAAGATATCCGCCGCTGATCTTAAAACTAAGTCCAAGACCTGAGTTTATGTAGTAGGATCATTAGCAATCTCGCTATCATCATAAGTAAAGCCTGCTGCCTCTTCACTCCACTCACCATAAACTCTGTCAGCGCCAGTTCCCTTATAAGCTCTTACCTTGATAAGGAAATCCCAGTAATCCTGAGCTCCTAATGTATAGTTGCAATCAGTTGTCTCATAAACCTCTGCTGGCTCTGTGAATTCTGTTTCAGCATAGTACTTGTTGAGTACAGAAACCTCATATCCATCTGCACCATCAACAGGGCTCCACTCAAAATAAGTCTCTACGCAATCTTCTCCTGCCTGCATTACACCATCTTTTACTTCAGGAACTCCAAGAGCTGTGTCTTCAGCCTGCTCTGGAGCTGTTTCTTCAGTACTTAATGCTTCAACCGATAATTCAGATGCTGATTCTCCAGTTCCAGAAGCGCCTGTTCCGCATGCCATTAATGAAGCAGCCATAACTGTCGCAGCTAAGATAACACTAAATTTTTTCATAACATTCTCCCTCCATGTCATAGATCATTTTCCGTCCTATTATAACAGAGAATTTTAGCATTTAATTAACATATTTATGCGGTCCCATGTTTCATCCCCGAAATTAACCGCTTCTTTTGTTACATTTCTCTCAACAAATCCAATCTTTTGATAGCATTTCCTTGCGGGTTCATTTACTGAAAAGACATTGAGCTAATGAGCCCTAGGGACGGAGGTTAGAGCTCATTTGTAGTAGCTTAGCAGTTCCTTCATCTCGTCAATTATCTGCTTTTTCTCGTCATCTATCTGTATTTTTTCTATAAGTACTCTCGTAAATTCCAGTAAAGATCTATAGAGTTCTTCGTCCTTTGATTCCTTGGCATAATCCAGTATTCCGCAATTAACCTTTAGATTTCTCATCCCCAGTATGCTGTAGCATACGGCATATGGTGTCACTTCATTATCAAACTTAAGATTCTGAAGCATATCAATGAACACATTAAGATTATCTCTGGTATGATGCTCTCCTATGACCAGATTTGCAGAAGAAAAGTTATCCCTTGTTTCCTTAACTGATATTTTGTCTATACAGCCTTTTAGATACTCTGTCGCCCACTCTTCAAGCTTTTCCTTCGGAATATGCATTTCTCTAAACTCTTCGTATCTATCTTCTCCTCGAGCCATGAAAAAAGCCGAGCAACCGTTTTTTAAGTATATTCTTTTGGCTTCTTCTTGTGTCATAGAGTTACTCCTTTTGAGCCCTAGGGACGGAGGTTATGGCTCATTTTTTGCAATAGTGAGCCTAAACCTCCGTCCCTAGGGCTCATTTTACATGGACAGCACTTTTTTTATCTGATTACTTGTTGCTATCGGATATATTTCCATAACGTGATCAATAATTCTTTTTGCTGACTCCTTTGGTGCTTCTTTATACGCTGAAGTTACATATTCATATCCCCACAGATGCTCCGGTGTACAGTACACTGCAACTGGCCAGCCATAGGCTTCACCTTTCTTGTTTCTGCGCTGACGGAAATCTCGAACGCATAGATATGTAAGCATCTGCAAGTTGGTCATCACACCATCAAAGCCTTTTTCACCGCCCTTACCAAAGCCAGCATTCTTCTTCATTTCATTTGAAAAGATTTCTTCATCAATATGCTCTTCTGCAAATAAATCCATGATCTTCTTTTGTCTCATGGAAGCTTTGCCATCTTCCCAAAGAGCATCAAAATCATAGCCATCTCTTCTATAATTTACAAAGTAGGGAAGCCATTCTTTTGATATAAATCCAGCTTTTTTATCAAAAAACTTTCCATATGCGATCTCGCCGCGGCTAGCTATTATCTCTCTCCACTCCCATGGATCAACCTTAGGATCACCGCACCACCAATACTCCGGCACAGTTCTCTCTTCCAGTGAAAAACTAGGAATATCGTTCTTAAAAAGTGGCAGGAACCCCACTTCACTAATATATGCAATTGCATCATCCACAGTATGCAGGCATTCTGGATCTTCCCACGCTACTCCATACATTATCCATGTTCTGTTTTCGTTTGGCATAGAATATTTCCCCTTTTCGAAAATGAGCCCTAGGGACGGAGGTTGGGGCTCATTTTTCAAATTCATATTGCATTTCTTTTTTGTTCCATATATAATTCAAAAGCTTAATTAAATACTTTTTCAATCTTATGTTCATAGGAGAATTATATGCCAAGAAAGCCACGAATCATGAGTCCCACTGGCATATATCATGTTATACTTCGTTCTGTTAATCAGCATATCATTTTCGAAGATGAATCTGATTATCGCAAATTTATCTATATTTTATCAGATTGCAAAGAGAAATATAATATCGATATATATGCCTATTGCTTAATGGACAATCATGTACACCTACTACTTTATTCACAGCCGGACAAATTATCAGTTTTCTTTCAAAGTCTAGGCACAAGATTTGCCATCTGGTACAACAAAAAATATTCACGTAGCGGTCATTTATTTCAGGACCGTTTCTACAGCACAATAATAGAAAGTGATCAATATTTCCTTTCTGTGCTCGCCTATATCCACAACAATCCTGTTAATGCAAACGTCTGTCGACATCCATCCGAATATAGATGGAGTAGCTTCAACGCATATTATGATGCAAAAAATCCTTTGACCAACACATCTTTTGCATGCAATGTTGCTGGTTCAAAGGATTCTCTACACAAATTTTTTGCTAATGAAAATATCTCGTCTAGCAGCTATCTATTTGATGATATCGGTGAAAAGAAAAAAAACTTCGTCTCTGATAAAAAAGCTATAGAAATCTTTAAAGATGTCACTAATCTGTCTTCTACATCAGACGTTAACAAACTAAATAAGTTAGAAAGAAATGTCTATATTCGACTTCTCCGGGATAAAGGGCTCACAGTAAAACAAGTTTCACGAATAATGGACATTTCTCAAGCAACCGTAAAAAGGATCACTAGTTGGAACAGTAAAAAATGAGCCCTAACCTCCGTCCCTAGGGCTCAAAAAAAGCAAAAATGAGCCACAACCTCCGTCCCTAGGGCTCAAAAAAAGCAATATTTAATCCAAAACTCTACCATTCCAAAAAATTCCCTTACGCAGTAGTGGATACCTACTGGAAAAAGAGTCTGTGCAGGTACCGAATATACATTTTCATAGCCGACTTCTCCAGCAATCGACATGGCGCGGAGTTCGTGAAAGCCATTAGTAACAATGCCGACGCAAGCGTCAGGGTCACCGATGATTTCAAGGCTATACTTCAAGTTCTGTTCAGTATCACGGGACTTTTCTTCCAGGATAAGGCGACTTTCGTCTATTCCGTACTGATCAACAAGTACATTTTTTGCAGCCAACGCCTCGCTGATAGCCTCATCGCTACCCTGTCCTCCAGAAAGCACAGCCACAGTACCTTCATTTTCCTTCAGATACTCCGCAGCACGTTTCAACCTTGCTTTATATGGATTAGACGGCTCAGTTCCATGAAGTCCCGCTCCCAGAACTACAATATAATCAAGGTCCTTCTGTGATCTTGTAGTCATCGCCCCAATGATCCTTACTTCTGTAACCACAAAGATCATAAGGCAGATTGCAAACACCACCCGGTATGACCATTTTATGATCGATGGAAGTTTTATCTTTTCCTGACCGCTGAGCCTTGCTTTTAGCATCCATACCCTGGCAAAAGAAAAAACGGCAAGCAGTACCCATATCCATACCCAGGACAGTGAAAAACCTCCTCCATAAGCAAGGCAGGTAAAAAAGTAGAAAACTGACCATACACCAAGTACAAAATAAATGTACAAACAGATCTTTGTAAAACCGCTCTCTGTAATTTTTCCAAGGCCAGCATACCTGCTGGTTCTATTCTTGTACTCCTTATAGCTTTCACCATAGATTTCTTCAAGATACTTTTCTTCCTGAAGTATCTGCAGATGAAGCATCACTATAGCCCATATAGTAATGACAAGGAGCACCGGATTTCCGAACATCAGAAGAATTCCCACATAAACCAGATCAAAGCCAAGGAAAGCCGGATTTCTGGAATACTTGTAGATACCTACTGTTATGAGATCTCTTTTTTCCTCGTCATCCCTTGCAACTCCCGCTCTCCAGCTATCTTTCATAGTCCATATAGCAAGGAAAAATACCAGATCTCCAAGAAAAGCAAAATACATTCCTATGATTCTGAACATAATGGTACACATGCTATGTCCATAGATAATCGATGCTACTTCAGTGACAACTATCAGGCATGTGGCCACCTTCATAAAAAGCTCTATATAATAGCTCTTGTCGTGAACCTTACTCTTAGCTATCTGATCAGTTACAATGCCTTTTCTTCTCTGGATAAGCATCTTGGTAAAATATATTAAGTAAAATACTGCTATAAAAAACAATGCGATCAATCGATATGTCATTTTCTCCACCTGCTATACAAAATAAAAATGTCGGTTAACACCTGGTTAACCGACATTATATCACATGATGAGCTTTGGGACTCATCATCCCCACACTTCTTCTGCAATTTCCTTTACAAGCTTTAGCTTGGCCCACTGTTCATCTTCAGTGAGCTTGTTACCGATCTCACAGGACGCAAATCCGCACTGTGGACTAAGGCAAAGTCTATCAAGGGGCACGTACTGTGCCGCATCCATGATCCTATCGATCACAGCTTTTTTATCCTCAAGTTTAGGAGATTTTGTTGTGATCAGACCAAGTACAACCTTCTTATTATCAGAAACTTTGCTAAGAGGGGCAAAACCGCCAGATCTCTCATCGTCATATTCAAGGAAAAGAGCATCTACATTTTCTCTGGCAAATACGTGATCTGCTACAGTATCATATGCTCCGCTGGTAAAATACGTAGAATGATAATTTCCTCTGCATATATGAGAAGTAATTACCATATCAGAAGGCTTTCCTTCCAGAGCAAGATTATTGACCTTAAGTAACTGATCCTTAACTTCCTCTATATCAATTCCAAGAGCCTGATAACGCTGTTTGGCAGCATCACCAACGATAGCTCCCCAGGTACAATCATCAAACTGAAGATTACGGCAGCCTGCCTCATAAAACTGCTTAATAACATCCTGATAAGCTACTGCGATATCATGGATAAGCTCTTCATTTGTAGCATAAAACTTTCTGGTCCTGCCATAGTTTGCAGGAACGATCATCTGCTGGAATGTCTGAGCTGGTGCAGGAATTGTATACTTAGCAACTGTATTCTCATCTTCAAACTGCTTAAGGAACTTAAAGTATTCAACAAAAGGATGTTCCTTTGCCTTGATCTTGCCTACAAGGTAGGTATCATCAAGAACTGCGAGTTCTCCATTAAACTGAACACCGTTTCCTGTTTCTTTGTGCTCAACGCCCTCAAATCCCCACATAAAGTCAAGATGCCAAAAGCTCCTTCTAAACTCTCCATCTGTGATCACATGAAAGCCAAGTTCTTTCTGCTTGGCAACAACCTTTCTGATCTCATCCTCTACAACAAGATCATACTGTTCCTTGCTGATCATTCCATTTTTATAGGCAACCTTAGCATCTTTAAGAGGCTGTGTTCTTAAAAAACTTCCAACGAAATCGAATCTCTGAGGTGAACTGACCTTTCCCATATGAATATCCTCCAAACAAAACTTTTTAGGATATTCTATCAACACCCCCTTGGGAAATATAATACATTTAACTCCTAATTCTCCATAGTTTTAACCTATAGACAAATGTTTATTCAAAGCTTCAATATATGTTTCTCCATAGCGGCTTAATATCATATTTTTCTTGGTCACTATACCTATTCGCATCTGGGCATCCATCTTAAGAGGCCTTGCAATTATAGCCTTGCCATTTAATTTCTGATCTATTACACCGCTACTAACGGTAAATCCGTTTAGTCCGATCACTAAGTTAAAAAGAGTCGCTCTATCCCTGACCTGTATGTTTTTTGGAAAATCCAGCATGCTCACAAGTTCTTCTGCATAGTAAAAAGAGTTCTTTTCTCCCTGTTCAAAAACAAGATACGGATAAGGTTTAAGATCATCAAAAGTTACCAGCTCTTTTCCTGAAAGAGGGTGCTTATTACTGATAAATACGTGAGGTTTTGCCACTTTAAGTTCTTCAAATATAAGCCCGCTCTTCTTTATTAATTTACTCAATATTTCTTCATTATTTTTAGAAAGATATATGACTCCTACTTCGCTCTTGCCACTGGCAACATCGTCTATGATCTCGCCGGTCTGAGTCTCTCTTATTATAAAGCTGTACTGATCAGCATCATATTTTTTGATAAGGTCTACAAAGGCATTAACAGCAAAAGAATAATGCTGGCAAGACACTGAAAACTTAGGTGGTCTCACATTTTCAGAGCCAAAATGCTCTTTCATATTATCTGCCTGTTCAAGAAGCATCCTTGCAAAAGAAAGAAGTTCTTCCCCTTCTCTTGTAACTACAACGCCTTTATTAGAGCGCACAAAGGCCTTAACTCCCATCTCTTTTTCAAGGTTCTGTATTGCTGCACTAAGACTTGGCTGTGATATAAAGAGCTTTTCTGCAGCGTCAGTAATATTCCCGCAATCCGCCACTGTAACTAAATATGTTAGTTGCTGTAATGTCATGTCTGCCTCTCCTTTTGAGCCCTAGTGACGGAGGTTACGGCTCATTTTTGACAAAAATGAGCCGTAACCTCCGTCACTAGGGCTCACCCATTGAAATAATAATACTAGATTCTGCCACAAAAGTGAAATAAAGAAATTCTTGACCTGGTGGTTACCACCGGGTTTATAAATGACGAGCATGCGTTTAAAAACTATTGAAAAAGAAACATGGATGTTAGAAAGGAAATTAAAATGAAAAACAGGAAGTTTTCAACAAATAGTGTAAAAACAAAGCTTATCGCTATCATGCTTTTAATTGCGATAATCCCATTAACAATTGCTGTAGTTATCAGTTATGTTAGTTCAACAAATAATGCCAAAGAGGATGCAAAAAGAAATCTTGACTGGCAGGCAAAATATATCGAGTCTGAAATCGACAAGATGTTTACAAAGAGTCAGACAGCCCTTAACAGCTTTGCTTCATCTCCTCAGACTATTGCTTTCCTTAAGGGAGAAATTACAGATCCATCTATCATAAAGAATCAGATGGTCTCTATCAATGAGTCTTTTGGCGATGATAATACTATCGTAATGTCAAATGCTCAGGGAATGATGGTACTTCGTAGTGACGACGGTGCATTAAAGAGCATTGCTGAAAGAGACTATTTCCAGAATGCTATTCAGGGTAAGACATTTATTTCTTCTGTATTTGTAAGTTCAGTTACAAATTCAAGAAATATCTGTATCGCAGTTCCTGTTTTTGATACTGACAAAAAGACAGTTCTCGGAGTAGTTCACAAGACTTTTGATCCAAACGAGATTCATACTCTCCTTGCTGCAGAAGCTGACGAAGCTTTCCTTGTAGACCAGGAAGCAACAATGGTAGCACATTCACAGTTTGAGATAGCAGCAACCGATGAGCCGCAAAATTACTCCTCATCACCATATATGACATCAGGTGAAAAGACTGGTTTCTACATCAGTACTGCTAAGGGTTACCCAGTTTATGTCAGCTATGTAAAGAATCTTTCATCAGGATACACAGTATGCGCAGGTAAGGCAGAAGCAGAAGTTATAGCTGAAGCAAGGAAAGGTGCAATGCTTATTGTTAGCGTAGGAGTTTTCCTCGTTGTCCTTGTACTTGTTCTTTCAATTTTTGTAGCAAACAGCTTTACTAATCCACTCCTTGAAGTAAACAAATTATTATCTTCACTTGCTAATGGTGAATTTATTTCTATAGAAAAATACACAAAGCGTACAGACGAATTTGGTCAGATGATCAATAACTCAAACTCAGTTGTTGAGAAGCTTAAGAGAATTGTTGGCAACATCAAAGAGTCATCTAACACTGTTAACAACTCTTCTGAGGAGCTTTCAGTTATGGCAAATCAGATTGCCGCTACTACTGAGAATGTAGCTGAGGCTGTTCAGGAAATCGCAACTGGTGCTTCTGAGCAGGCAAAAGAGGTACAGGATTCTGTAGAGAATGCTGGCCAGATCACAGTAGCTATCGAAGGCGTTCAGAGTTCTACTAACGACCTCAACAACCTTGCAAAACGCATGAAAGAAGCTTCAGAGTCATCAAGTGACTCTCTTACAAACTTCCACGATTCAAGTGCTGTTATGGCTACTAAGATCGAGGATATTGCAGAAAAGATCACAGCAACTCAGAGTGCTGTTGCAGAGATTAACGAGCGTGTTGAGGGTATCTCTGGAATCGCAGCTCAGACAAACCTTCTTTCACTTAACGCTTCTATCGAGGCTGCAAGAGCCGGAGATGCAGGTAAGGGATTTGCCGTAGTTGCTGAAGAGATCAGAAAGCTTGCTGACGATTCAGAGTCACTTGCTAAGCAGATCCACGAAGTTATGGAGACTCTTTTAACAGAGTCACAGTCAGCAGTTAAGGCTGCCAACGAGATCATCGAAGACAACAAGAATCAGCAGCTTGCACTTGCTCAAACTATTGATTCAGTAAACGGAATGATTGGAGACATCGAAAAGACTGTAACTAGCGTAGCAAGAATCTCTGGTGAGACTGATACTTGTGTAACATCAAACAAGAACGTTTCTCACTCAATGTCATCTCTTTCAGCTATATCTGAAGAGAATGCTGCCGCTACAGAAACAACTGGTGCTTCTGTAGAAGAGCTTTCAGCTACTGTTACAACACTTGCTGGTTCAGCAACAAGCTTAAAAGAAATTGCAGAAAAGCTTAACGAAGAAATAGCTTTCTTTAAATAATAAGACCCGAGGTATCATTAAAGCTTTGAAAAGACAAAAAAGTATTGATGATACCTCTTTTCTTCGTCATAAAATCTGGTTACCAAAATTGCATAGATGGTATCAAAAGTCCTGGAATACTTTCTGGAGATCTTCTTTCTGAAATCTTCAACAATAGTTTCATCTGCAGGATTTCTGCCAACTATGTCGATCATCTGGCATACAGCCTTGAACTTTGGTATTATCACTCCATCGTGAAGCTTTAGGAAATCAGCATACTGCTTTTCAGTTATGAGAACGTAGCAGTCAAGATCATGATTGTCACCATTTATAACTAAAGCTGTTGTAAAGAACTGCAGATTATCAAATGCCTTCTGCATATGCATGAAATCTGGGTTTTTCGGATTGGTAGTATATGGAACATAGAACAATTCTTCTGTTTCTGCTTCGATGATCTCCCCAAGGTGATCCTGTGCATGACGAAAATAAGTTAAATCTCTTGTTGCCTTTTTTAGCAATAAGTCATATTGTATTAATTTGTTAGAATATATTTCTATATGGTCCTCAAGGCTTTCTTTGATCTGAGGATAGGTTAATTCAAAAATAGCATCTTTGGTATCAGATAGTGAATACCCAAGTGATCTGTACTTCAAGATGTCTATAAGGGAACATACATCCCAGTAACTATACTCCCTGTATCCATTGTCCGGGTTAAAGCGCGGATTTAATAAACCAAGGCGTTCATAATGCCTTAGGGTTTCTCTGGTTATGCCAAAGATCTGGCACATGTTTTTGGTGGAGTATTTTGTACTTATCATATTGAACCTCTTACTTGCTATATAACTATATTATATCGTATTTAAGAGGGATTAAAAAATAATTGAAATAATAGCGAGGTTTAAAATGGACACAAATCAGCTTATGGTTCTAGGCCAGCAGACTGGAACTTACCAGGCACTTATTGTAAGCATCAGCAATGAACTCTTTGCAATCCCGTTATCAACTATTTTATCTATAGAAAATGTGGCTGTATCTGAGCTTAGCCAGGTAGACAACGACGATGTTATCTATTTAAGAGGCAAGGTCATTCCTCTTGTTTATCTCGACAGAGTATTCAACATGGAGCCTTCACCTGAAAAAGAGAATCTGTCAGTAGTTGTCTGCATGTACAACCACTCTTACTTTGGTTTTGTAGTAGATGCATTAAACGGTCAAAAAGAGATTGAGACCAAGTCTCTTGGCGTTCTTGATGACAATGACTTTTTCACAGGGGCATCAATCCTTGATGATGATGTTGCCCTTATTCTCAATATTCCTTCATTTGTAACAGAGGAGGTGCGCAATGGCTGAACTTGCAATTTATGAGAACATAACAGAAAACGAAAAGCGTTACCTTGTTTTTGGTGTAAAAAACGAGAAGTTTGCTTTTGATATTACAAACGTCAATAACATCGTACAGATGGAAAAGATCAGACCTGTTCCATGTGCACCAAAATGTTATAAGGGCGTTATCAATTTAAGAGGCGAGATCATTCCTGTAATGAGCCTTCACACAAAGTTTAATCTGGGTGATGACAATATCACTCCAAACTCTAAGATCATCATCCTTAACGTTGATGAAAACAAGCAGATAGGTGTGATCGTAGATACCGTAAAAGAAGTACTTACTATTTCTGAAGATGAAATAGAAAAGCCATCTCCTTTCCTTAAGAAAGAAGAATCAAATGTATCAGGAGTCAGCAAGATCAAAGACTCTCTTATTTCTATCATTGAAGTAAGTTCAATCATGTAAAAAAAAATGAGCCCTAGGGCTCATTTTTGTTTTTGTCTCTTACTTAGTACTATACTCTGGAGGAGGATAAAGAAGCACAACATACCTCCAGTTGTAATACTCTGCCACCATGGATCCTTAAGTCCGCTTGATACAACAATCTTCTTGATAGTTGTAAGGGTCATGGTTCCAAAGAATGTTCCAATGATATTACCAACACCGCCAGTAAGTAGTGTTCCACCGATGATAGATGAAGCAATTGCGTTCATCTCCATTCCTGCTGCATTTGTGGCATTTCCTGCGCCTGTATGCATCATAAGTACAAATCCTGAGATACCACTTAGAAGTCCGCTTAAAAGATAGCTCATAAATCGTGTCTTTTTAACATTGATTCCAAGCATCAATGCGCTCTGCTGGTTTCCACCCATTGCGTAAAAGTTCCTGCCAAGGCGATTGAACATCAGTATTACGAATACAGTGATCACACACAGTAAAGCTATCACAACGCCGAGCTCCATGCGGGCAGGAACAAGGTTTCCATTTTTGGCAACATAGCCAAGCCAGGAAATCTCAATCTTAGTATTTCTAAGGCTCTCAAAGGCTGCGTTATCAACCTTCTGTGGATTAACTGAAAGGATCGTTGTCATGCCTCTTGCAAAGAACATTCCCGCAAGAGTTACTATAAATGGCTGGATCTCTAGGTAGCTTATAAGTGCTCCATGGACCACGCCAAAGGCAAGTCCTATTCCAAGTGCTATAAGCGCTGCCACAAAAACGTTTCCTCCCTTATTAAGGTAAAGGATACAGCTCATGACTACCAAAGATGTAACGCCGCCTACACTGATATCAATGCCTCCACCTATCATAACGATAGTAAGACCGCAGGATACGATTATAAGGCTGGCATTGTCATTTAAAAGGTCGAATATCTGCTGAGCATGCAAAAAGCCTCCCTGGAGGATTGCCATTGCCAGGATATACATCACAATAAAGATACTGATGGTAATGGTCATTAAAAGCTGCGTATCTGTAAGAGGCTCTCTTCTTTTCTTAAATAAGTTCTTCATGCTGCGCTAGCCTCCTTTTTCTGAGTATTTCTCTTTTGCAAAAGCTTTCTGAATTTCTCCTTTACAACAGGTGAGCCAATGACTACAAGAAGTACGATAACAATGGCCTTGTAAGCCTTAACGTCTGTTGATGAAACCTTCATAGCATAAAGAGTTATTGTAAGCATCTGGATAACATACGCTCCGATGATACTTCCGCTTATTTTAAACTTACCACCGCCAAGGCTGTTACCACCTATAGCAACTGCAAGGATAGCATCCATTTCAACATCCAGAAGAAGTGTCTCGTGGTTAATAAGTCCAAGTCGGCAAACCCCGATACATCCTGCAACTGAAACACATGCGCCAAGAAGTATAAATGAAAGGAGCTTTATAAATGTTGTGTTGATACCATTTAACTTGGCTGCATCCTGGTTGATACCTACTGACTGAGTCAGAAGTTCAAGAGATGTAAAGTGAAAAAGAAGCTTGAACAAGATAGTTACAATGATAACAATGATAACCGGCATCGGAATTGGTATTCCAGGTGCAAAGGATCCGATCGATGAAAGGATCTGACTCGTAACTGTAGGTGTTGCACCGCCATTTATCCAGTAAGCAATTGAACGACCGCAGGTATAGAGAATAAGCGTTGCGATCATAGGCTGGATCTTGAAAAATGCAACAAGTGATCCATTAAATGCTCCAAAAAGCATTGCCACGAGGCATGAGCAAAGAAATGCAAGAAGTACTGTTCCGCCGTTAATAGTTGAACCTGACTTAAGCACCTTTACGAATACTGATCCTGCGATAGCTGCTGCCGCACCAACAGAAATATCCTGTCCTTTTGTAGCAGCTGTTACAAGTGTCATTCCTATTGCCAGGATTGCAAGTTCACTTGCTCCGTTGATGATACTGATCAGGTTACCTGCAAGAACTGCATTTCCATAATTGTTATGGGTTATTGTTATGCTAAAAAATCCCGGATCTCTTATAAGGTTAAATATCACAAGGAGAGCTACTGCAATGATAGGGATTGCCAGCTGTCCAAGGCCACCTTTCAGGAATTTCCTTGAATCACTTTTCATTATGCCTCACCTCCTGCGATAGTCTTCATAACCTGAGCCTGATTAAGTTCCTGACCCTTCAATTCGCCTACAATGTGTCTGTCACGCATTACGATAAGGCGGGAACAGGTACGAAGCATCTCTTCAACTTCTGATGAAATGAAGGTTACGCTTACGCCCTCTTTTGCAAGCTTTAGTACAAGCTTCTGGATCTCAAGCTTAGTTCCTACGTCAATACCTCTTGTAGGCTCATCAAGTATCAGATAATCAGGATGTGTCAAAAGCCATCTTGCAAGGATTACCTTCTGCTGATTACCACCACTTAGTGAACCAACCGGTGTCTCACTGCTTGCTGTCTTGATATTAAGTGCCTTGATATACTCATCAGCAAAGGCTTCTGATTCGCTTCTGCTGATAGGTTTAAAGAAGCCGTTCATAACCTGAAGTGCCAGGATGATATTCTCACGAACACTTAATTCCGGAATGATACCATCTCTTTTTCTATCTTCAGCAAGATATCCGATACCATTTTTCATAGCGTCGATAGGATGGGCTATCTTAACTTCTTTTCCTCCGATCCTAACCTTACCAGATGTAACCTTGTCTGCACCAAAGATAGCTCTTACGCTCTCACTTCTGCCAGAGCCAAGAAGTCCGGTAAAGCCGTTAACTTCACCTCTTTTGATTGTAAAATTAAATGGATTTGTTGCATCACTTGAAAGATCAGTTGCTTCATAAAAAACAGGACCTTCTACAGATTCTTTTGTATCATCTCCTGTGAAATCTTCTAATTCATCAAGTTCTTTTCCCATCATCTTGGCAACGAGCTGCACCTGTGGAAGCTCTTTTGTCAGATATTCACCAACAAGCTCACCGTTTCTAAGAACTGTGATCCTGTCGCTGACTTCATATACCTGCTCAAGGAAATGGGTTACAAATATGATTCCAACACCCTTAGCCTTAAGGTCTCGCATAAGACCAAAAAGCATGTTAACCTCTTTGTCATCAAGAGAGGATGTAGGCTCATCAAGTATCAAAACCTTGCACTGCATATCAACTGCACGGGCAATTGCCACCATCTGCTGAACTGCCAAAGAACAGTTTCCAAGCTGCTGAGTACTTCTTGCTGGAATTCCAAGGCTCTTTAGCTGTTCGTCTGCCTTTTTTTCATAATCCCTCTGTTTGATCCACGCACTCTTTTCTCTTCCGATAAACATATTCTCTGCAACCGTAAGATTAGGACAGAGCGTGATTTCCTGATAAACCGTACTTATTCCTTTGTTTTGTGCATCCTGTGGGGAGTGAATGCTGACAGCATCTCCGTCTACGAAAATGCTTCCGGCGTCCATCTGATATACGCCTGTTAAGATCTTAATAAGAGTAGATTTTCCTGCGCCATTTTCCCCCATGAGAGCATGTATCTCGCCACTACGCAGCGTAAAATCTACATTGTGAAGTGCTCTTACCCCTGGAAAACTTTTATCAATTCCGCGCAGCTTCAGTAAGCATTCTTCCTGCATACCGCATCCTCCTTGTGTAATAAAAGCGCAGCCCGGTTGTCAATATTTAGCAACAAGGCTGCGCCATCAGGTCTTTCTAAATAGGATTATTCACCTAAACCGTATGTGTCGATGTCGCCCTGAGTAAGAGTCTTAGCATCAAATCCCTTTTCTTCATTGATGATAACCTTTGAAGAAGGAGCCTTGCCGCTCTTAATGAGGTCACTGATGATCTGAGCCTGGAATGGTGAACACTGTCCATCATAGTTCCATGAACCTGCAAGGAGCTCTCTAAGTGCCCACTTGTTGCAGTCAAATCCCATAACTACTACATCACCATCAACACCATGTGTGATACCTGCTTCGTCAAGTGCTGCTACAGCACCCTTAGCCATACCATCGTTCTCAGCGTAGATAACGTTGAACTTCTCACCACTGTTGATAACTGATTCAACAATCTTCTTAGCTTCTGCTTCGTCCCATGTAGCTGTCTGCTGTACAACCTTGTTCATTGTGCCTGCTGCGAACTGAGCATCAAGAGCGCCTGTACGGCCGATCTGTGCGTCAGAACCCATAGCACCCTGAATATGGATTACGTTGTACTCAGAAAGCTTCTGATCAAGAAGCCAGTTAACTGCTGTCTCACCCTCTTTTGCCATGTCAGAAACAACTGCTGCCTCATAAAGGCTCTCATCTACATCGATCATACGGTCGAAGAGATAA
The DNA here is from genome assembly GCF_001858005.1 of Butyrivibrio hungatei. Lineage (NCBI taxonomy): Bacteria > Bacillati > Bacillota > Clostridia > Lachnospirales > Lachnospiraceae > Butyrivibrio > Butyrivibrio hungatei. Next base: position 1,135,174 of record NZ_CP017831.1, on the reverse strand, counting down.
ACCTTGATGCCGGCTTCCTTAGCTGACTGAAGAACTTCGTCCCAACCAGTTGTCTCAGCTGCAGAGATAAGGAGGTAATCAACACCCTCTGTGATGAAGCCCTGTGCTGCCTGAAGCTGCTCGTCATTCTTTAAGCTGTAGAATGCCTTAAGTTCATAGCCGTTCTCCTTTGAGAAAACTGCTTCCATGTCCTTAACGTTAGCTTCACGATAGCCTGACTCTGAAGGTGGGTTGTTAACTACACCTACTGTGATAGTTCCACCAGCTGATCCGCCAGTACTTCCACCTGAAGAAGCGCCGCAAGCGCAAAGTGAAAGGACCATTGCAAGTACCATTACCATTGATAATACTTTAGAAAACCTTCTCATATAGTTCTCCTCCTATTATATTGGGCCACTGGCCATTTACTAATAAAAGGGTACAAAATTGAGGTTTTTTAGTAAATCAATATTCATTTCGGCGTGGTTAAATATTATTTCATTTTACACAAGGAAGTTAAAAATTTTTTTACTCAGGTTGATTTTGATATCGCAAACGATATTCTGAAGGTGTCATTTTCATATTCTTTTTGAAAATATAGCTAAAATAGTGGGCATCGTTGTATCCTACATCAAAGGCTATCTGGGAACTTCTGTGATCTGTGGTCCTAAGAAGCTCTTTTGCCTTATTGAGTCTCAAAGATATCAGATACTCCGTAAAAGTCTGACCATTTTGCTGTGAAAAGACAGTGGAAAATCTGCTGTTACTCATGCCAACAGCTCTGGCAACATCCTGAAGCATAAGATTTGAATCAGTAAAATGCTGAGTCATGTAGAGCTTGGCTTCGTTTATGACTGCTGAAGATTTCTTGTCGCAGGCGGAATCTCCCATCTCTCTTGTTCCAAGGATCCTTATCTTTTCATCATCTCTTTCGACCAAAAGATGTCTTATATGCCTTGCTGTCTTGAAGCTTTTGAGTATCTGCCCGGGACTACCGACAATATCGCCAATTCCCGTCCAGATACCATTGCAGCCAGCTCTTTCAAGTTCCTGCAAAAGAGCTGTGGCAGTAGAATACACCCTCTCCTCAACATCCTCCTGAGTATCACCAAGAACAAGAAGTCTTGTGCCAGTCCTGCTAGGAGAAGCATGAATCCTTCCAAAGCTGCTATCTGCCAGATCTGATGCTATCTCCTGTCCCTTATTTACAGGTTCAAAGGCTGAATCTATCACCACATAGTAAGGCGCATTTATAGGACAGCCCATGCCTCTTAACTCTTCAAGGGCATTTGCCGCATCCTCTTCCATTGATTCCTCTGAATATAAAGAGCCTATAAGTTTTTCTTTTACAAAGCGATTTCCTGTCTCCATACGGGCACGAAGACTCTCGGCATGTTCCCTGCTTTTTCTCTCTTCTTTGATGTGATCACTGACTCTATCAAGAGCCTGTCGCAAATCCTCAGCATTTATAGGCTTTAGCAGATACTCTTTTACCCCAAGCTGGATGCACTTTCTGGCATACTCAAACTCATCGTATCCGCTAAGTACTATGATGCTGACCCATGGCATCTGGCTCCTTAATATATTGCAGAGTTCAATTCCGTCCATAAATGGCATCTTGATGTCAGTTATGACAATATCAGGGTTCGTATCCCTTATCATGGGAATCGCCATCTCCCCGTCAGGTGCTTCTCCCACCAGAGTATATGGACTATCGTCCCAGGGAAAAGACTCTCTGATTCCCTCTCTTACTACTATCTCATCATCAACCAGAAATACTTTCATTTTCTAAGATCCCTTCTCTGGTACGGCAAGGTACTCTAAAGCTTACCTCCGTACCGCTGCTATCACTTTCTATGTTCAGCCCGTTTGGCTGGTTGTAATAAAGCCTGATCCTAAGATTCACATTTACCAGTCCAAAGCCGCCAGAAGACTCACTTACTGAGTTTGGCTGACTTTTTTTCATGCGTTCTTTTAACTGATCCATCTGATATGGCGTCATACCGGCACCATCATCCTTTACTGAAAAGACAAGGTCTTCTCCATCAAGTCTTACTGACACCTTAATGGTTCCGCCGCCTCTTTTACTCTTAATACCATGATATATGGCATTCTCAACAAGAGGCTGTAAAAGAAGTTTCAATATATAGTAATTTCCGATCTCATCCGGTATATCGATTTCATATCTTAAGATATCGCGGTATCTTGTCTGCTGGATCTTTAAATATCCTTCGATGTGCTTTTTCTCCTGGCTTATGGGAATCCAGTCAGCACCTGATGAAAGGCTTATTCTAAAGAAATCACTAAGGGCGCTGGTAAGGGAAATTACTTCGTCCTTGTCCTCAGCTTCAGCTTTCCAGACAATGGCATCTAAGGTGTTATACAAAAAGTGAGGATTTATCTGGGCCTGAAGAGTACGAAGCTCCGCTTTTCTTAAGTTTCTCTCATCCTCTACACTTTTTTTCATCATGGTCTCAAGTCTGTCAGCCATGGTGTTAACCTGAGTCGTGAGATTTCTAAGCTCTGTAACTTCCGTAGCTCTGATCCTGGCATCCAACGTTCCTTCTGCAAGAGATGCGGCTACCTTCTCCAGATTTTCAATAGGCGTCCTTACGAAGGCAGCAGTTTTTTTCATAGAACGATTTCTGATCCAAAGAGCTGCGATAACTATGACTGCCTCTAGAATAGCTGTTGCGATGATGACCCCCTTTAATGTGCCACTCATCCGCCCTGTAGAAGCAATCTCTGCAGCGATATAATCATTTAACATGGAATCCACAAGGGATGATACTTCCCTTATTTCCTCAAGAACTGCCTCGTTTTCCACAACAGGAACTTCAGCATTTATATTGTCCCTTATCTGGTCCACATACTTTTCTAAAGTCTTCATGGTCCTTCCGGCAACAATAAGTGATAGTCTGTTCTCCTGGCCGGTCTTGCCTGTGACCTCATCTATGACCTCGTCCACGATGTGGAGCCTTCCATATATCTTGCTCTTTTCAATGGTGTCCCTGCCACTTATGATATTCCAGGCTGTCTCCGGAATCTCTTCCGCAACGATTGGCTTTAGACTTGCTATTGTTTCCATTCGGGAAATAGCCATACTGTACTTGCCAGCATAAACAAGCATCAAAACAAGGCTTAAGAAAATAGGCATAACAAGCATGAGCACCATTTTATGGCTCATGTCGTTGATCTGACCGATGATACTCTTTTCTTTCTTGACCTTCTCCATACTAATATCCTCTTGGAGCCAGATCAGACAGATCCTGCTCGTCACTAAAGAAAAGTTCATTTGGATGGATAACTTTTTCTACTTCTTCGCCATTTTTGAGTTTCTTGGCTGTATCCATCAGTTCCTGTCCCAGCATCGGTGTGCATTCAACAACGCAGTTTATTTTGCCCTCTTTAAGAACATCGATAGCTTCCTGACCGCCATCGATAGAAATTATTATTATATCCTTACCTGGAACCGCCCCTGCATTCTCAATTTCAGGAAGCGCCCCAAGAGTCATCTCATCATTGTGGCTAAACACCACATCAATATCATCCCCATATTTTTCCATGAGGTAGCGCATGCACTCAGCGCCTCTGCTTTTTAAAAAGTCTCCATTTACGCTCTCTATAACCTGCATCCTTGGATCTGAGCTTATAGTATCCATAAATCCAGCCTGTCTCTGGCGCATTGGCGTTGAATCCTCAGTACCTGTTATCTCAACGATATGGACTTCATCCATCTGAAGGCTGTTAGCTTTTCTGATAAGATACTCTCCCGCCATAACGCCTTCATTATAGAAGTCTGCACCTATATGGCAGCTTATCAGTCCCTCACTCTTTGTACTGATATCTCTATCCACCAAAATAACCGGGATTCCTGCCTCTTTTGCCTCCAAGAGGACATTATCCCAGCCTTCCTCAACTATTGGTGAAAAAGCTATTACATCTACCTGATAAGCGATAAACCTCCTGATAGCTGCGATCTGGTCTTCCTGCTTTCTGTTTGCTATTTCTAGCATCAGACTTACGCCAGACTCAGCAGCTTTTTTCTCGATATCGCTGGTGTTCCCACTTCTCCAGGCACTTTCTGTTCCGAGCTGACTAAACCCCAATAGTAGCTCAGGACTGTGCTGCTCCTCTTCCCTTTGGCCACATCCTGTCAAAAGAACTGTGGTTACCAAAAAAAGTGGCAGTAATGCCCTTTTTCGTATTTTTCCCCAAAACATATTTAGCCCCCATTGCTATATGTATTTATCTGTTATGATACCACATTCAGTACATAAATTATCAATATTATTGTATAATAAAAATGAATTTAGTCTGTTAAAGAAGGTAACTGTTCAACACGATTAGGAGATCATAACTATGAATTTGATTCTGATCGCAGCTAATGTTGTTAGCTCACTTTTTCTTTTGATCATTGTCTGTAGCTTCTACCAGCTTAAAAACGTAGTTTTCCAAAAGACCAAATACTTTAGATATTGCCTTTGGGTAACCATAATAGGGCTTTTAAGTGAAGCTTTATCTTTTGCTTTTGATGGTCAGCCTGGAAAAGGGTATATTGCAGGAATCTTCTGCTTTTTTGCATATATAATGCTCCCACTTCTGGTTGTACTTTATGGTTTCTACGTTCTCTCGATTTCTGAAGAAAGTTTCAAAAGCAATGCCCAAAAATTCCAACGAATTAATGTTCCGCTTAATATTCTTGAACTTCTTTTCATCATTGCCGGTACCGTAACAGGAAATCTATATAGCGTAGTAAATGATACTATCATCATTGGACCCTGGTCCTACTATGTTTCAGTACTTCCAGCCATTTCCTTCATATGTTTACTACCTATCGCCAAACATATTTATAATTTCTGGGGAGTAAAAGAATGGTGGCCTATACTCCTTATAATATCCATTCCGATAGCTTCCATAGTACTTTTCTACGTCATGCACGCCTGCTTTAGACAGGGATTTATCGGTGCTGCTCTTGCACTTGCCATAATATACGTTATCATCCAGACCAAGATCATAACTGAAGCAGATATAGACGCGACTCTTTATAACGAGTTGTCTATAAACGACGCTCTTACAGGTTTAAGGAATCGTAGGGGTTATATGGAGATCGTAAATAATCTTCCAAAAGAAGAAACAGTTGGAGTTGTTTTTTGTGATGCTAATTCCTTAAAAGCTGTAAACGATACCTATGGTCACGAAGCAGGTGACCGGCTTATAAAGAAGCTTGCGAATATACTAAAAGAAGAATTTCCAGACGGAAATGTCTGCAGGATCAGTGGCGATGAATTTGTCTGCATCTTAAATGATGTTGTTGATAATGCCTTTGCTGACAGAATGGTTGCCCTTGCATCAATCCTTAGGGATAACGATCGGATTGCTTCCTACGGCTTTGCAGTTGGAAAGGGTGAGCAGATCCTTGAAATAGTAAACAAAGCAGAGCACATGATGTACAACGACAAAGAGCGCTACTACAAAGAAACAGGCAAAGATAGAAGACGGTAAGATATTGGCTTCCCGGAAGGATTGTGATACCGGAAGGTTGTTGGTGATGCCGGGAGGTTTTTGGCTTCCCGAGAAGGGGTTGCCGCCCTGAAGTATTTATTTATTCATCCTTCGTATTTTTGTGTTCATGGCATTATATTTCACACTTAAAATCCTTTGAAACAAACTCGCCATAAATGGCTCAAACAGTGTTTCAAAAACAGGATTTTTAGTGTGAAATCTAAAGCTCATGAACAACTAAAAATACTTAGAGATTCATAAATTAAATACTTCAGGGCGGCAACCCTTTTTTTGCATATTCAAAAATCTTCCTGACTCATGAAAAACAAACATTAAGCTATAAAAAACTTATAGGACTTAATAAAAAAATATCTATACTATCTTAAATAATTTGCTCTACTCATGTACAACAGAGGCCTTTACTACTCTATTTATGAACTTGTTATATACACTAGTTATAAATGGAATGGAAAGAACTAAGCAAATCAATAATGAAACTACTAAGCTAAATAGTATGTTTGTAAGTTCATTTCCAAAGTTTACGATCTTGGAACCAGCAATGGCTTTGATAATAAAGATGTGTAACAAGTAAATGCTAAGGCTGTTGCGTCCAAAGATTGTAAATCCAAACTTGCGTGATGGCGCAAGACCTATGAGGCATAGGGTGATAACAAGGGCTATAGCTATCATGAAGATTCGCATCTTGATCCCCGTTATGTTAGTAACTTCTGTAGCTTCATAGGACTGAATGTATTCGTACATCTTAACAGGAATAAGTCCTGTGTAATGGGCATATACTACTGCACTGAGGCAAGCAAAAAGAGTAAGTGCCATGAGCCACTTAGGAAGCTTCTGGATAAGCTTTAGGTCAAACTTGTATCCAATAAGGAAAAATGAGAAAAAGCATATTGCTCTTGATATGGACATAAATCTGTCAGCCTTGACGCAGGTTCCAATATACAGAGTAAATAATAATGATAATGGAACAATGAATCTAATCTTAGATAGTGCGCCAATACTAACTCTCCAAAAGCAAAGGCATAGCAAATACCAATAAATAAGCTGTGGATATAAAAAGTTGATTGGTGAATCCACATGCCAGGGTGAAAGCGCAAAAAGCGTGTTAAATATAAGATATGTTCCAAGATATTTAATTGTAATATCAGGAAGAGAGCTCTTAGACTTTCTAGCGAAGTATCCTGAGATAAAAACAAAGGCTGGCATATGGAATGAATAAATAACTGCCCTCGCTACTCCATACATGCCTTTATTTCCATATAAATATTCTATAGTGTGGCCAAGCACCACAAGAAATATCAAGATAGCCTTGATATTATCAAATCTAGCATCACGTTCTTTCATAATATCCTCTCCAAATTGTCAAAAGACAACTTAAAAGAGTATACCACTTCAGATAGCAATTCTCCAAATTCCGTTAGCAGTATTGAAATACAGCCTAACAGTCCTATACATATCAAGTATCAATACTCTGCACTCATACACCTTATCTCTGCTACATACCGTCAGACCATCCGGCGTCGTGTAAACATCTTTCCTCAATATCTGCCGATATCCCTTAATTGTATAAGCTTCATAGACACCATCATCATTCATCAGCCTAAATCTCATAGGGATAATATTGCCATCTGCCTTATGTTCACAGATCACATCCACTTTATCAATTACCCTACTCATATCCCAAACTCCTGTTCGTATTGTAATTATAGAACAGATGTTCTGATATGTAAATATCTTTTTGGCTATTTCAGGCTCAGTGCGGCCAAAAACTAATTTCCGGCGCGTTCCTCGTACATTTCGAAGAAGGTCTTACCCTGGTCCTTGGGATCAATATCTACGTCTTTGGCATGTTTTTTCCAGTCGTTGTCTTCTGGAAGAAGTTCGTAGGCGATGTTGTGCTGTTGCCATTCGAAAGCCATGTCATCAGGGGTTCTGTAGGACTCTCTGTCTAGGCCATGGATCTGGTGCTCGTCAGAAAGAGCTTCGCAGATCATGGTTATGTCAGAGTAATTAGTGATCTTATATGAATCTTTTATTTTCCAATTGTCGGTAGTATAAATAGCAGTGAAGGTCTCTCCAGCATAGATAAAGGAATAGGTTCCTTTGCTGTCTACTGCTGTAAGCTGTATATCTTCTTTGGAAGTCAGGATTCCGCGGCTGCTTTCCTCTTCGGCGCTATCTGCAAAATCTGACTCTGCAATTTCTTCCATCTTTTCTCTTGCTTCCTGCATAGCAGTAGAAAGAGCTTCTGAGGCCGCTTCTGCTCCAGCTCCAACTCCCTCTTCTATTTCACCCATATCAGGTAATGTGATAGCCTGTTCACAACCAGTTAAAACAAATATTAAACTTATTAGTAATAGTCCTTTTTTCTTCATACCCTGATTATACGGCATAACCTCACTATTTAGCAAAATACTGTCAATCAATTTTCACAATGAATTGTATATTTATCTTTCTCAAAAAGCTAATATTTGATATAGTGTATTTTGTATTTTTTGGGAAGGAGTTATTTTCAATGAGTGGACAACAATTTGACCCTATTACAGGTCAGCCAATCACACCACAAGACGCAACAAATAGTGCACCAAACACTACAATTCCGGGTGCACAGCCTTTTAATATCCCAGGTGCGCAGCCAATCAATATTCCTGGAGCGCAGCCTGTAGGAAACGCAGGTGCAAAGCCTGTTAACCCAGTGCCAGTTCAGCCGGTAACAAATCCAAATCCTACACCGGTTCAGCCAGCACAGCCAGTTATTCCTGGTGCTCAGCAGGCAGCAAATGCTGGTCAGCCAGTAGTTCCTGGTATGACTACAATAGCTTCTTATAGCGGAACTTATTCCCCTAAGAATCCTGCAGATAAGAAAAAGCTTATGATCATCGGAGGCGGTATAGCAGCTGCGCTTATCTTGATAGTTGCTATCATTGCATTCAGTTCAGGTGCAGACAAAAAGCCAAATGATCCAATAGATATTGCATCATCAAAGTCTTCAAAAGAAGATACAAAAACACCTGATGGCAAGAAGTCAGATGATCCATCAGAAGATAAGTCATCAGATGCGGATAAAAAGCCAGCGGCAAATACTCCAGCAAACGTAGATTCATCAAGTATGTTTGCTTTCACAGTTGATGGAGAGACATATTCATTACCTCTTCCAGTTTCATACTTCCTTGAGCATGGCTGGACTTTCCAGGATGGAGCTGATGCAAGTGAGTTACTTGGTACAAATGAAACAACCTTCACCTCACTTAATTACAAGGGTAAAGACACCTACTGCTCTGTTGCGATCACAAACTACTCATTCAATGCATATGAAGCCAAGGATTGCTACGTTACAGAGTTTTCTCTTTATTCAAGATCTCTTGAAAAAAGCGGTATTGAAGCATCGATTCAAAACAATCAGATCGTAATTGGAAAGAGCAAATCAGAGGATGTCACAGCTATTTTTGGTAATCCAGATCATGAGTACAGTGGAACTCTTACTTATTACAAAGATCACGATGATATGAATGTATTCAATACCATCACTTTCACATTTGACGATTCAACAGGTGTTCTCCAAAACCTCACTATCACAAATGAGGAAATGCCTGAAGGTTTCGACAGGGGTGAAGTTAATGAAGCTACTCCTGATTATGTAAGCCAGTACAAAGATCCTTCATCTCTTGGAGATGATTTCCTTTCAGGAAATTTCCAGCTTGGCGGTAAGGTATATAACCTTCCTGTTCCACTTCAGAAGCTCCTTGATGATGGATGGAGCATTGCTAGCAGCAATGTAGCTGGGGACTCTCCTATTGGTGCTGAAGAGCAGATCAGTATTGCTCTCTCAAAGGATGATCAGAGTATCTACGTTATGCTTTACAACAAAGGTAACAGCGCTACACTGGTTAAGAACTCAATGATCACAGAACTCTCCGTCTATATTTCATCTTACAGAGAGTCAGATTTTGAAGTTCCTGGTCTTTCTACCAAGACATCAAACACAGACTTTAAGGCTATGCTTGATTCTAAGGGAATCAAATATGAGTACAAAGATGAATATGAGTACTACAAGATCAGCCTTGATCAAGATGCTGAAGAATCTGACTATTATAACGGTTACAGAATCTATGTAAACAGCAAAGAAGATTCTATGGACTCTATAACACTCTCACGTAAGGGTTGGTTAGCAGACTGATACAACAAAAAACTTCTGATTCAAAGCTTAATTGCTTTGAACCAGAAGTTTTTTTAATGCATCATATTCATCTTTGGTAATTGTCATGATTCCGCCGTGACGCTTCTTGTTTTCTCCAAGATCAAATTCAGATTCATCAAGAACTCTGAATTCTCCACTAGATAAGTCATTAGTCACCATTGGAAGATATCCCTTGCCTTCAGCGTATCTATCAACTATGAGACAATACTCATCTCTATCGTTGAACTTAAATATCTCAGGACCTTCAACTCCTTCCATCTCTCCAAGTGTCTTTGAATCTATCAGTTTGAAGCTATTGTTTTCAAGGTCTTTTCCAAATTCAGCCTTGATCTTCTTGGTAGTCTCATCCTTGGTATATCTATAGTAACCTTCCTTAGTGCTGATGATCGTTGAATCAATGATGTGATTGTCGCTCTCTGTATAAAGCTCTGTATCGGTAAAAGAAGAAAAGTCCTTAGTAAAGGTTCTATAGATCTTTTGCTTATTATCTGTCATAGAAGCAAAGAAGATCATATACATTTCTTTTTCCTTGTCATAAATTACTTCGGGAGCCCATACACAACCTGCACCGGGTACTCCTACAGTTACTGCTCTTGGCCCTTCCCAGTTTACAAGGTCTTTTGACTCCCAGATAAGAATATCTCTGCTGCCGCCATGCTGCGCTACATCCCAGCCTTTGCCAGCTTCTATTCTTAAGTCTGTGGCAATTATCCAGTATTTCTTTTCATTAACAGCTCTTATGATAAATGGGTCTCTAGCGCCCTTCTCGCCAATTGTTGACTTAAGAACCGGCTTACCACCATTTAGATCCTTCCAGTGTAATCCATCTTCAGATAAAGAAAAATAGATCTGCTCTCCATCCTTGTGTTCCCCTGTAAAGTGAACAAATAAATATCCGTATAAATCCTTCATGTTACTCTCCTGCCTGCTGTATTTTATCTAGTTTTTCAAAATGATTATATATAGCGCTTATTGCAAAGCACAATACACCACTTATAAGGAAGCTGATAGCATGTCCAATGCTGTTTTCATAGGAAATATCAACCATGATGAACTTGAACACACATATCATAGAAAGGACAAGGCCGTATATTCTAAGGCACTTTCCCTTGCCCCTTAGTACAAAGCCGCCTACGATACATACGATAGCAAACGCAAGTATTATCACGCTTACAAGATAATTTTCACAGTCATTTGCAAGAAGGCTAAATAGCAGTATCACTCCAAACTTGATGCCTGCATATAAGAGCTCTCCGCCGCCATTTCTGATATGCCTTCCAAGATTGACGCACCCAAGGACCACTGCAAGTAATATATAGCCCCATACCATCCATTTGGTACTAACATCAAACATAAGAACAAGTACTACAAGTAGCATACATCCATTTAACACGTTAAGAGCTATATTTATCGGACTGTTTTCCTCGCCTTCTCCATAGGTAAAGAACTTAAAGCCTATAGCAAGTGCATTTACAAGAGAAAAAGCTGCGATTGAAATAAGCTCTGCCTCATTTTGGCCGATGCGAAGTCCCATTTCATAGCTAAACTTTGCAAGAGCGATCAGCATCATGAAATATGCTGTATTCTTCATATAGTTCTTTTCTCCAAGAACGAAGGTCTCGACGATAAAGCAAAATGCAAAGAAGCAAAGTGCACAGAACGCCAGCATAACTGTAGCGTTACTACCAAACATATAGAACATTGTCCAGATTGCAAGACCTCCTGCCTGGATCTTCATAATGTCAAACTGTTTGAAAAGACCATAACACATAATTACAAGGAACAGAATATAGATAATGCCTGTATTAATAAGCTGTGGAAGATCATATCCTGCGTAAGTTATAAGTATCAGAAAGCACAATCCGGTCCAGATAGCATTTATGATATTGAGGTTATACTCGTGACTCTTATTATCCTCTAATACCATATAAATTTCTCCAATAACGCCAATCAGCAACATGAACCCACATATAAGAGGTTCTTCATAAGGCGTAATGACAACTGTAACAACAAATGAAAACAAAGCTACGCAGGCTGAAAGCAGGCCCCATATCAGATTTTCTGACTGTTGGAGCTTAAGCCTCATGCCAAGTAGTGCTACATAAGCCAAAGTAAATATGGCTGTCAGGATTCCAAGAGCAATGACTGCTGAAGTATTACTGTCAAAGTTAATAAAGATATTCACATCAAAGACTGTCAGCGCAAACAAACTGACACCGATCTGAATATTTCTGCTTAGTCTCTTTTTACTAAATACGAAAAGATATACCACCGCCATTACAATAATGTAGCCAAGCATAGGGAAAATGAGCTTGTAGCTACTCATATTGCCGCTAAAGAATACTGCCACCAAAAAGCCCATGTCTGCAATGATCTGGAACAGAAGGCTCTTTTTCTTGTCGATGAAGACAACCATAAGTCCCCAAAGAAGTAGCATCACATACATCTCAATATCGTTAAAGTACATAAATACTGCTCTTGTAACTATGATGGACAGGTACAGGCACCCTTCTCCGCAGGCAAACAACGCGCTAAAGAAGGAGTTTTCAGGTTTCTTTTTGTGGAAGTAAAATCCGATTCCTGTAAGAAGGATACTTCCTGTAAACATAAGACCAACCTTCACCACATCGCTAAGATATGGGATCAGGAGCTTTGCAAAAAGAACTAATGAAATGAATATAAGTATGCTGGCTGCGATTCCCATGAGATGTGAACCGATCCAGGATTCAGTGAAGATGCCTTTCTTGGAAGTGTCTCTTCCCTGAGCATCAGATACGTTAACCGCACTAGGAATATTAACCTGTGAAAAGATAGCCTGGCTTTCTGAAGGCTTCTGAACTGGCCTGTTGTATGTAGGCTGCGTGTACACAGGCTTTTGATATATAGGCTGAGTGTACGCATTTGACTGAACCGGCTGTACAGGCTGTGTCTGCTGTATTTTTTCTTCTTCCTGGGATTTTTTTATTTCAGATATTTCCTGAGCTACTTTGCCAAGCATAGAATTGATGCTAGACATCTGGCGCTGTATCTCAGCAACTTCTTTTTCAAGATTATCTAAATTATTCATGCGCTCTCCCCTTTCAAATTCCCCAATAGCCACATTATACTTCAAATGTAAGGGGGTATAAAGTTTATTTTCATTTAATATTTGCTACACATTTATGAAACATAAAACAGGTATCATTATCCTATCGTTCTATATAAACCAGAAGGGAAGGTAGACTAGATGGGAAGAATAGAATTTGAAATCGCAGAATATGTAGGTAACTATACCAGAAGACGTGGCTATCCACCTACTGTAGAGGAGCTTATAAGTACATTCGGAATAATTACAGTAATGTGCTCATTATTTTATATCTTAAATCTCTATAGGATCGGAATGATTAGAAACAGCCTGTTCTTTGGAACAAAAGGCTTACAGCTTCTGCCAGTAAAAACTAAATAAAGACAAAGCTAGGGCTGTGAAAATAAATTCACAGCCCTTTAAAATTACTTATATAATTCCTTAACCTTCTCTAATTCTTCTTTGAATCTCATTTTTACTTCATCAGGACCTGCGATGACTACTGAGCCCCCAAGAGCAAATATCCATCCAAAGAACTGATCACTTACTGCAACATCGACATTTGTTTCAGACCAGCCAGCAGTAGCTGACTTCCTGATAGAAATGTCTTTTCCAAAACGATCAAGTAAGACTCCGACCATTTCATCCTTGAACCTAAGCTTTACCTTAGTCTCTTTTCCGCCAAACATTCCAAAGTTCATCTTGGAATAGGCTGCCATATCAAAGGCTGCGAAATGCTCTTTACCTTGGCGTTTCTTATCAGTGATCTTGATCTTGTTGATCTTATCTACTCTGTAATGCTTTATCTTTTGACTTTCATCATCATAGGCAATGAGGTAATAGTTTTCATCATCCCATGTAAGAGCCCAAGGGCTTACTTCGTAGCGTTCTTCTTTCCTTGGCACCAGTTCTTTTTGCAGGTTCCATTTAAGATATTCAAAGGTTATCGCCTTATTATTGATTATGGCGTTATGAATATCATCTACAGTGTAGTAGATACTCTCGTTCATGGTCTTGATACGGCCCTGAACTTCAACCTGTCTTTTTAACTGACTTGCCTCGTACTCACTTACAAGAGCTGTAAGCTTTTTGATGAGAGCATTAGACTTCTTTTCAGTTATGAACTTTGAAGCCTGAATGGCATCAACTAACAGCTTAAGCTCAGCAAGTTCGAAGTGCTTGGATCCAACATGGTAATAATAATTTCTGCCTTCATGCTCTAGAAGCACATCTATTCCTAGAGTCCTAAGGGCCTCCATATCATCATAAAGACTTTTCCTATCAGCAGTTATGCCGTATTCTTCAAGCATATCCTTGATCTGCGGCATTGTCAGATAGTGATCATCATCTGTCTTTGCAATCATGATCTTAGCCAGATAATATAGCTTTAATTTCTGATTAGTACCCTTCGACATATATTGATGTAACCTCCCGGCATGGAAAATTATTTAGCTTTCTTGCGGCCAAGTACTGATGTTGTTACAAGAGCACCAGCTGCAACTACTATTATAAACAATCTTCCTGCATTATTGGAAGTATCATCTGTCTTTGCTCTTCTTGCTCCAAGAACTGCCTGTCCATTTTCTCTTCTAGCGCCGAGAACCTGAGCTTCAGGTGCTGGCTGTGTGAGAACTGTAGGAACTACAGGTGGCTCTGAAGGTGGATCTGATGGTGGGTCTGATGGAGAATCTGAAGGTGGATCGTCTGGATCCTCTGGTGGATCATATGGTGGTGGGACTGGTTCTGAAAATCTTCTGATAACTAGTCGACCTGCATAATTCCAAGCAATGTCTTCGTAGAAATTATCACCAAGCTCTCCATCAAGCTTTGATATAACAGCAATATTGATGCTCTGTCCTGGCTCCCATTTTGCATCACTTGGGAACTCCTTTACCTCTTTTCCATCTAATTCGAAATATGTTCTCCATGCTAAACTAAAGAATAAATCATTCCAAGCTTTAGCCACATCATTTCCAAAACTCACTTCCTGCCCAGTCTGTTCTTTAATTCTGTACTCTGCGTTTTTAATAAACAATTCGTCAATCTTGTCAGGATCATCATCCTCCAGCTTTTCCAAAAATCGAGTTACAGAATACATATTTTTTCTGTAAAGACTTTTCTCATCAACACTTGAATCAAATTGCACATTATTTTCTTTTAATATGTTTCTACCTTCTTCAGTCTCTATCAAAAAATGCATAAGACTGGTTCCCACATAACCTGTATGAGAACCTAAGAAGCTGCCACTAGGAGTAACTAATATCTTTCCATCATCAGACTCTTTGACTATTGTGTACCCCATCTTTTCTAAAGCTGCTCTGTTTCTTTCTGAATCTGGAAGAGAGTAATACAGAACATATTTTGAAGGATCTTCAGTATATTCTACAGTATATGTCTCATCCGTGTTATTCAGCTTAAAATGAACAGAAACAGTGTCTCCTGGCTCAAGGGATTTCTTAAGTCTAGGTGTATTAATAACTATCTCGTCTAAACCATCTCCTGTTACTTCTACCACGAATGAATACTCTGTTCCATCATCACTACTAACTGGCTTATATATATATTTATATCCTAAATAAGTCTCAACAATACTTCCATCATCAAGTGTCTCTACACTGATAGGATCATCAGGACTAGCTGTAGCTGCAGGAGCAGCTGCTAAACGTAGCGAAAACAACTTTGTTGGCTGTTCTTCACTTTTGTTCTCGTTAGTCTCGGGCTCTGCGTCATTGACGTTACTTTCACTATTAAGTTCAGAAGCTGCATCTTCCTTTTTATCAGATTCTGCTTCAGGCTGATCCTCCTTCTTTTCCTGAGTCTCACCTTCAGTTAAAGTAATAGTGATCTCACCATTCTCAAAAGAAGCAGATACATTAGCTGGTACCTTTGGCTCTTCACCCTGTGCTGGTTCTTCACCCTTTGGCTCTTCAACAGGTGCAGGAGCAGTAGCTGAAACCACCTCTGCTGATGCAGGTGCAGGTGTCTCAGGTGCAGGTGTAACTTCCTCAGGCGCTGGCGCAGCTGGAGTTTCCTCATCCTTTATTTCTTGTACTACTGGTGCTTCAGCTGGAGTTTCAGCTGAAGATGATTCCAGTGTTGCGTCATCAGACGTTGCATAAACACTGGTTCCTGGAACGATTGCAAACGATACGATCATAAGTCCCGCAAGCGCAGAAGCAGCTATCTTGCGTAGCTTTCCATAAACATTCCTTGTCATATTCCCCTCCATTAAGAAAATCATAAAAGCATTAAAAAAATAATAATTTGCCGTTAAAAAAATGATACATGGGATGATAAAAAATATCAATATTAAATTTCATTCAATCTAATTATTTTGTGAAATTATATTTCATGGCAGTGAAAAATTTATAATTCCGAAAAAGAAAAGCTCCCGTAAAACCAGCGTTTTACAGGAGTCTGACTAATTCGCAATTTCCTATGAGATTGTCCCAGAAATGTTCAAGTGGAGTTTTTTTTATGTGAGAAATAAGACTACATCCAAGTGCTCCATGAGCTACTATCAAGATGTTCTTATGTGGATCTTCTTTTACCTGAGGATAAACAATCTCATCCAAAAAGCTCTTACTTCTCTCGCTTAATTTTTCAAGTGATTCGGCGCTACCTGTAGGCACATAAGCTTCAGGCCTTACAAATAGCACATTTACAGGATTCTTTGGATCATCAAAATATCCAAGTGATCCTTCATATTCGCCAAAAGACATCTCTTTTAACCTGTCATCATAGATAATAGGAGTATCTGTGCCTTCGAGGAAAAGCTCTGCTGTTTCCTTAGCTCTTAAAAGTGGAGACGCATAGCACACATCAAAATGAAGGTCCTTATTCTTTTCTCTTGCTGTTATAGCAGCCTGTCTTCCTTCTTCAATAAGAGGTATATCAATCTGTCCTTGGAGCTTTTGCTCCTTATTCCACTGTGTTTTGCCATGTCGCATTATATAAAGCATTGCATATCTCCAATCTACCTACAAAGTCCTACACATTATAACAAATTTTATGAAAAAAAAGACCTGCCTTGCTAAATCAATTTAGCAACGACAGGTCATAAATTCAAATTTCCAATTATTTATTCTCGATACTTTCTGGAGTAAATACTGGGTTAGGATTGTAAATACCAGGCTCAGGTGTCTGTGTTACAACTGGCTCCTGAACTGGAGCTGCAGGAACAGGTGCTACAGGAGTCTGCTGAACTGGTACTACTGGTGTCTGCTGTACAGGTGCCTGCTGAACTGGTACTACTGGTGTCTGCTGTACTGGAACTTGCTGCATTGGTGCAACTGGAGTTACAGGCTGCTGATTCATCACTGGAGCCTGAGGCTGTCCCATTACTGGAGTCTGCATCTGTCCCATCATTGGAGCCTGCTGATACATTCCCTCTGAGCCAACTGCCATCTGCATTTCTGGTGCAAGTGGGCTGTCAGTCTTGGACATCTTAAGAACTCTCTTGATTGCTGCAGTAACCATAGCAATTTCGAATATGATAAATACTAACATGATTCCGTCATACTGATATGAGAGGCAGAAGTCATAAGTTCCATGAAGTAAGATAGGAATAAGAAGTGACTTGAAGATGTTCTTCTTTTTGCCCTCTTCATCTCCATTAAGCTCACATCTCTTAGCCATACCATAGTAGATACCCATGAATACACCAAAGATGCAGTGTCCTGGAACTGACATGATAGCTCTTGTGATTGCTACAGAAAGTCCATACTGAAAGCAGTACATAATGTTCTCTACTGTTGCAAAACCAAGTGTTGCGCAAGCGCCATATACGATTCCGTCAAATGAGAAGTTAAACTCACGATTTTTCCATGTTCCGAGCTTAAGAGCAACGAACTTACCAATCTCCTCAGAAAAGCCAACTACGCAGAAGTACATAATAGCATTATATAATGCGTTCTCTGTTCTAAAGAATAATGAAAGAATTGCACTACCGGCCATCTCCATCAAAATAGCTGAGATTACAGATAATGCACCAAAGCCAAATACCTTAGCCATGAGGCTTACTGGCTCTTTCTCAATGTTATCTAACTTGTAGATAACGATAAGTAATACTGCAGCAGGTAACACTGCAAGGAATGCTAAAATCGACATTTACTCTATCCCCTTTTCAAAGCGTTATAAAAAATTAATCACTTTGTTAAAGTTATTATTTTTGGAGCAGATTGTCAACATTATTTCATCATAATTATTAAAAAAAATGTTAAGATTTTCCTCAGGGAAAGCCTGACATTTTACTGCTACTTTCTCTCCAAAATCCACATGTATAGAAGCAGGGGCCATGGCTATTCCAGTTCCATAATATTTCATTATACTTTCCTTGATAGTCCAAAGAGCTGTATAACGCTCATCTCTATCTTCCTTAGTCTCTGCAATGCTTTCCACATCCTGGATTTCTTTATCGTCAAAGACTTTTTTTATTAGTCCCTCACTAAAGTTACGTTTTTTTTCAATATCTACCCCAACCTCACTGTCAGATATTGCACACACTGCAATATTTCCAGAGTGAGACAGATTAAAAAAGATATCCTCTCTTCCCAAGATATAAGGCTTGCCATGTTCAGCTATTCCAACTTCATATTCTTTTATCCCATTTGCCAAAAGAGCTCTATGAAGCGCGATACCAGCGCCAAGAGAAAGCTTTTTATCATTTATGGGCTTTATGCCGTCTATCTTCTTTTTCCTATATTCAGGCATTTTCTGATACCAGGAATCAAAGGCCTCTTTATCATCTAGTATTCTGATGTCTACTCCAAATATCTCATTCATTAGCTTCACCAAAAAAGCCGCGCCAGATTCCTCCAGCGCGGCCATTATAACCTCTTTAAGTTACTGGGATAAGATCTCTATACCATCTTAATGCATTAAGATATGCTTCGTAAACCTTATCCATATCAATATTATCAAGTACCATAAGCCTGGAGACTTCGATCCAATCTGCATCCTCATAGCGTTTGATAAAATTAAGTATCTTGTAATAATCTCCTGAGTTCTCCAAAAGTGCCTGTCTAACAAGCTTAGGCACAACTACCATGTCAAGGGCTTCTTCCATAGTCTTATCAAGCATGATATCAATTGCTGAAAAAAGTCCCATAATAAAGAGCTCAGGTCCCTGCATTGCCATTTCATAAAGCTCTGCCAGATTCTCAGCAAATTTGGCTCTGATCATAACAAGTCTTGTGATCTCAGAAGGCTTATCAGCACACAGCTCCTTGGTAACAGCTGTATTTATCCATCTCTTTAGCTCTTTTTGACCCATCATAGCTGCTGCATGTCTGATAGATGTGATCTCAGAATTGAGAGCCATTCTGTTAACGATCTCCAAAAGAGAGATCACCAGAGCTGGGTCCTTACCGATAACATCAGCTGCATCTGTAAGATCAAAGTCAGCATCATTTACTACATTTAAAAGCTCAATATAATTTACTTTTAGAGGATTAACTTCTGTCTCAGACTCTTTTACCGGCATTCTGAAGAAGCTTCCTTCATAAAGATCATAGCCGCCGTCTTTGGTAAGCTCATCGTACTCATCCTGAGTATCTACATTTACTGCACAGAGCTTGATATTAGGATATACAGCTGTGAAATATATCTTTGCCTTCTGTATATCAATCTTAGAATGATTAAGTAAAATATAATCACATTTATTAAGAATCTCTCTATAAGGTTCGAACTGGATAATAGGGAGTTTTCTCATAGCCAGCTTGTATCCCTGACTCTTTAGCTCTTTTACCCTCTTAATAAACTGTTCCTCGGGCTTAATGGTATTATCCATCAAAAGAACTACCTTATTTGCAGGCACTGTACATTGAAGGGATATCTCTGAAAAAATTGAAAACTGATTTATGGGGACAAATACTTCCTTGCCGCCAGAAAGAGTAGATACACCCATGCTACTGACAACTTCCAGCTCATGAACAGTACCAGCTCCGTCGTATCTTGCGCCGCCCTCGAGATTGGGATTCAAGAAATGATTCTCTTTGCGGGCAAACACAGAGTAGGCGCACACTGACATATTACCATCAAACAAAGGAATTAATGTAGCTAACATTTATGTCTCCTTTCCTGTACAAAAAGACAGACTCCCACCTATATTGTACTCTATATTCCCGTTTAAACCAATATTTTTTTATAAAATAGCGTCAACCAATTATTTTTCATCAGTTGTTTTGTCTATGATATATCTAGGTCTTCCCTTAACTTCATCATAGATCTTGGAAATGTAAAACCCTATAACACCAAGTCCCATCATGATAACAGAACATGTAAAGCACTGAAGAATGATAACTGTTGTAAAGCCTTCTCTTGCAGTTCCTCTAAAGTACTGAACAAGAGCCTCGATGCTCACAAGTAGCCCAAACACAAATACGAATACTCCCATGATAGTAACTATCTGCATAGGAGCAGATGTAAAGGACGTAATGTTAGTAACAGCATACTTGATAAGAGATCTTGTGCTCCACTTGGAAGTACCAGCTTCTCTTTCTCTAACTTCATATTCAACTTCTGTCTGCTTGAAACCAACCCATGAAGAAAGGGCTCTAAAGAATGCGTTCTTTTCATTCATATTGATCAGAACGTTGATGGCTTTCCTATCAAGAAGCTTGAAATCAGATGCTCTGGACATATCAAAGCCAACAGCATCGCTCATTATTGAATAGAAAGTCTTGGCAGCAAACTTGTGCATGCCGCTCTCTCTACCTCTACTGGTCTTAACACCTTCTACTATCTCATAACCCTGTTCCCAGAGTCTGTACATCTCAACGATCTTTTCTGGTGGATGCTGAAGGTCACAGTCGATTACCACGCAGCAGTCTCCCTTTGCCTCTGCAATTCCAGCAAATACCGCTGACTCCTTGCCAAAGTTTCTGGAAAAGCATACGCCCTTAACACTAGGAATAAGGCTAGCCTGCTCTTCAATCCTCTCCCAAGTTTTATCCTTGGAACCATCATTTATAAACAAAAGCTCATGATCTATTCCTGCATCATTCAATATGGTATCGATCGTCTTAGCAGTTTTGGGGATAATCTCCTCTTCATTGTATGCAGGTATTACTACTGAAAGCACTATTAAATCCTCACTTTTTCGATAATTAAACTATCTTTTTTTTACGCTGTATTATATCATAAATATAGTAGTATTTCTATAAATCCATAGGACAAGGGGGAGTGTGTATGGCTCAAAATGAAATGCTGGCCATGATCTTAGCCGGTGGCCGTGGTAGCAGACTCAAAGATCTGACCACCAAAGTTGCTAAGCCTGCTGTGTACTACGGCGGCAAATATCGTATCATAGATTTTCCACTAAGTAACTGTGCTAACAGCGGAATTGATGTCGTAGGTGTGCTAACCCAGTACGAATCTGTTCTTCTTAATAGTTATGTTGCTCAGGATGGACGCTGGGGACTTGATTCCAAAGACAGTGGCGTATATGTTCTGACTCCTCGTGAGAAGGCTGATGAAGGCCTTGATGTCTACAGAGGAACTGCAGATGCCATTTCTCAGAACATCGATTTTATCGATGCTTATAATCCAGAATATCTTTTAATTCTCTCTGGAGATCACATTTACAAAATGAATTATTCCAAGATGCTTGCATACCACAAGGAGCACAATGCGGATGCTACTATTGCTGTGCGCGGCGTTCCTATGAAAGAAGCAAGCCGTTTTGGAATCATGAATACAGACCACAAGGGAAGGATCATAGAATTCGAAGAAAAACCTGCTAAGCCAAAGAGCAACTTAGCGTCTATGGGCATCTATATCTTCGATTGGAAGCTCCTTCGCAAGATGCTTGTGGATGACATGAACAATCCAAATTCCGATCACGACTTCGGTAAGGACATCATCCCAAGAATGCTCAATGAAAAGAAAGATCTTTTCGCCTATGAATTCTCAGGCTACTGGAAAGATGTTGGAACAATCGACTCTCTCTGGGAAGCAAATATGGACCTTCTTGATCCCAAGAATGAACTTAATCTAAACGACTCTTCATGGCTCATCTACACAGAGGATGTATCTACTCTTCCTCAGTACATAGGCCAGAATGCCAAAGTTAAGCGTGCTTATATAACACAGGGTGTTCAGATCGAAGGTAGCGTTACAAACTCAGTTCTTTTCACAGGAGCTGTAGTAAAACAAGGTGCCAAGGTAGTCGACTCAGTCATAATGCCCGGAGCAGTCATTGAGGAAGGCGCCGTTGTCACAAGAGCCCTTGTTGCTGAGAATGTTCGAATTGGCAAAAAAGCTAAAGTCGGCCAGAAGAACAGCGAAAACATCATACTTGTTGCATCAAATGTGAAAGGAGGTAACAAATAATGGCTACTGCATTAGGAATTGTATCCTCCGCTGATAACACTATCCATGTTGACGGGCTTCAGGACTACCGCCCTATCGGAGCATTCTCTTTCCTTGGAAGATTCCGTGTGATCGACTTCCCGATATCCAACATGAGTAACTCAGACATCAACCGTATTCAGGTGTTCCTTAACTCAAGGCCCAGATCAATTGCAGAGCACGTCGGTTCAGGAAGACACTACAACATCAACAGTAAAAGAGGTAAGATTCAGCTTCTTTTCACAGAAAATACTTCATCACGTTCTATCTACAACAACGATATATTAGCTTACAAGGAAAACCTCGATTACATCCAGAGAGCTCATCAGGAGTACGTTATCATCACTCCTAGCTACATGGTCTACAAACAGGACTTCAGGCAACTCCTTGATACACATATTCAGACAGGCGCAGAAGTCACAGTTCTTTATCACAAGATTGATAATGCTAGAGATTATTTCAAGAATTGCCATACAGTCACTCTCAACAAGCAAAAGGGTGTACAGGCAATTGAAAAGAACCTTGGAACAGCCAATAACAAGAATATCCTTATGGATACCTATTGCCTCAAAAAAGATCTTTTCGTTGAGCTGGTAAACGATGCAAGCTTCATGTCTTCCATCTATACCTTTGCAGATATCCTTAATCTCATGTGTAAGCAGCTTGATGTACGCGCTTTCCAGCACAAAGGATATTTTGCCAGCCTTACATCTCTTCAGGATTACTACCACGCTTCTATGGAGCTTTTGGATTACAATACTGCAAGTGAGATGTTTAAGTCTGACTGGCCAATATACACAAGAACCACCGACTCCTGCCCTACTCAGTATTTTGAGAGTGCCAAGGTCAATAATTCCTTTATCAGTAACGGTTGTCTCATTGAAGGAACTGTAGAAAATTCCATCATAGGCCGTGGTGTTACTATCAAAAAGGGTGCAGTTGTCAAAAACTCAATTATCATGGCTTATGCAGAGATCGAAGCTGGTATCCATATTGAAAATGCCATAGTAGATAAATGGGCAAAGATAATACACGCCAAGACTATTATGGGCACTGAAAATGAGCCACAATATATCAAACGTCAGGACACGCTTTGATTCCTTATAAAATAATAAATAAAAAGCTTGCGGAATATTCATTTTCCGCAAGCTTTCTTTTATTCATATGAAACTAATTATTATTTAAGTTTGAACTTACCTACGATCTCACCAAGTGTATTAGCAATATCTTCCTGCTTGGTTGTCATATCATTTACATTAGATACAACATCCGAAGCTGCCAGAACAGAATCGTTTACTCTACTTGAAAGATCAGCTGTATCCTGGGTTGACTCAGCAATATTCTGGATAGCCTTAGATACTTCATCCATTGCAGAGCGGATATTTTCTGCCATTCCTGCAATCTTCTCAGAGGAAACACCAAAAGAATCTGCATCTGATCCATACTGCTTGGCTACATTTACAAAGTTATCATAATCAGGAATAGCTGTTTCCTTGATAAATCCAAGAAGTTCATCTGATGCTCCTGAAAGAGTTCCAAAAGCTTCCTGTACTCCTTCGATCGTATCTCTTATCTGCTCAACTGCTTCAGAAGTGCCACTTGCAAGCTTATTGATCTCAGAAGCAACTACTGCAAATCCTTTACCTGCATCTCCTGCTCTTGCCGCCTCAATGCTGGCATTAAGTGAAAGGAGATTGATCTGATCAGCAATCTCAGCGATCGTATCTGCAAGACTTCCTATCTGATCTACTACCTTTGCTTTTTCATTTGCATCTTCAAGATCAGCCTGCCTCTGCTCTGCAATATTAAGGGCGTTTTCATATGCATCATGGCTCTTTTTCTCAATTTCCTTTGCTCTTTCCTTGATATCTGCAGCTTCTGAACTTGATGACTCCGTCTCAGAAGCAAGCTGCTGAACAGACGCATTTACTTCTTCAACTGATGCATTTACCTGTTCTGTTGCTGCGCCGGAAGCCATCATAGCATCATTAACACCGGACATATTATCCCTGATACTGCCAAACTGATCTGACAATTCATTTGCCATATTAGCAAGTCCCGAAGAAGTTTCACTTACCTGAACCGAACCGTCTGAAATCCTGCTGATAACTTCTCTGTTACTCTCATACATATTATTGAGCGACTCACTCATCTGACCAAGCTCGTCACCTCTTTTATTGATCATCTTATCGACTGTAAAGTCTCCACTTGCCAAAACTCCAGCGAAAGCCTTTACGTTATTAATGCTCTTACTGATATTAAGAACAAATAACCAAATGATAACAGCTCCAATCAAAAGAGCGACTATAGCAAGAATCACCAGCATTCTGACTGCCATAACAACCGGTTCGTTTATCTCATCATAGTCTATAGCTACTATCATCTTCCAGTTAACCTTTGGAACATTCTTGTATGTCAAAAGAACTGTTCCTCCAGGTTCAAATGCTGCTCCCATTGCAGGACTATCAGAAGCTTTTTCTACAATTTCTGCACCAACAGTAGCAAAAGCCGCACTTGGATCTTCCTGCATCTTCATTGAACTGGCAACCTTATCTAAATCGTCTGTATAGATATATGTGCCGTCAGATGCAAGCAAAATAGCTCTTCCTGTTTTGCCGACCTTAATGTTTGAAACCATGTTCTGCACATCTTCAAGCTTCATATCAACTGTGACGCATCCCACAAACTTATCACCATCATATATAGGTGCTGAGCAGCTGGACATAACCATACCTGACGTCTCATCATAATATGGATCTGTTATAGATGCCTCACCCTTCTTGAGGTTTTTGGCACTGGTATAATATTCTTCATTAAAATAGTCGTATTCTGCATTACTGTAATCCCAGGTCTCAACTATTGTGTTTCCATCTTTGTACCAATATGGTCCCATGTACTTTTCCGCAGAATCAAAAACATAAGGTTCAAACCAGACACCAGATCCTAAAACACTATCATTATCACTGATGATCTTGGATAGAGTTCCTCTATAATTATCAATCTCAACAAATTGATATGAAGTTGAGACCATTTCCGCAATGTTAGTTGCCGTTGTCCTCACAATCTCCAACTTGGTATCTATTGCAGTCGCATTAGCATTTACATTCTGATACATACTATCAGTATTAGTCTTCTGGAGATTATCGCTAAGCAAGGAAGCAGCTACATACGTAAGAACTATCATTGCTACTGCCATAACCGGAAGTATACAGATAAGCATCTTAACACGTAAACTTAATTTTTTCATGAAATCACCCCTTTAGTTTAATAAGAGAATGAAATAACGTTCTCTATTACAATTGTACATTATTTAGTAATATTTTATTCTTAAAAAACGATTAAACTTATCATGTACACAGTCCAAAACTTTATCGTTTTTTTATTTCTTTTTAACCGGTAATGTGTTTAATTGCGCAATTCTGTATGTTATTATAAGTTTACATTTATGGTGAAATTCATACTAAGAAAAGGAGATTATATATGAGTCCTGAACAATACCGTCGTGCAAATAATAATTCTTTTAATGTATGTATAGTGATCCTCATCAGTGGCATTTTGATCACAATCTCAAAATTCATGCAAAACGGTGCTACTATTTCTAATTTAGGTATCCTGGTAGGTGTTCTGGCAGGAAATGCAATGATAATGACTGGTAAATTCAGACACGCAGAAGAAAAGCTCGGATCTATTCTTATCATGGGAGGATCAACCGTATTTTACTTTTTCCTCCTGATATTTGAAGATAATATAATATTCTTTGCTTTTGGGCTTCCAATACTTATATGTAGCATAATCTATCTTAATGTCAGACTGTGTAAAGCAGGCATTGGTGCCATCATTATTTCTTTTATCATTACTTGTATAAAATATTACGTGGTCAACGGATCACTGGACCTGATGCATGGCCTGGCTTTTTTGACACTTGGTCTTGCTTTCATAGCATGTCTTGCTACAGTAACTCTTTTAACCAAGTTCAATGATGAAAACAACGATCGTATTACAAAAGATGCTGAAAAAAGTTTGGAAACCGGAAACAACATGGCAAACATAGCCAATAAGATCACTGAACTCTTTAATAATTCTCAGGAAAATATGCATGATCTCCAGCAGATCATCGAGGCGCAGCACAGAGGAATGCAGGAAATTGCCACAAGCATGGAAACAACCGCTCAATCTGCAGTAACTCAGGCTGAAAGAGTTCAGCAAATTCAGGAAGAGACAGCTACTACTGAGCAGCATAGAAAAGACATGACACAGGCATCTGAGAATACTCAGAACGCAGTCCGTGAAGGTGTAGCTGTTATCGATAATCTGAAAGAAAAATCAGCTGCTGTTGCTGATCAAAGTCAGGTTACTGTAGACGCAACTCAGGCAGTTATCAATAAAGTTTCTGATGTTCAAAAAATTGTTGGAACCATCATGTCCATATCAAAACAGACCAATCTCCTGGCTCTTAATGCCAGCATAGAAGCCGCAAGAGCTGGTGAAGCAGGTAAAGGTTTTGCCGTTGTTGCTAACGACGTACGTGAGCTTGCAGCTCAGACCAATACTGCTTCTACAGAGATCACAAATATCATAAATGAGCTTAATGAAGATGTTCAGAAAGCTATGGCAAGTATTGATGAAACAGTTGCTTCCGTATCTGAGCAGAATGAAATGATTGCATCTGTAGGTGAGAACTTTGATAGTATCAACGAAAATGTCAGCGATATGCTCTCTCGCTTTACAGAGATTGGAGAAGGTATGAAGTCTATTGCCGCTTCCACTACCGAGATCAACGACAGTATCTCCAATCTTTCTGCAACCAGTCAGGAAGTTGCTTCACTATCTAATGAAGGTGTCAGAGAATCTGATGAAGCTGTTGCCAAGTTCGATGAATTTAAAGATATACTTCTTCAGATATTCCAGCAGGCTAACAAGCTTACAGATATGCAGCAAGACAATTAAGCCAATATGTATGATCAAAGGTCCCGTATTTCTTCGAAATACGGGATTTTTCTTTCGAATAGAATAATTACGCAGCATCAAATTTCATATTTTTTTAATACAATTAGGTTAACTTTTGTATTAAATTTACGATATAATAATAGAAAGGTAGATGATATCTACTTTCAAATTATTAGACTATTTGGAAAGGAGGAACAATGTGTATGCTAGCTACATGTGATGCCAGAATGGAAGTCATGGACTGCATAAAGAAGGATTTTGAAGATGAATACTATCCAGATCCTGAAAAGGTAGCTCATATCACAGGCTTACCATTGGGGGTAGTTTTTGATCTGCTTATCGAACTTAAAAATCAGGGTTGTCTTGGAAAAAGATGATCTTAACCTATTATAGGGAGAATAACATGGAAGAAGTCCAGTATTAAAGGTCCTATGCATTCATCAGCATAGGACCTTTTAATTTGTTCTTATAACATTTCTACAGGCTCACGTGTAAAGTCTGCTTTTCCTTCATTGTAGAGAGTTTTGATAAAATCTATTGCTCTCTGTCCGGAATCCTCTATAGCTACATTCTGGCTATAGATATATTTAAGTATATCTCCGCCTTCCAGTACAAAATCTATCTCTGTTCCGCTAATCTGTCCATCTCCAAAGTCCAGAGGCTTAACTTCTGCAGAATAAACCTCTTTAACAACGCCTTCACCAAAAAGAACTCTCATTAAAAAAACCTCCTTTTATTCAGCAGTTATTATAAAGATTAAACATCACCTATATTTTATCATTAAATTAGTGTAATTACGATAGTCTTTGGATAATTATCCGAATTATGCTATACTATCGGTGTATTACAGAAGTTGTAATATTTTTTTGAAAGGAAAAATACAAATTTAAATTATGAAGATCAATAAGAAAATATGCGCAGCTTTATTAAGCGCTTCAATGACTATATCACTACTTACAGGCTGTTCTTCAGCTGATAAAGATGCCATCAGGGAGACATCAGAAAATTTCTTATCCATTGTAGTAAGCGGAACCACAGACAATATTGAGAAGTACGCAAGCGACTCAGTATCCAATGGTCAGTTCGTCAGAACATTTGACAGCGCTTACCTGTCTCAGAAATTCAAAGACGGCTTTGCATCTGATGAAATTGACGCAGATACATCAGCTAAGGTAGATTCCTTCTGTGAACTCTTCTCTTCTATGGTAACCGGATACGAGATCAAAGAAGTTACTGTAGATAAGAATGGTGTAGGAACTGTAACCGCCACTATCGATACTGCTTTCCCAATAAATGTGATCGACAATGATGAAGCAGTTTCCAAGATGAATACCATCACAGAGACTTATGCAACTGAGAAAGCTGATGAGATCCAGGCTCTATATGAAGAGCACACAGACGAAGAAGTTGAAGCAATCGTCTATAACGATATGATTGTCGAGATTCTTGATATGTATGAAGGACTTATTCAAAACGCTTCTCCTGAGACATATGCAATTGTTCTTACAGTTGAAAAGAATGCTGAAACAGACAGCTGGGTAGTAACTAATGTATCAACCTATGACAATGCTTCTACAGGCACTACGGAGACAGCAGCAGAAACTGCTACCGCAGAAGCCAGCCAGTCTAAGTAATATATATTTTTAAATAAATACAGACATTAATAAAAGGTTCTTGTGATCACTCACAAGAACCTTTACTTTTTGCTTTTTTATATCAATGAAAGAAGCAAGAATATAATAAACAGAACTACTATTACAGCTCTTACAATAAGGCCAATAATTGCTCCTTTAAGACACTTTTTGTAATTTCTGATATGATTTACCTTTCTGAAGATAAATCCTGCTATAAGGCCAATAATTGGCAAAATGAAGGATGCAATTCCAAGCCAGAAGTTACCTGTGTCATGGATAGGTCTCTGAAGGATATCATCCTCTGATCCTACGTTTTCATTCTCAACATCTTCAGTTTCTGTGTTAACAGCCTTTTCAGCCTTAGCAGCAACTGGATCAATTGTTACAGCCTGAATAGGAACATTCTTTTCACGAAGAGCCTTGTACTCCTCGATTTCCTTCTTGTTACCATATACAAAGTGGTCATGACCAATGTTTACAAGCTCAGGCTTGTCCTCAGAATAGTCATGCATCTTAGCATCATAAGTGTAAAGTACCTTGTTCTTCTCAAGCTTAGGATCAGGAATAGGTACTGCTGAAATAAGGGACTTAGTATATGGGTGAAGAGGGAAGTTAAAGAGCTCTTCTGTACTTGCGATCTCCACGATATCGCCCTTGTAAATAACACCGATACGATCAGATATAAATCTTACTACTGAAAGGTCATGTGCAATGAAGAGGTAAGATACATCTCTCTCCTTCTGGAATTTCTTGAGAAGATTAAGTACCTGCGCTCTGATTGAAACGTCAAGAGCTGAAATAGGCTCATCAGCTACAACCAGCTCTGGCTCCATTACCATTGCTCTAGCGATACCGATACGCTGTCTCTGTCCACCTGAGAACTCGTGAGGATATCTTGTAAGATGCTCAGGAAGAAGACCTACTTCTTCGATCATCTTCTCAACCTTCTGAATACGGTCTGCTTCGTTCTCAAAGAGATGGAAGTTATAAAGACCTTCAGAAATGATGTAATCTACTGTTGCTCTCTCATTAAGAGATGCAGCAGGATCCTGGAATACCATCTGGATATTTCTGATAACTTCTCTATCGAGAGCCTTAGAAATATCACCAGAGATCTTAACACCCTTATAGTCAATCTCACCGGCAGCACATGGGTTAACTCTGATAACCGCTCTACCGATTGTTGTCTTACCTGAGCCTGACTCTCCAACAAGTGAGAAAGTCTCGCCCTTAAAAATATCAAAACTTGCGTTTTTAACTGCTCTTACAGCTTTGTCACCCTTACCAAATGTAATGTCTACATTTTTGACTGACAAAAGTATCTCTTTACCTGTTGCTGGATCTATAGGTCCATGTTCAGGAAATGAATTATTAGACATTTTCTGAAACCTCCGTAATATTGTAAACGTTCAAGAACTTCTCATGAATATTCCGGATGATTTCCGGCTTTTCAATCTTAGGTGCTCTTGGATCAAGAAGCCATGTCTTGGCATAATGAGTATCTGTTACCTTAAACATTGGTGGTTCCTCAATTGTATCAATCTTGAGGCAATAAGGATTACGTGGCGCAAAGGCATCTCCCACGATCTTGTTGTAAAGTGATGGTGGTGTACCAGCGATTGAGTAAAGCTCTGTATCCTTCTGTGCAAGCTGAGGAAGTGATGATAAAAGAGCCCATGTATATGGATGTCTTGAATCATAGAATACTTCTTCAACATTACCAAGCTCAACGATCTGACCGCCATAGATAACTGCTACTCTATCTGCGATATTAGCAACTACACCAAGGTCATGTGTGATGAATACGATAGTGTAGCCATATTCTTTCTGAAGATCCTTTAAAAGTCTAAGTATCTGCGCCTGAATTGTAACATCAAGAGCTGTTGTAGGTTCATCACAGATGAGGATCTTAGGCTGGCATGAAAGTGCGATAGCAATAACAATACGCTGTCTCATACCACCTGAATACTGGAATGGATAATCATCATAACGCTTCTCAGCATTAGGAATACCAACCTTGTGCATGATCTCGATAGCACGCTGTCTAGCCTCAACCTCTGAGCATCCCTGATGCTTCATGATGATTGATGAGATCTGCTTACCAATTGTGATGATTGGGTTAAGTGATGTCATAGGATCCTGGAATACTGTAGCAATCTTCTTACCACGAATCTGTCCCCAATCACCAGGATGTGTTACTCTTGCAAGGTTGATGTAGCTTCTACCGTGGAGCTTCTCAGGTGTCTCATCAAGGAGCTCGCAGTACATAACGCTATCAAAGAGTTTGATCTTAACATCCTTAGAACCAATGTCTTCGCCCATTCTCATAGCCTCTTTACAAGCTTTGAGAAGGCCATTGATTGACTTAATTCTCTTTCTATATCCAAATCTACCAGTTGCAAGGTACATTTCCTTAGCAACGATCTCGTTTCTCTTTGCCTGCTCTTCTGTGCACTTAGAAGATATCTCTTTGTCATACTTTGCCTGAAGTTCTGAGTGCTTCTTGTCATATTCAGCAAGGTAAGCTGTATCAGCGTTAACCTCTTCCTTGTGCTTCTTGATAAGAGCTTCTTTCTCAGCAACTACTGCCTTGATCTTATCTTCGTATGCATCGATCTCTTTCTCTGCTTCTTTGATCTTGTCCTTTTCAGACTTTGTATCGTAAGTCTGCTTCAAGTTAAAGAGCTCTGTCTTTTTGAACTTAAGGTCTTCGATCTTCTTAGTAAACTCAAGGTCCTGCTCATCAGAAAGAGTCTCTTTAAGCTTTCTTTCTGACTCGAGATTAAGGATCTCTTTGTATGTGTCAGCACCAAACTCAAGTGATGAATATGAGTTGAGCTTATTAGTTGTATTAGCGATCATCTGCTTAGCGATACCAGTTAACTTAACTGATGTATCAGCCAGATCATCATCGTTGAAAATGATGTCACCTTTGCTGATGAAACCGTTTGTCTCAAGCATTCCTGCGAATGTCTTGGTAAATACTGACTTACCTGAGCCTGACTCACCTACAATGGCAATAGACTCGTTTTCATATATATCCAGTGAAATTCCGCGGATAGCTGTAAGAATACGGCCTCTTACACGGAACTTTACTTCCATATCTTTTACTGATAATAATACTTTCTTATCTTCCATCGTACCAATTCCTTACATGTGTGTTCTAGGGTCTGAAGCATCACCCAAATTCTGTCCTGTAACATAAAGTGAAACTGTGATAATTGAAGCGATAACTACTGGGCTCCAGAACTCAAACTGCCAACCAGGAGTAACCATAGCACTCTCTGCTTCATAAATAAGTCTACCAAGAGACATATCACTCATTCCCATACCGATATATGCAAGGAATACCTCGTATGAAATGTATGAAGGAATCTCAACAGCAAGAAGTGTAACGATAACTGATGTCATAAATGGCAAAATGTTCTTGGTTGCAATTCTTGTGATAGGTGTTCCAAGGCATCTACTTGCAAGGTTGTACTCTCTATCTCTGATGATGATAACCTGTGTTCTGATGAAGTAAGCAATAAAGAGCCAGCCTGTGATTGTAAGTGCAAATACCATTGACCAGAAGCTTGGTGAAAGGATAAGTACAAGTACAGAGATCAGGAGGATATTTGGAACGTTACCTACAATGTTGTAAACCTCCATCATGAACATATCAATCTTCTTGGAGAATCCCCAAATAGCACCGATAAGTACGCCTACTGTCATGTTGATGGCAGCGCAGATAAATGCAAGTGAGATTGATATTCTGGAGCCATTCCATATAGCATCAAATGTTGACTGTCCAGAAGCTCCTGTTCCGAGGATCCACTTAATACTGAATCCAAACTTCTCAATAGCAGCCTTTGGTGAAAGGTGCTTGGTTGAACCATCCATAAGGTTGCTGAATCTATCATAGGTTGTTACAACCGGATAGATATAAGCAAACAAGATTACAAAAGCGAGTACTGAAAGAATCACTATATTGATTCTTTTCTTGAAGAATACTCTAAATACTGAACGCCAGTATGAATAACGAGGCGCTGTTATCTTTTCTGAATCAAGGCTGTTATGATCAACTCTTGCAAAGAGCTCTTCATCTGTCATGCCTTCCACAGTAAAAAGTTCATTGTTGTTTTCCATGACTAATGTCTCCAATCTAAATATCTTACCTAGCTTTACCAGAATAGCTGATTCTAGGATCTACAAGTGAAATAAGTACATCACCAAGAATAATGCTTACTACTGAAAGTACAGCATAGAACAATGTAACACCTACGATTACACCGTTATCATACTGGTTAATAGCAATTGTAAGAAGGTTACCAGCACCAGGAACTGTGTACACACGCTCTGTAATAATAGCGCCGACAAGTGCTCCAAGTATTGCTCCAGGAATTCCATGAACAATAGGAATAGCTGCATTCTTCATAATGTGCTTTCTGAAGATCTCGCCCTCTGTAAGTCCGCCTGATCTGGCAAACTTAACGTAGTCTGAGTTCATCTGATCGATCATGTATCTACGAAGCCATTTCATATTGTCACCAATTCTTGGAAGTGCCAATGAAATGATTGGAAGTGCATATATAAGTTTACTTGAGGACTCCATATCGAAAGTTGTTGGAAGTCCGCACATACCACCAATTGCCTTAAAGAGGAATATATAAGCAAGAGATGGAACAGCAATGATAAATACGATATAAACTGTACCAATCTTATCAATAAGCTTGTCCTTGTGCTTAGCCATCAAAAGTCCCATTGGAAGACCAATAAGATAAGCAAGGAACATAGCGATAAGACCAATTGTAAATGAGTAGCCCATCTTGGACTTACCAGCTTTGATAGTAGTCAGGTTTGTATAGTCATCTGTAAATCTGTCTGCGTTGATCTTGTTGGCATCACGGGAGCCAAGAACATAAGTTACACTATGAAGATCGTCAGCAGATTCCTCTGTAAGACCTGTAGGGAAGATTGTTGTGCTCATAACATATGAGCCCTGAGTCTTAGTCATAGTGTCAAATACATCAACGCCGTAGTTAACTGCATATGAAGTTCCAAGCTGAAGCTTAACAAGGTTCTGATGAACAAATGGGAACCTATTGTCACAATAAAGGAGGTACTTGTAATAAGTTCCATTTCCCATGATGGCTGGTGAGAACTTCTGTCCGCCATAAACAGGATCATGAAGAGTAAATGTAAGTCCCTGATTCTCAAGAGGAGTTCCTGTTAACTTCTCAACATAGTGAATATTATCAACATGGATAAGATTCTTAACATATGTCCACAATCTGTTTGTTATAGGAAGATCTTTGTAAGCAAAAAGCTGCTGCTGACCGCCACTGGCATATTTCTTACCATTCATCATGATGGCATTAAGTCTCACAACAGTATATCCATTTGCTGCACAATAATCATTAAATTTCTTAACATACTCTGCTACTTTATCAGAGTCATTCTCTGGTTTCTTACCAAAAGAAGCAACTGATGCACGAGTATCCTCATCGAGTTCTCCGTCTGCTACCAGCTTAAGAAGATACTCGTTATATGTAAGATAATCGAGATAGCCATACTCTTCCCATTTTCTGAAAGAATAAGCAACCTTCTCGTTGTTTCCGTAGTTAGTGTAGACTGTATCAGCCTTGAAAATAAGGTTCTTATCAAGCAATGAGTAGATCATGATCATAACAATCGCTACAACAATGAATGATGAGATAAGTCCATGAATTAATCTTTTTAATACATATTTAGCCATAAGTTTTTTTCCTTACTATTTGGAACATAAATTTACGGAATAATAAATATTCCCTTTTCACACAAAATGGAGAAAGTGGGTATAACCCCACTCTCTCCCAAATTCAATGACTGAATTACATTAAATCTTAGAAAAGACCGATGCACTTGGTCATGTATCCTGCATAATCAGGAAGAATTGTGTTGAGGTATGTTGAAGGATCACCATAGTCAGGACCCCAACCAGAGTTATCTGAAATATCAGCATTAAAGTCTGAACCAGTCTGTGGATAGTATGAAGCATAGCTCCAATCATCAGATGCCTCGCACTGTACAAGGTTAACCTGGATGAGTCCATCAGTAGCTGACTCTACAGACTGCTTAAGAACATTAGCTCTGTTTGTATAAACCTCTGAACCTGAGAAGTATGGAAGATCGATCTGTACTGGGTTCTCAGCTGTTACTTCTACGCCAACTTCCTTAAGTGCCTCAGCAGCCTTTGTGATTTCTTCCTTAGCGAACTCTGGGTTATACCATCCATCAAATCCATCAGATGAACCAGCGCCCTCTTCCTTTGTAGGATCCCATACAGTTACAGGGAATCCATCAGCTGTGATCTGAGCCTGCTCGATCTCGCCGAAGTATGTTCCTGCTGCAAATGTTGTAGGAGTTCCGTTGATATCAATTGTAACATCCTCGTCAAGGAATACGAAGTTACCAGGTGTATATGAGTTTCTCATGTTGTTGTACTTAACATCTTCGCCGAATCTCTGAGCGTTGTGTGAAGCTCTGTCGATAGCTGTGCAAAGAGCAAGTCTGAAATCTCTGTTCTGCATAGCAAGTGCTGTTCTCTGAGCATCATATACAGTCTTCTCTGAAACAGCCTTTGATGCATCGTTGAAGTTTGCAAATGCCTTACGGTTTACGTTAAGCCAACCGCAGAATGTTGTTCCTTCTGTTGTGCTGATGAAGCAATACTTATCAAAGTTTCCATCTTTCTTTGCCATCTCAACCTGAGCTGTATCAAGGTTCGCAGCATCAACAGTACCAGCAAGGATATCTGTATAGATCTTTGTAGCATCTGTAAGATCTTCATAGTTGTATGTAAGAGTCTTAAGCTCCTGATTCTCAGCATTCCAATATGAAGGATTAGCCTTGAATACGATTGAGTTCTTCTCTGTGTAGCTTGTGATAAGGAATGGTCCGCAGTAAGCGATGTGATCCTTATCTGTACCATACTGACCAGCGCTTGCGCCCTGACCAAACTGTCCGCCCTGTCCTTCATAGTATGATCTTGAAAGAGGAGCAAATACTGAATAGCTGATCATTGTTGGGAAGTATGGGATATCATCTGTAAGTGTGTACTCAAGTGTATAATCATCAAGTGCCTTAACACCTACTGTTGAGAAATCTGTTGTCTCGCCATTGATGTACTCTGTAGCACCTTCGATAACGCCATCAACGAGGTACTCAAGACCACCCATAGCATCCATCATGTGCTGCATACCAGCAACGAAGTCATCAGCCTTAACTTCATCAACTTCTCTGCCCTGTGAGTCAACCCACTTAACACCCTGTCTGATCTTGAAAGTATAAACCTTTCCGTCATCAGATACTGTGTAGCTCTCAGCAAGAGCTGGCTGCTGTTCATTCTCGCCATCATACTCATAAAGACCATCATAGAGGTTTACAAGTACTGATGTATCAGTAGCACTTGATGTTGCAAGTACGTCCCAAGTTACAGGATCTGAAGTATTTGGATAATTGTAGCTATCCTTAAGTGTGTATCCCTTATCTGTAAGATACTTCTTAGCCCACTCATGATACTCACCTGTACCTCTGAGTTCTGCAAGCTTAGCTCTAAGTTCAGCAGTGTCTTCTGCTGTGATGAGTTCCTCTGTTACAAGTGCATTGTGATAACGATATTCATCATTACCCCAAAGAGTTGTTGTTGTTGATCCAGGAGCTCTTCTTGAAATAGCGTATACACCACCTCTTGTTGTAAGTGGTACGAAAATACCAGATTCAAGCATCTTAGCTTCTGCTACAGCCATAAGAGCATATCTTTCAGAAATGTTTTCAGCTTCTAAAGCCTTCTGATAAGATTCGTAGAACTCACCAAGAATCTTGTTGTAGAGTTCTGATGACTCAGCCTGATAGCTCTCAGCATCCCAAAGAGCTGAATAACCTTCAGCAGCAGGTGTTGTATCCTCTTCAACACCAACGAGTGTTGAGATTGCTACGCCTGTAGCTGTCTCGCCAGTTGACTCTGTGCTATCAGCAGCAGATGCATCTGATGAAGACTCTGTATCGTTTGAAGTTGTTGGAACTGTTGTCTTGTTGCCGCATCCTGCAAGTGAACCTGCTACAAGAGTAGCTGTTGCAAGGAATGCAATGATCTTCTTGTACTTCTTCATAGTTCTCCTCCTTTATAATAAAGATGTTATTCTCTGTTTACATAAAAAATAGCATCCTTAAATCTGATCAAGTAATACTTGTATACAATAATTAAATTACATCAATACTTTAACATTTTAAATCGCCACACCAAGAATTGCAAGCTATATTTTTAATAAAAATTTTATTACTGGCGATAAGTATTTTTTATCAGATTTTAGCCTTCATTTCGCTAGCTAGCGTTTCTATAGTTCCGTCTTTAAATGGACTTTTAAGCCCAACCGTTTCAAGTTCAGTTTCATAGAAGTCTTTTGCAGAAAGTTTACATAATTCTAAGTAATGTTTCCACGCTTCTTTATAATCTTTATCCATCCACACCTTGAACTGCATTGCAACGACACTTGCAAGTACATAATCTATGTAATAGAAAGGATTCCAGAAGATATGTCCCTGCTTCTGCCAGAAGCCTCCTTCTGAGAAGAATGCATCGTCTTCATAGTCAAGCCATGGTCTGTACTGCTTCTCAAGGTCTTTCCATACTTCTTTTCTCTGCTTTGGTGTAAGCTCAGGCTTGTCATAGATAATGTGCTGGAACTCATCCACCATACATCCGTAAGGAACGAATGTGATGGAATCCATCATATGCATTTCTCTGTATTCGTCAGCTCTTTTTCCAAAGAACTTATCCATCCAGCCGTATGTGAAGTACTCCATTGACATGGAATGGATCTCAGCTGTCTCCATTGTGATATCGTTGTGTTCCTTGATCTCATCATCTCTTGTAACATAGCCCTGGAATGCATGTCCGCACTCATGAGTGATAACGTCTACGTCTCCGCTGGTACCATTGAAGTTGGCAAAGATGATAGGTGCTTTATATTTAGGAAGGAAGTCCATATATCCACCCTGCTTCTTGGTCTTTCTGCCAAGTACATCAAAAAGCTCATTCTCAGTCATGAAATCAAAGAACTCTGCTGTCTCAGGTGAAAGCTCTCTGTACATCTCCTGACCAGCCTTCAGGATTTCTTCAGGTGTTCCTGTTGGAGCAGGGTTACCATCATTAAAGTAGACTTCGTTATCGTAGTACTTAAGCTCATCTACGCCAATCTGCTTTCTTCTCTTTTCCTGAATCTCAGATACAAGTGGAACAAAAGACTCTTTTACCTGCTTTCTGAAGTTCTCAACCTCAGCTCTTCTGTAGGCGTTTCTGGTCATCCTGTTGTAGCCAAGCTCAACGAAATTGTCATAACCAAGCTCTTTTGCCTGCTGTGATCTGTTTTTCACAAGCTTATCAAAGATCTCATCGATCTCATCTGTAACAGACTGGAAATATTCTGAATAAGCTTTCCAGGCACGCTTTCTGGTATCTCTGTCCTTGTCTGTAAGGAACTTTCTAAGAAGTGAAATGTTGTACTCCTCTCCATCGAAAGGAATCTTGGCTGATGCAATGATCTTGTCATACTTGCTGATAAGAGCATTTTCTTCCTGCATAAGTGGAAGGATCTTCTCATCAATTGACTTGTTGGCAAGCTCAATGTTCTTGAAAGCCACCTTACTGATCTTGCCCTCAAGATAATCTCTGTAAGGAGATTCAAAGAGAACCTTATTGTACTCAGTATCAAGCTGAGCGATCACAGGTGTGATCTCATCAATATAATCATTCTCCTTGGCATAATACTCTTCTGATGTATCACAGTCATGACGGAACTTTGCAATAATGATATTAGTACGAATATCAGCAACAAACTTATAGTACTTCTTGTGAAGTTCAAACTGCTCCTCACCACTTTTAGCATTCTTACTATCATTTATAAGCTTTTCAAAAAAGCTCTTTACTTCATCCATATCCACACGTTCATATGGCATCTCTGAAAATTTCATAATTATTGCCCTCTCTTTTTTCATTTCTTCTATATAAATATAACAGCTCTTTTATTCTACAACGGAGAAGCAAATAAGGAAAGGTAGGGGCGAAAGTGGACCTGGGGGGGCTGGGCGAAAGTGGACCTGAGGGACGGGGTTAGTGGGCCATTTTTCAAAGAAAAATGGCCCACTAACCCCGTCCCTCAGGTCCACTTTCGCCCACACAAAAAAGGCATGCCCCAAAAGGGACATGCCTTGAATCCTCTATTAAACCTCTAACAATTCACCATCAATTCTTCACTACAAATTTACCGCCACGCTTTGATACTACGTCGAAGATAACGGCTGCAAGAAGAACTGCACCTTTTACTACCTTCTGCATGTTGGCATCTACGCCCATAAGTGACATACCAAGGTTGATAACACCCATGAGAACCGCACCAACGATAACTCCAGGAACTGTACCGATTCCGCCGTAAGCAGATGCTCCACCGATGAAACAGGATCCGATAGCATCCATCTCATAGTTCTGACCATATGTTGGCTGAGCTGATGTAAGTCTGGCGATTGTGATCATACCTGCAAGTGCTGCGAGGAATCCCATATTTGTGTAAGCAAGGAAGTAAACTTTGTTTGTATCAATACCAGAAAGCTTTGTTGCCTTCTCGTTACCACCTACTGCATAGAAGTAACGACCAACTGTTGTATTGCTTGTGATGTAACCATAAATGATTACTACTACCAATACCCAGATGAATACTGTAGGAATACCTTTGTGCTGAGCAAGCTTGTAAGCGAAAGCTAAGATGATAGCTACAAGTGCAACGAGCTTTGCTCCAAATGCCCAGATTGGCTCAAGATCATATCCGCTGGCTCTCTTTTTGCTGCGGCTAAGAATCTGAAGAAGTACAAGCACTGATGCTGCAAGGATTCCACCAAAGAGACATGTGAGGTTAAGGTTTGTTCCTCCAAAAATATCACGAACATAACAGTCAGCTCCACCACCAAAGAGGTTTACAAAGGTTGTCTTGTCCTTGATTGAAACTGTAAGACCGTTAAGTGCTACATTTGAAAGTCCTCTAAATGCAAGCATACCAGCAAGTGTTACGATGAAAGGTGGTATTCTTACGAAAGCGATCCAGAAGCCCTGGAATGCACCGATTAGTGTTCCAATGCAGATCATGATAATGATAGCTACCCAAACAGGTACGCCATAATTAACCATGAGAAGTGCTCCAACAGCACCTACGAAACATACAACTGATCCAACTGAAAGATCGATGTTACCACCTGTTAAGATACACAAAAGCATACCAGTTGCAAGAACAAATACATAAGCGTTCTGGGATATCAAGTTACTGACATTCATAGGAAGAAGAATAGCTCCTCCTGTTCTCCATGAGAAAAATGCCACAACTATGATAAGTTCGATTATCATGGTGTTCTTTTTAAGAAAACCTAATACAGAATTTTTATTCATGATTCTCCTCCTTGTTTCCAGCTGACTGTAAAATATAAGTCATGATCTTTTCCTGTGTGGCATCCTTAGCATCAAGTTCCCCAACCATTTTGCCTTCGTTCATTACGTAAATTCTGTCACACATTCCCAGGATCTCAGGAAGCTCAGATGAAATCATGATTACTGATTTTCCTTCTGCTACCAGCTGGTTGATAATGCAATAAATTTCATACTTAGCACCTACGTCGATACCTCTTGTAGGCTCATCAAGGATCAGTATCTCAGGATCAGCAAACATCCACTTTGCTAAAAGAACTTTCTGCTGATTTCCACCACTAAGGTTTCCAACGTTCTGTTCCACCGTTGGACACTTAGTCTTTAACTTATCCTTGTAATCTACAGCAACCGAATACTCTTTATGCTTGTCGATTACTGTCTTACTACTAACTGCTTCCAGATTGGCAAGTGTGGTATTAGTCTTGATAGGATTTGATAGGATAAGACCATTTCCCTTTCTGTCTTCAGTTACATATGCAAGTCCGTGCTTGATAGCACTGCTTACTGTATTTAAATTTACCTTTTGTCCATTTATATAGATTTCACCAGAGATATTCTCTCCATAACTCTTGCCGAAGATACTCATGGCAAGCTCTGTTCTACCAGCTCCCATAAGTCCGGAGATACCAAGTACCTCTCCTTTTCTAACATAGATGTTAACGTCATCTACTACTTTTCTATCTTTATGTAAAGGATGGTAAACATTCCAATTCTTTACTTCCATGCTGACCTCACCAACATGGCTTTCTCTCTTAGGGAATCTGTCTGAAAGTTCTCTTCCTACCATTCCCTTGATGATCCTGCTCTCAGAGAAGTCATCAACGCCCTTAGTCAAGGTCTCAATAGTTGAACCATCACGGATAACTGTGATCTTATCAGCTACATATGAAACCTCATTGAGCTTGTGAGAAATAATAATAGAAGTAAGATTTCTCTCTTTCTTGAGTTTGAGCAAAAGATCAAGCAAAGCCCTTGAGTCTGTCTCGTTAAGTGATGATGTAGGCTCATCAAGAATCAGAAGATTAGCATCCTTTGAAAGAGCCTTTGCAATTTCAACAAGCTGCTGTTTACCAACACCAATATCCTTAATCAAAGTTTGTGTACTTTCTTTAAGTCCAACAATGTCCAAATACTTGCGTGCAAGTGAATTAGTCTCACTCCAATTGATCTTTACCTTATTTCCTCTTTCATTACCAAGAAACATGTTCTCAGCAATTGTCATATAGGGAATCAGAGCCAACTCCTGGTGTATTATAACTATGCCCTTTTCTTCACTATCCTTGATAGCATTGAACTGACATACCTTTCCATCATATATAATGTCACCCTCATAGGAGCCATACGGATAAACACCACTAAGTACGTTCATCAAAGTGGACTTTCCAGCGCCGTTTTCCCCAACCAGCGCGTGTATCTCGCCTTCTTCTACCTGAAGATTTACATTATCTAACGCTTTCACACCGGGGAAG
Source organism: Butyrivibrio hungatei (assembly GCF_001858005.1). Classification (NCBI taxonomy): domain Bacteria; kingdom Bacillati; phylum Bacillota; class Clostridia; order Lachnospirales; family Lachnospiraceae; genus Butyrivibrio; species Butyrivibrio hungatei. Next base: position 1,093,518 of record NZ_CP017831.1, on the reverse strand, counting down.
GTCTTAGTGATATTTTTCATTTCCAATAATATCTTTTTCAACTTTGCCCCTCCTTCTTATCTGCAATTTAGCTGTATTATGGCTGAACATAAGGCGGTCTAAACGACCGCCCTAGTCCAATTTAGGAAAAATAAGTTATTACTTAAGGTCATCCTCTGTATAGTATCCAGATTCAATAAGAAGCTCTTTGTAGTTGTTAACATCTGCAAATACAGGCTCGCAAAGGTATGAAGGAATGACACCTGTTCCGTTATCATATGTCTCTGTATCGTTTACAGGAGCCTCTGAGCCCTTCATGATAGCATCTACCATCTCTACAGTCTTCTTAGCAAGATCACGAGTATCCTTGAAGATTGACATTGACTGCTTGCCAGCGATCATGTTCTTAACGTTAGCAACGTCACAGTCCTGACCTGTGATGATTGGCCAATCACCTGTGTAGTTAGCCTCAAGAGAGTTTGTAACACCAAGAGCTGTTGAATCGTTTGAGCAAAGAACTGCATCGATCTTTGTTCCATCAGCATAGTTAGCTGAGATGATTGCATCCATTCTTGACTGAGCATTCTCTGTTGACCAGTTAGCTGTAGCAACGTTATCGAAGTCAACCTGACCAGACTTAACAACAAGCTTGCCTTCGTCGATGTACTTCTGAAGAACCTTCATAGCACCGCCATAGAAGAATCTAGCGTTGTTATCACCAGGGTCACCTGTGAAGATTTCTAAGTTGAAAGGACCTGCAGCGTTATCAAGATCAAGCTGATCTCTGATGTACTCGCCCTGCTTCTGACCTACCATCTCGTTATCGAATGTAGCATAGTAAGAAACAGCGTCTGAGTTCATGATAAGACGGTCATAAGCGATAACTGAAATACCAGCTTCCTTAGCCTGAGCAAGAACTGTTCCAAGTGAATCACCATCGATAGATGCGATTACAAGAACCTGTGCTCCTGAAGAGATCATGTTCTCGATCTGAGAAACCTGAGTAGCGATATCGTTTGATGCATACTGAAGATCAACTTCATAGCCTGCTGCCTTGAGCTGCTCTTCCATGTTTGCGCCGTCCTGATTCCATCTCTGAAGATCCTTAGTAGGCATTGCTACGCCGACTTTTCCGCCGCCAGCCTGAGTTGTCTCTTCTGCCTTCTCTTCTGTCTTCTCTTCTGGCTGAGCTTCTGTAGTCTCTTCAGTCTTTGTCTCTGGCTGAGTCTCAGCTGGAGCTGTGCTGCCGCATCCTACGATGAGAGATGCTGCCATAGCAGCTGTAAGGATTGCACTTACAATTCTTTTCTTCATTTCTTTTTCCTCCCACAATTTGGTTTGAACTCCAGGACCTTAGTCCCGCTCTTTACTGAATTCAATTTATCATAGAAAAAATAGGAATAATTTACGAAGAATAGCAAATTTTTATAAGTGTCATAAACAAAAAAACGGTTGTGCTAGCATTTTTTTGCACGCACAACCGTTAATATTAATTTTATGCTATTTTACTAAAATGTTTATTTTTTGCTGGGAACATTTAGGTAAACATCTTCTTTAAGGTGGAAACCGCTATTTATAATAACATCATCCATGTTCCTTGCTGTAACGCTGATAGGCTGTATCTTGAGGTATGGAACCATCTGACTTCCATCGTCATAATCAGATATATCCTCTCCCTCTATTTCTTTACCAAGAGCAAGATCAACTGCCGCTGTTGCTGCCTTCTGAGCAAGCTTCTCGATAGGCTTGTACACCGTCATAAGCTGTGTACCCTCAACAATTCTCTGGCAGGCTTCAAGGTCAGCGTCCTGTCCAACTACTATCTTCTTTCCAGCCATTCTTTTCTCTGCAAGAGCATACACTACTCTGCTGGCAAGATCATCATTTCCGCACATTATCGCATCAGCCTCGGTAACTTTATCCACATTATTATAGATATAATCCCCAGCAAGCTCTGCTCTCCAGCCATCACAGTATGTCACATCCAGGATCTGATTTCCATTTGCAGCCATTATCTTTCTAAAGCCTGCTTCTACCATAGGAACGTTGTGATCTGTAAGAGAACCGCAGATCATTACGACCTTGCCGTTTCTAAGACCGTTGTCCACCATGGCCTGGCCCATCATCTCTCCTACTTTTTCATTGTCAAAAGAGATATAGAGGTCCGCTCCTGCATTTGGAATAGGTCTGTCATATGCAACAACCTTTATTCCTGCATCCTGAGCCTTTTTTACCATATCCTTTATGGCCTCACCGTCAATACTGATGATGACTATGACATCCATGCCCTTCTTAATGAAATAATCGATCTGATTCCTCTGTTTTTCCACATCGCCGTAAGCATTCTGCACATTAACCTCAGCCCCAAGCTCTTTTGCAGTGGATACAAATACATCTCTGTCTCTTTGCCATCTCTCAATAACAAAGGAGTCAAAGCATATGCCGATCTGGACCTTGTCGCTCTCAGTACTATCCCCAGTCTTTTCCTCAGTGCCTACCTTTGAGCAGCCAGTCAGTGTCAGCATCGCCAAAAGACAAAAAACAAATAACCTTTTCCCCATAACTTTTTTACCATCCCCAATTACAGCTGATCCTTGTACTCAGTTGGAGTAACCCCAACATTCTTCTTAAAACTCCTACTGAAATAATTTGGATCAGTATATCCGCAGGAAATACAGATTTCCTTGATAGACATGTTAGAGCTTTCCAATAGCTTCTTGGCCTTGTCTATCCTTATATTAGTCAGATACTCTATAAAGTTAAGTCCACTCTCTTCCTTAAATATCTTGCTGAAATAATAAGGAGATATATTTACTATCCTTGATACATCATCAAGAGATATTTCCTTGTCAAAATGGTCATCAATATATTTCTTGGCAGTCTTGATGATGTCATTTGAACGCTCTTCTCTCTTGCTGCTAACATTCCTGCAGGCTTCAATAAGTTTACTAATAAACCAGTCCTTGATGTCATCAGTTGTTTCAAGAGCCATTATCTCCGGCAGATAGTTATTCCTACTGGAATAATGATAGGTTTGTCCACCGTTTTGGTACGCAATGTGCTCAGCATAAAGAGCAAACTCAAGAACTTTAAGTCTCATAGACATAAGATCGCCGTCTCTGGCCCTTTTGCACATCCAGTCAGCATACTTGCCTGCAATAACCTGAGTTCCATTTAAGTCGCCCTTGGAAACAGCTTCAAAAAGAGGTTTCTCAAGTCCCTTTGGATAATCTTCTTCGTAGTCACAGTTGATATTAAGATCATCTACGTGGGCTACAGAACCAGTTGTTGCGATCAAAGCATTTAGTGCATCTCTATAGGAATCGCCAAGCTCTCTAAGTGGCCTTATGCCTCCGATCCCAACTCTGAAGCTGATATCATTTCTTTTCCTAAGGTATCTTACAAGCTCTCTTGCTCTGTCAATGAGCTCAGTTCTCTCATTATACTCGAGTTTATCCTTGGAACACGGCACCAGTACTGCAATCTTGTTGGCCATTACGTTACCGATCTTACAGTTAAAAAAGGTCTTGACCCCTTCACGGATTTCCTGGTACTTGCCGGAAACCTTGACGGAACTTCCGATGGCATTGGTCATTCGGTTACCTTCCTGAGAATCGCCGCAGACGATTGCCATCATATATCCATAGTTTTCCTGGATGCCAAGGATAGTCCTGTAGCTGTCTATATCCTCCTCAAAATGCTCCTGCAAAAGAATGTCATAAATAAGTCCGTTTTCAATGATAGGCTCAACAGTCTCAAGCTTTTCCTTGATAAGGAGCTCGTTGCTTCTTTTCTCCCTATCAGAATCGATCTGCTCCATGGCCTTTTTAAGGACGTTTACTACTTTCATCCTGTCCATGGGCTTTGTAATGTATTCCATTACTCCAAGCTTGATGGCCTCTTTGGCGTAGTCAAACTTGTCATAAGCTGACATAACAATAAAGACCGTATTAGTACAAAACTGCTTCATCTCTCTGATGGCATCAATTCCGTTGATACCAGGCATGTGGATATCTATAACAGCAATATCCGGTCTGAAGTGTTCTGCAAGCTCAATAACCTGTCTTCCGGTCTTGGCATACTCTACAGTACATTTACTGCCAAATTCTTTTTCAATGATGAACTTCATGGAATCGATAACGATTCCTTCGTCATCCGCAAGCATTACTCTATACATTTTTTACCCCAAAATATTATTTGTTTTTTGCAAATGGAAGCCTGATTATGACCTCGCATCCCATATTAGGACCAGGACTTACGATACTTACAACATCCCTCTCTCCAGCAAAGAGACGAAGCCTTGATATGACATTGTCCATACCAATACCATTATTGTCATACTGCTGCTCTTTTGGAGAGTAGTCCCCACTAAGGATCTTGTCTATATCTTCCTGACTGATTCCCTTACCATTGTCCTTGATGCAAATGCAGACATTGCTATCCTCGCGATATACCTTCAAGGTGATCATACCCTTATCACCCATCTCGCGGATTCCATGATTAACTGCATTCTCAACGATAGGCTGCAGGATCATGCTTGGCATCTTACATTCAAGGAGCCTGTTGTCAACCTGCTTCTCGTAACCTATATCGCCAGAAAAGCGAACATTCAAAATCTGAATATAGTTATCAACCAGCGTAACCTCTTCACTAATTGTAACAAAAGTTTTCTGATTTTTGACATTGTATCTGAAAAAATCTGCCACAGTCTGAACATACTCGTAGGTCCTGTCAGCCCCTTCCATCATGGCCAGCTGCGCTCCTGCATTAAGTGTGTTAAATAGGAAGTGTGGATTGATCTGGGCCTGAAGGTACTTAAGCTGGGCATCCTTAAGATGTGCCTCCATCATAAGCTCTTTTTCCTGCATATATCTTTCTTTTTCAAGGCTCTCTTTTAACTTCTCGATATAATCCTTGATGCTGACAACCATCTTGTTGAAGGCACCGATAACTATTCCGATCTCATCGTTATAGGCAATCTCAGGAAGGTCTGCATCAAAGTTACCTTTTGCCACTTCATCTGCTGAATCAGCAAGGTTCTTAAGAGGCATGATCATAGCACTTACAAAGCTTGTTACGATCACAACGTTACCTATCATGATAAGAGTCATGATAGTGACAGCCACAGCTTCGAAGTTCCTATAGCCTTTAGAAAGCATAACGTAGTTCTCTGAGTTTGCTACAAAGAGCTCCAAATTAAGGCTTGTGATATATGCGCTGATATCTTCATATAGTCCTGTTGCTGTCTCGTAGTAGTTTCTGTATTTTTCTACATTGCGACCACGCTTAGCTTCGATGGTCTGGTCAACAACTTCCAGATATCTATAGGACATGTACTTGATATTTCTCTCCATTCTGTTAAAAGAGAAATCGGTTACCTTATCATCAAGTTTTTCCGCCATATCCTGATAGGCCTGAGCGCTCTTGTAGTATTCTTCAAGAGAGTCACTGGTCTTGGAACTAAGATAGCCTGTCATGGAATCCTGTACTGCACTTAATGAATCTGACAATTCATTCAAAGACCTGTTGTCTTCGTAGATCAGCTCCATATCCTTGGACATACTGTTGATTCCCAGGATAAGGAACATATTAACAATAAAGATGATAACGTTTGCAAAGATACAGATACTGATGATCTTAAACTGGAGGGGTTTGTTCAAAAACTTATTCATCCTTGCCCTCCTTATTTATAAAGTCAGCTACGTTATCCTTATTAATAAGAGTTATATCCGCCATATAATACTGGCTGGTATTACCATATTCGTAGTAATCATAGAGCGCACTTACACTATATTCTCCAAGCTGATCTGTATTGATAGAGATTGTTGAATGAACAACTCCTTTATCAATAGCACTTAAGATTTCCTTAGAATCATAGTAGCCAAGGATATCAACTTCACCAACCATATTGAAATCAACAACTGCCTGATATGCACAGATCGTATTAAGCTCATTTAAACACACGATAACATCAGGGACCTCTTCACTTAAGAAAATGTCTCTGATGGATTCTTCTGCGGAAAAAGTATTGGTATTATCAACTGTTACTATAGATACTGAAATGTTTTGGGAATCACCAGCTTCTTCATTTATTGTATCCTGCATTGAAGAGATTATGATGTTCTGTCCGGTATTTTGAGTATCGGCGCTGGCAAGAACACAGACCTTCGTCTCTAAGTTTTCTTCATCATTTTCAGATTTCTTTTCCAAAATGCCAAGGATCTGTTTGCCATAGAGCTTGCCGATACTATATCCGCCCACACCAACAAAGCTGAGTCTGTCGGACCTTGCGCTATCTCCATAGAGCGTAACTACAGGTATCCCGTTAGATACAGCGTCATTTATAAGTCTTGTCATTACTGCTGATTCGTTGGCGTAAACAATGATTCCGTCCACCTTGGAAGCTATGGCTATCTTCATAAGCTCCTCACATGAACGCCCCTCTGAAAGATTCTCTCCCAAAAGATCTACATAGATATTATCTTTCTTGGCAGTAGCCAATGCTCCCTCATACACTGACTTCCAGAAATCTGCCTTATAATTATCCGTGATCATTACATAATATTTGTCATATACAGTAGCATCTGCCTGATTTTCTATATCTATCTTGTAAAACCTGTAGGTAAATGCACCGACAAATAAAGTTGCCAGAACAAAGACAAGAGTAAATATCAGTATCAGATATTGTCTTACGATCCTCTTTTTGTATTTATCCACGCTTTCTTTATTCATAAGGAAATTTTAGCAGATGAATATAATAAGAAAAAGTGGACTTTTTTGCATTTGAGATTTCAAATCACAAAAAAATCCACTTTCTTAATTTCATTCAAAAAAACACTTTATTATCTTAAGAATTACTCTGTAATGCTGAAGATTTCTGTACCATCTGCTGTATAGTAAGCAAATGTAACTGTCTCTGGACGAATCTTAGCTGTCTTCTCGATCTCATCCTTTGTCTGGTTGATAAGATCTGACCATGATGTCTCACCCTCAAGAGCTGCCTTAAGATCATCAGCTGAAGCTGTGAGCTCTTCTACATAGTAATACTTATAAGTAAGGTTGTTACCACTTACTTCCATATCATAGTCTGAATATGTGTCACTGTACTGAGAAAGGAGATCTTCCTTAGCCTTCTCTGTCTCTGCTACTGCAGCATCAGATGTAAGGATTTCCTCAAGTGAACTTGGTGCTCCACAAGCTACAAGCATTAAGCAAGCCATAAGTGGAAGAAGGATTCTTGAAACTAACTTTTTCATAACATCATACCTCTTTCTATATTTTTCCCTTTAGTAATTGTTACGTAAGCCGCAACATTTAGTATGATATCACATAATACTATATTTCGTACAGTATAAATTTATTTTTTTTGTTACCCTTCACAGTTTGGGGATGGTAACTTTTTTATCAGCTTGCCAGATCTCTTTTGTTAAATCTTAAGAATGCAAAGACTACTCCTCCGATTAAAAAAGCTGCTGCCAGTGCTATAGCTTTTCCTTCAGTAGCTACCCCAGTAAATATCTCGGATGCGTTGGAATATGAATAGGGGCCTATAAAGAGGTAGTCTTTGAGGTTAGGAATGACTCTTCCCATTACATCGTAGGCATAAAATAAGAGAGCTATTCCAAGGCCTAGTCCCATTCTGTTTTTGCCGGTAAGTGATGATATTCCAAAGCAGATTCCGGCTATTTCCATATTCATAAGAAGCTGCATTCCCATAAATTTCATGAACTGATCCATAGGCATCTCTTCTCCAAGGATCTTAAAGGCCATGCAATAAAACGCCGTACAAACTGCAGTAAATACTATGAGCATTATGGCTACGCAGATTCCCTTTGCTGCAATGATCTTACTTCTTGATAGTGGAAGAGAAAATGTAAATTCTCCTGTATGGGCATCCTCTTCCTTAGAAATAATGCCTATTGCTGTTATAGCTGCAAACATGGCACTTCCAAGGCCATGAACAGCTCCTACTTCTGTAGCAAAGTATCCTTTTAGCGTTGCAATACTAAGAGTACTCATTCCAAAGGCTTCTGAAAAGGCTCCCATATTGGAAAAGGCATCTGCCATGTCCTTCATCTCGCCTTCCATTGACTGATACAGCAGTATGCAGGCAAATCCCATAAGTCCTACTGAAATGCACCATATTAGCAAGCTCTTTATATTAAGTAATAATTCTCTTTTAAGTACTGATCTCATATTTACGCCTCCTCATCATCTTCATAAAAACTTAGAAAAGTCTCATCATCAATGTGCGGTGTATCAAGCATTGTGAGCCTTCCGTCTCTCATGATTGCTGCATTTTTGCAGTATTTATCAACTTCAGATAATACATGTGTTGATAAAAGACATGTGGCGCCTTTATCTACATATTCATTTATGAGTTCAAAGAATTTCTTTTGCATAAGAGGGTCGAGACCTCCTGTAGGCTCGTCAAAGATAAAGAGCTTTGGCTTATGTTGCATTGCGCAGACAATGCTGACCTTCTTTCTATTTCCAAGAGACAGCTGTTTTATCTTTTTGTTTATATCAACCTTAAGCCTTTCACAGAGCATCTCTGCTTCATTACTGCAGTCAAGCCCTCTTACGTCTGCTGCGTATTTGATAACATCCTTTACTTTCATGGAATCGTAAAACCAGGCTTCAGATGGCATGTAGCCTACTTCTCTAAGTATCTTTTCATGGTCCCTTACGCTGTCCATTCCAAGGATATTGATACTGCCCTCATTTATCTTAAGAAATCCAAGCATGGATCGGATCGTGGTAGATTTGCCCGCTCCGTTAGGTCCAAGGAAGCCAAAGATATCTCCCTGCTTTACATTTAGAGATACATCTATTACTCCTCGGCTCTTACCGTAATTTTTTGTGAGATGTCTGATCTCGATAACATTTTCTTTCATATAGCGCCTCCTTTGTTCTTGTAATTTATTCATAACAAAAACAAAAAACGGGAACAATACATGTTCCCGTAAGATGCACTATATTACCTCTATCATTCACTTTTTTTGATGGCTTGTCTGGAAAAATTTAAGGTCTTCGTTTAGTTTTTTGTCATCTATCCTGCGCTTATATTTGTAGATCAGATATACGCAGAAATAAACAAGTAAAATGTACGCCGCAAATAAAAGCGTTACCAAAAGGTCTTTTGCAAACCAGTTAAAGACATAAGAGATAATGCAATAAACCGCGGTGCAGCCTATCATACCAAAGGCTTCCTTGAGTCCAAGCCTGTCAGCTTCGTCAAAATTCCAAAGAAGATACACCTGAATATAGCCAATTATATAGCAGGTAAATATAAGCTCTGTCATGTGGAGAATGCTGGCGTCGTAGATTCCAAGGCATACTCTGTAAACACAGTAGAAAAAGAGAAATGCAAAGAAATAAAGGCATGACTTAAACTCGATACCTATCTCTTTTGTAAGATACAGTTCCCACAGTGATAATTTCTTTTTGTCCTTCATATTACCTGCCTCCCTTCAATAGTCTTCTAAAATCTGACGCATATCTTCTGGATATTATGATATGCTCGCCGCTTTCCATGGTAGCGTCTATCCTGTTAGAGGACAGGCTCTTCAAGGCCTTCACCCTGTTGACATTGATGACCATAGACTTACTGCACCTAAAAAAGCTCTCGTCGTCAATGTCTGTAACGAAGGAATTAAGGCTTCCGTCAATCCTTACAACGCTACTACCTGTATAGGCAAAAAGCTTGTCATCAACAGACTCAAGATAGAGAATGTCGTGGAGATTGATACTGACAGTACCTGTTTCTGTCTTGCCCCACAGCTTATCCTCAGTCTTTTCAAGGATACCGATTATTCTTTTGATAGCAGGTGTGAGGTCCTTGTAGCGTATGGTTACGCTTTCCTCCCCTGCAGTAATCTTCTCTATATCTATCTTCATACTATAATTCTAGCATAAAATGAGCTCTAGGGACGGAGGTTAGGGCTCATTTTTGTCTTACAAGATTTCATTAGTGATAGTCATGACATCCCTAAGTGTATCGATGTCCACAAGTGCATCCCCTGTAGCCAGAGAGTGATTGGCATTAGGATAAACATGGAGAGGAATTCCTTTTTCCTTCGCTTTCTTGCGCGCTGCGTCCACGTCTGCTATTGGGTCCTTATCTCCCATAAATGCCACGATATGACCTGCTGCCTTCTCATAGGCGTCCATAACAGGAGTGTACCAGATCTGTGTTGGAGCCATGTTATGCTCAGTAGCATATCTTGCACCCACAATAGTTCCAAAACTCTTTCCAATAAATACAACCTTGTCGTACTCTCTATAATTTATGCTATCAAGGCGCTCTGCCGCATATTCGTATGCCTTACCCGTCACAGCATTCATCTCATCAGAATTTCTATAGTTAACGCCTACAAAGAATTTGTCATAATCAACGTTAACTATCTCGTATTCCTTCTTTATAGCTATAGTTTGAGCATAGTATAAAAGAGGCTTATCCTTGTTATAGCCTGTTCCTGGTAAGATTACTGCTAGCTTTTTGAAATTCATTGATTCTCCTCCTGTTATTAAAATGAGCCCTAACCTCCGTCCCTAGGGCTCACTATTTCTAAAATGAGCCGTAACCTCCGTCCCTAGGGCTCATTTTCATTTTCTTGGCAGCCTTAGCCCATTTAGAAATTTCTTTTTTCTTGGCATAGTTTCTGGTGTTCTCAGAAAGTAAAGACTTATATAGATTATAACGCTCTATCGAAAGTTCGCCACTTTCTATTGCTGCCTTTATGGCACATCCTGGTTCCGTATCATGTTTGCAGTCGCTGAATTTACAGTTTTTTTCAAGAGCCAATATATCAGAGAAGGTGTTGTCTATTCCCTGCTCTGAACTAGCCATTCCGATCTCTCTCATGCCTGGAGTGTCGATCATGGATACCCCATTATCAAGTTCGATGAGCTGCCTGTAGGTTGTGGTATGCCTACCTGTAGAATCCGATTCTCTGACAGCAGAGGTCTTCATCAGGTCTTCACCTGCAAGCTCGTTTAAAAGAGTTGATTTCCCAGCTCCAGATGATCCCATGAGGCATATGGTAACGCCAGGACGCATATATTCCTGAAGTTCATCTGTTCCTATGCCATATAGTGCCGAAATTGCATGAACTCTAACCTGATCAGATACACTCTCGACTTCCCTTATATATCTGCCGTAGTTACTACAAAGGTCTGACTTTGTAAGGATCACAACAGGAATAGAATGGCCCTGTAAAACGACGCTTACGTATCTGGCAATCCTGTTAAAGCTGTAGTCTTCGTTTAGTGATGTCACTATAAAGGTATAGTCAACGTTTGCCACCATGTACTGCATGACGCCAGTTTTAGCTTGATCTGGCCTTTGCAAAAAGCTTGTTCTCTCATAGACCGACGCTATGAGGGAATCTCCGTTTTCATTATAGGCAAAAGAAACATAGTCTCCAACTACCGGAAGATTCTCTGCCTCTTCTTCTCTAAAGCTTCCCTTTAGCTTTGCTGAAATATCTTTTCCCTCAAATCTTAGGATATAGCTATTCTTGTGAATTGCAGATACCCTACCTTTAGATAATTTTTCGTTTGAATTATTCATTTTTTCTCCATCCTTATTCAATAATTGGTATGGAGACCCCAGTATGGAAAAGTGCCAAGAATATGGCTGGTTTAAATTAAAAAAGAAAAAGCCGTGACTAATAAGCCACGGCTAAGAAAAATCTGATTATTTATCACAAACCGAGGTCTTCATAAAATATTTAGTTAAAACGTTCATATTCATCTTCTCTACACTCATTATTATGATTACCTCGCTTTCTTTAGTATTTTTACAACAAAATCAGTATATCACCCAAATAGCATGTCCGCAACCATCCATGTGATCACCGATATCAATAAACTCTTGCCTGTAAGCTCTAATCTCTTCAGCATATTTCTCAGCTGGTTCCGTCAAAATCAAATCGTCATTCATTATGTTTTATACTATCCCAATACTCCCTTGCTTCTTTCATTTTCTTTACCACAGCATCAGGAGTAGCCTTTCCCATCATTTCGTCAAAAAGATTATCTATTCCATCAACAGCACTGCAACCTATCTCATCATATACTGAAGAGCTAAAATCTTCACTAGCGTGCCAAAACTTGATTTTTCCATTAAAATCATTGGATGGTTTTTTATCAAATTCTTTAGCAAGCGCCAAAGCCTCATCCAAGCACTGCCTCATAATTTCATAATCTTTTGAACATGATAGACTCATGGCCTTAAATGCAAGTACTACTGTCTTCATCTTGGTCAGATAGCTGATTTTCCCATTGCTGGTTGCATCAATAATAGCTAAGTACCACTCCATTAATTCAGATGCTTCAACAAAAGCTTTATTCTTGCCGGTGCTTACAAGTGCAATGAACATTCCAGCCGCCATATCAAGATCATGGATGAGGGCTCGCACCATGGTTCTAGTATATTTATCTAGTGCTTCATCAGTCTTACCCTTTCTCATAAGTATTCTTGCTATCTGAACATCTGAAACACCCATGTAATTTAACGCTTCAAAATCAGCAAGTGCCTTATCAATATCATCCCAAAACTTCACATGAGCAATTTCCATTTTTATTACGAACTCATTGATTTCAGGATCAGTGTTTTGGTATAAATAACGAATAGAATTTTCATATAATTCAATAGCTTTTTTACAATACTCTTTAGCATTGCTTTGTCTTAATGCAGTCCCATATGTATGCGCACATTTGTAAAGAATCTTGAAATTTCCTGGATACCTTACAAGAGCCTTCTCAGCCACAGATACTGCTTCATCATACTTTCCTTCATCCAAAAGATTTTTCATTTTACCAATTATGTCATCAATATTTTTGGATGAAATACTATACCCAAGCAATGTATCTACAGATATATCAAAAAAGTCAGCAAGGTCCATGAGTAGTGAAATATCAGGAACGGTATTACCACTTTCCCATTTAGAAACGGCTCCTTCAGTAATCCCAAAAGCTTCAGCCAGATCACTTTGTGTAAGATTCATTTCTTTTCGATATTTTTTTATATTCTCACTTAACTTGTGTTGCATAAGAAGATACCTCTTTTCCTAAGTCTTCATTATTGCATCCTAAAATATTAGAGAGTGTATGAGAAAGAACAAGATAAAGACAAACAAGTACATCGATTGCCCCAACTATTATAAAAATCATTGCTGTTGGAAGCCAGGCAGCAAGTAAACTTACCACAACTGACATAGCAGGTGTCGCTACACTTCCCATGGCATTCATTATAGATGATGCTCTTGCAAAATATTGCTCATCAATAAGTTCAATAAACACAACCTGCAAGAAAGCAGAAAGAATTGATATAAAGATTCCCATGGCAAAACTCATAAATGTCAAATATACATAACTAAATAATATGCTACTATAGGCTGGCCTCACAAGAATTACTGCAAGATAATATATGCCTATACATAAACCTCCGCTTATAACAAACAGCTCTTTTCTAATAAGCTTTGCCAAAACAGGATAAATTACAGTTCCAACAAGCATTCCACATGTACTAGAAACGGTGATGATTGAGATCATTTCAGCCCCTGAGCCGATAACTTCATTTGCTAAAGGTGCAAGTAAACTGTTAAGGGGAACAAGAATGGCATTTAAAAATGCTGCAAACAAAACCAAAAACATGGCAACTTTGTTGTGCGCTATATAGGTAAATCCCTGTTTTAATGTAACAAAATAAGCTTGTAGATTACCATTTATGTCTCTTCTCTCATCTGAGGCAATTTTGATCGTTGCAATTATTCCTGCTGACAAAATGAAAGTTACCATATCAACATATATTGCGCCTGCAGTTCCAATAAGAGCAATAATTCCAGCTGCAATGCCCATGCCGATCAGTTCCACAACAGTATAGATTGCCGTAGACATAGATGTTCCGTAGGAAATTTCTTCTTTCTTTAACAGTTTGGGAATAACCGCGGAACCAGCAGGAAGTCTGAAAGCTTCAGCTGTTGAAATTGTAAAAGAAACAACAACCAGCATCCATGAACTTAGAAATCCCATTAGGAATCCTGTTGCAATAAAGGCAACGCAAACTGCTCTTACAAGATCAGTTGCCACCATAATGGGCTTTTTCTTTTTTCCTTCAATCCAAGCACCAGCAAGCGGCTGAATAAAAACTGTTGGAATCTTGTTTACTCCAAAAATAATAGCTGACCACATGGCATTACTTGTAAGTTCATATATCAGCCACGCTGATGCGATCGTGTCTATAGAATCTCCAAATCTATTGATCAGTCCAGCTAAAAGTAGCTTCATGTACTGATAATTCTTAAGTATTTCTTTGTAACCTGTTTTTTTATCCATATTATTCTCCTCACTTAGTCTTTTCTTTACGTTCATTCTAATTAGAGTGAACGTAGTTTTTAACAGCCCAAGTGTAGGGTTTGGAATAAAAAAACTTTCCTATCAGGAAGATACTATAATTATAACATTAGTTTTCTTCCAATACATAATTCTTCGACTTCAAAATCCTAAATTTTCCCTCAAATACTTCCCTGCATATCCTAAGTTCCAGTTCCTGTCTATGTTTGAAATGATCTAGTAGTGCCTCAGTGCCTGACACTCCCTTTTCTTTGGCATAGGGTGAATTGTCAAAATATCCAAGCATCAGCGGAAACCACATCTCTTTTCCATTATCATCAGAGCGTTCCTTCCTGATAACATCGATATTTGCTGCTATGTCCCCAGTCTGAATGTACATTATCTGATAATCCTTGCCTGCAAGGGCTTTCTTGACCTCTTTATAAAAATCTAGAATTTCTTCATCACTCTTTTGCTGGAATAGGATCATGTCTTCAACAATGTTCTGAAAAAGAGAACACTCAAAGATATTCCTATCGCCATTAAAGTGCTGAAACCTTCTTAAGACAACTTCCTTAAAGCTTTCAGCTTCAAGGTTCCCATTGTAGATCTCATATTTTTCTAAATCCTTATGAAAGCCCGGAATATCGGTGATGATCTTGGTGTAGCAGATGATCATGCGGTCATCTTCTTCATAGCTCTTTTCCTTGATCTCATCTCTAAGGCTCTCGTACTTATCAAGAATTTCTTCATAAGTCTTTTTGTCCACATAAGCGCACCAGGCAAGCTCAACAGGAGAATAGTCCCCTTCGCAAATAGCCTTATACTCAGGATACTTCTCAGAAAGCTTTCTTACAAGCGTGCTCTTGCCACTTCCCTGCAATCCTTCAACAAAATAGTTCATATGCAGCCTCCTTTAATCCTCCATCTGTTAATGTGTAAATCTTGGTACACACTTCATCTATATACTTTCTATCGTGGGAGATGCTGATCACTGCTCCAGGAAAAGAAGCTATCATCTTCCTGATAACTGGTCCTGACAGGGGCGAAAAGTTTCGTGTTGGCTCGTCTAGTATCAGAACATTTGCATCTGACAGGCTCATCTTAAGTAGAAGTACCTTTGCCTTTTGACCGCCAGATAGTTCCCTTATGGAATGATCCATTTCATCTGCGGTGTATTTAAGAGCCCCCAGATAAGTCCTAATGCGGGTACGTATGGCCTTATCACCGGTATCATCCAAAAATTCCACAGGCGTAGCATCAAGATCAAGAAGTTCCTCGTAGTTTTGCGGCATGTACTGCGCCTTTATGTCTTTTCTTGAAAGGAGCTCTTTTGCCATCATCTTTAAAAGCGTGGTCTTGCCGGCTCCATTAGTGCCTACGATACATATCTTTTCAGGGCCTCTTACTCTAAGGAAAATATCCTTTGCAAGGAGCTTTGATCCATCCGGTGTCTTCAGCTCATCTAGTTCATACTCGATAACCGTCTTACCTGCAGGCATTTTGGCGTTATCATCCCCAAGCTTAAAGAATATTGCTTCTTCCTGCTCAGGCATTTTGGTCATGTTCTCATCCTCTTTTTCAAAGCGCTTACCCATGCCCTTTACGGTATGCATCTTGTCTTTGAGGTTCTTAGCTACTGAATCCCGGGCGCCTTTGGATATATTGGTAAGAGCGTGATCTACGCTGTTATATACCCTTGCATACTTCTCGTCCCGGCGCTTCTTCTCATTCCTGTCATTTATCGCCTGCTGTTCCTGCCTCTCGAAATTCTCAGCTCTTTTCTCAATGTAGTTCCTGTAGCTATCCTTTACCACAGTGTACCTACTCTTGGTCTTGCGCATGATCTGCTCTATATGGATCACCACATTTGCAGTGTTCTCAATAAGGGTCTCATCATGAGATATGAAAAGAACTATGTGCTTCCACTCATCAATTAACTTCTCTAAAAGTTCCAGGGTGCTAATGTCTATGTCGTTTGATGGCTCATCCAAAAGAAGCACTGTTGGACCATTCATAAGAAGTCTCATGAGCTGGGCCTTTACCTTTTCTCCTCCGGACAAGCTCTGCATCTTTTGCTCGCTGTAAAAAAAGTCCGCGGGAACCTGAAATTCTACGGCCATGGCCGATAGTTCTTTTGGCGTCTTATCAAAGAAAAAGTTCGACTCTGAAAAGTATTCATAAAGCGTCTTGTCTTTATCAGCTTCAGGTAGTTCCTGTGGAAGATATCCAAGGACTTCTCCAGATAACACCCTCTCGCCCTCACACTCTGCATATTCCAAAGCAAGCTCAGGATCGTAGATCCATTTCATAAGAGTCGACTTACCATTTCCTTCTTCTCCTATGATCACTGCTTTATCTCCATCATTCAGGACCATATTGTATTTTTCTAATATGATACGCAGATCTCCCCGGTGCGTTATAGTCAAGTTTTTGATCTGTAGCATATATCAACCTCCAGTCTAGCTGCAAAAGAAAAAGTCCATTCTGCATACGCAAAATAGACTCACACAAATAGACCTACTATAACAGTTAGGCTAAAGAATGCATGATAATCTAGTTTAAGCGTACACAAAACAGCCGCATAAGCAGCTACCTAAAAATCTTTGTGTTAACTCAAGCTAAATTATCTAATAAACATTTCCTCACCTAAACGCAAAGCGCTCTTTCTTTTATATTTTTAAAACCATTTTTATACTATCATTGATAAATGGTTGATGCAATTATTTTTTATCTGCTCAATATGTCAAAGGCCATATCGTACATTTCTCTGGCGTCCTTTGTGTTTCTAATATAGTTATCTTCCTCCGGCTCGTATCTTACATATTTCTCAACTTCCTCGATGAGAGCAAGAAGGCAGACTGCAATCTGATATCTAATTTCAGTTTCTTCTGAAAGAACTATCTTTTCATCAGCGGTTTCATTGTATATCTCAAGCTCTTTTAACTTAGATAAAAGAGGCGCTTTCTGGCCTGAACCAAGGGTAATAAAGTCAGCTACAGGATCCCCCCAGAAGCCACGCTCCGGGTCAATCCAGCAGATCTTACCGTCTTTATAAAGGACATTGCTATCCCACAGATCAAAATTCACCATACGGCATGGTACTTCCCTTAAAATTTCCGCATGCTTATCGATGAATGAAATAAACTTTTCGCCATCTGGTGTCTCATGGCCCAGGGCTTTGCAGTCTGAAACCAGATTTCCCGCCATAGATCTCAACGCGTCATACCATGTATCATGAAGACCAGATTGTATGTAGCCATACTTGTCATTTGTTATCCTATGAATTTTGGCAAGCATCCCTATTTTCTGCTTCTGTACATTTTCATATTCATGATCTGAGAAGTTTACAGCCCACAGCGGCTCTCCCTCCATCATCTGCATGATAAAGCAGTTACTCTTTATAATGCTCTTAGAATAATCCGCCACATACACTTTAGGACAGAGAATATCTGTGTTCTCATGCATTTTGCTATACCAAAGCACTTCCGATTCCATCATATTCTTTTCATATGTAAGAACTCTCGCGTCATCAGGTGGCGCAATTTTAAGTGCATAACAATTTCCATCGTCACAAGTAACCTTGTAAGCAGCATTGAACTCGCCATTTCCAAGAGGCGTAATGTCTGCCACTTTTCCAACCTTATGATGATCGAATAATTCCCTGATTTCTTCATGTGTAGCTTCATATTTTGTTTTGCTGTTGATCATCCTGTTCCCTCCTTTAATCAGCGGATCATGCTGTCTTTGACCTCTGATATTTTATCTTTATGACGCCTTAGGCGTAAGGTTCTCTAATTTGTGCTCGCAGGTAAGATTTTTAAGCCAGCGCTCTTTTTTCAGCCAAAAATGGAATATAACAATCTTAACAATATCCAAAATCTTTACACAAAGATACATCTGTACAGGGCCAATATCCGTATATCTGGCAAGTACAAACAACATAGGAAGCATCACCACGATCGTTAAACCTGCATCTGCATAAGCTCCCATCTTTGTATCACCACCAGCCCTTGCAACTGCCTGCTGTGCGTTAATAGATACCCATGCAGGCATAAAGAATGACATAAGAATTACCATGTTTCTTGATATTGCGATAGCGCTTGGACTAAGTTTTACAAAGACAATAGGAACAATCAGTGTTGTAGCAAAACCAACAAACACCATAGCAATTCCAAATAATACAGAACCTGACAAAAGCCATGTCTTTTCCCTGCGAGCCTTATCAAGATTTCCCTCTCCAAGTGTCTTACCAATTATGACGCTGGTTGCAGAGTAGATACCACCAAATGCCACAAAGAAAAGATTTGCTATGGCAAAGCTCGATGCCATTCCTGAAACAACATCCGCTCCTCCTCTACCATTATAGATAGCAGTAGTTAAAGTTTCTGAAAGCACCCAGGTCATCTCGCAAAACAGCATAAGAGCTCCGCTCTTAAGAATATCTCTGAATATGCCGCCGTCAATTTTAAAGTCTCTGCTAAATTCAACAGCAAACTCTGGTTTTGTCTTAATATAAATAACTGCAAAAATAATAAATTCTAATGTTCTGGCAGTTACTGTAGCAATAGCTGCGCCCCTGACCCCAAGTGCAGGAAAACCAAAATGGCCATAGATAAGCAGATAATTGAGCACTGTATTTGTGAGTGTTGCTATAACAGTTACAACAAGTGGTGCCTTTACTTTTCCCATATCTCTTAGGGAGCTGGCAATACATACAGATAATGTCATTGGCGTTCCAACCAGAGACATTATTCTGATATACTTTACTGCTTCGTCAAGAATAAGATTGGCTTGAGTGTTTCCGATTACCATAAGGGATAATATCTCTCTTGGATAAACCAGGCACACCATAAAATAAGGTATCATAGCCGCAAAGCTGATCAATATCTTAAACAAAAAAGCCTGCTGCATTCCTGCCTTATCCTTTGCTCCAAAGAACTGAGTAAGGAAAATACCTCCTGCCATGCAGATCGTATTTACAAAGACCATGAATACAAACATTACCTGTCCTGCAATGTTTACTCCTGACATGGATATATCACCAAGTCCTGAAACCATGAAATTATCTATCAATGAAACCATGCTTTGGATAAGTTGCTGCAGCATGATCGGAACAGCGATAGCCAGTGCACTTTTATAAAATTGTAAATTTCCAAATAATCTTCCCTTTTCTCTCATTTTCTTAACCTCTATTTTTTCCTCAATATCATGTCTTTAACAGGTTATCATATCAAAGAAAAAAACAGGCTCAAATACACTTATTTGAGCCTATTTTGCACTGATTCAAAAATTCATTTCATGGTAATTTCCTAAAAAACAAGTAGTGATGTTTCTTTTTAAAACCAAGTTTCTCATAGAATTCCATATCGGAAATGACATAAGCTCTTTTTGCACCAAGTTTTTTAGCTCTACCAAACGCTTCATATATCAAGGCCTTTGCAACACCTTTTCCTCTATATTCAGGAATAGTGCAGACAGGCTCCACATAAGCATAGTCAGTTCCTTGCATATACCAAAGCAGGCAGCATGCAACCATTTCTCCCTTTTCATTCACCGCAGCAACGCCTAAGTCTTTATTGAAATGCTTTCTGACTCTTGGAATGATCTCTTCTTCCCGTTCAAATTCAGCTCTGTCCTGTCCATGATCAAATCCCTGCCAGAAAAGCCACTCTAGATCATAAACATCCTCCACAGGATCAGGGCAAAAGAACTTAAGGCCATCTGGAATTTTAGCTTCAAATGGATCATCAAGGCTTCTCTCCATTATGGTCTCGTCCTGGTCAAAGATATAAAATCCCTGTTTCTTTACCATCTCTACTTCATCAGTATTTTCTTCGCAGATTGCCAGCCCAAATCCAGAATCATCCTTAAGTTCTTTGCATGCATATTCCACAACGTCTTTATATAACTCTTTATATTCCGGAAGGGCTCCGCAAAAGCCCTCACCAAAATACATATCATAGATTGCTGCACCAACTATCCTGCCATCTTCTGTCCAAAGACCTATGGATTTTTTTAAACTCTTATCAAATTCTGGATGCTCCATCATCCATTCAAGCCTTGCCCAGTTCCAATTAATATGGCTGTCTTCCTTATCATTTAAAGCAATGAGAAAGTCGCATAATGCCTCATAATCGTCGTCAGTATAGTTTCTGAATTTTATTTCAGGCCTCATTTTTATATCATCCTCTTTTATTCTTCCCTGGCTAATACAGATCTGTTTTTGCTCTATTATCAGTCAAAAATCTGTCCTGGAAGCTTAAGCTTTTCTTTTGGTGGAAAGTTCTTATCAAACTCCTCAACGTCTGTATCATCAACATAGTATCCCTTTGGAGTCTGATAAACTCCAGTGATTCCATCAAGATATCCCGGAATCAGTTCCTTGCAAAGAAAGAATGATGAGTCTGCATCCTCTGGAAGGTCATGGTATCTGATTCCGAATTTGCTGGCATAATCAAAGCCACAATGACTGTAAAAGCCGATGTTTCCTTCAAAAAGTACTGCTCCAAATCCCATGGCTGTAGCCTTTTCAAGGGAATAGTCCAGAATAGCTTTTCCATAGCCTTTTCGCTTAAGCTCAGGGATAATTCCTATAGGTCCCATAGTTAGAACATCTATAGTTCTGCCATCATCCGCATTGATGATAGTCTTCATGAACATATTCTGACCTATAAGCTTGCCGTCCTTCTCCATGACAAAATCAAGCTCTTTTACAAATGCAGGATCATCCCTGAGAACATGTATCACAAAGTGCTCGCTGCATCCCGGACGGTAAACGTTCCAAAAAGACTCCCTTACAAGGTTTTCAACTTCTCTATATTCTTCTTTTTTCTCTTTTCGTATTGTGTAATCATTCGAATTCATATCAAAATCTCCTCAAAAAATCATGTTTTCTCTCGTTTAAGCAGTAACAATCCCTTTATGGTCAGCAGGATAAAGGCTACAGATGTAGCATACGCAGCCCTGGTGATTGCAAGAGCAAGCACTGTCACTATGCTTATGATCATAGACAATATGACCATTACTCTCTTTGCCTTTTCAAACTTAAAATGGCTCAAGATTACTAATACAGTTCCTACTACTACAAGACTCGCAAAAAGTATCCAGTAGATCAGCCTTATAGTCATTGATACATCAATGTATTCAATAAGGCTTACTGCGTAGATCTTGCCATCTACCGGATGTGGAAAAAGCGGAAGGAATATCATACCACACGCCAGCAGATCATTAAGCCCTAATAGAAAATCCAGGACCTTTCGCATATTTGTCTTGTTTTCTTTTTCTGCAATTGTTACCAGTTTATCGCTGGATAAAAGTTCATCTATGGATACGGAAAAGAACTTCGATATCTCTTTTAACGAATCAATACTAGGGTAGCCTCTTCCAGATTCCCACTTTGAAATTGCAGTTCTTGAAACAAACAAAGCCTCCGCAAGTTCTTCCTGAGTAATTCCCCTGCTATTTCGAAGTTCCAAAAGTTTTTCGTTAAACTCCATAGCTATCATCTCCTCTTATCTCTCTTTGCTGAATTTCAGGACAAATCCTTTATATAGATAGAATAAGCCTATGCTCAGCAGTACTGATCCTACGATATCAGTTAACCAATGAACTCCTGATATAGTTCTTCCTATTACCATAAATAGCGAGAACAATCCTGAAAAAAGCGTGATCAGTTTCTTTATGAGCTTATCATTTATCCTTCTGCCTGACTGTTCCACCAATGTTGGCATTACGCTAAGTACAAGCAGTGTTGTGGAAGAGGGATATGATGCCTCCATAACACCTTCTATAGGAATTGGTCTGTAGTTGATTGGTATCATCTCAAAGATCAGATATGCCATAATAACTATAATGTAGTAGATTCCTAGAATAATAATATCGCTATCTACCTTAAGCAAATTCTTTCTTTTCACTAACTGCACAAAGCCAACTACTCCAAATATCATGCAGATGAATATTGGTACCAGGCCAAGCCAGTCTGTGATCGTATAGATTTTCATGTTGACTCCTGTCAATGCATGAAAAGCTGTGTTTAATCCGGCAAATCCAATATCAGTTCCATTCTGTCCTACAGGTTGAACGTCAATCGTCATAACCAATGCCGTGAATAAAACAAATAAAGCTACAAAAATAAATCCAAATAACAAACAATCCTTTCTGTTTTCCATTTTTTAATTCCTTTCTTAGAAATAAATTTCCTTCCGGTCAATTTCAAACTAGCAAAAGATATGAAAAACAAAAAGAATCGCCCCGTCACATGTGTGACACGCTTCGTGTCATGCGCTTAAATACTGGCTTTCACACACATTTAATCTATAATCCTTTAAATAAAAATGTACTTGTTCTCCTGTTATAGGTTGTGTTCAAAGTATAAATCTATTATAACAAAGTCCGAATATATACTCAGTATCTCTATTTTTGACCTACTATCAGTACTTTAGCATCACAAAAAAACAGACCCATGGCTTACACTCATATGGGTCTGTTTTGCACTTATTTTGAAATTTTTCTTACAAAGAAACCAAATATGT
Organism: Butyrivibrio hungatei; assembly: GCF_001858005.1. Lineage (NCBI taxonomy): Bacteria > Bacillati > Bacillota > Clostridia > Lachnospirales > Lachnospiraceae > Butyrivibrio > Butyrivibrio hungatei. The sequence goes on along the minus strand of NZ_CP017831.1, from coordinate 1,070,665 downwards.
TACGAACCAAAGGTCCTGCAAAAAATATCTGCCAGCAAAGAGCCATTGGGAAGTTCATTGCTGTAGTCTGAAGCCACACTGCCACAATCTCTTTTCCTGCATCCTTGAAAAGAAGTGTTGCTGCAAAGCTCATCAGTGGGCACATAAGGCAAACTGACATGGAAGATATAGCAAGAATGAGCATGATCGCTGGATCTTTACCTGGAGTTACAAATCTGAAAGCAAGCCTCTGAGCAAGTCTTCCAACAAAGATGAGCTCTAACGCTATGGCGATAGGCCACATGATCACCATTTCCTTGAACGCTGCGAGAAATACAAAGTTCTGCATTCCCCCTACGTTAAGGGCGATATTGTAGCAGATCATTGCATAGACCATGACAAAGGCCATAAAAATTGTAAAAATAACATCTTGAAACTTATTCTGTGGTAACACGTTAAGATTCTCCTTTCAAATACTGCGAAGACTTAAGCGTGTTGTTCGTTATCACCTTTTGGGTGTGCGTTTCCAATGTTACCAACTTTTATATCTTCTGAAATTTAATCAACAGAGTGTGATTATAACAGAAAAAAAAGAAAGATGTAATAGTGAGATTGTTTTTATCCCTCTCTACAATTAAGGTAATCAAAAATATTCATCTGACCATCTACCCATGACTTTTGAACCACATCATGAATCACATCTTCAGGCCTGTAATTTCCTATAAGGAAAGGCGACTTAGGATCATGTTTTTTTCTGTTTTGAGCTACCAGCTCTACATCATTGTTTGCGTAGCAGTACCTGCATAGATGAGCGCATGTATCGTATGCTCCTATATCACCGGAAAGGTAACAGGCACATTCTTTTCTGGAGGGCTTTGTTTTTGGTGCATTGATCTTTTTGCCTATAGCGCTCTCATACTGCGAAATAGTCATGCATCCACTGCAATCAGCCCCATATTTTTCAAGAAAGTTTCCCTCTCCGCAAGGTTTAACCACCATTCCATGTGAAGATGCTATACTAATGATTTCCTTACCAAGATTAATCCTATCCTGTTCAGACACTACCTTTACCTCAGGAAAATTTCTTTTAACCTTCTCATAAAGATCTATAAAGCTGATAACAACTACCTTTGTATACCCCTCCAGTTCTCTTGCCATTTTGTCAAAAGAGCTAAGATGGAAATCCACTGTATATTTATCGCTTACAAATATTGGATCATAGCGCCAACCAATTGAATTTATTCCAACTCTTTTTGAAAGATATTTAAAAGACTTTAGAACCTCTTCTTTATTTGGAACAGCAGGCTCAATGTCTTTTCCATAGGGCGTAATCGTCACATACCAGAACTGTCCAAACTCTTTTACCAAATCAAGGTATGGGAAAAAAGGCTTTGGATTCTTGGTACAAAAGCCGATGACATCAACCACATCGGGCCTTAGCAAATACCTGCTAACCTGTGTAGGATCATATGGATTCCTGACACAGACAAAGCCTTCTTTTATTCTATTAGCAAGCCATAGGGGATAGAATGCCGGAATATCCGTCCGCTGCCCAGTATTAATTATCATCTTCTACCTTTTCCTACTCTTTTTTATGTCTTGCCTGGTCATCATTGGATTACACTCCTCTCCAATTGACTTATACAATCCTTCAATATCAATTCCGCGTCGTTTCCTTGAATGTCAAGGCCGGTAGCTTTGATCAGTTCTACGTCTTTTATGCCATAGAAATTCTGAGCCAGAGCCTTTATATATCCGAAACCGAATTCTTCTGGGACATAAGCACCACCTGCGGTCATTACGTAATATAGTTTTTGGGCATTACATAGTCCGATAGGCGTGCCCTCTTTTGAGTATTCAAAAGTGATTCCCAAAACATTAATATGCTCAATATACTGCTTGAGTACTGCAGGAAAAGACAAATCCCAATAGGGAGCTGCAATAACTATAGTATCTGCTTTTGCAAACTGCTTAGCCAGATCATAGTAAGGATGACTGTAATCCCTATTCAGAATGTCACAGTCTCTTTTCCCAAGAAAGGCTTCGCTTGTAACCGGAAATTCAATTTCAGTAAGCCTAACTTCGGTTACATCCATGCCAAGTTTTTCCAGCAGTTTTTCCGCAATCTTCCTGGTTCTGGATTCTGTTTTTACGCATGCATTTATGAAAAGAATCATATGTAGTCCTCCAAATCAATTATAGCATTATGAGGTACTTTATTTTCTTTTGTATGTTGCTTTTACTTGTGTGTCTTTATTTGTCTGCCTTTTCGCTAGAAATATTGCCCTTAGGCAGGCAGTTTGAAGGCATTTGGTCTGCTTAAATACAGCATCCTCAAATTCAAGCAGACAAACACCAATGAATATGTCTGTTCTATATGAAAAAATTGGATTTGCAGCAGACAAGCTTTGAATAAAACGTCTGCTAAGAATCAAAAGTTCAAGATTGCGGCAGACTAAAAGCTTAGCCAGCCGCAATTATTAGAATATCTTGTTAGAATTTGTGATCAGAAAACTATTTAGTCGACATGTTTCCTTGTAAAGCCGCCTCAAACTGTGGCTTTCCCATACACTGCATGCCAGTATATGTAAGAAGAATATCTCCATTCTTGATCTGATGCTGCGAGCGGTTAGGTGTAACATCCATTCGATTAAGCCTTTTGACAAAATCGCTTTTTCCAAGGATAGCTCCTACTACAGCGAGACCACCGGATGGGATGATTCTTTCATTAGTAAATTCAATGCGAAAATCCTTCATAAACACCTCCAGAAATGGCTTGGTTAAGCTGTTTCTATTATATTAGAAGGCATTCGCAATTCTATAATCATGCATGTTTTTTGAAATCTTTGGCAAGGCCTGTTTTCTTCTCTTCAAATCTCTTAAGATTATCATTTTCTATCCTTTTAGCCGGTGCATAATTTTCATACTTCTTTTTTTGATGTGGCTGCGATTTCCAAATCTCATCGGCAACAGGTGCCCACTTGAGAGCATAGTCATCACACTTTGCACATAAATGCTCTACACTCTCCTCCGATTCTTCATTTGTGCCATGTGCTTTTGATCTTTCCACCATCTCCCTTAGAAGTTTTGGATTTTCGAGCATCGGACACGGTCTTAAGTGATTTTTATTAAAGGGCTGTCCCTTATGATATTCCATGAAAAGCGGACTCTTTAGCATTTCCAAAATAGAATTGTCATGTATATTAGTGTTTGAAAAATGGATGAAAACGCAAGGTTCTGCATCTCCGCTTGAGTTAATATGGAAATAATTCCTTCCACCTGCAATACATCCACCTACAGCTTCTCCGTCATTCTGAAAATCCATCGGAAAGAAGCCTGTATCACATTCGTTTGAGCGAATCCATCTGATACGTTCTATCATCAGCTTTCTCTGCTCTACGGTAGGCATCAGCTCCGGTACCGCATTATTTCCAACCGGCATATAGTGGAAGAAAAAGCCAAATCTCGCGCCTTTTTCTGCAATATACTTTATAAATTCAGGATTTGTCACGGCTTCAATATTATTTCTTGTATAGCAAATAGATGTACCAAAGAGAATCCCGTATTTTTTGAAAAGAGACATTGCATTCATCACTGCATCATAATGACCGCTTCCTCTTCTTGCATCATTAGTTTCAGGTGTCCCCTCTATGGAAAGCATGAATGTAATATTTCCAAGCCGTACAACCTCTTTACAAAAATCATCATCCACAAGAGTTGAATTACTATATATTCCGAACTGCACATCATTATGCTTTTCTGCAAGCTTAAGTATATCTGCCTTCCTGACAAGGGGCTCTCCACCTGTCATCATATAGAGATACACGCCCAGCTCTTTTCCCTGAGTTACTATCTTATCCATATCGGCAAAAGACAAATTGTTCTTTGGTCCATAAGTGCCTGACCAGCATCCTTTACAGTGCATATTGCAGGCAGAAGTAGGATCAAAAAGTATAAGCCATGGTATGTTACAGCCGTATTTTTCCCTGTTCTTCCGTATAGTCTTTGTTCCCCTGAAGAAAGCCTCGTACCCCAGATTGAGCATGGTCATTTTGGCTACATGCGGATCAGTTTCATCCAATACTCTGTTTATAAAGTTTACCCAGCGGTTATCCGGATCCTTAAATGCACGTCTAACAGCTTCCAGTTTTTCAGGATCAGCAGCCTTCTTTCCCCAAAAGCGTTCTGCTTCATCAACGAACTTTAAGTATGTTTTGGTGCGGTCATCAGTCTTATCAAGATGGCCAAGGAATTTGTCTATCAGGACACTAAAAGCTTGTCTTTGCGCTGCATGTGAAATATTTGTAAATGTGTTCATATCGTCCCCCCAGTATTTTTATGTATATTGACAAAACATCTGTCTGATAATACATTTATATCATCTATACAAATGTCAAGCAATATGTTGTGCGTATTTGATACACAATTTTACGAAATGTCGTGACAATACAAATGGAGGCCAAAATGTCCACAGAGCTTGAAAAAAGAAATATACGAAGAATGTCAAATAAGGAGTCCAACAGAATTACTAAAGAATGCATCTGTGATGCGCTGATCGGATTGATGAAAGAGCATCCGTACAAAGATATAAATATGACCATGATAATAAAAAAATCAGGAGCTTCAAGAGCTTCTGTCTACAGAAATTATCCTTCAAAAGAGGCTATCATTCAGGACATTACAAAAAACATAACTGACGAGCTCAGCGCTTCTTTGACAGGAGTGTTGCATAAAAGTAACACGTATGAGTGGTTTTTAAAGGTGTTTTCAAGGCTGCACTCCGATAAAGACATGTGTGTACTTATCCGTAATTCAAATATCTCTTTTACGGATATGTTCTATAATGCCTTGCGTATTGCCTCAGACAGCGAATACGCTTCCCAACATGAATATATTGCCAGAGGTATTGCTGCCGGCTTATGGGAAGTATCGCTGACATGGATAAAAAACGGTATGAAAGAATCTCCTGAATATATGGCAAGGGTATGCTCAGAAACCTTAAGATTGGAATGAAAATTACTTAACGAAACATCCAAAAGTTTTATTCAAGACAGTTGAATGGGATTTTCCTATCTTTCTAGATATCAGATTAGGATTAAGATTATTATCAAAACCTTCCTGAATATAAACACGATCATCTAATGTCATATGAGACATTTTTTCACCTGTCTTTCATATAATGTGTTGATCATCATATGAACACAAGAGACCCATATTCGAAATACGTCTTGATATATAGAAAAAAAGAATTCTCAGACTAAACGCACCGTTTCGTCCCACCACTATTTCACAAGGAAGTTCTGCTCTCGCACTTCGTGCTCGCCAGAACAACAGTCGTCTCTAAACTCTAACGCCCTTTCAGATCGTTCTCGTTAAGAGAACGACTGTTTCAGCGGTTCGATGTTTCCAAGAATCGTTCGCCTTCGGCTCCGATTCTTGGACATCTATCGCATGGACCGTTGTAATCTTCTCGCAAAGTGCATCAGCACTTTGTGAGAAGAACAATGGTCTCAACATGCGTAATCATCTATGTTTGCATGTACATATACGGAGTAATACTGTATACCCCATTGAGGAACATAGAAATTATGGGTGTTAAAAATACTAGGTAAATACATTTTTCTGATATTTACTGTATATGCTACATCTTCCTTTGTACATTCAGATGTATTCTAACCCTCAGTATGTGCTAAAATCAGAACCTGTCTGCATTTGCATTAAAGATTTATGCAGTGCGTAGGGATTTATGTTCCCCTATAATGCAATAAGAAGCAGCTGCTGCATTTTTGGCAACAACTGCTACCTTTAAACCATTTCCATTTTGGAAATAGTTGCTCGTATTACTTATGTTCTTTGCTTTTTACTATATTCATCACCATTAATTGCCTCGAATTCGAGGCAATTGTGCAAGTAGACTTGCATAATTCCACTCACGTCTATACTTATTCTTAATTCCAATACTTCTTTAATTCTTTGTAAAAATTCTCGTGTGTTCCTGCCAAAATCACTACTACAGTTTCATCTTTTACATATTCCACTGTATAAGCCACTCTGTAATCAGTCTTGTTATACCTGAAATCGTAGGTAGACACTCCTTCCAGATCACCTACTTTTGCATCTCCTATGGATGGATCTTCAACAATCTCATCAATTACATCTTTAAACAACCCCTTAAGATTTTTATCCTTAATCTTTTTAAGATATTTACCTGCTGCAGGAGAAATAATAAGTTTTGCCACTAATCATTCCTCCTCACCGAAGACATCATCATATGACATTGACTCAAGCTCTCCGGTTGCCATCTTATGAGCGTCATCAAGCATTTTCTTAACTGCTGGTCTTACTTTTGCCTGTCTATTCTTGAATTCCTTAAGTAGAGCTTGTCCAGAATATCCTTCCTTTATAAGATCAGAAAGAATCTCTTCTGCAAATTCACCATTAGAATCAATTCTAGCCGGGCGTATAACCAACTCATTATCCCTTATGATACATTCTGCTTTATCTTCAAACCCAAGTTTTGCATAAAAAGCTCCTGGGATAGTTAGCTGTCTTTTTGACGAAATGCTTATAATCTTTTTATTCATTTCAGCTATCATTACGAACCTCCTAACCGAAACAGTCCAAAAACAAATTTCTTTGTTTCTTGGTTTCATTGTATCTCACTTTCTTTGTTATTTCAATTAACCTTATATTTATTTCATAAAAAAATCAGCAATAGTTGTCACTTTTTACATACCTCTTTTATAACTCCATATATCCACGGTGTAGTAGTCATTGCCTCACGAAGTATTTTTTTCTTTTCCTCTTCCGGTAGCAAATCTGATAATATACTTATGTCTTTAGGCTGAATTCTATCTTTTCCAATACTCTTAATTGCTTGAATAACTATAATCGTAATGTAACTTTTGCCGGATATTTCCTTATTGGCGCAATGCTTAAACTCAACCAGATAATTTCCAATCTTGTACTTTCGATATGGGCCATCGCTGACATAGCTATAATTAACAGGTACCTGTGTTGATAAATGCAATTTATTAAGTGCAATTTCTCCTGAAGGCGCAACCGTCCAATTATACTTCCGAGCAATAGCCTCTACAACCTTCTCAATATTTGGTGGAAGGTACTCTCCTAAAAACTCGCTGTATGAAGGCTTATCATATATCCCCTTAAGTACTCTTCGTATTGTTCCAGCTTCGCAAAGCCTTGATAATGCCTTATTTATCGGATCAGTTCCAGCCATATCACTAAAGTCTACTGCAGAAAAAGCATACCTTGGATCAAAACTTTCTATTCTTTTTTCTATTTCAGTCTGAAATTTATCTCTCATCATGAATTCCTTTCGTCAGATAGATTATATAATTTATCAGACGTATTGTCACGATTACTACATGATTATCGTGGCATTTCAAAGAACTCAATAATCTGTTTCACCGACACAGGATAAAAGTTATTTGCATCCACTCCGACATCATACCTGAGCACACCTTCGTTCCTGTTCTGCATGGTTATGATGCCTCTATGCCCTAGATGTAAATCACTTGTAAAATATATCATTGACACCTCTTTAAACTTCTATCTTCTCAAACTCCCTCGATACCGAATCAATCACTACCATCGCAGATTCACCGATTTGCCGTCCGTCTCGATAAGTAGAAAATACATCCGTTGAGATAAATCCATTTTCCTCATAGATCTTATCAACTGGAGTATGCCCTACAACCTGCATAAATGTCTCTTTTCTAAAAGCGTCAACATTCCTGTGCTGTGGTCTGAACCAGAGTGGAGATTGATCATTCCAAAGATATTTTGGTGAGGCTTCATTTATAACAGATAAAATCTCATCTATATCAGCATCAATTAGTTCTTCATTCAAGTAGCTCACAAAGTCTTCTGTCAGCCCACCATGGCAAAAAAGGACATTATCAATCCTATGGATAATAGCTATCTGTGAAGGATCTGGCAGCGCATTAGTCAGCTCCTCCAGTTTGGATATAACTGTTCGCTCCGAATACGGAGAATAACCTGTTTCGAGCTTGCCCCACGGATAGCTAACGTCATGATTGCCGTAGCACCACAGGGTATCGGGATACTCTTTTGCAAATCTGATTGCCCGGTCAAATGTATTTCTATAGTGCGCAATATCAAGCTCCATGTCCCAATCATCAGGGATATCCATTAAGCACACTGCTCTATCAGCTTTTCCTCTGCGCATTATCTCTTCTGCTCTATCAAAAATCCAACTTTTCAAGTGAATGTCAGGTATTACTAGAACTATCATATACATCCCTCTCTAAATACTTTTCATAATCTTTACATATCTCTTCCAGCTTTTTAAAATCCAAAGCAGTTTTAACGTAGCCAACTTCTTCATTAGCAGTTTTTTGTTTATACTTTTCTTGTATGAATCCTATTCTCCACTTTATTTGAATATACGTTTGGTTCTATTATTCTCAAATAATCTATATACTCATCCGTCACACTATAGATCTTAAAATTGTCCATATTACCCCACAAAAATAAGAGGACTGCAACAACAGTCCTCTTAGAGTTTAAGCTTTCCCACTTATATGGTAGGGACTCACCCGAGTTTAAACTTCTCCACTTATATGGCAGGAGCTCTCCCGATTAATTGTATTATAGCATCAGCATCTCAAAAGTCAATTAAATGCACATATACTCTATTAAGACCATGTTTTAAAATTATGATAAAAATATTAAGCAGTTTTTTTAATTATCAAATTCACTACCAGTAATATATTTTATGCTATCAAAAGGTATGTCACCCTCAATCAAAATCACATCTCTATACATATTTGGATTAAGAAGCTTTATTACTTCTGTTTGTGATATATAAAAATCTATTCCTGGTACGTGACAGCACAATAGATCAACACCTGCATCTTCTATTTCTTTATTCTTTAAAATATAAATAATATTTTCTAAAGTACTATATTTACTATAATCCCTCATGCTCGGGTCATGCCCATAGTTCTCAATAATATCTCCTTTTTGGTATTCATATGTCGGAATAATCAGATCTTGATTGTAAATTTTCAAGTTTTCAAATTCATAGTCGGAATCATATACAGAGAAAAAAATACCTGGACCTACAATAAAGCTTTCCAAATGCGGAACACACTCTTTTATATGAATGTAATGCTGTATTGAAAGTCCATACTTTTTAAGAATATCAAAATCAATACGTTCTTTTATTTCTTCTCTGCTGTCATTTATATAGTCAAGTAAATCTCTCTTTGAAAGCAGTTTTTGCTTTTCGGATTCTATCTCTTTCACATAATCCACTTTTTCAATATATTCATCCACACTTTGAAAGCCAGCTTTTATCGCCTCCATTTTAAACATATTCCCTGCAAATAAGAACTTAAGCGGATAAAGAGACTTTAAGGATTCTGTGTTAGTTCTGAGTGTCTCAACACGAGTGAGCTCAAGATGCTTTAGATTCTCAGCTAAGGAAACATTAGTCGACATTAACGCATTGAAGTCACTTTCCAACACTATTTCTGGCAATCCACTTTTCTTCTTAACAATATCAGGATGTTCCCTTTTCAACTGTTCTATATTGTCATATCCAAAAGCTTTCCTAACATCAGAAGCCAATAAATATACTTTATTATCATTTACTACTCTAGTCTTAAAAAGCTCTATTTTTCGCATCAATTCCCCCCAGCTCTATGGGCCACAGAAAATTTGCCTAACATAACAAGATACGCTATACTAACCAATGGATACTATTATATATTATCCATTGGTTACCGTCAATAACTAAGAGGATACAAATATGACAAATCAACTTATACCTGAACGATTAAAATCAGCAAGAGAAAGCCTTGGAATATCTATGGCAGAAGCTGCCAGAAGACTGAATCTTTCTAAGATTGGATATTGCAGATACGAATATGGTGACAGAACACCTTCGCCTCAGACTGTCGAAGTAATAGCAAGAGTTTTAGGTACTTCCGTAGCTTATTTAACAGGTGAATCCGAAGACATGAAACCTGATTTTATCATGATCAGTAAAAAAGAAGCTCCTGAATTATTTGAACTAATAGAAACCCTTTCAACTTACAATTCTGCAACACAGAAACGTTTATTGGCTTATGCTCAAAGACTTAATTCCAACCCCCAAAAATAAAGTGTTCATATCCGAATACTTTAAAAAGAACGAGCAGTCCGCTCCATGTTACATGACCTTCGCTAAAAAACGCTCCCAAAGAAATCATTTAAATCAAGTAGACCAATTCCCTTGGACGACCACTTCAAAAAAACGGCCCGATTTGATCAGCTGTCCAAACTTTCTTGTCAGCTACAAACCGCGCCGTTATGCCATAGATATTTAGTTTTGTCCCACCACTATTTCACAAGGAAGTTCTGCTCTCGCACTTCGTGCTTGCTAGAACAACAGTCGCCTCTAAACTCAGCCTTCCTTTACAGTCGTCTTCGTTAAGAGAACGACTGTTTCAACATGCGGTACTACCGCTGATAATTTAAACATACTGCGGAGGATAAGGCGCCAGATATATTTACCCCTTTTTACATAGTTTGTGATGAAGGGGTCAAGAAATAGCGGACAACTATTTATACATCAACATCGATTTCCATTTATATGGAAAATCAATATGTGCCATTACTATGTCTGATTTATACTTTCTCATTAGTTTTGCCAACGGCTTTACAAATACCTCGTTCCATTTTTTATGATCCGGATACATCAGCTTCAGCATATATAGCTGCGCAAATAATCTCCTAGTAGGAATATACTTCTCACCTTGTGGCATCCTAGGTAACGCTGTGAATATCCAATAGTACAATCTAGAATAATGGGCACATTTATTTCGTAAATCAGTAAGACATCTAAACCAACTATCGAGTACCTGATAATTCACACCATATGTATTTTGTGCAATAGTCGCTTTATCTATATTAGGTAAATCACGATAAAAATATGAAAGCATTCCAATAGAAAAATACTCGATCAATACCCATATAGGAAAATGCCCTCCATAATTATTCATATGATGCTTTACAACAAGTGTACGCTGGTTTTCAGCTATACAAACTGACACACGTTGTAAAAAGGCATTGTGGTTATGTTTGCTATTATAATTTATACTATCTGTATAGCCTTCTGCATCATACTTCTGAGAATGGTAATATGAAATCTGAGATTTTAAGTATATCTCTATTTCATCTATAGTTCCCATTATCAACTTTCTTAATTCAGAGTCAAAATAGTATATATTCTCTAATTGCTCAAAACTTGTATCTTCATGAAATTATTTGTCTGTTTTTGAAATAAACGGAAGAAAATATCCCGAAAACCTATAATAGTTTACATGATTGAGAAATGAGATAACATTACTACTGTCGTTAATCTTAAGTCCCTTATTTCTTAATATCTCAACCTGCTCCTTATAAGTCTTAGACTTTTTAAGTTGCATAATAACCCCTAAAATAAAAATGTGCTCCCATTGGACACTTCAAAGAGAGGTGTGGGAGCTCCTGTTAGTTTCATTATAACAAAAGCTACTTTTTTTTCAATAACATTTTTCTGTTGTCAGATATATTGTATAGTTTATCTGACGAACTGCTACTATTGTTATTCTGAGTGGTTGTTTCCAAAATGGAAATAGCCACCCTCAGCATTTTTTATGCCATCAAACATATTTCAGCGCAATATGCATATATTCCTCAGCAGAATAAACCTTCTTGTGCGCATTGAGAATTTCAATTTCTATATCACCACAATCATCAAAGGGCAAATAGTATCTCAAATTAACAGTAACATCTTCTCTACGTCCAATCTCAACAAGCCACTTGGCACAATTCTCTCCGCACTTTGTAGCGTTATACATAAGATCAGGCATCTTATAAATACAAATGAGTGTTTGTACTCCTTCTGAAAGCCTTTCTGGTGGAATAGGTCCTAACTCATCATTTACGATAAGCTGATTTCCTTTATAACATGACTTATCAACATCAGCCATCATTTCAGCTACAAGAGGATCCTCAAACCACTCCTCTTCGTAATTAAATCTGAACCATGATGGTACATGCATAGCTCCTTCTGTTTCACCAAAGATAATTCTTAGCATGTTTTATCGTCCTCATCCTTTTTAAACAGCTTTTCCATTCTTATGTAGTACTCCAAAAGCCTTACTACATAGTCCGGAGCATGGCGCATATCACGTTCCCATTCAGTGACAGTTCTATAAGGGATATCAAAATACTCACAAAACTCCTTGCGGTTCATGCCAGTACTTTCACGTAGTTCTTTTATTTTTTTAGCTTTATCATCCATAAGAATGCTCCTTCAAACAAAATACACGTTGTGTATAAGAATAACATATCGCTCTTATTTACACAACGTGTATTATCAAACATATATCAAAACAAATAAAATGTGCTCCCATTGGACACTTCAATGAGAGGTGTGGGAGCTCCTATTAAGCTTATTATAGCGAATATAGTTAGTTTTTCAACAGCGTTTTCATAAAATGGTTGTTGCGAAAAATGCAACAACCACTAATCTCAGCATGCATATTTAACTTGTAAACCATTTTAGTTTACGCTTCCAAAACAATATCCTTAATTTCTGCCCTAATCTTCGACTTGGGCACCACATGATTCAAATTGCCATTCTTCCAAAAACGATCCATGACATAGCAATCATGACTGCAGTATTTCCTGAACTTATTCCCATATGCTGAAAAGTATCTCTTGCAATAGGCGCACTCAAAAGTGTACGTTGCCTCTTGGGAATGCATACTTTTCTCCGGGTGTTGTTTCCACCATGCCCTTCGACACTCATCCGAGCAAAAGAGCTTCTTTCCGGACTTAGGATTTCTCTCGATCCTTTTACCACAGAATTTGCATCTGCTAGGGACATTCTCATCTTTGAAGGTTGCCTTTACTTGCTCAACATCTCCTACAAGGCCATGTGTCTTACAAAAATACCTGACGTTCTCACGTGAAGTTCCTACAACTATGGCTATGGACTTATACCCAAGTCCCTTATGTCGCAGCTCCGTAATCTGACGTGCCATTTCTGCATTCATTGCGATACCTCCTTATCTGAACATATAGTATTTGTCCGCCGCAGCGGTATACCATACATCACTTATAAGGAAGAAATAGTCAACTACTATGCCAGGTCAATTTCCCTATTAAAGAAAAACTTATCGCAACCAATTCCATGCCTTAAGCAGTACTCTTTAATCCAATTAGCTTCCTCTGAAGTACAATCATTATTAAATCTGTGGTAAGCCTGTGTTAGTTCTCCATCATATATTTCAAGCGTAATGAATGGAGCGTTAACATCATCATTCTTTCTCATGAACATGATTGTTGTAGCATTTGTTACAAAAGCATCAACATACCCCAACAAACAATTTCTCATATACGCTGCTTCTCTGCAAAAATCATTTATGGTCTGCGGATATCTGACTACATATCCATTATTCCGTTCCTGCCAATCATATTCTCTTTTCCTGTTAGAAACCCTAACACGCCTGTCAAAAGTCTCCCGGCCATCAAGCAAGTAAAACTTTATCTCACATATCTCATCATCATCCTCACCTGCTCTAAGCGAGTTACCATATATAGAATCTATCTTTGCTAAATCTGATAGTGCCTCTACACCTTTTACTTTACATAGGAAATCCCTAAATTGTCTTGGATGCCACATATATGATAATTCAGCTCTACGCGCCAGGTAAATCCTGCCTATTTCTTTAGTTGTAAGGTCTCTATCATACAGATGCTTTATATACTCACACTGTGCATCATTAAGAGGCTGAGAATAAACCTCTCCATAAGTTCTCCCAAGCGCCTTTAGCATTTTCCTATACTCCTCATGGCAGAGCATCATTCCACCCGTCTCACAGTTCAATGCTCTGAGAAGTTTCATCGGCACATCACCATACACTTCCGAAGGACTTGAAGCCAACAAATCTAGATCATCGATATCCGAAGAATGCTTTGCCAACATATCCAGGCCACATTTGTATAATAGTTCCTTTACCGTATTTTTCCTCATGCAATGATAGATATGATCAAGAAGCCTTGTAGAATCCGTGTAGTATCTCTTCAGTCTCCACTCTGGATGTAGCTCGTTATAGTAATCGAATATCTCATCAAAGAAGCCATACTTATATGTACAGTCAGAATTATCTATACATAGTTCAGCAAAAAGCTGCTCTTGTTCAGCATTCCAAACATAGTCCTCTCTAAAAACAAATCTCACCATGTAGCCTACGCCTGGCTCTCCCTTATATTTGTAATTTACATACACGGTATCAATATATGGCCTAATCCTCAGAAAAAGAAGTCTTTCATGCTGTTCCTCTGTAATAGGCATTTTCTTAGTAACAAGCCTCATTACCTCTTCTTCATCCAGTTCAGGTGGTTCCCAATTATTCTGGCCAATCTTTAATTCCAACATGTCATTACTCCGTTAGTTCTCCATAATAACCAGACAGTTTTTCAAGAGCGAATTCGTGATACATATTCTTAAGCATCAGTCATTTCAAATACCTCATGATATTTCTTTAATAAACTGCTCAAAATCAGCCATAATACCAAGGAATTCCTCCGGAAGTCTGCTCATGCATTCCTTTTTCATATCTTCAGGCACACCATAAAATGCTTCTCCTACAGCCCCTGCAATGCAAGTCAACGTGTCACAATCTCCCCCAAGAGAAACTGCATTGCGAATAACGTCCTCAAAATCTACGCCTTCAAAAAATGCGGTTAAAGCCTCCGGTACAGTCTCCTGACAACTCTCCACATGATGGTAAGTTGGTCTGATTTCATCTAATGTACGAGAAAAGTTATATCCATAGCATTCTTCTATATATTTTCTTATTTCATCCTTACCCATTCCCGTTCTAGCCAGATATATAGCTGATGCTACTGATTCAGCCCCTTTAATTCCTTCTGGATGATCGTGCGACACTTCTGCTGACCATCTTGCTACTTCAGTTGTCCTCTCTAACGAATTGAAAGCCCATCCGACAGCAGATACTCTCATTGCAGCACCATTTCCATAACTACCATAGGGCTGTGGGTCAGGATTGCGCAGCCACTTCGAAAACATCCCACCATATTCTCCGGTTGCATATCTGTTGCCTATATCCTGCATACATCCAACAAATACTGCTTTCATGGATAATTCATCAGCACATGCACCAGCTTTCATTATTCCCTTAGCAACAGCAAGAGTCATCGCTGTATCATCTGTGTACCTTACCCATTTTCTTGGATCAAAAAGTATAAAATCCTTTGTTTTTTCACCCTGATCAAATTCATATGGCGCTCCAATCATATCTCCTAAAATTGCTCCATACATGCAATTGTCCTCCTAGTTCAAATATTCCTCGCACAAAATACAACCTCTTTATCAGACGTAATGTGCTTTTTTTACATTACAAATAACCAATTGGGTTCTACATCAGAGTGCATTCATACTTGCTACCCTCTCACAAGCTTTCATATAGTAATCGCCGCCATAATACTTTTTCATTACTTCCATGTAATAATCTTTTGCCTTGCCCCAGTCTTTTGCCACACATAATCCGTGATAGAACATCTCACCCATAAAGAAATAGCCTAGGTCAGATCTCATTTGGCCAGCATTGCTATCTTCAGATTTTTTCAGAAATTCATAAGCCAATTGGTAATTCACAGGTAGGCCATCCCCGTCCAAATGCATTTTTGCAATTAGTTCATATCCAAATGTTTCTCCACTATTAGCCGCAAGATAATAAAATGCAACAGCCTTTTCAACACTTCTCTCAAGAATATCGCCATTTAGATAATCATCTCCTGCAAGAATAAATCCAGCAGGATTCCCATTTTCAACAAGATTTACTATGTACTCATTTCTTTTTTTAATAGCGAATGGATTACTATACAGCTCTGAAGACAATGAGGCCATGCCAATGAATGTCAGCATTGCTTCTTCATCACCATTATCAGCATTCTCTATTATTGTCATGATTTCTTTTCTTGTATCGTCTTTCATGGAGTAACCTCGTACTTCCTTGGGAAATAAAAAACATCGCTTCTTGATACCAATTAGAATATCAGAAGCGATGTACATTTTTTTGCACACAAAAAGGATCCGGAGCTCCTTAGGATTAATACATAATATTTTAATCACTATATCTTTTCATCATATCTTTCATATCCGAAATGATCTGATTTCTTAGTGATTCCGGCTCCAGTATTTCAACCGAAGGTCCATATTGTAGTGCCCAATACCTCATAGCCTTTTCATTACATGACACTCGAATAATAAGCTTATCCTCATATTCTTCCAGAATTTTAATGTCAGTACCAAACCAGTCTATAATATCCGAGAATACTTCCGGTGTTGTTTCCATCTTTACATTAACAGCGGGGCCGCTGAACATATACACATGCTCAGCCATATGCTTTGGAAGATTAAGCCCATGCTCTAGTCCTTCCACCTGCTTCATTGGCTTAACTTTGGTATCCAATTCCTTAACTTCAGTCATTTTATCGATTCTAAAATGGGAAACATTGTCATACCTATCATAGTTGCCAATCAAATAGAATCTGCCATTACAAGCCACAATCTGATATGGATTAACAATATAATGCATATTCCAGCGTGGATGCAGCTTAAAGTCCGTTCCCACATCGTTGTACATAAAGCTTACCTGATGCTTTGCAGCAATAGCATCATTAAGCGTATCCAAACCATACATAGCCTGTTTGTTAATAGTTCTGTTTAGCTCAGGCAGGTTGCTTACATGTGATACCTTCGCATTAAAATAATTACTGGCAAGTCCTTGGAGTTTGGCAATAAGATCCTTTGCTTGTTTCGTTGAAATAGACTTTGAAAAAAGCACACTATCAATAAGGATACGGAGTTCTGCATCATCAAATTCTCTATCAAGAAGCCTGTATCCATCTTCCATGTCAATTTCATAGCCAAGTTCCTTAAGAGACAGAACATTTGCTTTTACAGACCTCCTGTCACATGGCATATCATAATTCTTTTTCAATAGCTTTATGATTTCCTGCTGTGTCAAAGAATGATTCTCATCAGTGTACTGCCTAAGGATCTCAAGGATGAGCATATTAAGCATCTTCTTGTTTCCGGTAGCATACATGTCATTTACCTGCTTTCTCTATAAGAGCCTGTTGATAAATGTTGGTAACTGCATAATAATTTGCAAGATCCGGATAATGGTTTGCTGGGTGATAGTAATCTATGACAAGTCTCTCCCTGCCACATAAGTCCATATAATACGCCCAGTTATTAGAATTCTTTTTATAATCAACCTTAAAAACCTTGTCCATCAATATTCCAAAGGTGTATCCACATACAATAATATCCGCATCTATAAGTTCAAATTCCTTTATAATTTCTTCTCTGTCAGCCTCAGCATATGATGCTATCTCTTCATATACAGATTCACTATTTCCCCCACTCTTTTTGAGGTTCAGTACTGCTATTTGAGAAAAACACTCCTTATACACTTCTTCCGAAGGATCATGGTCATACTTAAAAATCTCTTTTGCTGTTGTGTGTTGCAATCCATTTGTCCAACGCGCAATCCTATTCCAAATTTGAATATCTGGTGCCCCTGATAGCCACGAAGCGAGATTAAAACCATCCGAATCATCCGTATATGCTTCTTTTAATACATATAAGATTTTTTTATGCGCATCGTCATCCCAAACAGCAAAATCAACTATCCCGTCTGGAATGAACCTATTTCTGCTATGGTTAATATTTACTTCATGCTGCTTTCCCTTAATAACGTAGCTCCTAACTTCAGGAGCTTTATTTTTCCATAACTCGAATAATTTCTCTAATGACGTGCAATTCCTTACTTCATCCACATATCCCATATACAAACCCTTTTACTTTTTCAACAATTCATTCGAATGTTTCATAAACATTCTTAACACTTGAAGCAATCTACTCGTTTGAATGATAATGTATCTATCATTTTAATATCCATT
The DNA here is from genome assembly GCF_001858005.1 of Butyrivibrio hungatei. Classification (NCBI taxonomy): domain Bacteria; kingdom Bacillati; phylum Bacillota; class Clostridia; order Lachnospirales; family Lachnospiraceae; genus Butyrivibrio; species Butyrivibrio hungatei. Next base: position 1,052,668 of record NZ_CP017831.1, on the reverse strand, counting down.
TACCTTCATCTGTCTTTTTAAATGCATCGCTATATTTCCCCACGTCAATAAATAATTCAAGCACACCCTCTGGTGTATCTTTGAAACCCGTCATTTTCTCAAAGACAAATGACATGTAATCGCGCCACGTCACTATATCTGTCGAATTATATGTAAAATCATTAGCAAAATTAAGAAGCACAAGTTTTATATCATCAAAAGCCTTTATCTCCTGCCTTTTTATCATATCTTTTATCATATGATAAAAAGTTAGCCTATTCGCAAGTTGATAATACTCTTCCATCCATAAGCCAAAATCAGCTTTCTTATAATATGTAGCATGTACTGTTTTCATAGCACATCTAATTTTATCTTTACTACTTGGATTCTTTGACATGCATTTGCTATTGAGCTCTTTTAAATGTGCCTTTGCCTCAATCAAAAACAAAGTCTGGTTATTATTACCAACAGCAATTCCATCCCACTGCGGTTGCCTTGATGGCCAGAATGAAAATAATTTCTGTATTTCATCTGGCTTAAGGCCAAGCAACTCTCCCTTCTGCTTTATTTCATATTCGCGATAATTTTCTTTAGGAAGTGGAGAAATCCAAGAAACATCTTGTCCTATTAATGCATTGATATCTTTTTCAAGTTCCGGATATTCTAGAACAGTTCCCATCCAAAACTTGCTTCCTTTTTTACCTTTTCCCAATGAAGTATTACTCACTTATGCATTTTCCTCCTGAACAAATCCACTCCAATTATCAGCATATTGCAGCAAGAGAGTTAACGGTTCCTCTCTAGATGCCACGCTTCTATTATCTTCCACATACTGACCATCATGATAAACAATAGCCTGAGCCTCTTCCTCGGTCAGAGGAAACTTGGCTCCAATAAGGTATAGGCTTCTTACAGGAACACTCATATACACTAGATTTTTATTGAATTTGTATGGCGGCCATGGCTTTTCCACATCCGCATTTTTGAAGTACTGCGGTTTTCCAGGAACTCCAGCCTTTCCTAGATCATGCATAAGAGCAACCACCACGCAACTTTCATCTGTAATATCAGGAGCAAGGATGTTCTTTATCTTCAGAAGATTCTCGGCCACATTTATACTATGCTCTAAAAGGCCATGTTCTGTGCATAAATGATAATGTGTTGACGCAGGGCAAGTCATATATGATGTCTCATTTTCAACAAAATCCATCAACTCGCCAAACTCTTTTCTCCTGTCAACAACTTTTTCCTTCAGGGCATTATATCTTTTCATTAGTTCATCGATTCTATCCGCCATTCCCACACTCCTATTTTATTCTTACACCATGTATTAATGTGCATAATTTTATACATTTAATACTCTTTTAATTCTTTGATTATTCTTTACCCATGACTAGCTTTTGGATATCACTATACACAAGTGTGGTTTTCGAAATTAAAGCATCAGCCATAGCATCAAGGATTTCTCTATTGTCTATCAAAAGTTTCTTCGTAGCCTGGTACTGTTGCTCCATGATGAGCGCCATTGTTCTATTCCTGTTTTCACCAGAAAAACTTGTAGTATCATCTTCAATCCAGTTGGAAAAGCCATATGTGCAGAAGTCATCTGCAATTTTAATTGCCCTATCAAATGCACTATGTAAATCTTTATTAGCGCCAAGATCTGCTTCCCCATACACAACCTCTGTAGCAGCCTTTCCTGCAAGAGAAGTTTTTATAAGATTCTCATAATATTCAAGAGTATTGCATTCATCGTCCTCTCTGCAGTATCTAACAAATCCCAATGTATCGCTGGATGACATTCTTATGGATGCTATTCCCACACTTCCAGGTATTAATAGTTCTCCAACAACAGCATGACCAGCTTCATGATATGCAATCCTTCGAAGCGTATCTGCACTTGGTTTCTTGTCATATTCTGGTGATTCAAAAACAAGATCAAGGCAAGCCGAAACAATATCTCCCATAGCTACTGTTTCTTTTCTGTTAAAAACTGCTTTCGATGCCGCCCTTGCAATAACGTTCTCAAGAGTTGCGCATGTTTCTCCGTATAATAACTTTGATATAGACAAGGCGTCCAAGTCAGTCCCCATCCTGGTTTTACTAAGATAATGTTCTATTATCTTTTCAGATTCATTAGGCTTAGGCAATCTAACATACAGGCATTTTCCCAATCTTCCGGGCCTTAATAACGATTTAGGCAATTTACGTATTTTATTCGCAGTAGCTATAATAAATACGCTCTCATCCTTTACTTCATCTATACAAGATTGAATCGTAACGAACTCTTCTGGATCATTGTCATCAAAATCATTACCGCCTTTTTCAGCAAACTTATCAATATCATCCAAAAAAACAATTGACGGTGCATTCTTCTTGGCTTCTTCAAAAGTCTTAACTATTTCATCAACAAACTTTCCGTCTGAAGCCTTCTTTCTACACACAAAGCACTTTCTGTCTGTTGCTTTTATCAAACAATTGGCCATAGTTGTTTTACCAGTGCCCGGGTTACCTTCAAGAATAATTCCTTTTTCCAATGAGGCTCCCATATCTTCATACATTTGAGTATTGTTCATCATATCAATAATGATATTTAACTCTTTCTTGATATCCTCATAACCAATAACTCCATAAAAATAATCTGCCATATCTTCTCACTATCCTTTCTTAAACATAGGCAATAAACGCGTTTTCCTTCATTTGTTGGTCATAGAATAGCAAAAGCGATGTACAAATTAATGCACATCGCTCAATAAACTAAAATTGCTTTATTTATAATGCTTATTCTCTAATACTAAAAATACTATTCATTTCATAATAGAAAGGACCTGCTATTCCGAGTTTTTTCATAAGCAGTTCAAGATTCACCCGATTCTCTTGCATTTCCTGCCATTGAATTCCTCCATAGTATACCAGCGGAGCCGCTTTCACATACTTTACATCATCGAATTCATAGCTCCTGATCAGGTTGCTGTGATTAGCCATTTTCCAATAAGTATAGCATTCAAGAGCACATCTTAGCATAGTTTCTTTACTGTCTGGTATCTTTAGTTCAAGGATGAATAAAGTATCATCATTTTTTGAGAGTAGATCAATTTTACCGACTCCTTCATCATTATTAGATTTCTTTAACGGAATCTGGTAATCGATTATTCTTCCAAAACCTTCATACATATGATTCGGAGATGATTTGCAATAATTAAACATATCCATAGCTAGCTTTTCTTCTACCCTATTGCTCTTTGGATCATATTTGCCGTCATGACCATCTATTTTGTATTTGCTTCTGTCTATCTGTTCTATAGCATCAAGAACGTCCGGGTTGGTCAATAGAAATTCAGCTACTATCTCTGTATAGAATTCTCTGTCTTCAGCTTCTTTGCTAGCTCTCACTTCACCTTTATAATTCACAAAACTTTCTTTATAAAACAATGCTCCGTTTTTTAGTGGTTGACCATGTAGATTTATATACTCATTACATTTATCCAATATTTCCCTTTTAGAATACTTTTTCATAAGATTCTCCACATAATAGTGAATTCAGGTAAAAATGGTTAGGTTTCTTCGTTATCCTATTCGCTCCTTTAATTCCTCTAAACTCTTATCTATATTTGCCACATCAACAAAAAATACATTTACATTTGTTCTGATACTGCTAACATCTGTCGCCAAGTAATGAATAGGAGGTTTGTCTTTCATATTTGCATTCAAAGGGTAAAGAAGCCAAATGTCAGAAGTATCGTATTTCTTTGAATATGCATACATTTGGTACATATCTGCCTGAGATATTCCATAATTAATACGTGGATCGGGGACAAGCTTTTTCCACTTGGTATCTAATACTACGATTCTATCTCCGTTTTTGATTACTATATCTGGGCGGAGCTTAAACTTCTTAGTAGGTTCTTCAAAAAGATACTTCCCTTTATCTTGGCTTGATACATGCCACCCCTCCGGGCCAAATACCTTTTTCATCTTCATCGCCACATAGCTTTCATACACAGATTCCATAGGAAAAAGTAATGCCCGAGAAGTTGTTTCTCCTGAGAAGGTTGAGAAACTCTTATTCATAAGAAACACCCTCGACCATGGAATCAAAGATCCATAGTCCTTGGTATTTCTGTCTATGGTAATCTTTGAAAAGTCAGAATAATAATTCTTTGAAGGGTCAACTAACTCGAATGCCACAAGGGCCTGCCGTATTTCTTTGCTGTTTTCGGCACTTCCTGTCAACCTCTGTAGTTTCAACAAAGTAGATTTAACTATTCTGTTCTCCGGTCTATCAAGCAAAAACTCGTCATGAGCCATATAGAATCGTTCTTTATGCGCAAGATTTGACTTAATGTGCTGATTTATCAGAAGCTTTCCTTTATAATAATTCAGATTTTCTTCCACGTTAACATATGCTGATTTAAGACCATGTTTCACCAGTTTTCTAACTTCTTGCAGATACATGTTTATGAATAGCTCATAGAGATTCATTCTATCGACTTTTAAACTAGTGGTATTGAAAGCTTTTCCAGGAAAGTCTTTCATACTTTTAAGCATATTCAGAAAAACTTCTTTAGTACGCTTATTATCTGCATCTGCCTCGCCCAAATATATCTTGGGTAAAATCTGAACCTGATAACCATTTTTCATTTGAATTAAACCAACATAATTCTTAATGGTTATAACATCACCAACATTACGCTTAAGCCCAACCTTCATGAAATCAAGAACATCTGCATTGTCTTCATTAGCTGTAAATTCGCGCACAAACCTATTGAGATCAGCAAAAGCCTTCTCATCCATATACTTATATTTATCGTTATGCTCATATTCTTTGTTTCCGATGATGGTGTCAAACTCTTGTACTTCAAAAGGTTTTTTCATGATAGTACCTATTTACATAATCTGCCTGTAAGCCTCTATGTTAGTGAATGCTTCTTTATTTATTTCGTACTCCATAGGCTTCTCATCAACAATATCTTCTACATTTCCCTTAAATGTCTGATCTAAATGAACTTCTTTATTAGTAACAAACTTCAAGGCGTCATCAGTCTTAGCATTATCACCTAGAACAAGCTGTATTTTCTGATAATCTTCATAGAAATACTCCTGCAATAGCGGAATAACAGCATTCTCAAAAATAGTAGCAAGCTTCTCTTTTGTCGGATTATCTTTCAGCCCCATAAAGAACGCATGTCCTATCGTATGCTCTCTGTCATATAAAAATTCTATTCTTTTATTGATTGTTCTTAACATTAGAGATACATCAAGATCCTGCCCACTGATTTTGTTTATACCTTCTAGCACAGCATCATTGGGCATCATCTCTACAAATGAAAATCTTCTTCGAAGTGCTGTATCAAGTAATGCAATGGACCTATCCGCCGTATTCATCGTCCCTAGAATATATACGTTACTTGGAACACTGAATTCTTCTCCTGAATATGGCAAAACTGCACTGGCAGCATCTAAGGCTCCTTCTCGCTTTGTATCCTCAATAAGAGTTATTAATTCACCGAATATCTTAGAAATATTGCCTCTGTTGATTTCATCAATTATAAACACATAAGGTTGTACTTCCTTTTCCACTTCAACCACAGGGTTCTGGCTATGTGCCTCCAAGATCTTTGATATTGTTTCCATTCCAATGTAGTCAAAAGCAAACAGCGAAAAACGAGCAAGCTGCTTCCTGCCCTTAGGAAGAAAACCAACAATGTCCTGATCAATATCTTTCACAAGCCACTCAACTTTTCTGCTTCTTGCATGGCGTTCACGAGATTCATCATATTCATAGTCACCAGTAATAACACCTATTGCATCTATGCTCTTATTAGTTTTCTCTATAACAACAACATCGCCTTTTTCCATAGTGTTCTTGAAGTCAAAGACCATATGTTTTCCATTCCATGAAGCATTTTCATCACCATAGAAATCACCTTCTATATCACTGTCCTTTACTTCATCCCATCCTAGACGTATTTCATTATTCGCAAAACACTCTGTCTTAAGCTTTGTTTTGCCTGTTCCCTCAAGAATCATTCCCCATATTCTAGGTTGTTCCTTAATTAGAGCAGTGCCTGTAGTATGCACCTTTATTGTTCTTGCTTCATTACAAAATTCTTTAAAGACTCCATCTGCAATTTCATAGCCAATGCCATTACTATCTTCTTTAAGTTGCGGCTTTATTCCTTCTATAAATTCCTCATATCCATAAGATTGGTGGAATGTGGTAAACACAATACGTTTTTCTGCCTTCAGCTTATTGAAACGCTCCATAATAGCATCTCTGTCTCCAAGTTCATCTATAGGCTTATCATCACATATAGATACTGCATAACTTGCAGTTGAATACGTTTTTCCTGTTCCAGGAGGTCCATAAAGTATTGTATTTAGTGACTTTACAGAGTTTCTTGCGTTTACATTCATAATATTTTCCTCTATTACGCCTTCATCCATGAGTTCTTTAATTGCTTCTTTTAGTGGTTCTCTTAATTTCCAGAGATATGTTCCCGCTTCCTCAGCAGTTGTTCTTCTTCCAACAAAAAGTATCGGCCAATATCTGCTGTTTTCTTCTGAACGTGGTAATGTGGGACAATTCGTTTTCTTTAAAATATTTTTTGCCAGGTTCGTAGCATTTGAATTGTAATATGTTGGAGTTTTGCCATACGTATTTGCAAGCTGTTTACAAGTTGCTTGACCTCCAACTTGATAAAATCTGTAGATAACTGCTTTTGCAGAATCACTTGTAACCTCCGGGTTCTGAAGCAGTTCTTTGTACTTTTCTTTGGTAATTCCTGGATTGTATTCTCTTAGTGAAGGCCAGAATTCGCCAAACAATTCACTTCCCACCACATCTATTCTTCTATAGTTCTTGAAAGGAAAGTTATTATCGCGATACTTTTCAATCACTCTACTATTAGCAATATAGTTGATAAGGGAATCTGATTTCTCTAGTGGCAATCCTAAGTCCTTATATATTCTGGCATTACTATCTCTATTGTTTATTATTGGAAACACATATGGTTTAAGACAGTGCAGCATTACAGAAGCTGAAGCTGCTTGCATTCCTTTAATTCCATGAGAAAAGACTGATTCTACTCGTTCAAACTCGCCGCCTTCCATATTTGCCACATCTACACACATCTTAATAAATGCACGGGCATTTTCATCACTCGTATCACCTGCAAAACTATAAAATCCCGTTCCAAACATTCCTACGCTGACATCACCCTTGGCATCAGCATCTGAATTTGAGTACTTGTCATAGCAAGCATTGTCCCAAATTCTATCAAGAACCTGGTGCATTCTATCCTTAGCATCATTAGGCAAATGCGTCTTATCAATACAGTCTTTCTTCTTCTCTATGTTTTGAGTCCACGTACCAATAGCCATTGCATAAATGGCATTAAGATCATCAACCGTACACTCCTCAGTGCTTTCCATATTTGCATACTCAGCTATTAGAGATCGCATCATCTCATAGCTGCCATCATGCTCATCTGGAATAAGTTCTTCACTTTGTTTCAAAATATCATAAGATTTTGACTCAATCATATTAGGTTCCTTTTATTCATTATCATAATCAATCAACTGGCCACAATTCGGGCATCTTGGAGCCTTCTTTAATTTATAACCACACTTTGCACATACATACCTAATTCCATCTGGGGTCTCTGTCTTTCTCTTAGGCGTTTTAGGGACGTTTATATCCTTATTATTAGCATTGTCTATCAATTCAATATCAGTCGTAGGATTGCCTAACAATCTTACTTTTGTGGCAATTCTCTTGGAAACTGATCTATTACCTTTGCTATTGACTTCATCATAAACATATACACCTCTAAACAGATACCCACCGTCAGTATCTTTGGCAAAAATAAGATCATATCCTTTATAAATATTTTCAGGTTTTTCTACGTAATCCGGACTTTTCTTTAGGTCCTCAAAAACCAGTTGGTTCCAGTCATCCGAAATAGTATTTATACAATCAAAAGCGGCTGACACTTTCTCGCCATTCTTGATTTTAGCCAATTTAGGAAACCACATCCTAAATTTCAAATTCCCATTAACTGAGGGATAGCATGCTTTCATCCATCCTGTATAATGCGTTCCAATACAAGCATTAATCGCTTCGAATATTGATTTGAACTCTATATGTTTGGAAACATCTAATACTTCAAACTGCTTACTATTCGGGCTGTCCAGCACTTGATCAATGTATTCTTCCAATTCACCTGTAATTTTCATCGGCCCCTGAACACTTTTTAATCCATGTTGAGCCAGCTCTTGATATGACAAGCCTGGGTTATCATATTCTTCCATCAGCTCCAACCTCATATACTTGCCATAGTTTTCAAAAGATGATCCATCATAAGTAAATTTATGATCATCAATTTCTGCTTTTGGAATATCCAGTTTTACAACTTTGCACTTTAACCTTATAGCTTTTACTGGCGCAGCAACATAAATATATGTTATATCACCCAATTCAGCCTTAATGCTCTGCTTCCAATCAATCTGCTGTAATTCATTAAATGCTGATACTGCATCAAACATATTTGGATTGCTTTGAATAAGCCACTTAGTCATAAAACAACCTCTTTATTCTCATTACTTTTTTGGAATACTAATTAAATGCCTTATAAGGGCACACATTATATTTTATCACCCAAATTTTATAAATTGTTGTTATTTCGGCTATTTTAAAAATACTTTTAGATAATCATAACAAAAGCGATGTGCAAATTAATGCACACCGCACTTTTACAAAATGATTTCATTTAAGCCCTTTCAGTCTTTCAGTTATAATCCTGCAAGCAAATGCTGTAGGCGGACATTACAGTCTGGTCGTTTTCATCCGGTTCGATATCCCAGCCACTGTCATAGCTGACAACTGTTTGGCCATCTATCTTGATCATGAGCTTGCTGATTCTTCCACCATTTATTCCAAATTTGCTGCCCTCGTCATAGGATTTCACCCAGTAATGAGCTATCTTTGTTTTCTTATCCTTTGTTGTTACGGGTATTCCAATTGTTCCTTCATGCCACATATGCATAACCTCCTTCGTTTTGGTATATACATTAGTCACTCTAAAGGCAGATAATAGCAAGCTTTATATACACATATTTTCAGTATTTATGCGGCTTCGTAGCTAAATTCCGTACCATCATAGAATCGGATTCGTAGGTTTCCTCTTTCAAAGACTGTTATGGTATCCATGACCTCTATCATTAGCTTGGGACCAAATTCCTGGATAGGTCCTTTCGCAGCTTCTTCCATAATATATCCAATTCTATTATTCATTTTTAGAACGCTTTACAAAATGAATTATTAAGCTATCATAATCTTTATTACTAAATTAATCTTCTTTCGGAGGAGAAAAATGGCATCAATACCAGAACCAATCAATCACAAAGAAACTGCTATAAATCAACATCTCGTCCCCAGATGCTATATGAAAGCATGGACATATAATACAGCCCAGTCATCTGTATGGTTATATAAAAGCAACGGTCAATTCACAGATTTAGAGTTATCATCCGAAAATACTTTTATTTCATTTAAATCCAAAAATAAACTCCATAGATAACTACTACGATATAAAAGCAGGTTCATATTTCATGCCAAATGATGCACTAGAAGAAATCTTTGGCCCAACAATGCACTTATCAGTTATACACAACTCAGAAAATTTAGATACTCCAGAAAAACGTAACCGCTCTTTTTTTATTTTGACGAGTGGATAATATCTGACAACTCAGGTTGTCTATTAACTCCAGAAGAAGTTGATCGCCTAAAAAAATATTTTCAAGATTCACGTTATGTTTTTATTGAAAAAATGTGGGGGCAAAAATATGAAGTCAAATGGCCAACCTACATCAACACTCTTTTTAATACACTTGTCACTGCCAAAACAGGTCAAAACTGCAAAACAAACAACGGAAGACTTATTTGTAATAGTATTACACAAGAAACACTTGACGAACTTATAAAGCAGCTAGTTATCTTTGATTTAAGAGGTTTTCCGAGTGATAATTATCTAAATCATGTAATTGACAGCGTTTTCAATACTATTCCAGAATTAGCAAATCAGAGAATTCCCACCTCTGAACAAATGCATCCAACGGAAACTACATATAAAAAACAATTCAAACATCAAAATGTATTGCATATCTGCTATGATATTTTGAATGGAAAGGATTTCTCTGGAACAGCTAAAACGATATAGGAAAGATATAATGAAAATCTTGTACCCCACTTCTGTTTAACAGATATATCGCATCCATTTTTGACTTCTGAGCATCCTGTATTCATAAACGATAGGATAGACGGAAAGAAAGAACAAATCTTTGTTGCACTTCCAACATTACTTATTGTATTTGGTCGTGGAGAAAAAGGGCAGTTTAGCATTAGTAATCTAACAAAAGCTGAGGTTGCCTACTTCAACAAGGCAATAATCAAAAACAATAAATACATCATTTCCTGCTCAAAGACTGTAGAAATCTAACACAGTAACGACATTTAAAAGGGAGACTACATTTAGTCTCCCCTTATTTATTATATAGAATTTCATTGTCCGTCAATATCTATGCCTTCTCTCAATACCTCCCCGCGGAGTTAAATGCCTCAAGAGCCATCAAGATACATCTTGGCGTACTATGTAAAATTCTTAAATATTTGCGTACAAAAACATTGTCCGCAGATAGGTTTTTTTTCCTATCCCCCAAAGTTCATTGTGCGCTAAAAGTACATAATTTTTGCTTCGATTTTAGTCGACATGTTTCCTTGTAAAACCGCCTCAATCCCGTTGGCTTCTCACCACTTTTTCACAAGGAAGTTCTGCTCTCGCCCCAAAATACGGGGCTCGCCAGAACAACAGTCGTCTCTAAACTCAAACTTCCTTATCAGTCGTTTTCGTTAAGAGAACGACTGTTTCAACATGGCTTGTCCATGGGAACTGATCTACAGCTACAGCTCTGCTCATCATGTAGCCGTTCTCCTGAAAGATCTCCAGGTCGCGGGCAAGGGATGTAGGTTTGCATGATACGTAGATCATATAATTTACGCCGTAATCAATAATCTTCCTCAGTGCCTTAGGATTGATACCATCACGAGGAGGATCAAGAATGATAAGGTCTGGCTTATCTTCAATGTCATCGAGAACCTTAAGGACGTCACCTGCGATGAACTCGCAGTTATCCAGGTGATTGAGCTTAGCATTCTCTTTAGCTGCCTCAACAGCTTCCTCAACAATTTCAACGCCGATAACTTTCGTTGCTACTGGTGCAAGGAGTTGAGCGATAGTTCCGGTTCCTGAATAAAGATCAAATACGACTCCGTCATTTTTGATATTGCTCTGATCATACAAGCTGCGAATGTAATCACGAACTGTCTGATAGAGAACTTCAGCACTTAAGCTATTTGTCTGGAAGAATGAAAAAGGTGTGATTCTGAACTTAAGACCAAGAATCTGCTCATAAAAGAAGTCCTGACCATAGAGGATTTCTGTGCCTTCATCAATTACAGCATCTGCAAGAGAGTCATTCTTAGTATGAAGGATACCTGCAATCCTGCCATCCAACTGAAGATTTAAAAGTGCCTCCTTAAAGCCAGTAAGATCATGCTCTTCCTGAGTTGTTGTAATAAGGTCAACCAGGATATCACCTGTTCTAACGGCTTTTCTCACAAGAAGGTGTCTAAGATAGCCTTCCTGCTTCATTCTGTGATAGAAGGTAATCTTCTTTTTCTCATACAATGGCGAGAAGTAATCTACAGTAGCTGAGAGGATTGCTCTGTAATCATCGTCTACGATGCGACAACCGCTGACAGTTACGATATCATAAAAGCTCCCTTTCTTGTGCATTCCAAGAGAGAGAGGTCCTCCCATGATCTCATCACCAAAGGTGAATTCCATCTTGTTTCTATATGCATACTTAACAGGGCTGGTCTTGATACCCTCCCATGTAAAGCGAATAGAGTTTCTCTCTACAGCTGGTTTTAAAAGGCTTCTTACCTGCTGTTCCTTAAGACCAAGTTCCTTGACATAAGGCATAGTAAGATAGCTACATCCACCACATTTTCCAAAGTGAATGCATGGGCTCTCATTTGAATCAGGAGCTTCTTCTAATACTTCAAGAAGTCTTCCTTCTGCCCTGCCATTTCTAACCTTCTGTATCTGTACTGAAACTTTCTGATCAGGAAGAGCACCTTTTACAATGACTTTTCCCTCTTCTGTCTCAAGAACTCCCTTATTTGGGAACTCTACTCTTTTAACTATTCCTGTTACAATGTCTTTTTTCTTCACGGTAATTAATTCTTAACTTTCCCTGATAAAATCTTCGTCATCGAAGTCATCTTCGAAATCGTCGAAATCATCATCATAATAATCATCTTCAAAGGCTGGTGTCATGTAACGATATACAAGGTATGAAATGATTGCTACAGCTGAAATAGATCCAATCACAGCCAAAATCCAAAGGATCACGTTAGAAGGCTTCTTAGCGTTTGCAGCCTCTCTCTTGTCCAGAAGTTCGTTAATTCTTGTAAGTTCAATAATGTCGTCAATCTTTGATTTTACTTCCATCTTAGTAACCCCTTTCTCGAATAAATAATCTAGATTAAGTATAGCATATATAATATTAAACGTAATTGAATGCCGAATTTTTTCACACTTTCTTAAGTTTTGCAAAAGCAGCATACATGATCTTCTGACCACAATCATCAAAGTTAACTGTAACCTTGTAGTCACGTGGTCCTTCTTCAAGAGATGTTACTACTCCTACGCCGTATTTAATGTGTGATACCTTATCTCCAACATTGTAATCAGGCTTGGATGCTGACATTGGCATTCCCTTAGATAGACCTGCAAGAGTGCCCTTAGTGTGTGTCTTGGCTGCGCCAGCAATGTAAGGCTTACTCTGTGGAACTGCCCTTGGCTTTTTAGGAGCAGGCTTTGCCTTTAGCTTGTAAGAATTGGAGAGCTGTGAAACTCCGCTGCTACTTCCAAAGTTCTTGTTCTGATAGGATGACTTAAGGCTTGGTCCATCATAGTCGTCAAAAGAGCTGTTTCTACGGGACTTTCCATAAGTACTCTCTACGCCTTCATACTCGTCAATTGATTCGCCATCATCAAAAAGAAATGCTGGCTTACTACTTTGAGGCTTGGCGTTTTCAAGCATATTGTCAGGAATCTCAGTAACAAAGCGGCTGAGCCTGTTGTACATGGTCTCGCCTCTTACCATTCTGCGTCTTGCAGCAGTTAAAGTAAGATGCTTTTTTGCTCTTGTGATTCCTACATAAGCAAGTCTTCTCTCCTCTTCAATGCCCTCAGGATCAGAATCCTCGCACTGAAGTGTCATGTAAGATGGGAACACGCCCTCTTCCATACCTGCAAGATAAACATGCTCAAACTCAAGTCCCTTAGCACTATGAAGTGTCATAAGAAGGACTTTTTCACCATCCTCATCTACTCTATCAAGGTCAGAAATAAGAGCTACATTCTCCAAATATCCTGATATACTTGGAGTTTCATTACCTTCTTCCTCAACGCGTCTTTCATATTCAACAATGGCTGAGATCAACTCATCCAAATTGCCTTTTCTGCTATTATCACCGCTATTGTCTTCTTCATCTTCATCCAAAGTTTCTACATACTTCATGTAGCCAGTAACATCAATGATGTCTTTAGTTAAGTCTTCCACAGAATAGCTTTTGGCTTTTGTTCTAAAAGCTCTGATCATTGTAACAAAATCTTTTAATTTGCTAGCACTTCTAGCAACTGCAACAATTTGATCAGCTTCGCACAAAGCATCATAGAAACTAATTTGTCTCTCTATAGCATATTCCTGAACATATTCAATGGTCGTTGCTCCAATGCCTCTCTTAGGAACATTGATAATTCTTTTTACTGCGATATCATCCTGACCATTATCAATAACTTTCAAATACGCTAAAATGTCCTTTATTTCTCGTCTCGAATAGAAATTCACTCCACCAACAACATTGTATGGAATTCCTTCCGCTGCAAACCATTTTTCAAAAAGACGAGATTGTGCATTAGTTCTATACAGAACGGCTACATCGTTATAATTTAATTTGCCGCTTCTTTTTAATTTGCCCAAATCTGTAGCAACGAACTTAGCTTCATCTTCTCCTGTATCAAACTGCACGAGCTTAACCTTATCCCCATCCTTTTGATCTGTCCAAAGAGCCTTGTCTTTACGGCCGTAGTTGTTACTGATGACAGCATTGGCAGCATCGAGGATTTCCTGGGTTGAGCGGTAGTTTTGCTCAAGTTTTATTACAGTTGCATCAGGATATACCTTCTCAAAATCAAGGATATTTCTGATGTTAGCACCCCTGAATCTGTAGATACTCTGGTCATCATCACCTACAACGCAGAGGTTTCTGTACTTATCAGCAAGGAGCCTTATGAGCTCAAACTGAGCATTATTGGTATCCTGGTACTCATCCACCATGATATAGCGAAATCTGTCCTGATAAGCTTCAAGAACATCAGGATTAGTCTTAAAGAGCTCTACAGTCTTAAAGATAAGATCATCAAAGTCCATGGCATTATTCTTTTTGAGAGCATTCTGATACTCAGTATATGCCTTTGAAATGCGGACCTTGTTATATTCATTATTTGTACTTAATGCGTATTCTTCTGGAGAAACCAGGTTGTCTTTACATCTGGATATGCTACCCATGATATTGCGAAGCTTGAGCTGAGTAGTTTCAAGCTGAAATCTCTTACAGATATCCTTCATCAGACTCTTAGAATCATCAGTATCGTAGATTGTAAAATTATTATCGAAGCCAAGTCTGTCGGCGTATCTTCTAAGGATCCTTACACAACTGGAGTGGAAGGTTGAAACCCAAATGCTCTCAGCTCCGAAGCCGACGATCTTGTCTACTCTTTCACGCATCTCACCTGCTGCCTTGTTAGTAAAGGTGATAGCCATTATATTCCATGGATTGACGTTGCATTCATCAACGAGATATGCAACTCTGTGAGTGAGGACTCTGGTCTTACCTGAACCTGCTCCTGCCAGGATCAATACCGGACCATCAGTCTGAAGAACAGCTTTTTTCTGCTGCGTATTAAGTGTATCGTAAATTCCCATTACTTCTTCTTTTCCTTGCTCTTATCTTTCTTTGCCTTCGCCTCGTCCTCATCTTTGGTCACGTTATCAAGAATCTTCTCTATGAGAAGCTTTTTAACATAAACATCATAGGATAAAAGAGTTATGAAGGAAAAGAGCTGCATTCTCTTTTTCTCATCCTCTGTAATATCAAGGTTTGTGAAGGTCTCGCCTGCTCTCTTATATTTCTTTTTAAGGTCTTCTATAACAGGTTCAAGTTCTTCCTTCTGAAGATCAAAGGCTGTTTCATATATCTTACTAAGATTTAGTTCGTCATCACTTACGTGGAACCTGTTTTTCAATGGTTCAATAAGTGTCTGTATGTCATTTATAGATAAAATACTCTTAAGATAATAGATGAATATCAAAAGAATAAGATGATCTTTAGAATACTTCTTTCTCACTGGAGGTGGTAAAAGATCATTCTTGGCATAGTTATTGATCATGGTCTTAGTTAGGATCTTGTCAGTCTCAGGATGTCTTGTTGTCTTTTTGAGTCTCTCATCCATGAAGGTCGTGAGCTGATCCATATACAGATCAATATTTGGAATCTCATCAAGAGGAATAGTATCTATTCTTCCAAGAGAAGCAATTATGCTGTTCATAAGATCATCATTGTCGATAGTCATCTTTTTATCCTCGTTTAGTCTCTTCTGCCAATTTGCGCATCTCAAGTGCGTTTTGGATAACTGCATCAGTGATCTCTTCGCCACCAAGAAGTCTAGCCAGCTCACTTGTAGAAGCATCTGCGTCAAGCTTTGAAATGCTTGTTACTGTTCTGCCATCATCAAGGCCCTTTTCAATCATGAAATGAGTATCTGACATAGCCGCAATCTGTGGAAGATGCGTGATGCAGATAATCTGATGATCCTTTGAAAGTTCGCCCAACTTCTGGGAAACCTTCCAGGCTGTTCTGCCGCTGATTCCGGCATCAATCTCATCAAATATTAGAGTGCTGATATCGTCCTTGTCAGCAACCACAGTCTTTAATGCAAGCATGATCCTTGAAAGTTCGCCACCGCTGGCGATCTGATCAAGTGGTCTCATGGCTTCACCAGGGTTTGTTGATATCATGAACTGTGCATCATCATAGCCCTTTGAAGAAATCTTATCTTCATCACTCTTTATTTCTATTTCAAATCTCACATCCAGGAAATTAAGGTCAATAAGGGCCTCAGTGAGCTTATCCTGAAGAGATTTTGCTCCCTTCTTCCTGATATCCGAGATTTTTTTACATAGTAAAAGAACTTCTTTCTTCTTGTCGTTTAAAGACTTAGTAAGCTTATCCCTTACAGCATCAAGGTCTGAAAGAGCTTCAAGCCTACTAGACTTTTCCTCAAGGTACTCAAGAACCTTTTCTAAGCTTCCGCCGTACTTGTCCTTAAGATGATTTAAGGTATTAAGTCTGTCTTCTGTATTTCTAAAGTCTTCGTCATCAAACTCAAGGTCAGAGACATAATCTGACAAGCTGTGATTAAAGTCTGTCAGGAGGTTCTCTATGTCTGATAACTGGGACAAAAGATCTTCTATATCGCTGTCATAACCTGAAACAGATGACAGCTCCCTTACAGCGCGGCCAATAAGGTCAGATGCGCTATCTTCTCCGTCGTTACCTGAAGTCATGGCTGATGCTGCATAGGCTGCTTCAGAAATCTTTCTGCTGTTTACCATCTTGTGGTATCTGCTCTCAAGCTCTTCGTCTTCGCCAAGAACTACATTTGCATCATTTATCTCATTAACTTCAAACTCCAAAAGCTCCTGCTCTCTAAGCCTTGAAGATTCATCCATGCTCATGTCCTCAAGTTCTTTTTCAAGAGATCTCATCTCTTCATATCTAAGCGAAAGCTCCTGAAGCGGAGTTTTTAGCTCATTCATACAATAATCATCAAGAATCTCCATGTGCTTTTTCTTGTGAAGAAGCTCTTGATGATCATTTTGTCCGTGGATATTTATGAGAATGCTGGCAATATCTTTGAGCTGCCTGGCTGAAACAGTCTCGCCGCAGATCTTAGACACGCTTCTTCCAGGCATGATCTTGCGCTGGATGATTACAGTTCCATCCTCATCAAGGTCAATATCCATATCCTTTATGAACTTTTTTTGCTGATCATTTAATTCCCCAAAAATAAGCTCCACCAGTGCTGACTCTTCGCCGGTCCTGATAAGGCCAGCATCTGTCTTGCCACCAAGAGCAAGATTGACTGAACCTATGATGACTGATTTACCAGCACCTGTTTCACCGGTAAGAATATTTAGTCCCTTGGAAAACTCGATCTCCTGCTCTTTTATAAGAGCCAGGTTCTTTACATGCAAACTATATAACATTTTTCATCTCCTCTAAAAGAGGACCCCGCCAAAGTCTATTTAGTCTTCATTCATGAGATTCTGGATCTCTTCCATGATCTCTACTGCTTCTTCGTTGTTCTTGATGGCAATCATGATAGTGTCATCACCAGCAATGCATCCAACGACCTGTGGAAAATTAAGTGCATCAAGGGCTGCAGCAAGGGCCATAGCCATACCTGATACTGTCTTCATAACTAATATATTCTGAGCCAGATCCATGCTTACAAATCCAGCCTTGAGAACGCTGACATATTTGTCCTGCATTACATCGCTATCTGCAGTTGTATACACATATTTTGACTTACCATCTTCAGTTACCTGCTTGGTAAGCTTCATCTGTCTTATATCTCTTGAAACTGTTGCCTGAGTAACATCATAGCCTGCGTCCTTTAAAAGAGCTGCAAGCTGCTCCTGTGTCTCAACAACATTTCTCGCAATGATCTCGATGATCTTGTCGTGTCTGTTTTTCTTCATTTCTAACCATCCCCTTCATATTCAAATATTATCTGAACTTTTCGCCAAGAACCTGTAAAAAGCTAACCCTATTGAGCTTAAGTATCCTGGTTGTCATATTGGACCTCTGAACCCCGATCCTATCCCCTGTTGTCATTTCAATTATACCGCATCCATCAAAGCTGGCCACAACCTTTTGACCGATGTTGTCTCTAAAGGACCCAATCTCAACTTCAACCTTGGTCTTTGATGAAAGCACCAGGCTCCTTGAATTGAGAGTATGTGGACATATTGGAGTTATAAGTATCATATTAGCTGAAGGCTCCACGATAGGACCGCCTGCTGACATATTGTAGCCTGTTGATCCGGTAGGAGTTGAAACTATGATACCATCTGCGTGATAAGTGCAGAGCAAAAGATCATTAACGTAAATATTGTAATCTATTGCTGAAATAGATGAATACCTTGTAATAGCAATATCATTGAGACAATAATCCTTCTTGTCTCCCATACTGCCATCAAGCATCATTCTATCCTCTATCTCGTACTTTCCGGCAAGAATCTGCTCAAGAGCATTGTCAATCCCATTTTTTTCGACTTCAGCAAGATATCCAAGTGTTCCTAAATTGACACCAATGATCGGGATGTCATAGATAGCGGCACTTCTTGCCGCCTGAAGCATTGTGCCATCGCCGCCAAGGACAATACAAAGGTCAGAATCTTTTGGAATAGCACTCTTAAACTCTTTTCCTGTGTGCTTGTCGTCTCTGATCTTTTCACTCTCAGCAATAACACATTTCTTTCCGTTTTTTTCAAGATATCCCTTGATATAATTAGTGATCTCAAGGTTTATATCCTTGTTTCTGTTAGTAACTATACAAAAGTTATCCATCTAAATTCCCCAATAATGCTTTAATCAAGTTTGCCGTGGGCTCTGTCTACTGTCTCTGCAATGAGCTTTTCCATCTCTTTAGTATGTGAGATTCCTGTTCCAGCTTCACATACCTCTTTTAATATCTTCTCACCATCAACCTCTGTGAGCTCAGAAACTTTTTCATTAAGCTCAGGATTCTTTCTGATGTGGATCAGATACTCTATGTTTCCTTCTGGTCCCTTGATAGGTGAATAATCAAGGTTAAGCACCTCAAAGCCAGCTATATCAACGAAATCCATGATCCTGTGTACAACTTCTTCATGAACCTTTGGATCTCTTACTACTCCTTTTTTACCAACCTTATCTCTTCCTGCTTCAAACTGAGGCTTGATAAGGCATACCATTTCTCCGCCGTCCTTAAGAAGATTTCTTGCAGGAAGCAGGATCTTGGTAAGTGAGATAAAAGAAACATCGCAGGATGCAAAATCCAGGTCATCCTGTATGTCTGCTCTTACCATATATCTAAAGTTGGTTTTTTCCATGCAGACAACTCTGTCATCGCTTCTAAGTTTCCAGTCAAGCTGTCCATGACCTACATCAACTGAATATACCTTTGTAGCTCCATTTTGAAGCATACAATCTGTAAATCCGCCAGTTGAAGCACCTATATCCATACACACCTTTGAATCAAGTGAAAATCCAAAGTTGTTAACTGCCTTTTCAAGCTTAAGGCCACCTCTGCTAACGTATGGAAGAGTATCTCCCTTTACTTCCAGTGATGTGATCTTAGCTTCTTCAAAAGTAGTTCCCGGCTTATCTTCTCTTTGTCCATTTACAAAGACATCGCCAGACATTATAAGGGCCTTTGCTTTTTCTCTTGAAGTAGCAAGACCTCTGTTTACGAGAAGAACATCAAGTCTCTCTTTTTCTTTTGCCATAATAAATTACCTGTGTATTTCTTTTAATATCCTATCTGCAATAGACTTAGCATCTATTCCAAGTTCCTGTCTGAGCTTGTCTACATTTCCATGAGTTACAAACTGATCAGGAATAGCTATCTGAAGCATATCAGCATCGATCTTGTTCTCATCAAGATATGCTCTTACTTTCTCGCCATAACCACCGCAGGCAACGTTCTCTTCCATTGTTACAAAGAGCTTGTGGTCCTTGGCTGCCATGTGAATGTAATCAGTATCTATAGGCTTAGCAAATCTTGCATTTACAAGGCTACACTTAAGTCCGTTTTCTTTGAGGATATTTCTGACTTCTTCGGCAATCTTGACCATGCTGCCAAGAGCAAGAAGACAGATGTCTTTTTCCTCATAGATTGGTTCGCACTTGCCCATCTCTATCGGTGCTCTGAACTCCTTGAGTCCATCATAGGCGTTTCCTCTAGGATATCTGATGGCAGTTGGTCCGTTAAACTCAATTGCAAACTTCAGCATATCTGAGAGTTCCCATTTATTCTTTGGAGCCATGATGTGCATATTTGGCATAGTTGAAAGATATGATATATCAAATATACCCTGATGTGTCTCGCCGTCACTTCCTACAAGTCCTGCCCTGTCTACAGCAAAGACTACAGGAAGATTCTGAAGACATACATCCTCCATGATCTGGTCATATGCTCTCTGAAGGAAGGATGAATAAACTGCAAATACTGGTCTGTATCCACCTGCAGCCATACCAGCTGCGAAAGTAACAGCATGCTCTTCAGCAATACCTGCATCCACAAATCTATCCTTGTACATATTTCTGAATCTCTTAAGACCTGTACCATCAGCCATAGCCGCCGTAATAGCTACCACCTTGCTGTTCCTGTCTCCGAGCTTACACATGACTGTACTGAAGATATCCTGATAGTTAGCAGTAGTCCTAGGATTTCTAGGAAGTCCATTCTCAATAAGGAAAGGCTCCGTACCATGGAATCTTGCAGGATGTCTCTCTGCCGGCTCATAGCCCTTACCTTTTTTGGTCATGACATGGATCATAACTGCCTTTTTGACCTTCTTAGCCTCTTTGATGGTTCTGATAAGGCCTGCTGTATCATGTCCATTAACTGGTCCAAGGTATGTTATTCCAAGGTTTTCAAATACCATTCCAGGGACAAAGAGCTGCTTAAAGCTGTTCTTGGCTCTTCTGATTCCAGTAACTGCTTTTTTATTCTTGCGAAGCTGAGCATACACGTCCTCTTTGAGGTTTAGGTACCCTTCTGCAGTACGAACGCCGTTAAGGTACTTGTTCATACCTCCTACGCTCTCAGAAATAGACATCTCGTTATCATTTAAGATGATGATAAAGTTAGTCTCCAATTTGGCTGCGTTATTAAGAGCTTCATAAGCAAGTCCACCAGTAAGAGATCCGTCACCAATAACAGATACTACTGTGTAATCATCCTGCTGAAGATCTCTTGCCTTGACCATTCCAAGGCCTGCAGAAATAGATGTTGAGCTGTGGCCTGTATCAAAACAGTCTGTATCGCTCTCACATCTCTTTGGAAAACCACTGATCCCGCCATACTGACGAAGAGTGTTGAACTTATCTTTTCTGCCAGTAAGGATCTTGTGAGTATATGACTGGTGTCCTACATCCCATATTATCTTGTCTTCTGGAAGATCTAAAGCTGCATGGAGAGCCATTGTAAGTTCAACCGTTCCAAGGTTTGAAGCTAAGTGTCCACCTGTGATTGAAAGGTTGTCTATCAAAAACTCTCTGATTTCCTGAGCAAGTTCAGGATATTTATTTGCAGGGATATTCTTTATATCTCCAGTTTTATTTATCTGATCAAGCAGCATGTTCGTCTACCATCCATCATTTCTTTCTATAGATCAAATACTGAAAGAGTTCGTCCAAAAAAGTATTTTTAAATCCGTGATTGCAAAGAATCTCAGATGCCTCATCAGAGAGCTCTTTTACCTTGGAAGAAGCTCCCTCCATGCCATAAAGGCTCACATAGGTACTCTTTCCATTCTTTTCATCTGAGCCGATAGGTTTACCAAGTTCTTCCTGGTTTCCAACTATATCAAGGATATCATCCTGAATCTGGAATGCAACTCCAACGTTGCTACCAGCTTTTTCAATGGCCTGTACAGCGTTATCATCCGCTCCGCCAAGGATTGCTCCTATCATAAGACTGCTCTCAATGAGAGCTCCTGTCTTGTTCTCATCTATATAACTTAAGGTATCCTTCATCTCTTCGTCAGGGATATCCGTTCTGTTCTCTGCTACAATGTCAGCGCACTGACCACCTACCATGCCATAGATACCGGCTTTGGTAGCAAGGACTTTAAGAGCTTTAAGATATCTCTTTTGCCCGTCAAAAGAATCTGAAACTGAGCCTGCAATTGCTGTCTCAAAGGCAAGGTTTAATAGGCCATCACCAGCAAGGGTCGCCATACCAGCGCCATATACTGCATGAGTAGTCTTTCTACCTCTTCTGTACTCATCGTTATCCATAGCTGGAAGATCATCGTGCACCAGTGAATAGGTGTGGATCATCTCCATTGCTGCCATAAATGGCTCGATGGTCTTAAGATCAGCATCTTCTCCAGCAAAAAGACGATAGGACTCCATCATCATGATAGGTCTAAGTCTCTTGCCTCCTGCTAAAAGGCTGTAATTCATAGCCTCAATAACAGTCTTTGCATAACCTTCCTCTTTTGGAAGATACTTTTTTAATATATTCTCAACTTCTGATACGCGCTCTTTGAGGCGACTTTCAAAGTCTTCGCTCTTCATTACTCAAAATCCTCCAGACTGCCATTTTTTGCTATCTTCTGAACCTTGAGTTCAACCTCTTCTATAGCCTCATGGCAATTCTTAAGTAGTTTCATGCCTTCCTGATACTCCTTAAAAGAGTCTTCTAAAGAGATGTCATCCTTTTCAAGAGCATGGATCTTTTCTTCAATTTTACTGAAAGCCTCTTCCACAGAGAGCTTTTCTTTTTTATCTTCAGTCTTCTTGGCTGCCATACGCATTATCCTCAGTTTCTATAACCTTAGCCTTTATAGTTCCATCAGTTACATAAATTGATAGTTTGTCATCCTTGTGGATATCCCTGATACTCCTTATGTTATTACCATCTTCACCAGCCACATAGGAATATCCGCCCTTTAACCTATCAAGTGGCGACAGACCTTTTAGCCTCTCTATATCGATATTGAGTCTGTGTCTGTAGTCTGTAAGTTTCCTGTCCATAAGGGTCTGCAAAGTATCTGCAAAACCGTCTAGTCTAAGGAGTTTGTCTCTTATCTTGCCCTGCGGGCTTAATAGTCTCAAGGACTCTCTATATCTATCCATCAGAAGCTTCTTGCTGTTTAGTTTATTTTCCATGCTCCTGTGAAGGGTAAAAGAGTAATCCTCTATATCCTGCACGAATCTGTTATATTCGAATACTGCAATTTCTGCAGCAGCAGAAGGCGTAGGTGCCCTTCTATCTGAAACATAATCTGCTATCGTAGTATCTGTCTCATGACCAACTGCAGATATAATAGGAATCGGACAATCAAAGATTGCCTGGGCGACTGTTTCCTCATTGAATGCCCAAAGATCTTCTATAGAACCTCCGCCACGGCCAACAATGATAACATCAACCTGTTTCCTGGATAAAGTCTCAATTCCTCTGACAATACTCTCGGAAGCCTTCTCACCTTGAACTATGGCAGGATAAAGAATTATCTGAATATGCGGATTTCTGCGTGTCGCTACATTTATAATGTCCCGCACAGCTGCACCAGTCGGAGCTGTAACTATGCCAAGAGTCCTGATATATGATGGAATAGGCTGTTTGTACTCTTCAGCAAACATGCCCTGTTCCAGTAGCTTTTGTTTTAACTCTTCAAATTTCTCATAAAGAGCTCCAGCTCCATCAAGTTCAATCTGCCTTGCATAGAGCTGATATTTGCCATCTCTTTCATATACATCAACTGTTCCGCTGGCCTTGACCTGCTGACCTTCCTTCATCTGAAATTTAAGGCCGCCCCTGTCTCTATCTCCGCGGAACATCACACAAGAAATAGCACCACCTGCATCTTTCAACGTAAAATAAATATGTCCAGATGAGTGGTACTTTAAATTACTGACCTCTCCCTTAATAGTAAGTGACTTAAGGAGGAAGTCCTGAGTAAACATATTCTTTATGTAAGAATTAACCTGTGTGACTGTATATTCACTGCGCAAATTTTGCTAACACTCCATTTACAAAAGCGGATGAGCCATCCTGACCAAACTTCTTGGCAAGTTCAACTGCCTCGTTTATAGCAACACCCGTAGGTACTGTATCATCATACTTGATCTCATAGATAGCAAGGCGGATGATAGTGAGCTCAACTTTAGCCATTCTGCCTGTATCCCAGCCAGAAGTTTCCTTGTTGATAGCTTCATCGATTTCTGGAAGCTTTTCTGCTATCTTCTCGTATTTGTCTCTAACGTAATCGGCATCAGCCTTGGAAAACTCATGATCACTTGTCTCTGTGAAGAGTTCCTCCTGCTCTGCCATATCTTCTTTTGAATTAAATTCAACACGAAAGAGCAGCTTGAATACCTGCTCTCTCAGTTCTGTTCTATTCATCATACTTTTATTCCTATCTTATGCCTTTGGCATTGTAATTCCGGCGATCCTAATATTAACATCAGTAACTTCAAGTCCTGTCATGTTCTCGATTGAAGCCTTAACACGAGTCTGAGCCTGCTGACATGTAGCTGGAATATTAAATCCATAAGCCATCATAAGTGCAAGATCAACCTTTACTTCTGACTGACCAACAACAACCTTAGCACCCTTTGCAAGATTCTTGCGGCTAACCTTTTCAAGAACATCACTTGTATAATTACCAGCCATAGCAGATACGCCTTCAACCTCAAGGGCTGCAAGAGCTGCGATCCTAGCAACTACGTCATCTGCGATCTTAACTGATCCAACCTCTGCAATTTCTTTTCCCATAATTGTCACCTCAATAAACACATTAATAATCTAATTCATTATACAGTATATCATAATTCTCTCAGCTAGGCTAAGCTAACGCCTCAATTCGCATCAATCCAGAATATTATGG
Organism: Butyrivibrio hungatei; assembly: GCF_001858005.1. NCBI lineage: Bacteria > Bacillati > Bacillota > Clostridia > Lachnospirales > Lachnospiraceae > Butyrivibrio > Butyrivibrio hungatei. The sequence goes on along the minus strand of NZ_CP017831.1, from coordinate 1,027,828 downwards.
TCCTGGTCTCAGCAAATGTGGTATATGACACGCTGCTGGTATCACCCTGAAGTACATCGAAGACGCCTTTATTAGTAATAAGCTGTTCGAAGATACTGTCGTATACTTCTTTTGTCGCGCACTTCATTGTCACGTTATCACTGCCATCTTTGTATCTTCTATCAAAGAGGTCCTTGATAAGAGACATCTCCGCCGACTTAAAATACTCATCTTCTCTTACATAGTAGTTGTCTGTCATGCTACTGCAAACAGGCATGTCTATAATGTCTGAAATATGATGTGTTTTGCCGATATCATCACTTGTAACGCACAGATAATCGTAATTTACTGCTGGAAGCTTGGTTGCATCAGCAGTCTCACCGTTACTGGTCTGATAAGAGGAATCGCCCCAGGTAACATCCACATAATAATATGTTCCGTTACACTGAACCAGATTCCAGGCATGTCTTACGCCCTTTGAACTCTTTGTATCAACTGTACCAGTAACAAGTGTGCACTTGACACCGATCTTATTAAGAAGGTACTGCGCTGCCTTGGCATAACCATTGCATACGCTCTTTCCATTTATAAATACTGAGCATATATTCTGGTTATCTTCAGCTTCAAGATCATAATCAGTATTAGTGATCAGATACTCATAAATATATTTAATGGCATAATACTCATCTTCAGAAGAAGGAGCATTGGCAAGACACTTGTTTACTGCCTCGTTTATCTTAGCTTTTTTGTCTGCAACCTGCTCTGGTGTGTAAGTATAGTTACCAGTAAAGGTGATCATCTCAATGACATCGCCCCTTGTGTGGTTGGTATACTGATATCCATCCACATAAAAGATCTCCGGATGATCGATCAATACATAGTCAAAGATCAGTTCTACTGCTTCATCACTGGTTGTTGACACCAATATATCGGAAGCCTGGTTTTCGAGTATTGTCAGGATCTCAGCATAAAGGGTCTTGCCTTCATTGGTAAGGCGTTCGAAAGCATAGAGACCTTCCTGCTTCTTTTTGATAGCCTCTAAGTTAGAATCAGTAAGTCCTATGGCCTCTCTCGCAGCTTTCATTTCTTTCTCAGATACTGTTCCAGAAACATTTTTGCTACTGCTTTCTGTCTTAGTGGACTTTTCCGGTTTGCTATTGGCTTCGTCTTCTGAGTTTAAAGTAGCTCCCGCGCTTGCTTCTGCAGATGAGCTGATAGTAGCACTACTATTAACAGCAACATCTTCAGAGACATAGTAAGTTCCTTCAGAAGATGCCTCATTAGTTTTTTCTGAAGTATCCTTCATTCCGAGGGTCTCAAGATACTCATCTATACTAGAAAACTGACATCCAGACAAAAGCCCGCAAGATAACCCACAGGCAACAGCTAAAGCGATAAATTTCCCCAAAAACTTATCCCGACTTATCAATGCTCTCCTCCAGACTTAGTTCTTTTTGAACTCAGATAAAACAAGCCCTTTATTTCTCTCCATAGTCATGCCTACACTCCACTCATTAATGAAAAGAAGAAGTGGTCTGTCATGCATATCCTTGATCTTTTTCATGTCAGATGTTCCAACAAGTGAAGACATATCAATATCCTCATTATCAACCCATCTAATATACTCATATGGGAGATTCTCAAGGATTATATCTACATTGTACTCACTTTGAAGTCTAAACTTCAATACGTCGAACTGAAGTACACCTACAACACCTACAATGATCTCTTCGAGACCTGTATTGTACTCCTGGAAAATCTGAATTGCACCTTCCTGAGCAATCTGAGTGATACCCTTAACAAACTGCTTTCTCTTCATGGTATCAACCTGACGTACTCTTGCAAAATGTTCAGGAGCGAATGTAGGAATTCCCTCGTAAACGATATTATCTTTTGGCATACATACTGTATCACCGATTGAGAAGATACCTGGATCAAATACACCCATGATATCTCCCGCATAAGCTTCGCTCAGGATCTTTCTCTCATCAGCCATAAGCTGCTGTGGCTGTGAAAGACGCATTACCTTGCCACTCTGAACATGCTTAACTTCGTTATTGGCATCATATCTGCCAGAACAGATCCTCATGAAGGCTACTCTGTCTCTGTGAGCCTTGTTCATGTTGGCCTGAATCTTGAATACGAATGCTGAGAAATCTCTCTCCATAGGATCAATAACTTCTCCATCAGAAGAAGTGCGTCCTGTTGGTGGTGTAGCCATCTTAAGGAAGTGGTGAAGGAAAAGCTCAACACCAAAGTTCTGAAGAGCTGAACCAAAGAATACTGGTGTAAGTTCACCTGCTCTTACCTTCTCAAGGTCATACTCTGCACCAGCTCCATCTAAAAGCTCAATCTCGCTCTGGAGCTTTTCAAATGCATCCTGACCTACCATGCTGTCAATTCCAGCCTTGTCGTCTAAAGAGATAAATGTCTCCTTACCTTCCTTGGTACCCTTCTGAGTCTCTGAGAAAGTAACGATATGGCCTTCTCTTCTGTCATAAATACCCTTAAAGTTCTTACCTGAACCGATTGGCCAGTTCATTGGGCATGTCGCGATACCAAGGTTATTCTCGATATCATCGAGAAGATCGAAGGTATCCATAGCGTCCCTATCAAGCTTGTTGATAAATGTAAAAATAGGAATATGACTCATTGCACAGACTTTGAAAAGCTTTCTGGTCTGAGCCTCTACACCCTTACTGGCATCGATTACCATGACTGCTGAGTCAGCTGCCATAAGTGTTCTATATGTATCCTCTGAGAAATCCTGGTGTCCAGGTGTATCAAGGATATTGATGCAGCAATCCTCATAATTAAACTGAAGAACTGAGGAAGTAACTGAAATACCTCTCTGCTTCTCAATCTCCATCCAGTCAGATACTGCATGTTTGGCTGTAGCCTTACCCTTAACAGATCCAGCCTGATTGATCGCTCCACCATAGAGAAGGAACTTCTCAGTAAGTGTAGTCTTACCAGCATCAGGGTGTGAAATGATAGCAAAGGTACGACGCTTATTAATCTCACTAATAGTTTCTTTTGTATTACTCATCTTCTAATCCCTTAAACAAATTCCTAAACAAACTTAAATCTTATATTTCTTAGATCAGCTCATCACTTAATATTTATTAAATCAACTCAAATATTAACCTAGTTAACTGTTACGAAAATAAAACGCAAGGCAATATACTTGCACAATTTGGCTGCTTTAGAAAACGTTGGTACTTAGGCGTCGTCTTTTGACGCCTTAGTACCACTACGTTTTCTATAGAGTGAGAACGTCAGTCAAATGGGCAAGAATATTCCTTGCGTTAAGTTCCGCTAATTCAGTCCTTAGGGCAATCTTTAATTGAGAAGCTGATACGTCCCATCTTGTCCTTGCCAAGGCAGATTACTTTTACTGTATCGCCAAGTGTAAGAACATCCTCTACATGGTCGATTCTCTCCTTAGAGATCTTACTGATGTGAACCATGCCTTCCTTACCAGGAGCAAACTCTACGAATGCACCAAACTCTTTGATGCTTACAACCTTACCTGTAAAGATCTGATCCTTCTCAAAGTCAGTAACGATAACATTGATCATGTTAACTGCCTCTGCGATCTTGTCCTGATCTTCTCCGCAAACTGAAACCTTACCGTCATCTGTGATGTCGATCTTAACGCCTGTACGAGCGATGATCTCGTTGATTGTCTTACCTCTCTGTCCAACTACATCACCAATCTTGTCTGGATCGATCTGGAGAGAAACAATCTTAGGAGCGTACTTAGATACTTCCTTACGAGGCTCAGCAATAGCCTTGCTCATGCACTCATCCATAATGAAGAGTCTAGCTTCACGGCACTGTGCAATAGCTGTCTCAACGATAGGCTTTGTAAGACCGTGAATCTTGATATCCATCTGAATAGCTGTGATACCATCTTTTGTACCAGTTACCTTGAAGTCCATATCTCCGAAGAAATCCTCAAGTCCCTGAATATCTGTAAGAACGATGAAATCGTCATCTGTATCGCCTGTTACAAGTCCGCATGAAATACCAGCGACCATCTTCTTGATAGGAACACCAGCAGCCATAAGTGACATACATGATGCACATGTAGAAGCCATTGATGTTGATCCGTTAGACTCAAATGTCTCTGATACTGCACGGATTGCATATGGGAACTCTTCAACGCTAGGAAGAACTGGAAGAAGTGCTCTCTCAGCAAGAGCTCCGTGTCCGATCTCTCTACGTCCTGGTCCTCTTGAAACCTTTGTCTCACCTACTGAGTAAGCAGGGAAGTTGTACTGGTGTACATATCTCTTGTCTGCAGCAAATGTATCAAGGCCTTCAACCTTCTGAGCCTCTGAAAGAGGAGCAAGTGTTACTACGTCACAGATCTGTGTCTGTCCACGAGTGAACATAGCACTTCCGTGTACTCTAGGAATAAGATCAACCTCAGCTGAAAGAGGTCTGATCTGCTTGATGTCACGTCCGTCTGGTCTCTTGTGATCCTTTAAGATCATCTTACGAACTGTCTTCTTCTCATACTGGTAGATTGCTTCACCAAGGATAGCAAGCCACTCTTCGTTATCAGCAAACTTCTCTGTAAGTCTATCTGTGATCTCTGCGATATTGTTCTCTCTTGTCTGCTTGTCGTCTGTAAATACAGCCTTCTCCATCTCTTCTGGAGGAACAACTTCCTTGATAGCTGCAAAAAGCTCTTCAGGAACTGCACAACTTGTGTACTCGTGCTTTGGCTTACCAACCTCTGCTACGATACCCTTAAAGAACTCGATGATCTGAAGGTTAACATCATGAGCCTTGTAAATAGCTTCCTTCATCTTCTCTTCTGGGATCTCATTAGCACCAGCCTCGATCATGATAACCTTCTGTCCTACAGATGCAACTGTAAGCTTGAGGTCACCTGTGTTCCACTGTTCCTGAGTTGGGTTTACGATAAGCTCACCATCGATCATACCAATCTGTGTCATAGCACATGGGCCATCGAAAGGAATATCTGAAATTGAAACTGAAATTGATGCACCAAGCATAGCAAGAAGCTCAGGTCTGCACTGAGGATCTACTGCCATAACCATAGTCTCGATTGTTACATCATTTCTGTAATCCTTAGGGAAAAGAGGTCTCATAGGTCTGTCGATAACGCGGCTTGTAAGAATAGCGTTCTCTGAAGGCTTGCCCTCTCTCTTGTTGTATCCACCTGGGAATTTACCTACTGCATAAAACTTCTCACCATACTCTACTGAGAGTGGGAAGAAATCGATTCCATCTCTTGGCTTAGCTGATGCTGTTGCTGTACAAAGAACTGTTGTGTCACCGTACTGCATGAATGCGCATCCGTTTGCCTGTTTACCTACTTTACCGATCTCTACCTTAAGGGTACGACCAGCAAGTTCCATTGAATAAGTCTTTACCATTATTTTCTCCTTCTACTGCCCATCCGCAGTCCATCATCCGCAAAAGCGCTTCAGGTGCGTGTGCAGTTTAAACATTTATTATGATATATGGTTTTCAAGGTCATAATAAAAATCACGAAGGCATAATCTTTATTATAACTTTGAACCCATATACCTAGTGCACTTTAGTAAAAATTGAAAAGACGGAATAAGCCGATGTGACTCAGCCATATCCCGTCTTTATAGTTCACAGAATTATTTTCTAAGACCAAGGTCAGCGATAAGCTTACGATAAGCTTCGATGTCCTTCTTCTTAAGATATCCAAGAAGGCTACGTCTCTGACCAACCATCTTAAGAAGACCTCTTCTTGAGTGGTGATCCTTAGGGTTCTTTGAAAGGTGATCATTGAGCTCCTTGATTCTCTCTGTAAGGATAGCTACCTGTACCTCTGGTGAACCTGTGTCGCCAGCTGTTCTAGCAAACTTGTTGATAACTTCTGTTTTCTTTTCCTTTGTAATCATTGTTACATTCTCCTTTTTTCTGGAAATCCGCCATATACACAGATAAAGGTTGGAGTATCCTTAATCCGAGTACTGGTAGTTTCTGTTACTATTTATTACTGATATTTTGTCAGCAACTATAGTATGTTAGCATAAATTTGTCTTTATGTAAAGTCAAACTTAACCTAAGTCAATATTAGGCATTGGGATTTCGAAAGGCTTCTTTTCCTCTTCCTCTGCCTTAAGGAATTCATATGGTTCGCAGTGCTGCATACCAGCTACGATATTCATAGGGATCATCTTGATAGCGCTGTTAAATACTGTAACATTGCTGTTGTAGATTCTTCTCTGAGCAAAGAGTGTCTCTTCTGTCTCAGTGATAACCTTCTGAAGGTTAAGGAACTGCTCAGATGACTGGATCTGAGGATAGTTCTCAGCTACTGCATTGATAACGCCCATAGACTTTGTAAGATTTGAATCAAGCTGAGCGATTTCTTTAGAATTCATACCTGAACGGTATTTGCAGCTCTCAAGAAGAATCTTCTGCTCTGTGCTAAGTACTGTTGCTGCTGCTGCGTAACAAGACTTAACTGACTGTGCTCTCTTCTGGCAAGCTACATCAATATTACTAAGTGCCTCATCTACTTTGTTCTTTAAAACAATAAGTTTGTTGTTTGTTCTAACATACCAACCGATAAGAATAAGTAAAAATGCTCCTACTCCTACTATTGTCTTAACTAAATAAGCTGCGTTATTAACTGTCTGTGCTGTCTGCTGTACGTCCATTTTTTAAGCTCCTTTTTTTCTTGTTGTAAAATCTTCTTTATCAAGTTCAAGCCCATCAACATAAGTTCTGATGAAATCATCAATACCCTTACACTTTTTGATTGCTCTTTTGATATTCTCTTTCTTGTGGGCTGGTGCATTTATATCAACCCATGTACTTGAATCATTCTGAGTATATAAGTATCCATTCATGAATAAGAGCATGAATTTATTTGCCCATTTCTTGGATCTAAGTGAATCATAAAAATCTCTGATCTTCATGATATGTCTTGGATTAAGAAGCATAAATGCTCCAAGTTCTTCGTTTGTAATTACCTTAAACTGTTTATTAAAAATAATGTCATCAGTTTCGATAGCAATCGCTCCGTCTTTTTTCTTAGGAATGAACTCGCTCTCGCCAACTTCAACATAACCAAGGAAATCATCTGGAAGCTTGATCTCTATAAAATTCATAGCATTAGACCAGCGATCATCTACCCCAAAAAGGTTAGAAGACTTTTCACTTCCTGTGTCTGCATATTTCTTGTACTGAACAAGGTTGTAATCAAGCCCTTTGTAACTTCCACTGATCTGTAAACGAGGCATAATTGTCTTGGTTCCACCATCAAAGAATGATGTTCGTGCATGATCTTCAAAGCCAAATCCAAGAGATGCAATATTAAATACAGTTTTGCGACCTGGAACCTCTTTCGCTATTCCATCAGGGTCTGTAACATCTTTCCTTATTCTATCAAGACAATGATATTTACTATACTCTCTTGAATAGGAAACATTTTTTACACCAAGGTCTGGTTCAAATGCTCTGAAAATGCAATCTGCTGCTGACAGGTCTTTTGCCATACTGATTCCAAAACGTATTTCATCAACAAAATGCAAGTTTACTCCAATTGCAAATAATGTAGCTAGTACTTTGACCCACCATGGAATCGGAGCAAAAATATCTCCCAAAATGACTGCCGCAGTGATCAGAAATATAGCAAGTAAATTCCACTTTTCCTTTTCACGTGGCTCTAAGATTTCATCTGCTGTATAGAGGCATCTTTCTTCCCCAACATTTTTCTCCTGCGCCATTTCTCCTCCTTTATTTACTCCCATTATTGTTACTATTTTTGTAACAAGCAGTAACAGTTTCTTATTATATATACTAAACACTCATAAATCAAGGCTTTTTTGAGCACTTAGTTTATTACAAATTCGCATAAAAATAGAGCTAAGTTAATACGCTTAGCTCTATATAAGGTTAGTGAAATTATTCTGTGTAATCAGGAGCATCACTCATAACAATCGCTGCGATGATATAAGCCCCGATGCCAACTCCTCCACCGAATGTTGTGAGTGCCCATACAAGTCTTACGATTGTTGGATCAATTCCAAAATATTCGGCAATACCTCCGCAAACTCCACAGATCTTTCTATCATTGCTTTTATATAATTTCTTTCCGTCCATGTCTACCCTCCATAAAAAATAGTTGTATAAAAACTAAAACACTAAAGCCACTTTGCTTGTGTTACTACGTATTATATTATTAGCTGCTTTTCTTTAAAATATCTACTTCAGTAAAAGAAGATACCTTATTTTTCTTTTTTGGCAAATTAGATGCCATTTTACTCTACACTGTTGATCAGGGCAAAGATTTCCTCTTTTATCTTCTGATTAACTAAAAGAGCATTCTCTCTTGAATCCTGATTTGAGTAGAAATAGAACTTGATCTTTGGCTCTGTTCCTGAAGGTCTGATAGCAAACCATGAACCGTTATCAAGGAATAACCTGATCGCATTCTGAGCTGGAATATCCTCATATCCGTTGATATAGTCGATAACCTTATCAACCTTGGCACCTGCAACAGAGGTAGGAAGATTTTCTCTGAAGTACTTCATCATTCGCTGGATGCGCTGCGCTCCAGGAATACCCTCAAGTACGATATTAGGTTCGTCCTCGGCAAAGAATCCATATTTAGCATAGATTTCCTGAAGGACATCCCAGAGTGTCTTGCCCTGCTTTCTATAATAAGCTGCTGCTTCTGCAACAAGCATACCTGCTGAGATACCATCTTTATCTCTGATATCCTCACAAACTGCGTATCCAACAGACTCCTCATATCCAAAGAGGTATGTATAACCATTCTCGTGAAGATATGGGATCTTACCGCAGATATTCTTAAATCCTGTAAGTGTCTCAAACATCTCTACGCCATAAGCCTTAGCCATGATAGTAGAAAGTGTTGATGTAACAATAGACTTGACCATAGCACCCTTTTGAGGAAGTGTTCCAGCGTCTTTTCTACCCTCTAATACATAGTTAACAAGAAGGTATCCAGTCTGGTTACCGTTAAGAGGAATATAATTGCCCTCAGCATCTCTGATCTCAATAGCAAATCTGTCTGAGTCTGGATCTGTAGCCATTAAGAGCTCAGCGCCAAATTCCTTACCATACTTCTCGCTAAGCTTGAATGCCTTAGGATCTTCTGGGTTAGGATATCCAACTGTAGTAAAATCAGGATCAGGATTTTCTTGCTCAGGAACGATCTTCCAGTTATTGAACCCTCTATCTGTAAGCATCTGTCTAAATGGAATAGAACCGCATCCGTTAAGTGGCGTATAAACAAGAGGAATAGAAAGATCAAGCTCATCTCCCTCATGAATAGCCATCTTCTCAATCTTATCAAGATATTCTCTGTCGTATTCTTCACCAAGGATCGTAATCTTGCCTTCTTTTACAAGAGCATCAAAATCACCAGTCTTGATGCCATTCCAGATATCAACTGCATTGATCTTCTCTGTCATGCCATCTGCGATCTCAGATGAAACCTGGCATCCATCATCCCAATATGCCTTGTATCCGTTGTATTCTCTAGGGTTGTGTGAAGCAGTAATGTTGATTCCTGATACTGTTCCAAGACGTCTGATCATAAATGCAAGCTCTGGTGTAGGTCTAAGATCAGGGAATGTGTAAACCTTGATACCATTTGTTGCAAAAATACCTGCTGCAAGCTTAGAGAACTCTTTTGAAAAATGTCTAGGATCATGGGCAATGATAACGCCCTTTTCCATATTTTCTTTGCCAGAAGCCACAATATAATCAGCAATACCCTGTGAAGCCTTGCCGACAGTCAAAAAGTTCATTCTATTAGTTCCAGCGCCTACCTTACCACGAAGTCCTGCTGTACCAAATGCAAGATCCTGGTAAAAGCGCTCTTCAATATCTTTGTCATCATCCTTGATCTGAAGAAGCTCTGCCTTTAACGGATCGCTATCAGAAAGGTTTGTAAGCCATTCATTATATCTTTCTTTGTAATTCATTTATTAAACCTCCTTAATGAATTATTCGATTCAAATACTATTTTAACATATAAACATTTTTTATATGAGTGATGATCCTTTTAATACAAGTATCCACACAAATATTGTAAAAATACTAAGAATAGTGGAAACTACCACGTATTCTCCAGCCAGATCTGCGTCTCCATCCATACTCTGTGCCATTGGATATGATGCCGCTGCAACAGGGGTTGCAAACATGCAGAATACAACAAAAAGTTCAGCACCTCTAAAGCCGATCATAGACATGATAGTCACTATGATACTAGGTATCACAAGAAGCTTTAGCCCTGTTCCTATAGCAATTGGTTTTGCATTTTTCTTCATATCAGAAGCCTTAAGGGTTCCTCCTAATACAAAAAGAGATAAAGGAGTTGCCATATTGCAAAGCTGGGATATAGGTCCAGTAAGGCATCCCGGCATCTTAAGAGGCATCAGATTAAATAAGATACCTGCGATGGCTCCTATGATAAGAGGATTCTTAAGGATATTTTTTACCAGTACATTTGGTGATACCGATCCACCTCTGAAGTACTCAAGGATTGCCACAGATGTGATGTTATAAAGAGGCACGATAAAGGCTACCATGATACTAGCCATTACCACTCCTTCTTTTCCAAATACACTCTCTGTCAGAGGAATCGCAAAAAGAACTGAGTTACTCCTAAAGATTGCCTGCATTATAACGCCGCGTCTTGAATTTTCTTTTTCAAATAATGGAACAAGAAAAAATACGGCAAATATGACCACGAGGGTGGCTGCAAAGGCAAAGCCCACATAACCCGCACCTTTAAGCTCAGTAAAGTCCACATCATAGAGATTGTTGAACATTATAAATGGAAAAAAGACGTTAAATACTACTCCATTTAGCTCTTTTAAAAACTTTTCCTGTACAAGTCCTATTCTCCTTGAGATAACTCCAAGAAATATGTAAACAATAAAGGGTATTACTGCATTTGTAGCGATTATCAGATTTTCCATTGCTGTCCCAGGCCTTAATTATTTTGCTGCAAGCTTAAGATCATTTTCTATCTGAGTCTTAAGCTGATCTATACTGTCAAATTTCATTTCCGGTCTCAAAAAATCTTTGAGCTTTACTTCTATTGCCTTACCATAAACGTCTTCGTCAAAGTCATAGATATAAGTCTCAACGCCTACCTTCTCATGCTCTGAAATAGTAGGTTTCCTGCCGATATTGGTCATACCCCTATACTCGCAGCCATCTATCACGACAATGCTACTATATACGCCAAATGGAGGAAGGAGCTTATTATCTTGAGGAAAGATATTTACTGTTGGAACGCCTATTGTGTGACCAATATGTCTTCCATGCTCAACGATCCCACTGATACTATAGTCATAGCCAAGAAGCCTTCTGACCATATCCATATCTCCGTCTGAAACAACGTTTCTTACTCTTGTGGAACTTACTTCTTCGCCATCCATCATGACCTTATCAATAAGCCATAGGTCAAATCCCAGTTCCTTACTTAAATTCTTAAGAAGGAACTGATTACCACTTCCTTTATCACCAAAAGAAACATCGGTGCCCGCAGCTATGTACCTGGCATTTAAGTCATCTACAAGAATGTTTCTTACAAAATCCTCCGGTGGTGTTGCTGCTGTAGCCTCGGTAAGCGGGAACTCTACAAGAATATCTATTCCCATCTTCTCAAAGGCTCTTCTCTTTTCATTTCTGGTAAAGAGCTGTCTAACTGTATGTCCAACAAAAAACTCCTCAGGAGATGGTTCAAAGGTAAACACTGTAGCTTTGAGACCGTTTTTCTTTTGCTCAAGAATCATATCAAGGAGCTTCTTGTGGCCTAGATGTATGCCATCAAATTTTCCCATTGCTATGGCTGTTTTTTCATTTATATTCAGTTCATCAAGTCTTGTGATTATCTGCATCTTTTATATCTCATTTCTCAAAAAAGAACTTGTCCACCTTGAACATCTTGGTTCTTGCATCATATTTATATATTCCAAAGAATGTCTCATCTTCAGCGTATACTCTGATCATATTGCCATCTTCAAGCATTTCTTCAAGATACTCTGTATCGTTAACTCCCTCAGGATCTTCATTTATAATGTTGTCCTTCCTGAAGCTATTACCATTTTCCAAAAGAACTCTTGCTGAATCCTTGACGTGAACCTTATCAAGATCTCTAAAGATAAACTCTGGGGATTGGATATTGTCCATCAAAGTTCCATCATCTCTCATCTGCTCAATCTGTGACAAAGTAAAGGCTGTCTCAAGATTAAAGGCGCCCACTCTTGTCCTTGTAAGATGCTGCATTGCTGCGCCGCATCCGAGACGAAGGCCGATGTCATGACACAATGTTCTGATATATGTTCCCTTGGAGCACTTTACTTCCATAGTAAACATATGCTCATCCTCTAAATGTGAATCATCAAGGATCGTGATGGCATCTATATGGATCTTTCTTGGTTTTCTTTCTACTTCGATTCCTTCTCTTGCAAGTTCGTAGAGTTTTTTGCCATCCTGTTTGATAGCTGAAAACATAGGAGGAATCTGGTCATAGTCTCCAACAAAGGCCTTAACCGCCTCGTGGAGCTCCTCTTTGGTCACATGAACCTCTGATGATTCAAGTACATTGCCAGACATATCCTGAGTATCAGTAATAACTCCCAGTCTGCATACAGCTATATACTCCTTGTCATGATCTGTAAGCATCTCAACAAGCTTGGTCCCTGTACCGAGGCACACTACCAAAACTCCCACAGCGTCTGGATCAAGAGTTCCTGTGTGGCCAATCTTTCTCTGATGAAGGATGCCCCTAAGTTTAGCCACAACATCATTAGATGTAAAGCCCGGCTCCTTATATATGTTTATTAATCCGTTATACTGGTTCATATTTTTCCTATCCAATGTGATAAAACAAGCCACAAGACATAATATATCTTGTGGCTATTATTCATGTGATCATTCAAACAGCTGCTGGTGTATATATTTAGTAATGTTATTGATAACGTCGTGCTGTGTTCCATTCACTGTGCAGCCTGCTGCTCTCTGATGGCCGCCACCTCCGAAGAGCTGGGCAATCTTGGAAACATCAACTGCTCCATTACTGCGAAGACTCACCTTGTAGACCAAAGGCTCGATCTCATACATAAACACAGAACAATCAACTCCAATAGTAAGGAGCATCTGATTGACTATACCATCAAGGTCACTGCTGACAGCTCCATAGAACTCCATTGTCTGCTTGGAAACAACAGATACTATACATCTGCCGTTCATGAGCATGATACTTTCCAAAAGAGCTCTTCCAAGAATCTGATTCTGCATATAGGTCTTTTCATAGAAAACATGATCTATTAGGCTTCCAAAATCAAAGCCGTAAGAAATAAGATCTGCCGCAACCTGCATAGTTTTTGGAGATGTATTGTTATACTTGAAAACACCAGTGTCTGTGACCATTCCGGTATAAAGAGTCTTGGCTATATCAATATCAAGTTTGCTATTATCGATCACATCATAAACAAGCTCACAGGCTGAACTAGCTGTAGGAACAATATAGTTCTCATGACCAGTTCCCTGATTGCTGATATGATGGTCGATGTTAACAACCTTCTTTGCACTGTCCACAAAGGCTTCTGCCTTACCAGTTCTGTCTTTGCCACAATCAAGAACAATAAAAAGATCGTAGCTGTCTACATCAGTTATGAACTCATGGTTTACCTTTTCAACATCTTTGATAAAAGTAAGTTCTGCTGGTATACTCTCAAGAAAAACGTCAATCTTGGCATCTGGATAGCATTTGGACAGATACTGATACATGCCCATACAAGAACCGACGCAATCACCATCTGGTCTTATATGACCGCTGATACCAACAGTCTTTACACCTTCCATTAGCTGATCGATCTTCATTCTTCCTCCTCAAAAGAGTCCTCATCAACAAAGTCATCTGACTCAGTTTCAATATCCTCTCCACGAGCTGCTCTAGCCTCATTGTCCTTAGCAGTTACTTCATCGATTATCTTTGACATATTGATAGCATACTCAATAGAATCATCCATGATAAATCTAAGCTCTGGAGTATATCTCATATTGAGCTGCTTGGCTACTGTGCTACGGATATAACCTGCTGCACTCTTAAGACCTTCTGCAGTTCTAAGTCTATCCTCGTCATTACCCATAACAGTCACCCAAACCTTGCATGTCTTAAGGTCAGGGGCAACCTCTACATCCATAACAGATGTAAAGGGACTGATCCTTGGGTCTTTACTATAACGGATTGCTTCAGAAATAACCTTCTGAACTTCACCGTTTATTCTTTTATTTTTATTACTGTTTTTTCTCATAAAATTCCTCTTACATACGGAAGTTCTGCTCTCGCATCAAGTTCTTGGAACCTCTACCATCTCGTAAGCTTCTACCATATCGCCTTCGTGAAGCTGATCGAAGCCATCAAATACAAGACCACACTCAAAGCCTTCTTTAACTTCCTTGACGTCATCCTTGAATCTCTTAAGAGAAGCAAGATCACCTTCGAAGATCTGCTCGCCGTCTCTAGAGATACGAACCTTGCAATCCTTCTTGATGATACCGTCCTTAACGAAGGAACCAGCGATGTTACCAACCTTAGAAGCCTTGAAGATCTGTCTAACTTCTGCATGACCAGTAACTCTCTCCTCATAGATAGGAGCAAGCATACCCTTCATAGCATACTCGATTTCTTCGATAGCCTGGTAGATAACCTTGTAAAGCTTGATCTCAACGCCTTCATGTTCAGCCATACTCTTAGCTGTTGCATCAGGACGAACATCAAATCCGATGATGATAGCGTTTGATGCTGCTGCAAGAGTTACATCAGACTCATTGATCGCACCAACACCACCATGGATAACCTTAACAACAACTTCATCATTTGAAAGCTTAAGAAGACTCTGCTTGAGGGCCTCTACGCTACCCTGAACGTCAGCCTTGATGATGATGTTAAGTTCCTGAAGTCTACCCTCTTCAATCTTGGAGTAGAGATCATCAAGAGACATTTTTGCCTTTGTCTCTTCAATAAGATCCTTCTTGTGCTGCTGAAGGTATGTATTAGCATACTGCTTAGCCTGCTTGTCAGTCTCATGTCCAAGGAATACCTCACCGGCATTAGGAACATCTGAAAGACCAAGGATCTCAACTGGCTGTGAAGGACGAGCTTCTTTGAGCTTGTTACCCTTATCATCAACCATGGCTCTAACCTTACCTGAGCTTGCTCCCGCAGAAATGAAGTCACCTACATGAAGTGTACCCTTCTGAACAAGAACGTTTGCAACAGGGCCACGGCCCTTATCAAGTCTAGCTTCAAGTACAAGACCTCTTGCCTCTCTGTCAGGGTTAGCCTTGAGCTCAAGGATATCAGCAGTAAGAATGATAGTCTCAAGAAGGTCTTCAATACCTTCACCTGACTTAGCTGAAACAGGTACGAACTCTGTTGTTCCGCCCCAATCAGTAGAAATAAGACCGTATTCAGTCATTTCCTGCTTAACTCTGTCAATATTCGCATTTGGCTTATCAATCTTGTTAACAGCTACAATGATCTCTACTTCTGCAGCCTTAGCATGGTTGATAGCTTCTATTGTCTGTGGCATAACTCCGTCATCAGCTGCAACTACAAGTACAGCGATATCTGTAGAATTAGCACCACGCATACGCATAGCTGTGAAAGCTTCGTGACCAGGAGTATCAAGGAATGTGATCTTCTGATCATTTACTGATACCATGTAAGCACCGATTCTCTGTGTGATACCACCGGCCTCTCTATCAGTAACACTTGTCTTACGGATTGCATCAAGAAGTGATGTCTTACCATGGTCAACGTGACCCATTACGCAGACAACAGGAGGTCTCTTCTTGAGAGTCTCTGGTGCATCCTCATCCTCCTTAAGAAGCTCTTCGATAACATCAACAGGAATCTCCTTCTCGCAGATGATATCGTAATCGATAGCTATATTCTCAGCTTCCTCATATGTAAGCTCTGTATTAACTGTTGAAACCTGACCAGCCATAAACAGTTTCTTGATGATAACTGATGGCTGCATCTTCATCTTCTCAGCAAGTTCCTTAATGGAAACCTTCTCTGGGATTGAGATAACCTTGATCTGCTCTTCAGGCTCTTCTACCTTCTTAACCTCAGGCTTAATGAATCTGCCGACTCTCTTACTTCTTGGCATCATCTCTTCCTGCTCGTAAGCAAGATCCTTCTTGTTTCTCTTATCCTTTTCCTGTCCGATACGACGTCTCTCTTCGTCTCTGTGGCTTCCACCCTCTTTTACAGGTGCATCAGCAAAGCTGTTGTTTCTGGATGAACCCTTATCAAACTTGTTTCCGCCAAATCTGTTGTCGTTTCTATCATTTCTATCGTTTCTGCCGCCGAACTTACCGCCGCCCTGTTGAGCGCCCTGATTATCACGGCCGCCTCTTGGTCCGCCAAAGGAATTGTTCTGACCATCTCTGCGGAATCCACCGTTTCCACCATTTCCATTGTTTCTATTCTGGAAATTATTTCTATCGCCTCTGTCATTTCTAGGTCCATTGTTTCTGTCCCCATTCTGACGGAAGTTTCTGTTATCTCTATTTCTATCATTCTGCGCAGGAGCTGTATTCTGCTCTCTTGCTGGAGCCTTAGGCTGTACATTCTCCTGTACCTGCTCTTTAACCTCTGGAGCTGCCTGAGTCTGAACTGGAGCTTCCTTCTTTGGTGCTGGCTTAGGAGCTGGTGTCTTTGATACAACGTTATCATAGCTATCAAGCTGTGATGGAGCTGTTAAAGGCTTGATTGGATGGTAAACATTCTGTGACTGAGCAAAAGTTCCTCTTCTGCCGTTATTGTTTCCACCATTTCTATTGCCACCATTATCACGGCGCTGGTTGTTATTGTTATTATTTCCGCCGTTCTGGCCGTTATTGTATCCACCCATCTTGGAATTACCAGCATTGGTAACCATGATGATCTTGCTCTTCTTTTTCTTTGGCTCATCGCCAGCTGCCTGCTTAGGCTCTTCCTTTGGAGCTTCTTTCTTAGCTTCCTTTGGAGCGCCCTTGCTCTCTGCAGGTGCCTTTGCCACCTTGGTAGCCCCACCCTTGAAGTGCTTTCTTGCTATCTCTGCATCAGCTTCCTCGATAGAACTATTCGAACGTTTTGCCTCTATGCCTTTCTCCTGCAGAACGCTTATCAGCTCCTTTGCGTCGCATCCAAGCTCGCTTGCAAGTTCGGATATTTTAATTTTTGCCATTCACATTTCCTCCGTACTTTTTTCTAGAAGTAAGTCCTTTATGAGGGTCTTAGCCAAACCTTGGTCTGTTACAGCCAGACTCGTTCGAACGTCCTTACCAATTGCATGTCCCAAGTCATCTTTGTTGCCAAAGAAGTAGATTGGAACGTTATAATAACTACATTTATCTCTAAACTGCTTTTTAGTATTATCTGAAGCATCTTCACTTACGATCACCAGCACTGCTGTCTTTTTCCTGATAGCTTCAAGGCAGGCAAATTCGCCGCTCTTTAGCTTGCCAGCTCTCATACATAGCCCCAGCATAGAATATATCTTGTTAGAATCCAATATCTTAGCCAAGCTCCTTTTCCATTCGCTCAAGCACGTCTGCTGGTATCTGAGCCTTAAGAGATCTCTCAAGTCCTTTGTTCTTGACTGCTTTCAAAAGACATTCCTTGGAGCTACAGATATATGCTCCCCTGCCATTAGCTCTACCTGTGGTATCAAGAACAATCTCGTCCTCAGGAGTCTTGATGACTCTGATCATCTCTTTTTTCTCTTTCATTTCACCGCAGCCGACGCATTTTCTCATCGGAATCTTTTTTTGCATATTATTCCTCAACTTCAGCATCAGAAGACTCTACATCGCCTTCTTCATACTCGCCCTCTTCGTACTCATCGTAATCTTCGTCATCAAGATAGTCTTCCATACGGAATCCTGGAGCATCCTTAGCCTGTGTCTCACTCTTTATATCGATCTTGTAACCTGTAAGTCTAGCAGCAAGTCTAGCATTCTGACCTTCCTTACCGATAGCAAGTGAAAGCTGATAGTCAGGAACTACTACCTTAGCGCTCTTCTCGTCAGGATCAGCAAATACTGCAACGATCTTGGCAGGTGAAAGAGCATTCTGAATAAGGTTACCAGGGTTCTCATCCCAGTTGATAACATCGATCTTCTCACCGCCGAGTTCATCAACGATAAGATTTACTCTTGCTCCGTTAACACCTACGCATGCACCAACTGCATCTACGTTAGGGTTGTTAGAATAAACTGCAATCTTAGTACGGCTTCCAGCCTCTCTAGCGATTGATTTAATCTCAACTGTTCCGTCCTGGATCTCAGCAACTTCCTGCTCAAAGAGTCTCTTTACAAGATCTGGGTGAGTTCTTGAAACAAGAATTCTTGGTCCCTTTGAACCATTCTTAACTTCAAGGACATATACTCTGATACGAGATGTAGGTCTGTAAACCTCTCCCTTTACCTGCTCATTCTCATTGAGGATAGCATCTGCTCTTCCAAGGTTAATGCTAACATTCTTGCCAATGAATCTCTGAACAACACCAGTAACGATGTCATGCTCTTTCTCAAAATACTCATTGTAGATAGCACCACGCTCTTCCTCACGGATCTTCTGAAGGATAACGTTCTTGGCATTCTGTGTAGCGATACGTCCGAACTCCTTAGAATTAAGAGGAACTGCTACAACGTCATCCACCTTTGCCTTCTTGGTGATCTTCTTGGCATCATCAAGTGAGATCTCAATCTGAGGATCCATAACATCATCAGCAGTCTCAACTACAGTCTTGTCTGCATAGCACTTAAAGTCACAGTTGTTTCTGTCAACTTCTACTCTGATATTTTCAGCTCTGCCAAAGTTGTTCTTGCAAGCTGTGATAAGTGAATTCTCGATTGCATCAAACAGAGAATCCTTGCTGATGTTCTTCTCCTTTTCTAAAAGATCAAGGGCATCCATTAATTCTTTACTCATCGTAATCTCCTTTTTTACGCTTGGATCAAAAATCCAAAGCAAGCTTAATCACTGATATCTCTTTTCTTAAAAAGTTTTCATCTTTGTCATTTATAGTTACGGTTACGCTATCGCTGTCAAAACTCTTAAGCGTACCAGCAAACTCCTTAACCCCATCTCTGGCCTTGAAGAGCTTGAACTCTACATTCTGTCCGATACTGTTTGCAAAATGTCTGTCCTTCTTGAGCTGTCTTCCAAGTCCTGGACTTGAAACCTCAAGAGTATAAGCATCTTCAATAAAGTCATCTGCGTCTAATGCATCAGATAAAGCATGACTTACATCAACGCACTTGTTGATATCCACTCCGCCTTCTCTGTCAATGTAGGCACGAAGATACCATTCACCAGCCTCTTTGACATATTCAACGTCATAGATCGTGACGCCGTTAGCCTCGGCTATAGGAACTAAAAGTTCCTCGGTTTTCTTCTCGATTTCATTTTTCTTCATGAATTAAACCTCATCCTTCGATTCATATATTCATAATCTGAAACATGATTTACATATGAATACATAAATCTTATCTAAATACATAAAGAAAGTGGGCTTTCTTCAAGCCCACTTAACATTTACCATATCGACAATACCACAATAACGCATTTTCGTCAAGGGCTACTATTTTATCACCTTGAGATTCATTTGTCATCACTGTATTTTTTCTCGGGTAATACTATTAGCTTGTTTTTTGCATGTTTTGGTATGCTTGATGCAAAAGCAAGTGATACCATATTCTTATATATTCCTATTTTAGTACCACTGCTGCAAACTTCAGTAATACCATTTTTCTTTTTTCTACTTGCTTAGTATCATTGTATTAATTTCTTGTAATACCATTATGCTTTAGCTAGTTCTTTTGGTATCACTTGCACGGATTCAAGGGATACTATTCACTCTTTTCTTGCCTTTTTTAGTATTACTACGTATAGCTCTTGTAATACCATTAAGGTTTATCTTACATTTTTAGTATCACTCCGCAAAACGCCTATGATACCATTATGCTTTATCTAGCTATTTTGGTATCACTTGCACGGATTCAAGGGATACCATTCACTCTTTTCTTGCCTTTTTAGTATTACTACATATAGTTCTTGTAATACCATTAAGGTTTATCTTGCATTTTTAGTATCACTCCACAAAACGCCTATAATACCATTATGCTTTATCTAGCTATTTTGGTATCACTTGCACGGATTCAAGGGATACCATTCACTCTTTTCTTGCCTTTTTAGTATTACTACGTATAGCTCTTGTAATACCATTAAGGTTTATCTTGCATTTTTAGTATCACTCCGCAGAGCTCTCGTAATACCATTGCACTTATTCTAGCTATTTTGATACCATCTCAAAGGACTTCAGCAATACCGCAGTAATACTTCAGCAATACCGCAGTAATACTTCAGCAATACCGCAGAATACTTCAGCAATCCCACAGCAATACAAAATAACCTATTCTTTCAGATATAGCGCTATCACCTTCCTAACATCATCAATTGTCAAAGGATGCCGCTTTGTTTCAAAAGTCATGATAAGGTTCACGCCCGGAATATACCCATTTTTCATATAAAGAGATATCTTGCGCATCATATTGTCAAAATAAGCCGCATCATCAGCTAGTCCAAAATGTTCCCAAATAATAATTCCGCCAGTAACATCGTTCCTGATAGTAAAGTCCGGATAAAACGCGATTCCGTCAATGTCTAGAAGACATTCATATCTATAAGAAATACCTTGTTCAAAAAGTTCGTTAGCTATTAGTGCTTCCGACTTGGACCTCACGTATTGTCCTTTCGGAGCCTTTACTATAAGGTTTTCTGGATGAAAACCGCTGCGTTCATATGCCTCATCACCCCAGCCATCACCCAATATGAGTGAGCGGTACGGTGAATTTTCTTCGATCAAAGAGGCATAATCAGTGCATTTTCGCCTTTTAATATATGCCTCAATACAGCTAAGCTCATTTTCTTTATCTCGTAAAAGAGCTTTGGAATAAGCCTTCTTAGCCAGCTTCCTTGCAAGCTCGACATCTTTCTTATTAAGGTACTTTCGTTCATAGCCGCCATTCTTATTCTTCTTTTGATGGTACCATCTATAATGGCCATTTTTCTTCAAGGGAACTATTGAACCAGCCGGGGCATGCGATATCTCCTCTTTTAATAATTCAATTCTCTTTTTTATCTCATATTTTTTCGCAAGATAATAATCAATACTCATATTTCTGTATGCACACTCTCCTTTTTGCAATCTAACAGCAAAGATGCAAGTCTTCTCTCACCTCTTTCACTGCATAAAAAAATAAATGAGGATTCTTTTGGATGAATATCCACAAATAATCTAAAGACGCACTGTCCGTGCCGAATACTTAGAAAATAAAAAAATAGAACATTAAATAAAAAGCATGTCAGTCGCGACATGTTCGCACCAACCAAATTGCACTTTTCGCGACATGTTCACACCAACCAAATTGCATTTTTACAACACATTCTTATTGCACGCATGCGCATCCTTATGGAAGCGCTTTTGTTCAACAAAAAAATTTGAATTACTTCTTATTCGATAGAAAATCTGAATCTTTTCATCAACAGAAATTTCAAAGATATTTATATTTGATAAAAAAATAATCTCAACTATCAGATAGTTGAGATCTCGGGTTGGGCTGTTCTCACTGGGATACTGCACTAGACTCGAGAAAACCTCGTCAAGTGCATCCCCATGGCTCGCACTAGGTTTGAAAGAACCTCACCAAGTGCTCTGCTCAAGTCAGTACCTCGTAGCGGAATCGAACCGCTGATTCTGCCGTGAGAGGGCAGCGTCTTAACCGCTTGACCAACGAGGCTTACTAGCTTTTGTCGACCGCCGTATCGCGGCGACTTGTTTATATTATCTCAAAGACAAAAATAATGCAAGTACTTTTTTCAATTTTTTTTAAAAAAATTTTATGTTAACTTCAAGGCGTTCCCATAATTTCCAAGATAACGTCAAGGCACACGCCTTAGATTCAAGAAAACACTGACAATCCATAGATCATTCATTTATCAAAGCATATCATAAAAAAATCGGCGACTTAGTTTTCCAAGTCGCCAAATAACATATCAATTTACTATATTCCTTGGTTCGCCCTTCTGCCACGCCTGTACATTCTTTTTTACTTCTTCGAGGCATCTTTTTCTAGCTTCTGTGCTGGCCCAGGCCATGTGAGGTGTTACAAAGAGCTTGCCACTATCCTGAATCTTAAGAAGTGGTGAATCCTTAGCCATAGGCTCTGGATTAAGTACATCAAGGCCTGCTGCCGCGATCTTTCCTTCTACAAGTGCATCATAGAGATCCTGCTCGCTGACTACAGCTCCTCTTGCTACATTAATAAGGATTGCATTCTTCTTCATCTTGTCAAATGCATCTTTATTAAAGAGGTTTCTAGTTCTGTCACTAAGTGGGCAGTGAAGAGATACCACATCAGAACGACTAAGAAGCTCGTCAAACTCTACTCTCTCGTAATCTGTGCAGGTACTCTTTCCTGAAGCAGAATAGAAAATAACCTTTGCCCCAAAAGCAGTCGCAATCTCTGCAACCTTTCTACCTATATTACCCATTCCAACAATTCCATAGGTCTTGCCATCTAGCTCATTAAATGGAATATCAAGGCAGCAGAAATGTGGCTGGTTAGCGTATTTTCCGCTCTTTACAAACTCATCATAATATTTGCAGTTCTCCATAAGGTAAAAAAGAAGTGCGAAAGTATGCTGTGCTACTGACATAGTTGAATAGTTGACTACATTTGCAACCTTAACACCATGTCTATTGCAGGCTTCTATATTTGCATTGTCGAAGCCTGTTGCGAACTCGCAAATAAGCTCAAGGTCAGGCGCATCATCAAGAATCTTGTCGGTAATGGCACTTTTATTGATCATAAGAACCTTGGCACCCTTAAGTCTCTCAGCTGCATTGTCATCTGTTATCTTGTCGCCATAATATGTGCACTCACCCAGTTCATCAAAGAGGGTGTAGTCCATATCTGATCCTACGCTATCGGTATCTGCTACTACTATTTTCATGATCCGCTCCTTCATTAATATAAAACATTTTTATTCAAGACTTACTTCAGGAAGTTCCTGACTTGTCCAGTTTGTATCATTAGTATAAAAAATATCCTCTGAATAATTGTGCAAAAGAATATATGCGCGTCCATCTTCTACAAGGACAAGCTCATATCCAAGTCCGCCCATGGTTGGCACAAAGGAATCTACATATTTGCACTTGGCTCCATCTCCAAGGGCTTTGTCATCATAGAGACTTACAACGCCTTCATC
This sequence comes from Butyrivibrio hungatei, assembly GCF_001858005.1. Lineage (NCBI taxonomy): Bacteria > Bacillati > Bacillota > Clostridia > Lachnospirales > Lachnospiraceae > Butyrivibrio > Butyrivibrio hungatei. Next base: position 1,004,508 of record NZ_CP017831.1, on the reverse strand, counting down.
TGTGCTAAATTCAAAGACATCTTTGTACTCATCCTCAGAAATAAGTTCCTTAATAAGCTTAAGCTCATTATCTGTATATGTCTCTTCCATGATCCCTTCATTGGTATGTACCACTTCGCCAGTTGTGTATTCACCATTTGGTGATACAGCCATTCCCATCATACCAGCTGTTCCGGCGCATCCAACAAACAATTCGCCATCATTCATATGGAAAAAGATATATCCGTCATATTCTTCATCCTTAAAGATAGCTGTATTGTCAGAAACAAAGTACGCTACTCCCTCTGCATCTCCTGTATGAGAAAAATACCAGAATTCACCAGTAAAACTAAACTTCTCCTTGTCCTGATCACTGATAGTGATATCTCCGCCAATTGATGAGTGATTGTTTGTCTGCTTCCACTGTCCTTCGAAGTTTGTAGCAGTCTCTGTACTCTTTCTAGTCTCATATATAGGTGCTATAGTCTCAACTTCAATGTACTTATTTATATCTTCCTGACAAGTGATATCTATTGGGTCACTTGAATCAGCAGTTGCTACTGCTAAAGCCGCCTCAGTAGAAGCTTCTGTGCTGCTGTCCGCATTTGTAAACTCCTTATCAACAGGCTCTGCCTTAGTAGCACATCCTGTTAAAAGAGCTGCTGCCAGCATGATAGGTAAGATAGTCTTTTTATTCATAATAATGCTCTCCTCTGTATATATGTTTTACATTATACACACATAGGAGAGCTTAATTGTTAATTATTTTTGTATTTTAAATTCGTAGAATTCACCTGGGTTAAGAATAACATCAGCCACAAGCTCAGTGTTTTTCTGTAAATCATAGCCAAATTCTCTCTTTTGAAGCTCAAGCTCTTTTTCTTTAAATGGATACCAACCATCAAAATACTGAGTAATCTTGGCATTCTCACTCTGTACATGGATCGTAGCATGGACTGGATGAGCCTGTCCTGTAACATGAGCATAGAGGATAACCATATCATTATCATAGTGGAAAACAGACACATTTGGTGCTGATACATATACACCGCCATAGTTAAACACTGGCTTAATGGCATCAAACGCCCACACTGGCACTCTAGACAGTTCTGATGGATTCTCAGGAATATTAACAAGATACATCTGTCCCTTGCCATAGCCATCCTTAAGGAAAAGAGATGTGTGATACTCCCCTGCTCCTCCATTTAAAAGTGACCATGACATATTGTTTGAATGCTGGATATCAGCGAAAAGAACCGGCTCTACATTTTCAAGATATCCTGCAGGATCATCAGTTTTATAGTATCTGGTAACAGACAGCTTTCTACCTGTAAGATATGCACTACTAAGATCCTTCCACTCCTTTTCTGGGGCCTTTGCCATAAAGCCTGGTGTTACAAAGGCCTTGCCACCCTTAATAAGGAAATCTTTAAGCTTTTCAAATATCTTTTCATCACAAAGGGAACTCTCTGTTACAAGAACACTTCCACTCTCAGGGAAAAGAGGTGTTGGATAAAGAGCAAAGCCCTGCATTCCAAGGAAGTCTTCAACGTGATTTTCACCCTGTGATGCATATGGAATGTAAGCTGGAATTCCCACTGGTTTGCCAGTTCTATCAAGCATCTTGTCGATTCTCTTAAACTGTAGTCCCAGAGGTGTTACAAGCTTATTTTCAAAAAGATCTGTCCACTGGAAAAGAGTTATCTCTTCAGGCTTGGAAAAGGCTGAAAGATAGCCCTGCTCAAGATAGTCATCAACTGGCCAGCACTGATAAGTGTCAAACCAAGTGCCATGATTTCTGCCGCCGCTGGCATCATCCATCCATCTAACCAGGCTGTAACTAAGATATGTTGGAAGGTGCTGATCCTGGTAGGCACTGGCTCTTGTCTCAGTTCCTGTGTAGACCATGTCAAAAATGTCTTTTTCAACGTCAGGTCTATAGCCCGTTGCATGGTAAGATTCACGCCAGTTAGGGAACTTGATGATCATCTTGACATTAGGATTAACCTTTTTAGCTGGTCCTACTACAAGATTCTCAGAAACATCCTTCATAAGTTCTTTTCTAAACTCTACCCAGGACTTATCTCCCTTAGCCTTGAGGCAATCCTCACAGGTACAGTTTGTAAAATAGAAGTCATCAAGAATAACTTCATCAAACTGCTCTGCACAGTACTCAGAAACCTTCTGAATGTACTCCCTCATCTTTGGATTTGTGTAACAGAAGGTACCAAAAAGTCTCTGTCTCTTTTCATCTTCCTTATCAAGGTCAGGCACAACTGTTGTAAATCCGCCCGCAACCTCAACATTTCTCTCTTTAAAGAACTCGATAAAGCTCTTCATCTTGTCCTTGTCTACCCAGTGCCCTTCTCTGTATGGCTCAAGATAGACCTTATCAAGACCAACATACTTCTCAATGAAGTCATACTGCTTTTTAAGCGTTTCAAGATCCATTCTCTCTAAGATCTGAGCTACGCAATACACTGTAGTCTTAAAATTATTAAAATGTCCCATTTCATACCTCTTTCTTAGCTTTTTCTATTGAATCTATTACTTTGTCACAGAACTGCATCTGTGGAGCAATCCTCTTTAATTTGCTACTATGTTATGCATGACTATTTAATATAACCCTCTCATTTTTTCTTTCTTCTTTGCTCTGTCTAAGAAGTGGCATAAGTGAGATGTAAAGTGCATACCCATTCACAAAAAGTGCCCCGAGCCAAGCGCTTATCTCTGTATAAGCTGTAGCCTTGAATCCTATCCTTCCTATGAAGAAAGAAATAACAAAGGTCCTAAGGATCATCTCTAAAATACCTGAAAGCATAGGAAGCATTGGCTTACCCATACCTTGAACGGCACTTCTGACTACAAATAATATATTTAAAAAGATCATCATAATGCCGCATCTTGGAAGGAACAGGCACACAAGTCCTATCTGCTCTTCACCTGATAAAAGGATCGCAGCAAGCTTATCTGGAATAAATACCATAACAGAGCCAAGGAGCACGTAGGCTGTAAGTGCGATTCCAAGGCATACCTTAAAGCCCTGTTTTATCCTGTCATATCTGCCGGCACCATAGTTCTGGCTGGTATAGGCACTCATGGCATTTCCTGCTGTTGTTGCAGGATTCATGAAAAGATTCAGATACTTGCTGCAAGCTGCATAAGCCGCTGTGTATACAACTCCGAATCCATTTACAAAGTACTGTACTACCATACAGCCTATAGCTGTGATGGAGTTCATAAGTGCCATAGGAAGACCATTTTTAAGCAGGTCCAAAAAAATTCTCTTTTCATTTATGAAATACTCTTTTTGTAATTTAAGAACTTCCATCTTTCTAAGGCTATTAATACATATGATGGATGAAATAACCTGAGAGCACAGTGTTGCAATGGCTGCTCCCTCAACGCCCATGTGAAGCTTAAAGATAAACAGGCTATCCAGGGAAAGATTTAAGATTGAAGAAATGATAATAGCCTTAAGAGGTGTTCTGCTGTCTCCCAAAGCCCTTAATATAGCCCCAGAAATATTGTAGCATATACCGGCCGAAAGCCCGCCAAAGACGATATATCCATACTTTAAGCTATCAGCAATGATAAGCTCATCTGTCCTTAAAAGTCTTAATGCATAGGGCAAAAATGCGACACTACTTACAGACAAGATCACTGCCAAAACAACGCCAAGTTCTATTACTCCTGCAAATCTGTGTTTTAAAGTCTCAATATCTTTGGCTCCATAGCTCTGAGCTACAAGTACTGCAAATCCATTGGCAAGTCCAAAGGAAAAACCAACTATCAGAAAAAACAATGATCCCATGTTACCTACAGCAGCAAGGGCATTGTCTCCAAGGCCTTTGCCAACTATCCAGGTATCTGCAAAGTTGTAAAACTGCTGAAGCATACTGGTAAGAAGCAGTGGCCAGTAGAAGGAAAGTATAAGCTTTAATGGACTTCCCTGTGTAAAATCGATCTCTTTTCTTTTCATAATAATCCCACTCCACATAAAATGCTGAAACTACCTACATTTGTAGTATCATTCTAGTCCCGCATCTTTTTAAATTGATATATATTTTTTGCCAATTTTTGCCCATTTTTTGTTATTATTATTCCATGGGAAACGCAAGAAAAGAAAAAATACAATTTAATACACCTTCAAATATATATGTAGTCAAAAACGGATGCCCCGTGACATATCCACCTCACTGGCATAACGCTGCCGAGTTTACTATCATACTCAAAGACGGCTGCAGGTATCGTGTAAGTGATACCTTCTATGAATTAAAAAAAGGGGATGTGCTTTTGATCTGGCCTCATCAGATCCATGAGACAGTGTCTATTCCTGATAATGCAGCTCTTTTTGTCCAGTTCTCATCTGCAATTATTGAGAACAGCCTGGATCTTGTCTCAATTTCCAGATTCCTATACGACTGCCATTACATTTCAGCCTCAAAGGAACCTGAACTTGCAAAATACATAACCCAAGAAATTCTGGAAATAAAAAAGATACACGAACTTTCTGATCCTCTTTCCGAGACTCAGTGTAAGCTGTGTATCTATGATATTTTATTAAAGATTGGTAACCATGTCCTTGCCGAAGCCAAGAAAGAAACATCTGATGATCTTGTTTCCCGCAAGAGAAGCTGGAAATATATTCATGCTGCCTGCAACTATATCATGGAAAACTCCTCTGATAACATAACTCAGTCAGAGGTAGCAAAAGAGATCGGACTTAGCACCTACTATTTTTCAAAGCTCTTTAAACAGCATATGAACATGTCTTTTCCAGCATACCTGGCAAATATACGTGTCAGGAGCGCGGCATCACTTCTTCTTGATGAGAGCATATCAATCACAGAATGTGCGTTTCAGGCAGGCTTTCAGTCAACCACAGCTTTTAACAAGACCTTCCATGACATCACTGGTTATTCGCCAAGAGAATACAGGAAGCTCTATAAGCAGTGATCATCTCACCATCATCTTATAGATCTCTATCAGTCTTCCTTGTATGCTTCAAGCTTTTCTACGAACGCCTGTCCCATTTCAGAAAGTTCACTGCCCTTTCTGGTGATGTAGCCAAAGGTAAGAGTCTCGTCCTCTTTTAGCTTGATAGCTGTAAGCTCAGATTCATTAAGGCTCTCCCCCAGCATAGCAGCGCCAACTGCGTAACCATTAAGTCCCAGCATAAGCTCAATAGATGTAGCTCTTTCGTTGGTGCTGATGACCTTCTTGTAATCATAGGTAGCAAGGGCTTCTTCTCTGTAGTAAAAAGAGTTATTGTCTCCCTGATCAAATACCATGCAAGGGTAGTCCTTGAGTTCTTCAAGGGATATCTCATCCTGTCCGGCCAATGGATGATCTTTTCTCATATATACGTAGGTATCACGAGTAAAGAGCTCATGAAATTCAAGAGAAGCATCCACAAAGACTTTTTTGAATGTATTCTTGTTAAAGTCAGAAAGGGCAATAACACCAACCTCACTTCTCATGGTCTTAACGTCCTCAATAACTTCGCTAGTCTGAGTCTCTCTGATAAAGTACTGATACTCCTCAAGATCAAACTCTTTTACAGTATCAATAAAGGCATTAACAGCAACAGTGTAATGTTGCATAGATACAGAAAAAGTAGGCTTCTCTGTCCTTGAATTAAGATATTTTTCTTCAACCTTCTCAAACTGCTCTACCGCATGTCTGGCATAAGCAATAAAGCTGGAACCAGCAGGAGTAGTCACAACTCCATTATGTACTCTCTCAAAGATCTGGATCCCGATCTCATTCTCAAGATCTCTGACTGCACTTGAAAGTCCCGGCTGCGAAACATAGAGTCTATCCGCTGCCTTCCTCATAGAGCATTCCTCATCTATGGCAATAACGTACTTAAGCTGTAATATAGTCATGTGCATTACCCCTTTAACGCAAAAAAGTATTATTTTTACAAATAATACCACATCACAGCTATTCGTAAAGAGTTATATTTTCCCATGGTCGTCTCCTAAAACATCTGGATAAAATTATTGCTCCGGGGCAAATGAGCTTCGGAGCAATAGATTATGAACAGTCTATGGATGTTCAAAGAATATATATTAGTCGGCAAATAGTGGTGTGGAAAGATATCTGTCACCAGAATCTGGTAAAAGAACTACGATATTCTTACCCTTGTTCTCTTCTCTCTGTGCAAGGATAGTAGCAGCCTTAAGTGCAGCACCTGATGAAATACCAACGAGGATACCTTCTGATATAGCAAATTTCTTGCCTTCTGCAAATGCATCTTCGTTTTCGATAGCGATTACTTCATCATAGATCTTGGTGTTAAGTGTATCAGGAACAAATCCTGCACCAATTCCCTGAATCTTGTGAGGTCCTGCTGTGCCCTGTGAAAGAACTGGGCTGGTTGCTGGCTCTACAGCAACAACCTTAACGTTAGGATTCTGCTCTTTTAAGTATTCACCTACGCCAGTAACTGTTCCGCCTGTACCTACACCAGCTACGAAGATGTCTACCTTACCATCTGTCTGCTTCCAGATCTCAGGACCAGTTGTAGCTTTGTGTACGGCTGGGTTTGCTGGGTTTACGAACTGACCAAGAATGATTGATCCTTCAATCTGACCATTGAGCTCTTCTGCCTTGGCAATTGCTCCCTTCATTCCCTTGGCACCTTCTGTAAGAACAATCTCTGCGCCGTATGCCTTGAGAAGATTTCTTCTCTCAACACTCATTGTATCTGGCAGTGTAAGGATTGCTTTGTATCCCTTAGCTGCTGCAACTGCTGCAAGACCGATTCCTGTATTTCCTGAAGTAGGCTCGATGATTGTTGCCCCTGGTTTTAACTTACCACTCTTTTCAGCATCCTCGATCATGCTAAGAGCTACTCTGTCTTTAACTGATCCTGCTGGATTTAAATACTCAAGCTTTGCAAGAATTGTTGCATTTGTTACTCCTGCATTCTTACTATAACCATTAAGTTTAAGAAGTGGTGTTCCCCCGATAAGTTCTAATGCGCTTTCTTTGATGTCTGCCATTGTTTTTTTTCCTCCATTTATCTTGATTTGATTTCGTATCCGTTATTTGATGATATGATACTAACACGTCCATCTCATAAATGAAATTAAACAAACCTTATCGGCAGAGTTAATGATTACTTATCATCTATCGAGATGAATAATATCATGCCGCGTAGTATCTGCAAATTACGGGATATTTATTGTCTGTGATAAACAGCCTTTATCACCCGCAGATTTCCTTGTACTTAAGAAGCTCCTCCACATAAGCTTCTCCATATGAAGATAAGACACTTCCCCTTCTTGTGATATAGCCGATTGTAAGAGGATCCTCTTCCTCAAGCTTGATCGCCACCATTCCTCCAAGGATAACATCGTCTCCTGTAAGCATTCCTGAACCAATTGAATATCCTCCAAGCTCAGCAATGATCTCCATTGTAGTTGCTCTGTCATCAGACTTTATCATCTTAGGAAAGTCATAGTCTGCCATAGCCTCCTCTGTCAGATAGAAATTACTGTTATCATCAGTCTGGTCAAAAGACACACATGGATAATCTCTCATTTCTTCTATGGATATGCTCTTTCTACCTGCAAGCTCGTGGTCTTTCCAAACATATACATAGGTTTCTCTTCTCATAAGAGGAGTAAACTCAAGCTGATATTCCTTGAAGAGTTTTTTCATGATTCCCTCATTGGCTCCGGAAAAAGAGATTATTCCTACCTCACTCTTAAGTGATCTGACATCCTCCAAAACTTCTCTTGTCTTGGTCTCATGGATAGCAAAAACGAACTTCTCCGGATCACTTTTCTTGATAACATCAGTAAAAGCCTTAATAGAGAAGTTATAGTGCTGAGTAGATACAGAGAATCTTTCTTTGTCACTATCCTTTGAAATATATCTGTCCTCTAAGATCTCGTACTGAGCAACGGCTTTTTTGGCATAGGAAATAAATTCTCTTCCTGCGTCAGTTAAAGAGATTCCCTTGTTTGTCCTCTCAAAAATAAGAAATCCCAGCTCATCCTCAAGCTCTTTGATGCTTGCTGAAATGGCTGGCTGTGATACATAAAGTTTGCTGGCAGCTTCTCTCATGGAAGAAGAGGTAGCTACCTCTAATACATATTTGATCTGTACTATATTCATGATTTTTACTCCTGTAAGTTCAAAATCTTCAAGATTTATTATGCCTTATTCCTACAGAAAATTCGAGCATTTCTATTTATTATTTGCTATGATTTAATCATTATTATTTTATTAAAAGAGGGAAACTTAAAATGCCAAGACAATCTGAAAGCACAACCAGAAACATGACTTCAGGAAACAGTTTTAAACAGATAGTACTGTTTTTTATTCCTCTGCTTTGGGGGAATCTCTTTCAGCAAGTTTATAGCCTTGTAGACAGCATCATAGTTGGTAAAGGAATCTCAGATAAGGCCCTTGCTGCAGTTGGAGCATCTGGAACTTTAAACTTTCTTATTCTTGGCTTTGCCATCGGTATGACAAGAGGCTTTGGCATTCTCTTTGCACAGTGCTTTGGACGTGAAGATCATGCCATGCTAAGGGCCTACATATCTGCTTCCAAAAGACTCTGCATCGGCATTTCACTTGTATTATCAGTTGTATGCATTCTAGCCCTTAGATCAATGCTTAAGTTCATGCAGACTCCAGCTGACATCATAGAAGATGCCTATATATACTTTGTGATCATCCTCATTGGAATCGTGATCACTGTCCTTAATAATCTTGCGATCACAATCCTTCAATCCCTTGGAGATAGCAAAACTCCGCTGTCAGCAATGATCATCTCTTCTCTTGCAAATATCGTCATGGATATCTTCCTTGTTATGGGACTTGGAATTGGCGTTGCAGGAGCAGCTATAGCTACAGTTCTTGCACAGCTCTTTTCATTTATCTACTGCTTCTACAAGATCAAGATGATAGATATATTTGATAAAAAGAATTATTCAGATGCTGAAGTTAATGGCAAGAATATTACCTTTGAACTTGTTAAGATCGGTATCCCCGTTGCATTTATGAACTCCATAACTGCTGCCGGCGGAATCATTCTTCAGTATTTTGTAAACCTTATGGGAAGTGGCTATGTGGCTGCCTATTCTGCCTGCATGAAGTTTGCTTCACTATTTGAGCAGTTCGGCATGTCTGCAGGTCTTTCTATGATGACCTTTGTAGGCCAGAATATGGGAGCAGGTAAATATGACAGGATCAGGAAAGGTGTAAGACAAGGTCTGTTACTAGCTACTGTCTTAAATATCCCTCTTGCCCTTTTACAGATTCTTTTCCCGGAGCAGCTTGCAAGGATATTCCTTAGCGACCCTGAGATCATCTCCTACTGCAAAGACTTCCTTCCGATCCTTGGAATAAGCCTCTTTGCCCTTGGATGGCTCTTTGTATATCGATACTCAGTTCAGGGACTTGGTAACACCTTCGTACCTATGCTATCTGGCGCCTTAGAAGTAATAATGCGCCTAACCGTTTGCTTTACTGTTGGACGAGCAAGCTTTAGAGGCATTGCACTTTCCGAAGTTTCCGCATGGATAGGCGCATTCATAATGCTAATGATCACTTATTATGTAGTTATGGGTCTGAAATCTAAAGCTTAATCTGCTTTTCTAAGAAAATGATCAAATAAGTTAATAAAACAAAGGCTGATAAGACATCCGCCAAGGATATCTGTAAACCAGTGAACTCCGCATACAAGTCTTCCAACTATTGTAAGACAAACGATCACAAGGCTCACTATTCTGATAAGTCCCTGAAGCTTGTCAGCCTTAACATACTCCCCGATCACAAATGTAAGTGTTGCAAATACTGTTACGATCAGCATTGTATGTGATGAAGGAAATGATGCTTCTACATGCTCAGCCCCCTCTTCAATGATAGGTCTGTAGTTGATAACAACCTTCTCAAAAAGTGCATAAGTAACAAGTGTCACAGCATACACACCGCCAAGACAAAGGATCTCTCTATCTACCTTTGCGATGCTCTTTCTCTTAATAAGCTGAACAAGTCCCATCACTGCAAATATGGCTACAACCAAGAGTGCAAGTATTCCAAACACCTCTGTAAGCTTGTACCAAAACATATTGATTCCAAAAACTTCATGTACTGTCTGATTGATATGTGACAGACCAATCTCTGTATTCTCTGGGCCAATTGCTGCAACATCCACTGTCTTAACTAGTATTATCAGCACTACGAATAATGCTAAATAAATGATTCCCTGTACTAAACTATTTCTTTTCTTCATTTTTTCTCCTTATAAGGTCTTTCAAAGACTCTTTGTACTGACTCACCTACTACTATACCTTTTATCCCCACATAAAAAAAGAACTTTTCTTAATTTCTGGTTACCATTCACAGTTTGGGGATGGTAACAATTTCTATTTTTTTTAATATCCTTATAAATTCCTTATAATTGCCTGATATCCTTCTAACCATAGAAAGCGAAATACAGAAAAACAAAGGCACTGCGCCTTATATTGGAGGAAATCAAAATGAAAAACTTACTTAAAAAAGGTCTCACAGGATTTGAACTAAAATACCTGGCTCTTATATTTATGGTGTTAGACCACATTCACTACTTCTTTGAATTCACAGGCATGATTCCTATTTGGTTCTCATGGCTCGGCAGACTGGCAGCTCCTTTATTCCTGTTCTGCCTCGTAGAAGGCTTCACACACACACATGACAAAAAGAAATATTTTCTTAAGATCTACTCTATCTCAATAATCATGGGTCTCATACGATTCGGCTTTTACAATGTACTTGACTTTGCAGTAAGAGGCGATGGTTTCATACCTGCAAACGCTATGCTTACAAGCTTTGTGGTACTTCTAGTAGTACTTATGGGAATTGAACTTATCAGACAAAAGAAATTCCTTATTGGAATCCTGGCTGTAGTAATCCCAGTTATACTGCCATATCTCTTTATATACTTTGTATATATACCATATACAGATAACCATACAGTTAATATCCTTGCAAGCCTGATCAACTTCACGATTCTTCCACTTCATACCATGATCCAAGATGGCGGAACTCTTACACTTATTGAAGGCATGATCCTATATCTGTTTAGTTTTTGCAAGAATAAGAACGCAAGAATCTACGCATTTGTTATCTTTGAGCTCTTGTACGGAATTGGACTTGTGTCACTTGCTATTGGATCATTTAATGTTCACACTCTTATATTTGAAGCCTATGAATGGATGTCAGTCTTTTCAGCAATATTCATGCTCTGCTATAATGGAGAGCGTGGCCATGGAAATTCAAGGTTCTTTTACCTCTTTTACCCAGCCCACATCTACGTGTTATATGGCATATCACTTATTGCCTATGCATTATTCTAAAAACTAACACCCTGTGGGGACGATATTTAATGAAATTACTAGTAATTGATGACGAAAAAGACATTCTGATACTAATCAAAAAGGCTCTCTCTTCAGATTATGAAGTGACAACAGTGCACAGACCCTTTGAGGAGATTCCAGAAAGCCTTGCAGACTACGACCTCTTGATCACGGATGTGATGATGCCTGGTGAAGATGGGTATTCTCTTTTAAGTAGGATCCGTGACAAGACTGATGCTCCCATCATCTTCTTAAGCGCCAAGGCTCTTGAAGAAGACGTTATCTATGGTCTGTCCATTGGCGCTGATGATTATATCAGAAAGCCTTTCGCCATCGCTGAGCTTAGGGCCAGGGTTGCCGCCCACATAAGGCGTGATAAGCGTGATCACAGTGCGTGCATCAAGGACGGAAATATCAGTATTTACCCTGACTCCAGGCTCGTCCAGGTTGATGGAAAAGAACTATCACTTACCAAGAGCGAATTTGACATCGCTATGCTCCTTATAAGGAACAAGGGACAGGTCTTTTCCAAGGAACAGATTTATGAAAAGATCTATGGCTTTGATAAGGATGGCGATGAATCAGCAGTAACTGAACACATCAAGAATCTTAGAAGAAAGCTATCAGGCGCAGGAAGCGTTATTGAAACAGTATGGGGAATTGGTTACAGATGGAAAAAAGAAGCATGACTATAAGCCGTATGATTGGCATTTATATTGCAATTGTCTGCGTGTTGATTGGATTTACTACTCTCGTTGCTATCATGTTTATTTCTTTCTTCCTTAAAGGAGAAAGCTCTTATGCCGCAGATAATGTAGAAAAGGCAGTGGAAGCCTGGATCTATGATTGTCAGGAAAGCGGCGAGATAAACACAGCTCTTTTCCCAGAAGGGGCAGATATTATCATGATCTCAGCTGACGGAAAAGAAATCTTTGCAAAGGTATCACCTTCCAAGGAGAAGGCGCTTCGTAAATTCGCTAAGGAATCTAGTCCTGAAAATGGCAGAATGCTAAAAGGCCAGGATGTTTATCTGCGTATGGATGCTGCAGACGAAAGCGCATTTATTCACTACTGCGTAAGTGCACCTTACGAGTACCTGTTCCTTTTTGGCTTAGCCCTTGCATACCTGTTGGAAGTCCTGATTCCAACTGTGGTTCTGGTCAAAAAGATCAAAAGTAGCCTTAGAAAAGTATTTGATTATACAGAGAGCCTAAAGAGACAAGACCTTAGCGTATCAGCCATAAACACAGGCATCTACGAGCTTGATCAGATAAATATTGCAACTGAAGGCATGCACAAAGAGCTTGTTGCCACCATGGAAGAAAAATGGAAAAAAGAACAGGATTCAAAGGCTCAGATGGCTCAGATAGCCCATGACCTCAAGACTCCTCTGACTGTCATCAGAGGAAACGCAGATCTTCTCATGGAGAAAGACTGCGATGAAGAGTCCAAGGAAAGCCTTGAAGCCATAGTTCGTAATTCTGAAAAGATTGCCCTGAGCGTTCTTGATATTCTTGAAAAGTAGCGGCAAATGAGGATATATAATTGAAACGGCCCTCCACTACTGTATGAGTAGTGGAGGGCTGAAAGAGTGATATTATGTATTAGCCTTCAATGGCTATCAGATTCTTTTCCGGGATTTTTTTCTCTATCGCCTTTTTAGGAATCGTCAGATTGAGAACACCATGTCTGTAATTTGCATCGACATCTTCTTTTTCAACATTCTCGCCAACATAGAAGCTTCTTGTCATAGATCCAGCATAACGTTCCTGTCTGAGGAGTTTGCCTTTTTTGTTATCTTCATCCTTGTCAAGATTCTTAGAAGCATTGATGGTGATGTAGCCATTATCAAGTTCTACTGTAATGTCTTCTTTCTTGAATCCAGGAAGGTCTACTGAAATCTCGTAATTATCATCTTTTTCCCGGATATCAGTCTTCATCATCCTTGATGCCTTTCTGCCATAGAGCTTACGCTCCATGTCATGTTCCATGTTGCCAAATTCCTTCATGTAAGGGAATCCGAACAGATCATCAATAAAATTCTCTTCAAAAATACTAGGTGCTAACATAATGCTTACCTCCTTTGCACAAAAACAATTTGTTAACTGTTATTGAGCATTGGGACGGAGGGTTTGGATCATTGGAACCTCTAAGTCCTAACGGTCTTCTCTGTTCCTTTGTTCTACTTATGGTATAACACCAAAATTAGCACTCGTCAACCTAGAGTGCTAATTTGGATAAAAAGATATTGTATTCTTCAATACAGAATTAATATCTGTAAGCAGTTCTTATAGCTGGCAAGACCTTTTTCTCTATGAATTCCACACGATCAAAGATCCTTGGCTTGAATGTGCCTGTCATTCCCACAGATACATTTATCTCTTTGTTAACATAGATGATGTTTCCGCTGTCGCCAATCGCTGCATATACCTCTTTATCATCGAAGGGCTTGTACCATAAGTAACCATAGTTCATGAAGCCGAATCGCTCACCAAGCTTAATGTGAGGTGCCAGCATGTCTTTCAAGTATTCTTCTGAGATAATTCTTTTTCCATTATACAAGCCACCACCTAGCACCATCGCGCCGATCACAGCCATGTCTCTTGCCGACATACATAATCCCCAGCCAGCCGTAACTGTACCCTGAGGGTCAGAGTACCACTCGTATTTCCTGGGATTCTTGTTCATAAAGAAATCAAACTGATCTTCTTTGGAACTGTCACCGTGTAGTATTCGCTCTGGAAGCCCAAGTGGCTCAAAGAGATTTTTGTTGGCAAAATCTATGCATTTCTCACCAGTAGCTCTCTCGATTATTCCTGCCAGAATCTGAATGCCAAGGGTAGCATACCTAAACTCACCAGTGATTCCACTGCGGCCTCCAAGATAATCAAGTATCGCAAGAGTAAAGTCCTGTGAAGTACACACCTTCTTCCAGGGTTCTGACTTACCTTTATATGGAGCTGTCATAGTAAGGAGATGCCTGATCGTAACATCGTATATGGTCTTCTCACCACGCTTTACGGTATAATCAGGGAAAAAATCCATCACCTTTTGATCCAAATTCTTGAGATAGCCCTTATCCAGTGCAATTCCTGCAAGAAGTCCCATAACTCCTTTGGTCACAGAATTTACATTCATCGCATCAAGTGTCTTGAATCCATGCCAGCAATCATCAAGTGCTACCTCGCCATCTTTGATAGCATAGATCTGGCAGACATTACTCTCATTACCGCTGCTCTGGGAAATGTACCTATGAAGTTGTTCTTTATTCATAAAAAAGCCTCCTCTTAGGAAAGATTCGGACGTCCTAAGAAAAGGCTAATCGAATTAAAAATCTTTTTCAAGAAAAATCTTAAAAAATATGTAGTCAAAGATATAGCGAATAAAACTGGAAGTTAATCTCCCTACAAATTTGAAGTTGTCTGTTTATGCAGAACGCAGTTATATCGAACTGCTGGCCCGTCAGGGTATTCAATGACGATCTTCTCCTCCGAAAAGCCGCATTTGCGGTAAAAACCAATCGAATCATCATCAGTTTGGGCTTTGACGCATTCCAGATCATCCAATTCCATTACACGCCGGATCAGTTGTTTTCCGATTCCCTTACGGCGAGCATCAACAGATACGGCTATTCCAATGATTTCCGCGGCAGCATCTGAAAACTTCAGGATTATCATACCTGTTTTCCTGCCTTGATTTTCATATACAAATACTTTTGTCGACGGATCGCATAACAGGTCATCCATCTGTCCTTTATAGTCCTTGTATGCCGGATGATACATACAGGAAGCATAGATTGAAAACGCTTCTTCTGACAGTAGCCAATCCGCATTCTCGCATATCATAACCTTCATAAACATCCTCACAAATTGCGATTTGTCATCGTCTATAAAACTGGAATTTTACTAATTATTTCTTTTCTTCTGCCTCTATTTCCATTCTATAGATATAGGCAGTGCTTTTTTAGCTTGTCCTTCTGCCTAAATTACACATTTAACAAAAGAGGCAGTTTATTTCACCTCTGTAAAACTGCCTCTTTTACATATTCAAAATTTAGGCAGTACAACCACCTTCAATTCAACTGCCTATATTCTCATTTTCTCAATTTAGGCAGAATCCCTTCTCTAAAATCAACTGCCACTTTTCATCAATTACAAAAATAGGCAGTAAAACTCCTCCAAATCTCACTGCCTATTTCATAGAATCTATAATGTAGGCAGTACCTAGGCTTTTTAGAGTTAAAAGTGCATGCAGTAGACGGGCTTTTTGGAGACTTTGTAAGCAATTTTGCTGTCTTGAAAAACGTCAGTACTTGGCTTATGTCCTTTATAAGCCTAGTACTGCTACGTTTTTCACGAAGCGAGAGCGTCAGCAAAATGATTACAAAGCTCCAAAAAGCCCATCCACAACATAACCACCTTTTAATTCCAAAAAGCCCCTTACTTCATAAAGTCAAAGATACTGATCTGGTTGGAGTCTGGAATGTCTCCCAGAAGTCCCATATCAGCCATCTTCTCCATTACTGTCTGTGGGCACTTGGTTCTTTGCTTGAAATCATCCTTTGAAAGGAATGGTCCGTCCTTGGCTGCCTCCACGATCTGGTCTGCAGCTTTTTCACCCATACCATCGATACTGGTAAGGGATGGCATGATCTTGTCTCCAATTACCTGGAACTCACGAGACTTAACCTTGAATATATCGATAGGAAGGAACTCAATTCCTCTCTCGTACATTTCCTCTACAAGTCTCATATCGCCATACTCAGCCTGCTGAGCATTTGTAAGCTCATCCTTCTTATTGTTGTACTCACGCATGATAGCATGAAGGTGATTCTCACCCTGACACATGTGCTCGTAGTTGAAGGCCTTAGCTCTTATACTAAACCAGGCAGCATAGAAAGCCTGTGGCACGTAAACCTTAAAGTAAGCAATTCTCCAGGCCATCATAACGTACGCAGCCGCATGCGCCTTAGGGAACATGTACTTGATCTTTTTGCAGGACCAGATATACCAGTCAGGAACGCCAGCTGCGATCATAGCTTCTTCCATCTCCGGCTTAAGTCCCTTACCTTTACGAACTGACTCCATGGTCTTGAAGGAAAGTGACTTGTCCATTCCCTTCTGGATCAGGTAGATCATGATATCGTCTCGACAACAGATACAGGTATCGATAGTAGCCTTGCCTTCCTGAATGAGGGTCTGGGCATTGCCAAGCCAAACGTCCGTACCATGTGAAAGACCTGAAATACGGATAAGGTGGGACAATGATGTAGGATGTGCATCGATAACCATCTGCATAGCGAAGTCAGTACCAAACTCAGGAAGTCCAAGACATCCTAGCTTGGTGCCGCCAAGCTGCTCAGGAGTTACTCCAAGAGCAGTTGTATTCATAAACAAACTCATTACATTCTTGTCATCAAGAGGTACGGTCTTAGGATCAAGGCCTGTACAATCCTGAAGGAATCTGATCATGGTAGGATCATCGTGGCCGAGAATATCGAGTTTTAACAGGTTATGATCAATTGAGTGGTAATCGTAGTGTGTTGTAATAGTAGCTGTTGTCATATCGTTAGCAGGATGCTGAACAGGACAGAATGAGTTAATATCCTCTCCAACAGGAAGTACTATGATTCCACCAGGGTGCTGACCTGTACCACGTCTGATACCGGTACATCCCTGAACTATTCTGTTTATCTCACATTTTCTCTTGCTGGCCCCGATTCCATCATAATATTTTTTGACGAAACCATAAGCAGTCTTGTCCGCAAGAGCCGCAATTGTTCCAGCTCTGAAGGTCTGTCCATAGCCAAAGATAACTTCCGTATACTTGTGGGCCTTGGACTGATACTCTCCAGAGAAGTTAAGGTCGATATCAGGCTCTTTATCACCCTTGAATCCAAGGAAGGTCTCGAAAGGAATATCAAAGCCATCCTTGTTCATCATGGCGCCGCACTTAGGGCATCTCTTATCCGGCATATCACAACCTGAATTACCGGCGTACTTAAGTACGTCTTCAGAATCAAAATCAGAGTATTTACACTTAGGGCACACATAGTGCGGACTAAGGGAGTTAACCTCCGTAATACCTGATGTAAACGCAACGAAGGAAGATCCTACAGAACCTCTGGAACCTACCAGATATCCGTCCTCATTGGACTTCCAAACCAGCTTCTGGGCAATGATATACATAACCGCGAAACCGTTCTTGATAATAGAGTTAAGCTCTCTTTCAAGTCGCTCTTTTACTATCTCAGGAAGATTCTCACCGTAGATCTCATGAGCCTTGTCGTAACAGATCTTGGTCAGGATCTCATCAGAATTTTCAATGACAGGGGCGCACTTATCAGGTCGAACCGGCGAGATACTATCGCACATATCAAGAATCTTTCTGGTATTGTCTATTACTATCTCTTTTGCCTTGTCGCCACCAAGATAATCGAACTCCTCCATCATCTCCTCTGTAGTTCTTAGGAAAAGAGGTGCCGGCTCCTCATCATTCATACCTTTGCCGGCCATGATGATAGTCCTGTATATCTCATCTTCTGGATTTAAGAAATGGGCATCGCAGGTAGCCACAACAGGCTTATTGAACTGCTCACCAAGTCTTACGATTTCTTTGTTGATGTCTCTGATATCGTCATCACTGTTAATGTCTTCGTATCTCTCGGAATCAACCATGAAGTGGTTATTGCCAACAGGCTGGATCTCAAGGTAATCATAAAAGTCCACAAGTCTTGCGATCTCTTCTGGCGGCCTTCCTTCCACCACAGCACCGTATAGTTCACCAGCGCAGCAGGCACTACCAACAATGAGTCCTTCTCTATGCTTTATCAGCTCACTCTTAGGAATAAGAGGAAATCTTCTAAAGTAGTCAATGTGTGATTCACTGACAAGAGTATAAAGATTAACTCTTCCAAGAGTGTTCTTGGCAAGGATGATGCAGTGGTTTGGACGAAGATGTCTTATCATCTCCTTGGTTGGCTTACCTAAAATATTTACATCAGTAAGATTCTGAGCCTTCTGCTCTTTTAACATAGGAATAAACTTGTTAAAGATAAGGGCTGTACACTCAGCATCATCAACAGCTCTGTGATGGTGATCAAGAACTACGTTAAGAGTCTTGGCAACTGCATCAAGAGTATGCTTAGCCTGAAGTGGGAAGAAATACCTTGAAAGCCAGAGGGTATCTACTGTTGTGTAGTCCACATCAATTCCAAGTTCTTTACAGTTCTGATTGATAAAGCTGATATCAAAGCCTACGTTATGTCCTACAAGTACTGCATCTTTACAGAACTCCACAAACTGAGGAATGATGACCTCTCTTGTAGGGGCATCCATTACCATCTCATCTGTGATACTTGTGAGTTTCTCAATCCTGTAAGGAATTGGGACCTGTGGATTAATAAACTCTGAGAATCTGTCTATGATCTCACCATTTCTGATCTTAACAGCGCCAATCTCAATGATCTTATTCTTAATAGGTGAAAAACCTGTTGTCTCAATGTCAAATACTACAAAAGTAGTGTCATCAAGGGGCTGTCCCTTGTCATTTACTACAATCTCTTTGAGGTCGTCTACAAGATATGCTTCTACACCAAGAACAAGCTTAAAGAAATCCTGTCTCTCGATAGGAGGTTCTCCAGCTTCTTTTCTTCGTTTCTTTTCATCACTAAAAAGGTCTTCCCACACGTGGTTGGCTATAGTAAGGGACTGAACAACACCGTGATCAGTGATGGCGATACCTGGCATGCCCCATTTGTAGGCTTGCTTTACAATGTCTTTTACCTCAGAAACACCATCCATATCACTCATCTTGGTATGGCAGTGAAGTTCAACACGCTTTACATCAGCTCTATCTACTCGCTTACTTGTAAAGTCAGGTATCTTCTTGACTCCTACAACAGACTGGATAGACAGCTCATGGTCAAACTTATCCACAGCTGCTATACCTTTGAGCTTAAGAAATGCACCAGGCTTGATGTCCTTGGTGATATCAGGTACATCTTCAGTCTTAACGAACATCTTGACTGTTATGGAATCTGTAAAGTCAGTAATATCGAAGATAAGAATACTCTTCTCGTTTCTGATATCTCTTTTATCAAAGGCTATGACCTGACCATGTATAGTTACTTCGCCAAGCTCTCCGATAAGATCTGAAAGCTTCATGGTCTCATCGTCAAAGTCACGTCCAAATACAACATCAGGATTATCTGACTTCTTGTAGCTTCCGCCGAAGTCGCCCTTTTTGCCTGCCCATTTGCCCTTGGTAAAGGAAGGAGTTGCAGCGCCGTTTGAACTCTTTTGAGGCTCTGGCGTTTTCTCAGCTTCTGCCTTTGCTGCGGCTTCCTTAGCTTCTTTTTCTTCCTTCTGCTTTTTCTTTTCCTCTGACTCTGCCTCAGCAGCTTCAAGCTTTTTAGCCATCTTGGCTGACTCTGAAGAATAATCAGGTTCTTTGGTTTCTTTTTCTACCTCAACAAATTCAGGTGTTATATCAACAGATAGTCCGCATCTTTCATTGATGATCTTATCAAGTACTCGTACAAGATCAGGAGCCTTCTTTTTGCCTACTACGCTGTCTTCAAGCTTTATGACAACGCTTTTGTCATTTGGATATACAAAAGAAGCAGAACGAAAAAGACTATATTCCATATGGTCATAGTCTTTAAGTTCCATCTCGATGCTGTCTTTATAAATGTCAATAAGATTCTCTGGAGTGTACTGAGCAGAAAGAGAAAACTTTTCATAGATCTTGACCGTAAGATCTTGATTGCCGAAAAGCTGCTTTTTGATACCTGTCTCAGTTTTATAGATATCTTCTTTTTCTATTAACTTATTACTTGATATATATACTCTGATAAAATCCTGTTTTCTTGTGGTAGACACCTTTTCAACCATGGTCTGTTCCATGATCTCTTTGGTATGAGCGTCTAATTTAAGAGCAGGAAATACCTCAAAAAAAGATTTTGACACGTTTCTCTTCCCCTAACAAAAATCTCGTTAAGCGATCACTTCCAGTGATCAAGTTCATCCTTAAGGACTGCAAGGAGCTGATCCTCAGGCACTTTTTTCACAACTTCTCCGTTCTTGATAAGAAGTCCTTCCCCGATGCCTCCGGCAATTCCTATATCAGCTTCTTTAGCTTCTCCAGGGCCATTTACAGCGCATCCCATAACAGCAACCTTGATATTAAGGTCGTAGTTCTGAACCATGGTCTCAACCTGATTGGCAAGTCCGATAAGGTCAATCTTGGTCCTGCCGCAAGTGGGACAGGATACAACCTCGATACCGCCCTTTCTGATATCAAGAGTTCTGAGGATTGTCTTGGCTGTCTTGATCTCTTCTACAGGATCACCTGATAAAGATACTCTGATAGTATCGCCGATGCCTTCATTTAAGATAATTCCAAGCCCAACTGATGACTTGATATTTCCGCCATAAACTGTTCCAGCCTCTGTTATTCCTACGTGAAGCGGATACTGACATTTCTGAGCAAGAAGCTCATGAGCCTTGACGCAGAGCATAACATTTGAAGACTTGATACTAACAACCATGTTATCGTAGCCAAGATCCTCAATAATTCCGATCTTGTCCAAAGCGCTCTCTACAAGTCCTTCTGCTGTTACTCCGCCGTACTTCTCAACTAGATTCTTTTCTAAAGAGCCGCTGTTAACGCCAACTCTGATAGGAATATTTCTCTCCTTGGCACAGCTTACAACTGCAGCGATCCTATCCTTTGAGCCAATATTACCAGGATTGATCCTGATCTTGTCAGCACCATTTTCCATTGCAGCAATGGCCATCTTGTAATCAAAGTGGATATCAGCAACAAGAGGAATATGGATCTCTTTTTTGATTTCCTTAAGAGCAAGAGCCGCCTCCTCATTAGGAACTGTGCATCTGATGATTTCACATCCAGCCTCTTCAAGTCTCTTGATCTGGGCAACTGTAGCCTGTACATCTTCAGTTCTAGTGTTAGTCATAGACTGAATAAGTATAGGATTGCCACCACCGATCACTCTATCGCCAATTTTTATGACTTTCGTATTATCTCTATATGCCATCATTAAACCTCTTCTATTATCAACGTGTAAACTTTGTAATATCATTAAACAGTACAAATACCATCAGGCCCAGAAGTGCGATCATACCAATCATGTGCACGAATCCTTCCTTCTCTGGTGGTACTTTTTTACCAAATATAACCTCAATGAACTGGAACACCAGTCTTCCTCCATCAAGCGCAGGAAGTGGCAGAAGGTTCATTACTCCAAGGTTAACTGATAAAAGAACTGTAAGAGAAAGCATGGTAAGTATCACTGAAGATATACCATAAGGCTTGGTCTCCTGATAAGCATCATCTACGATCTTGACCATTCCTACAGGTCCAGAAACATCATCCCTTGAAAGCTTACCCTTAAACAAAAGAGCAAGGCTTCTGTATGTGGTCTTAAAATAATATCTTACTTCATACCAGGCATACTTAAGAGCCTGTGGTCCTTTGATCTCACCAAACTCTCCAAGATAAACACCCATGTAGTATCTTCCAGCTTCTGCACTGTACTTTGGAGTAAGTGTTGTCTCATAGATCTGTCCATCTCTCTCATATACGATATCCATCGGAGAGCCTTCAGCGAACTGGGAGATAAGTGTAACCTCGCCTGCCATGTAAACCTTTTCACCGTCAACACTGATGATCTTGTCACCAGGCTGCATTCCTGCTTCCTGGGCAGCTGAATCCTCTGTCAGCTCGTTGATCACAGGGAAATTCCAGGCAGAAAAGCTTACTAAGATAACTGCAAGGATATAAGCAATGATAAAGTTTGCAAATGGTCCTGCAAAAAGCGTTGCGATTCTGCGCCATACAGAAGCATTCAAAAATGAGTGCTCATCATAGCCTTCTTTTTCCTCTTCTACAGGATCCATTCCGTCAAACACACAAGCGCCGCCGATTGGAAGAAGTTTGATACTGTATAAGGTATCCCCCTTCTTTTTCTTCCAAATAGTTGGTCCCATTCCTACAAAGAATTCGTTGACTCTGATACCGCCAGATTTAGCAATGATAAAGTGTCCAAATTCATGGGACGTAACCAGTATTCCAAATATTACAAAGAATATAATCACACTAATTAACATATAAGATTTATGCCTCCAAGAAGTCGTAAGTCTCTTTTTCTGCAGCAAGGATAGCTGCCACATCAGGATTTTCTATTTTCTTGTGATGTCTCATAGCTTCCTCGATCATATCATAGATCTGAAGATATCTGATATCCCCCTTCAAAAATCTGCGAACTGCCATCTCATTTGCAGCATTAAATACTGTAGGCATGCTGCCGCCGGCATAAGCAGCATCAAAGGCAAGCTTAAGTCCTCTAAAGGTGTCAGTGTCAGGCTTTTCAAAAGTAAGACTTCCAAGTTCAAAGAGATCAAGTCTCTTTTCAGCCATAGGTCTTCTGTCCGGGTAAAAAAGTGCGTACTGGATAGGAAGCTTCATATCAGGCACACCAAGCTGCGCCATAACAGCTCCATCGCAGTACTGAACTGCACTATGAATAATGCTCTGAGGATGTATCAGAACCTGAATATTATCAAGTGATACATCAAAGAGCCATCTTGCCTCCATTACTTCAAGTCCTTTATTAACTAAAGATGAAGAATCAATAGTAACCTTTGGTCCCATATCCCAGTTTGGATGCTTAAGTGCGTCCGCAGCTGTCATGCTCTCAAGTTCACTTCTTTTTTTACCTCTAAATGGGCCGCCACTGGCTGTCAAAAGAATCTTCTCTACCTTATCTTTAGGCTCACCATTCATAGACTGGAAAATTGCGCTATGCTCACTATCTACTGGAAGGATCTTAACTCCCATCTTTGCAGCAAGTGGCATGATGATATGGCCTGCGCACACAAGTGTCTCTTTATTGGCAAGAGCAATATCTTTGCCGCTCTCAATAGCTCTGATAGTAGGCTTAATACCGATCATACCTACAACAGCTGTAAGTACAGTGTCTGCTTCCGGAACAGAAACAATTTCCAAAAGACCTTCCATTCCTCCGTAAACCTTTACATCAAGGTCAGCAAGTCTGTCTTTCATGTCCTTTGCAGCATTCTCATCAAACATGCAGACATACTTCGGCTTAAATTCTCTGACCTGCTTCTCAACAGCATCTACACTCCTATTGGCAGCAAGTCCCACTACCTCAAGTTCAGTATTATTATTTCTAACTACATCTAAAGTCTGGGTTCCAATTGAACCAGTAGAGCCCAAAAGTACTATTTTTCTCTTCATAAAATAACCTATCCTTAAAAAAATAAACTACCTCTTACTATACCACTTAGGAGCTTTTTTTCCTATACAAAGAACTATTTCAATTCACAAGGCTAAATGCTTGCTGGTGGGGAAGAGGCTGTAGAGCTTAAATTGAAGTGATATTACATGCAATAAAAAAAGAAGTGATCAGAAAACTGATCACTTCTTTTTTATTGCATAAGTGGAAATAGCACTGCTGCTAAAAAGTATACGCAAGGAATTACAAATATTACACTGTCAAAACGATCCATTATACCGCCGTGACCAGGAATGATCTTGCCATAGTCCTTGATCTCATGATCTCTCTTGATTCCTGAAGCAAGCAGATCACCAAGCTGAGCTATGATACTTCCTACGAATGTTATAATCACAAGCACAAAGATGACTGCTTTATCATGAGTTGCATTTACATAAAGCACATAACCAAATATTGCTCCCACAATCACAGAACCTAGAATTCCTCCAATTGAGCCTTCTATAGTCTTCTTTGGGGAAAGAACAGGTGCCAGCTTATGCTTACCGAAAGCCCTTCCTGCAAAATATGCGCAAGTGTCACATACCCAGGCAATAAAAGGAATCCAAGCAAAGTACTGCCCATAAGGTCTCATTCTAAGCAGGTATACAAAAGACATACTGACAGGGGCATAAACGAAGCAGAAAAATGCTGCCACCGCCTGAACTGACTTGAACTTAGGAAAACTAAGCACATAGCATACCATTATTAGAAAGAAAGCAAACAAGATAGAAAAGACAAAATACTTATGACTCTTTACAAGTATCATCTGTACGTAGTGAACAATGATCGACGCATAGCCACAAGCTTCCAGTGCATTAACTTTCTTGTTGTCCTCATGAACCCCTGTTGCTCTTGTGAGTTCAAAATAGCTGATAAATGAAACTATTGTCAGAACCGCTGCCAACAGATATCCCCCAGGAATAAGCACTCCAGCAAGTACCAGGGCAATAACGATTCCACTAATAACTCTTGTCTTCAATATTTAGTCCTAGCCTTATTATCTTTAGATCTGATCTGTCTTGAGGCCGCCAAACTTGCGGGTTCTCTTGCTGTAAGCTTCTACAGCTTTGAGCAGCTCAGCCTTATTAAAATCTGGCCATGCCACAGGAGTAAAGTAAAACTCCGTATAAGCACACTGCCATAGCAGATAATTGGAAATTCTCTGCTCATTACATGTTCTGATAAGAAGATCTGGATCAGGAAGATAGTTTGTATCAAGGTTCTCAGCGATCATCTTCTCAGATATATCCTCTGGGAGAACCTCTCCTGCCTTGACCTTCTCTGCAATCTTTCTAACTGAACGTGTAATTTCATCTCTACTGCCGTAGTTAATGGCAATAGTAAATGTAAGACCTGTATTGCCAGCGGTTGCCTCTTCAAGTTCACCAATAGCTTTCTGGATGTCATCTGAAAGAGCACTGCGCTCACCGATAACTCGGCAGCGCACATTGTTTTTCATTGACTTCTTGATACTGGTCTTTAAGTAATTACGCAAGATCGTCATAAGGGCAGAAACCTCTGCCTCAGGGCGAGTCCAGTTTTCTGTTGAAAATGCATAAACTGTAAGATACTTGATACCGATGTCTCTGGCATCTACCAAGATATCCTCAACAGCTTTAGCTCCCTGCATGTGTCCGTAATTTCGAGGCATTCCCTTTTCCTTGGCCCACCTTCCATTACCATCCAAGATGATAGCCACATGCTCAGGTACATTCATAACTTCTTCCATAGCTTATACCGTCATGATCTCTTTATTCTTTTCTTCAATAGCTGCATCAATATCCTTGATGAACTTGTCAGTGAGTTTCTGAAGTTCCTCGTTAAGATCATTGATCTCATCCTCAGAAACATCTGAGCCCTTAAGCTTCTTTAACGCATCGTTACCGTCACGTCTTACGTTTCTAACTGCAACCTTAGCGTCCTCACCCTTCTTACGGATATCCTTAGCAAGCTGTTTTCTGCGTTCCTCAGTAAGCTCTGGGAAAACAAGTCTGATGATAGCACCATCATTACTTGGAGTGATACCAAGCTCTGATGTCATAAGTGCTTTCTCAATATCCTTAATAAGAGCCTTGTCCCAAGGTGCGATCTGAATGATCCTAGCCTCTGGAACAGAAATGTTACCAACCTGATTAAGTGGTGTTGGTGTACCATAGTAATCTACCTTGATTTTATCAAGTACGTGTGGATTAGCTCTTCCAGCACGGATAGAAGCAAGATCCTCCTTAAGAAAGTCGAAGGATTTCTGCATTTTTTCGCTATATTCTTTTAATTTCTCGTTCATACCTATTCCTCCTTAAAATTCCAATCATTAGTCAACAGTAACTGTTGTTCCATTGAAATTTCCATCTGCTGCCTTCACAATGCTGTTTTCTTCCTGAAGAGAAAATACTCTCATAGGAACCTTATTGTCTCTTGCAAGGATAGAAGCTGTCATATCTACTACCTGAAGATTCTGAGCAACTACATCATCGATTGAAATAGTGTCATATCTCTTAGCATTTGGGTTCTTGGCTGGATCGCTGTCATATACTCCGTCGATTGCCTTAGCAAGAAGGAGGTAATCAGCCTCTACCTCAATAGCCCTTAAAACAACTCCTGTATCAGTTGAGAAATATGGATGACCTGTGCCGCCTGCAAAGAATACAACCATACCCTTTTCGAAATACTTGTTTGCTCGATCCTTTGAAAAGAGCTTTGTAAATGATCCACATTCAAAAGGAGTAAGGATGTTAGTCATCATACCTTCACTTCTGAATATTTCTGATACATAGATACAATTCATGATTGTAGCAAGCATGCCAATCTGATCAGCCTTAACGCGATCAATGTTCTCGCTGGTTCTACCTCTCCAGAAATTGCCGCCACCGATAACGATACCTACCTGTGTTCCCTTATCAGTAAGCTGCTTGACCTGAAGTGCTACCTTTCTTACGGTTTCTTCATCGAAGCCTGTTTTTTTATCACCAGCAAGCGCTTCTCCGCTGAGTTTTAATAATACTCTCATAATATCTCCATTTTACTTGATAAAAATTACTTATTCTTAAGTCCTTCGAAGAACTCTGATGGATTAACATCAGCATATGCCTGTGAGCACATACCTTCGATAACAGCACCATTGTTGATCTGTACTGACTGAGACTTGATGTTACCCATTACGATAGCTGTTGTATCAAGAACAACTGGTCCGTGAACGTCGATGTCGCCCTTAACAGCACCTGCGATAACTGCGCTTGATCCAAAGATGTTACCAACGATAACTGTGCTCTGGCCAACCTTTACGCTACCCTTACTCTTAACTTCACCTGTGATTCTTGCTGCCTCAGCATAAATCTCTGCTGCTTCTGAATCACCTGTGATCTCACCTGTTACATTAAGTTTTCCAAGGCACTGGATGTTACCTGTAACCTTTCCTACAAGATCAAGTGATCCTGTTGTCTGAATGTCACCATTAATGACCATTCCTTCAGTAATGCTAGCTGTTTCATCTGTTGGTGTCTGCTGTTCGAATTCCATATTCTCTTCCCCCCCATAATTAGTTGTTGTATCTGATACATTGCTCTCTGCAATGTACTCATCAATGTGCTGTGAATTGATAGCTTCAATTGCACTCTTAGGTTCCTCAAATGCTGTCTCAACAGCTGTCTGCTCTTCGATCTTCTGCTCGAGTTCTTCGATCTCTGCAACCTCGTCTTCAGCTTCCTTAGCTGGTTCCTCTACAGTCTCTTCAACCGGAGACTCCTCTGGCTCAACTGTCTCAGGTTCATCTGCAACTGACTCATCAACTATCTCTTCTACTTTTTCTACTTCCTCTGATACCTTCTCTTCATCCTCTGCAGATCCGATATCATCAAGTTTAATATCATCAAGACGATTCAACATGCTGTCGATATCGACCTTCTCAGGTCTTAACTCTTTTGCAGAATCTTCTTTCTGATTTTCTTTATCAAGATTGTCTGCTTCTGCAAGCTTATCTTCTGGCATGAGTGTATTTACAGCCTGAGATAGATCGCTCTTTAACTCAGAAAAAAATCCCATCCTGACATCCTCCATTCATACTTTCTAGATTATTTTTTGATATGTTGAACCGGTAACGTATCCTCAGTTATCGGTACTATCACTGTGTCATCCATTGCCTGGATCGCTTCTATGATCTCAGGTAATGCCTCAACTGTGTACTTCTTGTCAGCCGCGTCATGCATGAGCACTACGCAATGCTTGTACTTAGGTATATTACTTATGATGTTGTTGTAGACTGTTTCCTTTGTAGCCCCTGCCTTGTCATCATTGGCAGATACATTCCAGTCAAAATATGTTACGCCTTGTTCATCAAGAAATTTCTCATACTCTGCTATATCATCCTTGATGACCTTATTGGAACTTCCACCAGGGAATCTGTAAAATATGGAATCAACATCCGTCGTATCATACAAAAAGATCTTGATCTTCTTGAAATCATCTTTGAAAGAATCAAGTGACGCATATATATCTTTGTAACTGTGACTATAGGAGTGCATACCAAGAGTATGTCCCTCATCCACAATTCGCTTATATAAATCTGTATACTTGGAATCTGGCTTGCCACAAACAAAGAAGGTAGCTTGGACACCATACTGATCTAATATATCAAGTATCTCTCCAGTTGAAGAGCTAGGGCCATCATCAAAAGTAAGATAGACATACCTCGTCCCCTCAATATCTTCAGGGTTCTGAGCTCCGCTGGTATTGGCAACACCATAATCCCACTGGATTTCGCCGTACTCAGCGCTTGTATCTCCTCCACTATCTCCCGAATCCGAAGCCGCTAAAATGGACTTCTCATCGCCATATCTGTCTCTGTACCAATTAAGGTCAGCTTCACTTTTCTCGTATTTGGTCCTAAGTCTGTCGTATCTGACAGCTAATATCAAACAAATGCACGTAGGAATCAGGCAAGCAGCAACTACAGTAAAAACAATCGCTCTTCGTAACTTTTGTATCTTTTTACTGTAAACTTTCTTTTGCTTTCTCTCTCCAGTTCCTGACGCCATTACTACAAATCTCTTTCAAAAATAGTGTATAACCAGTGTATAGTATAGCATAGTTTTTCTCATTATAAAAGCCAATCCAGAAGGATTGGCCTTAACTTTTTTTCACTAAAAAGCTCGTTAATTTCTAGCTGAAGCATACGTTAAAATGTAATTATCATAGTCCTTGGTATTGTACCCCAAGATCTGAGAATTGGTACTGCCTCCGTAGAAGGTATAGCCATAATCAGCGATGTTGACTGCATCAAAACCGACTGCTCTTCCGTTCTTCATAAAAACAGTCCTGACGCCAACTCCCTGAATATCACTCTCAGAATAGTTTGTAGCACTAACTTCCAGGTACCTGTCATTCCTGCTGGCATCTACAGATATCATAGAATATGAGCATTTGTCGGTCGTTCTTACATCAAATGAATAGTCATAGTCTGAGGCTGCGTCAATATCTTCGTTTAGGAACTGGCCATATAATATAAACTGCTGACCGTTTCTGACAGCATCTAAATAATCATGAACCTTGGAAAGAACATTTCCATTTCCATCGATTGCTACAAAATCCGATGAAATAGCGATATCTTCACCAGTTTCGTTAGTAGCAACTAAAATATAGTAAGTACACCAGCCGTAAATATCAGGTACAAGATACTCTTCATCAATTCTTATTCCTTCTGCCTTTTCTTCGGCAGCATATACAACTGCAGATGGAGTCACACAATGATTCACATTTAAAAGAAATGCTATAGACATTCCCAATGTGACAGCTAAAGAAAGAAATTGTTTTCTCATAAATATTCCTCCACCAACAAAAGATTTTTTGTGTGTAAGAATATTATCTTAGAAATAACGATTTTTTTCGATAGGTCAGGAGTATATTTAATCCTTTTTTAAGCTTTCTAAAAAAAGAATTAACCTCAGTGTTTATGCAGGATACAGTACCCTCCAAGGTGCTCGCTTGAGTACGAATCTGCGTTATGAAATGCCTCAAATTCTGACTCAGTC
The DNA here is from genome assembly GCF_001858005.1 of Butyrivibrio hungatei. Lineage (NCBI taxonomy): Bacteria > Bacillati > Bacillota > Clostridia > Lachnospirales > Lachnospiraceae > Butyrivibrio > Butyrivibrio hungatei. The sequence goes on along the minus strand of NZ_CP017831.1, from coordinate 974,827 downwards.
AAAACAAAAACCGCATTATCTGCATCTGCATTATCTATATCTTGTGGTAGCCCAAAAATGAAGTTTCCAAAGCTATCTGCGACTCTGAATTCTCCATAGGGATCCTTGTAATTAACTGTCTTATAGAACCTGTTAACATCGTAATCATTGTAATAAAGGGCCAGCATAAATGGAGCTGATAAGCCGTCATAGGTTGAATATATAGGTCTTTCATCTCCTGCTATCTCATAGGCTCTTTCAATGGCTTCACCGTAACCTGGCATGAAGAGATTGCCAGTCACATTGTTGTAGTCAAGGAAGTAGTCCTTAGAAAAAGATATGGCAGCAAACAGCAAAAGAACCGGGATAACCACAAACACCCTGGCAGTCCTCTCAAGAACAAAACCAAAGCCCTTAACAAAGAAGTAGATAAGCGGAAGGAACATCATTACCATCCTGCTGATATCAGTCACTATCACTAGCGCCATGATAAAGCACGCGATCAGCATTGAAAGCCAAACAAAGTCGATAGCTCTTTTCTCTGCAGAGTCCTTGCTTTTCTTTGAAAAGACATCCTTAAAAGTCACATATATCCCAATGAATGTGATAGGAAATGTGAACTCAAAGAGCGTTGCATAGCCTGGAATAAAGTGGCACAGCATATCTGTGTCATCTCCGATAGTAATAACCTTGAAAAACACCTTGAGATTATCAAACAGATTTGCTGGAAGTGAGGAATCAAGTGCAATAAACACCTCTCCGCTTCTGGATGCTGTAAATCTATTGATGGTAAAATGCTCTGCAAACACTTCTGGAAGTCCCAGATAATTGACCATGTAAAAAATAAGAAGTGGCAGGAACACCACTAAAAATACAGTTCCAGAAGCTATGAGCTGCTTAAGGTTCAAAAGCTTATTCTTTAGGCAAAAGATACAAAGAAGAAGCAGGTGAACTGGCACAACGATAGTAGCTGATCCATAGCTATACATACAGATAGCGTAGGCTATAGCGCTCAGCACATAGACATAGGTCTTTTTGGTCCTGATACCAAGCATGAAAAGATACATTGCAATGCACATATTAAGTGGCATGATATTAGCATCAAGGCTCCACCTTGAAAGGATCACATGCCACGGACATACAGCGAGGAAAAATGCTGCAAAAAGTGAGATCATATTCTTGTGGGTAGCTTTCGCATTATCTGTCAGCTCTTTTACCACGAGATAAAACAAAAACACAGTGATGATACCTGAAATAACAGGAAGCAGCCTGAGTTTAACAACTCCGCTTCCAAAAAGCCTGATACTAATGGCATTAAGGTAGATCATAAGCGGACTTCCACCGCCGCACCCCCAGGTAATAGGATAAACAGGAAAAGGATATCCATTTCTGTCTATTCCGTATGTTGCAAGGCTATAAGCCTCATAGCCAAGTGATGCTTCGTCCTGATGAAGGCCATATGGAATAGCTCCCAATCTGTAGAGTCTTAAAAAAGCAGCAACAAACATGATCACTGCTAAGATGATCGTCGTTGCCCTGGCAGAAAGATCCTTCATATTGTTTTTTTTGCAAATAATTACAGCTGCTGCACCGGTAAAGATGCATGCAGCTGTAGCTATATAATTGTAGTAATCAATTATTCTCATGTTTTATCTCGCATTCATTGCTGCGTTCCAATCAGCAATCCCCATAAGTGCAGCAGATTTCTGAATATAAGCACCTGCGTTTGGTCCATTCATCTGCTGATAATATTCAAAAGCAAGCTTTCTTGAGCCATCCTGCCTTGTAAGACCTACTGCAAGTCCCTGGGATACTTCCAAAGGATAATCGGTCTGTCTGTTAAATGCAATGAGCTTGATGTATTGGTTGGTTGCAACTCTCTGATAAGCATATACGATTGCTGCAGCCTGAGCCTCTTCTCCCTGAGTTGATGAGTAACCAACCTCTGTTAAGAGAATAGGTCTGACAGCACCCTTCGAATTTCTCATAGCCGGCTGGCACATGTAATCTGTCAGCTGCTCAATATTCTCCATTGAAAGATATGGAGTGTCAATACTATGAGTAGTCATAGCCGCTGTTGTTGCATTCTTTGGTGTCCAGAAGCTTGTCCATGTCATTGGATAGTTGTATGGATGCTCTGCAAGGGCCCAGTCAATGTTACCCTGCGCTGTAATACAGGAGTTGATCGCTTCAAGGGTAGCTCTTGCTGAGTAGTAGCTTCCTGGATTGTGGATATGTGTCCAGTTCTGATCAAGACTCACACATACATAGGCATTGGCATTTCTGCTCTTAATAGCATTGTAGCATACTCTGAGTTCATCTGCGTAGAGCTGAGCATAAGTCATAAGATCTGAAACTCCTGAATAATTCCAGATATTCTTGGCATTGACCTCATTACCAATTACCCAGTTATCAACCTGTCCCTGGCCATTTGCTCCGTTATATCTAAAGGCAAGATAAGAAACAACTGCTTCTAAGTACTCAAGTCCCTTATCCTCTGAAGTGTTCATCATATAGTATGTAGCTCTTCCACCTCTTGAGCTAGGTGAGATCATAAACTCTTCTCCTGCTGCTCTTGGGTTTAAAAGAACCATCGTAACGCCCATGCCCTGCTGAGTGCATGTTCTGACGCAGTGGTCATACTGGCTAAGGTAAGATGAATCAAAATAATAGGTCTTACCATTGTATTCATAGATAACCTGTCCGTTACCGCCGATAACATCTTCCAGGTTGATGTTGTAAGCAGCCTGCTGAACACCAAGCTGCGAAGCCTCTGTGTTGCCGTTACCGATCTTGGCGCCGTCAAGGATAAGGCCTTTTTTACCATTGTTCTTACGAGCTGGTGAATTAGAAGCAAGAGCCTCAGGGTTGGTGATATAGCGAGCTCCAGTTACAGGAACGTAAGCTCCACCCTGAAGGACAGCTACCTGAAACTTGTCATAGAGATGACATGAAGTTGTCTTGTTTCCAAGTGGAATTGAGAATGTGGCATTGGCCCCAAGTGGCACTGATGCTACCGGCGCACCTGCAACGGTTCCCTGATAGACTTTTTCTGCAAAAAGATAATACTTGCCATCATCACTGGCTGGTATGTCAGAAGCAGATACTGTAACTACTACGTTCTCTCCTGCAATTGAAGCTGATCCAATAGAGACAGCTCCTGTTCCTGCTGCATAGCTTGTAGTACCTGTTAGAGAAAAGACACTTAGAACTACAATTGCACCAATAAGTGCGTAAGAAAGTGCTGAAAAGATTTTCTTTGTCATAAGTAACCCCGCATAAAAAATTTATCAAAGATTTGATAGTAATATTAATAATATCTGCTGAAAAATCAGTAGTCAACCTTCATTAAACAAAGGCCTTCTGGCGGTGCTGTTGGTCCAGCTTTCTGCCTGTCACAGGCTTCCAGGATGCCCTTGATATCTGAAACAGGGATGTTGCCATAACCAACTTCCAACAAAGTACCTGTCAGGATTCTGACCATGTTCTGCAAAAAGCCATTTCCATGGAAATAGAATCTGATATAGTTACCGCTCTCTTCTATGTTGATAGCATCAACGCATCTTACCGTTGACTTCTTCATTTTCTTGTTCCCGCAAAAGCTCTTAAAATCATGAGTGCCAATAAGCAAAAGAGCTGCTTCACGCATCTTATCTACATCAGGCTTTTCTTCAAGAACAAGAACATATTTCCTGTCAAACACTGGCTTGGAAGTACCATACCAACATGTATATCGGTAGGTCTTACCAAGGGCATTATATCTGGCATGGAATCTCTCTGAACAAGCCCTTACCTCATTGACACTGATGTCTTCAGGAAGATATTTGTTCATATATTCCTGAATCTCATCCTCAGTCATGTCTGTGTCAAGAACAACGCTTGCTACCATGCCTCTTGCGTGGACTCCTGCATCTGTCCTGCCTGAGCCATTCACGTTTACCGGATCATCATCCGGAGCATTTGTCATCTTAGTGAGGACACTTTCAAGCTTCCCCTGAATTGTCATTTCTTTATTTGGTTGACGTTCCCATCCATAGAACCTGGTTCCGTCATAGCTTATCTGCAATTTATAATTTCTTTTCATGGATTTCCTTTCAAGAGTAGCGTAATAACGCTAGCTATATATATAACATATTTAACGGCATTAGGGTAGACAAATATTTATTCTGATGATAAACTAGGACACGTTGTTCAAAAGAAATAACGTCAGTTCGAAACCTTCCTGACGCTAAACAAAACTAAAGGAGATTTTATGCGCAACACAAAGGTTATTTTCATCACTCAGGCTGCAGTAATAGCAGCTCTTTATGTCGTATTGACATTACTCGCAAACTCACTTGGACTTGCAAACTATGCTATTCAGGTGCGTTTCTCAGAGGCACTTACTATTCTGCCTTATTTCACACCAGCAGCTATCCCAGGGCTTTTCCTTGGCTGCATCATCAGTAACACACTTACCGGATGCATGCTTTTAGATACTGTATTTGGTTCAATAGCTACTTTGATCGGAGCAATGGTTACTTACTTTATTGCCCATGGTTTTAAAGAGCCATCCGATGTCGGTTTCTACAAGGGAAACTGCGCCATCAAATGGCTTGCACCTATTCCTCCAATCGTAGCAAATATGATCGTTGTTCCTCAGGTTCTCATTCATGTATATGAATTCCCTGGAACACTTCTTTATTTCACTCTTACAGTAGGCGCTGGAGAATTTTTCTCATGCTTTGTACTTGGAATGCTTCTTATCTTTGCTTTAGAGCCTAGAAAATACGCTGTTTTCAGACAGACACTATAATTTATCATCCAAGGGCCACATCAAGAGCCATCATTACTGTAAATCCGAGGGCGAACATGATAACTCCAATGTTAGAATGTTCGCCTTCTGACATTTCTGGAATAAGTTCCTCAACAACCACATACATCATAGCTCCAGCGGCAAAACTCAGGAAATAAGGCATATATGGTACAAGAAGCGGTGCTGCAATTATTGTCAAAAGAGCTCCAACAGGCTCAACTGCACCTGATAACATACCATACAAAAATGCCTTTCCTTTGCTGGCACCTTCCGCTCTAAGTGGCATTGAGATAATAGCTCCTTCAGGGAAATTCTGGATTGCTATACCAAGAGCAAGGGCAAGGGCTCCTCCTGCTGTGATCTCGGCTTTACCTGTAACAAATCCTGCATATACAACACCTACTGCCATTCCCTCTGGAATATTGTGAAGCGTGACAGCAAGAACCATCATTGTGATCCTTTTAAATTTGCTGTGAACACCTTCTGCCTTATCAGCATGCATATGAAGATGAGGAATCAGGCAGTCGAGGCATAACAGGAACAATATACCTATCCAGAAACCTATAAATGACGGAAGAAATGCCAGTCGTCCCATGCCTGAACTTTCCTCCATTGCAGGAATTATAAGGCTCCAGATGGAAGCTGCCACCATGACACCACTTGCAAAGCCTGTGAGAGATTTTTCCAGCTGTTTGTTCATTTCTTTTTTCATAAAGAACACGCCGGCAGATCCAAGTGTTGTACCCAGGAAAGGGATAAGTAGTCCCTGTAAAACTGTCATATTCATGATCATTCACCTCTTTTTCAAATGTCTTTTAACAGATCCAACAAGCAATCTGCGATGACATCACAAGCAGCCAATTTATACTCCAACCTGTTTTCTTTAGGTGCTACTTCAAAGCGCTTAAAATATATGTCCTTTGTGGTACAGATAGCAAAAAATACTGTTCCGGGAACACTGTCGTTATTGGCAGGATCTACGTTTCCCATAGTTCCTGTAACTCCTATCGCTATATCTGCATCATAGGCTTTTCTAGCCTCTTTTGCCATAGAGACCGCAGTTTCTTCTGAATATACGCCATATTTTTCTATTATCTCTTTTGGAACCCCTTGCTTTATCTTGGCTTCATTACTGTATGTAACAAAAGCCCCCTTCATAACGGCAGAGGATCCTTCTGTGTCGGTAAGTAGGGAAGCTATCTGACCGGAGGTGCAGCTTTCCATGGTAGTGATAGTAAGCCCTCTCTCAATCAGCTTAAGGGTTATCTGATTGTATTTTTCTCGAACATTCATAGATCTCTCCATCTAATAAACCAGCTTTTGAATTATAGTTCCAACTCACAGTATAATTATAGTAAACTTATATTTAGAATAACTCAGTTTTAGGAGGCGCAAAAGTGGAAGCATTAAGCGGTAATTCTTTTTATTTTGATTTTGAAGTACGACTTATGGAGTTTTTGCAAAATGCCCTTGGAGAAAGGTTTATTTCCTTCATATCCTTTTTCTCAGCCTTTGGCGAAGAACTCCTTTTGATCTTGATCCTAGGCTTTGTATACTGGTGCTATGACAAAAAATTCGGCATCTATGTAGGCACAAACGTCATGATCGGTATCGTTTTAAATCCTATGATCAAAAATATCTTTTGGAGACGCAGACCATATTTCGACAACTCTGGTATCAAATGCCTAAGACCGGTTGATTCTGAATCTGACATCTACGATATCGCAGGACAGGGCTTTTCTTTTCCAAGTGGACATTCCACAAACTCAGTAACTTCCTACGGTTCTCTTGCAAGATACAAAAAGAATAAGATACTTACTACTCTGGCATTTATCTTCCCTCTTGTTGTAGGCTTTTCAAGAATTGTTGTAGGCGTCCACTACCCGACTGATGTCCTTTGCGGATGGCTCCTTGGTCTTGCTATCATATTCATAGTTCCAAAGATCCTCAAAAAAGCTGGTGAAAAGAACCGATGGATCGTTTTTCTTTTCATTTTCCTTTTCTGCTGTATCGGACTTTTTTACTGCAAGACTTCTGATTACTTTACAGGCCTTGGACTTATGGGGGGCTTCTTTGTTGCCGTAGAATATGAAAAGAAATTTGTAAACTTTGAAGAAACAAGAAATCCCATTCTTTGCCTTACAAGAGTATTGGGAGGGGGAATTCTCTATCTTGCTCTCAACTCCCTGTTAAAGCTTCCATTTAACCCTGACTTCCTTACCTCAGGTACTTTCGTTGCAGGAATGGTAAGGTTTGTCAGGTATGGTATCGTTATATTTGTATGCGTTGGCGCTTATCCCTATCTTTTTAGATTTGAAAAGAAATTATTTAAGTAAGCCTGCCATTACAAATACAAGTGGTGAATTCCAGTAGATAGTGATCTCATTAAGTGAATAGCAGTCAACGTGATCGTAGTAGCACTTCATAGGCGCTGAACCAGCCGGAACCTCTTTGGCCCTCTCATCCTGAAGGCCAACGTTAGGCCCTCCTGAAACAAGGCCAGGCCATGGCTCTTCGATGTCATCCACTGCTGTTGGGCGCAAATGAGGGTTCCTAAAGGCTTTCTCACCATTTCCGGTCACATAACTAACATCCATGCTGTTGCAGCCAAGAAGGTAGTCAATACCTGCTGTGACAGCATTTTTATATTCTTCTTTTGATGTGATCTCTGTATCTGTAACAGTCAGTATCATGAGATACTTAAGTAGCTCCATGTTACTGCCCCAGATAAAGTCCTTAGCTTCCATGCAAAGGCCAAAGCCATTCTTTTTGCCATTGGCAACAAGTCTGTCTGCCTCGCCTGCAAATCTCTTTTTGATCTCATCTGTAAGGGCATTATCTTCATTCTTTAAAAGAACTGATAATGAGCCAAGGCCTGCTACCTCTGCCCAGCCAAGGCATGTAAATACATCACCCTGATAGCCCTTGGATGTAGCATTCTTGTCAAAGGCTTCAAGCCTTTCCTTCTGAGTGAGTGCGTCTTCGTAATAATCTTTTTCACCAGTCACTTCGTAAAGAGAAGCTGCTGCCCAGAATCTATTTGAGATATCCTCCGCCTCTCCGTACTCACCAGTGTTTGAGCCTTCAGCGTTCTTAAAGAGTTTCTCTTCCGGGTTTTCTTTTAGCCAGTTGTAAGCTCTTTTGGCATCTGATAAAAGAGTTTCTGCATATGCCTTGTCATAGTCCTTGTAAATGCTGCTGGCAAGGGCAAATACAGCTGCAATATCTGCTGTAGCCATGGATGAAACAGGGAATAAGAAAAGCTCGCCCTTATCATCTTCTGGCATCAAAAATGGAGCGTGACAAAATGTAGTTACTTTGTGCCAAACTGAGCCGTTTTCCCTTTGCATCTTTTTAAGGAAATCAAGCTCCACCTTAACTTCTGCAAGGATGTCAGGGAGTGTGCCATTATCACACTTAACTTCAGGAATGTTGAATTTAACATCCAAAAGATTTTTGTAAAATCTAACGCCATAAAGAATATGTGCTACAGCCACAGCCCCTGCTGTTGAATATCTTCCGTAATCACCAGCATCATGCCAGCCTCCTGTAACATCAACAGGATCTACATCCTCGCCGTAAACTGTTGCCTTGGTCATATGGCATGGCTTGTGATAATATTCACCAGCGTATTCTTTGGTAAGGGCATCGCCGCAGCGAAGGAAATAAAAGCATTTGCAGATATCCTTCATAAGCTTGTCATATACATTATCGCCAATAGCGAATGTCACAGACTCAGCGTCTCCTGAAAAGAGCTTGTATGTACCCTCTTTTGTAAGCTCGCTAAAATCTGCTACTGATACATCTTCACCAGAGATCTCATCTGTACCAAAGTGCTGAACTTTTCCAGAAAAGACGCTCTCGCCTTTATCATTTTTGATCTGAAAGTCAGCTGCCTTAAAATCAAGGACTGCTTTCTTTGCTGAATTCTTAATAAATCCCACCTGATTAAGTAATACTTTTGCCATACCATTTCCCTCCAACTTTTGTCTCGTGTCTTTTATCTTAAGTCCTAGTAAATATCATAACATAGGGTCTGTAACAACTGCATCTATAAGCTCTGTCATCATTTCCTTTGGATAGAACTTATTGCCCGAAATATCTGCCTTTGGAACATCATACTGAACATGGAGAAGATGCTGCTTGGTCTTTTCTATGTCTTCTGCCCTTAGGTAATCTTCAAAGTCTACTGGTTTTGACTGTTCTAGAAGGCTCATTATCTCTTTAGTATTTTCGCTGTTTTGATGAAGCCACTGATCAAGGAGCCTTGCCTCTGGATAATAGTTTTCCCTAAACTCTTGGGTAGTCATTTGGGGAATGTACTTCTTTTGAAGCGCTCTCCACACCAGAACATCATTGCAGTAATCAGTCCAGCAGTGCACGCAGATTCCTAGTAAAAAAGCTCTTTTCACAGGGTCAGGTTCTTTTATAGCATATTTGTCACGAAACTCTGCAATATTACTCTTCCACCTGTCATAATCATCAGTATCACTCCAGGTCCCGCAACCTTCAAAGAGATGAGTGTGAATCTTTTCTTCTACAAGATAAGGATCTCTAAAATGCACCGAGTCCGGAGCTACTGAGCCTAAGATAAATTGCTCTTTACCTTCAGTTATATCGAGTTTGTCTATTAACCTATAGGCTATTTCCATATGTACCATCTGAAGTGCCATGTTACTGTTCTCCTAAGTATTCAAAGCTTATTCCGTCATCCTGTGATACATATCGTCCCGACGGGTATTTATCAAGTTCTTCGCTATAATAATCTCCAGACCACGGACTCTGACCAGCAAGTAAATAAAGCTTACCATCTTCTTTCCAGACCTTCTCAGGAATCACAAATGGATTATAAATGGTTCCATCTGAAAGCTTTATCTGGGCTGATGGGTAATTTACTATGGTGAAAGTCTTGCCTCTATCATCGGTTCTATAAAGCATTCCCTCGTCACCACCGCTATAGGTAAGGCAGGCAAATCCCAGATCTGAATCATCAATAAACTCTATCCACGCAGCCTGTCCTCCTGATCCACGATATGGATCTGAATTGACCAATGTGTATGTCTCCCCGCCATCTGTAGTCTTGACCAGCATGTAATAGCTACTGCCTGCTGCCCTGTCAATCGGCATCATACAATAGATGGTGCCATCTTTTGCCTCATAAGTGCAATCTGGCTCATTATCAAATGTAAGTATCTCATCTTCTGTAGGCTCTTCAACATACTGCATAGAACCATACTCATCATAATTCTGGTTATAATCTGCTGTTGATAACCTTTCATCAATGAATGTATAAAGAGCTTCATAAAGGGTGTCTCTGTCATAATCAGCGCTAACGTAGGAAACCAGCGGGAATTCTTCTGTGAGTGATGGCATCTCCACTTTGAACACCTGATATAGCCACGGTGCCTCATTGTATGGTACTTGTTCTAAGCACTCCTCTATCCAATCGCAGATGTTTTCGCAGTAGTAAGATAAATCCTGATATCCATTTTCTTCAATAGTTGGAACTTTAGTAAATCCAAGCTTGTTGATTGCACAAGACTTCTTTTCCCACGTAGCTAGTCTCTGAAATTTCTCTGGATATGTAGTGTCTGTCACGTAAACGAATTTCTTTAATTTCACATAGTCCCTTAAATATGGAACTCCAAATACCATGAATAAACCAAATAAAACTATAGATAATGCAAGTATTATCTTGCCCCAAGGTGTCTTTTTCATAAGTCTTTTATGCCTTAAATCCTCTCTCTTCATCAATGAGCCATAGGGACGGGGTTTGTGGCTCATTTTATTTCATTAAGCATATATTCTGCGTAGCTCTTAGCTAGTTCAAAGTCGTATTTTTCTTTGCTATTCTCTGCATACTCACTCAGCGCAGATTTAATCAGTGTATGATACTCTGTGGGAACATTATCCAAAGCCCACTCTCCACCTTCCTTCTTGGAAAGGATCAGTTCTTCTTTCTTATAAGCTAGTACCCTAGCTAGATTGAGCGTGATGTACATGGTGTTATCCACAATATCTTCCCCAGCTTCTGCTATATCGTCCCATATTGAAGCCATATAATCAGCCTTTGGAACTTCAGCAAAAACTTCCTCAATTGGAAGTCCCCAGAGGCACTTACCTCTTTTAGTTATTATTGTAAAATGTGCCGCAATATCTGTGTCTTCGCCCTTCATCTTCTGAATGTAATCCTCTGGATTATCATTGTACCAGCCAAGATGTGCTACAGAGAAGTGTAGTTCAAATGGCGTTGGATATACAAAAGGTTTGCAAATAGCTTTTGTAACAATGCTCATTTCAATGCCCTTTGCTGGAGCCATCTTATTAAGCTCCACTATCATATCCATAAAACTGCGCTTAGTACCATCAGTCATTGGCTCATTTACTACAACTATCAGGTCTAGGTCGCTTTTTTCTGGATTAAAGCAACCCATAACGGCTGAACCGTGCAGGTAAATACCTGTCAGATTATCTTTTATTATTTCTTGGGATTTTATTATGAATTCTTGTAATAGTCTTTCCATTCTAGTATTCTCCCCATTTTCAACAAAATAAAAAGACATGTGCTTCATTACGAAACACATGTCTATATCTTACCATAGTCAAGCCTTTGAGGCACTTCTCAATTGCAGATGGCTAAACATCTATCACAAGTCCATAGAGATATCTAATCTTCTAAACCAAACGGTTCATCCCTTCTAAAATGATAAAGAAAAAGAACGAGCAACCCGCACACTGTAACATGATCCGCGGTAAAAACCCGTTCCCAAAGAATCTATTCTTATTCAGCAGCATCTATCAGGATCTTGACATTATCCGCTGTATAAACACATAGCTGTGTTTTATAAAAAACATTTGGATGGGCGGCGTATCCATCATATCAGGTTCCACTAAGGGAGTGCAGGGTGCCTTTCCTGCTCGTCAAATGTTCTTATGCCTGAAGTATATCATCGATATTTTCGTATAGTCAAGTAATTTTAATGAGCCACTAACCCCGTCCCCATGGCTCAAAAAAGACATGCGCTTCATTACGAAACACATGTCTATATCTTACCATAGTTAGGCTTCACATAGTTCAATAGCATTCTTTCTTTTTCTGTACAAGGTAACTGCCTGATGTATGATCAGCACGTAAATTGCGATCTCAAGAACAAAGTCTGCTACTAAATACTGGGTAGTGAGATCCGTATACAGTAGGTCTACCGTAGAACTATTTAAAACTTCAAATCTTTGGATCATTATTCTCCTGACAAAAAAGATAGCTACATAAAGTATTCGAAGGATTGCCGCAATTGCTATCATATTTCTCCAAAGCTTTCTCTCTGCTCCCCGCAGGAAATGAAAGATTGAACCGATTATTCCCAATATACATGGCAAGATCACAGACCACATCTGCCTAGCAATTAGCGAAAACAGTGTCATAAGGTTATAGGCTCTATCGACTGACCTTACATTTTTCATTGTATTTCCAAATGATCTAAACCAATATGGTATATCAGGAATGCCATCTAGCGCTAAAACAACAGATAAATAGGCGATAAAGATAATTCCTATTTTCTTTGGAGTAAGCGTGTCTCTAATGGCATGATATAGTCCATAAGCAAAGATCAGAACAAAAAATATTCCCTTAAAACACTCAATCCAATACTGATAAAAGAACTTTGGATTATCATGGGAATATATGGTATCAGCCTGAACATAGAAGTACAGCACCCTTTCTGAAGCCTGTAACAAAAAAGATATGACTACAAATGCATATAGCATGATCGTCAGATTATTAATTGTTTTATTCTCAACTACTGGAGTCTTTTCCACTACTTTCATCATCTCCTTTCCAGATAAAAGGTCGTCAAGGCTCACATCCAGAATCTGAGATATTTTCTTGGCAGTAACAATATCAGGGTAACGGTCGCCGCATTCCCAATGGGAAACCGATTGCCTGCTGACATATAACTTCTCAGCCAGTGTTTGTTGTGTTAGTCCTTTTTCTTCTCTTGCTTTTCTGAGCTGTTCGCCAAATTCGACCATAAATAAACCTGTCCCCTTCAAATTTTTTTCATCTGCGCAGGATGATACTATAAGTATTATGCGCTGCTACAAATATTACAAGCTCCACAATAAAAAATGCAGCGCTCCATATCGTTGCGCTGCATTCTCCCTACAGTTTTTCACAAGGAAGTTCTGCTCTCGTACTTCGTACGAGCCAGAACAACAGTATGCTGTAAACTCAATCTGCGCTTTCAGCTTGATTTCGTTAACAGACATACTGTTTCGATTGACCTGGTAAATGGGAACATATCAACCGGAACTGCCTTCTCAACCTTAAATCCTTTCTTGGTCATTATTCCAAGATCTCTTGCCAGTGAATCCGGGCTACAGGAGATATATACTACCTTCTTTGGTCCAAGAATCCTTAGAGACTCAATGAACTCTGGTGTAGAGCCTGATCTTGGAGGATCCATGAATACGAGATCTACCTTATCACCTGACTCAGCCATCTGCTGCATGAATCTTGTTGCATCATTCTCATAGAAAGTAATATTCTTTACTTCATTTATCTTGGCGTTGAGCTTGGCATCCTTAACGGCATCCTTGTTGAGCTCAACAGAAATAACCTCTTTTACATGAGGACTTGCGATGATACCGATGGTACCAACACCGCTATAGCAGTCAAGGGCTACTTCATCTCCCTTTAGATCTGCCATCTCAATTGCTGTATTGTAGAGAATCTCAGTCTGTATAGGATTTACCTGATAAAAAGACTTAGGACTGATCTTGAACTTCATGCCACAGCAAATGTCATAGATAAAACCTGGGCCATACATAGGCTTTTCCCTGTCGCCAAGTACCATGCTGGTCTGCTTGTCATTGATATTCTGAACGATCGTTGTGATCTCAGGATGCTCTTTTCTAAGCGCCTTAACAAAATTGTTCTTGGAAGGGAAAATAGGTGAAACTGTAACCAGAACAACCATGATTTCCCCTGTATGCTTGCCTATTCTGATAAGAACATGGCGAAGGAGTCCAAAGCCATTGTCTTCATCATATGTCTTAATCTTAAATGACTTGAGCATTCCACGGATAGAAGCAATGATGGCATCTGCCTTCTTATCTTCCAAAAGACATGAATCTATAGGCACAACTTCATGGGTGCCTTCTCTGTATATACCAGATAAAGGATTACCCTTCTTGTCATGGGTAAATACTGCATGAACTTTACATCTATAATGCTCTGGCTCTTCCATTCCAACAAATGAAGCAACTCTTGTATAAGGTTCTAGGAGTTCCTGAACATGAGCATGCTTCTGACGAAGCTGCTTGTCATAAGGGGTATCTATCATCTGGCAAGCCCCACACTTCTTAAAGTATGGGCAGCGACTCTTCTTGCTATCAGCATTTGCTTCCTGCTTCTTAGCAAATCTTGAGTTTCCCTTTACTACTGCCTTAGATGCAACCTTAGACGGATACTTTTTCCCACCATTATTTTCTTTTTTAGGTCCTCTTTTTGTATCTTTCTTTGGACCATAATTTCTTTTCTCTGCCATAAATTCCTACCTCAAATAAAACGCAAAAATAGGGGATTTATCTAAATCCCCTAGTGAAATCTTACTTCTTTTCTTCCTCATAATCATCAGTACTGTTTTCGAACTTAAGTGAAGGCATCTCCATATCTTCACTATCTTTGAACGCTGAATCGCTTCTCTTGCGGATGCGCTCTGTTTTGACCTCTTCACCGTAGTCCTTAAACTTGATACCTTCGATTCCCTGAGCAAGCGCCTTGGCTCTTGCAAGCTCACCCTTATTGATCTTGAAGGTGCATACGATCTTGCTTCCGCTTCTATCAAATAATCTCTGTAAAAAAGATCTGTCCTGCCACTCAATAAAATATGAAATACGATGAGCAAGGAAACGCTCTTCTAACTGCTTTTTGCTCTCAACACTGTATACTCTGCAAAAAGGAACCTCGTTATTAAAAACCTGACTATTCTGGATAATTGATGACATAAAAACCTCACAAAACTTTTTTTCCTGCAGAAAGACCTGCTTCAATAATAAATTATAGCGTAGTAATAAAATTCTTTCAATGTGTTAAACGTTACCATTCACAGTTTGGGGTAGCCTAGGCAGAGGCAGGGCGCGGCCCCAGTGAACCAGCCAGCCAGCGGCTACCCCAAACTGTGAATGGTAACTGCTAAACAGTTGTAAAAGAAACGCAGATGAAAATGATATCATCTGCGCACTGATTCAACAATATTAAATATTTACCTTTGAGATAATGCTGGACTTTTCGCCATTTACTTCTCTGACTACAACGTTTATCTTGCCTGTAGCAAGTCTTCTGATGTAGACTACAAGCTCTCCATTGAGTGTCTTACGGTAATTGGCTGTATAAGGTGTAAGATCTGAAAGGTCTCCGTTATCGATTCCTGCAAGTTCTCCAGCACCAGTAACCTGAACCATGATATCCTTTTCTTCCATGCCTTCAGGAACCTTTACGATCACCTGGAATAAATATCCGATTTCCTTGTGGTTTTCGATAAATTCGTCCTTAAAGTTCATATCAAGGCACATTTCTGGTTTCCAGAGCTCTACCTTAACTTCGTCAGTCTTTTTCTCTTTAATCCTTGTTCCGCCCCAAAGCTCAGCTCTAACATTGAACTCTGGCTTAGGGAAACCAGCTGTTGTGATAAATCCTGAAGATGCACCTCTTACAGGCCATCCAAGGGCCTCGCCCAAATAATCTATTCCAGTCCAAAGGAACTGTCCACAGATATAATCATTGTCTTTTACAGCATTCCAAGCTTCCAGACTGTGACTATTCTCGCTTCCAAGGAATGTCTTCTTAGGGAAGCGCTTGTGGTCCTGCGCATAAAGATGTTCTTTATAGTTGTAACCAACAACATCCAGCTCATCGATAAAGCCAATCTTGGTTGAAAGCTCTGGAAAAGCAGCAGCCACAGTAACTGGTCTTGTGCTGTCTTCATCCTTGACTATATTTGCAAGCTCTTTTACAAGAATGGCAAGTCTCTCCATATTTGGCTTGTTTGGATCGTACTGTCTCTCCTTGGCTGGCTTATTATTGTCGTTATTGCCTGTCATCTCAGTGAACATTGGATGGCAATATGGATCATTTGGATAATCTATCTCGTTACCAACGCTGTAGATGATAACTGAAGGATGATTCCTATCTCTCCTTACCATTGTGCGAAGATCGATCTCATGCCACATTGGGAAGTCTTCGTAATAGCCCTGATGCTTTGGTGGGTAGACATTGTGGCCTGTTGACCATTTATTTTTGGGGTTCTCCCACTCATCAAAAGCTTCATCCATCATCATAAAGCCCATCTCGTCGCACAGGTCATAGAGCTCTGGCATATGAGGATTGTGACTGCATCTGATGGCATTACAGCCCGACTTTTTGAGAAGCTCTAGTCTCCTTCTCCATACCTCTTTTTTCATGGCAGCACCGAGACATCCGCCGTCGTGGTGTACACACACTCCCTTAAATTTCGTGCTCTTCTCATTGAGGAAGAATCCCTTATTTGGGTCAAAAGAAAAAGTGCGGACACCGACTTTTCTGGTGTCAACGAGATAGCTCTTGCCATCAACAGAAAGTCTGGTTTCCAAAGTATAAAGATATGGTGAATCAGGTGACCATAGCTTTGGAGAATTAAGATTGCCCTCCAAAGTTACTGTCTCTGTGCTTCCCTCAAGAGCATTTAATTCTCCCTGCATTACAAGAACATTTTTGCCATTGTTATCAAGGAGAGTACTCTGTGATATGATCTTTGTCTTCTTTTTCTTGCCTGCTCCAGGTATTCCGCAGAAGATCTCATTCTGCACCATAACCTTGGCAACATTCTTTTTCCCCTGCTTCTCAACAGCTTTGCAGGAAAAGAAAATGCCATTATTCACAGGTGCAACCTTCTCGGATACAACAAGTGATACTTTTCTGGTAATACCACTTCCTGTAAACCATCTGGAATCTGCTATATCTGTGTGGATAACCTTGACACTTATCTCAGTAAGCTCATCGCCAAAGCTTGCCTGCTGAGAAATGTCATAGGAAATCTCTGAATAGCCGTAAGGTCTTTTACCCATGTAATAACTGTTGACCCACACCATGCTATTCTTGTAAATTCCATCAAAAACAAGAGTAAGTCTCTTGTCACGGTACTCTTCCGGAATACGTACAAATAGTCTATACCAAGCTATTCCCCCGCGCAGGTATCCCGTACCACTGGAGTATTCCTTAGAAAATGGTGCAGACACTGAAAAGTCATGAGGAATAGTAACATCCTCCCAGCTACTGTCATCATAGCCCTTGTACCAGGCATCCTCGCATTCCCCATAGTGGAATTTCCAGTTATTAGTGAGTGTAATTCGTTTTGTATCCATGTTCCCTCATATTTTTTGCTAATATTATATTCACAAGGAATTACTGCTCTCAGCCTATATCGTGTGTATCTTTTAATTCGATAGTGTCACGAACCTTACCATCAGTCTCAAATACGATAATTTCGTTTGTACCTTCTTTGAGAAGTGGTCCTGGAATGTAAAGTCTCTTCTGAGGTCCGATTTCCCAGAATCTACCAAGATTAAAGCCGTTGATGAAGATCACACCCTTGCCCCATCCTTCAAAATCAAGGAAAGTATCACATTTTTCATCTGCTTCAAATGTGAATTTGTAGAAGGCAGGAGTATTCTCTTTGTATTCCTTCGCGAAATCTATTTTATCAGTATTGTCAAGTGGCAGCGTATAGATATCCCAATCATTATGAATATGACCGTTGATCTGTACACATCTTCCAATGCCCTTTCTCTGAGTCTCCATTCTAGGTCCGAAGTTAACTCTTCCCATATTTTCAACGAGAACGTCAAACTTCTCATTAAGTCCAGCAAAAGAGCCTGTAGAAAGGCCTGCTTCACCTATAGCTTCTGCTGCGTTTTCAGGACTTAAGCCCTTCTCCATCATAAACTTGCCTGCGAGATTACGTGCAGCCTCACTGCATGCAAGATACTTTTCCATAGGAATATTGTGTTCTTCCTCGAGTTCACGATCATAGAGTGTGATAAGTGGATTCTCATCCACAAATACATTTGCTCTATCTGCTGTCTCCCAAAGACGAAGCTTAGCAATTCCTGCTTCTGAATGAAGTCTGCTTCTATAAAGGATATATCCGTAGCTTTGGTCAAGTTCTTCCATGTTAACTGTATATGGAAGATGTACAGGAGTACTAAGGTCATCGATTACAGAGAATAAGCTGACTTTGTCCGTGCATGTAAGCTTACCGTAGCTCCTTCTCTTGATCTGTGTACTGAACTTAACCTCAGGTATAGGAGCATACTTAGAGATAACCTCTTTGTATTTTAGATACTTTTCTGTGATCTGTCCATCCTCTGTGAGAATACCATCATAATCATAGCTTGTAACATCCGGAGTAAGTTCATTGTAATAGTTTGAACCATTTGTAAATCCAAAGTTTGTGCCACCCTGGAACATATAAATGCTCACGTTTCCAAGCTCAAGCATCTTATCAAGGTCTTCTGTACTCTGTACAAGATTGCCCTTCATGTGTCCGCCATTGCCCCAGTGATCAAACCAGCCAACCCAGAATTCAGCGCACATAAGTGGTCCGCCATTTGCATAATCCTTGATCACATCAAATCTCTCTTCTGTCTTGGAGCCGAAGTTTCCTGTAGGATGTACACCATCTACAGAACCACCGCGGAAGCTCTCATGGTATGGACCATCTGAAGAAATAAGTGGTACTGTAACACCATTTTTCTTCATAAGATCTCTCATGAATTTCATGTATTCATGGTCATTTGCATAGTAGCCATATTCGTTCTCAACCTGCATGAGGATGATGTTTCCACCGTTGTCTACCTGATACTTTGTAAGCTTTGGCATAAGAACGTTGTAATACTCTTCTACTGCATCAAGGAATGGCTTGTAGCTTACACGAAGTCTCATATTTCTGTCTTTTAAAAGCCATGCTGGAAGTCCACCAAATTCCCACTCTGCGCAGATATATGGAGAAGGCCTGATGATGATATAAAGTCCAAGCTCTGTAGCTGTCTGAATGAACTTCTCAATATCAAGCATTCCGTCAAATACGAATGTTCCTCTCTTTGGCTCGCAGAGATTCCATGGAATATATGTTTCTACAGTATTGCAGCCAAGAGCCTTTAATTTCTCAAGTCTGTCTACCCAATATTCAGGTACTGTTCTGAAGTAGTGAAAAGAGCCTGAGATTACCTTAAATGGCTTGCCATCTAAATAAAAAGTGTCTTTGATTTCAAATCTGCTCATAATAGATTTCCCCTTTATATATCCTCTTTAACGATTTGTTCTTATTTATTTGCTCCAGCATCCGTTGAAACCCATAGATAAAAACAAAATTTATGTAAACTATTTTGATGTCAAAAGTTTCCTTTTCATTAATAAAGGGAATACTGCTCCAATAGAAACAGTATTCCCTTTTTACCTTTATACTTATCCTTCTAAGGATGTTCTGCTCTCGCTTCGCTCGGCAGAACTAAGTAGTACACTAAGCTCGATAGGACCTCGCTAAGTGATTACTTATAAAGTGCATCAAACTGTGCCTGAAGAGCTGCAGTTACATCATCAATACCAGCCTTCTTAAGAGCGTCCTGATATTCAGCAACGATCTCTTCTGCTGTTCCTGTGTACTTACCGAATGCAATCTGCTTCATGTAAGTTGTGTGGATATCATTGATGTTATCAATCTTTGACTGAATGTCATCTACATCAGGAACGAACTGTCCATATGGATAGTCGATCTTGATCTTGTCATACTCTGAATAGAGCTTCTCGATAGCATCCCAGTTAAGAGTTGCATCCTTAACTTCGAGATCATCGTTACGTCCCCACCAGTAGTTAACTGAGATTCCGTCTGTAGCTGAGTTGTATCCGTCTGGAGTCTTTCTCATGCCATCTTCTGTGATCTCGTATGATACGCCTTCAACACCATAGTTGAAAAGTCTGTAGCACTCTGGATCATTTCTGATAAGGTCATAAACCATAAGTGCTCTCTCAGGGTTCTTAGAAGCTGCTGATACAGCCATAGCACCGTGTGTGATTGAAAGAGCTACAAGGTTCTGAGACTCTTCACCAAAGTAGAAGAAGCCTGTCTCTGCCTTAGGATCATCATAGATTGTGTAACCATCTTTGTGTGAGCAAAGATCTGTCCAAGTCTGTGTGTGGTGCTGCTCAGCTGCTACACGACCGATCTTGTAATCTTCTCTGTTATCTGAAGTTGTGTTGTTAAGTACGTCTGTCTTCCAAACGCCGATCTCATCCCACTCCTTCATCATCTTAGCAAACTCAACAAGTGAATCTGTATCTGTTACATAAGGTGAGTATACTGTGTAAAGGTCATCCTTTGTACCACCCCACATAGCGCCACTGTTGATACCATCGATAGGTACATAGTTAGAGTGAGATTGGATCCATCCACCAACCATTGTAGCGTACTGTGTTCCGTCTGAATCCCAAGGAATAACGTCTGGATATGTTTCTTTTACATACTTGAAGTATGTTGTAAGATCTTCCCAGCTCTTTACACCATCTGCAAGACCAGCTTCTTTAGCCCAGTCAAGACGATAAGCGAAACCGTGGTTAGTCCACTGTGCATAGTTATCTTCCGGTATAAGGTAGATGTTGCCATTGTATTTACAAAGATCCCAGTGCTCAGGTGATACTGATTCCCATGTCTTAGGAGCATATGTCTTAAGCATATCCTCTGAAAGCTCAAGGAAAGCACCATTCTTTGCATTTGGCCAAGCATCAAGCCAGTCAGAAGCTGTACCAACAAGGTCTACAGTTCCGTCCATACGTGCAAGTGTAAGGTTGTAGTTTGAAAGATAATCTGTCCAGTCGATGTAGTAAACTTCGAGCTCAGCGTTAACCTTCTCTGTAAGGATCTTGTTAAGCTGCTCAAGCATTGCATCTGTCTGGTTTCCTTCTGGAGCACCACCAGTTGTCATGTATGTGATTACTACATGCTCTGATGTGTCGATGTCAGCTGCTGATGCATCTGCTGATGTTGCAGTACCATCTGTTGCAGTCTGATCTCCTGCTGTCTCACTACCAGTGTTAGATGAGCCGCAAGCTGCGATTCCCATTACCATGCTTACGCTAAGTAATGCTGCTAATAACTTTTTCTTCATTTCTTTCCTCCTTTAGTAAGAAAATATCTGAACTCACATTGTGAGTTACATACATTATATTGTTTTTTGTATCCCGTTTAAATATTTGCCCCGTTGATGTATAAGAAAGTTCTGCTCTTGCTTGATAGAACAAGGAAGTTCTGCTCTCGCTTCGCTCACCAGAACACGTTCGCACTAAATTCGCCAAAGGCTCATTAAGTGCTCTCAGCCTTTTACTGCACCAACTGTAATACCACCAATAAAGTATTTCTGAACGAATGGGTAAAGAAATACGATAGGACCTGTAGCCATTACCGCTGTAGCCATCTTAAGTGACTCTGTAGGAACATCTGTAAGTGTGATGTACTGTCCTGCGATTGAGTTCTTAAGAGCCTGTGTTTCATTTACTACCTTGTAAAGCTGGAACTGAAGAGGCTTAACTGCAACTCTTGAGCTAAGGAAAAGTGATGACTGATACCACTCATTCCAGTAACCAAGTGCAAGGAAAAGACCTATTGTAGCAAGTGCAGGCTTAAGCATTGGAAGGATGAGCTTTACAAAAATTGTAAGGTCTCCAGCTCCATCGATCTTACCTGACTCTGTGATCTCATGAGGAATAGCTTTAACGAAGTTCTTCATAAGAATGATAAGCCATGGTGACATAAGAAGTGGGAAAAATACTGCTAAATAGCTGTCATTAAGCTTATATGTCTGTGTCATCAGAAGGTAATATGGTGCAAGACCTGCTGAAAACAGTGATGTAAAGTAAATATAGAAGGAAATTGCATTTCTGAGAGGGAAATCCTTTCTCTGAAGCGCATATCCTGTCATTGCAATAATAAGAAGTCCACATACTGTACCGAAAAGTGTAAGAGTAATTGTAAGACCATATGACTTCCAGATCATTCCTCCTCTTACAACCATCTCATAAGCCTTAAGTGTGAAATCCTTAGGAATGAGCTTAACACCTTCAGCTCTGATAACTGCTTCATTAGTAAAAGATGTACCAACAATGATTAGGAAAGGAAATACGCAGGCAAGTGCGTAAAAGGTGATCAGTACATATCCTACAGTTCTAATAATAATATCTGATGCTCCAAGTTTAACTTTTACACCAGTCATTTCTACTTGTTCATTCTTTTTAGACATTTCTTCTGACCTCCTCCTTTCTTAGAATAATGAATAATCTGGGTCAATCTTCTTAACAATGAAGTTAACAGCCATAACCATTACAAAACCAATGATTGACTGATAAAGTCCTACTGCTGAAGCCGTAGAGAAGTTGAAGTCTGTAATAGTAGCTCTATATACGAATGTCTCAATAATATCTGTTGTTGGATAAAGAAGTGAGTTTGTTCCAATAATGTTGTAGAACAGACCAAAGTTACCTTTAACAATTCCACCAAGAGCAAACAAAAGAAGAATTACGATTGTTGGCTTAAGTCCTGGAAGAATGATGTATCTGATCTTCTGGAATGCATTAGCTCCGTCAACCTTGGCAGCCTCAATGATCTCTGCATCAATACCACAGATAGCTGCGAAATAAACAACTGAGTTGTAACCTGTCTGCTGCCATAAGTGAACGATTACAAGAATCACTGGCCAAACAGAAGCATCTGAGTATGGACCCCATTTTTCTCTTCCAAGTGATGTAAGGATCTCATTTACAAAACCGTAGTCATAGTTCAAAAGGTTATAAACAAGAATTCCTACAAGAACCTGTGAAATGAAATATGGAAGGAACATCATTGTCTGTGATACTTTTTTGAAAAGCTTGCCCTGCATCTCATTAAGAAGAATAGCTACGAAGATAGCAAGGAAGTTACCCAAGATAATAAATGCGATATTATAAAGGATAGTATTCTTGGTAAGCTCAAACAATTTACCAGACTCAGCAAGGAATCTAAAATTGTCAATTCCTACGAACTTACTTCCGAAGATACCGTCACGATAGTTATATTTTACAAATGCTACCCAAATACCCGGCATTGGCATATAACTAAATAAAAAGAAAAATACTACTGCAGGCAAGCACATAAGCTCAAGTACTCTGTATCTCCAGAGTGTTTCCCAAACAGTGCGCTTTTTTACTCCTGTAGTAGAGGGTGTTTTGTTACTTTTACTCATAATTTCCTCCTACTTGCTATCAGTTGTGTACTAATCACAGTCCCCATATTGTGCATTATTACTTTTTGCAACCGATTTCATATTATTATTTAATCACATTTGCCAAGATATAGTCAATTGATTTTTTGAAACCGATTGCAAATTTGTCATTATGCAACAAAACAGGGGAAGTTCTTTATGAAACTTCCCCTGTTTTTTGTGAATTATGCCAAAGATTGTATACAATAATCCAGTTCATTCTTTACATGGTCCACTGCTCTCTCTCAAAACAAGCCTTGGATCTATCTTCTGTATCTTTTCTACCTCTTTTCCTTCAGCTGCTCTGATAGCAGTATCTATGAGCAATTCGCCATATGCAACATAATCATAGTCAACACTTGTAAGCTTTGGAACTGTAAGATCAGCAATGTATGTGTTATCGAAACTCACAACCGAAATATCTTCTGGAATATAAAGCTTATGCTCTCTGATACTTCTAAGTGCTCCACTGGCTGCAAAGTCGTTGATAGCAATGATCGCAGTAGGTCTATCATCAAGAGAAAGGATCTTGTTAGTAGCATCATATCCCGTCTCTGGGTCATAGGTACCGTTTACAACGTACTCTCCACGTTCTTCTATGCCATATTTTCTAAGTATCTCCTGATACATTTTATACTTGTTGAAGGTAGAAGCAACTCTCATCTCTCCGCCAACAAGTGCTATCTTCTTGTGGCCAAGTCCGATAAGATGCTCCATTACCAGGTTCATAGCACGTGACTCATCAATAACAACGCTATGTGCTGGTGTCTTATCAAGCTTACCAGTTACGATCACAGGCGTATTATCACAAATCCCCCTTATCTTTTCTGCATAGGAGTCATCTGTTATAAGATCATCAACGCTTCCGCCCATCTGTATGATCGCATCAACTCTTTGCTGAAGCAGCACATCAAGCTCGTTCTTTTCCCGCTCGCTAAAGCCAAGAGAATTAACAAGACCTACGCTGTATCCAGCTTTTTCAGCAGCAATCTCACATGACACAAACAGCGCTGAATAATATGGGTTTCTCACATCTGCTGCAATGATGCCAATGTTCTTGGTTGCAGTATCTGACAAACCTTTAGCCAGCGCGTTAGGCTTAAAGTTGTACTTTTCAATTATTTTTTGGATTTTTTCTTTTTTCTCTTTACGAACAGACGCACTTCCAGTAAGTACTCGAGATACAGTGGACGCAGATACCCCTGCCTCCGCTGCTATATCATATATAGTGATTGTCCTGGCGGTGTTCAGTCTCTCTTTTTCCATAAAGGCTCCGTCTTGGGGACTGTCTGAAACCGATTTCAATTCAATATTACGCAATCAAAAAACACTTGTCAATAAAAAAATCGTTTTTTATTAAAATCCCATATACACGCCAGGAATATCTTCTTCTGTAAGGTTGAACTTGCCATAGCTTTCGTCGTTATCTGCTGTCTCCATCTTAACAACGTTAACATAACCATCGTTGATCATATCAACCATATAAGTAACGATCCTAGGGTCAAACTGAGTTCCTGCCCCCTTTTGGATCTCCTCTATTATCTCGTCCTTGTTAAGATGCCTTCTGTATACACGGTTACTTGACATAGCATCATAAGCATCAGCTACGCCAACAATTCTTGCAAAAAGAGGAATCATCTCCCCTTTTAATCCATCCGGATATCCTGAACCATCATATCTCTCATGATGGTAAAGAGCTGTCTCTCTTACCCCCTTAAGGGAAGAAAGCTGAACAAGCATCTTACCGCCTGCCACGGTATGGTTCTGGATCATAGTTCTCTCTTCTTTGGTAAGGACTCCAGGTTTATTGAGCACTGCGTCTGGAACACTGATCTTACCAGCATCATGTAAAAGACCTGCATAATAGATATTCTGAATGTCATCCTCAGGAAGTCTCATTCTCTTTGCAATCTCTGCTGCATACATGGCAACTCTCTTTGAATGGCCCCTGGTATATGGATCCTTGGCATCAATGAAATTGATGAAGGTATTCATAGACTGAAGGATGATCTTGATGTCATTCTTTTGCTTTTCACGGTAATTTCTGAAATTAAGTCTTGTAACCAAAAAGCCAATGAATACAATAGCCCAGATACCAATGAATACCTCTACTATTCTTCTTGCCAGGCTAGTGTTATTATTTAGGATCTTGTAGCCCTGTAAGTGAAGGCTTGTTGGAGAAAATGCCTCTTTTGCTGAAACAATGATACCAAAAGTAATATTGCCATCAGATAAAATGGTATTGTTATAGCTTGTAGGTTTGATAACTAAAAGACCAGTGCTCTTATCAAGCTCTGCTTCTGATCCCCAGTAATTATCAAGAACTGATCCTGCAGGAACCTGAATACTAATAGTCCAGTTAGCAAGATCATACTTATCAGCATTAAAGATAGTAAAATCGAACTGATTGGCTACACCAACTGCTGAATCCCATGTACCAGATACCACCATCTTGGCGTAAGTGCTGTCTGAAAGCTTGGCACCAGTGAGGCTTAGATCTGTTTCTTCTACTGAAGCCACATTATTTTTGGAAATTATGTCCTGAACAAAATATGAAGATATAAGTATAACAAGTATTATAAATAGAACTATGACAGTTCTAAAAGTTCTATCAAATTTCATAAATCATGCCCTTCTGTTATCAGCTAAGTGATGCTTTCTTTTTTCCTTATACATGAGCTCGTCAATAGCAATCTGGAACTGCTTGGTTGTCATGTTATTAGCTGGATCATATATCATAGATCCAATACTAGCCTGAAGCTTATAAGGCTTCTCACTCTTATAATTCCAAAGATCAAGTTCATCTTCGATCATATCAACTTTGGCCCTGAGTTCCTCTAAGGCGTCAATATCACAAACCACGCAGAACTCATCGCCTCCAAATCTTCCTATGGAAGACTTTGGAGGAAAGACCTTAAACAATATATTAGAAACTACCATAAGAGCATAGTCACCCTCATGGTGTCCATAATTGTCGTTTATTTCTTTAAATCTATCAAGATCCATCATAATAGCAGCAAATTTCTGACCTGTTGCCAATGAATACTGTATCTTTTCTTCTACACTAATGTCGATTCCACGCCTGTTAAGTGCGCCCGTAAGATAATCCACATCCAGGTTCTTGGTCTGCAGGTAGAAAAAGACAATAAGAAGACCTATAGATATAGATGCATACGTCATGTTCAGATCAGATATAAAGATCTGCAAAAATGCTCCAAAGAGCGAAATTATAGGCAAAATAAAAATAGGCAAAACATATCCTGGTGCTATGCTCTTTCTGTTAATAAGAGCATATACAGACATTAAAAGGCAGAATAAAAGGATCAAAGCTCCTCTGTAATAGAACAGAGATCCTCTATGATACTCAAATCCTTCGAAATAATAAAACCATTTCAAATTAAACAGTACAGAAATTGTGACCAGAATGAAGTTGGTTGCCATAAAACCGCGATATAAAGCCGAAAAGAGCTTTTGACATTTTGCTTTTTCAGGGATCAACCAGCAATTGATATAGACTAAAGCAAACAAATAGTCTGCCGGATCAAGAGCATAGATAACATAGTAGCCAAATTTCATCCAGATCATGAATCGATCAGGATAAAGTTCGCCTATATGTCCTACAGTTTCAGCAAATACCAGCACTAACGTCATGCCCAAAAGGCAAACAAAGTTAGTTCCTGCTTTGGTACGGACAGTCTTACTCTGAAAGATCATGAGTAAGATAAGAAGTAGTGCTGTATAAAAATTTACTATAACCCACCCCGAAATAGCCAAAACTCTCGCTCCCTAAGTTTAGATTTCACAGAATATACACAAATATTCTATTTCATTATACATTAGTGCCATCAATTTTAAACAACGTTTTATGCCTTTTTTGGGTTAGTTTTAAACAAAAATTTCAAAAAATAGACCCATAAAAGAAATTTTCTTTTACAGGTCTACATGAATAATTATAAGATTTTGATTATCTCTGGATACGACCTGATCCGTCGCCGCCTGCAAGCTTGTTTACTTCATCAACAGTAACAAGGTTGAAGTCTCCTTCGATCGTGTGCTTGAGAGCTGATGCTGCAACAGCAAACTCAATAGTAGCCTGTGGATCAAAGCCATTTACACAGCTATAGATAAGTCCACCGCCAAATGAATCTCCGCCGCCAACACGGTCAACGATACGAAGCGCATACTTCTTTGAGAAGTAAGCCTGTCCGTCTGTGTAGAGCATTGCACTCCAGTTATTATCATTAGCAGAGATAGATTCACGAAGTGTAATAGCAACTTTCTTGAAACCAAATCTCTCTGTAAGCTTCTGAGCAACCTCGATGTAGCCTTCTCTGTTGAGCTTACCTGTTGTAACGTCTGTAGAAGAAGCTGCAATTCCAAATACATCAGAAGCATCCTCTTCGTTTGCGATACAAACATCTACGTACTGGCAGATCTCAGCCATTACCTTACCAGCCTTTTCCTTGCTCCAGAGTTTTCCTCTGTAGTTAAGGTCGCATGATACCATAAGTCCATGCTCCTTAGCCTTCTTAGCAGCCTCAAGTGTGATCTCTGCAAGGCTATCGCTTACAGCTGGAGTAATACCTGTGAAGTGGAACCATTCAGCTCCCTCAAAGATCTCATCCCAGTTGAAATCAGCTGGAACAGCCTCTGCGATTGCAGAATGTGCACGGTCGTAGATACACTTTGAACCTCTCTGAGAAGCACCTTTCTCATTGAAGTAGATACCAACTCTGTCTCCACCTCTTGTGATCTTAGAAGTGTCAACGCCATACTTTCTAAGAGAGTTAACAGCTGCCTGTCCGATCTCATGCTTAGGAAGCTTTGTAACGTAAACTGAATCAAGTCCATAGTTTGCAAGTGAAACAGAAACGTTAGCCTCTCCGCCACCAAATGTAGCCTCAAGGTGATCAACCTGAACGAATCTTAAGTAATTGTCTGGCTGCAGACGCAGCATGATCTCACCAAATGTAACAACTTTCTTTGCCATTTATCTAGTCCTCCAAAACTCTAAAATATTTAACTGTCTATCAGTTCTTTACTAAATGTACAGCGAATCCGCCGAAGTCATCAGCAAGATAAGCAACTTTGAGATGATTATCAGCATCATATGCAAATGATGTCTCATCAAACTTAACGCCCTGCTTACCAAGGTGATAAACAGCTCTATCTACGTTGTTTGTTCCGATAGCGATATGACCACATGTTCCACGGCCCTGAGCTTTCATAACTTCTACAACGTTTCCAGCAAATACTGAAGAGTTACCAACCTTCTTGGCAAAGCCAAAGAGTGAATCAAACTTATCAGCAACAGCCTCTGCAGAAGAAGCGTCTGTCTGGTTAATTCCAACATGCTTCATTGTGAAACCAAGCATTGCATTAACTGCATCTCTTGTCATTGCTTCGATCTCATCAAACTTGCCTGCTGAAATAAGGTCTTTTTTAACCATCCAGCTACCACCGCAGCAGAATACCTTATTAAATCCAAGGTAATCATTTAAGTTGTTCTTATTTACACCACCTGTAGGCATGAAGTGCATCTTGGTGTATGGTGCAGCCATAGCTTTGATCTTGGCAATGCCACCATTCTGCTCTGCTGGGAAGAATTTTACGCAATCAAGACCAAGTTCAATTGCCTGCTCAACTTCGCCAGGAGTTGCTGTTCCAGGTACTACTGGTACTCCGATTGACTGAATGTACTCAACGTTTGATCTGTTGAATCCTGGGCTTACGATAAACTTAGCTCCAGCAGCCTTAGCACGATCTGCCTGCTCTGCATTGAGAACAGTTCCGGCACCAACGATCATCTCAGGGAATTTCTGAGAAATAATTCTGATAGCTTCTTCAGCAGCTTCTGTACGGAAAGTAACTTCTGCAGCTGGAAGACCGCCTTTAATAAGTGCCTCTGCAAGTGGCTCTGCGTCCTTGGCGTCGTCAATTGCAATTACTGGTACAATACCAATTTTGTAAAGTTCTTCACAAATCTTATCCATTTCTATTTCCTTTCAAGTAATAAATTAATCTTCCTCTACATCCTGGAATTTTGAAGGATCGAGGTTATTAGGATCCTGACCAATATAAGCGGAGATACCACCATCAATGTAAACTACCTGACCATTGATGAAATCAGAAGCTGGAGAAGCGAGGAATACTGCAAGTCCCATAAGGTCTTCTGTCTTGCCCCATCTCTGAGCTGGTGTCTTAGAACGAATGAATCTGTCGAATGGATGCATTGATCCATCAGCCTGCTTCTCACGAAGAGGTGCTGTCTGAGGAGTAGCAATGTAACCAGGTCCAATAGCATTACACTGGATATTGTACTGACCATACTCTGAACAGATATTTCTTGTAAGCATCTTAAGTCCGCCCTTAGCAGCAGCGTAAGCAGATACTGTCTCACGTCCGAACTCTGACATCATTGAGCAAGCGTTAATGATCTTACCGCTTCCCTTCTTGATCATAGCTGGAAGAACAGCCTTTGAGCAGATGAATGGACCTGTAAGGTCTACATCGATAACCTGCTGCCACTGATCTACAGTCATCTCAATCATAGGGATTCTCTTGATGATACCAGCATTGTTAACAAGGATGTCGATTGTTCCAACATTCTTCTCAACTTCAGATACAAAGTTAAGTACCTGATCTTCCTTAGTAACGTCGCATACTCTACCGAATGCTTCGATACCAAGCTTTTTGTACTCAGCCATTCCCTTATCTACAAGTTCCTGGTTGATATCGTTAAATACAACTTTTGCTCCGCTCTGTGCAAAAGCTACTGCATAAGCAAGTCCAAGTCCGTAAGAAGCACCTGTAACCCAAGCGATCTTACCTTCAAGTGAAAAATTCTTTAAAAAATCCTGCATGATTATATCCTCCTTAATTTGAACATAAAACAAAATGAAGTTCTGCTCTCGTACTATGTACTCGCCAGAACTAAGTAATCACTAAGCTCGAAAAAACCTCGCTAAGCGATTACTTAAGATCAGTCATAGCACAATCGTCCATATCATCGAAATCCTGATTTTCACCAACCATTCCCCAGATAAATGTATAAGCCTGTGTGCCACATCCTGAGTGAATTGACCAGCTAGGACTGATAACAGCCTGCTCATTTCTCATGATGATATGTCTTGTCTCTGTAGGTTCACCCATAAAGTGCATAACAAGTGCATCTTCTGGAATATCAAAGTAAAGATATACTTCCATTCTGCGGTCGTGTGTATGACAAGGCATTGTATTCCATACGCTGCCTGGCTTAAGTTCTGTCATACCCATCTCGAGCTGACAAGTCTCAACCTGTCCTGGAAGAATGTACTTGTTGATAACTCTGTGATTAGCCTGTTCAAGGCTTCCGAGTTCTTTTTTGTTTTCATCTTTGATGATGACTACATCTTCTGATGGTGTACCTTCTCTCTTAATGAGAACTGTAGGATATGTCTTGTGAGCTGGTGCGCTGTTGATGTAGAACTTTGCAGGCTTAGATGCATCGCAGCTTGCAAAAGAAACATCCTTTGCTCCCATTCCGATATACATACCCTGCTTGTAATCCACGTCATACTTCTTGCCATCAATTGTGATGACACCGGCGCCACCGATGTTGATAACACCCATCTCTCGTCTCTGCAAGAAATACTCTGCCCTAAGTTCATCTCCTGCTGTAAGTTTAAGCTCCTCTTTGACAGGAACTGCTGAACCAGTAATGATTCTGTCGATATGGCTATAAACGAGCTTGATAGTATCAGGCTGGAAAAGATCGTCTATAAGAAACTCTTCTCTCAGTCTAGCAGTATCATAATGCTTCTCGTCTCTAGGTGAACATGCTGTTCTAAGTTCCATATGCCCTCCAATCTGAATATCCATAATGATATTATTCGTATTTAATTATCATCATAGAGTATTACTTATTCTTTGTCAGTTCATATTTAAGTCAAAAAGTTGCAAATCTTGAACTTATGAAAGAGCTTTCAATTTGCCTAAATTGTACCACGTTCATAAATGATTGACATTGCAAAAGTTGTTCTTAAAGACAAAAAAATAAGTCCTTGGAATATCCAAGGACTTACATATGTTTTAGTCTAAAATGAGCAGGACTATAAGCCGGGTTATGTCTTCTAAGATGATCATCTATCTAGAACTGCCGTCACCGACAGTTTCAAGCGACCCACCTGAAAGCGAACCGGGCCGGTTCATTGCTCTCTATTCGGTCTTGCTTCGGATGGGGTTTACATGGCTACTGATGTTACCACCAGCACGGTAGTCTCTTACACTGCCTTTCCACCCTTACCTGACATAAGTCAGGCGGTATCTCTCTGTTGCACTATCCTGGGAGTCACCTCCACCAGACGTTATCTGGCATCCTGCCCTGCGAAGCCCGGACTTTCCTCTCCCATGCCCTTTCGTCTGCATGGCAGCGATCATCCATCCTGCTCTTTTTGTCTACAGTAAAATAACTTTAACATGAAATAAATATTTGTCAATTGTTTTTGACTTTTTCCATGTTCTTGGTAACAAGATCTCTCATTTCTTCCAAGCTGATTCCATCTACATTGTCTGATACAGCACTGTAGGATTCTCCGTCAATCTCCCATTCTGCTGCATAGTATAGTCCTTCGCTACCAAAAAATTTAACATCTACACCATCAATATTTACAGTCTCGCATTCATCTATAGGAGCATATGCCCCCTCGGTTTCTGCTGCTTCAAAAGATGCTTCAGATTCCTGTGGTGCAAAAAACTGAGTATCAGAAGCCTTATCTGAATATTTGGTGCTATCAGAAGAATTATTGAGCATTACATTCGAAAGAATAACAGCACCCACAATAACTGCTGCCGCAGTAGACGCTATTCTGGTGATCCTTTTAAAATCTACTACTTTAGCCTTCTTAACCGGTTCTGTTACTGTTTCCTCTGAGCTATCTTTTCCAATCTCTGCTTCAATATTTTGAAGGATTCTGCTACGCATATCTTCTGTTACTTTTATATTGTCCATTACTTCATTATATTTATTCAAAGTCGTATTCCTCCTTCAAGATTTGTTTAAGCCGCTTTCTGGCTCTTAATAGATCAGAACGCACAGTGGATTCATTTCTTTCAAGCATATTTGCAATATCTCTAGTAGAATATCCTTCCTGGTAAAACAAGTGGACTACTTCTCTTTGAGTAACAGGAAGGCCTTTAACAGCTTCCCAGACAAAAGAAAGATCCTCTTCCTTCTTGGCTACAAGTCCCTCATCAAGCTCGTCGGCTTCTCTAATCTTGTTATATCTGATCTTGTTTTTACTAAGGTTTGATGCAACAGTTATAAGCCACGCCTTTTCATGGTTCTCATTTTCAAATTCAGGTGCGGACTTAATATATTTGATCACAGTATCCTGCAATATATCTTCAGCGTCGCTCATATTCTGCAAATATGAGTAAGCAACCCTCAAGATCATATTTCCGTATTTATCTAAAACCATTTCAGGCTGAGCCTTCATAATATAAATCTCCAATTCTTGTAATCATTGGAAAAATTATATCATATCGGCCAAATATTATTAACTGTTCTTTGAAACCATGCGTACCAGCTGGTTGAACTCTTCTTTGTACTCATCTTTATTTTCTAATGTCTTGTATGTATCCATGATGTATTCAAAAGAAGAATTGCCCTTGTGTTCACTGTCACTAAGGATCATAGCAAACTCAGCAACCATACCGGCAAACTTAAGGTTCTCACTTGGCTCTTCAGATACAGCCTCGTCATTTACTACAACACTGATGAGCTCAGAAGTATCAGCATCAGGCTCTTTGTAACGGATATTTACTGTAGCAAATTCATCTGCGTACTGGCTATCATCCTTCTTTTCAGACTCATCATTATTCTGATACTTGAGTTCAACTGCAGACTCAGCCCCATCTTCAATGATCTCATAAAGAGCTATTACAGTATGACCAGATCCGATCTCACCACCGTCCTTGGTATCATCATTAAAGTCTGTTGCGTCCATGATCCTGTTCTCATAACCAATAAGTCTGTAAGCATTGACCTTGTTTGGATTAAACTCTACCTGGAACTTAGCATCCTTGGCTACTGTATATAATGTAGAATTCATCTCCTCCACGAGAACCTTCTTGGCTTCAAGCATTGAATCTATATATGAGTAATTACCATTACCACAGTCAGCAAGTCTTTCCATCCTGTCGTCCTTGTAGTTACCTGTGCCAAATCCAAGAACTGAAAGGAATACCCCACTTTCCTTCTTTTCCTCGATGAGCTTTTCAAGATCATCAGGGCTTGAGATACCAACATTCATATCGCCATCAGATGCAATGATAACTCTGTTATTACCTCCCTTTACAAAGTTAGCTTCTGCGATCTGATAAGCCTTCTTGATTCCAGCTTCTCCGTTTGTTGAACCACCAGCTTCAAGATCATTTATGGCTTTGATGATAGTATCCTTATTCGCAAGGCTTTCTCCCTCAAGGACTACTCTGTCATCACCAGCGTAAGTTACAATAGATACTGTTCCTTCATCAGGAAGATTTTTTACAAGTTCAGTAAATGCCTTCTGTAAAAGAGGAAGCTTATCATCGTCAAACATTGAACCTGATACATCAATGAGAAATACAAGATTATTTACGATCTCTTCGTCAGATTCAAGTTCCTGCGCCTTAACTCCCACGAACATAAGCTTGTGATCATCGTTCCATGGGCAAGGAGCAATTTCTGTAGTTACTCCAAATTTGTCATTTCCTTCAGGTGAGTTAAGATCATAGTTGAAATAATTGATGAATTCTTCTGGTCTTACAGCATCTGCGTTAATGTCAGATAAGCTGTATTTGCTTTCAATCATTCTACGGATATTTGCATAGGATGCTGTATCCACATCAGCTGCAAAAGTTGAAAGCGGCTGAACCTGAGTTACAAAGAAACCATTTTCATCAGGCTTTTCGTAAGACTCAGTGTTTTCAGGCACGGTGTAGTATTCGTATTCTGCCGTTTCGTAGGCTGCTTCCGTATACGTGTCAGATGATGTAGCTTCGTATACTCTGGATCCTCCACATCCAGTGATCGCCCCGGCAAATACAGACATGCCTAACAATAGTGACAATACCTTTCTTTGCTTCTTCATAATTTTCCCTCCAATTGACAGATTACACTGTCCTAATATATACACATTGGAGTAAATCAGAATGTTGCATAAAAAAAGCTGGCAACAATGCCAGTTTTTTTATTACCCAATTATTTAGTATTACCCATTTCTTCAACTCGCTTATCCTGAAGCTCTTTGAGCGCTGATACTGCGACTTCACAATATGCAACGATCATCTCTGAATTGGCTGCAAGTGAGCTACGAGCTTTGCTCCTCATAGTCTCAAAATAAGCAATAGCTTGACTCAAAAGCTCTGGACTATACTGCGTACCATTGCAGTAAATAGTACCTGTTGCTGTATTATATTTGTTCTTTTTGTAATCTAACACCGGCTTAACCCCCATTGCCATAGCTAGTGAATTAATTGTATCCGCTCTATTATAACTTGCCATTACTTTTATCTCTTCTCCCAATCTTTTTTACCAAGAGATATTGTAATGTAAACTTCATAAAAAAAAATGGTTTTTATTAGAATATTTTTTGAAAAAAATGTGTTCAAATTGTGTAGTCGAAATTATTTGATATAGATAGTTGAAAGACAGACTGCTTCTGCGCTATCTGAGCCACCAAGAAGGATTCCTATAAAGTTACCTTTCTTGTCGTAAAGCCCACTTCCAGACATTCCTTCATTAACTTCAATGCGGCAATAGATCATGTTATGGTCAAAATCCTCAACGTATATATCAGGCTCAGCCACAACTCCTATAGAAGCGTCAGGAGAAGCCGCATCTACTATGATAACGCTCTCTGATTCCTTAGGAAGCTTATCTTTACGCTTAACAATTTTGTATGGTCCGCGGCCAGTAGCCTCAACATAGGCAATATCAAGCTCTTCATCCATTTCAAGCAGCCGTGCCTTTTCTACTGTCTGAGAATCATAGATTATGTCTATATCTTCAGGATCATCTATCACATGGGCCGCTGTTATTATGATCAGATTACTGCCATCGCCATCCCATATACACCCAGTTCCCCGAAGATTCCCGCTTTCTACCAGAACTTCTGATAGTCGCGCATCCTCGATAGCTTCACCATAACTAATATCATAGCTTTTAAAAGGGCCCGTTGTACCTATCATCATAATAACAAAGAGTACCCATACCATGATTCCTATAGGTATAGCCCTTTTGTAATATGTCTTTTTCCAGTCGTTATACATATTTTAGAGTAGCCTCCGCTCCCCTTTCCGGTTCAAAACATGCTCTCCAGCCAAGTCCCTCGAGCTTCGTAGCATCAAGAGCAGAGCTATTCATCATGTTATAGCTCTTAAGCTCAGCATCTGAAGGATTTTCAAATACAACCTTCACTCCACCAGCCCTGGCCAAGGCATCTGCCATGTCTCTTATAGTCACTACGCTGTCTTTATTAGAGATGTTGTAGGCATTTGCAGACACACCCTTTATCAGTATTGTCAAAAGAGCTGAAGCACAGTCTAAGGTATAGCAATAGGATCTAAGCTGATCTCCTTTGCTCTTCATAACTATATCTTTTCCTGCCGCAGCATCTCTTGTAAAAGAAGCTGTGGCTCTTGAGTCAGACGCTGTGATACTTGGGCCGTAGATATGACAAGACCTTGCAATAACCGTATCTACGCCATACTCTTTGTTATAAGAAATGCAGAGGTTTTCTGCGGCTCTTTTACTCATAGGATAGCAGGCTCTGGGATTAAGGATATCAACATAGCCGTAATCCTCTTCGCTAAATCTGTTCTTGCCATCTTCAAAGTCCTTATTACCGTAGATCTCGCCGCTGGACAAAAAGAGCAGTCTGCTGCCATTGTTATTCCTTGCAAGCTCTAAAAGGCTCATAAGTCCCTCTATATTGCCCTTAACAGTCTCAACAGGAAAGCCTGTGATCTTGGCAGGGTCTGCGTTTCCAGCGCCATGGATGATATAGTCAGCATCAGCTGCGATACCCATGGTCTTAGTCATGTCATACTCACAAAACTCAAAGTCGTCCTCTTCAAGAAGTCCTTTGAATCTCTCAGCAATTCTTTCTTTATTTCTGCCTGCAAGGATAATCTTCATACCGGCATTTTTTTCTTTATTCAAAAGTGCTAAGATCTCTACCACTGCTGAACAGATCATACCTGTAGAGCCTGTTATAAATATCTTTTTATTAAATAACGCTGTGATGTCAGGCACAGCCTCAATAGCCAGCCTGACATCATCAAAATAATCTTTATTATATTTCATGATCATACCTTAAAGCAGCTTCCACCAACGAACTCTCTGCAGATTGAATTATGTGGAAGGAAGGAACTGTCTACACTTACAAAATAATCAAGGAACTTAAGAAGTCTCTTTGCTTCGTAATACTCTGGTTCATCCTTGCCAATAGAGAAAAGAAGCGGTTCTGCGTACTGCTTGATAACTGCAAGCTCATAGATCTGAGCTGAGTTGAACATCTCGTCAGCCTCTTCCTGAAATGGGAAGATATTAGCCTCTTCACCAGCACGAACTGAAGGCCACATACTGATGGTATTCTTGGCAGATGCTCCTCTTGTTCTGGCGTCTCTTACGATTCTCCTTAAAAGTCTTGAATCCGTAGTAGGGATTCTGTTGTGAGAATCGATATTAAGAGTTGTAAGAGCACTTATATAGATCTTGAACTTGGATGAAGCTGGAAGTGAATAACTCATTTCCTCATTAAGTCCATGGATACCCTCGATTACGAGAACATCATTTGGTCCAAGCTGAAGGAAATCTCCATTCATTTCTCTTTTACCAGTAACGAAGTTAAACTCCGGCATCTCAACTCTCTCGCCATTTAAGAGTTTTGTCATGTCAGTGTTGAACTGCTCTATATCCATCGCACCAAGGCATTCAAAGTCATAACTTCCATCTAAATGCTTTGGAGTCATCTCTCTATTAACAAAGTAATTATCAAGACTTATAGGATGTGGAACCATTCCATAGGTTCGAAGCTGGATAGAAAGTCTGTTGGCAAAGCTTGTCTTACCTGATGAACTTGGTCCTGCGATCATAACAAACTTGATATCTTTGCGGTCATGGATCTTTTTGGCAATCTCACCGATCCTGCGCTCCTGAAGAGCCTCCTGCACAAGTATCATCTCATTGATAAGTCCGCCACAGATCTTATTGTTCAGGTCGCCGACATTATCAATTCCCATCATTGAGCCCCAATCACTTGCCAGTCTCATGGTCTCAAAAAGCTTCTCTCTTGGCTCTGAAACCTTTAAGAGATTTGGATCGATCTTCATAGGAAGTGTCAGAAGCATTCCATCATGATACTTATCAAGCTGAAAATGCTCAATATAAGAGGTATTTGGAAGCATATAGCCATAGAAATAGTCGTACACGTCCTCCAATTTATAAATGTTTATCTGAGAGCTTCTGCGGTACTTTAAAAGTGCCACTTTATCAGTCATTCCCTGCTTTCTAAAAAGCTCTACCGCCTCATCAAGTGGATAAACCTTCTTGATGATAGGAAGCTTTTCATCAATAAGCTGCTGGAATCTGTCAGAGATCTTTTTTACAAGTTCATCTGTGATCTCTGCTCCGCCTCTCATTGTCACATAATATCCGTTACCTATTGTAAATTCTATCTTGGTCTTTGCCTGATCTTTTGCACCACAGATGTCCTTAATAGCCTTTATCAGCATCATGATAGCTGTTCTGCGCATGGTCTTGTGACCAATATCATCAGCGTAGGTTACAAAAGATAGTTCTCCGTCCTTTTTGACAGTCTTCATGAGCTCACGAATCTTGCCATTAAATATAACTGCAGCGATCCTATACTTATGCTCTGGCTGGTACTCTTTGGCAATATCTTCAAAAGATGTTCCCTTGGGATATTCCTTCGATACTCCATTAATAGTAATTACAGGCATGTTATTCTCCTATTCGTCCATATATTTTAGGGCAAAAGAAATATCAGAAAGCTCTTCTTTTATTTCTGTGATCCGCCCTAAATGACTATCATCCAAACTCTTTAATATGCTCTCGCAGACTTCTTTACCATGTTCTAAAAAGCTCTTTAAAAGAGGATCTTTTCTAAGAAGATTATGTGCTCCATATCGGTCAAAGAGTCTAATTACATCTTCCCTGGATAAAGAGTTATCCAAATCCAGAAAGCTCTTTATATTCTTGTTTAATATATCCTCTTTTTCATCCTGAGACATGTCGGTCACTACTTTCATCGGGAAGTAGTACTTGCCATCTTCCAGGATCATCTTTTCATCTGTGATAAAAAAGCCTTCATCTCGCAAAAATGCCCTGAACTCAGATATGTCTGACTGAGGCTGAAGTACTGCTGTCCTGATACCAAGCTCTTTCAGATTTCCTTCTTTTACAAGTCTCATCATGAGCTTGCCGCCCATTCCTGCGATGATAAGAGAATCTGCTTCGCCTTTTTTCAGCTCTTTTAACCCGTCTGAAAGTCTGGTGGTAATAACATCTAAAAGCCCATATTCTCCGATGTTATCACTGGCTCCTGAAAGCGGTCCCTGTCTAACATCCATAGCTACTGCACTTGACGCGATGCCGCTCTGAATAAGATAGATAGAGACATAGCCGTGATCACAGCCAACATCAGCTACTGCGAGCTTTTTGCCACTATCATCCCTGAGCATTTCGGCAACGGTCACGAGCCTTTGGGACATTTTCGATAAAATAGGTGCATTTCCCATATCTGTCATATTAGTCTAAGTAATCCTTGAGCTTGCGGCTACGGCTAGGGTGACGAAGCTTTCTAAGGGCCTTTGCTTCGATCTGACGAATACGCTCACGAGTTACGTTAAACTCCTTACCTACTTCTTCAAGAGTTCTAGCTCTTCCATCATCAAGACCGAAACGAAGTCTAAGAACCTTCTGCTCACGCTCTGTAAGAGTTCCGAGAACCTCAACAAGCTGTTCCTTTAATAGTGTAAATGCTGCAGCATCTGCAGGTACAGGAACGTTATCATCCTGAATGAAATCACCAAGATGTGAATCTTCCTCTTCACCGATAGGTGTTTCAAGTGATACCGGCTCCTGAGAGATCTTTAAGATCTCACGTACACGCTCAACAGGCATGTTCATTTCCTTTGCAACCTCTTCTGGAAGTGGCTCACGTCCAAGTTCCTGAAGGAGCTGACGACTTACACGGATGAGCTTGTTGATAGTCTCAACCATGTGAACAGGGATACGGATTGTTCTAGCCTGGTCAGCGATAGCTCTTGTGATAGCCTGTCTGATCCACCATGTAGCATATGTTGAGAACTTGAATCCCTTACGGAAATCAAACTTCTCTACCGCTTTGATAAGACCAAGGTTGCCCTCCTGGATAAGATCAAGGAAGAGCATACCTCTACCTACATATCTCTTGGCAATACTTACAACAAGTCGAAGGTTAGCTTCTGCAAGGCGCTTCTTTGCCTCTTCACCTTCGTAAATGATGGCATTAAGTTCTTTCTTCTTAGCATCTGAAAGCTTGTTCTTGTCTTTATCCTCATCAAGCTGAGCCTGAGCATCAATACCAGCTTCCATAGCTTTTGCAAACTCGATTTCCTGGTCAGCTGTAAGAAGTGGAACCTTACCGATCTCTTTTAAGTACATTCTGACAGGGTCCTCAATGCTGATTCCATCAGGCACTGAAAGGTCGATATTTTCCATATCCACCTCATCCTCATCAGAAAGGATCATATCGTCATCTTCAACTTCAAGAAGGTCTTCATCATTATCTGTTGCTCTAAGAACGTCGATTCCTGAATTCTCAAGAACATCTAAAACATTGCCAAGCTGTTCTTCAGAAAGATTGATATCAGCAAAGAAATCACTAACTTCTGCATATTCAAGAGTATTCTTTTTCTTCTTGGCAATAACAAGAAGCTCTTTCATCTTCTGTGTAAAGAGCTCTTTTGTAGCCTCATCAAGCTCTTCATCATCTGAACCATTTGTTTCTGACTCAGATTTAGCAGACTTCTTACTCTTTGTAGCCTTGGTTGCCTTAGCAGGCATTGGTGCCTCTTCTTTAACTTCTGCAGCCTTCTTTGCAGCTGTCTTCTTTGCTGGCTTTTCCTCGGCTACCTCTTCCTTTTTCTTAGAAGTCTTAGCAGTCTTTGGCGCCTCTTCCTTAGCTTCTGCAGCCTTCTTTGCAGCTGTCTTCTTTGCTGGCTTTTCCTCTGCTACCTCTTCCTTTTTCTTGGATGTCTTAGAAGCCTTTGGAGCTTCTTCCTTAACTTCTGCTGTCTTCTTTGCAGCTGCCTTCTTTGCTGGCTTTTCTTCCTTCTCAGCCTTTGCTGCCTTAACTGGCTTCTTTTCCTCTGCCTTCTTCGCAGTAGTCTTCTTAGTGGTTTCCTTCTTGGAAACCTCGGCTTTAGCAGCCTTTGTAGCCTTCTTTGTCTCTTTTGTTTCTATCTCTTTCTTTGCCATTTTAAGTTCCATTCCTTCTTTTTATTTTTTAATCGTCTGGCGATATCTCTGCATGTGCTAGTTTCTCAAGTTCTTTTTTGCCTTGAATAGTCTTGGTCAAAAAATCCGGATCATCCGGCTTTAGTTCACTCTTTTGCCTCTCATATCCTGCAAGCTTAACTCCGTAGATGATATCATGAAAGGCCTTTCGCCTCTGATCCTTGGTCTCTATCTCAACCAGGTTGGTATTGAACATCTCAGCAACCTGCCTGTGCTCCTCTTCCTCAGTGAATCTGTCCAGGATCGCAGCCGGTGAAAAGTTGCCATTTTGCATTCCCATAAACAGTTCTCTTGCGACACTCCTATAGAGTTCATCTGAGAAATCCTCTGGCGTTACATACCTGCTGACTTTGGAAAAGAGCTTCGGCTCATCTGTAAGCCATGTCAGGAGCAGCCTTTGGTTCTTTCTTGCTCCATCCTCTGGAGTATTCTTCTTTTGAATACCTGACTTTGGTCTCTCTGCAGGTTTGACCAGTCCGCCTTTTGCAGCAAAGGATGCTACAAGTCTTCTAAGGTCATCAACTGCTATATTATATTTGGCAGCAACAGCCTCAATATAGTTCTCTCTTTCAAGGGCCTCTTCGAATTCACATAGCTTTTTAGCAAGCTCTCTGTGGAATTCTGTCTTGGACTCCGGATCTGACATGTCATGCCTTGATTCCATGATCCTTACTTCAAAGAAGAAAGTATTCTCTGCATTTCTGATTCTTTCTTCGAAGGCCTCTTTTCCAAGGTTCTTGATAAACTCATCTGGATCCTTGTATGGTCTAAGGTCTAAGACTTTGCCTTTAATTCCAGCCTCTTTTAATATGCCGATTCCTCTAAGAGCTGCCTTGGTTCCCGCTTCATCACTATCGTAGGACAAGATGACTTCGTCAGTGTATCTCTTAAGGATCATAGCCTGTCCCGTCGTAAAAGCTGTACCAAGGGAAGCTACTGCCATATCAAAGCCTGCCTGATGCATAGCTATGACATCCATGTAGCCCTCGCAGATGATCATGTATCCTGCTCTGGAATTCTTGGCATAATTAAGGCCAAACAGATTTCTGCTCTTGTCAAATATCGGTGTTTCAGGTGAATTAAGGTATTTGGGCTTGCCATCTCCCATAACTCGTCCGCCAAAGCCTATAACCTTTTGGGATGCATCCTGAATCGGGAACATTACCCTGTTCCAGAACTTATCATGGGTTCCCATCTTCTCATCATGAGAAGCAAGACCTGCTTCAATGATCTGAGCATCAGTGTACCCCTTGTCCTTAAGGTATTTGACAAGATCATTACTTGAAATATTGGCATATCCAAGTCCAAAGTGCTGCATGGTCTCATCAGAAAGCTTTCTTTCTCTGAAATATTCCATGCCCTTTTGCCCACTCTTACCCCTAAGCTGGTAGTAGTAATACTTGGCTGCCTCTTTATTGATATCGTAAAGGATCTGTTTTTTATCTCGCAGAGCCTTGGCCTGCGGAGAATTGTCCTCATCAGGAAGCTTGATACCGGCTCTGTCAGCCAGCTGTTTGACCGCTTCCTGGAATGTTAAATTGTCATATTTCATCAAGAAAGTAATAACGTTGCCTCCGGCCCCGCAACCAAAGCAGTGATAAAGCTGCTTGCTAGGCGATACTGAAAAAGAACCGGACTTTTCATTGTGGAAAGGACAAAGTCCCATGTAATTGGAACCCTTCTTCTGAATGTGGACATACTGCCCGATCACATCCACAATGTCATTACTAGAGCGAACTTCCTCGATGAGCTCCTCCGAATAACGCATAAATTATAAAACTCCCCATGTATGAGGTATATAAACCTCTTCAAAAACTGCGATTGAATATCTGTCTGTCATAGAACTTACATAGTCACAGACAATCCTCTCCCTGGTCTCTCCTTCTTCTAGCATATTCTGAAGATAATCAGGAAGCTTCTCAATATGTTCAAGATAATACTGGTAAAGGATCTTGATCATCTCCTCTACCTTACCCTCCTGTCCCTTGGCTATAGGATTGGTGTAGACTCTGTCAAACATAAATGTTCTCAGCTTAAAGAAAGCATCATTAACTTCTGGTGACATCTTGATATCATCCTGGTCAAGGCTGTTGGCTACGATATCATGAATAAAGGTATCAAGCCACTCTCCACTGGTATGGCCAAGAACTCTGCTGATGTCGTCAGGAACTTCCTCTTCTGTGATGATCCCGCCTCGTACTGCATCATCCATATCATGGTGCATATAGGCGATCTTGTCAGAAAGTCTCACAACCTTGCCCTCAAGAGTGCTAGGTGTCAGATTCATCTCATGATTGAGGATACCGTCTCTGACTTCCCAAGTAAGATTCATGCCCTGTCCATAGTTTTCAAGCTTCTCAACTATTCTAAGGCTCTGCTCATTGTGTCTGAATCCATCAGGGCACATAGCATTAAGTGCCCTCTCTCCCGCATGTCCAAAAGGAGTATGACCAAGATCATGTCCAAGAGCAATGGCCTCTGTGAGATCCTCATTTAACATAAGAGCCTTGGCAATAGTCCTTGCATTCTGTGATACCTCAAGGGTATGAGTCATTCGAGTCCTATAATGATCTCCTTCCGGAGACAAAAAGACCTGAGTCTTGTCCTTCAGACGCCTAAAGGATTTGGAATACAAGATCCTGTCGCGGTCTCTCTGAAAGCAAGGCCTGATATCACACTGCTTTTCTTCTTTTTCTCTTCCTTTGGAATTCATGCTAAGAGTTGCATGCTTACTTAAGATCCGTGTTTCTCTTTCTTCTAACTGAGTACGAATTATCAAATGTTTAATCTTCCTTCTGTGGTTTTCATTTGTAAAAGCTAAAAAAAGAACCCACACTTAAATATTCTGTGTGAGTTCTCAAAATCCTTTTTTTATTTTAAAAAAATTTATGTTACCATTCACAGTATGGGATAGCCGCTGGCTGGTTCACTGGGGCCGCGCCCTGCCTCTGCCTAGTTCAGCTAAAGGGGGCCGCCAGCCTAAAGTTTGTTTTTGAGAATCTCTGAGGATTTTTCTATGTTCATGAGCGTTATATTTCTTACTTTAAA
Organism: Butyrivibrio hungatei; assembly: GCF_001858005.1. Classification (NCBI taxonomy): domain Bacteria; kingdom Bacillati; phylum Bacillota; class Clostridia; order Lachnospirales; family Lachnospiraceae; genus Butyrivibrio; species Butyrivibrio hungatei. Next base: position 931,139 of record NZ_CP017831.1, on the reverse strand, counting down.
TTCTGTTTTGAAACACTGTCTGAGTCTTTGATGCCATTTTTGCTGTAAAGTTTTGTTTTGCCCTCATCAAAAAAACGATACTTTTCTATGTGCTCATGGCAGCTTTTGTTTTAATACGCATGCTCTTGCTACAGACTTGCAGGGCGGAATTTATAATAAGTGGTCATAGGAGCTACGCTCCAATAACAGGAAAAGAGGTGATCTCGCAAGCCAGCTTGCAGAGTCACCTCTTATTCCTGTTTACAAAGCCCGCCTAAAGCGGGCGTGACCACTTATTATAAATTCTTAACGCCCTGCTTCAAACAACGCAAACCGCATGCGTTTCAAAAGCTGCTTATGAGCATAAGAAAATGGCGTTTTTTTGACAATTGTTCAAACCCAAAACTTTACATGCAAAAAATGGCAATCAAAGGCGAGTTTGTTTCAAAGAATTTAAAGTAAGAAATATAATGCCATGAAAATAAAAATCCGAAGGATAAACAAAAATAAACTTCAGGCTGGCGGCCCCACTTAGCTAGACTAGGCAGAGGCAGGGCGCGGCCCCAGTGAACCAGCCAGCGGCTATCCCCAAACTGTGAATGGTAACAAATTTATTTAGTCCATTCTGACTCTCTTGAAGTATATTGATCGTTTATCCACTGAACTGCCTGTTCAAGGCCTTCCTGGGATACTTCAAAATTCTCTGATGTCATTAAAGACTTGTCTGTATGAGCATATGAATTAGGCTCAGGCCACACTGTAGCCATAAGTGTTGCGGGACCTCTTTGGTCCACAGGAACGAACTTTACGTTCTCAAGGGGCTCTCTTGCAAGCCTGTAACGCATTCCCTTGTAGCTTCCAAAATATGCCTCTCCATACTCATAATGCATCAGGTTAAAAAAACTGCTTACTTCTATTGCCATTTAATATAAAAACCATCCTTAACAAAAAATTATAGGTATTAGAAGGTTACCTTACCTGTATCCTCATGATTAACAACATAATATGCTGCATTATCAGATGGCTTAATATATACCTGGATCTCCTTGATGCTTGTAAGCTTATGACCATTATTTACATAGTCCTTCTTGGCTCTTTCAATAATATCAGCTGCTCTGAGCTCATGGTGACTGTACTGAATGAATACTTCCTCTTTGCAGGTGTACTTGGCAGCCTTAAGAGAAAGATCATTACCAACAGTCTTGGCAACCTTAGCTGCCTTCTCTGACTGCTTCTTTACAGCCTTTGCCGCAGGAGCTGTCTTTTCCTTTGCCTTGTTAAGATAAGGAACTGCCTTATTCTTAATATCATTGACTACTGGCTCTGCTTTTTCCAAAACATCCTCATAAACAGGCTCTGCCTTTGTCTTAAGGTCATTCATAACAGGCTCTGCCTTGCTCTTTATATCCTTAACTACAGGCTCTGCCTTACTCTTTATCTCATTTATATAGGGTTCAGCCTTGTCTGTAACAGGCTTCGCAGCGACCTTAACATCTCTGATGATAGGCTCTGCAACCTTTTTTATCTCATCTACTGGTGATTTTTTTCCCATATCTGCGTCCTCCTGTCTACTCTACGTGATAATTATTTAAATCTGTTCATAAACTGAGCCATAGGTCCAATGGCGTCCTGTAAGTCCTTGATCGCAGTATTAAGTCCCTCAAAGTCAATCTCTGACAGGTTCTTGACTGCACTTGTAAGACCTTCGCCATTTTCCTTAACAAGCTCATTCATGCCACTGCTGGCTTCTGTGATGTTAGATATCATCTCATCCATGTCTTCAAGAGATGTCTGGGCCTTGATGGCAACCTGATTCACGTTATGAATGGTGCCCACCGCCTTTGGAACCACAGCTATCGCTACGATGACTACTGTTGCCGCCATAACTGCAATGCAGCATGTGGATATCTTTTGCCAAAAGAGCTGTTTTTTGTGGAGATCTCGCATCTGCGTTAAAAGAGCTGTCTCCGAATTATTTTCTCCCTCTTTTGCAACCACCTGTTCCTTCTCGTTAATATTCTCTTCCATTTTTTACCCCTCTAACAATGATTTATAGAACACAATGTAAAGAACACTAAGAACAGTATACACCCTGTAAAGAATTAAAAAAAGCAAGGACAAAGACTTCCGCAAGAAGATACCCCGATGGGACTTTGAGCAGAACCCTCGCAGCGTAGCTACTGGGTGAGAGTCCTCTTCCACATGACAAAAAAGGACTAGTTCTTTCGAACTAGTCCTTTTCAATCGTGCGGAAGATGGGACTTGAACCCACACGATGTAAGCATCACAAGATCCTTAGTCTTGCTCGTCTGCCAATTCCGACACTTCCGCATTTCCCGTCGCCGCTCTCTCGTGGCGACTTGATTATAATAGCATTGTAATTCTAAAACGTCAACAGAAAATTTCAAATTTTTTTAAGTTTTTTTCTACTTATTGATTCTCCGATCAAGTTCTATCTGCATTTCATTAATGAAGTCCTCGGGCTTGCAGTAGGAATAAGCCTCAAGATATATATTCCAAGCCATTTCGAAGTTATCTGCCATTACGACACGAGGAAGATATTGATGCTTACAATTTTCCATAAGCCTCCACGCTTTTCCTCCATCAGTTGCATTTGTCATGGTCTGAGAGTAGGTATACATAGGATACCATGGGCCTGGAGCATCGTTTACACCCAGCATATCAACATAGGTCTGAGCTCCATAAGCATCAAAACATTCTTTAAGATCATCAGAAAGAGTATCATAGAATTCGCTCTCCTGATCCTCTGGCTGCATAGCATTTCTGCCATCTCTGCTTGTTCCATTCCAACGAGGGAAATATGAGTAATCGCAGAAATGTGCTTTTTTGTAAGATGCATCATATGCATTTACTCTCATCTCCGGTGTTCTATAGAACATGCCCTTATTATCTACCTTGTAGTCCACTCCTTCGATTCCCCAGAACCTGAGATTGTGAACCTCCTGGCCAAGAAGATCGTTAACAAATTTCATAGCACCATCAATATCTTCGCAGCTCTTTGTAATGGCAAGTCCGCTACTGCTATGAAGAACATGTGCAGAGCAGTGCCACTGATTCTTGACATCTTCACTGATAGTAACAGGAAGAGGCACATACTGGCATCCCTCTTTATCAAGTCCTTTAGCCTTGAATGCGTCTTCAGCAACGTAGGCAAAATCCCACCACTGATCGATCATTCCAAGCACTCGTCCAGATGATAATTTTTCTATGTACTGATCATAGGACTGTGTAAAAGAATCAGGATCCACAATACCCTTTTTGTACTCCTCGTTAAGTCTCTTAAAGTATTTCTTGGCTGTTTCCGTGGTATTGTAATCTATTATGGTATTGGTTGTAGGATCAACTATGACCGAGCCATCATTTGGATAACCATCAAGAAAAGCTGGCGCATTCTCCAAACAGTAATACTTCCAGTCATCACAAAGAATAGTATAGGGAATAACAGGAGTACCATCTGAAAGCGTTGGGTTAGCGTTGTAATAATCATCTATAAGGTCAAAATACTGGTCCATTGTCCTGATTTGCGGATACCCCGCCCATTTAAGGACCTTAGTCTGTATCCAAAAAGCTTCCTCCGTATGAACACAGCCTTTTTCCTCACCATAGAAACTAGAAAACTGTGGGATCCAGTAAATATGCCCATCAGACTGTCTTAGCTCATTCCACTGATCTTCACTAAGATAGTTTTTGATATTAGGATATTTTTCGATATATTCATCAAGCGGCATCAATGCCCCTTTTTCATACAAAACGGAGCTCATCTCACCCGCGTCAATAAAGTCAGGATACTCATCATCTTCTATCATCCTGCCTATAGCTCTTTCAACGCTCTCATCCTGAAGCCAGGTCTCTTTTACCTTACAATTAGTCTTCTCTGCTATGACCTTGCTGATATCATTGTGATCATCTATCTCTGTTCCATGAACAGCAAAAAAAGCAGTGAATTCCTTAACCTGTTCTTCACCGCTTTTATTTGTTCTCTTTGGATCAAACCATAAGACTAGCGTCAAAATCAAACCTATACCAACACATATCAAAATGAAAATGTTAAATAAGCTCTTTCTCATGGATTTGCCTCATCTATATGCCAGTCTTATCATTCAAAATTGTCTATTTCAATATTTCCAGTATTTCAAGAGGATCATTTACAAAGTAATTATCTCCAGCGCCGACTTTTAAAAGTTCCTCTTTTGTTCTAAATCCCCAAAGGCATGATATACATTTAAGTCCTGTATTAACTGCAGTCAGATGATCAATCTCTGAGTCTCCAACATAAATGCATTCCTCCTTGCTAACTCCAAGCTGCTTTATAGCTTCTAAGCACTCATCAGGAGCTGGCTTTCTCTCAAGGCCTTCAGCTACACCAATTGCAACATCTACATAGTCTTTAAAATACAGATCACGAAGCTCTTTTACTGCACCCATAGACTTATTAGATACGATAGCCATCTTGTAGCCGCGCTTCTTGAGCTCTGCAAGAAGCTCTGGGATATGCTTATAAGGACCAGTCTTAATATTGCAATGGTCAAAATAATAAGCTTTGTATGCCTCTAATATCTCATTAAATCTTTCTTTGTCCATTCCCTCAGGAAGAATCCTCTCCATCAGGACTGCTGCTCCACTTCCTACACTATGCTTAACTTTATCCAGTGTTTTCTCAGGAAGATCAAACTTTCTCATAATATAGTTTACGGAATCTGTCAGGTCCTCAATTGTATTAAGAACAGTTCCGTCCATGTCAAAAATTACTGCCTTGTAGTTCATTAAAATACCGCCTTTTCCACATAAATATAGCACAAAAAAATATTATCCGCAAAAAAAGAAAAACATCTTCAGGAAGCGATCGACTAATTTCTGGAACATTTCTCAGCATCAATAGCCAGTACAAACATTAGAACATCCAATGCATCCTGAGGATTCTCAATATCTAATACATATGTATCAGTGAAATTAAAAAGTTCCTTGCTTACGCTTGCTATATGATTCCCGTTACTATCAAGGATCTGATAATCCCATTCCATGATCGAGCCGTCGATGTGCCAGCCGTTATAATCAAGGTTATAATGAGGCACAAATAAGGATAATTCCTTGTTTAGGCATCCTATAAATTGTCCATTCTTGTGAATTTCAAATTTTGGCAGGAATGTAAAAATCTTTTGAACAACCATCCCTACTTCATTTCCATTAGCATCATATATTACAAGCTTGTGTCCCCAGGATAATTGTCCCTTAACAACATAGACCACTCTTTCAGATTCATCATAAATATCATAACTATCAAACCATGAGAAAAATCTCTGCTTAAATAATAGTTTCATTTATCCCCCTTAACGCAAGGCCCCTGCCTTTTCATCGTATGAGCCCAATTCTACCAATGTTTCTAACTTTTCTCAAGCTTTTCGTATTAGAAACACTCACTATGCTGCTGGGTGCGAGAGGCCTCCCGCAAGAATAATGGGACTTTGAGCAGAGCACTTGGCGAGCTGTGACTACTTAGCGAGGTATTTCCGAGCTTAGTAGTCGCGTGTTCTGGCGAGCAAAGCGAGGGCAGAACTTCGTTAAGCGAGCCTAGTGCGAGCCATGGGTGAACACTTGACGAGCCGTGACAACGAGCGAGTCTAGTGTGAATCCCAGAACCCACGCAGCAAAGCTGCTGGGTGAGAGTCCCCTTCCGCACAACAAAAAAGGAACCAGTTCAATGAACTGATTCCTTTTGTTCGTGCGGAAGATGGGACTTGAACCCACACGATGTAAGCATCACAAGATCCTTAGTCTTGCTCGTCTGCCAATTCCGACACTTCCGCATTTAAAAATATATAGAACCTCGTCGCTACACTACGAAAAGATTCATAGTGCAGGAGAAGGGACTTGAACCCTCATGTTGTTGCCAACACATGGACCTGAACCATGCGCGTCTGCCATTCCGCCACTCCTGCAAGCGACAAAATTTATAATACCGATTTTAACGCATCATGTCAAGAGTTTGCCGCATTATTTCCAATAATTAAGCTGTTTCTTCATGTAAGAGGAGACATCCATATCATAGGCAAGTTTAAGGTTTTCATCTGTCAAAACTTCCTCGACTGAGCCCTTAGCAAGTATCTCTCCCTCTCTTACAAATAAAACCTCATCTGCAATGCCAAGCGCAAGGTTTATATCGTGGAAAACACCTATAAGCGTGTTCTTTACCACAGTTCCATCTGATAATGTAGTGCTTTGCGTTTTCCATTCATTAAGAAAGCTCATAAGCTCATCCTGATACTTAAGATCCAGATGATTTGTTGGTTCATCAAGCATCAGAACAGGTGTCTCCTGGGCAAGAGTCCTTGCTAGGAACACCCTTTGAAGCTGTCCTCCGGAAAGTTCGCCTATCTGCTTGTCTTTTATCTGATACAATCCGTTCTGTTTAAGACACTTATCCACAATCTCTTTATCTTTTTCAGACAAAATCCCCATAAACCTGGTGGAATACAGGTATCGTCCCAGCATAACAGTTTCTTCTATAGTATATGAAAAGTACAATGTGGATAACTGAGAAAATGTGGCCTGCATAGCCGCAATCTCTTTTCTCTTAAGGCTTCCTATCTCACGCCCCAGCATAGAAATAGAGCCATCATATTCAATAACTCCTCCAATGGCACGAAGCAGCGTAGTTTTTCCACTACCGTTTGCCCCGAGGATTGCCAGGCTCTTCCCCTCATCCAGGGTAAAAGAAATATTCTTAACGACAGGATTATCCAGAGGTGTTTTACCATATCCACAACTTAAATTTTTGACTTCTAATAGCACCCTTGTCACCTCCTGTCCCTAAAGTAAACCCACATAAAGAATGGAGCTCCAACAAGTGCTGTTACTGCGCCAACAGGAATCTCTCTTGGAGATAAAAGAGTTCTTGCTGCAAGATCAGCTATTGCCATAAACGCGCCGCCAAGGACCATAGACATAGGAAGTACGATCTTGTGTCTTGAGCCAAAGACTCTGCGTACCATGTGTGGAACTGCAAGATCCACAAAGCCAATGATACCTGAAAAGCATACAGCAGCTCCTGTCAAAAATGACGCAAGTGCAAGAAGAATGATCTTTACTTTTCTGGTATCTACGCCAATACTAAGAGCCTGTTCCTCACCAAAAGTCATAATATCGAGCTCTCTATGATAAAACATAACAGCAAATGAACCGATCACAGTGCAACCAAGAAGAATACCAACATGTATCCATCTTCTGCCAGAAAATGATCCCATTTGCCACAAAATAAGTCTCTGCATATGTTCGCCAGCCATTGAGCTAAGAAACGTCAAAATAGCATTAACAAAAAGCGAAAACACCATGCCAAACAGGATAATGGTGTGGTTATGCATATTTTTGTCAAGGCGAGATGCAAATGCAATAACCAAAAAAACTGTCAGAAGACCAGACGCAAATCCTGTGACAGGTAAAAGGAAAAATCCTAATACCGAACTTGTAACTCCTGTTATTATGACAATGGCTGCACCAAGAGATGCTCCAGCAGAAACTCCCATTGTATAGGAAGAAGCTAAAGGATTCTGAAGTATAGCCTGCATAATAGCGCCGCTGACCGACAGAGCTGCTCCTACAATAAATGCAGTGAGTGCTCTTGGCATCCTTATTTCCCATAATATAGAAACAAGGGATGGATCGATATTATCCGGCACAGGAGTTCCAACTATCTTGTGCCAGATAATGGACAAAGTGTCCATTACAGGCACGTAGACGCTGCCAACTCCAATACTCAGCACAATAGCGACAACAGCTACAATACAAGATGCGATTATTCTTACTGACAGTTTTTTATTATTCATTCTTTATGATTTATTTATGCAGCAGGCTGTTCTGCATCGAAATCAGCATAGTACTCAGGATAGATATCCTGCGCCATCTCGATCATAGCATCAACTACATGATGATTTGGACGGTTAACAGTATCTCCATCGATCTGGTAAATAGCCTGATCCTTTACAGCAGCAACATTCTCCCAGCCCTTCATTGTAAGAAGAACGTTGATAACGTCATCTGTGTACATATCAGCTGTAAGAATAACCTGAGGATCCATAGCTACTGCAGCTTCTTCTGTAAGAGCTGGCCACTGATCAGCTTCCTGTCCTGCAACGTTTGTAGCGCCTACAAGTGTGATCATCTCATCGATGTATGTGTTAGCACCGCATGTATAGATAACTGGTGAATCACCTGATGGAGTGAAGAGTTCAAAAAGAACTGTCTTCTTCTCATCTTCTGGGATTGTTGCAGCGATAGTCTTAATAGCCTCGATATCAGCTACCATATCATCAACAATTGCCTGAGCCTCTGTAGCCTTACCTACAGCGTTACCAATTGCAAGGATATCCTCCTGGATATCAGCAAGGCTTGCGCTACTTGGGATATCAAATACGCAAACACCAGCTTCTTTTACAGATGCAAAAACATCCTCACCATGGCTAGCGCTCATGCCTGTTGTGAATACGATATCAGCATTAAGAGCTACGATCTGCTCCTGATCTGGTGTCATCATATCAAACTGTGGGATATCTGCATTAAGAGAATCAGCATAGCTAGCATATGAATATGTATCGCATGCTACGATCTTGTCTGCAAGACCAAGGTCGATAAGAACCTGTGTTGTTGATGGTGCCATTGAAATGATTGAATTTACTTCTGTTGGAAGTGTGATCTCGTTACCACTTCTGTCGGTAACTACATCAGATGTGCTCTCCTGTGTTGTAGCAGCTTCTACAACTTCTGAGCTAGCTTCTACTGAAGCCTCCTGTGTTGCAACGCTCTGATCTTCATTTGCGCCACATCCGCAGACAAAACAAGACATCATGGCTACAGCCATGACCATAGATAAAAACTTTTTCTTCATAATATTCCTCACTTTCTTTGACCCGAAGAAAATTGGTTACTAGCTAAAGGCAGGTATCTGGCTCGGACACTATGTCCATTACAGTAGCGGCACTGCTGAAGAATCGCACTTCATTCCCTATTAAGTGGCACCGGAGAATCAATCCTGGTCACACCTTTTCGCCTCAAAAACATTAACACTAATACAAATATGTGTCAAATGTTATAGTCTGGATAACTTATCCACAAATGTGTAGAGAGTATTCATAACAAATGCTGCGCTCTTAAACCTCATGCCAAAGCACACTGCGCAGATTGTAAAGACTGCTGCAAGCACGTAGCTCACAACAAAGAAATGAACAAAACCAGCAGCAAGAAAAATGCATGCACAAACAAGCATACCAATAGCTGCAACAAGGCTTCTAAGCATATCCTGATGAAGAACAGTTATCTGAAGAAGGATTCCTTCTCTTTCTGTAATGATCTCTTCATCGGAAAGAACTTCAAAATCAAGCTTTTCAAGATGTCTGATATAATCCCTAAATCTCTTTTCCATATTTCCTCCATTTGTACTACCAACCCGTCTAACATTTTATATTATACGCTATAACGACAACATTTTACATATAAATATACTCAAGGATATCTTTGTTAAACTCGTCATTACCCTCAGTCTCTAGAGCCACATCGCAGTCTTCCTGGTCAGGTGCACATTCCCCGCAGATATCTACACCTATTACTTTCCTGTCAGATAATATCCTTCTGGTAAAAGAGGTGACATCTTCCCAGCGGGCCTGTCCCTGATCCCAGTTAGTCACAAGTTCATCCCTTGCAATAACATCCTTATCAATTGAAAGATAAACAGGATGCTCAGTTTCTGGAAGCTTTATATCTCCTGTTTCAGCATCAAATACATCCTCAAGGTCATAGAACTTAGCCTTACTCTGAATCTCTTTATCCAGCTTACTGATAAGCTCCCTGTCTGCGCCAATTACATGCACATCCCTTACATATGGATTATTTTCCAAAACATTAAGCACCCATCCGCCGCAGGATAAGATATCTCCGAACATTGGGGGCTGCATATCAGGATGATGATCAAGTACAACCAGTGAAAACGGCTCTTTTACCATATCCAGCAAAAGAGCTGACATATAATGATAGTTGCCTGAGTCAATAAAATGCACAGAGCCTGCAAAGTCTTTAAGATCAACAAAAGGAACATCTTCTTTATTAATGTAAGCTTTTATCCTTGCCTTTATTTCCTTTTTCGCTTCATCATCGCACATGCAATTAGTCCCGGAAACACCTTTAAGGTCCAAGACCTCACCACAAAATGAAGAGCCTTTATCTAATTGATAAAAGCTCTCCTTCTCATAGATTCCTGAAAAATTAACAACTGTAAAAAATGGCTTCATATTTAGTCCTCTTTATCATCTAGCAAGATCAGCCAAATGCACTATGGCATCTTCCTTAATAAGAGCATCGCCGTGCTCTTCAATAAACATAGCCTCAGGTGAATTGACAGTCATCATCTCTGAATACTCAACACCTGCTCTTCTCATATCGTATATAATGCTCTCTTCTGCAGACATAAGACCTGTAATGAGATAATATCTGCCTTCATACTTGTACAGATGAGAATCAACAATAGGGAGCCTCTGGACAACTTTAGCAAAACGCTTGGCCTCATCCATACCTTCGAACTCCATCATATACTTTGCATAATCTGTAAGCGGCTGATAGCTGGTATTGCTCTGATCAAGTACCGGCTTATCATCAAGGCCTCTTCCATAAATTCTATTGATCGTATCCGTAACATTGGTAATGACTTCGTTTAAAGCTATACCCTTGTCTCTACCAGTTTTTTCCTTTATTTCCTGAACTTTTTCCTGAGTCAGTGTCTTCAAAATAGTCTCTGCTGCTCCGCGGATACGGTCTGTTGCCTTCTGAATATCTTCATTGGTCATCTTCACAGCGAAGATGCGCACACTACCATCCATCATCATATTCTTGCTCATCATCATGACCTCTGTCTCAGGGTCATAGTCGAGCTGAGCTCCTACTTCCTTGTTGAGCTGGGCAAAAAACGACGTTGTATTCTCTGCGCCACTTATTACTGCTTCCGGAGTAAGACCTATCTCATGAAGTTCTGATGCTGCTATGTTGCATTCTACAGTTGTGTCATTCATTTTTACAATAATCACTAAGCATCAACTCCTCTCCTTGGATCATCCGCCAAATAATGGCGAATAGCCTGCTCCTATTGTACTGTTATTATATATCCACCAATTAGCACTGTCTATGAAAGAGTGCTAAAAATTCTATTAAAAGTCTTAAATCTTATCTTTTGTATATACATATATATCGGATGTTTAAAGACATTTAAAAAGCCCCTGCGATCATTTGTCGCAAGGGCAATAGATTACTGCTGTTTTCTGATATGTTTACTCTTTTCAGCTGCTTCTAATACATCAGGCGTAGAACCTGTAGCACTCATTTCTCCTGTGGCTTCGCATCGAACCGTAACTCTGTTAGCTCCACCTATAGTACATGTAAAAAGAGTCAGATCCCACTCACCAGCTACCATATCTATAACATCATAGGCTCCCAAAGTCTCGATATTGGCTACTTCGTATTTGTAACTCTTACCATTCATATCAGTTACAATAACTTCATCACCGGTTGTTAGCTGATTAAGATTTCCGAAATGCTCTACATAGTTGTGCCCTGCTATGATAAGGTCGTTAGAAGCTATAGAACCTCTGTATCTGCAGACCGCATACTTGGCATCTTCCTTGCTCCATCTGCTCTGAACTGGTAAAAGAAGTCCAAGTGAAGGAATCTCAACGGTTCCAACAAAGCTATGTCCATCAACATCAACTACTGGCATATCTGTAGAAGTATCTTCAAGTACAGTGTCAGGCATCTGATTGATAACTCCGCTAAGGAATGCATCTGATGCGCTTCCAGCCTGAGCAGACTCTATGAAATTGTTTCTGATTATCACAACCGCCAGCAGTATACAAAGTACGCCAAGGGCGATGTAGATATAACCTGATATCTTCTTCATATATTATCCTCTAGTAATATTATACCCCGCGAAGTAGCTTCGCAGGGTATTTTTTCAAAAGAATTTTATGCTTTGCTGTTCTTCCTGATTCCCTTTACTATAAGGACTACTCCTACAATAACAAGGATAGGAATTGGCCACCACAAAAGACCTGTCTGAGGAAGTCTTCTGGCACCAAGTACCTCTGGAAGATTTCTGATAGCACCAAGTACTTCTGGAAGACTTGGGAATCCAGGTGTCTCAGGATTCTCAGGTGGATTGTCCGGAGGATTATCAGGTGGGTTATCTGGTGGATTATCTGGTGGATTATCTGGTGGTGGGTTGTCTGGTGGTGGTGGATTATCAGGTGGATTGTATGTATTAGTAAGTACATATGTGATCTTCACCTTACCGTTGGCATTTGATCTGGTATCTGAAAGAGATACTGAATAATTGATATCTCCGCCAACTCTCTCTTCGAAAGTCCACATATACCCAGATTTATCACTCCAAGAATAATGCCAGCTGTTCTCTTCACTAAGAGTAACTGTAGCATACTCCTCACCATCTCTCTTGATAACTACTTCGATCGATGAAGGACGAAGATTTTCATATCCTGCGTCATTCCATCTCTTTAATAACTCAAACTCTTCATTAAGTGATTCTTTTTCACATTTACATGTAGCACTTGCTGAGTAAACGCCGCCTTCATAAATCCAGTTATCTGATGAATCAAGCTGTGGAACTGAGATAAGGAATGATGAAAATACATATGTACATTCCTCTGACTCATCAACTACTGTGCTACTTCTAACAAGGTAAATTCCAAGGTCAAGACCTGTGAACTTAGCATATCCGCCATTGCTTGTGGTAGTAGCTGTAGGTCCAACTGTATTTACTGCATATGGCTCAACAGCATCCAAGATCTTCTTCCACTGTTCATCAACTGTTGCCTTATCTGTAATGCTCTTAAGGTCTGTTACAGGTGATATAGCTTTATACTGACTATCAAGCTCAAAGAAACTTCCATCTGAGCTTACACTTCCGATCTTATAAATATTAACCTCAACACCATCAAAATGTCTGTCACCATATTTGTACTCTATGGTAAGTGAGCCTTTTTTGCTGGTATCAATAAGGCCTCTGGCCTGCGTGGTCATAGTCTTACCTGAAAACATAAGGGAAATAACGCATGCAGCCATCGTTATTCTTTTTAGAATCTTACTAAATCTCTTCATGAATGATTCCTCATTTAGCTTTAGCATTTTTCTTCTTTGGCTTTCTGGTCCTAAACAGGAAACCAATAAATGCTATAAGTAAAACTGGCGCTCCAACAAAAGGAGCAATTATCATAGTGCCATATCTCGTTGCATCCGCAGGCACGATTAATTTTGTTTCTTCATTATAATCAACACGCCTTGCTCTTACAAGGAGCCTGTGAGTATTGACACCGTAAGGTGTACAAGTCACCAGCGTGACATATTCTTCGTCATTAAAAATTGAAAGACCAGTTGTTTCTTCTGGCAATACAATGCTTATCTGATCTACCTGATAAGCGAAGGTCTGATCCATGATGTGTAAAAGAAATGTGTCTCCCACGATCATCTGATCAAGATCCGAAAAAAGTTTAGAGGATGGAAGTCCTCTGTGTCCGGAAAGAACCGCATGTGTTGACTTTGTTCCTGTAGGAAAAGAGGTTCCTTCTAAGTGTCCGATTCCTGTCTGTAAAACTGATTCTGATGTTCCGTGATATATTGGAAGATTTACTCCAATATTCTCTATTTCAATGTATCCGATAATACCTGTTCCTGTTGGATCAAGTATTTTGTTGTATTCTGCAAGCTCTTCTTCTGTAAGGTCAAAGCTCATAGGCTTTTCTACAAGTGCTTCATTGTAGGCGTAAGCCTCTTGCCAAAACTTTGTATAATCTTCTTCTGAAATATTTGCCATGGCATCTTCGTAATTGGAGATCGCACGGCTCTGATGCTTGGAGTTAATGTAATTACTAACAGAAGGGTATAAAAATATACATATTCCTGCTATAAATATAGCTGCAAATATGAAATTAGGTAACTGCTTCTTGATGCCTTTTTTAGTTGCCATTTAATTATTTCCTAAACCAAGATGAATCTTTAGTATTCTCTGGGGAATCCCCTGATTCCCCAAAGAATACATATCTTTTACAAGATTCAAATAATTATATAATGAACTTTTTCATACCCCAAATTTAATACCAAACTAATTATTCAGCGTCTGCTTTTCTGCGAACGATGAAGTATGCAATACCTGCTACAATAAGGATTCCACCAAGGATGTAGAAGATTGTTGTACCAATTCCACCTGTTGAAGGAAGAAGTGATCCTGAGTTGTTAAGTACAGGAATCTCTGCTGTGTTTTTACCGTTAACTGTAGCTGGTGTACGACCCTCAAGACGGTTGTAACCTGCTGGAGCCTTAGTCTCTTCGAAGTAGTATGTGCCGTTAGCAAATCCCTTAACTTCGATAACACCTGTTGTACCTGTTACCATAGTCTCTACAGTCTCGCCCTTTGTGATCTCGTCAGCTGTTGCTACGCGGTATACGTTTTTCTCTGTTGATGTAGCATCGCCTGTTCCTGAAACAAGAACTACAGGGATCTCAACATCACCTTTCTCTGTTGTGAAGAGCTTGAACTCTGCACCTGCAAGCTCTTTTCCAGTCTTAGCATCCTTCTTTACAAGGAAGATGTTGTAGTTAACTACATCTGTTCTATCTTTTCCAATTTCATTACCGTTATTATCTGTAAGCTTAACTTCGTTGTTCTGAACCATATCTACAGCCTTCTCATTTACTGTAGCTGAGTATGTGATCTCATACTGAGCATTTGAAGGATAGAGTGGCTTTAAGTTTGCATCAGCTGTTACAAGCTTGATTGTTGTTGTCTGTCCGTTATAGTTAACTTCAGCTTTAACCTCTGCACCATCAACTGTTACCTTTACATCCTTATTAGCTGTAAGACCTTCTGATAATGTATCAGTGAAAAGAAGGTATGTAACCTGGTCCTTACCGATGTACTGAGTAACTGTACCTGTAACCTTGTAGTTGACCTTCATACCAACCATCTGTGTAGGAACTGGTTTCTCTGTCTCACCCATTCCAACATAGAGCCAGTTAACTTCATTATCAACTGATTCCTGCTTATCAACTGTTGTTGTCTGGTTCTTATCGATTACAGTTGCGTTTGGAACTGCACTGTCAACTGTAACTACTGTTCCAAGTGATGATGTAATGAAATAATAACCAAAATCAAGACCTGTGAATGTAATCTCGCCGCCGTTACCTGTAAGTGTCTGAACTACTGAACCAAAGTTGTTCACATCTGGATGATCTTTATCTGTATTATCCTCGATGAATTTGAGAACAGCAGAATCTTCTGCGCCATCTTTTCTAACTACGCTATAAACACCATTATACTCGTTTACTGTAAATGGGCTTGTTGAAGCCTGAAGTGCTGCAAGGAAAGTAGCGTTTGATCCATCATATGTATATGCTACCTTGTCTCCCTCGTATGTTGCATCAAACACTTTATAAAGATTATAAGTCTTTCCCTCTGTTGTGTTGCTTACTGTGATGCTTCCGCTTCCAGCTGCCTTAACATCTAAGGCATTTCCTGCTGAGAATACCATTGAAAGTGCCATAGCACCAGCAATGATACCGGTTAAGATTTTCTTAATACCTTTCATTGTCTTCTCCTTTTTGAATCTTGTTTTTTGATTGTGTATGTTCAAAATCATTTCAGATTTTAAAACCGTTAATAGTTACATAGCTGCGTTTCTCTTGCGTGAAATATACATTCCAGCAAAAGCGATAAGCATAAATGCGATTCCAGCTGCGGCAAATGGAGCTTTTCCATTTCCACCAGTACGTGGAAGCTTGTTTGAATATACTGTCTTGTTGGTGATCTCTACTGATCCGAAGTTTCTGCCATCACTTCCAAGAGTGATCACATAACCCGTATCATATACATCTTTGCCATCAACCTTAGTCTTACTCTGACCATT
Organism: Butyrivibrio hungatei; assembly: GCF_001858005.1. Classification (NCBI taxonomy): domain Bacteria; kingdom Bacillati; phylum Bacillota; class Clostridia; order Lachnospirales; family Lachnospiraceae; genus Butyrivibrio; species Butyrivibrio hungatei. The sequence goes on along the minus strand of NZ_CP017831.1, from coordinate 915,192 downwards.
TCCTGTTACTGCCTCAGAAAGGCCTGAGTATTTATAAGTTACTGTGTAAGTAGCGAGATATTCCTCAGCTTCTTTTACAGTATATTCAACCTTGTTGCCGTTGGCATCGACTATTGGAAGATCGTAGATCTCTACTCTCCACCCATTAGTACTTGAAAGAACTTCTGATCTGTAAAGTGTCCAATCTGATGTTCCAACTGGTCTCTGCCAGATATCTACATTAAGTGTGGTGTGATTCTTAGCATCATCGCTTCCGTCAGATGCAATCCACTTCTTGCTGATCTCAAGATATCCAGTCTTAGCATTGTTGAATGCTACATCAGCAACTGACTGACCTTCATCATACTGTACAAGATATGTGTTAGTCTCTGGCTTATTAGTATTTGGATTGATTCCAAGATACAACTTACATCTAGCAAGAGTTGTCTTGTATTCAGGATCAGCACAATATCTTACAGTAGCACCAAGATAGTAGAAATCTTCTGCGTCCTGAGTATATACCTTATCAGCAACCTTAGGATATTTCTCACCATCCGGATGGGTCATATTCTTTGATGTATAACTCTTAGGGAATGTTGTGTAATCTTTTTCAACAACCATCTCCACATAGTAAATAGTAGAGTCATACTTAACACCACCAATTCGTGTATTGGTCTCTGTGATCTTGTAGTAATATGTTCCTTCAAATCTAAATGGTATTGGATCAAACTTAGCAACTGCTGAGTATGTTCCATTCTCATTCTTAGTAGCATTTGCTCCAGTTAAGATAACCTTATTTGAACCGTAAGGCATTGGCTGCTTAAGATTATCTGTTGAAAGTTTTTCACCTTCTGATGTCTTGATAGTAAATCCTATAGGCTCAAGAACAAACTCAAACTGCATATCTTCGGTCCATTCAGCACCTGCAAAGTTCTTTGTAACCTGAATTGGTCCAATAGGATTACTATAGTAGTTACATACCTGAACTGTCTGGGTATGTGAATTATTGTTTACATCAGGGCTTCCAACCTTAACATTGCTTGGTCCCTTGTCGCTAAGATTACTCATATCACATGAGTAAACCTGTCTATAGTTTTCTCCACCTATTCCATAGCCTTTTTCATTTGGATCTTCGGCGTCTACTGTAAGGTCGTACTTTGTAACACGTGAATATGGTGAGTCATATATTGGTCTGCTTGTGTTAGAGCTCTCATCGTATTCAAATGTAAATCCGTCTGCTACCTCATCTACTGTGTAAGTTCCAGCTGGTAGACCAACAACTGTCCACTGAGCACTTTGGTTATATACAACCTTGTAGGTCTTTCCTGTTGGATATTCTGTAGCTATTCCCTCTGTTCCTGCTTCACCAACAAATCCCTGGAATACAATGTAATTCCCATTTGATTTATTAGTAATACGGAACTTAACTTGTTTTAAGAGAGCATCATTTTCTTTTAATCCATCTCTTACAAAGGCTGATCCGAAATCATTGATGACCATCTTGTGAATTCTAAGATAGCCATTTCCCTTATTATAGAAAGCTGGTTCTACACCATCTTCTGTCTTGATCCGGAAATTATCACCCTTTGCAATAGCAGTTACATAGATAGATTTATTTGTGTATCTAGGATCATTACTTTCTAATCTATCTTTTACATTTATGTTGTCATATGGAGCCTTATAATATCTTATGTCTTCTTTTTCAGTACCAAGATTCTCTATTCTGACATAGATATAATCAGTATCTTTTTCTACACACTGGTCATCTTTGATATCATTTTCGTTAATGATCAGATATATTTTTCCATCTGTGTAGTAATAATCAGGATAAACATCAAATGTATAGCTGATATCCTTACCTACATTTGTTAGTTCTTTGGTAAGTGTCTCTAATGTTCCATCCTTTTTCATGACTCTTACAGTAAATGAAAACTGCAAGTCACCAGGATCTTCATTATTGAGGTACTTATAAAGATGGAAGTTAGCCACTGTTCCCTCTACAGTATTAGTAACTGTAGCCTGTGCATTTTCATTAAGGAAACGTCTAACTGTTATCTTATGGATCTCACATCCCTTATATACAGAATCAGCAATGATCGTTCCTGCATATGATCCTGCAAGACTTACCTCTGCATCTGGAGCAACTAAAAGTCCTGATGCAATGTTACAGTTAATCTTTCCAGTATAAGGAACAAAGTCGCCATTGGCATCCTTCTGAACAAAGTTAACAACTATCTGGTTGGCAATGTCATGCCAATCACCAGTACCTTCGTTATTAAGAAGGAACTTATCATAGGTATAAGACTCGGCACCTGTAAGATCAACGTTTATTACAAGAAGTGTATCCTTATCTAAATATAATCCTTTATTTACAGCGTAATTGTCCTGCTGACCTGTAAAATAATACTTTGTAAGATCTGTCTGTAAGTAACCATTTTCTGTTGTACCAATAATATTGATAACTTTTACATTGTTAGTATCCTTAGCATAAGCAAGTCTACTTGATGCTGTCTCAGCCTGAGAACGCATATCGCTGACACTTACAGGGAACTGACCATCATATGTCTTAACGTTGTATCCCTGAGAATTCTTGTTAGTGTACTGAACTCCTACATAAGTAGAATCTGAAGTCTTGTAATAAACTGTAGCTCCTTCAACCTTCTGTAAGATTCCAGCATCACCAGTTACCATGTAACCATTCAGGTTCTCAATATAGTTATCAGAGAAGTAGCTTACGATATCACTATCACCTTCAATAAGATCTCCCTTGTATGTAACAGTGTAGCTACCACATGTCTCCTCATTTAATACTGGCTTACCATTTGGTCCATCAAGCTCATATACATAAAGGCTGGCATGTCCCTTAATATACTGAGCAACATCAACTGTGTATGAACCTTCTCCATCAGCACCGGTTGTTATGGTGAAATCTGAACCTTCTACTTTGTCTGTTCCATTTACATCATAGAAAAGAGCAAAGTTGAATGTTCCTGCCTTTGGTGATCCCTGAACCACCTTGTTGATAGTAACGTTATAGCTGTTAAGATGCTGATATACTACTGTTGAGTTACCAATTGTATACTGCTGAATATTCTTGATAGTACCAACAGCTATATTTGCTTCACTATGGCAATTACCACCATCGTAGTCATTTGCAACTACACCAAAGTAAGTTGCATCCCCAAACATACCTACAATCTCAGCCGCTGAATATGATTCGCTTCCTTCCCAAGTATGCTCACCAGTCTTAGTAATAGCACCATAAATTGAAAATGAATCTGTAGCGAATGAAATTGTATCTGCCTCTTCTTCAAGAGTAACTTTACTATTAGACAATACTTCTACTGAAATATCATCAGCTGTAATATCTGTAGCTTCGCTTGTAGCATCTACATTTTCAAGAACATCCCCACTAACAGGAAGATGCACTACTGTAACTTCCTCTGCCTCAGTTGCACCAAGTCCTTCAGAAATTGGCTTTTCAGGGAATGTGATAGAAACTTCTGCTGTTCCATCTGCTAACTGATACTCTTTTTCCTCAAAGAAGAAACCAATATCGAAGAGAACAACGTTTGTCTTATCATATACTTCAGCTTCTTCTGTACCATTAGCTGCTGCAATTGTATCTGAGTTCTTGTTAAGAGCATCGATATATGCGCTGTAGTTATAACCTTCTGTCTCAGAATCAAGCTTAGCTACCTTAAGCTCCACACCAGCTGGAAGAACCTCTGGATTAGAAAGCTTAACTGATACCTTGATTCCATCAGCTTCATACTCAAATTCTTCCTGAGTATTTACTTCATTATAATAAAGCTCTAAATCTGTATCTTTTTTGATCTCTATTTCATCACCAGAAACTGTTGTTGCTTCATAATATGAATACTCTACAGTTTCATCTTCGTCTTCATAAAGATATGAAGCTACGGCATCATCTTCTTCATCAGCTTTGGTCTTCTTTGACTTAACCTTTGCTTCGCCGTCCTTCTTCTCGATCTTTGTTACTTCTTCGCCATCAATCTCGCCCTTATAGAAGATATATCCCTCAAATTCCTTTGCTTCTTCTTTGAGATCAAATGAATCTTCTATATTAAGCTCTTTTGAATCTTCAAATTCTTCACCTTCAGCATTGAGATAAAGAACAGTAATAACAACATCTTCAATCTTATCTGATGACTTAGCTGTTGAAGCTTCATCTGCTGCATCACTGCTCTTGCTTGATGATGCATCGCTTGCACCTTCTTCAGCTTCTTCTGAATCTTCTGAAGTAGCCTCATCTGCTGCATCATCGTCATCACCATTTGCATCATCATTATCGTCATCGTCATTCTGATCATCGTCGCCATCTGATGGATCAACTTGATCATCATTCTGGTCATCACCGTCCTGATCATCATCGTTCTGAACATCACCACTCTGATCACCGCCGTTGTTCTCGTTATTGTTCATCTCATTAATAAGTCCCTGCTCGAATTCACTGTCAGCAGTTTCAAGAACAAGACCAACCTGCTTGGCTCCATCCTCTGTCATAGCCGTAGCTGGCTTGTTGAGAATGTATAATGTGATAGTTCCAGTAAGAATGGAAACACACAGTGCAAAAGCGAGCCACTTCTTGTAGTTCTCATGCTTCTTTATGTACTTTTCTGCGCGATTCTCTGCATTACCTCGCATGTTTTTACCTCATTACTTAATGGTTCCAAACGAATCAAATGGGAACACTCTAAAAATAACTTTACCTATTAACTGCTCCTTAGTTACGCAGCCTACAACGCTTGATCTTGAATCAATCGATGCACTTCTGTGATCCCCAAGAACAAAGTACCTGTTTTCTGGAACCTGATAAGGAAATGAAATATCTGTAGGTTCCAAGCTCTTTTCTGATGCATAAGGTTCATCAAGAGCTATTCCATTTACTGTCACATTACCATCGCTGTCGATATTGATCTTGTCTCCAGGTGATCCAAGCACCCTTTTGACCAAAACCTTATTATTATAATAGAAAGCGATCAGTTCACCTGGTTCAAATGATGAACTATTTTGAGCTATTACAATCTGCCCAGTTTCCAGAGTTGGAGTCATGCTGTCTCCGGTAACTTTAAGTACTGTGATAAAAAAACTGGAAACTAAAACTGCAAAGGCTGCCACAACAACCACTACTATCAATGTGTTTCTGAGAACTCTACGATATTCTTTTTTGTTGTTCTCTCTCTTGAGCTCTTTTTTTAGCTGTTCAAGAGTTGGCTTTTCAAATTCCTTTTCACCCATCAGTTTCTTATTCCGTTTCCTTCTTGGTGGTCCTACGCTTTCTTGTTGTCTTAGGCTTTACTTCCGCAGTCTCTTCGGTTTTCCTTGTCTCTTCATCCTGAAGCTTAGCTCTTGTTTCCTGAATCTCCTGCATTAACTGCTGGTATTCTTTCTGTGCACTCTTTTTGAGTGTCTCAAGATAAAGATCTGCTGCCTTCTGAGCTGACTCCATGATACCGCCAAGTTTTATAGAAGCTTCTGCAAGTGATTGTGAGTTTTCAATCTTCATAAGTGCATCATCAACTTGCTGCTGCATTTCTTCTTTTTCTCTAGTAAGTCTCGCCTTAAGTCCTGCGATATCCTTGTCAAATTTTGCTTTCTGTTCAGCTTTCTGTTCGCCAAACTTTGCTCTCATCTGAGCCTTTTCTTCATCAAAGGCTGCCAGCATTCTGGCTCTTTCTTCGGCCATCTCATGTTGCATCTGAGCCTTTTCTTTTTCCAGCTCTTCCTTGTATAACCTTTCGTGTTCCTTGGCAGCTTCAGCCTCTTCGGAGTATTGAATCATCATCTCCAATAACTCAGCTCTTGAAAGCTTCTTTAAATTGATCTCAGCCATAATACCTCACCTAAACTCCAGTTAATCGATTTCGTAACACAAAAATAAGGTATTTCGCAATGCCCCTGCAAAATACCTCACTAAAAACAATCGAAACGAAAGGCATTTGCAAAGCTGAATTATCCAACTGCTAAAAAATAACTCTCCCTGTACACGAAAGCACCACCTGTGCTTCCCGTTCATCCATGAACTCTAACGTACGTATTTTTGCAAATAAAAAGACCGACTGCGTGTCACAGCTCGGCCATCTTATGATGCCACGAACTGGCACCAGCAGCTGGCTATCTGTCACATACCTATGTGAGTGAGACCCTCTAGCTTTGCGTCACCGTCTTTCAACGGCTTTGCCTTTCAATACTACTCAGTTTCTTTGTAATGTTCATTTAAGTAATACATAAAGTTGTCTTTTATGTAATTGAATATAAACCATAGCTAAAATAAAATCAACATTTTTTTCATAAATTTTTCACAGTTTCTTCACGAAAAATAGCCGAGACTTAGTCTCGGCCTGATAAAAATAAATTTTCATAAAAGTCTAAAAAATGATACAGTTTCCATTTTGTGAATGAAAAAACGTTATTTTTTAATTATCTTTTTAAACCTCTGAGCACCTGTAACATCTCATCAGATGTAGTGATAACCTTACTGTTTGCCTGGAAACCACGCTGTGTAGTGATCATATCAGTAAACTCTTTTGCAAGATCTACGTTACTGGATTCCAATACTCCAGATGACATGTAACCGCCATCCTCTGTGATGTCCATATAGATCGGGTTTCCTGAATTGAGAGAAGCTGAGTAAAGATTATCTCCAACCTTCTCAAGTCCCATAGCATTATTAAACTCTGCTACTACGATCTGACCTTTCTTGATGGTCTGTCCATTTGAATACTTACCATAGATAGATCCATCTGTTCCAAAGGAAATGCCTGTAAGAACGCCATTTGCAAAGCCCTGCTGAAGGCCTTCTGTATTTCCTTTATATCCGTACATTGTAGAAGAATGAGTTGCTGATGATCCAGCATAGTTTGTTACGTATGAAAGATCAAGATTAAGAGCTCCAACTACGCCACCTTCTGTTGATGCTGTAAAATTAACTGATGTAGGTGAAATCAGTGTTCCATCATGTTTATCAAAGAGAAGATCCCATGATTCCTGATCCCCAGTGCTAACTGTATTTCCCTTGGTATCAAGCACAGACTCTACTGAAAGTTTGTATGTATTGTCCTGAGTATCTCCGGCATCTGTGAGCTTGAACTTGATAGTATAGTTCTTGCCGTCTGTACCAAAAACTTCTATTCTCATTGTCTTTCCTTCTTTTAACGAAGGATCAAACTTATCAATATTTCCTTTGAAATATCCGGCGCTTGTAGCCTGGCCTGGGAGATAATCTACAGAATCAACCTGACCATCCTCGTTGTAGTCGATGTTGGTCCTATTAATGACATTTAAAGGAGCCTGGACAGTTCCGCCAACCTGGCCCTCTCCCATCTGTCCCATTACATAGTAACCATTATTCTGTGTAACAAGGTTACCTTCGGCATCTATAGTAAAAGAACCATCTCTTGTGAAATTTACAATTCCTTCTCTGACATCAGGTGTAACGCAAAAGAATGAATCGCCTGTGATCATGAGGTCCATTACATTGCCTGTTGTCTGCATTGATCCAGACTTTGTAACGTTGGTATAGATCGAGCTGACCTTTGAGCCAAGACCCACCTGAGAAACATTTGTAGTTGCTGTATTGTCACCTGCGCCTGTTCCATTTTTTACAGTCTGATATAAGACATCAGCGAAACCTGTTGCCTGTGATTTATATGAAGTTGTATTTACATTGGCAATGTTATTACCAATTACATCCATTTCAAGCTGGTGAGTTTTAAGACCGGCAACGCCAGACCACAACGATCTCATCATAGAGCACTTCCTCCAAAAATTATCACTATCGCACGTCCTTGTTCTCTGTGATAAGCGGCAGTCCTTTGCCAAAAGAATACAATGATATTACTTGTCATATCATTTATCGGTCGCACCTTAAGATTTATTTAGTGTTTTTTGAAAAAAAATTTCTTTATCACTTTAAACATGCGAATTCTTTATATATAATGGGAGTCAGAAGTTCCTATATTCGAGGAAAAATGGAGATAACGCCTTATGGACTTTAATACAGATAACAGTAAAGATACTTTAAAAGATGAGATCAAAAGCATTGTTGACCTGATCCTTACTGACTATGAAACTGGCAGAGACATAGATCAGATGGACGTCTACAATCAGCCAGACAGAGACGCGGTAAAAGATATCGTGATAAAGCTTATCCGCATCATCTACCCTGGATACTACAGAGACAAGGTCTACAAAAGCTACAATGACAACAACAGGATCGCTGTTGTTATCGAAGATGTCATTTACAATATGCAAAAACAGATAGCAATAGCATTCCATCACAGTCCTGATTACAAGAATGCTACTGATGAGACTTTAGATTGCGGAGCAAGATGCATCACCCACGAGTTCTTTAAGCAGCTTCCTAAGATCCGTGAATACTTAGATACAGACCTTCAGGCATGCTACGATGGAGACCCTGCAGCATACAGCAAAGGAGAGATCATCCTTTCTTATCCAGGTCTTTTGGCAACAACTATCAACAGGATCGCACACGAGCTCTATCTCTTAAAGGTGCCGCTCATTCCAAGAATGATGACTGAGTATGCGCATTCCAAGACCGGAATCGATATTCACCCAGGTGCGACTATTGGAAAATACTTTATGATAGACCATGGTACAGGTATTGTTATCGGCGAAACTTCTATTATCGGAGAACACGTCAAGATCTATCAGGGTGTTACTATCGGTGGTCTTTCAACTCGTGGAGGTCAGGCTCTTAAAGGTGTTAAAAGACATCCTACTATCGAAGACAACGTTACCATCTATTCCGGTGCGTCAATTCTTGGTGGTGAAACAGTTATTGGCGCAGACACCGTTATCGGCGCTAACGCATTCATCACATCATCAGTTGAACCCGGAAGCCGCATCAGCATGAAGAATCCATGTGACAAATAAAACCTTAAATATAACAAACAAGCGCATCTGCATAAAGCAGATGCGCTTTTATATACTTCTCATATTTCACAATGATCACTGTGCAGATGTTTCTGATGCTGCCTCTACAGACTCAGATACTGATGCTTCTGATGTTGCCTCAGCTGCTGTGTCAACAGATGCCTCAGAAGATGCGGTGGCTGCTGTATCAACAGATGCTTCAGAAGATGCTGCTACTGCTGCATCGACTGCCTCTGGTGTATCCCCACTTTTTTTCCAGATTGCCTTACCTGCAAATGCTGCGATCAGTGCCACTACGACAAGTGCACAAACAACCTTTGCAATCTTTCTTCTGATCTTCTGCTTGGCAAGTCTCTGTTTTCTGCCAGCTTTCTCTTTTTTGTATGCATCAATCTTTTCCTGACTCATGCCTCTTTCCTCACTCCTGTCCATATATTTATGCCATACCACATAGAACTGAACAAAGAAAATTTTAATACACAAGGTCCATTATGTAAACTCACAGCAAGAAAAAATATTATTGACCGCAGCCAAATATTCTCCTTTGCTGCGAGCCTTACGGACAGCCTTTAGCTGCTTATCACAATCTTTAAAATGAACATGCAAAAATGCCCAGTGTTCAAGCATCTTAAAGATCACATTTCTCTCTTCCGGAATATATCCTTCATATCCAACATACAATTTATCAAGATACTCTTTTAGTTCTTTTGAACCAAGGGGTTCTCCTCCACAAATTTCTCTGACAAGAGCAGGGTTTTCCACAAGACCTCTGCCTATCATGTAGGAAATATCCACATCAGTAAGTTCTATATCCAGATACTCTTTTATCCTGTTGTAATCTGAAACTGTAGAAATACTGCCGTTGTAGCAGATGTCAGCCTTACCGCCATTTTCTCTGTAGATCTTGACCGCCTCACAAAATGTATCAAGCCTTGGCTCGCCTTTGTAAAAATCGCTTCTGACTCTTGCGTGAATAGTAAGTTCACTTGCCGGATAAGAAGCCAAAACCTCCATAAGCCTTGGAGTTTCAGAAACATCCATAAGACCAAGTCTTGTCTTTAACGATACCTTGAATCCGAGATTTTCTTTATCCACTGTATCAAATATGTCAAAGAGCATCCTGTCCAAAATGTCAGGATTTTCCAAAAGTCCCGAACCTTTATGCCTATTTACAACTGTAGCAGCAGGGCATCCCATATTGAGATTTATCTCATTGTACCCAAGAGCACTGATCTTCTTGGCAGCCCATATGAAGATTTCCGCCTGATTAGCCATAAGCTGAGGCACTATCTCATTTGATACATCACAAAAAGACGTGCTGTACTCAGGAAGCACGTCTCTTTGTTCACGTTTTTTGAAATGATAATTCTTGGCAGCTGTAAGAAATGGTGTAAAATACTTGTCCATTTCTTTGCCAAACATGTCTTTATGAATATTTCGAAGAGGATAAAGAGTTATACCCTCCATTGGCGCATAATAAAAAGCCATGTTCCTCCTAAAACTCAAGCGAATGGATTATAGAAACGATTTCCATCATGGAAAGTAATGATCATAGTTGCCACAAAGAAAACTATGACAAATGCGATAACAACATAATCAGGTGTCATGAGCTTTCTACGTGAATACCAGCTTCTCTTTTTCTTTTTGCCAAAGCCTCTTAGCTCCATGGCGTTGCTGACAACGTCAATTCTCTCCATTGTTGAAAAAAGAAGTGGAAAGATGATAACAGCTGTATTCTTGATCCTTGACAACATCTTGCCCTTGGAACTCATCTCAATGCCTCTTGCTTCCTGGGCATTTCTGATCCTGTGGAATTCATCCTGAACATCAGGAATGTACCTAAGGGCAATCTCAAGAGAATACGCGATCATATATGGAACGCCAACTCCATTAAGAGATGATGCCAGCTCACTTGGATCTGTAGTAACAAGGAAGATGAACACAGCAGGTATTACTGTGAAGTACTTGATAAATACATTGAACTCATAAAAGAGCTGTTCCTTGGTAAGTGTATATGGTCCAAAGAGGTGAGCTATCTCATGCCTTGTGCCATATATCTCGCATCCCTGGTATGGTGCAAAGAAAAAGATACATGTGAGATTTATCACCATAAAGAACATGATAGCAATAAAAACGCCGCTTACCTGCTTCCACTTAGTTCCAGATATCACATAGATGATACCTCCCATCAGGATCATCAAAAGAAGTATTCTGGTATCAAAAGTAAGTGCACTGGTAAGGCACCACAGCAAAAAGAACACAAGCTTGGTAAAGCCACTTAGCTTATGTATCGGCGTATCCTTTTTTTCGTACGAAATCATTCTACTCATAAAACAAAACCAATCTATAAATAATTATTTGGATTTCTCACTGTCAATAAAGCGCGCCACAAATTCTCCAGCATCGCTGATATCACATTTCTGTGCAAGGTCATAAAGAGATGTTCTCTTAAGATATGCTCTGTTGCAAACCTCGTCATTGGTAAGCACTTCTTCTGGAGCAGCATCCATAAGGAGCTGACCATCTGTAAGTACAAGAGCTCTGTCTGTGTACTCCAGCATCAGATGCATATCGTGAGTGATCATCACAATAGTGATCCCAAGCTTTTCTTTTAAATCATGTAAAAATTCCATGATCTCAGTATAGTGTTCATAGTCCTGACCAGCAGTAGGCTCATCAAGGATAATGAGCTGTGGATCAAGTACAAGTATCGAAGCAATAGACACTCTCTTTTTCTGTCCAAAAGAAAGAGCTGATACAGGCCAGTTTCTGAATGGGTAAAGACCGCAGATCTTAAGAATCTCGTTTACCTTTTCCTTGACCTTGTCTTCTGGAACACCACGCACTGTAAGTCCCAAAGCCACTTCGTCATAGATCATAGGCTTAGAGATCATCTGATTTGGACTTTGGAGGCAATAACCTATCTTCTCTCCTCTTTCCTTGATGGAATACTGAGAGAGATCTTCGCCATCAAAATAAATATGACCTTCATCAGGATCAACAAATCCGCAGATAAGAGAAGCAAGTGTTGATTTACCTGCACCATTTTTGCCCACAAGAGAAATCATCTCGCCCCGTTTTATCTCAAAGCTGACGTCATTTATGATAGTCCTTGCTTCATCATATCTGAACTTAAGTCCATCTACTTTCAAAAGCACATCAGAAGTAGTCTCTTTTCTGTCCATAGAAATACTGTGAAACCAGTCTTTGACTGTCTTCTTGTATGGCTCAATATTCATAGTCTCAATATGCTGAGGATGATCAGCTGGATCTATCTTGGCTCCTGCTGCCTTCAGAGCTGCCACATACAATGGCTCTCTGATACCATTCTCCAGCAAAAGATTCGATGAAAGGAGTTCATCTGGATGCATATCTGCAACTATCTGTCCGCCTCCCATCAATATTACTCTGTCTATATCCTTGTAGAGTACATCTTCAAGTCTGTGCTCAATGATGATAACAGTCAGATCTTCCTGTTTAAGAATATCGTCAATAAGTGCGATAGTTCTTTTACCAGTGGCTGGATCAAGGTTTGCAAGCGGTTCATCAAAAAGCAAAACCTTAACATCACATGCCATAACGCCGCCAAGGGATACTCTCTGCTTCTGACCGCCGGAAAGAGCTCCTGGGGCATTTCCTAAAAAGTTTGTAAGTTCAAGTTGCTGTGCTACATCTGCTACTTTTTTAAACATCTGCTCCTGAGGCATATTGTCATTTTCAAGAGCAAACGCTATATCTTCTGCAACGCTTAGGGCAATAAACTGTCCGTCTGTGTCCTGAAGAACAGTACCAACAATTTGGGACATGCCAAAAACTCCGAGCTTCTTGGGCTCCTGCCCATCAACTCGGAGTGTTCCGCTCATATCCCCTGCATAAGAACAAGGGATAAGAGCGTTTAAGCAATGTGCCAATGTAGATTTACCTGAACCAGACTGTCCTGCAATCAGGATCTTCTCGCCTGGGTAAATTTTTAAATTGATATTTTTCAGCGTAGGTTCCTGCTGGGACCTATACTTAAATGTAACGTCTGAAAACTCAATGATTGGGGCACTACTAACCAACCTATTAATCCTCCGCCTTCAGATCAGATGATTTACCAGCTACCTTTGAGTAAACCGTAAGAAGAATTGATCCGAGAATACCAATTATAACGATATTGCAAACGAATGCAACTGCACCCTGTGCAAATACCTTGTTGGCTGGTTCTGAATATACGAGAATATCAAGAACTGGAGCTACAACGATCCAAGCTACTGCATTTGCAACAACCTGAATGACATTGAAAAGAATACAGCTCTTTGTGTTGAAGCCGCCTTCTTTAACAGCATACTTAGCTGCAAAGAAACCAACAGCAATTCCTACAACACCTTCTGGGAATACCCAGCTCCACCATACTCCGCCATAAAAGAGAGCATCGCCAAGTGCGTGACCAAGAAGACCAACTACACCACCAACGATAGGGCCAAATACAGCTGCGAAGAATGCAAGAACTGCCATTCTAGGCTGAAGAGATGTGTTAGGAACGAAAAAAACTGGAATCTGAACATTTGTAAGTACTACAAACAGGGCAGTTCCTATACCCATAGCAACAACTTCTTTAATCCCAAACTTTTTATCCATCACTTTTCCTCCACGTGAATATATTGTTAGCAACGTACTTATAGTACTATCTTTTATATTTCTTTTCAAACATTTCTACAGGCATTGGCTCATCAAAATAAAAGCCCTGGAACATCTCGCATCCCATCTCGATAAGCTTCTCAAACTGTTCCTTAGTTTCTACGCCTTCAGTGATAACTCCCATGCCAAGTTCATAGGCCATATCTATAGTATATCTGAGAATGACCATAGCTCTCTCATGGTTGTCAGTCCTTCTTAAGAATCCCATATCGATCTTGAGGACATCTGCATTTATATCTTTTAACATATTAAGAGATGAATATCCGCTTCCAAAATCATCGATCTCAACAATAAAGCCGCTCTGTCTAAGTTCTGCTATAAGCTTTGCACACTTGTTGACATCAGATGTTACAGCTGTCTCTGTAAGCTCGATGTTAAGATGTAGTGGATCTATCTTGTATTTCTCAATGAGACTTGTAAATTCTTTTTTGATATCCAGATAATAAAGATCCTTTGGAGAGACATTAACTGAAAGAGACATCTTACTCCATTCAGTTCCCTTCCAGGCCGCAAGCTGCCTTGCCGCAAGTTCCCATACATACTTATCAAGCTTATAGATAAGATCTGCCTTTTCAAGAACCTTGATAAAGACTTCCGGCTCTATTACTCCATTTTCTGGATGAAGCCACCTTGCAAGGGCCTCTGCTCCATACACTTCCCCATTTGCTCTTATCTGAGGCTGCAGGTATATTCCAAACTGCTGATCAAAGAGTGCAAAATCAAAGCTTGAAAGGATCTCTTTTTCCAAAAGAGCATTAACAAGCATATCATCGCTATACCACGCTATCTCGCAGGCGTTATCTCTTTTGATAGACTTACATGCCATGTAGGCTCTGTCGCACATAAAAGAAATATCCATCCCCGGATCAACGATCTCATAGATACCGATCTGAATGTGAATAGAATAAGATGTACTGATGATTCGCCCTGCAAGCTCATTTACAGCAAGTGAAAAATCTTTTTCACTGAACCTTTCCTTTGGCATAACAAGCGCAAAGTGATCTCCATTGATCCTGCCATAGACGTCATCGTCCATAACTCGCTGTGCAAGAAGTTCACCAATGTGCATCAGGATGGCGTTACCTTTTTCAAGGCCAAAAAGCTGATTTATGAGCTTGAAATCCTTGATATTGGAATAGATAAGAAGGAAGTCTTTGTCAGGATTAGCATTAAGTAGCTTTCTGGTCTCCTGGAAAAATCCCTCTTTGTTGTAAAGATGGGTAAGCTCATCATGAGTGAGTCTGTACTGTTCGCCCATTCCATTTTCTATAACATCAGAAAGATTCTGGATTATATAAACATGGCCTGCAGGCATACTCTCGTCATCCAAGAGCTGACGATACCTTACTCTAAAGAGTCTCTCCTTATCATCAACCTTATAGATTCTGCTCCACGCAGGAGTATCCCAGGCAACGCCAATATCTTTCATCCAATTCAAAAAACTCTCGTAAAGCATATCAAGATCATCTTCTGAGTGTAACATGGAAAATGCACGTTTATTGGCATAGACACAGTGCTTGTCCTGAGTCAGAATGATAAGCCCATTGTCTTCATACTGGGCTCCATAGTTGACGAGGCGTAAGATTTTTTCTGCCTCTACCTCTCGATTGTAATAATAAGCGTTTTTACCAAAGATAAAGTCGGGATTCATGTTGTATTCCTATTTTCTAGTCTATTGGTTACGTTATACTACCACACTAATCTTATTGTACACTAAATCACCAAATTATAAAAAGAAAACTTATTTTTTCTTTACACTTTTTTTAGCAAAGAAAATGAGCTTTTATAGTATCATTAATTTACAAAAAAGAGCGTCTTACTCAGTATTTTCGGGAGGTCTCATGCACGAGTCTACTCAGATCTCACGCGGTGAAGGTACCGTTACAGTCATCTTTAACACCGCAAGCACAACCGAAATTTCTCCCCCAGCCATACGAGCTGGCGACTATACACAATTAGTTGACTCCTGTTTCACGGCAAAAGAGCTTTCTTACATCGATGAAGGTTCAAACGCAGAAGTCAGCTTTACTTTTGTTATGTCAGATGAAATCCCATCATCTGAAATTTCTTCACAATATGAAATCGCTATCGCCAATATAGAAAAAGAGATTGGAAAGGTAAGTGAAGGAGTTTTCTTTGATGCCCGTTCCACCAAGGCTATTGGAGACTCAGACAGCAGCGTTGATTCGTTAAAAGAACCAGTGGAGTTCCAGTTTGATGTTCCATTATATCTTAGAAAAGAAAACAGAGAGTACTACGTACTTGCCAATAACAAAGGCGTTTGTACACTACTTAATGACATAGATAAAGAAGCTGACACCATAACCATTGAAGCCAATTCCATCGCAAATTGCCTCATCCTCTACCAGGACGGTGTTCCAAAATCTGAATCTACCTCCAAATTCCAGATAACCTCATCGCATCTCTTCATAGTATCGATCTTGATACTAGTGGGTACGTGGTTCTTCGTAGACAGAGTGCATAGTAGGATATAAAAAAGACCGCATATCTGCGGTCTTATTCTTTAAAAGACATTATCTTTGGATATTCCCTACCACTCTCGCCTTATTTTTTCAAAGTCAATAGTCTTACCAACCTTCTTCCATACAATAAACGTCAGGACTGTATTTATTGCAGCGACCACAAAGTATGTAATAAGGATCCGTACTCCGTCTTCACCGGTATTGATATACGATGAACCTGAATTATTCACCGGAACAAATAATCCTTCTGTATAACCAGCAAAAAAGTCAAACAATCCATGTGTCACACCGCAGGCCCATATATTTCTGGTCTTCCAATACAGTATAAGAAGGGCCAGTCCAAAAACGCCTGATTCCAAGGTTTTGGCTACAGCCTGTCCCCATGCGATAGAGGACGTGACATCGAATTCTCCCACAATATGTGCTGCCCCGAATACTACTGAAGATACTACAGCACTTAGGACAAAGACATATTTCTTTTCCCTGAACTTATAGATTATCGCATCGTTTATAACTGCCCTGAAAGCCAGTTCTTCAAAAAGGCCCACAGACATGAACATAAGAAACACGATGATAATTTCCAATACCGGGTTATCTTTCAGTGGAACCTGATCTTCTATACCAGAGATCAGCAAAACTGAACCCATGATCAGGGACATCACCAGAAATCCTATGGAATTCACAATAACATATCCAGTGGAAACATAGCAGGATGTCAGTGTCTTATCTCCAGATATCTGGTACAAGAAAAAGCACACTGCTCCGCAAAGCATGGTCCTTATTATAAAGAACTGAAAATTCGACTCTCCAGGCACCGCTTTAAAACACACAACCACATATACTATGCAGAGCGCAGCAGTTATCAGCGGAGATCTTTTCATGAATTCAATATACTTTTTTAACATTGGTATTCTCCTGAATGAATCATATCAAAAATCCAGCTCTTTTTTCCTAAAGAGCAGATATGCCAAAATAATGGAAATAGTGCATATCTTTGCGACATGCCAAAGCAGTGTAAAGATTGCCGTGCCACCGGTAAGCAGCAAGTCTGCCTTTGCACACTCCAGGGCATGTGCAAAAATATGCCTGTCTATATGCAAAAGGTTGATCACTGGAATAGCATTCAGACCGCTCAACAGCGTATCTCCTGCAAAAAGCAGGAATGCATCCACCAGTGTTGCATAGGCAACATTCTTGCTCCAGAAAAGAATGATCATGGATATTGTTGCATAGCCCAGAACTGTAAAAGCATTGACCAGTATTGAACTATATAAAAAGCTGCTTTCTGAGGCATTCATCTTTGCGCCCATTCCCAGACCTACAATGGTGATGAAAAGAGTATAGATTCCATATGAAATAAAGGTCACGATCACGCAATTAATGAACTTAGCAATCAGAAGCCTCCTTCTGGAAATTCCTCTTCCAATGAGGCACTGCATAGAATTTGACGTGAACTCATCAGCATATACACTCACATATATGGCAATTCCAATAAACAGATTCATTGTTTTTATAGCTGTTCCCTGATTAGAAGCAAATGAAAGTCCGCTGAGCCCATCGCCCTTTGATTGAATAGTCCATAAGAGTGAAATAAGGAGGCAAATTCCAAGCACAATCCAAAATGACGGTTTTCTCAGGATTCTTTTAACATCTGCAAAAATTAGATTTTTCAAAAGTCAAACTCCTTTCTCCGGAAAAAATAAGTGGTGATCGCCAAGGCTGCCAAAAGATAACAGGCTGCAGGCAGAAGCTGCCAGGGGGCTGCTCCCACTTCTATTCCGGTATATGCCCAATCAAGCATACCGTCAAAGGTATAGTCATATAACGAAAGCGAAGAAAAAAATTCTACTATGTTAAACACCAGTTTAAACACAACCGTAAATGCGATACATGCGATGATACCAAGGACTGTCGAGCCAGAGATGTACATGATCATTGCAGAAAAGACAATGTATCCAAAATGTCTAAGCCACCTCAGAAGGATAAATATAATAAGATTCACCTGTTGCTGCGGGCTTAGTACGATTGCTGATCCTGTATTTATTACAATAAGAGCCACTGTAATTATGACCAGATACAGGCAAAGAAGTACGATGGCGGCATCAAGGAGCTTGGCGATTATGAGCTTATCCCTGGTTATGCCATGACCAAGCACAGTCTGCATGGATTTTGAAGACAACTCATGTGCAAAAACAGCATAGAATGTGGGAAAGACTATAAAAAGAGCCATAGGCGCTCCGCTAAGTGATTTTTGCACACCATTTATCAGTCCGATCGAGCCATCATTTACAACGCCTTCAAGTACTGTATATGAGATATAGATCAGCGCAAGCAAAAGACCTGCATAGATAAGGCCAACTCGAAAGATACGTTTCAAATCTGCTCTTAACAAATTTCTCATTCTGCTGATCCTCCAATGAGTTCAAAGTAATAGTCTTCCAAAGTAACTTTTTCTTTTCCTTCTTTCAGGATATCAATACCATTTTCTTTAAGAATACTTTTGGCTCTTTCCAGATTACCTGCAGAAACTGTCAGTTCTACTTCAGGGCGCTTTGCAGAAAGGTCATCCTGTGTTATCTCTTTTGCTATAACTCCGTTGTGTACTATACCGAAGCGATCTGCAGTATTCTCCAGTTCACCAAGAATATGGCTTGACACTATGACTGTCATACCAAACTCATCCCTGAACCTGCGTATCATATGCCGGATATCGGCTATGCCCTGAGGATCCAGGCCGTTGGTCGGTTCGTCAAGAATCAGAATGTCAGGATTTCCAAGGATCGCATTTCCTATTCCAAGACGCTGTTTCATTCCAAGGGAATATCCCTTGGCTTTCTGATTCTCCTTGCCGTCTGTAAGACCTACAACCTTGAGAACGCGGTCCACTTCCTGCTTTAGAGCTTTTCCTTTGAGTCCCTTTGCAGCTGCATAGTATTCAAGATTTGCTCGTCCTGAAAGGTATCCGTAGAAATTGGATCCCACAAAAAATCCAACCTTTGACCTGCCTTCAAACAGCTCTTTTCGATTCTTTGAGCCATCTATGGAAACAGTGCCGGAAGTGTATTCCGACAATCCAAGAATCATCTTGAATATGGTGGTTTTTCCTGCACCATTTTTACCTATCAGGCCGTATATATTGCCTTTATTAACCTGCATGGTGACACCTTTTAGTACATCATGCTTACCATAGCTTTTGATTATGTTATCAAGCCTTATTGCTGCATTTGAAATCTCTGATCCCATAATTAGTCTCCTTTAAAAACGAAAGTTTATTATCTGGATATATCTGGATAAGCCATCACCAGACATTGACTCTTTTTTCCGGGTTTAAGTACATTCCATCTCCCGGCTTAATATCATAGGTTTCAATGAATTCATCATATTGTTGGAGCATAATGTTTATTCTGAGGAAAGGAAGAGGATGTACGTCACCTCTCATTGTGCCAAGCTCGCTTTCCTTAGTTGTCTGCTGTGCATATTGCCTTGCAAAGGCCCTGAAAAACTCGTCATAATCAAAATCAGGTAAATCCCTTGCCACATATAGAACTGACTTGATGCCTCCCATATCAGCTATGGCTTCATCTTTTATATTGTTTCCATTTACTTTCTGCATACCAGGAATAGGTCTTGCCAGTGAAAAATAACCGGCAAGCTTTGATGCTTTTTCATCCATCTTTGACCTGTCCTGTACCGCCATCCAGTCGATAGGGATTATATTTTCATCGAACTGACGTCCGTACAGATCAAACTTTGTTCCGTTAGAATCAAATCCATGAGTTATCTCATGGCCAATAGTAGTTCCTACGATTCCAGCAAACTGCTCAAGTGATGCATCCTCTCCGAATGCCGCATCACACATGGCTAAGTAACCTGCCATTATATAGATGCCGTTTTCTCCTGTATAATATACGCAGTTAACCTCGGTAGTAGTTTTACCTGTATCATAGATATCCCACTTAAATCTGTCCCAGTCTGGATTCTTACTTATAGCAGCCCTGTGAGCTTCCAACATGCGCCTGCCCTCAGCTGCAGCCTCAACAAGGTTGCCTCCTTCCTCGTAGGATCTTATTTCCGCTGCTGAATAATCAGCAACATTATCAGGCTTTACGAGGTGCAGAGCCATATTTTGCAATTTTTCTTTTGCAGCAGTTTTGGTATCCTCTGACATCCAGTCTTCTTCATCAAGTATTTGTGAATAAACTTTTATCAGCGCGTCAGTAAATTCCTCTACCCGATCTGTCTTTTTGCTGTCCTTAAAATATTTTTCCAGGTATAAAGTATCTAACAATGGAAGAAATCCGCAGATTTTCATATCATTTCTAAAGAGGACGCTGCACTGGCCATCTGATAATCCCTCCTGGCTACCGGTGCTTGGGTTATAAAGGGCAACCATCTTTTCATATGATTCGCGATCAAGAAGATACTTGATCGAATCAATGGTATGTACTATAAGAAATGCCTTAATATCCTTAAGATTCTTTTCGCTATAAATCCCGGATAGAGACTTAAGATATGTGTAATCCACGTAAAAACTATCGCATCCTAAGTAGCCTCTGCTATCTAATATCTGTAAGAGCGGGTAGCCCCCTTGTAAGGCATCTATCCCTTCTCTGTTATTTTGAGCCTGTGTAATCATTTCTCTTACGCCGAAATAATCCATATTACTGTTTCTGGCGATATATGTCTCTATTCTGTAATTGCCTTTTATGATGTCTTTGATCTCTTTTTCTGAAAAACCAAGTCGTCCAAGATAATAGCCAATTACATCATCGCATCTTTCCTTGGCTGCTAATGTGTTACTTGTATATTCCACGTATGAAGAGGCAGATCCGAGAGAAAGAGCTGGTGCCTTGAGGTTTAGTGTACTCTTGTCCGGAAACTGCAGTTGCGGTCCTATGGAATCCGGTATCAATAACCCAAGGCCAAAGGGATTTTTCTCAAGGCTTCCCTGATAATCTGTAAGTTCACTTATAGAAGATATGCTTTGTATGTCTGAAATATATTTTTTAAGCGGTTCTACTCCAAGCTTATTTCTCTCATCCCAATCAGAGTATAGCTTTACCAAAGACTTGTACTTTTCTGCATTGGCACCTGTCATAGTATCATCAGAGGCAATCGCCATACATCTTTCGTATATCAGCTTGGATGCATCAAGGACTATACTGGCCTCTTCATAAGCAGGATCTATAACTGCAGACAAAATATAGTCTTTATTTGCAGCCGCAGCAAAGTCATCCTGAAGCCGTATGTTGTCTTTAGCCCCAACCACGCCGATCACATCAGAATCAACCCACTTTCCTCCTCCAGGTGTTCCGGAAACATCTTCTGTCTCGTCACTGCCATCTCCACATCCTACAGACACGAGTATCAGAGCGGTCATAAGAAATACTGATGTAGTTCTTCTGAATATATTCCATTTGTTTTCTCTCATTGACTACCTTCTCCTATCTCATCTATAAAACACCCACAAGCCTATTGCCTGATTCCATTATCTTTCCAGCTATCATCTTTTTATGTGAAAGAGCTGCTTCATAGAAACGACCAAGATATGTGTCTGACTTATCCCCGGCTAGCAGATACAGATCGACATATGCGTCCATATCAAAATCCGGAATTTTTTCCCCGGAAATGCTTTTCCCCAGGGCCTTCCAGTCAGCTGAAGCATCAACCTGTCTTTTTGCAATTATCCCGCGAATCCTATCAAGATGTGGCTGAATTTTATCCCAGGCATAAGTATCTTTTTCAAACACATCTATCTCCCCATTGAGGTAACTCAGAGCATATACCATCTGAGCAAAAGCATGCTCATAATCATGTGGATTATCTTTGATAATTTCTTTGTAGTCTCCCCATGCAGGCAGATAAACATATCTGATGTAACTATAATCGGGCAAATGTCCGGCACGTCCATGTCCCAGATTCATGATTGAATTCTCATATGACTGATATACACTACCAACGTATACTGGTTTATCCACGTCCTCCGATGCAGTTGGATTATGAGAAAACTCGATCCGTCTACGTTCTGGCTCTGAGCCATTCCCTGGAAAAAGTTCATAAAAGTACCAGTTTGTGTTATTTATTACCAATGAAGGAGTTCCTGCAAAAAATGTATGAGCCCAGGTATCAGCTAGAACATGCATGGCAATTCCAGCAGCTTCCAAGCCCCTACCCTTTGCATTTTTCACTGTATCCACCAATAGGTTGCCATTCGGCCCGCATATCAATCGGTATTTATCTTTATAATTCTTTGAGCCCTTATCTACATCTGCATATAGATCCTTAGGCAAAAAATGAAAAGCTGCCCAGATTCTTGTTATATCGCACAAACCTATCTGGTCTGTTCTTGCCTGTAATAGCTCTGCCTGTAACTGGGTGGTGGCTGCCGCTGATGGTCCCCCTGACTTTTTCAGCCAAGTCCTTGAACAGTGATCAACCAACTGGGCCCCATAACATATATCAAGGCTGCTTTTATGATCGTATCCAGCCAGCAATGCAGCGCAGTATGTAGCATAATAATGAAAATCTCCCTGCATTTTTTCTCCTGTTTAACCAATAGTTATAACCTGTTGACGGCGGAAAGTATTAGCTATACTTATGACTGCTGAAAGAATAAAGCCTATTGCACAAATACTCACAACTCTCGCTCCACTTCTCATAAAGATCAGGCAGCTAGCAGCAACCAGGATCTTAACCAGCCCCTGGAAAGTCTTAATTTTCCAAGAGCTTTGTATTCTTCTGGCCTCATTTGCACCAATGAGGTTCACTATGCCTGAAAATGCAAGTGTTCCTGCTAAGTACATAAGGACATATACTTTTGGTACCCACACAAGAGATCCGGTTAATACTCCAAAATCAAAGTATAAGATTCCAAGAAACAGAATATTCCGTCCACCTACCATGTAACGAGCCATGCTGAAATAATACCAAAGCTTACGAATGCCCCTTATCTCCAAGCTTAAAGAAAACACCCCAATAATAGCCATATATGCTTTTTCACCAAAAACAAGCAATGCAATGCCTATGAGGATCATTGAAACAGCCGAAATGATGTTTTCTATTTTTTTCCAGATCGTCATCTAGTTCCCCACTCTATCTTTTCAAGTTTTCTGATTTTATAAGCCGCATACAAAATCAATATGTAATTAACAAGCGCTGTAACTTCCATGATAAAAAAGGCCAAGTCTATATTTCCGCTTGAATCTGCGGCGTTAAAAAAATAGAAAATATTCGATATTATCAACATTCCAGTAAATATTGCGCTAAGGAAAGAAAACACAAGATAAAGCCTGTTACACTTTTTGGCAGTCTGTCGTCCCACTCTATAAGCATTTAACCCAATGTACAGATGGTACAAAAAAGCTACAGCACAAAAAAGAAAGAGTATCAGAAGAACTACTATCCACGAAATGATCTTCACAAACTTCTCAAATTCAGTGCCAATAGCTATGATGCCGCCTTGATTCATTGCTATTTCAATATGTTTTGCAATTGTATCTTCCCCCAGAAAAAAAACGATAAATAGCTTGATGACATCCCATATTGACATGATGATCACCATCCCGCCACTTATAGCCAAACTATCCCTATAACGACGAAGCTGAATCTGTATTCCCTGATTTTGGGGCTTGTATAATGTATCATTCATACTTGGTTCCACTTCTTATCCCATATTTCACCAGCTTTTGCCATCTTGTTTTTGCTTAACAAATAAAGTGCGAATATACCAATGATTGCAGCCACTATAATGTCATACACCAGTCGTCCCGTGTTATACTGCTGTGTAAGTATGCCTTCCGCGGAAAGGTATGGATCCGTTACAAAACAAATATAGTCGAACAAACCGTGTGCAAATATTGGAAATATTACGCTACCAGTCATTAAGAACAATTCAGAAAACAAAAGCCCCAAAAAAGTAGCATGAATCACCTGTATCAGGCTCATAAGCATATCTGCCCCCTCTAAGATGTTACCTAAATGCATCAATCCGAAGATTACAGATAATAAGATCACTGCAACAAGTCTTTTTGATCTCTTAACATATCTCATGATAAGTGCCAGAGCCAATAATCTGAACATTGTCTCTTCTCCGAATCCAGCAGAAAGCCCCATAGTGATCGCTTTAAATGATGGATTGAAATAAAATGGTACTCCCATACACAAAGGCGTGATCAATGTAAATATAAGAAGAGCAATGAACGGAAGTATTATTATGCAAATATCTTTTGCCGAAGTTTCCGCTTTCACAAATCCTTTAAATTCTGGAGAAAACCAAACCTTAAAGAGGATCATCATTATTGCCGCAGCAATGCAAATTCCTATATTTCCGCCTTCTTCAGAAATCTTTTGACCTAACGATCCTCCTACAGCTATAAAAGCCGACGGAATAATGATGCTGAGTACAACTGCGATATAGGGCTTCTTTTCGCATAATAAATGGTTCTTTGCTCTTTTATTCATATAATTCCTCCTGTAATGATATATACGGAAGGCCTACAATTATCATTTTTTATCACTTTTATATTACCATTTATAGTTAAGTAATTATCTTAAATAAGTATAAATATTAAGACAATGACCTATGCTCTTTTCCGTAATCTATCAATTGTTTTCCTTTCTTCATTGACTTGTATTTTTTCTTGTAGTCTCTGCTTGGGGGTGGGATTATGCTGGATTTGTGCTTATATTTAGGCTTGTGTTACGCACAAATACGCAAATTTATATATACTGACGTAGTGTAATAACTCAAATTTACTTCTCTTATCCAATACTTGCTTAATAGACGTAAAATTATCCCACTGTGTTACGTCTGCTGGCAATTGCTTCTTAACTAGACGTAATCTCTGTCTCTACATTACGTCAATAAAGTGCAAACCGTCCATCAAGACGTACCTGCTTTCAAGAAGCTACTTCTAACACCAAAAACTTGGATTTCCGACGTAAATACTAGACTCAGCTTACGTCTGTTTAGAAAAAACAAGAAAATAAAACAGGCCCACATAAAAGCAGGCCTAAATCAATCGGAGTGACGTGATTCGAACACGAATTACAAAACTTTGAAACCAGCATAGAAGGGAGGTTTGACGGCACCGACTTGGCCTTTGGTCAAACAACTGGTCAAACACTTTTCTATACATATGTATTAATCATTCCTGATTGCTTACTTCTGATTCACAAAGCTCTTTGGTTATGAGCATTCGTACGCTTTCAGGTATCTCTTTGCGTTCGTCCTTAATCGTCAAAGTATCATAGATTGCTTTACTTGCATCTTTAGAAAAGATAAAATCGATTACCTCTCCACCGCCACTTTTGTTAACAGATGAATCTTCCACACGTAGAGTCATTGGAATAAACCTGTTAGGCATTGCGTTACCATTATTATCAGTCTGCTGTACTAATCCCAAAGTAAACTCCAAATTAGTAACACTCAGCTTATATGTTATAGAAAGCGTTTGCATATCTTTCAATACACATACCATAGTATTTGTAAGCTCAGGAGCTCTTTTTAAGCACGGCAGTTTCTTTCGAGCCGAGTTATAAGGGTGTTCAGAATTAAAAAAGAACTGATCACATGTTAAAGTTGCATTCTTAGCATTTTTATAAAATTCTTTACCAGACAAATAAGTTGCAACACCAGTCAGATGCAGAAATCTGTTTGTTGGAAAGTATAATTCAAAATATTCCTCCCCATACACATATAAAAAAGACCGTCCTGCAAGATTCTGACTGTACACAATAGCGGCATCCAATATATCTTGACGTATTATGTTTTTCTTTTCAGCCTTAGTTAGCATTGATTCTCCGTATACATAAAGAGGAGTGTGCGGTTAAACACACTCCTCAGACTATTTTTGTTAAGAGTTTTCTGCTGGTTGTCAGCCTCGGCACCCAGTTAAGATGCCTTAAAGGTGCAGAAATAATTAAGTCCCCTGCCTGGACTACAACATTTATCCCTGTTGCCGGGCTCGATACCTGCAAATGGTATCTTATGAGATGGAATAATTACCCTGCTCCATCCGCAGCACAACTTTTTACGATGCTCTTACATCGGAAACATTTCTGTTTCTACTTTCATTATATCGACTACAAATCAAAAATCAATGCAACTATTTCACAAAAAAAGTAAAATAATTGTGATATTATTATCGCTTAAGTTTCTTTTCTCCAACTCCTACGAAGAGGGTCAATAGACCATTAACCCTCTATTCAATATTCAGTTGTCAAAAGTTAAGGTTACTGTACTGCAACTTCAATTGTTGTATAATAGAAAGTTACCTCTGCACCATTACTATAGGTTACATATATCATTGTGCCATCTTCATCAATTCCTGATACTATATCTTCTGCATCAACATTGTAAGTTGCACCATCTACATCTACTGTTTCCTCAGATATACGATATCCATTTTCATCATATGTATACACTACATGTGTTTCCCAGTCAGTACCATACTCATCCTTAGTCAACTCAGAACCTGCATCATTGTATGTATATACAACTCTATCATTTTCATCTGTACCATCAGCTGCGTACCACTGACCCTCAAGTATTCTACCATTTTCTGTTTTTGTTGGAAGCATATAATCTACTGTATACTTCTCACTAAAGTTCGTAAAGTCTTCTACTGATAAAACTTCTTTTGAAAGAATTTCTGCAACTTCTTCATCTTTAGGATCAGACCATACTGCCTTTACAACTTCGCCATTTTCATCATAGATATATGAGTATATATCCGTATAACTACCATTTACTTTCCTAGTTGAACCAGCAAGAACCTTCATCTCTTTTGTCTGAGGCTCTACTTTCTCAACTACAGTTTCCTCAACAATACTTTCCTCTGTTGATGCAGCGGCGTCCACTGCATTCTCCTCTACAGTTGCTTCTGCAACAGATGCTTCAGCTACAGGAGTTGTCTCCTGTGCAACTTCCTTGGAACCACAACCAACAAGTGCTCCAGCTACCATAACTACAGTTACCATCATTGCTACTAAATTCTTCTTCATCATCCTAATTTACTCCTTGATAAAAAATCAATACTATGACGATTTTAATTCACATATCGTGTAAATACAAGATGTTTATCTTGTATTTCTCTTCTATATTCTGTGCATCAATGTATATAAAATTATATATTAGAGGTGCAGACATGTTAGAAATAAAAAAAGAGTATTCATCCTATGTAAACAAGACATTCAGGCTTCCTGAGGAAATAATCAATCGCCTCGAAAAAGAAGCCGAAGATAATAATACGTCTTTAAACAAAGTAATCATTCAGTGCTTGGAATATGCCATTCAAGGTCTAAAAAGTGATTGATCAATTTGAGCTACCGAAATGGTGGCTTTTTTCTTGTAATAATGATCAAACAAATCATTTACTCTTTTCCCTGCTGGCTTATTGCCATAGTGTTTGAGAATTACTAGTATTGTTTTCCAAACCAGCTGGTAATTATAGCGCATCTTAAAGCAAAGCGAGACAAATGAATCTAGATCTCTATAATCTGGAACCTTTTCAATATATGACTTTAAGCTCTCTAACATTTTCTCCCTATCTTTATTCGTTAAATGTACATTATTATCAAACTCGCATTCGGAAAAATGCTTAAAAAGCCTACTGTCTTTAGCATGTGCTTTTTTATGTTTTAATTCGTTAATGATATTTCTAAAATCATCAGCTTCAAAATGAAATATTCCATCTATTATTCCCCTAAGATCACCAATATATTCATTTAGCGTATCAAAATTATTGTAAAAGAATAATAGTGCTGCATCTGAGAGGTTAGTAGTGTACTCCTCCCATAATTCAATACTTGTAGGACAATTATCAGCAATTTCCGCTTCAAAATCTTCAGGCATACACCCAATGCTTTCATTTAATGCTTCAAGCTTTTCAATAGAGTAATTCTGCAATTCCCCACTAACAGAATTACAATCGAATCCTTTTTCAGCATCGTAACCATTTTGTTTTAAGGTTGAGACTACTATGCGCGTGACTTCAAAGCTATATATATCTCTAAGTCCCTTTACAGATTTATATCTGTCAAAGAAATAGTCAATAACCTTCTTCGGAGGTTTTCGATCCCTATATAAAGAACATCTATAAATTTCTGCCAAAGAATTGTTTCTCTCTTTTGTGTCCTCGTTTTCAATAGATTTAGCATAATCAAACGATATTTTTTTGAGCGAAGTTTCATATTCTTTAGCTATCTGTTTAAATTCGTCTCTCGTTTTCGGCGGATGACTTAAGTACTTTAAAGCATTCACTGTTTTTATATACATATCGTAATTATAATGCTCTAATATACTACCAATGATCTTTTTCTTTTGCATTTCAATATCTTTCATGTCTTTTACCACTTCTTTTGAGACGGCTGTTTTTTTTTCGTTTGCTACCTTATATCGGGCATGCCAAATTCCATATACTAAAATCACAAAGCAGCTGTTTTTTCACATATAAACTAACAATAAAGGAGAATGCCATATGGATGAAAAGCAATTACTTAGCGATGTAATATGTAATCGCATAAAAGAGAATCTTGATCGGCAGCAAATGATCAGCAGTTATTATCATGAATTTTGCTATATCGAGGCTGAAAATCAATCTCTCATTAATATTTTAAAAAAATATGATATTCCAATGCAAGTAGATGTTGCAGACTTATTATCATAACTAGGAGACCAACTATGGACATAAACGAAGTAGAAAATCACACTGGCAACAAAGAAAGGAAAAATAATATATGAATAATATGATAACCCCAAATAACATACAACTTAATACAAATCAAATTACAGGTAACCCAGATGGAACAGCAATTGCATTAAATATCACTGACGGCGAAGGCTATGCTGACGGTAAGCCTACAGGTGAAGTAATTTGCAAGAAAGTAAGCGTAGTTTGTCCTGATAATCAGTATAAGTCTGTAACAGTTAAAGTTAAGGATTTGAAAATCCCCCTTACTTCTGAGCTTTTGCAGCAATCTGGCGGTCAAAAGAAAGTAAAGTTCAAGAACCTGACTGGTAAGTTTTGGCGAAATAACAATGGCGAATACATTCTTAGTGCAAGTGCAGATTCATTGGAGGTAATAGCTAATGCTTAAATGGTTAATGGAAAGAATAAAAAATATAATACTCTGCCCTGTAAATTGGTTTTGGGAACAATATAACAAGTACAAAAAGAACGAAAACTACTTAAAGATAATTGGCCTATTTTCCATATCTGTGGGCTCGTTATTATCAATTGTAGTTGCTCTAGCTTACTTGTTATCCATACCTGTAACTTACTTGATATCTCATCCCGAGTGGATATTTGTAGGATTTTTAATTTACCTGCTTTATTCTTATGGCAAATCTCAATCTATTGCAAATCAGGAGCATAATAAGCAGCAGCAAGTCATAATTGAAGAGGCAGATCAATTAGCATTAGAGGACAATGCCAGCCGTGGTTATGAGCCAATCTGTACTTTTATGTTTCAAGTTTTACGTGAAGTAGCTGAAGAAGCCAACCTGAAACTTCCTGCCCTAATTGGAGATATCGAAATGCCAGTTAACAAATACGATGTAATTAATGGCATCACCTATTATTATTTTGTCTGCTATAAAAAAACAATAGAATTGCTTGATGATAATGAAATAGAAATAATGGAGCGGCAAATTACAAGTGCTATTAGCAGGAAGCTAAAAAGCCAAGCAAATTCTTCAATGATACTTGAATCATATAAGGACGAAAATGGTACTTTTTACAATGGTGTTTGCTTAGATTCCGTCGAAGATATGGGTACATACATAAAGTTAACTGTAGTACCTATGACGCCCCAATACGCACTGTTACTTCGAAATCAAAAGCAAAGAGCCCTTATGCGTTCTGATGCAAAAAGCGATTTTAGTACTTCTTGGGATGACCAACTATGATCTACGGATATGCTACAGGAGCTGATGGGAAACCATCAGCTCCAATAAAACTAAATATTCAGGATTACTGCCATATATTGCTCACAGGCTCAACTGGAAGCGGAAAGAGCTATGCACTCTTATACCTTATTGGTTGCCTATTAAAGGATTCTCCTGAGACAGAGGTATTTATATGTGATTTTAAAAATTCTGAAGATTTCCGTTTTTTGAATGATTATCCTCTGTACTACGCAGGACAACATTGTTATGAAGGTGTAATGGAGTTTTTTCGTAGATTCAATGATGCTAGAGAAAATGGTAAATCATTCAAACGTAGAGTCTTGATTTTTGACGAGTATCCTTCATATATCTTCTATCAGTCAATGATGGATAAGGATAATAAAACAAAGCTCGTTTCAGACGTCACGAATGCTATAGCAACAACACTTATGCTTGGCCGAGGAATAAGTCATGCTGCATGGCTCGTTACTCAGAGAGCTGAATCCAGCCTCTTTGCCAATGGATCAAGAGACAATTTCCAAATAATAATAGGACTAGGTAGACTCAGCAAGGAGCAAAAAGGCATGATCTTTACGGGCGAAGAAATACCAAACGAACCAATGAAACGTGGTGAGGGCCATCTTTTATCAGATGGACACAAGCTAAGGAAAGTAAAATTTCCGCTAATATCAGACATAAATGACTGGAAATGGCATATATATGACATTTTAATGAGAAATTTGGAACACAATAGAGATTCGAGTCAGAGCACGCCTCTGGCGTAAGCTATGACTCGACCCTAGGCGGCGGTAGTATTACCCCCGCCTAGGGAATCTGTTACATCAGCGCAGCACCCTGTAATTAAATCCGTAACAGAAATGACGTCTGTTACAAAGGAGGAATCAAGTGAATGATACAATAAGTCGCTCATGGTTTGCAGTTTTAAATAACCCTAAGGAACATGGTTATTCAGGCACTCCAGAAGAAATAATTGAGCAATTAAAATTTGAATGGATAAATGATAATTCACTTCGTAAAGGATGGTGGGGATACTGTATATCTTCAGAAGGTTTACATCACGTTCATATGATTCTGGAAGATTCTGGTTCTTGCAGATTTTCAAAGGTGAAACGTGCGTATCCTAAGGCCCACTTGGAGGCAACTAAAGGCAATAAAAAACAGGTGCTGGCTTACATTAATAAGCAACCTCCCTTTGATGAAAAAGGCGAAAAAGTAATAGCCTTTACTTCTTTTGGAAACATTGAAGGGCATAAAAAGTACTCTGCATCTAATACTAATGAATTGCTTTCATCTATCGAACTTCTTATAGATGAAGGGTATACACCAGCTCAAATAATGCGAGAAGACATACGATTTCGCCGTGAAGAAAGCCTTATAAGAAAATGCTATTTTGATAAAAGATATAAAGAGACACCACCCATAAGGAATGTTGACGTCATATGGCATTGTGGAGAAAGTGGTAGTGGAAAATCATTTTCATACGTCAAATTATGTGAAGAGGTCGGTGATGAAAACATTTTCTTTTTCTCAGATTACGCCAATCATGGCATTGGTGGATTCGATTCGTATTGTGGAGAAAAATATCTGTTCATAGATGAATTAAAACAACATTCTTTACCGTTTGAGCTTCTTTTAACTATTACTCAAGGTTATCGAGCACAATTGCATTGCAGGTATGCTAATAGCTACGCATTATGGACAGAAATCCATATCACAAGTATATATTCTCCTGAAGAAATATATTGTGGGATGGTGGATAAAGATAATCAAGAAAAAGATCCAATATCCCAGCTTTTAAGGAGAATCAATAAATACATATATCATTACAAAAATGGTGATGAATATAAAACCTACGAATTACCTAGTGAGCAATATAAAGGATATGAAGAATTAAAGAAGCTTGCTCGTGGAAATGAATGGTCAGATATTAATTACAACGATATTCCATTTGAATAATTCTTAATGACAGCAGAAAGGAGGTGCTGAACATATGAAAACTAAATATGATATTGTCAGCACTTCCTTTAATCTTCAATTGCCAATAAATGCAAATCATCAACACAATTGCTCTAATGATATATTCCAACAGATCACAAATCTGACATCAAAAAAGCTTCGATTGGAAACAGATTCCGACTATGCTAATATAATCTCAGTCGGTGCTGTTATCGAAGATTTGGATAAACAAATATTACAACTCAAAATCCAAGCCATTGAAAAAGAACTTGGTAAAAAGATAACCACTGTCACTAAGCCTAATAAAACTTTATATTTAGTGTCTATTACAGTAGATGGCAAAAGAAAGCAAATCTCTGCTAAGTCTGTCGAAGAACTGTACAAAAAAGTATTAGGAAGAATGCTTCCATCATCCAAGGAATGCACAAGCACTATAACAGTTCAGGAAGTGTTTAATATCTTTTCAGCGCATAATCATGCCCCTATAGTTGATAACGAAGGCTCAATTACTTATCCAACAAGTACTGCAAGACGCAAAGACCAGTACTGGAATAAATACTGGGCAATGGATGTTATTTCTACATTTCCAGTTCAAACAGTTATCACAGGTGATATTATTGATGCATTCAAAAGATTAACAGCCAGCAGGAAGTATACTGCCAGACAGATTGATCAGGCAAAAAGTATCCTGAAACAGACTTTTGATTATGCCATATGGCAAAAGCTTATTACTGTCAATCCAGTAGTTGCTCTTCCTAACAACATGTGCCCTAAAAAAGCTAAAAGTATAGATAAAAAGAAGGCAACTTCGAGGGAATGGCGCATGCAACTTGAAAAGCATCTGAAAGCACTACCTAATCAGACTGTATATTCTCTTGCTATCAGATTTTGGCTGACTTCCATGCAAAGAGTCGGCGAATGGCTTGCTATTACTTGGGAAGATGTAGATTTTCAGAATGAGACACTTACTATAAAGCACTCATTATCAAAAAGAGAAGTAGATGGAAAACTCATTGTAGTAGATGATGAGCATCTTAAGGCTGATGAAGTGGCAAGAGAAATACCATTAACAGATAAGGCAATAGGAATACTCAAAGAGCTTTATCTTATCAATGGTCAAAAGAAATATGTTTTTAACAGTAAAGGTAATCTTCCGATAGCCACAAACCGCGTTAATGAACACATCAGAGATTATTGCAAAGATGCTGGCATAGAACCCATGTCAACTCACGCACAGAGACGCGGAGCAATACAAGAAGCATATTCTAAACAAATGGTTGAAGATCAGATAAGAGTTACGGCTGGTCACTCTGATAGTACAATGACACGGTACTACAACAGACAGAACAATAATACCTTGTCCAAGCAAAATCTTGAAGAATTACTTGGATAATCTGATCAAGTCAAACATTTGGTCAAACATTTTCTAAAAAAGGGCAAAGAAAAAGCCGCTAAACAAGCGGCTTTCAGACAATCGGAGTGACGTGATTCGAACACGCGGCCCCTACCTCCCTAAGATAGTGCTCTACCAACTGAGCCACACCCCGACGACGTTCTCCATTATATAACGCAGGCGTTATAAAATCAATAAGTATTACTGGCCGAGGCAGAAAATCTCCTACTAAAATAAAAAAGAGGCGTAAAGTTTTGAATTTGGACGCCTTCAAAAATCCCATTTTTGATAAGTCCAAAGCAAAACTTTACGCCCCTGTATATTCTTAGTGCAGATCCCAGAACATGTACACGATCATGGAGCAACCAAGCGTCATGGCCATAGCGAAGTTTGTGATATATTTTACCCAGCGGGTGAACATGCCATCAAAGCCTTCGTTAACTACTACAAATCCAAGTGATGTAAATACCAGCGAAGCAGTCATGTACCTAAAATCACTGCTGCAGGTATATGGGTACTTGAACACATACAAGCTAAAGCTAACAAGCATAAAGATATATGTAAAAAGTAA
Organism: Butyrivibrio hungatei; assembly: GCF_001858005.1. NCBI lineage: Bacteria > Bacillati > Bacillota > Clostridia > Lachnospirales > Lachnospiraceae > Butyrivibrio > Butyrivibrio hungatei. Next base: position 881,302 of record NZ_CP017831.1, on the reverse strand, counting down.
AAATGTCGTCTTAAGTCTCATGCTCTGATTCTGCTTGAGCTTAATAAAATAGCTGACAATAAAGACTACAGTTGTAACTGTTGCAAGCAGAATTGATGCAACATAGGCTATCTGAGCAAATGAAAGAAGATAGTCATTTATTTCAGTTGGAAATGCTTCAGCAAAAAGACCTGTCTGGAAAAGGATTACCCACGTGTTATGAATAGCCTTGGCACTTAAAGGGTGGAATGGGAATTCCACGTGGAGATCCCATATAGATGGGATTCCGATAATTGACCAAACTGAGTAATCACCTGTAAACATCACAGACTCATTAGGAATAAGAGCTGGTGATGGGATTCCAGGCTTCTCACCAAAAAGCAGAATATTTCTAACAATATAAGCAAGTCCAATAGGGATTGCGATTACTGCAAATATCACATACTGAATGAGACAATCTCTAAGCTCTATAAGGTTTCCATCCTTGATGCAGTAGATAAGGTAGCACAGGAAAACAAGCGCTATTGAAAAAGCACAGATAGCTGTATTAAGCTTACTGAGCATTCCAAAGCCAAGAGAAAGTGCGATCAATATAATGTTTAAGTAGCTCTTTTTCCTGATCCATGCAAGAGTTCTCCAGATAGTTGTAAGGAGAAGCAAAAGAGCCAGGATATCATTGTTGACTGATCCAGCAAGTACCATCATTCTAGGATGGAAAGCAAAGAGCATAAGTCCATATAAAAGATACTTTTCTTTGACGCCGCTTTCTTCAAGGATATGGAGCATAACGACCATGCAAAGAGCTGAATAGATAAGTGTTGGAACCTGAAGATTTTCAAAAGCAAGTGCTTCAGGAACTCCGATAACTCTCTGAATAGTAAGCCACACAGCTTCTATAATGTGGTGAAGCGGTGGATGATAGTATCCAAAGTGCTCGTATGGATCCATGTCTGGCAAATGGAAGAACTTGTAAATGTACTCGATATAACCAATATGCCCATTATTGATGTCAGGAGTTCCAAATCCGGTAAATACTCCTCCGTCATTCTGAAGGGTCCATATATTCATAAAAAGAACATAGAACATCCTTACAAGTGTACCAAAGGACACGATCCAAACAATCTTCTTTTCAGTAGTAAGGATTCCTGCAAGGTACTCTCTATAACAAAGTCCAACTGACCCGAGTGCAAGGGCAAAAAACAAAACTATCTGAAGCTGTCTGTCCGCTCCTACCTCTACTGATGTGTAGGGATTTCCCTGTAATATAGCAGTTATGATAGCCATTATGAAAATGGCAATAACTGACTTGATATATACGCTTTTGTTTAAACTATTTTCCATGATCATTCCTTTATTTCTTCTAAGATCTTATCAGCATTTTCTGCTGTAACTTTTATATAACGGCAGGCGATATAGTGATCATTACTTTCACCAGACACAAACTTCTTAGCCGCCTCAGCTGTAGATATAGCCTGCTGAGCATAATCATTAAAGACTGTTCCTGCAAGTCCACCATCAATGATTCTCTGCAATGCTTCCTCGAGGCCATCTACGCCAACAATAAAAATGTCCTTGCCAGCCTTTTTGTCAGAGTTCCCCAGTGCATCCATTACTCCAAGGGCCATAGCATCATTATTACAAAAAACAACTTCCAGATGACTTCCTTCTGCAAGAGCTTTTCCCATTATCTGATTAGCTGTATCTCTATGAAAATAGCCAATCTCATCACTGACACATTCCATTTTGAATCCTGCATCTGAGAGCATCTCAACTGAATACTTCGTGCGGAACTGTGAATCTATGTTTTCCGGATCGCCCTCAATCATCATATACTGGATCACACCGTCGCCATTTGTATCAACTATGCTCATCCCAAGGTCAGAAATGATCTCACCCTGATACATTCCAGACTGTCTGGCATCACATCCGATATAGGTCACATTCCATTCATTCTCTTCCCATCTGGCTTCATCTGTTGCAGCTGGTTCACGGTTGATATAGATCAGTGGCACATCAGCCTCAACAGCTATATCAGTAATAGCCTCTGCTGATGCACTGCTGACAGGATTAACTATCAGCACATCTACCCCTTCATCTATCATCCTTCGAACCTGGGATATCTGAAGATCAGGATCATTGAAGCCATCAAAAAACATTATGTTATCCTTTGAAAAGCCTGAATCCACCAGCGCCTTTCCAAGTTCCTCACGATAAAGACTCATGAATGTATCCGAAAACTGATATATGCATACGCCAACTTTTTTTTCAGCTAAATTTACGCTCTCTTCTGTGGCTGATCTTTCAACCCCATTCTGATCGTATCCTTTATCACAACCAGCTAGTACCGTGGCCGACAAAACAAATACGGCCAGTAAACTAACCAATGATCTTTTCATAATTTTCCTCCCACAATTGAACACCGGAAATATTATATCATAAATCGTCAACAGATCATTGAATTTGAAATTGACCGCAAAAAAAGTAGGGCTCATTCAAGCCCTACAGATCCATCAGAATATGTGATCACCCAGTACCCTTTTCCGGTACCGCAATCCTCATGATATGTTTTATCCACTATTACCTTTTCTTCCGACTCAGGTTCTAAAGTTCTCTCCTCTGCCCTAGCGTCAGGTACCATATCTTCTACTTTAGAGCTTGCAACAGGAGCAGCTTCGCTTACACTCTCCTCTGCATTTACACTGTTTTCAGCAGTCTGCGCCGTGGCATCACTTGCTGCTACGCCTTGGTCATAGCTCTTTTCCTCAACCATGCCGCCAAGCGCACGCCTATAGCCTGGGTTATTTGCGTACAGCACCAGATTAAAGATGAAGATACCAAGCGCCGTACCCACAATGATCATGGCTATTTTTGTGAATTTCCTCATGAAAACTTCCCCTTAATAAAATACTGTGATACTTGCCTGCTTTTCAATTGGCTTTGCAGGATATGTATCGTAGGTCTGCTTGTAATAGCCGCTTCCCTTGGCATCCTGCATCTCAGTATCAAAGATATACCATTTATCACCAAGTTTAACTTCTGTCCATGCGTGCGGAGTCTTGCCACCAAGTGCTGACTGAACAGTTCCAGTGCAGACTCTGGCTTCAAAGCCAAGCCCTTTTGCCACATAGGCGAAGGTTGCTGCATAGCCGTAGCAATTTGCTTTTCCTGTCAAAAGAGCTTCTTTCGCATAGCTCTCTGTCCACAAACCTACAGGCACATCAAGCTTTCTCTCGTAAACAAGTGCATTTACTACGTAGTTAAAGCTCTTTTCAAGCTGCTGGACCTGAGTCATGCCGCTGTCACAGCTTACTTCAAGTATTGAAGCCACCAGCTTCTTGATGTCTGTATCTGGCTCATATAGTGTTCCGTCTGCCGTACGCCACTTAACGCCATATTCCGTGTGGATAAAATGATCTCCCGGAACTTCCCATTCCATGAGGTTGTTTGCTGCCTGTGCTTCTACGACGGCTCTGATTTCATTTTTTAAGTCCTCAGCTACGCCATTTAGAGCATAATCTCCTATTGATGTAACTGTCTCTGGGATATAAGCGCTCTTAAGAGCTGCCGGAAAACAAATAAGCTCTGTCATGTTCTTGTTATAGAGGCAATTACTATAGGAAGAATAGAAGTTATTTTTTTCACTGACTGTTATAGACTGAAGATGTCCAAGTCCCCTGAAAGCGCTTGATGATATTTCCGTAACGTCGCTTCCAATGTGGATCTGTGTTATCTTGGTATTTCCTCTGAATGTAGTAGCATCGATCGTAGTAGTTCCGCTTGCACACGCATCTACAGGAAATGCAGCTATAGTCAGTAAAAAGACAATTATTAAAGCTAATAGTTTTTTTCTCATATCGTTAATCTCTTGTTACCGGTCTCTGTGAAGCCACTTCAAAGAGCTTTCTAACCTTTGCATAGGATACAGCATCTTTTTCACTTCCGCCTTCGTTTGGATGCTTGCCATAACCAGCTGTAGCTGTGATAGCATCAGCATAACCTTCCTTGCCATCAACGATTACCTGACACCACTGATCATTCCATGTATTTGCATTCTTGTGAACCCATGTGATCCCGAGATAATCAAGAACAAGTCCCAGTGCTCTTGTTGCGCCTGCACAAGAATACTCACCGCCTACAAATACGCCATATGCTGTCCTATAGATCTTACCTTCTGTAGTATATGTTCCAAGATCGCAGTATGCTTTGATAACACCAGCAGCATAAGCTACCTTCTCAACATCTTTTATCTTATTCTTACTTGATTTGGAATTAGACTTTGAGTCTGATTTTGAGCTTGATTTAGAACTCTTAGCAGAGTCCTGAGCTTCTATCGCTGCATTTATTCCATCAGCGATCTGCTTGGCATAGCTTCTTGCTATAACTTCCTGTTCATAAGTCATTCCACCATTTCCGTGCTTAGCCTTAGGAATAACCACCACAGACTGATCGCCTGTAGGAACTACATACTCTGTACTGTCACCAATAAGTCTGTTGGCAACTCTCTTTTCTTTTTTACCAAAAACAGCATAATGTTCGATCAACTTGTTACCATCTGCTCCATAGGCATCACGAAGATCCTGATAATTGAGGTAATAAAAAAGCGGATTATACTCAGCACTATAATCTACGCCATTATATTTTCTTGTGGCCTTGGAAAGAGCTGTGTAAGGATCATCAGCAGCATGTACTGTCACAGCTTTGAAATCACAGATTGTAAGTAAACTTACGAACAATACTGATAAGATCACACATAATACTTTCTTTAACATAGCTTTCATAACATCTATCTCCATCCCGCATTTAAAAATGCGCATAATGTACCTACATACACCTACTAAACATATCGGCATTAATCCGCAATATTTAACCTTTTTTGATATTTTTATGCAAAAAAATCCCATATCCATGGGATATGGGATGATTTCTTAGTGTTTTTTTGTTTTCTTATCTATTCTGAATGTAAGGCACATGATAGCTAAACTTAAGAATATTACGAATACTGCTTTCATGTTATTGATACTCTTATCAGATGTATCGCCTTTTCTAGCTCCGAGAACTACTGGAATCGTAACCTTTTTGCCATCATTACCGTAGCTGATCTGCTTGTTGATGACAATTGTCTGGCCATTATCATCTACAACTGAAGATGTATAATTTCCAGTACTATTAACCTTACTCTTAGCAGTTTCCTTAGCTTCAACCTCTTCCTTTTGAACTGTTCCAGTACTGATGGTAGCATTTGGATCAACCAAGACCAGCTTACCTTTCTTGTATGATATTCTGTACTTGGAAGTAACATCATTGCCATCTTCATCAAGAATAGTGCAGGATGTGATCTCGTTTGAAGATTCACCGGCACCTGTCTGGCTTCCGTTAAACACTATGTTAGTAATCTTGTGTCCTGGCTGAAGTGATCCGGAAACAATCTCATAAGTATCATTTGTAAGTGTTGTACCATTGTCATTCTGTACTGTAGATCCAGCTTCAATAGTGATGCTCCTCTTAGGGCTTGCAGTAACAATACTGTTACCAGCATCTACCTTAGTCACGATCTCTGTACCAAGCGCAACCTTTTCGCCATTGTCATCTATCTTAAAAACGCTTATCTGACTGGCATCAATTGGCTTGCCATTGTAAACAAATGGAATAGATACATTGAAATCATCAAGGGTTGTTGCCTTAACAACTGCGTAAGCTGCATCAATGTTAACCCAGTACTCTTTGCCACCATAAGCAAATGTAGTACCTTCGCCGTTACTGCCGGCACTGACCGTCATCTTATAATTTCCAAATTTATCATAAACATTTTTAAAAAATGACTTTGGGTTGTTCTTGTCAATTACATTAATAGTGAATCCGCCACCAATGATATGCTCTTCACCATCACATTCAAATTCATAGTCTGCTGGATCTCCAGGAAGTGTCTGGAATTCAAATACCAGATCAGGCTCCAGCTCTACCACCGGATCTGTTGTTATACCCTGATTGGTTGAAGGATCATAGCCCTCAGGGCCATGATAAACAGAGTTAACTCTACTTCTAACAACACCATCAACTTGAATTCCATAGCCTGCGTATTTAATAACATACCACTGTATATACTGAGTCTTGGGATCAAACTCTGGATATACGCTCTCAATTTCAGCTAATGAAGGAACTTTGTAAAGTGCATCATAAACAGCATTCCTAACTGTAATATCTACCTCTTCCATAGTTGACTCGTCATCACTGCCATAGATAAAAGAATCGTAGTTAATATTATTTTTTGATGCGCCGGATATATATATTCCATCTGCGAAGCCACTATAATCCAGCGAATAAAAATCCTGTGGAATAGAGGAATCCTTCTTCAGATAAAAGAAGACATCATACCCCCTCTTATCAGGGCTAGAAGGTTTGCAACCTTTATTAGGGACTTTACCCTCGTCACCATTTGTACCAGGTTCTTTTTCATTATCTTTAACATTATCGTCTGGATTCTGATCTTTGACTATTTCAGTAGATCCTAGATTTGACGCATCATCTTTTTTGGTATTCTCTGTAGATCCTGAATTTGACGCATCATCTTTTTTGGTATTCTCTGTAGATCCTGAATTTGACGCATCATCATTTTTGACAGTTTCTGTAGAACCTATATTTGATGCATCATCAGGTCGTGAACTTGCTGCAGTTGAAGCAAGAACTGCCTCATCATCTTCAGCAAATACGAATAAACTCGCACTTTCGTTCCCCAAAACAAAAAGTGCCAGCATAGCTGCAACTATAAGCTTAAGCGCTGTGCCCCTAATCCTTTTCATTACTCTCTCCCAATCCAAGTATAAATACTGTTAATATAATACCAAATAAGGGGCTAAACTTTCAATCAAAACTTGATAATTTTTGTTACTTGTCATCCCCGCTATCATCATAGAAAATCTGCTCTTTATCCTCAATCTTCTTTGACAATTTCTTAGCCAGGAATCTGAATATTTTAGGAGCTTTTTTGCCGCCTCGGATAATTGCAAATATAATAAGTAAAACAAGCAAAACGCATGCAATAACTATAGCGATAATGACATACTTAATCAAAGATACCGCAAGCTTGGCTCTGGGAAATCTTACTTTAAGTGTGAACTCATTACCAGCGATATCATAGGTGCTGTAGTCACCTATCTCACCAGTCTTTTCTAGAAGTTCTTCGCCATCTGCTGTGACCAGATATACTTCATACTCACCAAGTTCTTCTACGACCTTGCTGTTTGGCCTATATCTGATCTGATGCTCCTTGGCGCCATCATCAGGAATTGTAACCTTAAGCGTGGTGTAGTTTTTGAGAGTATCTGCGTCATAATCCTTGATTGTTGTGAAATTCTTTACATCAAAAGAATTCTGTCTTTCAACTACAAGCTTATCGTCAGCCTTAAAGCTTCCATCCACAAGAAGCTCACTCTGAAAAACAGAGTCGTCACTAACTCCCACATTTGCTTCAGATATAGTTGTTCTAAATCTATGATATGTAGCAGTTATCACCTGATCAGTTCGAAGAGAATCAACAAAAGGCTTATCCCATGTGACATAAAAGCCTTCTTTAGGGTTGGTCTTTGGGTAATTTGCTTCATCAAGGCCATCGCCAAATTTCTTGCTTTCCTTCTTTATGACCTCTTTGCCCTCTTCCAGATCATCATCCTCAACTACATAAGTAACTGTAAGATTGGTGATGTCATATGGAATTCCATTGTCGTTGTAGGACACCGGTTCTGCCTTGAGCGAGTAGCTGATTCTGTCGATACCAGCCAGCTCGTCGCTGACAAAGAAATTGTTCCTTACTTCACCTTCATCACTGACATGACCAGCGATAGCACCATACCAGCTCTCTGTGTCCTCGATATCTACCAAGGATACGCAGTCACGAATATTGGTTCCGTCTCCAACAATTCCACCTACATAACTAGCACCGCTTAAGATTCCCTTGGACCTTGAATTTACAATGTATGACAAAGAGCTACCGCAGACGCCACCTACATACTCACCGGAATTGGATTTTAAATTACCATAGTTTGCACAGCCTATGATAGTTCCCATCTCCTGGAGTCCGCAGATGCCACCTATATAGCTCTTTTCACCCTCAGAAGTGCTATAATTCCTGTTATCTCTAAGAACACACTTGGAGATAAAAGAGGTGTTAAGCTTGGAATCATTAATTCCTGTGACATCGCTCTCTGCATCAAAGTCATACTCGATAGCCATGGTACCTGCTATACCAGAAGTATCAATATCTCCATAAACTGTGCCATAATTTATACACTTATCTACGGTTGCATCAGTACAGATAAGGGCTTCCTCAAGGGATACATCTTCAAAGGTGTTGGAATAATCCATCTCCAAGACGCCATCGATAGCGTCAGTATAAAGATTCATTATGACATTAAACTGGTCTGCTATGTCCTGCAGATCATCTACGATGACGCCTGTAGCGCTATTCATCTCATTATTAAGAAGCCCAAAATTATCGTTCATTCCCTGCATGTTATCTGCAAGAGAGGTTGTATGAGCCTTGTACTGCGCGCTGAACTGAGGAAAAGAGATAGCGCCACGTCCTGCAAGGTTTTTAACAATTCCACGTGCACTATCTCCTGCAGACTCAAGATTATCAGCTGCACTCTCAATAGCCCCCATAGCCTTTAAGGCATCTCCTCTTGCTGCATCTGCCATAAAAGGAAGGTAGTAGATAGTAAGGCTCCTTACCTGTTCTGTAGCGTCGTTAAGATCTCTTGTATAAGCAAGAGCACCTTCCTGATCATCCACAGGACTTCTATATTTTGCTTTGGCATAGGCATCTGCCTTAGGTTCTGCATCTGCAAGTGCAGCAGAATTAAGATCTTTATCATCTGTAGAATTATTATCTGGGAAAAGCCTGTCATCAGTACTATGTCTCCAGGTTCCTGTCACATTATAGGACTCAACAAGCTTCTCAGCAGTCGATACATCCGTTCCAAAAGGCATACTATATTGCAGGTCAGTAGTATCACCATAATCACCTCTATGCTGTTCCACATAGCGGTTATAGTATGCTGTTCCTGCATCTCTAGAAAGATTTGCATACTGACTTGCCAAGATTTCCAGAGTATCCTTGGCATCTTGATATTTCTTTTTATCAGGATCTGACATATACTGCTCAAGCCCTAGGTCATTTACAGTGTCCTTGAGACTTGATGCTGCATCGGATGCATTGCCTATTGCAGCATTGGTCTGATCCATAAGTCCATCATCCTTGGATGACTCTTCCATCACGTACTGGACTCTGGAAAAAGCTTCAGAAGTAGCACCAGATACTCCATTTGCAAAGTCTGTAGTCTCATTTGCTATAAATCTCACATCTTCAATAGCACTGGACGTAAACTGTTGAATTACGTTTAATCTGTTGGTAATGGTATTTGACTGTTTCTTGGTATCCTGAAGGGTTGTTGTAACTCTGTCATGGAGTTCACTTATAGCCACATTTAGCTGATAGGCCACATCAGTACTAAGATCCACAGTAACATAGGGCTCCGCCTGACCTACAATGCCACCCACATCTTTTCTTCCGTGAATAACTGCATTATTGGTGCATCTATAGACATAGCCAGACTGTCTTCCTGCAATTCCTCCGATGTTGTAGCCCACATGCTCGTATCCGACCAGTCCCTGATTGATGCAGTCAGATATTATACCGATAGAAAGTCCCGCAATTCCTCCAATATCAGAGGTTGTAATGTCAGCCCTTGCTTCTTCACTGCTACTTTCACCGTTTTTGATCATAGAAAGAACTTTGTTCAGCGTGTTCATGCTGTCAATAGTGATCTGAGTATCTACATTTGTGGTATTTACCGCGCTTTCATTGATGCATTTAGAGATATTGCCCATATTTTCGCCAGCTACACCACCAGCAAAGTGAACGCCTTTGATATATCCTGTAACTGAGCAGTTTGTTATATTACCAGTCAGCTCATTCATTCCGGCAATACCACCAACATAGTCATCGCCAGAAACTACGCCTTCAAATGTAAGGTTATTCAAAAGGCCATAGTTGTCTGCAACGATTCCGCCTACAATGATCTGGCTTCCTGCTGGAATTACCGTGCCCTTTACATTAAGGTCAGAGATGACGCCCGTAGATTGCACATTTGAGAAAAGAGCTACATAAGACATATCGCTCTTAATAGCCATATCGCTTATGCTATGACCTTGTCCATCAAACACTCCGCCAAAAGTTGGCACTCCATTAAAAGACACTCCAAGAAGTGAAATGTCTTCTGTTAAGATCACCTTTTTGTTAACTGACCAGGTATCAAGCTTACATTTTTCTGCAAAATCTAGGAATTCCTCGGTTGTTCCAATCTTTATTTCTTCTATTTCTTCGGGAATGAGAGCATTTAATTCTTCTCTTATGTCTTCATCGACATCTTTCTGTTCTTCTAGTGCTCCCGTTTGTGTTCCTGTTGATACACCTGAAGTCCTGGGCTTTTCGTCATTTTCCTCTGCGCATACTGATAATACCGACTCAGTAAAAAGAACTATTCCCAAAAGGAGCATACATAATCTCTTTTTCATATCAGATATCCTCCCCTTCTGTGTAGTAGAATTCACCGTTTTCAACATCCACTGTATCATCTTCCATGGACGTAATATCACCATTTTCTATATAGGCACTTACCTTTCCTTTAACGACGCCATGAACGATACCCGTTACATTACCTTCAATTCGACCTCTTACAAAGCCGTCAATTCGCATTGTTCCGGTCCTCTGCTTAATTTGAAGCGGCATATTCATGACAAAGGCTGTAAGTTCAATGACTTTATCGCCCACAAGCAATATCTGTGGCAAAACAAACATGGTGACAAAGATTGATATAATAGTTCCTCTTCCAAGACACTTTCCAATACCATAAATAGCGCAATCAGAGGTCATCTTACCAATGAGAGTGCCAGCAACAGCCAACATGGTACCTGAGGTTATGATCGTAGGAAACGAAAGATTCATAGTATCGATGATAGCATCTCTTTTACCCATAGTTCCTCTAAGCTCCGTATATCTGCCTGCTATAACGATGGCATAATCGATGTTAGCACCCATCTGGATTGAACTTACGATAAGGTATCCCAGGAAGAACAAGTTGTCATGCTGGATTGCAGGAATAGAAAAGTTGATCCAGATACAGCCCTGAATTACTGCGATCAGGAGTACTGGCATACCTGCCGATTTAAATGTAAAAAGAAGCACCACAAGAACCGCAAGTATTGAAATGACGCCAGTTACAGTGTTATCTCTGGCAAAGCACTTCTTAAGATCAAACTGGCTGACGGATTCGCCAACAACGTATATCTTGTCTGCATCATAGTACTTCTCTGTAATCTTGTGGAGCGTTCCGATAAAATTAAAGGTCTCAGGAGATTCCTGAGGAAGGTTTACGTAGACCAGGATTCTTGAATATTCCTCGCCTTGAAGCTGTTTCTTGGCAAAATTCATCATCCTGTTGGCGTCTTCTAGCTTCTTCATGAGATTGTCGTCCAGGGTGACATATCCCTCTTTTACCTCTTCATAAACGAACATGAACATATCGATAAGCGGAACCTTGTAGTTGGCAAGGCCATTGACAGCCTTGGCGTACTCCTCATCATTAACAGCATACGCTGCGTAGATCAGCTCAGCTACTTCATAGTCAATATTTAAAAGCTCCGAAAACTGCCTTGGAGATAGCTTCTCTGTAAGCGTATATCCGTTTATAGCCTCTGTATTTGCAAGTCCAGTTATGGATGTCACATTGCCATTAGACAAAATCTCATCAATAAGCCTCTTTTCCTTGTCATAATCCCCTGAAGGAAATACAAGCGCCATCATATTGTCAGACGCAAAGTTGTCATCCTGCAGATTCTGTGCCTCCTGTACTGCATTGGTAAGGGGCGGAGTAATCTGAGAGTAGCCGTACACGTATGGTGTGTTGGAAGAAATCCTGTTGGCTATGATTATCACTACAACAAACAGTGGTGCAATGATATATCTTGTCTTGTAGGCGAATTTTCCAACAAATGGAATCTGTGGAATAAAGTTTTTGTGCTTGGTCTTTTCCATAAGGTTTGCAAAGACCATGATAATTCCAGGCATCAAAAGAAATACTGACAAAAGGCTCAGTAAAATAGCCTTGATCAGAACTATTCCCATATCTGCGCCAATACCAAACTGCATGAAAAGCATGGCTACAAGGCCACCTATCGTAGTAAGGGAGCTTCCTGTAATCTCAGGAATTGATTTGGAAAGAGCTATAATACATGCTTCACGAGGATTAAGCGTTGCATGTTCTTCTTTGTATCTATTTAGGAAAATTACTGCATAATCAACGGAAAGCGCTAGCTGCAGCACGATCGTTACTGAATTAGAGACAAAAGATATTGTTCCAAGAAGGAAATTCGTGCCCATCTGAACAAGAGCAGCACTTCCAAATGTCAAAAGAAGCACCGGCACTTCAGCATAGGCCTGAGACGTAAGAATAAGTACCAGAACAACTACGATAACTACTATCACTGAGATAACATTCATTTCCTGATCAATAAGCTCAGACTGTGTATCACCAAGAGTTGTTGTCAGGTAATAATCATAGCTATCAAAATACTCTTTTACCTCATCTAAGAGAATTAGGCACTGATCATCTGTCTCGTCATAGTCAAAAGTGATGTTAAAAAGTGCAGAACCATTGGCGTAATGAGCATCTGTATCATCCATCTCTGCTGAAAATACGCCTTCCATCTTTTCTATATCCTTTTGTATGAGAAGAGCCTGATCATAGGAAATATTAGCAACCATGACCTTAGCAGAGCCATAAGTCGTAAACTGCTCCTCCATAAGTTCTAGTCCCTGATAGGTTTCTGAAGTTTTGGGAAGATACTTAGAAAGCTGGTTTTCTACTCCTACCCAGCCTCGTGCGATAACTGAAAATATGCAGACAATTGCATATATAAGGAAAAAAAGATTACGTTTATCTACAATAAATGTACAGATCTTGAGCATAAAACTATTGCCGGTCTTTTCATTACTACTCATCTTTGCCCCCTCGATAAAGATAATGTCATAATGAACGTCAGCAGGACGCTCAGCGGTATTATATTAACCAACACACCATATATTGTACACCTTTATTCATTTTGTAACAATATAAGCCAAAAATGAGCCCTAGGGACGGAGGTTAGGGCTCATTTTTTCTCAGACCAATTGCATTGCATCTGCAACTGAGGAAACACCGATAATTTCAATTCCTTTTATACTTTTTAGCTTGCCTGCCAGTGCCTTAGGAACAATGCATGTCTTAAAGCCCAGTTTCTTGGCTTCCATTACTCTAGCTTCTGCCATATTCACAGATCTTACTTCACCAGAAAGACCTACTTCGCCAAATGCGATCACATCATCGCTTATTGGTTTGTTCTTGAAACTTGAGATGATAGCAAGACAGATTCCTAGATCAAGTGATGGCTCTGCAACTTTCATACCACCAGCAAGATTTACATAGGCATCATAATCTGCCATCTGAAGTCCAAGTCTCTTTTCAAGAACTGCCATAAGGAGATTGACTCTGTTATAGTCTGTTCCATTTGCCTGTCTTCTTGGGAAACCAAAATTAGTCCTGCATACAAGAGCCTGAATCTCAATAAGGATCGGTCTTGTACCTTCTACAGAACAGGTAACGATAGAACCGCTGGCATTTTCCGGTCTTCCATCTAACATAAACTCAGACGGATTAGTAACTTCCACAAGACCTTTTTCCTGCATCTCAAAGACACCGATCTCATTTGTTGATCCGAAACGATTCTTGACTGCTCTTAAGATTCTGTAGGACGCATGTCTATCACCTTCAAAATAAAGAACTGTATCTACCATGTGTTCCAAGACTCTAGGACCTGCAACTTGTCCTTCTTTGGTAACGTGACCTACGATAAACACAGTAATATTCATGCTCTTAGCAATTCTAAGTAGCACAGAAGTTGATTCTCTTACCTGTGACACACTTCCAGGCGCAGATGATACTGCCTCATTGTACATAGTCTGAATCGAGTCAATAACTATGACTTCAGGCTTGGTTCTCTGAATAGCCTCTTCGATGTTTGCAAGATTTGTCTCGCACATGAACTTAAGAGAATCTGAAAAATTGCCTATTCTGTTAGCTCTAAGCTTGATCTGACGAAGGGATTCCTCACCAGAAATATAAAGAACTTCTTTTTGATCAGCTGACAGATTGCCTGCCACCTGCAAAAGAATTGTAGACTTACCTATTCCAGGATCTCCGCCAACAAGGATAAGTGAACCTCTTACAAGTCCTCCACCCAAAACCCTGTTAAGCTCCCCAATATGTGTATCAGCTCTTTCTTCGTCATTCATGACGATCTCAGAAAGTGACTGAGGCTTTGTATATTCTCCATTTGCAGAAGTATTGCTGATGCCAGCTCTTGAAGATTTTGACACTGGTTTTACTGTCTCTTCCACAAAGGTGTTCCATTCTTTACAGCCTGGACACTGTCCCATCCACTTTGAAGATTCATATCCGCAGCTCTGGCAATAGAAAACTGTCTTGATCTTTGTCGCCATTTTCCCTTCCCCCAACGTTACTCTAACATAAAAGGCATGCCATATTCACAGAGCGAGCGCTTTCTGTTAAATAAAGCATGCCTTTGATCATTGATCTGATATTTAATTATTTCTCGACTCTAACTTCGCAAAGGCCTTTCCCTGAAAGTTCAACGCTAAGATTGAGCTTGCCACCAACGTTTGTACTCATCTTTCCGATGCTTGTTCCATTTATAAAAACACTATATTCAGTATTCTCTAATAGACCAAGTGTGATCTGCGCGTCGTTTTCACCTTCTACACCGAAGCTTACGCCGTTTTCTGTTTCTTTGAAGTTTGTTACTGCAGTTCCTGGAACTGACTCGTAAACGAAATTCTCGTTACTCTCAAGCTTTGTGATGTCCTTAAAAGTCTTAACCTTGAGTACATCTCCATTATGTTCAAAGTTTTCGAGTTTCTTTTTTTCTGGAAGCTGGTAGTTACCAAAGCTGATGCTTCCATCCTTTTCAGCACGTAATAACTGCTCTACGACAGCCATATCTTTCCTCCTAAATATTAAAAGAGTTTTTTAGTTAATAACATTATAAGTCATGACACCTTAATGTAAAATTAAAATTTTGTGACTTTTTATTTATTCTTTGGTGTCTTTTTTGCTGGCTTTTTTCCCGTATTCACAGTCTTTTTTGCCTTTGTTTTAGCAGAAGGCTTTTTGGTAGTGACACTGCTTTTAGTCTTGGCAACTTTAGCTGGTTTTGTGGTCTTTACAGTAACTTTTTTAACGGAAGTCTTCTTGCCGTCTGCGGTTGTAAAGACAATCTTGTTGTCCTTGAGCCCTACAGTTACATCTGAACCGGGCTTGATATTGCCCTTTAAGAGTTCTTCAGCCATTGCATCCTCAATAGTCTGCTGAATAGCTCTCTTAAGCGGTCTTGCACCCATCTTGGCATCAGAATGCTTGGTCACAAGGTACTTCTTAACAGCTGGAGATATTGTAAGGTTAATATCCATCTGTGCCTTGCATCTCTTACTAAGATTCTGAGATAAAAGAGTCACAATATCCATCATCTCTTTTTCTGTAAGAGTATGGAATACCATTATCTCATCAATTCTGTTGATGAACTCCGGCTTAAAGAGTTTCTTTACCTCTTCCATAACGCCAGACTTCATATCTTCATAATCCTTCTTGGCATCACTGCCAGCGCCAAAACCGAGTTTCTTAGGATCTACGATCTTCTGAGCTCCAACGTTTGAAGTCATGATAAGGATCGTATTCTTGAAGCTGACCTTTCTGCCCTTAGAATCAGTGATGTGTCCATCGTCAAGGACCTGCAACAGCACATTAAAGATATCTGGATGCGCCTTCTCAATCTCATCAAAAAGAATTACTGAGTAAGGATGTCTTCTAACCTTCTCGCTGAGCTGGCCACCATCATCAAATCCAACATATCCTGGAGGTGATCCGATCATCTTTGAAACGGAATGGCCTTCCATGTACTCAGACATATCAACTCTTATAAGAGCATTCTCATCGCCAAACATTGCTTCTGCGAGAGCCTTTGAAAGCTCTGTCTTACCTACACCCGTAGGACCAAGGAACAGGAATGAACCGATAGGTCTGTTAGGATCCTGAAGTCCAACTCTTCCTCGTCTGATAGCCTTAGACACTGCCTTGACAGCATCTTCCTGTCCGATAACTCTCTTATGAAGCACTGATTCAAGCTTAAGGAGCTTCTCAGATTCTTTTTCTGCGATCTTCTTAACAGGGATCCTGGTCCACTCAGCCACAACCTCTGCAATATCATTCTCATTAACGATATATCCTGAAGAGAGTTCTTTTCTCTTCTCAGCACTCTTAACTCTGTTGAGCTTAGTAATAAGGCTTGTCTGCTCTTTGTTGAACTTGCCCGCAGCATCAAAATCTGAATTTCTAAGGGCTTCCTCAATCTTGGAATCAAGTTCCTTAATTGCGTCCTCAACTTCTTTTACCTTTGGTGAAACTCCCATAGTGCGGAGTCTTACTGCTGATGCAGCTTCATCAATAAGGTCGATTGCCTTGTCAGGAAGATTTCTATCATTGATATATCTTTCGGAAAGGTCTACAGCTGCCTTAATTGCCTCTGGAGTAATAGTAACCTTGTGATGTTCCTCATACTTGCTGACAATACCTTTGAGGATATCCATAGCTTCATCTTTGGTAGGTTCATCAACGTTAACAGGCTGGAAACGTCTCTCAAGAGCAGCGTCTTTTTCTACATATTTGCGGTATTCAGAGATGGTAGTTGCACCGATCATCTGAATCTCTCCTCGTGCAAGTGATGGCTTCAGGATATTGGAAGCATCAATAGCACCTTCTGCGCCGCCTGCACCGATAAGTGTATGCATCTCATCTACAAAGAGGATGATATTGCCATCTTCTGATACTTCCTTGATGACTTTTTTGATCCTCTCTTCAAATTCACCTCTGTATTTGGATCCAGCGATCATGCCTGAAAGATCCAAAGTTACAAGTCTCTTATTCTGAACTGTAAGTGGTACTTCACCAGCAGCAATACGCTGTGCAAGTCCCTCTACAACTGCTGTCTTACCAACACCAGGCTCACCAATAAGACATGGGTTATTCTTGGTCCTTCTACTAAGGATCTGGATAACTCTCTTGATCTCTCTTTCTCTTCCAACTACAGGATCGAGCTTATTTTCAAGAGCAAGAGCTGTCATGTCACGACTGTACTGCGCGAGAATAGAAGCCTTCTTGCCAGCCTTTGGTGCCATTTTTTTGCCAAGATCCTCTTTTACGATATTAGGGTCCTCACCCATTGCTGCAAGAGTCTCTGCATATATCTTCTGAGCAGGAACATTGAGTGTACTGATAAGTCTCACAGCAACATTCTCACCCTCTTTGATAAGAGCAAGCAAAATGTGCTCTGTTCCTGTCTTGTCAGCATGAAATCTCTCTGCCATTCTATGAGCTTCTTCTAATACCTTCTCAGCTCTTGGTGAAAATCCGTCTTTATCAAGAGTCTTAACATTACTCTCTGGAACGATGAGATCTCTGATCATGTCCATCATGCGGTTCTCATCAATTCCATTATCAATAAGGATTCTGGATGCCACGCTGCCATCTTCCAGAATAAGTCCCATCAAGATATGCTCTGTACCAATATAATTAAGTTTGAGACTTCTAGCTGTCTTCCTGGCAAGTTTAAGAGCATCCGCCGCCATTACAGTAAACTTAGAATCCATGTATTATCCTTCCTTTCTTACGAATTTCTTTCGTAATTGTCGTATAGCTTATCTACAAGTCCGTGAATATCTTGTCTGTCAAGGCCTTTACAGATAGCTCTTGCCAGTACAACTGCCAGTTCAGACTG
The DNA here is from genome assembly GCF_001858005.1 of Butyrivibrio hungatei. Taxonomy (NCBI): domain Bacteria; kingdom Bacillati; phylum Bacillota; class Clostridia; order Lachnospirales; family Lachnospiraceae; genus Butyrivibrio; species Butyrivibrio hungatei. The sequence goes on along the minus strand of NZ_CP017831.1, from coordinate 863,386 downwards.
AGCTTCAGATAAGGCTTTAAGTTTATTGATATCGATAGCTATAATGGCTCCGCGCCTTCTATCAATCTTAACAAAGCCATCCTGCTGCAAAATAGAATATGCCTTGTTAACAGTATGCATATTGATCCCTATGGTCTCAGCAAGCTGTCTGACACTTGGAAGTTGCTCACCTTCACGAAATTGAGACGTAGCAATGCCCAAGATGATCTGATTGCACAGCTGCATATAGATTGCTTCGTCACTATTAAAATCAATCTCTATGATCATAAACGCCTCCTATTTTCTGTGATATATTTAGTATAACAAATAATACAGTTTAGTCAAATAAGTGTGATTGTTCATATTCTGATTGTATGCTGTCTCTTGCGCTCGTCTTTTTATGCTACTCCCTATTGTCATATTTCACTTCCTGTCACCTCAAAAAGCATGTCAAAGCCTCTATATTTTCAAATATACATGCCATTTATTTGCATTTTCTACTTTATCAGCATGCCTTTTTCAAGTAAATTTGAAAAGAAACATGCCGCAAAACTACAGATTCACAAATATTAGCATGCCTTTTCTTCACTTTTCGTCCAAAGGCATGCTAGCACCAGCAGTCACACATCCTTTACACTCCACCTTTAGTCTAATCACATATATTTGCAAGACTTCAGCTAATCTTCTCCACTTCTTTCTCTTTCTCACCCACTTTTTCTTTAGCCTAATCTTCAATACTTCCTGGCCTTCGGCTAATCTTCTCCACTTCCTTCTCTTTCCCACCCACTTTTTCTTTAGCCTGATCCTCAATACTTCCAGGCCTTCGGCTAATCTTCTCCACTTCCTTCTCTTTCCCACCCACTTTTTCTTTAGCCTGATCCTCAATACTTCCAGGCCTTCGGCTAATCTTCTCCACTTCCTTCTCTTTCCCACCCACTTTTTCTTTAGCCTGATCCTCAATATTTCCGGGCCTTCGGCTAACTTCCTCTGTTTTCTTCGCCCCATCCTCCGTGGCGGCGTAGACGCTCAATCATCCTTGCTCTGCTTAACTACCCTTTATCAGAAAGAAAAGTCTTGTCAACCCTGTAGCCGCTTAGCGGTGCGCATTTGCGCAGGGTTTACAAGACTTTTCGACTGATAAAGTAGTTGCCGCAGAGCAAGGACAACAGCTGATTACTTGAACAACTACCAGTTTTCTCTATATTCCTCACTCGATCACTTTAAATATAAGATTGTACTTTTCTCCATATTCCTTACAATAAGCTTCCGCCGTAGAACCCAAATATCCATGCACTCTGATAGAAGCCTTATCCCTTCTATCTGTGATGGCAGGCCATTCGATAAAGGTATTCTCCGTGGAAATAGATGTCCTTAATATTTGGACAATCCATAAAATTCCAATAGGTTAGTCTCTTGCAGGTTTCAGGAATGTGTACCTCACTGCACTTGTTACCACGTATGGCATCAAGATCTATATCCTCTACAGCGCCAAGGGAAAGTTCTTCAAGCTTTGAATGTGTCAGAGCCCAGGCATTTAGGTACTTAACTGACTGTGGCAAGATAACCTTTCTAAAGTTTCTTTGCCTATTACTGTGATAGCAGGAACTCTCTGCAATTCCCACTGTCCCCTCTCTTACTACAAGTTCAGGCCTGCAATTATCTTTAATATCTATAAGCCAGTCAGAGACATACAAACAATCATCTTCAGAATCAACAAATCTCTTTTCTATCTCTGTTCCAAGGAATGCCCTTAGGCCTACCTTTATTACAGATGCTGGTATAGTAGCCTCCGCCAGCTTTTTACAATCCTTGAAAAGACATCTTGGAACCACCTTTAATCCCTCATGTAGCTCCACCTTTTCAAGCTGAGGACAATTTTCAAATGCACTTTCGCCAATTTCATCAACTGTTCCTGCAAAAGTAACCTCTTTTAGCAGTAAGCAACCACAAAAAGCTTTGAATCCTATATGCTTGCAGTCTTCAGGAATCCTAACTGATTCAATAGTCTTATTATTCTCAAAAGCACGATCACTTATGGAAGTCACATTACTTGGAATAACAAGGTTCTTATTAACGCTATCTGTAGCCTTAAACAGAGTATTACCGATATAGCAGATTCCGCTTTCAAAGGATATAAATGGACAATTATAGAAAGCGTTACTAGCTATATCAAGATGACTTCCAAACTGGACATCCTTTAGATAATAGCACTCACTAAATGCACCAGATGCTACTGATGTAACTGACTCTGGAATAACGAGTTTTTCTATAGACAGGCTCTGAAATGAATCCCTATAGATATGATTCATCTTGTATCCACCAACACTTTCAGGAATTACCAGTTCATCTCTGATCACCGCATCCTGCGCCGCTGGAGCCAATCCATCAACCCAATATGAACCTCTGACCTCCAGAGCATTTTTGGCATCATTCCAGATAAGACCACGGGCTTCATAAGCAATTTGTGGAGGCATTCCTCCGCGATCTATATCCATGCTGGCATTATATGATCTATATTCAAGCTCTACTTTTCTTGCATCTTCTCTTGTAAGAGGTGAATTCTTCCCATTTTTTTCAATATATGCAAACCAGCCATCAGCATAGATCATATCCCCATAAAAACTAACTTTGTTCAATATATCACTCTCCTAATACCTCAGGACATTCTTTTTCTTTCATTATGCTACAAAGCCCACCAGAATACTCTGGTGGGCTCTAAATACTATCAAACTATCTAATTATCAAATTACTTGTCATCATCAAGATCAAGGAACTCGAACTCAAAATCATCGTCATCACCGATGAAATTCTTGGCACGACGGCGTGGAGCTTCTTCTGGCTCTTCTGCTCTTGATGGTCTTCTGGATGGACGCTCATCTGCATAAGCATCTTCTACTGGTCTTCTAGAAGGTCTTGAAGGTCTATCCTCAGGATTTCTTCTTGATGGACGAGCCTCTGGCTCTTCTTCCTCAGCAGGTCTTCTGGATGGTCTTGAAGGTCTTACTGTTCTCTCATCATCAGCAACTGCTCTTCTGGATGGTCTGTCATCCTCTGAAGGTCTTCTTGATGGACGCTCAGGTCTATCCTCTGAAGGTCTTCTGGATGGTCTGCGCTCTGACGCTTCCTCATCCTCTTCTGGACGAACTCTTCTTCTAGGACGATCTTCCTCTTCTTCAGAATCCCTTGATCTTCTTCTGTTATCTGAATAACGATCGAACTCTTCTTCATCGTCATCATCTTCATAATAAAGTGAATCTCTAAGTTTAAGAGCAAGGATCACAAGTCCTGCAAGTAAAATAGCTATTACGATCGCAAGAATAATGATAACTGTCTTGTAGTTGTTTGCCTTCTTGTTAAGTGAAGGAACCTGCTCTGCAACCTGTACAAGCTGCTGAACCTGTACTCTCTGTTCTTTTTCGTAGTCATAGAGATACCAGGTATCGTTCTCATAAGCAAGTGCATACTTGCCATCGCCCTGCTGCTGAACTGTTTCCTGCTGAGTCTCTTCTGCAGGCTCTGTAGCTTCAGGAGTTTCTCCTTCGCCCTCTCCTTCGCCTTCAACAACTTCAGCATTTTCTCCCTCTGCAGGAGCTTCTTCTGTCTGTACTTCAACTGCTGCCTCAGAGATATTAACAAGATCACTTCTGACAAAGCCTGTCTTGCCATTGCTCATAGTGACCTGATACCACTTCTTGCTGTCTGTTCCTGTAGCTTCACCAGTAATTGTTACTGAATCACCCTTTGTGAGCTTACCAACTGAATCATAAGCCTTGCCAGCCCCCGAACGAACATTACAGTTATCAATTGCTGTTGCGTTCTTCTGATCAACTGCTGTTACAGAAGTCTCAGGAAGAGTTGCTGTTGAAGCATTAGAATCTGTTGATGATGATGTTGTTGTTGTAGTTGTGCTACTAGAATTAGTTCCTGTAGAACTTGAACTGCTAGAAGAACCTGACTTAGTTAAAAGATCACTTCTAACATAACCATATTCACTCTTATTAACACGGATCTTGTACCACACATAGCCTGAAGCATCTGTTGTCTCGTCAACAATGTCAACCTTGTCTCCGTTCTTTAAACTAGAAACCTGTGTAGCTGTTGTGCTGGCTGATTCTCTAACCTTTACATTGTCAGTATTGACTGTACCTGTAGTCTCTGTATAGGCGTATGATGTAAAGCCTACTCCTACAAAAACTGTCATACTAACCATCAAGGAAAGAAGTATAGCCCCAATTCTAACTCCCAGTGTTTTTCTCATTTTACCTCCTTCGCGTCATCGATAGCCTTTCCAATATCATGACGCATGTACTTATTGTCAAAGCTAACCCACTCTGTTGCTTCGTAGGCTTTAGCTCTGGCCTCCTCAAGAGTATCTCCCTTGGCAGTAATTCCTAATACTCTACCACCGTTTGTAACTATTCCCTCAGAGGTCTTTTTGGTTCCTGCATGGAAACAATAGTATCCATCTTTGCCGTTAAATTTATCTAAACCGGAAATAAGCTTGCCCTTTTCGTAGCTAACAGGATACCCCTCACTGGCAAGAACAACACAAACTGCTGCCTTATCCTCAAACTCCAAGTCTGTCTCTGCAAGCTTTCCGTCGATGCAGGCATTCATCACATCAATTATATCAGTTTTGAGTCTAGGAAGCACCACCTGAGCTTCTGGATCACCAAATCTGGCATTGTACTCAAGTACCTTTGGTCCCTCTGGTGTAAGCATGAGTCCGAAAAAGATAACGCCCTTGAACTCTCTGCCTTCAGCCGCCATAGCCTCTACAGTCTTTCCATAAATATGTTCACGGCAGAACTTGTCTACCTCTTCTGTATAGAATGGACTAGGTGAGAAATTACCCATTCCACCTGTGTTAAGACCTGTGTCTCCGTCTCCTGCTCTCTTGTGATCCTGAGCAGATGACATAAGCTTATAAGTCTTACCATCAACAAAGGACAATACTGAAACCTCTCGGCCAGTCATGAATTCTTCGATTACCATGTGATTTCCGGCATCTCCAAATTTCTTGTCCTGCATGATCTCTTTTACTCCTGCCTTGGCCTCATCAAGATCCTGGCAGATCAAAACGCCCTTACCAAGCGCAAGTCCATCGGCCTTTAAAACGATAGGGAACTTGGCTGTTTCAAGATAAGAAAGTGCGTCATCAGCATTATCAAAAGTTTCATAGGCAGCTGTTGGAATTCCATATTTCTTCATAAGGTCCTTTGAAAAAGCCTTACTTCCTTCAAGAATTGCTGCGTTCTTACGAGGTCCAAATACTCTAAGTCCCTCTTTTTCAAAAGCATCAACGATACCTCCAACCAGAGGATCATCCATTCCGATAATTGTAAGATCGATCTCTTTTTCCTTGGCAAATGCCACTAGCTTATCGAACTCCATAGGTGTTATAGGAACACACTCACAAAGTTCTGCGATTCCACCATTTCCTGGTGCACAATAGATCTTATCAACCTGAGAGCTTCTTGATACAGCTTCTGCTATGGCGTGCTCACGGCCGCCTCCTCCAACGATCAAAACCTTCATCAAACTTTTCTCCTCTAATATCAGAATAATCCAAGTGATTCGTAATCTTTTATAACTACCTTGTGGTCAACGACCTCTACCTTACCATTGGCAATAAGGTCAATAGCTTTTGGCATGATCTTCCACTCGGCTTCCTCCATGATACGGCGCTGTAATACTTCTGGAGTATCATCCTGTCTCACATAGACAGCCTTCTGAAGTATGATAGGACCTGTATCTGTTCCTTCATCAACAAAATGAACTGTAGCTCCTGATACCCTTGCTCCCCTTTCAAGAACCTTCTCATGAACCTTAAGTCCATAGAATCCAGTTCCGCAAAATGATGGTATCAAAGATGGGTGAATATTTATTATCCTGTTATGGAAAGCCTTAACAACTGCTTCCGGAATCACTACAAGGCATCCGGCGAGCACGATGAGATCAGGCGCAGCGTCAGTAAGGATCTTCAAAAGAGCTTCGTTAAAATCTTCTCTTTTTTCAAATTCTTTGGGACTCTTAACGGCATAAGGAATGCCTGCCTTCTTGGCTCTCTCTATAGCATAAGCGTTAGGATTGTTACTATATACCAGGCAGATCTCAGTATTGGTGATCTGTCCACCTGCAATTCCATCAATAATTGCCTGGAGGTTTGTTCCGCCTCCAGACACCATAACTGCAATCTTCATCAGATAAGCTCAACTTTCTTTTCACCAGACTTTGTCTCACCTACAATAAAGGCTTTGTCTCCAGCTGCCTCGATTGCCTTAAGAGCTGCATCAACCTGTGAAGGGTCAACAGCAAGAACCATACCAAGTCCCATGTTGAATGTGTTGTACATCATCTGTTCCTCAATCTGGCCTTTCTTTTGCATGAGCTTAAAGATAGGTGGGATGTCATAGCTGTCTTTCTTGACTACTGCTGTGATTCCCTCAGGAAGCATTCTAGGAATATTCTCATAGAAGCCTCCTCCTGTAATGTGGCTGCAGCCCTTAACTGTTACGCCTGCGTCTCTAAGGGATTTCATCATATTGCAATATATTCTGGTAGGAGTTAATAAAGTCTCGCCAAGAGTAGCACCAAGTTCATCAACATAAGTGTTGAGATTTTCAGCTGTCATATCAAATACTTTTCTTACAAGTGAAAAACCATTGCTGTGAACACCGCTTGATGCAACACCAATAAGTGTATCACCAGCCTTGATCGTGCTTCCATCGATCATGTTCTTGCGATCAACGACGCCAACTGCAAAACCAGCTACATCGTACTCATCTTCTGGCATAAGATCAGGATGCTCTGCTGTCTCACCACCGATGAGAGCTGCACCCGACTGTTTGCAGCCTTCAGCTACACCCTTGACGATTGCTGCGATCTTCTCAGGAATGTTCTTGCCACATGCGATGTAATCCAGGAAAAAGAGCATATCGCCACCAGCACATGCAACGTCATTAACACACATAGCAACTGCATCTATACCAATTGTGTCATGCTTGTCCATAAGGAATGCAAGTTTGATCTTGGTTCCTACACCATCTGTTCCAGACAAAAGAACAGGATCTTCCATTTCTTTGATCTTACTAAGAGAAAAAGCTCCGGAGAATCCTCCAAGACCACCTAAAACCTCAGGTCTCATTGTCTCCTTAACATAAGCCTTCATAAGTTCTACAGACTTGTAACCAGCCTCGATGTCAACGCCAGCCTTCTTGTAATCCAGTGCCATAATAAACTCCTCATTTCTTATATTTTCACTATCCAGAGTAATACCCTGTAATGTTTACGAATTAGTAGTTCTTGTATCCAACTTCCTGAAGCTTCTCATCTTTTTTGACAACGCTGTCTTTGAGAGATGCTTTATAGTCTTTGAGCTTTTTAAGAAGCTCCGGGTCACTTGTTGCAAGGATCTTGGCTGCCAGTATTCCTGCGTTGGCACCACCATTGATCGCTACTGTAGCTACAGGGATACCTGTAGGCATCTGAACAATACTATATAAAGAATCACGGCCTCCCAGTGAAGTTGTATGCATGGGTATTCCGATAACAGGCATTGGAAAGATCGCTGCGCACATGCCTGGTAAATGTGCTGCCATTCCTGCTCCTGCTATGATAACCTTAAAGCCCTTTTCTTCTGCAGTATTTGCATATTCAAAGAACTCATCCGGTTCTCTGTGGGCTGAGATGATGCGCATCTCGTAAGATATTCCAAGTTCTTCCAGAATATCTGCTGCCTTCGACATTACGGGCATGTCTGAGTCACTACCCATTACAATTCCAACTTTAGCCATTTCATTCCTCCATTTTGCAATTACAACTTCTAGTCCATTGTATAATAGCACAGCACAACATATTGTGCCACTTTTTTATCCCTTCATGGGCTTATTTAGCTCCTCGGTTCCAGGCAGTACAAACCTGCCGTTTTCAATGATCACGATGCTGGAACCATCCTTCCTTACAGCCTTGATCTGTCCAAGTTCATCATAAGGAATAGTTATATCTGTATGGCAGCTAAAATATGCCTTGTCAGGATCTTCTTTACGCTTTGCAGAGATCTCGTTTTCTCTGGCAATAATGCTCTTACCATCTGGATTGTAAGTCACGTTATCCTCTTCATATGAATAACATGTATCGCCCACTGCAAAATGTGGTCCGGTCTTTTCCGCAATAAGGATTGGAAGCTTATCAGCAATTCCATAATCCCTTGCAACCTGATATGCAGTTGTATTAGTTCCTATGGCAAATTCACCAATAGGAAGTGTCTTGTGGTTAAAGAGGATGTTATCGTTTATGTACTTGCGATTCTCCTCTTCTGAATCAAAGTTTGAACACTTGTAATCTGTGATGCAGCCATCTTTGAATGTGATCTCAAGGTTCTTGAAAAACAGTCCTTCAAGATAAACACCTGTAACATGGAGAACACCTTCTGTTCCTTTTAAAACAGGTGATGTGAACACTTCACCAACAGGGATGTTAACGTCTGCCACGCAATTTTCAAAGTTTGTTTCATGAGCTGGATCTTTGAGTTCATGAAGCACAACCTTCATATTGGTATGATTGTCGCCCATACCGGTCACTTCTACATATTCAGCTTCATCAAGTGCATCAATAAGTTTCTGCTGAATAGTCTGATAAAGCTTGTAATCAAGGGTATTGATCTCAACTACTCTGTCAAAGATCTCCTTGAAATTATCACCTATCTCAGGAACAGGGAATGCTATTATAGTAAAGCTTCTCTCTTTTCCGATGATGTAATCATTTACGATAATACTTGACTGGATCTTGTACTCACTAAGGAGCTTTTGCTGATTCTTGTCCAGATGAACCGCATCCTTATTAGGTTCTGGAGAAAAAGGCTTCTCGCCAAAAACCTCGATGACTGCAGGTCCTCCATATACATAAGCTTTTTCTTTAAACTTTTCACCTGCTGCCCTTACTGCCTCAAGTCGTCTGTTCACAAGCTGTGGATCGAGGAAAAGTCCGTCATCATCCTTGTGATCATAGTCAAACTGCTTGTTTGGTACAGCACCGTAGCATCCACCTCTTCTTGCACTTCCACCCATGTAAAAAGCGGACATCATTGCGCCATATATCGTGGACTTAAGTCCAATGCTTTCAAAGTTCTTAACTGCCTTTTGAACAATCCTCTCAAAGCCAAGCTGATAAAGAATAGAAGCTGTCTTTTTCTTGGAAATATCCTTGCCGGTCATCTCAAAGCCAATGCGATAGCCCTCTGTGAAGGTTGTTGCCAGCTTATCGATCTCTTCTTCAGAAAGAGAATTAAGATGCTCTGCTGCCTTTAGCTCATTATCTGTTATATACTCTCCAAATCTGTAGAGATATCTAAGGTCTGAAAGATCACTGTTCATGATAATGTCTCTGTAGTAGCTCTTATCCGGATCAACTAGCTGTCCGAAGCGGATAACACGCTCATCTTCGGCATAGTCACTGTAGAACCAATACATTATCTGTTTGATTTCTTCATAGGTTGGAAGTTTATCTTCTGAAAGAGCGCCGCTAAATGCTCCGTATATCTCAAGGAAAAGTTCCATTCGGATCACCATGTTGAACTTATCTTGTTCAAATGCACATGGTATAAGGGATCTCTCTTCAAAATAGAGAGTTGATAGAATCTGGCCAAATTCCTGACCGAGTTTTTCTTTTGCAAAGCTAGGATTACCGTAGCTCTTATGATAATTTTCTGGAAGAATATCACTGTAAAGCTCTTTATTTCTCTTTTGAAGGTCTGATAGAGAGTCTTTCTCCTTGCCTCCATTTGCTGCCCACACAAGGGTATCATCTATCATTAAAAGAAATCTTGCCACGAAGTTAAAGTAATCTCTAAAGACTTCATTTGAAAGATCTTCTTTTGCTATCTCAGCTATTCTTTCTATGGCAAGAGCGTATCTCTCATCGAGTATCTCTCCGCCTGTTTCAAATTCAAACATCAATTCATTATTCATAAAACACCTATTCCTAATAAAATAATAAAGATCACAAAAAGAAAGGCAATCAGGTTAAGGATGATCCCAAGATTTGGGAAAAGTTTGAAGATATCCTTCTCTGTTCTTGCCATTATTCCTAAAACTAATCCTATACACGAAAATATCGCCGCAACAAAAGCCGCTGCGGCGTATCTCATATTAGCCTGTCCTCCATTCTGATAAGAAAAGAAAACAGACAGAGCCAGTGCAAATACAGACAGTATCCCCAATACAGTAGACATGATACCCTTTTCAGGGTGCCTGTTATCAGTGAACATATATCTGTCACGTACTGGCTCAAGTTTTTTAATTTTCAACTTAATAGATCTAAATTTGCTCATTATATAATAATCTTTTTCCTGCTTCCAAGGAGCTTTGCTCCGCTGATAATAAGAAGAACTCCAGCAGCAATACCTGCTACTATTGAAATAACACCAAATGCGATATTAACTGCGCCTGTGCTACCTAATACTTTGTATGTATGCTCGTCCATTCGTAAACCTCCTACTTATCCTGATATCAGTTCTTGGCACCGTACTCAGCATAGTACTCGTCAATAGCCTTCTTGATGTCCTTGTTCAAAAGAACTTCACCATCAATTGGTCTGTTATAAAGATAGCTTACTACATCATCCATTGTAACAATAGCATGAGCACTAAAGCCATATCTTTCTTTGATCTCGTCAAGAGCGCTCATATCACTGTCCTGACCCTTTTCCTGTCTGTTAAGTGATACCATAAGTCCTACGATATCGCAATCTGCCTGTTCCTGAATGATAGGCACTGTCTCTTCGATAGACTTACCTGATGTTGTAACATCCTCAATGATAAGAACTCTGTCACCATCTCTAAGCTTTGATCCTAAAAGAATACCCTTATCGCCATGATCCTTGATCTCTTTTCTGTTGGAGCAATATCTGATCTCACGGCCATAGAGCTCGCTGATAGCCATTGACGTTGCTACTGCAAGAGGAATTCCCTTGTAGGCTGGTCCAAAGAGAACATCAAACTCAAGGCCAAATGTATCGTGGATAGCTCTTGCATAGTAGTTGCCAAGTTTCTTGAGCTGAGAGCCTGTTACATAAGCTCCAGCGTTCATGAAAAATGGTGACTTACGTCCACTCTTAAGAGTGAACTCTCCAAACTTAAGGACATTGCTGTCCACCATAAATTCAATAAATTCTTCCTTGTATCTTTCCATTTTATCTCCCTCCCATTACTTAGATGCAAGCGCATCTGCAATATCTTTTTTCATATCAAGAACAGCACATCTGGCTGCTTCACCGACTCTGCCGTCATTAAACTCTTTATAATTCTCACTCTTCCAGGCTGCGATGATGCCTCTTGAAGAATTAACGATAGCGCCAAGTCCATCTTTATTGAAGAAGTGTACCAGGTCTTTGCCCTTTCCACCCTGAGCGCCATAGCCAGGTACCAGGATGTACGCATGTGGCATGATGTCACGAAGGACTTTACCCATCTCAGGATATGTTGCCCCAACAACGGCTCCTACATTACTGTATGCGCCGTCCATAGACTCAAGTCCCCACTTTTCAACCTGTTCACCAACGTGCTCGTAAAGTGGGCGACCATCTATTATTCTATCCTGAAATTCACCACTTGATGGATTTGATGTCTTAACCAGTACAAAAATACCTCTGTCTTCCTTGTTGCAGACAGAAATAAAAGGCTTTACACCGTCAGAACCAAGGTAAGGATTAACTGTAGCAAAATCTTCGTCAAATCCTCTGTAAACCTTGTCACCAATCTTGGTACTACCAAGATGACCAACAGCATACGCCTCTGAAGTGGAGCCAATATCTCCTCTTTTGATATCACCAATTACTAAAAGCCCTTTCTCTTTACAGTAATCAACAGTCTTTTTGAAGGTAATAAGTCCTGGGATGCCAAGTTCTTCGTACATTGCAATCTGTGGCTTAACTGCTGGCACCAGGTCATAAATATTATCGATAATCTCTTTGTTGAACTGCCAAAACGCCTCTGCAGCTCCCTCTAAATTCTCTCCTTTTTCCTGGAAACACTTGGTCTTAACTGCTTCTGGAATGAAATCCAGCTTTGGGTCTAAGCCCACCACAATAGGTGCGCCTGTATTAACTATCTTGTCTACTAACTTAGAGATCATTAAAACGTATCCTTCCTTATGTTACTTGGCTCGATCTGCTCCTGAAGAAATCATCTATTGCCGTAGTCAGCTTTTCCTTTGGCATGGACTTAAGAAGGTATTTTTCAGGCTTGAGTCTGACAACCTTCATAACACTTTCCTTATCATCCTTGGCTGTAAGAAAGATAACCGGCAGGTGTTTAAGTTTTTCGCTCTCGCGGATCTCCTTGAGCACTTCAGGTCCGTTCATTACTGGCATCTCGTAATCAAGAAGCACCAGATCAACAGGATTTTGTGCTAAAAAGGATAATGCGATCTTACCGGAACTAGCCATATAAACATGGTATTTAACTGACAACCATGTTCTCATCATTCTGAGCATAGCACCATCATCATCAACAATCAAAATCTTTTTTTTGAGATTTTCATCGACTTCGCTAAATTCCATGACAGAATCAAGCTGTGCTGCAAGAAGCTGCACATCTAGAGGACGAAGGTACGTCTCCTGAACCTTTTCTTTGGCAATATAGGTCTGAGCTAATTCGAGCTCTTCATTATTACCTATAAGATATAGCATAAAACGTTCTGAGTCTATAGCTTCATTAAGATATTTAAAAAGATCTACATAATCTTTTGTCAGATCGCCCAAATAAAGCAGATAGATCCTGGGTTTATTTTCAATCTGTTGAACATACTGTGGCAGTGGACTAGCACATACTACAGAAAAGTTCTCCTTTTCTAGCCCCTTTACTATAGCACCTACCATAAAGCTTTTTTCTTTACCAATAAGAAGTACGCTTTTTTCCATTAGGTATCCCTCACAATCCGAACTTATTATTACAATATCCTTAAAAGTCCATCCCTGTCAACTGCTGCCAAAAGACGTTTTACATCGTGGTATTTGTCGGCATATTCCTTAGGTATCTGGTACTCATCAAGCATATTCATAATGTCATCTGCACTATCAAAATAAGAAGCAGCAACAAATTCCTTCATAGAAAGGAATGCTCCCTCAAGCTCCTTAGGATCGATCAGTGGTTTATCGCTATTATCCTCTTCAAACAAAGAGTCAAGCTTATTGATATAACTTCTGTATTGTTCGAGAAGCGAAGGTGTCAGTTTCTCGATCATTTCTACATCTTCTTTATTTCCGCATTCCTCCAGATACTCTGCTTTATCGGCAAGATCCAAAGCTCCTATGGCTCTTGCAGAGCTCTTAAGGCCATGCACATATATTGTATAGTTTTTGTAGTTCTTTTCATTAAAATATTTTTCAATAAGACCGGATCTTTCGTCTATGGCAAGTCTGAAGTCCTTCATTACCTCTTTTGCCACCTCAGGAGAACCGCATCGTGAAATAGCAGTTTCAATATCAATGCCATTTATCTTAAGGATGTCCTGCATTGCCTCTTTTTCTGTTTCCTGCTTTGGTGCTGTATCTTCTACGTAATCCTTGTCTCCAGGTTTTGTAACCTTATAGGAAGGCAGATAGCTCATTATCATCTCTTCAAGCTTAATCGGTTCTACCGGCTTGGACAAATAATTTGTAAAGCCTTCTTTATAGTACATTTCTCTGGATCCAGATACTGCATTTGCAGTAAGGGCAATGACTGGAACCTTTTTGTTTAAATTCTCCGGCATCTCTTCCATGGTGTGGAATGTCTGGATTCCGTCCATCTCAGGCATTCTGTGATCAAGGAATATGACGTCGTATTTATTCTTTTTGACAAGTTCAAGAGCCTCCATACCGCTGGTAGCTGTATCCACCACTATCTGTGTCTGTTTTAAGAGTCCCTCAACAACTGTAAGGTTTGTTCTAGTATCGTCTACTACCAGTATTCTTGCATCCGGTGCATGGAAGGTCTCGTGGTACTCATGGGTGCTCTTTGCTGCATTTTCAAAGGCTTTTACTATATCGCCAACCGGCTCCGCATCCACCACTGTCTGTATTATGGTAAAAGAAAATTCCGAACCTATTCCATATTCACTCTTAACCGAAAGCTTTGAATCCATAAGGTTAAGAAGGCTGTTCACAATGTTTATTCCAAGTCCGGTACCTTCAATTGTCCTGTTTCTCTTTTCATCAATCCTCTCAAAGGCCTGATCAAGCTTTTTCATATCCTCTTCTCTGATTCCTATGCCTGTATCAGTGACGCTCACAGCAAGAGCTATCTTCTCTTCATAGGAGTCTTCAGGATTTTCAGCTAATACTCTTTCATACTTCATATCCAGGGTAACTGATCCTCGCTCAGTGTACTTGATAGCGTTTGTTATAAGGTTTATGATACACTGTTTGATCCTGACTTCATCTCCAAACAGGATGTGAGGAATATTCTCATCAACAATGAGCTTGAGTTCAAGGTGCTTTTCGCTGGCTTTGATGCTGGCCATATTGATTATATCGTTGATAAGAGACCTTATATCATACTCTACAGGTATGATCTCCATCTTGCCCGCTTCGATCTTGGAGAAATCAAGGATATCGTTTATAAGTGCCAAAAGAGTCTTACCAGAGCTTTGGATATCATTGGCGTATTCAAGGACCTTTTCATTGGTGCTCTCTCTAAGGATCATCTCGTCGAAGCCAAGAACTGCGTTGATAGGCGTTCTGATCTCATGGGAGATGTTAGAAAGAAATCTAGACTTAGCCTCATTTGCGCTCTTTTCCATATTGAGCTGGTCTTCAATGTTCTGCCTTGTTTTAACAAGTTCAATATATTCAATAAGTCTGTAAAAGGTCAGATCTACTGCATGATACAAATCCTCGATCTCATCATTGGTATCAATTTGAAGTTCATGTACTTCACGCACTTTTTTATCAATATCTATATCTTTTGAATTATAGATATCAGAAACTGCCTTAGACAGTGTTCTTATAGGCTTTGCTATTCGTCTCTGGGCATATCCATTTACAAATACCGCCAGAGGTATAACGATTATGGATATGAGCATAGCAAGTTTTACACTAAATTCCGAGCTAAGGACTTGATAATTAACACTATCTCCCAACTGCTCAACAAAGCCATCAGAATCGGCAGTACCGCCTTCCAGAACCTCGATGCTGACCAGACTTTCGAGCTTTTCGGCGTTTGTAGCATGTTCCCAGGATCTTTTTTCCAAAGAATTGTTAATGGTCGAATTAGCAACCTTCATAGTGGGAATAAGTGTATTAGAAGCAAGTTCAGCTGAGATTCCAAGAATGATTGCCTCAAAAACGATGATCCTCATCACTACTGATCCAATCTTGGACCTGCGCTCAACTTCGTATCTTTCATCTTCACTTAATAACTCCGGTCTAACATAAAACTTTCCATTTCCCAAAAGGAGTTTCTTTTCCGGAGAAAGCTTTTTGAATGTCAGATAAACAATAATGCAGCCAATAAGACAGCCTGGTGCCTCATTAAAAAAGTATGTTACATAATAACGGAATGGAACTGATGGCACATCAATTCCCGATAAAAGAAACAGGAGGATGCCCCAGAAATCTCCACTGATGAGCTGCAAGATAACAGACACCAATAGAGTTTTATAAATATTTGAAAAGAATCTTTTTCTGGCCAAAAAATCCACAACACAGGCCATAATAAGGTAAACGAACACAAGATATGAAAAGCTACTGTATACGATCGATCTGTACAAAAAGACCAGCAGCACGCTGACCATACCGGGAACAGCTCCGCCTAGAGCTGTCACCGTTATGATCGGTATGTATTTGAAAGCATAGAATATACCAGCAAAAGCCTGGTTCATGTCTTCTACATGAAAAATGTGCTTACTATAAAAGATAGTAAGAATAGACGAGACACCTATCATGCATATCTGAACATAAACCGATAATGGTACTTTCTTCATTCTTCTCATTTAATGTCCATCCCTGTGCATTGAAAACTTGTCCATTGGGTAATTTTTCAGGTTATCTAACACTTTTCTTTCATCTGCCTTAGCAAGAAGCGTTTCTCTTGCCTTATTTATTTCTGAAATATCTTTATGCTTTGATGGTCCTCCTACACATCCTCCCGGGCAAACCATACCTTCTATAAAGTCTTCAGGCAATTTGCCAACCTTTAATAATGTGAGTGCCTTCTTACACTCAGCTCCTCCCGCTGCGCGAAGAAGTTTTATTCCGGAAGTATCTTCCCCTCTCTCCTGCATGCACTCTATTACAGCATTTGCAACGCCGCCGCTTGTGGCAAAGCGCTTACCCCATATAGATGATTCCTGATATTCATCAGTGATCGGTTCAAAAGAGATATCTTTTGATCTCATCAGTGCTCTAAGTTCGCCGTAGGTCACAACATAATCTGCATTTCCAGGAACTGACTTATCCTGAGCCTCTGACTTTTTAGCGATACAAGGTCCTATAAATACTGTTACGCATCCTGGCCTTGTAGCCTTTAGATATCTAGAAATAGCGCACATTGGTGAAACTGTTGTGGACATGTTGTCTCTGTACTGCTCTGGGAAATGCTTTTTTAGCATATTGATAAATGCTGGGCAGCAGGATGTCGTCATCTTGCGGCCGCTGTTGTATGCTTCGCTCCACTCTTCAGCTTCATAGGCCGCCGTCATATCTCCGCCAAGTCCAACCTCGACCATATCAGCAAAGCCAAGCTTTTGAAGTCCTACCTTTATTGAAGCCATGGAGATATCTTCACCAAACTGACCTTCCGTAGCTGGTGCACACATTGCAATTACTTCCTTGCCTGCCTTTATCTCTTTTATGATATCAACCAGGAATGTCTTACTTCCAATGGCCGCAAATGGACAACTGTGAATGCAGTGACCACACTGAATACATTTTTCTTCATCTATCTTACAGTAACCATATTCGTCGTAAGTAATAGCTCCAACAGGGCATGCCTTCTTACAAGGTCTCTCCAAATGAACAATAGCACTGTAAGGACAAGCATTGGCACACATTCCACATTCCTTACACTTAGCCGGATCAATGTGCATATGGGTATCACCTGGAGTGATGGCTCCAAACTTACAGGAGTTAAGACAAGCCTTACCCATACAGAACCTGCAGTTATCAGTAACTGAATAAGCTGCAATAGGGCATTCATCACAAGCTGGATCTATAACCTGCACTATATTAGTGGAATCCGGATTGTAAGACGGGCTTTTGGCCAT
Organism: Butyrivibrio hungatei; assembly: GCF_001858005.1. Lineage (NCBI taxonomy): Bacteria > Bacillati > Bacillota > Clostridia > Lachnospirales > Lachnospiraceae > Butyrivibrio > Butyrivibrio hungatei. The sequence continues at coordinate 846,164 of NZ_CP017831.1, read as the reverse complement.
AGCCAGTCTGATCCTCTGCCGTACAATCTCTCTTTCTTTGTAAATACAGCACCTGTATGAAGGCTTAGGTCCGGGAATTATCTTTAAGATAAGTTCCTCGATGTGCTCCGGATCGTTTTTGCCTTCCCACTCCAGTCTGCACACCTGCTCCATGATATTATGCTTGAACCTGTTCATACTTACGTCATTTGTTACCATAAGAACCCCCCTGCTCTCTTACAAATTAACTACTCTGCCAAAATCAAAGCCTTCGCCGCTATGTGACGTAATAACCAAAGGGCCAGAGCCCTGTTTATCTCTTATATATCTGATGGCCTCTTCTTTACTCTTTTCATCAAGTCCTGTAAGCGGCTCATCCATTATCAATATGTCATTTGGAATACAGCAAGCTCTTACAATGGCTACTTTCCTTCTTTGCCCCCCAGAAAGCTCTCTTACTGGCTTGTCCAAAACCTCTGCCGGCAGAAGTTTTTCAAGCTCTTCTCTTGCTGTTTCCTTAAATATCTTGTGACTTACCATTGTCACATTTTCAACTGCCGTAAAATCATCGCAAAGCCTGTCTTCCTGAAATACAGTTCCTGACACGATATAAGGATACTTGTAATCACCAAGGAGCTTCACGCTTCCTTCATCCGGCTTATCAAGTCCAAGGATTATCCTGATAAGTGTTGTCTTACCGCAACCCGAAGGACCCGTGATAATGTAGCTGTGCTCTGATTCAATATCGAGACTAAAGTTATCCAGGACCTTTCTGCCATCAAAGGTCTTTGTAACGTCTTTTACCTCAATAGTCATGCCTTGCGCCCTCCCATAACATGTAATAACAGTAGCAATATCTTTTCACAGATAAAAGAGATAACTACTATCGCAATGGTCCAGGCAAAGAGCTCACCTGTCTCAAGGTATATCTTGGCGTTGTAAAGCCCATTTCCTATTGTTTCAAGGGGCTGCCCGATGACTTCAGCGGCAATTCCGCTCTTGAACGCCATTCCAATTGCCAGTTTAAAAGAACTCTTAAAAAACGGTATGAGCTGTGGCAAGTAGATATATCTGATAACATTCCCCTCAGGCATTCTGAAGGTGTGTGCCATTTCAAGCAACTTGTGGTCTGTTGCATCAAATCCCTCAAGCGTACTGACATAAATGATCGGAAAGACCACCATAGCACTTATAAAGATAGAAATATTGCTGCTTCCAAGCCAAATGAGAAGAAGTATAACAAAGCTTGCTACAGGCACTGTCTTTAAAAGCCCCACGATTGGTCTTGCAAAATCTCTTACAAGCTCCTCCTTGTAAGCAAGGAATGAAAATACAATTCCAAGAACTGTTCCTATCACAAATCCCAATAATATGTGTCCAAGGCTGCTGCCTACAGACGCCCAGAAGTTTTCGCTTCCTGATAGTTCAATTAACTTTTGCAATGTCTCAATCGGACCTGCCATAAGGATCTTATTATGTATGATAATTGCCACCAGCTGCCAGATAACGATCCAAAATAATACTGGCAAAGCCTTTTTGATTAGTTTTTTCACCCTGATGTACTCGTTTCTTTTGTTATGTTTTATATTTCTAGCCTTATTGGCTCCAATGCTTACTTATGATTTATCATGCTTGCAAGATATCCGGCGCCAAAACCATTATCGATGTTCACCACGCTTACTCCGCTTGCGCAGGAATTAAGCATTGATAAAAGAGCTGCAAGTCCTCCAAAAGCTGCGCCATAACCTACACTTGTCGGGACAGCAATAACCGGGCAATCCGCAAGTCCGCCGATCACACTTGCAAGAGCTCCTTCCATTCCTGCAATAGCTATGATCACGTTGGCGCTCATGATCTCATCCATAGCTTTTTTGTTGATTAGTCTATGAATGCCAGCTACACCAACATCATAGAGCCTGACTACTTTATTTCCTAAAAACTCAGCTGTCTTTGCAGCCTCTTCTGCAACAGGAATATCGCTTGTTCCACCCGTTGCTACAACTATCCTGCCAATGCCTTCAGCTGTATTTACCTGCTTACCTGCAACGGCCACCTTACTAAGCTCGTCATATGAGAAGTCTTCTATTTCACTTGTCATATTCTCTTTGAAATATTCAGAAGCTTCCTTACTCATGCGAGTGATAAGTACTCTTTCCTGACCATGAGCTAAGAGCTTTTTTGCAATCTCAACTATTTGCTCATTAGTCTTACCCTGACCATAGATCACTTCACCCTGTCCCTGACGAAGACTCCTGTGAAAATCCGGTCTGGCAAATCCCATATCTTCAAATGGCGCTTCTTTTAACTTGAGAACAGCCTCTTCTATGCTAGTTTCTCCGTTCTTTACTTCGCATAAAAGCTGCTCAATATCTTTCTCTACCATTAACCTAATTCCTTTTTACCGCAAAGTTTCCACTAATAATATTTTATCATAATAGAGAACACAAAAACATCCACATTATTGTTATTTTGCGGTATGCTTCCGCGGTGTTTTCCCTCTTGTTTTCCCTCTTGTTTTCTCTCACGGCATGTCATTTTCCGTATTTCCACATTTAGACATGCCATTATCTTGTTTTTTTCTTCTTATCAGCATGCCTTATCCTCATATTTCACAAATACACATGCTTTCTTTTCTTCAAACGTCAATTTTGGGCATGCCTTTTTCTACTTTTAACCCTATAAGCATGCCGTCAGTCCCTCCCCCCGAGTTTCTTTTTCCTCCCTGCACTCCTTTATTACCTGCACTTCTCCAAAAAACTTGTTTGCAGGTAACAACTACCGCTACTCCACCACTCCCCGGTCCTCTTTCTTTACCTGCAATCTCTCATAATACTTGTTTGCAGGTAACAACTACCGCCACTCCACCACGCCCCGGTCCTCTTTCTTTACCTGCAATCTCTCATAATACTTGTTTGCAGGTAACAACTACCGCTACTCCACCACTCCCCGGCTCTCTTTCTTTACCTGCAACCTCTCATAATACTTGCTTGCAGGTAACCCATGCCCTAAAATCCCCTCTCTGCCCCTCGGCAGAGTGCCTCCTTGTTCTGCTTAACTACTGCATATCAGCCGGGAGGGGCTTGTCAGCCCCAAAGCCGCGAAGCGGTGCGCCTAGCGCAGGGTTGACTAGCACCGGAGGGCTGATAAAGTAGTTGACGCAGAACAAGGACCACCGCGAAACAAACACACTTCTGCCCTCACCCCTAAATCGAGTAGGCTGACTCCTACTCGATTTCGCACACGAACATTCCGCACTTAGTGCTCCATGTTCTTACGACCGGCAAATGAATTTGTATGCAAGCATCCATTCGCTTGCCGGTCTTGTGCAACAAAAAAGCCCCCTGCGCGCTAGCACAAGGGGCTTCAATCAGCTCAACAGCTATCTTTAATTCAAATGGAACACATGCTTTCCAAGGAATTTTCCTACAACTGAAATGATAGGTCCCAGGAACAATGCCATAAGTATGATTCCGATATTTGGTGTTCCGCCAAACATGATTCCAATAACAATTACAAGGAAATCATAACCAATTCTGATAATGTAATAAGGCACTTTAGTAAGTACACGATCAGAAATGATCTGTGGCATGGCATCGTAAGGAGATACTCCCATGTCTGCATTGATATAAAAGGAAACAGAAATGATAAACAAAAGCAATGCCAGGGCAAAGATCACTGCTCTTGAAGGAAATTCTGTAAAATAACGCTCTGGTATAGTCTTATCCCAAAGCCATCCAAAAAAGTCGGCGATATATCCAATAAATACCATGTTTGCAATGGTTCCGAATCCGATACATTTCTTGCCAAAAAGAATAACAATAACAAATAATACTGCATTTAATGCAAGCTGCCATGTTCCAAACAAGATTCCAAGTTTTCTTGAAATAGTAAGATTCATGAAAGTACAAGGATCTGTTCCAAGGTCAACCTTAATAAGGAATGAAAGAAAGAATCCCATAAGAAAAACGCCTATAAGCATAACAACAAGACGTTTCATAAAGTCAGGAGTCTCAAAATACTCACGCAAAAATTTTTTAACTTTGTTCATATAACCTCTACTTAAATAATTTATGATCAATTACTCTGCTATATGCAGTGCCCAGTAATTGTTTTTGTAATTGATGATGACTGGAGCATTTACAAAAGCTTCATCGCCGATATAACATCTGTCAGCTTCTTTATCGAAGGTGTATCTCCTGCCTTCACTATCATGCTCATTGATATATTCAAGTGCCTGATCAAGTGTCTCATCACCTTTACATAAATGAATGTTCATAACATTTCCTTTCTTGTCTTCTTGCCAATGAGTTAGTATACCATAAATATTCCAAAAAAATAGTCCATATTTTTATCAAAAAATAGCAAAGAAAAGCTGTTAAAGAATTAATCCTTAACAGCTTATTATCCATATTCAGTTGTAGTTTTTATCTCACACTCTTACCTTAACAAAGGCAACAGCTTTCTTTTCTTCTGTTTGCTCTTTTCTGCGTACCAGGTCAGTTGTATGAACTGTATACTCTGACTGATACTCGTCATCACGCAGGCCATCAGCTCCGAGCAAATCAAGAGCTTTAAATTTGCCGTATGATAAGTTCTGCTCCTTTGCCTTGATAGCATCAGTCATGATCTCTATGCAGCTCTGACTCATGCCTGTTTTAGTCTTTGCGGAACGTCTCATTATTTAATTCCTCCATCTCATAAGAAATATTTTTTCATTAAATGAACTGACGAACCAGGAACAATTTATAACGGCCCCTCAACCTATTGTGTCCTGAAACCAAAAAATCATTTAATGGGTACATTATATACCTAACCCCTATGAAATGGTAGATACTTTATCGAGTTAAATTATTAAATTTTTATTAATTGATTTATTGAAAATTAATTTCTAATTGTTTATTTTTGCACTCTAATTCGCTCATCTCCAGCAAGGTAGTTTAAAAGCGCCTGTCTTGCGTGTTCTTTGTCGGTTGCCTCAACGCTAACGGTAAATTGATAGGTATGTTTCTTGTGACCGCCAGCCTGTTCAAGCCTTTCAGCCTCTGCAATAGACTTATCCCTAGTATCTTCGCTTGTCATCTCCATAATGTCTTCGATAGCGAATTTAGTGAACATCTCTCTATACTTCTCTTCCTTGAGATATTCATTTATCAGTGCAAGTGTATTTCCAAGATTCAGATACTCTCTGTGAAGGAAGGTCTCAAAATCAAGCATTTCTTCGTTTGCTTCAGCATCATCATCCTTCCATTCCATTTCCTTGTTCATCATTTCCTGTCTCTTTTCAGGATTCTTTTGCTGCCAGTCCATAATGTACCATTTCCAGATCTGCAAGCGCTTCCTGTTGGTCTCTTCGTCGCTAAGTTCAGCCATCTTCTGAATAGCATGTCTGACGCCTCTTGAAACTAGCGCATCTGTAGTATTCTTGACTTCGTAATTGCGGCTTTCAACTACAATCTTCTTGGCTGTATTTTCGATAGTAAGTCCCAATGTGTCATGAGACAAGCTTCTCAAATACAGAGAGTAATCTCCATGACGCGCAATAACAACAGGCCTTTCAGAAAGAATAGAATCTCTAAACTCTTTGAAAGACTTAAGCACGTCATCATTCTGAATGTAGCGAAATGTCCTGCTCATTACTTAAGATACTTCTCCATAAATTCTTGTATTCTACAAGGCCTGCCAAAGTAATATCCCATCACATCTGATATTGGATATGCACTGGCCATCTTCTCCGTCTCTTCATCCTCAATTCCAGAAAAGCAGGTTCTGATATTAAGCCTGTGAGTGAAACCTGTAATAGTCTCTACCATGTATTTGGTGGTAGGATTATCCTCCATTCCTCCTGTAAGGGAAGGTGCAATATTTATCAGGTCAATAGGCAAATGCCTTACAAGATCAAGAGTTCCAAAATCCGAGACATCCAGCCCGATCTTGAGTCCACAGGACTTCAAAAATTCTACCTGGCTCTTTAAATGTTCCATTCCAAGCTGCCTGCTGCTCTGAGTCAGCTGCAGATATAAGCCGGTTGCCGGATATCCTATTTTTCTTAAAATGTCGATCAGTGTAGTTCTAAATTCTGACCTTTCAAGCTGCATGAAGGCCAGGTTTACACTTAGGAAAAAATCTCTTTTACCTCGTCTGATCTCGAGTGCATCCTTAAGTGCGTTTTCCAATATCCAGTTTCCAAGTAAAAAGAACACCGGATCCTGCTCAAGCCATGGCACAAATTCTGAAGGTGCCACTTCTCCGAAGGGCTCTCTTTCCCATCTGACAAATACTTCCATACCAACCAGATTCTTACCTGCAGCTGAAAAAATGGGCTGATATTCAAGGAAAAAGCCTCCAAAACCGTTAAGCACGCTATTTCTGATAGCATCAACAAGCTCTATATTGCCCCTGTTGGTATCAAGCTGGTCATTGTTGTAAATGATAAGATTGCCATGTTTTTGCGTCTTGGAATAGTCAAGGGCATATTTAGCACTGGTGTATATGGCATGTTCATCAACGGTAGTATCTGTGGCGCATATTATTCCGCCGCCGATCTCAGCTCCAACCTTCTTGCCATTTATCTTCAGAGAATCTCTGGTAAAGGACCTCATTCTGCCATAGAGTTTTTTCAGCTCCTCGATGTCCATCTGCCTGGTGACATAAGCAATTATAGTACCCTCGCCTCTGTAAGCCTTACCACGTCCATTTCCCTCCTGGGTAAGCTTAGTAGCCATAGCTCGAAGGATACTGTTACCTATCATGTATCCATATCGTCTGTTGACATCACTAAAATCTATAAAGTTTATGAGAAGGATAGAATAAGGCGTTCCTGCTGCCTTATACTGTCTCATCTCATTTAGCATTTCATATTGATTTGGTAAAAGAGTAATTGGATCATTATTGTCCACAATACCCTTATTGATTATTGAACATGCATAAAAAACCGGTTTGCCCGCATAATCCTTGATAACAACTCCTCTGCAGGCACAGATCACATACTCGCCATTTTTGTTCTTGGCTCTGTACTCGATATTTGGATCTGTCTTAACCCCTGAGTAGAACTCTTTTATATACTCAGCATACTTGTCTCTGTCATCAGGATGAATCCTGTTTTCCCACACAGAAGCTGCATTGTATATGTACTCTCCAGTAAGTCCAAAGTAGTCCACTGCATTCTGTGACCACCTGGAGATATTCTTTTCCATATCAAAAACGTAGACATATCTACTTCTTGAAGTTACAGCAAAGGTATCAAAGATTCTGTTGATGGTTTCATAGGTTCCGCCCATTAGCTGCCCCGTTTCTTGATGCTTTTATTAGTCGTTTGTTGTTGTACATAGCATCATCAGCTTTTTTCACTACATCCTCAAACTTTGTTCCATCCTCTGGACAGCGTGCATAGCCCGCACTTATGGAACCACGAAGTGTAATATCCCCTATTACTACATTTCTTGCCACATTCTGTCTCATACGAGAAATAACATTCTCATAAAATCTCTTGTCATGGGTTCCATGAATAACTACTACAAATTCATCGCCGCCAATTCTAAATGCTCTGTCCTTTTCTCTAATGCTGTTCTGAAGTCTCTTGGCTACAATATTAAGTAGTGCATCGCCAGTCTCATGTCCGTAGGTATCATTAACTTTTTTGAAATCATTCAGATCTATAAAGATCAGGCCATATGGAAGCTTCTTTTTGGATAATTCCTCCATGTGCTCCTGATAACTTCTAGGGTTATAAAGATTAGTAAGAGCATCTCTATAAGACATAACCTCAAGTTCCTTGGTATTAGCCTTAAGTGAAGAGAATGCTGCCATATTAAGAGCAAACAAAATGCTGATGATCAAAATGATTCCAAAGGCAGACAATATCTCATAAGCCTCCATCCAGTTACCCAAAGGAGACAGCTCAAGAGTCCAATATCCACCGCCTACTGTGCTGATCATAGCTTCAACAGGGGTCGCAAGAGCTTTTTCTGAATACTCCATGATGATCCTGCTGTCGCCTGTGATGACATCGTTGCCGATCAGCTTGTACTCATAGCCTTCATCAGCTATTCCGCTAATATTCACATCAGAAAGAAAGGACGAAAGACTAATGGTAACTGAGGCAAATCCCCAAAAGTCCCCATTATTTCTGCCATCCCCAAGATAAATAGGCCTCCTGATGATGATGCCATAGCTGCCATCAGGAAGTTTTACAGGCGCCAGTATTATTCCAACACCTGTCTGTTTGCTATTGTCTAAATACACCCCTTCAAAATTATCATCGAAAAGATTCTTTCTCTCCGTATAAGCACTCTGAAGTGGGTATACATAAGTTACGATTCCACCAGGAGCAATGGAAATATCTACAACATCAAGATAATCGTCAAATAAAGCTTCTCCAACCTTGTAGAATCTCTCCTGCGTCAGGGCTCCGTTAGCATTTTTAACTTCAATCTCAAGGAGTCTTGTTATGTAATCTCTATTCTTGATCTCAGCTTCTATACGATTAGCAATATTTCCTGCCATAAAAGCAGCTCTTTCTCTTCTGGTTGAAGCAACTGAGCTCAGATAGATAACACCAATAACAGTTGTGGCAATAAGAGCTAATACAAAGGTCACAAGACCAATTGTTATACTACGCTTTTTTGACATCATTTCCTCCATGATAAAACGATTCAACGTAATTAATTATACCATAATTACAGGTAATTAAAACTCAGCCCTTATTTACTATTTCTCTTTCAACTACAAATTCAGAATCCTTGATAGCTTCAAGCACTGTTGTGGCATAATCGGAACTACTTAAAAGCGCAGTAGTTGCATAGCTTTTGTCCTTAAGTGCCTGATCCTCAAGGTTCTTAAAAAGAGTCTCAGTTGTGGTACCACTCAGACCTTCAGAAGTATTCCATGAAATCTTTGCTTTGTTATCCTTGCCAAAAAGATCTGCATGAACTCCGCCGTTTTGCGCATTCTCTCTTATCTTTTCAATGGATTTTCTGGCCTCTGATCCTGTAAGGACAGAGATATAGTGCTTGATATCCAGCTTGATCCACATAACGATAGCCAATACCAGCATAATAAGAGACATTGCAGCCATTATAATTGACATGAGATTGTAAAACTCAATATTACTCATATTTTTTCCTTATCTGATCACTTTCCTACCTGATCCAGCGCCTGCTTTGCAGCCGTGAAGTTTCTCTGTGTCTTGCTTACAAGTTCCTTCGTACTATTAGTCAGGTCATATCTGGTCAGAATATCCTCATCAATATGTGCTAAAAGAGTATCCATCTCTTTTGACATCTCATCATAAGTTACACCTGCTTCTATAAACTTAGCAGCATTATTATATATCTGAGCAGCAACCTCCCTATAGATCACAAGGGCTGTTGTGGGGTTATCCACTTCTGCAATATTTCCATCAGAAATAGCCACAAGATCATCCCAGTATTCTCTGTAACTTATAACCTTGTCTCCACTTTTGAACTCAGTACCGATCGATGAATAGTACTGACAGATCTTGCCAAGTCTAAAAGCTCTTTCCTGCTTGTCTTTTGAAAGTCCACCATTGTCATTTACGATCTGAAACCACTTTGCAGCAAGCTGCTTGTTGCCAACATCGTCATAGCAATAGAAATATGCGATACCAAGTCTGTAGGCCACCTCAGAATAAGCCTGCTTGTTTGTTGATAGCGCACCCTCTACTGTAGTCTTGCCTACAGGTGAAATAAGTATCTTTCTAAGCTCTTCATCCTCTTCCTTTGAAAGGATATCATCAGCCAAAAGAAGGTTATCGATCAGCTCAAAATAGCCATCCACATCCGTTGGTTTTTCTGCTATAGCCTTGGCATACAGGTTCGCCGCCTCGCTTTCATCAGCAGTACCCTTTGCCTCAGCAATATAATGCTGATAATAAGCGTTAGCAAGCTTTCTGCTCTTTATCTGGAAATTAACGCTAAGTGTTGCAGTGAAAAGAGAAAGCACAATAATTGCAGCAAATATGAGAACACTTATCTTAGCTTCCTTTTTATATCCTTTTTCAAGTTCCCTGTAGTTCTGAAGATCATACATGACTTCAGCGCAGGAATTGTACCTGTCATCAGGATTACTCTGAACGCACTTGCTGATGATGTACTCAAGTCCTGGTGAGAGCTGCTGATTCCAGTATCTGATTGGATAGAACTCATAAGGTGGTTCACTTGGGTTGTGTCCTGTTACCAGATGATACAGTGTTGCGCCCAGGCAAAAGATATCTGTCCTTGCATCAGTCTGTCCCATTCCGCCAAACTGCTCTGGAGCAGCATATCCACGAGTTCCAAGGTATGATGTATCTCCAGCCTTGGCCTCTTTATACTCTCTTGCGATACCAAAATCAATAAGCGTGATAGTACCGTTTGGTCTGAGCATAATATTTCCAGGCTTAAGATCTCTGTAGATGATAGGAGTCTTTCTGGTATGAAGGTACTCTAAAACCTCGCAGAGCTGGATACCCCACTCGATTACATACTCCTGTGGTTGCGCACCCATGTGTTTGAGCGCTTTTTCAAGAGTATTACCCTCAATATAATCCATTACGATAAGAAATCCGCCATCCTCATCAATAACATCCACAATACTGGGCAAAAAAGGATGTGATAGCTCTTTTAACAGATCTGTCTCAGTAATAAGACTCTGTCTGACAGTCTGGTAATTAGCTACTGCATCCTTCCTAACTTCCTTTATAGCCCAGGGCTTATTAGCCCTTTCATTCATAGCCAGGTACACTGTACTCATGCCACCTTGCCCGATGACACTAAGCACTTTGTACTTGCCGCCTACTATACTTCCAATCTCTAACATAGCATTCCTTTATTCTATACAAATGTTTATAACTGAAATATTATCTTTTTCGCCTCTTTTTTTGAGTATCTCAACTAAACGATCGAGGTTTTTTTTCATATCATCTTCTGTGGCACTACCTGGATGAGAAAGGCAACTGTTAAGTTCGCCTTGCGTAAGTCCTCTCCAAAAGCCGTCTGAACATAGAACAAATTCCTGTCCTCGTTCTATCTTGCCTCTTACCATCTGAGGTTTTACATTCTCTGATACTCCAAGGCACTGGAGAAGCACACTCTTTTGTGGACTATTCTCTGCTTCCTTAGCAGTCATCATGCCTTTGTCTATCATATCCTGAACAACGCTCTGATCATGGGTTAAAAGAACTGTTTCTCCATTAGAAGAGCCATAAACTCTGGAGTCTCCGATGTTCATGATGACATATTCATCACCAATGACCAATAGGGCGACCATGGTAGTTCCAAGCATGCATCTATGCTGATTGCCATAGTCCAATATCTCGGCATTAATATCTAACGCCAAAGTTTGCCATCCACGAATTATCTCAGATATTATATCAAGAGTTTCTGTTCTATCAAGTCTTTCTGTAACATTTTTATGATACAGGGTCATAGGCAGCCCTTCAACAAACCATTTTCCCATGAGTTCTACGGCTTTTGCGCTTGCAACTTCTCCCTGGGTAAGTCCACCCATTCCGTCGCAAAGAACACCCATAACTATCTTGCCGTACTGTGCAGTACTTGCCACCTTAACCATAGTAGAATCCTGGTTAACCTCTTTAGTTGTGCCTTTATCTGTTGTGATGCTTATTTTTGTATCCATAAAGCCTTCCGATGTCATCTTTTTCTAAACATCAATATTCCGGCGCCTGTCGCAAGTCCTGCGCCTGTAGTACTAAGAACAATAATCAATGCTACATATGCACCCTTGGTCACTCCCAGCACTTCTGGCAGACCACCATTGCCGTCATCTCCTGAGCCAATAGTTTCCTTGGTTGAAACTAAAATTCCATTGTAAACAAGAGTTTCCTTGTTTCCTGCCATATCCTCAGAAATGATAGTAACAGTATGTGTCTCATCTGATTCATTAATTGTCGCGCTTACTGTTGAACCTGCCTGAGCAAGCTCTTCGCCAGAATAATTCTGAACAATCTGTCCATCAATATAGACCGTCAGCGATTTAACACCCATATTATCAGTTACATCAACTAAAAATTCATGAGCTGATTCTTTATACTGCTCGCCTTCCTTAAGGCCAACAGTTACAATACTTGGTGCTGTTCTATCTACAGCAAAGGTTATCTCTGCATCTTTTGACTTATTATCCTGAGTATTGGTAGCTCTATCCTCTGTGTAAACTGTTACTGAATAAACGCCATCAACTTCAAAGTTTTCCTTAGGAATTGTGTATGTATAAGTCTTCCAGGTAGTATCTGAACCCTGCTGACTAACTGTATAATCTCTATCCTTGGCAAGCTCGATGATATCTCCATCGCGAGTTAAGTTAACATCTTTGTATGTAAGAGTATCTACATTGATCTCAGTTATGGTCACATCCTTTGGATCATTAATGTAGTATTGATCATTGAGGACTTTTGTTCCATCACCAAGAACAAATACAGAACCAAAGCGGTTTACAGAAAACACAAGTTCCTCTTTGGTCTCATTTCCAGCCATATCTACAACAGTTGCCTCAAGAACGTAGAGATCATCCATTTGTTTTTCGTGAGCAAAGTCACTAAATGATGCGACAAATCCATTCTCTGTAGGCTTTACCACACTTCCTGTCTGAACCGGTCCGTTGTTTGCACCTGTCAATGTGACCTTTGTTGCTTCCATATCCATGTACTTGTCTACATAGGATACTGTAGGCGCAACTGTCCCATTATTAGCTGAGAAATTAGCTACTCCTTCAAAAGAAACTTCTGGAGCAGTCTTATCGATCACAAAAACATCTGACATATAAGTCTCAGATACGTTTCCTGCAAGGTCTGTACACTTGATAGTGTATCCGTATGTTCCATCCTGGTCAAAGGTCATATAACCAGTGCTTAGATCTTCTGTAGTAGCAAATCCTGTGATCTTTGGAAGTGTTCCGCCATCTTCAACCGGCTGAATGCCCACTTCTACAAGCTTTCCGTCAAATGAAAGATCTTTTACTCCAACTGTAGCAATTCTGGTGTCTTTGAAGTACTTCTCGTTATGTCCTTCTTCCTTGTCATAGGTAACCTTAATTTCTGGGGCTGTCGTATCTACTACAAACTCATCTTCATGGAGAACTTCTGAGCTATTGCCAGCCTTGTCACTACATCCAATATCAAAGGTGTAGACACCGTCTTTATTAAATTCAATTGTCTTTTCATAAGTAAAAGTACCAGTCTGTGCCCATTCGCTCTCGTTGGCAGTGCCATACTTCTGCTCTAATTTAGGTTTAGAAGCCTCCTGATCAAATGAAAGATCCGTAACTGTAATCCTGGCTGTTCTTGCCTTGTTATAGTACTTCTCATTCATTGGCTCGTTGTTATCGATCTCCATCTCAACATCTGGAGCTGTTGTATCAACAGTAAATCCCGGGTCTTCTACAGTAGATGGTCCATTTCCGCAAAGGTCTACAGCTTCTACAGATACCTGATATATGCCATCACCCTCTGTTACAAAAGAAAGTTTCCAATCTTCCTGTCCCAGTTCGCCCTCAAACTCTTTAAGTTCAGTTGTCTGTTCGCTGCCGTCAATGCTTATCTTTTTAACCTTAACTACTGAACTTTCAGTATCAAGCCATCTGTCCTTGATATTTACTGTGATAGTTGCATTTGAATTAACGTAAGTCTCATTTTCACCTGCAGGATCACCAAAACTATACTCTACATTTACTTCAGGGGCTGTCCTATCTATCACCAGATATTTTGTCCTGCATGAATTTCCATGTCCCATCAGGTCTTTTGCTGAAGCATAAATAACATAAACGCCGTCTTCATCAGTGCTATAGCTGTATTCCAAACGAGTAACAAGATCCATGCTGCCTAGGTTTGCAAGATATTCCTCAGACTCTGCAGTCATAGTTGGAACCAGTATCTTAGCATCATAAAGAAGCTCTTCGCCTTCTGGCTTATCAAAAGAAACAGAATCTTCATCTATGTCAAAATCAGTTATAGTAACTGTTCCCTGAATTCCATCCTGGAAAAACGCATAATCTTCACCTGCGTCCGGGTTCTTGATATTGTCGATTGCGATCACAGGCCCTGTCTTATCAATAACAAATTCGCCTTTGCCATCTTCAATCTTGCCCTCTGAACTGTAGGCTACATTGCCGGCATTATCAGTAAGAGCTGTGACTTCCAATTCATATACAGTTTCTGCACTGGTATCCAGTGTCTCTGTAATTACATAGTACTGACTGGATCCTTTTGCATTTTTATTATCAACTGTTCTAAGGTCATCTTCGCTAACAGACTTCTCTTTTTCTGTTCCATTTACTGTATAGGTCACAGATTTGAGGCCGCTAAGAGTAGCACAATCGCCGTTAGCATCTTTATCATCGCAGTTTGCAGGAACAAAAATAAGAACGTCTACTTTTCTGTTAAAAAAGCTCACTACCTTTTTACTCAGTTTTTTGAGTAGATTTTTTTCATTCTCTACAGTTTCTGCTTCAACTGTAACAACAGCTGTTGGGGCGGTGTTATCAATACTGCAGCTAAGAGTTCCAATCTGCTGCGATGCTTCATCTCCGCAAAACTTGTAGGCTACCACATAATCAGATTTGCCTTCAATGTTTTTAACATTTGCTTTTGCTGTGAGCTTATAGATTCCGTTTTCATAAGACTTCTGAACATCTATCGCATTTGAATCTATGTCTGAAATGCAAACTGAATCCAGTTCTCTTACCGTCTGCGCTGTTACAGTGATCTCCGGAACAGCTCCTCCATTAGCAGACACAGAATACCAGTCTCCGTCCGATGTAACAGAAATAGTTATATTACCCGCATCCTCTTCCGCATTATAATAACAGATTCTTCTATTTACTGTTATTTCTGAGGTATTACCAGCATTATCAGTTGCACGGATTCCTTTGATCTCGTAGTTACGATATGCATTTTCTTCAGGAACCCATGAATATGTATCTTCTATATTTTCCTCTGCCTCCATTAGGGCAACAGAGTCATCAGCAAAGACAACATAAACTTGGTTTGCATCAACCCCAGATGCATCATAAGACTCATCTTCTGGTTCAAGGTCCTCTACCTTGGCTAAAATCTCAAGTGGGCATTTTGAATCGGCATAATAAACTGTCTGGCTCTGTGAGTCTGTAAAAGAGCTGGCATTCCCAAAATTTACATCAGAAATAACTGGAGCAGCTTTATCCTCAACAACAGGTTCTTCTTCAGGCTTTTTTTCTGGTTCTTCCAGTTCTTCTACCTTTTTTTCTTCTTTTCCTGTTTTCTCAACAGGCTTTTCCACTGGTTTTTCTACCGGTTTTTCTTCTGGGTTTTCTATTTTTTTGTCATCAGCAGGTTCTTCAATTGGTGGATTATTATTTGGATCTCCGCCATTTTCTCCTGCCAATACAAAGACAGTAGCAAAATTGCTCCATAATATGATTGGTATAGCGCATACCAAAATAAAACCTTTACAAAAAGGCGACCTATGTCCCCGGTTCACTGTAGTTCTCCTCCTACAAAGCAAGTTCTCTACACTTAATACAGTCCCCTCTTCTGTAAATGTTGCAAAGAAATCTATATAAATTGAAATTTAATTGCCAAATAAAACATTTGTATTATATCGTATTGTTACAAGTACTGCAATAATTTTAGTCGTAATTACACGATTTATCTTGATTTTAATTTGTTAATATTTCATATATATACACAAAAGCACACCAGATGTAGCTTCATCTGGTGTGCTAATTATTTGGATTACTATATGTAGCAGTAAGTTTGTTAAAATATAGTTAACAATTAATCTTTATCATAGTAACTATGCTTATTACTTAACAACAATATTTACGATTCTGCCTGGAACATAGATTTCTTTTACAATAGTCTTGCCATCAAGCTTATCTGCAATGAGCTCTTTTCCTTTAGCAATTACTTCATCCTTAGGATCTTCCTTGCCAATATTCAAAGTAGCCTTAACCTTACCGTTGATCTGAACTGCAATCTCAACTGTATCCTCTACGCACTTGGACTCATCATATGTAGGCCATGGCTCAAAGGCAATAGTATTGTCATGTCCAAGGATCTGCCATATTTCTTCTCCAACGTGTGGGCAGATACATGAAAGCATCTTGATGAAATTCTCAGCATACTCTCTTGGGCAGCTGCCTTCCTTATAAACAGCGTTTACAAATATCATCATCTGCGCAATAGCTGTGTTGAAACCAAGAGATTCGAAATCACTTGTAACCTTCTTGACTGTCTGATGGTAAACCTTCTCAAGGTTGCCATTATTGTCATCTGTGATATTGGCAGGTTCTGTAAAGAATGTGTATACACGGTTGATGAACTTTCTAGCACCAACTACGTTGTTAGAGTTCCATGGCTTGGAAACTTCCAAAGGTCCCATGAACATCTCATAAAGTCTAAGAGTATCAGCACCATAATCACGAACGATATCACTTGGGTTAACAACGAACTCTGGGAAACGCTTACCCATCTTGATTCCATTCTCACCAAGGATCATTCCCTGATGAACGAGCTTTTTAAATGGCTCTTTTACTGGAGAAAGGCCATTGTTGTAAAGGAAGCGATTCCAAATACGTGAATATAACAGGTGTCCTACTGCATGCTCTGGGCCACCAACATAAAGGTCAACAGGCATCCAGTGCTTTAAAAGCTCCTGATTTGCAAACTCGTTGTCGTTATCAGGATCGATATATCTCATGTAATACCATGATGATCCAGCTGAACCAGGCATTGTAGATGTTTCTCTTGTGCCCTTAAGTCCGTTCTTGTTATAAGCCTTCCACTCAGTTGCATTCTCAAGTGGAGCCTGACCATTACGTCCCTTATAGTCCTCAAGCTCAGGCAATACTACTGGAAGCTCGCTGTCATCAAGGAATGCAATGCTGCCGTCTTCCTTGTATACGCAAGGAACTGGCTCACCCCAATAACGCTGTCTAGCAAAGATCCACTCACGGAAGTGGTAGTTAACCTTTTCTCTTGCAACGCCCATATCAACGAGTTTCTTTGTGATAGCCTTCTTGGCTTCCTCAACAGTGAGGCCGTTGAACTCCTCAGAATTTTCAAGGATATAGCCCTTTCCAAGGTAATCCTGCTTCTCGAATGCATGCTCAGAAACATCAACTGTTCCCTCAGCGTTATTAATAACCTGAATAAGTGGAAGGTTGTGAACCTGTGCATACTCAAAGTCTCTCTGGTCATGAGTAGGAACAGCCATAACCGCACCTGAACCATAGCTTGCAAGTACGAAGTCACCGATAAATACTGGCACTTCCTTACCATTTACTGGATTGATAGCATAGATTCCCTTAAGTGGGCATCCTGACTTAGTCTTGTTAAGGTCTGTACGATCAAGATCATTCTTCTTGAGAGTTTCATCGATATAAGCCTGAACCTCTTCTTTATTCTCAACACGGTCCATGAGTCCTTTAACGATATCTCCGTCTGGAGCAAGTACCATGAATGTAATACCATAGATAGTCTCAATACATGTAGTAAAAATCGAGAAATCTCCGCCACCTACAATCTTGAAATCAACTTCTACACCAGTTGACTTACCAATCCAGTTACGCTGAATCTCCTTAGTTGACTCTGGCCAGTCGATCTCGTTAAGACCATCAAGAAGTTCCTCAGCAAAAGCCTGCTGATCGATAACCCACTGCTTCATCATCTTCTTAACAACAGGATATCCACCACGCTCTGACTTACCATCAATAACCTCATCGTTTGAAAGAACTGTTCCAAGTTCCTCACACCAGTTAACTGGCATATCAATGTGCTTGGCATATCCAGCCTCATATAACTTCTTGAAGATCCACTGTGTCCACTTGTAGAACTTTGGATCACTTGTCGCTATCATCTTGGACCAATCATAATCGAATCCAAGTTCTCTAAGCTGCTTAGAGAATGTCTCTATATTCTTCTGTGTGAATCCGGCAGGGTGATTACCTGTTGTAACAGCATACTGCTCTGCAGGAAGACCAAAAGAATCGTATCCCATAGGATGCAGAACGTTATAACCCTGCATACGCTTCATACGAGACATTATATCAGTAGCGGTGTATCCTTCTGGATGTCCAGCATGAAGTCCTACTCCTGATGGATATGGGAACATATCTAGGGCATAATACTTGGGCTTACTAAAATCCCAAACATCTGTCTTAAATGTTTCGTGATCCTCCCAATACTTCTGCCACTTTTTCTCAATCGCATGATGGTTATAAACTTCTGACATAAACCTAATCCTTCTTTCTTGTTAGCATATATACTACAAAATTTTACCACAAGTGAAATTGATGTCAAACAAAATGAGGAGGATTACACTTTTAGTGATTTACTATTTTTATTCTATGAAGTATACTTACTTCTCAGCGAGGTTTCGCTTCTTGTTAATGCTCGGATTTTGTTTCTTATATTTTAGCGACCTGCGATTTCATCTTGCGGTTTTCGCAGCTTTGGATATGCTATTTTATCTTACGGCTTTTCACAGCTTGGGACTTGCTATTTTATCTTACGGCTTTTCACAGCTTGGGGCATGTATTTTTCATGAATTCCACTCATACACATGCCATTTTCCACTTATTTTTTTATAACTAGCATGTAGTCTTTTTCTTTTTTGAGAAAAGACATGCCATCTGGCGCATTTAGTGCTCTCTAATGGCATGTAGGTACTTGAATATAGGCTAGTTTGCATGTTTTCATATAATCCTAAAGCTTGCTATCCTATGCTCAAAACAGGATAGCTAAGTCACAACAAATACTGAAAAAGTAAGCCCCAATGAAAAAGAAAATAATGAAAAACATAAACTCATCAACGAAAAGGAGAAGATAATGAAAAACACAAACTTATCAACAAAAAGGAGAATCAATGGATAGAAAATACCATTCTAATAAAGTAACCAACAAACAGCCTTTTAACTACGGCTCTTTTAATGGCAAGAATCTTGTTCCAAAGGAAAGCATGCCTCAATTACAGGCACTTGCGAGAGAGCGTATCAAATATTTAGAAGCGATCCTGAATGATTGCAATGTACACATGAAGAAAATGCCAGCAGGTACACTTGGCTCAACCAAGCACGGTTCCAAATATCAGTATTACTGGAATCAGCCTGAAAGTGCCGATGAATGCTCGCCTGTCATTCGCAAATATATTAAGGAAAGTGAAATTGACATTGCAAAATCTCTTGCTCAAAAGAGCTATCTAAAAAAATTATCAACCACGATAAAGCGTGAATTAAAACTTTTATATCCTCTTATAAAGCTTGATCAAACTCCACTAGAATCAATCTATGATAAACTACCCAGCTTCCGCAAAATATTGGTCAACCCCTACGCAATACCTGATTCTGATTACTTCAAAATGTGGAATGAAATCCCTTATGAAAAAAAAAGTATTATTGAAGAGACAGTTTTTTTAACAAATAAAAATGAAAGAGTGCGCTCTAAAAGTGAAGTCAATATTGCGAACATGCTTGATAAGTATGATATCCCCTACAAATACGAAGTTCCTATGCAGCTAATCCGCAATGAGACTATATACCCTGACTTTCTGTGCCTTAACAAGCGCACCCGCGAGCAATTTATATGGGAACATTTTGGAATGATGGATGATATTGGATATCTTAGAAAGAACTACGCAAAGCTGCAAGATTATGAGCTTAAAGGATATATGCCTGGCAAAAAGCTGATCGTCACCTTTGAGACAGCAAAACAGCCTCTGGATTCAAGGATAATACAGGCAACGATCAAAAATTATCTCCTATAATAAATTGCTCAATAATCTCTTACTTTCTCTTCAGATTTTTCATCATTTAGTATTTTTCCGGATTATTTTTTTACAAAAATGCAAGATATTGTGTTTGTCAATTAAGCGCGGATGTATTATCATTAATAAGTAGAGACACTTTTTTCTTTTGTAGAAATGAGGTGAATTATGTATATTGCCATGCAATGCGCTGATAGTAACGGAATGTTGAATACTGAAATATGCACATTTCAGGGAATCAGATATGATACAAGATATAAATCAGCTGTCATATCAACTGAACACCTTAATCATGATTACGTAATTCCAATGGAAGCCAAGGATTACGAAGCAGCTGCAAGCCAAATCATGGAAGCAATGAAAGCTCATGCGGAACTGATCAATATAGAACAGGGCATAGTATGCCGAGGACGCAAGGGTGAATCAAGACATGTCGATCCACAAAAACTTGTAATCGTGCCCATGTGATAATTATCCACGCTCTGTACTTGAACTTGTTCTATTTCTTTTATTACCTGGGCTTCGGCATGATTTATTTCTTTTCTTGCCCAGGCTTCGGCATGTAAACTTGTGGAACTTTCTTTTTTACATGTCATTTTTTGAGATAATTTGTTATATTAGCATGTCTATTTTGATATTTTTATCAAAAGACATGCTATTTTATTTTCAAATCAACTAAAATGACATGTAAAATTCTCAAAACCGCCTAATCACATGCCACGAGTCCCCACACCCTCTTGAAATAAGCGTCACGCCCCTCCCACACCCACGGGGCCGTTCATGGCGTCCCCCTCCACGCCCCACACACAAAAGTCCCCTTTACCGGATAGTAAAGGGGGCATACATTTTGACTATAAATAATACCGTGTGATCACTTTCCCATAGAAGCTATAAGAGCATCGATCTCTGCCTGGCTGAGCATCTTGCCAGGATCACCGCCAGAAGGTGCTGCCGGAGCTGCTCCACCTGCAGGAGGAACATTCGCAGGAGAAAAACCGCCACCTCCACCTGCCTGAGATGACTTTCCCATGATGCTCGCTAATAAAGCTTGCTGTTCAGCACTAAGTCCATTTGAATCCATAAGCAATGCACCTTTCTTGTGCAATCCTGTGAAAAAGGACAATACACATAGTTCCATACTTACAATTATTGTAAATAGTGAGGGTAGATACGTCAACTAACCTTTTTATAAACAAATTTATAAATTTTTCCCATATTTGCAAATGTCCTTAAGGCAACACTTTTCGCAGTCAGGTCTCCTGGCGACGCACACAGCTCTTCCATGAGTAACAAATCTGTGACATAGCGCATTCCCCTCTTCTGGAGGAATGATCTTCCAAAGCTCTTTTTCCACCTTGGCAGGATCCTTTATATTATCAACAAGTCCGATCAGATTGCTAAGCCTGATGCAATGAGTATCTGTAACGATAGCAGGCTTACCATACACATCTCCCAAAACAAGGTTGGCACTCTTTCTTCCAACTCCAGGAAGAGCCAGCAGTTCCTCCATATTGTCTGGTACATTTCCGCCATATTTCTCATGAATGATCTTCATACAGGCTGATATATCTCTTGCCTTGGAATTGCCAAGACCACATGGGCGCACGATCCTCTCTATATCAGCCACATCAGCTTTTGCCAGAGCCTCAACAGTTGGAAACTCTTTATATAAAAGAGGTGTTATCATATCAACTCTGGCATCAGTACATTGAGCAGCAAGTCTCACGCTTACAAGAAGCTGCCAGGCCTTGTCATAAGCCAGTGTACACACTGCATCAGGGTATTCTTTTTTCAATCTCTCTATTACTTCCAGTGCCAGTTTTTTCTTTGTCATAGACCATTCCTTATTTTGCAAAATATAGCAAATTTGCATATGTTAAATTAGCATAACAATTCTTTCATTACTTTCCTCTTTATGCTATCATATTCCGAGCTAACGCTTTAAGGAATTTTGCAATTAATTTCATCAAAATTCCTATGGGAGGAGTAACATGATCAACTATTATAACGCTTTTATTTCTTACAAGCACGCTGATCTCGACAACAAAGTAGCCGCCGAGATCGTACGTGGTCTTGAGCATTATCACATTCCAAAGAAGATCCAGAAATCGACTGGTATCAAAAAGATCGACAGAATCTTCAGAGATAAGGATGAGCTTCCTATTACAAACGACCTTAATGACACTATTTCAGAAGCTCTAAAAAACGCTGATTATCTTATTGTCATCTGTTCAACCAATACCTGCAAATCAACCTGGGTAGAAAAAGAAATTGAGACCTTCCTGCAAAACCATACAATGAACCAGGTCCTTACTGTACTTGCAGATGGTGAGCCTTACGACGTTATTCCCAAAATGCTTTTAACCGGTAAAAGAAATGTCGTAGACGAAAATGGTGAGACAAAAACCATCGAAGTTCCATTAGAGCCCCTTTCCTGCGACTTCAGACTTCCGCTTAAAAAAGCAAGAGCAGAAGAACTTCCTCGTCTGGCTGCTGCTCTTATCGGCTGCTCATATGACGAACTTATGAACAGACATCGTCAGTACAAGATGCGCAGGATGACAGCCATCTTTGCAGGCGCAATGGCACTTACGATCGGTTTTTCAGGATATATGCTCTATAGCAGAACTTTGATCCACCAGAACTACATCGAGTCTCTGCGTAGCCAGTCCAGATTCTTGGCAACCCAGTCCACGACTGTATTCAGTGACGCCAACAGAATCGACGCTATACATCTTGCACTTGCTGCTCTTCCAACAGAAGAAAACAGTGAAATGCCTGTAACTCCTGAAGCTGTTAAGGCAATAACCAAGGCATCCTATGCCTACGTTTCACTTTCAGGATCAAGCATCAGTGCCAACTGGAACTACACAATGCCTAACATCGTAAGATCCTTTAAGATCTCACGTGATGGAACTAAGCTGGCAGCGGTAGATGATGCCTGTTGCATTACAGTCTGGGATACAGCATCTCACAAGCAGATACTTTCACTGAACTTTGACGATTATGATGTTACCTATGAGTTTTTTAACTCTGATAAGATCTCGATATATTCAGACAAGGCATTCTATTTCTATGACCTTAATTCTGGAGAACTTCTGTGGAAAAAAGACCTCCAGGATTCCTACGGTCCTTCCGTATTTAAATATACTGACAACTCACTCCTCATTGCTTTCAAAAGCGGTGAATTAATGGAGTGTTCTATAGATGACGGCTCAGAAATAAGCACTTCAACCTTTCTTGAGAACAGAGATATATTAGAATATGCTTCATCGCTGACTCTTTCTGATGACAAGACCAAACTGGCCTTTTCCATGAGTGCCCCAAAAGAAGAGAAATCGGATGACGTCTTTAAAAACAATAATTACTATCTCTGTGTATATGATATGGAGACTAAAGAGCTAAAATCTGAACTCATAGGAGATTGTAGTCTGACAAGTATCACCTTCGATGGTAATAACAATATTTTCTTTGCCTGCCATACAGGTAACTTTGGTGATGGAAGCACAAGATACAATTATTACACCTTTACTACCGATGACTTTTCTGAGATATATTGCTACTCCTCTGAGGACCTTACTCAGAAATGGACTCAGGAATTTGTCTGTGATGATGTAGAATATGACAGCTCTTTCCTCCCACTTGCGAATGGCACAGTTCTCTATCACGCTGGTAATGCCGGAAGCATCTATGACTGTGAAACAGGAGAAGTGATCGAAAATCACCATCTTACAGACTCTATCATTGATGCAAGTGATAACGACGGAGATGGCGTACCTCTTTATGTTGTCCGCTCAGGTGCTACTGTAATGCCAACTACTTTGGGATCAGGTTCAAAGGGTGTAGCCTCAATAGACAGATTTACCGACAAGCTTGATGAAGTCCATGTAAATGGTGCTTACTACACTCATCAGACTTATAGCCACGATATTATCAGCTATGGTGTAAACGTCTGCGACGAGGACTGGACTAAATTTACTAATTGTGAGGCTACTGATTCGCCTAGCTCTTCTCATTATTTAGATGATGATGTGCTGGCCCTTCTCTATGACAACGGCGATGGAACAGATCTTGCTATATTAGATCCAAACGATAAGACCTACAAAACCACCATTACACTTAGCGACACCGTAGCCCCATACAGATTCAAGATATTAGGCACTTATAACAAGGTTCTTTATGTTGTATATAATGAGTACATTTCAGGAAACACTGCAGATTATCTTAAGTTAGTAAGTTATAACCTTGTGACCAAGGAAACAGAAGAAAAAGAGCTTACAGATAATTACACTCCAATGGATATCTGCTGTGGTCTTGTAGACAATAAGATAGCGTACTTTTTGACAGAAGATTACAAGTCATGTGGAATTTACTTACTTGACCTTGATACAGGAAAAGAGGAAGTGATCCCGATCGAGGGACTAGAACTAACTTACTGCAAATCGCTTCAGTTCTTTGATAACTCACACCTTGCTTATTTCATTGGCGATACTGACGACAAGAACTACATAATCGATCTTGAAAATAAAAAGAGCTTTGAAATAACTCTTCCTGAGGAATGGAGCGGAACTACAAGCATAGCTGTAACCAGCAAAGGGGACAAGATAGCATTTTCTAATGATGAAGTAATCATTGTTAAAAGTATCGAAGGCGAGCTCCTTGGAGAAATAGACTGTGAACATGTACCACCACTTGGAATGACATTCTATGATGACCCCAACCAGGGCGAAACACTCCTCGTGGCGTACTCAAACGGATCCCTTGCAAGATATATGTCAAATGACTGTACTTATATAGCAACCAGTGATCTCTCAACCTACGCAAATGACTCATCTGAAGCGACTTTCAAGTTTGATCAGGAAAATGGTTGCCTCTATGTAACAATGGATAAGCTCGTAGATATCAT
Source organism: Butyrivibrio hungatei (assembly GCF_001858005.1). Classification (NCBI taxonomy): domain Bacteria; kingdom Bacillati; phylum Bacillota; class Clostridia; order Lachnospirales; family Lachnospiraceae; genus Butyrivibrio; species Butyrivibrio hungatei. The sequence goes on along the minus strand of NZ_CP017831.1, from coordinate 821,528 downwards.
AGATCTAAATTCCTGGTATGAGACAACGGTTATAGAGGCTTGTCTTGGACACCACATTCCTACAGATACCTTTATCACTTCGTCTTATTCTGATTCAAAGGAAAGATATATAGGATACTTCAAGCACTATACAACTGAGGACCTTATAAATAAGGCCCAGAATATTATTCAAGATACAGAAATGCCTGCAAACAAGAAAGCTATGTATGGTATAGGATAAAATAAAAAGATAAACCAAAAGGGACGGCAAAAAGCCGTCCCTATATTATTTTTTACGAGTATAGAGCTGATCAAAAAGTCTTTCTTTGATGATATATATGTCATGAAGGTCGTCTTCGCGACAAGCAATATAATCTCCGGGATTTCCCAGATAATATTTTTCCTCATCCCACATAGTAAAGATCTTCACAGTCTTTTTTATCCGAGAAGCAAATATCACAGAATGATCATCCCTTGGGATTATGGTCCTGGCATAAGCCAAAATCTGTTTCTTTTCACCGGAAGCACAATCCTTAATAGTCGGATTGTACTCAAGATTCACATCATACCCCTCATTGGCCAAAGAATAGCTTCTCTTAAGCTTCCTGGCATCGATAGGATATATCTCGCCTTCTATTCCTATCATCACATAAAGCTGATCATTAACTGTGATGTCTATGTCACCCTCAAGGGTTCTGATAGAAACCCTGGTATTCTCTGGGAAAATATCCGTAAGCTTGGCACAGCCTCTTTTACAAGGGATCTTAACATATCTGTCCATGGAGGATGTATCAAGCAAAGTATTCCTTGCAATGATCACATCATAGCTATCAAAGTACTCTTCCATCTTGTGCTTTATGTACCATTCAGCACCATCTTGAAAAGAGCCTTGGACCTGTGTTTGTTTGCCTGCCACCAGCTCAGGTCTCATGGTGCCACCTGCTTTGTAGATATGTCCTCCGCCACCGCCAACACCTTCAGCAAGAAAGAATGCAAGCTCGTTTGCATGCACTTCTTTTGCGCAGCTTCTGACTGAAAACTTGATCTCATCCTTTCCTACATAGTAGGCAATGCACACGTCAACTCCTTCTGTTTCAAGGGAAAAATCGCTCATGACCCCTAAAATATTCGGGTCGCAGGGCTCAGATTCTATGATAAGATACTTCTTTTCGGCAAAAAACTCATATCCGAGTATGGCCTTTCCAGTGATCTTGAGCTCATCCAGAGACATATTGGAATTTCGCATCTTCACAATGAGACTTCTGTTTACCACAAGTTCATCCATCATATCCCTGTCAAGAGGATGGGAAACCTCAGAAAACTTATTTGTATCACAGTATAATCCGTAATAAAGAGCTGTGGAAAGCTTCATATCGATCTCATAGCCCTCATCCATAAGCATGTCCCACACTATGGTTGAAGCACTTCCTACACTGCTTCTGACTTCTGAAAGTTCTGGAAGCTCCACAGTCTTTTGATGATGATCAATAACTGCTATAGTCTGTGCCCTGGTCATAGTGACATTTCGCTGACCATATTGGCAGTCCACTGTCAGAAGAAGTTCCACCTCTTCATCAAAAGAAGGGGCGTACTCAACAGGAATCTGAAGCTCGTCCACCATAATCATCAGGTTACTCTTTTTTATCCTGTTATTTCCTCTGTAGATGAATCTAATATTTTTGCCTTGATCTTTAAAATACAAATACAGTCCATATCCCGAAGCAAGTGCATCTGCATCAGGGTTATCATGGCACTGGATCACAATATCATTAAACGCAAGTAAATCTCTTAACTTCATAAACTATCTTTCTATAAATCATTTTAGCTTATATTCACAGGTATCAGTGTCAATCAGGAGCTCAAGATCTGCTTTCCTTGTCTTAGTAAGGCAAAGTCTTACATTGGCCATATCACTAAAATCAACGAACTTTTCAGCCTTCTGCCTAGTGTTGCCACTAGCCTCTTTCCTATCTATAAGTCTTTTCCTCAGAAGCTCTTCCTCAGCAGAAATTGAAATGGTATAATCAGCAAACTCTGATAGATTCCTAAATCCATCAATATCAGCTAAAAGGTAATTTCCTTCCAGAAGTACAATATCACCATCAACTGTTATAGCATCTTCAACAGGGTTATGAAGGAGCCTGTCATAGATCGGCCATTTGCAGCTCTTTTCCCTGCAGACCTCCTGGATCTTGCTCCTAAGTGCGTCACTGTCAAAGGTTACAGGTGCCCCCTTGATATCAACCATAGGAATCATCCTGCCATTCACGGTGGTCTTGTGTGTCAAAAGATATTCCTGCCTCCTGTGAAAGCCATCCATACCTATGGCCTGTACCTTTTTGCCCGGAATTATCTCTTTTGACAACTCTTCTAAAAAGCTCACCAGCGTACTCTTACCAGCTCCTGGAGGAGCAGCAAGCATCACCAGTATCCTTCTCTTTTTGTCATCATGCATCTTGGAAAGCTCATGCAAAAGAGGGACAAAAATATTGTCTATAGATTCCTGACTATAAGTAACTTCAATATCTATACCATTGATATTTGCCTTATATTCCATAAACAAAAACTCGCCTTCATATTTTTAGTTCCTACAATTTTATATGATTTTTCCTGTTAATGCAAAATCCTTGTACCATACGGAATAGCCCGTAGATACAAGGATTTTTTGCCTAACAGCCTGCGGTTGGGACCGCCAGCCTAAAGTTTATTTTTATGCCTCTTTTTTAGCTTCGCCTTCTGGGAAGATGATCTTGTTAACAAAGAAGAAGATCACCATACTTACGCCGCCGTTAAGGACTGTTGTACCGATATTGTAAACAAAGTCAGGTACAAACTGACCTGCAACAGCTACCCACACGCAGTTGATAGAATTAACGATGCATGTGATCACACAAAATGCAAGGAAGTACCACATAGCCTGATACCATACCTTACCCTTACTGCGGAATACGAAGTTACGCTGGATAGGGAAGTTTACAACCTCACCAATAACCATAGCTACCATGTATGCTGCAAAATAAGCAAGGCCGCCCTGAGCTGTATCATAACCAAGAATGTTCCACTTAAAACCAACTCCAAATAAATTCACTGGAATGCCTGGCCATCCAAAGGCTCTATCTCCAAGTCCTCTAAATGCATAAGGCAGGAACTGCAGGATAAGATATTTGAACACTGTGATCACGTTAGATACGATCACGAAAAGTCCGCCTTCTCTGATCCACTGGGCTGCCTTTGGGTGTTTTTCTGCAAAATCATTCCACCACTTCATAATAATAAATCCTCCAATCAAACATAAGCTTATTTAGCTTCTTTTATTTTCGCCTCATAGGCTTTGTTTTTCTTACTGTTTCTAAAGTAGCCACCTATGATCTTGCCAAGTCCACCAAAGAAACGACCATTCACAAGCTCTACAATTCCGTCGACCATCTCCATGCTGACAGCACCTGCAGTCATCTTGGCCATGGCTCTAAATGGCATGTTGTAGATAAAGAGAATGTTAAGATCAGGCTTGCCGCTCTCATCAGCTTTTTTCTTCATGGCTGTGAGACGATCATAAGCAAATCTTGCAAGTCCGCTCCTTGCATAATACATCTGGCATATGGCATCGTTTGGTCCAAGCTTGCCGCTCCACTTTCCATCAGGAATGCTTCTTCCAAGAAGTTTCTCATACTCAGAAGCCTCTACTGACTCGATCTTGCCTGTATAGTATGAAGGAAGCTCTGCCTTATCATAAGGCATAGTATCTGTTGTCTTAGCCTTCATGATGCTGGCTGTAAGCTTTATGTCAGCACTGCTTGCACCGATCATGATCTGATAATTTCCATCTTCTACTTCCCACTTATTTGTCTTTACATTAAAGTAGCGGAAAGTCTTGTCGTCAAAAGCAATTGAAACTTCCTTGCTCTCGCCGACTTTCAAATAAACCTTTGCAAAGCCCTTAAGCTCTTTTTCCGGTCTGAAGACCTTGGCATCTGGTAGTCCCACGTAAAGCTGAGCGACCTCTGCTCCATCGCAGTTTCCTGTATTCTTGATAGTAAAAGATACTTTGTCATCAGTAACCTTGATGTCACTATATTCAAAACTTGTGTAAGAAAGTCCAAATCCAAATGGATAAAGAACTGGAACCTTTGCTGTGTCATAGTATCTATAACCAACATAAAGGCTCTCTCTATACTCAGAAGTTCTCTCCTGACTAGGATAATAGCGATATGCAGGTGTATCCTCTAATCTTCTAGGAATAGTCTCAGAAATCTTACCGGAAGGGTTTACCTTGCCCATAAGGATATCGAGAACTGCGCCAGCGCCTGCCTGTCCATTAAGGTAGCAGTGAAGCATAGCCTTAAGATAGTGATGCCATGGCATTTCAATAGCTGAACCAGCACTGATAACGCCAACAAGGTTAGGATTAACCTGTCCAAGCTCCTGAAGAAGATTGATCTGATTCTGAGGAATCCTCATATGAGTTCTGTCCATTCCCTCTGACTCACTGTCTTCATTAAGTCCAAAGAAGTAAAGAACCACATCTGCCTTAGCCGCTATATCAAGAGCTTCTTTTTTGGTAACTGCATCCTCTTCGCCGTTTCTGGAATAGCCTCTGCTCATACCAACGACCTGAAGGTCATAGGAACTGATCATCTCAGATATTGTCTCGATCTTAGTAGGATTAACAAGTGAAGATCCAGCACCCTGATATCTAGGAACAAATGCGAAATCACCAATAACAGCAACCTTTGTTCCAGCCTTAAGAGGAAGTGTATTTCCTTCGTTTTTCAAAAGAACTGCACTCTCTGATGCTGCTCTTCTGGCAATCTGATGATGTGCGTTCTTGTCAAACTCATCACTCTTGCCCTTAGCATTAGCATGAAGAGTCAAAACTGCATCTAAAAGCTCATCTACTCTGGCGTCCAGGTCTTCCATTTTGATCTTGCCGCTCTCTACTGCTGCAATGAGCTCTCTTGCTGAATCAAGACCAGGATTTGGCATTTCAAGGTTTGAACCTGCTGCAACTCCAAGAGCATGGTCGTTTGAAGCGCCCCAGTCCGTAATTACAATTCCATCAAAGCCCCATTCATCTCTCAAAATATCATTCAAAAGATGCTTGTTCTCGTTGGCATAAACACCATTAACCTCATTGTAGGCAGACATTATAGTCTTTGCCTTTCCCTCTTTTACAGCAATCTCAAAACCTGTAAGATATATCTCTCTTAAAGTTCTCTCATCTATTACTGCATTCATAGCCATTCTGCGAAGCTCCTGAGAGTTTACCGCAAAGTGCTTTGGACATGCATAAACGCCTCGTGACTGTATTCCTCTGACATAGGAAGCCGCCATTTTACCTGCAAGATAAGGATCCTCTGAAAAATACTCAAAGTTTCTGCCACAAAGTGGACTTCTTTTGATGTTAAGGCCAGGTCCCAATAAAACGTTAACCCCTTCTGACATAGCCTCTTCACCAAGAGTTTCGCCGAGAGTCTCTCCAAGTTCTTCATCCCAGCTGTTTGCTATAGTTGCTGCTGTAGGGAAACATGTTGCAGGCAATGATGCGTTAAGTCCAAGATGATCTCCTGCACCTGCCTGTTTCCTGATACCGTGAGGTCCGTCAGAACAGAAAATAGAAGGAATTCCAAGCCTCTCAAAATCTCTGGTCTGCCATTCCCCCTTGCCGCTTAAAAAAGCTGCCTTCTCTTCGATTGTCATCTTCTCAATGATATCTTGATGTTTCATTATTTTCCCCTTTACTAAATAAGTAAGTCTGGTGCCCGCTGATTAAAGCAGGCACCGACTCACATAAAAAATTATTCCTCTGCTGATGTTGCTGCAGGTGCTTCTTCTTTCTTTCTCTTTAAGAAGTTCTTGATGAAGATTGCCATGAGGCAAACCATAAGAGCACCAAAGATAACATCAAGTACGATCATGAGCTTCTTCCAGGAAGCCATTCCCATTGTGAGGTTTTCAGGTGCATAAGCACGGCTGTTGACTACAGTATAAAGAATATTCTTTGTAGCTTCTCTCATAGCCTGCTGAGCGCCGTTTGTATCTCTGAACTGTACATTGTTTGTAGCTGTTGGATAGTTAACAAGCATACAGTCTGTACCGTTTCTGATGGCCTGGTCAGATGACATGTAGCCATATACTCCGAAGTAGTCAGTAAGAACGAAGCCATTAAAGCCCCACTCATCTCTAAGTACTGTCTTAAGGAGTGATGCAGAACCACCTGCCCAACGGTTACCAATGTAGTTGAATGATGACATTACAGCACACATATCAACGTTCTTTACGCAGATCTCGAAAGGTCTAAGGTAAGTCTCACGGATAGCCTGCTCATTTGACCATGTGCAGAGCATATCACATCTATTCTCTTCCTGATCGTTCATAGCGAAGTGCTTGATATAAGCATATACTCCGTTAGCCCATGAACCCTTACAAGCTTCAGAAGCAACATATCCTGAAAGGATAGGATCTTCTGAATAGTACTCGAAGTTACGTCCAGCAAATGCTGTTCTGTGAATATTCATAGCTGGTGCATACCAACCTGAAACATCCATCTCATCAGCCATCTTGCCGATGTAATCACCAAATGAATAAGCAAGCTCTTTGTTGTAAGTAGCTGCAATTGTTACTCCAACAGGGAATCCAAGTGATCCAACACCTGTGAAGTTGTTGTTGATAGAAGCAGGACCGTCACAGTCATTTGTACGAACCTTACCAATTGAATCAACTGAGTTTGTCTGATATCCACCAAGAGAGATAAGAGCATTCATATCATCAAGTGACATGCTGTTAAGAAGCTCATCCCACTTAGGATCGTTCTTATCAAGACCTCTAAGGTCTGCAAGCTTAAGTGTTGTCTCAGCACCAGTTGTAACTGCCTCAGCATTTGCATCTTCATCAGCTGCTGTAGCTTCTGCTGATAAATAGTTGCTGATGTTGTAGAAAGATGCCTTAGCATCTGCTGCCATCTCATAGCTCTTTGGAGCTGCTGTGGCTGCTGCGTAGTTAGCAAATCCATCTGCTCTTGAAAGGTATTCAATATTACCTTCTGCATAATCAAAAGCGTTTGTAGCTGTAACAAGATCGCTCTGTCTTGAGTTTGATCCGCTATAAGTTACTGTAGAATCTACAGTGTATGTCTTAGAATCAATAACATTGTGTGAATCTGAGTTGATTGAGATCACATAGTCACCAGCATCAAGAACGTAAGCCTTTGCGTTCTGGTAATCATATGATGCCATATCTTCTACTGCAAAAGAGATATTGATAGTCTCTGATGCACCTGGCTCAAGAAGCTGTGTCTTTTCAAACTGAACGAGGTTTGTTGAAGCCTTCTCAATTCCACCGTTTTCATAAGGAGGATTGTAGTAAACCTCTACAACATCCTTACCAGCTACAGAACCTGTGTTAGTAACAGTAACATCGAAGCTGATCTTACCATCTGCCTCTGTGATGTCACCCATTGTCTGCTCAAATGTTGTATAAGAAAGTCCATAACCGAATGGGTACTGAACCATCTCATCATAATTGATAAGTCCTTCAAGAGCTGCTGTCTCGTAGAACTTATAACCTACATAGATACCCTCTACGTAGTTGATGAATGATACCTCTGCTGTAGATTCATTTCCTGTGAATCCAGTAGATGTATAAGCAAACTCATCCATGTTTGTATAGTTGAAGTCACCGAAGTTGTTCCACCAAGGTGTCTTTTCCATATCATAAACATAAGTATCGATTGTCTTACCAGATGGGTTAACCTCACCTGTTACGATCTCACCAAGTGCCTCCATACCAACGTGGCCCATGCCTGCAACCCAAAGCACTGACTTGATCTGTGGGTGATCTTTTATAAAGCCAAGCTCAAATGCGTTTGCACCGTTGTAAACAAGAACTACCTTGTCGAAGTTAGAGCAAACAAGATCGATCATCTCTTCTTCTCTGTTTGTAAGCTGAAGATAGTGATCACCTGCATCCCAGTCATTGCCTTCATTTAATGTATCATCATATGTACCAGCTGTGTATGTAGTTCCGTCCATATATGAACCATCAACTACAGCATTCATATCTGTAGGAAGGTCAGCACCCTCACCACCTGAACGGCTGATAACGATCATTGCTGTATCTGAGAAGCTCTTTGCATTTGCCATAAGCTCATCAGTATAAAGAGATACGTTAGGTTCAGGAAGTGTCCAATCCTGATTCCACATTCCAACTACAGGTCTGTCAGCCTTGTAGTCTGTATAGAACTGTGTAAGTTCTGAGTTAGTTTCAATACCAGCGTCTGAAAGAGACTGAAGAAGTGAAATCTGATCATATGCATCGTTAAGAGCACCTGAACCAGCTCCACCAAGGATAGGATTTGTTGAAGCCCATCCAAATACATTTAACTTGCTGCCAGAAGCAACAGGAAGTGTATTGTCATTGTTTTCAAGAAGAACAATACCCTCTCTTGCGATATTCTGTGCAAGAACTGTAGTCTCGTCAGAAGTAGTCTTGGAAATAGTTCCACTTCCACTTACAAGATCGAGCATTGTACTCATAGGACCTGAACAGATCATATTTACACAAACCACAATACCAGTCAGCATAGCTACTAAAGCTGTGCCCCTAACAAGCTTTTTAACAGGCTTATTAAGTTTCATAACTGCAATCATTAATACGACTGCGATAGCGATGATAACACCAATAGCGATCAAATATGATCTGATTGATGTTAAGACGTTAAGGACGTCATCCATATTAATAGATAACATATTTTGAACCTCCCTTTTTATTTAGCACTGCAGGTGTTCAGGCTGCAGTTACTTTCTACGTTTTCCTGCCATTTTGAGTCACTGGCAGGTAACTACATTTTCAGATTATCACAAACAAAAAATCGTGCCGTTTTTGTCACAAACTGCACGATTTTTGTCATGAAATGCATTAAAGCTTTTTTGTCCTATTAAATTACGTTACTCTGCAGTTTCTTCCGATATTTCAACCTCTGTGCTACCTTTAAAGAACTTCATTTCTTCGTTGAGCTTTTCTGCTATGTCCTTAAGACCATTAGCAGATCCAGCAAGTGTAGTAACGGTAGCAGAAAGTTCCTGCATCGATGCCCCTGTCTCTTCTGAGGAAGCTGCATTTTCCTCTGAAATAGCTGATAGAGCACTCATTGTATCAACAACCGCATTCTTGGATGTTTCGCAGGTATCAGCTCCTTCAGAAATGAGCTGAACGCCTCCAACTGTACTTCCGATATCATCAAGCATGCCATTAACTGCCTCAAGGGTTTCTCCAAGAGCAATCTGCTGATCGCTGTTTCCTTTCTTGACCTCTTCTGCAGCAAGAACGGCCGCTTCAGACTGTTCCAGCAGAACCTCCATCTCTTTTCTGATGTCATCTGCCATATCCTTAGAGTCATCAGCAAGCTTACCGATCTCTTCAGCAACTACCGCAAATCCCTTACCTGCCTCACCAGCTCTTGCAGCCTCAATCGAAGCATTGAGTGAAAGGAGATTGGTCTGAGTTGCAATTGAGGTGATGCCTTCTACCTTTTCACTTATAGTATTAACAGCATCCTTAGTTGCCTGGATGGTATTAGCAATATCATCAATCTTAGCTGTCATCTCTGAGGATGAATCCTGAAGAGACTGAAGAGATTTACTTGAAACCTCTGAAGCTTCTTTCATCTTACCAGCAAGGTTTGTAAGATCTCCGGAAGAATTCTGTACACTTCCTACAGCATCACCAATTCGACCAACATTCTCAGAAGCACTCTGAATCTCATCAGCCTGCTGTGTTGCACCTGATGCGATCTCCTGAACTGCATTAGAAACATCTTCTGCAGTCTGTGATATCTGATTAGCCATATCTGAAAGTTCCTCAGATGATTTTCCCACATTATCTGCAGATCTCTTTATATTGGTAACAATACCATCTAATGTTTCAATTAAGGAGTTAGTGGCTTTGGAAATAAGTCCAAATTCGTCTTTTCTGGCATCATGCTTTTCAACCATTTTAAATCTTCCATCAGAAAGAGCTTCAAGCGACCTCTGGACTGCCTTTATAGGCTCTGTAAAACTCTTTGCCATGAGAATCGAAATGATCATCGCTACAATAAGAAGTCCCACTCCAACAGCAATGACAATAATTGCTGATTTTCTAGCAGCTCCAAGCACTTCTGATTTAGCTGTAGCTGTTGCAATGACAAATCCTGAATTGGGATCCCTTGCAAAAGCTATGTAAGAATCATCATAAGCTTTTTCTAGGTAGAAGCCTTCTTCTTCGGTATTAGAAAAGAACTGCATATAAGAAAAGTCTTCGTTAGTATTGTCACCTTCACCTACTACATAAGCTGCATGAGCACATAGAGTACCTTCTCTGTCTACCATAAATGCATTAGTAGTATCTTTTGCCAAAAGCTCGTGAAAATTATTGAGGTCGTAGTTTCTGTGTGCAACACCAACTATCTTGTTGCCATCCATGACAGGTGTCGAGAATGTGATCATTCTCTTTCCAGTTGTCTTGCTGACCATTACGTTAGAAATATAGGTATTACCTTTGATAGCTTCCTGGAAATATTCTCTCTCTGATACATCTATAAAGTCACCCTCTGTCCTGACTACCTGCATTCCAGATGGACCAGCAATAGATGTAATGACGCCATCATTCATGACATCATCAGCTCTTCTGACGATATCCTGAACCTCTTCGTATGGTATGCTGGTATCACCACTAACATATGCCACTACCGTTGGGTTAGAAGCAATGTTTTTGATGGTCGTCAGGTTAGTATTACAAGCATTCTCAAACTGGGATTCTACATACCAAACCTGCCATTCAGCAGCATCTTCAGCATCAAGAAGTGCCTTACTGGTTGAAGTATTGTAACTTACGATAACTGCTACAGCCAGTGGAACTGCCGCAACAAGAATCATGATACCAATAAGCTTAGTCTTAATACTGTCAGCAAATTTTATTCCGTTTGCATTCTTATTTTCTGCAGACATAGTTTTACCTCCATAAAAAGTGGCTTTAAAACGCATATACTCATATATTAATTATATTTTTATTGTCTGAGAAAAAAAGGAATGTACGGTTTTTTAATACTTTTTTAATGGTTATTTAGTTCGTCTTCCTGATTCTATCATTTCTTTTTCAAAAGCTTCAGGGTTTTTAAGGTAATAGTCCTGATGATACTCCTCAGCCTCGTAGAAATTCTTGAACTTTTCGACAGCTACATAAGTCTTCTTGCCAGATTCCTCTTCAAGCTTGTGAATGTGGCTCTGGGCACGAAGTTTTTCCTCTTCTGTGCTGTAATAGATAGCCAGTGTATATGAGAAACCTTTATCGATAAACTGTCCCTCAGGATCAAATGGATCCACATTGGCAAAATAGATATCCAAGAGCTTATCATATGACACTTTTTCAGGATCATATACAAGCTCTATAGTCTCACGATGTCCGGTTTTCTGAGCTTTTACATCTTCATAGGTGGGATTAACCTCATCCCCGCCTGAATAGCCACAGATAACCTTGTCAACTCCATACATCTTGTAAATTGGTGTCACACACCAAAAACATCCCCCGGCAAAATGTGCTTTCATAACCTTTCTCCTCTTTTATGTTTTATATCTATCTGATGTCAGACCTGTTAATTACTTAAGCTCTAAACTATCAGATATGTAATACTTGAAATCATTATCTGAGCAGTACTTCTTGATCTGTCCAATTAACTTATTATCAGTAGTATATTCCAGAAGATAGATATCAAGTCCCTTTCCAGCAGCAAGTTCTACATATTCCTTGAAGTACTTGCTATCTTCTGCCGATTTCTTGGTAAAAGAATCATTGTCCCAATCTATCTCACTAAAGACTGATTCTTGATTAACTGCATCAGCTACATCATCAGCTGATCCATTCTTGGTAATAAACTCTGTGATGTAAGTATCTCCACCGTTTATGCAGACATATTTACCAGTTTTCTTAAGACCTTTGAGAATAGTTGTGAGTCCGTCAAAAATTTTCTTTGTCTTATAATTGTAGTAAACATCAGTGTTATCCACAAAAAAGCCATCAATTTCCTTTGCTACAAGCTCTTTTGCAAGCTTATCTGTGATGAACTTCTGCCAAGACTTATCTGAAACGTCAATCCAGCTCTCCTCTTCCCAATTCTCATAAGCTCCAAGAGACAGATGCTTGTAATCTTCATAATATGGTCTAAAATCCTCTATCGAGCCTACGTTAATATAGCTATAGACTGTGCAGCCGCTATCCTTAAGTTGCCTAATCTCCTTCTTGGTAAAGTACTGAGCATCAATGACTACGATTTCGTAGCTTTTCATCTTGCTAATGGCATCTGAATCCGCACCAATAAAGACTCCGTAAGGGTATTTCTTGGTGGAAGCCTTGGTAGATGCAGATGATGAGAAATTCAAGCTTCCTATAGCCAGTAAAATGAGGGCTACAGCTATTATTAAGTTAGTAACAAGTTTCTTCTTTTTCATAAAAACAAACATAGCAGATAACGGGAGTAAAAACAAATTAAAAAATTGTGAACTGTGAGGGGGTGATACCGGAAGGGTGTTGATTTCCCGGATATCCTTCCTTGGCTTTTAACTACGCTATCAAAAAGAAAAGGCTAGTCAACCACAATGCTGCGATGCGCATGGTTGACTAGCATTTCCTTTTCGATAGTTAGTAGTTAAGCCAAGGAAGGATAGGGGTGTAGCGATTGCCACCACTGATTACCTGCATGCTGCTGTTCTCTCCAGATGCAGGTAATCTACGCCTTCCAACACCCCTTTAATGCAAGTTTTTGTTACCTGCAAGCTGCTGTTTTCTCCAGATGCAGGTAACCTACACCTTCCAATACCCCTTTAATGCAAGTTTTTTATTAACTGCATTCTGATATTTCTTTCAGATGCAGGTAACCTACACCTTCCAATACCCCTTTAATGCAAATTTTTATTACCTGCATTCTGATATTTTCTTCAGATGCAGGTAATCTACGCCTTCCAACACCCCATTAATGCAAGTTTTTTATTACCTGCATTCTGATATTTCCTTCAGATGCAGGTAACCTACACCTTCCAACACCCTATTAATGCAAGTTTTTTGTTACCTGCATTCTGATATTTCCTTCAGATGCAGGTAATCTACGCCTTCTTGAACAATGTCATGAGTGTAGCTGGTTAACTGGAGCAATTTTGTTAAAGAAGGTAAATGGCATGAAAAATCCCCAAATAGATTTATGTTATGAATAACATGAATCTATTTGGGGATTATGAATGTCTTCTGTATCCTGCTAAAAATACTATAGAGCGAAAGTGGAGCATCCGCGCCTTCACACGTCCGTAGGCCAAGAAAGTTCCAGGTGGCCAATCCCCCCCCGGTGCCACTCAACTATGCTTGAGCTTTTTCTCTTCGTACATATTATCATCCATGCGGCGGAAGAATCCATCTCGATCATCCTTGGCCACATCGTAAATCGCATAACCAAGAGAAAGTGAAAGCTTGTAATGTCTACCTTCATTCTCATTAAAGATCTTAAGCTCTTCCCTGATATTTCTGATAATATTTTGCATTTCATAATGACTTGTGTTATTTACAAGTACAATAAATTCATCGCCTGCAAATCTCGTAGCGATTGCCTTATCAGGCTTACTTAAAATAATAACTCTGGCAACATCTACCAGTGCCTCATCACCTGCTGAATGGCCAAGGGTATCATTGATACTCTTGAAGTAATCTACGTCTATCATTATCGCACCGATAACCGCATTCTTATCTTTAAGAAAATTGTCCATCTGATAATCAAGATAAGCTCTATTATACAAGCCTGTCAAAGTATCAAGATAAGAAAATTCATTCTGAAGAGACATATAGATAGCAGTAAGACCTATGGCAAGAGACACCCAGATAAGTGAAACGCCATAGAACATAGCCTGAATACCAGTACCAAGTACGATCGGTCCCATCATCAGATATAATGGGAAAAACTTTGCTTTTCCATATCTCTTTTCATAGCAGATAAGTATCACTATGCTCATTACAAGATATCCCAGATCAACAACATAAAACGCATAGTTTGCATTTAATCTGTGATACACATTTGCCTCATCGATATAAAAGATAATAGGGAAAAAGATGTTTAAAAATGCCACGATCACCATTATCACTGCTGGTATAAAGGCCTTGGTATAGATTCTCTTTACTCTTGCCTTGCTGTTGTAAAGCTTGATGTCCTCATAAAGACACCAGCATGATATAAAGACCGGATTTGACATGAAACAAAAGGTATTGGCAAAAACATTTATAAAATGCCACAGCTTCCCAGGCTTCCCGTCTGAGTAAAAAGAGAAGAAATCTACTACACAGGAAACCATTGTCAAAATAGTTATATATGTAAATATCTTGAGTTCAAGGTCTCTTTTCGCACGCCTTACACGACTGCTCACCAGCAATGCAATCAGTAATATAAAACCCATACAATCAGCAATTGCGACTGCTAATATGTTCAAGAAACTCCTCCTTTAGGAATGAGCATTTTAAGCTCAAACCAATTATCTTTGATGTCAAAGTTAACTGTTCCGTGATATTTCTCCAGGGTATATCTGATACTCTTAAGGCCGAAACCATGATTTCCTTTGTCAGCCTTAGTAGTTACAGGATAGCCGTTTTTCATAGTAATGTGGTTCTCGCAGTAGTTATTGATCTGTATAAGAACAAAGTTTTTCTTAGGAGAAATCGCCATGTGAATAAGTCTTTTCTCTGGATCTTCTATAAGAGATACACTCTCGATAGCATTATCCAAAGCGTTTCCAAATACAGTACAGATATCTGCAACATGCATGAAATCAAGGATATTGCCATCAGCTACGCAGGTGATCTTGATATTATTGGCTCTGCAGTTCATCATTTTACCTGCAATAAGAGTATCAAGAACACTATTGCCTGTCTGAAGCTCAGGACTGTAGGACTCTAGTTCCTGTTCAAGAGTATCGATCCACTTCTTTCGCTCTTCATCACTCATTTCAGAACGAAGACCAGCTATCTGATGCTTTAAGTCATGATACTTCATATTGATCATGTCAAAAGTCGTCTGATAACCTCTGTACTTATCATACTGAGCCTTCAACATGGAATGGATGTTTCTAAGCTCTTTTTCTGCAAGAAGCTCACAGATTCTACTCTGATAAACATATAATATCATTATTCCGGCAATATCAACAAGTGTCCTGATATAAAAAACATCCGCAGTGACTCCTGCTGAAAAAGGAGTGTTCTGAACAATGAAGCTAAGATTACTAAAAGCAAAGATGGCTGCTGCAATAGCAATAGCCGCCCACAACTCATGATAATTAATCTCAAGCTGAAAGATTCCTCTTGTGATGCTGACTTCCATGTAATGAGCCCATGTAAACACAAGCACATACACAGATACCAAGATAAGGATCTGAATGGCATAAGAATCATTCTTGGTAAGGAAAAAGCAGGCAAGCTGCCACTCAAGAGAAGCCGCAAGCTCTGCAAGAAGAAATGCTCTTGCGCAATAGTAACCAACAACATTTCTACTGGTGTCACAAGTAAGATATAAGAAAAGGTACATAAATCCCACCGCAATAAGCATACAGGGGATCCAAAATATAACCGGTAGATTCTTGGTAAATACAAGAAATACACTCTGTACTATCAAAGCAAGCACAGAAAAGATAATAAAGGTCTTGTTTCCAATTTTTCTTTTTAATACCAGACAATAGATCATACAAGCCAGCCATTCGGCAAGGGCTGTATATAATCGTGGTATATCCTGATAAATATTTTCCATGTGAATTCCTTTAAATTACTGAGCCATATACTCAGTCAGGGCAGTCATAAAATCATTTTTTCTGGCTCTGCTGATAAGAAGCTGCTTGCCAGCAATGAGACAACTGCCATTTTCCACGCCATCCACATATTTAAGATTAACAAGATATCCCTTGTTACTCCTAAAGAAATTGTAGGGGACAAGCTGTTCTTCAAAGTCTTTTAACTTCCCCCTTATAGAAAACTCCCCTCCACTGGTATAAAAGTTAAGATTATGTCCTTCACTTTCAATGTAAAAGACATTGTCTATATCGAGTTTTTTTACGCCAGACTGCATCTCTATTGATATAGTCTTGGTACTCTTATTCTTCATCTTGGATATAGCTCTTCCAAGCTTCTGAGAAAAAGCAAAATAACTAACTGGCTTAAGTACGTAATCAAGGGCATCAACCTGATAACCCCTGATAGCGTAATTAGTCATGTTAGTAATAAACATAATGATAACGTCCTGATCGAGTTTTCTGATCTCCTCTGCTGCCGTCATACCGTCCATGAGCTTCATCTCAATATCCATAAGGATAATATCAAACTGTCCACGATATCCATTGGTAATCTCATCACCATCCTTAAATCTGGTTATCTTGAAAGTTTTTCCGCTCTCTGACTGATATTTTTTTACAAACTCTATCAGCTGATCAGCATATGAATTTTCATCTTCAACGATCGCAAGCTGGATCATTCACATGTTCTCCTATTAACTTCTCCATCCAGACCATGTTGTACCATCTGCCAAACTTGTAGCCGCACTGGTGGAACTCGCCAACCATAGAATATCCCATCTTCTCATGGAATCTTACACTATCATAATTCAAGTGCTCATCTTCAGCCCCGTTTGGGTAACCGATACAAGCATTAAGATTAAGAATTCCCATCTCTTTAAGGCGCTTTTCAAGTTCCTCATAGAGCATGCGTCCAATTCCATCTCTTCTGGCATCCTTTGCCACATAGATAGAAGTCTCAACTGCCCACTGATAAGCAGCTCTTTCCTTGAATGGACTAACATAGGCATATCCGTAGATCTTGCCCTCTCCCTCTACTACTAAATAAGGGAACTTTTTTAGTACACGTTCTATTCTGCCTCTGAATTCCTCCACAGAAGGAACATCATATTCAAAAGTTATAGCTGTGTTTTCAACATAATACCTGTAAATATCAAGAAGTTCTTTAGCATCCTCAGGTGTAGCAATTCTGATCTGGTATGTCATAGTTGCAAATTACCCTCCATCAAGTCAAAGTCAATAGTCCTTACAGTTCCATCTTTGAGTGTTATGGTTACTGGACCGTATCCTCCGCATTTCTGAGGGTCTGTATATTCAATAGCCTTAACTGGGAAAATATCATTCTCGTCAAAATCATCCAGGCTCTCCTTGGTAATAACCTGCGAGATCAGGAAATATGGCTCATAACCATACTGCTTGTTTCTTCTGGTATCTGCAAAAAGAACTATGGAATTTTTACTGTCAGGATTTGTATCAGTACTTTTTATTATTTGGATATTATCCCATCCGTCCATAATTGTAAAGGCAAGTTGTTTTTCTTTTCCTGTATGATCGTGCCCCTTCAGTATCACAGCCTTGTAGCCGTCTTTTTCCTTCTCTATGACCTCTGTTCCATTGTCAGGAAAGCCAAACGCTCCAAGAGTTATGCGGACAGGTCTTCTGAAAAGACGTATCTTGTCCGCGCGGAAAATACCATAAGGAACAGCAAAGTCTGCAATATTAAGTGCTGTTCTCCAATGAGTTTCTGTCTCTGTCTCATATTCAAAGAACTGTCTTCTGTAAAGGACATCAGCCTTCTCCCCATGCCAAAATGTAGCATTAGCTGCAAGTCCCTTTGCCCCCTCTTCGTCAAGATAAGTAATCACATACTGCTGAGATTCGACTCCCTCGCAAGGTCTTGATTCCCAAGGGAATTTTGAATTAAACACAAGCTTACTGTAATTCCACATGCCGTGGGCATCTTCTTTATGCTTAACGATCTTACCGGTTCTAAGCTCTGTGATCCCGTTAGCTTCATGGTTTGCCATGCAAAGGGCAGGCCCATTAAGAGTTGTAACTAAAGTCTCTCTTTCTTTTAACTGATCCCAGATACCGTTCTCTTCCCTGGCAGTCCAGAATGGGTGGTCAGCTGGTAAATGTAGGCATAAAAGAGCCTTAGCAAGCCAAAGAGGTGATTCTGCGCAGGAATATCCCTGAACCAGAGGCACAAATGGACCATAGAAGCCAAGAGTTGGCACTCCATTCCAAAGGAAATCATCCCTGCTAAAGAACTGAAGAAGTGAGCCTGAGCATATACGTCTTGCAAGTCCAGGATTGATGCTGGAATTCTTCATCATAAGGTTGCCGTCAAAGGCACTTGTAGCAGCATTTCTGTAAATACCGCTTCTGCCCCACATGTTTGTAAAGCCGTCCCTGTCAAAGAACATAGGATAGGTCTTCATAAGTTCATTGGAGTTATCTTCAAATTTCTGGGCAATATAAGGCTCTTTTTCATAGCCATACCATTCATTCCAGATAGCTGTGTACATGTTAAATGCCCAACATGAGTAGTAGTCAAAAGACTGACCGTCTCTATACCAGCCATCACCTGCATAATAAGCAAGGATGTTCTGAGCGTGGTCTCTCATGATGTCTTCATCGATGTCGTAGCCGTTCATATAGAGAAACGCCATATCAAGCATATTGAAAAGACGCCAGTTCTGAGGAACTGTATTGGCATGAGCAAAGTCAGTTAAAAAGGCTGCTATCCTATCTTTTTCTTCCTGGGTATAGGTCTCCCAGATCTCATCCTTAGAAAGCCAAAGGCAGATCACAAGTGCCGCTGTCTCAACGGTCTGCTGATAAACAGCCACAGGATTACCGCTCTTATCAAGTTCTCTCATGTCCGAGTAATTGAGAACATAGTTCTTTTCGCCCTTAGTAACTGCGTAAAGAACCTGCTTCTTGTAATATTCGCGGACACCTATGCCATTGAGCTCAAGATCCGGCTTAATATGAATAAGTGGCGCAGAAATAAAAAATGATCTGCAAAGTCCTTCAAAAACCTCTGCCTTGATTCTCCAAAGAGGCGCATCCTTGGAAGGATAAGTAACCTCTGTCTCATATCTTGGCATAACTACTGGTGCTTCGCTATCCTTGATGTTGTTAAAGATACCTGCTAAAAGGTACTGGGCAGCTTCTATCCAGCTATCTCTATCAAGTCCTGTATATGGGCTAAGTTCAAAGTTAGTATGACTTGGTGTGAATTTCATGATCTCCTCCAATTGCATCAAAATACTGTAAGTGCAGTATCTGTAAGCTTCATAAGTGCTTCGATATAGTAGTAGTCACCGTAGATGATAGCAATGTGGTGGCCATTTCCATGGTAATCAACTGATCCTCTTGTAAGGATGTTGTCTCTATCTAATGTATAGTCGCAGCTATGTCCATCAAGAGCCTTAAGAAGCTTAACTGCTGCCTCAAGGTACTCTTTTGCCTTGTTAGTCTCACCAAGCTTATCAAGACACTTTGAAAGCTCTATAAAGCCGCCTGCAGTAATGGCTGCAGCTGTTGAATCCTCAAGATCATCTTCCTTTGGCTGTCTGTAATCGATAGGCACAAGGAAGGTCTCTGGCATTGCAGAAAGAATGTAATCTGCGATCTTCTGTGCAGTTTCAAGATACTTCTCATCACCTGTGTAGATATAGCTAAGAGTAAAGCCGTAGATTCCCCAGCTCTGGCCTCTTGTCCAGGATGAGCCTTCTGAATATCCCTGTCCTGCGTACTCTCTGTCAAACTTACCAGTAAATGGATCAAAGCCCACAATATGTCTAACGGAACCGTCTTCCCTTACAAAGTTCTTCATGGCTGTATTGGCATGAGCTATGGCAATCTCTTTAAATCTAGGATCCTTAAGCTCCTCAGATGCCCAGTATAGAAGAGGCAGATTCATCATGCAGTCAATGATTGCCCAGCCTGTGGTATCTCTGCCATCTCCCCAGTCGTTCCAGGCTCTTATAAAGTTACCGTTTAAGTTAAAACGGCCTGCAAGAGAAGCTGCTGCCAAAAGGCCTCTATTCTTGGACTCTTCGCCGCCATAAAGCTTATAGTTTATAACAGCTGTAGGAAGCCACCTAAATCCAGCGTCATGATCCATTCCGTTGTAGTTAAGGAAAGCTGCATCCATCTTGTCTTCTACCTGGAGAGCCTCTTTTTTAAACATCTCATTTCCTGTAAGCTTATAGAGCTGCCACATCTCGCCGCCCCAGAATCCATTTGTCCACCAGCAGATGTCGTTTTTGCCGGCTCTGTCGTCAAATCTGCCATTCTCATCGGTTGTATATGGAATCTTGTTTCTGTTTCTCTCAGTTACAGGAACCATCTTATCTTCAATCTTTTTAAGGGTTTCTTTGACCCACTTTTCATCTTCTGCATTTAATAAACCCATTACTCATACCTCTTTTTGCATTAATTTGACTTATTCTATTGTAAGCTTAAGCTTTCTGTCATAAGGCTTTACTAAAACTCTGTAAACCTCATGCTTCCAGGCAAGCGCAAGTCTTTCATCCGTTATTGGATATTCCTGAATTTCTAATACTTTTCCACCATCAATCGAGATCTTACCTGTGTTTTCCACAGAAATAACTGATCTGTCACCAGAAACAACCGGCTTTTCATAGGTCATAAGACTCAAGATACAGCCAGCGTCAGCTTCAAACTCATCTTTAACCACAATATTCGCGCCCTTATTAAGGCTGATATCTCGCTTGTAGCTCTTTATCCTGCAGCTCTCGTATGCATCTGCGATGTCCATAGAAAGTGAAGATATCCCACTATTTGTATTTTTTGATAAAAGACATTTCACAACCCTTGCGGCATACTTTTCCCCGTCATGCTGCATATATACGTGCTCATCATGGCTGTCAGACTCCGAATCTCTTCCAAGTCCGGCCACCTTGTCATCAAAAGCATCGCTGTCGATAAATGTTGGAAGATTGTGAAACTGAGACTGCATGGTCCACAGCTCATACCTTCGGTCTGAGAAGGTCTTCTTGGTATAGGTTCCAACTCCCAGATCTATGAGGAAAGGCTTTCCTCCCTTATACACGGTAAAAGAACCTACGTCATTATGATTGTGACTGTCTGCATTATCTCCAGCTTTGGCTGCAAGTACATAGGTATCATCTCTTGCCACTAAAAGTCCCACGCTTTCAAAGAAAGTATCCTCAGCCAGGCCCTCAGTTTTCTTATAAGTTGCCATTTCATCATAGGCAAAAGCCTGCCACACATGGTAAAAGAGATTTATCTCATCTGATATAAGTTTTTGATCTGCAGTCTCGGTCTTAAAATCCTCCGCAGCAAAGCTTGAAAGTACTTCATCGCCTGTTGCCTTTCCAAAAAGGAATTCCCTTGCAGTCCTTTTTCCAGGAAGGGCGCTGCAATCAGCAAAATTGACATAGTAGCCGTTTCCTACATACATCTTAACGATGTAATTTGCCACATTTCTGATGAGCTTATCAGCAAACACTCCGGTAAAAGGACTCTCTTTTCCAAGTACACCGCTCATAACCTCAAGGCATCCATAAAGGCAAAGTCCTGCGTGAGTGTAATACTGTGCTCCCTCATCGCATCCACCATCATCTCCGTATTCATCAAGGAAATAGTCACAGGAAAGAGCTGCTTTATCAAGAAAAGTTCTCATAACCTCCTGTGAAAAGAAGCCTTCAGGTCTTGTAAATGCACAAAAAAGTACGTTTTGAGTACACCATACAGTCCAGTTGCACATTGGCTCCTTGCCATTGCCCATCCACCAGAAGTGCTGGTTAAGATATGGCTCAAAGATGCGCTCCTTCAATCTCTCATTGACATAGAGACTGATATATGGGCTTATCTTCTGGAAAACTGGTCTTAAGAGATACTCACAAACAGCTATCTCAGCACCAGACTCGGCATCAAAAAGATCTATGATAGGTCTTGTTGGGTCCGGCATAGTCTCCTGAGAAGCGTCACGCTCATAACTTGTATGAGGTGGAAGACACCAGGTGGTCTCTTCAAGAATAAGATACAGACCATCCAGAATGGCATCAAGAAATCTTCCTTTATTCTCGACACACTCAGCCATTACAAGCTTATTTAGTTTTCTTCTTCGTGGAAAATACTTATCCTCGAACTGAACTCTGTTTCCAGTTTTGGTGAATTCTCTGAAGTCAGAAATAAGAAGCTGGGTCCAAGGCTCATTTAAAGCCTCTTCTCCAGCATTTATAAGACTCGTCTTAAGAGTATCAGAAAGTGCATCCCACCTGTCTCTATCTGATATATCAGGATAGACGTCATAAAGACCTGCACCCTTTGTCTTTTTTAAATATTCCTCTACTATGGACCTGTGTTCCATAATCCATTACCTCCCGGCGGATTCGCTTCCATAAACTTCAATCTGTGTAAGAGCCGGGAACGGGCTTGGATCATCAGCCTTGATAAGCTTGCCAAGTTTGATCCAAGTGATACCCTTTCTCTCAATATGGAAAACATGTGGTTCTGCCACCTTTTTATCCATCTGAACAACTTCTGTTGTTCCATCAGAGAAGGTAAATGTAGCCTCTACCCACCAGTTATCGTGTGGAAAATCAGCTCTTGTATAAAGAACTATCTGGTCAAAGTCTACTTCTCTTCCAAAGTCAAGGGTAAACTCTGCATCATCCTGTCTGTTGATGCCCCAGGATTCATAAGGCCATTCTCCATGAGAAAGAGTTGCTATACAGCCATCAATAGCATTTCTAGCTGCAAATACTGCCTCCCCTCTTGTTTCTACATTGGCACTGGCATGAGGATAAACTCCTGATACCTCGTGCTGATCAAATGGATTAGCTGCTACATTGCGATATCCTTCTACTTCAAAAGAAAAAGCTGCTCTGATGCTGACATAATGTCTGTTACCAAAGAAAGCTAAAGGATTGTAGCTGGTCTTTTTCTCATAAAAGGGAACTGTAAAAAGCACAGTCTCCTCTGTTATATACACAAGTGCCGGATCAATGGCAGCGTCAACCTTGACTACATAAAAATTGTCAGGTTCAATGCCGGAAAACTCGATGATATCGCCCTTTCTGTATTCACCATCCCAGGCAAGTACCACATTGTCCTGACCTTCGCTCTCAGCCTTTGGCACATGATCCCAATCGTTATATACAGATATTTTCATAATATTCTCCCCTAAGTCTGTTACCTTGTAGATAAAAAGATATTTTCTCTTATGGCAGTCTCATCTTCAGGATATGTCTCAAGATAAGTGGTCATAAGTGAAGAAGCAAGATTAAACTCGCCCATATATTCATATGCAGTGATCTGATTAAGAGTAAGAGCCTGATTCATAGCCTTATCATCTATTGCAATGCCTGCCTCAAAAGAAGCCACCGCCGACTCATAATCTGCAAGCTTTATCTGGCACATGCCAAGTCTATTGTAGACTACTGCGCTACTTGGATTATCCCTTAAATAATTAGAATATTTGCTGCAGGCAGTTGAATAGTCTCCCATAGTCTCAAGAGTATGTCCAAGCATCAGTATAACAGGTTCTTTATCCTGGTCTCTTTCATTGCTGGCAGTCTCAAGATACTGGACCGCACTCTGATAGTCCCCAAGATAAAAATAGATCTGTCCTCTCTCATAGTTGGACATGAAGTCGCTTCCATTTTCCATGGCTTTACTCAAAATGGATCTGCCCTCTTCTCCATAGCCCTGCTCATCAAGAGATTTGCATATCATTATCATCATTGAATAATCTTTGGGATTCAAAGAGATTGCTTTGGTAAAATCAGCATACCCAAGGTCATGGTCACCGGCTGCAAGTTCCGCAGTTCCTCTAAGATAGTAAGCATTACTATCCTTGCTGCGAAGACCAATGATGGCATCATAAACCTCTTTTGCCTTGTTGTATTCACCAAGCTTGTAATAGGCTTCTGCCAGGTAATAATTGGTGTCAAAGTCCATATCATCAACTATTCCCTCGTCAGTAGCCAAAGAAGCCAGCAGCTCATTAACTGCCAGCTCGTATTCATTTTTATAAAGATAAGCTATACCTCTTCCTCTGTGGATAAGGCAGGCGTCTTCACCCTTCTCTTCGGCAACACTAAAACTCTCGAGAGCATTATCATACTGATGACTCTCGATGTATGCAAAACCTGAATCGATATTGTGTCCCCCTGACAAACTTCCACAACCAGAAAGAATCATTGTTAAAGCTAAAGCGCAGATCGCTGTTTTAAGCTTCATAAATGTCCCCTATTATTTTCCTAAATATGCGATGATCTCCACTTCGCAAAGAACGTTTCTAGGAAGCTGCTTGACTGCAACACAGCTTCTAGCTGGCTTGCCAGTAAAATACTTCTCATATACAGCGTTGAATGCTGCAAAATCACTCATCTCAGCAAGGAAACAAGTTGTCTTGACTACATGCTCATAATCAGTTCCTGCAGCCTTAAGGATCTCACCAATATTACGGCAAACTCTGTCAGCCTGATCTGCAATAGTCGTAGTATCAATCTCACCTGATTCAGGATTGATAGGGATCTGTCCTGAAGCATATAAGAAATCTCCTGCCTTGATAGCCTGAGAATATGGTCCGATTGCTGCTGGTGCTTTGTCTGTTGAAATGTACTCCATTTTGTCTCCTCCTTATAATACGTTCTACTCTGCCTGATTTTCACCAAACAAAGCAGTTACATAGAATCCTCTTGCGTTTTCTTCAACCTTGGTCACTACACCTTCTCTTTCCAGCATACGCTCGCGGAAAGGGAAGTTTCCTGACATTGCAAGGGAAGGGTCAATAGTATAGTAATAGTTACTGGGAAGAACGCCTTCTGTCACAGTTACATGATCACCTTCATGTAAAAGTCCCGGTCGTTCCATCTTAAATGTCATTTCTCTAGCCATTTTATCACCTTCTCTTATTACTTAACAATAGCGTGTTGTAGCAAATACTGGTGCCATCTCTCGTAAGAAGAAGCCTTTAAATGAACATCATCAAAGGACAGTTCTGACAAGAGATTTCCATTTTCATCGTCAACCGCTTCATTCATATCAATATAGAATATTGTCTTGTTATCAGCAAACTGAGATAATGCTTCGTTTCTCTCATTGATGTTTGTATTGTTAAAATGCTTGTCATTATCACTCTTATGGGCTGTTACATGCATGATGCCCTGGATATAGATGATGGCATCTGGCTGAAGTTCCCTGATCCTATCAAGAACTTCTTTATATTTATTGCAGAAATACTCTGTATTACCAGTACCAATCTCATTAAGTCCCAGCATAATATAGATCTTGGCAAACTGATGCTCTGAAAGTGCCTGATCAACTGTGATCTTTCTGCCATCTTCTGTCTTAACAAATTCCTTGTTCATTGCAGTAAATATAGTAAGTGAAACCTTAGCATAGAAAGTTGCCCTAGAATCAAGCTCCTCGCAATACTCTGAAAGACCTACAGTTCTGGAATCTCCAATAAATAGTGCATCACAGAAATAGTCATCTGTTACTTCTGTAAATTCATATGTTTCATCCTCTGAATTGCCAGATACGTCATTACCTGAAACATCATTAGCAGAAACATCGGTAACAGGCTCTTCTACAGGTTCCTCTACAACCTCTGCAATGTCCTCAGTTTCAACATCGTCTTCTACTAATTCAATAGGTTCCTCTATAGGAGCGCTACTCCATGGGTATACGCCCTCACTAAGTCCCTTAAAGAAAAGGCTAAGGATTGGCGTGTCAGCTCCCATGCTGATGCTGTACTCCTGATACACAGTATCTTTAAGTCCAAAAGAGATGCCCGATATTAAGATTGTAAATACCACTACTCCAATGAGAAGCGGGCTCTTTTTAAACCACATTTTTTCTTTCCTATCTAAAATTTAAAATACATGAATGGATTGCCAGCTGCATTGGACAAGCTAAATATGCATGCCCAGAACAGTATAAATAAAAACACATTTATAACAGGGTGTTTTCTATTTTTTACAAAAAATCTATACAGACCAGGTAAAAGAAGTATGATACCTACAGTAAGGAAACCGCCATAGATACCAAGATTCTTGATAAAGTCATTCTGGTTGACTGAGATTCCCTCTCCAAAGAATGGGAACAGTCTCTTGAAATACTCAAGAAGTTGCATAGGATTGGCTATTGCAAATATTACCCATGTAAGTGGGATAAATACTAATACATTTACCTTACCTATGATCTTGCCAAGAGTTTTGGGAAGCTTTGGCATTATCACGAAATGCTCAAGAGCGATAAAAACAAAAAGGATAAGTCCCCACAAAATGAAGTTAAGTGTAACTCCATGCCAAAAGCCCGTAATAAGCCAAACAACAAGGAGATTAAGGAATGTTCTTCCTGTTCCTTTCCTGCTGCCTCCAAGAGGAATATAGATATAATCCTTAAACCATGAACCTAAAGTAGCATGCCATCTGCGATAAAACTCAGAAATACTGCCTGAACTATAAGGCTGGTCAAAGTTTGTGATAAATGGGAATCCAAGCATAACGCCTAATCCGGCTGCCATAAGTGAATATCCCCAGAAATCGTAATAAAGCTGAAGTGAATAAGTAACGGCACCAATCCAGGCAAGAGGTGTAGAGATACTCTCATAGCCGATAGTTCCGATATCCTTCCAGAGCATAGCAAAGTGATCTGCAAGGAGAACCTTAAAGCCACATCCAAGAACAAAGAATTTAAGGCCATCTTCAATCTGCTCTAAAATGTCGCCAAACTTCTCTTTGAGCTCTAATGCCTCAAAATCTGAATAACGCATAATAGGACCTGATGTCACCTGTGGAAACATGGTGAAATAGGCCGCAACGTCTACAAACTTTGGCTCCTTTTCAATTTTGCCTTTGTAAATATCCACCTGATAAGAAATCATCTTGAAAGTATAAAAGCTGATTCCTATTGGAAGAAAAGAATTATTGATGAACTGACCGATAAGCTTAAACTCGATCAGCATCAATGCATCAAGACACACAGCAAAGGCAAGAAGAAGCTTTTTCTTCTCACCAAAATTTGCTCTGCCAAATAAATAGTTAACAAGTACAGCTCCCAAGAGAGCTGGAAATAATCTGATATCCCCTACTGCATAGAAAGCAAGGCTACCAATTAAGAGTGTCCACGTTCTATATGTAATGGGAGTCAGATAATAAGCTATAAGAAAAACCGGTAAAAACCTAAAAATAAAAGTTAAATCCGAAAAATTTATCATTTCCCCACTATCAATCCTATATATAAATCAAAAACTACATCAATTACCGGAGTTGTTGATCTCCGCAAGTTTGGTCTGTGCTGCCTGAGCACTCTGAGTGTTAGGGAAGTTATTGACTACAAGGTCATAAGATTCCTTTGCCTTGTCAATATCCCCATTTGCATAGTACGAATTAGCCAGATAATACAGTGTATTAACATCACCACTGTTGTACTGATATGCCTTAGAAAGGTTGGCGATAGCAGTCGCATAGTCATCTAACTTATAAGCTTCATATCCTGTATTATAGTAAGATGTCGCAAGCTGTGGTCCTACCAGTGACATTAAGCTGTCATAAAGACTCTTAAACTCAGGAGATACATCATCTCCAATGGCATCAAGGTCTACTTTAGAAAGGGCCTTTGCCATTCCTTCTACATCTGAAGGATTTGCAAGATATATGCTTACAGCCTTCATAAGACTGTTCATAGCTGCTGATGTTGAGTCAACACCCTCATAATCAGTGACCTGAGTCTGAAGAGTGTCGATCTGAGTCTGAAGAGTAGCTATCTGCTGCTCATACTCATTGATCTTGGCTGACTTGGCATCTGATTCTTCACTGATCTGTGTGATCTTTTGCTGGTTGCTGGAGTTAATGCTGACGATTCTCTGTGGGAGGATCAAAAAGCATGCAGCAGCAAGACCAAGAACTATTCCAAGAACGATACCCCAAATAGAGCCTGTTCTGGTAATGGCAGACTTCTTGACTGGCTGAATGATCATCTCATTGCCACTATTGTATCTGATAACATCATCACTATCAGCTGCGGCAATGTCTGAAACAAGCTTGCCACTTTCACCTGGAAGCAACATACTATCTGCTTCCTTAAGATATTTCTTGGCAAGAACATTGCCTGTATCAAGCTTAAGTGATTTCTGAGCCTCAATCTTGGCTCTATCCCAGTTACCACCCTTTAAGTATAAAAGGCACAACAAAAGATGCGCCTTAATAAAGCCAGAATTAAGAGACAGCACTTTCTTGAGCTGTATAACAGCAAGGTCAAGACTGTCCTGATGGCAATAATTAAGCGCAATATTAAACTTCTTGATTGTCTGGTTGATATCATCTAACTTGGATGGGCTGTTTCTTACAGTATCCATGTAATAATCAGCAATATTATCCTCTGCCTTTAAGTTCTTGCTGATAACCCATTCTGAAAGCGCAGCAACAACCTCCCCGGTCTCATAATAAATAAGGCCCAGAAGGTTTCTGGCATCTATATTATTCTTATCGAGCTTAAGGCTCTGCTTGAGAGCTTCTGTAGCACCTGTTAAATCCCTAACTCCGGCTCTTTCAAGACCGTCATTGTAATAAACGTTAGAAAGACTCACAAGTCTCCTATAAGTCCTGACATTTGCTCCACATCCTGGGCAGATATCCCCCTTATTAAGCTCTGTCCCACAACGATTACATTTCATTATTACTTTGTCCTTCTTTGATTGTCAGTTCCCTGTCCTGCGTCCTTAAGGAGTCTGACCAAAACATCAGACATATCATCAAGATCCTGATTATAAATAATATCCTCAGCATCCTCTATCTCAAGACTTGGTTTGAATTTTTTTAATTCTTCTTCAAAATTAAGCATAGATAAATCCTCTGCATCACATTATGGCTTTAATCTGTCCTGCAAGATACAGTGATCCAGCGCCAAACACGATGTCTCCTGATTTCCTCATTGTTACTATATCGGTAATTGCATCTCTTACATTGGTATAATATTTGATCGGAACGCCAAAGATATGATGTTCCTCCTTGCAGTCTTCGAAGGCTGTCTTAAGATCAGCAACTGAAACTGATCTGGAAGTCTCTAAGACCGCCACATAGATGGCATCAAATTCACCACTTAAGAGTATTTTGCATATGATGTCCCTGTATTGCTTGTCACCAACTATTCCAAATAAAAGGAGCTTTCTGCCTTCGGATGGAATCTCTTTGACAGTATCAAGGAAAGCCTCCATACCATCTATATTATGAGCACCATCAACGTAGATACCTGGATGGATCTCTTCCATTCTGCCTTCCCACTTGGCACTTAGCAGTCCCTCGCGGATATCAAGTTCAGAGATCTTAGCACCACTATCCCTTAAAAGCTCAGCAGCTGTCACGGCTAAAGCCGCATTTTCAGCCTGATATCTAGCCTCTGTTGATAATTTCAGGTCAACATATTTATCATAAAGGGAATTATATGAAAAAGCAATGTATTTGTTTCCTGATTCGTCTCTGATAGTGCTTACATTTTCAATGTTTTTATCTTCTACCATTATTGCTCTTGTATCCAGTTCAAGAGCCTTGTTTTTGATCGTCTCTGAGCTTTCTTTTTGTTTGTCAAAAAAGACTACTGGAACGCCTCTTTTGATGATTCCTGCCTTCTCACCTGCAATAGCCTCAATGGTATTACCAAGATACTGCATATGATCAAAGCCAATCTCAGTGATGATGCTAAGTACAGGACTGCTGATAGAATTGGTAGCATCAAGTCTGCCTCCAAGCCCTGTCTCTAAAACGAGGTAATCCACTGGATATACATCGTATAAGATCATAGCCATAAAAAAGAGAAACTCAAAATATGTAGGGAAATAATCTTCCTTATCATATTCAAGCACCCTGTTCAAAAGCTCGATAAATACTTCCAGAAATATCTTATCGGAAATATTCTTGCCATCCACGCTAAATCTCTCAGTGATACTGACAAGATGCGGTGAAGTAAAGGTTCCAACGCTGTATCCTGCTGCATTTAAGATATTAGTCACATAGCAGCATACTGATCCTTTACCATTTGTACCAGCCACATGGATGATCTTCATATTCTCATCAGGATTTCCAAGAAATGCTAGAAAATCTCTGGTATCTTCAATTGTATGTTTATCTGTAAATCCGGGAATTTCATTGAGAAAAGACTCACACTCATCCAACGAGATACTTTCTCCGTTGTCAAAGCGTGAAATGAACTCCTCCACTTTCCCTCTAACAATATCTTCCATAGCCATCCCTACTATACGTCGTAGTTAAGCCCCTCAACCCAACACAACTTTAATACTAAAATACTAGTTATGTTTTATTTTATCACAAAAAAATATACAGATTTTCTAATGTAAAAAGTTAAGTAGCAGAAAAAAGATTTTGTGTTATTTCATAAGACATCTTTATGCTCTTAAAAAACGTCAGTACTTATGCCATGTTTTTTATGGCATTAGTACTGCTACGTTTTTTAAGAAGCGAAAGCGTGCATAAAGTGCTTATGAAATAATCAAAATCTATCTCAGCCTAAATTCTTTGACATATCAAATCTATCTCAGCCTTTAAGCTGGCTAAGTCTTTCTGTGATCTGATCGTAAGTCTGCTGATACTTCTGCTGCTTCTCTTTTTCTTCAGCAATCTTCTCAGCAGGAGCTTTAGATAAGAATTTCTCGTTGCTGAGCATGTTCTGAGATCTCTTAAGCTCACCCTCAAGTTTCTTCTGCTCTTTTGTTAAACGCTCAATTTCTGCGCTAAGATCTACAAGATCAGAGAATGGAATATATACTGTAGCATCAGCAAGTACTACAGATACAGCGTCATCTGCGATTCCTGACTTGTCATTCTGGCAAGCAGACTCAGATGCATAAGCAAGTGATTCGAAGAAGAGCTTACCAGTTCTAAAGATATCAAGAACGTCTTCCTTATCACTTACTACAAATACTTTAGCCTTACGTGATGGAGCAACATTCATCTGTGTACGAACGTTACGGATTCCACGAACCGCTTCCTTGATAGTCTCAATAGCCTTTTCGTCAGAAGCGAAGTTCCACTCATCCTTGTAAACAGGCCAGTCAGAGATCATGATTGACTCTTCTTCATCCTGCATAGTGCAGAAGATCTCTTCTGTGATGAATGGCATATAAGGATGAAGAAGCTTAAGCGCATTGATAAGAACAGTCTGGAGTGTCCAAAGAGCTGCCTCATGAGATGCCTTGTCATCTGAATTGTAGAGACGAGGCTTAACCATCTCAATGTACCAGTCACAGAACTCATCCCAGATAAAGTCATAAACCTTCTGAACTGCGATACCCAGCTCGTACTTATCCATGTTCTCTGTAACATCTTTGATAGTGTTGTTGAGCTTAGAAAGGATCCACTTATCAACTGGCTCAAGTCCTGCAGGCATATCCTGGTGGATAGCACTCTTAGCATCGTCAGCCATGTTCATCATAATGAATCTTGAAGCATTCCATACCTTATTTGCAAAGTTACGACTATTCTCCACTCTTTCATTATAGAAACGCATATCGTTTCCTGGTGCATTACCTGTAATAAGAGTAAGTCTAAGAGCATCTGCTCCGTAATTCTCAATAATATCAAGAGGATCGATACCATTTCCAAGAGATTTACTCATCTTACGTCCCTGAGAATCTCTAACAAGTCCATGGAAAAGAACTGTGTGGAATGGGTATGTTCCCATGTTCTCGTAACTTGAGAAGATCATTCTGATTACCCAGAAGAAGATAATGTCATAACCAGTTACAAGGACATCTGTAGGGAAGAAATACTTAAGTTCCTTGGTGTCATGTGGCCAGCCAAGTGTCTCAAATGGCCAGAGAGCTGAAGAGAACCATGTATCAAGTGTATCCGGATCCTGTGTAAAGTGAGTTTCTCCGCACTTAGGACAAATTGTAGGAGCTGTCTTGGAAACAACAACTTCTCCGCACTTGTCGCAGTAGTAAGCAGGAATTCTGTGTCCCCACCAGAGCTGTCTTGAAATACACCAGTCACGGATATTATCTGTCCAGTTGAAGTATGTCTTTTCCATTCTAGGTGGAATAAGCTTGATCTCGCCTTCCTTAACAGCCTTAACTGCTGGTTTGATGAGCTCGTCCATCTTAACAAACCACTGCGCCTTGATCATAGGCTCAACAGTTGTGTGACATCTGTCATGTGTACCAACGTTGTGAGAATAGTCTTCAATCTCAACTAAAAGTCCCATCTCATCAAGCTCTTTTACAATGGCCTCTCTTGCAGCATAGCGATCCATGCCCTCGAACTTACCGCCATTAGCATTGATAGTAGCATCATCATTTAAGATATTGATCTCCTCGAGACCATGACGCTTACCAACCTCAAAGTCGTTAGGGTCGTGACCTGGAGTGATCTTAACTACACCAGTACCAAATTCCATATCAACATAAGAATCTTCTACGATTGGAAGTTCTCTGTTTACTATAGGTAAAAGAACCTTCTTACCCTTGAAGCTCTTGTATCTGTCATCATCAGGGTTAACTGCAACTGCAGTATCACCAAGCATTGTCTCAGGACGAGTTGTAGCAAACTCGATGAACTCTGTCTTAGAAACAGATCCATCCTCATTGATGATAGGATACTTGATGTGCCAAAGATGTCCAGCCTGCTCCTCGTACTCAACCTCAGCATCTGAAATAGATGTCTTACAAATAGGACACCAGTTTACGATACGGCTTCCCTTGTAGATATAGCCTTTCTCGTGCATCTTGCAGAATACCTCTGTAACAGCTTCGTTACAGCCCTCATCCATTGTGAAGCGCTCTCTATCCCAGTCACAGGATGAGCCCATTTTCTTGAGCTGCTGGATGATAGTTCCGCCATATTCCTTTTTCCACTCCCATGCTCTCTCAAGGAACTTCTCACGTCCAAGATCTCTCTTGTCGATGCCTTCTGCCTTAAGAGCGTCAATGATCTTGACCTCAGTAGCAATAGAAGCATGGTCTGTTCCTGGCTGCCAAAGTGCATTGTAGCCCTGCATTCTCTTATATCTGATAAGAATGTCCTGCATTGTGTTATCAAGGGCATGTCCCATGTGAAGCTTACCAGTAATGTTTGGTGGTGGGATCACAATTGTAAAAGGTTTCTTTGTTTCATCTACTTCTGCGTGGAAGTACTTCTTTTCTTCCCATTTTGAGTAAAGACGGCTTTCAATACCCTTGGGATCATAGGTCTTAGCAAGTTCTTTCTTCATAATCCGCTCCTTTATAAAAATGTGTTTTTTGACTGGTTAAAATGTAAATAAAAAAGTCCCTAGCAGCTATTAGCTGCTAAGGACGTAATTAACGTGGTACCACCTTAGTTCACAAAGATATACTCTTTGCCTCATTAAGCATCTAAGATAAACTTAAATACTCTATCCGATAACGCAGATAACGCGGGGACACTTATTGATAAATTGCTATAAAAGCCATCATTTCTGAGTGTCCGGTTCAAAAGCTACCTTCCATATCATCACTACCAGCATCCTCTCAGCGAAGCCAACGGCAACAGACACTTTCTCTTTAAATAGTGTTATGATATGTACTCCTCTTTCTCATAACCTTTATTCTTATAATAGTAAATATAATATTAGCAAAAAAAGATATTGTCAAATATGAGTTGCATCATCAAGTGATTTCTGGGAAATAACAGCCTTATGAAGAAGGACTACTTCGCCCTTGGAATTTCTTTTTACTTCATAAAGAGCATTATCCGCAGCATACATGTAATCCCAAAGCTTATTAGCCTTTCTGGGTATGGAATTACGGATACCCTGAGAGACAGTCACTATTCCAAGATCAGAATCCTTATTATCAATATGCTTCTCTATAACCTTTTCTCTAATGACCCTGGCATAATTCATTACTTCATCATCTGTCATATCTTCATAGATGATAACAAACTCATCACCACCATATCTAAAGCCATGAATACTCTTGTTTTTGTCACTAAGCTCTTTTATGACACCTGCAATATGAGTAAGACAGTCATCTCCTGCCTGATGTCCATAAGTATCGTTAAAATTCTTGAAGTTATCCACATCCATGATCTCAACAGCGAGAGATTTTCCCTCTGAATAAGCTTTTTCAAAGGCGCAGTCTGCATACTTATTAAGCCCATATCTATTACCAAGACCTGTAAGAGAATCTGTGGTAGCCTGCTTCTGAAGGGTTATATTCTCCTTCTCCATGTTGCTGAGCTTATATCGCAATTCTGTAAAGAACTTATAATTTGCCTGTCTCTCTTTTTCCTGCTCAATAGAATATCTGTAGAACTCTTCCAGCGCCTTTACTCTCTCCGCTTTGTTTCCAATGCTCTCATAGAGCTCACATTTTAATTTTGCATGCTCTTTCTTTAGATTGTGGATATTTAAATCATTTAAAGATCTCTCTGTATTTTTTACTATGCGGACTACCTCATCTACCCAGCCTATCCTGATAAGGAATCTGCACATACCAAAGATATCTTCCATGTTATCAAGGGGATACTTGTTGTTTTGTATCATCTTAAGAAGCTTGGAGACATATTTCTGGAAATTCACCATATCTCCGATAAAATAATAGCCTCTTGCCCTGATATCTGCTGCAGTTATAGCACTATCACCGCTTATATATTCCTGGTTTACCTTAGGATTTTGCTCAAGGCGGTCTATTGCCATAAGGCACTTCTTAACAGAGTCAGGTTTATTAAGCTGCATATAGCAATCAGCTTCAAAGCAATAACAATAGAGAATGTTTCTATAATAGAGACTTTCCTTTTCGTTTCTTCTGATATTCTTGTACGCTGACTGAATAGATTTAAGAGCCTGTTTGATATTGCCGCTCTCATAGTAGATCTGTCCTATATTAAATTCCAAAAATCCCGGAACTCCACTATTCTCAAGGCCGTCACAAAACTTGATTCCTGTCAGGAAGTAATCAAGCGCAAGGTCAGGACTTCCATGATTTAAAGAATCTATTCCAAGAAGATTGTAGCATCTGGCAAGATACTCTTTATCCCCAGAATACTGCAAATATTCAATTGCCTTAAGTAAATTGGTGTTGAATTTACGATAATCCGTACTGACAAGATAGTACGCATCTGCAAGATGATAATAGGCATAACCAAGCAAAGAAGGATCATCAACACTCTTAGCCTTGCGAAGGAAACGGTTGCAGGCATTGATATAGCTGTTGGACATACTCCCTCTATTGGTGAGCAATTCATTATTCAAAGTCTGAACTTCATAGTCGTACTTTTCAATGTTCATGCACTCGCCCCATGGTTAAGCCAAACAAAGACAACAGTTGAATTAAAGCTATTTTACAATATAACGTACACTATGGCAATCAAATAGTCGATATGACACATGCGTCACTAATATCTTTGGTTTACATATATTTATTGACTAAATCAGTCATTGATATATTTTTACACCGGGATTCGTATATTTTTGTCACCCTTTTTAAATGCCCTATTTTAGCGGTATTTTTAAAACTGTTTTTCGACTAATCCCCAATTTCCACAGAGTTATCCACATGACACATTAGTCATTTATCGAAAACTTTTACATCATTTTTTTGTAAAAACGTCAAATTGAACATTCAATTGCTACAATTTGAACGGTTGTTCGGATTACATAAAATCGCAGAATTTAGTTTTATGTAAACCATTATTGAGAATCTTTATTATCATCATTCCAAAATAAGGTGAAAATCCTCTATATTTCGCTCCAAAACTGGCTTACAGCGTTTTTGACCGTATTAGTCGAAACCACCTTATAGTTTTTCCACTCTCGTGGAAAAAGTGATCTGTAGGATCCCTGCATGAATCTGTCATCCAAAAGTGCTACAACACCAGTATCTTCCTCGGTTCTGATAACCCTGCCTGCTGCCTGAAGAACCTTGTTCATACCAGGATATCTGTAGGCATAATCGTAGCCATCAACGCCCTTATCATCAAAGTAAGCCCTGATTATCTCTCTCTCGTTGCAGACCATGGGAATACCAGGTCCCACAACGATAACACCAATAAGGCTGTCATACTTAAGGTCTATGCCCTCACTAAATATGCCGCCCATTACGCAAAATCCCAGTATATTCTTGTCTTCCACAACTTCTATGTCCATGTGGATAACTTCATTAAGATCCACATTGTTTCCAATAGAAAACCTGTCAAGGAATGACTCTCTTGCTTCCTCACTCATAAAGCTCTTTTGCACAAGGATCTCAGTTGAAGTTTCATCATAAAAGTTATCTATAAAGGCCTCATGTACCTCATCAAGGAACTGATGGGACGGGAAAAAGATAAGATAATTGCCGCCCCTGGTGCTGATAACATTATTGATGTACTCTGCGATCCTGAAATACTGCTCATCGCTTCGCATAGAATATCTGCTACTAACATCAGTTCCTATAAAAAGTCCCAGCTTATTCGGGTCAAATATGGACTTGGCATAGATCTCGAAGTCCTCATCAGTTCCACCAAGAAGTTTTTTATAATATTGGATAGGAAGGAGCGTTGCTGAAAACAATATTGACGCTCTTCCTCTGTCCATGCACTCAGCAAGATTTCTTGATGGATCAATGCAACTAAGCCTTACCAAAAAGCTTCCATCATCTGCAAATTCGCTATACATCACATAGTGATCATCCACCTTGTCATATATGGTAAGAAATCTGGACAGATCAAAGTAAAACTCCAGTATTTCATCTCTTCCAGGGCCTTCTGAATGATTTTCAAGATATTCTGAAATAATGCCAGAAAGTCTGTTTAACGGATTTATAAGCTTATCTATAGATGTCAGTATCCTGCAATCATCACATTCTCTTTTCATCTCCAGCATAGCTTTATTGCACTTATCAAGGTGCCCGGCAATGCTAGGATGGAACTCCTTGATGCTATTTTTCAATTCCAGAAAGCTCTCTTTTCTAAGGACAGCACTGTACATATCTCTGCCGCGATCAAGGAGATTGTGGGTCTCATCCACAAGGAAGACATAATCTCCCTTGGTGCCCTCTGCAAAGAATCTCCTAAGATAGACAAATGGATCAAAAACATAATTATAGTCGCAGACTACCGCATCTGCCCAAAGGCTCATGTCCAGAGACATTTCAAATGGGCATACCTTGTGCTTCTGCGCGTATTCCAATATCTTTTCCCTGTCAAAAGAGTCTTCATGGGTCAGCATGTCATAGATTGCATCATTTATTCTGTCGTAGTGGCCATTTGCATATGGACAAGCCTCAGGATTACAGTTTCTTTCCTCTTCTCCAAGGAAGCATATCTTGTCCCTAGCAGTAATGGTCACAGTCTTCATCTTGAGATCCTGGAACTGTCTAAGTGTATTAAAGGCCTCTTCTGCCACTGTCCTTGTGATGGTCTTGGCTGTCAGGTAAAAGAGCTTAGTTATCTTTCCTTCGCCCATGGCTTTGACACTAGGGAACACAGTAGTAATGGTCTTACCGGTTCCAGTTGGAGCCTCCAAAAAGAGCTTTTTGCCGTGGATGATAGTTCTGTATACACCTGCTGCCAGGTCTTTTTGTCCATCTCTATATGGGAATGGAAATTGAACAGCCTTAATAGAGGCGGTCCTGATGTCCTGCCAGTCGCATTCAAAGTCAGCCCATTTCTTGTATCTGCCTATAAGGTCATCAAACCAGGAAATGATCTCTTTTGCTGAGAAATTGTAGTCAAAATACTTCATCTCCTCTGTTTCTATGTTGCAATAGCTCATCCTGATATTGATCTCAGGGCAGCCTGTCTCTCTGGCATATATAGCGCCATAGCACTTTGCCTGCGCAAGGTGGGTTGGAACAGGATCCTGCATTTTTTTAAGGTCTCTGTAGGTTCCTTTTATCTCATCTATCAAAGGATTGGCTTTTTTGCCCTCAATAAAGTTCTCCTGGCCATCATATACATCTGTTTCACCAAAGTATTTATCGAGGATTCCGTCTGCTCTTCCTGAGATTACAAGGTCATACTTGTCAGTGCTATATACATATTTAAGTGGTACTTCCGCATGATAATCAGCCCCCATGCTCTTTTGGATCATGCGGTGTATCCTGCTGCCTTCCTGCATAGCATCTGCAGGTGAAGCCTGTATTCTATTGTCTAAGCTTCCGCTTCTTAGGATAAACTCCACAAGTCCGCGGACTGAAATCTCTATAGTCATCTATCTTCCTCATAAACAAGGCATTTGGAGCAATAGAAAAGCTCCATGGTATATTGTATACCATGGAGCTTATTCGTACTACAATGAACATTCAATTAAATGATATCAGCAAGCAATTGCGAGAGACTGAAGATACTGCTCGAATTCCTCGTTATATCCGTTGTACTCTACTGTGAGAGCTTTTGTCAGGTCGAGTCCGAAAACTCCAAGAATCGACTTAGCATCAACTACATATCTATTGTAATAAATGTCTATATCAAAGTCGCATTTAGTAGCTGCATTAACAAAGTCCTGAACCTGACTAGGTTTAAGCATAATTGTCTTTTTGCCAAACATAATAGCCACTTCCTTTCTCCATTTAGGACTCATAACAATATATCTTGAAATTGTGTCCATTATGTGAAAAGAATGTGGATTTTTTTATAACAATTGTATACCTTTTTTAGTTGCTTCTTCTACCATCTCGTCAGGCCAGATAGAGCACTGAACTTCGCCTATATGGGCCTTTCTAAGGAAGAACATACAGATTCTTGACTGTCCGATTCCGCCGCCAATTGTGTATGGAAGCTCGCCATCAAGGATAGCTTTCTGGAATGGAAGCTTAGCTCTTTCTGTGCAGCCAGCCTTCTCAAGCTGAGACTCCAAAGACTTGGCATCTACTCGGATACCCATACTTGAAAGTTCAAGAGCAATGTCAAGAACCGGATAATAAACAATGATATCAGCGTTGAGTTCCCAATCATCATAGTCTGGAGCTCTTCCGTCGTGCTTCTCACCTGATGCAAGAAGATCTCCGATCTTCATAATGCAGACAGCGCCCTTAGCCTTGGCAATATAGTACTCACGCTCTCTTGGTGAATACTCAGGGAACATATCTTCAAGTTCCTGTGTTGTAATAAAGAAGATCTCATCTGGAAGGATCTCTTCGATGTAATCATACTGAATGGACATGAACTTCTCAGTCTTTCTGAGAACCTTGTATACGTTCTGAACTGTTTCCTTGAGGAAATCGATGTTTCTGTCCTTTTTATCTATAACCTTTTCCCAGTCCCACTGGTCTACAAAGATTGAGTGGATATTATCAGGAACCTCATCACGGCGGATGGCATTCATATCTGTATAAAGACCTTCCCCAACATTAAAGCCGTACTTCTTGAGGGCATATCTCTTCCACTTGGCAAGAGAATGTACGATCTCAGCCTCGCGACCACCCTCGTTGAGGATATCGAAAGAAACTGGTCTCTCAACGCCATTAAGATTGTCATTAAGTCCTGACTCAGGAATTACAAAAAGTGGTGCTGTAACTCTCTGAAGATTAAGTCTTGTTGAAAGCATACCCTGAAAGAAATCTTTAACAGTCTTGATTCCTACCTGAGTATCATGCAGATCTAGAGCTGATTTGTAGTTCTTGGGAATTTTAAGGTTTTCCATATTCTTTAACGCTTTCCTTTACTAAAATATTCATATTCAATTAAATATCTTTTTAGCCTAGATTGCAAGAAAAAAATTCTTGATATTTAGTGGCATCTGAAGCGCTCAACGTAGCTACTATCTTGATCCCTTCAGGAAGATATTCCGTACTCTTTACTATTCCTCTCTCGTTAAAAGAGCTAAGGACAGCCCCTTCAGAATATGGAAGGATGAGTTCATACTCTGCTTCGCTTTCTGAAAGTTTCTTTTCTATAAATTCAATAAGTGTATCCAAGCTGTCGTCAGCCTTGGCTGATATGTATATCCTGTCATCCATCATTCTTGGAACATCCATAACAAGCTGACTATTATCTTTTTGCTGCTCCTGAACCACGTCTGACTTATTAAATACATAAAGAACTGGGATGTCACCAGCACCTATCTCTGTAAGAGTCTCTTTTGTCACATCCATATGGTAGCGGTACTCAGGATCACTAAAGTCGATCACTTCCAAAAGAATGTCCGCAAACTTAGCTTCATCAAGGGTAGATCTAAAGGCCTTAACAAGTGAATGTGGAAGTTCGCTTATAAATCCTACTGTATCTGCCAAAAGAAATGGTCTACGGCCCGGAGCTGCTATCTTTCTAACTGAAGTATCAAGTGTTGCAAAAAGCATGTCTTTTTCAAGAACCTGCTTCTCATCATAGGCATCACCGCCATAGAGCCTTAAAAGATTGTTCATGATCGTTGATTTGCCGGCATTGGTGTATCCAACCAGGGATATACGCGGCATGCCTGAATTTATGCGCTTTCCTCTCTGGGTCACACGCTCTTTTTCAACAGCATCAAGTTCCCTTCTAAGCTCAGCCATACGATGCTCGATCCTACGTCTATCAAGTTCAAGCTGTTTCTCACCAGAACCTTTGTTGGATAATCTTCCGCTACCGCCCCCCTGCCTTGAAAGAGCTTTTCGCATATGAGCAAGTCTAGGCAGCATGTATTGGAGCTGCGCATACTCAACCTGAAGTCTAGCTTCTCTTGTTTTGGCGCGTCTTGCAAATATCTGAAGGATCAGTCCTGTTCTGTCTATAACCTCTGTATCCAGCGCCTTTTCAAGGTTTCTTAGCTGCATTGGTGAAAGAGTATCATTAAAGATGATGATATTTGCATCAAATACATCAAGAGAGGATCTTACTTCCTCAACCTTACCGCTTCCAATGTAGGTACTTCTGTCTGGACTTGGAAGAGCCTGTGTAACAGTACAGACCGCGTCTATATCTATAGCCTTAGTGAGCTCTTTTAACTCATCCATAGACCTCTCAAAGTCTGATTCACTTCTATTAACATTAAGACCAACCAAGATAGCCCTTGGATTTGCAGTTTGTTTTATGTTTTCATATATAGTATTTTTCACTTTTTTACCTCCGTGGAGCTATTGACAAACCCCTGGGCTAAGCGTTTAATAAGACTAGAAAAAAAACATATTAACCGCTAGGGGAGCAATGCTGAGAGTGTACGTGCAATGCACGTCTAACCCTTATTACCTGATCTGGTTAGTACCAGCGTAGGGAAGCACGATTGATTATAACATCTTTTATTAGATGTGAGTACAAATAACCTCCCTTTATGCGGTAAAGGGAGGTATTTTTATGAATCTATTATTTGAAAAAATTGTTGATGACGGCTATGTAACATACGGTTTTACAACAGCCGGCTATATCGTCGGAGTAGTTCTCGGTGTTCTGCTGCTTCTATCTGTAAGTTTCTTCATTAACAAAGATGGCAAAAGTTCTATCAGCATCAAGCAGCTCACAACATCAGCTCTTTGCCTTGCTCTTGCATTTGTTTTATCTAATGTAAAGCTCTTCAAGGCACCAATGGGCGGTTCAGTCACACTTCTTAGCATGTTCTTTATCACATATATCGGATATCTCTACGGAGCAAGGATCAGCTTGTCAGCAGCCTTTGCCTATGGACTTCTCCAGCTTATCGTTGATCCTTATATCATCAGTGCTCCTCAGCTTGTATGTGATTACTTCCTTGCTTTTACAGCATTGGGACTTGCTGGTTTCTTTTATAACAAGAAGCACGGCATGTACATTGGTTACCTTGTCGGAATCTTTGGCAGATTCGTATTTTCAACACTTTCAGGTGTCATCTTCTTTGCAGATTACGCACCAGAAGGTATGTCACCACTTCTTTACTCAGTTCTTTACAATGGCTCATATATTGCAGTTGAAGCAATCATCACAATTGCAGTTGTCGCAATCCCTGCAGTGCACACAGGTCTTAACCGCCTGAAATTCGAGCTCAATGAAAAGACACTTAAAAGATCAGTTACTGTAAGCTAAGCGGAATCTCTTTTCCCAAAGAGAAGGAATAAATATATATTTCTTTAACCTTCATATTTGTCGAAGCTTCCAAAGCTTCTTTGTAATAGTCCAGCTGGATCCTATAACGACTCACAAGCTCAGTTTCATCGCTGACCTTGTCTGTCTTATAGTCCAGCAGTACTATTTCACCATCTTCAACAAAGAAAGCATCAATGATACCCTGTATGAGCACCATCTCTCCATCAGGAAACTTCTCATCAAGCCTACCTGCGTCAATTCCCATCATAAATGGTCTTTCTCTCATAAGAGCATTGTTTCTATAGGCTCTACCCATCCTTTTTCCAAGGTCTGTCAAAAGAAATGTGGCTACGTCCCATTCATTGACCGCGCTTTCATATTCTGAAGGGATCACCTTTTCTGTAGTCTTCTTAGTAAGCCATTTTTCAACTTCCTGTGCTATTTCTTTTCTGGAAAGATCAGCTAATGTCGCATTTCCATAAATATCCTCATCCAAAAGTTCCATGATCCTATGGTATGCAGTACCTCTTTCTGCTCCAGAAAGCTTACCTTCTACAGTTTCATATACAGGGGCATTCTCCTGACTTATATCCTTTGTAAATACCTCACCTTCCTGCTCTAACATGTGTTTTTTAAGTTCTGTAACAGTTGTCTTGGTGAAAAGACCCTTAAGGTTTTCGAAGGCGTACATGGCGCTGAATTTTTCCTTTAGTCTGTCTGAAAGATCTTTATCGAATTCCAAGTCAGCATCTGATTCAAGCTCTGCTCTTCTGATAACACCTGTTACCCCTTGACTTTCGATTATCGCAGCAAGATCACTATCTGAAAGGCTCTTAAAAGTAAGTGCCGGAACCTGTTTTTCATCGTCAAAATGTGCGTTCACGCTGTCAAAGGATATCTCATATTTTGAAAGCAGCTCTTTTACCTGAGGATGTCTGATAAGGGCAGCCAAAATAAAATCAAAATAGCTTGAAAAGGAAAGCCTCATTGAATATGGCAGTAGCTCTCCGCTTTCAGCAATTACCGGAAGATTACGGGCAGCCTTTATAAGAGTATCTGCAAGCTTCTTGACATATGCTGTCATGATCAGCTTTTCCTTGGCTCTTGTAAGGGCAACATATAAGACTCTAAGCTCTTCTCCAAGGCTATCTGTATTCATTTTATCTGCTATCATTATTCTCTTTAGAGTATCGTATTTTACTCTAAGCTCAGTATCTACGCACTTTACGCCTATGCCAAGGTCAAGGTCTGTTACGATATCGCCCTTGGTATCCATTCTGTTAAAGTTCTTGGAAAGGCCGGCAACGAATACAACAGGGAACTCAAGACCTTTACTCTTATGAATACTCATAATGCGAACTACATTAGCATTTTCATCTATTATGCCAGCTTCGCCGTAATCCACCTGAACAACCTTAAGATGCTCGATATATCTTACAAAGTGAAATAATCCTCTAAAGCTTGTCTTTTCGAAATTTGCTGCATTTGTCAAAAGAAGCTTCAAATTAGCTCTTCTCTTTTCTCCTGCAGGCATAGCTGTGATATAGCTGTCAAATCCTGTCTTATCCACTATATACTGCAAAAGCTCATGAACAGGAGTGTAGACAGATCTTTCCCTGAAATCTTCGATCATATCCACAAAAGTTTTTAATTTTGGATATGAATCCTCAGACTTTTCCACAAGTCCCTTGATTCCTCTGTAAAAAGAGTCGCCATCACTAAGTTCTTCATCCCCATCTATGGCAATCCTGATGCTTGCAAGCTCCTCATCAGAAAAACCACCTATGCAAGAATGCATGACACTTACAAGTGGAATGTCTTGAAGCGGGTTATCCACAATTGAAATGAGATTTAGAAGTATAGATACCTCCCAGGCATCAAAATATCCACTTTTTGACTCTATATATGTTGGAATTCCCTGGGATTCAAGGGTATTTTTAAACACATCATCCCAGCCAGCATTACTTCTAAGAAGGATAACCATATCCTTAAAGCTTAGATCAGGGTCTTCCTTCATAAGCTCATGAATCCTGCCGGCAATTGCTAGAGCCTCTTTTTCTTTGGCATCATAAGCTGTCATATCTACTGAGCCGTCATAGACCTCTTCCCCATCGATCAGCATAAGTTCCGGGGTTACACCATAGGTCTCAGCCGGGTAATCAGCACCAGTAACAAGCTCTGCGTCCTTGTCGTAAGCTACTCCTCCAAGGTCAGTGCCCATTATCTTCTTGAATATATAGTTTGTGATCTCAAGAACCTCTTTTCTGCTTCTAAAGTTCTTGTGCAGGTCGATTCTATGGTTCTTGGCTCCCTTTTCCTTGTCATAGGATGAGAGCTTATCCATGAAGATCTCAGGTCTTGCAAGCCTGAACTTATAAATACTCTGCTTGACATCGCCTACCATGAACCTCTCAGACTTTGCAGCCTCTTCGCCTGCAATAGACTTAAGGATCAATTCCTGTACGTTATTACTGTCCTGATACTCATCAATAAGAACTTCCTTGAAATAGTCCCTGTATTCAAGGGCTACAGCAGATGGAGTGTCTCCCGGATGCTCAACTAATATCTGCAGAGCAAAGTGCTCCATATCTGAAAAGTCTATGAGCTGATCCTCACGCTTTTTGGCATCGTAACGCTTCTTGTATTCAAGTGTAAGTCTACACAGCTCTTTTACTGCCCTGTCACAGAGTTTCATCTGAGAAACTACAGTTTCTGATGGAAGTGCAAGATAATTCTCCACAAGTTTTTTTACGATCTCTTTTACTTCGTCTCTAAGGCTCTTAGCATATTCCTTCTTATCCTCAGATACGGAAGGGTCCTTTTTTCCTGGAAGTCTGTCGAAGGTAATCCCGCGAACCCTGTCAAATAGCTCATCGTAGGTATCATATTGTAAAACCGCATCAATACTGTCTTTTTCAATTTGGAACCTGTCACCATAGTAATATGGACCGTCTGGCTCATTGGTAATTCTGATGGCTGTATCAAGCTTCTGAGAAGCCTCTTTTAATGACCTCTTAATATATGTAACGCAGTCTTTTACCCACTCTTCCTGGTCAAAAGATCTATCTCCAAGGTCATAGTCTGATGCTCTACTTGCGATCCAGTCTTCCGGCCAGGGCATACTCATAGAAAAGCGATACAGCTCTCCAATGTATTCTTCAACCTTCTTATCGTTACTTCCTGTACTAAAATAGTCCATGCAATAAAGGAAATCCTCATTGCCGTTTTCTTTTGCAA
This sequence comes from Butyrivibrio hungatei, assembly GCF_001858005.1. Lineage (NCBI taxonomy): Bacteria > Bacillati > Bacillota > Clostridia > Lachnospirales > Lachnospiraceae > Butyrivibrio > Butyrivibrio hungatei. The sequence continues at coordinate 776,536 of NZ_CP017831.1, read as the reverse complement.
GAGCATACTCATCTTCAAAGAGCTGTTTCATAACTTCTTCCTGAAGAAGACGCAGTTCTCCGTCATCTCCCACATGGAATGAAGGGTCAAGTCCTATTACATTAAAATTGTTTCTAAGAACATACTGGCAAAAGGCATCTATAGTTGTGATCTGAGCATTGTGAATAAGTGTCTCCTGTTTTTGAAGGTGCTTATTATCCGGATCAGTCAACAATTTTTCTTGAATTGCAAGAGTGATCTTTTCCTTCATCTGTGCAGCAGCTGCCTTTGTAAAAGTCACAACAAGCAGATGATCAATATCCATATCGCTGCTGATCATCTGAATTATTCTCTCTACAAGTACAGCTGTCTTACCTGAGCCAGCTGCGGCAGATACTAGTATATTGGCGTCTCTTGCATCAATAACAGCCTGTTGTTCTTCAGTAAAATTTACTCCCATAGTCTCTTTTCCAATTCTAAAATCTAGAATTAATTATCCTCAGATTTAATGATTTCCATTGCATCGCTACTTGAAATATCAAGATTTCTCTTGGAATATCCCTTTATAGATTCATCATATCCACATATAGAGCGGTATGAGCAGTACGTGCAGGATGACCGGTCTCCCATCTCATAAGGGTTAACCTCGATATTACCGTTTAGAATGCTCTTTCCGAACTCTCTTATCTTCTTTTCTGTGAATCTGGAGATTGCTCCATAGTCAGCATCACTTAATGTTGAAGATCTGGAAGATAAGCTGCCGTCCTTTTTAAACTCAACTGGAATGATGTCAGACTTACCATTTATGCTGTCATCAAGCATCTGTATGACATCTGTTTTTTCACTGACCACACCAGTCATTTTAAGCTTTTGCTTTATCTCTTCATTGATAACATCTGGTTGTAAATCATTTTTTCCTTCAGCCATAGGATCATCTACATGATAATAGAGGATTGCAGCAGGTAGCACTTCTTTTCCATTAGACATTTTCCTGCTTGCAGCTGTTGCAACATTCATATACATGACCAGCTGTAGCTGAATACCATAATATAAAGATGCCACATTGAATTTATGATTACCGGATTTGAAATCTATTACCTTCACATAAACATGATCCGAATCCTCATATAGATCAACTCGGTCAATCCTTCCACGAAGTTTCATCTTCTCAGTGATATTCTTTTGCTCATCTTCTGAAAGAGCTATATTGATCTCATCAATATTACCAGCTTCTCTGAAATCCATCTCCACAAATGCAGGCTCGAATTTTCCTTTAGAAATCTGATATTGAAGGGTGTCTACTGTCCTTAAAAGTATCCTTCTGATCCTCTCGATCATGAATTGATTACGGGCGTTACTTAAAAGGATTGTCTCTCCGTAGCCATCAACGCACTCTGTTAAAGCACGATTTAATATTTCCTCAGACTTCTCTTTTGGCAAGTCTCTCCACTTTATATCTCCGCTCATGATCTCTGAGGTATACTTCTCAAGTACAGCGTGGAAAACATTACCCAGATCCGAAACATCAAACTCGTATTCTTTTCTCTCTTCAAGGTGAAGACCATAGCGAATAAAGTGTGCATAGCAGCATGATGCAAACTGCTCAAGTCTGCTGACTGAATTTTCAAGGGTTGCTCCATAAAGAGTAAGAGCTATAGCCTTGGCAAGGGGTCTGTTTTCATATTGCTTGAAGGCCGCATCTGTGATCTTATCAATAAAGCTGTTATCACCATTTTCTGCAAGGAGATCTTTTATGGTCTTATAAAGTGTCAAAAAGTTCTTTTTATCTTGGCCGCGAAGGAAGCCATTTGCATATTCCCTCATCATATCCGAAAGCTTATCTCTGCTATCTAAAAGCTTAACTGACTGACTTTCAAAATCTCCATCTTCAGGTCTTGAGATATGGATATTAGGAAACATTGTCGTTATCTTGGATATAAGATACGCCGGTCTCAAGCTCTTTCCATCAGAAGTAAGTTCTGCAAAGGAAAGATATAGCTTGTCTGTAGGCTTGGTGAGGTTCATGTACAGATAGAGCCTTTGGATGTACATTTGCTGCCTCGGAGTTGGTGCAAGCTCAACATTTGAGGTGGCATCAGCAAGGAACTGTCTATCGATATCTGAAAGGATTCCGCCGCCACCAGCATTTGAAGGAATATTTCCGTCATTGACACCAAGGAAGAATAAAACCTTAACTTCGCAAAGTCTTGTTCTTTCGATATCACCCACGATTATCCTGTCGACATCCTGAGGTATGGTTCCAACCTCAATATCTGCAAAGCCTGTGGATAGGATCTCTTTATACTCAGAAAGATCTATCTTTTCATCACCAAGAAGTCCATCCATCTGACATAGAAGTGTCATGATCTTGTCGTAGATCTGGTCGTACTCTCTTGCCTTTTTAAGATCACCCTCTGCCTTAAACTTATCTCTGTAAGCATCAAGCTTTTCTTTGGAATTATTACTCTCAATTACAGTTAAAAGAGCCTTTGTAATGTCCTTTACTGTTCCCTTTTTGGAGTCAGCAAGTGGTTTAAGCGACGAACTGATCGCATCTCGCATTTGGTCAAGCTTTTGAAGAAGCTCTAGTTCTTTTTCTGAAGCCTTCTCAGACTTCCTAGCCGTAGCAAAGCGCTTTGGCATACGCCTCATAAAACGGTCTTCCCATTGTTTTCTGCCTTTGATGCCAAGAGCCCTTACATAGTTTTCCAAAAGATCTGTATCTTCCGGACTAAAATCAGACATTCCACTTCGCATAAAATGGAAGACGTCTTCATATCTATAGCCTAAGATTACGATATTTATAGCACTTGTAATATATTCGATAATAGGATTAAGAAGCAGACTGCTATTCTTATCAATGTAAACTGGAATATCGAATTTACGTGCCTGATTACTGATAATATCTGCATAGCTATCAAGGCTTCCACATACAAGGGCAATATCTCTATAGGCATAGCCACCATCTCTTATAAGATCAGAAATCTTAATAAGAGCCTGTCTTACTTCTTCATTTATGGTCTGAGCCCTGAAGATCTCTATTCCGCTGGTATCAGCTGTGAACTTGTTGGCATTATATCTAAAGAGATTTTGCTCAAGAAAAGCAAGTGAAGGGTTATTCTCAAGTCTTTTAACGGTTTTGTCTGTTATGAATATATCCCCAGACTTAGGGTTTTTGGACATTTCTTCATTTCTTGCATTTCTGTATGCTTCAAATGAAGGAACGCCGATGGCTCCCTGTTCCTGAAGAAGGCTGTATTCAAGCTTTTCAAGGTCATAGACAGTTTTTTTACTGAGCATAAAGAGCTCCTGCTCTTCAAAAAAGCCTGTATATGGGTCATCCTCTGGGCTTATAGTCAAAGAAACAACTACCTCTTTGCTGACAGCAAGAAGCATCTTGATAACTCTGTACTGGATAGGCGTAAAGCCTGTAAAACCATCAAACACGATAACACTATCCTTTAGGATCTTGGATGATGGTATGGCGCCGCACAATACATCCAGAGTTTCCTCAGTGGTAATGTATTTATCCTTTATATATGCCAAAAACTCGCTATAGAGAAGCCTCAAATCCTTTATCTTGGCATTAAGTGCGCCCTTTTTAGAGCTCTTTTCCTCAAGGATAGCCAGTCCCTCATCTCCAATGCCATACTGCATGAATTCAGAGATTGTGGACTTAACCTCATCTATATAACCGGGTTTATGCATATTTTTGCCAATTATAGGGAGTTTATCGCCCAGGATGTCTGATACGCGCCTTAGAACAAGGCTCTTTCCCAGATCATCAAGCACAGAAAAAGAGCTAAGGCCTGCCTCTTCAAAGATTCTATGTGAAAGCCTGCCAAAGCTCAGAACATCGATATTCATTATTGCATGGGAAGGGTGCATCCTTACTACATCCTTCTGAGTCTGCATCGTGAACTGATCTGGAACTATGATGATATAATTCGTTCCAAGATCCTTCATACTTCTTTCGATTACTTCATTGTAAAGTCTGGTACTTTTCCCCGAACCAGACGCCCCAAAACAAAACCTTAACATGTGTATGCTATACCACCTATTATCAATAGAGATGTTCGTCATCTATCTCATCTGCAAATCTACAGCATGAGATATATTTCCATCTACCATTATAATAAAAAGGCAGTATCATGTACATCTGCATTCTACCTTTGTCAGTTGATACAGCGGAATGATAATAATCTACAAGATAATCGCCACCTGTAGCTTTAAGTCTGTCGTGTACTGTTGAGATATCATAGAATTTTCTAAATCTCGCTCTATCTTTCTTAATGAGATACTTATCAGAATATATCTTAACTGCTTCCTTGGCATCCATCTCTTTATCCGCGATTGCAAGCTGGTCACCGTTAAGGAAGATATTCTCCACAGTACCATCCTGGTCATAAAGATCAACTCTGAAGTACTGGTTAAATACATGCGCCATTGCAACCTGAATATTTTCAGATTTCTTGTCATCTGAATGTAGCGTGACGTTTCTGGATACTATGGCAAATGCGGACTTATTACCCTGACGTGACAAGAATCTTACCTTGGAGTTGATGACGCAGCCATTAACAATAACATCGATCTCTCCACGTTTATCCCTTGCTTTCTCAGCTTTATGCGACGCTTCAACTATTTTTCTGACTTCAGGGATTTCCGCATTTCTATTGCGCTTATTGGCCTGCTTCATGCTGGCAACACCGATACTTGAGAGGAAATTCTTGTAGGCATCGTTAATATAGATGAATGTGATATGATCACCTTCCATCTCATATATTCCAATAGGCACATTATTAAACACCTGCATTTTCTTGGGGCGAAGTGGCGTAGATCCAAGGAAGTTAATATCACCCATGGAGTCATAATACAAGTGATATGCGAAATCTTCGCAGTTTTCAAAGCTACAATCTTCTTCCCTTACAAAGCTTTCTACAGGCTTTGGCGTACCAAAAAGATATCCTTGAAGCTTTTCACAGCCAATTCTTCTTAAGAATTCGTACTGTTCTTTGGTCTCAACACCTTCTGCAAGAGTGTGTATTCCAAGTTCCTTTGCCATGCTGATGATAGCTGCTAGAATAACTCTTGTTTTCTTATTTTTCTCGTATTCACGGATAAAACTCATGTCAATCTTGATCATATCAAAGTCATAAGACTTAAGATTTCCAAAAGAACTATATCCCGTTCCAAAGTCATCCATCCAGATCTGGTAGCCCGATCTCCTAAGCTTTTTTATTTGCTCTCCAAGGAAATTATCTTCTGATGTAAGGGCACTTTCTGTAATCTCAATATTCAAAAGATTCTTTGGTATGTTGTATATCTTTCTACATCTGTCTATTTCAGCTTTTATGTCACATAATTCAAAATCAAGTCTGGAAAGGTTTATTGAAATAGGCTCCACAGCAAAACCGCTATCGATATCATCTCTTAGATCTGAGCACACCTGCTCTATCATATAGATATCAAGTTTGTGAATGAGGCGTACATTTTCCAACACCTCAACAAAGATACCAGGTGATATTATTCCATACTTAGGATCATTCCACCTTGCAAGGGCCTCATAGCCGCAGACTTTTCCTGTAAGTGCTCTAACTTCTTTCTGGTAATAAACCTTGAAGTATTTTTTCTTGAATGCAATTTCAAAGTTATCGATCACATACTGCCTTAGTTCATTCTTTTTATTTAACTCTTCTGAATAGATATTGTCATCCTTATCATAGACTCTTATGATGTCGTCGCAGGCAATCTTGGCTCTGTCCACCATAACAACAGGGTCTTTTTCTGTGCCATCAGCCTTATAAATACCGGCTTTTATGCGCATAACAAGGCCCTTCTGGTACTTAACCGCGCCAGCTCTCAGATCTGAAAGTTTTTTCAATATCTTTTTTTCATCGAGTGAATTCGCAAGGATAATAAACTGATCTCCACTAGTTCTGGCTACCAGTTCTTCTTTAAAAATGCTTTGAATCTCTTCTGCCAAGCCCTTAAGATATTGATTTCCCCCAAGAAAGCCATATCTTTGGTTAAAGGCCTTAAAATTCATCACATTAAGATATACGATTATTGACTTTTCTGATGCAGAAAATTCCCCATGTCCTTGAAGATGATCTAAAATCCCAGTAAGATTATGAAGCCCAGTCAACTCATCAAGGTGGCGACTTTCTACTATCTCATTGATCTCACATTCATCCATCGTACTTACCTAACATGTCAAACACACGAAAATGCACAATATCGCATAGTTTATTGTATCATTATTTTACCGCATTTTTGACACTATTCTGACGCTTTATCAAATTTTCATATTTACTTGATTTATTTTTTCAATATGGTAACTTTAACTTATGCTTACTTACAATCTCTCTAACGGGGAAGGTCCCCTTTATACAAGGCTTTATCAGCACATAAAACGCGATATCTCAAATGGAAAGCTTACTCCTGGCGAGAAGCTCCCATCAAGAAGGGCTCTTGCTGAAAACATGGGAGTAAGTACTGTAACTGTTGATAATGCCTATGGTCAGCTCCTTGAAGAAGGCTACATCTATGCCCTTCCTAAAAAGGGCTATTTTGTGTCGCAGATTTCCGGAAGCATTCTTTTTCCTGAAGTGAAAGGTAAAAAGAAATCTTCATCCAAACTAAATTTCAAGAAAAAACTAGGAATAACATAACGTTTGATTTCTCATCTAATAAGCCAGATGCTGATAGTTTCCCGTTTTCTGTTTGGGCAAAACTCACCAGAGAGGCTGTGTCTGGACATAGTGATGAGCTTTTAAAAGTATCTGATTACAGCGGAATCTATGAGCTTAGATCTGCAATCGCAGCTCATTTATCTTCCTTCAGAGGAATGAGTGTTGACCCTGACCAGATCATTGTTGGCGCTGGAACAGAATACCTTTACGGACTACTGATAAAGCTTTTGGGTAAAGATAAAAAATACTGCATAGAAAATCCTGGTTATAAAAAGATCAGTCAGATATATGAAACAGAAGGCGTAAGCTACTACCTTGGAAGCATGGACGAATATGGTTTATTGGTCTCAGAGCTAGATAGGTCAGGAGCAGATATCGCACATATTAGCCCTACTCACCACTTTCCCACAGGTATTACCATGCCTGTTCCAAGGCGACTAGAACTACTGTCCTGGGCTTCAAAGGATTCCTCAAGGTACATCATAGAAGATGATTACGACAGTGAATTCAGGCATAAGGGCACTCCTATTCCGCCTCTCCAAACAATGGACTCTTTTGACAAGGTTATCTATATCAATACCTTCTCAAAATCCCTTGCTTCTACCATAAGAATCGCATATATGGTACTGCCTCCCCACCTGGCGCAGTTCTTTTACGACAAGCTGTCATTTTATTCATGCACAGTCTCAACATTCGATCAGTTCACACTGGCATCTTTTATTGAAAAGGGCTATTTTGAAAAACATATAAATCGTATGAGACTTCAATATGGCAGAAAAAGAGAACAGGTTCTTGGCATATTTGAAGAAGTACTGGGAAGTGAATCGAAGTCTTCAGGTTATAAAATAGTTGAAAATGACTCTGGTCTTCACTTTATCTTGGAGCTAAAGACCAGGTATAAAGATGCCGAGATAGAAAAACAACTGTTATCTAAAAGTATCAAGATCTCTGCAATCTCTGACTTCTATATGGATGCTTTTGATGCTAAATTGGATGCAGCTTCACAGGGTAAATTTATTATAGATTATTCAAATATGAACATAGCTCTTTTACCTGATGCGTTAAAAGAGATAAAAAAATTGTTGTCTTAAAAGATAGTGTTGCAAACTGGTATTTAAAAAAATAATAGAATTGGGTATTATAATAATACCAAAACAAGCGTATATTCATACCTAAAGTTGTACAAAACATCGTACCGGAGGAGAAAATATGGATACCACATCAATAAGCGCACTACGTAAGACTGACAAAGTAAAATGGATCGCTATCACAGCTCTTTTTATGGCATTTAATATAATAATGTCCAGCGTTGGAATTCCTGTTCCTGGAGGACACCTGTATTTATGTGATGTCATCATTTGTACTGCTGCTCTTTTACTTGATCCACTTGCTGCATTTATAGTTGGAGGAATCGGTTCATTTCTTGGAGATTTCCTTTTTTATCCAGCTCCAATGTTTGTATCGCTTGTAACACATGGACTTCAGGCTGTTGTTGTATCAGTTATAGCAAGTAAAGGCCTTGGAGACAAAAAGAAGCATTTTACTTTTTCGCTCATTGGAACTTTGATCGGTGGTATTATAATGGTTGTTGGCTACACGCTTGGTAAGACTTTTGTGTACAGCACTTTTGAATACGCTATGGTCAAGCTCCCATATGAGATAGCTCAGGCTCTTCTTGGAGTATTTGGTTCACTTTTCCTGTATTTCAAGGCAGGACTTGGCAATATCTATAAGAGAATGGGATTAAATTCATAATATCAGACATATATTTAAGGAGTTACAAAAATGGATTGTAAAGAAATAACTAACCAAAGCAAGCAGGCTGTTTGCGAGATCTTGGAGAAGGCCCGTCTTAAAAAGGGTGATATCTTCGTAATTGGCTGTTCATCTAGCGAGATCTTGGGCGACCAGATCGGTACTGCAACTAATCTTGACTCTGCAAATGCAGTATACGACGGCATTATCCCTGTACTACGTGAAAACGGCATCTATGCTGCAGTTCAGTGCTGCGAGCATTTAAACAGAGCTCTTGTAGTTGAGAGAGAAGTTTTGGAAAAGTACGGATTTGAGCAGGTTAACGCTATTCCTCAGCCAAATCACGCAGGAGGAGCCCTTGCTACAGTAGCTTATGAGCGTTTTGATGATCCCGTACTTGTTGAATCAATAAATCAGAAAGCAGATGCAGGTATCGACATTGGAGGCACAATGATCGGAATGCACATGCACAGCGTAGTAGTTCCTATGAGAATCTCACTTCGCAAGATTGGCGAAGCTCCTATAATATGTGCTCGTCACCGTCCTAAGTACGTAGGCGGCCAGAGAGCGATATATGATGAAGATCTGATGTGATTTTTTATTTTAGAATATTGAGTGATGTCACTTGTTTTGCTTTTTACCTGCATTTGATAGTTTAAGTCGAATGCAGGTAATTTTTTATTTACCAAAAGTAATCTAGTTTTTGATTTGTTACCTGCATTCCTTTCTTGCACTTGAATGCAGGTAATGTTTTCTTTCCCTAAAGCAAGTTTTCTCTTGATTTGTTACCTGCATTCTAATTTTTTGCATAGATGCAGGTAATTTATTCTATCCTTTTGGATTCTGAAATCCATTTTTGTTACCTGAATAAGCATCATTATGAGCATTGCAGGTAACCATACCTTTAGTTTCTCGAACTCGTGCTTAGATTTTTTACCTGCATTGCCCACTTACGAATGAAAGCAGGTAATTTGTGCATAGCAAACTCTACTACAGCAAATTATTGTAGCTTAGTTTCTTGTAGCTTAGTTTCTTGTAGCTTAGTTTCCATTCATCCACGTGTTACTTGGATTTGTTCCATAAAATAAAAGGCTTGTAACAACAGGGTTACAAGCTTTTTATTTTATAGCATACTGTATATGCCAAAACATGAACAAGAACAAAAACTAGACAATAAACTAAATTAGTGATGGAAAAGGCGAAGTCCTGTGAATGCCATTACCATATCGTGGCTATTTGCAGCTTCGATAACGTTGTCATCACGAACTGATCCGCCAGGCTGAGCTACGTACTTAACACCGCTCTTATAAGCTCTCTCGATGTTATCTCCAAATGGGAAGAATGCATCTGAACCAAGGGCTACGTCAGTGTTCTTATCAAGCCAGGCTCTCTTTTCAGCCTCTGTAAATACAGGTGGTTTCTCTTTGAAGATGTGCTCCCACTTGCCATCAGCAAGTACATCCATGTAATCAGCGCCGATGTAGAGGTCAATTGCGTTATCTCTATCTGGACGCTTTATTGTATCAAGGAATGGAAGGTTAAGTACCTGTGGAGCCTGTCTAAGGAACCAGTTATCTGCCTTAGAACCAGCAAGTCTTGTGCAGTGGATACGGCTCTGCTGACCAGCACCGATACCGATTGCCTGTCCGCCCTTTACGTAGCAAACTGAATTTGACTGTGTATATTTAAGTGTGATAAGCGCGATGATAAGGTCGATCTTGGCTGACTCAGGAAGGTCCTTGTTGTCAGTTACGATATTTGTGAGCATGTCCTCACCGATCTCGATGAAGTTGTGGCCCTGCTCGAATGTTACGCCAAATACCTGCTTCTTTTCAATCTCTTCAGGAACATAGTTCTCATCAATCTTGATAACAGCATAGTTTCCATTTTTCTTAGCCTTTAAGATCTCAAGAGCTTCATCTGTATAGCCTGGAGCAATGATTCCGTCAGAAACTTCTCTTTTAACAAGTCTTGCTGTATCCGCGTCGCAAACATCTGAAAGTGAGATGAAATCTCCAAATGATGACATTCTGTCTGCGCCTCTTGCCCTTGCATAAGCATTAGCAAGTGGGCTAAGCTCACCAAGATCCTCTACCCAGTAGATCTTTTTCTCAATATCTGTAAGAGGTGTGCCTACTGCTGCACCTGCAGGTGATACGTGCTTGAATGATGTAGCTGCTGGGAGTCCTGTAGCTTTTTTGAGCTCAGAAACAAGCTGCCATCCATTAAGAGCATCTAAAAGGTTGATATATCCAGGTCTTCCATTTAATACCTCGATTGGAAGATCTGCGCCGTTCTCCATGTAAACACGTGAAGGCTTCTGATTAGGGTTACATCCGTATTTAAGCTGAATCTCGTTCATTTTAATCTCCTTTACTTACTCCATAGCTCTTTTCATGCGTTCTTGTTGATAATGCGACTCTCGTACTTGCCTGTTGCGATGTCGATGTATCTTGTGAAAAGAGATACCTTATTATCTGCGTTCAAAGCTTCCCATACATTCTTGGTAAATGTATCGATATCGTCTTCGATGCTGACAAGTGTAGGCTCTCCCTCATAGCTAGGAAGTGGATTACCATCTCCCATGTATGTGTGGATAAAGTAGCCCTGGCCTGCCTTAGGGTTGTCGTATGTGAATGTGTTTCTGATGCACTGACTTGCGTCGCCGTGGTCACTCTTTAAGATTGACATAGCAAAATCATACTTGCCATCAGCAACATTCATGATTCCTGAAATTCTAGGTGTATAGTTAGGTGCGTCAGGCTCAAACTCTCTTGTTCTAAGAGACTGCTCAAAAGTCTGGCCAGCCTTCATAAGGTCGTAGATTGTGTCTGTCTGGTCGCCGTTTGTTACGATTGTTGAGTTGCCAAGAACTCTAACTGGAGCATAGATGATAAGGCTTGGATCCTCCATTTTGGATGGGTCAAAAGCCTGTGTGCGAATGCCCTCTCCTTCCTCTACAAATACGCGGTTTCTTGAGTTCTCGCTTCTTCCCATGATGAAATATGCGCAAACAGCGTATTTTCCGTCTGTTGAAGTACCGATCACAATACCTCTACCTGGGTAAGATGTACTTCCAATCTCTGCACGATAATCCTTCATATTCGTCTCCTTTATGGTCGAAAAATGATTTCTCGCTTGATGTGCTTGGGGAATGCTTAGAAACTTTTTAAAAAGTGTTTGTGGAATATAAAAAGCCTGAGCATCCCACTGATCAAGCGGTTGCCCAGGCGGTCGACTCAACATATATTCATCCATACTCCCATGTGGTTACCCACTTATCCGCCAGTTGTATGGACATGTATAACATACACTTTCCGGAAGATTTTTTCAAGGGGGTTACACTGGATTTTTGTTATCACTTTTTTAGTTCCCCAAATACCTTAAGTGAATCAAGGGGATTGCCCTTAAAGTCAAACAGGGCCTGATTATCCCAGGAGCAACCTCCATAATAAAGACCTGCATCCTCTGGATCATAATCTTTTGAATAGCTAGATGCCCAGCCGCTTCCATATTTTTCCCATATTTCTTCGTTACTTTTTCTGTCACTTCCTACTGGAATCCAGGTTCCTTCCCAGTAAAAGACCCCAAAAGCACCTGCATCGTTTGCATTTTGAATAACATCTGCTATCATACTTTTCTGTCCTTCAACTGTAGCTGGATATCCTTCCATCAGGTCTTTGGGGCTAGAAACTGAGTTAGGGAAGCCATCACCATCTTCCAAGGTGTATGGATAGGATGTTTCTGCAATAAATACCTCTTTGCCGTGGCGCTTCTGGATCGCGGACACCATAGATTTCATGTTGTCAAAAGAGCCGTCCCAGAAAGGATAGTAAGAAAGTCCTATGGCGTCAAAGTCGATGTTTGCTTCCACCAGATTGTGAACAAGGTTATCAACTTCGCCTTTTTTCTTGATATTTGTATAGTGAATGGCTATCTTGATGTCCTGGTCATATTTTTCAGACACACCGCGAACAGCGTTACAGCCTGAATCAAGAAGCTTTAATACGTCTCTGATATTGCTCTCGCCACTCATTCCGTAGTTGATCTCGTTGCCAACCTGCACCATTCCTATGTCTATGCCCTCATCAAGCATTTTGCTAAGGGCATCCTCAGTAAATTCGGATAGCAGATTGCACTTTTCATCTACACTCTTGCCTTCCCAAGCCTTTGGTGCGTGCTGTCTCTTAGGATCAGCCCAGAAGTCTGAATAGTGGAAATCTATGCAAACCTTCATGCCTGCTGCAGTAGCTCTTTTACCAAGGGCTATAGCTGTCTCAACGTCGTTATTGCCTCCGCCGTAGCCATTGCCATTCTCGTCGTAAGGATCGTTCCACACACGGATTCGAATGTAATTGATTCCTGCGTCTGCAAGAACATAAAAAGGGTCACATAAAATGCCGTCAAAGTTAAAATAAGCCACGTTGCTATAATCCTCGGCTAGAACTGATGAAGCATCCATGCCCATTATAAAGTCCTGGGGAATTGGGAGGTGTGTGGGTTCTTGAGGCTCAGTGGATGAAGCGGTGCTTGAGGCTTCCTGCTTGCTCTCATCGGTACTTTCAGTTTGTTCTGCTGCTGCACTGTTCCCAGCACTTCCGCAAGCCGTAATCGCCAGCATTCCCGCAAGTATGGCTGATACCGCCCTAATAGTAAGTCTTCTGCTCGTTTTCCTCATGATGTAATTCTCCTTGTGCTTGTTTTTCTCTTGATTTTACTAATGCCTGCGCTCTTGGTCACGGTCTTAGTCGCGCGTAAACTCTTGTTATTACCTGCATTGCGCTAATTTAATGCATTTCAGGTAATGTTTTTAAGTCGTAAGACAATGTTTAACTTGTTTTTGTTACCTGCATTGCGCCGATTTCTTTATTTGTAGGTAACAGCCTCCAGAAGCCAATACCCTTTTTTACTTGTTTTTATTACCTGCATGGCGCCGATTTCTTTATTTGCAGGTAACAACCTCCAGAAGCCAAGGTCCTTTTTCACTTGCTTTTTTTCCTGTTTATCCCCTGATCTATTATAGATTGATTTTTGCTAACATCTGTAATATTCTATAATGGAAACGTTACCGGAATTTCTTTTAACACAATTATAGCAGAAATTCCGCACTTAATGTATTTGGGAGGACAATTATGCCTAACTGGTTAAAAGATGCAGTATTCTACGAGATTTATCCTCAATCATTCAAAGATACAAATGGCGATGGTATCGGTGATATCGCCGGCATCATTGAGAAACTTGATTATGTAAAGGATCTTGGCTGCAATGCACTTTGGATCAATCCTATCTACGACTCTCCTTTTAAGGACGGTGGCTACGACATTAGGGATTACAAGAAGGTTGCAGAGCGCTATGGAACTAATGAAGACGCGTACAGACTCTTTGAGGTCGCTCACAAGAAGGGCATTCATGTGCTCCTTGACCTTGTTCCTGGACACACTTCAGAGGAACATCCATGGTTTCAGGAGAGCAAAAAAGCTGAGGAAAATGAATATACAGACCGCTATGTGTGGACAAAATGCTGGTTCCACGGAATAGCTGGTCACCCATATGTTGGCGGTGAGGCCGATAGAGATGGCTGCTACATGCTCAATTTCTTTAAATGCCAGCCCGCTCTTAACTACGGTTTTCTCAATAGAACTGAGGAATGGCAGCTTCCACCTGATCACCCAGCATGTATTGCGACTAGAGAGGCCATGAAGGACATCATGAGATTCTGGCTGGACCACGGATGCGACGGTTTCCGCGTGGATATGGCTGATTCTCTGGTAAAAGACGATGATGAGAACAAGTCAGCTACTGGAAAGATCTGGAGAAACATCAGAGAGATGCTTGATAAGGAATATCCAGAAGCAGCCATTATTTCAGAGTGGTCAAATCCTTGGCAGGCTCTTAAAAACGGCTTCCACTCAGACTTTTATCTTGATCATCAGGGAAATGGCTACAATACTCTTCTGCGCGACTACGAGACAGAGGGTGGTGATCATAGCTTCCTCAAAAAAGATGGTCAGGGCGACATCATACGCTTCTTGAACGACTATCTTCCAAAGTACAATGATACCAAGGACGACGGTTACATCAGCTTCATTACCTGTAACCACGACACACCAAGACCTGCAAGAACTCTTTCTCCTGCAGAGCTTAAGATAGCATATGCTATGTTTTTGACACTTCCTGGTGTTCCATTTATTTACTACGGTGATGAAATTGGAATGAAGTATCTTGATATCCCTACTAAGGAGGGCGGTTACACCAGAACCGGCACCAGAACTCCAATGCAGTGGGATAGTTCTAAGAACTATGGCTTCTCAGATGCTTCTGAAGATAAGCTCTATCTCCCACAGGATAAGAGCGTAGATGCTCCAACTGTTGAGGCACAGCTATCTGACGAGACATCTCTTTTATCAGAGGTTAAAAGACTTATCGCTCTCCGTCATGAATATGCAGACCTTCAGGCAGATGGCTCATTTGAAGTTGTATTTGCTCAGAAAGATCAGTTCCCATTTGTATTTAAGCGAGGAGATTTGATCATAGGAATCAATCCTTCAGATAAGGCTGTATCACTTAAGCTTCCTGTAAAGGGTGAGATCATCCACAAGATTGGTAATGTGTCTTTTGACAGAGAAGAGCTCAAGATGGATGCTCAGACATTTGTTGTAATAAAATAAATGAGCCATAGGGACGGGGTTTGTGGCTCATTTTCAAATAATTACCTGCAAGTTTTGTTTTTATCTTGATGCAGGTAATGAATTTCTTATCTGAGAATACCTTAAGGCGCAATTATATACCTGCAAATTCAATCTCAGCGTAAATGCAGGTAAAAAACTACCGGATATCCCAGCAAAAATGCCCAAAATAATACCTGCAATCACCAATATCCAGCGAATGCAGGTAAAATCAGCTATTCTTGCATGGCTGAGGCGGGCCAAAAGCCACAAACAGCCGTCCCAAGCATCAAAAATGAGCCACAACCTCCGTCCCTGGGGCTCATTTTTAGCAATTCCCCGTGAACACGTTCGTAAGCTCTTTTCTTGCCACGTCAGCGAGCTTATAAACTAGGTCCACAGAAGTAGGCTCTCTGTCAGTCATGTTAAATCTAGGGAAAAAGCGAGATATATGAAGCGGAATGTCCTTGCCAGACTTGCCGCCATAGACATCCTCAAGGGACGCGATCCAGGAAGATAAAAGCTCCATCTCGCGGACTGTGTCATTCTCCCTAGGAATAATGAGCGTTGTAAGCTCAACATGGCAATGCTTTACAGCTTCCTTGATGAAATTCATGACCATCTTGCGGTTTCCAAGGATGAGCTCGTCGTAGAAGTAATCAGTAAAACTCTTTAGATCAATATTCATAGCGTCAATGTGTGGAATAAGCTCTTTTAGAACATCAAGACTAGCCATACCATTAGTTACAAGGACGTTTTTCATACTGCGGTCATGAACGAGCCTTGCGGTATCGCGAACATACTCATAGCCAATCAGGGGCTCATTATAAGTAAATGCAACACCGATGTTGCCTTGATTTTTGTACATGCGTGCCATGCCGGCAAGCTCTTCTGGAGACATGAATCTTGCGTCGTCCTCAAGCTTGTAAGCATAATCTGACCAGGAAATGTCGTAGTTCTGGCAAAATGGGCATCTAAGGTTACAACCGTAGCTACCCACAGATAGAATCAGGCTTCCAGGCATATACATGGAAAGCGGCTTCTTTTCTATAGGATCAAGAGCTATGCTGGTAATCTTGCCGTAGTTAAGTGGCCTAATGGTACCGTTTATACAGCCTCTAACACCGCAAAAGCCTCTACCGTCCTCTGGTATTTCGCACTGCCTGTAACATACTCCGCACTTAGCCATATCACATTTCCCCCAAAATGAGCCCTAACCGACCTCCCTAGGGCTCATCAACAACCTGCGATACCTATGTTCATTTCAAAAATGGACCACTAACCCCGTCCCCTAGGTCCACTTCGGCATCATACATGTCGAATAACTTCGAATCTCTGGAGCTGAACCTCTTCGTCCTCGGTGATTCCGCCCTTTTGCATTGCTATAGTGATCTGCTCTTCGATAGTATCTACGCCGTCAAGGTCAGGTAAAAGAAGTCCTCTCTTCCTGCCACTTGATACGATAACGCCGTAGCGCTTAACATCAAGCTGATCGATAGAACTGATATATTCTGGTTCAGACAAAACATCCACATTTACTTCCAAAAAGCCCAGCTCATCTGCAGTAATAGGCCTGAACCTAGGATCTCTTGTGGACGCACTGATAGCATTATTGATGATCTCAAGGGCGAGATTGTCCTGAGTTGGGCCAATAGTTCCGATGCACCCCCTGAGGCGCCCGTGTTCATGAATTGAAACGAAGGCTCCTGCCTTTCTGGTCAAAAGCTCCTCAGGAAGGTCGTCTGGAATAGAGATGACTTCACGCCTTAGGATATAGCTTTCAAGAGACTTTATAGCAAGTTTTACATAAGGATCTGCCTTTTTCCTACTCTGCTCCACTTCCTCTTCCTTTCTCTTAAAAAAAGAATCAAGAAAACGCCTCTTTTTGTCAGGCTCCACAGGGTAGAACATGCAAATTCCATAGCCTACGCCTGTAATATCCTGATGGGACAGTCTCTTTGCACTTACCTTTACGCCATCCAAGGTTCCTGCCATTATGACAAAAGACCTGTGGCCGCACTCAGCTGCCTTCTCGCAAAAAGACTCATCAAAGTCAAATAGTTCTCCAAAAGCCCCTCTTCCGCACACATCCATGATCTTCTGGTCGTATACCGGTCCCTCTGGGGCATAGCCGTATGGACCGTAGTCCTTTAACTTGTGCGAAAGGTCTCCACTTGCTACAACTACTACCTTTCTGCCAGTCTTGTCTGCGGCATCTTTGATGATCTGGCCAAGCCTGTAGTGATCAGTCAATGGAAGTCCAGAAAGGCCAATGCGCACGATCTTGCCGCCCTTGTATTTCTTTCTGATAAACCACAGGGGTACCATGGTTCCATGGTCAAGGTCTCTATCTATCTCACCATCTGTTCCTGCGGGAAAAGAAAAGCTATCGGCAATCTTGCATA
Organism: Butyrivibrio hungatei; assembly: GCF_001858005.1. Lineage (NCBI taxonomy): Bacteria > Bacillati > Bacillota > Clostridia > Lachnospirales > Lachnospiraceae > Butyrivibrio > Butyrivibrio hungatei. Next base: position 759,040 of record NZ_CP017831.1, on the reverse strand, counting down.
TTTCTTTGATCAAAGGCCTGTCGTATTCCTCAAGGAACTTGACGCCCCCTGCTCCAAATCTTGCAAAAGAGCCTGTGGCCGCATTTCCAGGTGAAATATGAAAATAGTCAGCATACATAGTGGCGTGAGGGCTTGTTATAACTATTGTCTCCGGCTCAAGCTCAGCAATAGCCTCTGCAACTCTCTCATATGAATTTGTAGTCTCTGCTATCTGCGCTTCTCCGCCCTTTCCAACTTCCGGCACGATAAGTGGCGGATGCGGCACCATAAACGCTCCCAGTATCGGCATATTTTCCTCCAAACAATTCCCCAAATTTTCCAATTTTTAGCAATCTACATATATATCATTCCATAGCAAAAATAAGAACATCCAAGCTCTCAAGATTTGATAACTCTTACGATCTCAAGATCCTTATCAAGTATTACAAGATCACCCTTCTTACCAGCCTCAATGCTGCCAACCTTGTCTTCTACCCCAATAGACCTTGCAGGATTGATCGTAGCGCACTTAACAGCTGACTCCAGGGGAATATCCATCTCTTTTACCAAAGTCTTCATACAGTTCATAAGGTTAGTAACTGAGCCTGCAATAGTGCCATCAGCAAGGGTAGCCTTGTTGCCATGTACAAAGACCTCCTGGCCTCCCAGCTCATATTGGCCATCCTCAAGGCCTGCTGCCATCATAGAATCACTGATAAGAACGATTCTATCATCCCCAAGCATCTTGAAGGTTGCTCTTACAGAAGCAGGATTTATATGAACGCCGTCGCAGATAAGCTCAGCGTACACGCCATCACAGTCACTAACTGCTCCCACAACTCCAGGAGCCCTGTGGGTGAAGCCGTTCATGGCATTATATAAATGTGTAACGTGCCATGCGCCATTTTTGAAGGCTTCCATGGCAGTCTCATAATCTGCATCAGTGTGAGCAATTGATATAACAACCTTGTCTTTAAGAGCCTTTATAAACTCCATTCCTCCAGGATTTTCAGGAGCAATATCGCAGAGCTTTATAAGTCCCTTTGCTTTGTCCTGAAGTCTTAAAAACATGTCTACATCAGGATTTCTGATATAATCAGCCTTTTGAGCGCCCTTCTTTTTCTCAGCAATAAAAGGTCCCTCCATGTTGATACCGATGATATCAGCTTCATCATCAGCTCCCTTGTGACAAGCAATAGTTTCAAAAACTCCAGAGAGCTTATCCTCAGGAAAAGTCATCGAAGTCGGGCAAAGACTTGTGATTCCGCTCTTAAGCTCATATTTAAGGATCTCTGAAAGTCCCTTGTCATCCTCATCGCAAAAATCATGTCCAACAGCCGCATGAAGGTGAACGTCCACAAGTCCGGGAATAACATAGCATCCAGAGGCATCTATTACCTCATCACCAGATATATCCTCATCCACGATCCTCGTAAATAATCCATCCTTTATTTCCACATTTTTTTTCTGAAATCCAAGGTTTTCCACAAAAACCAGACCGTTTTTAACTACCATCACCAAAAACTCCTATAGAACCGCATGTTTTCTTTATTTTTCAAATAATCTGATAAACTTACCCTTTAATCCGGCGTTATAAGGGTGCTCTCTCATAGACAGATTAAACTTGTTTGAGCCAATGAGCACTGTCTGAGGATGAGTAAATTCCATGAATCCCCATTTTCCATGATATGCGCCCATTCCGGAATGACCAACACCATTAAATGGCACGCCTTTAACCATCATATGAAGGCATACTTCGTTGATACAACCTCCGCCAAATTGCATGCGCTGCATGGTTTTCTTGGCCCATTTAATATCCCTAGTGAAAAGATATAACGAAAGCCCCTTTTCTCTTCTTGAAATAGTATCAAGAAGGCCGTCAATCTCTGCATCCTTGTAGGTAACCACAGGAAGAAGCGGGCAAAAGAGCTCTCTTTGAACGACCTCTTCATCCTTATCCACAGGGAATATGACAGTTGGCGCATAGCGAAGCGTCTTTTCATCTCCATATCCACCGAGAACTATCCTGTCTCTATATCTATCTGCAGTATCAGAACACTTCTTGTAAGCACCTTCGTTTATAAGCCGTGGATACTCCGGATTTGTCGTAGGCTTTTCACCAATCTGAGTATTAAAGGCATTTTTAAGCTCTTTTACAAACTCTTCGCTAACTTCCTCAGCCACAGCCACCTGATTGACGTTAATGCAGATCTGGCCGCTGTTAAGTATCTTGAAAAAAGCAATCTTCCTGGCGGCATCCTTAAGATCAGCATCCTTCCTGACTATTGCCCAGTTTCCAGTCTCGCCCCCAAGCTCAAGAGCTGTAGATGTAAGGTTCTTGGCAGCTTCTTCTAGTACATGGACGCCAACCTTGGGAGATCCTGTGTAAAAGATCTTGTCAAAACGCTGCTGAAGGCACATATCAGCAACATCGTGTCCACCATCTATGACAGTTACGTATTCTGGCGAAAATGTATCTGCTACTATCCTCTTAACTACCTCAGTACAATGAACTGACTTGGAACTTGTCTTGATCACAGCTGTATTTCCACCTGCAAGGCTTGCTGCCAGGACACCAAGGGATAAAAGAACCGGAAAATTAAAAGGGCTTATTATAAGTGAAACGCCGTAAGGCATCTTGTAAACCTTTGTGACAATACTTGGAAAGCAGTGAAGACCGCTAAAATGGGTCTCCGGTCTAGCCCAGCGCTTTAGTCCTCTAATGGTCTCATTGAGTTCCAAAATAAGGCTTCCAATATCACAAAAATATGCCTCTAACGGAGCTCTTCCAAGGTCATCAGCTAGAGCCTTTTCAAGCTCTTTTTCATTATCAATAACAGCCTTTTTTAATTTCTTAAGCTGCTGGATCCTCCAGTTAACATCAAGAGTCTCGCCTCTCAAAAAGAACTCTCTTTGTGCATCAACTATTTTTTCAATTTCTTCCTTGTTGTACATTTCTTTACCCGTTTTTTAACAATCTTATTAATATCTGTTATGCACCTTCTCTGCAAAGCACATAACATCTCTTATCTCTATCTTGGTACCATCGTCAAGTATTGCAGTTCCGCTCACCTTACCAAATACCTGATGCTGATCAGATACTATCACCTTAAAATCAAGGCATGCCGCTCTATCAAGCACAGGAACAAAGTCCATTTCAAACCTTCCATCAGATGATGTGAACTTCCATGGCTCCATGTATGAATTTGCAGGAATATGGAAGGTGACATCATCCAATTTATGGACCTTTCCGTCATAGAATATCACATTTTCCGTTGCTGCAGTGGTATTACCAAAGCCATAACCTATATTAAAGCCAAAAGACTTGCCATTTATATCACAGTTACCTGATCCCCAATGCCAGGTATTATCATAGGTCCAGACGCCTCGGCCCCAATCCAGGGTTCCAAAATCAGTCTTTGGATCAAACTCATATTTTTTGCCATCATACTCCATGTAGCCTGAAGCTCTCATGCAGTTGATCTTCTGGTTATAGTAAAATGCATGCTTTTTATCCCATGGAGTTGCGATGACCATGGATTCCATCGGTGGCTGCTCCAAGACTATATCGCAGTCAAAGCTCTTTTTCCCATTAAATCTATCAAAATGGCAGACAATGTGACGCTTGCCATTAAGGGCTTCAAAGCGCATCTGAAGCCTGTCATCAGCATAGGCTGTCACGCCGCTAGCTGAACTTGAAGGCAATCCCAATTTGCCCATAGGAAGCAGATTTATAACACTTTCTGTATGTTCATGTGGATCATCTCCGAATTCCAAAAGAGATACGGACTGAAGGCCAATATAACCATCATCTGAGATTGTGAAGGCTCCTGCAAACTTTTCTGAAAGGACAAGATAGTAGTCCCACTCTTTGATACGCCATTTTGGCGCCTTGATCTTGTTCCTGTCATAGATCTGCAAAAGAGATCTAGACCAGCCAGGCTCTATCAGTTCACCCTGACCATTTAACAGTGCATGAGAATTAGTAACTTCGTGATTTCTAGCCATATTAACACCCCCACCAAGGCATAGACAAGTTAATTTCATGTTTCCTATTTATTATAATATATTATTTCAAAAAGTTATTATTTCTTGAGCAAAAAGTGACGATAAACAAAGTGTAACTTACTGATTATTTTTCTTGGGTAAAAAAATGGTAATACAGCACAACATAGCCGCTATTTCCGCACAGCGCCAGATAAAAATAAATACTGATAACAGAAAGAAATCTACAGAAAAGCTTTCTTCTGGATACCGTATCAACCGTGCAGCAGACGACGCTGCAGGGCTTGCTATCAGTGAAAAAATGCGCCGTGAAATACGAGGACTTACCCAAAACATGGACAATATCCAGGATGGCATAAGTCTGTGCCAGGTTGCTGATGGCTATCTTAATGAAGTCCATGATATGATCCAGAGAATTAACGAACTTGCTGTCAAAGGCTCTAACGATACTCTGACAGACCAGGATCGTTCTTATATTGATTCTGAAGTACAACAGATAAAAAACGAGATCGAACGTGTTTTCCATGTTGCTACCTTCAACGAAATACCTATCTTTAATACGCCTTATATTCCTTCAGTTGGTGGAGATCCTGAGCCTTATGATATGCAGATCTTTTACAGCAGCGAAGGTGTTCTTGGCGGCCTTGAATTCAACAATGTAAGGTACAATATCTCAGAATTAAATACTAAAGGCTTGGACCTTGATCCAACCGGCGAAGCAAAATCAGATATAGACGTCGAATTCAAGCTGTGGGATGGCGAAAATGTGCATCTCAAGTTAAATAAAGGCGATACGCTGGATAAGGTCCAGAGAATCTACAACTGGAATGCCAACGAAACCGGCATATATGTAAATGAGGTCCTTGCAACAACCTGGACGGATATGGGTATCAGTGGCGCAATTACAGCCGGAACCTATGGCTTTAAATTCCACGGTATGGATATCTCTTTTTACGTTGAAGAAGGTGATGACCGCAGTGATATCATAAAAGGCATCCGAGGTGAAGGACTTCTGGAGCCAACATACTGGACAACTTCCGTTTCAAACTTACGCTCAAGAGACGTTGTCAGCTATCCAGCCAGCAATAAGGTATATGCTACTAACAGTAATAAAAATGCCTTCATGGATGACTACGTAATAAGCACCAATACAACAGGTATCTCTGTTAAAAATACTACTACCGGTACCTCCACAAGTGTTACTCCATGGAGCAGCTTTAGTCACCAAGGCCCGCACCTTGAATCTGATACCCACAATACAAACTATCCTATCGTAGACTGGGGTATCGACAACGATTCTAATGGTCAGTCCGATACCACCTTTGATACAGAAGCTGTTTACCGCTATGATAGCCCCGATTCCTCGCTGGCTGTAGGCTTTAGTTTTCAGCTGGCAGACGTATCCAGCCAGTCTCAAGTTATAGAGGCTATGGATAACACTAAGCTTGATGGTGAGATACATAATAGCGGTTATTTTTCAACTTCTCCAAGTGATGGCTCATCCTTATCAATCACTAATGCTAATATCGCAGTGGATGGAAAAGACTCTTTTCTCATGCAGAAGGAATATGGCAGAAATTTTGATGGTTCTTCTCCCATGACAGGAAATATCACATGGACAAAGACCTATGTTGACGGTTCAGAAACTGATCACAGCTCGCCTATTTCGTCCGTAACTAGTACGGTTTCATCATCTAGCAATACAACATACGCTGATTATTACTATCATGACGCAGCTACTGATACCTATTACAAATACACTCAGGCTACAACTGTAACAAATCTTAACATGCGTACCGATGACAAGTATCGCTGGACAAAGGATTATGAAGTAAAGTATTCCGGCTCTCTTGGAAACAGCACTATGCAACAGACCGCTGCTGAACCTGTAAGACTTAGATATGATAAAGATACTGTAACTACCTTTACCAGAACAAATACAGAATATGAATATACAAACGCAACTGCCCTTACTGCTGAAGAAATAGCAGACCTTACTGCTGCCGGAACCAGTTTTAATGAGAATTTTAAGACAGACACTACCGCTGACTCAGGTCACAGTTCATCCAGCAATACTTACCTTTCAAATGGAGGCGGTGTTCTAAGCCACTCACAGCAATACATGGATGAAAACTACACTGCTGACAGTGCCTTTACCTTTAGACACAATATCAGTTATTCAAACCTTGATAGCGCATCAACTGGCAGCGTGGCTATAAACCTTAATTTCAACGGTCGTGCCTACAGGGAACTTACCCCTCAGCCTTCCGGTAAGTCTGTACTAGAGCACGATTTCAACAATATAGTTGTTGTTCCACCTGTAAAGGGTATTGTAATTCAGGCTTCTCCTAATGAAGCAGATGTACAGCAGGTCATCATGCAGTGGAGTCCTATGAATCTTGGTGTTATTGGCCTTTCAGGAACCAATACCCTTACTACAAGCGCGTCTCTATCAGCCATTACACAAGCCAAGACCGCACTTAATGCTGTATCAAAAGAGCGCTCAACCTTCGGAAGTTACCAGAATAGACTAGAGCACGCTTACAACAACGTTGCTAATACAAGAGAAAATGTTCAGGCTTCTGAAACAAGAATTCGTGACACCGAGATGGCTTCTGAGTCATCAAGGCTTTCAACTCATAACCTCCTTATGGAATCAGGTCAGATGGTACTAGCCCAGGCTAACCAGACAAAACAAGGAGTTATGACACTGTTACAATAAAAATAAAGTAAAAAACGCGGTAGCTCTCGCTACCGCGTTTTTTTATTCCATCCATAAAATAGGATCAAAGAGATTTAATGCTGTCTGTCTTGATGATGAACTTAACGCTGCTGTCTTCATCTGTGTTTGCACCACCGAAGGATGTGTAGTTCTCACCTGCAATCTGGATTGCCTGCATCTTGTCTGAGAACTCTGAAAGATCTCCGTCGAATGCTTCGTAGAGCTTCTTGATACCTTCTTCATCAAGCTTTGTCATACCATCAAGGAGTTCCTGAACGCCATCATCAAGCTTGATAGCGCCATCGTTGAGTTCGCTTACACCGTTATTTAATTCACCTGCACCATCATTTAACTTCTTAGTTCCATCTACAAGCTCTGCATTATTAGAAGCAAGTGTGCTTGTTCCGTTTGAAAGCTCTGATGCACCTGAGCTGAGCTGTCCAAGACCTTCATCAAGAGCAACTGCTCCGTTGTAGATTGTTGATACGCCAGATGCAAGCTGTGCGTTACCATCTGCAACCTGCTTAGCACCATCTGAGAGCTGCTTGAGAGCAGCCATTGAATCACCATTTGATGATGAACCAGTTCCAGCAAGTGCGCTTGCACTTCCTAAAGCCTGTGTAAGTACTTTCTCTGCTGACTGTGCTGCGCCAAGTAACTGATAATATGGCTGAACCGCTTTCATCATACCTTCTGGAAGAACAGCTGATTTATCCTTCATTGTTGTAACGCTTTTGCTCATGTCTGAAACGCTTTTGCTCATTGTTGATACACTTGTGTTAAGTTCTCCAAGTTTTTCATGAAGAACATCATATTTTCCGGCTTTTTCAGCGTTATCATTAGCCTGCTTAAGCAGTTTATCATACTCATCCTTAGTAAGTGTTACTGATCCATCATCATTAGTCTGAAAAAGTGATGTACCAAGAAGATCTGCTGTAGAAACTTCTTCATCGTCATCACCAGTTGCATCAGTGTTACCATTTCCCGGTCTTAATGAATTGAAGAGGTCTAGGTCATCTGAATTTCCACCATTGTTATCGTCGTCATCACCATCGCCATTGCCACCATCTGGATTTGGATTTGGATCTGGATTAGGATTTGGATCTGGATTTGGATTTGGATCTGGATTTGGATCTGGTACTGGCGTAGTTACCTTATCTGGATCATCATCTTTATTAAGCTCATCATAATCATAATCAAGAGTATTTTCTTCAAAATTAGCAAGACCATTAACAGTAGTTGTCAATGTAGTCATTCCCTGATTAAGCTGAGTCATTCCACCATCAAGTTGTGAGATGCCGCCAGTAAGAGTTGTTACACCAGTTGATGTAGCACTTGCACCCTGGATAATAGCATCTGCTGTAGCCTTATCTGTAATCTTACCATCAGAAATGATTCCAAATCCTGTTGCTGTATCTGCGCTCCAAGAACCTGAACCCTTAAGGTAAGATTCAGCTGCCTGAATCTGTCCAAGCATTGTCTGATACTCCTCAAGCTTAGTCATCATATCTGACATACCTGTAAGCTTTGCGCTAAGAACATTGACACCATCACTTACCTGCTTGGCACCATCTGCAAGCTTCTGAGCTTTTTCAACGATATCTGCATCCTTCATACCGTTAACGAGCTGGCCAGAACCATCCTTTGCTGTAGCTGCGCCCTGTGCAAGCTTAGCTGCGCCATCATTTACCTGGCTGACACCGTCTGTATATTTTACAACGCCCTCATAAAGGCTCTGTGTACCATCCTTTAACTCTTTTGTTCCATCATAGAGCTGTGAAACACCATCTTTTAGATCTGAAGTACCATTCTTGAGTGTCTGTGTTCCATCAACGAGCTGAGTTGAACCATCATTGAGTTCTCCCATGTCATCCTTGAGATCATCAATCTTGGATGAATCTGAAAGATCTGAAAGGCCGAAATCTGAAAGGATATCTGAGCTTGCCATTGTGATTGTCATGCCAAGTTCGAAATTTGTTGTATCAGCTGTTACTTCGAAGTAGTTTGAAAGCTTGTTCTCAAGCTCTCCATCAGTATCAAGCTCTTCCCACTTGTCTTCATCGATGTTAAGGCTTTCCTTGAGTCCAGGAACTGCAACACCCATTACGATGTAATTGCCACCGTCTGAGATAACCTTACCATTTGAGATCTCAACGTTTGTGAACTTGTCTGAATCAAGCATCATACCTGAAACCATTGCAAATGGTGTGTAAACTTCGATCTGCTTGCCATCAACTTCTACTGTCTGCTTTTCTGTGTTCTCATACTCGAAACGTATCGTAACTCTTCCGCTCTTACCTGCAAGCTCCTCTGGAGTGATCTCTTTTCCATTAAGAGTATATGTGATCTTCATCTTAACAGGAAGCTCTTTGTCTGTTGTGCCCTGATAGTAGATATCAGCGCCGCTTGCATTCCATGTAAGTGTTCCATCACCGTTATCTGTGAATGTCTCAGAACCCTTAACGTTTACGATGTCCTTAAGGTCTGTTGTATCTGTAAGTTCTGTAGAAGCATCTGAATTCTTGAGCCATTCGCTAACTACTACGTCGTTTACTGCGCCGTTTGCATCAGCCTTAACATATACTGTCTCGACCTTGCCAGCCTCTCCCTCAGAAGAAGCAATTGCGCTGCTAGCCATCATGCTGTTTTCAAGATCCTGTTCTTCCTGAGTCTCTTCAACAGCCTGAGTTGATTCGCTTGTTGTTGTATTTGCTCCGCAGGCAACTGTCATCATTGCAAGCATTGCGGCCATAATTACTGAAAATGTTTTCATCAAATTCTTCTTGATCATTTCTCTTTCCTCCTAAATATATATATGCTCATGGGACTCTCACACTCTGCTCATGCAGCCTTATGTCTGTGTAATCTGTCTCCAAGATGAGGTCTGTGGTCTGTATCTACGTTCATGCCAAATGTTGTTCTCATGATCAGCTTGTCAAAGATCATGTACATAGCAGGAAGCACCAAAAGAACTGTGAACATACTGATGATGGCGCCTCTAGCCATTAAGTTGCAAAGCGATCCGATCATATCAATGCTGGAAATAAGTCCAACGCCAAATGTAGCTGCAAAGAATGAAAGGGCACTTACTACTACTGACTTCATGCTTGTTGAAAGAGCTATGAGTGTAGCCTCTTTCTTGTCATGTCCTGCCTTTCTCTCACTTAAGTACCTTGTTGTCATAAGGATTGCATAGTCAACAGTGGCACCAAGCTGTATAGTTCCGATAACTACTGATGAGATGAAAGGTATTGTTGTATGTGTATAAAATGGAAGTCCCATATTTACAAAAATAGCAAACTCTATAACTGCAACCAGGATAAATGGCAGTGATACGGACTTAAGTACGAATGCAATGATCAGGAATACAAGTCCGATTGAAACTGTATTAACTACCTGGAAATCGTGATTTGTAATATTGATAAGGTCCTTTGTACAAGGAGCTTCACCAACTACCATAGCCTTTGGATCATAGCTCTTTACGATAGTGTTTACTGTCCCGATCTGGTTGTTGATCTCGTCAGATGCTATCTTGTAATCAGTTGTCAAAAGAACTAATTTCCACTGGTCACTTTCCAGATCTGACAAAAGATCATCTGGAATAAATGATCTTGGGAATGCAGGTCCTATAAGTGAATCTGTGCTAAGGACTGAAAGAATACCATCTGTGTTCTTAAGTTCTTTTATCATCTGATTCATGCTGGCTGAATCAAGATTCTTGTCTACAAGAAGCATGTATGCTGAGTTCATCTCAAACTCTTCATCAACCTTTTTGGCACCCTGTACAGATTCAAGCTTGTCAGGAAGTGTCTGTGTAAGGTCATAATAAACGCTTGTGTGGTTGTTACCATAGATTGCCGGGAACAGGAGCACAAGGAATATTGCAAAGAAGATTCCGTAATGCCTTGCTACAAACTTGGGAATTCTATTGAACTCTGGCATAAGTGGTTTGTGCTTGGTCTTCTCAATGAGGTTGTCGAATATAAGAATCATACTTGGAAGAATTGTTACGCAACCAATTACACCGAAGATAACACCCTTAGCCATTACTACGCCAAGGTCAAGACCAAGTGTAAAGCTCATGAAACAAAGAGCTACGAAACCGGCAACTGTTGTTATTGAGCTTCCGATAACTGACTGGAATGTGGCTGATATCGCATTTGCCATGGCATCCATTTTGTTATCATTCTTATCAAGCTCTTCCTGATAGCTGTGCCACAGGAATATTGAATAGTCCAAGGTAACGCCGAGCTGAAGTACTGCGCTCAGTGACTGGGTTATGAAAGAAATCTCTCCCTTGAAGACGTTGGTACCCATGTTGTAAACAATTGCCATTCCAATACTTAACAGGAAAAATACCGGTATAAGGTAAGAATCCATTGTAAGTGAAAGAACGATCACTGCAAGAAGTACGGCGATTCCTACATATATAGGAGTCTCTGCCATTGCCATATTCTTGGTGTCTGTTACGATGGCACTCATGCCACTCATGAAGCACTGCTTGTTAGAGATCTTTCTGATATTCTCGATGGCATCCATTGTGGCGTCCGCTGATGTTCCTTCATCGAATACGATGAACATCATTGTGGCGTCATCAGAATTGAATGCATCGTAGACCTCTGTTGGAAGCATCTCCATTGGAACCGAAAGGTCCATTACTGAGTCGTACCAGACAACGTCTGCAACGTGGTCCACTTTTTCTATCTGTGATTTAAGATTAGCAACATCCTTTTCCTCCATGCCCTCAACTACATATAGGACAAAAGAGCCGGTACCAAACTGATCAAGCAGGATATCCTGTCCTTGCATGGTCTCAATTTCTTTTGGCAGGTATGTAAGGATATCGTAGTTGACTCTTGTATTAAAATATCCGGCTGCAGCAGGAATTAGAAGTGCTATTGCCACAATCAGTATAACATACCTTAGCTTTACGATTAAATGTGAAAGCTTGTTCATAATCGTTCCTCCTCTTGTAATCTAGTGTTTCAAACGCTTCTTGATTATTTTTTTCAATAACGTATAATGAATTATGAAATTGATTTATGACCGTTAGTCATTTTCTAAATATGGTATATCACTTTTCTGACCGTTGGTCAATATTTTTATTTAAAAATTTTTCTCACCGGTCAAACAATCTGTGGTATGTTATAAATAAGAGGTGAATCAATGGGAAAAGCAGCCGAAAATAAAAAAATGAAGATGGAAAATCTTCTTAATACCTCCTTTGAATTATTTACTTCTCAGGGTATTAATAAGACATCCATTCAGGATATAGTAAATAAAGCTGGAGTGGCTAAGGGAACTTTTTATCTGTACTTTAAGGACAAGTATGATATAAGGAACAGACTCATTGCTCACAAGTCCAGTCAGCTCTTTATGCAGGCTTACACAGCCCTAGAAGAGTCAGATATCCATAATTTTGAAGATAGAATCGTCTTTTTAGTCAATCACGTTTTAGATGAGCTTGAAGCCAATAAAGGTCTACTAGCATTCATATACAAAGATCTTTCCTGGGCAGTATTCAAAAAAGCTCTCATTTCGCCGCTCACAAATGAAGACGTTGATTTTGCTGAGATCTATAGAAAGATGGTAGAGGAATCAGAAGTTAAATTCTCAGATCCTGAGGTCATGCTCTTCCTTATAATAGAGCTTGTTGGTTCTACTGGTTATAGTTCCATCATGTACAATGACCCGGTTTCTCTGGACAGCCTCAAGCCACACTTAGAGGCAACTGTCAGATCCATAATCAGACAATATACTATTTCAAAATAGGAAGCAATTTCCTATAATATAAAAACAAGCTTCCTACTTATAACATGTAGGAAGCTTTTCTTATTATATTAAATTCTTTTATTTATCCTTCATGGAAAGTCACATATGAGCCTTTGTGCTGTTTACTCTCGTACATGGCTTTATCTGCTTTTTGATATAAGTCGCTAAAACATGCATTTTCAGAGTCATTACTAAATACAGCTCCGATACTTACCTGTAGTCTCCAATCTGGCATTTCCGGGAAGTCTATATTATCAATATTCTTAAAAAGTCTGTCTACTACTAGCCTTCCTATTTCTTTATCATCTACTCCTTCTGCAAATACTGCAAATTCGTCTCCGCCAAGTCTGAATACTACGTCAGAATCTCTAAAGGTCTCTGTAAGGCATCTTGCAAGAGCTATGATTACCTGATCTCCCATGTCATGACCATAGGTATCATTTACAAATTTGAAGTGATCTGCATCCAGTAGGAGTACCATTCCTACCTTATCTTTTTCTATAGCCTCATAAATCCTGGTCTCGCCACCGTTTCGATTAAGGATTCCTGTAAGTGCATCAGTCTCAGCAAGCTTCTTAAAGTGCTCCTGTCTCTTTTTTGCTTCATCTATAGACTCTATAGCCCATAAAACCTGATGAAGTTTTCCTTCTTCATCTCTTTGAGCAACAACGAACTGCATTCTGTTCCATTTGCCATGAATATCTGCAAATTCACAGGTTATAGCCTTGATGTCTTTTAATCTCTCTTCAAGAGTAGAAAGATCTGCGAAATCAATAAGGGTATTCTGGAAAGGCTCTGCTACAAGCTTTTTGATATATTCACTATTACGATCAAGAAGAAGTTCATACTTTCCGCCCAGGGCCTTATCCAAGGCCTCGCTGACCCTGAGCTTTCTGATAGTGTGATTATCAAGATCAACTAAGCTTAAAGAAGTATAGATGTCGCCTATGGCACTTATCTCTCTTTGAAGCTGGCCTGCTTCTTTTTGCTTACTATCATAAATATTGATTATTGTAAAATAAGCAAGGAAAATGACTATAAGTGCTATGGCCGATGACATGTAGATATACTTGGCATTTCTGAAGGTAGCCCTTTGATCTAATATGATCATTGAGCACCACTCATTATTTACCCTATCGCAAAAGACAAGCTTACTTTTCCCATCGATGTTCGTAATAAACATACCTTCTTCTTGTAAAAAAGCTTCTTTTACAAGGTCTGTATACTCCATCTCTTCTTCAAGATAGTTTTTGCCAACCTCTGCACTGTCAGAATGGGCAACTATCATGCCACTTTCATCTACTATCATAGAAAAATCGATCTGCTTTGTCTTACTGATTTCCTCCTCTATATCCTGTATACTATCAAGGAAAATGTCCATGGATATAACACTCTTTTTATCCGAAAGGAGCTTACTTACGGACATCATATACTTATTTGTCTGCATATTCATATATGGCTTAACAAAAGTTATGTCTCCATCTGCCTCAACCGCAGAAATATACCAAGGTCTTGTAGTGGCATCATAGCCTTCCGGAACTTCCCAACCAGAGCCGTCCAGATATTCACCATTACAATAGCCATATATTCCGGTGTTGTTGCTCTCTATAAGGGTTGAATAGACCTTGGTCTCGGCCACAAGGTATTTGAGGATTTCCTCATTACTCTGACCAGTGGCCATCATTTCTTCAACACCTTGAGATGTGAAGATTACGGCATCCTTAGGGGTATTAAGATAATGATCAACATTATGGGATAATTGCTCAGAATTGTAACTCCAGATGCTTATAACACTCTGTTTGGAAACAATAAACAGCCTATAGAAAATAAACATTGTGAACATTGCAGTAAGACAGCCTAAAAGAACCAGAACAAGCATGCTCTTAGTTGCAATCTTTTTCATTTTGTTTTTGAGGGTTTCTGTTGCCATAAAGCTCACCTTCTAAACAAAAATACAATAGCGTAGTGACGATAAACCAATAATATTATAACATGAGTCTGGTTCCCCTTAAGCCGCTGTAATTCTTAAAATTTTATATAAAAAAACTTCCCAAACTATAACCTATAGCTGAGAAGCTTTTCATATTTTTTCATTAGTATTCCTGGTCTATCTTGTAATAATATCCTGTATCCATCATAAGATTTATTGCACTACGGATATCGTTTGTAGTGCTTAGATTGTCAGTATTTAGCTCTTTTCTCCTGAACATTTCACCGTAGTAATAACACTCATGGATCTCTTCAAATCCATAATATTCATACTTCATGGCATCATTGAGCTTGGCAATGAAGCCAAGGTACTCATTGCGGCTTAAATATCCGCATTTGTAGCACAGATAAGTGGTCCTTATGAGCCTCAAATAGTCATATGCATCAAGTCCACTTTCGCCAAAACGAATATACGTACAAGCAGCGGCTTTTACCTTCAAAAACTCATCTGTGGATATATGGTTCTTTTCAAAATAATCCGCTGTAATGGCTCCTACTTCGCCAAAAGTAAGGTCTTCTCCAAAGTCCCTTTTTATGACTTTTATTGCCTTTTTAACTGCCGAATTAGACTTTACATATGTCTTGTATTTAGCTCTATAGCCATATTTCATGGTCTTATTAAGTTTTTCTTTGGCTGAGCTTCTACTATCAATTCCCCAAGAAAGCCTAAGAAATGCAGTATAGGTATCTAGTTCTTGTTGTGTGTTAACTGCTGTTCCGCACAAAACATCAGGATTACCATTAAGGAGCTTAGCATATATAGATGTGGCATGGGCTGCCCACCTGTACTCTTCAGTAGTATTGCCATCATAGTCCCTTGGATCACTTGCATTGTAGGTTGTGTCGTCAAATTCAGGTAAAAGTTCCTTATAACCTGCGTTTGGAGCTACGCCGTAAACAAGCCATGTTCTAGCTAGGATCAGTAGCATAATGATCCATACCACATACCAGCTTTTCTTTTTGAAATCCTTTTTACTTGTTACTTCCTTGATCTTGTCTTTATTTACCAGTGTTTTAGTTTTTTTCTTTATTACATTTAGGTCAAGCTTAAGCCTGGTCTCATCACCAAATCCTGGGAAACACTGATATGGCTCTTCATCGCTTATCCACACCTTGCAAACACCGTTAGGATCTTTCTCTCCGTTATACCTGATCCTAATAAGGCCGTTGTAATCTCTTGCGACTCTTACAAGATTGTCGTCATCAGGATCTTTGTAGGCGTAAACGTCAGCTGAATCTGAATCTTCTGAATTACCCTTTGCTAAAAGAATTGCATCATAGCTCTGGCTTGTCCAAATAAGATGCAGGTTTTTTCTGATATTTTTTATACTCTGAAGGAGCTTAAGCCCTGAGCTTGTCTGACCATCCTCAAGAATTAGTATGTCGTCAAAATGAAGGCTTGCAAAGGCTGTCTTTTGGATGATTCCTGACTCGCTACAAAAGAAGGCATATTGATCGCTATCTAAGTATTTGTAAGGATTGTTGGTGCTGGTATTTTTGAATTTAGGGTCATAATCCTTAAGGCGGGTCTTCTTGTTTCCTATTTTGTCAGATGACTCTACAGATTTAGAGATTGTTGCATCATTCTTCTTAACCTGAGTTTGTTCTCTAGTCTGTTCTTTTCTCTGTGTCTTTCCACTTTTCTGAGCTAGAAACTCCTTTGTAGCCGCTATTTGCTTAGCATCGCCCTTTCTAGCTACAATGATATATTTCTCAATATATGCCTGCATGAGCCTTGAGGTCCCATAGGTCCACAATAGATTAAGCCCCATAGTAACAGCAAGTCCTAAGATAAGCCCTGCCAGAATCTGATAATTCCCTGGCTCCACCTGATATTCCGTATAGGCATCCGATATCATATAGCCACATACTGACGTGTAGATACATATAACCCACCAAATCAGGAGAAATATCACTCTCCAGCTTGATAAACGTCTTCTTGCTACTAGCTTCTTGTAGTAAGGATCTATAGTAAGCGTAAAGTCACCATAGAGCGCGCTTCCAATTATCATGCTAAGTGAATAATCGTAGGCATTCTTGGTGACAGTTATCTCATTGCGATTGAATAACTTGGGAAGCTTCAATTTCTGTATTTCTGTCTCATCCAGAGATACCCTCTGATACTTTCCCAGCGCCTCCGTGGCCTTATATACATTTTTGGCATCAAATTTTATATGATAAAGCATTAAACTCTCTCCTTAACAACTCACCCCGCAATATAATACAACATTTCGTAATATTTTTCTCTTCTATGTCTTTGGGTCCATTTAGAAATTTGAGGTTTTTAGCCTAAATCCAACAGAATAATTTTTTCAGCTAATATTTTTCATTATAATTTGCTATTCATCCTCAAACCCACCTCAGCTTCCTTAACCTAAATCACTTCATACATACACATTCGGCTAAAGATTGTAAAATTCTTCCCTTTTATTATTTAAATCACTTTAGCCGAAATACACCCGTCTACATTGCTTCAGCTAACAATTATAAAAATCTCAACACTCACTTCTTATTTTGCTTTAGCCTAAAATAAGAAAGACTGCGTTTTTTGGCTGAAAGCCAACCTCCATATATTAGCTTCATAGTTTTTCAACGTAAAACTCATTACATTTATCATGTTATTTTCATATGCAGAACAGCTGGAGGAGAATAAAAGCTTCTTATGAACGATTTATTTTTTGTAGTGATACATTACATGAAAAAATCCCGAAATAATTTACGCTTTGAACAACGTGAAGTAAATTATTCCGGGATTTTTGAATGTTTATATGTATCCTACAAAAAATACTATTAGAGTGAATAAGAAGCTTTTATTCCCACCAGCGTCCTACTTAATTAAGATGCCAGATGTCTCTGTTGTATTCTGCAATAGTTCTATCTGAAGAGAAGTAACCAGCCTTTGCGATGTTTACGAGCATCATCTTCTTCCACTTGTCGCGGTTCTCGTAATCTGCAAAGATCTCATCCTTCTTGGCAATGTAGCTCTCAAGATCAATAAGAGTCATGAACCAGTCTTTGTTAAGAAGCTCGTTGTAAAGTCTCTCAAGATTCTCCTTGTGTCCAACCTTAAGACACTGCTTGCTTACGATAAAGTCTACAGCTTCCTTGATGACCGGACTCTTCTTGTAATAATCCTTTGAAACATAATCAGCCTTCTTGTAGTGCTTGATAACTTCATCAGCACTTACACCAAAGATGTAAATGTTGTCATCACCTACAAGCTCGTGAATCTCTACGTTTGCACCGTCATCTGTTCCAAGAGTGATAGCACCATTAAGCATGAACTTCATGTTACTTGTTCCAGATGCCTCTTTTGATGCAAGAGAGATCTGCTCTGATACATCACATGCTGGGATAAGCTTCTCAGCATAGCTTACATTATAGTTCTCAACCATGATGACCTTCATGTACTTGTTAACATCAGGATCATTGTTGATGATCTCCTGAAGAACAAGGAGAAGGTGAATGATATCTTTTGCAATAACATAAGCAGGAGCTGCCTTAGCACCAAAGATGAATGTAAGAGGTCTAGTAGGCTTCTTGCCGCCCTTGATCTCAAGGTACTTGTGAATGATGTAAAGAGCATTCATCTGCTGTCTCTTGTACTCGTGAAGTCTCTTAACCTGAATATCAAAGATTGAATCAGGATCAACTTCTACGTTCTCATGCTCCTTGAGGTAAGCAGCAAGCTCTTTTTTCTTGCCCATCTTGATAGACTCAAGCTTATCAAGAACTGCCTGATCATCGGCATAATCAAGAAGTTTTTCAAGCTTGTTTGCATCCTTCTTGAAGCCATCGCCAATTGTCTGTGAAAGGAAATCAGCAAGTGGATGGTTACATGAAAGGAGCCATCTACGGAATGTGATACCGTTTGTCTTGTTGTTGAACTTCTCAGGATAGATCTTGTAGAAATCATTAAGCTCGCTATCCTTAAGGATATCTGTATGAATAGCTGCAACACCATTTATTGAATATCCGTAGTGGATATCGATAAATGCCATGTGCACTTTCTTTTCCTTGTCAATGATCTGAACCTTAGGGTTCTTGTACTTTGCTCTAACTCTCTTATCAAGCTCCTTGATATATGGAACGAGCTGTGGAACTACCTTTTCAAGGTACTCAAGTGGCCATGTCTCAAGAGCCTCAGCAAGGATTGTATGATTTGTATAAGCACAAGTCTTGCTAACTACATTGATAGCCTCATCGATATTGAAAGCCTTCTCCTCAACAAGGATTCTGATAAGCTCAGGAATGATCATTGTTGGGTGTGTATCGTTGATCTGAATTGCAGCGTGCTTGTGGAGCTCGTGGAGGTCATACTGGCGTTCCTTCTGCTCTCTTAAGATAAGCTGTGCTGCATTTGAAACAAGGAAGTACTCCTGATAGATTCTAAGGAGGTTTCCAGCTTCATCTGAATCATCTGGATACAGGAAAAGAGTAAGATTCTTGTCGATCTTGGTCTTGTCGAAGTCGATACCTTTTTTAACAAGGCTCTCATCAACTGACTCGATATCAAAGAGACGAAGCTTGTTAACACCTGTGTCGTATCCAACAATGTTCATATTGTAAAGGCGTGAAACTACCTTCTTGTCACCAAAAGAAACTTCGAAAGTTGTATCTGTCTTCTCAAGCCATGACTGCTTCTCGATCCAGTCATTCTTTTCAGCATTCTGAAGGTGGTCCTTGAATACCTGCTTGAAAAGTCCGAAGTGATAATTTAGTCCAATTCCTTCACCAGCAAGGCCGAGTGTTGCAATTGAATCAAGGAAACAAGCTGCAAGTCTTCCAAGACCGCCGTTACCAAGTGATGGCTCTGGCTCACACTCCTCGATATCTGCAAGGGATTTGCCGTTCTTTTCAAGAATAGCCTTTACGCGATCGTAAACTCTTAAGTTGATAAGGTTGTTAGAAAGAAGCTTACCAATGAGGAACTCCATTGAAATGTAGTAAACCTTCTTTTCTCCGTTGTACACTTCAGCAACATCCATGAGTCTGGAAGTCATTTCAAGAAGAACATAGTATGTTTCCTGATCTGTGCACTCTTTGAGAGTCTTGTTATATTTCTCCTGAGCAATATCTTCCAGCTGCTCCTCAAGATTAAGAACAAGTACATCTCTCTGCATGTTAGTATGCTTGGACATTTTTTCTTTCTCCTCTCGTAAGACAATATATGATTTACAAATACCTTTTATTTCTGTTTTATGGAAAACGTTTTCTTTGTCTTGTAAAAAAGCTTAACATAGGAAAACGTTTTCCGCAAGTACTTTTTTATCAGCAGATTATATCTTCATATTTGATGCGCACAAGTTCGTGCTTTACTGCTACTTTTCTGCCTTTTTCTCCGGACATTAATCTGTTAAGTTCCATGAGGCCTTCCTCGGAAATCTTGGCAAAGTCCTGTCTAACAGTATTCATCTGCTTGCCGGCATAACCCATAAGGATGATTCCGTCAAACCCACAGACAGGTCTGAAAATATCCATATCAATAAGAGCTTTCATGGCCCCGATCGCCATAATATCAGAAGCACATACTACACAATCTGAATTCTTGGCGTATTTCATAGTAAGTTCCCTTGCCCTAAGCTCAGAAAACTTACCATTTCTAACGGTGAGCTTACATTTCTTTTCATCGCAGAGCTTCTTGATGCCCTGGAGCCTTTCCTCTGTAACGTACCCGTCTTCGTCGCCTGCAAGGTACAGGATCTTTTTACATTTATTCTCTGTGATAGTCTTCTTGGCCACATCATACTGAGCCTTGGCGTGATCGATGCTGATACTGGAGGTTGACTCATTTACCATTGGTGCATCCACAACTACGATCTTGAAATTGCCACTATCAATGAGCTTGTGCAAGACCTTATCCTTGGTAGTCATGCCATATATGATGATTCCCTTGATGCCTTGCGATGCAAAATAGCTTGTAACCTCTGCAACGTCCATGTCTTCTATCATTGACGTGAAGACAGTGATCACATCTAGCTGTAGCTCTTTTGCCTTATGAATAGCACCTGAAATGTACTGCATACTGATCTCATCGCTGGCCTGGGTATGTAAATTCAGCTTTATCAAAAGAGCTACTCTTCCGGTTCTCTTGGAAGAAAGTGTGGCAGCTACTGCATTTGGTACAAATCCAAGTCTCTCAACAACTTCATTTACCTTATTTCTAGTCTCTTCGCTTACATTTGGATAGTTATTGAGTACCTTGGAAACTGTTGAAATAGCTACACCAGCTTCTTTTGCTACGTCTTTTATTGAAACCATTGTATTCCCTCTCATGCCTGGAAATCGTTTTCCGTACTATTAATAATATCTGCAAATCATTCTTTTGTCTACAATAAAAAAATGCCGTAACAAGGCTCTGCTACGGCGTTTATGAATATTTAATATTTATTTTTTCAGACCCCAAGCAATAACAAGAGAAAAACTCCAACTACTGCTGAAAAAAGATTGGCAATAAGGCTGACTGAAAGGGCTCTGTTAAAAGAGATATCGTATATAGCCAGGTAATAGATAACGCCCTCAACAAGCACGATTGCCAGCTCTAGCACAAAATAGGTGAAACCATATTGAATGAAGTAGGCGTTTAATATAAGGTTCAAAATGCCGTTTGTTACAATATTTACACATATCAGCAATGGAATCTTGTACTTATACTCTGACTTTTTAAATCCAATAAGAACCGGGGCCATTTCAAGGATTATAGTCACAAGGGCCAATATTCCGACCACGGTAATTCCTTCTAGGACTCCTTCAGGAGTAATCACATACTTCATTTTTTACCATTCCTTTTCTTGATACCATTTACGATCGCGATTATAAGCGCAATTACAGCTGGAACTATGAGTATGAGGGCTCCAATAACAATTCCAAGACCTACGATCAATAGTCCTGGGCCGCCAGCATCTAATAAAGTAAGTGTAAGTAAACTAGTTAACATTTTTATCCTCCTTAAGGGTCTTTCCTAGCACAACTGAACATGCAACGGACAAAACCACGATTATTACTGCATTTAGCATCGGATCAATAGGTCCTGTGATAAATGGTACCATTATTCCATTTCCAAGGGCAAGGGTTGTAAGACCAAAGGCCAGTCCTGGATTGTCCGGTATCACCGACAGAAACATTCCAAAGGTGATGGCCATTGTCATACTAAATAGGAATATTCCAAGTATTGAGACTACCATGAGGTTCTGGCCCCATATAAGTAATGGGATACATAAAAGTGTCGAGTAAACTCCGACTTTTCTTGCTCCAATCTTGTCTGAGAGCCAGCCTCCAAGCGCTTTTCCCATGCCCATTATAAAGAAAAGAAGTATGGACTGCCACAGCTCTTTTCTCCAGGAAATCGGAATAGCGTAGCCTATGAAACTACGAACGAAAGTGACAAAATAGGCTGCGACGATGATGACCATGTAGCTGTTGGGCATATCTCTTTTAACAAGGTCAAATTTCGGATACTCATACTCCTCAACAAGCCATGAATCGTTGGTTAAAAGAAGTAACACCAGCATCACAGCAAGGACTATAAATAAGTACTCTTTTCTCCAAAAGGTTGATGGCCCTAGGATCTGACCAATTACTACGCCAAAAGAGCCACCGGAAACGAACAGTGCGCATGGAAAGAGCTTACCTTTTCCAATGAGTGTCGTCTGTATTGCGCAGCAGTCATGAAGAAAGGCGTTGGCAAGTGCAACTATGAGCATGCCTGCCATACTGCGGGGCGATGCGATGTCATACTGGACAAGCATGATTCCTGCTGCCATTATAACAACGGATATGACAGGAATATTTAGTTTTGGGAACTTTTCGTGAACTATTCCAACCAGGAACTGCGGGTAAAAAGCCACCATGTCAAAGAACATGTATATAAAAAATCTTGTGGCATTATCCACTTTAAATGTATGGGTTAAAATGCTAAAGCATATGACTTCTATGCAAAAATGAACAAAAAAGCAGGCATATGAATTAGCGAGGATCTTCGTTTGACTCATTTTTTGCCCTCAATATTTCTTTTCTCTATATAAGATAGACAATATTATAACCTGATATGTTGCGGCGGAAAAGAAATGAAAAAGTGAGCCCTAGGGACGGAGGTTATGGCTCATTTTTGAAATACAAAAATAAGTGAGCCCTAGGGACGGAGGTTATGGCTCATTTTTAAAATACAAAAATAAGCCATAACCTCCGTCCCCAGGGCTCAAAAAGCAGCTACCCACTTTTGTAAGTAGCTGCCTGAGTTTACTGCAAAAAACAATATTTTATTTTGCAACAACTTTACTGCCTTTATGTCTATTAATGCAGCTGTTACCTCCCGCTTTAATAGCCTCTTTTACCTGTTCATTCATGATATCAACGTATGAATTCTTGCCATCCTTGCTATAGCTTGGATTAAGAGATTCAAACTCATTGCCATCATAGACAAGAGCCATAGTGTTGTTATCAGAAGTCTTCATCAGGATAGTAGTCTTGCTACCTTCCTGAATTGTAAGGTATTCATAATCCTCTGCGCTGAGGAAATCTTCGATATCTTCAACTGCGCCTTCCATGGAACCTGCAGCTGCATCCATGTCCATTTCAGCTGGTGTCTGCTCCGCTTCTGACATATCAAATGCCATCTCAGGAGCTGGCTCCTCTATTGCTATTTCAGGTGTTGGTTCTTCAAGTGCTATTTCTGGCATTTCCTCAGGAGTTGATTCCTCAAGGGCAATTTCTGGCATTGCCTCTGCAGGTGTATCTCCTGCTGCCATTGCCGCCATCATTGCATCAAGATCTGCTGGAGCTTCCTCTGCTGGCATTTCTGGTGCAGGCTCCTCTATTACTATTTCAGGTGTTGGTTCTTCAAGTGCTATTTCTGGCATTTCCTCAGGAGTTGATTCCTCGAGGGCAATTTCTGGCATTGCCTCTGCAGGTGCATCTCCTGCTGCCATCGCCGCCATCATTGCATCCATATCTACTGGTGTTTCTTCCGCTGGTGTTTCTTCTGCAGAAGCAGCTTCTTCCTGCGCAACCTGCTCAGCTGCAAGCATTGCCGCTGCAACCGGATCAAGGTCCGTCTGGATATCTGCTGCAGGCGTTTCTTCTGCTGCCATTGTTGCCATCATTGTATCCATATCTACTGCTGTCTCATCCGCTGGTGCTTCTGCAAGAGCATCAACTTCTGCATTAAGGATCGCATCAAGATTCTCTGCAGGTGTTTCTGCCTCTACAGGCATCTCTCCTGTAGCTTCTGCCGCAGCCATATCAGCCATCATTGCTGCCATTACAGGATCAATATCATCTGCAGGTGAGATATCAGCTGGAGTTTCAGGTGCTGGCTCCTCTATTGCCATCTCTGGCATTGCCTCAGGTGCTAGCTTCTCTGCAGGCGTTTCTCCTGCTGCCATTGCTGCCATCATTGCATCCATATCTACTGGTGCTTCTTCCGCTGGTGCTTCTGCCAATGGCTCCTCAAGGGCTATCTCTGGCGCTGGCTCTTCTATTGCCATCTCTGGCATTGCCTCAGGTACTGGCTCTTCTATTGCCATCTCTGGCATTGTCTCAGGCGCTGGCTCCTCTGCAGGCGTTTCTCCTGCTGCCATTGCTGCCATCATTGCATCCATATCTACTGGTGCTTCTTCCGCTGGTGCTTCTGCCACTGGCTCCTCAAGGGCTATCTCTGGCGCTGGCTCCTCAAGTGCCATCTCTGGCATTGCCTCAGGTGCTGGCTCCTCTGCAGGCGTTTCTCCTGCTGCCATTGCTGCCATCATCTTATCTACATCAGTTGCTGTTTCTGCAGCGGCCATTGCTGCCATCAAAGCTTCTGTATCCTGTACAGGCGCTTCTTCAGCTGTAGCCTCAGCTACTGTCTCTTCAAGTGCTATTTCTGGTGCTGGTTCTTCTGCTGGCATTTCAACTGCAGCCGCTGCTGCAAGAGCATCTGCTTCTGCAATTTCAGCTGGACTTGGAGCGGCAGCCTCCGCTTTATTTTCAGCAAGCATAGCTTCAAGATCAGGAAGATCTGGTGCTGGTTCTGGCGCAGCTTTCTTTGGACGTCCTCTCTTTGGCTTAGGTGCTTCTGCAGGTGCAGGCTCCGGAGCCGGTGTTTCTGCCGCCATAGCAGCTAATAAATCATCAACATTCGCTGTTGAAAGGTCCTGTCCGTTAATCATTTCCTGAGTGCTCATGCCTTCCATGTATATATCTCCTTTCGAGAATCAAACTCAAAAAACATGCATAAAACAGCCTATATATATTATCGTTTATTTCGATGATAATTTACAGTAAATTTTTCATAAATTTATCTAATTTAGGCAAGTTTACAGAAGATTCATATTTAATTTGTCATCAGACTGAATTGTCTAAACCTTGTCATCACTTCCATGACTAACTTCACAGAAATCCTAACTTGAAAGCATGCCTTTGACTCTTTATTCTCCTTTTGGACATGTCAAATATTTAGATAAGCAAGTTTTTATAGCATGCCTTTTTTCTATCTTTTCTACTTTTAGCATGTCAAAAATCTAGATAAACATGTTTTATGGCATGTCTTTTTCTATGATTTTCTCTTTTAACATGCCGAATATCCAAATAAACAAGTATTTTGGCATGTCTTTTTCTATAATTCCATCATTTGACATGCTAAGCCCAAACAAATCAAGCCAATATACCACAAATCAAGCCCATATACCCAAAATGAGCCACAACCTCCGTCCCTAGGGCTCATTTTCTCTCAAGCCAGCATACATGGGCACCGCAGTCCAAGCCTTCATACCAAAAATGAGCCGCAACCTCCGTCCCTAGGGCTCAAAAATCCCCCGGCTGAGCCTCAAAAGCCCAAACGGGGGAATAGAACTACATATTCACATATCAAACAAGTTTAAAACTCACTTAAAATTTACTCAAATCTTACTCTTCAGAGATCTTATAGCTATAATCTGCAAAATCTGCCTCGAGAACAGCCTTATGGCCTTCGTTCTCCCAAACAAATTTCATAACAGATCCGGCAAAAGAAATATCGAGCTTAGCATCAAAGCCAAATGCAGGGCATGTATTTCGGAATCTCAGGAGTTTAAGCTGCTCCTTAACAACATCCTTTTTCATAGCCTCATTAATCTGTTCTAATGTTAGATTTGTACGATTGATTTCTTTGTGTCCGCCGGCACCAGCTCTTTTAACAGCTTCATGATCATTCTTGCCTGCAAAGAGGTCAAGATACCATACTTGTGGCTTACCTGGCATGAACATCTGGATTGCTCTTGCAAAGAGCATCTTCTTGTCGTCATCGCCAAGGGCACTGTAGTATGTAGCGTTTACCTGATAGTACATATTCTTGGCACCGTGAAGATCCTTAACAAATCCGCCGCGGCCAACAATTGTATCGATCATCTTCTGAATATCATCATCAGCTAAGATTCCCTTAAGATCAAGAAGAGGAATACCATCGTGGCATCCAAGCATGTTAACTACGCGGATCTTCTTTTCCTGAATCTCGTTTGCCCACTTAGCAAGCACTTCTCCAGACTTTGTCTCAATTGCATAGATCAAAAGACCTGGAAGGAAGAAGTCATATGTCATGTAGCCCTTATTTGCTACAACTTCATAGATCTTCTCGCTATAGCTTGCATGAATCTCTGGTAAAAGAGATACCTTAAACTCGTCAGCAAGCTTTTTAACCTTCTCAAGAACATCCCATGTATCAGGCTCATTTAAGAAATTCTTTTTGCCTGGTTCCTTTGGAGCATAAGCAAAAGCATCAAGTCTTACTATGCTAGCGCCATATCCTGAAAGAGCCTTAAGAGTATTTCTGTAATGCTCCCAAACAAGATCAGACTTAATATTAAGATCCATCTGACCAAGATATCTTCTACCTGATTCCAAAAGATCTACAACTGCATCCTTATATTTCTCATAGCCAGTAAAATCGATTTCTGCTGGCTTCTTTCCCTCATCAAGTCCTGCACACACTCTCTTTGACAATCTATCTGCTGCAAGATACTGAATATCAAGCTTATCCATCAGATCCTGCGCGTCAGGGCGCTTGTACTGCACCTCCTGATAGAATGTATTCCAATATGGAACATCCTTTCCATCAGGCATACGCACCATAAGTATTGGAAGTCCTGGCTTTCTAAAGAACATGTCCTTAATATACTTCTGATCAGGCTGAATGTAGCCCTCATCAGTCATCTCGCCATAGCCATCCCAGAACTTATTCCAGTTAATAAAGAAGTCCTTGTACTTAGACTTCTCACCATTTTTCACAAGATCCTGGAACTGAGGAGAAAGAACTGAGGCATGATTCAAGATAAAATCAAGCTTTAAGTTGATTCCAAGTTTCTCAAGCTTCTCAAGATCCTCCTTACTTCCAAGTTCTTCATTTATGCCATAATCAATAACGGAAAAACCTCTATCCAGATCTGTGTTAAATATACTAGGCAAAATATAGAAAGACTGGAACACATCCTCAAACTCTTTCTTAGAAAGAACAGAAACTATATCTCCCAATCTTCCGCCCATACTATCCGGATAAGCATTAAGCATAGGCCCATTATCCACAAATTTACTCATACATATTCCTTTCAAATACTACAATGTAACGTTTTTCATAGAACGAGAGTGTCAACAAAATCTGTCATACATAATCTCAAAAAAGGCGTCCGGGTTATCACTTCATAAGCTCACTAAACTGCTTGAAGTCAATGATCTCTCCTGATTTAGTTACGATGATCTTGGCTTTGTGAGCCTGGTTAACAAGTTTGTTTTGCTCAAGCTCAAGTACAAGTGTTGTAAATGGGCTGTCAAGCTTGCCATCTCTATTTCTTGATCTTCTGTGTTCAAGTGTTTCCTGTGGTGTACTATTTAAAAGAACAGGTATATCAACCTGAGTCATGTAATCGCTGTTACCATGTGTCCACTCTACGATCAGAACCTGCTTGTCTGACATATCAACTTCGTCATACCAAAGAGAAGCTTCATCTCTGCCCATTCTCTTGAGCCAAAGCTTGTCTGCTCCATCCTTAAATGCCTTCATGATCTGATCTACTTCTGCAAAGTCTGTCTCCTTTGGAGTTCCAAGGTACTCATCAAGTCCCTTGCTTCCAGCTTCAAAGTATGACTTGAACCATGCGTCAGTTTCTATATGTGCCTTGTTTGCATCATCTTCAGCTATCTGCCATTCTTTTACCTTAGCAAAGTTTTCTGGATTCATGACACCAGCGTCAACCATTCCTCTGATGCCGTAAACTCTGAATGTATGAAGTCTCTCTGCATCATTGTACATAGGAATACGATGTGGATAATTATCTCCTGACATTGTGTAGCTGCCGATTCCAGCCTGTTCTAACATATATGACAACAGTGACGCAATTTCAGATTTTCCAACTCCTGATCCGCCGCAAACTGCTACAACAGCGCGTCTGTAAGGATTAGCAGTCATCTTTTCCTTAAGCTCTTTTACCAGAACAGGAAAAATAGTCTTTGCCTTAGCTATATGGCTCTCGCCGATTTCAATCTTGTCTCCTGGCATATCGCCGTGAGGAATGTCACTTGGTATTTCTAAACTAGCAATATTATCTGAAGCTTTTTCAACCTTGTCTAAAACATCGTTTGAAACAGTCATTTTGTTAAATTCTTTATTCATAATTCTCCTTCTTAAAAACAACCAACTTGCACAAATCCCAGCCACCGCCAAGAGCCAGTATTTATGCGGCTTCTACATAATAGTTTCATCAAAAGAAATTTCGCGTACAGTTTTCATTTTGACAAGTCATACTATGCCATGTTATTTTGAACACAAGATACAATAACTTTTTTTCTTTGTAAAGACTAAAAAAAATTATGATAACGATTAAAGAGATTGCAAAACAACTAAACATGAGCACTACAACAGTTTCAAATGTTATCCACGGAAAAACTGGTGAAGTGTCCGAAGAAACAACAAAAATCGTTCAAGACTTCCTGAAAAAAGTTGACTATGTACCTAACATCAACGCGCGAAATCTTGCACAAAATGAATCCAAGATCATAGGCCTTGCTCTTAAGGCTCGTGCCGACAAGTATGAAAACCTCATAATGGACCCTTTTGTATCGGTGCTTATAGGTGGTGTCGAAGAAACCATCAGAAATGCCGGCTACTTCATGATGCTGTATATTTCCAGTGACACAACAGAGATCATGCGACATGTTTCCACATGGAATGTTGATGGCCTGATACTTTTTGGTATGCTCAATGACGACGGAATCCGCGTCAGTGAAAAATACAAAAAGCCTATAGTCTGCATCGACACTTACAGTATTGAAGGATTAAAGCACTTCACAAATGTCGGCCTTGACGATGAACAGGGCACCTACGACATGGTCACCTATCTTATCTCACAAGGTCATAAAAAGATTGCTTTCCTGTCAGATAATATGAATGGTGTCGACCTTGCAAGATTAAATGGTTACAAGAAAGCTCTAAAAGACAACAATATAAAGTACTCGGATTCAAACTTCCTAAAGATCAGACCTAAGAGTGATGAACTTGAATACAGTTTGGAAGAGATCTGCCGAAGAGCCAGAGATTTCACCGCGATCATGTGCGTATCTGATCTCTATGCCATTACACTTATGGCAGCTCTTGAAGATAGAGGCATATCTGTTCCAAATGATATTTCAATCGTTGGTTTTGATGATAATATGCTTGGTCAGTTACACAGACCAGCCCTCACTACTGTTCATCAGGATGTAAAAGAAAAAGGTATTGTAGCAGCAAGGACGTTGTTACAGCAGCTAAACAACCAGAAGACTCCTAATCAGATTCTTCTTCCTACACACCTTGTTATCAGAGATACTGTAAAGAAATTAACGTAATAATGACCCTTATCCGTGAATATGTCAAATTTTTTTGAGCAAAATCGGATAAGGGTTATTTATTTTTACCAATCACCTTATGCGCATAAGCCCTGATTATTAACGCTATTACAAATATTTAATGTACGTTTTATTATAATTTAAGAATTTTCTGTGTTCACACCAAGCCCAGTATTTTACTGGGCTTGGTGTTTTTCTTTAGCACACTTATATTAAAATAATGCTAGATACCGCTTGAATTTTAACAGTTTCTGTGCTAATTTGAATATAGCGTACAACTTATGCGCAAAAGTAACCGCCAAAAATGAAATTTATTATGGCATTTTGCACAAAGGAACAAAGGAGGAAACAAAAATGAAAAAGAAACTCATGTCAGTTCTTTTAGCAGGAACAATGGTTCTTTCACTTGTTGCTTGCGGAAAGACTACAGCTGACACAACTACATCTGACAGCACAGATGCAACAGCTACTCAGACAGATGCTACTCAGACAGACGCTGACGCTACCCAGTCAGCAGACGCTTCAGGTTCTAAAGATGCAATTCGTCTTGTAAATGGTAAGCCTGAGATCAACGCCCAGCTCAATACCCTTGCTGCTAAGTACAAGGAAGAAACTGGTAACGAAGTAGTTATCGAGACAATCGGTGGTGATCAGAAAGCTTCTGATGCACTTAAGGGTTATTACCAGGCTGGTAATATGCCTGATATCTTCTTCGTAGAGAGCAACGACATTCCTGATTGGGAAGGTAAGCTCGTTGACCTTGCTGGTGAGCAGTGGACAGAAGATACAGATTCTGAACTCGTTGTTAACGGCGTTACAGTAGGTTTCCCATATTCAGTTGAGGCTACAGCTCTTGGTTACAACAAGGAGCTCCTTGATAAGGCAGGTATCGATCCTTCAACTCTTACTTCACCTGCAGCTTGGAAAGAAGCTGTAGAGAAGCTTGATTCTATGAAGGATGAGCTTGGTATCACAGCTGTATTTGGCTGGTGCACAGAGCCATCTAACCTTGGATGGTCATCAGGTACACACGTATTTGGTCAGTATCTTGATGCTGGTCTTGCATACGACGACACAAAGTATATCGATCTTCTCAATGATGGCGGACAGATCGACGAGAATAGAATGAAAGCTTTCGCTGAGTTCATCGACATGATGAATCAGTATTCAGATCCTGATCTTGTTATCGATGGTAACTATGATAGCCAGGTTGCTGGATTTGCAGAAGGCAAGTATGTATTCGTAACTCAGGGTAACTGGATTGCTCCTAACATTCTTGCAAATGATAACTACAGCGGATTCGAGATGGGCTTTGCTCCATACGCATTCGAAGATGGTATCGATACAATCATCGGTGGCGTTCCAAACTTCTGGGCAGTATATGCTGATGGTAACGTAGAAGCTGCTAAGGCATTCCTTCAGTGGTGTTCTGAAGATTCTGCTCAGCAGATCCTTGTTGAGGAAGCTGCACTTATCAGCCCATACACAGATTGTAAGTACACATCAGATGCTCCTTTCGCAGCAAGCATTGCACAGTATATCTCAGCTGGTAAGCTTTCATACTGGCACACAATGGAGAAGAAGAGCGGTCTTGAAGATAAGACTTCTGTAGTATTCAACCAGTTTGCACAGGGCGCTCTTGATGTAGATAGCTTCGTATCTACAATGGGTCAGGTTATTTCTAGCTACTACGCTAAATAATCCTGAAAAAAATTATAGATTGTTTAGGCGGGGGCAAATTAATTGCTCCTGCCTTTTCTGGAAAAAGGAGATTCAATATGAGAGGAACTTTCAGACCCAAGAGAACTTCAGCAGTCATATGTCTTATAATCGGCATATTGCTTACAGCTGCGGCTCTTACAATTGATATTTTTTTGGCAACAGGTTTCATTCCTTCAGATAATAGTTCCGATCTGTGGTTTAGAGGACCTCTGTTAGTACTTGGAATTATAGGAATTGTTTTAGGATTATATTTTTATCCTACACTCAAGCATCATCGTACAATTATTAATGTATTGTTTTTGTTCCCATTACTTTTCGCATTTTTTATTACAGTTATCTTACCTCTGTTTTTAGGTCTCTTCTATTCTTTCACTGATTGGAATGGAATAGAGTATTCGAGTGTAATTGGAGTTGGAAATTATACAAAAATGTTCAAGGATCCAAGCTTTATCTGGTCAATCCTTATTACATTCTTGTTTGTAGTATTTAATATGATACTTGTTAACCTTGTAGCTTTCCTTTTAGCTCTTCTATGTACTTCCAAGCTTCCAGGCATGGGATTCTTCAGAGCAGCTTACTTCCTGCCAAACCTTATCGGCGGAATCGTACTTGGTTACATTTGGAATTTCATTTTTGCTAATGTAGTAACTCTTTTAACAGATTCATTATCAGGAAACAGATTATCAATGCTTGCCAATACAAGGACAGCATTTATGGCGATCATCATCGTATATGTATGGCAGTATGCAGGTTATATCATGCTGATCTACATCACAGGTCTTAACACTATTCCAGGTGATGTACTTGAGGCTGCAGCAATCGATGGCGCTAAGCCTCTTCAGACACTATTTGAGATCAAGATACCAATGATCGCACCAACTATTACGATCTGTACATTCCTTACACTTACATCTGCTTTCAAACAGTTCGATGTAAACCTTGCTCTTACAAACGGTGCAGGCGCTGTTCCAAACTTCCTTGGAGAGTTCATCACAAATGGTACTCAGATGCTTGCCCTTAATATTTATGATACAGCTATTACTGCAAGAGATTACTCTTTTGCACAGGCTAAAGCGTTCCTGTTCTTCATAATCCTTGCTTGTGTATCCATCATTCAGGTTCGCATTTCTAATAAGAAGGAGGTAGAACTGTAATGCATAGAAAAGAAAGACTACCTATCATTGTATTAAGGTTCGTTATTGCTACTATACTTGCAATATATGTACTATTTCCTTTTGCACTTGTAGTTATCAACTCATGCAAGAACAAAACAAAAATTATTGATAATCCTATCAGTTTTAATGGAGCAAGCTTGGGACAGCTGTTGTCAAACCTTGACAATGTTATCAATAATCAGAGCTTCCTATTTTGGAGAGCATTTGGCTTTTCTGCGCTTATAACTGTGTTATCTTTAGTACTTTTGGCATTATTTGGGGCTATGGCAGCCTGGGTCATCTGCCGAAACAAGACAAAATGGTCAGCAGCAATC
Organism: Butyrivibrio hungatei; assembly: GCF_001858005.1. NCBI lineage: Bacteria > Bacillati > Bacillota > Clostridia > Lachnospirales > Lachnospiraceae > Butyrivibrio > Butyrivibrio hungatei. Next base: position 726,533 of record NZ_CP017831.1, on the reverse strand, counting down.
TACTTCACATTCATTGCTTCTATGATCATTCCTTTCCAGGTAGTTATGCTTCCACTTATCTCAACATTTAGAAGAGCTGGTGATTTCATCGGTATTCCAATGCTCTTCTCTGTACAGGGTATCGTATTTGCTTACCTTGGATTTGGTGGAGCTATGACAGTATTTATCTTAAACGGATTTATCAAGGGTGTTCCATATGACCTTGAAGAGGCAGCATCAATTGATGGTTGTGCTCCTGAGCAGATTTTCTTTAAGATCATCTTTCCTCTTCTTACACCTGTTATTACAACAGTTACCATCCTTAATGGTATGTGGATCTGGAACGATTACCTTCTTCCATCACTTATGCTTGGAAGAGCCGGTGATATCAAAACCCTTCCAATTGCCGTACAGGCATTTGTTGGTTCATTCGTTAAGCAATGGGATCTGATCCTTACTGCAGCACTTTTGGCAATCCTGCCAATGATCATCCTTTTCCTTATCGCTCAGAAGCAGATCATGGAAGGTATGATAGAAGGAGCCGTTAAAGGCTAATATAAACCCACAAAAAATACCTCGCACATTATATGTGCGAGGTATTTTGATATTCTGATCTAATTATGCATTATGCTCAAGAAGGTAATCATTAAGAGCATCTACAATCTCTTCGCCATCGATGCCATGAACTGCGCAAGCCTCAGCAAGTGATTCCATCTGTGAAGCTGGGCAATGAATACATCCCATACCACACTCCATAAGGAACTGTGCTGCAAGTGGATGCTTAGTAATGATCTCACCAACGTTCATATCAACTGTAACTAAGTTCTCGTTCTCCACGTTTTTGTCCTCTCTTTCCTCGTCATTTCCAAAAAACAGATCTTTTAATCCGCTCATTTTTTCTCCTATTCGTGCATGTGTAACCATGTACAAGTAAGTTTAACAGTTAGCACTTTTTTGATTGTGCACAATGATTTTACCTCACACTAACCTCTCCTGCAAGTACCTTTTTATAATCTTCATAATTTTTTCGCAGAAGTTCAGGAGTATTAAGTTCATAAGGGCACTTTAATGTACATGCTCTGCAACCTAAACACTCGTCAATCTTGGCCATTTCACCCTGCCAATATTCATTAAGCCAATTTTCAGATGGCGCTCTTCTGAGCATAAGTGACATTCTGGCACAGTTATTGATCTGGATACCTGCTGGACATGGCATGCAATAACCACAACCTCTGCAGAAATCACCTGACAATTCCTTCTGCTCCTTATCAATGAACGCCTGAAGCTCTCCACTATATTCAGGAGTATTGTCCATATATGAGAGCCACTCATCAAGCTCAGATTCTCTCTGGATCCCCCAAATAGGCATGACATTATCAAATTGACTCATGAATGCCATAGCCGCATCAGAGCGGTTGATAAGTCCTCCAGCGAGTCCTTTCATAGCTATGAAGCCCATATTGTGCTCTTTGCACATTTTTACAAGCTCGATTTCCCTCTTAGAAGAGAGATAACTAAATGGGAACTGAAGCGTCTCATAAAGTCCGCTTTCTATACATTCTCTGGCAACCAGTAGTTTATGAGATGTGACACCAATGTGCTTTATAAGTCCTTTTGCCTTGGCTTCCAGCATGCATTCATACATTCCTGTACCATCGCCAGGCTTGTAGCACTGTGACACCATATGGAACTGATAGATATCGATATGGTCTGTCTGTAGCTTATTAAGGGATGTCTCAAGATCTTTCCAGAAATCCTCTGGTGTCTTGGCTGCAGTCTTAGTGGCGATATAAATCTTGTCACGGACGCCATATTCTACAAGACCTTTGCCCAATTTTTCTTCGCTATCGCTATAGGCTCTAGCTGTGTCAAAAAAGGTAATTCCACCCTCATAGGCCTTTCTAAGTATCTTAACAGAGGTTTCAATATCATCTCTCTGAATAGGAAGAGCACCAAATCCGTTCTGTGGCGCGCTTATCCCTGTGGTGCCAAGTGTTATCTGTCTCATGCCAAATCTCCTATATACTAGTCAAAAGTCTTTATTTTACTTCTTCAAATACGTAGAGTCTTGTATCTCCGGTTCTCATGATCCTTGTTCCTTCGTTGTTGCCAGTTCCACAGAAGGATGAATTAAGAGCTACTCCATGATTGTTAAAAGAAGCTCCTGTAGCCGTTTCTTTCTGCTCTTCTCCACTCATATTAACAACCTTGTCCATAATAGTATGAAGGATTCCGTCCTGTTTCACATGGATAGGAGTCTGTGTATTTACAAGGCTTCCAAAGTCCTTAAGACTATGAGGAACCTTTCTGCCTGTCATATTATAGAGTTTGTAATCATCAAGTCCCACTGTTCTAAGGCATCTATAGTCATTATTTGGCCTTGCATTCTTTTCAACCACAAATGCTACAGCCTTAGTCTTATCCTTGCTGACAATAATATAGCTATTATCAGGAAGCCTGTAGTAATCACCAAACTGGAACAATTTTCTATGTTTCTTGTAAAACTCAACCTGATCCGAAACCAGCTTTTTATCTGCCTCAGACATGTCGCATAGATTAAGTTCATAGCCAAAGCATCCGGCAGCTGCAACTTCAAACCTGGTCTCCATTGGCACAGTATTAAGCGTTTGATGGTTAGGACAAGCTGAAACATGGGCTCCAATAGTACTTGCAGGATATCCGTAGCTGTAGCCTCTTTGAATATCTACTCTGCACATAGCATCTGTGTCATCACTTCCCCAGATCTGTGGGAAATAACACAATATGCCAAGATCAAACCTGTTACCACCAGCAGAGCAGCCTTCAAATAATATCTCAGGAAAGCTCTCAGTAAGTTCCTTCATGATCCTGTAAAGTCCAATATAATATCTGTGCTGGAATTCGCCCTGTTTCTCAGGTGCAAGTGCTGTACTATATCTATCAGAGAATATCCTGTTCATATCCCATTTAACATAGGACACTTTGCCTGATGAAAAGACCTTTTTCATGGTGTCAATTACATAGTCCTGAACATCATCCCTTGTAAGGTCAAGGTTCATCTGATTTCTACCCTTTGAATGAGGATGGCCAGGAACAGTTACAGCCCACTCAGGATGTGATCTGTAGAGGTCACTATCCTCATTTACCATCTCAGGCTCAACCCAAAGGCCAAAGGACATTCCAAGATCTGTGATCTTGTTCGCAAGCTCCTTGATTCCTCCAGGAAGCTTCTTTTTATTCTCATACCAGTCACCAAGAGATGAATTGTCATTATTTCTTTTGCCAAACCAGCCATCATCCATGACAAAGAGCTCTATACCGCATTTCTTAGCCTCTTTTGCAAGGGAAACAAGTGAGTTCTGAGTAATGTTGAAATATGAAGCCTCCCAGCTGTTGATCAGGATAGGACGTTCTTTCTTTTTCCAGGTACCTCTTACTATATGTTCTCTTACAAAATCCTGCATGTTGATGCTCATGGCATTCATGCCCTTGTCAGAATAGGTCATAACAGCCTCAGGGGCCTCAAATTTGCTTCCTGGCGCAAGGATCCAAGAAAATCCCACAGGCTGGATGCCGCTGACAAAACGGCTCATAGAATTACCATTTGATGACAGTGCCTCATAATGATTGCCACTGTAGATAAGGTTAAAACCGTAACAGTCTCCACTAAAATCATCAGCTGATGGGCTGCTTACTATAACTAAAGGATTGGATCTTGATCCTGACTCGCCTGCCGCAAGCTCTTCAGATACTACTTTTCCACCGCTGCAGATACTCTCATACTTGCCCATTTCATCAGCCCATCTTCCATGGAAGGAAGTAAACTTATGAGATGGAGAATTAAAATCAACACAGGTACTAAGGATCCTGTCAATCCTGATATCTTCTTTACTTTCATTGGACAAAACTGCACTTCTTGTGATGACATCGCACTCAGGGAATACTGAATAAATGAGCTTAAGTCTTGCTCCATATTCCTTGTCTTTTAAGGTAACAACAAGTTGCTGGATCTTGTCATCTAAAACTGCAACATCCTCTGCATATGAAGATGGAAGTGTACTTAGAGGCTTTTTGCCATCGGTTACCTTGTGGCACTCATAGAGAAAGTCCACGGTACTAGAGCCATCTGCATAGGTCAGCTCCACGAAAGGATCTCTGATATCACCTTTCCCAAAGCTGGACATCTCCAAAGTCAGCTGTTCAAGCATGACAGAGCTATGTTCATCTGAATAGTTATTGAGGTTACCTGCTCCATTAAAGTGCTTTGGCGCAACAGCTGCTGCTACTTCATCTAAATGATTTAAACAGTCATTTTTGTTAGGAAACAAAAGCCCTCCGTAATGAAGGTGTTCCAGATGACCTGATTCAAGCCTTCTGAACATATATGCAGTATTCTTTGTCTGCAGCAAAAAGACATTACTATTAGTAACGATCATTGTTAATCCCTCACTTTAAGTCCATTCATGATGATATCGATCATGCCGTTTAGTGACTCTTCATAACTGTACTTGGTGTTACTGAGTTCTTTTGATGTAAGGAACTTTTCAATGGCTCCCTCGATGATCAGCTTAATAAGAGGAATTGGAAGATCCTTTATTAGCTTTTTGTCGATAGCTTCTTTTAAAAGCTTCTCTGTTTCTTCCCAATCGCTTTCAATTCGCTCAGCAACCTTCCTGTAAACAAGAGGATACTTTTCCTTGAGCTGGTAAACCTTTCTAAAGTCGATATTCTTATAGTTGTCAGGAAGACAAACAATGAGCATAGAAATCTTTTCCAGAAGATCCAAGGAATCATCTGCCAAGACTTCTGCCTCTTTTTTCTTGATGTTAGAAAAACCATATTCTACAGTAGCAAAAAAGAGTTCATCTTTATCATCAAATTCCTTGTAGATTGTCTTTTTACTAATGTGAAGCTCCTTGGATATATCATCCATAGTAAACTTCATTCCCTTGCTGTTAAACTGGTCGATAACAGCTTCCATAATCTTTTGCCTGATTTCATTCATATGAAATCCCCTCCTTATATAAGCCCCAATATATTACTTCAAAACTGCTTTTAAATATTCAAATACGTTGCCTGCAGACTTAACTGAAAGCTTTTCCTTTGGTGAGTGAATATCCTGCATGTCAGGGCCGATAGAAATTGAATCAAGTCCCTGAATCTTCTCGCTAAAGAGTCCGCACTCAAGTCCGGCATGAATAGCCTCAACCTTAGGCTCAACGCCATACATATCCTTGTAAACCTTAACCATGTGATCTCTAAGTTCTGAATGCTGTCTGTACTTCCAACCTGGATACTGTCCAGTTACGTTTATTACTCCGCCATTAACTGTAGCAATTGTCTCCAGCTTTCTGATGAGTATCTTCTTGGCAGACTCTACGCTGCTTCTAACCGACTGTTCTGTTGTTACGACATTTCCTTCTGTCTTGACAATACCAAGGTTAAGAGATGTCTCAACAAGTCCTTCTACTGATGAGCTCATAGCCTGAACTCCGTCAGGGAAAGAGATCATAGCACCAAGTACTCTCTTAGCGTTGTGGAAGTCATAAGCATCAAAGCTTCCCTCGCCGCACTCTGTAACTGTGATATCAACGTTAGGATCCTTTACTTCAAGCTCTCCCTTAACGTCTGAAAGAGTATTCTGTACGCTGGCCTTAAATGTATCTACATATGCCTTATCTACAACTACCTTAGCAACTGAAGATGAAGGAATTGCATTATCTGCAACGCCGCCATTTATGCTGATAAGAGCAACCTCTGTCTCATTTTTGGCATCATCCATAGCCTCAACAAGAGTTCTTGCTAAAAGAACATTCGCATTGCCTCTGCCTTTGATGATCATCTCTCCTGAGTGTCCACCTAAAAGACCTGAAACCTTAACCTCAAGGCATATGCCATCTTTTTTTATGCTATTTCCAAGATCAAATTCTGTATAGAATCTTGCACCACCAGCGCAGCTTACAATGAAGTGGCCCTCTTCCTCGTTATCAATGTTGATGAGTTTTTTACTCTTAAGCATTGAAAGGTCAATCGCCTGTGCACCGAACATACCTGTCTCTTCATTTGTTGTGATGACAACTTCAAGTGGAGGATGTGGGATATCGTCTGAATCAAGAATTGCAAGGCAGTAAGCTACAGCTATTCCGTCATCTCCGCCAAGGCTGGTACCTTCAGCCCATACGTACTCTCCATCAGTTCTGCATCTGAGTCCCTCTTTTGTCATGTCAATATCGCAGCCATCTTCTTTAACAGCTACCATGTCCATGTGTCCCTGGAGAATAACTGGCTCTTTGTCCTCGTAGCCCTTGCTACCTGGAGCTTTGATGATAACATTGAGTTCCTTATCCTGGATAACTTCAAAATTTCTTTCCTTAGCAAAAGAAACGAGATAATCGCTTATCTTCTGCAGATTGCCTGAACCATGTGGTATATTACAAATTTCTTCAAAATACTTAAAAACTTCTTTTGGTTGTAAATTTTCAAATGCCATTCTAAATTGCCTCCTAAACGCGAAAAAATAAGGAGTATCAAAGATTTGATACTCCTTAATTCTATCCTAAAAAAACTTTTTTTACAATGAAAGTTTCCGCAAAAATTATGCGATTTTTGTCTTAGCAAGCTCTGCAAGTGTCTTGAATCCTTCTGGATCATTTACTGCAAGCTCAGCAAGCATCTTTCTGTTGATATCAACACCTGCAAGCTTAAGACCATGCATCATGTTGCTGTATGAAAGACCGTTGATTCTAGCAGCTGCGTTGATACGTGTGATCCAAAGAGATCTCATATCTCTCTTCTTCTGCTTACGTCCAGCGAATGCTGATGTAAGTGCTCTCATAACTGACTGCTTAGCAACTCTATACTGCTTTGATCTTGCTCCTCTGTATCCCTTTGCAAGCTTTAATACTCTATTGTGCTTCTTCTTGGCATTCATTGCGCCTTTAACTCTTGCCATCTTAATATCCTCCTAATAAATTCTAATAAACCAAACTGTAAACGTACTTCTTATGCGTAAGGAAGAATGCTCTTCATTGCCTTAACGTTTGTAGCGTCAACAAGTCCGGCATGTCTAAGATTTCTCTTTCTCTTTGTGGACTTCTTTGTTAAGATGTGGCGCTTATACGCTTTGTTTCTCATGAGCTTTCCTGTGCCAGTAACCTTGAATCTCTTGGCAGCAGCTCTCTTTGTTTTCATCTTTTGCTGCATAACTAAAATCCTCCTATGACTCTTTCATTATTTTGTAGCTATATCTTAACCAAAAATTGGTAAAATACCTTAGTTCTTCTTTTCTGAAAGGAACATTGTCATACTACGTCCCTCAACCTTAGGCTGTTTCTCAATAACTGCTACATCTGCAAGTGCTTCTGCAAAATCTGTAAGAATGTGTACGCTTGCTCCCATGTGAGCCATCTCACGTCCGCGGAAACGAAGTGTTACCTTTACACGATTTCCTTTTTCAAGAAACTTCTTGGCAGCGTTAACCTTAGTATTAAGATCATTTGTATCAATGTTTGGTGAAAGTCTGATCTCTTTGATCTCAACAGTCTTCTGTTTCTTCTTTGCTTCCTTCTCTTTGCGAAGCTGCTCATACTTAAACTTACCGTAATCAACAACTCTGCAAACAGGTGGTTTAGCTGTTGGGGCGATCATAACAAGATCTACTCCTTCATCTTCGGCAACTTTTCTAGCGTCCTGAATTGACATGACACCAAGCTGCTCCCCATCAATACCGATTACACGAACTTCCTTAGCTCTGATCTGATCATTAATAAATAACTCGCTAATGGCTTTACCCTCCGAAATAAATAAAAAAGGTGAATACGCAATGTATCCACCAAAATCTCACATAAATCACAGACCTTATACATGTCTGTTTGAAAGATATTAACGCCTACTGGCTAAGCCGCAGGGTGAGAGTGGATACTCTGCTTTGTTTTCAAATACTAAAGTAATATATCACATGCAAAAAAACATGTCAACACATTTTATCAGAATTGCATCAATTATGTAAAGGCTTTCTTCTTTTGCCTTTCTTCCTGTTTTTGTCTGGCTCTTCACTATTGGACAAGGGTTTAAATATTGTCATTCTTCCTGTCCAGCCAATTATCCTGGTGAGGATGATTCCGGGAAGTACTCCGCAGCAATCGATGAGCACATCTCTTTTGGACGGCGACCTGCCACTTACAAAGGACTGATGATACTCATCAAGACACGCAAAACCTGCACAGAATATTCCTGCCGTAAACACCAGCCACAGTCCCCTTACACCATATACATAAAGCGGAAATGCTACTGATACGGCAAGCAAAAAGTACTCTGTAAAATGGGCTGTCTTTCTGACATAAAACTGGGAGCTTTCGGACAGATCTTCAATATGCTCCTTACTCCATCCCTTATCAAGCTTTTCATTGGCAAATGAAAAGACCTTTATTCCGACCTTATAGCTGAGCTGACTACTGGTAGTGCCTTCCTGAGATGAAAACATGAATATGATGCACATCATTATGATCGCGGGTGTGAAGGAAAGTGGTTTAAGCACGAACCGCAATGTTTGTTTTATATACATCAAAAAGTATTTCATTATTTTTTCTTCTTTTTTCCTGGCTTTTTAGCAGATTTCTTTTCTGACTTCTCAGGCTTTTTTGCCACGCTGTAACCAAATTTTCCAAGCTTTTCTCCAAGCATAAAATATTCGCCATGGGAATAAGCCACAAGCTTGGCTTTTCCAAGATCAAGCCTTCCTTTGTCATCAAGAAGCTTGTCATCAACTGTAACACAGACAACCTCTGCTATAAAAAGGTCATGACTTCCAAGGTCTACAACCTGCTTAACTTTGCATTCGATATTCACAGGACTTTCTTCAATTCCAGGCGCAGATATCTTTTGGGATTTCGAAGGAGTAAGATTCATCTCTTTGAACTTGTCGAAATCTCTTCCTGATCTGACACCGCACCAGTCTGTAGCACGTGTAAGCTTCTTGCTGGTGAGATTAACTACAAATTCACCTGTTTCCTTTATGATATCGTAGGAGAATCTTTCTTTTCTAACAGATATAGACAGCATAGCAGGAGAACTACATATGTTTCCTGCCCATGCTACTGTTATTATGTTTGGTGTTTCGCCAGGGCGTCCGCAGCTCACCATTACCGCTGGTATTGGATAGAGCATGTTTCCCGGCTGCCATACCTCTTTTGCCATATTATTACCTCAATTACTTGGTGATCTCTTCCATCTCGCTGATAGCTTCGCCAAATACTGCAAGTGCTGAATCAATAGGGGCCTTTGTTGTGAGGTCTACGCCTGCGATCTTAAGAAGGCTTACTGGATCCTGAGTGCATCCGCTTGAAAGGAACTTCTTGTACTGATCTACAGCAGGCTTACCTTCCTTAAGGATCCTATCTGCGATCGCAACAGCTGCTGCAAAGCTTGTAGCATACTGATATACATAGAAGTTGTAATAGAAGTGAGGAATTCTGCACCACTCCCATCCAATCTGTGGATCAGAGATCATGTCTTTGCCAAAGTACTGCTTGTTAAGGTCAAGATATACGTCATAGAGTGACTCTGCTGTAAGTGGTGTTCCAGCTTCTGCCATCTCACAGGTCTTGCGCTCAAATTCTTCAAACATAGTCTGTCTGAACATTGTACCCTTAAAGCTATCAAGGAAGTGGTTGATGATAAATGCCTTTTCTTCCTTGGACTTAGCGTTGTCCTTCATGTAGTGATAAAGGAGAACTTCGTTTGTAGTAGAAGCTACCTCTGCTACAAAGATCTTGTATCCGGCATCAACGATTGTCTGTGCCTTATTTGAATACCATGTGTGCATTGAATGTCCCATTTCATGCACAAGTGTAAATACATCATCAAGAGTATCATTGTAGTTAAGGAGCATATAAGGGTGTACATTATAAACACCTGAAGAATATGCGCCACCTCTTTTACCTTCGTTCTCAACTACGTCGATCCATCTGTTCTCGTAAGCTTCCTTAACTACTTCAAGGTAGTCCTCTCCAAGAGGAGCAAGTGCCTTAAGTGAAAGCTCTTTTGCCTCCTCATAGGAAACCTTCATATCAAAATCAGGAAGCATTCCTACGTAAACGTCATACATGTGAAGCTCGTCAACTCCAAGGAGTTTCTTACGAAGTGTCACATATCTGTGCATCTTGTCCATGTTGTCATGGATTGACTCAAAGAGGCTGTCGCAAACTGCAGGAGATACATCATTATGATCTACTGCTGCCTCGAAAGCTGATCCATATTTTCTAGCCTTAGCTTCGAAGATACGGCTCTTAACCTCTCCATCATACATTGCAGCCCAGGTATTCTTGAACTCTTCATATCTGCCGTAGAAAGCCTCAAAACTAGCCTTTCTAAGATCTCTGTCCTTGGACATCTGTGTAGGAACGAATCTTCCGTTTGAAAGCTGAACCTCTTCGCCCTTGGAATCCTTAACAGAAGGGAACTTAAGGTCAGCGTTAGCAAGCATACCATATGCCTTCTGTGATGCGCCCTGCATCTCTCCTGCTGATGCTAAAAGAGCTTCTGTAGCCGCATCAAGCATGTGCTCCTTAAGCCTTCTGGTCTCGGCAATCTTTCTTTTGTATCTGTCAAGTTCTGGAGTCTCAGCGTAGAATTTCTCAAGATCTGCATCTGAGATCTCGAGGATCTCTGGATCAATGAATGCTGACTTTTCTGAAACAGCCATATATGTTGAAAGTGCTCTCTGTTTCATGCCCTGATACTTGGAATTAGCTGTATCCTGGTCTTCTCTCATGTGAGCATATCCATAAACTCTATCAAGATAAAGCTCAACCTCTTCTGCAAGCTTTGATACCTCTAAGAGGCTCTTGCTGTCTTTTGAGATCTTGCCCTGGTAAGAAGCAAACTTATCTGCAAGTTCATTTACCTTATTAAGCTCGCTCTCCCATTTGCTCTCATCGTCGTAAATATCTTCCAGTCGCCAAGTGAGTTCCTTAGCGACTTCTTCTCTTTTTGGTAATTTCTGCTGCATACTTATGTCTCCTGTCTTTAAGATTATCCTATATCGGAGAAATCTCCGTCTTTTACAATGATAGCGTCAACGCCGTTCTTTTCGGCAACTCCGCCATCACTAAAAGTTTCATTTCCTATCATAACGCACCTTGAAGGCTCAAGGTTGTTACTTTTTATGAGTTCTTCCAAAAACTCCTTTTGCGGCTTTTTTACCCCTTTATCTGAAGAGATAAAAATGTCATCAAAGCAAGGTGTAAGTCCTGTTTCATCCAGCTCTTTTTCTGTAAAGAATCTCTGAGCATTAGATAAAAGAAATACCTTCTTGCCATCCTTTCTAAGACCATTTATAAGGTTCATAGTATCCTTATAAAGGGTGAACTTATCCCTTGATTCCTCTCTAAAATAGATGCAGAGGTCTTCAAGGCTTGCTGGGGCTACCTTTTCATTGCTCTTGTTAGAAATGAGTTTCGCCCATACTCTCTCTATCTTAATTTCTGGATATTCAGCATGATTCTTTGACTGGAGGTCTTTTTCTTCCTCTTTGCAAAGCTTAAGATATGTAGCCCTTAGCTCCTTGGCCTCGTAATTAGCGCCATATTCATCCTTGAGCTTGCCTGCCATATTGGTCCAAAGCTCCAATGATTCCTCATCAGTGTGGATGTCTACTAAGGTTCCATAGAGATCGAAAATGTAATTATCGTACTTATTATACATACCGATACCTCCTCCCAAAAAAAATCGAGTAGGCTGACTCCTACTCGATTTCGCACACGAACATTCCGCACTTAGTGCTCCATGTTCTTACGACCGGCAAATGAATTTGTATGCAAGCATCCATTCGCTTGCCGGTCTTGTGCAACAAAAAGAGTCATGCAGAACATGGCTCAATTATCACTTCTTAGTAAGTACTGCTATTCCAAAGGCTGGAACAGTTACTACTTCCCCGCTAATCGTAGAAACTGCCTCAGTGGCATTAAGAGAATACGCAAGCTCTGTATACTGAGCTGCCTCTGCATTCTTACCAAGGTCTACTTCCCTCGCCTCATCAGAGATATTGATAAGGAAAAGAAGACTTCCTGTTTCAAATTCACCATTCTGCTTTTCTTTCTTAATATAACATGAAATATCCTTATCAGCCAATTCCTCAATAGGTTCAGTAACACCGCGGGCTATGACCGGATAGGTATTTCTAAGCCTGATTGCAGCCTTATAGTAATTGTATATGGACTGTGTATCCTTTATCTGCTCGTCAAGAGAAGGATACTTCATGTCAAAAGAGTCCATATCAGCAGGCCCGTCGCACATTCCTTCCGCGTCTTGACTTCCCCACTGCATTGGTGCCCTCTTATTTTCATCTTTGCCAGAGCCTACCATACCAAGCTCTTCACCATAGTAGATAAAAGCATTGCCACTGGTCAAAAGATTCAGTGCTCCCGCAAGTTTGACGCCTTCCTGAGAATGTCTTCCAGTATAGTAACCAGCAGACCTTGCCATATCATGATTTGTATAAAAAGGTGCATTTATGGCTTCAGGATTTGCCGCTGAGAGAGTCTTTTCTGTACTAGCTAGAGTCTCTGCGTACTTGGATGCCACGTATTTGCCTCTTGCCATCTTGGCTATATCACCTTCACTTCCTGACATGTCGAAGTCAAAAAAGCTGTCTATTCCGCTAGCATAGTACTTGGAATAGGTTGCGATATTAGTCCAGGCTTCACCAACAATGTAAGCGTCCTTGTTCTGCTCTTTTATCTCACTATTAAGCCAGGTCATAAACTCGATGTTACTCTCATCATTACCTGTATAATATGACGTAACCGCATCAAGTCTAAATCCATCAACTCCATGCTCAGTCCAAAAGCCTGTGATATCCTGAATCTCAGCTCTTACATCTTCGCTATCAAGGTTTAGATCCGGCATTCCTGACCAGAATCTTGCTTCATAGTAAATATCAGTTCCCTTAAGTGGCTCGTAGCCTTCCTTTTTGTCTTTTGAAAAGTTGTAGTAACCAAGATATTTACAATTTACGAGATCTTCCTGTGAAAAGAGGATATTGCCATCCTCAGAAGTCTCAGCATCCTTAATACTTTCTGCATTATCTCTTATATAAGAAGCTGCCTCTTTAAACCAGGGATGCTGATCTGACGTATGATTAAGGACTGTATCTACGATGATGTTAACTTTCCTGTCGTGGCAAGCCTTTACAAGCTCATCAAAATCATCCATGGAACCATACTGAGGGTCAATATCCTTATAATCTGTCACGTCATATTTGTGATAGGTTGTAGATGGACAGATTGGCATGAGCCAGATCTCATTGCAACCAAGATCCGTATCTGTGGCATCATCGCCGTCGTTTATGTAGTCAAGCTTCTGTATGAGTCCCTGGAGATCTCCGATTCCATCGCCATCGCTGTCATAAAAAGAGTAGACGAATACCTCATAGGTTGTGCGGTATTTGTCGTCTATGATATTAAGAGGCGTATTTCCACAAGCAGACAGCATACATGCCGTAGCACATAGGATTGCTAGTTCTTTTCGTAATAACTTTGCTCTCATATAGCTCTTTTCCCCAACACTTATCAAATAAACTTAAACACCTTGCAGATAACTTCCAATATGCTGATTCCAAACTGCATCAGTATGATTGATAAGATCCAGTAAAATACATAAATTATCATTCCAGGGTTACCCATAACTGTATCAAATCTCTCGCCCTTTGGAATCTCGCCTTCATGATGTTCAAACACAAACTTCTTGCGAAAAACGATCATAAGTATGATTCCTGCTACAGCAACTGCCAAAAGCCATAGGCCAATAGTCATTAATAATATAAGTGAATAAATATTATCCCGTACCAGATCAGTATATGTGTCAATATCTCCAGATAAAAGAGCTGTTGTGATCTGGCCAATCACAGATCCATTAAGTACATATGCTGACAGATAGCTGCTTACGCCATTGATCATCATGTGGATTGCAATTGAATAGCCGATTCTTCCCGTTCTGATATAAATAAATGCAAAAAACATGCCAAGTGCTGTAGCATATACAAACTGCGCAAGATTGCCGTGGTACAGACCAAACATGATTCCCGAAAGGAGCATTGCTGATACTTCACCGTATTTTACAGTTCTATCGATCAGAAATTTTCTAAACAATAATTCTTCGAATATAGGTGCAAGAATCGCAACAACTATGATCTGCACCTCCGGCGGCATTGATCCTATCACGTCAAATATAGGATTTACTGCCCCAACACCTGTAAGTCTCCCAATAAGACTATTTAACAAAAGCCCTATAAGATTAGATATGTACATAAGTGCTATAGATATGCAATAACATGCAATAAATCCGCCTATTCCAAGTCTCTTTTTGGTAATTTCAAATTTAGGAAGGCTCCTGACTGCCAGGTACATTACCGGATAAATGATTGCAAATCTAAGGCCAAAATTAATGATCAATGTGATGCTCTGTGGTAAATATGGTGCTCTGCATATCAGCTTAACAACCTGCAGTACCACTATGTACAAAAGTACATACACCCAATGCATCCCCACATAACTCAGCCCAAATCTTGAGTATGTCCTTTTTGCGTTTTCTCTTTCCATTACACTCCTCCTGTGTTTGCTATGAGTGTTATTATACCAAGAAAGAGTGTGACATAACTAGAGGGGGATTACGACACATGAAACAAATTAGCTTGCAGTGTTATGCTAATTTAGCAAATAAAAAAAGCCTTCAATTGAAGACTTTTTATATTATCTGTTAATCATTATTTTTTATCCAGTATGCTCGACCTACATAATGATGGCCAGAATAACCTATAATTGATCCTTTACCATTTCTAGTAATACTTGTAACAATTACGCATAATACAAAAACTAATATTCCCCCATAAATATATGGATGCGCCGCATATGTTTTAACTATAAACAATGCAATTGCTACAACTACAGCAAGTAGCACAATTCTGATTATTCTTCCCTTTTTCAATGAATCTAGCTTACTCTTTTCAATAGGATATGGTTTATCACAAAATTCCTCTAAACCAAACATTTGTGCAATCTTGCATCTTTCAAAATATTGTGCGCCAGCTTCTGCTGTTGCATAAGCAAGTGAAGCCCATATTGGTTTATCAAAAAATGGATCATCTTTTTCAGCATCTCTATAATTTTTAATGCACTCATTATAAAGCTTCTTTTCTTTTGGATGGTTATAAGTTTCTACTCCATATCCTTGATCAGCAAAATCATGAAAATCAATATACATATCATACATTTTCAAATACAGCTTATAGTCAGACTCTTTGACATCACATCCTGCATCGTGCATCATAATACCTCTATAAGATGCCCACGCTGCCATATAGATATAATCCATATCCATAAAGCCAGAATCAGGCATGCCCTTGGCCATATTTCTTACATCTCTATAACCTTCTTTATAGAGCTCTGGATATTCACCAACCACTGTATAATAAAAATAATTGGCTATTCTGTAATATATTGTTTTATTTTTCAGGTATATTTCAAAATAGTCATCTCTAAAAAACAGAGTTAGCTTTTTTACTGATTCGGTATTTTTTCTGTCAATCAAGGTACTGATAATATTAATTGCAGTCGAAATAGCAAAACATGTTATGGTATCATCTAATCCCGCATTCACACAAGCAAATCCGCTATCTACTAGCTTTAGTAATTCTTCATCGTCTATGTCTTTTATATTGTTTTGAATATCAACAGTAGCCAAACAAAAATCATCTGCAGAATCTCTTTTTTTATTTAGCGTACCATAAAAGCAGTCCAAGGCTTTCTCTAATTCATTCATTTATAGTACTTCCTCAGCTCTTTTTTACTAAAACATATCTTACAATCAAACGAATAATCTGATATAAGAATGCAGGAATACCAAGTATAAGTGATAGTCCAAATTTTAAAGCATTAAGAACAAGCGCCTTGAAAAAGCCTTCTTCTGACAAACCATAGTAAAGTGGCATGAAATGTGATGTTAATGCCCATCCATAAGGAAGTCCCATCCCAAGAAAAAAAACTTGAACAAGTTCATGAGGTTTAAACATTGGGACACCATGACTATCCTTTTGCAGTCCAAAAAATACAAGATTAATAATACCGAAAATTAATCCGATTACTGTAGCTTTAATAAGCTCAGCTTTTGTGTCGATTAGTGCATCCTGCTTTGCCTTCTCGCGCTCATTTCTACTTCTAGCAATCATTTCTCTGTGGCAATCATCACATGAAAGTGGTGTGTACTTTTCTGCGCACTCCCTACATAAAGATTTCCCACATGTTTGACATGTTCCTACAGCCTCTCTATCGCTGTGATAAAAACATTTCATTTTAATCCTTCCTCCCAAAAATCTCATTTTGACATTCACTAGATGTCATTATCGCGAGAATATTATCACACAATATCCACTGTGACAAGTACTAAATGTCAAAAAGGGGATAAAAATGTTTATAAACAAGTCGGCAAACGGATTAAACAACATTTGTGGATATAACATTTCAGCATTAAGAAAAGAACTGGGAATTTCTCAACGAGAACTTGCAGACCGCTTACAAATTGCAGGTTTAGATATTGATAAAAACGCCGTTCAGCGCATAGAATGTGGAAAACGTTTTGTTATTGATATAGAACTGGTCACAATTGCTAAAGTTCTAAATGTGAGTATAGAAGAACTTTTATCGATGTAAGAACAAAATCCTGTTCAGTAAATGACGGGGAAAAATTAATTGTATTGCCTCACGGCTTATGCTAATGTTATAAAGCCGTGTCCCTCCAGCAGAAAGGAGGTGGCAGCCATAGCTTATATTATCTCGTTTATTGTCTCTGTATTGGCAAGTATAGTAGCCTACTATATTTGCAAATGGCTAGACAGAGATGAGTAACACGGTACTAACCTGAGAATAGCTCACTCTAACGAGCAAGAAACCCTAGATGCTGCAACATCTAGGGTTTCGTTTTTGCCATAGCTTTTTATTATCTCGTTTTAATGCGTTTCCGCACAATCATAATACTACATTTACTACAACGAGTCAATTTCAATCAATTAGAATACAGATACAAACTTCCGCTCTCTTCATCAATTCTATAATTCAGATCCAGCATCTTACAGAAATCCTCAAGGGTGATCAATGTTACTCTGAAGTCATTCTCTGGTTTATAGTTTTTGCCGATGCCTAGATCTTCGCCATCGCGTGTAACTTTGAGATCAGTAACATTCATCTCGTTGTAATGGCATGTCATTACGTATTTGTGGTCGCCGATGATCCAGGTACACTCAAGGTCCTGGTCTTTGGTGGTCTGATCCTTAGTAAGGATCTCAAAAGAACCGCCAAGTCTGTCTGTGTACTCTCTGATCACAAAGGCAGGACTTCCTATACCTTCTGCTACAAGACCGTAATCTACAAACATCATATAGCTGTTTTCATCATAGTTATATTCTGAATAAGCGTATTTTTCAGTCATTACTCCTACAGTACCGTAGTCGTTTTGATTGTTATCATAGAGCATCTCTTCATCATTAAGATAGATGTGGTCCAGCTGTGAAACATGTATATCTTCTATAGCATCCTCATAGCCCTGATACTGCTCTCCCGAGATTTTTCCATCTTTGATGGCCTGTGCAATCCCATTGTCTAAGGCATTTTTATAATATTCTTCATCATATTCAACACCATTAATAGCAAAATATCCAAGGCCGTAGGTCTTATAAGTGCTTCCTGGAGCAGTATCGCATACTACTCTGATGTTGTCATAAGGATGCTCTTCTAAAAAGCTCTTTTCATTGTACTGAAGCTCTTCTCTATAGATCTCGTTGGCCTTTACAAAGGCTTCTGCAAGCTTATCCACCTGATCAGAACTGGCAATCTTTACATCTCCATCAGAAATGAACTCCTCAAATAAAGGCTGTATCCTGGAATCGTAAGATGTTCTGACCACGTAATCATAATCAGTTCTTATTTTTCCTTTATATATCTTCATTTCGTACATACCAACATTATGTCGATATGCATATACCTTAAATTCAAGGTCACGTTCTTTTGACTTATATGTATAAGCTATTTCCTTTGGGCTTTCGCTAACTGTCTCTCGACTTACATACTCACACTTTTCAGAAATATTTTCTTTAACATACTTTGCCACATCGCCTTTACTAGGAACAGGTCCCTCAGGTCCGCCGCATCCACCAAGGAAAGTTGAAACTGCAAGAGCTGTAAGGCATACTAATACATTTCTTTTTTTCATATATTGGCTCCAAATTGTTACACATTTATTCATATTTACACAGTATACTTCAAGGTCCACCTTTTGTACACGTTTTGCGTCAAATAAGAATTTCTTATACAACAAAAAAGCTGAACTCTAGAAGCTCTCTAAAGTTCAGCCTATACAATAGCAGGGGAAGCAGGATTCGAACCCGCATGAGCGGTTTTGGAGACCGGCATACTAGCCATTGTATGATTCCCCTATTGCACCAACGAATGTTATGATAGCATACCGACTCATGATTGTAAAGAAGAATTCTGCAAAAACAAAAGTATTTGTTACCATTCACAGTTTTGGGAAGCCGCAAACTGGTTCCCTGGGGCCGTGCCCTGCCTCTGCCCAGTAAACAGCGGTGGGGCCGCCAGCCTGAAGTTTATTTTTGATCATCCTTCGGATTTTTATGTTCATGGCATTATATTTCTTACTTTAAATTCTTTGAAACAAACTCGCCTTTGATTGCCATTTTTTGCATGTAAAGTTTTGGGTTTGAACGATTTCAAAAAACGCCATTTTCTTATGCTCATAAGCAGCTTTTGAAACGCATGCGGTTTGCGTTGTCTGAAGCAGGGCGATAAGAATTTATAATAAGTGGTCATTGGAGCAACGCTCCACAAACATAAAAAGAGACGACTCTCCAAGCTAGCTTGAGAGATCGTCTCTTTATTATGTTGAAGAGCCCGCCTAAAGCGGGCGTGACCACTTATTATAAATTCCGCCCTGCAAGTATGTAGCAAGAGCATGCGTATTAAAACAAAAGCTGCATGAGCATATAGAAAAGTACCGTTTTTTTGATGAGTGCAAAACAAAACTTTACAGCAAAAATGGCATCAAAGACTCAGACAGTGTTTCAAAACAGAATTTAAAGTAAGAAATATAACGCTCATGAACATAGAAAAATCCTTAGAGATTCACAAAAACAAACTTCAGGCTGGCGGCCCCACCGCTGTTTACTGGGCAGAGGCAGGGCACGGCCCCGGGTAACCAGTTTGCGGTTTCTCCAAAAACTTTGAATAGTAACAACTATTTTAGTATCAGTACTTCTCAGGTTCTGGATAGTCTACTCCAAAGGTCTCAACAGTAACTGTCTTCATGACCTGATCCTGAACAGGACGATCATTCCAGTCTGTCTCTGTCTCTGCGATCTTGTTGACAACATCAAGACCTTCAGTAACCTTACCAAATGCAGCGTAGTCACCGTCAAGGTGAGGAGATGTCTTGTGCATGATAAAGAACTGTGAGCCTGCTGAGTTAGGCATCATAGATCTAGCCATAGAGAGTACACCCTCTGTGTGCTTTAAGTCATTCTTGAAACCATTTGATGAAAACTCACCCTTGATACCATATCCTGGGCCACCCATTCCTGTTCCTTCTGGATCTCCGCCCTGGAGCATAAATCCACGAATTACTCTGTGGAAGATAAGTCCATCATAAAAGTTCTTTTTAATAAGTGAAATGAAGTTATTAACTGTGTTAGGTGCAATCTCTGGATAGAGCTCAGCCTTAATAACATCACCATTTTCCATAGTAATTGTAACTATTGGGTTCTGTGCCATTTCTTTTCCTCCTAGTCAAATCATTCTTTGACTAGTATAACAAAAAAGAACTGCCGGCACAAACCAGCAGTTCTTTTAACGTCTTATTCGCCTAAGGTGATATTAAATACCTTTGAGATACCAAGTACCCAAAGAGCAAGATTGTCTTTGCTGTAGATATCTGAGTAATCTGTGTCACCATTATCAATGGAGAACTTGTAGTTGAGCATATCACTTACAAATGTATCATCCTTGCCATCGATAGTTACGTCGTAGTAACGAACCTCTCTGTTTTCGAAGGAAACTCTCATCTTCTTAACCTGAACATCATGATCTCCAAATTCATAAGCAAGTGAAAGTGCCTGAAGGCAAGCATAAGCAAATGAGTAATCATCGTCTGTTACGTCATCACTGATAAGATTAACCTCAAGGAACTGGTAAACAAGGTCTCTATTGAGCTTCTCTCCTTTTGGAAGAATCTCTTTATCCATGTAATCGCACATTTCTCCAGCAGTTACACCGTTGAAAAGAACTGTATCATCTTTGATCGTTCCACTTGGTGCTGATGTGATGCATCCATCCTCATATCCTACATAAGCATATCCGAGAAGAACGCCCTGTCCACTGTTTGCAGTGCTGCTAATATCTTCAAGATCCTCAATATCTTCAAGTTCAAGATCTGAATCTTCACTCATCTCGTCAATATCTGTATCAATATCTTCTGATGCCTCTGTGCTAGCTTCATCAGATGAGCCAATCTCTTCTTCGAGCTTCTTTTCTGAAACGAACTCTTTCTTCTGATTCTCGTCCTCTGTTCCCTTAAGTTCGTGGCTTCCACTTGAACTGTTACAAGCAGTTGCTGAGAACAGCATTACGAGACATAAGCCAAAACATACTAATCTCTTTTTCATTTTTCTTTCCTCCTAAAGGGCTATCATAGTAAAAATTTTATAGCCAGCGCTTAGGACATTAAACAATACAAAGGGCAAATTAGTCAAGTTTATAATAGACTTTTTGGCGAAAAAAAATATATGCCAAGTCACTTTAGTTTCCAGTATGCCTCAAACTCTGTCTGCTGCCATTCTTTAATGGAAACTCCTTCAAAAGAGTGCTCGATAACGAAGCTTGCTTTGGCTCCTTTATACTCCTGATCTGCTCTGAAGTTCCCTAAAGAGTAGAAAACAAGCATGTCTTTGCCATCAGGTCTTTTTACAAGCTCTGCTTTCTGGACCACATGAGGATGGCTTCCTATCACCACATCCGCCCCAGCCTCAGCCAAAAGAGCTGTCATCTCCTTTTGCTGATCTGATATCTTTGTCTCATACTCATCACCCCAATGCACATATACGATCACAAAATCCGCTTCATTTCTGGCGCTTTTGATCTCGCTAACGAATGCATTCCTTTCTGCATCTGAATCTCCAGGAAGGTAATGGATCATGTATGGGTATTTGTCTGACGCATCACCTGCATTAGTTCCGTATGTGTAGGCAAACAGTGCTATCTTAATGCCATTTTTGCTGATAAGCTCATAGGGGCGGTACTCTTTCTCAGTACTTTCCTGTATTCCAATTACAGTCATACCGTTTTCCTTATAAAAAGAGCTACTGACATCGATTCCATAAGTTCCTTTATCAAGAACGTGGTTATTGGCACAGGCCACAACGTCAAATCCCGCTTTTTTAAGAGCTTTGCCAACTTCCATAGGTGAACCAAAGCTTGGATAGCCTGATACCATGTCTGTTTTATCAACTAACACAGTCTCTGCCTGAACCATAGCAATGTCCGCACTCTGGATCTCTTTTGCAAAGGGCTCATACAAAAAGTCAAAGCTTCCGCCTTCGTATCTCTTTGCATATTCGTAGATAGGCTCATGAATGATGTTGTCACCAAAGGCCAAAAAGCTCACTTCGTTTTCTATGTTCTTAAGCCCAAAGGACTCCCATCTCCAAAGGGTATTATTGCCGTCCCTGTCCTGTGCAAGGATGATCGAAGGATTCTTGTCCATGAGTTTCATGCGGCTTACAAGGATACCAATGTCCGAAGCAAACCATTTCTGGCTGACTTTCCCACCATCAGAAATGTCATATATGAAGATATGCTGCGAATAGGCATTGTCGTTATTTTTCACCCAGAAGGGACGCGCCTTGCCGTAGGTTCCTCTTTTCCACACCAAAAGAACTATCTCAGGATCGCCATTTCCATCAAGGTCCGTAAGAAATCCATCCTGAATCCTGTATGCATCATCACTTGTCCACAATCTGTCGCCGTTTGAACTATATAATCCACATTTTTTACCCTGAATTACCAACGAATAATCGTATCCATTTTCGGTAAAAGAAATTCTTTTATCCTGATAATCTACCCACAAAAGCGGAGCAAACAGGGTTCTAAAGGACGAAAAATTCAGAGCACAGCAAATGGCTGCCACTGCAAAAAGCAGTAGCAGCCACCATTTATATTTACTTATGTATTGTAAACACCTTTTCATCAGCCACCTATTCTGTAACTCATTGTCCATTCAGGCTTGGCTGGTGCTGATTCGCTCTCAACCCAGTTCCAGTCATCATCGAGATATCCACCCTCAAGCATTGCTCTCCACTGGCTGTCTGTGAGCCTGTTCTCTATTGGCTGCGTGAACTGATAGAAGCTGTAAGCTGCGCCTCTTGCTACGTGGAGCTCGCCGTCGATAGGGAACACCACGTACAGGCTATCAACTTTACCAGAGCCGACCTCAAGAACAGTTCCATTAGGGTCTGTGGCTATATCTGCAATTACAGGGCATGGAGCCTGATAAGCATAGACAAGGTCCGTATCAAAGTCATCCTGATTAGCCTTAAGCCAGAAGTGCTCAAGATTACCGCCATAATTTCTGATGTACTCATAGTCATCATCTGAAAGTGACTCATTTTTTAGCTCTTTTTCTGAGATCTGAAGAAGTCTCATGGCAATCTCCGAAAGGAGCTTTAAGTCTTCCTCGCTCTCCTGGTCGATCATGCCATAGCCCTTAAGGCCTTCAAGAGTCTTGTTAGAAAGAGACACGAATCTGCTATATACAACTGGCTGAGGGTCTACATATCCTCTGTCATCTGGAATTTCCTCATCTTCTCCGCCGCCCATTTCAGCCATGACCTGCTTAGCGTAAAGAATTGTGTCGTGCTTGAGCTCAGCGTAGGAACCAGCAAAGGTTTCAAGGTTCTTTTTGTCCCAATCCTCAGACTGCATGTATGAAGGGTATCCCTCGCCCTTATGCTCAAGGAGTGGTCTAAGTGTGTTGAGCCATCCAGAATAAAGAGATGCATTCCATGTTGCAGGATCTGAATTATTGAAGGTTTCCTGCATCATAGCCATATTTTCTGAGTAGTTCTTGTAATCTGTAGCACCCTGCTCAGTTAAGATATTCATTGCTGTGTCTGAGCCCAGGGCTGCTGGCACATCAAGAGCATCAGGGAGCATCCTGCGCTGTCCCTGGCTGTTCTCTTCCACTGCGCGGAATATTAGCTGCTGCATGATCGCTGCATCTACTGTAAATCTCTGTCCCATGAATCTATAGGATGGGATCACGTTTTCTTCGTCTTCATATACAGGTATTGAATTTATCTGCGGTGCCTTAGCATTCTTAAACTCAGTTACTACCTGCTGAAAAGCAGCTGCATTTGATGTAAGGTCAGAAGTTTCTGGCATCTTGCCATAGCTCTTTTCCAAGATTTCCTTAACATCTGCGTATCCGATATCATCTGATACTCCGGCAAAAAAGCTGGTGATGTCATAAACGCTGTTGTAATCAGCATCACCCTCTGAAAGTGCTGCATTCATGAGAACTGTGCATCTAACCATTTCCTCGCTGTCAGCCTTGAAGGCAATTCGTCCGTACCACATCATAGCGCGGAAGTACTTTTCAAGCTGCTCATCCCCTTCATAGTAGCCTCTTGGTTTGTACTGGCTGTAGTCTTCATTAAGGCCTGTAAGCGGGCATTCATATATGCCATCTGCTGCCTGTATCTTGGCAAGTTCCTGCTGGACTGCCTTGTTAAAGCTATCATCTGAAATTGGAGCTGTGATCTTGTCATCAAGAAGAAGGCATCCAACATAGAAGAATTCAAGGTTATTTAAAGCTGCGCCTTCCCAATCTGTGCCTTTTAAGGCTTCATACTGGATTGCAGTTCTTTTGAGCATATCTTTACTGATGTTATTTAATTTTACTGAAAGGTAGTTTTTCTCAGTTCTTTTAAGAAGATATGAGAAATACAGGTGATATGTGTGCATAAGGGAATCAACAGTTACAAAGCTAGGAAATACGATGTATCTGTTACTTTCATACACATCAAAAAACTCTGAGAAGCTATCCTGCTTGACTGCAAAGTTCTTTGCCTTGAGAGAATCAACAAGCTGCGCTGCAGATTCTCCGCTGTACTCACTACTTGTATCAAACATGTAGTCAAAGTAGTGGTGATAGACAACATTAGAGAAGTCATCTGCTACCTTGTATGGTTCAATTGATGGAACCAGATCAGGATCATAGTAGATCTCTTCATCATAGCCAAAGGTGGATTCAGTTCCTGTGCCCTGAGCTACGTTTGTATTTGTATTTGTATTTGTTGCTGAATTTGAATCCGAAGCAGATTCAGGATCATTTGGCGTACTTGAACATCCGGCTACGCCACAAAGTGACATAGTCATAGTGATCGCCATAACTATAGAAACAATTCTTTTCTTCATAACACTCCTCTTTCCTTTCCCCAAAAAGTGAGCCCTAGGGACGGAGGTTGCGGCTCATTTTCAAAAAGTGAGCCGCAACCTCCGTCCCTAGGGCTCACTTTTGCTTTTTATCTTAGTCCGTATCTCCGCTAGCGTCAATCTTCTCGCGGATTTGCTGCATTCGAAGATCCAGCTGGTTGATGAGATCTGCGCTGAATTTAAGATCATCAGAAATAACTTCCTGATTCTCAATATTCTTTTTATATTTCATCTTATGCTCAAGACTTGCCCAGAAATCCATAGCGATGGTCCTGAACTGAACCTCGACCTTCATATACTCTTTTTCCTGAGTCAGGAAAATAGGAACCTCGATGATGAGATGAAGACTTCTGTATCCGCTTTCCTTAGGGGTTTCAATATAATCTTTTCTCAAAAGGACCTTGATATCATCCTGATTTGCAAGACAATCAGCCAGCATATAGATATCATCCACAAAGGAGCAGATGACTCTGATACCGGCTACATCTGACAAATGCTCGTTTATATTATCGAGGGTAAACTCAACTCCTTTGCTTGCCAGCTTGTTGTAGATGCTGACAGGAGTCTTGATCCTCATCTTAATAGCTTCAAATGGATTACGGTTGTTGATAAGTGAGAGCTCTTTGTTTAGAACATCAAGCTTGGTCCTCACTTCTGATAACGCACAATCATATTTCATCATAAGGATCTGGAAATCCTTTGCCTGATCTTTCATTTTGAGAAGGTTCTCGAGATCACCTGGTGTAATAAAATTAAGTGACCCAATCTCTTCTATACTTTCTGCATTCTCAGCAAAATCTATATCTGAGTAGTCAACATGTTTAGCTGCCATAGACTTCACTCCTTTTCGCTTATAATACTACCTGATAAGTATATCAACATAACTTAAACCACATATGAACGAATTATAAAATTTTCGATAAATAAATTGCCCATAAACCCAAAATTCCGCAAGGCACGTTACGTGCCTGCGGAATCCTCATAAAAAAACCACTTTTCCCCCGAAAAGCTATATTTATTGTTATTCTGCCCGGCCAAGACCTTCTGGAAGATCTACTAAAGAAACTACGCTATATTCCAGTTCTGTTCTTGGCCCAGCCAAAATTTTAAGCTTGTTAAGAACTCTTCTGTATACGATCTTGCAGCTTTCTTTGTTGGTTCCAACAAGGAGAAGCAAGAACTGTGATGCGGAATACTTACAATAAGTATCTCCCTGACGAAGAGTAAGAGATATTGCCTTCTGCAAGAGTTTTCCTCTTGCCTCCAACTTAGCCTGATTAGAAATGGTCTTGCCTTCGTAATCTACCAGTGTCAGGAGCATCATGTACACTGACTGTCCTGAACGCTCCATGTTGCGACTAAGTATATGATATGCATCTATGAAGCTTGGGTAGGAGCAATCATAGGCTCCACCTTCTTCTACTGATACATTTCCTCTTCTTTCTATGATGTCATTCCTGATCTGTAATATCTTACCTGGTGTATTAGTGATCTGTCTGCTCATTCGCTCATAGCATTCAAGAAGATCATTACTTGGGGTTATGCCAAGTTCGTCAGTGTAATATCTGACTGTCTCATCATATACAGCATATGCATCTTTAAACGCTTCCATATCCACAAGGGCGTTGATCTCACCGATCTGCCACTCATCATCTGGATAAAGCTCTGCTGCCTTTTTGTAGGTCTTATACATAGCTTCGTAATCTCTGCGTTTTTCATAGTAATTGGCAACCGCAACTACACACTCAGAGTACATCTTCTGTAATTGAACACTCTTGATGATCACCCATTCCTGGGTCGCCACTTCTGGTAAAAGCTCAGCTACATAAAGATCAAAGGCTCTTTTATAATGTAAAAAACCTTCCGTTGTGTCTTCGTGCTTTCTGGCCTCAATAACAGCCTTCTCAAACTCTCCTGCATCTGTGACTATTTCTATATTGTCATCAGTATAGAAGATACCATCTTTATTGACAATGTAGTCATAGTCTGGCAGTCCTGATTTCTTTAGCTGCTTATGCATCTGATAGATCAGATTGTTGAAGCTGTTGCTAAGATTCGACTGTTCTTCGCGCTCATAAAGGATATTCATAAGTCTTTCCTTAGGAATACCATTTTCTCCCGCGAGCCACACTATTTCTAACAGCTGAACGTATTTTGCAGACTTATTTTTACCAACTGATATGTTCTTACCCTCATAAGAAACCACAAGTCCACCAAATAACTGAACGTCTAACTTAATCCTAATCCCCTCGCTCATAAGTCACCTACCTGTTTACTACTTCTTTCCGGTTGCCTTCGTAATTGCAAACACTGAGATTTTCCGTTCCGCCATTTATATTTTCTAGTCGAAAATTAGACCACTTACAACACCAACATTCTTTCATAGGAACAAGTGCTCCATCATCAGGTTCCCAATGCTCGCAGCAGTAATCCTCCTTTACGATCATGAGTCCACATTCGTCGTACATAGTTCCTCCATTCATCGTCACAACTGCATGCTTTCTTTCACACTTTTACAATAACATGAAACTTATTTTCACTGATTTATATTGTCGCCAAATGTACTTTTTTTGTCGTGGGATGAAAAAAGCTCCCCAGGCTTTGTAAACCTGAGGAGCTTCCGAGTAATTATACGATTATTTTTTATTTTACTGTGAATTCAACTACGTCAGCATTCTGCATCTCGCTAAATAAGCCATCGATCACAGAATAGTCTGGTACTTCTTTTTCTTCATTGCCATCATTTACGTAGTTTGTTGCATTATCTTCTGAATCAAACTCTGTCCTTGCCAAAAGCACAAGTGAGAGTAAACCATCTTTGACCGTATATTTTGCAACTGAGTTAGGTGTTGCAAAGTATATACAATCTCCTTTCATGACTACAGGGTATCCTGTACCACTGCTGTCTAATCCGCCGAGTCCTGTTACTTTTCCATCTTCTCCAATGATAAAGAAGCTTGAATCTATTGCCGCATTCTTGCCATCAAGGTCGAAGCAACCGCTTGATACTAAGAGTACATCTGTATCTCCAAACTTGAGCTTGGCATATCCCATACCAGCATCAAGCTTTGTGTCGATCAACTGGTCAAAAGAATCAAGGCCTTCCGCATCAATCATTGGCGCTCCGCCAGGGAGAACTACGTCGTAGTCGCCTTCTATCTCATCTGGCGCTGTTTCTGCATTTGGTGTTGTAGCTTCATGTGTTGTGTCTTCTGAGATCACATATACATCGCCAGTAGCGCCTGAACTACTTTCTGATGTATCAAGTGACTTGCCTTGACTTCCACATCCCATTAGCATTACTGCCAATGCCAAAGAAAGTACGATTTTTTTCTTCATAGGCAATTCCTCCTGTTAATAATATGTTGGTAATTATTACATTAATTGTAATAATTGTCAAATCATGTATTTACAGGAGTTTGAATGTGTCTATTAATATTTAGAATATCATTTATTTCTTTGACTGTAATAAATATGTAAATTATCCTTCAAGTATTTCTATAGCTTCTTCCATGGATTGGCACTGTGCAAATCTCTTTGGCCACATCATCTCGTTGTAGTATCTGTAGGTTGTCTCTCCATCCATGTAGTCATTATCAAATGTTGAGTTTGTGCCCTGTGGGATTATCACGTTGTATCCCCTTTCAAAGGCTGACTTAACAGTGGCATCTATGCAGAAATTTGTCTGAAGGCCTACTATCATCAGGTCTTTTTCATTGCTCTGTTCCAGATATTCCGTTAATTCCTTGTTTCCGAAGGCACTATTTATGGTCTTATAAAAGATCTTTTCTCCATCCCTAGGAGCTACCTGATCCGCAATCTCAAAGTCTCTATCTCCAATTGAGAATCCTGAACCAGGACCGTCATCATGCTGAACGTAGATCACTTCTACATTGTTCTGTCTTGCGGTATCTATGATCTTTGTGGTGTTACTTATAAAGCTTTCAAATGCGTAAAGTCTTTCGTCAGTGATTCCCTTTTGAATGTCGATAACTAATAATTTCATACACTTCCTCCAGATGTCTTGTAATAGAAATTATTATCGCACAGATCATATAAGTTCATCTACTACATTTCCCTTAATATCTTCATTCACAAGGCTTAACTCATTTAATATTTTTGTTATGGCAATATCTACTTCACTTTGTATGTCTTTTGTTGTCAAATCTTCTGTGATCACTGTCTTTTTAGCACCTACTACATCCATTTCATCAGCTTGAGCTCTTTCTTTTCTGGCTGTTGCTCTTTTAATATCGGCGCTAGTCCTCTGGTTTTCTGCCATATGCTCTTTTATATTCTCGATTATCTCCTGCTGAAGAGCTTCCTTTTCAAGCTTCTCAGCCTCTTCCTTCTTTTCTTCTTTCTTCTTTTCAGAAGCCTCTTTTGCCTGTTCTTCTCTCTCTTCCTGTTCCTCATCAATATGATCAACAGCTTCTTTTGCTAAAAGAACCTTCGTCTCCTCATTGGCTGCATCCAAAATGCCATCTGCTGCCTCCTGAGCATTTACCATATCTTGAGATTTATCTCGTTCTTTTCGTATTTCACTATAGGCGTAGACATTTGCTTGTAATGCTCTTTCTGCCTTTTCCAAGTCGTCTTTGTCCTTTGACCCCATGCTTGCTATTTCTGTTACCCTCTGAGCAAATTCACGGAATTTAGCTGCATCATCTGCCGAAACCTCCACTCTGTCCTCTTTTGGAAGAAATGGGTCATTAAAATATGAGCGATACTCTAAGCTCTTAGTGTCAATTCCATACTCTTCTTTGAGTTGTTCGATTTGTTCTTTTCTTTCCCTTTGTTCAAGCTTGATTTCACCGATAAGTTCCTTTAGCCTTGTTATCTCATCGCTTATATGCTCCATTATTCTATCAATCTTCTTTTCACTCTTAAAAGCTTCAGACACAACTTTATAAGCCTGCCTCTTTGCAAAAGCCTGCCTCGTCTCCACTAATCTGCCGCCAAAAAGATCTACGCCATCAATACTAATAGACTGATCATTCTTTTCAGTTTGTTTTTCGCCTTTTTTCTTGGGATTACTATCGATTTCTTTTTTGGACCTATCCTGAGCCTGTATCGAATTACTAACATCCTTGTTTTGTTCAATTCGCATATTTCACCTCCACTTAGACATCTACCTCCCTGTAGATACGTATGAAGTTCCATGGATATAGGTTTCTACTTCGTATATCGGCAATTACTGATTTTTATTTAGTTAATCAGTCCATTTGCTCAACATAATTCCATTTATACTTGTGTCACTATTGAATGGGTAACCGTTTCGAGTATGATATATAAAGATAATGTGAGGTTAGTATATATGATGAAAAAACAATTTTTAGCAGGAATAATGTCTTTTACCCTTGCAGCGTCAATGCTTGCTGGCTGTGGTAAAGATACAGAAATAAAAGAAAGCGCGTCAGGGCGATCTAAAGAGTTTGAATCAGTTGATAATAGCGAAAGCTCTTTAGAAATTTCATCCGAAACTGCCGCTGAAAACGCTAGTATAGAAGACAATATCTACGAAGCCTTCATGAATGGTGACGTTAAAGTTAAATATCAAAATCTCCCATCAAAAGGCGGCGATACTCTTTCTGATTACCTAGAAGATGGCAAAGAATACGACATCAATGAGATCATCAAATGTATCGAAGATGACCACAATACTGTCGATGGAGACCCTAAGTATTGCTACATCGATTGCGGAGAAGACGGCATAAAAGAGCTTTTGGTAAAGCTTGATCTTGACACATCATCTAGCCTTTCCTTTATCCTTAAGGAATTTGATGGGAAGCTTAAGATCTGTTATTCCGGTGAAGCTTGGGAGAGAAGTGAACTTAGTATCAGTGATACCGGAATGATCTCATCAGCAGGTTCTGCAGGGGCAACAGCTCACGGCGGTGATTTTGCATTCGTAAACGCCGATGGTGATTACAAGTTCTTTTACTCCAGTATGACAGAAGGTGATCCTTATAGCTACTATGCTTACAATGAAGCGGGCGATATGGTAACAGTTAAATTTGAAGGGCTTGAAACTGAGCACTTTATGATCACTAGATACTACATCGAGGATGAAAACGGTGTGGATCACCCTTACTACACCTACGATATGCTTGATGAAGATTATTCGATCATTACTACTGATGAGTGCTTTGACGAATCAAATCCCTATATGCAAAGATTCATTGAAGCTGGCATAAAGGTCTATAAGCAAAACAAAATTGACGAAATGCTCACCAAAAAAGCTGAGGAAATAAGCTATCCAGGAGGCTACCACCCATACTCTTCTGATGAAGAAGATAATCAATATGGCATTTCTTTAGTTTCTATGGAACACACGGATGTATCATCTTTATGCCCGGATGATCAGTTTGAAAGTTGCAGAGATGTTTCATTAAATGATATTACTGGTGATATCACCGAGTACGTAGATGGAATCAAAGGAACTCAATTTGATGGGCATTTAGCTGTATTTAGAAGTAAGAACGACAGCGGAGACATCATTTACAGTTTTACAGTTGATGGAAAAGAGGCTGGAAGCTGTATTCATGAGGCACATGACTTTAAGACCATTGATTACATTCAGGCCAAAGATATTGATGGTGATGGAGTTGCTGAGATTCTCATCGTTACTTATACCTACAGTTCAGAACCAATTATAGCTGTTGATTTCTCAGCTCTTAAGTACTGCCAAAATAGAAATGCGGCTGATGGCTCATCATATGGCATAGATACTTGCTACCACCTAAATAATGACTTTTCTTGGGGCAACGCTTACTTCTACATTGAACATGACGAAGCTTTAACTAGCGGAAATGTTGTTTATGTCAGTCTTGAAGATAGCGGCCTTAGAGTTGTTGTTGATAAGGGTGAGAAAGTTAATGGCGCATATGAATTTGATACATATGATGTTGTGATGAAGCTTGGATGATCATAAAATGAGACCTCTATCCTTTTTCGAGATAGAGGTCTCATTATTTAAGTATCTCTATTGCCTTTTCTACGTCTTTTTCCGTAAGTCCTATCTCTGGATCAGTCTTCACCTGATGTCTTGCCACTTCCTCGTTATGTAGATCTAGGTCATCTAGTACCACCCACTTGGTAAAAGAGCTGTTGTCATCCAGCCACTTAAGTATCTCATCAGCCTTAACTAGACTAAATTTCTTTGTTTTTCTTATCTCCTCTATCGTCAGATCCGGCGTAACTCCGTAAATGCTTATTTCTTCTTTTGCTAGCGCGTTAGCAAAAAACTCAGCTTCCAGTCTAAGGGGATTCATAGATTCATCAAACCAAAACCTCCATCCTGAATGGAGAATGATCTTAGCCTCAGTTCTTTTAACTAGGCTTCCAAGGAGCTTTACAGCTTCAAGGTCTACATATTTACCTTCACTAATTTCACGCTGATGATCATTATCCCAGAATTTGGAATTGAGAACGCCGTCTACGTCTAGAAAAATGATTTTATTCATAGTTTCAACATAGCCTCACTGATTCAGTTCTTTGGTGTAATAATGCCTTTTCCCCGTGTATGGATAATCTTCAAGGTTGCTTAGATTAAATGTCTTAAGCATCTCATATATTTCTTGAATATCTTGTTCATTACCATCTGATGTTATTCTAAAATCTGGCATTATCTAGTCTCCTCTTTGCCAAATATTGTATCAAGTTCTTTTTCCCAAAACTCCTCAGGTATACCGTGAAGAGTCTCTATACCTGTCTCTTTGTAATAATCAGACATTACTTTTCTCAATATTGATGCATGAGAATTTTCACCAGTCTGCAAAAGATGTTTTGTAATTCTATACCAGCCTGGTGCCAGCTCATTTATCTTTTCATCGTGCATAGCCTTAATTGTGGCGTCTACGTCATAGTCTACAGAATAGAAATGATAATCCCAGGCTCCATTCTCACCTTCAAGAATCATAAACTGAGCTTTACCGCCTGCATTTAGCGATATTCCTATTGCTCCAGGGTTGATAATTAGCTTCCCTGATCTTGTATACTGGGTTTGAATGTGGAAATGAGCACAGATTACTATATCGTTATTAAAAGTAGCTGTAACCTCGTCTATATAGTCATAATCAGGGCGCAGGCTCTGATTCGCGCTATATGGTGAACCATGACAGAATGTGATATCAGGAAGTCCCTCGTAATGCTTATCTATACTAATTGGCATGCTCTCAAAGAAATCCAAATCCTCATCTGTCACACGGTCAAAATTATATCGAAGCATCCCAGTAGTAGTTCTACCATACGCCCAGTCCTCTGCGTCAGGATGCCTTCTATGTTCTAACCAATAATCCTCTTTATTTCCTCTAATGAAGGTGCAGGGATAGTCTTTTCTTACCTGATATACCATATCCATGGTCTGTCTTAAATTAGCCATGTCTCCAAGGTAATCGCCAAGAAAAATAAACTCTGTAGCACCTTCTTTAATTGCCTTATCAAAACAAGTCTTAAAAGCTTCGAAATTACTATGTATATCTGCAAATACTGCTATCTTCATCTAGTCACCACCAATCTGCCATAAACAATATTATTAAGATGTTAGCCGTATGCTATAAATTAGTCAAGGTCCAAGGGCATTATAACTACCTTAATACCAAAATCCGCCATAATTCTCCCCTTAACACTTTCTTGTAAGTAAAATCACTTCTCCATTCCTATAGTTCACTCGCTCTTTATCTGCTTTGAAGCCCACATTCTTCATTATTCTAATCAAAGTATGCATAAAGAAGCCATGTGTGACTACAGCACAATCCTCATTATGCTTTATTATCATGTTCACAAACTGCTCTGCTCTCTTAGAGGTCTGCTTCCTGCCTTCAGGTTGTCTTTTATTT
Source organism: Butyrivibrio hungatei (assembly GCF_001858005.1). Lineage (NCBI taxonomy): Bacteria > Bacillati > Bacillota > Clostridia > Lachnospirales > Lachnospiraceae > Butyrivibrio > Butyrivibrio hungatei. The sequence continues at coordinate 693,187 of NZ_CP017831.1, read as the reverse complement.
CCGATCAGCCACTGCAGCCTTCCTAGAAAATTCCAAACACCCAACGGCAAACGTATTGCTATATCAAATCCTGAATGAAGCGGAACCTCATTTAGCAGTGCTGTCCTATTGAAATCCTCTTCTCCAAATATCTTTTCTGCAGTTTGTAGAGTCCTGTCCAAATCGCTAATATAAATCTTTTGAATATCATCGTTCACTGCATCTACAGATGCCTTATCAATCGGAGCTTTGTCATATAACACACATTGCTCATCAAACTCAGCAGATGTGCACCACTTTTTCCAATCATGAAGTACTTTGCCATGCCTTATTACATATACTCTCATTTAATCGCTACCGTCCAGTTATCCCCATCAACCAGATATTGGAACTCTGTCAGTTCAGGATTATTTATAACTTCTAGTAGTTCTTCCAAGTCATCAACTGTTTCAAGCTCTGACAGTTTACTTATTTCAACCCTCTCCATCTGAAATGAGGCAAAGGACTGTTATTTCTGATATTTCGGTTCTGCTCATATACATTCCTTCTAGTCTTACCAAAAACAGGTCTACTTATCTGCCTTATGTGTATATTACCTTTCTAAGCGCAGGTCCACAGAATTCGTGTGGGCAAAGCTTAAAGCCTTGTTTTACATAGAATTCTTCTTTTCCTTTTTCTGCCAGCAGTTGTACACTTATTCTCGCTCCTTCAGGCGCATCTTTTTGAATAAGCTCAAGTAATTTACTAATTATAGTTGAGCCAACCTTTTTTCCTTGATATTCAGGTCTTACTACAACGTCCACAATAGTGTAGTACATGCCATCTCCAACTGCTCTTCCCATTGCTATAGGCTTATCTTCATCCTTTACCAATATAAAAAATGCACTTTTATTTATGGCTTTCTGCGTCTGTTCTGGACAAAAATTATTCCAATCAACAGATCTACGAAGTTCAAAATAAGTATCTAAATCCGGTATTGTTTCATAATAAACTATTTCCATCTTTTTCTCCCATCAAGTTTTTGCATTTCTCAATTAAACAATGATTCTTAAGAAGTCTTCAGCCAATCCATAGAACAAAGGTAGTCATAAAAAGTCTGATATTCCGGGACCTCCCACTTGCCTTCTACATATGCAAGCAGATCTGTATCAGCTCTGTAATTTTCGATTGCACATTTGCCAAACGAGTATAAATGGTCACAATCTTTTCCCAACCAGAAATTCCCAGACTCCACATCATAAACCATAGTTTGATATTTCTGATCTGTCCCCGGAAACAGTTCTTCTTCACATAAATCTATCACAACATAGTGGAAATGATTTTTGTCCGCACCAGTAAGTTTCTCTATTCCAAAGTTGTCATCAGTTACATCAAACAGAAAGCTGTTAACTGAAACGTTTCTGTAGAGTCTGAAAATAGCTTCGTAGCTGTCATTGTGCCTGTAGAAATCATTAAGATCATATCTCATCTTATGCCTAAAGGTATTTCTATGGCCATCTTCCTCAGATAATGATACAAATGAGCATCTGTACACCTGTGGGATGTAGAAAGACGCCTCCTGAGACTCTTCAGCCTTTTTCCCGCAAGCGCATAGCTGAAAGGCCATCAATACCAATAATAAGCCAATCGCAATTCTTGTTCCTGTTCCATTATGTGTCCTTCTTCAAAAACATAGGGAAATAATAATCTTCGATATCTCTGAATTCATAATGAAGCTGTCCTGCCAAAGCTCTCCCCAAAGTACTTTTACCAGCTCCATTTAAACCACAAACAATAATACGCATAGTCTTTTTACTCCCCAAAATATACTCAATACGTTTCTTTATTGTACGAAAAAAGAGCCCCAAGCACAAGGCTTGAAGCTCTTTGAAATTCAGTGTTTATGCAATCCGATAAGAATTACTCAACGATTGTAGCAACCTTACCTGATCCAACTGTACGTCCACCCTCACGGATAGCGAACTTAAGACCCTGCTCCATAGCGATTGGGTGAATAAGCTCGATAGACATTGTTACGTGGTCACCAGGCATGCACATCTCAACACCATCTGGAAGGTTGCAGACACCTGTAACGTCAGTTGTTCTGAAGTAGAACTGTGGTCTGTAGTTTGTGAAGAAAGGAGTATGACGGCCACCCTCGTCCTTAGTAAGAACGTAAACCTCAGCAGTGAACTTTGTATGGCAAGTTACTGTACCAGGCTTTGTGATAACCTGTCCTCTCTGGATACCCTCACGGTCAACACCACGAAGAAGAAGACCAACGTTGTCACCAGCTTCGCAGTAATCCATTGTCTTTCTGAACATCTCGATACCTGTTACAACAGACTTAGATGTCTCTTCCTTAATACCAACGATTTCGATTTCGTCGTTGAGGTTAAGAGCACCTCTCTCTACTCTACCAGTAGCAACTGTTCCACGACCTGTGATTGTGAATACGTCCTCAACAGGCATAAGGAAAGGCTTATCTGTCTCACGAGTAGGTTCAGGAATGTAAGAATCAACTGTATCCATGAGCTCGATGATCTTGTCACCCCACTCAGACTTAGGATCCTCAAGAGCCTTAAGAGCTGAACCACGAATGATAGGTGTGTCATCTCCAGGGAACTCATACTCTGTAAGAAGGTCTCTGATCTCCATCTCAACGAGGTCAAGAAGCTCAGGATCATCAACCATATCGCACTTGTTCATGAATACGATGATGTAAGGAACACCAACCTGACGAGCAAGAAGAACGTGCTCCTTAGTCTGAGCCATAACACCATCAGTAGCAGCAACAACAAGGATTGATCCATCCATCTGAGCTGCACCTGTGATCATGTTCTTAACGTAGTCAGCGTGACCTGGGCAGTCAACGTGAGCATAGTGTCTGTTAGCTGTCTCATACTCGATGTGAGCTGAGTTGATTGTGATTCCTCTTTCCTTCTCTTCTGGAGCCTTATCAATCTGATCGAATGCTACAGCAGGGCTGAATCCTCTGTCTGCAAGAACAGCTGTGATAGCAGCTGTAAGAGTTGTCTTACCATGGTCAACGTGTCCGATTGTACCAATGTTAACGTGTGGTTTGCTTCTGTCAAACTTAGCTTTTGCCATTTCTAAATATCCTCCTTAAGTGAAATGTTAAATCAACATTTTCATACATAATTTAACCGACTATATCGATTATATTAAATGTTAGCCGCTAAATCAAGCTAAAAACTTGATTTTTTGCGGCTTTCATTTAGTTTTTAATTAGTTGCCCTTGTTAGAAAGGACTTTCTCCTGAACATTCTTAGGAACTGGAGCATACTTCTCAAAGAACATTGAGTAGTTACCACGTCCCTGTGTTCTAGAACGAAGGTCTGTAGCATAACCGAACATCTCAGCAAGAGGCACATGTGCTCTTACGATCTTTCCGCCGCCAAGATCATCCATTCCTTCTACCTGTCCACGACGAGAGTTAACGTCACCGATAACATCTCCCATGTACTCCTCAGGCATTGTTACTTCTACCTTCATGATAGGCTCAAGAAGTACAGGTGCTCCCTTAGCCATAGCATCCTTGAATGCCATAGATCCAGCGATGTGGAATGCCATTTCTGATGAGTCTACTTCATGGTATGATCCATCATAAACTGTAGCATGAACACCAACTACTGGATATCCGCCAAGTGTACCAGCCTTCATAGCTTCTTCGATACCGTCGCTGATTGGCTGAATGAATTCCTTAGGAATAGCACCACCAACAACTTCGCTATCGAACTGGTAAAGGTTGTCTCCGTTAGCATCCATAGGCTCGAAACGAACTTTACAGTGACCATACTGACCACGTCCACCAGACTGCTTAGCGTACTTAGACTCAACGTCTACAGCCTTTGTAAGAGCTTCTCTATATGCAACCTGAGGAGCGCCTACGTTAGCCTCAACCTTATACTCTCTGAGAAGTCTATCAACGATGATATCAAGGTGAAGCTCACCCATACCAGCGATGATTGTCTGACCTGTCTCAGGATTTGTATGAGCTCTGAATGTAGGATCTTCTTCAGCAAGCTTCATAAGTGCTTCATCAAGCTTCTGCTGACCAGCCTTAGTCTTAGGCTCGATAGCAAGCTCAATAACAGGATCTGGGAATTCCATTGACTCAAGGATTACTGGGTTCTTCTCATCACAGAGAGTATCACCAGTTACTGTATTCTTAAGACCTACAGCTGCTGCGATATCACCTGCGTAAACCTTATCAAGGTCAGATCTCTTATTAGCATGCATCTGAAGGATACGTCCAAGACGCTCCTTGCTGTCCTTAGTACTGTTAAGTACATAAGAACCTGAATTTGCTGTACCACGATATACACGGAAGAATGCAAGCTTTCCAACGAATGGATCGCTGACAATCTTGAATGCAAGAGCTGCGAATGGGCCATCATCTGTTGACTCAACCTCAATCTCGTTGCCATCCATGTCTGTTCCCTTACATGCAGGGATATCAAGTGGTGAAGGCATAAACTCGATAACAGCATCGATAAGCTTCTGGATACCTCTGTTCTTGTGGGCTGAACCACAGCAAACAGGGAATGCCTTACACTCGCAAGTAGCCTTACGAAGTGCAGCCTTAAGTTCATCAACTGTAGGCTCTTCTCCCTCAAGGTACTTCATCATAAGATCTTCATCAAGATCGCAGATCTTCTCAACGAGCTCTGAGTGATAAAGCTCAGCATCATCCTTGAGGTCAGCAGGGATCTCACCAATTGTAACATCCTCACCCTTATCATCATTGTAGATGTAAGCCTGCATCTCGAAAAGATCGATAACACCCTGGAACTGATCCTCAGCTCCAATAGGGATTTCAATCATAATAGCGTTTTTCTTAAGTCTATTTCTGATCTGCTCTACAGCACCGAAATAGTTTGCTCCAATGATATCCATCTTGTTGATGAATGCCATACGAGGAACATTAAATCCATCAGCCTGACGCCAAACGTTCTCAGACTGTGGCTCAACGCCTTCTTTAGCACTGAATACACCAACAGCACCATCAAGTACACGAAGTGAACGCTCAACTTCTACAGTAAAGTCAACGTGTCCAGGTGTATCAATGATATTGATACGATGCTCAAGAGCACCTGGCTTAACCTTACCATTCTGCTGAAGTGTCCAGTGACAAGTTGTAGCTGCAGATGTGATTGTGATACCTCTTTCCTGCTCCTGTTCCATCCAGTCCATGGTAGCAGTACCTTCGTAAGTCTCACCAATCTTATAGTTTACACCGGTATAGTAAAGAATACGCTCTGTAAGAGTTGTCTTACCAGCGTCGATATGTGCCATAATACCGATGTTTCTGGTTCTCTCCAATGGGTATTGTCTATCAGCCAAAGGTTCTTCCTCCTAAATAATATTAAACCTGTCTCATACAAAATCAGATTAGAATTAGAATCTGTAATGTGAGAACGCCTTGTTTGCTTCTGCCATCTTGTGCATGTCTTCTTTTCTCTTTACAGCTGCACCAGTGTTATTGTATGCATCCATAATCTCTGAAGCGAGTCTATCTACCATAGTCTTCTCGCCTCTAGCACGTGAGAAAGTTACAAGCCAACGAAGTGCAAGAGCCTGACGTCTGTCAGGTCTAACCTCGATAGGAACCTGGTATGTAGCTCCACCGATACGTCTTGCCTTAACCTCAAGGGCAGGCATGATGTTATTCATAGCTCCTTCAAAAACTTCAAGAGCTGGCTTTCCAGCCTTCTCTTCTACCTGTGCGAATGCACCGTATACGATCTTCTGAGCAACACCCTTCTTACCGTCGAGCATTACTGTGTTAACAAGCTTAGTAACAACCTTGTTATCGTATAAAGGATCCGCTAATACATCACGTTTTACAATATGTCCTTTACGTGGCACGGTTCTTCCCTCCTTTAGAATTGCAATGATCACTAGTAAGATCATTGCTTACTATAATCATCGGTACTCACTAATTTAGTGTACGTGCGGTTTTCTTACTAAAATATATAGATATAGAACACCAACACTATTCAAAAATTAGATCTGTTAATGAAACAAAAAAATTACTTGGCAGCCTTAGGTCTCTTAGCGCCATACTTAGAACGAGCCTGTTTTCTGTCGGCTACACCTGCTGTATCAAGAGTACCTCTGATGATGTGGTATCTTGTACCAGGTAAATCCTTAACTCTTCCACCACGGATAAGAACAACGCTGTGCTCCTGAAGGTTGTGTCCTTCTCCAGGAATGTAGCTTGTTACCTCAATACCGTTAGAAAGACGTACTCTGGCGATTTTTCTCAGAGCAGAGTTAGGCTTCTTAGGTGTTGCTGTCTTAACAGCTGTGCAGACACCACGCTTCTGTGGAGAAGCTGTAGCAGTTGCCTTCTTGTGAAGAGAGTTGAAACCCTTCTGAAGAGCAGGTGCTGTAGACTTCTTAACTGATGTCTGACGACCCTTTCTAACTAACTGGTTAAATGTTGGCATTCTTTTTACCTCCTATTTTGATATATGTATGTACAAAATACAAAGGGGCAGAATATCACCCCTTTGCACATACACGCAATTATGAATTATAAATAGTATTATTTTAGTTGTCAACTAAATTTTTTATGACAACTTGTCAGAAAATTACTCCTCTTCTGAGATTGAAACTTCATCATCTTCAATGTCGATTGCATCTTCAAACTCATCATCAAAGTCTTTCTTCTTTTTCTTAAGGATAAGTTTCTCTGGATCCTTGAAGTTTGCGTCAGTATTAAGAGCTGTATTTCTATATCTCTTCATACCTGTACCAGCAGGGATCAGCTTACCGATAATAACGTTTTCCTTAAGTCCGATAAGTGGATCAACCTTACCCTTGATAGCAGCATCAGTAAGAACCTTAGTTGTCTCCTGGAATGATGCAGCTGAAAGGAATGAGTTAGTTGCAAGAGCAGCCTTTGTAATACCGAGTATTACCTGCTTACCCTCTGCAGGTCTCTTACCTTCACTGATAAGTGCTTCGTTACTATCTTCAAAATCAAGTACATCTACAAGTGTTCCTGGGAGGAATTCTGTATCTCCACTCTCGTCGATTCTTACCTTCTTAAGCATCTGACGAACAATAACTTCGATATGCTTATCGCAGATATCAACACCCTGTAAACGATATACTCTCTGAACTTCTCTTAAGAGATAATCCTGTACTGCACGGATACCCTTAATCTTAAGAAGATCGTGTGGGTTAACTGAACCTTCAGTAAGTTCATCACCAGCTTCAATTGTCATTCCATCCTGAACCTTGATACGTGATCCATAAGGAATGAGGTAAGCCTTTGATTCACCAGTCTCATCGTTAGTTACAATAACTTCACGCTTCTTCTTGGTATCTCTGATCTCAACCTGTCCATCAAGCTCTGAAATAATAGCAAGTCCCTTTGGCTTTCTTGCCTCGAAAAGCTCTTCTACTCTAGGAAGACCCTGAGTAATATCGCCACCGGCAACACCACCAGTATGGAATGTTCTCATTGTAAGCTGTGTACCAGGCTCACCGATTGACTGAGCAGCAATAATACCAACTGCCTCACCAACCTGTACAGCCTCACCAGTTGCCATGTTTGCACCGTAGCACTTAGCACAGATTCCGTTGTGTGAACGGCATGTAAGAATTGTACGGATCTTAACAGCTTCAACTGGCTGACCCTTAGCATTTACGCCTACTGAAAGGATCTTAGCTGCTCTTGATGGTGTGATCATGTGATTCTTCTTAACGATCACGTTACCATCTTTATCTTTAATAGTCTCGCAAGAATATCTTCCTGTGATTCTATCCTTTAATGGCTCGATTGTTTCTTTACCATCCATGAATGCCTTTACAGTCATTCCTGGAATTACTTCCTTGTCTGCGCAGCAGTCGATGTCACGGATAATGAGTTCCTGTGATACGTCAACCATTCGACGTGTAAGGTATCCTGAATCGGCTGTACGAAGAGCTGTATCTGACAGACCCTTACGAGCACCGTGAGCTGACATAAAGTATTCCAAAACGTCAAGACCTTCACGGAAGTTTGACTTGATAGGAAGTTCGATTGTACGACCTGTTGTATCAGCCATAAGTCCACGCATACCTGCGAGCTGTTTGATCTGCTGGTTACTACCACGGGCACCAGAGTCAGCCATCATGTAGATGTTGTTGTACTTATCAAGACCAGCAAGAAGCTCATCAGTAAGCTTTTTATCTGTCTCCATCCAAGTATCAACTACTGCACGGTAACGCTCTTCGTCTGTGATAAGACCACGACGGAAGTTCATAGCGATTCTATCAACTGTAGCCTGTGCTTCATCAAGCATTTCCTGCTTCTGCTTTGGCACTGTCATATCTGCGATAGATACTGTCATAGCAGCGCGTGTTGAATAGTGATAACCAGTAGCTTTGATCTTATCAAGAACCTCTGCTGTAGCAAATGTTCCGTGAGTATTGATCATAGCTGTAACAATCTGCTTGAGCTGCTTCTTACCAACCATGAAGTCAACTTCAAGTTTGAACTCGTTTTCTGGAACTGTTCTATCAACAAATCCAAGGTCCTGAGGAATGATCTCATTGAAGAGGAATCTACCAAGAGTTGACTCTACGATTCCAGTTCCAACTGTTCCATCAGCCTTAGTTCTGTCCATTCTAATCTTAATTCTTGTCTGAAGTGTGCAGTAACCATTCTCATAAGCAAGAATAGCTTCGTCAACACTCTTAAAGAACTTACCTTCGCCAAGAGCACCAGGTCTCTCCTGTGTCAAATAGTAGATACCAAGTACCATATCCTGTGTAGGAACGTTTACTGGACCACCATCTGAAGGCTTAAGAAGGTTATTAGGTGCAAGCATGAGGAATCTACACTCAGCCTGTGCCTCTACTGACAATGGAAGGTGAACAGCCATCTGGTCACCATCGAAGTCGGCGTTAAAAGGTGTACATACAAGAGGATGAAGCTTGATAGCCTTACCTTCTACAAGAATTGGCTCAAATGCCTGAATACCAAGTCTGTGAAGTGTGGGGGCACGGTTCAGCATAACTGGGTGCTCCTTAATTACATCCTCAAGAACGTCCCAAACCTGCTCATCAAGTCTCTCAACGAGCTTTTTAGCGTTCTTTATGTTCTGTGAAATTCCTCTAGAAACAAGTTCTTTCATAACGAAAGGTTTGAAAAGCTCGATAGCCATTTCCTTAGGAAGTCCACACTGATAAATCTTAAGTTCTGGTCCTACTACGATAACTGAACGTCCTGAATAGTCAACACGCTTACCAAGAAGGTTCTGACGGAAACGTCCTGATTTACCTTTGAGCATGTCAGAAAGTGACTTGAGTGCTCTGTTACCAGGTCCTGTTACAGGTCTTCCCCTTCTACCGTTATCGATGAGGGCATCTACAGCCTCCTGAAGCATTCTCTTCTCGTTGCGAACGATGATATCAGGTGCACCGAGATCGAGAAGTCTCTTAAGTCTGTTATTTCTATTGATAATTCTTCTGTAAAGATCGTTAAGATCTGATGTAGCGAAACGTCCACCGTCAAGCTGTACCATAGGACGAAGATCTGGTGGGATTACTGGGATGCAATCCATGATCATCCATGCAGGATTATTTCCAGACTCTCTAAATGCTTCGACTACTTCGAGACGCTTAATAATTCTAGCTCTCTTCTGTCCGCTTGATGTATCAAGACCCTCTTTGAGTTCCTGATATTCAGCTTCAAGATCAATTGCCTGAAGAAGCTCTTTGATGGACTCAGCGCCCATACCAGCTCGGAACTTTCCGCCCCACTCTTCTCTGGCATCCTGGTACTCTTTCTCAGAGAGAACCTGCTTGTACTCAAGTGATGTCTCACCTGGATCAAGTACTATATATGAAGCAAAGTAAAGAACTTTCTCAAGTACACGTGGAGAAAGATCAAGGATAAGACCCATTCTGCTAGGGATTCCCTTGAAGTACCAGATATGAGAAACAGGAGCTGCAAGCTCGATGTATCCCATTCTCTCACGACGTACGCTGCTCTTTGTAATTTCTACGCCACAACGATCACAGACAACGCCCTTATATCTGATCTTCTTGTACTTACCACAGTGACATTCCCAGTCTTTAGTTGGTCCAAATATTCTTTCACAGAAAAGACCATCTCTTTCTGGCTTCAATGTTCTGTAGTTGATTGTCTCTGGCTTTGTTACCTTGCCGCTTTCCGGGTCGTTCTTGTCTCTAATTGCCCAGCTTTTGATCTTTTCTGGTGATGCAAGTCCAATCTTGATTGAGTCAAAGGTCATAGGCTGATAGGTCTGCTGCTGTGTACTACTTCTTCCGCTTGAAGCTTCATTTATTGCTTTATTCATAGTTGAATCAGACATTCGTAACCTCTTTTCTTTATGTTAAACGTAATCAACAGTCACAATTACTCTTCATCGGATGATTCGTCAAAATCGTCGAAACCTTCCTCATCAAAGCCATCAGCGTCGCTCTCATCTGCTACAAGCTCGCCATCTTCATTAAAGCTCTGCTCTGTATATCCGTTAGCAGCGAAAGATTCCTGATTGTAATCGCGTCCTGATGTATCGCCTTCGATCTCATAGCGATAATCAGAATCTGTATAATCAACGCTTTCCATAATTTCAACTTCTGTATTGTCTTCACGAAGAACTTTAATATCAAGTCCAAGTGACTGGAGCTCCTTAAGAAGAACCTTAAAGCTTTCTGGAACACCAGGTTCAGGAATGTTATCACCCTTAATGATTGCTTCGTAAGTCTTAACACGTCCTACAACGTCATCAGACTTAACTGTAAGGATTTCCTGAAGTGTATAAGCTGCACCGTAAGCTTCAAGTGCCCAAACTTCCATTTCTCCGAAACGCTGTCCACCGAACTGAGCTTTACCACCCAGAGGCTGCTGTGTTACTAATGAGTAAGGACCAGTTGAACGAGCGTGGATCTTATCATCTACAAGGTGATGGAGTTTGAGGTAATGCATGTGTCCAATAGTTGTTGGGCCATCGAACTTCTGACCTGTTCTACCATCACGGAGCTGTACCTTTCCGTCTGATCTGATAGGAACACCCTTCCAGAGTTCTCTGTGATCTCTGTTCTCATAGAGGTAATCCATGATCTCAGGAAGTACAAGATCCTTATACTTCTTCTCGAAGTCTTCCCATGAGCTGTTAACGTAATCGTTAGCCATCTCAAGAGTATCCTGAATATCTATCTCGTTTGCACCATCAAAGATAGGTGTTGCTACGTTAAATCCAAGAGCCTTAGCTGCAAGAGAAAGGTGAATCTCGAGGACCTGACCGATATTCATACGGGAAGGAACGCCGAGAGGGTTAAGTACGATATCAAGTGGTCTACCATTTGGAAGATATGGCATATCTTCAATAGGAAGTACACGTGAAACGACACCCTTGTTACCATGACGACCAGCCATCTTATCACCAACAGAAATTTTTCTCTTCTGTGCGATATAGATACGAACTGCCTGATTTACACCAGGTGAAAGCTCATCGCCGTTATCTCTTGTAAATACCTTAGCATCAACTACGATACCATATTCGCCGTGAGGAACCTTAAGAGATGTATCACGTACCTCTCTAGCCTTCTCACCGAAGATAGCTCTAAGGAGTCTCTCTTCTGCTGTAAGTTCTGTCTCTCCCTTAGGAGTAACCTTACCTACAAGAATATCACCAGCACGAACCTCAGCACCGATACGAATGATACCACGATCATCAAGATCCTTGAGTGCATCATCACCTACGCCAGGAACATCACGAGTGATCTCTTCTGGTCCGAGCTTAGTCTCACGAGCTTCTGCCTCGTATTCTTCAATATGTACTGATGTATAAACATCATCACGAACAAGTCTCTCTGAAAGAAGAACAGCATCCTCGTAGTTGTAACCTTCCCATGTCATGAAACCGATAAGAGGGTTCTTACCAAGACCAAGTTCTCCCTGTGAAGTAGAAGGTCCATCTGCGATAACCTGACCAGCTTCTACATGATCACCCTTGAATACGATAGGTCTCTGATTGTAGCAGTTACTCTGGTTAGATCTCTGGAACTTAATAAGGTGGAACTCTTCCTTCTCACCATCATCATATGTCATCTGAATAAGCTTACTGTCAACGAAATCAACAGTTCCAGCTTTTCTAGCAACAACGCAAACACCTGAGTCAACAGCTGCCTTGCGCTCCATGCCAGTTCCTACTGCAGGAGCTTCAGTTGTAAGAAGAGGTACGGCCTGACGCTGCATGTTTGATCCCATCAGCGCACGGTTAGCATCGTCGTTCTCAAGGAATGGGATAAGTGCTGTAGCAACTGAGAATACCATTCTAGGAGATACGTCCATGTACTCAAATGCTGTCTTAGGATAAGCTGATGTCTCTTCTCTGTAACGACCAGATACAGAATTCTTCTTGAAGTATCCGTTCTCATCGAGAGGAGTATTAGCCTGAGCTACATGGTAATTATCCTCTTCATCTGCTGTAAGGTACTCAACCTCATCTGTTACCCTTGGATTCTCAGGGTCAGACTGGTCAACCTTACGATATGGAGCCTCTACGAAACCATAATCATTAACTCTTGCATAGCTTGCAAGTGAGTTGATAAGACCGATGTTAGGTCCTTCAGGTGTCTCGATAGGGCACATACGTCCATAGTGTGTATAGTGTACGTCTCGAACCTCGAATCCGGCTCTATCTCTTGAAAGACCGCCAGGACCAAGTGCTGAAAGACGTCTCTTATGTGTAAGCTCACCAAGAGGGTTGTTCTGATCCATAAACTGTGAAAGCTGTGAAGATCCGAAGAACTCCTTTACTGCAGCCTGTACAGGTTTGATGTTGATCAGAGACTGAGGAGAAACTTCCTCTGTATCGTGAGTAGTCATTCTCTCACGTACAACTCTCTCAAGTCTTGATAAACCGATACGATACTGGTTCTGAAGAAGCTCACCTACGCAACGGATACGTCTGTTACCTAAGTGGTCGATATCGTCATCGTTACCAATTCCATATTCAACATGGATGTTATAGTTAATAGAAGCAATGATATCTTCCTTAGTAATGTGCTTAGGAATAAGATCATGTACACGCTTCTTGATTGTCTCTGCAAGTCCTTCAGGATCATTCTTGGCTGAGTACTCTTCAAGAATTTCCTTAAGAACAGGATAGTATACGTCCTCGTTGATTCCGAGCTGCTCTGGATCACACTCGATAAAGTGTGTGATATCAACCATCATATTAGAAAGAACTTTGATGTTGCGCTCTTCACCCTGAATAAGTACGTAAGGGATAGCACTGTTCTGAATCTCAGTAGCGAGTGCACGATCAACCTTAGTACCAGCTGATGCGATCATCTCGCCTGTTGTCTCATCAACAACATCCTCTGCAAGAACATGTCCGCTAATACGATTCTTGAAATGAAGCTTCTTATTGAACTTATATCTTCCGACCTTAGCAAGATCATATCTTCTAGCGTCAAAGAACATAGCATTAATAAGACTCTCCGCACTCTCAACTGAAAGTGGCTCACCAGGACGGATCTTTCTGTAAAGTTCAAGAAGACCGCTCTGATAATCTGTCGAAGAATCCTTAGAAAAGCTTCCCTGAATCTTAGGCTCATCACCAAAGAGTTCAAGAATTTCCTCATTTGTACCAATACCAAGTGCTCTGATGAGTACAGTTACAGGAACCTTTCTGGTTCTGTCTACTCTTGCATAGAACACGTCATTAGAGTCTGTCTCATACTCGAGCCAAGCTCCTCTGTTAGGGATAACAGTACATGCAATGAGTTCCTTACCGATCTTATCATATGTAATATCATAATAGATACCGGGTGAACGAACCAACTGGCTGACAATAACTCTTTCAGCTCCGTTGATAACAAAGGTACCAGTTGCTGTCATAAGAGGAAGATCGCCCATGAAAATCTCATGTTCTGTAATCTCGTCTTTCTCTTTATTATGAAGACGAACCTTAACCTTTAAAGGTGCAGCGAAAGTAGCGTCTCTTTCTTTGCACTTCTCAATTGTATTCTTGTTCTTGTCAATCTCATCCTCGCAAAGCTTGAAATCAACAAATTCCAAACTGAGCTTGCCACTGTAATCTTCAATAGGAGAGATATCGTCAAAGACTTCTTTTAAGCCTTCGTCAAGAAACCATTGATAAGAGTTCTTCTGAACTTCGATCAGGTTTGGCATCTCCAGGACTTCCTTCTGGCGCTGGAAACTCATACGTATGTTTTTACCAGAGCCGGTAGGATGTAATCTGTTTTTTTCCATTGACATTCACCCCGTTCTTAAATATTTTCGTAGTGGTAATACGGATTTTTTTGCACAGAAAAAAGAGCGCAAAAAAGCCCACCACACCACAATAGTGCATTATCCATCTTACATCTAACTAAATTCCGTGTCAAGAACTTTTTATAAAAAACAATCAGACTCGAAAATGCTCCGCATTTTCTCATTTGGCGCTTCGCACCAAATATATAAATAAAAAAGAGGCAGACATGTAAGTAAACTTACATCTGCCTCTTTCATTATTTATCTGCTTGTCTTTGAAGTAATCAAAATTACTTAAGAGTGATCTTAGCACCCTCAGCCTCAAGCTTAGCCTTGATGTCATCAGCCTCAGCCTTAGCTGCGCCTTCCTTAACCATCTTAGGAGCGCCATCAACGAGATCCTTTGCTTCCTTAAGTCCAAGACCTGTGATCTCACGAACAACCTTGATAACCTTAACCTTGTTAGGACCTACTTCTGTAAGCTCTACGTTGAACTCAGACTTCTCCTCGCCTGCTGCTGCTGCGCCAGCACCTGCTGCTGCAACTACAACGCCTGCTGCTGCAGATACGCCGAACTCTTCCTCGCAAGCCTTTACGAGATCATTTAACTCAAGAACTGTTAACTCTTTGATAGCATCAATAATTTCTGCTGTAGATAACTTTGCCATTTTATATACCTCCGTATAGTATAATCAATAAATTTTTGTTTTCATTACTTTAAGCACTCAGTGCGATCAGATTACTCTGCTGCAGGTGCTTCTGCTGCAACTTCTTCAGTTGCTGGTGCCTCAGCTGTCTCAGCTGGAGCTTCCTCTGCTGCTGGAGCTTCCTCACCATTCTTCTCTGCGATCTGCTTAATAACACGAGCGAAGTTTGTGATAGGTGACTGCATAGAGCCAAGCAACTTGGAAAGAAGAACTTCCTTTGAAGGGATTGTAGCGATTTCTGTCATAGCGTCAGCGTCATAGTACTTACCTTCTATAACACCACCCTTAATCTCAAGAGCCTTAGCAGTTTTAGCAAACTCGTAAAGTACACGAGCTGGTGCAGCTGGATCTGTTGTTGAAACAGCCATTGCGCTAGGACCATTAAGGAGATCCTTAAGCTGCTCGAAATCTGTTCCCTTGAATGCGAAGTTCATCATCGTATTCTTGTAAACCTTATATGTTACGCCTTCTGCACGAAGTTTCTTACGAAGCTCAGTATCCTGTGCTACTGTAAGTCCACGGTGATCTACAAGTACGACAGCCTGTGCGTCTTTAATCTTCTCTGAAATCTCATCAACTACAGGCTTTTTTAATTCAACCTTTGCCATCTTCTTACCTCCTTATAGAATTAACCGCCGAAAAAAAAGCCCCTCGAAGACATCGAGAGGCAAAAAGTCTAAATAATAACTTTTCCTCGGTAGGCGGATCATCATTATGTTCTTACGAACACCTACTGTCTTCGGACGGTTGTCTGTCTTTTTCAGACGACCTTAGTAAAGATATCACAAACACATATACTTGTCAACATTATTTTATTATTTTATCTAGGACTGATATATCCGTTAGAATCAAGTACTATTCCTGGTGACATTCCAGCCATCTCATTAAGCACTCTCATCTTCTCATCACCTACAGCTTCATATACGCTACATCCACTTTGAATTGCAGGTACAAACTGTAGGTTCACTGATCCATTTTTGTGAAGAGTTGCTACCATCATTCCTGTATCAATCGTCTTAGAATTAAAGATATAATTTCCAAGGCTATATACAACAGGAACTCCATTTACATAATCAATCTTTTGAAGCACGTGTGGATGCGCTCCTATAATAAGATTTGCTCCTGCATCTGTAATTTCTTTTGCCTGATCAGTCTGAAGATAATCAACTTCAGATGTACTCTCTGTTCCCCAGTGGATAAAGACTATAACATAGGCATTCTTTTCTCTTGCTTCTCTTACTCTATCCAGCAAAAGCGAATCATCAAAGCATCTAAATACGCCTGCGCTAGTCTCTGTAGCGCCCTTGGTATCAGGATTATCAAGTCTTTCAATCTGTGTAGCACAGATGATTGCAATCTTCATGCCACTGTCAGTGATGTAATATACAGGATGTGAAGCTTCATCAAGATTTTTGCCAGCTCCAGCATACACAATCCCAGCATCATTAACAGTTGTAAACGTATCTAAAAGAGCCTGTTCTCCATAATCATATGCATGATTATTGGCAAGTCCAACTATATCTACGCCCATATCATTTAATATAGAAGCTGTCTCAGGTCTTGCCCTGAATGTATAGGTCTTACCTGCAGTAGGAGTTCCTCCATTAGAATATGGAAACTCGTTGTTGACCATCATGATATCAACACCCTGCATCTTTTCAAGAAGGCTACTTCCAACTACACCAACAGCTGTATTCCCTGCTCTTGCAAAAGCATCGCCAACTGCATAGTTATCATCAAAAAGAATATCACCAGCAAATCCGATAGTTACAGTATCATCATCCGCCGCAGCGATTACATGTGTATAATCCTCATCGCCTTCATATATGATTGCTGCTCTCTTTGCGCCTTCCTCACTATCAACCGCTGCATTTGGAGCTGTACTTGCTTCTGGAATGTCTTCCCATCCACTTACCAGCTTCACTCCTCCGCCCTGAGTCGAATCATTTATCTTCTTGATCACGAGAATCCCAAGGATTCCAGCAAAAAGAACTATCGACAACGTCAAAATAAAGACTCTGACAGCCAAAACACCATTATTAACTTCTCTTTTACCACTATTTCTCATAGAAAACAGTATAACATAAAAAAGAAGCAAGTCGATAAACGACTTGCTTCTCAAATTTACATTTTATGCAAATTAATACTTGTTAGAAACAACCTTTACACCAGGGCCCATTGTTGTAGCAAGAGTGATGCTCTTGAGGTACTGACCCTTTACAGATGCTGGTTTAGCCTTTGTGATAGCATCCATAAGTGCGTTGAAGTTCTGCTCGAGCTGCTCCTCTGTGAAAGAAGCCTTTCCAACTGGAACGTGGATGATGTTAGCCTTATCAAGTCTGTACTCAATCTTACCAGCCTTGATATCGTTAACAGCCTTTGTTACATCCATAGTAACTGTACCAGCCTTAGGGTTTGGCATAAGTCCCTTAGGACCAAGTACCTTACCAAGACGTCCTACAACACCCATCATATCAGGTGTAGCAACTACAACGTCAAAATCAAGCCATCCTTCGTTCTGAATCTTTGGAATAAGGTCCTCACCGCCAACGTAATCTGCGCCAGCTGCCTGAGCCTCATCAAGCTTTGTACCCTTAGCGAATACAAGAACCTTAACTGTCTTACCTGTGCCGTTTGGAAGTACTACAGCGCCTCTGATCTGCTGATCAGCGTGACGGCTGTCACAACCTGTTCTGATGTGAAGTTCAACTGTCTCGTCAAACTTTGCAGTAGCTGACTTCTTAACAAGAGCTATTGCATCAGCGGCTTCATACTGCTGAGTCTTATCGATAAGCTTAGCAGCTTCTACGTATTTCTTTCCGTGTTTCATCTCTCATCCTCCATCAGTCTTCTACTACAATACCCATACTACGTGCTGTACCAGCGATCATGCTCATAGCACCCTCGATGTCAACAGCATTAAGGTCAGGCATCTTTGTCTCTGCAATCTTTCTAATCTCTTCCTTAGAAATTGTTGCAACCTTAGTCTTGTTAGGAACTCCAGAACCCTTCTGGATCTTAGCTGCCTTTTTAAGAAGAACTGCAGCTGGTGGAGTCTTTGTGATGAATGTGAAACTTCTGTCTGCATAAACTGTGATAACAACAGGGATGATAAGATCACCCTTATCTGCTGTCTGTGCGTTGAACTGCTTTGTGAATTCAACGATGTTTACACCATGCTGACCAAGTGCTGGTCCAACTGGTGGTGCTGGTGTTGCTTTACCAGCCTGGATCTGTAACTTAATGTATCCTTCGACTTTCTTTGCCATTATGGCACCTCCTGAAAATATGTGGTCGGCGCGCTACTACAAAATCGTGTAACGCTCCCACTCAGCGGTTACGTGCAGCTATAAGCTGCTATATATTCAAACGCTCTCGCGTCCAAATATCAAATCTTATGATTCTATCTTTCTAACTTCAGCAAAGCTGATCTCAACTGGTGTTTCACGGCCAAACAGATCTACATTGATTGTAGCAGTCTGCTTACCGAAGTCCATTCTCTGAACAACGCCAGCTGTATCTTTCCAAACGCCTGCGATTACTGCAATCTCATCGCCAACACCGAAATCAACAGAAATTGTATCTGTCTTGATTCCGAGAGGCTTAATCTCAGCATCTGTAAGAGGTACTGGTTTGCTTCCAGGTCCAACGAAACCTGTTACGCCACGTGTATTACGAACTACATACCAAGTCTCATCATTCATATCCATGTTAACAAGAACATAACCTGGGAACAACTTTCTCTGAACATTCTTACGAACACCATTCTTAACCTCGACAACGTCCTGAAGAGGAACACGAACTTCAAAAATCTGATCCTCAAGGTGTCTGTTGACGATTGCGCTCTCAAGATTGTCCTTTACTTTGTTCTCATATCCAGAATATGTATGAACAACGTACCAATGAGCGTTTTCATTAGCCTTAGCTTCCGCTGCAGCAGTTTCTCCCTCAGTTATAGGAGCCTCTGCCTCTGATAATACCTCATCAGATTCTAAAGCCTTTTCCATTTCTTCAGACATATTATCTCCTTTTAACTTAGAATATAGATGTAATGATATTCATTCCATATCCAAACACATAGTCTAATACAGCAATCAAAGCGCAGCAAATGACAGATACGATCACAACAGCAGTTGTCTGCTTAACCATATCGTCCTTGGTAGGCCAAATTATCTTACCGAACTCAGCCTTAACGCCTACAAAGAAGTTCTTGATCTTGTTAAATGTAGCAACAAAAACATTCTCCTTCTTTTTCTTTGTAGAACTGCTCTTAGAAGCCTTAGACTCGTTATCTACTACCTTGGTTTCTTCCATACCTGTAGTCTCCCTCCAATAAAGGATGAAATTACTTTGTTTCCTTGTGTAATGTGTGCTTCTTGCAGAATGGGCAGTACTTCTTCATCTCAACACGATCAGGATGTGTCTTCTTATCCTTTGTTGTGTCATAGTTACGATTCTTACAATCTGTACATGCTAATGTAATTCTTGTACGCATTATCTCACCTCCGGCGTGTTATTATCACTTTAAATTCACGCCATTTTTTACTAAATTTTTGCATAAAAAAAAGACGTAAATCTCATGTCGCCTGTCTACTATAACATAGACAAACTTCTTCGTCAATTAGTTTTTTTTGAAAGCAAAATACCGCCATTATTCCAATTGACCTCATATATTTCTCCAGGTTCAAAATCCTGTCCGGCACTCATAAGAGGAGCAAAAAGTTCCTTAGATAAATTATCTTCATCTTCCACATAAATATATGAAGCGTGATCAGAAATTATCTTTTGCATCATCGTATCGCTGCTATCTTCCTCTGCCTTAAAAGAGTCATAGACAAGTGCAACAGGTGAAGCCTCTTTACTGATATAAGTATCATGTACCCAGTGATAAGTGTGACCATCTCTGATGATCAGAACTCTTTTTCCCCAAAGAGACTTATCTCTAAGGACTTTATCCACAATTATCCTGCCGTCATCCCCTACCATATCATGATTATATGCATTATTCTCAGACACATCTTTTCTATATCCGCTTAAGTGCTTGTAAATTCCGGCATAATCCGCTGTTAAAAGAACAAATGCAAAAGTTACAGTAGCGGCGATCATTTTAAATTTCTTTTCCTGAACCTCTTCAAGCCTTGAAAAAAGAGTTCCCATCAAAAGGTAATATCCTCCAAAAAGGAAAGGAAAGCCGTATCTTCCCATGGACACAGCCATGGCATAGGCATCAAGGTACTGATCCTCAGTCTGGAAGATTGAAATATGTGCCAGGAAAATAATTCCATAAGTAATAAGTCCGGTAACTATAAGAAATGCTCCAACTTTCTTGATCTCTGAAATGTCCATGAGCTTCTTATAATAAAGAACGAATAAAAAAGCAAATAGTATCACTACGCCAGCGCAAACAGAAATATCAAAAGTCAGGTTTCTGTCGGCATGCATAGGCATTGTAAGAAATCCCTCTGCAAAAAATCTCGCCTTATCAGCCGCATTCTGTGGTGCAGTGTAGGTTCCTGACGTTGCCATCTTGAGACCTGCGCCTGTGAGCTTAGCAACCCTTCTATTGATCAGACAAAAGACAAGCCAGCTGCCGTAAGTTATTCCGCTAAAAGCAGCGGCGCCGAATATCTTTTTGTCTTTCTTGCAGATTAAAATATAGAAGATAAGTGCAAACACCGCCCACTCAACTCCCACAGACTTTGTCAGAAAAAGAACTGCTGTAAAAGCTGCGATCTTTACATATAATAATGAATCGCTGCCATACTTACCTTCGATCATTGTAAGAAGAAGCGCGCCATAAATTATTCCCATGGTGATGTCTGCCGGTGTTCCATAATAGATGATTCCATTAAATACACCAGGAAGCATCATAACAACCACAAACCCCAGCACATTGACTGCCGTGCCAAGTCCAGTCTTTTTGATTCTGCCAAAAAGCGGCATCAAAAACAAAGCATTTAATGCAAAATATCCCGCAAACTGAAGGCTCTCCCTGTACTCCTTCATTCCAAGCTGTAAAAAGAGCCATTTAAAGATAGATGTTACTGGGGGATAATCCCCAAACTCAGGTGAAACATTTCCGTATTTTCCAGGAAAGCCGTTCATGAAAAAGAGCTGCTTGGCATCAGATGACCAGAAATTGATATCATCCCACCAGGTAAATGGTGTTTCCAAAGTCATTACAGTCACCAAAACAAGAGCCAGTATAAGCATAAAGTTAGTAGGATCTGCAAGGGTCCTTCCCAGCTCTTTTACCAGGTCACTTCTCCCTGCCTTGTCCATTCTAAAAAGAAGCACGCCAAAAGCAGCACAAAAAAGAAAAGCCAGCACTCCGATAAACTTCATGCCTCTAAAAAATGCAAGGACATATAAAACAAGGATAAGTCCTGCTGTGCAAAGAGCTATGGCATCCCCAAGAATCTGTTTATATCTTATTGAGATAAGAGCGCTACCCAAAAAGAGCGCTATGAATGTAATAAAAAATGTGATCATAATGATCTATTATACCAAACCCTTCATATAACGCAAAGAAGCGGCACACAAAAATGGTGCGCCGCTTCTTATATATATTTCAAGTTATCATGTGGCCACATGATAACCGAACAGTGTTCAACAATAATTATTGAACATCATTCCAGAATATTCACTGGTAATATAAGGAGATGCTGTATTATCCTTACTGTCAGGATTCTTGTAATTAACAACCGGCCTATCTACATACTTCATAGGATCAACTGCTATGTCCTTAGCTTTTGCAATAAGTGCATCTGCAAACTTTCTGACAGGGGCAAGGGACTCATCACTCTGGGTGCTGGCAACTGTCTGTCCTAAAAGTTCTTTATCGACCGATACTGTTCCATTCGCTTCAAGCTTAATTCCTATATCTTCAATACCTGACAGGCACTGTCTTGCGATTCCGATAGCTTCGCTCTTGAGCTTGTCACCCTTGAACTTCTCATCCGTATAATCGCCGGTATCAAGAACAAAGCTGTTATAGTTATCAATAAGAGCTGTAACATGCTTAACAAGTGCTTCGTTATCCCTTCTGACACCTACATGTATAGGCTCCTCTGTAAGTTCATTGACCTGAATATCAAACTTGCCGCCAACAGTAAAATGATTAGAGACTGCTGTCTTAGGCTCACCATTAAGTGTAAAGTGAGCATTTGCTGCAGGAGCTGAAACCCTGTCAAGTCCAAGTGCTTCTACTGAGCCCTTTGCAAGTTCACCGGATGTTTCGTATATTTCAAACTGGCTGATAGCTCCGCTCTTAAGTCCTGTTCTGGTACTTGATATCTGAAGAGCGCTTCTTCCTTCACCTGCATCTATTACTTCAGCAAAAATACCTATGCCTGCTTTATTGATCAGCTTCTCCAACTTATCAAAGACATCCGAATTACGATCAGTCTGATAAATGCTGAACTGGAACTCAAATTCCTGATCATCCAGCTTGACATCAAATGCATAACTGTCAGGAGCAAGAACTGATGTAGACTCCCTAGGAAGTGCTTTTCCTCTATTTACCTGGCTGGCTGCAAGTTGCGTTACTTCAATATCAAAGCCCGAGCCATTAACATCAGCATCAGGAGTCTTGCCAATATAAGAAGCAGTAACCTTCTGCTCATCTGTAGTAAATGCAGAAGTATGATTAAGTGAAGACTTATCGTCCTGGTTACTTAAACTAAATATATTGCCCTGAAGTAGCCTTGCACGTTCCTTTATATCAATCGCATCATTGCGCGAAGCATCATCATCTGTAAGTAGATAAAGAGGGGATTTTTTATTGATTTTTGCAATCGACTTATACACATCCCGAAGCTCATCTTTTCGATGGGCATCAGCCTGTGTCACATCTTTAGAAACATAATCTTGTATGAAATGGTTGTAGACACCATTCATGGAAATGCCTGCCATATGCGCCCCTCCTTTCTTCCTTGATAATGCACGAGTCCTTTCTCTCTGTCAATCCTTTGACATCAATCGCGCCAGGGTACAATTAGACACTTTTAGTTACCTATATTTTTCACTAAAGAAAGCAATAAGTCAATAATATTAAAGCAAAAAGTTATTAAAAAAACATAAATTATTTAACCATATCAAGCGCTGCTCTGATGACCTGATCCATATTGTAGTACTTGTAAGCTCCAAGTCTTCCGCCAAACTGGATATTTGGATATTCCTTTGCAAGATCAAGATACTTTGCAAAAAGAGTATTATTCTTTTCATCATTCATTGGATAATAAGGTTCATCGCCATGCTTCCATGTTGCAGGATATTCTCTTGTTACGATAGTGCCCTTACCATTTCCATATTCAAAGTGCTTGTGCTCGATGATCCTTGTATATGGGATCTCACGCTCAGTGTAATTCACAACTGCATTGCCCTGGTAGTTATCAACATCAGGAAGATCCTCTGTCTCAAATCTAAGTGATCTGTATTCCAAAGTTCCAAGCTTGTAGCCAAAGAACTCATCGATCATGCCTGTAAAGAGCATATTATCAAACTCATCGCCATTTACTGATGAAAGTGGCTGTGCAGGTACGTTTCCTTCGATCTTAACAAAGTCATAGTAATCAATGCCTGTCTTAACAGTGATGCTGCCTGAAACCTTTTCTGTTCCCTCTCCTATCAAAAGGAGCTTCTCAATAAGTGCTGTGTAGCCTCCAATAGGAATTCCCTGATATCTATCATTAAAGTAATTGTTGTCGTAAATATATCTCATAGGAAGTCTCTTGATGATAAAGGCTGGAAGTTCCTTACAGTCTCTCCCCCATTGTTTCTCAGTGTAGCCCTTAACAAGCTTCTCATAGATATCTCTTCCAGCAAGGCTAAGTGCCTGCTCTTCAAGATTATCTGCGGTAAAAGAATCTGTGCCTTTCTCCGCTTTCATTCTCTCAATCTCCTCATTGGCCTGCTTGGAAATGATAGCCTTAGCCTCTTCAGGAGTCTTGATGTTCCACATCTTGCTAAATGTGTTCATATTAAAAGGAAGATTGTAAAGCTCATCCTTATAAACAGCAACAGGACTGTTGATGTAGTTATTAAACTCCGCAAAGTTATTAACATAGTCCCAGACCTCTTTGTCAGAAGTATGGAAGATATGTGCACCATACATATGAACATTTATCCCCATTCTGTTCTCTGTATAGATGTTTCCTCCAACATGCTCTCTTTTATCTATGACCAGAACGCTCTTGCCCTGCTTAGCTTTCTCATGGGCAAAGACAGCGCCATAAAGTCCCGCACCAACAACCAGATAATCGTATTTCATATAAAAACCTCCAAATTGACGTATTGTCTACGCCGTCTGTTTTCAGGCAAAAAAATAGCCCGCGGATTTAATTATATCAAATCCGCGAGGCTTTTTATACCTTAAATAGATAATGTACTATTAGTCTGCCTGGTACTTATCAAGCTGAGAGAAATCACCCATCATATCAAGGATCTTCTTACGTCCAACCTTGTTGAGCTTAACATACTGCTGCATTACACGATTCTCAACAATCTTCTTACCAAGGTCTGTACCCTGCTCAAGAGTAGAAAAATCAACAGGATTAAGATTTAAACGATCACACATCTTGATAACTGTTCCGTAAGCCATACCCTCGATTCCTCTATCTAATGCTGTAACAAGTGTACTATATGGAATAGACATATCTAAAGCGAACTGTCTGACACTCTTATACTGCTGTAGAATTTCTTTTTTTAAGATTTCTGCCTTTGTCATAGCGCTATCCTCCTACTTATTTTTTTCTTGCAAAAAATAATCTTACCTTTTTGCACAAACAAGTCTACCACATAGACGTTATTTCGTCATTCACTTTTTAGGGGAATTTTCCAATAAAATTTTATCGAGTTTGACTACAGTTTTTTGGCATTTTAACGAAATTGCAATCGATAACAAGAATTTGCGAAAGTGTTCACACATTCTTCACAATTCATTGATACAATAAATGCTTTTTTACGTCCACCAAGAGCCAATCTTAACCTTTGAACCGTGGGAATTATCTGAACAATTGACGAAAAAACAAACAGCACAAAAGTGCTGTTTGTCATGTATTTCTGTATGTTATTTAGTTATTAGTTTTTCACTTCTTCAATCTTTTTAGTTAAAAATACTATAACTTCATTGTAAATATCTTTCGGAATACTATAAACTTTATGCACATTTCCTGCACATTGAACGTCTATAGTGCCCATTTTCCTATTAACTGCAACGATATTTTTGTAGTCCAAAGTTTCCTTCTTCATACCGCCTGCAGGAGTAAATTCAAGTCTCTCTGAAAAGAGCTTCAGCTCACCTTCCAACAAACCACTGGAAGCCTTGAACTCATACTCTGGCATATCATCTCCAAGAGCAGTCTCAAAGCCCTTCTCGCCAGTCTCTGAAATCATAACAGGCTGAGTGATCTCTTCCTTGGAGATAGTCTCAGCGTTGCGGCCATCCTCAGTTCCTTCCATCTCATTGACGATAGTCTCAATAAGACTTGTGGCTGTATTGAAGTGGGCCTTGATCTCAAAGTCAGCATCCAAAAGGATCTGAATAGATTTATTCCTCACACCAACTCTGAACTTAATAGTGTGGAATCCAGCCTCCAGAACTATCAATATTCCATCTCCAGATTTGACCTCATACATAAGCCTCTCATCGATAAATACGAGCATGTTGCCAAGAGCCATATCTACAGCGCCCATGCTGTAAATGTGCATGAGGTAATGCTTACTGGTATCATATAGTCTTTTGCCACAGAATGGGCAAAAGTTGACCTTTGTATTTATGTTATCCGCAAGAGTCTGCTTGCAATTTGGACATCTCATAAACTCAATCCCTTTCCTCTTCCCTATCGTCTATAATGATACCACTTGTTTTTACAAATTGTGAAGCCCTCACCTTGCAGACCTTTTCCCTCTCGAATAGCACCACGTCAAATGAGTGATCATTCCAGGGAAGCTTCGATGTATTGAGGTTTCCGTACACCACATCATCAACAATATTTTTGGCAATACCTGCAGCAAAAGAGTTATCGCAAACGCCAGCCACAAAAACATCCGGAAACATGTGCTTTAAATACGAGCCAGTAGCACCGAAATTGCAGCTAAAATCAAGGATCTTAAGAGGCTCTTTTCTCTCTGCATAAAGATCTGCTATCTTGTCGCAGGCCTCCTGCCAGTGCAGGCAAAATCCCCAGATATCAAAGCCCCACTTGTCTATAAAGGTCTGGCGGCTCCTTTCCATAGCATCATTGTGCCCTTCAAAGCCGCTTCCACCGTTGTGATAGATAAAGCTGTTAGTACACAGATATTGTTCAAAAGAAGCTGTGGCAAGCCTCATTCCAAGATCATCATCCTCAAAATAGCCAGGAGAAAATATCTCGTCAAATACCTTGTTATCAGGAGCAACCACCTTCAAGGCGTCTCTTGAAACCAAAAGTGCAAAGCCAGTAAGCCTAAACCTTTTGATATAGGGATAATACATAGGAATGGTATTTACAGCGGCATATTTACTAAAGATTTCAAAGCTCTTAGTTACACCAAGCTTCTTGTGCCACAGATTGTCAAGCTCCTGACCCGCATACTCATCAAGAAGTGATGGCGCAACTTCCTGCAAAGAAGCGCTATTAGATAAAGAACTGCAGGCTCCCACATTTCTATTTTCATAGAGCCCCATTCTCAGCCAGAAAAGAGCATTTGTTGTAAGAACTGCATCGTTGTTCAAAAAAAAGATGTCATTGTCCTCATTGCAGCAGTCAGCTCCCTGATTACATCCAACAGGAAAGCCCATATTCTCGCTATTTTCTATGAGCTTAAAACTATAGTCAGCACTATCAGCTCTTTCTCTAAGAAACTCGCGAACGCCTTCCTCTGTGGAAGCGTTGTCTACCACTACAATCTCAAGGCTCTCCTTTGGAAGAGACCTCTCAACCGAGTCAATGCACATCTTTAATAATTCAAGATCATTATATGAGAGCACCATAACGCTTACACAACGAACGCGCACTCTGGTGTCTTTTTTTAATTCCTGCAATGTCGAAGCGATAACTTCCCTATCGCTGTCTACATCACAGTAAAATAAAGCCATTTCATAGCATAGATAGGCCTTATCAATATTAAAGTTCTGGTAGTACAGGCCAAGCATGTAGAACAGCTCATAATTTGTCTGATCAAAGCTCATACCCTTAGCAATAGCTTCAAATTCAGCTATGCCATCTCCAAGAGCTTCCCAAATAGACGCCTCCAATACACACAATCTGGATGCATCTTCATCGCTGCGAAGGCCAATATTTTGGTATTCCTCCTGAAACTCGTATAAAGCTTCCTTGTAATCACCCTCTGAAATAAGCTGCTCAAGTTTTTCGTACATGTCTCACCTTAATATTGTTTTATGCTATCAATAAGTGGTGTACTTGCTTCCCACCCTGTATCCCTCTTGATCTTTTGAACTGAAGGTCTAAGTGATACAAATGGATCAGCTCTTTTACCAAAGTGTAAAAGAGCTCTGTCAGCCCCAAGATGATCTGCCACTTCCAAAACGAAGTTCTTTAGAAGATCATACTTGCCATTAGCAATATTGTAAGCTTCTCCGGACGCGCCTCGCTCACCAAGAGCCATGATAGCTCCTGCAGCGTCTACTGCATCAAGATAGTCCCAATATTGCTCGCATGAGCTTAAGTTTACTTCCTGTCCGTCTTTCAATTTTTTTACAAGATCAGGAAGCATCCTGCCTTCAGGTTCATACTTACCGATAAGGCTAAATATCCTGCCCCATATAAATTGTATTTCGGAGATTTCAGCTTTTTTCTTAAGTAAATAATATGCTGCTGCCTTGGATGCACCATAAGCAGAGAAAGGTTCCAAGGACATATTCTCTGTGATCTCGGCTTTATCCGACTTAACGCCATATTCTGCCTGAGATCCAATTCCTACAAATCTAACGCTCTGGGCCTTCTCTTTCAAGCTGATGGCTGAATCCATAGCCTTTAAAGAGCCCTCAATATTGCTGTACTGCGCATCAAAGTCATCTCTTCCGCCGCCCCAGGCAAGATGGAAGATTATCACATCCTTGCCAGTGACATCAGAAGGATCCATGAGCCCCGCTATCTGGTCATACTCATCCATACCCAGCAATAGAATGCTAAGCTTGTCCGACTCTTTAAATCTGGAGTTGTGCAAGGAGCCCTTTCTGCCAATGGCATAAACCTTGTAGTCGCTATCCAGCAAAGCTTCTGTGAGATTAGCGCCCGCAAAGCCAAAGGCTCCGGTAACTACAGCTGTTTTCATATTATCTACCACATGCCTTTTTGATCACATCAGATACGAAGTCGATCTTCTCATCTGTAAGTCCTGGATATACGCCGATCCAGAAAGCATTGTTCATAACTCTATCTGTAACATCAAGTGAACCAACTACTCTGTAGTCCTTACCCTCTACATACTCATCAAAGCATGGATGCTTGATAAGGTTACCAGAAAAAAGAAGTCTGGTCTGAATGTTATTCTCTTCAAGAGCCTTAGTAATATCGTTACGGGTAAATGTAGCACCCTCTTTTACACACATGATAAATCCAAACCATGAAGGATTAGAGTTCTCTGCTCTCTCAGGAAGCTCCAGAACATCTGAAAGTTCCTGAAGATTAGCCTTAAATCTATCCCAGTTCTTACGTCTAGCATCAGCAAATGGAATGAGTTTATCAAGCTGTGCACAGCCAACTGCTGCCTGCATATCAGTTGCCTTAAGATTATATCCAAGATGGCTATATACATATTTGTGATCATAGCCAACTGGAAGCTTACCAAACTGGCCATCAAATCTATGTCCGCAGAAGTTATCCTTACCTGGAGGACATACGCAGTCTCTGCCCCAGTCTCTGAAGCTTCTGACAAGTCTGTGAAGAAGACCATTGTTGGTATAAACGCATCCGCCCTCACCCATTGTGATGTGGTGTGGTGGATAGAAGCTTGATGTAGCGATATCGCCCCAGGCACCTGTAAGTCTGGTCTCGCCATCAATTGTATATTCTGAACCAAGAGCATCACAGTTATCTTCTACAAGCCAAAGGTTGTGCTTGTCGCAGAATGCTCTTACTTCCTTAAGATCAAATGGATTACCAAGTGTATGAGCGATCATAACAGCCTTGGTCTTGTCTGAAAGTGCTTCCTCAAGCTTAGTTACATCGATGTTGTACTGAGGAATTGTAACGTCAACAAATACAGGAACTGCGCCGTACTGCATGATAGGAGCAACTGTTGTAGGGAAACCGCAGGCAACTGTAATGACTTCGTCGCCTCTTTTCACCTGTCTATCTCCAAGTTCCTTGCCTGTAAGTGCCATAAATGCAATAAGGTTAGCTGATGAACCACTGTTAACAAGGCTAGCGTGCTTAACTCCAAGAAGCTTAGCAAATCTCTCCTCAAACTCATCAGTATATCTTCCAGCTGTAAGCCAGAAATCAAGTGAAGAATCCACAAGATTCACCACTTCTTTATCATCAAATACTCTTCCTGAATAAGGGATTCTGTCGCCCTTGTTAAAAGACTCTCTGTCTACCTTTAAAAACTTCTCATAATACTCTGCTACAAGCTCTTTTATCTGCTCTCTTGCAGCCTGCTCGTTGTTACTAATTGCCACAATAAATCTCCTTTATTTTTCAAAATACTCTTTTATCTGCTTCTCAGTGCAGGAAATTGCGTTGCCAGCCATATATTCAGAGGTCCATTCAACAGTCTTGCTGACAGCCATATCGATATCCCACTTTGGTGACCAGCCTAGTTTACTCTTTATTTTTGAACAGTCAAGTTTCAGGTAATTAGCCTCATGAGGTCCCCCATCAGGCTTAACCTCAACCTTAAAATCGCCCTTCCACTCTCGCTTAAAGATATCTGTAAGCTTGCCTGCTGTGACAGCATCGCTCTCATTAGGACCTACATTATAATAGCCAGCATACTTATGATCCTCGTACTGCTTCTGAGCCAGTAAAAGATATGCTGAAAGAGCTTCAAGCACATGCTGGAATGGTCTTGTTGAATCAGGATTTCTAAGAACGATAGGTTCTCCTGCCATAGCAGCTCTTACACAGTCAGGAATGATCCTGTCCCTTGCAAAGTCGCCGCCTCCAATAACGTTACCAGCTCTTGCTGTTGAAGTTGCTATATTAAGTTCATTAAAGAATGAATTCACATAAGAATGAGTCACAAGCTCAGAGCAGGACTTACTATTAGAATATGGATCATAGCCATCAAGCTTCTCATCCTCTCTGTATCCCCACTCCCACTCATTGTTCTGGTAAACCTTGTCTGTAGTTACATTGAGAAAAGACTTAACACCGCCCTTTCTGACGCACTCGCAGATATTAACTGTTCCCATCACATTGGTCTCGTAGGTATATCTTGGCTCCTCATAAGATGTTCTGACGATAGGCTGCGCAGCCAGATGAAATACTATCTCAGGCCTTGCCTCGTCAAAAAACTTCTGTAATTTATCAAAATCTCTGATGTCTCCAATGCAGGAGTGCATATTTTCTGAAATCTTAAGGATATCAAAAAGATTGTCTCCCTCAGGTTCCAAAGCATATCCATAAACTTCAGCACCAGCCATCAAAAGGATCTTGGAAAGCCAGCTCCCCTTAAATCCAGTATGTCCGGTGATAAGAACTCTTTTACCCTTGTAAAAATCTAACATTACTCTTCCTTTTCGACCTCTGCGGCCTCCCTTTCATAATCTGCTGCCTGCTCGTCATTGCCAAGAGCCCTATAGCACTTAGCCAGAGCCAGTCTTGGAAGCTCTTTTGACTTCCTGAGATCCAAGATACTCTCACATTCATATGCAGCATTGAAGAACCATATTATAGCCTCATCATAGTCCTTTTGACCATAGTAATATTCACCAAGTTCATAGCACATTTCACTCGACATTTCGGTATTTGCATCTTTTAAGGAACACTTCAAAAGAGTTTTGGTATCATCTGCAATAACCGCGATGTGTGCAAGGACGCAGCAGGCCTCTTTTATCTCATCGATACTCCTGTTGTTGTCCTTAAGTGAATCTTCAAAAAATGATCTGGCCTTGATAAAATCCTCTTTTGTTCCAGCCATCATAAGTTCCCTGGCGTACATGTTATGAAGACGTTTTGACAAATATCTGCCCTCAGAGATAGCCTTTCTAAAGGACTCAAGATCTCTTCCAGCATGATTCTCTGCTGGTCTGTGAATGATCTCGATCTCGCTGTTGCAGATAACAGGGTCAATTGCCACCTGCTCATGGATCGGGTCTTCCCACACGAACCTCCTGAGACGTTTAAAGAGCTTTGGTCTAAGCTCCCTGTCGTAGTTGTAGACAGTTCTGAATGCAAGCTGGTTACAATAGTACATTTGCACAATATCTATATCGAGCTTCAAAAGGTCCTCTTTTAACTTCAAAAAACGTCCTCTGTTCTCCTCGTCAAGCTCCTCATCAGCATCTGCGGAATAAATATAGTCACAACTTGCCTTAGAAAAAGCAAAGTTCCTGGCTTCACTAAAATCCCCTGTCCACTCAAAGTCATAGACCTTGGCACCAAAAGACTCAGCTATTTCCTTAGTTTTGTCGGTAGATCCTGTATCAACAATGATAAATTCATCAGCAATCCCCTTAAGGCTGTTTAAACATCTTGAAAGGTTTGCCTCTTCATCTTTTACTATCATACAAACACTAATCGTAACCATAATTAACCCTCCATAGTTTTATGGTACAACAACCTTTACCATGTAGCAAACATAATGTAAAATTAGGAATTATGAAAAAGACACTAGTGTTTACTATTTTGACAATAGCTCTTTTGACAGGTTGTGGTAAAAGACCTGCTGAAACCGTAGCGGTCACTCCCTACGAGCCAGAAGGCTACATCGCTGAATCTGAACTGACCGAGGCCGGCAAAGATCCACAGACCGCAGCTTCAGAACTAGAGCCCATAAATAACTACGATACCAAGTTAAGTGTCCCTACCTGCATCACACAGATAGATGGCACCTGGTTCATTGTAGATTGCTACCACAACAGAGTCATCTACTCCGACACTCTCGGGGTTCCTCTGACTGATTGGCGCATCATGACTACAGAAGTCACACAGCCGCACACCATTGCCAGCGATGGCACGGTCTATATGATAGATGACACTGAAAATAACAAAGTCCGAATCTTCGAAAAAGTCGATGGCGTATTCTTGCAGACTCAGGTTTTTTACGATATCGGAAATCGCCCTCATTACACAGTTTATGACAAAGCAACTGACACCTTTTATGTTTGGAGCTCCATAACTGGCGAGCTGTACTGTTTTAGAAGAGATTCATCCTCCACAAGAGTGTATCTGACAGATATCAGAAAAGTTGATGACCTTGACGGCATATATGTAAGGTCCTTTTCTATAATAGATGGCGATATCTACTTTGTTTCGGGAATCTCTGATTCAGATTCAGAGGCAACTTCCAAGATCTACAGATGTGATCTGTCTGATCTTTCGGTAAAAGAAAAAATAGACGTCCCTTCAGCGCTTGCAGGAATGGCGCAGATCACCAAAATTCAGGATTACTACTATATAACAGTATCTACTGATGCTAGCGGTTCTCAGGACAGCGCAACATTAGTAAGAACAAAATCCTTACACGACTTAATGCAAGGTGAATATGAAGATATCTATTCTCAGTACTTTGTTGGAGGTGGAACCCCATATTACATCTCAGAAGTAGATGATACTTATTTTCTTACTGAACATCGTCTTGCAGACCACGGAATATGGTCCTTCAAGATCAAAAATAACGACATTACAGAGGTCACTCCATTGTACTAATGGATGGCCTCTTTTTTTATAATTATTAAATGACTTTTCCCTTTATATATTTTTGTTTTTTTAGTACAATATTATATTAGGAGAAGTATTATATGAAGATTGTAGAAAACGCTAAAACACTGATTAATCTGTACAAAGATTATCGCACTATGGATAAAGCAGACTTGGCAGACTTTTACAAATCCAAGTGTACTTATTATCAGGATTACGTTGGCATCAGTTTATTATTTGGCAGTATTTTTTCAATTGCGTATCTTTATTCAGATTATCAATTAAATGGATCTTATGGTCCAACTTTAATTCCAAGATTATCAGTTCTTGTCGCTGTGCTTATCTTTATTTTAGTGACTGAATTTGTGGACAGCACTGGTGTTACTATTTTTATGGACTATTTTCTGGGACATTATATTGTCATAGCCACAATATGGGCAATTTACTTCCTCAAGATAAGGCTTCACGCAAGTGAAGGATTCATAATAATGAATCTGGTATTTTTGACTGTGGGATTCGTGGCGCGGCCTAGTCAGATCATCTTTTCAAGTTTGTTCTTCCTTGGAGAGATACTTATATCCCATGGTTTCAATCATTATGAAAACATTGAGATCATCGTTTCTCTTGAGATTCCATGTGCTCTTGCGGTTATTGCTTCACACCTGATCCTTACTCTTTTCTACCTGGATCACTATCGCATGCAGCAAAAGCTTGAGCTGTCAATGGTAACAGATCCACTAACTCAGGTTTACAATAGACATTTGCTTGAAAAGATCGTAACCAAGAACGCACTTATCGGTGATTCCAAGGAAGTTGCGATTGCAATGCTTGATATCGACTTCTTTAAACAGGTTAACGATGAGCATGGTCACTACACTGGCGATCAGACTCTTTTATACATTGGACAGAAACTTACAGCTCAGACTCACGACACGGACTATGTTATCAGATTTGGCGGTGAGGAATTCATCATTATCTTCAAAGACTGCGACGTGAACAACGCCTGCGCACGCATGGAGCAGTTCCGTCAAGACATAGAAAAAGCCACAGACTCACCAGTTCCTATCACTGTGTCTGTGGGCGTTTCCAAGTACACTGGCGACTTTGAAAAGACAATCGTCAATGTAGACAACGCCCTCTACAAAGCTAAGAACACAGGACGAAACAGGGTGGTTGTGGTTTAAGAAATTTAATATATCAATGATTGTTTTCTAAGAAAGACATTACTTCTTCTTTAGTTGGCATCACAGAAAGCGCACCTTTTTTGGTAGTAATTATAGATGCTGCAGCATTTGCAAAAGAAAGACACTTGGTAAGTCCTTCCTCAGTGAGGTTATCAAGGCCGTTTCTGCGAATGTAGTCTATGGCGCAGGCACAGAATGTGTCGCCTGCCCCTGTAGTCTCTATAGTTGCCGGATTTCTGTAGCCATCTTTTTTTACGGCTATATCCTTATAAAGAGCAATACTTCCATCAGGTCCAAGAGTTGCAAATACTATCGGAATGTCATAATCCTTCTTGATCTTTTTGGCACCCTCTTCAATATCCTTGATTCCTGTAAATAACTGAATCTCATTGTCTGAAATCTTTAAGATATCACAGTTCTCAAAGCCAAATTTCATAGCTTCCAGAGCATCACTCTCACTTTTCCACAAAGGTTCTCTATAATTCGGGTCAAAAGAGATAGTTACTCCATTTTCTTTTGCTATTTCAACCGCCCTGATAGTTGCAGCCTTTGCAGGTTCATCTGTCATTGACAATGTTCCTAAATGAAAGATATCTGCGCTTTTTATAAGATCTGCTGCCTTCTCAACATCTGCTACTGTCAGCATCATATCAGCACCAGGTTTTCTGTAAAAAGAAAAATCCCTGTCACCGTTTGATAGCTTGTTTACAAAAGCAAGTGTAGTATTGACGTTTTCATCAAAGACAAGCCCTGTTGAATCTATTCCCTGCTTTTCAATCCTTTCCTTTAGCATCCTTCCAAAAAAGTCATTTCCTACTTTTCCTATAAATGCTGTATTATTTCCAAGATTCTGAAGCATTGACAATACATTGCAGGGAGCCCCGCCAGGGTTAGCCTCAAACAAAGGATTTCCCTGAGCACTATCTCCACTACCTGTAAAATCTATAAGTAATTCCCCAAGCGCAACTACATCTTTTTTCATAGATCATTTCCTCTCAAGTTCATACATAGTAACATCCATAAGAAGCTCTCCAGCCGCTTTGAAGCTTATGCCCTCAGCTCTTACATCTGTCAGGATGACCATAGACATTGCCTGCTCGCCATTATTTATGAACAGCTCACAGCTATATCTGTCAAGAACAAGTCTAAGAGAAATTTCACCCTTATTTCCTGCCACCTTACATCTCCTCTGGTGGACGATAGCTCTTCTGCTGCCGGAATGCTTTCTGTCAATCTTAACGATATTGTCAACAGGATCATACTCAATAGTTGAATATGCCTTACCATTATCTGCAAATCGGATCTCAAACTTTTTGTATGAAAGCTCTGGCTGTGTGGATCTTACTTTGACAGTCATGTCGACACATCTGCCCTCGATGCTTGATAATGAAACACTGTCAGAAATAAGAACATTCTGTCTGCTGATCCTTTTTCCGTAATAGTTTTCTATTTCTCTTGCAGGCCACTGAATAAGCTTGTTATCACGAATAGAGATTTCTCTTGGAATGCTCATCTGCCCAAACCAAGGGAAGTCGTTTCGCTTAATTCCGCATGTATCCCAGTTCTGCATCCATCCGATCATAATTCTGCGTCCATCAGCGGTCTTAATAGTCTGTGGTGCATAGAAATCGATACCATAATCAACCGCCTGGCAATTTTCTTCGCAGAAATCACCATTTTCGTCAATGCTTCCAATAATGCACAGGGTTCCATTGCCGTTGTGGAATTCAAGTTCTTCAGGAAGCATATCCTGAGGGCTTGTCAAAAGGATATGTTTACCATCGTGCTCAAAGTAATCAGGACACTCCCACATAACACCAAATCTGTGATTATTCTTGATCAGGGTCTTATCGTAGGACCAATGAATTCCGTCTACGCTCACATACTGAAGAATCTGTCCATCCTCATCCTCTGTCTTATTGCCAACAACGATATAGTATTTACCATTTTCGCGCCATATCTTTGGATCTCTGAAGTCGTATTTACCAGCCCCTTCAGGAAGCATTGTACTGTCGATAACCGGATTATTTTCGTACTTCTCATAATCCCTGCCATCTCCAATGGCAACGCACTGGGTCTGCACATCTCTGATATTGCCGTTTTCATCTTCTGTTTTCTGAACGCCAGTGTAGACAAGGAGCTGTTTTCCATCTTCCAGCTCTATAGCACTTCCTGAAAAGCATCCATTCTGATCATATTCACTGTCAGGCGCGATCGCAGCCGGTAAATATTTCCAGGTGATCAGATCCTTACTGACTGCATGTCCCCAGTGCATTGGTCCCCACACAGTCTCGTATGGATAATACTGATAAAAGAGATGATATTCGCCCTTGTAGATACTAAAGCCGTTAGGATCATTCATCCAACCAATTCTTGGAGTCAGATGAAAAAGAGGTCTCATTTCAGGAGCTATCATCTTTTCCTTTTTCTCTTCATATTCACGTGCCTTGTTTAACTTATCGCTCATTTCTTTCCTCGCTTAACTTTGAAATTCTTAAAAAAAGGGAGGAGATAATCTCCCCCCTGTATTACTTTTTAGATTACTTGTAGAACTCATCAAGATACTTCTGGTAGATAGAAAGATACTTATCAAGACCATAAGCATTAACCTGCTTGATATATTCATCCCACTCAGCATCTGTAAGGCCGTTCATCACGAAGTTACTTCTGCTTGAATTGATGTAGCTGATAAGATCTGTCTGGATAGTTGTAAGTTCTTCTGTGTCTTCAGCTGTCATAAATACGTTAGGATATACGTACTTGCAATTCATATCATCTGTGTAATACTCTTTGATCCAGTCAAGACGATACTGCGCATCATCAGGACATGTTACATATACTCCATAGTACTCATCAAGAATAGCAAGAGGACCACCGACGCACTCAGCCTCACGTACTTCTACAGGAGAAGCATCTCCAAGAGGTGCGTGCTTGAGCATCTTATCGCCGTTCGCATTTGTTGAAAGTTCAAAGATATCAAACTCATCATCCTCGCCATATGTTCCCCAGTTATTCTGTGGAGACTGGAATGGATCATACATCTTATCAAGCCAAGCGCATACAAATGCAGGATTCTCGCACTTTGAAGTGATGACACATCTGCCGCGATCAAAACCTGATGTAAATGAACTGTTCATTGGAGTTACATTTCTTACATCTGCCTTAAGTGCTGCAAGAGGAACGAAATCTTCGAGATTATCAATGTTTGCAACATCCCATGTAAAGCAAACACCATATCTGTGTGATTTTCCCTTAGCTACATATGTTGACCAGTCCTGTGTAAAGCACTCAGGATCAATAAGTCCCTCTTCGTAGAGCTTGTGGAGCCACTGCATACCTGACTTGAAGCCCTCCTGTGTAGCTGTGCAGATAACCTTCTTGTCATCAGTAACTGCAATATGCTGGCCAAGATCATTGTCACCGTAGCCTTCACCAAAACCATTGATAAGAAGACTTGGATCCTGATCATTCATGATGCATGACATAGGAATGATGTCACCTTCAATACCAAATTCTGCCTGAAGCTCTGAAGCGTGATCCTTGAATGCCTTAAGCACTTCCTCAAATTCATCTACTGTTGTAGGTGTCTGAAGTCCAAGGAAATCCAACCACTTCTTGTTAATGTATGTAAAGTTATTACCTACAGTCTGGATAGCTGTCTTGTTTGAACCAAGCTGCTCAATCCATGGAAGAGCCCAGATATGTCCCTCTGAATCCTCACACATTGCGCGGTATTCAGGGTATTTATCAAATACTGCCTTCAGATTAGGCATGTTATTGTCTATATACTCTTCTATAGGAAGAATAACTCCCTGATCAGCATATCTGATAAGATCAGAGTTGCTAAAGCTTGCGTTAAACACAAAATCAGTAAGTGTACTCTTGTTAGCCATGTTGAGCTGGATCTTGTCACCCCACTGATCGTTTGAAATTGCTGTCCATTCAACATGTACATTTGTCTCTTCTTCAAGTCTCTTAAAGATAGTTCTATTATTAGGTTCTGACTCAGTTCCTGATGGATAGCTGATAGTACCAGTAATAGTAACCTTATTTTCTAACGGAAAGCTGATATTTTCCGCTGAAACTGATGCTGCCCCACTCTTTGCAGCGCCTTTTCCACAACCAGCAAGAACACTAGCTGACATTGCAAGAACAAGTACTGCTGAAAATAACTTTGTTGTTTTCTTTTTCATATACCCTCTCCTTATAAAAAAATTATTTATTCGCTCCTGTTACCAGGGGAAATACATTTTTAAAAGATCATCCCTTTACTGAGCCAACCATGATACCTGAATCAAAATACTTCTGGAAGAACGGATACATCACGATCAGTGGCAAACTGGATATAATGATCGTCGCATACTTTAAAAGTTCTGCAAGCTGCGCTCTCTGTGCAGTACTCTGCATATCAGCTATCATTCCAGGATCCGGTTCATTCTGAATCAAAATAGCCCTAAGCACCAGCTGAAGTGGCTGCTTCTCAGCAGAATTGAGATATATCATTGCATCAAAGTAGCTATTCCACATTCCAACAAACTGCCACAAGACCAAAACAGCAATAAGAGGAGTACATACAGGAAGTAGGATCCTGAAGAAAAATACCAGTTCATTCGCTCCATCTACATCAGCCGCTTCTCTTAATTCACTTGGAATGCCTTTGTAATATGTTCTTGCAATGATCATGTTCCATACACTGAATGATCCAGGAAGAAGTACAGCCCACATAGTATCAAGAAGTCCCATATTGCTGATAAGAAGATATGTAGGAATCAGACCTCCACCAAAAAACATTGTGATAATGAAAATTGCATTAAAAAACTTTTTTCCCTTAAAATCATCTCTAGACATCGGATATGCACACAGAAGTGTTACAAAAACCGATATGAACGCAAATAACACAGAATAAATAATTGCGTTCTTGAATCCTATCCATATCTGAGAGTTAGTCATAACCCTCTCGTAAGCTGTCAAAGTCCACTTACTGACGTCAAATACGATTCCCTTGTTCTGCAGTGTAATAGGATCCATAAAAGAAGCTACGATGATATACACTACAGGACCTATGATTGCTACAACAAAAGCTGCAAGAAGGATATATCCCACAAGGAGAAACATCTTATCCCCGATAGATGCTCTTGCAAACTCACTCTTTTTTGCTCTAACTGTTCTTTCCATTTCTCTCCTCCTTATAGTCCCTGGCCATCGTTAAGCTTCTCAACGACCTTATTGACTGCGATCAAAAGGATTACATTGACTATGGTATTGAACAGGCCTACCGCTGTTGAATAACTGTAATCTCCGTTTAAAAGACCTTTTTTATACACGTAAGTTGCAATGATCTCAGATGAAGCAAGGTTCATATCAGACTGAAGTGCGTAAGCTTTTTCGAATCCGACACTCATGATATTTCCCGCCTGAAGGATAAACTGGATAACAACCATATCCTTTATAGCTGGCCACTCAACTGCTTTGATCTGCTGCCAGATGTTAGCTCCGTCAATCTGTGCCGCCTCCTTAAGTTCCTTACTTGCGTTGGAAAGAGCTGCAGTATACATGATTGATGCCCAACCAGCGCCCTGCCAGATACCACTTATGATGTAAATTGGTCTGAACGCTGCAGGTATTGTCAGGAAATTGATGTTTGTTCCAAGGAGCATATTAAATGGTCCTGTAACTGATAAAAGGATTCTGACCATACCGCAAAGAACTATAACTGAAATAAAGTTCGGCATATAAAGAACAAGCTGTATCTTCTGTTTAACCTTACTGCTGGCTACCCTGTTAAGTAGAAGTGCCAAAATGATCGGCATTGGGAATCCCCAAAGCAAGCCAAAGACACTAAGCTTGAGTGTATTAACAAGATATTGCATGAAATCAGGTGATGATAGGAATTGTTTGAAATATTTAAGGCCAACCCATTCGCTGCCAAGAATTCCCTTGAATGGATTATATTTCTGAAAGGCGATCAGGATACCTCCCATTGGAATGTATCTGAACACTATCGTAAGTATCAATGCAGGTCCTAAGAAAAACACATATAGCTGCCAATGTTGCTTAATATATATCAAGGTATTATGCAATGAATTATCTCTTACCTTTGTGTTCATTTGATCCTCCCTGGCGTTTTGTATTTTACATTTGCACCATTTACATTTGCATATGTAAAATATATCACCCATGTTTTCTAATGTCAACATAATTATTTTACATTTGCACAATTAATATTTACGTTTGACACATTATTTTTTACATTTTATAATGATAAGGGTGTGATGCGCCGTAAATACGGCTTATTCGCCAAATCAAACGACTATAGAAAATGGAGACTATATTATGCCAGCCAAAGTCACCTTGCAAGATATAGCAGACGCTCTTGGAGTATCCAGAAACACTGTATCCAAGGCTATCAACAACACAGGAGTTCTAGCAGAGGCCACCAGACAAAAGGTTTTAGAAAAAGCTATAGAAATGGGATACAAGCAGTTTTCCTATGCCAACTCTCTAGGCGACATCAAAAACCCATCGTTTGGCGCCAAACCATCTGCATCCGGTGAAATAGCTCTTTTTACAGGTAATTTTCTCAACAATTCGCACTTTGCTTCTACTATGCTTGATAAGTTCCAGCATGAAATATCGCTTTTAGGTTATAGTCTTACAATGCACCGTGTTGATCAGCATAACCTCGAAAGCCACAGTCTTCCGCTGTCATACAGACCAGAGAATACCAAGGCCATTGTATGTATTGAGATGTTTGAGCATTCCTATTGCGAAATGCTATGTGATCTGGGATTGCCAGTCCTTATGATCGATGCTCCCGTTGCAAGTTATTGGAAGCCATTAAATGCAGATGTGCTGCTGATGGACAATTTCTCCAATATCTACACTGTAGTCAACGATATGAGCAAAAAAGGTATTACCAAGATCGGCTTTGTAGGTCAGGTTACACACTGCCGCTCATTCTATGAGAGATTTATCGCTTTTAGAGAAGCCATGTATATCAATAATCTAAGTTTTGAAGAGAAATATTGTCTGACTGAGATTCATCCACATGGACAGGACTACAGAGAGTATCTATATAAAGCTCTTAAAAATTCAAGTGAGCTTCCTGAATTATTTATCTGTGCTAACGATTTTGTTGCCCTTGACCTCATATATGGACTTAAGAGACTTGGAATAGAATGTCCAAGAGACATTAAGATATTTGGCTTTGATGACTCACCAGAATCCAAGATCATGACACCTTCTCTTTCAACCAGCCACATACACAGCCAGGTAATCGGATACTCGGCTGCCAACCTCGTGATCTCAAGGATTGAGCAGCCTGATCTAAATTACAGGATCACCTACACAGAGACAGATCTCATTTACAGAGAGTCAACACAAATACTATAAAAAGATATTGTCACTTATAAAAAAAGCTACAGTATAAACACTATAAATTTAGTGTTTAGCCTGTAGCTTTTGTTTAAGCATAAACTCACATTACTCTTCAGATGTATCTCCAACTGGCTTACCGCCTGTTGCAAGCCACTTAAGATATGCATTGATGAACTGATCAAGATCTCCATCAAGAACTGCATCTGCATTTGATGCCTTGAAACCTGTACGTGTGTCGTTAACCATTGTGTATGGCTGAAGGACATATGAACGGATCTGGCTTCCCCATGCATTATCCATAACCTCACCACGGATACCAGCAAGCTTAGCTGCCTGTTCTTCCTGCTTCATGATAAAGAGCTTTGCCTTCAGCATCTGCATAGCCTTGTCCTTGTTCTGGAACTGTGAACGCTCATTCTGACAAGCAACAACTACACCAGTAGGAATATGTGTGATACGAACAGCTGATGATGTCTTGTTGATATGCTGTCCACCGGCACCACTTGAACGGTATGTATCAATTCTAAGATCATCAGGATTGATCTCTACATCTACGTCTTCTTCAATATCTGGCATTACGTCACATGACACGAATGATGTCTGACGCTTAGCCTGAGCATTGAATGGGCTGATACGAACAAGTCTGTGTACACCATGCTCTGACTTAAGAAGTCCATAAGCATTTGTTCCAGAAATCTGGAATGTAACTGACTTGATACCAGCTTCATCTCCATCAAGAAGGTCAAGAACTTCTGTTGTAAAGCCCTTTCTCTCTGCCCATCTTGTGTACATACGATATAACATAGAAGCCCAGTCACAAGCCTCTGTTCCGCCTGCTCCAGCGTTAAGTCTAAGGATTACATCATACTTATCATAAGGCTGATTCAAAAGATTGCTGATACGGATATTCTCAAGAGTTGTCTCGAAATCATCAAGCTCAGCTCTGATCTCAGCAGCCATATCCTCATCATCTACACCTTCTGCATTCTGCATATCGATAAGATCAATGATATCGCCATACTGAGTGTTGAGCTTCTCGATACCCTCTACAAGATCCTGCATGTTCTTAAGATCTTTTGTCTTCTTGTTTGCCTTTTCAGCATCATCCCAGAAACCAGGCTCTTCCATTTCACGACTAAGCTCTTCGATGATCTTCTTCTTAGTATTTAAGTCAAGTGAAGCAGTTACTTCTTTTAATGTGTCCTGAAGGTTTTGAATCTCAACCTTCATCTGATCTAAAACTACCATAAATAAACCTTTCTATTTTTCTCCTAAAGAAATGCGCATTAAACATGCGCATTCCCCATTAACTACACCTTTATATATTACTGAACTCTGCCACAGCAGTTCTTGTATTTCTTACCACTTCCGCATGGGCATGGATCATTTGGATAAACCTTAGCTTCAACTCTCTTAACTGGAGCCTTAGCTACTGAGTCATCCTTGTTTGTTCCAGTAACCTTAGCTACCTGCTCACGCTCAACTCTCTCTTCGATGTGAACATGGAAAAGAAGTCTGACTGTGTCTTCTTTGATATTTCTGGTCATGTCATCGAACATCTCATAACCAGCAAGCTTGTACTCAAGCTTAGGATCTCTCTGACCATATGCCTGAAGGCCAATTCCCTGACGGAGCTGATCCATATCATCAATGTGATCCATCCATTTTCTGTCGATAACCTTCAGAAGGATAACACGCTCGATCTCACGGATTGTCTCTGGTTCTGGGAACTCAGCTTCCTTTGCCTCATAAAGCTTAACAGCCTCTTCCTTAAGTTGCTGCATAAGTCCTGACT
The DNA here is from genome assembly GCF_001858005.1 of Butyrivibrio hungatei. Classification (NCBI taxonomy): domain Bacteria; kingdom Bacillati; phylum Bacillota; class Clostridia; order Lachnospirales; family Lachnospiraceae; genus Butyrivibrio; species Butyrivibrio hungatei. Next base: position 650,084 of record NZ_CP017831.1, on the reverse strand, counting down.
TTGTAAGAGTCTCTATACGTCCTCTTGTGATCTTCTTGAGTGGAACTGTAGGAAGGAGGATTTCATTAAGCTCGTTAAGATTCCAGTTATCTGGATCATTTTCTTCACCAACAACTGTCTCAACTGAAGACTCTACTATATCTGTGATCATCTTGTAGATAGAATCTCTCATGGAATCTCCATCAAGAACCTTCTTACGTTCTGCGTAGATGATCTCTCTCTGTTCATTATTTACCTGGTCATACTCAAGAAGGTTCTTTCTGATCGCATAGTTGTTAGACTCGATCTTCTTCTGAGCTGACTCAATAGCTCTGGTAAGTGATGAATGCTCAATTTCCTGTCCATCAGGAATGTTAAGTGCATTGAACATTGCAATGAGTCTCTCTGAACCAAAGAGTCTCATAAGGTTATCTTCAAGTGAAAGATAGAACTTAGATTCACCAGGATCGCCCTGACGTCCTGAACGTCCACGGAGCTGGTTATCAATACGTCTACTCTCATGTCTTTCTGTACCGATGATCTTAAGACCGCCAAGCTCTCTAGCTTCTTCATCAAGCTTAATATCAGTACCACGACCAGCCATGTTAGTAGCGATTGTTACAGCGCCATGCTTACCAGCCTCTGCAACGATCTCAGCTTCCATCTCATGGAACTTAGCATTAAGTACCTGATGCTGGATACCTCTTTTTCTGAGCATCTTGGAAAGTTCCTCAGAAGATTCGATGGTAATAGTACCAACCAGAACAGGCTGTCCCTTCTTGTGTGCCTCTTCTACAGCATCACAGATTGCATTGAGCTTTTCTTTCTTGGTCTTATATACAGCATCCTGAAGATCCTTACGGATAACAGGCTCGTTTGTAGGAATCTCGATAACGTCCATTCCATAGATATCACGGAACTCACGCTCCTCTGTAAGCGCTGTACCTGTCATACCACACTTCTTTTCAAACTTGTTAAAGAAGTTCTGGAATGTGATAGTAGCAAGAGTCTTGGACTCTCTCTTAACCTTAACATGCTCCTTAGCCTCGATAGCCTGGTGAAGACCGTCTGAATAACGTCTACCTGGCATTACACGACCTGTGAACTCATCTACGATGAGAACTTCGTCATCCTTAACGATGTAGTCGTGATCACGCTGCATAAGGTTGTTCGCACGAAGTGCAAGGATAATGTTGTGCTGGATCTCAAGGTTCTCAGGATCAGCAAGGTTCTCTATTCTAAAGAATCTCTCAACCTTGGCAACACCCTGCTCAGTAAGGTTGACGATCTTGTCTTTCTCATTAACGATGAAGTCACCAGTCTCTTCTCTCTCGACTCCCATGATAGCATCCATCTTGGAGAGATCTTCCATATCCTCACCACGAGTCATCTGCTTAGCAAGGATATCGCAAGCCTCATAGAGCTTAGTAGACTTATCTGACTGACCAGAAATGATAAGAGGTGTACGAGCTTCATCAATAAGGATTGAGTCGATCTCATCGATGATAGCGTAATTAAGGCCACGAAGAACGCACTGCTCTTTGTATATAGCCATGTTATCACGAAGGTAATCGAAACCAAGCTCGTTGTTAGTAACGTATGTGATATCGCAGTTATATGCTGCTCTTCTCTCTTCTGCATTCATGCTGTTGAGTACAACACCAACAGTAAGTCCAAGGAACTCATGAATCTTACCCATCCACTCAGCATCACGCTTAGCAAGGTAATCGTTGACTGTAACTACATGTACGCCCTTACCTTCAAGAGCATCCAGATATGAAGGAAGTGTAGCAACAAGTGTCTTACCTTCGCCAGTTCTCATCTCGGCAATTCTACCCTGATGGAGGATAACACCACCAATGAGCTGTACCCTAAAGTGTTCCATTCCAAGTACACGCTTACCAGCCTCACGAACTGTCGCATATGCCTCTGGCATAATATCATCAAGAGTCTCGCCATCAGCAAGTCTCTTCTTGAACTCCTCAGTCTTTCCTCTTAATTCTTCATCAGAAAGAGCCTGCATCTTTGGCTGCATTGCCTCGATAGCATCAACTGTTGATTTGATACGCTTAAGCTCTCTCTCACTATGTGTTCCAATAATCTTATCAATAATGCTCATACCGTTGTATCTCCTAAAAAAGGGTAAACTACCCCAATATTTTAGCAAAAGTCCGTTGTACATTGTAGCAGATTTACACAAACTATTCAACCTTGTCAGAGTTGTTACCATTCACAGTTTGGGGATAGCCGCTGGCTGATTCACTGGGGCCACCCCCAAAACTGTGAATGGTAACTCAGAGTTTACTTTGTTGGTACCGGACGTAATATTTTGCAGTAAGATTCATCTCTCGCTCCGATAGTTTTTACAGGGGATGCTTAATGGCAATCAAAAAAAGCCTTAACAAACACAAACTATAATTAGTTCATGCCTATTAAGGCTTTTATCAGTCTTATTATCAAAAGCTAGCACATCATAAGGCCATTTAGTCTCACACAAGGTCTATGAACACCACACAGTGTGATATGTATAAAAAGTTAGCACGAGCGATTTATTTTTTGCAGTCACTGCAAAACCAAAACTCTATCGTCATCCTACCCCTGCAAAAAATATCGGAGCGAGAGATGACTTTTTATACTATCACACGTCCGGTATCACTACCTTCCGGGAAACCAATTTCCTTCCGGTACCACTACCTTCCGGGTAATCAATACTTCTGTGCTTCTTCTTCGCCTGTCATTACACGGATTGCACCCTGTGCAAGTGCAAGGAGTTCGTCCTCACCAGGATATACTGTAACTGGGCAGATCCAATCTACACGCTCTTTGATAGCATCTGTAATAACCTGACCATATGCAATACCACCTGTAAGGATGATCTGGTCAACCTTACCCTTAAGAACAGTAGCGCAAGCACCAATGTTCTTGCAGATCTGGTAAATGAAAGCTTCACGAACAAGGATAGCCTTCTCGTTGCCCTCTTCACACATCTTGTTAACTTCTCTCATATCGTTAGTTCCAAGGTATGCGTTAAGTCCGCCGTAACCAACAATCTTCTTTTTCATCTCATCATATGTGTACTTACCTGAGAAGCACATATCTACAAGAGCCTTAGCTGGGATGCCATTTGCTCTCTCTGGAGAGAATGCACCATCACCGTTAAGTGCTGCGTAAACATCTACCATCTTGCCGTTCTTGTGAACACCAGTTGATGTACCGCCGCCCATGTGAACAACGATAACGCTGATCTCGTCATACTTCTTGCCGATTTCTTTTGCATATCTTCTGGCAACAGCCTTCTGGTTAAGAGGATGGTCGATAGAAACACGCTCGATCTCAGGAACACCTGAAATACGTGCAACTGGCTCCATCTCATCTACTACTACTGGATCTACGATGTATGAAGGAACACCGATCTCATCACCGATCTCTCTAGCAAGGATACCGCCAAGGTTAGAAGCATGCTGACCCTGAACGCCCTTTCTAAGATCCTCTAAAAGAGCATCTGTACACTCATATGTACCGCCTGGAATAGGACGAAGAAGTCCGCCTCTACCAACGATAACGTTGAATGACTTGATATCAATGTTCTCTTTCTTAAGGAAATCAAGAATGATATTCTTACGGAAATCCTTCTGATCAATGATTGATGCATAGCTCTCGATTTCTTCTGTGCTATGTCTAAGTGTCTCTTCCTTTACAAGTGTCTCATCCTCAAAGATACCAACCTTTGTTGATGTTGAACCTGGGTTAATGATCAAACTCTTTATCATGATTATTCTCCTTTATTGTTTGCTGCTACAACAGCTGCAAGTGCGATAGAATTAACCTTTACTTCTACAGAATCAGATCTTGATGTAAGAATAACTGGAGCCTTTGTACCTGTGAGGATGTTACCATTCTTAACAGTTGCAAGTCTTACGATAGTCTTGTATGTAAGGTTTCCAGCGTGGATATCTGGGAAAAGAAGGATGTCGGCATCGCCTACGATCTTTCTGTCAAGAGCGCCAGCCTTGTGCTTAGCAGCTTCTGGATCGATAGCAAGGTCCATAGAAAGAGGTCCATCAACGATACAATTCTTGATCTCACCTTCTTCATTAAGTCTTGTAAGCTCTGCTGCCTCAACAGTAACAGGCATCTTAGGGTTAACAACTTCAACTGCTGCAAGTGGAGCAACCTTAGGGCACTCAACGCCGCAGGCTCTTGCAACATCTACTGTATACTCAATGATGACTTTCTTGTCTTCAAGTGTTGGGTAAGGCATGAAAGCAACGTCTGTAAGGAATAAAAGACGATCGATTCCAGGAATCTCAAATACGCAAACGTGTGAAAGAGGACGACCTGTACGAAGACCAACTTCCTTATCAAGTACGCTCTTAAGGAAATCTCTTGACTCAAGGGCACCCTTCATGTAGATATCAGCCTTGCCGCTTGATACAAGTGAAACTGCTGTACGTGCAGCCTCGATTGTATCCTTAACATCGATGATCTCGTAATCATCAAGGTTCATTCCAACCTCTTTTGCCTTCTCCTCGATCAGCTCCTTGTCACCAACAAGGATAGAATCAACGATTCCTCTCTCCTTAGCAACCTTAACTGCCTCAAGTACGTGTGTGTCCTGTGCTACAGCAACAGACATCTTCTTGGTGCTGGCAGTCTTGAGCTTAGCTAAAATGTCATCAAAGTTCTTACTCATGATAAAAAACCTCCGTTTTAATTGTTCGATCGAAATAAAATATGAAAAAAGAGTGTTAAACTCTCGCCATATGACAAAAGTTTAACACTCCGAACTTACAATTACAATATTTTTACCAACTTTTCATACTATAAAAAAGAATTTTTAGAAGCCTTCCATTCTGCGCTGTTTACGAAGCTCGCGTCTCTTGATAGCCCCTTCCCACTCAGCCTTTTCATTTTCTGTTTTGACATTAAGTCCATAAGGCACTGTACATGGTGATCCATCGTGATCGATGCACACTTCTGTGAGGTAAGCCCTGTTAAGGACATGTCTCATACCAGTCTTAACATCCTCAACATAAGTATCTACGCGAACCTCCATAGAAGTCTTGCCCACATATGTGATCTTGCCGATCATAACAAGCACATCTCCAAGAAGTGCTCCCTGTTTAAACTGCATGTTATCGATCGCTGCTGTTGCTATAGGATTGCCTGAATGTCTCATGGCAACTGTACCTGCAACCTCATCTATCCACGCCATAAGTGTTCCACCAAAAAGTCTGTTCTCAGCGTTGATATCACCATACTTAACGACCTTGGTCCACTCTGTTATTGAATCCTCCACATTTTTGTTTGCAATCTGTTTGTCAACGTGAAAAACCTTGCCCATACCTTGCACCTCCAAAGTGAGTTTAATACTTTCTCTACATATAATTTTACTCTAAATACGCCATTGTTTCCATGAAAATGTTACCAGCAACAGTTTTGTGGTAGTATATATTTAGCTTGGCAAAAAAGCTAACAAAGAAGTGGAGAATAACAAATGTCCAAGATAAGCTTTATTATCCCGATCTATAATACATCTAAATACTTAGATAAATGCGTGGAGTCTGTCTTAGATCAGACTCTTTCAGATATAGAGATAATCCTCGTTGATGATGGCTCTACAGATGGCATATGTCCAAAGATGTGCGACGACTACGCTGCCAAAGATTCCCGCGTAAGAGTGATTCACAAGGAAAATGGTGGTCTCATGTCAGCCTGGATCTGTGGTTCCAAAGCCGCTACTTCAGATTATCTATGTTACGTTGACAGTGACGACTGGGTAGATACTGAAATGGCGGAATCTCTCTATGCTCTCACCGACAGTTCTTTTGCCACATCAGAAATCATCTCAAGTAATTATATTGTTGAAAAAAACAACGAAAGAAGAAAAGAAACCCAGACACTTAAACCTGGCGTATATTTCAGACAGGACCTCGATAAGATCTGTGAAGGTCTCCTTGGTGCAGAGATCCGCCCTGTGACTATGTCAAGATGCATGAAGCTCATATCAAAAGAGCTGCTCCTTAACAATCTAAAGTACTGCAACACAGCCATTTCCATGAGCGAAGACGTAAATATTACTCTCCCATGCCTTTGCGACTGTCAGCGCCTCGTAATAGCAGAAGGAAGCTACTTCTATCACTACAGACTTGTAGGTGAATCCATAGTTCACAACTATAATCCAAAGCTTCTTCCAAACCTTGAGCTCACAGACAAGACCTTTAGAGAGATCCTTGCAGATAAAAAAGTTGACGGCTACGAAGCACAGATGGATAGAGAGTTCATCATCATGCTCCTTGTAATCCTCAAAAACGAGCTTCGCTGCCCTGATAAAGACACTGCCGCCCGCGTCAAAAAGCTCTTCTTAAGACCTGATATCAGAAAAAAAGTGACATCCACCAAAGTAGATGTCACCTCAAAAGCTAATAAATTGTTATATTACTGCATTAAGCATCCAAACCCTGTAGTAGTAGCCGTAACAAAAGCTATCATCACAGCTTACGACCGAAAGACCAACTAACAAAGGTCTTTCGGCTTTTTTATTTATCTGAGCCAAAAACTTTTTCTTTTAACTTCTTACCAGTAGGTGTTCCGGCAAGCCCGCCAACTGCAGTCTCCTTAAGCGCCGGTACCATAGCATCTCCAACTTCCTTCATGGCATCAAGGCACTCATCCACAGGAATCTTGGCTTTTATCCCTGCAAGAGCCATATCTGCGCTAGAAAAAGCTATCATAAGGCCTGACACATTTCTCTTGATACAAGGAATTTCCACAAGTCCAGCCACAGGGTCACACACAAGTCCCATCTGGCTTGATATTGCAATAGCACAAGCATCTGCACACTCTGAAGGTGTTCCACCCATAAGCTCCACAAGAGCTGCTGCCGCCATAGCTGCTGCGCTTCCGCACTCAGCCTGACATCCGCCATTTGCTCCAGCGATACTTGCCCTGTTTGCGATCACCATTCCAAAGGCTCCTGCTGTGAAAAGTGACATGATAACGTCATTTTTGTCATATCCCCTGTCCTCATACAAAGTGACAAGGCATCCTGGCAGAATGCCGCAGCTTCCTGCTGTAGGAGTTGCAACGATCTTGCCCATGGAAGCGTTACATCCGGCAACAGAAAGAGCCCTTCCCATTGCTTTGGTCATAAGCTCACCGCTAAGTCCGCCGCCAGTTCTTTTCACATAGTCATTCATAAGAAAGCCCTCACCGCCAGTAAGTCCTGACATAGAGCTCTGTTCCTTCTTAGATCCTGCTTTTACAGACTCCACCATAATGTCAAAGTCTGTAGCCATCTTATCAAAAAGCTTGGAAGGCTCTTTTTCCATGGCCTTTGCCTGGTCTTCCAGCACAAGCTCGCTTATTTTAATATTTCTTTTCTCAGCTTCGCTCACAAGCTCAGCAATAGTCTCATATCTTAGCATATATCCAATTAAATCCTTCTGATCAAGATAGCATTTGTGACATGTTCGATCTGTCTGATATCGTCCACCAGTGTCTCCTGTGGCTGATTGTCGATCTCAATAGTCATGATGGCATCTCCGCCCTTCTCCTGTCTGGAAAGATGGAAATTCGAGATATTAAGATCTGCATGTTCCCAGTGCATAAGGTTAGTAACTGCTGCAATTACGCCAGGTTTATCCTCATGCATTACAAGTAACGTATTGTTATCACCATTAAACTCAACAGACATGCCATTGATCTGATTTACAAGGATATTACCTCCACCAATGCTGGCTCCCTGCATGACTCCCTCGGTGCCATCTGTAAGATAATAATGGATCTTGGCAGTATTAGGATGCGCTCCCTTTATATCCTCTTTGAAAAAAGAGTATTCGATGCCTCTTTCAGCTGCGATGGTAAGAGCATCTCTGATCTCAGGAGAATAGCTCTTGTAACCCATGATACCAGCAAGGAGAGCTCTATCCGTGCCATGTCCTTTGTAGGTTCTGGCAAAAGAGCCTGAGAGCACGATCTCAACCTTTTTTAGCTGCCTGTCATCTATTAACTTATTAACTACTCGGCCCAGTCTCACAGCTCCCGCTGTATGCGAACTTGAAGGTCCGATCATTACTGGTCCGATTATGTCAAAAACATTCATCCGATAAAAACCTTTTTCAATTATTTTGCCAAAGATGAAAGTGGTGTGTAGTCAAATCTCACGTACTTGCTTGTGTCTGCAACTCTGTTGTTGTAGTCTTCCTCAGTTACGTTTTCCCACTCTTCTCCATCATATGTGATAAACCAAGGCTGAGCCTCATTTTCATAGCCATCATACTTGGTTCCCCACTGAAGAGTCATCTCTGTAGTATTGTAATCAAGATTGTAAACCATGCTTCCGCTCTCAGCTGCGCCGCCAGAATACTCATTAACAATAAATGCGTTATCATATACAAAATATCTGTTTCGGGCTGATCCGCTGACTACAAGCTGTGGCTGTCTGTTAACTACTGTATAGATATCATAGACAACGCCCTTAAAGTCGCCTTCTGCAATCTCTCCAACGAAGAGTTCGTCTACACCGTCAAGATTTACATCAAGATAAGCAAATCCAATTCTATCACCTGCACTACCTTCTGAAAAGGTAGCAACTTCATAAAACTGAGGGCTCATCTTTTCCTCTTCAAGCTTATTTGCATCCCATCCTTCTGATACAGCCTTTACATACTTATCAAGTACGTCTCCGTAGAGGTCTTCACCGTGTATTCCGGCTCCAGCTTTATATGTTGCGCCATTAACTGCCTGAATTGTATTACAGATATCTTTTTCTGCATCTGCGATTCTCTTATAATCCTCAGGCATAGAATAGGATTTATTAAAATCCCACTGAACCTCTGAAGGATAACCTACAACCACGTCGTAGTCCTTGCCATCAGCAGAAACAAGCTCGCCGATCTTGATCTGAGGTCCTCCTGCGTAATCAGGAGTAACTTCTCTTACCCAGACATAAAACTCAAGTCCGCCATAGCCAGCATCCTCGCCTTCCTTGTAGATAACTGATAATCTGTCAGGCTCATTTTCAACTCTACAAATTCCGTCAAACTCTGAAGGAATCGTCATCTCTATAAAATCATTAGCAAAAGAATTACCTTCTACCTGGGCTTCATTTTGAGCCTCCAAAGATTCTTTTTCCGTACTATTTCCATCTGCACTTGTACCACCAGACGTTCCGCAGGCAGTTGTCAAAACAGTTATCAGCGCTAAAATGATCCAGCTATTCTTTTTCATTTTATCTTCTCCTCATTTAAATTCATGTTTTCCAATATAGTACTATTATACGTTTAAAATGTACCCGTGACAAAAATTAGCGTTACCATTCACAGTTTTGGGGTAGCCGCTGGCTGGTTCACTGGGGCCACGCCCTACCTCTGCCTAGTCCAGCTAAGTGGGGCCGCCAGCCTAAAGTTTATTTTTGTTCATCCTTTGGATTTTTATGTTCATGGCATTGTATTTCTTACTTTAAATTCTTTGAAACAAACTCGCCTTTGATTGCCATTTTTTGCATGTAAAGTTTTGGGTTTGAACGATTTCAAAAAAACGCCATTTTCTTGTGCTCATAAGCAGCTTTTGAAGCGCATGCGGTTTGCGTTTAGCAAGAGCATGCGTATTAAAACAAAAGCTGCATGAGCACATAGAAAAGTATCGTTTTTTTTGATGAGGGCAAAACAAAACTTTACAGCAAAAATGGCATCAAAGACTCAGACAGTGTTTCAAAAACAGAATTTAAAGTAAGAAATATAACGCTCATGAACATAGAAAAATCCTCAGAGATTCACAAAAACAAACTTTGGGCTGGTGGCCCCACTTAGCTGAACTAGGCAGAGGCAGGGCGCGGCCCCAGTGAACCAGCCAGCGGCTACCCCCAAACTGTGAATGGTAACAAATTAGCAATTTATATCAACCAGGTAACAAGTTGTGGTTAGTGGATAACGCCATGATACTGTATATTTTATTAAAAGCAAAAAACTACTGACTTTGGGAGGCTAACATGAAAATAAAAACTCTTTTATCAGGTGCTCTGATAGTCACGCTCCTTGCAGGATGTGCAAGCTCTGCTGTGACAAATACTGATCCAAGTACAAACGTAAGCGCTACTGAAAGTACAAATATAGAAGAAAGCGCCAACGATGTCTTAGCTGCAGAAGCTTCAAGTTCAGAGGAATCTGCTGATGTGCAGACAGAGTACACTGACTATGCTCCATTAAAAGACCTATGCAGCGATTACTTCACTCTCGGCGTGGGCATAAATGGAAGCAGTCTTGAAAATCAAACATTAAACATCCCACATTACATGGAAATGTGCGAGTATCACTTTAACAGCTGCACCATGACAAACCTTATGAAGAGCTGCTACATTCTCGACCAGTTCGGCTCTCAGGCAAATCTCAAAGATGGAAATGAAGAACCTGCTCTTAACTTTGCTTCCATTGACCCTACTTTGAAATGGTGCCAGGAAAACGGCATGAAGATGCGCGGTCACACCCTTGTATGGCATACACAAGCTCCAAACTGGTTCTTTAGAGAAGGCTATACAGACGAAGGCGAATATGTGGATAAAGACACTATGCTCCTTAGAATGGAAAGCTATATTAAGCAGCTGGTAACTCACGTTCAGGAAGAATATCCTGGTGTTGTTTATTGCTGGGACGTTGTAAATGAAGCTGTAGAGCCAGATGCCTGCGATCCAGACAGCTTCTTTAAATGCAGAGTAAAGACCGGAGACGAGCCAAACCCATGGTACGAGACCATAGGCGAAGACTATGTTGAGATGGCATTTACCTACGCCAGAAAATACGTAACTGACGGAGCAAAGCTCTTTTACAATGATTACAACACCTATCAGGAGCCAAAGACAGAAGGAATCTACGCTCTATGCAGTCGCCTTAAAGAAAAAGGACTCATTGATGGTATTGGAATGCAGGGCTATTGGGGAATTGACTATCCCAAGGACGAAGCTATCAAAAAAGCCATCGAGAAATTTTCAGAGCTTGACCTTGAGATCCACGTAACTGAGCTTTCCATCGGAATTGACAACGAAACCGACGCTCTTATTGAAAAACAGGGTGAAAGATACGGCGAAGTATTTAAGCTTCTCCACGATATGGATAAAGAAGCTGGCGGCCCAGCAAACATCACGAACGTAACATTATTTGGACTTGTAGACCACTACAGAGAAGGAGATTCAACCAATACACGAATCTTTGATATGAACTACGAGCCTAAGCCTGCTTATTTCAAGATAAAAGAGGCTATGGAGAACTACTGATTTTTTTACATAAAGAAATGCCTAAGCAGTGGATGTTATCCTTCCTACTTAGGCATTTTCTTATAAGTTCTTTTCTTTTACCATTTTAAGAGGCCTTAATGACGCCAGTTCATATTCATTAAATGAATATAGCTCTTCTCTGCTGACCCACTTAAAGTCAATAGTTTCTCCTTTTTGAAGTACCACGCTATCTTTTTTTGCATCAGTTTCACAGAAATAAATCACATAAAGAGACCTGTTTTCATCTTGTACAACTCTTCCAATCTCTTCTATTTTCCCTGTGATACCTGTTTCTTCTGAAAGCTCTCTTTTAGCGGCGCCTAAAGGTTCCTCACCTTTAAAAGCTGACCCACCTGCTGTAAACTCCCATTGTCCGCCATGCATTTTCTTAAAATCACGCTGCATCATAAGATAAGTGCCATCAACATGCTTAACCGCTATATCTACAACAAGATGATACTGTCCCTCAGGAATCCCCTCGCCTCTTACAAGAGTCTCACCAGGTATCTTTGTAAAATCTCTATTATAAGCATCCCAAAGCTCTATTCCCTTTATGTGCTCTTTGATATATTTGTCTGCTGCCTTTAAGATATTTCTGACTCCATCATATTCAAGAGTCTTAAGCGCATCCTCAAGATTAAGAACCTTGATAGACCTAACTTCATCAGGCCTTACAATACAAGGCTCTTCATCTAGATACTCAGCAAGAAAATATACGATCTGCCTTGTAACATCAGGTCTCTCATTTGGCACATATTCATCAACCATCCTAAAATTCTGGATAAGGTCAAGCTCAAGTCCTGTCTCTTCCTTTATCTCACGGATTGCTGTCTGTTCCTCATTTTCACCCTCTTCAACATGTCCCTTGGGAAGGCTATGAAATCCTGAATCTTCCTCGACTATCACGTAAAAGATCTGTTCTCTTCGTATAGTAAAAACAATTGCCCCGCATGACTTCTCTATCATGTAACCACCTCATTATTCAGTCATCTCTAATTAGTTTAAGTGTCAAATTTCAATTATTTTACCAACCTGTAACTGTTCAAGCTTGTCCCCAAGAATATCTTTAAGAATATGATAAGCTCTATTCATGGTGCAATGACCAGTACAAACGTAATCAATACCAGTGCTGATTATACCCTCAGCAAGAGTCTTTACCTCCTCTTCTGATTTATTGTATAAATGGAAACCTCCAATAAGTCCATAGATATGCTTGTCAGGAAATGTTTCTTTCACTTCGTTTATGATATTAACAGCTCCGCCATGAGAACAGCTGTTAATGATCACAAGCCCCTTATCAGTATCAATTACAACGCTCTGTTCATGTGAAAAATCATCTGGCTTCCAGCCCTTCTTTGTACGAACATACATCATTTCTCTTTTTCCAATGGCTTCCAATCCTGGAGTCTTGTGAGGAATAAGATAAACACCTTCACAAAGCTTGTAATCACCTGATACGAATTTGAGTCTGTCGGGATTTCTCTTGATGATATGCTTTGGAAGACCTATATAAAAGTGGAAAATAAATTTCTTGTGGTAACAGTTCTCTGCTGCTGATTCTCTTAAATAAAAATTAGCTTTATCATTGTGATCAAAGAAATACTGAAGTCCGTTAGAATGATCATAATGAGCATGACTGATAGCGCCATAGTCTACATCTGCAATATTAAGTCCAAGCTTTTCCATATTCTCAGCAAAAAGATTAGACGCACCAGTATCTATAAGTACATTATTTTCACCAACTTTTGCATGTATGCAAAATCCCCATTCTCCCTGCAGATCTTCATTTGAAATATTATCAACAACTACTGTAAGTTTCGTCTCCATAACTTTCCCCTCGTTTATTTTTCATACACCATCAGCATATCACAATATGTTCCAGTTTTACTAGCAAGCAAAAAGGTACTATATATTTCTTTTCACACATATGATAACGTCATATTAGAAGTACTTCTATTTTGATATGAGAATAAAAAAGGAGAATACTAATGAAAAAGAATATACGTACCGTTTTATTGGGAGAACTTTTGCTTTTTATTGCAGTTTTTTTGATCAGCACACTTGGATCCAACTTTGGTTTTTCAGTTATGGCATGGTTTTTTGACTTGCCTTCGCTGCTAGTTATTATACTTACACTGATTCCCGGTCTCATCATCATAGGAGAGTGGAAAGATTTCTTAAAGTCTTTCTCTGTAGGAATAAAAGAATACAGGCTCCTTGAGTTAAAAAATATCATTGAAGCAGTAGGTGCTGCTCAGAAACTTGTTGTCTTTGGATCTCTGTTTGCTATCATAATATCAGCAATACTCGTTTTGGGAAATATCTCCAAGCCAGAAACAATTGGACCTAGCCTTGCTATCTGCTTCCTTGCAGGCTTTTATGCAGTTATTATAGAGTTCTTTCTTCTCCCTCTTAAGCTTAATGCTGAGCGCAAAATGAATGAAGAAATGGATATGGAAAATGACTGATTCTGGAATCACAAAAGCACAATATCTGAATATCGCCCGTAATTTGGGGCTTACCACAAGGGAACTCGAACTCGGCTACCTAAAAGTAGCCGGGTTTTCCAATCGTAGAATCGCTTATATGCTCGGCATTTCAGAGCAGACAGTCAAAAATCATTTCACACACATTTATGAAAAAGCCTGGGTACCAGGAAAAAAGGAATTTATAGAACTTTTTAGACAGGATGGATAAAATCTTATGCAAAAAGCTAATAAAAAAAGCATTATCGGACTCATCATATTTAGTTGCTTCCTGATTATTGCCGCCACATGTGGAAAAATACTCAGCAGATTTGTTTACGAAGACCATCTTGATGAGCCGCTTATCACAGTTGATGACAGTGAGATAACTTTAAGAGAATTTGGATATTACATATATTTAGTTGAAGAGTTTGTTCAAGATCAGGCTCTTTTGTATGATCCTGAGAACCCAAAGCATTGGTGGAATACTCATTTTTCCGCAGGTTTGGATTCTCAGTTTGTTTGCGACTATGCCAAGAAGTACGCTGTAAACAGCTGTATATCAGACGAGATTTATTATAAAAAAGCTCTTTCTGATGGTGTTGTACTAAGTAGTGAGGAAGAAAAACAAGCTATAGCCGAAGCTGAGATGATCTTAAACAGCATGAATGGTTATCAGCTTGCTAAGACAGGTGTAGATAAAAATATCCTTATCAACATGAGAATAAAACAAACTATCGCAAGGAAATACTCCAACAATCTTGCAAAAGTCCTGAACTTCACTGGATACGCTGATCCTCCGGAAAAGCTAATGAACTGGGATGGAGCATATTATCAGGAAAACATTTTACCGGGACATTCAGTTATTACCAATGATAAAGTTTTGGATAAAATAATGCTTGGAACTATAACCGTAAATTATCAGTAAGCAGTTTATTCTTTGTACACCCTTTTCTATGTAATTTCCTACAGAATAAAAAAATCGCAAACCTAGATCAAACTAAGTTTGCGACTAAACTCATTAATGCCGGCGACCGGGATCGAACTTTTAGTAATCTCGCGAATCCGCAGAGAAAGGGGCTTCGCCGGCCTTGCCTTTCTTTTGTACACTAAACATATTATTCATAGTAATCCTCAACTTCTTTTCAGCAAATCAATGAAATCTGCCATATCCATCTCCCCAATTTCCTGTTTATCCTGTTCAGCGTCACGCTGTCTGACAGAGACAAGACGGTTATCCTTTTCTTTTTCCCCGACAATTATCATGTAAGGAACCTTCTGCATTCTTGCTTCGCGAATCTTAAAGCCAAGCTTTTCATCACGATCATCTAGTTCTGCACGTATTCCCTCTTCATAGAGCTTTGCCATGATTTCTTTTGCATAATCAAGGTATTTATCAGATACTGGCAACACCTTAACCTGCACAGGTGAAAGCCAGACAGGAAATTTACCGGCATAGTGTTCTATCAATATACCCATGAAACGATCTATTGAGCCAAACACAACTCTATGAAGCATGATTGGGCGATGCTCCTTACCATCTTCGCCTATGTACTCAAGATCAAATCTCTGCGGAAGCTGGAAATCAAGCTGTATTGTTCCGCACTGCCATGTTCTTCCAATAGAATCCTTCACATGGAAATCAAGCTTAGGCCCGTAGAATGCGCCATCACCTTCATTTATCTTATATGGTTTTCCCATTCCCTCTACTGCTACCTTAAGTGACTCTGTTGCCAACTGCCAGTCTTCATCACTTCCGATGGAATTCTCTGGTCTTGTAGAAAGCTCTATCTCATATGGAAAGCCGAACTTAGAATAAACTTCATCTATAAGCCTCATTACACCCTGAATCTCAGAAAGAACCTGGTCTTCGCGCATAAAGATATGTGCATCATCCTGTGTAAAGCATCTTGCGCGCATGAGTCCGTGCAGTGTACCGGACTTCTCTGCTCTGTGGACAATTCCAAGTTCTCCGCATCTGATTGGAAACTCCCTGTATGAATGAGGCTTAGACTTATAGACCAGCATTCCTCCCGGGCAGTTCATCGGCTTAATGGCATAATCCATATCATCCACGCTTGTTACATACATGTTATCTCTGTAATGAACCCAATGGCCTGACTTTTCCCAAAGCGCCTTTGTCAGCATTATAGGTGTGGATATTTCCTGATATCCCTCGCGAACATGTATTTTTCTCCAATAGTCAATCAGAAGATTTTTAAGTACAAGTCCCTTGGGGAAGTAGAAGGGAAGTCCTGGCCCTTCATCCATCAGCGCAAACAGTTCAAGTTCTTTTCCCAGCACTCTGTGATCTCTTGCCTTAGCCTCTTCAAGCTGGTGAAGATGATCATCCATCAAAGATGCCTTAGGAAAAGAGATTCCGTAAATTCTTGTAAGCATCTTATTGTGCTCATCTCCTCGCCAGTATGCCCCTGCTACCGATAGAAGCTTAACCGCCTTAATGTGACTTACATTGACGATATGTGGACCTGCACAGAATTCCGCATAATCTCCCTGTTTGTAAAAAGAAATCACTTCACCTTCAGGAAGTTCTCTTATCATCTCAAGTTTGAATGGTTCGTCCGCCTTTTCCATATATGAGATGGCATCCTTCTTTGACATCTCATATACCTGTAACGATAAGGATTCCTTGATAATCCTTCGCATTTCATCTTCTATTGCGCCCAGGTTATCTTCATTAAAAGAAAAACCAAAATCAAAATCATAGTAGAAACCATTTTCAATTGCAGGTCCTATGGTGCACTTTGCCTGCGGATAAAGACGCTTTACAGCCTGTGCCAGGACATGAGCACTTGTATGCCAAAAAGCTTTCTTTCCATAATTGTCATCAAAAGACACCTCCATCACCTGACCATCTCTTTGTAATACTTTCATAATGTGTTGCTCCTTTCTAGAATAGATTATTAGTATCTGCAACAACATAAGAAATAGTGTTTTTCAAACTAAAAAAGCACCCAAAAGATCCTTTGATCTTAAGGGTGCATGATGCACGGTTCCACCTTAACTTTTCACTTCAGATTCTAACAAATCCTATCCTTTGACGCAGGCATACGGTAACGCTTACTGATGTTCAGCATTACAGCTCAGGAATGGTTTTCGTCTGTCATTCTTCTTAATTTTCTGTATCAAGCAATCTCTTCAATTCTTCTATATTTGGCAATGCTTTCCTCAGCTCTTCTGACATATCCCTTGATGTTTTGTATGTTGCAACACCCATAGGCTTTGAATAATCCTGTATAACATAATCCACAAATGACTTATTCATATCCTTACACAAAATAAGACCAATGGCAGGATTCTCATGCGTTTTCTTCTCAAAGCCATCCAGCACACTCAGATATCCCTGAAGTTGTCCTAAATATGAAGTTTTAAACTTTCCTCTTTTAAGTTCTACTGCAACCAAGCAGTTCAATTCTCTATTAAAGAAAAGCAAATCGATATATTGATCTTCTCCGAATGCATCCAGGTGATACTGACTACTAACGAATGCAAAATCCTTTCCAAAAGTAAGAATGAAATTCTTTACATTGTTAACAATTGAGTTCTCAACAACCTTCTCATCTATGTCTGCCGCATCACGAACATCTATCTCCTCCACGTTGATGAAATCCAAAAGGTATTCGTCCTTAAATGTATTAATCGCTTTAAAAGCCTGAAGCGATGGGTTCACAGCTTTTGAAAAATTATTTGACAATCTTCCTTGATGTAAATAATCATCTTCCGCTATGCTCTGCTTGAGTTGTTCTACCGAAAGATGCTCTGTAGCACACCTTTTTATATAAAAAATTCTTTTCTCATATTCTTTCACCTTAGAAATAATCAGAATGTGATTGGTAAAACTGATTGCCAAAAACTCTTCAATAGGAAAGCCCTCTAATTTTGGCAGTTGTGACTGCCAAATTGCCAGTTCACACTCATATTCAAATTTGGCAGTTGCAACTGCCAAATTGTCGTTGTTCATTTTATCGTTGTCTAGAACAGTCCACTCCTCATAGAAAGTACGCATATTTCTGATATTTCTAGCAGAAAAGCCTCTAAGTCCTGGTAATTCTCTCGTAAGTTGTTCACTAATATTATCAATTGCGCCCTGTCCCCAAAATCCATTACGAGAATTTAGCGATATGTATTTCCCTATTCCATAATATAGCATTAGTTGTTTCTCATTTACTGACCTTGCAGCTTCATATTGACTCTGAAGTATTGCAGTTTTAATGAGATCTACAGCATCTCTGTATCTTTGATCCATAATTACTTACTGATTCTCCTTATTTATATTCTTGAAAAATATATTATTTTGATTATAATATAACCAACGGTTATTAAATAATACATAACCAATGGTTATTTGTCAACATAGAAATGAGGTGTCTATGGAATTCAAAGCTGAAAGACTAATAAGACTACGTGAACAATTAGGTATAAACAAAGCTGAAGCAGCCAGAAAGCTCAATATGTCTGCAATGGGCTATGGACGTTATGAAAATGGACAGAGGGAGCCTTCTTTCCAAACAGTATGTTACATTGCATCAACTTTCAACACTACTTCTGACTATCTTTATGGTTTGACTGATGATCCATCGCCAAGTACAATAACGATTTCTTCATCTGAAGATCCGGAAATCTTTTCATTTGTTAATTCAATGCAAAAAGATAAGGATCTGGAAAAAAGACTATTAGCGTATTTTAAAAAAATAACTCAGTCAGAAAATAAACAAAAAAAAGAGAAGCAATAGCTTCTCTTTTTTAATGCCGGCGACCGGGATCGAACCGGTACGGGTATTACTACCCACGGGATTTTAAGTCCCGGGCGTCTGCCAATTCCGCCACGCCGGCATTCTACCATATTTAATTGGTAAAAAATTCGCGATATGCCTAGACATATCGCGAGTGGGGCCTACAGGGCTCGAACCTGTGACCCTCTGCTTGTAAGGCAGATGCTCTCCCAGCTGAGCTAAGACCCCTAATTTAAATAACTGGGTAATGATTTCAATACAGAAACCTAGTGGAGATTCAGGGACTTGAACCCGGGACCGACCGGTTATGAGCCGGTTGCTCTAACCAACTGAGCTAAATCTCCTGAGTGACTCCGACGAGAATCGAACTCGTGTTACCGCCGTGAAAGGGCGATGTCTTGACCGCTTGACCACGGAGCCGTATCAGACCGTAGTAACAGTCTTTTTTTAGCTCCCCCTGTCGGACTCGAACCAACGACACTTCGGTTAACAGCCGAATGCTCTACCGACTGAGCTAAGGAGGATTATTAAAGATACTATATATACAAAATGCCATGCTACTGCATGGTCCTTTTGCTTTGTACCTTCAAAACCGAACACTGATATCTAAATCCATTTTCCTATACTTGCGTTTTGGATAAGCCCTCGACCTATTAGTACACATCAGCTGAACACGTTACCGTGCTTACACCTTGTGCCTATCTAACCTCGTACTCTCCAAGGGGTCTTACTGCCGAAGCAGGGATATCTCATCTTGAGGGGGGCTTCACGCTTAGATGCCTTCAGCGTTTATCCCTTCCGGACGTGGCTACCCAGCCTTATGCATCTGGCGATGCAGCTGATACACCAGCGGTCCGTCCATCCCGGTCCTCTCGTACTAAGGACAGCTCCTCTCAGATATCCTACGCCCGCGCCGGATAGGGACCGAACTGTCTCACGACGTTCTGAACCCAGCTCGCGTACCGCTTTAATGGGCGAACAGCCCAACCCTTGGGACCTGCTACAGCCCCAGGATGCGATGAGCCGACATCGAGGTGCCAAACCACTCCGTCGATGTGAACTCTTGGGAGTGATAAGCCTGTTATCCCCAGGGTAGCTTTTATCCGTTGAGCGATGGCAATCCCACTTTCATACCACCGGATCACTAAGTCCTACTTTCGTATCTGTTCCACCCGTCGGTGTCACAGTCAGGCTCCCTTCTGCCTTTGCACTCTGCGAATGGTTTCCGTCCATTCTGAAGGAACCTTTGAGCGCCTCCGATACCCTTTCGGAGGCGACCGCCCCAGTCAAACTCCCCGGCAGACATTGTCCCCGGACCTGTTTCAAGATCCTTGGTTAGAAGCCCAGCATCATAAGGGTGGTATCCCAACAGCGACTCCGTAGCAACTGACGTCACTACTTCTTAGTCTCCCACCTATCCTGTACATATGGTACCGGACCCCAGTATCAACCTGGAGTAAAGCTCCATGGGGTCTTTCCGTCCTGGCGCGGGTAACCAGCATCTTCACTGGTACTTCAATTTCACCGGGTGCATTGCCGAGACAGTGCTCAAATCATTACGCCTTTCGTGCGGGTCGGAACTTACCCGACAAGGAATTTCGCTACCTTAGGACCGTT
>NZ_CP017831.1:0-625000 GCF_001858005.1 Butyrivibrio hungatei | reverse complement strand
CGCCAAATCTGAGTTTTCTAAATCCCATTCCTATTGCATTTTTTAAATACAAAAACGGTGATCTCATAAAGTCCCTCACATTCTTTATTTCAAGATTTCCTCGTACACTCGTTCAAGCCTTTCCACATGGGCATCAAATCCAAAACGTTCTCTGGCGATAGACAAACTAGCCTTAGAAGCCGCTTCATACTTAGATCTATCTTTTAACAGATCTGCAATAGCTGATCCTATAGCCTTAGTATCTCCTGCCTTAGACAACTTTCCGCTCACGCCCTCATCCACCAGCTGTGGAATGCCGCCAACTTCCGTTGATACGATAGGAAGTCCATAGCCCATAGCATCCAAGATAGACATTGGAAGCCCTTCCTGATATGAAGGCAACATGAAAAGAGCTGCCTCCCTCAGGAACTTGTCCTTATCTGCGCCTCGAACCCATCCCGGAAAAGAGATTTTTTCTCTATTAGATTTTGAAGCTCCATATACAGCCTCTTTTATGGCCTTTTCATCTGCTTCAGAGCCGCTTCCACAGAATATAAACTTGATATCAGGATCTTTTGACTGCGCCTCTTTTACAATATCAGCAAAGTCATATCCGCCCTTACGCTGCCCAAGCTCTCCCAGGAAAAGAACCTTCTTGTCTGCAAAACGCTTGTCTACTAATGGTTCTACTTCATCCTCCTTAAGAGGCTTGGAGTAGTTCTCGATAACGGTCATCTTATTCACAGAAACGACTTCAGACATGGTAGTTTTCCACTCTTCTGATAGCACGATTATCCTGTCGAATTTGCCGTATATCTTCTTGATAGTAGATTTCTTTTTATCTGATGCCTCTGTGTAAAAAGACTTAAAATCTGCCCCGTGAAGGTGATCCACTACCGGAATGCCGCGTTTTTTAGCCATAAAAAGAAATGGCTGCATCCTATAAAAGCTTGCACCAAAGGAAGTATGCATGTGAACCAGTTCAGGCTTAAACTCTTTTAAAACCTTTGAAAACTCTGCATATCCCTTAAGAGCCTTAGTAAGCTTTTTAAGTTTTGAGCCATTACAATAAGATTCCACATAACGTATATCGTAGTCCTGCTCCAGGACGCTTCCGTAATAGCCGCTAGTAACCGCTGCTATCCCGCCCTGCACGTCCGGCTGCTGAACGATCATACATATTCTCTTTTTGTTGTTATCTAAAGTGTTCATCCCCATCGCACCATGCAGCTCACATATTTTTAAGAATAGCTTCCGCTGCAGGAATATCCTCCGGTGTAGTGATCTTTATATTAGTATAGGAGCCCTCAACAAGCTTAACCTTTTTATCTGAGAAATACTCTACCACCATAGCATCATCAGTAATATTGATACCCTTTTCAATAAGCTCGCCTTCTTCGCGGTCAAGCCTCTGATAAAGGTCAAGTATCATCTTATAGGAAAAGATCTGTGGCGTCTGAATAAGCCATGTCTTGTCCCTGTCTGGTGTCATGCTAGCAAAGCCCTTGTCATCTGCAATCTTGATGGTATCCTTAA
This sequence comes from Butyrivibrio hungatei, assembly GCF_001858005.1. Lineage (NCBI taxonomy): Bacteria > Bacillati > Bacillota > Clostridia > Lachnospirales > Lachnospiraceae > Butyrivibrio > Butyrivibrio hungatei. The sequence goes on along the minus strand of NZ_CP017831.1, from coordinate 623,485 downwards.
CAGGCATGCCAATTACACAGGCACCATACTCCTTAACCGCATGAAGTCCCCTAAGAATAATATCCTCTGTCACAAAAGGTCTGGCACCATCATGTATAAATGCATAGTCACAATCAGGAGCTGCTGCCTGTAATCCCAGTCTCACACTGTGATATCTCGCAAGGCCGCCCTCAACTATTGCAGTAACCTTTTGAAAACCAAACTTCTCCACAATCTCCTTGCGAACATACTCAACGTCCCCTCTTGAGACCACGAGCACTATATCATCAATAACGCTCTCTTCAAATGCCTTCAAAGAGTAATAGATCAGCGGCTTTCCACCAATCTCCATATACTGCTTCTTAACATCCGACTGCATCCTACTACCACTACCTGCAGCCAACACCACCGCAACTGTTTTCATACCTCACTCCTATAGTTATCCACTATATATTTGCTTCTATATACTCTTATCCACATATATTTCTACTCATATGCACCATTTCTCATGTGCATTTATACACATTCGTTTTCATGATGTAAGTTGAAAAAGGTTCATTATAATGTGCGTTTACAAGCAATTTCAGGGCATCTGTGCTCGTCGTTACTTATGTCCTGTTTTTCAAGGACATTAGTAACGTGACGAAGCACAGCTGAGCGAAAGCGTCCCTGAAATGATTGTAAACCACTTATAATAAACGTTTTTCAACGTACCCTTCCATGATACCTGCGTTCGCGGTCTCCAAGAGGAAGGTTTGGCACTGCGTTCATGTCAAGGCCGAAACGTACACCCTTTTGGTATTCGTAGTAAGCCGCTGCTCCGATCATTGCCGCATTGTCCGTGCAAAGAACAGGTGATGGTCTGTAAAAACTGATCTTGTTAGCCGCACACTCTTTTTCCATAAGTTCTCTAAGCCCGGAATTAGACGCAACGCCTCCGGCTATCGCAAGCTTGTTGTATCCATATTCCTTGCAGGCCTTGATAGCATGAGATACTAAGACCTCCACTACAGCCTTCTGGAATGACGCCGCAACATCAGCCTGGTCAAGCTCCTGCCCCTGCATCTTGGCCTGGTTTATATAGTTAAGTACTGATGATTTTAATCCGCTAAAAGAGAAATCATACTCCGCATCGTCAATCTTGGCCTGTGGGAATGTGAAGGCATCAGGATTACCCTCTTTTGCTGCCTTGTCGATCTTTGGTCCTCCAGGATATCCAAGGCCTATCGCTCTTGCCACTTTGTCAAAAGCTTCGCCGGCTGCATCGTCTCTTGTCTGACCGATGATCTCATATTCACCATAATCCTTAACAACTACAAGATGTGAATGTCCACCAGATACCACAAGGCACACAAATGGAGGCTCCAGATCCTTATTTTCAATAAAATTGGCACTAATATGCCCCTCAATGTGATGAACGCCAATTAAGGGCTTTCCAGTAGCAAATGCAATAGCCTTAGCCTCAGAAACGCCCACCAAAAGAGCTCCTACAAGGCCAGGTCCGTAGGTTACAGCAACTGCATCAATATCATCAAGGGTAACTCCTGCTTCAGAAAGAGCAGTCTTGATGCATCCGTTCATCTTCTCAACATGCTTTCTGGATGCAATTTCCGGTACAACGCCGCCGTAAATAGTATGAAGAGCGATCTGCGAAGATATGATATTAGACAGAACCTCGCGGCCGTTTCTCACAACCGCTGCCGCTGTCTCATCACATGAACTCTCAATAGCAAGGATAGTCACGTCTCCTTCTTTCTTAGAAACAGACTCTTTGGCCTCCTCGCCCTTATTATCTTTTATAGACATGAAGATAACACCGTCATCTTCTACGTTTTTCTTAATTTCCATTACTAATTCCTCAGCGCTTAAGGTTACTTCCAAGTTTCTTTAGCGCCTCTGCCTCTTTTAACCTATTACTACTTGTCAAAAATTCTCTGTCATCCTTGCTGGTAAGCTGGATAATGTCCGTTTCAAGGGACACATCGCCAGGATGGAAAAGAACCTCCATCTCATTAAAGCCCTTATCTGCCATGGTATCAGCTGCGATAGGCAAAAGTGCCTTAACATTCTCATAAAACATATGTCCAGAGAACATAACTCCCATGAACATCTTCCTCTCAAGGTTCATTCCAGCAAGATCTTCAGCGTATTTGCGCTGATTTCTGCGAACAAGACAATTAAGGACCATAACCTTCACAATATTAAGAAGCTTCACGTCCTTGATGTTCTTCTTGGCTTTCTGGTAAACAGAAATTTCCTCTCTAGGGAATCTGATATACGAAACCTTCAGCTCTTTTTCCTTGATGACATCCATAAGTGCATCGAAGACCACAGGAATCATGTGATAATGCACATGTCCGTCAATTCTGAAGCTATCGCCGTTCATATATGGCTCACAGGCCTTTATCTGTGCAGCGATCTCCTTCCTTAGTTCTCTGCGGTAAAAAAGCCTTAGAACCGGAATATAGCTTATGAAAAAAAGCTTCACAAAGCTGTCATTGAAATTCCCAAGCTTGTCGATAAGTCTTGGAACCTTGTCGTCCATTAAGGGCTTTCCTTCTACTATATTAAGATGGACCGTAACAAGAAGCTTTCCCCTAATGTCAGCGATCTCATCCATACATTCTTTTAAATATGGGCTGTTTGGCATGATACTAATGCCATTTAACGCACCCGTCCTGTAACAATCGATTATGTGCCTACTCTGCTCTGGAAAAAGGCCATAATCATCAGCATGATACTCTATCACTTTTACTTAACCCTCGTTGTTATCTTTTGTTATCCAGCCCAGAATCTTCCATCTGCCCTCATCGTCTTTTCTCAAAACGAACTGATAATACAGAAGGATTCTCTGGCTTCCTTTTCTCATGGTAAAAAGGCAATCAACAGAACAGATATCGCGGCCATCCTTGGTAAAGATCTCCGGATTCTTTTCTTGAACAGCATAGGCTGAAATGCCGTAGTCCTCAGCCTTTCTGCTTGAAACCTCATTCTTGATAGAAGACTGAAGATTGAACTGATTCTCTCTAAGCTCATCATCAAAAATGCCGCCCAGAACATCAATCATCTTGGTCTCCTGCTCGTCTGTATACTCTTCCTTGTAAAGAGTCTGCATGATCTTGGCGTAGAGGTCTACAACCTTTCTAGGATTAGCAGGATAGTTTTTGCTAAGATCCGTTGTTGTGATCTCATCAACTGTGGTCAAAACATAGTTTTCCTCATCCGGAGCTTTTTTGTTCCTGGTTAAAAGAAGATAGAATCCAAGAATAATGATCGCTGCCAGCATTACTAAGACAATTGACTTTATTATTGCTGATTTTGTACCGCCCTTTTCCATGTTCCCCTCACTTTCTAGTCTTCAAAACGTAGTTCAACACTTCGTCCATCCTTGGCTGCCACTGTATTTGCAAAGATCTTCTTGGTCTCTTGCATGAATTCTGCAGGATTAACAAGTGATGGGCTGTAGTGAGTAAGCCACATCTCTTTTACCTCTGCACTCTTGGCCATCTTGGCTGCCTCATAGAATGTCATGTGCTTGTATTCTTTTGCCTTGGCAATCTTGTCTGGCTCGCCATACATACCTTCACATATGAAAAGATCTGAGCCTGCCGCGTTAGCTACAATGCTGTCTGTAGGTCTTGTATCCGTAACATAGGTAAGCTTGATGCCCTTTCTGGCTTCACCAAGAACCATGTCTGGCGTGAACACCCTTCCATCCTCTGTTGTAACTTCTGCGCCCTTCTGCAGGCTATTCCAATATCTTCTGTCGATACCTGCTGCCTGTGCCGCTTCTACATTGAACTTGCCCTGTCTCTTAAGGGACATGCTGTAGCCATAGCAGGTAATGTTGTGATTAACTCTAAATGCTTTGATACTAAATCCCGGCATATTCTCAGAATCTGGCTCAAATTCGACTTCCGGTTCCGTAAGCTCTTTAAACTTAATCTCAAATGGAAGCTCCGGAGCAATGACTCTAAGGGAATTAACTACCTTTTCAAGTCCCTTTGGTCCTATCATTAAAAGAGGTTCTGTCCTCTCTGCGTTTCCCATTGTAAGAAGAAGACCAGGAAGGCCACTGATGTGATCTGCGTGATAATGAGTAAAGCAGATAATATCAATAGGCTTTGCGCTTATTCCCTTCTTTTTCATGGCAATCTGCGTAGCCTCACCGCAATCGATCAGCACGCACTTGCCGTTGTATCTCACATTCAAAGAAGTGAGAAAACGATTTGGAAGAGGCATCATTCCGCCAGTTCCAAGCAAACATACATCTATCATAAATTATTTCCTTTTCCAATATATAACAGCATCATCCTTGGGCTCGTCATAGAAGCCAGGTCTGACTCCCTCGCTGACAAATCCAAGTCTCTCATAAAGAGCTATGGCAGGTGCATTAGCTGCTCTAACTTCCAGAGTATAGCTCTCAATTCCAATGCCCTTGCCCCTTTCAAGGAGCTGTCTGAGCATCTTGTAGGCCACGCCTTCTCTTCTGGTATCAGGAGAAACAGACACATTTGTGATCTCGCCTTCGCCTGATATATTCTGAACTCCGCAAAGTCCCACGATCCTTCCTGCCTTTTCAGCAACAAGGTAAATGGTATCGTCTCTTGTAAGGGCATCCAGAAGCTGCTTCTTGTTCCACGCCTCTTTTCCCAGATTCATTTGTTCCAAATTGTAGGCATCATCAATGTCCTCTGCAGTCATCTCGCGAACTCTGATGATTCCAGGAGCTGCATTTCTAGCCTTGTCAGGCTTAGCCTCAGTATCCTTACCTTCCTTGGCTTCGCGCTCAGCCTGTGAGAGTCTCAAGTAATCAGGTGCAAAATCATCCCCAGATATCATGCGGCCTTCCTCAGCATACACTGCTGCAAGAGCAGAAAGAGCTGCTGCATTTTGTCTGTTCTGGTGAAGCGGTGCTATAGAATAAGGAACTTTGATGAGTTCCTCAAGCTTGTCATGATAAACTGGAACGCCATCCCCCAAAAGAACTACCGGCTTGCCAATCTTGTTGATCTCATCTGCGATATTCTCAACAGATGTAGCAAACTGCTCATGGAGAACCATCATATCAAAGGTCCTCTCAAGGCTCTTTCCCTCAGGTGTCTTGGGCACAAAGGTATAAAGACCTGTGTACACCTGATTCCTTCTGGCGTCCATCATAGGACAGATGATCTTCTCAATTCCATATAAGTTATAAGCAATTCCATCAACAGTAGGCACTGGTATGATGGGCTTATTAAGGGCAAGAGCAAGACCTTTGGCGGTCGCGCTTCCAATCCTGAGTCCGGTAAAAGAGCCAGGGCCCATAGCCACAGCTATTGCATCAATGGTAGAAAGGTCAAGATTGATCTTTTTTGCCATATTATCAAGCATAGGCATCAAAATTTCTGAGTGTGTAGTTTTGTACTGTATCGAGAACTGTGAGACAAGCATATCGCCATCAGTAATGGCAACCGCACCTACTAGCCCCGATGTATCAATTGATAAAATCTTCATTGTTTTCTCACATCATTTCTTGGTCATTGTAATAAGTCGATAGTCAAAGCCCTTTTCAAGGTTCTTTTCAATAACTATCTCTGTATAATGTTCAGGCAGGATCTCTTCTATTAAATTGGCCCACTCGATAAAGCAGATGCCATCGCCATAAAAATAGTCCTCATAGCCAATCTCATCCATCTCACTGACGTCACCGATCCTGTATACATCAAAGTGATAAAATGGAAGTCTTCCGCCATCGTGTACCTGAACTATGGTAAAAGTCGGACTGCTGACAGGGCCATCAATTCCAAGTCCCTTGGCAACTCCCTGTGTAAGCACTGTCTTGCCGACTCCAAGGTCGCCTACAAGAGTGTACACCATTCCAGGAGTAGCGCTCTCACCTATTCTCTTTCCGACTTCAAAGGTCTCCTCCGCACTGAAGGTCTCGAGTTTAGTAACAATTCCCATATCTTCCTCGCAAAAAAAGTCATAATAATCCACTTGTAGTATATCACAAAAAGAGCCTCGGTAAATAACCGAAGCCCTTTTTAAACATTATAGGTGGAATTTGCTTTATTACTCGTTTGCTGCTACTGTCTTACTTTTCTTTGCTGGTCCAAAAGCCTCTGCCTTGAGGATTGGACTTAGCTGTTTATAAATAAGGAAAGTGATAACACTGTGAACGATTCCCTTTACAAGGTTAAATGGTGCTACACAGAACAGGCAGAATGTAAAGACATTATCTACAAATGAATAGATTGCTGTTCCTGCACTCAGAATATTCTCAACTCCGCCAAACATAAGGGCGTAAGCTGGAATCATGAAATACGCATTAAGGAATGCTCCTGCAAATGTGATAAAAAGCGTTGCTGCAAGACAGCCAATAAGTGCAGTCTTTCTTGTCTTTTTAAATCTGTAAATGATAGATGCAACTGATACAAAGGATGCTCCAATCAGGAAGTTTGCAATCTCACCGACAAAAGCTGATGTGGTTCCCTGTAAAAGAATATTGAGGGTAACCTTTATGAACTCAACCATAACACCTGCAAATGGTCCTGCTGCAAATCCAACAACAAGAGCTGGAATATCGCTAAAGTCAAACTTATAAAAAGATGGTGCGATTGGAAGTGGGAATTCAATAAGCATAAGCACAAATGCTATTGCTGAAAAGACTCCAATAATGGAAACCTTTCTGATGCTAAGAAGCTTCTCTGGTTCCTTGCCTTCCTTCAAATCCTTCTTGGAAGCAAGCTTCTCCGCAAAGATGCTGACTGCAAATGCAATCACCATTAGTACTACCAGCGCAAGGAAATGCTGCCAGTTGCCTGTGATCAGGCTAAATAGACTCTGTTTTTCTTTCATTTCTTCCTCCTTAGGTTCGGGGAATGAAACTGCGCCTTGTCGTGTTGTAATAATTGAATAAAAAAGCCCCAAGTCTAATTAATAGACTCGGGGCACTACAAACAAAGCTCATACTCATTCTTCTCTCATCCAGACTATACTGTCGGTTTTGGAATCTCACCAAATCAGCCACCTAAGTGGGTCGCGGACTATACCGCCGGTTGGGAATCACACCCTGCCCCGAAGAATTATATTTTCTAATAGAAATGATAGTTGGTATTTGCAATTATGTCAAGAGTGTTGTGCAATAAGCATACACTAAATCAAGTTGTCTTTTCCCCAATTTCTTTCCCATGTCTTGTTTGACAAGGCTTTTGCGTATATTTATACTGAGTATATATGCTTTATCGTCTAAAGGTGACTTATGAAAAAATTTGATGTCAAAGAATTGATGCCTGGAATGATATTGGCAGAAGATGTCTTTGTTAGTGAAAATAAAATACCTTTATTTGAAAAAGGCGACATTCTTTCTAGTAAGGATATTGCAAGGCTCACTTTTTATTCTGTAAATGAAGTATCTGTTGAGACGCAGCCTGTGCAAAGTACCCCTACTCCTCCGCCTGATCTTCCAAATCTCCACAAAGAAACCAGATCAAAGAGGATACAAGCCTCAAAAGAGTTTAGAGAATTCAAACAGGACTTTGAAAACTGTACTGAAAAGTATGCTCATACTTTAAATGACATTTTGGCAAAGAATAAAGAATTTGAGTTAGATGAGCTGATGGCTCCAATCTATCAGCTTATGAGTAAAAACAAAAACACAAATTCTGTTTTTGATATGCTCCACAATTTAAGACAATATGATGACGCAACCTATGCTCATTGCATAAATGTAGCCCTGATTTCCAATATTTTGGCTCAGTGGCTCAGATATGATAAAGATGAGATCGAACTTGCTACTCAGGCAGGTCTTTTCCATGATATTGGAAAGCTGATGATCCCGGATTCCATTATCAAAAAGAAAACCAAGCTCACCGCTGAAGAATATGACGAAATAAAAAAGCATCCTCAGATTGGCTACGATTGCATCAAAGACTTTCCTCTTAGTAATCACGTCAAAAATGCTGTTCTTATGCACCACGAAAGATGTGATGGCACAGGTTATCCAAGTAAGCTCACAGGCCCTCAAATGGACAAATTTGCCAAGCTTATAGCAATTGCAGACGTATATGATGCCATGACTAGTGCCCGTTATTACAGAGGCCCCCTTTGTCCGTTTATTGCCATAGCAACTTTTGAAGAGGACGGTTTCCAAAAATATGATTCAGAAATGATACTAGCCTTCCTTCAAAACATAGTTAACACCTACATTTCTGACACAGTTCGTCTAAACACCGGCGAAGTTGGCGAGATCATCTTCATAAACCGCAATAACTTATCCAAACCAACTATTAAGATTGGAAATCAATACATAGACCTTTCCAAGACGCACAACGTCTATATTGAGGAAATATTATAAAATGAACCTAGGACATAAGTCCTAGGTTCTATTATTTTAAGCGTTCTTTAATTTAAATTTCTGTACGTCGTAGTCGGAATCAACCTTTTCGATATGAGCGCCAAGTTCACGGAGTTTCTGATCGAAGTCCTCGTAGCCTCTCTCAATGTACTTGATATCCTCTACTGTTGAATAGCCCTCTGCTGTAAGAGCTGCAATTACAAGTGCTGCTCCAGCACGAAGGTCTGGTGCTGAGATTGTAGCTCCGGTGTACTTGTCTACACCTTCGATGATAGCTGTGCTACCCTCAACCTTGATGCTGGCTCCCATTCTGGTAAGCTCATCAACGTATCTAAACCTATTCTCGAAAATACTCTCTGTAACAATACTGATACCACTTGCAAGTCCAAGTGCTACAGTAATCTGTGGCTGCATATCTGTAGGATATCCTGGATATGGAAGAGTCTTAACGTGTGTGTTAGTAAGTCTCTTAGTAGCCACTACTCTGACAGCATCATCAGATTCATGTATCTGACATCCCATCTCTATGAGCTTGGCACTGATAGACTCAAGGTGCTTGGGAATAACATTCTTGACTGTTATATCACCCTTAGTCGCAGCTGCTGCAAGCATAAATGTTCCTGCCTCAATCTGGTCAGGAATGATTGTATACTCTGTACCGTGAAGCTTGCTGGTACCAACGATCCTGATAACATCTGTACCAGCACCCTTGATATTAGCTCCCATACTGTTAAGGAAGTTAGCAAAATCTACTACGTGTGGCTCCTTGGCAGCGTTCTCAATGATAGTCTTGCCCTCTGCCATAGCTGCAGCCATCATGATATTGATAGTAGCACCTACGCTGACAACATCAAGGTAGATGTGACTACCTACAAGACGATCAGCCTTAGCATGGATGATGTCCTGAATAGTAACTTTAGCTCCAAGAGCAGTAAAGCCCTTGATATGCTGGTCAATAGGACGAAGTCCAATGTTACATCCGCCTGGAAGAGCAACTCCTGCCTGTTTGTACTTACCAAGAAGGGCTCCTAAAAGGTAATAAGATGCTCTAATCTTCTTGATATAATCGTTTTCAATTGTATAATTACGGATCTGTGAGGCATTGATCTTGACTGAATGCCTGCCAGTTCTTTCAACAAATGCACCGATACTCTCGATTGCCTGTAACATAGCATTAGTATCAGAAGCATCTGGCATATTATCTATATATACGGTCTCATCCGTCATGGTTGCGGCTGCAAGGATAGCAAGAGCTGCGTTTTTGGCACCGCCAATCTCTACCTCGCCAACCAGCGGAACTCCGCCTTTTATTACATATTTTTCCATAGGACTCCCATCCCAAAATTCACAAAATTAACATATTCGCCAAATACTATTAATATCACAATATTAGTAGTGTGTCAAAGAAATGGACTTAGTTCAGGTAATTAAGCGGGTTCACCTGAGAACCATTTACAAGGATCTCAAAATGAAGGTGTGGTCCAGTTGAAACACCGGTATTTCCTGAAAGTGCAATCTTCTGTCCCTGACTTACACTCTGTCCAACAGTTACTAATACCTTAGACAGATGTCCGTATCTGGTCTCTCTTCCATCTGGATGTTTGATATATACGCAGTAACCGTATCCACTTCCCCAACCAGCTCTTGTAACAGTACCTGATGAAGAAGCAAGAACAGCTGTACCAACTGGAGTAGCCCAGTCAACACCCTTGTGGTAAGAACTAGCGCCCTTGGTAGGTCTGTTTCTTTTACCAAATCCTGATGTAAGACGTCCACCAGAAATAGGCTTGATGTATGTAGGAGGAACGATAGTCCCTCTCTCTACGATCTTAGGAACAGCCTTGTAAGTGATCTCTTCCTTCTCGATCTCTCTAGAAGTCTCACTCTTATCTGTATATGTGATCTGCGCAACTACCTTTCTGTGTCCGGCAGATGGCTCCTGAATAACCTTGCTCTGGGTTGTGTACCATGAATCATTGTCCACGTACTGAACTTCAGCCTCGTAGTCCTCTTCATAATACTCCTGAACTGTATAAACTACTGAAAGTTCAGGTTCTGGAACAGTAACAATAAGTTCGTCCTGAGTTCTGATCCTTGTGAACTCATCCTCCAGGGACTCATTCATTGCGATCAGATCTGCAACAGTCAGATCATACTTGGCTGCGATAGTACTAAGTGTATCGCCTGCCTGTACTTCATAAATCTGATTTGTCTCTTTGTCCTTGGTAACATCATCAACAGCAGTCCCAAGGTCAGTGATCTCGAAATCAGGAAGGTAACTCTCTACGATCTCAACCTTGTCACCAAAGTCGATGCTCATAAGTCCCAGATCATAGTCTGAGAAATCCTTGTCATAAGCAATTGGAGCAGCTTCCTTGACTGTCTGTGTCAGCATCTGTGAAACGCCTGCTTCAGGGAGGGCCGTTCTCTCGTCCTCTTCCTTCTTTTCAACTTCCTCTTTGCTAAGAACAACAGGAGTTAATACGTTTACTTCTCTTGTAGGATCAAGCACAAGATCAACATCATACTCATCATCGGTGTCATAGTTAGAAAGAGCTGTTTCCAGAAGCTGCATAACCTCACTGATATCAGCAAGATTAACGGAAAACTCATTGATCTTGATAGAATAAGCTCTGTTAAGAGTTGACTTGACACTTCCCTTCAAAACCTCTGTCATGTTGTCAGCAACTTCCTGTGTGGAGTCAACAGTACCAAATAACACATTGCTGCCTTCTATAGCAAGATCTGATGTAGCAAGCGTAAGCTCGTCACTTTTTGAGGCAATAGCTCTCCTGGCTCTTCTGTAGGCATCATACGCATCATCCTTGGAGGCAACTGTTCCTACAGGCTGTCCATTCATCAGGATGGTAAAAATGTTGTTCCCGCCCCTTTGGTACTTAACCATGCTGGGCATCAGCAATATCCACAAAAATATGACCATAAGAGTAGAATGCAAAAACCATATTCTAATCTTATTTCTAAAAACCGTATTTCTAAAATTCATAGCAAAAAATCTTTCCGTAGTAATTATAGAATTCCAAAAATTCTCAAAATATTTATTACAAGATCAGCTCCCGCAACAAGAAGAGTGACGATAATAAGTGGTAAAAGACCACTATTCTTGCTCTCAACTGCATACTGAAGAGTCTCAAGTTTGGAATCCAACTCCTTAAACTCCTCTGCAGTCTTCTCCTGCTGCTTATTTATAAGAGCCTGTACATTACGATATGTCTGAACTCCGACATCATGAGTCTTGGAGTCGCTCTCTTCCATCTTCTTGGTCAGAGCATCTTCTACCTTCCTGGTAAAAGAATCTGTGGCTTCATCCATCTTTTTGGTAAAGATTTCTGTAGCATCACTTATAGCAGACTCGACCTCAGCCTGTGAATTAGCCTTGATCATTTCCTGAGCACTTAACTTCTGCGCAAGTTTATCCATAATGTTATCCACAATATTTCCTCCCAACATAAGTTACTTCTCCTTCTATTCTGCATACATAATAGCTTAGCATTCATTATGCAAATTAGACAAGATTATATTTGAAAAAAATCTTTTGTTGTACACTTTTACTATTTATTCATAATCAGTTCATAATTTGTTCATAATTACCTTGTATATTAATAACATAGCCGAAAGCGATACGGCAATACTGAATAAGAAAGATAGATTTTTTCATAATAGGCCAGGTGCGGGAAACCGTGTCTGGCCACTCCTCATTAATGGGCTCTGTCAAAAGAGCTTATGTCAAAAGCCACAGGGAAGCTCAATGCTCCCCTTCTATGGCAAGAATTTCCTCATTTAACTGAAGCATGCGTGCATCGAGATTAGCAACCATTTCCGCACATTCAGTAAGTTCCTCGTTAATATGTCCAGGCGCTTTTCCCTCGAACTTGTATTGGATCTTGTGCTCAAGTGAAGCCCAGAAATCCATGGCTACAGTTCTGATCTGGATCTCAACCTTAACGTTCACGATTCTGTCTGAAAGATATACAGGAAGCGAAACTATCATATGATAGCTTCTGTATCCGCTGTTCTTTGGATTCATAATATAATCCTTAACAGTAATGACCTGAATATCCTTCTGATTACTGATCATCTCAGCAATCCTGTAAATATCTGAAGTAAAAGAACAGATAATTCTGATACCGGCAATATCATTGACGTAACGAACCATATTGCCGATAGTAGACTCATATCCGTTTCTCTTTAGCTTTTTAACTATACTCTCTGGAGCCTTAACCCTTGCCTTAACATGCTCGATAGGGTTATATCTGTGAACCTCCTGAAACTCCTCATTCAAGATCTCGATCTTGGTAGTGATCTGTTTGAGAGCAGCATTATAAAGAAGGTTAACTTCTTCCCAAGTATTAATGTCATCTGTGATATTTGTACTACTTGCTGCTAAATCCAATTCCATAAGTAATCCCTCATACCCAGTAGTCCTTATTCATGGTACAAGCCAGAATAAATGAACGTGGGAGCTTTTTGTAGTTCCTTCCCAATTTGTAACCAAGCCATCTGCTGCCACACATAATAATGTAATGTGGGATCAGATAAGACTTTCCGATATGTCTGAAATGATCGATAGTCTGTCTCACCATCTTCTTGCCCTCAGCCTCTGAGCTGATTCCTCCAAAGATCTCTGGATGATCAGTCTGGGATACACCAAGGTCAAAGTTTCTGTGAAACTGCTGCTTGCAGCTATAGTTGTGTGAGTGAATAACACCAGCTTCAGGAACATAACAGATCGCATAACCATTCTGACAGGCTGTTCCTGCATAGACCATATCTTCGTTGAAGATTGTCTTTTTGGTAAATCCGCCAAGTTTTTCATAGATGTCTCTTCTGTACATTGCACATACATTAGAACAGAAGTAAGTCTTGATACCAAGCCTTTCAACATCCTTCTGAGTTTTCTTCATTGGCTCATTTGGATAGTTGAACTTTCTTGAATATCTCTCTGCAAGGTTGCAATCTGTCTTTGGGTACTGTCTTGCATAAGCTGCAGCTACATCGCTGTCCATAGCCTTAGAAAGGCTTGCGATCAGCATTTTATCCCTAGGGAATGCATCCTGAGTCATCATAAGGAAGTAATCAGCCTTAGAAAGAGCTACTCCCTCATTTCTAGTATTTCCATGATCAAACTGCTTCTTTGTCACATGTTCCAGAATAATATTATCATACTTATCCTGCGGATTCTCTTTTGTTTTTTCCAAAAGCTGATCCCAATATTTCTTTTCAGTATTCATAATGATGATATGATCAGGTCTTACGGACTGCTTCTCAAGATCATCGATCAAAGTGAAAAGAGAATGATCAGGTTTGTAGGTAGGTATAATTACATCAATAGTGTTCATATATCTTTATCCTTTGCGCGTAAGCGCTTTCACGTAAAATGGGGCGGGCTCTTTCTATCTAGACCCCGCCCCATTAGTAAATCAAAGTATAAACTTTAGTTCAGATACTGGGATGTATCAGACTTGATCTTGTCGCTGTACTTCTGAACGTCAGGAGATACCTCATAGTTGCTGTCATTGAACAGGAACTGGTGAAGCCACTTAACGTTGCTAGCAAGGTCAACTGCTACTACACAGCTTCCCTTCTTACCGATTGTTCCAGTAGCTCTCATGCTCTCCTCTGGGAATCCGCCGTGATCGATAACATTGTAGTTAGCGATATTCTTGAGAAGATCAAGGATCTCTGAAAGATCAAGTGATGTATATGTCTCATTAAATGCGTTGTTGGCAACTGTCTCAAGCTGTGAATAGCTCATGCCCTTAGCCTTTTCAAGGCAAGCCATAAGGACTGTTCTCTGTCTCTCAGCTCTCTTGAAGTCATCACCTGCTGTATATCTGATACGGCAGTAAGCTGTTGCCTGAAGACCATTAAGTGTCTGTCTGCCTGCTGAAGTAACAGGTGTATAGTTGAGCTTGAGCTCTGTAGCCATGGTCTGCTGATAACTGTTAAGGTGAGGGATCTCAGCATCTGTAACTTCGATCTCTACACCACCAAGAGCATCTACTACATCAGTAAGACCTCTGAATCCGATAGTGATGAAATCCTCAATATCCATATCGAGGTTCATGTTAAGCATTGAAATAGCCTGCTCTGGACCGCCCTCGGCGTATGCTGCGTTACACTTTGTGTAGCTGTCGTTACTAAGATTGAGGTATGTATCACGATATACTGAGCAAAGCTTGATATCGCCTGTTTCATTATTGATAGAAGCAATCATGATAGTATCTGATCTTGTGTTCTTGGTAAGTGCTCCTTCACGGGAGTCAACACCAAAGAGGGCGATATTAGTGTAGCTCTTCATCTCTTCATTGGCTGCAGCCTGTTCACTGATGGAGCTTGTGATCTTTTCCTCGTTCATGTTAACCTTACCAACCTTGGTAACGTCAACCTTGAAGAATACGTGGTATGCTACAACAACTAAGATGCATGCGATCAATACTTCTGCAATAAGAATAGCGATTGCTTTCTTGTTACTCTTTTTCTTCCTTGATCCTGAAGACTTTCTTGATGAAGAAGGTCTGCTACTGCTGCTTCTTGATGAAGAGCTTCTGGATGCTGAACTTCTTGAATCATAGCTTCTTGATCTACTTGCTGATGAACTGTGTGATCTGCTGGATCCTTCAGATCTCCTTGCAGGTCTGTCTCCATAATCATCGTAATCATCCCTATAACGTCTGTCGTTACTTCGAGATGGTCTTCTATCATCCCTATATCTGTCATCATTTCGAGATGATCTTCTGCTGTCTCTCTCGTAGTACTCATCGTCGCGATTTGACATAATAATTCTCCTTGTCCCAACAAAATGTATTGTAAACCATTAGTATACTATGCCACAAATGTGCAAAATATACAACCCTTATCAATATGCGTTCTTATTAATGAACCCGTATCTGATGGTACCAAGCATAATTTTTATGTCAAAAGACATAGACCAGTTCTCAATATAATAGATATCATAATCGATTCTCTTTCTAATTGATGTATCTCCACGATATCCATTTATCTGAGCCCAGCCTGTAAGACCTGGACGAACCTGGTGTTTTACCATGTAACGAGGTATCTGCTCTTTAAACTTCTCAACAAATTGTGGTCTCTCCGGTCTAGGGCCCACAATACTCATCTGGCCAAACAAAATATTAAAGAACTGAGGCATCTCATCGATACTTGTCTTTCTAAGAAACGCCCCAACGTTAGTAACTCGTGGATCTCCTTTGGTAGTCCAACCCTTCTTTTCCTCAGCTTCTGACTGGACTTTCATAGTCCTGAACTTGTACATCTTAAATGGAACACCGTTAAGTCCGATCCTCTCCTGCTTGTAAATGATTGGTCCCTTGCTGGTTGTCTTAACTGCAATAGCCGCGATCAGCATGACTGGTGAGAATAAGATGATTGCAAACAGTGAACCCACGATGTCCACAGCTCTTTTAGCCATTCTGTTAAAAGAGTTTGATAATGGAACGTATCTGATATTGATAACAGGAAGTCCCTGAACATCCTCTGTGTACGGATTGCTTGGAAAAAGAGATGAATAGTCCGGAATGAACTTGGTATGAACGCCGGATTTCTCACACTGAGCCACAAGCTCTTCAAGTCTGTCGTAATCATCCAGAGGAAGCGTGATAGTGATCTCATCGTAATTGTTGTTTTCAAGATATTCTGAGAGTTGCTCGATCTTGCCCACTACCTTGATACCGTGATAACTTGTATCAATTGGCACAAAGTCATCCAAAACGCCTGCAATCTCATATCCCCACTGAGGATTATCCAAAATTCGGCTGATATACCCCTCTGCTGCCCTTGAATAGCCAACAAGAAGGATATGCTTCATGTTATAACCTTTTTTCCTGATGTATCTGAGGAATTTCCTGAGGAAGCCTCTCGAAACTGTCGTCAGAAGAACGTTAATAAAGAAGAATATAACGATCATTCCACGGGAGAAGTTGTTTTGATGGATCATGTACAAGATCACAAGAAAACTAAGTATTCCCATGATATTGGCTTTGACAATGTCCATGAACTCATCCCAAAGCCTAAGTGCTCTCCTGGAAGTATAGAGCTGAACCATATAATACAAAAACAGATACGCAGGGACTAAAAAATAGAGTACAGAAAAGTACGTAAGCATTGGTAAATGCTCCGCGTGATCTCTGTCCCCCCATAATAGTCCGAATCTTACAAAATATGATGCCACGTAGGAACCGGCTACGATAAGCCCGTCCACAACTACGTGCGCTCTATTTAAATGTACCTGATTGTCCTTGATCATAGTAAAACTACCCCAACTAGTCTGGCCAGGTTGATCCACAGTTCAAGCTGCATCTTCAAGCTGCCAAACAGTTCTTTTTTGCCAAATCTGACTCTTTTTTGAGAGCCGGCAAATATCTTGGAAAAGCCCTTCATTATCCCCTTGATATGAGCCATTCCAAGTCCTTTTTTCACGTAAAAGACATGCTTAATGATAATGCCAAGTAATATCAGAGGCAAATTTAATATTATCTGAAATACAGGCATATTTTTATAGATTAAGTATAAATTATTTCCTGCAGTTAGTTCAACCTTAAATGCATTGTATCTTGATCCGCTTGAAGCACTTCCAGCGTGATAAACAATGGCTGAAGGCTCGCAGACATTAACAAATCCTTTAAGCCTTGCTCTATAGCCAAGGTCCACATCCTCAAGGTAGCAAAAATGTGCTTCGTCAAAATAGCCAACTATCTCAAAGTACTCTTTTCTGTACATAGCTGCACCAGCGCAGGCAGAAGTAACAGCATCTATCTTATTAAAATGCGTGTTATCCTTGTCTTTGCCAGGAGTAAATGCCCATCCAAAGGCGCAGTAAAGATCACCACAATCATCAATGTTGTGTGGTTCCTTAAACTGAAGCATCTTGGCCTGAGCGCTGAACACTTTCTTTCGCTTGTCCATACATGCAACAAGCTTCTCAATTGCCTCTTCGTCGCACCTTGTATCATCATTTAAAAGAAATACATAAGGGCTGTCAGCATCCTTTATTCCCACATTTACTGCATTAGCAAAGCCTGTGTTGTCATTAAGCTCAATAACCTTAACTTCAGGAAAATCCTTTTTTATAAGTTCAATGCTTCCATCAGTTGAGCCGTTATCCACAACAGTCACTGTAAAATCCTTAAAAGTCTGCTTTTTAAGGCTCTTTATGCAATCTGGAATATATTTTTTTCCATTATAATTTGGTATTACAACGGTAACTTTACTCATATATCAAACCCTTTTGATAACCTGAGGATCCCACATAACGCGGAAGCCCTGCTTCCTGGCCTCTTCCCCAAGTTTAAGACTCATAGCAGCAATTGTCTCCTCACTAAAAGCCTTAAATCTATCATCTATTGTTTCTCCGCCTTCATAGAAGGTGTCCTTGTATTCAAATCCAGTGATCTGCTGGTAGGCTGCTCGAAGTTCAGGCCTGACTGCCATGCATCTCACATCTACAGCTGCGCAGTCCTGCTGGAGAACAGCTCTGTGCTGAAATCCGCCGCTATATCCAAGAGGAAGTCCCTTGTACCTGATGCTTCCGTCCTTCTTGAAATTGCCGCTAACGATCCTGCCTCTTTTATTAAGTATCTTGCCGCCGATGATTCCCACATCGCTTCTAAGTGAAAAGACATCAGGCTCGTACAAGACTCTGTAAAATCCAAGGTGAGGCATCTGCGCCACATCTGCCTTAACGCCATTTTCATGAAGAACATCTCTTACAGCCCTCTGGCCAGCCTCATAAGCATACATCTTGCTGGCAGGATTTGCTGCTGTTGAGCCTCTGTGACATCTCCAGTGATACAAAACCTTATCTATATGTGCAATCTGGCCGCTTGCCATTGTCATGGACAAAGCTGCCTCTGTACAACATCTAAGGAAGAGATCAAAATCCTGTGCTCCGTCGTACTTGCCGCGAAGTTTGAGTCTTTTCAGGATATCTGCCCTCATAACTGCAAAGTGGCAGATATAGTTGTTGGACAATAAATAGTCCATGTTAAAAGATGGCTTGGCGTGATGCTCGTAGTAGGCACCCTTGCCATCGTCATATTTGTCCTCATCTGAGTAGATAAGGCGAATAGGACATACAGAGAACTGGGCAAGTTTATTTTGCTTCATGCTCTTTCTGATAACTCTTGCCACCTCATATAGGGCATCTGGCGTAAGAGTATCATCATGGTCCAAAAGACCTATATAATCCCCTTTTGCCTTCTCAATAGCCTTATTGGTATTCTCTGATATTCCATCGTTGCTTCCAAGATGGTAGTACTTGATCCTGGGATCAACCCTGGTGTATTCCTTGACAGTCTCTGACTCAGATAGAGACGCATCAGCAAGTACCAGTTCCCAGTTGCCATAGGTCTGAGCCACAACAGAATCTATCATCTCCTTTAAGTACTTTTCAGGAGTATTAAAAAGAGGCACTACAATGCTAAAACGCATAGCGCCTCCTGATTCTGCAAGTGACTTATATTCCCTCTTCTGTTCCTCTAATACGTCTTCAGAAAGAGGAATATAATCATATTTTTCATTTAAAGTATCTGAAACTCTCTCAAAGGCAGCAAAAAATGCGGCTTTAGCACCGTTGCGCTTAGCATATGCTATTGTTTTTTTAGCCGCATTTTTTATACCCATAATTGTCTATCCTTTTTTATAGTGAAGTTAGCCTACTGCATCCTTAACAGCCTGTGTTAATTCTGCCTGAAGTTTCTCAGCATCCTCAAGGTTCTTGCCCTTTACACCCATATAGAACTTGATCTTAGGTTCAGTTCCTGAAGGTCTTGCGCAGCACCAGGAATCATTGTTAAGTGCAAAGTAAAGAACATTTGATGTAGGAAGACCTGTCTCTCCCTCTTTGCCAGTAGCCATATCAAGAGTCTTACCAGTCTTGTAGTCTCTGAACTCTTCAACCTTCCACTGACCAAATTCCTTTGGAGGGTTCTTACGAAGCTTGTCCATGATAGCAGCAATCTGCTCAGCTCCCTCTTTACCCTTCATAGTGATTGAATACTGGCCCTCTTTGTAGTAGCCGTACTCTTCGTAAAGATCTATCATAGCATCCCATACGCTCTTGCCCTGCTTCTTGTAGAAAGCTGCAAGCTCGCAAAGGCACATAACTGCAACAACAGCGTCCTTATCTCTTGCATGTGTTCCAGCAAGGCATCCATAGGACTCCTCAAGACCAAATACATAGTTGTGAGACTGGCCATTTTCTTCAAAGAGTTTGATCTGCTCACCGATGTACTTAAATCCTGTAAGAACTTCAATATAGTGGCATCCGTACTTGGTAGCAACTGGCTTAGCCATATTTGTTGTAACGATAGTAGTAACGAATGCTGGGTTAGCTGGCATTGTGCCTGTAGCTGTGCGCTCTCTTAAGATATAATCGCCGATAAGCATTCCAGACATGTTTCCTGTAAATCCAATATACTCGCCTGTCTTAGTATCTTTTGCATAGATTCCAAGACGATCTGCATCAGGGTCAGTTGCAAGTACGATATCTGCATCCTTCTCTTTTGCAAGCTTAAGAGCAAGCTCGAATGCCTTTGGATCCTCAGGATTAGGATAAGCAAGAGTTGTGAAATCTGGATCTGGAGCTTCCTGCTCTGGCACTACGAATACATTCTTGAATCCAAGTTCCTTAAGCACTCTTCTAACAGGAAGATTTCCTGTTCCGTGGAATGGTGTATAAACAATAGTGAACTTGTCAGCCATCTCATCAATAACATCCTGATGAATGATCTGCTTTTTAAGTTCTACCATATACTTGTCATCGATCTCTTCGCCAAATGAAACATAAAGTCCCTGGGCAACAGCATCTTCTTTAGACATTGTCTTAACTTCGTGGTAGTCAGTGATAGACATGACCTCTTTGATAATGCCTGTGTCGTGAGGTGGAGTAACCTGCGCGCCATCCTGCCAGTATACCTTGTAACCATTGTACTCAGGTGGGTTGTGAGAAGCTGTTACCATAACACCTGCGATACATCCAAACTCTCTAAGAGCAAATGAAAGTTCTGGAGTAGGACGAAGGATATCACTTACATAAGCCTTGATTCCGTTAGCTGCAAGACAAAGAGCTGTCTCCTCAGCAAACTCAGGTGAAAATCTTCTGCAGTCATAAGAGATTGCTACGCCCTTCTTTGCAGCATCTGCTCCACCATTCTTTTTAATATAATTAGCAAGTCCCTGTGTAGCCTTACGTACAGTGTACTTGTTCATTCTGTTAGTTCCGGCACCGATAACACCACGAAGTCCGCCTGTACCAAACTCAAGCTCTCTGTAGAAACGATCCTCTACCTCTGCCTCGTTGTTACGAATTGCCATAAGTTCCTGCTTTGTATCATCGTCAAAGTATGAATCATTAAGCCAATATTCAAACTGTTTTGTTGCTTCACTCATTACATTGTCCTCCTGTGCACATATACCACAAAAATTATATCATATATCCCCAATTCAAAAAACCTATGCATCAGGTTTTTACTGAGTTCTAAGACTTGAATAACCCTCTACGTTAAGGCTGTAATCACTCCTGTCGAGGGAGAAATTAGGGTTGTAGTACGGGTCGCCTTTATCGAGAACTTTTTTCCATTTGGTGCGGAAATGCTCTGACTCTGCCTCATATCTCTTTGCATTCTCACCCTCAAGATCAAGGCCCCTTGAAAGAGATTCATAGTGATAAAGCTCAGCAAAAGGAGTAAATACATTGAGATATCCTTTTTCTCTGAGTTTAAGGCAAAAGTCCACATCATTAAGACTAACCTGGAAGTCTTCTGCAAAGCCTCCAACTTCGTCGTATTTAGCGCGGCTAACCATAAGACAAGCCCCTGTAACTGCGCTCACATCCTGAGCGTAGCAAAGTCTGCCCATATATCCAAGATTCATACCTGCCTGGCCGTAGTGAGAATGGCCTGCTGTTCTATGTGCTCCAAGTTTAAGTACTACACCTGCGTGCTGGATCTTTCTGTCTGGGAAATAGAGCTTAGCTCCAACTGCTCCCACATCCTGTCTCTGAGCATACATAAGAAGCTCCTCGATCCAGTTAACAGTAATAACCTGTGTATCATTGTTCAAAAGAACTACATACTCGCCGTCAGATTTTGAAACGCCGTAGTTCACAACTGCTGAATAGTTAAATGGTGGCTTCTTGCCATCTGCTGTAAGGTGCTGACCATTCTCATAATAATCAACAACCTTGACAACATCCTTGAGATTACCTGTTCTAAGCTCCTCGTAGTAGCCCTTTATCTCAGAACCAGTGCTGCCATTTTCTACAACAATGATCTCGTAGTTGTCATATACAGACTTCTCATAGATTGAAGTGATGCATCTCTTAAGATCCTCTGCGTGCTCGCAGTTAGGAATTACGATGCTGACTTTAGGACTTCCCTGAACTTCATAGGTGATCTTAAAGATAGTCTCAAATGCCCTTGTACTGGTGATCTTGAAGTGGTCATATCCATGGCGCCTCAAATGATCTGCCACAGCGCCCTTTGCAGCCTCAATAGCGTAAGGCTTGGCACTTATGTCAGATGCAACAGATGCAGCATGAGATCTCCAGTAATACAAAAGCTTTGGAATGTGTACGATGTGCTCTGCTCTATCAGTAAGTCTAAGGATCATGTCATGGTCCTGGCTTCCATCAAACTTAGTTCTAAAGAGCTCTGTTCCATCAAGAAGAGTTCTCTTAAAGACACTAAAGTGGCAGATGTAGTTGTTGGCTCTCAGATTATCGATAGCATAATCCGGTTTGAAGTGCATGGTTATCATCTTATTGATGTCGTCGCCCTTAAAGGTTGTCTCATCACAGTAGATATAATCTGCATTTTCTTCATTTATAGCTTTGACATACCAGTATAATACTTCTGGATGAAGAATATCATCGTGATCGAAAAGTCCCAGATACTCACCTTCTGCAAGTTCAAGGCAATGGTTGGTATTTCCTGCAATTCCCTCATTCCTTTCAAGCTTCTTGTAAGCAATCTTGCACTTTCCATCAGGTAAAAGAGCCTTCGCATCCTTCTGGTACTCTTCTACAATCCTAGATACTTCAGAAATATGAGCTTCATCAGATCCATCAGCAAGACAAAGCTGCCAATTGCCGTAAGTCTGTGCAAGAACAGACTCTATCATATCTCTAAGGAACTTCTCAGGAGTATTGTAAAGAGGAACTAAGATTGAAATAAGAGGCATCTTCTCAAATACTGCCTCTTCCTGCTCTTTTCTAGTCTCTTCACTAGGAAAAGACTCTGTTCCATAGTGAGTCATTGCCTTCTTTTCAATCTGCTTGTACTTGATCTTGGCAATAACCCCTCTCAGAGATCCTTGATTCCTGATCCTGTCTCTCTGTCTGATAACCCAGTGCATTGTGTTACGTGCTGGAGTGCTGGCTTTCCAGATAGGATTGTTTTTAATCCTATTAAGCTTAAACTCTAATTCCTGGTTTTTATCCTCAAGTTCAGCTATCCTACCAGCAAGCTCTGCACTCTTTAGTTTTTCTTTTTCATAAGCTGACTTATAATCCAACTCGCTCATTTATAACCTCTTAAATCACTTTTTCACATTAAGAATGTTAGGAACCCAGTTTACAAGCTTTAAGTGGCTTGTTTTATCAACCGCTAACATACCAATCTGGTAGTAGCCTGGAACTAAGTCGCCCTTCTTGATCTTAACTTTGTAACCAGTTAAGTCTACATTTACCTGATCCTGAAGACGAACCTTGATATCCGGTCTGTACCATACATAAGTTGGCACGCTAAATACCTTAGGCTCCACAGGGCCTGCTCCATCCTCATGTCTTTCCACAAGACGAAGGAGCAATCTCTTTTCATAAATTGCATTATCAGATCCAATGACAAAGCTGTATCCCTTGAGATAGTAGCCATCATCGTACCCTTCTGCAGTTACTCCGTACAGCCAGTTGCGAAGGCTGCCATTGTACTCGCATCCAATTCTAAGACACTGATCTTCCCTTGCTCCCCTGATACCATGTTCGTGAACTGAAACTCTGGCATAAGGAATATCCTCCACAGCAGTGTAATCCTCACGTGGAATAATAGCTGAGATCGTCTCATCCTCTGTAAGGTGTGGACTATAGAATGGATCAAAGTTATAAAGGTGCGCATGCCTCTTCATAAGAGTGTCACCCTCAACTGCAAGTCTCTCCATCTTCTTTGGATCAAGGTTATCAAGACCTCTTGTAAGAGACTCATGATGATATAGATAAACATGGTTGCAACATACGTTATAGTAGCCCTTTTCCATTACTGTATAGCAGAAATCCACATCATTAAAGGCAACCTTAAGTTCCTCAGGGAAGCCTCCTATATCGTTAAACTTCTTTCTGCTGATCATGAGACAAGCAGCCGTTACACCGATGAAATTGTGGACACCTCTGTTGTATCCAAAGTAGTGGCTCTTGCCATCGTGCATCTTCTGAAGCTTATGCACAGGACCACGTCTAACATTGGCAATTCCGCAATGCTGAATAAGGTCTGTGTCAGGATAAATAAGCTTGGTTCCTACGCAGCCCACATGGCCAAGCTGAGCCTGAGACAGCATCTCGCGAAGCCATCCCTCTTTTACCGCCTCAATATCATCGTTAAGGAACAGGAGATACTCACCGCTGCAGGCTCTAGCGCCCTGGTTACACATAGCGGAGAAGTTAAACTCCTGAGATTTGTAAATGTAATTTATCTTGGTAAGTCCGTTCTTTCTCTCGGCACGGCTGCAATAAACACCATACTTAACTCTGTTAGCAGCTGAACTACCATTATCAATGATGACAATGTCGTATTTGATGTTGTCACCACCAGTTGTATTTACGATCGAATTAAGACACTGCTGCAGCACTTCAGGATGATCCTTGGAAGGAATGATTATGCTGACAGTAGCTGGTCTTAAGAGCATATGCTTGGAATTGTGGAATGTTCTTCCGTAAAAGACATCCTGCTCAGAGTTTCTGTGGAATAATACTTCTCTGATATGTCCAATAGGAAGCTCCATGCCGGTTCTCTTGGCAAAAGCTCTCACATGTATAGCAAGCATGCAGAACAATACATCTGCAGATAAAAGAGATGCTTCAAGTCCCACCTGCTCTGGTGAATTCTTTTTGTTGGATGTTCCGCCAAGCATTCTGACTGCGTTGTCGTACTCAGATGCAGCAGCATGCATGGTCGTTGCCCTGCAGGCAAAAAAGCTGCCAATATAGAAAGCGTTTAAATATGAATCAGGGGACCAGTCAGGCTTAAAGAATGGATGAATATATTTTCCACCTTTGCCGATCTCGTCCTCATCACCATAAACAATTTCATGCTCAGGGTGAGCTACAAAATACTGTTTTATAACTTCAGTAGCTCTTTTGGTAAGTCTGCCCTTAGGGCTGACAAAAACGTAAACGACATTCTCATCGTTCTTGGTATCAGAAACCTCCCAAACCTTGGCATAAGGCACAACCTTAACCTCTGGCTCAGGCTTCTTGTAAGGTACCAAAGTGCCGTCTTCATTCTCCTCGTAGTACACAGGAGCTTCAGCCTTGATCACAGGCTCTTTTTCACCCTGGCGCTGCCACTTATCATAAGCAGAAGACTTGGCTTTTACTACTCTGTTGTATTTAGTTTTTCTCCTTGTCGCAAGAGTTTTCTTGGCTAAGTCCTTCAGCATTCCCCTAACAATTACTCCTCATCATCTTTATAGTATCGTGCTTCGCGTTTCTGGCTTATTTTTTCTCCAAGCTTTTTGATAATATTCTTTTCCTTTGGAGCAGAAACCTCCGGTTCAGGAAGTGAACTGATCACTGCATCTGCAGCATTTTTAGGAATAAGAGTCATCAAAAGCTTAACTACAAGGTGGTTCTTTTTCTTAACACCGAGCCTGTCACTTGTAAGTGAAAACTCAATGTTAGGATCATCAGAATTAAAGATTATGGAATCATCTGAGATCCACTCACCATTTACTGGATTAATACTTACATCTGCACCACCCTCTGAGATATTCAGGCTGTTCCATGTAGCGTTCAGGATAGTGACCATACATGGCGCAAAAGCAGGATCGATCCTGACTGTGTTGCAGGTATCATCAACTCTGATATCCAGAGTTACTGTGTTCTTGTCATCGTACTGCTCCTCTGGGAACATTGACTCATCCTCAGAGTAACCCTCGCCATTATCAAGATAGATCTGGATCTGGTCATCAGGCCTTGCAGCGCTGGCAGTAGCTGTGATCTCCTTAGGAACGATCACCTTTCTGCCTATATCTTTCCAAAGCTCTACCATTGACTTGCGGTTTCCAGTTACATACTTCTGGAAGGCGTACTCCTCATCAAGGAGAACCTGGATCTCTTTTTCTGTAATACCAAGTTTGCCAAAAAGAGGCTTAGGATCAAACTTTTCTCTTTTCCTATCCTCTAATCTGTAGCAGTAAAGTGCTCTCCACATGGACTCCTTGGCAGGTATACACTTACCATAGGTCCACTCATAATCTATTATAGTCCAAATAGGACCATTAACCATAATATTAGAGAATATCAAGTCATAATCTGATACAGGATAGTCTTCCTTGTACCTGATACGCTTGAGATATTCGTTCAAAAGAGCTTCAAATGCCTCCATGTCATCTCTATCAATACACTGATCAAGGAGTGAAGCCAGCGGTACGCCATTAACAAAGAAAAAATAGCGCAGCCTTCCTGTTCATTTATCTGACAGTCGTTAATCTCAAGGTCTCCGCCTCTATACTTCTCAACAAGGCCAAGATAAGCATCTCTGATACCAAATACGTGCTCTCTTGCTTCCTCTGTAAGAGGGAACTTTTTGATAACCTTTCTGCCAGCTTTATCGATAGCAATATCAGTTCTGATCTTGAACTCAGAAACTCTGTCATTGCTGTATTTACTGTAGATAGTATCAAAGCCAGGTCCAAGGATAACTTCAAAGGAATTGGCAAACTCTGGATAGAGGCCGTCCTTTGAGAGGTCCTCGTAAGCTCTTTTCTCATTGAAAAGAACTAATCTATCCCTGTCAAAGTTACGAACATTGTCCTGAAGTTCTCCAAACTTAGGCAGATAATCATCTGAATGAAGAAGTGTCATAAGCTTGTAGTCAGGATATGGATAATAGAAATGGTACTCATTCATGCCACATTTCTTGAAGATGTTGATAAGTCCATTTCTGGTAAAAGTCTTGGCAACGCTGTCTGGTGAGTATCCCTCAATACCTGTAAAGTAGCTTCCAAGGTGATCCTCAGCACATCCGGCAAAATACTTAAGTCCAAGGCGGTTCTCAATAGCAATTACGATCCTTCCGCCCTTTTTAAGATGTCTCTGAAGCATCCTAAGGAACTTCTCGTAAGGATTGTCAGTTCCAATATAGCCTTGACCGTACTCAAATACACCGATCAAGAAGATATAGTCAAAATCTCTGGGAAGATCCGGCTCAATATCCCTGAAGTTACCAACGTGGATAGTTACGTTGTCGCACTCCTGATTTCTGGTGGCATTGATCTCAGAACGTCTCCTTGAAAGATCGCAGGCAATTACTTCGCCAGCCTTCTTGGAGAGCATACCTGTGATAGCACCACATCCAGAGCCAACCTCTAATACCTTAGCGTTTTTATCCATAGGGATCCACTCAACGATATTAGACCTCTGCTCAGAAAGATGGTAGAGAATAGGCCAGTTTGCCCTCTCCTCGATAACCTTCTGATACTCTTCCTTTTTGTATTTTTTTACAATCTCAAGAAGGTCGTTCTCTATAGCACCATCGCTGTAGAGATCAACCCCTGAGTAGTGTTTGAAATTAAGGGTAACATTACCAATTTTAACGTTTTCTTGCATATTGCTCGTTCCTTACGAGTTATTTAACATCAGTAACAACACATTTAGAATTCATGTCATAGTAGCCAACTGTGTTCTTGTCTGATACTACTGATACATTAAGTGCATCATAGAGTCTGTGATACACGGTAAAATCATTTTGTTCAAAACCTGTTACTCCAAAGCTAAGAAGATACTCTCCGCCCTGAAGTGACATATTCTGCGTAAAGGTGACGTCCTTCTCTTCGCCAGCCTTAACCGGCTCCAGAAAAGCCTTTTCAACCATTGAGTTGGTTCCTGTAATTTCAATGCCCATGATGTTCTTGAAGGTAAGGGCAAAGATAGGAGCTGCAACATCTCTATTAAACTTAACTCTCATGTGTACTGTAAAGTCAGTACCCTTGATGATAGAGTTAGTCTCTTTTCCTGTGTTATCTGTGACAAAATAGTTTGTAATAGTAGCTGCGCCGTCGCCGTACTCCAATGTATCTGGATTCTCAGCGGCAGTTTTCTTTGCACTATCGTCTTTCTTTATTTTGTCATCAGCTTTTTTGTCTGCATCTGCTGCAGCCTGACGGATCTGATCATCGTCAAGAAGATTCTCACCTTCGCCCATAGGAAGTGGATACTGTCCCACCAGAACCTGCTTGTAGATATCGATCATCTTCTTTGGTGTTCCCTCGCCAAGGAGCACACCCTGATTTAAAAGAACTGCTCTATCGCAGTACTTGCTAATACTGGAAAGATCATGTGATACAAAGAGGATAGTCTTGCCTCTCTTCTTGAACTCTTCAAACTTGTGATAGCACTTAGCCTGAAAGAATACGTCACCTACAGAAAGGGCCTCATCAACGATAAGAATCTCAGGATCAATGTTGATAGCAACCGCAAAAGCAAGACGGACAAACATACCACTTGAATAAGTCTTGACTGGCTGATATACATAGTCTCCGATATCAGCAAATTCAAGGATCGCATCCATCCTCTTTTTGATCTCTTCCTCAGAAAAACCAATCATCATACCGTTTAAGTAGATGTTGTCAATTCCGTTGTACTCCATGTTAAAGCCTGCACCCAGTTCCAAAAGAGCTGAGATATGGCCATCAACATTAACCTCACCCTCTGTTGGAGATAAAACTCCTGTGATGATCTTGAGGATAGTTGACTTACCAGAGCCGTTAGTTCCGATGATTCCGACAGTTTCGCCCTTGTGGACAGTAAGGTTAACGTCGTTAAGAGCAAGGTGTTCCTTGTACTTCTTTTTACCAGAAAGTCCAAGGGAATCCTTGAGCCTGTCCATAGGCTTGTCGTAGAGCTTATATAGTTTAGTGAGGTGTTTTACCTCAATAGCTACGTCTTTTTCCATGTTAATTCCTTATATTATTCTCATGATACTACGGATTGCTCCACTTCGTTCTCGCAATCCTACATCCCTAGTATCACAACACGTCTGCAAAGTGAGGCTTGGACCTCTTGAAGATAAGCGTTCCTACGCAGAATACACCCACTACAAACAACCAGAAATAGGTTGATGAGTAGAAGTGTTCAAAGAACCATGTATCGCCGTATATTGCATTTCTGTAACCCTCAACGATATATGCCATAGGGTTAAGCTTGATGATCCACTTATATTTATCAGGCACAATGTTAATGTTCCAAAGAATAGGTGTAAACCACTGGAACAGCTGAAGTCCGATATTGATAATCTGAAGAAGATCTCTAAAGAATACTACGATTGCGCAAGTAGCATAGCTTATAGACAATACCAAAATAAATTCACAGCCCACATAATAAATAAGCTGGATCCAATAGACATTTGGATAGTAACCATACACACATGCGATCACAAGAAGCACGCAGATAAAGAACACGTGAATGAACATAGCTGCGATGATCTTGATGATAGGAAGTATGCTTATCTTGAAAAGAACCTTTTTAACAAGGTAGTTGTACTCTAGAAGTGAAGTTGTTCCATTGGTAAGAGCTTCTGTGAAAAAGAACCATGGAACAAGACCTGCCGTCAAAAAGAGAACGTAAGGAACCTCGATTCCGCCTGAAACTGACTGCGCTCTTGACTGGAAGATTCTGTCAAAAACGATGTAGTACATAGCAACTGTAACTACAGGCTGAGCAAGGGCCCACACGATTCCCATGTATGAACCAGCATATCTTTTCTTGAAATCGTTAAGTGAAAGCCTCTTGATGAGCTTTCTAGAATGAAAAAGCTCAACTGGAAGCACTAATAATCTGTCATACCAAAAGAAGACCAGTATACAACTGATGCCGATCAAGATACATCCACATATCTTCTTGAGCATCTCTGTATGCGGGTCTGCAAGCTGGTTTGTGTGCATAATAAGTAATAGCGCCAAAATAAACGCCATTACATAGAAAATGCCCAAGCCTACTCGCTTGGGAAGTTTTCTCAATCCCTGTATCAAAACTCCTTAAATCCTCCCCACTTGGTATCCCTCTCGGAAAGGTTGAGCTCAGCGCCTTCTACAAGTGGCCACTCTACTCCAATATCAGGATCGTCCCACTTAAGACCACCCTCGTCTTCTGGATGATAGAAATCTGAGCACTTGTATGCAAACTCAGCATACTCAGAAATTACATAGAAGCCATGAGCAAATCCCTTAGGGATAAAGAACTGCTTTTTATTTTCAGCAGAAAGTCTAACGCCAAACCACTTTCCATAAGTCTTTGAACCTTTTCTAAGGTCAACAGCTACATCAAATACTTCACCGTTTATGCAACGTACAAGCTTGTCCTGTGGAAAGTTCTTCTGGAAATGAAGGCCTCTAAGTACGCCCTGCTTACTAGCTGACTGATTGTCCTGTACGAACTCAACATCAATTCCAGCCTCTACAAAGTCGTTCTTGTTGTATGTCTCCATGAAATAGCCTCTGGCATCGCCAAAAACCTTTGGTGTAATAACTTTAAGTCCTTCTATCTCACATGTTTCAACAGTTATCTTTCCCATTTTATATCTCCTAATATTTCTATAGCATTACTGCCCAACTGGTGTGCCCTCAATAGGCGCAGTTGGCATAACACCATTGTATTCATATAGACTGCTGTCAAAAGAGCCACCCATTCCCGGAACATATCCTCCAGGATTCTGAAGCTCGCCTACAACTGCCATTCCAGGAAGCTCATCATCACTAACTGAACTGCCAAGGCTTGAAGCTTCTGAACTCTCTTCAGCAGAGCCTGAACTTTTTTTGATCACAACAACAGAAGGTATCTTCTCTGTCTCATCAAAAAAATCTTCATCGCTTAAAAAACCGTCTAGATTGCTACCGATCTGCTGTCCGTAAACCTGCTCACCACTATAGTAGGATGCAGCGGTCTCAGCTTCATCACTTTCCTTGGATCCCCAGCCAAAAAGCTCGTTGATCTTCTGGGTGTTAGTAGCATAGACAATGACAAGTACCAAAATAAAGGCACTTATGATGGTAAGTATTGCCATTCGGAAAACTCTTTTATCCACGTTCTCCTCCCGTTATCAAAACCTCGCCAGGTGTTCACAGCCCGTTAGCGACCTCAACCAGATATTTACCATAGTCTGTTTTCATAAGTGGCTCGGCAAGCTTGAGCAACTGCTCCTTGTCGATGAATCCACGCTTATAAGCAATCTCTTCAATGCATGAAATGTAGAGTCCCTGTCTCTTCTGGAATGCACATACGAAATCAGATGCATCAAGAAGAGAATCGTGATTGCCTGTATCAAGCCATGCAAAGCCTCTTCCCATAGTTTCTACGCGAAGCTCGCCGCGGCTTAAATATTCGTTATTGATACTTGTGATCTCGATCTCGCCTCTTGCTGAAGGCTTAACGTTTGCAGCAATATCAACAACCTGATTGTCATAGAAATAAAGTCCAGGTACTGCATAGTTAGACTTTGGATGCTCAGGCTTCTCTTCGATACTGATAGCTTTGCCGTTCTCATCGAACTCAACAACGCCGTAAGCTCTAGGATCTCTTACGTAGTAACCAAAGATAGTAGCTCCCTTTTCTCTGGATGCAACTTCTCTAAGAAGCTTAGAAAAGCTCTGTCCATAGAAAATATTGTCTCCAAGAACAAGGGCAACAGAATCACTGCCAATGAACTTAGCGCCGATAATGAATGCATCAGCAAGTCCTCTAGGCTGTTCCTGAACAGCATATTCAAAGTGCATTCCAAGCTGTGATCCATCACCAAAGAGTTCCTCAAACATAGGAAGATCACGTGGTGTAGAAATGATAAGCACTTCTCTGATGCCAGCCAGCATCAAAGTTGAAAGTGGATAGTAGATCATTGGCTTATCATATACAGGCATCATCTGCTTAGACATTGCCCTAGTAAGTGGATAAAGTCTGGTGCCTGAACCACCAGCTAAAATTATACCCTTCATTTTATTTCTCCTTGGGTTCTATTATTTGTTAGAATACATCTTTTCGTAGTATTTCTCGTAATCACCGCTTGTTACGTTCTGCATCCAGTCCATGTTGTCGAAGTACCATTTGATTGTCTTCTTGATACCTTCAGCAAACATTGTCTCTGGCTCCCAGCCAATCTCAGCCTTGATCTTGTCTGGAGCGATAGCGTAACGTCTGTCGTGACCTTTTCTGTCACTTACGTACTTGATAAGGTCATAAGAAAGGTGTGCCTTTCTAGGATCAGAGTCATCAAGAACTTCCTTAAGAGTATCAATGATTGTCTTAACGATCTCGATGTTCTGCTTCTCATTGTGACCGCCAACGTTGTATGTCTCAAAGAGACGTCCCTTTTCCTGAACCATGTCGATAGCCTTGGCGTGATCCTCTACATAGAGCCAGTCACGTACGTTCTTACCATCGCCGTATACAGGAAGATCCTTGCCTGCAAGAGCGTTGTTGATGATAAGAGGAATAAGCTTCTCTGGGAACTGGTAAGGTCCATAGTTATTTGAGCAGTTAGTAATGTTAGCTGGGAACTTGTATGTATCCATATATGCCTTTACGAGCATATCTGAGCTAGCCTTACTTGCTGAATATGGGCTGTGTGGTGAATATGGAGTTGTCTCATAGAAGAAAGCATTTGGATCATCATCAAGTGAACCATATACTTCGTCTGTAGAAACGTGAAGGAACTTCTTGCCTTCCTTGAATGTTCCGTCAGGAAGCTCCCATGCCTTCTTGGCAGCATTGAGCATTGTAGCTGTACCAAGAACGTTAGTCTGTACAAAGACCTCTGGATTAACGATTGATCTGTCAACGTGGCTCTCTGCAGCAAAATGAACTACTCTGTCGATATCATTTTCCTCAAAGATCTTATTTATGGCATCTCTATCACAGATGTCAGCTCTTATGAATGTGTAGTTATCTCTGTTCTCCACATCCTTAAGGTTCTCAAGATTGCCGGCATATGTAAGCACGTCAACGTTGATGATCCTGATCTCGTTATCATATTTCTTAAACATATAGTGTATGTAGTTGGAACCAATGAAACCAGCTCCTCCAGTTACAAGATAAGTTCTCATTTTTTTGCCTCATTTCTAATTATTTGAAAAATTTACTGGTATAGTATACCACAACCAATCGTCAAGTAGAAGAGTCCCATTCCATAGCACATATAGCGCGGCTGTGGGAATATCATAGAGCCTGTAACCACAGAGTTTATCAGTATTCCCATGAATACGATAAGTGCAAACAGGCACAGCTCTCTGCTCTTTTCATCCTTCTTCATTATCAACCTTACGCTAAAAAGAATCAGATAAAAGAGATAAATAAATATAGAAACCTTAACAAGGATCGCAGGGCGATTATTTGCCACAGATATCACAAGTGCCTTTGCCACATTTGCCACCAGAACGTACAAAAACTCAGGCGACTTACCGGTAAATATCCCCTTTATATCCTTTAAAAGAAGCTCTTTTGCAAGAACTGCTTCAACTTCATTTTCCTTTATGTCAAACTCCGGTCCTGAAAGTTCAGGAAATTTCTCGGATACATATTGCTGGCAATACGGGATCACAATATCAAAGCCTATTATGTCATAGCCTTCTGCGTAGTGGCTTGTCATTTCAAGCCAGGTAGAATCAAAGTTCTGAGAAGGAGCGTAGGAAATCGTCAGCTCTTTTGCCACGCATTCATCATAGATGCGGGTGTACAGGCTTCCAAGCTCCGGAAATTCCTGAGAGTCTTCATACTTGTCGTAGATGTGGACGTCCTCAGCTTCTGCAGTATAAAGAACCGTGCAAAGAGTTCCCTTGCTATTACCTACGTGCTCAGCAAACTTGCCTCTTACAGCGTAGTTGTAACTTCTATCGATGACGCCAATACTGATGACCGCAAGGATTCCCATGATGACTATAGAAAGGAGCCTTCTGGGGTCTCTAGTTCTTTTAACAATAAGATGAATGATCAGTGACACTGCGCCCATGATCAGGATTGTAATGAGCATCTGCTTCCTGATGCTTGAAATCAAGACACTCAAAAGAAATACCGCCAACATATTCATCGCTGAGTAGTTCCTAAAAAGTTCAAAGAGCCTTATGCTAAACAGCACAAACAGCGGCATTGCAAGAGCTTCTGTCATGATGCATTCAGAGTACATGGAGCCTCTGTTTGCCACAAATCTGTTGAGGATTGCAACTGCCATCTGGGAAAAGAGTCCCATAAAGCCTACAATAGTCGCTCTCTGCCTTGAGTATCTCTGTTCCAGCGTGTAGTCATACATGTAGATTCCAAGCCTTGCTGCGGTGTAAACCCACAATAAGCTCTGGATGATCACAACGCAGAACAGATAAGAAGGCTGTCCGTACATAGTTCCGGCGAAATCAAAAAGTTCAAAGAACTTTCTGATTCCCAAAAGAAACAGTGGATAAACCGGTTCTCTTGAGAAATCCATGGAGGTGTAGCTTGCAGAATCCACACACCACACCGTTCCATCGATAATCGCCATACCTATGTAAAACACAAACGGTATTATTATTGAAATGATCTTAAAACGTTTCTTGTCCATCTAATATCTTTCTAACAAAGCTTAGTAGCAGATATTCATGTCAACGTTTCCTGAGATACCTGTTACTTTGCCCTTTGAAGTGTACTGCCACATGTCATATCTTGAACCTGTGTATGTAACCTGTGAAGCGTACTGTGCAAGCCAGATCTTGTAACCTGTGATCTGTGAAGTGTTGATCTTGCTTGTGAACCAGGTCTTGTTTGCGTAAACGCCAACCTGGTAGCCTGCATTCTTGATAGTTCCGCAGAATGCCTTTATGTTAGCAGTTCTCTGCTCAGCACTGATCCTGTCACCACGACCGTTACTTCCCTCAACGTCAAGGTATACAGGGAATGAAAGGCTGTATCCCTTGCAAAGGCTGATAACCATTGAAGCCTCTTCGACAGCCTCAACCTCATTTACCGCCTGAGTAAAGAAGTACACACCAACTCTAAGTCCTGCTGCCTGAGCTCCCTTGATGTTTGCTCTGAACTTAGGATCCTCGATAAGTGTTCCCTCTGAAGAACCTCTATATCCACATCTGATGATAACAAAGTTAACACCCGAATTCTTAACTGCGTTCCAGTCAATGTTTCCGTTCCACTTGCTGACATCGATACCCATTGCACCAGGTGACTTAACAAGTGCACCGTCGCTATCAAATGTGTACTTAGCGCCCTGGATTACCTGCTCGCCCTTAACTCTGTCACCGTTCTTGTCGTAGAAATAAGTCTTGCCATCAAGTGTCTGCCAACCTGTGTACTTGAAGGCTGTAGCAGCTTTTCTTGTATAGAACTTCTTGTTTCCATCGTAGTAATCCTGATAAGTAGCTTCTCTATACTTATCGCCATCCTTAACGTAAACAGTGTTTCCACTCTTATCCTTAAGGACTGTTCCCTTGCCCACTACCTTTACTTCAATCTTGGCATCTGTGTAACCATCAGCTGAAACTGTAAGAGTTACATCACCTGCTGCCTTACCAGTAATTGTGTCGCCATTAACTGTTACTTTATTAGTATCACTTGAAACAACCTTAGTGATCTTAACGTTATTATTCGCTGTGATCTTAAGGTTCTGGCCTTCAACAACAGTTGCCTTATTGAAGGATACAGGAACTGTATCTTTGCCTACGACATTAACTGTTACAGGATAATCATTATATCCATTAGCTGTAAGTGTAATTGTTGTACTCTTTCCAGGTGTTACACCAGTAACTTTCTTGTTATCTTCAACCTTAGCGATGCCAGCATCAGATGATGTGTACTTAATATCTGATGGTGCATTCTTAAGAGAAAGAGCTGACGCAATATCTACAGACTCTTTTTCCTTAACAGTGATCTCTTTTGCAGAAGTCTCGAAATTCTTCTTATCTGCATCCTGTACTGT
Organism: Butyrivibrio hungatei; assembly: GCF_001858005.1. NCBI lineage: Bacteria > Bacillati > Bacillota > Clostridia > Lachnospirales > Lachnospiraceae > Butyrivibrio > Butyrivibrio hungatei. Next base: position 587,980 of record NZ_CP017831.1, on the reverse strand, counting down.
AATAGTGATCTCAGCAGGATTATAATGCTCTGAATCTGCAGTTACTTTGATCTTTACAGTACCTTTTGCTTTACCCTTTACTACCTTGTTTGAAAGTTCAGCATTTCCTGCCCCTTCAACAATCTCAAGCTTTGGATTAGAAGGGCCTGTAACTGTAATATTTGCCGTTTCTCCAACTTTGATGCTAGTTTTATCTGCTGAAACAGTCATGTCTTTATTAGGCACTTCGCTTACATTTACTGTAACCTCAGCATCCTTATAATCATCACCACCGCTAATCTTAATCTTAGCTGAACCTTTTCCTTTAGCAGTAATTGTCTTACCATCTACTGTTGCAACACTGTTGTCGTTTGAAGTGCATGTAACTGAGCTTGGTCCAGTTGTAATACTAATAGTAGCTGTTTCACCAACCTTAAGATCAGATTTATCAACACTTGCTACAATCTGTGTCTTTTCCTTAGGAGTTGTGCTTCCGCCGCCCTCTCCAGAATCATTGCCGTTTCCACCATTGCCAGAATCATTACCTTTTCCGTCATCTCCAGAGTTGTTGCCGTTTCCACCATTATCGCCAGCCCCCTCCTGGTTCTGTGAACCATTAGCACCTGTAGAAGTCTTATTATCATCTCCTCCTTCTGAAGTAGAGGGTTGGTCATTATTATCAGTTTTAGGGGTAGTATCTGGCCCCCTTCTACCAGCCATTCTCATGAAGCTTCCAGCAGTTAACTTAGCTGTAGTTCCTGGAGGAGTGATATCCTCTTTCTTAATCTCATCATAGCTGTACTGTCCATCAGAAGCTTCACCGATAGGAGTCTTTGTACTCTCAACCCACTCAACTGTATCCTTAAGCTGAGACTCGACCTCAGTCTTAACCTGAGTATCTTCCTTAGCAGCGTTGACCTGAGATTCCTTCTTAACCTCGTTGCTGACATCGACTGCCTTCATCTCAACTGTGTCTTTTACAGTGATAGTCTTACTTGAGGAATCAAGTGTGTATGTTGAATACTCATCAGAAAGAGCCATTGGAGTAACTGTGTACTTGCCGGCCTTGATATCCTTCTTGTAGATGATTCCGTCCTTATCGTGGTCATCATAAGTCACAGTGCTTCCGTCCGGGCACTTTACAGAAACTTCGAAATGAACATTTCCAACAAGCTTCTTGGTCTCTGAGTTGATGAACTTGATCTTAATGTCGCTCTTAATAGAAGTAAGAGTCATCTGAACTGTTACGCCCTTAGCGTCATCAGCGATTTCTTCCTCTTCTTCCTCTTCTTCGATCATCTGAGCTGTCATAGACTTAGCCTTCTCAGCGTCAGCCATAGCAAGAAGTCCGCTCTCGCCTACAACTTCTACCTCGCCAAGAGTTGTTCCTACATCTGCAAAAGAGCTGATCTGCTCATTCTTGGTACTGGCTGCCTTGTAGAATATGCCAGTAGCAACTGCACCAGCAATAAGGAAAAGAAATACTGCTGCCGCAATTCTTTCTACTGCAGATGTATTCTTGATCTTTTCTAAAGCACCAGCAAAAAAGATTGCTGCGCCAGATTCTCTGCGGCCTCTGGAACGATCTCTTCTGTTGCCTCTATCTCTGCGATCTCTTTCGCCACGGTTTCTATCTCTACGTCCTCTTACTGGAGCGTAATCATCATCCTCATCATCGTCATAACGGTCATCACGATCATACTCGTCATCATAACTATCATCACGGTCATATTCATCATCGTAGCGATCATCACGGTCATACTCGTCATCATAACGATCATCATCCTCATAACCGCGGTCATCTCTATCGTAGTCGTCTTCGTCGTAATGATCATCATCGCGATCGTAGTCTTCCTCATCCTCGTAGTACTCGTCTTCATACTCACGGTCGTACTCATCGTCTGGAATTCCGTTATACTCGCGGTCATCTACATCATCTTCGTAACGATCATCGTCCTCTGGTTCGTCCTCGTAACGATCTTCTTCCTCTTCGTCTTCGTAACGATTCTCTTCTTTGTCATAATCGTCATCTTCGTAGTCGTCGCGCTCTACATCATCATAGTCTTCATCCTCGTAGTCGCGATCATCCCTGCGATCATAATCGTCGTAGTCATCTTCATACTCGCGATCATCATCCCTGTCATAATCGTCATCTTCATATTCACGATCATCATAATCATCATCGTACTCAGGATCGTAATCTTCGTAATCATCCTCGTACTGATCATACTGCTCGTCAAAATCAATTCTCTCGTCGTGTCTCTTGGTACGTGATTTCTTACCAAAAAGGCCTAAACCTTTTTTTGTACTTCTTTTCATACTTTACTCCCAAAAATAAAAAAACTTAAAACTCTCTAACTAATATATCCAGATGTAGTCATTCCCCAAAATGTCACACTACATCTGAGGTACATTTTACCATCATTGTCAACAATGGGCAAAAATCAAGGCATCAATACCGTTGTGGTATGAAGATTGAACAGGTGAGCGGCGCTCACATTGGTGAACCATTCTGAATCTGAGCCAATACCAAGTCCTGGAAGAGACTCACACTCCACATCCCAAGGGATATAGATGATGCAATCAGTGCCCTCCTCTGCAAGCTCAAAGGTTGTAAGCTCATACTCTCTGATGCGGTATACATCAGCAAATCTTCCGTTCTTAAAATCCCTAAAAGTTCTAGCTGTAAAGCTATCCTTCACAATTGCATGAGCAGAAGGTAAAACAAGCGCAAGTAAAAGTGCCAGCGCTGTCAAAGCACCAAGCGCGTATTTTACAACATGATCTGCATCTACTTTTCCACCAATGCTTACTTTTCCGGTGAGCTTATCCACAACTGTCTCACCAAGCCATTGACTTATGCACAGTCCTAGGAAAATAAATGTGAATCGTGCGATAATGTCGTACATTCCTGTTACGTGGGTACTAAGCTCATTGGTATGATATCCGTATGCCGCAGGGAATACTGTAAAGTACTGGATCAAAACAACTCCGCCAAATATGATTCCCATAAGTCTATTGCTGATGCCATTTTCACGTACTCTTACCTTATAAAGAACTCCGATCAGGAGCACAGCAAGTATAACAGCGATAAATATTGGATCAAAGACTTTTTTCATCTCGCTAAGATAGAAAACAAAAGCATCTCTAAAAGCATCAAACACTGTTGTGTGACCTTCCTTCAGATCTGCACTGGCTCTCTGATAATTTCCAGGTGCAGCAACGTTCACAAGGGCACCGATCATGGCAAATACAAAAGGTATCAGGAGTTTCTTTTTCTCTTTTACCCTGTCAAAAGAAACAATGACAACGGCCAGCAAAAATGAACAGGTTGGTGAAGTGATAACAAGTGATCCGCCGCTTCCAAGGAATGCAAAGATAGCAGATAAAACAAGGAAAAGATTCACCTTCCTGTTATCAGTTTCCTGCACTGAAAGAACGCTGAAATATAACGCGAACATAGAAAAGGTGAACATCAAAGTATAGCCAACAACTGCTGTGTACCAGTAAAAGAGCTTGGTGTCATGGACAGAACCTGTCATTGTAAAGGTACTGAGCATAGCTGCTGCCATGGCGCAATAGCTCACAGTCTTATTTTTCCTGGAAAGAGCTGAAAACACAAGCCATGTAGCCCAGATGAAAAGAACCATGTAGCCAATGATCGCAATGTGAAATCCCGGAAGACCAAATCTTGAGTATGGCCTTATGAAATGATCAAGGAACATCGCTGTATAGCAGCCCTGCTGCATCTTGTAGATAACTGTCACCTTGTAAAGTGAGCCAATAAGTGATGAGCCAAACTCCGCAGCTCCGGCAGATCCGCCTGATTCATAGGAAAAATCATCCTCACTTGGATATGTAAACGCTGTTCCTATAAGCGGAGACGCAAGGGCCCCGATCATTACAAGGATCAGCACGATATTCAGTATTTTGGTTACTGTCTTATTCATTCATCTTTCCTCTCATTACGTGTTAATACCTGCTCATTCCCACACTGTGTAGTCATGATCAAGTACATATATGGTATAAACGCCAACCTGCGCTGTTTCAAGCACCTCTGGCTCTACTCTATCCATGAATTCATTAAAGTCCTGAGCAAGATAATCCGTAACCACATAGCAGGTAGGTCCTTCTTCTGATTTAACAGGAGGATACCAGGTGACATCAGTAAGCCACTTGCAGCCGTTCATGTCCTTCATGTTGTTGACTGCTCTGACTTTAGCAGTATTGTTACCCATAACGGTTATACAGTTTGCGTGGTCAAAAGAGCTGTAGCCATACTCGTAGCCTTTTTCATTCATCCAGGCTGCGACCTTATATACATCAAGATGCTCAGAATCATCATGTGCCACAAGCTCATTATTAAATCCCGATGCCTGCAAGATACCAAAGATCGCAATAAATACCACAAAGACTTTGATGCTCTTATTCTTCACGTTCATGATAAAAAGAGCATTTCCAACTGCGATAGTAAATAGGAGCATTAGGAAATATCTGCCTGCAACTTCAACTGTAGTAAATGTTGTAAGAAGAAGGCATACCACAAATCCTGCCGGGAAAAGAAGTACTGAAAATCTTACACTGTCCTCTTTTTCCCTTCCAAAGAGTTTGCCTAGAGCCATCAAATATCCAAGAATAGCAGCAATTATGATAACAACTCTAAGAGTCCCGTAATTATCAAGAGCTACCATATCAACTATGCTAGGCCACACCTCATCCCTGAATTTAGGAAGGGCATTTCTGATATTCCTGCTGGCGCCAATGTTGTTTGATGATGTGAGCTTGGATGCAATGATAGATACTGCAGTCATCAGCACCACCCATGCAAAGATGCGCTTTCTGTCAAGCTTCCTGGTCTGGATCCTGAAGATAACTCTTTTAACAATTTCAAGTCCCAAAAGCGGGAAATATATAAAGAGGCATCCGTGCATGCCCTGAAGGCCGTTCACTACCGCAACCAGCATGGACAAAGCAAATACCCAGAGCTCCACTTTCTGTTTGCGAACTGCCCTGTTATAGAGCATCAGGATCATAAAAAGCGTAATAATGTGACTTACGTAGTAGGATGCATAGACAAAGATCATCCTCTGCCATTCATCAGATGGCTTGGTAAACGCAAGGACCAGCAGGATGGATGAAAGAGCTGCAAGAACAGGAAAGCCCGTCTGTTTGCAGTAAAGTCCCATAACCACCAACATGATCACCATCATAGCCGTACAGGAAATGCCCATTGCAAGGTTTGCGTCACACCCTACAAGTGGATAAATAAATGCCGCAAGGTTAGGTGTGGATATAAGTCTGATGGCTGTTGATGCGTACCAGGAATCTGGCTGAATGAAATTATTCTCATAAAGCACTGTAGCCAGCAATGTTTCTGATGCGATATCAGACTCCATCCTGGCTGTGTAGTGGCTTATATTGGCATTTGCAAAGACAAACACCAGCGATACTATTGAAGCTGCAAGTAGTACCGCCGCTATATATTCGGTCAACCTATCTTTTTTCATAATTTATCCCAATGCGTAGAATACAACTATACCTGAAAGAATCAGCACCATTCCTATAAATTTGCGAAGAGTAAACTTCTCCTTGAAGAAAACTCTGGACATGAACATTACTATAATGTATCCAATCGGTTCCATTACTACTACGCCCATGTATCCAAGGCCGTCATAGCAAAAGATCGAGATAGCCATTGATACTACAAGGAGGCAGTATCCACCAATAACAAGTGCATTTAAGTACTCTCTGATAAAGTTAGGGTACTTCTTGGTTGCGCTGAGCTTAAGGAGCATCTGTGATGATGATGCGATGATTTCAGCAAGTATCATCAGAAGGAAGTAAATATTGATCATTTCTCTTCCTCCTTCTCAGGCTCTTTTTCTGCAATAGCACCAGAATTCATAACGATAACTCCGGCTACTACTAGGAGTACGCCCACAACCTTAAATGGTGTGATACCCTGGCTGAAAATAAGGAAATTCCAGAGCATAGACCACATGAGGGTCAGAGCTTTGTTGGCGTAAGCAACTGAAAGCTGGAATTTCTTGATCATCTGCTGCCAAACGATGGCATAAATTCCAAGGATCACGAACTCAAGGCCAAAAAAGGCGATGTATCCGAAGGATAAAAATTCATGCTTGGAGGCAAGATTTGCCGCAACTGTTGAAAGTGAGTAGATCACAACTGCGCTCTGAAGGAGCAGTAAGTCTACAACTCGTATTTTCTTTTTCATTAAGATCAGTTCTCCTCGTTTCCGTTTGAAGGATAGATTGCGCTCACGAAATGCTCTGCGATGTGGGCGTTACATTCAGCGTTTACGTGAATGTTATCAAGTAGCCATGTGGAGCTGTTGTCCTCATGGATCGTTCCGTAGTAGTTATCAATAAAGGACACACCTGTTGCTCCTGATACATCGATCATAAACTGAAGGTATGTTGTGAGCTTGCCGTTTCCAAAGTCATATCTGTCGCCGCTTACAAGGCTTCCTGTGCTGTCATAGGCATAACACATAGGAAAAGACATACATACGATCCTTATGTATGGGTACTTCTCCTGGATCATTTGAATTCCAGCCTTGAGCGCTCCGCTAAATGTAACAGGGTCGCTGTCATTATCTGGATTCATACCAACTCTGAGATTGAGATAATCCTGAGCATTGTAATAGATAACCAGTGTATCAACCTTGCTAAAATCAGTCTCCTCAAGAGCTTCAGAACTTAAGATGTACTGACTGTCTTCAAAACTTCCAGTCTTATCCTTAAGTGGTGTAAAGTCCTCATTTACGATGCACTTAGCAACATTATAGAAGCTGTATGTATCAAGAACGTAGTCATCGCTGTAATCTGCGTTCTTAAGAGCAACTGTTGAACCAGGGAAGCCAGCATTTATCACGTTTGCTCCTCCAAGCTTTGAACCAATCTGCTTAACAACACCTGTATCTCCAACGTCATAAGTAATAGCATCATTTCCAAGGAAAAGAATTGTCTCAACACCGTCATCCTCATGTCCAGCCTTCTTTTCATCTGGAAGAAGGAATATCTGGTCAAGAACCTCAACCTCGTAGCTCTCTCCTGTAACACCCTCAGTCTTGGCTGTTCCCATGTTCCATCTGACAAGCTTGTAGATTGAGAATATAAGGACCAGCGCGATCACTGAAATTGCTGTAATATGAACCCATTTAGGTATAGTAAACTTTTCTTCGTTATCCATAGTTAATTTCCGCCTTTACCATTCTTTAGAAAAGAGCTCGTTATAATCGAAGCCATCTATCATCTGGCGCATCTTCGAAAGCTCTTTTGCCATCTCTTCGGATGAATGAATTTCGTAATTTCCATCCTTAAAGCATTCTACCATAAATCTATTGATTTCGGGCTTATAATGTGAATAGTCCGCATAGTTATTGAGGTCTAACGTCTCCTCCATATCCTGGAAATAGAACAGGTGCACATTGTCATAGGGCAGGAGCCTGTCAGCAACGTACTGATACTGCTTTAAGGTAGCCTCAAAGGTATTCTCCTGCATAACGTTGTGCCAATAGAGAATACTATAAGGTGGGAAAAAGAAATAAAACTCCGTATCAGGATGTGCCTCCACGAAAGGAAGGATGTTCACCTTGAGATTTTCCTCAGTCTGAGGGATCAGTTCCTCTGCCCCCAGTTCTTTTTCTACCTTCTCAGGTTCTTCATAAGTGTGCATAACCCACTGAATGTTGTAATAATCCGGAGTCCACCAGCTAAAGTAGATCTCTGAAAGGTCAGAGCCCTTCCCCTGGACCACAGGACGCATGATGTACTGAAAGAGCACGTCTTTATTAAGGACATACTTTACATCATTTACAATGTTTGCGTCGTACAGGTACTCAGGAAGCGGATACTTGGTAGTCTCCAGGTCTGCCGTCATGGTTGGAATGTCCATGGCAAAAAAGACTTTTTTAACAGGGCAGTTCTGCCTTGCGTAGCTACTTTCATCAAAGACGATAGACAGGATATTGTAGTCATCCTTTGGATATGCGCCGCTGTAGCTAAGCTTCACAGTCTCTGTGCCTAGAAGCTCTTTGAAATCATCTGTATCAAAATTAACTGTCATAGAAGATCCAATAATGCAGCCCTCATAGCACATGTTCCTTGCCATGCCCGGATTCTGGCTCAGCTGATTATCCACCACATAAGGAAAGCCTTTAAGAGGCGCGTGATAGTGGAAGAATGGATCCACGTAAATGATGGTGCCTGCAAACACCACAGCAATTGTGAGCATCCCTGCAACGAACAGTATGAACAGATTTCTATATGTTCTGTTTTTCTTTTCCATTTTGTTTTCTTTCATCTTTTTATCCACAAATCTCTTTGTATCTCAAGTGTTTGTCCACATATCCATCAGAAATTCATATAAAGGAATGTGCTGACTCCCGCAAAGCTAACGATAGTCCAGGCAAGCAGCACTATTGTTAAAAGAGTTGTCTTAAGGCTTATCTTGCACTCTTTTGCGTAGGCGATGGCATTCTTGCCAAAAAAGATCACTACCGCGCTGCCTATGAGGAACATCCACAAACAGACATCCCACGCAAAGCTAAGCTTCATGATAGGTGTGACTTTTATGATGTACCACAGTTCGTCCAGCTGGAAGCTTGCTGCCATGCTGATGGCTATTGGCTTCTTGCCGCCTGTGAACATTCTTGTGAAAAGAAGTATGGCATCCGAAAGGGTTTCTGCTCTAAAGAATACCCAGGCTGCAGTTACGTAAATGAAGGTAAGGATGATTTTGATCCCCTTGATAACTGGGTTTCCCTGGTTTGCTGTTGCTTTTTGTTTTTCTACATTTGCTGTTGTCTTCTGTCCTGGCTTTTTCTGCACAAGTCTTGTGATCACGTACAGAATTCCGTGCATGGCGCCCCATACAATAAAAGTCCATCCACTTCCATGCCAGAGGCCGCTCAAAAGGAAGATTATCATGAAGTTCACATAGGTTCTTACTTCTCCCTTTCTGTTACCTCCAAGAGGGATGTACACATACTTTGTGAAGAACTTAGTAAGTGTGATATGCCATCTTTTCCAGAAATCTATGATGTTCACTGCCTTGTAAGGTGAATCAAAGTTAAGTGTCAGGTCAAAGCCCATCATCATGCAGATTCCTGTTGCCACGTCGCAATATCCGCTAAAGTCAAAATACAGCTGAAATGAATAAAATACCGCCGTAAGGATAGCCTCCAGGCTTCCAAGCATAGCAAGGTTTTCAAAGCCGTAATCAACTGCTTTTCCAATAGTATCTGCAAGGATCACCTTCTTGAACATACCAAGGGATATGAGAAGCAGCGCTCTAAGAATCGTCTCGTAATCAAATTTAGTTTTTACGGACTTCTTCAGTTCTTTTACAAAATCGCCGTAGCCCATTAAAGGTCCCTGAAGAAGCTTAGGGAAGAACATAATGTAGGTCAGATACTCAAGAGGCCTGAATTCATCGATGTCGCCACGGTAGTAATCCACAAGGTATGAGATCTGATTGAAGGTGTAAAAGCTGATAGCCACAGGGAAAAATGTGCCGCTGAACTTAAAGAACAAAAGAAGAGCAACGTTAACAAAGATGCCTGCAAAGAGCCAGAGTTTTCCACTGTCTGCTGTTTTTTTGGTATCTTTATCCACAGAATTATCTGCATTTGCGCACTTGCTATTTTCTGAATCATTTTCGAATTTTGCAGCCTTTACTTTATTTACCCTCATGACGTTGATGGCATTGATGTTCCACAGAATGCTGATTGCAAACACCACTGCATTCTGGTAGCCGAAAAAAGCATAAAAAACTAACGAACCTGCCACGGTCCAGCCCTGCAGCAGTTTCATTAGTTTCTCATCATCTCTAAAGTTCCTCTTTATGAGGTAGTATCCAATTATAAATACCGGCAAAAAGGCCAGCATAAAACTGTAAGAATTAAAAAGCATTTTTATTTGAGCCACTCACTTCTCTTACTGATAAGAAGTGCCTTAAAAATATCGATATCATCAACAGTTGTAAGCTTTATGTTCTTTTCAGAGCCTTCGGAAAAGAAGACTTTTTTACCCATTTCGATCATCAGTGTACATGAAGCAACTGATCCTGTAATGCCCTTCTTGAGGGCTTCTCTGTGAAGCTCGCAGATCTCACCCAGCTTAAAGCCCTGTGGAGTCTGAGTTCTCTTAAGTTTGTCTCTAGAATAGGTCTCCTCTGAGCTTGCGCCATCCTCAGTTGTGAGCATAGCCTCTGCGCAAGGGATTGCAGTGATGGCGTTACCGTACTGCTTGGTCTTCATGATGCAATCAGAAATGATCTCGGCTGAAACCATAGGTCTGATGGCGTCGTGAATCAGCACGATATCGTCCTTTTCAAAAAACTTCTCCAGCTCGTATACTCCGTTTCTGATAGAGCCCTGGCCATTTTCTCCGCCAGGTACGATGTGCTCAAGCTTAGTAATATTGAACTGTCTTGCATAAGCAGAGAGCATCTGCTCCCAGCCCTCAACGCATACAACAGCGATAGAGTCTATCTCCGGATGATTCTGGAACGCCTCAAGAGTATAGACGATTACTGGTTTTTCATTTACTGTTAAAAACTGCTTTGGAATATCCTGATGCATTCTTGCACCAGTTCCACCTGCGATAATAAGTGCGATTGTTTTCATAACTTAATTCCTTATAAAATTACTTGATAATATTTACGTGCATTGGCACTCTCTTGTCCTCTGGTGGAAGCGCCATAAAGTTGCCATATGTCTTTGTAAGCCACTTGTCGTGAAGCTTTGGAATAGGGAACTCTTTTCCCCTGATAATTCCTGTGTCTGGTCCATCGATCAAATGCTCTGGTCCAAAATCAAGGCCCCAATACCTTGGATCTGGCTGTTCATTTGATATGAAAAGAGTCTTCTTTTCCCCGTGAACTTCCGCAAGTCCGCCAAGAGTCTGAAGTTTAATGTACTGTCTTGCGATTACCTTAAATGGAATCACGCGTCCGATTCCAGCAAGAACCTTGGCTACAGTCTTCATAGCGCCGTCAAACTTGCTGTAATCAATATATGGTCTGTGGCCCATGGCAAGGGCGTAGAGAAATTTCATCCTTGTAAGCTGCCACTTGTGGTGCCCAGCCTCGATATCAAACACGAAAAGGTCCAGTGTTGGATGAGAGTATCTGTTCTCGTAAAAGTCCTCTGCACCAAAGCTTGTGCCTTCGTATGTAAGGTCCTGATCAGCAATCTTAGTGATAAAATCAAAGAACTGTGGGTACTTCTCAAATCTAAGGAGCTTAAATCTCTTGTCTGCCTCTGATTCAAAGACCTCAAGGAACTTCTCATAGTCTTTTCTCAAAAACAGGATGTCAACGTCATCATCCCATGGAATAAAATCCTGATGTCTTACTGCACCAAGGAATGTGCCTCCATGTAAAAAATACTGAATGCCGTGCTTTTTACAGATCCTGTCAACCTCTGAGAGCATGGCAAAGTCCGAGTCATGCACTCTGTCTAAATATTCTTGTACTTCTTTTTCCATAAAACTACTTCTTTCGTAAAACTTATATCTATAAAGCCTGTGTACTAGCTTTTGCCATTATCACCAGGTCATTATATGCTTTTTGCTTCGGATGATCATCCATTATACGCTTCTACTTGTGGATCTTCATAGATTGTATATCCGTCTATGTTGCTTTTTAATGTTCCGGTTCTTGGACTTTATTATCCATTAAATGCTTCAACCTGCGGATCTTCGTAGATTGTGTAGCCATCAATGTTGGCTCTTATTGTCAGCCCTTCGTCAGTTAGGCTTCCTTTTATCGTTCTATTGTCTGGCATCACGATATATGTGCACTTGGTCTGCCTTGTAGCTTCCACAAGAGCCTTAGCATCGATAACCTTGGGCTTTTCCATAGCCTCATAAACTGCATTGTAGTAATCCCACTGAGTTACCACCATCTCGCGGCCAAAAGGCATCAAGATATCAGTGTTGTACTGTCTTACAAAGTGCACCAGCTCTGAAGGAAATGCTGCTCTTACTCTAGGTTCGCCCTCTGCAGGTGCAATCTCATCCACAATGTCGATAACGTTCTGTGGAATGTGATAGGCATTCTCCGCTCTTTGCATGTACTGATTTGTATAGACAAAAGATCCTGTGACAACGATGATCAGCAGGATTACCGGAAGAAGACACCTCCTTACAGTATCTCTTTTCACACGAGAAAGAGCTCTTGTTGCGGCATAACCAATAGTCACATAGGTTGGTATCAGCCACATAATGCGGTAGTAAGTATCCTTACCATCTTCAAAAGCCGCCACATAAACAATCTTGGTGATCGGTAACAGGAACCCCGCAAGGATCACCAGCGGCAGGATTCCAAACAATATTTTCTTTTTCAGGTCTTTTTCTGAGGCGATGAGGTATATGGATGATATGATCAAAAGCGCCAGTATCGCGCCATTTCCACCATATAACTTAAGATCGACCCAGCATTCCATAAATATTCCGTACATATAAATGCTCCGTAATTGTAATTAACTACTCCAGATTGAAAGGTACAGCGCCAGATAAACAAAATTAGGTATCACGCAGATAAATGCTCCAATCAGGACTTTCCAGTCTTTTTTGATGAAAAGAAGTATCAGCGTAAGAAGTCCAATAAGTCCTGTTGCAAATATTACACCCATTGCTGTGCACATTCCAGCTAGCATGTTTACAAATATCAGCATTATCCAACCGAAGGAAAATGTAGATATTTTCTGCCTGATTCCAGCCTTGGCTACTACCTTCTCTGTAGTATGTTCTACACCAGCACTGTCTGTCTTTTCTTCCTTCTTTTCATCTGTCTTGTCTTCCTTCTTTTCCATCATTTCCAGGAAGATCCAGAAGATAAGGGGAAATACCAGGTTGCATACTATAGCCTTGCCCTGCCATGTTCTCATAAGGAAGAACGTAGCTGGTGTGTGGATTGACACATTTCCGAACATCAAAAGAAAACTTACGATAATCATGAAAACAGGTACAAACTCTTGCTTTTTTCTAAATAAGCTCTTGCCAATCTCTACATAAACAAGATAAACAAGTGGTATCACTATCAGCGGAATAACCGTATGTGACACGATCGTTGCATGAACGCCTGAAACTTTGGCAATGAACGCGATCCACATTGTAATAACCGCCAGCGCATGCCTAATATCAAGAGATGTAGATATTCCTGTGTATGGCAGGATAGTGTTCATAACATCTGCCTGCTGTGCAAGAAGTGACTCAACAACGTAGTAAGCGTCATCCCCATCAAAACTCGCCATTAGCACTGCCATCACCATCTGGAATGCAAGAAGTGCAAAGAAAATTCCCCAGTAAATGTAGGTTTCAAGCTTATGTTTCTTAGCTACTTCTGGATCTGCAGCTTCAAATTCATCACTACTTACGCTACTTCTAGATGCTACATTCATTCCATTGTTCTTTGTATCATTTATTCTCTCATCTGCTTTCCTTACGTAGAAAAGCTTGTTCAAGTTTTTGTCTTTAAATACCGCCAGTGCTGTCTTAATGATTCCTGGAATCATCAATACCCATGCCAAGATTACATAATACTTCACGCAGTAACTGAACGCATTGTACATGATCTTTGTCATGCACGGTATCGCAATAATTTCGAAGCCTGCAACGTAGATAAGGAAGCCCAGAAGGAACGTTATGCCCAGTCTTCTCTTTTCTTTAGGAAGTATGAAGTTAAATGTAATTCCTACCATAAGTGGTGCTATAAGCAACCAAAATATCAAGCTCACCACTCCAAATATGCTCTGTGACAAGTGTTTCTCCTCCATCTCCACGACTAATATATATAACTTGCTAGAAAGCCTTTACCTGCAAGTTTTATTTTTACCCGGTTGCAGGTAATCTCCCGCTACTCTATATCTTAACTTGCTAGAAAACCTTTACCTGCAAGTCTTATTTTTTCCCGGTTGCAGGTAACTCTCCGCAACTCTATACCTAAATTTGCTCAATATCCTTACCTGCAAGTTTTATTTCTTCCCGGATGCAGGTAACCTCCCGCTACTCTATACCTAAATTTGCTCAAAATCCTTACCTGCAAGTTCTAGTTTTTCTCAATTGCAGGTAAAATGAGCTCTAACCTCCGTCCCTAGGGCTCATTCGTCCCTAGGGCTCATTACTTGCTAGAAAACCTTTACCTGCAAGTTTTATTTCTTCCCAGATGCAGGTAACTCCCCGCAACTCTATACCTAAATTTGCTCAAAATTCTTACCTGCAAATTCTAGTTTTTCTCAATTGCAGGTAAAATGAGCCACAACCTCCGTCCCTAGGGCTCATTCCTAGGGCTCAAAAAATGGTCCACTAACCCCGTCCCCTAGGTCCACTTCCTCAATCCATCATGTGTTTCAAGTGTTCCTCGAGGATTGTGATACCCGTGATGTTCTCACCGCCGCGAGGGATGATGATGTCAGCATACTTCTTGCTTGGTTCTACGAACTGCTCGTGCATTGGCTTAACAGTCTCAATGTATTGAGTAAGGATTGAATCAATGCTTCTTGCACGCTCCACCATGTCGCGTCTGATACGGCGAAGTAATCTCTCGTCAGCGTCAGTCTCAACAAATACCTTGATATCCATCAGATCTCTAAGCTCTTTATTTTCAAGGATCATGAATCCCTCAATAATAATGAGTTTCTTTGGCACGATGTGCACTGTAGCATCAGATCTGTTGTGAATAGTGTAGTCATAAACCGGCATATCAATTGCTTCGTTGTTCTTGAGCTTCTTGATATCCTCGATCATAAGGGCAGTATCGAATGCCTCTGGATGATCGTAGTTAAGTCTTGATCTGTCTTCGTAAGAAAGATCATTGTGTGCCTTGTAATATGAATCATGGCTGATGACAACAATATCATCTCCAAATTTCTCTTTGATCATGCGAACGATCGTAGTCTTACCAGATGCTGTTCCTCCCGCAATTCCTACTATTGTTACCTTATCGTTCATAATTACCTCCATATGATCTGTAATAATCGTGAGAAAGGATCTCACCTGTCTCACTGTCAAATATTATAAGCTGAATATCTTCAGCAGCATGTCCGTCGTCGTACAAGTAATTTGTATCTTCATCATCGACAGGGCTCAAGATCCTATAGTACTTCTCTACAAATCTGTAGTAGAGATTACCCATAGCTGTTGGAACGCTCTCCAGGATCTCGCCTCCTTTAGCATCGTAGACCTTGCCAGTAGCGCCGTCCTTGATAACAACATAAGCGCTGTTATCAGTAGAAACCTTGCCACTTCCTGACAGGTTATCAATGATGTGCATCATTGCTGTATCGTGATATACACCAGAATCCTCGTTTACATAGAGGATAAAGCTGTATCCATCAAGCTTTAAAAGATTGAGCTTAACATAGAGATTGTCCTCATCAAGAACCATGTCATCAAGCTCGGCCTGGAACTTCTCGGCATTATCTTCCCAATGTGAATATTCAGGATCTCCTCTATGGTCAATAAGGTCTCCTGTATTAGAAAGCCACTCTCCCATATAATCTGTAACCTTTGTAGCTCCGGTTACATTCAAGTGTCCGTGGTCATTCAGATCAGAATAAAGATCTACCACATCAAGTTCCAGCATATTCAAAAATGGAACATCGTACTCAGCTGCGATCTCGCCTGCCTTAACAGCTGCTGCCTTGTCACCGGTCTCAGCTGCAAATGGATAATAGGTCACTACTACGCCGATTCCCTTATCCTGGCACAGCTCGATGATCTTCCTTAAGTACTCACATCCAACTGTATCCTCTGTCAAATAGTCTCCCTCTGTAGCCTCAGGATGGATAGGAGGATCGATCTCAACCTTATATCTCATCTCTCCGCCAAAGAGCTGATTTCTGTCAGCAGTTCCAGTAAGAGTCTTGAAATCATTGGCTGTTAAGTTCTGCCATCTGTTGTGATAAACAATAAAGTCGTAGAGGAACTCATTCTTTGTCTTTTCATCAGAAATAAGATCATCAATAGCCTTAACCTTAAGGTCATTGTATGGCCAAACATCCATATTTAAGTGAAGCTGCTCGACAGAGGTGTTGATGTCATCATCCTCGTACTCTTCTCTGTCATCAAGATATTTGACATTCTTCTCGATCATGTAGGTATCAACTACAACCCACTCAGGAGTCATATATTCAAGACTCTCCCTAAGCTCCCAATAGGTTGACTGAAGAAGTGAACCGTGTCCGCCCATGTTGTAGGATGTGTATCCATAATCGTCATAAAGAACTACCGGATTGATGGCATTTATTACATGAGATGAACCAATAAAAAGAACATCAATATGTCCTTCCTTAGATTCACTCAAAAAATCTGCATACTTAAAGTCAGAGTCCTTGCGCCTGAGTACCACCGTTGACGCAAAGATGCATCCGCCAAGTATCAAAAGAAATATTACAATTTTAATAGTGTTAAAAATAGTCTTTTTCATTAAGTTTTCCCATCATCAAAACTGCTGATAAATAAAGCTTCCTGCGTCGTATCCAGGTCCCCAGATTCCAAGGATCAGGATAATAAGTACTCCAACAAGTCCGATCAGATAACGAACCCAGATTCCCTGACTCATTATCTTTTCCCTTACAATGATTCCGTAGTAGTTTGCAATATCAACCAGGATAACCAGCATTATTCCAAGGATCGCAACAAGGAAATCCAGTCTTGTAAGGCCGTATGAATAAAGGCTCTGATCCATGATCTGCCATGGAGTAAATACCAAACTATTCTTTATAACCGCAAAAGCCTGTACCATACTAGATGCTCTAAAGAACACCCACGCATAATTCACAAGAAGGAACGTAACAACAATCTTAATGAGCCTGTGTGAAAAAGCTCTTCTCTCAACCTTGAAGGTATCTACAAGGAAGTCTCTGACAGGTCTTAAAAGATATCCTATAACCTGATATACTCCGTGTAAAAATCCCCAGAATACAAAGGTCCAGGCAGCGCCATGCCAAAGCCCTGAAACTGCAAATACGATAAGGACGTTCAGGTACTTACGAACGGTGCCTTTTCTGTTACCTCCAAGTGGAATATAGAGATAATCTCTAAACCAGGTGCTAAGAGATATGTGCCATCTTCTCCAGAATTCAGCAATACTTCCGGAAAGATATGGACTTTCAAAGTTCTTCATAACGTCAATTCCCAGAATCCTTGCCATACCGATAGCAATGTGGGAATATCCTGCAAAGTCGCAGTAGATCTCAAATGTGTAAAAGATAGTAGCCATAAATGCTGTAAATCCCACAGCGCCGGCTGGATTACTATAAACTCCCGCAACGTAGATAGAAAGCCTGTCTGCAATCACCATCTTAAGGAAATATCCCCATAACATCTGGAATAATCCATCACGAAGCCTATCGTAATCAACAGTAAGGGGATAAGTAAACTGTGGAAGCATCTTCCCAGCTCTTTCAATAGGTCCTGACAGGATCTGTGGAAAGAATGAAACAAAAAGTGCATACTTTACCAGATTCCTCTCAGCCTGAATATCTTCCCTGTAAACGTCTATGAGATATCCGATTGCTTTTAACATATAAAAAGAGATACCGGTTACCGCAAGAAGCTTGATAGCGCTATCTGAAGCATCGCCGCCTGTAAGCCCCTTAAAGGTGCCAACAATAAAGCCAAGGTACTTAAAGACTACCAGGGTTCCGATGGTCACAATAAGTGAACCTGTCAGCACCAGCTTCCTTTTACCTTCATCACTTTTTTCCAGCAAAAGAGCTGCACCATAAGTCAGCAATATAACTAGCGCAAGGACTATGGTACTTCCCAGATCTATGCTGCCATAGAAGCAGATACTGGTCACAAAGAGCCAGATATATCTGAACTTCCTTGGAATGACAAAGTTAAATAATACTACAACCGGTAAGAATATGAAAAAGTACAGGGAAATAAAACTACTCATCGAAATTTATTCTCTTTTCTTCTACAACTATTGGTCTGCCGATTACTCGTGTATTGATATTAAGGATGTATTCACCCATAAGTCCGATGAAAAACAGCTGTATAGCACCGATAAGGAACATACCAATGATCATTGGTGCGTAACCTGCGTGGAAGCTATACCAGTGTGTGAGCTTAAGTATAAGGTATACAAAAGCCACGATAATATCTATAAGTGCGCAGATAAAGCCTGCAAAGGTACAAAGACGAAGTCCAACCTTAGTGTATGATGTAATGCTAAGCATTGCTGCATCATAGAGGGTATAGAAGTTATTGTGGGTCTTGCCTGCTCTACGCTGTGGCTGCTCGTACTCGACTGTTGTCATGTTGAAGCCTTCGCCGTACTCAGCAACAATTCCTCTGATAAATGGAATCGGGTCATCAAGCTGTCTAAGGAGCTGGATGAAAGTCTTGTCATAAAGTCCAAATCCTGTAAAGTGCTCGATCATGCGAACACTGGACATATTCTTGATAGTCTTGTAATACATGGTTCTAAGGAAATAGATAAACCCATTTTCCTTACTTGAAGACTTAACACCACTAACGATCTTGTGGCCTTCCTCCCACTTTTTTACAAAAACAGGAATGAGCTCAACCGGATCCTGAAAGTCTGCGCAGATAGGAATAACACAGTCTCCATCAAGAGAGCACATGCCGTGGAATGGAGAGTTAAACTGTCCAAAGTTAGTAACGTTAAAGATTGCCTTGATCTTCTTGTTGCCTTCACAGATCTTCTCAATCTTGTCTCTTGTTCCATCAGTTGATGCGTTGTCGATAAATACGATCTCGTAATCATACTGTGGAAGTTCTGTCTTTAATACATTTTCTGCTGCTGCAGATATTCCCTCTACATTTTCACTTTCATTAAAGCAGGGAATCAAAATACTGATCTTTTTCATAATAATCCTCTAAAACATAACTAATGCGGTGCGATAACACGCACCGCATAAACTCGCTAAATTCAAAAACTTAATCTACCTGAACTTCATCTGAAACTTCTTCAGTTGTTTCATGGTATTCTTTTTCTGTGTTGACATTCCAAATGTTGCTGCGGTCTGTCTCGCCACTCAAGATGTTCTTAACAGTCTCAAAAGATGTGCACATTGAGTGGTCAATATTGTTGTAACGGTGCTGTCCATTACGTCCTACACAATAGAGGTTGTCGATCGTGTTGAGGTAATCAACAAGCTTGTCCATTTCAGCATATGTATCAAAGTAAGCAGGATATGCCTTCTTAACTCTTTCCATGTGATAATCAAGAACTTCATCAGGGCTGTTTATAAGCTTAAGTGTAACCATCTCATCGATAGCCATCTTAGCAAACTCATCTTCAGTCATGTTCCACATTGAATCACCTTCAAAGCAGAAGTACTCAAGGCCTACCCATACTGTGTTCTCAAGGTCTTTTACCAGATAAGGAGACCAGTTATTGTAGATCTGGAATCTACCCATCTTAACTGTTCTGTCCTGAACGTATACCCAGTTATCAGGAACGATACCGCCCATAGTCTTGAGCTTGGTCTTGTTCTCAAGGTTAAGCTTAGGAACCAGAACACCAAGTGTCATGTAATCTCTGTAAGGAAGACCCTTAGCAATTCTAAGTGGATCTGCAGGGACGTCATTCATTCCCTCTACAAGGTCCTTAACAGGCATTGAGCTGATGAAGATATCACCTTCGATCTCCATCTCACTGCCATCCATGAGATATGTGATACCAATGATGTGATCGCCCTTCTTACGGATCTTGGTAACTTTAGCATTCATAACGATAGTTCCGCCAAGCTCCTTGATCTGCTGAGCTGTTACTTCCCAGAGCTGACCAGGTCCAAGCTTTGGATAATGGAACTCTTCGATAAGTGAAGTCTCTACCTTGCCGTCCTTGTTGCCGTGCTTCTTGTTAAGAGCATTCTTGAGAACTGCCATGATAGACACACCCTTAACTCTCTGAGCGCCCCATGAAGGATCGATCTCAGATGGGTGTCTGCCCCAGAGATTCTCTGTGTAGTACTCAAAGAACATTGAGTAAAGCTTCTTACCAAATCTGTTAACATAAAAATCTTCAAGAGACTTCTCTTCTCTCTTGTGGATCATAGCCCCAAGATATGAAAAGCCACATGCTATAGTCTTAAGAAGTCCCATATTCTTGAAGGTCTCAACCTTAAGAGATATAGGATAATCATAGAACTTGCGGTCAAAGAAGATTCTGGATACACGATTACGCTTCAGCATAACCTTGTCAGTCTTCTCAGGATCTGGTCCGCCATCAGCCAGCTCCATCTGTCTCTCTAATGCAATGTCATCGTATGCAGGCTTGCCCTGAAGTGGAAGCATCTTTTCCCACCAGTCGTTTACCTCTGGAACCTTGGAAAAGAATCTGTGTCCTCCCATGTCCATACGATTCCCCTTGTAATTTACAGTCCTGGAAATACCACCAAAAGCCGCTGTCTCCTCAAAAACCACCACCTGATAGTCCTTAGATTTAGACAAAAGCTCATATGCTGCAGTTAAACCTGCAGGACCTGCCCCAATTATTACAACCTTTTTCATTCCTTTATCCTCAATCGTAAATTAATCTATTCAAACATAAGTAGTATACCTTATATAAAGATATTGTTCAAATTTTAGTACACTACCAAAGCAAAATAAAAACCTGCTCCCATGTTTTCTGATGGAAGCAGGTTAAATACCAAAAATTATAGGTTGTGGTTTTATTGTTGCTGCTGTTCCTGGGCTGACTCATTTGCTGCCTCTACAGATGAAGCATCAATTTCCTCCTGAGTTACAGGTGGTGCAAGAAGATACTCGCCGTTTTGCATCTTGGCCCAAGCTTCTGGATAATACTGCTGCATAAGATCATGTCTGAATCTGAAGTACTCATCAGGATCGAAATTAGCAATTTCGATGTTATCACGCTCAAGGTAAGCGTATGGTTCATAACCTTCGTAGAAATTAGGGATATGAGCAAGAAGTCTTGCAAATATCTGTCTACCTGTAAGTGTAAGGTGAACACCATCTATAAGGTACTGCTCAGCAGTATCAAGATAAAGATCTGAGTGCTCTCTGAACATTCCGTCAAAGTCGATGCATCCTTCATCCTCAGAAACATTCTTGGCCTTCTTTGCGTAATCAGCAAGTGTGCCATATCCGTTACTTACAACATATGTATCACCGATAAATGCATCGTTTGTATCCTTGTAGATTCCATAGAATGGAGTCATGATAATGATCTTGGCATCAGGGCTCATCTTCTTTAAGATATCAATACCTGCGCACATAGCATCATAATAGGCATGAATTCTGTTGTCACCATCATACTGGGTGTAATCGATAGGGTTGCCGCTAAAGAAATCGTTGGCACCATACTCGATAACATAGTAATCAACCTTTGCAGGATCGATCTTGTTCATAGTCTCAAGAACTTCCGGATGGCTTGCAAGAACTGCATTTCTATCTGCCTGTCCTGAGTATGCATAAGCCATACCGATGAAGCTATCTGAATTCATAGTAGCTGGATCAACTGATGATGATGAAGCTTCAAGAGCTGCTGTAGTACCACCAATACCAAGGTTATAAACTACTGAATGAGGAACTCTTTGAGAAACAAGTGAAGGGATATCTGTTCCATCTCCTCTTCCGCTTGCCATCTGGCTATCTCCAAAGAATACCATAACTGTCTGATCTTCATCAGCCGCTGCCTGCTTATCAACTGTTGATGTAGAAGCAGAAGCGCTTGACTCTTCAAAAGTAGGCTCTGCAAGACCTTCCATAACTACGATTGAGCTAACTGACGCTGCATCATCCTCAGCAGAATCTTCATTGGAAGCCTCATCTCCCACATACTCATTTGCTGTCTGAACATCATTATTCTTAAGGCCGCAACCTGATACCATTATTGTAATTGTCGATATAACTGCCATTGCAGCCATTAGTTTTCTTTTCATTCTCGTAATTCCTCCTAACAAAACTCATTCTACCACTTGTTTCGGATTTGGAAATAGAAAAGCAAAAAAATTAAGGAAATCTGCTGTTAATCTTAAGAAAGTCTTAAGAAGTTGATGTTATTTCGATAATTAATTATCGGTGCTAACAGCTTCCTTTTGAATCTTATTAAGCTTTTTCATGCCAAGGATCATGGTAAATCCAAATCTCACAAGATTAACTATCACAAGTCCGTAAGCTATTCCGGGAAGTCCCAGCGTATAAGTCATAGGAATAACTACTATGCAGAAAGCTACCGCGTAAACTGCATTTATAAGAAGCTGCAGTTTCTCAGCAGAAAAGCTCATGATGATGACCATAAGTGAACCTGATATGAAGTAAAGGATCTGTCCTAAGTTTGCCACAAAGAAATATGGAACAGTCTCCTCAAAAACATCAGGATACATTATCTGTACAAAAAGATATGATACTCCTGTGCAGCAAATAGCTCCAATAACTGTAAGCACAAGGAATGCTGCTGCGATGATCCCAAATCTCTTTTTATTAAGCTCTATCTTGTAGTTAGTAAGATAGCTTATGATAACGCCGTTTAGCGGAGTTGTGAGCATTGCTACGATCTTACCCACAAGACTTGCTGTGTAGTAAATTGTAACTTCCCTTGAACCAACCGCAAGTCTTAATAAGATCCTGTCTGAGTGAAGGATCAGTGCACCCAGCAAATTACTGGCAGATATAAAGAAAAGAGATTTCATATTCTCTTTAAAGCTACTGGAAATTTCTGTAAATGGCGCCCTAAAGATCCTGCCTCTTACCACGGTGTAGATGATACCAAAGACTTCACCTGTAAGGATCGTAATAACCCAGTTGCCTGTGTATCTATATAACCTAAGGCCTAAGATATAGCCCAAAGAAACTGATGTAAAGAACAGGAAGTAATCAAGGAACTTAATGTTCATCCTGTATTCAACATCAGAATAGTATCTGGCAACAGTTATAGCCATCAGCACAAATACCCAGATAAACTGGATAAGATCAAGGCTATGGATCGCAATAAGTGAACCTATAGTTACAGGTATCGATATCAGGGTGATGATCAGAAGGAAAAGGTTGTAATCACCGTTTGCTTCTGTTCTGTCTTTTTTGGCTACCATACGTGAGTAGCTACCGGCGGTACCAAAGCCTGCACCCATGATGGACACTGCAGATATCAAATAAAGAACGGTGCCAAAAGCATCCGCCCCAACATAAGTCTCAAGTCTTGGGTAGATCAGAAGCTGAAGGACACCGTTATAGATTACCAGCGCAAGTACGCTGAATATAAAGTCTTTTGATGCATTTAAAACTAATTTTTTATTATTACTTTTCATTATCTGAATAATCCGTCTCTTTGTGCCTCTGAAGCATGTTCAGCTGCATCTCAAATTCTCTTCTGTTGTTGATAGCCATTGTAGAAAGGAGCACTCCTACAAAAAAGCTCTGTACAGCAGCCATCATAACAAAGCAGCACACGATAAGTGTTGGTATCCTTGGAACAAGGTGTGTTGCCCAGTACTCCTGAAGGATTGGAACAAAGAAGATAGCTGAAAGTATAGCAAGAAGACCAGCAAGGATTGAGAAAAATCCAAATGGCTTGTAGCTTCTGTAAAGTCTTGCAATAGTCTTAAGCACCTTAAATCCATCAGCGTAAGTGTTGAGCTTGGACTCTGATCCTTCCGGACGATCTCTATAGTCAATAACTACGTTGTCGATCTGCATGTTATTGTAGACAGCGTGGATAGTCATCTCTGTCTCAATCTCAAATCCCTTTGATAGAACAGGGAATGTCTTAACGAATTCATAGCTGAATGCTCTAAAGCCAGTCATGATATCTCTGATGTTACATCCAAAGAGCTTGTTGATGCTGCCTCTTACGAGATTGTTTCCAAAGTTGTGGAATGGTCTCTTGTTTTCCTGATAGTAGGTGCTTGATAATCTGTCACCAACAACCATATCTGAATTATGGTTAAGAACAAGGTCAACCATCTCAGGTGCTGACTCCATAGGATATGTGTCATCACCGTCAACCATTACATATACAAGGGCATCGATCTCGCGGAACATTCTCCTTATAACATTGCCCTTGCCCTGCATGTATTCATTGCGAACTACAGCACCCTCAGCCTCTGCAATCTCAGCTGTGCGGTCCTTGGAGTTATTGTTGTAAACATATATAGTAGCCTCAGGAAGTGCCTTTTTGGCATCTCTGATAACCTTACCAATTGTCTTTTCTTCGTTGTAGCATGGAATCAAAACTGCGATCTTATCCATCTGTACCTCTTTTATCATCTATTTTGCCAGTTGCAAAAATTTTTTGTATTTCAAGTCTGTAGCTTAATTATTGTAACCTCTAATGAATCAAATGACAACCAATCAGGATTTCACCAGCTTCTTTCAGGTTTCCGGAAATCCATATACATAAATAGTATATGGTGAGCTCTTATCTTCATAGGTTCCAATAAGCTCAATGCCTGTTTCCTCGGCATTAGAGATCTCAATCCTTGATAGAATGTACTTGCAATGAAGGTCCTTAAGTGACTGTGCATTGATATAAATATCTGTATCTGTAACACCAGTCATACTCTTTGTTGCCATGACTATTGAAAGGTCAGAACCAGAGTATAGATAACACCTTGCTCCCCAGTCATCGTAGTAAAGTCTTGTAGGCTCCATTCTCTCAAGGGCCGGTGCAATAACCTCTCTAAATCTCTCTTTGTAGCTCTGAGGATAGAATCCCAGATAGCCATCAAGTGTGTAGAAGCCGTTGTACTCAAGGATTGCAGGATGCATGCCATAGGCAACGCAGTAATCCTCGCCGTTGTAATCAAGGTCCTCTTTTATCTTGTCAAAGAGCTCTGTTGAATAGAACTCTCTATAATTAAGGTCATCGTTTTCGTGATGGAACAGTTCCTGTCTTGCTGTCAAAAGAGCTGTTCTATAAAGGTCATTGTATCTTGTAGGAGTTAAAAGAACTATGCCTATAGCTACAATTATCACAACATACTGCATAAAGAGCATGAAGTTAAGAGCGCCCTTTGACTTATGTCTTCTAAACTTGTTGTCAGAGTTCTTTTTATAGCATCTGTAAACGATGATGAACAAAAGAACGCACCAGATAAACGGATTAAAGAAGATTGTCCTGTTGTATTGGAACCCTGTAAGTGGAGGAAGGAGCGTTTCTATCACAAACTCCACAGGCTCTGAATAGTAAAGGCCGTAAACCACGCAGTTAAATACAAGGATCAAAACTCCAAGATTAAAGTAATCAGTAAAGATACCCTCAAAATCTCTGTCAATTATGTACTTCGCATTAAGGTAAATGAAGTAAACTGCGCAGATAGGCATGATAAAGAACTTGTGAAGGTCGTCAACATGCATCATGCCGTTAACAAAGATATTTCCCATTTCCCCCAAAATATCAGGAGCAGAGAGATAAGTCTGGACCATAGTCTCTCTGATAGTTGGCGTATCAGTAAATAGCATCAGGTAAAAGAGTCTGTACTCAAATACCACATTTCCAATAGTAAGGAAGATCAGCGCATATAAAAGGCTAAAAGAAAACTTTTTGTCCTTAATCCAGAGCCAGATGATGGCTATAAACAAATATCCCAGGATAAAGAATCCAAGATATGAGAAATAGGAAACAAATGGGAATAAGAAGATCAAAAACAGCCATTTAAAGCTCTTTTTAAAGGAAGCTCCCGGGCCTTTAGCTTCTGTTCCCGCCCTATAAGCTTTGATAAGTAAAAATATGATCAAAGGAATTGACGCAAATGGAATCCCAAAAGCCGGGAAAAGATTAAGTACGCCATACAAAAGACCTGTTAAAGTAGCAAAATTATCAACATGATCATCATAGAAAACCGGATTGATACTGAAATTTCCATACTTCTTGCCAGCTTCAGTCTTCTCATAGATAACCTCTAAAAGAAGGATCCTCATTGAAAATACAGCAATGATGACCTTAAGGACATATCCTGTAACATAGGCTGCAAAAGGTGGTAAAAACATAAAAAGGACAGTGTACAAAGAAAGCTCACTTGGGAGCACGTCTCTTGATACACCGCCTAAAAATGGAGCATGCACATACTGTGCAAAGAAGCTCCCTGTATTTTGAAGCATTGCAAACTGGGCCTGAAAGAGGTCAAGATTATCCTGGATGGCAATATAACTATTCTCTCCAATTGCGGAATAAAAAATCACAACAAATAAGAGAAACAGAAATACTATGCACTTACCAATGGATAATCTCCTCATATTCTTAGCCCCAAATACTTTTTACTTAATGTTGTCGTCTTCGTTGTTCTTTTTACCAATCTTCATACGCTCGTGTCCGCCAAGCTTATTGGCAGCATCCTGGTCCCCACTCAGGATAGCGTTTACAAGCTGCATACGGAAGCCTGCATCGATAAAGTCGCAGTGCTTACAGAACGGATAATTCTGTCTGCCATCTGCAATCGCTCTACGAACCTTCTGGAAGGCTTCGCTTCCCCACGCCTCTTTGAGAGTCATCTTGGTAAGGTCGCCAAAGTCAGTTTTTTCAAAGTTGTCACAACAGCAAAGACCCATCTTGCCATTTGGCATGATCCACATGTCTGTAAATGGTAAAAGACATGTCTCCTTGATGACCTTCTTTGTCTCCTGCTTGTTTGGAGCACTTCCTGCTCTGTTTGTAAGAACTTCCTGAAGGTATCTCATCTGGATCTGAATATCGAGATCCTTGAACTCCTCAGGATTAGCCTTAACGTAGTCATATACTTCCTGAATACTCTTGTGGAGCTTCATCTCCATTGAGTAGTTGTTGATGATGAGCTGATTGATATATGGTTTGATTGCCTTGAGCTTGTCTACACTGAGGATCAAACCGTTTGTTGACATGAAGATAAAGCAATCAGGGAGCTTCTCCCTTGCGTATTTGTGTCTCTCAACAATCTTGGTGTCAAGCCATGGCTCGTTATTTCCATAAAGAGTAAGATGTCCCTTGTAGCCCCAGTCAGCAAGCTGATCAATAATGCTCTTGTAAAGGTCGTCGTCGATCTTGGCAAGTGGTCTGCACTCTGCGTTTACGTTTGCTGTACAGAATGAACATGTGGAGTTACATCTATTGATAGTCTCGATATTTACTACATTTGGCATTGGAATTTCTTCTGCGTTAAGGAAATAATCGCAGTACTTTTTCTGAGACTTGCTTCTTGTAGCAAACTGTAATTTAAGGTAAGCGTTACTTGCAAGCATTGGGAAATGCTTCCTTGCAAACCATCCAAATTTACCCATGAAACTATTGATTCTTATTGGCATAACTAAAACCTACTTCCTAATATTCTTTATATTCTTAATCTTATCTTTTAAGCTTTTTGGAGATCATGTCCAGCGTTTCCCTGATGCCGAATGCAGCAAATGGGAGCCAGTAAACATAATATCTCATGGCATATCTCGATGATCCTTCCCAGAATTCATGGAACATAATGCCACCAAATATAAGTATCAGTATCAGCATTTCTGAATCTGAAACTTCACCCTTTTCTAAAACATTAAATAAGTATACCACAATTCCAAAATAACAAAAGGTCATAAATACATTCATGATCCATCGTAAAATCGAATTGGTCTTACCAAAGACTAGAGACTTACAAAAGGCCGGCTGATCATCAACATGCCTTGATACAAGGTCAAGATTGTGTGTCGAGATGCAAACCGGGTCAGCCCACTGCGTCAGGAACTTCCTTGCAAGGAATCTTCCCCCGTACAATGGATGCTCTGTAAAAAGAGCTAAGCGTCTCTTTATCTCAGTTATCGCTGCCTCTTTGGTTTTGTCTGTATCATAGTCATTTTCATCAAAGACACGGTAATTGTAGCCGTTGTACCATCCATCCTCAAGGTCGCTTTCCTGAAGTCCCATAGCTATGTGGGATACCGAAGGGCTGCCTGCCGGAATCTCCTCAAGACCAGTAAGTGCGCAGTAATGGGTATTAACAGCTGTCTTGATGCCAAATACCATGACCAGCATTGCCGCAATGATAACTATTGTTCTCTTGACATCTCTTCCTACAGTGTTAGCAAGCTTGTGCTCTCTAACAGTGTGGAGGAGCACCATCATTATAAGTGCAATAACTGCAATCTCGCAATTTGTCTTTAACATAACGGCTATAGCAATGAAAATGCCAGATAAAAGCCCGTATCTAACCTTATCTCTTTTCATATAAAGGATCATGAAATATAAAGCCAAGGTCTGAGGCGCCATACTAAGGATGTCGCCATAGATATAGGTCACATAATTATAGAAAAAAAGGCACCCTGCGGACATAAGAGCCATGATACCGCAGATCTCTCTATCTTCAAACATCTCCCAGGTCATCTTGTAGATAAGGTCTACTGTGATGACGATGGAAACAAGCTGCAGTATATCCCATGCCAGATAATTTCCAGTTCCAAAGATACTGCATACAAGCTGACCAAAATAGACATAGCCAAGCTGAAAAGGCCAAATAAACAAATACCCGCCCTTTTGAGTTAAGGACGAATAATCCCCTGCCATAAAGGCATTTATTATATCATCCAAGGTCTTGGAATCATTAACGGGCTGAGGTTTTATCACAAGGATCAGCATCAGGCAGTAGGCGATGCAAAAGACAAGAGCAAAGCCGATCATCTTTTTGCTGGTAAATACATCTTTTGACTTAAGAAAAGCAAAGATTCCAAATACGAGTATCAATGAAATCAGGAGCAGCGGGATGTTCTCTCTAACGTAGTGAGGGAAATCCACATCCACATGCATTTCATAGGTGATAGTAGTGAGAATGCTGGCTCCAAGCACAGTCAGAGCTGCCACCATCAGGCAGAATAATATTATGTTAAAAAAAACTTTCTTAAGCTTCACCGTACTTTTCTCCAGTATCGCCATTTATGAGCTTCATGATATCTATGGTCACATAAAGGTACGCTGCCACGTAGAAAAGTGATACTACCGGCATATTTATAAGGTCATCTGCTCTGAACAAGGTTCTTGCATAAACAGCAAGGGAGCAGATATTTGCAATAAGCATAGGCCACAGGATCTTTTTCCTAAGAAGGATCGCAAAAGGAGTCAGAAGGAGCAGTACTGAATAGTCGTACCTTTCGTGCATTCCAGGAAGGAGCACAACGCAGGTCCAGGCTGTCCAGATGGCAAGATAAAGAACTGTTCTCTTATCAAGATTTTCCTTTTTCCTGTAGCAGGTGTAGGTGATGATGACAAACACCGCAAAAGTCAGCATGATAGCCGCTGTTGAAAGAAGACTGTCATAGTCATCAAAACCAAGATTGTATAGATTTGGGAAAAATGAAACCATTCCATAGCCTTCAGAATCAAGTTCCCTTGTCTGATAAAGGTATGAAAGGTAGGTTCTCCTAAGGCCATTACCACAGAGAACTTCAGGAAGTCCTGCCATCAGATAGATTGCAGGGATCCACAAAAACTCCAAAATGCTAAAGCTGTTTCTAGCCTGCGCATCCTTGACCACTTTGTCATAGCTGTGGAAGCCCTCAGTAATATAGAGAATTATGAGAACCGGCAAAAAGATCACAGACTGGAGCTTTACTGCAAAGGCAACTCCATACCAGATGAAGGTTGCTCTGTAGTGTTGCTTCAGCATGTGGTAGATTGAGATCAAAATAAAACAGGTATAGATGGAATCCACCTGCTTCCAAAGAGAGCCGTTAAAGGCAACAAATGGAAGAAACAGTGTAGCCACTCCAGCAAACATGGAATGGTGCTTGCGTCCTGTAAGGACATAGAAAATTCCAAAAATAGAACATGCAGATAGCATCTCGCAAACATAGGTCACTACTGAAAGTGGAATCCATGGCTCCACAGGAAGGAGACTACAAAGAGCATACAGCACATTAAGTGGAACATAATAGTCGCCAATAGCGTTACCAAGGCCTTTGATAATGCCGTTTTCTCTATAGAAATCCACCCATGGCTTGTAGTAGCTCTCATAATCAGGAGAAAGAGTTGTCTCTGAAGCAAACCTGCATCTGATAGCTGTAGCAGCAAAGATCATAGCAAGCATGCAGATTTCAAAGAGATATTTACTTATTAGATTTTTGATAAACTTATCAATTCCTAATTCTTTCTTCATGCGTTCTCCATTTTTTATGAATCCAAACATAAGAAGTTTCCATGTTTATTGTTTTCATACTGGGAAGTCATATTTAATCTTGTCTTCTACACTTATTTCTTTTCCCACCTGAACTTCATTCAGTACAAGTTCAGTCTTGGCAATAACAGTATGCTTCTGACCTGCCTTTATGGAGATCACATCTCCGGCCTTCACGTCTTTTTTGACATCATCAAGGATCACAGTTCCCTCGCCGCTCATAACAGTCCACACTTCATCGCGGTGTTCGTGGCTGTGGTAGTGAAGTCTATGCTCTGGCAAAAGAACTACTCTAATGACCAAAGCTTCCGGCTGAACATCAACAACTGTAAATGATCCCCAGGACTTCTCTGCGTATCTGATGTGCTGAGTAAGTCTCTCAACGTAAGGCTTGATAAAGCTTGATCTACCCTTGTCTGCAACAAGGATACCGTCGTTAGAAGCTGCAACTACCATATCCTTAAGGCCCATTGCAATGATTGGAATATTAAGCTCGTTTACAACGTTACTGTTGACGCACTCTTCATCCATCTCGCCCTTACCGATCATGTTCTCATGCATCTCTTCTGCAAAAGTATTCCATGATCCGATATCCTTCCAGGATCCTGAATAGCGAACTACTCCGATTGAAGTTTCATGCTCGCCTACTGCGTAGTCGAAGCTTATCTTGTTACAGTCTTCATAGTGATCGAACAGATCCTGATAATCTTTGAAATCAATGAGCTCGTGAGCTCTATCGATGATATATCCAAGCTTAAATGCGAATACGCCGCAGTTCCAAAGAGCGCCTTCGTCAATATATTTCTGAGCAGTCTCTACATCTGGCTTTTCCTTAAAGGCTGAAACCTTGCTGATGTGCTCTGGTTTCTCAGGCTGAATATAGCCGTATTTTTCTGATGGGTAGGTTGGCTCAACGCCCATAAGGTTTAAGTTGTAGTCACCAGACTTTACCATCTTTTCAAGTTCATTGAAGCAATCAAAGTAGCTATCATCAACATATGGATCTACAGGGCAGATAATAACCGCTTCATCTCTTGATACACCGAGTTTATCCTGCAAAAAAGCTGCTGCAAGAGCAATAGCTGGAAATGTATCTCTTCTGGTTGGTTCTACACAAACTGAAACCTTATCGCCCAGCTGATTGTGAATTGCAGAAACCTGTGACTTACTGGTTGCGATAGTTACAGTAGCGTCTGCGTCAGCTCTTTTGATCTGACCATATACACGCTGAACCATAGACTCAAGTTCATCGCCACCTTCAATAGGGTGGAACATCTTTATAAACTGTTTGGATCTGACATCATTTGAAAGTGGCCAAAGTCTCTTACCACTTCCACCAGACAATAAAACTATATTCATAATATCCTTTCGTACGGCATTTTCTGTATTTTGATCATTTGCGGGACGCTCTCGCTCTGTGAAAAACGTAGCAGTACTATGGTGCTAAAAAACAGCACCTAAGTACTGACGTTTTTCAAAGCCCTTAAATGGTCATAATAAAACCAAAAACCTAAATATACACTTCTATATATGCTTGTAGCATGTATTTTAATTTTTTACGTGTCGCATTTAACTTGTTATCAAGTTCCGGCATGCCTTTTTGCTACTATAAAGCTTTTTGCATGCCATTTTAAGCTTGTTTTATAAGGTATCGGCATGCCTTGGGGAATTTTTCTTGCTTTTTACATGCCGGCAAACCTTAATCTTGCTGATTTTGG
This sequence comes from Butyrivibrio hungatei, assembly GCF_001858005.1. Lineage (NCBI taxonomy): Bacteria > Bacillati > Bacillota > Clostridia > Lachnospirales > Lachnospiraceae > Butyrivibrio > Butyrivibrio hungatei. Next base: position 556,201 of record NZ_CP017831.1, on the reverse strand, counting down.
CATGCCTTTTTTCAATTTTTAAAGCAATCCGCATGCCAAGCACCGCCGCTATACACGTTCTCTCCGAAGCGGAGCGTCACCCCTTGAAGCTGTTAACAGCCTCGATTACGCGCTCCTGCTCTTCTTTGTACATGCCCGTGTAAATAGGAAGAGAGATAACCTCATTAGCGTAGCGCTCAGTAATAGGAAGGCTACCCTCTGGAAGATTGAGGTAAGCATAAGCTTCTGATCTGTGAGGAGGGATTGGGTAGTGGCAGATTGTTGTGATGCCTTTCTCCTCAAGATAAGTTTTAAACTTGTCACGCATGTTCTCGCCTACGAGCTTACCGTTTTCATCAAACTTACTAGGAACTCTAAGAACATACTGGTGCCATACGCTTGTTGAACCATCGCGGACAACAGGCTTGATAACAAGGTCGTTGTTGATGCCATCGGCATATACCTTAGCAAGCTCTTCTCTTTCTTTTGTGATCTCATCCATGTGAGTTAACTTAACTCTAAGGAGACCTGCCTGGAGCTCATCAAGTCTTGAGTTAGCACCTACTACCATGTTGTAGTAACGCTTCTCACTACCGTAGTTTCTGTAGATCTTCATGAGACGAGCAAGCTCAGGATCATTGGTTGTAACAGCACCTGCATCGCCGAAAGCTCCCATATTCTTGGATGGATAGAAAGAAAAGCATCCAAAATCACCAAAGCTTCCTGTAATCTGGCCATTGTGGCATGCGCCATGGGACTGAGCACAGTCCTCAACAAGTCTGAGATTATGTCTCTTACAGATGTCTACGATCTTAGTCATGTTAGCAGCCTGACCATAAAGGTGAACAACAAGAACTGCCTTAGTTTTATCTGTGATCTTTTCTTCAATCTTGTCAGCATCGATCTGATAATATTCATCAGGCTCAACGATAACTGGTGTTGCTCCGTTGATCGTAATACCCATAACGCTGGCAATATATGTGTTACCCTGAACGATTACTTCGTCGCCCTCACCGATTCCGAGAACCTTGAATGCAAGCCAAAGTGCATCAAGTCCGCTGGCAAGTCCAACTGAGTACTTGGTTCCGATGTATTTTGCAAACTCTTCTTCAAAAGCCTCGTCCTCTTTGCCAAGGATGTACCATCCTGAGCGAAGGACTTCAAGAGCCTTCTTTTCATATTCATCCTGATATCTTTCAAAGCCTCTATCCATACGGCTCTGCATAATCTTATCCATAACTTTTCGCCTTTCTATATTCCATATCTATACATGTACATTTCTCCATACATACATTCATATACACATATACATATCAACTACCTATATATTTTTACATGTGTTTACTCTTTATCGTCATGTCTTTTCACAACATCAATGATAAATGGAGGACGCTTTCTGGACTCTTCAAGAGTTCTCCAGATATATTCTCCCAAAATCGAGAGCATGATGAACATAGCACCAAATCCAAAGAGGACAACCGCCATAAGAGACGCATATCCAAGGATAGGAGTTCCTGTTACGATCTTCTCTCTGATAACCATGATGATTCCGATAAGTGAGCATAGCGCAAAGAAGAAACCAAGTGTTGCCATGCATCTGATAGGAAAATATGAAAAGCTCATCATAGAGTCAACGACAAGCTTGATCTTCTTGCCAAGAGTCCAGCGGGACTCACCAACCTCGCGGTCCTTTCTGTGGAAGTAGATCTTCTCAGTCTTAAAGCCTATCCACATAACCTGAAGGGTAAGGGATGAGTTCTTTTCATCCATTAGCTTAAGTACTTCGATAGCTTTTCTGTCTACAAGGTAGCAGTCGCATCCACCCTGAGGCATGTCCTTATTGATAGTCTTTCTAACAAGCCAGTAATAGCAGCCTGCAAAGAACTTCTTGACAGGGTTCTCATCGCGCTGACCACGGATAGCAAGTACAACCTTGTTGCCTTTCTTCCAGCTCTCGTAGAGGTCCAGAATAAGTGTAGAATCTTCCTGAAGGTCAGCCTGCTTGGTAACTGCGCAATCACCGGTACAAACTGAAAGACCTGCAAGAATTGCTGCGTGCTCTCCAAAGTTCCTTGAAAGCTTGGTTGCAACTACGTTAGGATCCTTTGCTGCGATCTTTTGAATGATCTCCCAGGAATTGTCGCCAGAGCCGTCATCTACGAATACGATCTCGTAGTCGCCGATCTGTCCAAGGATCTTTTCCTTCATGTCATCGTATAACATCTCCAGTGTATCGGAGTTCCAATAAACCGGAATAACAATAGAAATCTTACTCATAGTACTTCTTAGTTTTCTCCCTTTTTAACTTCTTCTATAAATTCATCGTAATCACGAAGATATTCGCTATCGATGTAGTGTTCACTTGCCAGAACCAAAAGAACTGAATCAGGAGAAAAATCGTACATTTCCTTCCATACCATTGGTCCAAGATAAAGGCCCATTCTAGGCTTGTCCAGAACAACTATCTCTTTTTTGTGACCATCGTCCACAAGGACTTTACTGCTTCCGCTGACATTGATCAAAACAAACTTTGTATAGCGGTTTGCGTGCATGCCTCGTCTGATATCCGGGTCAGAGCCTGACATGTAAAAGACTCTTCTGATGTCGAAAGGAATATCAAAGCCTGAACCTTCTGCTACAACAAGGTTTCCTCTCTCATCGCCGTATTCCTTAAACTCCAATAGCTTGTATGGTTCTTTAATTTCCTGCATTACCTAATCCCTCATTCCTCTTCATTCTCATTAAATATATAAAGCTTATCTTTGTAGTAATAATCTGCCGTAGTGTAATTTATCCACTCCCCTGCATCATATGTTATATCCTGGTAAAAGAGCATTTCCGGACGGACAGTATGTGGTAAAAGAACTGCTTCTTTCACCGAATCATCCTTGAGAATAGAAAGTCTCTCCATGTTCTCTGCGCGATATTTGGACGCATCTCCACTCATTATATCATTAAGTGCCGATGTGGCACAGTAATAGTCTCTCTCAGGAATCACGCAGAGTTCAGAACCAAGAGCAATGAAGACTACGCATATTGCTATCATCATGGATGATGCATGTGAAAAGAGCTTGCTACCGCCCTTATCTCCATGGTTATCAGCTCCTGCAACACTGCTACCGTTGGCTCCCAGGATGTGCTGCCTCATCCACGCCGTAAAATAAAACATCACAAGGCTCATCATGAACACAAACTCAAAAAATGCCAGAGCCCGTAGTCTCCCTGCATCAAAGTTAGATACCGCATAGATTGGCGGTGTAACATTTGATGAAACCATAAGGAAAGCAAAAAGTCCAAACATGATCGGATGCTCTAATTTCTGTTTAAGACCCTCAGCAAGCTTCCAGCAAATAGGAATAAGGAGTACAAAAGCTACCAGGATCTCCCATCTCAGCATCTGATTCATCATTACATCAAAGGTCGAATACATTGATAAAAAAACTGCTTTGACAGGTCCTGTCTGATTAGTCTCCTGGGCTCTTGTAGCAATTCCCGGAGCAAAGCAGGCAAATCCAAAGCCGATGAGATTAAGCAGCGTTGGAATCCAGATAAACCCAAAGCTCTTTTGCTGGGCATCAGATACGCCTTCCAGCTTAAAAGAACTCTTTTTCATAAACCTTATCATGATCAGTAGGAAAAGAGCTATCACTGAGCAGATTGCAAGTTCAAGGGCTGTAAGGTAATTGGCTCCGCCCATGAAAAAGCCCCAGATGCTAGCCCAGATGAGCTTTCTCTTTCTAGATTTCTCGTCTTCATCGTAAATAGAACGAAGAAGAAGTCCCAACCAGAAAAATGCCATTCCAAAGGTAAATGTATAGTTAATGGCTCCAGCGTACCAATAGAAGGCTTCTACGCGGATGCCCTCTCCGTGAATGCACTGAACCATTACTGTTAAAACGATCATCCTTACTATATTCGTAAGGTCTTTATCCAGCTTCCAAACTCGTACAAACAAGGCGTCAAAAAAGTAGCACACGCCGAAAGTCAGCATTCCCAGAATAATAAAGGGAGTCAGAACATAAAAGCCCTCACCAAATATTCCAGGACAAATGCATGTGAGCATTATAGAAAAGAAGTATCCTTCATAATTCGAATACACATAATATGACTTCTGAAGCCATACGCCTAAGGTTCCAAGTAAATTACCTGTTTCCACAAAATAGTGATGAGGCTGCATAACCATAGAGAAATCATCAGCTGACGGGAAATCATAGAATCCCAAAACAAGCATAGGAATAAGGCTCAGTACATATATACATGTAAAAAAGATACTGAGCTTTTTGGCATCAAACTTAATATTCCACTTTGGTGTTTTATAACTAAACATTAACAGTAAACCTCTTTGTACCATTTAGCAAAAGCTCTAAGGCCGTCGCGAAGTGGTGTTGCTGGCTTAAATCCAAAATCTTCCTGGAGAGCTGTGACGTCAGCATAGGTAACCTCAACGTCGCCAGGCTGCATAGGAACAAGCTCCTTGTGAGCTTCAAAGTCATAATCCTCAGGCAGTACTCCTGCACTTATAAGCTCCTGCTGGAGAATATCCACAAAATCAAGGAGGTTAACAGGATCATTATTACCGATGTTGTAAACCTTGTACTTAACACCATTCTCGTTTTCTGCTGGTGCCACCTGCATTACGTTTACAACGCCCTTTACGATATCATCAACAAAAGTGAAGTCTCTTTTGCAATTGCCATAATTAAAGATCTTGATCTTGTCACCCTTTACAAGCTTGTTGGTAAATCCAAAATATGCCATATCTGGTCTTCCGGCAGGTCCATAAACAGTAAAGAAGCGAAGACCCGTTGAAGGAATTCCGTAGAGCTTAGAATATGCGTGAGCAAGGAGCTCATTGGACTTCTTGGTTGCAGCATAAAGAGATACCGGATTATCAACCTTATCCTCTACGCTGTATGGAATCTTCTTGTTGCTGCCGTAAACGCTGGAGCTTGAAGCATAAACAAGATGTGCAACCCCCTTGTAGTCTGCATTGGCATCAGTTTTAACTGCATCATAGGAGTGACGGCAGGCTTCAAGGATATTATAGAATCCAATAAGGTTTGCCTCGATATATGCATCAGGATTCTCGATAGAGTAACGAACACCTGCCTGTGCAGCAAGGTTAACTACTACCTCTGGTTTGAACTCCTTGAAGATATCATCAATAGCATCTCTATCTGCAATACTTCCACGCTCAAAAACAAATGGAGCATCATCCTCAGCGTATTTTTCTTCATCACCTTTAGTTGCAGATAACTCCAATACTTCTTTAAGTCTCTGTTCCTTAATCTTTGGATCATAGTAGTCATTCATATTATCAATTCCATAAATATGAATGTCCTTAAACTCTTTCAACAGCTCTTTACACAGATTAGATCCGATAAATCCAGCTGCTCCTGTTACTAAAACTCTTTTTCCATTTAAATCAATATTCTTATCTAACATATCTACACTTTCTTGCCAATGTATCCCTAGCAAATATTACTTTTCTCTTATTTAGCTCCCTTGCCAAAAAGAACCACATAAACCGTCTGAAGCAGGATGCTGAAATCCTCTGTAAGGCTCCAGTTGTCGATGTACTTAAGGTCAAGCTTAACAACTTCGTCAAAATCCTCGATGTCGCTTCTGCCACTGATCTGCCAAAGTCCTGTAAGACCTGGTGTCATGGAGAGCCTACGTCTGTAATGCTCATTGTAGTGCTGGAACTCAGCCTCTGTTGGTGGCCTTGTTCCCACAAGGGACATATCTCCCTTAAGGACATTCAAAAACTGAGGGAACTCATCAAGGCTGGTCTTTCTGATAAATGCTCCAACCTTGGTAACACGAGGATCGTTCTCCATCTTGAACATAAGACCCTTCATCTCGTTCTGAGACTCCAGCTCTTTTTTCCTCTCCTCAGCGTCTATGTACATAGACCTAAACTTGTAGATCTTGAACCTTCTACCATTTTTACCAATTCTTGTCTGTGAAAAGAAAACAGGACCAGGAGAATCAAGCTTGATAGCTGGCGCAAGGAAAAGGGTAATGATTCCAGTAATGACAAGTCCTACCAAAGCGCCGATTACATCGATGATTCTTTTGATAAAAAGTCTCTTGTAGCTGGTCTTGTGCATGGTGTAGGTGATGACTGAATAATCAAGGAAGTCATCAAACTGGGTGTTGGCCTTGCCAATACTTGGAAGTTCAAGATTGTAGTGGGTTGTAACGCCCATCTCCTCAAAGCCAAGGATGATATCCTGCATAGCTCTCTGAGGAATATTAGGTGTATTGATAAATACCTCGTCAAAAGGATCTGTTATAAGCCTTGATGTAAGATTCTGAATGCCTTCGTGGATATGGATATCTCCGATGTACCACTCACCATCTGATTTCTTGGAAGCAGAGTCTTCTAAAGGCTCTTTTGTCCCGGACTTCTTGGCCGCATAACTCTCAAGAACCTTGTCTACATCTGCACTGTATGCCCTTACAATCTTGTATCCAACACCATCAGACTCAGCAAGGAGCTTGCCTATAGTAGCCTCCATAAGCTCTCTTTCAGCCACAACCACAACACGAACTGCGTTGGATGCGCTTGAAATGTGCCTTCTAAAGACATTTTTAAAAAGGATCCTCGCTACATAAGTAAGGACAATATCCATCCAGATAAAGTTACCAATAACAAATCTGGAGAGAATGCCCGACCACTGCAGAAAGTAAACGATAACAAGGCTTGCAACCAGCATCAGTCCTACAAATTTGATAACTGCCATAAGTTCCTTGAAATATCCACGAATGATAAAATCCCTGTTCCAGTCAGCAAGAAAAACATAGACAGTACAAAACAGGAGAAAAACAACGCACACCATGTAGTGCAGTGTCTTGTCTCCGTAGTCTCTTTTACTATTAAATCTGAGCCATGTGGCAAATACGTAACTTACTATGATACATGCCATGTCGATCATCCACAGCAGGTATGTTTGAAGTGTTTTATATTTGTTACTCATACGTTAGCATTATACCTTTTTCTACGTTTATTTAAAAGAAGCAAACAGATCATGGCGAAAGCACCGCTCCACACACCAAAACTAACGGCTCTCTTGTTGTATTCCATCTCCGCGATCTCTGGGCCAAACTGATACATAGGCACGGTCTCATCCACATAGCCAATGACAATATTGCCCCTGCCTTCAATCTGAGCAAGTTCAGTTTCGGAAATATACATTGGATCCATGCCAAAGCTTTCACCAGCTTCACTCTGCTCCCTGTCACCATAGAGATAGTCAGGAGTCCTAGTGGATGTTAGATAAAGAGTTGATGCCACAATTCCCACTACAAGCGAAATTGAGATTATTGAAAGTGTGGTCTTCATAAGCTCTGGATTAATATCCTGGAAGAAGCTAAGGCTCTTTTCTGTGCACTCAGACTCAGTAAAGGTAGCGCCGCTTAGAGCTTCGTAAAGAAGCTGGCCCATGAAAACATATATGAAGTTCTTGAAACCAAGGTTATATAAAAGCGGCTCCCACATGCCAAGAAACAACATTCCCATGAGGACAGCCAGCTCTGCTCTCATATCTTTTTTGATAGCCCTGTTGATGAACCAGATAGTAAGTGCAGCTATCACCACAAAGGCCACAAGACCAAGCTGTAAAAACAGATACAGCTGCGCCATATCGATTCCGTAAGTCTTTAAATTCTCCTGAGGATTAACAAGTCTTATTCCAAAGAGAGAAATATGGTTGTTACTCCAAAAATACCTTGCAAGAGAAAATCTCGTTGTGAACACCGTTCTATCAACAAACTCAAAAAGATCACCATCAAGTAAAAATGGCAGAACAATTGAAATAAAGCATACAAATGGGAATGAAATATATAGGCAGATCTTTTCAAATATACCGATCTTGCCCCTAAGGTACAGATACGCATTTATGAAAAGATATATGAAGCTAGCTAGTAGCCCTGTTCTGCTGCCTGAATACAGGAAAATATATACATTGAACATAAAGCCCAATACAGATGCTAAGATCAGCACAAACCCAGACATCCTCTGGGTGTTAACGTCATGATTTCTCATAAGTGCCACAGTTAAAAGGAACATCAGCATCATGGTCAGCATCAGGACATTCATGTGCAGAGTGTTAGGATGTGCATAACCAAGAGCGTGCCTAAACATAAGGCCCACGCCGTCTCGTTCCTGAGGATAATATATCTCCGACGTAACGCCAAAAACTCCAAGTAATATCTTGGAGATAATGATAACACCAGCCACAATAACTCCGCACCTTACAACTTTGATACTAGAGACGCCCTTCATTCCAAGCATCATGGTAAAGCAGACAAATAGCCCCTTTTCTCCGGTATGAATATAGACAATTCCGCCAAGAGCCAGGAAAAGAGCCGCTACCACATATTCTTTTACCGTATGCTGAGTTACTATCATCTTGAGAACAAAGAGTCCAAGGCCCAGTACCAGCGAGATGTTATAGATGGTCATTCCTTCGTAAAGGCCTGCTGCCCTTGCTCCCACCATAAGCGCAAAATAGAGAAGGTATATACCTTCTCCCAATTGCCTTCTATCTGAAATTAGTTTTTTAATTGCATCTGCCATGAAATTCCCCCACAGTGCTAATCTAATTATTTTCTATTTGTCAGTAGATACCAAATAAACTTGCCATTTGTTACAAAGTATCTCTTAAAGAGCCTTCCTGGGTCCTGGAATAATCTAAAGAGCCACTCAAGGCCAATCTTCTGGATCCACTTAGGTGCTCTCTTAATAGTTCCAGCGTGGAAGTCAAATCCAGCGCCAACGCCCATCATAACGCCGCTTATCTCGCCCTTATGAGCATTCATCCACTTTTCTTGCTTTGGCGCCCCAAGACCGATCCAGATAATATCTGCGCCAGAGCCATTGATGAGGTTAACATCCGCTCTGTCCTCTTCCTCGGAAAGTGCTCTAAATGGTGGAGAGTACATGCCTCTAATGTCGATGCCAGGGTACTTCTTTAAGAGATTCTCTTTTAAGGCATCGAGAGTCTCCTGGGATGCTCCGTAAAAGAAATGTGAAAGCCTGCCATCCTGAGTATCCCTGAACATGTGCTCCATAAAGTCAGGTCCTGCCACACGCTCTGCGCCTACATAGCCCTTCTTTTGTTCAAGGGTTGCAATAGGTGTTCCATCAGGAAAAACAAAGGTTGCGCCGTTAAGGACATCCCTGTAACTAACATCCTCTCTAGCCATAACTGATGTGTGTACGTTTGAAAAACAGATATATTCGCCGGAAAGCTCCTTGATATGACGCATCACATGAAGGACTGCCTCCTCGGTACGAGAAACTGCATAGTTGATACCAAATAAATTAAAACGCTCCGATCTTACAGAAGCAGGAATTGAAGCATAGCCGTTAATGTCTGAGATTATGCCTGAGCGAACCTGATAATCAAGAGCTGTAGTTCCAATGAAAGTGCGGATTCCTTCGCGGTCAAGTTTGCGAAGGAGATTATCATACCCCTCGCTTATTACATGAACTAGCACATCGTTGTAGGAACCCTGATGGTATTTAGCGATTACCTCAGCCGCGTCTTCGTCAGACGTAACTTCCAGAGTTTTATATTCTGCACTCAAGTCATGATTCTTAAGATAACTCTTCCTGCAGATCATCCTTGCCACAAATCCAAAGATTATGCTAAGAACTAAAACTCCAGCCACCACAAATCTTGATGACTGTTCCCCTCTCTGAGTTGCATAAAGGTACAGAAGTCCAAGAACTATGAGGATGACCTTACTCTTTACTACGGACATGAGGTTTTCTACTGGGTCCATTTCGAAGATAGATTTCTTCCTTTTATCAAATCCCAAAAATACCAACGCCTGCACCAGACACAAAACAATCAGAAAGTTGATATATAGTCCGTCATAAAATGTGGTCCAATACCTAAAGGTATCGCGATATCTTATAGCCAAGGTCACAAAAAACGCCACTATAAGCGTCAGCTCATCTAGTACCAATATTCTCTTTGCAGGATAACGAATGCCTCGTCTATTCACGTCATTCTCCAATCACTCTAACTTTTTTACCACAAAAAGCTATTCCATATTTCTTAATCTCTTTTACCGTGCGTTTCTTAAACTCAGTAATATATGCCTTGGTATCTATCTGTGCCAAAGCCTCTTTGGCCATATTCTCAAGTTCAGATTCATCTTCAGCATTTTTAAACTCAAGCACAACTCCTGAATTATTGCAGTTATTTGGGAATAACGCCAAATCAAATCTACCATATCCGCTCTCTTTATTTGACTCAGTAACATAATCAGCATTTAAAACAGCCAAAAGTCCTAGCATCATGCCATGATAAAAGCCCTCTGTTCCAGCGTCAAAGAAGCTGACATAGTTTAATACAAAGTCGCTAAGAGCTTCTTCAAACTTCAATACATCGCCTTCTATCATATATCTTACCAGATTGGCTTCAGTCCTTACTTCCCTCTGGTTACGCATTCTGTCCAAAATCTCATTTCTGTAAACAGAGCCAACTTCTTTGTTAGGAATCTTTAAATTGTAAAACTCTCTGTAGCCAGATTCATAATTATCCTGAGTAAGGTACCCCGTAGTCAGAAGCATAGAGAAAAACTCATCATCTGACTTTTCAATATCTTCATAAATTACGCCATCATGAATTAGTGATGATACTTCTTTTCCCATCAAAAGAGTCTGCAGATCGTCCTGCCTCCTGGAAGAAAGATTCTGCATCATATTCTTGATGATAGAATTGGCTGATGTATTGATCCAATATGGTTTGGTCTCGCAACCATTACTAACATACCTGATAACTGACCAAGGATTGTAAATAGCGGTATTTCCAAATATGTAACCATCATACCACTCTTTGATCTCGTCATATTTATCAGAAGCACCAACATCAGAAAGAAGTTTTTTTACCTCTTCGTCAGTAAATCCCATAACATCGCTGTATTTCTTTTCCATTACGGAACAAACGTCAAGATTATTGAGGTCACTAAAAATACTCTCTTTAGCAATCCTAAGAACCCCTGTCATGACTGAAAACTTCATGTATTCATTAGTCTTCAAAGTGGTTCCAAGTAGGGACTTAAAAAACCTAATTGCCTCTTTGTAATATGTTTCCTGGGCATCATATGCATGCTGAATAGGGGCATCGTACTCGTCAATGAGGATTACAACCTTCTCCTGATAATAGTTAGACAAATATTTTGAAAGCGTCTTTAGTGAAAACTGGAGTTCCACGTTGCTAAGGCTCTTATTAAGCGCTTTATCAAAAAAAGCTATCTCATCCTCAGCCAGATTATCTCTCAAAAAACGGAATCTGCCATATAGTTCACTCAGCACTATAGAAAACTGCTGAGTCATATCATCAAAGTTGCCAGCTTCTATATCCTTTAAACTAAGGAATATCACAGGATACTTACCCTGCTCCTGCATATACCTTTTATCGTCGGCATTTCCAATATAACTATCCTTAAAAAGAGCTCTATTACTAGCTTTATCTTCGTTTGAAAAGAAATAATAAAGCATGCTCATGGTAAGTGTCTTGCCGAATCTTCGAGGACGAGTAATGAGTGTCACGTCAGAATGGCCATCAATAAGCGACATAATAAACCTTGTCTTATCAACAAAGTAATAGTTTTCTTCTATTAACTTTTTGTAATCATCTACGCCAACCGGCATATTGACCATCAAACTCAAGTCTGCACCCTCCGAAGTATTTATTTTTTAAGTCCATCATTTGCAACTGCATTAAAGTCGCAGGTACTGCATCTATCAAGCTGCTGCTTTGTAACCTTGCCATCTCTAAGATCACGAACGCACTTAAGCTCATACATTGAATAAGGCTTTTTCATGAAAAGAGCCTTGAACTTGTGCCAGATAACCCAAAGAGCAGGTGTCCAGATATACTTGTGCATAGCAGGTGAAACTGAGCCGATCATCCAGCACTGTCTGTCGCAGTGGCGCACAACCTTTCTGACACGTTCAGCCTCTGGTGAATTCCAAAGTTCGTCCCATGACTGTCTATTAAGATTTCCCATAACCTCTTTATCCTTGGTTCCGTTACATGGCATAACATCGCCGTATGGATCGATAAAGAAGGTATCAAAACTCATGTCGCAGGGAAGAAGTCTCTTTTGACCATAAATGTAGTTGATAAGGCCGTGGTTAAAGTAAGCTCTAAACCACTTCTTAGGGCTCTTGGACTTTAGGAGCATATTTATGAGCTTCTCGAAGTTCTCAGCTACCATAGGCCTGTCATGGATGATGTTCTTGGCCTCAACAAAGTAAAAGCTGTTGTGGAGAGAGGCTGTAGCAAACTCCATATCAAGTTCATCTGATAACTTGTAGAGTTCGCAGAGGTCAGGAGCGTTTCTATCCTGAACTGTCATACCAAAGCCAACATCCTTAAGTCCCATCTCGCGAAGCTTCTTGAGCGTTGTATAGCCCTTATTGAATCCATCAGGTAATCCCCTGATCTCGTTGTTGGTCTGCTCAAGGCCCTCAATAGAGATGCGGATTCCCACGTCAGGGAACTCCTTGCACAGGTCAATTATCTTGTCGGTAAAAAAGCCGTTTGTTGAGATTACGATCCTATCGCTCTTTTTGCGAAGCTCTCTGACGATATCCTTGATATCTTCGCGGATAAATGGCTCACCACCTGTGATATTAGTGAAATACATTGGAGGGAGCTTTTTAATAGTCTCGATTGAGATCTCGTCCTCCGGATTAGATGGAGCTTTGTACCTGTTGCACATGTTGCAACGAGCATTACATCTATATGTTACGATTACTGTTCCGTTTAATTTCTTTGGCATAGCTAAATCCTTTTCAACTCAAAATTAATTCATTTAGTCCCATGCTATAGTTTACCATAATATGTCTATATGTTTAACCTTTCTCTTTTTAGTTTATTCACCAATTTTAGAATTATTTATTAAAACAAAATTTCATTTTATTTTTTCGTAATACCCGCTTAATAGCATTTTATATTTCGGAGTACTAACATATTTTCATCGGCGGCAAAAAAGCCCCCCAAAAAAATGGAATTTAAAATTTTTAATTCATGGAGGTGTTATGATGCGTAAAAATTTGAGCAAAGTGGTAGTATGTCTCTCAGCTGTAGCTTTAGCAATTGCATTCTTTATGCCAACTACAACTGCAACAAAGGTAGCAGCATCAGAAAATTCTACTGAAGAAGTCGTTAAGTTCGAAGCTCCTCAGCCTGATCCAGCTGAAATTCAGGGTGAAAGACAGATGGAAGCAACAATCGAAGAAGGAACAAAGCTCGAAAACAAGTCTGTTGGTGGTGTTAAGTCCGATGCCGACGGTTTATACCTTGCTAATGATGTAAATGGTATTGCTCTTAAGGCAAAAGAGGGAAGTGACCTCTCTGACGTAAGAGTAACCACTCTTGATACAGATCCTAAGAAGAGTTCTGCAGCTCTTGCAGTTGCTAATGATGTAGCAGCTCAGAACAACCTCGAAGTAGGACCTTCTGTTGATATTTATCTCCAGAATAAGACTGCTAAGGGCCTTACAGATGGCTCAATCGATAAAGTTGGTAGCATTGCTGTAGGTCTTCTAGGAAATATGCGTGGCGCTGCTGAATACAAGGTTATCGTAGTGCTTCCAGGTGGCACAAGCTATGTGCTTCCAGCAACTCCATCCGCTGATGGCAGATCAATCACATTTGATCCATCATCAATTGATACAACAAATGCTAAGTCAAATCAGGTTATGGTTTCTATCTGTAAAGCAAAATAATATTATCGATATTATGATGTATAATAAGAGCTGAGGGACTATTCCTTCAGCTCTTTTTTTGCCACTTTATTAACCACAGCGTATTGTATGAGGATAAAACATGGTAATACGGTTACTAGTTGCAGTAATAGCACTTCTATTTATCGTTTACGTTCTTCTTAGGGAAAAGACTCATGATAAGCAGCTATGTATCATTTCTTATTGGTATGTTGCTCTCCTTTTTTCTTTGTATCCTTTGGTTTTCTCACCAATTCAAGGTTACTACGCCATGGGAATCTTCAAGTTCAGGATATGGGCAGCTATGACCGCATGCCTCATACTGTATTCTTTGTTCATCTTTATATCTGATAAAAGAACTTTTTCCATCAGTTCAAAGCTTGATATAGCTATGATAGTTTTCGCTTCGCTAGTCACTATTTCTTTCTTGTTATCTGGGAATAAATTATCTTCACTGACAGGTTTCTCAGGCTGGTATACGGGACTCTTATTCCTATATGGTCTTGTACTTGTTTACTTTATCATTTCCAGAAATGACACGATCGATAATAGATTCATTTGGATCATTGAAATATCTGCAATTATAATCTTCGCTATTGGAACTTTGCACAGATTCTACATCGACCCAATTGGTATCATGAAAACTTTATCTCCAAATGAATGCATCCGCTTTCTTTCAACCATAGGACAGGCAACCTGGTACTCATCATATCTATGCCTAGTATTTCCAATTGGTCTCTATGCCTTTATTTCTTTTGATGATAAAAGAAATATGATCGTATCCACCATATTTCTAATAACATCTGCTTGTACTCTCGTAACTCAAAATAGCGACAGTGCCTATATTTCCATGTTTGTGATCATAGTATCATTCCTTGTGTATGCCATGTACAAGAGTGGTAAGTGCCTGATGAGACTTGGGATTTCATTTATGATAATGTCTTGTTCCATCATTTTGATCGGTCTGATTGAAAGATTTGGGCTGATTCCAATAGTTTCTTTAGATGTTCTTTCCATTAACCTAGCAACTGGAATCATTCCTGTGATCGGCGTTGTTACAGGACTTATCTTAGTCTTTTTGAATGTTGATCCTAAAATATATGAAAAACTTCATTCCAAACTTCCTATCATATGCACTACAACACTAATCATCTTCATCGCTATTGCCATAATCGTTGGAATCAAACTAATCTCCATATCAGCCAATGACGTCTATTTTGAAACAAGTAAAGATTGGGGCAATGGCCGTGGTCTCATCTGGCTCAGAACCCTTCAGATGTACAAAGATCTGCCTCTAGTAAATAAACTTTTGGGCGTAGGCCCTGGATGTTTTAATGATCACATCAGTAACTATACAGAGCTGATCCTTGCAAACGCCCACAGCGAATGGCTCACTGCAATCATCGAATATGGCATTATAGGTGGTTTCTCTTACCTTGCTATATTTATCATAGCCCTAATAGAAGGAATAAAAATGATAAAAAAAGAAGCCCACGCTGACTTTTCAATCAACATGGGCATCATTGTATTTGCTTGCACGCTGGGATACATCGTCCACAACGCCTTTAATTACCAGCAGTGTATCTCAACACCTATGATCATAACTCTCATAGGAATAGCTCATCAGTCATTCTTGAATATGCATCCAAGCTAAGAACAACATTCCTAGAAAGTATATGGCTCTGAATCATATTCAACAGCCTCTTTGCCATAAAAGACTCTTGTGCCTTCCTTCCAGTCTGCGGCCCCGTGAGGGAACAGACAATCCGGATCAACAGCTATAGGTGATACATAAACAACTTCATCCTCAGTCTCTAGCTTTTGTATATTTAAAGCCATCTGATAGCCGTAGTACTCGGCAGTTCCGTTCTGGATACTGTGAATAGCGCTTCCTGTCAGGAACTTGGACTGATTGTCTACAGTAAGAACCTTGTAGGAAGTAACAACCAAAACAGCTGAAACAACAGCCACGCAGATATTGAAGACAGGTGTATATACTCTAACGCCCTTCTGATAAAGCCATCCGCAGTAATAGAGGACGTTTACAAAAAGGAGCAATATAAACTCCAGGTACACATCATTAGCAACTCTCAGAACATTTAAATTCTCATCGATATAAGGAAGTGAAACCTGTGCCTCACCAAGATATGCAAATGGTGCGTACAGAGCACATAACAGGCAGTAGCTTGCAAGGGTCACAAGGCCGGGAAGCCTGAACTTAAATGTCACGCCGGAAAGTGCATCCTCTTTTACAAAGGCATACCAGATAACAGCCACCATTATGAGGATATAGGCTACTGTCATGCCCCAGAAGTGCCTTTTTATAAACTCTGTTCCAAGAACAAAAGAGTTCCTGACAGTAATAAACACGCTGTTATTATGAGATCCAGCTGTGACCATTCTCTTAGAATTACCTACAGCTCCAAGATTCACAGCAGTTCCAATTATATAAACGATTCCCATTGGAAGAGCACTTAATAGGCCGTCATATTTCTTTTCCCCAAAGACAAGTTCATATAAAAAGCCCATGGCTGCGAGGATAAGGATTGTCAGAAGGCCGCCAAATACAGTTACGTTATTGGTACCTGCTGCCAGGAAGCCCACAATGCTGATAAGTACACAGTGCAGAGTCTTTTTGGATGAATTTCTAAGGTCATGTACGTAATAAATTACAAAAGCTATGAACAGCACGAAGAGCGCATGCCCAAAAGTGTAGTGAACAGCACTGTTGTACCAAGTGAAGGCTTCTGCCTTACCATCCACGCCTTCTATACTCAGCATAACTGTGAACACGTAGATCAGCCACTTTGCTGACTTAGATGCCTTGAATACCTTGTTAAAAAGAACTGTTACCAGCACGTAATATGATATCAAGATTGAACCCAGCATAAACACGCCAGTTAAGTGATATAGCTTAACGCTGAACACCGCTGGCTGCAGGGCCATGAGGAAACATGAAGTATATGTTCCCTGCCATGTCATGTACGAGTCCTTCATAGTAGAAAAAGCCATTGCAATTGTCTTAAACACATTGTGGGTGCTGACAAATACAGCTCTTGCCTCAGATGCGTAAGAGAAATCATCCGCCCATGGGTAGGCAAATTTTGATACCCAGATGAAGGGGATCAACAAGGCAGCAAGTGCCACTACTGAGATAATCGCTAATATTGTTATTATTCTTGCTTTTTTACTTTTCATTTTTATCCTTTAATCCTTCAAACATCCAATAGGAATAACATATACTCCATCTTCGCGTTTATAACCATATTCTGTGGCTGTAATCACCAGCTTTAAATCTGGTAATCTAAGCGGAACCTGTTTTTCTTTTTTGTTGTATTCAACAATTAATCTTTCTATCTCACACAGATGCTTTGCTCCCATGTCTATTTCTTTACTTCCAAGCTTAAATTCAATAAGAGCATATCTGCCATCTTTTAAGTGAAGCACAGCATCTGCTTCCAATCCATAACGATCATGGTAGTAAGATACTTCTCCATTCATACTTGAAGAGTAGATTCTCAAATCTCTTATACACAGTGATTCAAACAAAAATCCCAACGTCTTGAAATCAGTATTGAAATACTCTGGTGATAATCCAAGCGCTGCAACAGCAATGGATGGATCGATAAGATTTCTCTTGTTACTAGAACGTATCGCTTCCTTTGATCTAATTGCAGGACACCATGCAGGTAGTTCATCGATAATATGTAATGCTTCTAAATCGTGAAAATACTCATAAAATGAAGCCCTAACCATCTCTGTAGTAGAAGAACTATCTGCATATATAGTTTTGGCATCAGCCAATGTACATATATTTCTCGAATATGATCGAAGTATCCGTTCTGTCCAAAGTGGATTTCTTTTCATCCCGCTTATATTAGAAACATCTGTATGACATGTCTGATAAAATAGATCGTTTGCTATAGCCAGAGCCGCCTCTTTGTCTTCAATATCAATACTTTGAGGCCATCCGCCTCGACATATAGCATAAATCAAGCCGTCGATATTTAACTTAGACTCTTCCCATTCAATGCTCTTTCCATCAAATAGGTCCATAAGTGAAATGGAACCGGAAGATTCCCCACTTTCATACAGACTCATTGGATACATTTTTAGCGTGGAAATTCTTAGTGTCCCTGTATGTGGAGTATCCACCTTCTGTGATGATGAACCTGTGAGAATGTACTGTCCCTTTAATCCAGTATCATCAACATCTTTTCGAATTGCTCCCCATATTTTGGGAGCATCTTGCCATTCATCAAACAGCCGTGGTTTTTCACCAATCAAAAGCTTTGATGGCATATTCTCAGCAACGGTTAAATATCTATCTCTATTATCTTCATCTTGAAATTCAATAAAACTTTTTGCATACTGCTTAGCAGTCGTTGTTTTGCCGCATCCTTTAGGGCCAACAATCAAAGTGGCTCCAAAAGCATTCAATTTTACCTGTAATGCTGCGTCAGTAATACGTTTTCTATAACTTCTATTTTTCTTAGCCATACCAAATCACCTCTATGGCTATTATACGTCTATGAACTTATTTGCACAATAATTTTGGACACATTTGTGGCATTTTTTTGGACACTTTTGTGCAAAAAAATTGGACACTTTTGTGGTATTTTTTTAGACACTTTTGTGATATCTTATCCAATCACCCTATAGTACTCTTCCAAGCACTCCACATTGCCGTAGTTTTTGCTCGCATCAATCGTCATATCTTCATTAATCACTTCTTTAATTCTCTCAGCCACAGCCTCTGGCTCATACTCCACAACCTTGATCGGATAATCCCCAACCTGGTCCATGATAGTATCGTAGTTAGTAGCAACAATCTTCTTGTGGAGGATCTTGGCTTCGTCTATTACTACAGACTTTCCTTCAAAAAGAGACGTCTGAACTATAACATCCGCCCCCTTGATATATGGATATGGATTAGATCTTATTCCAAGGAACTTAACAGAATCCTGAAGTCCAGCCTCAGAAACCTTTGATACTAGCTCCTGCCTCAGTTCTCCATCCCCCAGCACAAACCAGTTAAAAGAGACACCTTTATCCTTAAGCGCCTTAGCAATAGGAATAATTCTATCAAAAGCCTTCTGAGCAGTTAATCTACCAATAGACAGTAATACATACCTTTTAGCATTCGAAGGACCAGTAGCTTCATTGTCACTACCACATCCCGCATATTCCTCCGGCACAAACTCCCTTGCAAACTTCTCTATAACTTCCGCAGAATTGATATTTGGAAGCTCTACAACCTTCTCAGCCAACATCGGGAAGTTCTTTTTTAGGACATCCACGCACTTATCAGAGATAGTAACTATATTATCAAGCCCGGCAAAGTACTTCTCATCAAAATCCCTGTCACCGGCAATCTTCTCATAGTCGTTATGGATCCAGCCAATCTTCCTGTCAGCGCTGACCTTATCCACAAGATAATAAATAGGTTCGCCCTCGAGATAGGCCATTGCACAGTCATAGTGACCAGTCAGTTCCTCGATAACCTTGCTGTAGGAATTCTCCCACCTATACTGCTCTGCAGTAGGACGGTCCAGCTTCTTAACCTTCTTGTAATAGATAGTTGACCAAACTCTTCTAACAACAAAAGGAATTCCATGCAGGAAATCTCGATGCAATCCATCAGATGCCGTACCAAGCGAGAACTTCGCCATATTATACATGTAGAACAGAACCTTATCCTGCTCCAGGATCCTCACATCCTCAGGCACATACTTAAGGAAAGCCCCTTCCCTCTTTAAAAGAAGCAGGTCCACGGTGTACCTGCTCCTATCATATGAGTTCAAAAAATTTATTAAGCTTCGCTCTGCGCCACCAGCGTCAAGCTTGGTGGTGATGATCAAGAGACTCTTCACTTTAGCTCATCTCCTTTAAACTGATCCTTCCACCTCTTGATATTCTCGGTTGGTAAAAGAATCTCAGTCTTAACTTCACTATTTATCATGTCTTCCAACTTATCAATCACATCTTCACGAGAAATGATAGGAAGATTAGTATCCTTTCCCATTTCCTTGGCTCTATTATCGATAGCAACGATAATAGTCCTATGTCCCAGATTTAAAGCATGGATTCCCGCATGAAGTCTTGTGCCCACAAAATCAAGAGCTTTCTCAGATTCCAGCACCTTAGTATATGCCTCATAGGTTGAATCAATCAGTTCCAAAGAACTTACATCACAGATAGATTCTAAATATCCTCTGTCCTTCTCTCCCTGAATCCACACATAGACCTTCTCATAATTTCTCTTAAGAATATCAAGCATTGCACCGTCGCTAGCAAGATCTCTATTGTAATCCGTAATAGTTGTTACAACTGACTTTCCCTTACTAGTAGGAATTTCTGAGCAATGCTTCTCATCAAGTCTCCACATAGTTGGGCAAGCTGTGAAAAGAACATTTTTATAGCCAAATTTCTGGAGCTTTTCGTAAGTGTATTTATCCCTCACTGAGTGAATATATTCACCAGAAAAAACTTCATCAAAAATCTTCCTGGTATATCCAGAAAGCTCTCTATCCTCATAGTACTCCCAGCCAAGGCCAAGGCCTACCACACTATCAATAGTCCTACCTGCACCAAAGGGCATCTTCCACATGCTATGTTCCTGCATGTTGGAATAGAGGATATTAGTTCCGCAAAAGATGGATATAGGAGCCTTCTTTTTAAATAAAGCTGCACCAGGACGCACGTGAGTTGGAACATACTGCCTCTTAATATCTGTGCCAAATACCTCATCAAGGATCAGGTTACAGTAATGCATGATGATGTAGTCACCTGCATTATCACTGCCCACGCTGGTATCAAAGACTCGAACAAAAGCTCCACTCTCATGAGAATCAGACAATATCTCTCCAGAGCCATTGCTCCCCTTTGGCTCCGCCACTGGGAAGTTGTACGCTACCACATTTGAAATTGTATTAATGCACTTCCTAATTCCCATATCAGTCCAAGTGATCGATGATCTCAACCTTGCCGGTTGTAAACCACTTCTTCACTTCCTCAATATCGATACCCATTCCTGCGGCATGCTTGAAGCCCTTACCGGACTTGCCGCCGTAGTGATGGATCTTGTTCTCATGGTCTCTTACTGAAACGATAGACTTGCCCTCTTTGAGCACCAGGCTCTCAAGCTTGGTAACGCCCCAGAACCAGGCAAACTCCTCGTCCAGCTTGTATTTGTCATAAAGCTCTCTATTTATCAGCATGCAATAGCCATCTGCCCTTATAGGCTCTGTCTCTACAACGCCGTAGGATGAGATTCCGCCCTCAGCAGGATGGATAGAAACAAGCTTAGAAAGCCAGTCGTCAGAATTGATCCTGACATCACTATTAAGGAGCAGTATCATATCTGCATCCTCAGAGCACATGGTACTTGCGATATTATTTCCCTTGGCAAAAAGAGAATTCTCAGGATTTAAATACAGCTTATCAATGTAGCCTTTTGAATCAAGCTTTTTTAACAATCTCTTTGTCCAAAACTTAGAAGCGTTATCCACAACTATAAGCTCGTAGTCCACTCCTGTAGTTCTCTTTACGGTTTCTATGCTCTCTTTTACATACTTTGGAGCATTATGTGTAAGCATCAAAATACTAATCTTCATCTAAAATCATGCCTCTTTTTTCTTTTTCAAAAATCTAAATGCCACGTCCTTAAGCATCCTGTAGCCTTCAGTCTTCCTGTAGATAACAGCAACTGAAACCAGTGTTATAAGTCCGATGACAACTGCCTCTGCAAAAAAGACAAAGTAGTTGGTCATGGCAATATTAGATAATATCCACTTAAACAGTATAATATACAATATCGTAAGTGCCAAATTAAGTGCAACGGGCACCATGAACTTTGATAATCCCTGGTCAAAATAATCTTCGAACAAGATCTTTGGTTCATACCAAAAGTAAGTAGATACTCTTGAAATAGCAGAAGCTGCCACAACTCCGCCAATTCCAAAATAGATTCCAAGGACAATTGAAAGGATGATATTAAGCACAGCACATATAGCCATAATGTACTTGGTCTTAAGGTACATTCCTGTAGCCTCTCTAAAGGACCAGATAGGATGGACCACGCCTCCAAGATAGAAGTTAAGGATGATTGCCCATACCGTCAGAGTATCCAGCATGTACTTTGGTCCTATCCACAAGTGAATGAAATCTTGGATCAGCACACCAAAGCATACAGTTGAAATAAAAGTAATTATAAGGCTGACACTCTGCATCATCTGGAATACTTCGAATGCTTTTTTCTTGGACTCTTTGGCTATGACATTACCAACGCTGGCGGTAACTGATGAATAGAGGATGTCCACAAAGACCATGATAGAGTTGGCGATCAAAAGGTAGTTGGAATAAAAGCCAACAAACACCGTGCCAATGATCTTGGAAATAATGATGTTGTCAGTTCCGCTAAGGAGCACTCCCGATGACTTGTACAGGAACATAGCCTTAACGTTGGAGAAGACTTCATCCTGCTCAGACTTTTCGAGGGCTTTTGGCTTTTCTTTTAGATATGGATAGAGCTTGTCTGCCTCCCTTGAGATAAAGATATTCTGGAAAAATGTACAGAACACAATAACCGCAAGGTAAACAAAGTAGTTCCTGGTGATTACTAGTAGCGTGATCTGAAGCACGTGCTTGATGATATTAAAAATAATGTTGAACCTGTAGACCACAAAGTTCTTTTGATCAGCTGTAATAAGAGATGACTTGTATACAAAAAGATATGACGCCACCGTGTTTAGCACATAGATCAGATAGTAAACCTGCAGATGCTCAATCTCAGTATCAGTGTTAACAAAAAAGTCCAGGAAAGGCGTCAGGGCCACACCTACAACAAACACAACTGCGGCAATATAGGTGTACATCTTCCTGTAAAAGCCGATAAGGCTGGAAATCTTGTCCTTGTCATCCTCCGCCAGAGGCTTATAGAAGCTATAAGCCATAGACACACCAAGTCCAAGGTCCGCCAGAGACAGCATCATCAGAATATCAGAAAAGAGCCCGCTTACACCAAGGAGCTCATCTGACAGGAACATGATGAATACTGTTCTGTTTATGAAATTAAGGATGATAAGTATAATTCTGCTAAGCACACCGTAAAAGGCGTTGCGAAGGGAATTATTGACTCTGCTGGAATTCATGAAATAATTAAACTCCTAATACTTTTCCAAGAAGTTTCTTTAATTGATCAAATAAAAGGTCTATCACAAAAGCAAGTGCGAGTGAGAATACAAAAGTCAATACAATACGTACTACAAACTCTA
The DNA here is from genome assembly GCF_001858005.1 of Butyrivibrio hungatei. Lineage (NCBI taxonomy): Bacteria > Bacillati > Bacillota > Clostridia > Lachnospirales > Lachnospiraceae > Butyrivibrio > Butyrivibrio hungatei. Next base: position 533,191 of record NZ_CP017831.1, on the reverse strand, counting down.
AAACAGTTCCCATTCCTTCAACAAATGGATTTGCAAGCCATCTCACATTGTAGTGAATAAGATACATTACAAATGAATGCTTAGCCACAAAAAGAATAATCGCTCTAGCAACATTATTATTAATCTTAATATTCTTCTGAAGGAACCAAAATACGGACATACAAAAGATTACAAATAATATGGAATAGTCATGTTTTCCTGGGAATTCTCCTCCAAGCATAATCATTCCAATCACCGTTGCTAAATATGACAGAGCCCCTGCTATATATAAGTATCTCTCCTTTTTTTCATCCATTACTCTATCAAGATAGTATCCGGCAAAATAGTATAAAGTCCATCCATAAAGTATCCACCCTGTATATCCAAAGCCAATATTTCTGATAGGCGCCACGTATACACTTGCAATCTGCCAAAGTATACTTATTCCAAACGCTATATGTAACTCCCAATTATCCATAGCATGAAGCATCTTGGATAAAAATGGCGTAGAAACAATATATCCTATCAAGAAAAACATAAACCACAGATGATAGTTCATATTACCACTAAAAAGATCCTGAACAGCCGTCATAATGTATCCCTTAGGCGTTATCCATATCCCCTCATCTTTCAAGTTCCAATATGACAACACCATTGAAATCAAAACATAAGGCATCAAGATATCAATTACTCTCTTTTTGTAAAAAGATGCATAGTCCTTCTTTGTGTTAAACTCCTTGCTAAGATTAAATTTACCACTAAGTAAAAAGAACAATCCGTTACATAAAGCAATAACAGTCTGAATAGCACTATCGATGTAGATGTTTTCTGCCCAAGGCTTGTTTCTAGTATGGTTTATTATTACCAATATCAAAGCTAACACTCTGATAAAATCACAACTAATATTCCTTGCTTTACTCTTCATTACTGGTCTCCCCATATTAGTATGTAACAATTTTTCCGCCTTCATATGTCACTTGGTATATTTCTCCTCGCTTAACATCTTCTGGCTTCTCAAAGATATCCGAATAGCGGTCAATAAATTTCTCATCAATATTCATGAAATATACGTAATCATATTCTGAAATGAACTCAGCCAATTCCTCATCTGAATAATCATAACTAAAGCGGTTTAAATCATCTTTAACATCATTAGGATAAGCTACTCCAATAGTTATAGGAAAGCTATAGAATGTCAGCACATCTTCCGCAATCGCCATTTCATTTTTAATGATAACCGCAACCTTTGCATCCTCTGGTACTGAATTTTTAAGATGCTCTGCCTCCTGATTATATAACACTTCACTATCAGTTAAGTTCCCTGGTAATATCTGCTCGCAATTACCAAAGAAAATAATATTTGACAGCAAGACCACTCCCAACATCTTGATAACAAGGATACTAGTCTTTGTAAAGTAAAAAACTACTCCTAATGCCAAGAAAATAGCTGTCACTACGAAAGTACCCATATATCTGTCATAGCTAGCCAACTGCCTGGCCTCGTATTCGCTAAATCCAGTCATATAGAGATAGTACATAAGTAGTCCATATGATAGTCCTGCAAGCAAGATCCACAAGGATGTTATTCTCACTTTTCTAGCATAACATTTTTCAACGCCCCAAAATGAAAAAGCTAGTAGCAGCGCAACAATGATAACAACAATCTGAGCGTAAGGAACATTTCCAACTAATCCTCTTGAAAAGATTGCATCTATATAACTCTTCTCTACATCATTTTGATAAGCTATAGAGCCATTATGTGAGAACACTTTAATGAGTGTTCCCAAGTTATGCCCACCATAGCTCTGACCACCAGCTCCAATTGCTGTATTTCCGCCAATATACTTACCAGAAAAGACATTGTATATTTTCCAAACAATCAACGGAATTGCAGTTACTATCACGCTTTGTAACAATGTTTGCAATACGCTATTTCTACCAGCCACTTTATCCATGTAGAACAAGGAATATACCACATAGAATATAACAATCATAGGCAAGAACGCCAATGCAGTCATTTTTGCCATCAGAAGTATTGTAATAGCAAGTGTCAGCTCAAATAGTTCATGTCTGCTATTATCGCCTGTCACAATGATCCACATGCAAAAGAATACTAATACACCATATATATAATCCTGATATATTGTGTGATAAAACATAAGGCCTGTTAAAAAAAGTGGAATCGAAAATGTCACAAAAGCTTTGATACATCCAATTAACTTCTTGTAGCTATCATCTTTACTGTAACGATTACAAATCATAGGTAACAGCATGCTCATCTGCAGCATTTGCATTCCTCTGTATGCATTTGCTTCACTCAATCTAAACGACAACTTGCACCACAGCGCTTCAAACAAGGTAATTGCTGGAACATAATCCTTGTGCACTATGCCAATAGGCGATGTGACATATAGTGCATCTAGCCTAAAAGTCTCTCTTAAAAATACTCCCCAATGAGTAAATTCATCTGGAGAATGATAATGCTTACCATAGTTGATCACGTATACAAACAAATAAACTGCAATGACCATCAATCCTTCTGAAGAAAAGCTCTTCGCTTTTTCAAATAAAGGTCCAATAGCCTTTGCACTGATTATTTCAGTTACATACACTGCTAATGCCAGAATCACACTTATCAAGATTCCTAAAGTCATACTGCCAAACAGCATTCCGCTAAATAACATTAAAATAATAGACACAAAAAATGCCGGTGCCAAGCTCTCTGCATATCTTTTCCTAAAAAAGATTGCATAAGCACCGTTAATAAAACAAACATATAGTAATGGGACTAAAGCACTGATCAAAATCATAATTATGCCTCTAATACAGATATACATTACAAACAGCTATCACATTTGCAACAACAGCAACAAACGCCATTAAGATCATCAGCGCCCTTAAAATAGCAACAGCTCCTGATCTAGCCTTTACTCTTGCTCCATATTCCTCACTCAAATATACGAGAATGTAGATAATTGCAAAATCAAGAAATATAAATGTTCTTTTACCAGAAGCAAATACTGTAGGCGAAAAGCCAAGAGTAAGCCTGGACATTATACCAGATACGATAACAGCACAGGCAAAAAACGCCTTCTTCTCATATTCAAATAACTCAATAATAGCCAGCAATAATGCTACTGCTGAGATCATAAATATGATAAACGGAATATACACAGCCAAACTGTTATAATTCGTAGCATCCACATATTTCTTGTTAGCAAAAAGATCAAACAAAGATACCATCTCTGGATAGTAAAGTCCAAGCACTGGCTTTAATACTGTCATTAAAAGAGCTAACAAAAGCGGCGTAGAAGCAACAACTGTCTTCTTAACATCTTTCTTTCCAAATAAAATAGATAAGAGACATACGTTAGCACACAGCATTATCCAAAAAATGTCATTACTGTACAAATTAAGGAATGCAGAGTTCACTCCTAGTACTGCCTTATCTACTACTGTAAATGATGTGTAATTTGGGAACCAGTATGCTATATTAGATATCTTTCTAGCTTCATTTCCAGGACATGTAAGCGCAAATACTATTCCACACGCGCAGATCAGCAGCTGACATACAGTATAAACAATCTTTTGAAAATCAAAGTGCTTTTCCCAGATCATCATCACAATAAATGTACATAATATACATGTATAAAAAACAGCACAAACTTCCAGATCAACAGCAAATACAAGGCATAGAGTAAAGAAGATTACCTGTAAAACAGAAAGTTTCTCTCCCAAATACATCTTTTTTAATGAAACAAAAGCTGTAATGCCACATGCCAATGGCCAAAAGTATGTGATATACGCTGTCATCCATCCTGATCCTGCCATAAGGGCAACTGGGTAAATGAGCATCAGACATACAAGTACTCTATTATGCTTGTAATTAGTCAGATACATCATAGATAAAAGTAGCATCATATGCATGATCCAGTTTGCTATTCCAAAGAGAACCATGTGCATACCATGAGCTAAAATGAAAAGTGGCACCTCGATAAGAACTCTCGAAGTCCAGCTCATGTATCTGCTATGAAGTTCCGCCATCAATGAAGAAACACTCATATCTGGAATCGCTCTAGCAAAATAAGCAAGAGTATCACCATAGTATTCCTTCATCACTAACTGATAAAAAGCTATGACAAGGGCATAGATCAATATATATTTGAAATTTTCTTTCTTACGGATTGTCTTTATCACGTTATGCTCCATTATCAAATATCACTATACTTGTACATGACACCAGTCTTAACCAATAGCTTTTCACCATCACGATCGATCAAAAAGCCAATTTTGTAGCTATTTCTAAATCCTGAAAACCTATCAAGAAGAATTTCAAAATGAGTTTTATCAGCATACAAACCTTCATTATTAGCCCCATCAATCACTTCTCCATCAGCACTTATATTACTAAGCTTTACAGGAATAGCATATGCCACATCACTATCATCCAGATACAATACAAGCTTAGTTGGATACGAAGTTACAGCCTTACCATCCATTGATAAAGTCCCAAAAATGTAATCATTATCAGGATCTTTATAATTTATTTCATCAATGCTGTAGTCTACGCTCTCGCATATCTGCAATCCACTAAGATCAATTCTTTTAAAACTACTATAGTAAAAGAACTGATACGCGCAGCAAAAAATTGTGAAAACAGCGGCCACTATAGCAATTATCAACTTCATCCATTTTTTCATTATTCTTCCTCAATCTTAATAGCAAGACTATTGATCCAGATGTCATTAGTCACGCTACTCTGCGTATCTGTTCCAGCATCTAGAATAGCAAAGACAGCTTCATCAACAACTTCTTTGCTCTTAGCATCAATGACTTTGACCTTTATCTGGCCTTCTGTCACTTGCATACTATCATCATCAATTATATTACAATTTGCGACCACTTTATTATAAATTGGATCTGAATATACCTTATCATCTCCAACACAGATACTTACTTCATAGTCATTATCTGCAAGCATCATTAGGTACTGATCAAGGCCTTCCTGCTCTTTTAGCCTTTTATTCTTGTATTCAAAATACTCTTGATACATATCTTTCCACTTAGCAAATGCACTATCTTCTCTGTGGTCTTCTAACTGATAGTCACTTCTTAGCACATCTCCAAGATATGCTGTTACCTTCTTGGCACCAGCAGGATTAAGATGAGAGTTTTCATCATAACAGTCAATCTCATAATCAACTATATCCTCACGGAGGAAGTTTATGTACTGCACCCCATTTCTATCAGCAACGTCATTAACTGAATTAGCTTCTACCCAGTCATCATGGCTTGCCGGATACGGAAGATATGTGAGAACTATCTTTATTCCTCTCTTACTACACTCATCAATTATCTTTTGAAGATAGACCATGCTCGTAGTTTCTTCATCTAGCTTCTCGTTTGCATCCACATATATTATCTCATTTGGAATAGCTATCTGAACTCTAGATTCAGCTCCCATCTCAGAGCTATAAGTATTATTAAAATCTCCTTCAGTAAGTTCTTTCCACCTTGAATGATAAACAGAATAGTTCCAGATAATGCCTATTGGATCTCTCTTTTCATTAGCATCAGCAGTAAGTCCACTTTCTACCCTTCTGTCATGCTCTTCATCATTAGTAAGATCAATTGCTGCCTTTATCTTGTTCATTGATAAAGGAAATCCATCAAATGAAAAATGAATGTACTCGTAGTTATCAGATGCCTTAAGGTTACTACTAATGCCATCGCAATCAATTACCACAACCTTTGGGCTAGCATAATCCAAAGCGTTCATTAAGATCCAATAATCAGTTGCAATCTGACTATCCTGCCCTGCAAGGTTAAATGACGTAATCCCATACTCATCCCATAACTCCATAGGCATGACATCATTCATCATGTGACTAGTTCCCAAAAACAAAACATCAAAATCTTTTTTGTTTTCAAAGAACTGATTAAGTTTATATATACTGCTCTTGCGCTCAAACACCCTAGTTGTGGCAGCAAGTATTGCTACTAATACAACTACAGTAAACACACATTCCAGTATTCTTTTTATTCTTCTTTTCATAAAAACTCTTCTCTATCCTAGAATTGGAAATAAATAAAGTTCGCTGAACTATATCCTGGTCCCCAGATTCCAAACATCAAAATAAAGGAAACACATATCACAAAGCACACTAATCTCACAAGATAATCCTGTTTCAGGATTGCTTCTCTGATGCATACTCCGTAGTGCTTGGCAATATCAACAAGTCCCAGTATGGCAATGCTTATTATCATCAGAGTAAACTCTTTTTGATCAAGCCCTAGTTCATATATAGAACCATCAAACAATACCCAATGATTCTGTGTGTGAAGCATAGCACTTATTATCGTAGCTGCATCCTTTAGAGTATTAGCCCTAAAGAATACCCATGCAAGATCAACCAAAACAAAGGTTACCAATGCTTTAAATATCTTGTGTCCAAAAGAGTCAGTCCTAACATTAGTCACAACACACAGCTTTTCTCTAATAGGTTTTAGCCATCCGCCTATTACCTGATATAAGCCATTTAATCCACCCCACACAACATAGTGAAGGCCTGCACCGTGCCATAACCCGCTTAAAAGAAATACGATCATTATATTGATATCTTTTCTGATCTTTCCTTTTCTGTTACCACCAAGAGGAATATAGAGATAATCCCTAAACCATGAAGTAAGTGATATGTGCCACTTTCTCCAGAACTCAGCGACACTTAGCGAAAGGTATGGAGCATCAAAATTTTCCATAAGGTTAATGCCTAATATCTTGGCTGCTCCTACAGCTATTGTAGAATAGCCTGCAAAGTCGCAATAAATTTGCAGTGCAAATAGAACCGTAGCAATAATGCAGTACCAGCCTTCATAATCACTTGGCGAATTATATACTGTATCAACTACTATGGCTATTCTATCGGCAAGTACGAGTTTAAGAAAATAGCCCCATAGCATCAGAAAAAGTCCATTCTTTGCTTTTTCATAGTCAAACTTAGTAGGAACCGCTAACTGTTTTAAAAGATTTTTGGACCTCTCAATAGGTCCTGCAACCAGCTGTGGGAAGAATGAAACATACAAAGCATATCTCAAGAAATTATGCTCAGCATAAATCTCGCCCCTATAAATATCCATTGTGTAGCTCAGCGCTTGAAATGTAAAAAATGATATTCCAACAGGAAGAACAATATCAAATGTTGGAACAGATAATGAACCACCAAAGATAGAGATGGCTCCACCAATTAGTGACAATGAGAAATTAATGTACTTGTAAAAGAACAGTACACTCAAATTAAGAATAAAACTTGCCGCTACAACTGTTTTCTTTGCTCTTACTGTATTTGCCTTTTCAATTAACAAGCCGCTCACGAAAGTCACTGCCGTTGAAAACAGTAAAAGCAGTGCATATTTTGCATTCCATCCCATATAAAAATAATACGAAGAAAGCAAAAGCCAGATATATCTGACTTTTGCCGGAATCACAAAGTATATTAACACCACTATAGGAAAAAAGAGTAAAAACTCCCCAGAATTAAATAACATCAGTCAACTCCCAAAAACTCCTCATTAAGCGAAGGATCTGCCTGCTCCACAACTACAATTATATTATCGATTATCCCGTTTAGATAAAGCGTTTTGCTGACAGCATCTCCAAATCCAGGATAGAAAGTAAGGTTAGTTCCGTTGTACACTTCCACTTCAGGAATTTTAATGTACATAGTATCCTTTCCTTCTTTATCCGCCGCAATAATGCTCTGTTCATAGTAGGAACTAGTCTTGTAACATAACTCATAATTTCTGTTCCTACTACTACTTATCATGTACTTTCCATCTGGATAATAGCAGAGAAAGAATATCACTAGCAGTAGTCCAACAGATACTCCAGACCTTAAATTCATTCTGCTCTGCAACTCACTAAAAACTATGCTACAGAGCAAGATCAAATAAAACCATATCCCCCATGTAGCATCCACTCTACTCATATATCCCACTTTGGAATTTAAAAGAAATAGAAATACAAAAGTGATAGCTAATCCAACCAGCAATTCCAATACAAGAGGACGTATTTCACTTTTTTCCAAAATAGATATGACAGTATACACTATAGATTCCACAACTATAATGATAAATGGAATAGATACCGCAAACATAATTGCCTTAAACTGCAAAAGAGTACGCACAATATCTAATCCAGTCTCAAAGTCTCCTGCACGTCCTCCTGACTTTTCAAACAGCAAAACCATAAGCCAAGCGAATACTATAATCATTTCTATCCTAGTCTCATATATTAGCTTACCTAATGTTTTTTCTTTACTAATACAATCAGTAATCAATCTTCTGATTGCCTTAGCAGTGCAATACGATATAGTAATAACTGAATGAAAGATATTAGATAATAAAGCAAAGTATAACAGTACTATAAATGCGCATTTTTTTGCTACTGAAAAGCTCTTGAAGGAATCTGAGAAATTCTGATACTTTGCCATCACAAGAACTACTATCGCATTCAACACTCCAGGCATTATATAGTTAAACACGCAGCACAGATCCTCTGCGCAGAACATATAGCTACTCTCTGATCTAGTCCTAAAGATCATAAAAAACATAGCTATAAAAAACAGTTCCAAGAATAGTGCTTGTAACTCTGTTTTACCAAATCTTTCTCTCATCAGCTTGTAAAAGCATATGCACATAATAGTAATCAGCGCTGACAGAAAAAACGCAGAAACTATAGTAACGGACTTAACAAAATTCCCTGTTATAGGATAAACAACATATCCTGCTATCCTGCCACATATAGGCATTATAGTTTCAAAGAACACTCTGGTGGGATTCCAACTGCCCCAAAGCGGAATGGGGAGTCGTATCTCTCCAAGGTAGATCCAGTCGTCGCAGTTATAAATTATTAGTGGTGCTACTTTTGTAAAAAATAATATAAGTCCAATAAAGACAAATATATTTGTTATCGCAACATCAAACCATTTCTTCATAGATAAAATCACTCTGACAACTTGATTACCAGATAATCTCCTATCACTTTACAATATCCATCTTTTGGATATGTTGGCATATCAATTACTTCTTGCATAGCAGAAAGTTCATCTACTACTTCACTATCATAAGTATATGGATAGTTCCTTCCAAGCACATACTTAAGATACCAATTGAACACCTCGTTATAAGTAATTGTAGTACCCTGTGTAGTCACTCCCGCAGTATTTCCAAGAAGCCACCTCATCTCATAGTCCTGACTAAAAGATTTTGGCTGATTACCAAGCACTACTATTGTCTTCTCATCAGGATTGTACTCACTATTTCTCTCTATATCATACACAATATTAGTCATAGTTGTTTGAGTACCCTCACCGACAAGTTTCTGATAATAAAATAGGTCATTTGCAAACCTATATACGAAAAATGAAAGTAACAACATTAGTGGTAAAACAATAACGCTAGTCTTTATCTTTCTTTCAAATAGTTTAATATCTTCAAAGCAGTATAAAGCAGGAAACAACGCCAATATATACATCAGCTGGTAAGAAAAAGTCATAAGCTGTGTAATGCTTCCTTTAGTCAAAAGTGAAATGCAATTTATTCCAATAGGGAAAATAACTGCTACAATAATTGCAAGTATCCACTGAGAAGCAGAAGTGAACTTTTTCTTTAGAAGCATGATCCAAAGTGCTACACCTACGATAAAAATCAATAAATTTATGACATCAGGAATTCTCGTAGTATATGTATAATCCAAGAAAAGATATTTTATAACTTGCACAAAGCTAGTAGGAATAAGCCTAATAATATCAAAAAAGCTTGAATCTAATATGTTACCAATGTTTTCATACGCATTTCCCTGATAAGGATTAACTCCGCTCAGCTTTTGGAAAACTTTAACAAGCACAAAATATATCCCGCCTGATAACACAAGTGATAACATTCTATAAATAGTCACTCTTATGATATCAGCAATCTTTTCACCATCGATTAATTCTTTCAGCATTAAAATCAAATATAATCCAACCGCTACAGCTATGTATATCTGGTACAAGCCTAATGAAAAAGCCATGGAAAAAGTAGCAATTAAATAGTAATACCACTTATTTCCTTTGGTACAAAAATACACAGAAACAATTGCCAGCAGCAGCCCTAGCGCTAATACATCCAAGCAAAAAATGTATACACATGTAGTAGCAATAAATGAAATGTTAAGGACATATATCAAAGAAATTGTTGTAATCTTCCAAGGCTCAAATTTAATATCTAACACTTCCATAGTGAGCCAAACAGACAATCCAATATACAAAAGAGAAAGCGCACCTATGAGCCATGGAGCCTCAACTAGTCCTCTAAAGCGCCCATAATACATTACTACAAAACGTCCGACTGACATCTCCCAATACTGGTTATGCTTAACCGTCATCATCCCATCATGCGCAGGAGTATAATTAGCATAGACATAGCCATAAGTTAAGAAACCTATTATATAAACATTTAATAAGACTTTTTTTAATTTTTCTAGCATTCTCATCCCCTAATTTTCATTTATATCCTGTAACCAATCTTTATCCAAAAATGTATGCCTTATATGCGTTGATCCATGGCTGTGTAAACATTATTATTCCCAAAAGCGCATGCGCAGCAAATAGCACATTTGCTACAACGAATAGTAACTTATTATGCCTTATATCATACATTTTCTTTGCAGCTATAATTGTAAATAGGAAAAATAAGTAAACTGACATATTATATCCCCACATCATATCGAGAGCCCCTTTCTCTAATGGGAATATCAGCATAGTCCATTCAATAACTCCAAACAGATATACGAGAAGACCTAAAATCATATTGCTATCCTTGTATTTGTTTATGACTAAGCAAACGCCAACAAACAGCACATATGCTATAGCTCTACCTAAGATAACAATAACACTAGTTCCATCACTATTGTTCATCATTATTCCTTCGAATGGAGAAAAAGCTATAGGTTGCACCTTCATAGTCATTGAGAAAAGTACCCAAATAGTAGCAGGTACAAATGTAGCCGCAATAATCAAACACTTTTTCAGCTCCTTGCACTTACCTTTTATAAAGTATCCAACAACAAATATTGTTCCAGCAGGTGCAAAGCACTGATAAAAGCAGGGTTTTGCTAAAACAGAAAGTAGTAAGGAAACTGCCAAAATCACTATGAATCTTATTGATACCTTATCTTCATTCGAATCCAATATGCTCAAAAATGCATATATAGTTAATAAAGCAAATGGCTTAGCACACAGATAAGTCAGGTTATGATATGGAGCAGATGCTCCCGACGTAAGGTATACATTCAACATACTCCACCAATAGGTTGTCTCACCACTCATCCAGTCAAACGCATGAAAAGAAATTGGCCAAACAAAACTAAGTGCTGAACCTGTCAACAATGCATACCATCCATTATCTTTATGCGACAATTTGTTTATTATTTCGATTTGTAAATAATTACTTGCAAAGGCCCATATTGCTACAAACAATAATGCAGCTAAAGTATAATTTCTAAAAATCAACACAAGGAGCGCTATAAAATAGAAAAAAAGCGGATAAGACTGCTGGGATTTTGGCAATACTCCATCACTAAAAAGAGCTCTAACATAGCTCAAATGATAGTAAGAATCAGACACCCCCGCTCCATATCTTACCTGATGAAAAAAATTAAAAAGATATATCAGCGAAACCATTACTGAAAAAATAACTGCTTTCTTATTTATTCTAACATTAGTCTTTATCATCAATACATGCTCCTAAAATCATAATCCATTACCTGATACAGCGCCTTGGGTATCATAGATATGATAATAAATTGTTTGCCTGTCAAAAAATGAATTTCTAGACTGGGAATATAACATTCCAGCTGTAATCTCAAAGCAAACCATAACCATCATTATCGCCGCAAAAATAGTTATTCCTTGTCGAACCCTTTCTGCCGTTTTCGAACGAAACAGTTCAACCATAGAAATAGCCATCGCTATAGTAATCAATAGAAATGGAAGTTGGAAGACTCTATTCGCAAATCCAGCTGAAAATGTCATTACATAAACACTTATAAAAGCAAAAACTATAAAACTAATCGTTTTAGCTTTTTCAAACCTGGAAAGTACGCTTCTTCTAACAGCATACATCGTAATAACAATTGCAAAAGGAATCATCAAAAACATAATCGCGTAGAAAGTCTCTCTACCTAACCTATATGCATAGTTTAGCAGCACGTTTGTATTATCAGAAGCATCTGATACTGCTTGTATTCTTGCACTATTTCCTGGTGCTAATATTAGAGTCAAAAAGCCAATAAACATACCTATGGCGCCAACTATTTGGTAGCTAGCCAAACTATAACGGTTTATAATTTTCCAAACAAAGAAAGCCATAAGCGCAAGTAACATTGTGCTTGCTCCAGCTTCATTAGATTGTCCCGCCAATAGCCCCAAAAGAAAATATCCAATACACAAAAGGACAGCTTTATATCCAGTACATTTTTTTTCTTTTCTATTTTGATTACAGAAATCCCTGTAATATAACAATCCAAAGAATAATAATATTCCATTTGTCCAAAGGTAAGTAATAGTTCCAGTGGACCAAGTTATCACTTCCGCAAAATCAGGCATAAAAAGCCATAAAAAAAGGTAGATAAGCGATAACTCACATGCAGATTTTTGACCTTTCTCCTGCAATGCATATGAATAAATAACATTAGCAACAAACACATATGCCATCCCATTGCAAATGGAAAAAATTATTCTAGGAGACATAAGCATCAGCTGAATAAAAAACATTGATACGATTCTTCCACCCCAAGTTCTATAATATTCTATAATAGATGGAATAATCTGATTAATATTTGTTATTAGCTTTCCACTTAAAAATGATAACCTGTGTTGATAATCATCAACATAATACGGCATCATATATGATAAAAAAGCTATTATTATAACCCATATAATATTTTGAATTAGTACCTTATCTATTTTTTTCATATAATCCGAAATTTTTTCGGGTAGTTGTCACCCTACACTCTTTCCTTTCGTTTATTCTTAGGAGGCTTTCGCCTCCTGTTCATCTTCAGTTACTTGTCTTGGATTCAACCACTCAATCTCTGAATATTTCCAGTTTCTGATATCTCCACTCCATCTTTCTGGATGTGTTTCCCTTGCCGCTTCATAGACTTCAGTTCTTTTTCTAAGAATCTCTTTATCCAATCCTTTATGACGCTCTGATGGTGTCACAAATTGAATACCACTATGACGGTGTTCAGTGTTGTACCACTTCACAAAATTCTTTACCCAAAGACGAGCTTCTATGATGTCATTGAATCCCTGTGGCTGATAATTAGACATATATTTCAATGGTTTAAATAAGCTTTCTGCATAAGGGTTATCATTGCTTACTCTAGGTCTACTTCTTGAAGGTGTAACGCCAAGTGCATAAAGTGCTGCCAACATTGTTGCCCCCTTCATCGGACTCCCATTATCTGAATGGAGTACTAATGGCTGCTTATTCAAGAAACCCTTTTCATTCCTGTGTATGCGCGAAATTAATTTCTCAACCATATCTGCGGATTCACAATCGTAAACTTCCCAACCAACAATCTTTCTACTGAATAAATCTGAAAAAAATATAGATAATAGTACTTGCCCTTGATTGGTCCATTCAAATATGTGATATCCCACATCCAAACCTGATTAGGTCCAGTTGCTTTATGTGTTGATACTTCACGTTTTGTCTTAGCATGATCTCGCCCTCTGTGTGACAACTCATTTGCTTCTTTTAGCACTTTATAAAAGCTACTTTCGCTGGCGATATAGATTCCTCTATCCGCTAGTATTGGAACAACTTCACATGGTGTCTTAGAAGCGAATTCTTCAGAATTCATCGTGTCAAATATCAACTGTCTTTCTTCCGTTTTCAGCTTATTTGCCGGTTCCGGGCGCACACATGTGGTGCATTTATCTATATAATCGTTGTCAGTATTCTTCCAACGATTATAAGTTCTTTTACTGATTCCAAGTTCAGCACAAGCTTTGTATAGTACTGCTCCTGAATCAACAGCCTCACTGATTAGCAGTACTGCTGCTTTGCAATCTGAAGCGCTAATCATTCGGCCTCGTCTTCCGTCCCCCAAATCGCATTTGCTTTTTTTCTTAGCACTAAAAGTGCTGCTGTTTCAGTTAAAGCTTTTTCTTTTCTAGCAAGTTCTTTTTCTAAACGTTCATTTTTTTTACGTTCTTCTCGATGTTCCTTGCTTGATTTTGAATTAGCTTCTTTTGTAGAGTCATTTGCATTTATACAGGCATCTCGCCATCTGTACAAGGTGTTAATTCCTACACCTGTCTCTTTTTGGATGTCCATGACGACTACATCTTCTTCCAGAAGTCTAGCCACTATAGCTTCCTTCATCTCCTTTGGATACCTGTTATAGCTCATACTCATCACCTGTTCCTTTGGTAACTACCATACCAAAGTGGGAGGTGGGTGACAACTACCCTACGTCAGAGGGGGTACTACTAGTGATACTTTTATTTTAATATTTCACCTCACCATTTCTTCATTATGCTTATAAGGTTTGCATATATTCTTTTCATAATTCTTTCTACTTTTATCCAACACCAAAAAAAGCTTGGAATCAGAGCAAAAGCTACATAATCATTGGATAGACCTAATGTTAATTCACAGTAATTCTTATAGTAATTACTGTACTTTTTTGAAAGTACTTTTTCTTTATATGTATCTTTCTCATCAACAGCTTCTTCATATTTCCACATAATATACTTAAAAAGCATATTAGAAGCCCATTGCAGATCAGAATTGCATGAATGCTCTTTTAGAAACTCTATTCTCGCTACTAACGCGTCAATAGCATCTAATATGCTTTCAATTCCTTCTGAATGCATAATGCTATCACTTCTTTGCACGTAGTAATAAAGACTTTCCTCTATATATGCTATTCTATTACATTTATATAGTTGCTCATGAATAACAAATGTATCTTCGTGCTTTCTTCCCACAGGAAATTCAATTCCATTTAAGATTTCTTTTTTAAATAATTTGTTGCACTGAATGACAGTCAATTCATCTCTTTCAACTAGTTGCTTCAATATATCTTTTTTTTCGATAACTACTACATCTGCTCTACTGCATGTTTCTTTATCAAAAGCCACTATATGTTCTTCACTTATTTTTTCTACTCCTGTTACAACTACATCAGCATTATAATTCTCCATAACTGACATCATTTTTTTTAAGTAACTCGGATGAATGAAGTCATCGCCATCAATAAAAGCAATCAATTCGTTTCTTGACAGCTTTAATCCGGTATTTCTTGCATCTGATAATCCACCATTTTTTTTGTGAACCACTTCTATTCTTTTATCTTTCTTTGCATATTCATCACATATCTTACCAGATGCATCCGTTGATCCATCATCTATCAATATGACATGTAGTTCACTATATTCTTGCTCTAATATCGACCGTATGCATTTATCAATATATTTTTCAACATTATAAACCGGAACTATTACATCTATGGTCATCTATTATTTCCTATCTTCATTCTTATGCAAGCTAATACCATTATTCTTAATCTCGTTTATAAATATCCCTAGTATATACCTTGTCTTTCACATCATCTAAGCACGCGTCATACCTATTCGCTATGATGCACTGACTTTTCTCTTTAAACGTTTCAAGGTTATTTACTACTTTACTTCCAAAGAATGTACTTCCATCTTCAAGAGTAGGCTCATAAATTATAACCGTAGCGCCTTTAGCTTTAATACGCTTCATTACTCCTTGTATAGAACTCTGTCTAAAGTTATCGGAGTTGCTCTTCATTGTAAGTCTATAGACTCCAACTACTACTTCCTTTTCTTTATCTGCGCTCCAAGAAGAATTTGCTTCATATGCTCCAGCAATTTCTAGTACTCTGTCTGCTATGAAATCCTTTCTTGTTCTATTGGACTGTACAATAGCTGACATCATTTCCTGTGGAACATCATTATAGTTAGCAAGTAGTTGCTTAGTGTCTTTAGGTAAGCAATATCCCCCATAGCCAAAGGATGGGTTATTGTAATGTGATCCAATTCTGGGATCAAGACAAACGCCATTAATTATGTCTTGAGTATTGAGTCCTTTCATCTCGGCATATGTATCAAGTTCGTTAAAATATGAAACGCGAAGCGCCAAGTAAGTATTTGCAAACAACTTAACTGCTTCTGCCTCAGTGTATCCCATGTATAAAGTATCAATATTATCTTTAATAGCACCTTCAGCAAGTAATCCTGCAAATTCACTAGCTGCTTTTACGTTGTCCGCGTCACTTTTATCCATTCCTATTATTATTCTGGAAGGATATAAGTTATCATATAAAGCTTTAGATTCTCTTAGAAACTCAGGACTAAAAAGAATATTATTTATTCCATATTTCTTGCGTACAGACTCTGTAAAACCTACAGGAATAGTGCTTTTAATAACAATAGTAGCATTAGGATTAACTCTTATAACCTGCTCGATAACACTTTCTACTGCAGATGTATCAAAGTAATTACGTTTACTATCATAATTTGTGGGTGTAGCAACTACTACAAATTCTGCGTCCTTATATGCTTCATCACCATCACAAGTAGCATTTAAATTTAAATCTCTTTCTTTCAAATATTTAATAATATAGTCATCCTGAATCGGTGATAATCTTTTATTAATCAAATCAACCTTTTCTGGCACAATATCTACTGCAGTAACACTATTGTTCTGCGATAGCAATGTAGCAATTGATAGTCCTACATATCCTGTCCCGGCTACAGCAATCTTTCTTCCCATTTCAGTTTTTCCTTCCAATCTTATTTATAATTTATGTACTTTGAATCTACAATCATATATCTTTTCTTAACTCTCTGCTAATAAACACCAAGTCCTCATTACACTTTATTAATTCAAATCCCATACTAGTCATAATATTTTTTATTTCTTCAGATCCTCCTTCATGATAAAAATCATGAACTTCAATGATTAGAACCTTTATTTTTTTTATCCATTCAACCAAATTTACATGTTGAAAGATATTGAATTCAGATCCCTCTATATCCATCTTCAAAATATCTATTTCATTTATACAATTATTTATCATAATAGATGGTATAGATGTTCCTTCTATACCATTCCCATCATCCGATTCTTCAACTATAAATCCTACATTCCCACTACTGAGAGGAGTAGTCGCGACGTTCAATTTACAATCTTTATACCATACCCCCGCCTTTATACATTTAGCATTAATCTTCTCAGTATTTTTTTTTAGCATTTCAAAATTGGAATCTTCTGGCTCTATGCAAAAAAATCTGGCATCAGGATATTTGGCTGAAAACTTTACAGAAAATAACCCAATATTAGCTCCTGCATCAATAATAGTATTAACATCTCCCAAATTATAATTTGAAAAATCTATCTCATATTGATTTTCACCACCGTATGTATTATTCCAAAAAAAATCTTTTAGTAATCCTACATCACTAGTATTCGAACGAACATAAATTGTTTTATTTATACTTTTTATGTTTACCCCAATTATCTTCTTTACCTTTAAACGATTTAGCAATTTAATATACCCAATAGAAATTGTCCCTTTTATTCCAAATACACCCATGATTTGACTAATTCTTGTTATCATCAATATTACACCTGCTTTCCACTTTCAGCTTCTCAAATTTCTTAATCATTGCTAATCCACAAATCGCCAGATATATTGTTGCCCCCGCCATAATCGACAACGGTACATAAAGATACGATTCTATCATTTTTTTTACGAATAATATTGCACCACCTTCTCCAATACATCCTAAAACAATATTAATCAAAAAAATAAAATCTACCCTATCGAGATATTTTATTCCAACAAAATTATATCCAATAGTAGTTATTAATTCAGCTATTATCGTTGTTATTGCCGCACCAACTATACCGAAATATGGAATAACGAGTATATTAAGGACCACATTACTTACACCTGCTACTACTGCTATTATAAGCATTTTCATTTCCAGTTTATGCGGGAAAATTATACATCTCGTCCAAAACCAATTAAGTATATTAATAATAAGTGCTATAGACAATAATTCTAACGATGGTTTTGCACCCAAATAATTTTTTCCAGATACAATTAGTATTACTTCTTTACTTAAAAAAAATAATCCTGTTGCTATTGGTAAAACTATGAATAAAGACAAATCCATAATCATGCCACTTACTTTTTTTTGATATGCTTCATTTCCACTTTGTGAAGCAATTCTCGGATAAGATGCTATAGCCAATGAAGCAATAAAAGAATCAATTATAGAATATATTTTTACTGCATTAGAATAGAGCCCCACATCATAATCAGTTGTCATTATACCCAACAGCGTTATGTCAGATTTAGCATATAAATTAATTGTAATCGTTGTAAAAAATATGATAGAAACGGACATTAAATGTTTCTTAAGTTCTTTTAAATCAAAGGAAAGATGAAATCTGACAATTTTTCGCGCATGCACATAATTATATGTAGTTATCAGCACTCTTAGCACCGTCATTATAAGTACGTATTTTATAATGTCGTTCTCGTTTCTAACAAATAATAGTACAAAAATGAAATTTACCAAATTTACCAAAACACTACGTATTGCTACTAATTCAAAGTCTTCCGCAATTGAATACATCCATTCCATGTCAAAAGGAACACACATTATCGTAATTGAATATATAACGAGAAGTATCATATGGTTGTTTAATGCACTCTTAAACACAACAGCCACACATACAAATAGTAAGTATGATAAAAAAGTAAATATTACATTTAAAGAAAAAATCTCTGATATAAATTCATTGAAGCTTCGCTTGTCATTCCTCCTTAAAGTACCTTCGCGTATAGCATATGAGCTAATTCCTAAGCCTGATAAAAGTACAAAATAATTAACTATTGATGCTATATAACTATACTTTCCCAAATTTGAAACTCCAATTGTTCTTGATATATACATATATAAGAAAAAGGAGCAAACAACATCTAAAACATTACATATCGCTATCCAAAAACTATTCTTTAATATTTTATTCACATTACCAAACCTTCTTAAAGTAGCACTCTGCACTCTCATTACTAATCATATGTCTTTGCTGCATTATTCATGCATGCGTTACTCTTATTAAATAAAAATATCATTCATTCCCGTTATTCATTTCCACAAATCATCAATATACTCTTGATACCACATCTGAAACACAAAGAAGCACCACAATGTGGCTTGATATCTATAACTATCACTTGTTTTAGTCAACATTATCAACTTTTTTACCCCATTCGAATCAAACAGACCTTGAATTTTTAGCGCACTTTCCTTGCAATAATTCATCAATTTTGTGTACAATGGTCCTAATAACCAATCTTTTATCGGTACACCAAAACCTGTTTTAGGCCTATTCATCATTTCCTTAGGAACATATTCATACAATATATCCTTAAGTATATATTTTTTCTCTCCATTCCGATATTTATATTCAATAGGTATTCTAAACGAATACTCCATTATTTGTTGATCTAATAGCGGTGTTCTTAACTCCAAAGAATACTTCATTGATGCTCTATCCGTTTTAACTAAAACTTCATCCGGAAGATATGTCATTATATCTAATAGCATTCTTCTTTGAAGTATATTATCAATCTCATTTAACCCTTTAGCATTTATAATTGGATTAACATAATCAATCGCTGAATCACACATTATTAAATCTGCCACTTTAGATCTCTTGTACTCTTCACCCTGATATAGTCTAGAATCATCCTCCATCCATAATAGCGAAGATAACTCTTCCTTACCAATCAAACTAAAAATATCCTGGATCAATGATGTATCAATCATTCTTAGTGGCGAAAACAACTTTCTATATTTAAGTAACTGAGTTAATTTATCATTTTTTGAATACCCAGCAAAAAATTCATCACCTCCATCTCCTGATAAAGCAACTGTAACATACTTCTTTGCATATTTTGAAACTAACATAGTCGCTAATTGAGAGGAGTCAGCAAACGGTTCATCATAATATATGCATACATCATCTAGCATTTCCATCAATTCTTCTTCGCGCATTATCATCTCATGATGATGTGTACCTAGATATTTCGCACTCTGTTGGGCATATATAGCTTCATTTAGTTTCGTATCTTCAAATCCAATGCAAAAAGTGTCTAGCTCCCCTTTAATGTCTTTAGCAATAGCCGATACTAGTGTAGAATCTATTCCTCCAGACAGAAAGCAACCAACAGGAACATCCGCTATCAGTCTTTCCTCAACAGATGCATATAGTAATTCTTTTAGTTCTTTCTTACATCTATTATAATCTTCTTCAATGCATTCGCTTAGTTTCTGATAAGAATGAACGGTGTCATAATAATTTACCACATTAAGTTCACCCTTTTTCCAAATCATATATTGACCTTTTTCAAGCTTGTATGTGTTTTCGAAAATGGTATAGGGTGGCAACACCGTATTATGAACCAAGTACTGTTTTATCACTTTTTTGCATATCTTTTTGGAATATGAAGGATATAACATGATTGGCTTTAACTCTGAAGAAAAAACAAAGTCATGGTCATGAGAATAATAATATAAAGGTTTCTCACCTGCCCTATCTCTTGCCAAAAAAAGTTCTTCTTTCTTCTTATCATAAATGGCAAACGCAAACATTCCATCCATCATATCCAACATCTTTGTTCCAAATTCAATGTATAAATACAATAATACTTCGGTATCACTTTTTGATTTGAAGGAATACCCTTTCTTTACAAGTTTATTCTTTAGCTTTTCATGATTATACGTTTCTCCATTATAAACGATTATATAATTGCCACTCCTATCAATCATTGGCTGGTGTCCAGCCTCAGAAAGATCTATAATAGATAGTCTTCTTTGTGCTAACCCTATATAATAGCCACAATCTGCTTCATATTCATAAATTCCACCATCATCAGGCCCTCTATGAATCATAGCATTATTCATTATCCATAAATTATCTGATGATATTTTCTGAGGGCTTAAATATCCACATATTCCACACATATATACACTTTTCCTACTCTATTATTTCCATCCACTGATTAACTATTTTATTTAAATTGTAATCTCTGGCTCTTTCAATACTTTTTTGTTTATATTTATCCATCAAGTCATTTGATGTCATCATATTGATGATTGCAGTTTCCATCATCTTCTCACTACTGTCCAATTCAATATCATAAGATATCTCACTTGTAAATCTCGGGATAATGATACCAAATTCTGCATATTCAATGGTTGTAGTTACATAATCACAATCTGTAGAAGGTGCTAATAATTCTCTAATACCAGATTCTCCATCCGATGAGATAATTGGTAAACCTAGTGCCATCGCATCCAAGAGAGCATTTGGGAACCCTTCATATAGTGATCCAAATAAATACACGTTTGCTTTATATAAATACTTATATGGGTTTATTTTTCGTCCCAGTAATATAACGTTATTTTCTAAATCGAACTCATGAATTATATTTATAATTTTGTCACTTAACTCTCCTTCACCGAGTATAACCAATCCGACATTATACCCTTTTTCAACAAGACTTCTTATTACTCTTATTAGATGCCATTGTCCCTTTTGAAGTGTAACTCTTCCATGCGTGACAAAAGTAAAATCCCACTTATCAAATAAAGTATTTAGTTTTATTTCAATTTCCTGTATGCACTTTTGTTTGATGTCTTCAATATCACAAGGATTATATATTGTTATAATCCTCTTAGAGTCAATACTTAACATTTGCAAAATATCTCTTCTAACTGAGTTTGAGACAGCAACATTGATATCAGCTTTTTTTATCGCATATCTTACTATTTGTAAAATATGTTGAGGATAATCACTTGCTGAAAGTTTAATTCTTGTAGAATTTATTATTTTTTCACCACTTCTAGTTATAGTATTATAAAAACTAGCTACTGGTAACATGGCAATTGAAGTTTGAATTCGATATTTTTTCTTAGTCACTGAAATAATAAAAATTTTTCTTAAAACCTGAAGTATTCTTAATATCATATTTTTATGATGTATTTTTTCTACAGATATAATTGTGACTCTAGAGTCTATGTAATATTCGTCCTTATTCCTCTCATCAACCAACACATACACTTTGTTATTTTCGTTATGACTAATCTGATTTGCTAAAACCGAAGTTACTTTTTCCGCTCCTCCTCCAGTAAGGGAATCGATAATAAATAAGATGTTCATATCACTCCTTAAGAAAATGTTCTATTACTTCTACATACTCTCCAATGCAGCATTTTACATCATATTTTTTTGATCTCATTTTGCTTTTTTCTGAATAATAAGATCGAACAGTTTCATTATTCAGTATATCGCACCAAAATAGCATACATTTATTTTGAGCTGCTTCCTCAGTACTCTTGTCTCCATAAATTCCTGGTTCAAACATGGGAAGCAAAATGCCATATTCTTCTTTCCTAGGTAAATCTTCACCTGCATCATCCAATTTCCCTACCAATATCTCTGATGGACCAGTAGGACAATCTGATTGCATCACAGGTAATCCACATACCATTGCCTCTACCAGAGAATTAGGAAAACCTTCAAATCTAGATAACGAAATATATGCAGTGGACTTAGCCAAATATGGAAAAGGATTCACAACTCGTCCAGCAAGCATAATCTTTCCATCAAGATTCAGCTGTCGGATATAATTCTGTAAATCTTCTTTCATATACCCGGTTCCTAACACTAAGAGTTTTGCATGAGGAATTTTTTCATTTACCTTTTTGAAAATTTCAAAAAGTTTTTTATAATTTTTTTGATAATCAAGGCGTCCTACTGCAACAGTAGTACTTTCATTGATAAAATCGGCTATTTTTTTGTTCTCAGGCTCACAAGCTGCTTTTTTTTCTATTTCATCTATATCAAAAATATTATCTACCACAAAAACATTATTAATATCAACCTTCATATCCCTAGCAATTATTTTTTTTTGCCTTTCGGATAACACAAATACTCCGTTGCTTTTTTCTACAGCTCGCTTAACTAATGGATATTTAAGTTTATCATTTATAGTGAAAAAATGCCCTTTCTCGTAATACACTCTTATGCTAATCATTTTTTTACACGAATGGTTAAATAATCCATTGAGAATATTGGGCATATCAAGGAAACTAATAAGCAAATCTATATTGTTATCTCTTATCTCTTTATTAAGTCTTATTGCCGAATTAATTGCCATCATAGGAAAATTTGAGGCATTATTTCCTAAATCAACTATAGTGCCTTTATAATCATAATCAATTGCCTTCAAATTATAAAGAAAAATGAAAACATTATAATAATCTGAAAGAGCAATAGAAAGCCTCCCTACTGCTCTTTCAGCTCCTCCGCCCGTCAATTTTCCTACAAATAATGCTATATTTTTTTTATTCTCATTTTTCATCCTAACACCTTTTCAGATGGGAGTATCAACATCTCGCCAAGTTTCTTATCCCATTCTTTTGGCTGAAATTTCATAAAACCGCCCCAAGTATAGAAAGTCATTTCACCAAACTTGATTTTTCCATCTATTAAATATACATCCACCCTCAAATATGGAATATCTTCTGCTAACTTCTCCGCGTAATATATCATTTCTTCCCACTGAGCTGGCTTTTTTGGTGTCACTTCTGCTGGTTTATAGTTGACATACCAATCTAACTTATTAAAATCTTTATCAAAATGATCATTTTTACGCAATTCATAGTCAGAATGAGCAATCCCTGTACAAATTGTAATAAAAGCTACTTTTCCATTAAAGCATGTGATTTTATATTCAATAGAATCCTTCTTACCTAATTCTTCAATCAAAGGCTCTGCAATTATGCGCGGTTTAACATTTTTGTATGGCCATTCCCTACCAATATAGAAAAAGTTTCTAGATAAAATCTTGCTTAATTTCTTTTGAGCTTTTTTTAAATCGAAGTCATCTTTATTTTGGCAAATAACTAATCCGCCACTATTATGTGTCGCTTTTAGAATAAACTTCTCAGGAAGCTCATTCATGTCAATATCTTCCACATTATCCCACACTGCAAGAGTAGGTATAATGCTGTCATCATTTCCCATTTTTTCTTCAACATATTTTTTGGCTTCATACTTATCTACCATAGTTGTAAAAATAGGTTTTCTATAGTATAGTTTCAACCACTGGAGTTTTTCGCATAATGTTGTAGGGGTTTCCAAATTAATCTCAGCCTTATAATATGCTCGCCATAATTTTTTTATATACTCCTCATCATTCATTTTATTGTATAAACCATATTTTGCCCCCATTAGTATTATCTGTTCTGGTTCATTAATAACTTTCTTTATTTTCTTAATTATGCTCATATTTATTTATCCTCTTTATCTACTACAGTATCAAAAACTTCTCTCCATCCACTAGTAGGAATAAAATGCCAAAAGTTTTCCTTATTTATCAGACTCAACTTTCCATTGTAGCATTCTATATTCGACACTACAAATGGATCAGTTTTTATCCCTACTGTATATTTTTCTAACTTTTGAGCCGTTTGTATTGTCGGAATTTTATCTATGTCTGCTCCCATAAATGAAGCAATAACCGTGTCAAATAAGAGTTGATTCTCGCCAACAGCAATTACGCCAAGTTTCTTAGGAGAAGGCATAACTGGTCCTTCTTTTTCTCCTGAAATGATCATATCAGCGACGATTACCACTTTTCGTTGAGGCGTTTCACATAGGTTTCCATCTTTATCCGCATATATCAAAATTTTGTTCAAATCATTTATAGTCCTACTAATTGTGTTATTGCCACTCCAACTACCTTCGCCAGGCTCTTTATAGATAATATTAGCAAGCACCTTAAATCCATATGCAAAAAAGAAAGCAGGTCTAGCAATCCAATACTTTTCTTCGCCCTCTTTCATATTTTTAAAATCATACAGCTTGTCACTCATTTCTCTTAGAATACTTTTTTTCTTGTATTCATCGCCGCCATTTTCAACGCTTCCAATAGTATGATGTGGCAGAAATTCTTTTCTTGCATTGATTCCAACCATATTCTTCATTGCAATTGTTACGCCTGCTTTTCGATGTGTCTTAGGCTTTGGCATATTAATTACAACATCAGCTGCCAAAAGATAATTTGAAACATAGTACTCATGCTTTTCCGAATTATGATGTGAAGCCAGTCTTCTAGGATCATAATTTGTTATTCTAAGTTTCTCTAAGGCTTCTTTGTCATCCTTAGAAAACTCACTATTATCAGCTAAATTAATGACCGTTCCAGAATGCTTATTTTCTATGGTTTGCTTGTGTGTTCCCATTACGATTTCAGATTTTAATTCTCGAAAATCCACAAGCTCGATATCGACTCCTTTTGCTTTATAGTAAGTAATTAAGTTTTCCAAACCGCTCTCTTTAATCAGTACATCAAATTTACATTCCTGCATAGGAGCGTCGCCAATTACTATTTTCCCTTTTCCATTTTGTGCTTTAATAACATAGTCAATTACAGGAGCTATAACAGATGGATGCGTAAACAAGCAATCTGTCCCTTCTCCAGACCTATTAACATCCATTACAAGATTTGGCTTTATCAAAACATTAGAGTTTTCGTTTATAAAATTGCCAAAAGGATTCCATTCCTTAGTGCCATAATGCTCAGCATCATAGCCAAAAATGTGTATTGCCTCTCTTACAGAATTGTAAACATCATTCTCAACTTCAGAAACTTCGTCAAAATAATATTCAGGATAATGTATAGAAGGCCTAAACAAGTACTCTTTCGAAGGATAACTAGTTTTCTCAGTTTTAAATATAGACACATCCGCTTTCATATATTATTTCCCCTGATTCAGATTAATATAACTTCCCATTTCATGCCCAAACTCTATTGGTTTAAACTTTTCGCATCCAGAACCATGATAAAGAGTTATCTCTCCAAAATATACTTTGTCATATATTACATACAAATCTATCCTTGCCTGAATAAGACCAGCAGATAATTTAGTGGCAATATCAAGCATTTCTTCCAAACACTTAGGTTTATCTATCTGATGATCCGGATTAGTAGGGTACTTAATCTGCACTGGTATATATCTCCAATCTGTTGTATAAAGATTACGTTCATGCTTAGTATATCTTCCAAAGTCCACCTGAATAACTTTTGGAACACCATCGAAGCAAAAAACCTTATAATCTTTTAGTTCTACACCAGATTCATCAACCATATATTTTTCAGCGTACACCTTAGGAACCAATCCTTTGTATGCCCATTCCCTTCCATGTAAATAGTAATCATGGTTCATTCTATTAGTTAAAAACCTGTTTGCATAGTGTATATCAAATGTTTTCTTATCATGACATATAAGAATACCACCACTATCATGTGTACACTTTAGCACAAACTTATCAGGAAGCTTGTCATAATCAATTTCTTCGCAATTATTCCACGGTCCGCCAACTATTGGAATAAGATACTTTTCACCAATGCGCTCAGAAACCCATTTCCTAACTTCAATCTTGTCTGCTAACTTATGATAAACAGGATTGTGATCATAAACCTTTATCCAATGTATCTTATCATTATAAGACTCAGGATTATCAAGATTAAGCCTTCTTCCATTAACTATCCTGTGCTGAATTATAGAAAAAGTTCTATCACTTAGCGGAGATAGTAGCATGTAAATTAAATGAATTATATTATCTTTAACAATTTTATTCATTTTCGTATCCTTTATTGTATATTAATCTCTTTGACTCTAATACTACTAATATCTTAGACTATTAAAATCCTTTATATATAAAATCTGCGGCGCTATAACCTTCTCCGTACTTACCATAAACAAGAACTATAACGAATAAAAATATCCAAATAATCCATCTGAAGAAAAGATTCTGTTTTGCTATCCACTCTCTTACGTCAATATTTTTTTGTATTTTAATAATTCCCGAAATAATAATAGTTAACAAACTGATAGTTATGATATTATAATCCAACTGTGTTAGTCCCATCTTCAAAAATGAACCGTCCCAAAAAATCCAAGGGTTAAACTCGGACAATGCATTAACATATACTATTTTTGTGTTAGTCCAGCTTCCTGCACGAAATGCAGCAAGTCCTATGATGAATATGATGAAAGTGCGTATATTTTGAAACAAATTCCAACTAAAACATTCTGTATTGATAGATAACAATAGCGTAATTTTTTTTAAAACAGGCTCAAATGCTTCTGACATAATTATGATTATTCCAAACCAAATGCCAACTCCCCATATATAATTAAATGAGCCCCCGTGCCATAAACCAATTAAAGCCCAAGTGAAACATAGACCTATCCATGATGGTATTTTTTTTCCAGTTTTTTTCCCAAAGCATTTTTTAGCACTTATACCAATTTTCTGAACCAAATCAGCCTTTATAATAGGATAAAATATATACGACTTAAGCCATGCGCCCAGAGTTATATGCCATCTTCTCCAAAACTCCGCGGTCGTTTTTGCAGAAAATGGAACATCAAAGTTCTCTGGTAATGTAATTCCAAACAGTTGTGATGCTCCCATTATAATATCAATGCATCCCGAAAAATCACAATATAATTGTAGCGTAAAAGCCGCAGCAGCCATCCATAAATATAATCCATGGTAAGTAATAGGATCCTCATAAATATAATTCACTAAAACAGCTAGTCTTTCAGAAACAACTAATTTTTTGAAAAACCCCCACAAAATTCTTTGTGCCCCAAAGCTAATATTCTGATATCTTAAATTATGACTAGAAATAATCGTTTCTTGACACTCCGTATATTTCATAATAGGGCCACTAACGAGAGTTGGAAAAAAAGACGAATAGGTAACAAACTTAAAAAAATTTTTTTGAACAGGTTGCGTCTTCCAATATGCTTCCAAAATATATGAAATTAAAGTAAGAGAAAAATAAGATACCCCTAATGGTGCAAACGTTCTTAATATATCCATTGGAATTTCTAATCCAAATGGGGATGTGAAATGATTTAAGAAAATGCCTTCCTTTAAAACAAATAAGCATCCCGCTTCAATTACAACCCCTATAATCATAATTTTTTTTCTTGCGTTTATTTGAGAAAATCTATCCAAAAAAATTCCTGATAAAAAAGCTATAGACATCATAACTGTCATTATGATGTCTGCCCATATACTATTGTTTAAAAATATAAAAATAATGTTAGCTGACAATAGTGCTACCCATCTTACTTTTTGCGGCAAAATATAATATATGATAGCTATTATCCCCAAAAATAACAAAAAAGCAAATGATGTAATTTCCATTTATTCAACCATTCCTGTGACTAATTATACTTTCCCGCCAGTTACCGGAATATTTACCCCAGTAACCGCATCTGCTCCATCAGACAAAAGATATTCAAATGCTGGAACCACTTCAGAAATCATTATATTCCTTCCTGCTGGGCTATTTGCTGCATTAGCTTGAATAATCAAATCCGGAACCTCAGATAAAAACTTTGTTTCCATCATATCAGGAGATACAGCATTCACAGTTATTCCCTTCCCTGCATATTCAATCGATAGTTCCCTCATTAAACCAAGAAGCGCATATTTAGGTACAACATATGCTGACTGATATTTTGGTGGCATGTTTAAAACCCCTGAAGTTAACATAAATACAATTTTACCATATTTCTGCTTCTTCATATGGGGTATAGACATCAATAGAATCTTTATTATTGATCTTAATGAAACATTTATGGAATCTTCAAAATTCCCTAAACATTCTTTTTCAAATTTAACATTATGAATTTTACCTGCAGCAAGATGAATTAAATGATCTGGGAGCAAATCATCTTCTTTCAGTCTTTTCATAAGAGCATCAATTTCTTCTAAATTTGACAAATCAACTTTTTGTGGCAAAACTTTATCCCCAAAAAGAGATTGTAGTTCTTGTATATTATCCGAAGAATGGTTATATATGGCAATTATATGTGAATAATTACATCCAATTTTTTTTAGTAGCTCTTTTGCAACATCAGAAGATGCTCCTGTCAACAATAGTTTTCTATTTTCCGGCATTTATCACACCAACTTTCATCTGGCCTCTTAATACTTTATTTCCTTCTTGATTTTTAATTTCCACCTTCATTACAAATCGTTGAACACAATCATCCAGCTCAATTACTTCACCAATAACCTCTAATAAATCTCCTGGAAATACTGGCTTCACAAATTTTGTTGTAACCTCCTGGATATAGCTATATTTTCCAGGCAAATACAC
The DNA here is from genome assembly GCF_001858005.1 of Butyrivibrio hungatei. Taxonomy (NCBI): domain Bacteria; kingdom Bacillati; phylum Bacillota; class Clostridia; order Lachnospirales; family Lachnospiraceae; genus Butyrivibrio; species Butyrivibrio hungatei. The sequence continues at coordinate 503,856 of NZ_CP017831.1, read as the reverse complement.
ACCAGCTAAAGTAGATAGAAAAGATGCCGTAAGCATACCAAAAGCCACCCTTTTATCAAATCCCGATGATTTTGCGTACGATATATCATTATGTAATGGGTTCACATCACCTGTGATATTTCTAAATGAGTCCAACATAGTCTCAGATATTTTTACTTCAAACTTTTCTTTCATTCCTACATAAAGATCTTTATACATATAACTATTCATATCACAACCTTGAAATAATAATGTCAACCATCTCGCCGACATTTTTCATATTATTTACTTCCCCCATATTAAATTTAATCTTGAATTTCTTTTCTACAGCAACAACAAGATTAATGTGTTCTAGAGAGTCCCAATCCTCAATATCATTTGCTGTCGTTTCCTCGGTTACATGAATTTCGTCATCATCAAAAACCTCCTGAAACACCTCGTCTAACGCTTTAAATATCTCTTCTCTGCTCATCTTTATTCCTCCACCATGATATATTTGTTTTTGTTATTGTAATCCTGTGTTAGATCTAATATCCATTTGGTATTACCCGTTTCATCTTCACTAACTTTTTTAAATCCCTGCAAATCATAAAAATTTACAACCATATGGTTTTTCTTTGTAGGGTAATAATACCCATAAATATTTTTTATTCCGCGATTTTGGCACTTTTTCACAAATGTATCCATCATTGCAAATTCCAAGTCTCGCTTAAGCACACGGCAACTCATTATCCAAAGATCAATATGACATTCATCACCAACAACATGTCCAATTACCACAGAAACCACGCCGTTATCCCCGAATTTATCTTCAAGTTTACCATAAAGCGTTATGTAGTTACTGTCTACAGCTGTCTGTTCGATTTCAGTTTGCGTATATCTTTTAGTAGTAAGGTTAAACTGATTGGATTTATTGGTAAGCTGCGCTATTCGCCCCATATATATAGTTTCAAATGCTCTAATCGTTCCTTTCATTTCTAATGACTGTAGATATTCTCCATAATCAGAAAAAGAGCTTTCCAGCTTCGTTCTGGCGGCATTTTCCTTATACATTTCATTACGTTTCAAATCATCTTTGGATAAAGTGGTAACCTCAAAAAAACCAGAACGGTCAATGATTTCTTCATAATGCGTAACATCATCCAGCTCAGGGGCACAAACACCCGGTAGCTGAGAAGTTACAATATGCCGCTCTGCAGGATTATCATCAACAAATACAAGGCTTTCAGGTAACAGATTAAGTTCACTTGCTATTTCAGCAAAATTTTTATCCTTTGGATTCCAATTGGCCTTTATTGATATAAAGTCATTTTCTTTAAATACGCTATCAGGATGATTTATTCCAGCAATTGCGTTTTCATAATCATTTTTTGAATCAATGTTTAATATAACTCCTATTTGCTGATGTGCCTTAAGATAATTCTGAAATTGAGTGTATGCTTGCCCCTCTGATTCTTCAGGGCCAAGTTCAATATTATCAACTCCATCATCGCCTATAACGCCACCCCAAAGCGTATTGTCAAGGTCAAGTACAAATCCTTTTTTGTTCTTGCCAAATATTGATTTGATAATATTAGCCACATTGAATGACAAATACGGTATAGCTGGGACAGCTATGGCATACTTATACATATGCCAGTAAAACTGATCAGACCATTTCTTTAATCCGTAATCCCCTGAAATATAATCCAAATCACATAAATAGAAATTCTCATGTTCCTGCGCATACTCAGCAAACTTCAGATTTAATCTGGACAGAAAATTTACTCCACCGTGGATATCGTATGCATCTCTATTGCCTAATAGCCTTGTAAACGGCATTTCAAAGTTATTTTGTATTATTGGGCACCCGTACTTCTCCGCTAATGATTTCCAGACAGATGTATACTTTGTCATCTCATTTTCTATAAGTTGGGCAATTTCATCTTCTGAATCACTAATTAATGGATATCGAATTATATTACGATTCGTAGTATATATATAAATTACATTTGGTTGAAATGCGTCCAACTCTGCATTTTCAAACATTGCGTCCTGATACCATTGATTGTATTCTGATTCATAAAACACTGGCTTTATACCATTGTTCAATAGAAATAGTTCCAAAACAAGAGTTATATCACTAGTCGTAGATCCCCCTAAAATTGCAATTCTCTTTTCTACGAAGTTGCTGGTATTTTGTAGTAGTTCTTTTTTTATTCGTTTCTTTTTTGAAATAATGTAATCCGCGTCAAATGGATACTCCAATTCCTTCATTTTTATAAATCCTTTCCGTTATTGAGATGATACCGCCAAAGACTGCACATATTGATTCCACAGCAATTCATCTTCCTTCCAATTACCAAAGTTTTCTGTTCTACGATCCGGCACATTATAGTGTGTTATTAAATAATCTGCCATATATTCCGTAAAAGTTTTTGCCCCCTCATAATTTGCATGCATAGGTTCTGCATAATCAACAGAATAATCCATTCCAATCTCATCAATGTGATCATTGCAATTTAAAAATGAAATATTATCATATGAAGAAACAATACTACTTATGTAATTATACTGTTGTTTTTCCTCAACAGTATATTCCGCTAATGGTACAACTACAAAAAGAACTTTATAATCCTGCGACGCGCAATAATCACAGTAGTCTCTAAGTAAGGATGTCGTATCGTCAGATAAAGGAAGCAATGTATCTTCATTTGTAAAACCATCGGGAACTGTATATGGCGTGCATTTATTTAAGTATCCAAACGAAAATCCTTTTAGATAGGTCGATCTAGTTCCATACACCTCACCAATTTTTGTCAGTAGGCTCCCTGGGCTAACTTCTTCATATCTATTGTGGTAAAAAAGAATTTCAAAATATTCACTTAACGGATCATTTATTTTTAATACATTTGCAGTTATTGCATTAAATCTATTAATTCCTTTAGGCATAGTGTCCACAACATTTCGAAAATGAGCGTCTTTGATTTTCTTTTGTCCGTCTTCATTTTCTTCAAATGTCCACTCATCTCGATATTGCCAAGCTCTTGCATCTACCACTAATACTCTAGGTTTTTGTTTCTTCATTATTTCTTCTGTAATTGCTTTAGACACATCTACATCAAATGATCCATAGGAAACATCATACGATGTAATGCCATAACTTTCATATGCAAGCATCGGCGCATAATAAGCATACCAAGCACTGCTCCCCAAGAAAACGGCATCTATTGAATTCTCTTTGTCGTAAAATATAGTTGTCAATAAAGTAGGTCTAAACTTTATAGACAAATACTCCGTTACGCAAATAATAATCAGCAAGAAAGCAACTATTCTTGTCCCAATCACAAATTTCTTCTTCATTAACTAAAGCCCCTTACTATCCCGGAATATCAATTTATAATTCCGGCATTTTTCATCCTATTCACTAAGTGGAAGTCTATAAATCTGCGCTTATAGATTTTGATTCAAAAAAGATATATTGCGCCCTTATAAAAATTTACCCATATTCCACGGCGAGCCCCTATACTGATTCGCCAAATATGTATAAAACAATGATTTGTCGCTAAAACGCTTCAGATTATCGTTCACTATTATAGGCCGTTATCAAACACATTCTCAATAGAAATTGTTAGATGTAGTGTCTTCTTTGTCCACTAACTTATACTAACAGCCTTTCAAATAACTCCAAATACTTGCTTGCAGTATTTCCCCATGAGAAGACCTCAGATACCATTTGAAAACTACATTCCCCCATTTTTACTCTTTTATCTTTATCTAAAACAAGCTCTATTATTTTCTCACCAAAACAATCTACTGCGGAAACTACCCCATTATTTGAAATCAATTCCTCGCTCCCCTGACACGGAGTCATGATTATTGGTAACCCATAAGACATGGCTTCAAGTACAACATTGGGCATCCCTTCTTTTCTAGATGGAAAGACAAAAATATCTGCATCAGTGTAGTACTTGGGAAGCTCACTTTTATTCTTTTGACCATGGAAACAAACTATGTCATCAAGCTTGTTGTTTCTAACTATATTTTCGAGTTCCGTTCTGTATGGTCCATCTCCAACAATATCAAAAACTATTTTTCGTCCTTTCTGCTCACATGCGCGTGCAACAGCTGGTAATTGTGAAAGAATGTCCTGAACTCCTTTTCTTTCAATGAGTCTTGAAACAAAAAGAAGGCGTACAGTAGATTCATCTGATTGGTGCCTATCCTCGCATTGCATTACTTCAGCACCATTAGGTATTATTCTGATATCATATTTGTCACAAAAGTCATATGCCATTTTCTGCAAGCCTTGGCTATTAGCAACTAGTGCATCCGCATTCTTCCAAATAAGCTTGATAGCTGGTCCAATCAGCTTATAGACTTTTGTAAATCTATCCTGAAATCCCGGAATATCACCTCCACCAAAACGAATTACATATGGCAGCCTATATTTCTTTTTGAGGTAATAGCCTATGGGGCCGCTTGGAATCCCAAAGAAAATCTGACAAATGTCGAATTTCTCCTTCTTCTCCAATTTGTCAGTAAATGCAACAGCTTTAAAGAGAAAATCTAGCATCTCTTTAAAGCTGCACTGTTCTAGTCGTGTTCTTTTAGATCTTAGCCTGTATATCTCAATATTCTCATCAAGATGTTCTTGCTCCGCTTCACCTTGATACCATACTGTTACAATGTGTACTTCATGACCTGCAGCACTATATTCTTTAGCTAAATGCATACATGCATTAGCTCCTCCTCCTCCAACAGGAGGATACTCATGGGATACAATTAGTATTTTCATTTATGCTTCTTTCTCGTTTGAATCATTACCATCAAAAGTCTCTATAGACTTGATACTATAAGATGTATCAACATGAACGCCATAATATGTCTTTATAAGGATCTCACTCATCAGGCCAAATACAATCATTATAAGTCCAATTATTACAAAGAAAATTGTAAGTAATGGTGGGAATATGTTATTGGACATCTTTCTTCCCATAGCAAAAAGTACAATTGACCAAATACCACAGCCAAATCCAAGCAGTTCAAAAAGAAGTCCTAAGCCTCCCAATAAATGCAATGGTCTTGTAGCAAACTTATTCCAGAACCACACTGAGATCATGTCTACAAATCCCTTGATAGTTCTCTTCCAATTATACTTAGTATATCCAGAAGTTCTTGCGCGGTGATTGACTACCACTTCACCAACAGTAAATCCTTTAATCTTGAGAATTGCAGGAATGAATCTGTGCTGTTCTCCGTAGAGATTTACACCCTTGAAGCACTCTTTCTTGTAAACCTTAAGTGAGCATCCTGAATCATGAATGCCATCATGAACGAGCATATATCTAAGTAGATTAGCACCTCTTGAAACGAAGCGCTTCATAAAAGTATCTTTTCTATTCTTTCTCCAGCCTGATACCACATCAACATCATTATCTTCCATATATTTGATCATGTTAGGAATATCAGCCGGGTCATTTTGTCCATCGCCATCCATAGTGACAATCAAGTCTTTGGTAGCAGCTTTGATTCCTGCGTCCATAGCAGCAGTCTGACCAAAGTTTTTGCGCATCTTAATGTATTTAAGCGGTCTTAAAGTCCTGCAGACTTTGTCTGTTCCATCTGATGATCCGTCATTCACAAATATAATCTCATAATCATATTCGTTCTTTTCACATACATCTTTTATTTCTTTATGAAGATTGGCAATGTTTCCTTCTTCATTAAAAACTGGTACTACTACTGAAATGCTATAGTTCATATTTGCATATTCCCTTCCAAATATTTAAAGTTATGAATCATTTCTCTGCTGTAAATACTTTAAAATAGTAAGTATTCCCTATATTTTTCACAGAATATTCTTTCCCTTTTAGATAATTAACAATGTCCATATTTTCATCTTCAACCAGAATTAACATTTTATCTCTAAGTTGCGTGCTTATATCATTAGTATTTTGATCATCATATACCATCAATTGCGTTTCATCATCACCAATTAATGACGACTGATAAACTGCAAATGGCATAAAACTCTTCCTTGTCATAATAATGCTATCAATACTTTGCTCTTTTATATTATCAATTCTGTCCTTATCACCAATATACAGCATATCTATATTCCCTGATAAATTTACCACAATTACTTGTGCAATCAAAAATATCAACACTACCTTTTTTATATTCTTGCCACTGCCATATAGTTGATACAAAACTCCCATGAGAATTAGAGCTACTTCTGGAAAAACAAATGAAATATATCTAATCTGCCCATACAACCCAAAGGCAGTAAAAAAAGCCAAATAAAAAACTACAGGAAAAATGATGGTAAACTGCTCTTTACCAATACTCTTTTCATCAGTCTTGATAATCTTTCCAAATGCTATAACTACAAAATACAAGCAAAGCAAAGCCACATTTCCAAATAATTTTTCCCCAAAAATCACGTATATATCTTTCATTCTCCCTGGCAACATATTCAGCCTAAATGTATATATCTGCCCAATAAACCACCCTAATGCTCCAGCTTGATTCGCCATGTTCCCAATTTCATTAAAATTAGCCAAAACATTAAAAATATTAGTTTTTTTAGCAATGAACCCTATTCCTATAATTGCAATAGGGGCAAAATAATACATGGAGATTTTCGGTCCTTTGCACACCCATAATAAAACTGTAAAACTAATAATGAAAAAGAAAGCATATATAATCACAAATTGTGCATTATTATAACCAATCAACAAACAAATCAACGTTCCAACTAACAGTAGTGATTTTCTAGCAAACTGCTCTTCTTTGCAATTCCAATAAAGACAATGCAAAAAAGTAAACATAGTGGTCATTAGCGTTGCCAACATATAAAACCTTACAAATGTTGTCATCGATATACACAAGGCTGAGAAGCCATAAAACGAAATAACTGTGTACCCCCAAAAATCATCATGAAAAATGTTCTTAGACAAACAAAAAAGAACTATCTGATTCAAAATAAATAAAATAATATTTAATATAACAGAAGGCCAGTAAGTTATCTTTCCAGGTGCAATCACATAAGTAATTATATTTAGCAGTACTGAATAGCTATTGGTTTTAAACAGTTTGGACAAAGTAAGAAAGAAATCATCATATAATACACTCGATTTATCATCTACAATCAAAGTGTCTCTTACTACTTTTGCATCAATCCATGTATTATAATTAAATCGGTCATCATCAATAATATAGTGATCATTTTCATTTTTTTCAGATACATAATGAGCACGTTCTAAAGTATAGTACTCATCCCAATAAAAATTATCTTTTTGACAAGCCCATAAAATAATACCTAGTACCTGAACCACTAATATAGCAGACATAATTGCTATTGTTTTCTTCATGAGATTATGCCTCTTCCAATCTAATCTATTTTAATCTACTCAAAACTCTTTTTATTAGAGCTTTTTCTCTTTCAAGTATATTTTTTTTACTAGCATTTTTACGCACCATATCTAAGCAATGTAAGTGATATTGCTCAAACCTACTTGGCGCATATACTCTCGATCTTCTATATGCATGTTCAATTGGCTGATCAAAAATATGGCAAATATATTCCTCAAATGACTTTTCTAATTCAGAAGGATAATGCGAATTAACAAAAATTGGCTGACGTAACATTTCCATGTATAAGCCATCATCCTGATCAAGCCTTTTTATAAGATCAATCGTACGTGCAAAATCCTCCCTTCCTCGGCAAATAATAAATGCTTTCTCATTGAATATTTCAGTAACATTAGTTGAGCCAAAATAGACCGGAATAGTATCTGCGTAAAAAGCGTCAGAAATTTTTTCTGTAATAAACCCTTCATGCGAAGTACTTTCAAAACATAATGTAAATTTGCATTGCTTTTGAAAATTGGTTTTTGAATCATCTCTAAAAGTAACTTTATCTTCTTCAGCCATATTATTCAAATATGATCCCACAGAATCAACTCTCTTATATTTACATAGTTCCTTAAAAAAATCCCCTCTCAAACCATTTTCAGACTCATGACTAGCTATAAAATTTGCAAATCTAGTTTTTGTATTTATAAACTGATCAGGATAGTTTCGATTCTTGGTTTCTAACTGTTTCCATTTTTTTTCGTCAACAACATCTGCGCATCCAATAAGATAAAAATTTCTATCCAAATAATTAATAGGATATCTAGAAATCGAATAATCTATCAAGTTAAAATCAGGAATATAATTTTCACCCACACACATTATTCTAATTTGTGGATATTTGCAATATTCATATTCAGTCCCAAATATGCTACATATTACATAGTCAGGATCATCCGATATTTCCACATCATAGTGCTTTTTTAATAATCTATAAAAATACAATTCTTCTGGATAAAAACCTGGCCAATCATATCCTACAAATTTTATTTTGATCTTTTTCATACTCATTTCTGACCTACTAGTTTTAAACTTGGCAATTTAATATTACCAAAATATCTTTTATTCCATTGGCTTGTACTTGCATCTTTTCCTACTTCAAAAAAAACTTTTTCCATTGGGTGATCACAAGAATTAAAAGTTCCAAATTCATTTGTATAAAATATGTCTAGATAAAAATAATACGTTCCATCAACCAAATTAGCTATATCAAATTCTAGAGTTTTTTTCGTTCGCACTCCCTTTTTAGAATTATCAATAATACCTGAAAACGTAGTTCCAACTGGACTATCATCCATTGCAACAACACTAAAATAAACTCCAATGTTCTCATCATCCACATTTGGTGTATATTCAATAGAAAAAATCATCTTTTCCAATGAAGAATACACTGCTTGTTGTTTGTTTTCAAATGTTAAGGAATGTACAAATAAAGTTCTTCCATGATCAAGTGATGGTCTCTTCGTATCAGAAAAATCATAGAACGGTTTATAATCAACATTTCCTAATCCAACATATTTTTCTATTCCTCTTTCCACATCCCCATCGAAGACTATTTTTCCATGTTCAAGTACAATACATCTATTACATAACTGCCTTATAGTAGCCATGTTATGGCTAACATACAAAACTGTTTTTCCTTCACCCGCTGCTGCATTTTCCATTTTCCCTAAACACTTTTGCTGAAACTTAACATCTCCAACAGCTAGAACCTCATCCATGATCATTATTTCCGCATCTAAATGCGCAGCTACTGCAAAAGCTAGCTTTACATACATTCCACTAGAATATCGTTTTACAGGTGTGTCAATAAATTGACGGCATTCTGAAAAATCTATTATCTCCTCAATCTTAGAATCTATCTCAGATTTAGTCATACCAAGAATTGCACCATTCATATATATGTTTTCTCGACCTGTTAATTCTGGATGGAATCCTGTTCCAACTTCCAGCATACTCGCAATTCTTCCCTTCATTCTTATGGTACCTTCTGTTGGAGCAGTAACTCTACATAGCAATTTCAGTAGTGTCGATTTTCCAGCACCATTTGCGCCAATGATGCCAATTGTTTCACCTTTATGCACTTCCAAATCAATCCCATCTATGGCATAAAAACTATCTCCAGTTTCTGCACAATTTGTACCAATCTTCGTATTAGGATCCTCTTTTCCTCTTTTTTTTGCCCACCAGCTTTGAAGATCCGCTGTCAACGTACCTCCGCCAATAGTTCCTAATCTATACTGTTTTCTCAAACCTTCAATTTTAATTACTGTATCTGACATTTTTTCTTTCCATCACTCCAGATTATATAATCTTACTACACATTAAACAGTATCCATGAATGTTCTTTCTACCCTGTTAAAAGTCAGTACTCCAATCATAAATAATACTATTGTTGTTAATTGACTCACTATCCAATACTTTATTTCCATATCACCTATACCTAATAATGCAAATTTGTAATTCTGCACTATTGCTGACATGGGATTAAGAAGGATTAGCGTTCGGAATTTTGGTGACAAATCAGATATGGGGTAAACAACAGGTGTTAAATACATCCACAAATTCAATCCAAACGATACCAATATTGCCAGATCCCTATATTTTGTAGTCATTGATGAAATAATAATTCCTACTCCTAACCCTAAAATAGCCGTCTGAAACATAAGAATTGGAATTAACAAAATATATAATGTCAAATGAATCGAACAGCCTTTAAACATATAAATAATCATTGTAATTATTGACATAGCAAAAATCACTAACATGTTAATAGCTGCAAAAAGCACTGAAGATATTGGCATAGTTAAACGAGGGAAATACACTTTCCCCATTATTCCTGAATTAGCTGTAAACGTTGTAGATGTCGTGGACACACAAGTTGAAAAGTAATTCCATAATGTATATCCTACTAAATAAAATAAAAAATAAGGAATTCCATCAGATTGTATTCCTGCTATATTACCAAAAATAAGGGTTGAAATAAAAGTTGTTAACAGTGGATTGATCACAAACCACATCGGTCCCAAAACAGTTTGTTTATATTGAGAATTAAAACTTCTTTTCACAAAAAGAATAATTAAATCCTTATACCGAAATACTTCGTTTAAGTTTAATGAATACCATTTTCTTTTAGGTGTAATAACTACATCCCATTCTGCTTTCCTTTGTTTCATCACTAGCAAACTCCTAAAAACACATATTTAATTTTCCTAACAGCTTATCTATCAAATACTCAATAACTCTCATCAAGTATTTTCTCTGCATATTCATCATCAACATAATCTTCTTGGTCATCTATGCTCTTATAATCATACGATGAATAATAATCATTTAATTCCCTAAAAACATCCTTGTAATTATCATTTGTCAATTGGTAATCTCCATCATGCATCCATTTTAATATCGATGAATTAACCCATCCAGCATAATGATAATAGTCTTTGTAATTATTCAGATCCGTAATCACACCTGTACAACCAAAAAAAGAAAACAAATGTATATTCTCATATGGTAGCAGTAACTCTGCAACATATTCTTGTATTTGAAGATTTTTATGCAATTTCCCAGTGTTATTCAATTCGTTCCAAAACATTATACTATATGGCGCATAGAAATAATAAAAATCCACATTTGGATTCTTTTCCGCTACGCTGATTAAGTTTTTTTCAACATTTTCCTTAATCGTGCTTTTTTCTTCAGCAGATAATTGTATGTTCTCGTCACATACAATTACCTCAATCCCATTAGGTGCTACAGTTTTTCTTCCATAATGAAAATCTTCATGCCACCTCGCGTATTCATCAAAAGATGTAATCCCCGCTTTAAAACCAGCTTTATCTCTATCAATTTTCATCTGATATACTCTGCTGAATACCACATTCTTATTTAATAAATAATGTACATCATTAAATGGATTGTCATCATATAAGTATGATGGGAATTCTCCCAAATCCGTCCTCATACTGTCTGGACTGGCTGAAATATATCCTTCAAGCACATCCAGTCCTCTGATAACAAGTTTGATATTTTTATTGTGGCGTAGCGCTCTTTCTATATTGTCATTGATTTCTTTATAAGTTCCTCCTTCAAAAGGAACCTTTATAGATTTACACTTAAATAATTCATCGACCTCAGTTGTTCTAAAATTTTCAGTCATTGAAGTACCGGTTACGATAACATCATAGTCAAATTGCTTACTAATACCATCATTTACGTTTCTTTCATTATAACCATCTAAGACATAGTAATATGTATTTATTAACGGTTTATGATAATGAAAAAAGGGATCTACTTTGTAAACCCAGTAGCCAGTATAGCTTAATACAGCTATCACTATAACTAACCAACCGACAAGCCACTTCTTTGCTTTCATAATTTCCCCTTAAAACCAATAATATACAAATGTCGTTTCTGTTCCCAAGCACAAAATGCCCCAGACAAAGGCTAATGATGCCAAAAGCATAGAGAAAATATTAAGTTTTTCTCTATTCCTATAATTGTTCTCAGGCACGAAACAAATCAAGCAGGCAATTAAAATGAATACTAGCATATTAAACCCACGAATGTCAGTTGGAAGATAATCTAAATGTAAGACATCATAAATAAATTGGTTTTCAGGCAAATAGAATGCCGCTATCAATCCTTCGCTAACACTTGTATCTTTCATATGCAAAATTTTATATAATACACTTTTCCATTCACCAACAGTTGATGATCCAAATAGAAGCCATAAAACACTAATAACTCCAAAAGAACATAACCACCGAACAGGCATAAAAACTTTTTCTTCCAGTTTATCAAATAATCTATCACAGCAGCTAAATAACCCGTGAAGTAATCCCCACAAAATAAATGTCCAGTTTGCACCATGCCATAATCCACTAATCAAAAAAACAATCATAACATTTACATAGGTAAATACTACTCCTTTTCTAGATCCTCCAAGTGGAATGTAAATGTATTTGGTCAAAAACTTGGTAAGGGAGATGTGCCACTTTTTCCAAAAATCTCTTATTGAAATAGCTTTATAAGGGGAATCAAAATTCATTGGTAAGTCTATATTAAACATGGTTGATATGCCAATAGCCATATCACTATATCCGCTAAAATCAAAATATATTTCAAATGTGTAAAATAGCGCCAATAACATGCAATCCATTGCTGTTGCTTCATTTAAGTTGTCATGTACCCATGCCACAGCTCTTGAAAAAGTATCAGCTAAAAGCACCTTCTTTACTAATCCATAGCTTAAAAGCTTTATTCCTATAACAATGTTTGTTACATTTGCTTTTTTCTTTGTACTATCATTAATTTGCAAATAAAAATCAGCTGGATCGACTATTGGTCCCATTATCAACTTCGGAAAATACAGTATATACGTAAGATAATCGATAATATTACTGCCTATTTCTTCTCGTTCAATAGCGACCAAATAAGCAATTTGCTGAAATGTAAAAAATGATATGCCTAATGGAAGAATTATTTCACGAAGTTTCCATTCAAAGCCAAAAAGCAAATTCATATTTTCTATAGCAAAATTTAAATACTTGAAATAAAGCAATAGAGATATATTAATTAATATGGGTAATGCTTTTACCCACTTGTTCTTTACTCCCGTCTTTTGAATTACATATGCAAATATGTAATTAGTTAATACACTTACTCCTAAATAAATAAGCATATTGATTCGACCAAGCGAGTAAAAAATGATACTTGAAGTTATAAGTATCATTTTTCCAACCGTCTCACTAACTTTATTAGCCAAATAATACACCACCAAACAGATAGGTAAAAAATATATTATAAATTCATAACTATTGAATTGCACAATCTGCCACCATATTATAATGAAACTTTCATATTAATCTTCGGAATCTTTTAGGATAGTTGCCGCCCCACCCTTATTCCTTTCCTTAGTTTTTATGAGGCTTTTGCCTCGTTCTTAGTTTCTTTCCTAGATTAAGCCACTCTGTATCCTAGTATTCCCCTTTTCTAAAACATCAACAAAGGAAAAAACTTACTATTTTTCTGATCAGTGTTTTTATCTTTGCATTTAAAATGTATAACATATTAATAATATTAAAATATAACCAAAAGTATAAATCATTTCCAGTTATAAAGTATCTAATAAATCTAACCTGTTTCGTTTTAATTTTTTTGTTCATAGCATTTTCAGTAATATCAATAAATAAAGAATCATTTCTTATATTTTTCCAATTTGTAAATAACTCCTTTATAGGTAATTTGCTATTCTTAAATTCGTCCCACAAATAAAAATAATAGAAGCGCATTGCCACACAATCAAATTGGTCCAAATACTTTTTTCCATATCCACTATATAGCTGTCTTTCAAACAAAAACGACTGCTGTGCCTTCTGAAATCTATCATTCTTCCTTTTTCTTGTAACCGAGTTTGGATTATTTCTATAATGATAATATGCCACATTTTCGACATACACTGAGTGCGCCTCAATAATAGGCCCGTAGCAGTATGCCAAATCTTCAAATTGTTCCAGTCTAATATCTATCTTTTTGATAGAATCGAGAAACAATTCTTTTTTATATACTTTCATGCATACACTCATAATGATTCCGCCCATCTCACTCTCAGGCTCGTAAATCACAATGCTATTAAGATATTCTTTCTTCTCTCCTGTATATAATCCTTCTTGTACTGAGTCCATGTATCCCGTTCCTGAACTTGTATACACAAACCCACTCGTAGCTACATCAGCCTCATTTTCAATAATATCATTCATGAGATTCAGACAAAAATCTGAATCAATATAATCATCACCATCTACAAATGCAACATAATCAGCCTTTGCGAGCAAAACACCGTCTCTTCTTGCAAAGCATGCACCACCATTTTTCTTGTGTATTACTTTTATACTTCTCCTACTATCCGCATATTCCTCTGCGAATTTATCGCATAGTTTTCCAGAATTGTCTGTGGATCCATCATTAACTAATATTATTTCTAACTCAGGATAGTCTTGGTGAACTACACTACTTATACAATCTTTAAGATATTCTTCGCAATTATATACTGGTATAATTATAGATATAAGTGGTAAATCCAATAATTTGCTTTTCATAGATGTCCCTATATGCCTTTACACATTGCTTATTTTTTCATAAATCTTAACCATATTATCTATATTCTTAGCATAATCAAAAAATAGCTCTTGCAACCAATCACCGGAGTCTCTGCATTTGTAATAAATAATACTTTTTCTGCGCTTATCCCTCACCTTACGTATTAATCGCTACATCGACTAATTATTCGCTCATTATTTTTGTATATATCTCGTCCAACTCTTGTTCTACTATGCTTAAATCAAGTCCATTATTGTTAGCTCGATCAAATAGTCTTTCCGAATCATTGCCATGATGAAGAACCCCACTACGAGGAAAGCGCATATAATCATCTACATAAATTATTGCCAGATACCTATCGGGATCATTAGGGCACCAAAATTCATCACCTGTTCCTTTGGTAACTACCATACCAAAGTGGGAGGTGGGTGACCACTCCCCTACGTCAGAGGGCTAGCATCTTTTATTACATATACCTCGTTAATTAGTCCGTTTATGCGATATTATCATTTTGAATTCTTCATATTTTTCTGATCATAATCGTTGTCATAATATGACAGTACAGCAGTCAGTACAATGCATACAAACGTCTTTACTGAATAATTCGCATTAAACAAGCCAAACGCATTAAGTCATTATACTATTTTAAGATAATGCACGCAAATAACTGGAACCACGACAATAATTTGATTAGAAAAAGTAATATTCAAAAATTACCTTCTCTTTTCTTCCATAATTGCATCTTTTATAAATCCCCATATCATAACAATCATTATAATGCCTATTGGAAATGCTGATATAATACTAACAGATTGAATATTGCCCATTGAACTCTCTGAAAACACTAACGCAATCGGTAAAACAATGAGCAAAACACACCATAATAGCTGTAACAATTTATTAGGGCTCTCATTTTCTTCTAAGTTTTTATAACTATAGCTAGCAGCCATATAAGCAATAGAATCAAATGATGTAGCATAAAATAACATCATAGTTAATAATATCAGAATTAGCACAAAAACAGGACATGGCATCGTATCAACTATCTTTAATATTATCTCATATAAGTCTCCACTCTCAGCATACATAGAAACAAAATTCTCTTTACCTGCTGCCTGTAGTCCTAATGAGTAGTTTCCTAAAACAATAAAGCTTATTATTGTTGATCCTACGCCAAAGCAATAACCGCCTAAAATCGTTTGCTTAACTGTTCTTCCTCTTGAAATACTACCAATAAAAAACGGAGCTGCAATGCACCACACCATCCAATATGCCCAATAATATATGGTCCAATCCTGAGGAAAATTATTTTTTCTTCTTGGGTCCACATAAGTCGATAAGCCAATAAAATTCTGAATCATACGTCCAAATGATTCAAATCCATTTTCTATACTATATCGTCCCTGGCCTCCAAAAAGTAGAACAAAAACAAGAAGTCCAAAGAATAGTGTCATACATACTTTAGCTAATATTCCAATTCCTTTGATTCCATGCAAAACTGCGTATGTATATACCACACAAGTTATAACCAAAATCACTATGGTAATAACATTTCTATTGATACTCAATCCAAACAACTCACCAATAATGCTAGACATCAGAGGTGTTGCCACACTAAATGTAGTCGCGGTCCCAGCAAGGAGCGCAAAAATTGCAAATAAATCGATTAATCTTCCCAACAAACCATCTGCTCTGTTTCCAATAATAGGCCTACAAGCTTCAGAGAAGCGTTGTCTAGACCTCTTTCTAACATGTAGCATAAATCCAAAAGCCACTGCTAAAACCAAGTAAAAAGCCCATGGAATAAAGCTCCAATGAAAGAGTGTGTAAACGTTTGCCCACTCTTCAATATCTCCGAGTTCTGCAACATGTGGATTATCAGCATACATGATCCATTCTGCAAATGAATAAAACAAAATATCTGCTGCCAAACCGCAAGTAAACATCATGCTTCCCCAAACAGGAAAAGAGTACTGTGGTTTTTCATCCTGTCCCCCTAATCTTATTTCGCCTATCTTAGAAAAGCATAAAAAAATAGATATAAGAAAAATACCTAATCCAATTATGAGATAATATACTCCAAATACATCTCCAACTATGTATCTTATTTCGCTTAAAATTTGATTCGATTCTACTGGAAATATAAAAAACAAAATAGCTATAGAAATAATCAGTGCAAATGGAATAAATGTAACTCCCCAGTCAATTTTCTGTTTTTCTTTCATGTTATTTGCCCTCCCCATATTTGTTATAACTTGCATCTATCATTTTTAGTTCTTCGAAGCTATCTATTTCAGTGATGTCTTCTTTACTAATCGGATTAACCCCAAGCTCAAATTCATCAGCATGTAAAAAAAGCGGAATATCATCCCAATAAATCTGCTTATTATCCGAAGCAAACTCTATTTCAACACATTTCTTTAACATCCTAGCATCTTCATTGGTCCACCTGCTAAGACTATATAGTTGCCAACCTTTTTCTCCGCCAGTCCTCGAACAGCTTACTACTTTTCCTCCTTCTTCTTGCATCAGCCATTCATCGGTATGTGTCTCTACCCAAGCAGCGCTATATCCTGATTTTTCAAAAAAAGGAGTTAGTATTTTAGAATTATATATAATCTGATCCCCATCAAGTATCATACAGGCCCTATCTAGTTTTTCTCTAGCACAATACAGTGACGAAATGTTATTATACTGTTCATAATATGGATTTGAAATCAGATTTAATTCAGGATATTTATTTAATAACTGGCTAAACATTTCTTTTTTATATCCAACTACAATCGTTATATCTTCAATTCCATTTTCTACAAGCCCATCAATAACAGTTTCGATCATCCTTTTGCCATTCACTTTTATCAGCGGCTTGGGAATATGCTCAGATACTGGTTTCATCCTATTTCCCAAACCTGCCGCCATGATAATCGCTCGTTCCACCTTATTAGTCATTTATTTTCTCCAGTTCTTCCTGTACTATTCTGTAATATTCTTTCGCATATCTATACTGTTTCATAGCATACTCGCCGAACTCCACCCCTAATGCAAGTTTATACTCACACCAGTTTGACCAGAGCAATCCCGCCACAGCAACATAGCAATAAATCTTTATTCGATTAGCTTTAGCACACTTATCCTCAAAATATAAATTTATCAGAGCATCAATTTGATCCCTATCATAAAGGCTATAGATACTAAACATTGCTATATCCACGTGAGGATCTTGCATTCCCGAATATTCCCAATCAGTCAACTGCAACTGCTCTTTACCATTCTCATCCTCATAGAATAAAAAGTTATCTGGTACAGCATCAATATGAGTCAGGCACATTTTTGCAGCATGCTTATCAATATACTTTTTCAGTTTGAAAACATTCTTTTTTGTGTTTTCATAATCTCTGTATATAGAAGGCCTGCCATTTCTCAATTTCTCGTAAAATAGAATCTGTCCAAACAAATCAAAGTCATGATCAACTTGTAGATTCAAATCATGAAATTCCTTAAGCTTTTTCATGCATTTTTTCAAATCATCCACATCTTCAGAGTTAGCACTACGGACATTATCCAAATATTTAGTTATCTTATAACCATTGCTTGGGTTAAGATACACTGGAGCATCGCATATTCCTTTGCCTTCTATGGCTTTATATACATCATATTCCTCTTTACGGTTTATAAGTTGATCCGTTCCCTCCCCTGGAACGCGCATGATATACTTATTATTTCTTACTTCAAATTGAAAAGAACGATTAGTCATTCCTTTTTTTAGAACTGCTATATTTCGTATCTCTTCTCTATCACATTTCAAAACATTAGAAATCAAATCAATCACTTCAGAATCAAGATTCTTTGATTTATTATCCAACTCTCTTAGTTGTTCATATGTATTTATTTCAACATATTTTGAGGAGTCAATAATTTTGGCACTGATAAACATTTTATCCTTATCGTCGCCAATCAGTGCCTCTTCCCAAAATGAATTCTTATACTTTTTTTCTTCATCTAGGGTCTTCAGATTTTGTTTTAATCTAGAACTATCTTCTTCTGAAATAAAAGCGAGTCCAACCATACTGTTTGCCAAATCATCAGTGGTTTTTACTAATTCAAGCTTTCTATTAACATAAACATTACTATTACCATTCTTTTCATTTGAGATCATATACCATGAATATAATTCAAGCTTTGAAAACGGATTGTTTATGAAATATAAGTCCGACGGAAGAATATATGTATTATCTAAATCTTCGCTAACCAAGGAAAGTGAATGTAAATTATTTTGAGTAGAGTATTCTAAATTAACTATAAGATTAACTCCATAATCATCTATAAGATACTCGAATCTTTCTTTCATATATCCAACAACAACAGTTATATCAGTGATTCCCGCTTCGTGAAGTTGATTGATCTGTCTTTCAATCAGAGGCTCACCATTCACCTCTAGCAATGCCTTCGGTATATCATTTCCAATAGGCGCCATTCTCATGCCATACCCTGCTGCTAATATAATCGCTCTTCTTGTTTTTCCGCGCTTTATCTTAGCAATTCCTGAAGGATTCACTTTCAATTCATCATCTATCACATTCTCTTTCTTTAGGTTCATTATCGCTTTGTTAACTCGGCCTAAAGAATAGCCTGTTTCCATTGCAAGCACTCGCTGATTAGCGTTCTTTGATAAGTATAAAGCTTTTAAAATATCCAACTCACATATGTTCACGAGAATTGCTCCTTTCATTTTCATGAACATTTTTTCAAAAAAAATTGCAGTTGTCAACTGCAATCTTTCTCTTTTCATCCCTTTATATCTTGATAAGCCTGATTTAACTCGTCATACACTTGATGCATATCTGTATGACTATTCTTGGCCCATTCATAAAGTTTTCCACTATCTCCGCCATGATGTGCTACGCCATTTCTAGGAAACATCATGTAATTATCGCCATATATAGAGCTCAAATATTCAGGAATCTTCTTGGGAACATTAACTTCATACCCTTCAAAATTAGCAACTTCAAGAGGAAAAATATTATTCCTATTATTCCTTATTATCTTGTAGTAATCATATTCTACTGTCAAAAATAATAACTCATCATTTCCTTTTTCTAGACCATAATTTATTATTTGTTGCTTCTTTTCTATTAGCTGAGCATGAGTTTTTCGATGTCTATTTTTTAAATACCATTTTTTATATTTCCATAAATTACTTTCTAATTTAGGAATTGCCTTACTTTCATCAACGTTTTGCACTGCATCAACAGGATATATATCAAGCCATATTCCTGTCTGTTCATGTTTATATCCAATTCCAAATCCCGACATCGGATATTGGGTGAATTCTCTTACTTCTATTCCATATTTATCCAGCAATTTAGGCAATTCAACCAACGCCTTTTCATACTCATCACGTAACATACATGCATCCAGATCATCATCCCATGGAATAAAACCACCATGTCTATGAAGCCCCAATAACGTCCCTGCATCTATCCAATAATCAAGATTTAGCTTTTTACAAGCTTCATGAAAAATAGCAAGAAGTAAAGTATCGCACTTCTGTAAATCTCTTAATGGTCCTTGCGCTGGCTTTGCCTCTCGTATATCAAAGTAATTATTTAAAAAGTAGAACAGTGTATCAAATTCCTGCTCATATTCAAAAGACCTTATCATCTTTCGAGATAGTCTAATTATAATATCTTTAAGGCCGTTATTCACTGCTCTATTCCTCCAACAATCACTTATTTTCCAACAATGTTGAATACAAATCAATATACTTAGGAATAATTACTTCTTCACAAAAGGTACTTTCTATTTTCTTTCTAGCACTTTTTGAAAGTTTAAAATCTTTATTATTCTCAATAACCCAAATTATTCCTTTTGCTAAATCTTCACTATCTTTATATTTTGCCAAATAACCATTTTCCTTATGATCAATCATATCCGGAATGCCACCAACTTCAAATGCAACAGTTGGAGTACCACAAGACATACTTTCTAAAACCGTTGACGGTAGGTTGTCATCCAATGATGGTAAGACATAAAGATCAGCGCCCTGGTATGCATTTGCTAATTTTTCATCGGAAGTTAGCACTCCAAAATTATATTTTTTAAACTTATCTAACACCTCATTTTTTTCTAAGGTCTTACTTCCAAAAACTTGAACTTCTAGATTATCCCTATACTGTGGAAAATTACAATATATATATTCCAAAGCATCAAGCAAATATTTGTAGCCTTTATACGGTACTGAAGTAGCATCTACTGCCCCAAAAAGAATCTTATATCTGTCACTAGACAAATACTCTTTTTCGCAATAAACATGTGTATCCACAAAATTAGGAATATATTTTATATTTGAAAATAACTTACTTTTTTTCAAACACTCATACATCCACTTACTAGGTGCCACAACTGTAATGTTGTTTCCATCCCAATATTTCATTTTTTTAGCTAATATATCCTTTGTTAACTTAGTATCTCCATTAGATAATTCATGACACCGAGAGCATTGCTCTAGGGCATACCCTTCGCAGCCATATCGAACATGGCACCCTCCAGTAAATGCCCAACTATCATGTATAGTCCAAACTATTGGTTTATTTAACTTAGCTAACTGTGCTACACCTTTTATCGAAATAAAGGCATTTATCCAATGCAAGTGAATGATATCTGCATCGTGAAGAAACTTCTTCTTAGCAATATTCATTCCAATATTTCCAAAAGAAAAAGGCAGCAGCATATTCTTGTTATATTTCTTGAGCACGTGCTTCTCAAACTTATTTAATATGTAATAGTACAAGCTATATAACTTGGACCGTTTTACAATAATAACATTGTCAATATTTTGATTCACATAATTAACATACGTATTTGATTCAATTCCAGCACTCGCCAAGCCTCTCTGAAGCCTACAATTAACTGAAGAAAAGTTGACAGTAGTACTAAATTGAGCTACCTTCATTACACTCACCTACCATTACTATTTATAATTCCGCGAATATATTCGTAAAAAGCTTTACTATAATGAGCTAAATTATAATTTTCACTAATAAAGTCAGCGGATTTTCTTTTTTTGTCTTCAATTGTATATTTGTCTAATCCTAACGCCCAATTTACTGCTTTTTCTACCTCTTCACAACTTGAACTTTGCATTAGATAACCATATTCTTCTATCCCTTCTGGAGCAGTACACGGAGTCACTATTGGAATAATACCGTTTTTCATAGCATTCAATACTGCACCTGAGGGTCCTCCCTCTACACCTGAAGCGCAAATTAAAAAGTCACATTTATCAAATACACTTTTTACTGTTACACTTCCCATTTCATTATAACCATATATCTTTATATTATCTGATAGAAATGGAGAAATCGCTTCCAAAACACCGTCATCAACGGTCCCTAACCAATGTAAATTAAGATCTTTGTGTTTATGAAAATACTGAATTACTGGTCCAATCCCCTTTAATATATTTCCATAACTTGCAATCATAACAAAGTCAGATTTATTTTTCGCGCTTTCTCTAAACTCATATTGGTACTGCTGAGTAGATTGTTCAATGAGTGTTATTTTGCTCCTCAGGTCTTCTGGATAAGTTTGAATCGTGAACTGATTACCTATCTGTAATATATAATCTGCCATTTCTGCCGCATTATTGTCCTCTACAAGTCGCATATAATCTAAATCCGAACTAAAATCCCTATTGAAAGAATCTGTCATCTCCCTAATTTTCTCGTTCCTATATTTATAATATGCACTAGTACCGTAGAACACTTTAATCGCGTTTTCATTTTTCCTACATGCTCTAACAAAATTATTTCCTTCTCCAAATATCATGCTGAAAGGTATGCTTGGTATTTTTTTTCGTGAACAATAATGCATAACCCACACGTTAAATCCCAATTTGCCAAACACATCCGCCATTACCAATACTTCTTGCATATTTTGATGCTGTCTAATGTATTTTTCATCATTTTTATGAAAAAACGGATCTGAAATATATGAAATAAAAATCCAGGGGTACGATTTATCATTCACTATCTTGAACTGTTCCTCATTTCCCCGACTAATCATGACTGCTTTATTAATTATTCTACGAACCAAATTCATTTTTTCACCTTACATAAGAAAAGCTTTTTACTAATTACATATTATTTCTTTTATATCTTGAGCGATTTTTTCAGAGTTATATTTTTCTCGACAATCTTTTGCAATCTTTTCTTTATCATATTTTATATCCACTATTTTTTTCATAGCTTTAGATAAAGCATGCGAATCTTCCATAGGCACAAGTAGTCCATTAGAATCATCTATTATATCCGATGGACCTCCGCACATAGAGGCAATTGCTGGTACACCACAAGCCATTGCTTCAACATATACAATTCCGAAAGTTTCATCTCTGCTTACTAAAACAAAGCAATCACTTTTATGAAGTTCTTCTGCAAATTGCTTTCTTTCATACTTGCCGGTAAAAGTCACATATTCTTGAATTTTCAACTCTTTAGCCAATTGCTTTAAATTTGCCAATTGTGAGCCATCTCCCATAATAGTCAAATGGCTCTTTATTCCTGTGCTTAAGAATTCTGCAAATCCTTGTATCAAAATATCCATGCCTTTACGGTGCTCAATTTGAGCTGCCGAAATAAACCTATATTCCTCGTCCTCCTGCTGAATAGCTTGTGGCAAGTATTTGAAGTTATCTAAATCGACAATATTATGAACCACAGCACACTCAACACCACAATAATCTTTCAACACATGCGATAGAGCATTGCTTACCGCAATGACTTTCGTAGCAGAATTATATGTTGCTTTCATTCTGCCATTTAACTTTCTTCCTAAATCTATAGGCCACACATGCTCAGTGATAAAATAAGAAATACTATTCTGTTTACAATAATCCACAACGGACATAGCCTGCTGACAAGTATGCACATGTATACATTTCGGCTTTCCATAACTTTTTTCGACACTTGCTATAGCTTTTTGAAAACAATAATCCTGAATCTTAAATTTGAATTTAGGAGATAACGGTCCATATGGAAAATTATACTCAAAGACAGGAATGCCATCTTTTATAAATGTACTAATCCCCCACTTTCGCCATTTCTTGATGGACCTTACATCCAGGGCCAAAAATACAACATTTTCCCCAATTTCACGTAGTGCTTTAGTCTGATCAAACTGAAATAGTCCATTAGTAGGCCATTTTTTTGATGGACACCCCCACGAAACCTCTAAAATATAATCATTTTTCATTTTTAATTATCCCATTTTCGTAACTTAGTCTTAACTGCTGCATATCGAACGCTATTCCTTTTTGAATATGAACAAGTGAAGATAAGAATCTATCTTAAAAAAAGCTATCGTAATAAACATAGTTGTAGCTAAGCATGTTAGCAAGTATAAATAATAGCTATACTCATCCCAAATAAACCTAAACCATAGCATTATTACAAAATGAATTAAATAAATATAATAGGAATAATCACCTATTATCGAAAATAGATTCTTATTAATATCTAATCCCATAATGCATGGAATCATCACCGCTGTACCAATCGCGACACAAAGATGCATAATATAACTATTTTGAATAAAAAACGATGCTAAAGCTATCCACACATATGCAAGTAATATTCCAAAAGTATAGAGTCTTCCGTTTTCTTTTTTATTTACATTGCTTGCCATTATATCCATATTTTTCCTAACAACCATCCCTATCGCATACATTGGCAAATACATCAAAAAATTGAAATAAGTTGCGTTGCAAAAAAAACTAGCAATCAGTATAGAAATAAAAGCAAATATTAATCCATTCATTTTGCTACATAACATCGCAATAATTGGTAGCAAAAAAATAAACATCAATTCTATCTTCATTGTCCATAGCGCACCATTTATAGTTGTCGCATCAAATGTTGGAAAAAAAATAAAACCTTTTATAATTTCAGCTATAGACATGCGATTCTGCCACTGCGAGTTAACCCATTCTGTTCCCTTAAGTATATTCCCTCTCCAATTTGTTACTCTGCCAATGATTCCAAAACAGATAGCCCCAAAGTATGCAGGATACAAACGAATGAATCTTTTTTTAACTTCTTTCCAATAATTATTTATATTACTATTAATATAAAAAAATCCACTCAATACAAAAAAAATATCTACCGCCACCGAGCCATTCCAAAGAACTCTAATAGGTGTCTTACTCCAAATACTGATAATATGATTCTCTGTTAAGGGGAATGCTCCAATATAATGCGAGAGAACAACAATTATACATGCAATTCCTCTTAATGACTGAATTCCTTCGTTCTTTTTGCTTTTCATCTTCTCATTCATACACCATTTAATTGACTAAATCCAATCTACACAACCTTGCGTCTCCGCTATTCTTTTCGACAGTATATAGACATTTTTCTTTGATTTCCTCTGAATTATTAAACAGTTGTCCATATCTATCTATGAAATCTTCACTATAGGATTGAATATATACATAGTCATATGTTTCATACAGCTTATCTGAGAATTCTTCACACGTCATCTCAATTCTGCCCAAGTCTTCTCCTCCAATCACATTATAAATGAAATTAGTTTTTGCTGGAAATGCACAGTAATAAAATTCTCTGTTAGCATATCCATAGGCATACTCTTCATCTATGTAATATATCATGTCATCAGAATTTAATGTCACATTACTATTAGTAACAGCAGAGTAGTCTTCTGTATGCCTTTTGAAGTAAAATCCCCAAAGCATTGTTCCGGAATCAGAAATTAAAAGTACCACTATCAGTGCTATAACCATGGTTGTGAGGTTGAGTTTGTCATAATACTTCATTAGTGAATATATCACTATGAATCCCACAACAATTTCCCATGGAATCATATATCTCTCTATTAGACTTTCCTTGTAAAAATTACCTGGTCCAATTGTGCTAATGTGAATAACAAGCATAATAAGTGCATATATGATCATGCTAAATACCACGCTTATACCAACGTACTTAAGACTGCTACCTTTTGCTTTTCTATGAAGTATAGGTACCATGATTATACCAATAAGCAAATATAAACCATATGAAAGCTTAATATATCCATCTTCAATAGAAATTGAACAAAAGCTTTCCATAAATCGTGCTAGTACGATAAAAGCATAGCCATTCCCACGGAACTTGAACATTGTTCCTATGTACATGACTATAGCACCGCCAAATGCAATTGATGCTATATAGATATCTCGCATCTTAGGTGACATCTTCGTAGCCATTTCAATCATTGCAATGATAAATACTGCTATTACAGTACATACTAATGGTATAACAATATAATAGTTGAATCGCACCCATGACAACGTCGATATTGTGGCCGCTATAACGTATCCTATTATCTCAATATATGACTTTCTCTTCTTTTCAAAAAGAGTTATCGTTGCAATCAATATGCTTAATCCAGCAAACACTACGCCCATTCTCTTAACAAGACATATTGCAGCTACTGCAAATAGAGACGCAATATAATAATATTTTTCAGAAGTCTGAGTATATTTGATAACATTCAAAATAATAAAAATAACAAATGCAGCAAGCGCTCCATCCATAAGAATAGTTCTAAAGCCTTCTAGTCCGGAAAGCACAAATAAGCATGGCAAAATAGCTATCATTACCACAAATCGTTTTGCATTTAGCTTCTCACTAATATGTGCAAAGAAAGGCAACACAAGGCTCATGACAAACATGTTATGTGAAACAAAACATATAAATTCAGAATAGCCTCCAGATAATTCAGCATTAAAATAATCCCACAGACACATGAATGGTGGTTGTCCTGCTGTAATTGCACTAGACAGGTCACTGAACATATCCTTAAACTCATAAAAGCCTTTTATCATTAGTCCCCAGCAATAGAAATCATCTGGATGATCATAGCCTCTATTGTATGAATACAGCGCTATCACAAAGAAATATAAGATAAAAGCCAGAGCTCCCCAAGTAATAAATACTTGCCTTGCTTTCGTTTTATCCTTTACTAAGGCTACTAACAAATAGACTATTGATACCACAACCAACGCAATATCTACATAAACACCGATAAGCAAAGAAAAGTTTAAACCTATAGCATATATTATGCTTGTCAAAACGATCATTGCCAATGCCAAGGTTTCCTCAATCTTTTTATTGAATTTACAAGCTATAGCTCCGCCAACTAATGCTGCAGCAATCACTCCCATTACATTTTTCTCCTCTTTTCATCCCTCACACAAAATAAATAATATGCAATAACAACTATCAACATAGTAACCATGCTGAAATATAATGACATTTTCTGTAACTTAGTTCCTGTGTATTTCACCTCTATTTCACCGGTATTACCCGCAGGAACCGTTATTTCTACCAATGCATTACTGCCTTGGCTTACCTCTAGTTTCTCGTTACTATCTTTAAAATATGCCTCATACCCTTTATAAAACAGGAAAGGTACTTCAAAATGAACTTCCTTCTCTAAATTATTCTGTTCAATATTTATAGAAACTACTTCTGACGCTTCGTTAACTTCATATGTGAATTCTACATTATCATCATCAGAAGTTACGGCTCTTTCAATATCTTTTATACTATATGGATCAATCTTCTGAGAAATATATAATATATCCCCTGTTTCAGAACTGTATTCTATATTACTCTGTTTTCCTGTAGCATAAGAAAGCCTTTTGGCACCAAAGTATCCAAAACATACTGCAAGTACATATATTCCAGAAAAAATAGTAATCAGCACCTGAACTCTTGTGAACTTACAATTGTATTCTCTCTGAGTTAATAATATAAATAAAGCCGTCCCAATAACTGCTGCAATTAGATATATTCTCCAGGTGAATTGCATGAAACCAAAGATTGATTCTAGTGGAATCCAGACAAACCTTATTGTCATTGAAACTACAATCCCACAATATATTGCAATCAATATTTTGTCAGTTCTTTTCAGTTCTTTAATCTTTCCTTTTGCAAACATGTATATGAGCACTAATGCAACTGGGATTATCGCTCCCCCAACCTCAGACATAGGAACATCAATACCAGTTACCATCGACAACGCCTTTGCTGCATGCATAGGGATGAATATCCCCAATACATTTTGCGGAATCGATGACAGTTTAGCAGAGGTCTGTGCATAGTATCTATCATTCAACAGCTGTTCTATCATTGGCAATATGTAACCAGCACTAATACATACACATAAGATTGCTGATAGTACTATAGATACCAACACTTTTACTTTTTGATCACTTTTAATAAAATCCACTATAAACCAAACCGTCAAAGCAATAGTGACCAAAACAGTAGAAATTACATGTGAACATACTAATCCAGCCATTCCACATGCAAGAATAATAATTCCTTTTATATTTTGATCACTTTTCATTATGAAGCAGTATCCCAAAATAATTAGTGGAATAAAAAGAAAAGCAAAGGCTTCTCCAATGGAAGCCTTAACAAATAAATCCATCAAAAAATAAGGTTGTGCCGCATATAGAAATGCAACTACAAAGCTAAAGTCCTTGTCCTTATACCATGCCCGTGAGCAGAAATAAGCGCATAAGAACGTCGTCCACAGTAATGTTACAACCATTATCTTGTACGCAATAATTTCACTTAAGCCCAAACTGACTAATAATGCAAATGGATAAAGGAATGTAGCACAATAAAAAATCGGAATAGGATAGCCATAGCCATAGTACACGTCTTTAAACATATATACTGGAAACGTGATATCTCTAGCAATTTCTTTCCCTAATTCACCAATTCTAAGCATGTGAAATGGCATATCGACGCCTATTGGCTCACAGATCCAATAATCCAAACAAAGGAGAAACAAAAAGGCAATTGAAACATATTTAGTTTTATCATCAATAACAGATTTATTGGTCATTATATAGTATTATTTCACCCTCTTGGACTTGCCTTTTTCATATACTACCACTGCAACAGCAACAGTTATAAGCATAGATATAGCGCCCCAAATGTAGACATTAACTACAGCCAATCTTTTGTAGATTGCGTGAACTAAATTGATTACTGGTACATGAATCAGATATGTATAGGCAGAAAGAGTTCCAAACTGAATCAGTTTCTTAATCGCAACATTATCCCATGCTTTTTCTTTGATAAATGATTCAAGAAACGCTAAACCAATTACAAGTCCTGCTGCAGGAATTGTGAAATAGAAACCTGATGAAATCATCCACTTCTGAGCATCAGTAAAGACTACAATCCCAATGTACAAAAGAAGTACAGATATAAAAGCTGATACTGTAGTTAAAGCATATGCCTTTTTCTCTTTACGCCTTATATCTTCCGCCATGTCTCTACTATTGTCAGAATTCATCTTATATGCATACAGGCATCCTAAAATCAAACCTATTGCATAATCTCCAATACGAGATAATGGGTTTTCATACACATACCAGAATGCCCTCTCTGATCCAAGAGTTTTCACAAACAGAAGATTTTCAATTATCACTAATGCATAGATAATCAGCATGAATAATATCATTCTAATTGTAATATTAGTTGATCTTTTATCTGAGAATAATGCCTTGATTCCTTTTAATAGCAATGGTGTCAAAATATAGAAAACCAGCATTGCAGATAAATACCAGGTAACAATGTTATATTCACTAAATATAGCATTTGTAATACCTTCGCTTGGAAACAAATCTGAAATGAGGAATATGTTAGATAGGAGTTTTAACACCGCAACAATAGCACTTGTTGGGAGCTTTGCTATTAACTCTGAAATGTTGCTCATTACATATAATCCAAATGCCACGAAAACCATGACAACATGCAGTGGAAACAGCTTCTTAATTTTCCTGATACCATAATTAAAGCTCACTTTCAAAGAACAATCCAATTCTTTATCGTATCCATGAACTGCGTTAAGAAAACCACTGAGCACAAAAAATATAGCCACTCCCCATCTAGAAAAGGCTCCATCTACTATCAAGCAATGTGATAGAAATATAGTTAAAAAGGCTATTGCCCTGAGAATTTGTAGTGTGTTGAAGTATTGTTTTTCCATATTTTTTTCTCAAATCATTTCATGCATAAGAATGGTTTGATTATCAATTTCTAATCAAACCATCACAACAAATATCCCGCAAAGGAAATCTGATTTTTCTTGATTTCAAAAATTATATTTATTAAATTGCTTATTTAATCCCCACCTAAAATTAGTAATATTTTTACTATTTTTATCATTTTAAAACAAACTTTTATTATATCTCTAACATATCGCTTATCACGCTATATGCAAAAATTTATTTAAAAATATAATCTGTATCCCAATTTAATGCCGTTTCATATGGTTTTCCTGCAACAATAGATGAAATATCTTTATATGTCAGATTAGTTTTCGGTGTACTAGTTGCATTGCCAGTATCCCCCATAGTAAATATTCCCTTAAAGTACATGTAGTTTGCATTATTTTGTCTACTACATGTGATATACCAAGCATTTCCTGTGCCATCATTAAACTGTCCCTTATGAAATCCCCCTTCATAAAGCGTTTTTATCTTTCCATCATCATAATATATAATGATGTACGAATTACCTGAAGAATCCTCATAATACCCATCTTTTGTGTTCCCATGGTACCTTGCCAATAAGCAACTACTTATTCCATTCTTTATTTCTTCAGGGGTAACCAAATCTTCTTCTCGTAAATTAGACACGTCTATTCTTGATTGAATATACCCAGCATTCTCATATTTCCATGTATCACCAGTGTTATAACCATCAACTATTTCTCTACACGAATAAACGCAACAACCATTTTCTATAAACACCTGCTCATATTTTAATCTTACGCCATTATCATAGTATGCCTTAGTTGAATTAACCAAATCTCCATTCAAGTAACAGTTTATCAAACAGTCCCCTTGCCATTTTCCTTCATCAGAAAATTGACCAAAAAAATACACGTCATATCCATTTTCTGAATAATAAAGAACCACCCGTTTATCAATCAAATTTTCAAAAGTATATTTCTCTCCAGAATTATCTACTGCGACTATGTCTTTTTTTGAATAAGCAAATGTTTTGTTATTTTCACTATCATCACTAGATATTGCGTTATTTATCATCCCATAAGATAACGTGCTAGAGGCCAAATATAGTACAGAATCATCAGACTCAAAGTTATCATTTTTCTCTAAATCCTCATTCTTTTTTTGATCATCGTAATCTTCTATATTTTCACATTTTAATTGACTAATTTTATTTCTATATTCTTCGGCATCTTTATAATATCCCAACTCATCGAAATACATTATCGCTTCATCATATTTTTTATTTTGATATAGTTCAACCGCTTTTTCATATTTTTTTTCAATCATAAAAATCGACACGCAAAAAAGAATGGCAGATACCACAAATACCGAAATAATATAAAAAGCAAAACGGCTCTTCATAATTGTTTTTTTCATAGTCAATCCTCACACCAGGACAAAACAAGTCCAATAACAAAATTGCACAATATTGCAATCATCGACACACGTCTTATATTCACCATCCCGATAATACTTAATGGCACTGAAGATACTCCATAAAAAGTACAATACACAACAATAATAAACACCCAACACAGCAAACACCATAAGAGCAGTAATGTCCATAGTATCGGATATACTTTCCCTTTTACTTTTAGGACTTGAGCCCAAACTCCAGTAACAACTGAAAAAGCCAGCATCACCAAATCAGAAGTAAAATTATTAATATCAAAGTCACATAAAAAATACTTATGCATAGCCATAGTCACAATAATAGGGGCATCTATCATAACATTCGAAATTATCACCCAATAAAGTAAAATATTATTTATTTTGTCGCCTATAGAATTCTTTCTATTTGTAGCCTCCACCTTTAGCCCCCACCATAATAAACTCTACTGAATATTATATAATTATTATCATGTCTTTAGTTCTTACATAATCATATCTGTATAATACACGATACAATCATACAAAGTCTTTTCTAAATCAAATCCATAACGATTTAAAATCTTATGTCTCATTGTACACATTATATCATTCACCTGCATTCTATTCTCTTCATTCACATATTCTTACAGTCAGCCGCATCTCGTTGTTATTACATATATACATGCTGCAAGTGCATCAACGTAAACAATTTCAAACATCTCTTATTGACCAGGAAAAACAATGCTATCAATTTTGCTAGCTTTACGCAAAATCAGACCAAATATTTGAACCTCTAAGAGTAATCTTGTCAAATATACCTAATGAATTGGCTGACACTTTTATATCAGTAGGTTCTGGACCGTCACCCATGATTGTGAGATAAGTGTCTTTGTAGCCTGTATCTGAAAGGTCTTTTGCCACTTCTAGGAACTAGGCATAGGCCTTTACGAGAACATATTACTGTTCCTCTGCTATGTACCAGACATAGCTATCTATCTTGTCTTGCTCGTAATCGCCAGACTCTACGATGTGGGTGTAGAGGGTGGGATAATCTTTGAGGTTTACGCGGTTGTAGCCATTCTTGTCATAGAATCTGAGAGCGCGTTTGTTCTCGAAATCGACGCACCAGTATATCTGGCGAAGGTGAAGGTCTTTGAAGCCTTTGTTTAGAATCTGTTTCATAGCTTCGATGGAGTAGCCTTTACCTGTTGCGCAACGACGGATGACGATGCCGAACTCTGCTATTGCGAGGATGGTGTCGATGTCTTTGAGGCTGGCGGTGCCGAGGTAGGTGCCTTCGGAGGTGTTGGCTTCACGGAGCGCTATGGCTAAGTGAAGGTTGTTTTTGTCATTCTGTGCTTTTTTTATGAAGTTCTCACAATTCTCGATTGTCATAGAACTGAAGTCTTTGTGAAGGTCTTTTACCAGCTCTTGATCGTGCATCCACTCAAGCATGAGGGGAGCGTCGGAAAGGGTAAGAGGACGTAGAGTTATCACAATAATTTACTCCTTTACTGTAGTACCACAAACTTTAATGAAGGCAAAACATTATACACCTTTTCTATCAATTTTTGCTCTCCTATAAGTGAAATTATATTTGAGATTAGTTCTCCTTCTGCTTCCGTATCTTTGCAATATACAGTCACATTAGTAAATTCTGCCCCAATATACTTGCCTAATATATCTTTATCTGTCACATCTAAAGAATGTCCAAAAACACTTATCGAAGAATATGCTCTAAAAATCCTGCTACTATTCATTACTAAATTCTTTTCTCTTTCATAGTTATCTTGCATTTGTGAATACCAAAGATTATTTTCTTCACCAGTCCCAAAAACTATTCTTTGAGCAAATTTCTTAAAAATAGTGTATTTATTCTTGGTATAAATATCATTATCATTTTCCCAATATTCGTCTATACCTAGTACAAGATTACATTTTTTCAGTCCCAAATCATAATCTTTATCTGATGGCAAATAAGCTTTATCAAAAGCTTCTCCATGAATATAAGTCACTGGAACTCTATCATCATATATTCTAGAGAACGTGTTAGAATAATTAAAACTAACAACATGATCCACATTCATCTGTTTAATCTTTGGATTCACTTTACATTCTATCTTTGAGACAAAATGAGAAATGTATATTTCTAGCGCTCTGGTAAGTCTACGCAAATCTTGATATAATCGCTTCCTTACATCTTTAATAGAAAAGTGAATCATTTTCTTTTGTAGCAGTAACTCGTCAAATATAGATAGCTTACTTTCATACTTCGTAAATTCACCATTTCGCAGTGTCATGTCAAGACGATTAGTAATAATCTCATAGTTTTCGCTAATATCTACTTCAGTTTCATCAAAGTACTTAATTATATCTCTTATTTCACTTTCAAAATCGATCCAATTTACCCCTTTTATGAGCTTACCTTCGATTATTTTCAAAAAATATTCGTACCATATATTATCATCTAAGCGTTCAGCATATTCTTCCAAATATGCATTATGCTCAACATCTCTAGTTTGAAATGTTTTATATATCTCATCTTTCACATATTTAGGAAAGGCAATCTTCTCTAAATGCTCACTACAAAACTCGGCAATTTTCTGTTTGTCATATGTATATATTTGCTTAACTATTTTACTAAAATCAAGAAAATCATTATACCCAGTCGGAAGACCATGCGCCAAATCAAAGCCATTTCCAATAATCAGAACATTCATTGCGTTTTCCTCTTATATATTAACATTTTACTCCTTCACTAATCAGCCAAGATTTGAAATCGCTGTAGGGAAAAAGCTTTTGTCCCATAAATCCCTGATAGTAATGATTCCACTCTTTACACACAAATAGTTTTCCTTTAGCATCAATCATTTTTCTTGAGCCAAGATTATTGTCATTTTCACTAAACACGATAAGATAATTTTCTAAAAGATATAGCCCCGCCAATGCATTTAAAACCATTTCTAAATTTGCTCTCTTATAAACTGGAACGCCTTTTTCATTTTTCTTTTCTCTATCGTGCTTTATACCATTATATATCTTCCACCATTTTGGGCTAGAATCACCTTCCCATGAAGCAAAAGGTTTAAGCTCGATATTTCTAAAAGGTATTTCCACCGTATTTTCAAACAGCACTGGCAAATACTCTTTTGCAAAAATGTAGTAGTCTGAAATTCCTTCATATTTCTTTTTACATGCATTTCTTGCGATAATCTTAAATATAGAATCCACCTCACTACATATCGATTGAAGTAGCCAATTATATCTTGTAGAAAAAGTAGCAAAATTAATTGAATCAATAGCAACATATTTTTCTGTATCTAAAAATGTATCCTCTATTTCTCTATAGTACGAATAATATTGATTATCTACAGTCATTTCCAGCTCCTTCCAAAAGCTCTTTTGCCAAATCAATATCACACTCCACGTAGCTTCCTAACCACATCTCCCACATGACTCTTTATTGTATAGAACCAGAAATATGATTTTGGAATCTGATGATATTCCAGTTGAAGTTTCAGTGTTTCTCTGTAGCCAAGGTTTGATCCTGACATGCCGCCAGCTCTCATGTTGGCAATCATCTCATAATTGGTTGAGAACGTGGTCTTGCCTTCGGAATATCTTTTTAACATCCAATCATAATCTGAGGATGAGCGATACTTGAGGTCGAAAGTTCCTAAGTCTTCGTAGGTTGCTTTGGTTACGAAGCATGAAGGATGGCAGATCATGTGCTGCAGCATGAACTCGTGGCTGTAGAACTGGATTTCACTTATCTTTTCGTCCTGATAGATTCTGATCATGCCATAGACGATTTCATACTTCTGGTGCTGATATGTCTTGAGGGTCTTTTCGATGGCATCTGGCTCGTACCAGTCATCAGAGTTAATTATTCCGACGAGTTCGCCAGTGGCCAGGACTATGCCCTTGTTCATGGCGTCGTAGATGCCGTTATCTTTCTCTGATACGATTCTGACTTCGTATGGAGCTTTTTCTTTGTATTCATTTACGATGGCGAGGGTGTCATCAGTAGACTTGCCGTCGACGATGATGTGCTCGAGGTTTGTATAGTTCTGGGCCAGGACAGAGTTTAATGTGTCACGGACGGTCTTGGCACTGTTGTAGGTTGGGGTAATTATTGAGATTTTTGGTGTTGGGTTCATATTTATATCCTTTTGTTATATCTAATTTGGTTTTGGTATAAATGAATAAAGCGGCGCAAATGCGCCGCTTCAATTATACTATTTTGCGGATGGTGGGGCAAACTTTCTAGATCCTTTTATTACTACATCGTCGGGTATCTTTCCATGCTTATGGCAAATACTATATCGCAATAAAATGATTTAGTTCACTATACACTTAAATTCAATATTCCCTGTTCCAGTTCTTTCAATGAGTTCATCTTGCCCTATTACTTTTATTAAATTTTTGATTATATCAACATATGCTTTCTTGTTATGATAATAAATCAATGTGTGGACATTATCATGGAGCATTAGATTTCTAAAAACATCCCTATCACTCTCGCCCAACGAATGACCAAAAACAACTATTTCATAACGAATCCCTTGACTTTCCATATCCATTTGTCTTCTTTTATAGATATCTGTCAATATGGTATAATCCAATATCTTGTACCTATCTATACATTCCAATTGAATCCCATCTTTTAGTGTAATATCTTTCGCTTGCTTTTGAGCTTCATCCTCGACAATTATTTCTCTTGCCCAAATATCATGTTTTCTGGAACACATATAAGCAATTCTCTGATAATATTTTTTAAAATCGACAAACATTATGTTATGGTTCTTGTTTTCATCGTCTAGATATTCATCTATACCAAGTACCATATTATTATCTTCTGTCATGTACGTCTTGGCTTCTCCATGAATATAACTATATTCTACATCTTCCAAATCCTGACCATAGGTTTTCTCGAATGTGTTTGTATAATTAAAATTTAGTATCTTCACAGGAGCTAATTTACAGATTTCATTTATGCAGGTATTCACTGGTAATTTCATAACATATCTTGACAGATATAGCCCAAGCATAAACCTCACTCCATCCAAATCTTCTTTTAAAAGCCCAACAATAGTCTTTGTTGAAAGCGTTTTCCCTCTACCAGATATATAGTTTACTAAATCTGATAAATTCCTATCTAGAAATGTTTTGTTGTTAATCACTTGGTTATACTCATAATTCCTTACAACCGAATCTATCTTTTTTATAACTACAGATATCTCATCCTCAAAGTCTATCCACCCCTCTTTTAACGTCTTACAATTAAAAAAATGGCTTAGCCAGTAGTTGTAATGAGTAACTCTTTTTATTTTCCCCCTCAATTCGACAATTTCTTGAGAATTATTCTTATTTCCCTTTGCATCTATAAAGTCAGCAATAACAAGCTTTACAATACGTTCATCGACTTCTAATTCCCTAAATCGACTAACATCTGTATATCCACTATCTAAATAGTCTTTTAATGCTATTACAAAACGAAGAAAATGAACATAACTAGTTGGTAAATTATGCGCTAGGTCAAATCCATTTCCCAATATCAAAATTATCTCCTTATAAGATTCTTTTATACTCATGCATATCCCCCTTTATTGTTTTAATACTCTCCTCAAATTTAAGCCTAATTATCAGTTTGTTACTTCTATGACGTTTTAAGCTCCTTCTTCAAGGACATCAGCGCTTCGTAATTTACCGCTGTCTCGAAAACGTTATTATAGAACTGCTTACTCTTTAAGAGTTCTGATCTGACATCATAGTCTTTGTACATGTTATGGATATTGACCTTTTTATCTGCCTTGGTGATGTAGATATTATCCTGTCTGCCAAAGAGGTCCAATAATTCGCAGTAGTGAGTTGAAAATATAAGCGTTGAGTTATATTTGTTAACGCTCTTGTCTTTATAAAGGCTAATGATGTTCTCTACAAGAGTCTTATGGAAGTGATTCTCCACTTCATCAATGATGAGATCATCGCCTTCAAGCAAAGTCAGCACAACCAGTGTATATAGTAGTAGTCCCTTTGTTGTTCCGTTTGATAATCGTGAATATAGCTCTTTATCCGACAAAGTCTCAGTCTTGCCGCATGATGTGAGCTTGAAGTTGCTATCATCTACCATCTTGAGGCTAGTAATGTTCTCATCAAAGATTCGGATGATGTTCATGAGCACTCTATCTGGCATATCTATTATTTTCTGCGCCATGAATGCCGCTTTGTAAATGCCACATCCAAGATCAAAGCTACCGTAATAGAACGCCCTTCTACTGAGCTTTTTCATGACAAAAAATACGCTGGATGTATCCTCTGGAAGTTTTCCCTCCAATGGATATTCTTCATAGCCTTCTTCATCAAATATGCTATTTACGTTTGTTTTATAGTACTTCTTGTATGTGATCTTCTGCTCAGCAAAAAGAACTTTGTCGCTGATTTCATCTTCTTTTAACTTAGTCTGATATTTGTAGATATTGCCCTCATGATAAAAATATATGGTTAGCTTTACGCCGTCTAAACTGTATTCCTTCTTGTTTACGCGAAATGTCCCTAGTATGTCATAGCAAACGCTGAGAAGGTCTAACACGGAAGTCTTACCAGAAGCGTTTTTTCCCACAACTCCAATAGTAGAAAAGACAAAGAGTCCATCAGCAATTTCCTGTAATTCATATTCTTTATCTTCAGCTGTTTTCCTGGCTGTTGGAATGTAGCTTATTTCAAAATCATCTGCGCAGTTTTTAAATCCAGAAGCGATTACTTTTAATATTTTCATGAGTTTTATCTCCCTTCTGAGTATATTTTACAATACCAAGCAGTTTAAAACAACTTTTTTGTTTGAAACTGCTTAGAGAGTTTTAAAAAAGAGCTTTTGGAAGCATCCAAAAGCTCTATAATACGATAAAGTCACTTTATTTTCCCAGGTATACTAATCTTCACTTTTATCAACTGGTTTAATCATAAGATTGTCCGCTATAGCCGATTTCTTTGAAAACTTCAACGTACTATAACCAACGATGCTAAAAACAACCGCCCCTACAAGATTTACCATCAGATCCTTCATTGTATCGATAATGCCGATATCAAGATATCCACCATTTACAGCATATGTTTTACCATCAGCTGTGTTTATTACAGTATCAGTGATGTCCCTGATTACAAAAGGCATCCCACTATTGTTGGGATCAAGTGTCACTGAACCAATTTTCTGCACTATAAAATCCTTTTGCATATCAAGGGCAAAAAACTGATCCATAGTAAACTCAAAGAATTCCCATATTACTCCTACTGTCATGGAAAAGCAGAAGGCTACCAAGGTCAGATAAAACGGTGATAGATTAAAATGTTTACTCCCGCGATTTAACAGATAAATGAGTGAAAAGCCTATTGCAGCACACAAAAATCCATTGATAGTGTGGAGCATGGTATCCCAACCGGGAATAATCACATAATAATGATCTACCTCTCCGAGAATTTCCGCAGCATAGATGAATCCAAAAATGATAGCCTGAAAAAGCGGTGGAAACTCTATCTTCATCTGCTTTTGCAAAAATGCCGGCAGTAAAAACAGCAATAAAGATAAAACACATATTGCTGCGCTTTCATAATTTCTGGTAAAAATGCGCCTTATAAGTGTAAGGATTACCAGTCCTCGCAAAACGAGGTAAAAAATAAAGGTTCTCTTATTCTGTTTGTAGCTGTTTACAAGGGAATTTTTATAATCGAGTATCTTCATTTTCCTGTTCCTTACGCCTCCTCTTTTCCACCAACCAAGAACCTATCATCGTAATCCCAAACGCTATGACACTCCAAACCCAAATATTAACATCTCCAACCTTGCTATACACTCCATGAACCAGGTTGATCACGGGAACGTGAATCAGGAATGCATATTGGGAAATTGTTCCCAGGTATAGTACCTTTTCTGTAACCGCCTTTATAGCTTTGCCTGAATCAAGTAGCTTACTGATCTTATCTTCTGTCTTGGCAAGGAAATAGATGAGGATTGCTGTAGGGATAGTGAAATAGAATCCTGTTGAAACGATCCACTTATTATCTCCTGATAAAACAGAAGTACCCAGGTAAATGAATGCGCAGGACACCAATATGGACAAAACTACTGCTGTGACTGCAAGCTTACTGTTTTCCTTAATGTCTTTTCCATGCTGCGAATGCAGGTATATGTATCCTAATTGTAGAGCTATTAGATAGTCGCCTATTCTGGATATTGGAGACTCATATGTATAGAGGAAAGCTTCTGATGGTCCAAGCTCTTTTACCAAGGTTAGATTAATGACTATTGTCACCAGGTATATAACCAGCGAGACTATAATGGGCCTGCTCCAGAAGTAATTACTGCTCTTGTTGTCATATAGCCTATGCATTAGCCCCATGAATAGTGGTGTCAGAATAAAGAGTAGCAAGCTTAGTGATAAATACCAGGTAACTATATTGTATTCGCTAAATACGTTGTACCACCAGCCGCTCTTTGGGCCCCAGTCAGACACCAGAAAGATGTTTGATAATATCTTAAGGCTCTCTGTCACGGTCCTGGACTTGAAGTTCTGCATAATCTCTGTTCTGAAGCTATACATATAGAGCCCAAGGGCTACTACCAGCATCACAAGGTGCAGGGGATAGAGCTTTTTTATTTTCCTTGTGGCATATTTCCAGGAGCTGCGTACATCTGCCTTTATATCTTTTTCATATCCGTGAAGTGCGTTCAGGAAGCCACTTAGCATGAGGAATACTGTGATGCTCCATCTGGAGAAGGTATCGTCCAGTACTGTCACGTGGAAGAAGAATATGGATAAGAACGCAAGGGCTCTTAGTATTTGAAGGGATTTGAAGTATTTATGGGTCATGGTTTTTTCCTATAAGTGTTTGTTGATGGTGGGTAACTCACTGTATTTTAATTCATTACTGTCATATACCTCTCCAGCACGTTTGCCAAATTTGAAACACCATTCTTAAATTTTGTTCCATGCATTTTCTCCGGCTTCAACGTAGTAATAAGTTCCTTTTTACTATACTCTTCCGCCGTTTTCTTTTTCTCATCATCAGGAACTTTTTGGCCAACAAAAACTCTTTCTATGTCCTTGCAGAACCATACGAATTCAAAGCCTTTATCTCTACAATATTGCTCTTCAGCCTCGATCCTATCCTTATCACGTGGTTCAATATCATAATCATCGCAATCAAAACAATATATAACTACAGTGTCTCCCTTTGCGATTTTCTTATAATCTGAAATCTTCTTTTGAACCATTCGTTCAAACTTAGGTGTGTTATACTTCCCTTTTCCACCCATATAAAGCTTTTCAAACCTTATTTCTGCTTTGTCGTATGTACAATAAGTATCTATAAAGTTTTTGATATATATCCAGTCAGAATTACACTGTTTATCAGTTTCAACACAAAATAATAGCTGGCGCCCCATCTATCAAGCATCCTCCTCTTCAAAGAGTCCGAGGAAATCTATCGCCTCTATATTGAAAGGAGATCCCTCAACCATTCCTTCACGATATAACTTTGCCGCAGAATAGTTGCCATTATTTACCCAGCTATATACCTTATGGTTAACAGAGATGAAATCAATTGACTTTTTGTTCTTCTGAAGTACGCTCATTGGTCCAACATTATGAGTTGTAAATATAAGCTGTCCTTCTCCATACTCCATCAAGTATTCCAACAAAGCGCAGAGATATACATCATGAAGATTCGAATCAAACTCGTCAATGAAAACTATATCTCCATTAACCATTCGCTTAAAATACATGTACAGTTCTATAAGTTTCTTTATACCCGTACTTTCAAACTCTGTATTTACACTATAGCCGTCATAACGCATATTTAGCCTGCATGCATAGGAGTCATGATCTTCTTTTGCATCTATATCGATAGCTACTAGGTCATCTTTAAACTTCTTCAAAAACTTCTCAAGTTGACCAACAGCTCTTTTATATTCAGAGAACTGTTCCTTATGAACAAGAGTAGTACTAGGAAATAGGTAATTATATGTATCACTTCTCTCAATCTGCAAATAATTACCTAGTGCTTTTCTTACCTCTTCTTGCTTGTTATCTGCTTGATCTGCATCTTCAAAGCATAGATACTGCAAGTGTTTATCACTATCATCAAGATATACGCTTATATGTCCTCCCAAAAGTTCAAGTATCATCAAAGACAAAAAGACTACATCCGCCTTATCCACATCGTTATTCAGCATTTCTTCAGTGATTGCGTATGAGTTTAATTTCGCATAGAAAATAGATGCTAGTGTGGATTTATTCAAAAGATTCTTAGTAGTATCAACCAACTCCTTCTTAAAATCCTCATCTACCAAATCATCCAAATACGTAATTTCACCATTTTCAACTGTTACAACTGTCTTGTATTCACTATTTCTTGATAGCGCCTTTCTCTGTTCTATCTGTTCACGAGAAATGTAGTATCCGTACTCGTTTTTAGAAATAGTAACATCATATAGATATGTATTTTTTAGTGTCTTAAGATCAACAAGAAACTCTGTAGCTATATGCAAAGTGTCATTTGATTTATTTATCAATTCGCTCAAATGCTTTTGTACTAGCGGATTCATCAGATAGTTTGGCTGTGAGATCAAACCCTTAAGGATTTTTACAGAAGTAATGATTCCTGTCTTTCCAGTTCCATTCATTCCATAAATACCTTTTACATGATATTTTTTTGTATCGTCATCCTTGGAGACATTTTTCTTGTAAAAAGAAATTTTTAAATCATCTTTTATACATTTAATGCCACCTACTTCATAACTAATCAAAAATAAGTTTTTCATTTTTATTATCCTTATTATTTTGTGTTTTAATGCTGTTATTGTTTGTTTTTGTGTAGTTACTTTTTATTTTACAAAATGTTGCGCGAACATAAATATACATTTTGTATATTTATGTTATACCACTTTTCAATTATTGTAAACCTTCTTTTTTTATTTCTCATATCTCCAATTTTTCACTATATATGTGTATTTTTAATGCTTTCAAAACAAAAAAATCACTGTTTTTCTTAAAACCAGTGATTTTTCCTCGACATATGTAAATTATTCCTCCTCTTTAAAATCAAAATCATGGAACAAAAATCTCCTACACGCCAGTAATATAGCAATGCACACTATACTGATAAGTGTTTCCAGGCTCTTTTCATGACCAACCACAAGTGATCTGGCGATGGCAAAGATAAGGACTTCCACCACAGTGTTCATAGAATGTTTGACCAGCATACGTATGAACTCTATGACGATTACTGCGTTGAAGGCTGTTACTAATATATCTTCCACATATATGCCAAAGTCAAGGCTTGAGAAGGTAAATACGTGAAGTACAAGCTGAATGCAGCTATAGACGACGCCTACCAGCAATATGGCAGCTACTACTTTTTCCAAAAAGCTCGGAAGCTTTAGGATTATGGTATGTATTTTTTCGCAAGTAGATTTCTTCATGATATGTACCTCCTCGTATGTTAAAATCTGTTCCATTATCTCTTTTGACTTAATATGCCACAAAACTATACATATTCACAACCACTATTCCGCAGATAAGCCCTGTCAAAAGACCTGTAAAATGTCCTACAGAATCTATCTTTGGAGACAGTGTCATGGCTACCAGGATGACAATGGTTGGTATCATTGATCTTATCCCGGCAAATCCCCATATGCTAAAAGCTATGACCATGTAGATTCCAAATAGTCCGCAGAGAACACCTGATGCTCCAATTGATAAAGTGAAGGGGCTTTTCTTTTTCTTTATCCTGGCGGATAATAGGCCACCTACTACCATGATGAGTGCGTAGAAGAGTATGTATAGCTCTTTTCCCAGGGCACGTTCCAGAGTTGTGCCAATGTTGTAGAGGGAGTACATGTTGCAAAAAAGGTGCATGACTTCTCTCTGGGTGAAGGCGCTGGTGATTACGCGGTGGTACTGGTGATTTTGAATTGTCATCATGTAGGATGAGCCAAGGCTACCTACATCTAGTTTCTTGGTATTTACGAGGCCGAATATGGCAATGTTGATCAGGATTATGATTGTTGTAACTGGAGAATTCATCATTTCTTTTTCTGCACCTGCTCTATGATCGTAAATACTATTACAGCTATTCCAGCGATTATCATTGCGATTCCACGTAATGTAGATCTAATAGGATTTCTTGAAGTTTGGGCTGTGCATATCGCAAAGATTCCTACTAAGATCACTAATACTCCAAATGCGATGTATAGTAAGTTGTTCTTTTTCATATTATTCCTCCAATATAAATTTATCGTCTGCGCACGACAAAATAATGGATTTTTATCGTTCGTGAACGATACTCTTGACATTTATTCTTTTTGCTAATATTATATCGATGTTTCATACGTTGTAAATGGAATCTCTCAATCCATTTACTTCTATCAAAAATATTTACGTTAAATTTATCTAGTTATTTATGACACGAAGAAGAAAGGAGATGGCCTGGGAACTGTCTCCTTTTTTATTGCATTTCATTTATCTAATTATCTTCTCAAAATCATCTTTCCCATGCTTGCATATAGGAC
Organism: Butyrivibrio hungatei; assembly: GCF_001858005.1. Lineage (NCBI taxonomy): Bacteria > Bacillati > Bacillota > Clostridia > Lachnospirales > Lachnospiraceae > Butyrivibrio > Butyrivibrio hungatei. The sequence goes on along the minus strand of NZ_CP017831.1, from coordinate 460,342 downwards.
AGATAAAGTCATCTGGAAGATCTTCGCCAACATATTCATAACCGCAGATTGTACATCTCCAAATGGTCTCGCCTTTGACTGTTGTGCCGACAGGCTGTGGCTTTGGCTTGATGTTATTCTGGTAGAAGTCGTATGTGCAGGATGGATCTTCATTTAGAACCACCATGGCTGTTAGTTCACAAATGAAAAGAGTATGTGAACCGAGGTCTACTTCCTTATCTACCTTCAGCGAGAAATAGGCATTTGTTCCAGTTGTGATATATGGAATGCCATTATCTGCAAGTTTGTATGTGATGTCTTTTATTAGTTCTGGCGCGAACTTATCTACATCACGTCCAGACTGGAATCCAAAGTGTTTAAAGAGATCAAAGCTTGCCTTCTGGCTAATGACAGAAACGTTGCATAGCCCAGTCTCTTTTACCATGTCATGGGTGTAGTTTGCCTTGTTGATGGCGATGGAAATCCTGTTAGGATCTGAAGCCACCTGAATAGCTGTGTTGGTGATGCAGCCGTTCATCTTGTCACCGCGAACTGCAGTGCAGACAAATAGTCCGTAGGATAACTTGTACATTGCCTTTGTGTTCATCTCGCTCATAGGTAACCTCCCTCTATCATGGTTTATTGTTATAGGTATTCCTTTGCTTCTACTATGTATTTTCGCACTTTGGACACTTTCTTTGCAACATCTTCTTGTGATCAGCTGATATAATTACAGGACATTCTTTTATCTACATAATATAAAAATCTTGGGAGAGCAATCATGAGAAAAATTAAATATACAGTATTACTAACGCTTAGCCTTGCGCTTTTATCTGCATGTGGGACTACTAATTCTTACCAGAACTTTTTAAATGGCGATTTGAGTCAAGTGGATGAAGCTTCAGTTGAAAGCTTTTTTCTTAAGGAAATGACTAGTGATGATACTCGTTCAGAATATGAGTATTTGCTCATGGATTTAGACGGCGACGGGAACCAAGAATTACTGATTCAGTATGTTGATGATCCTGGTTCTTTTAATGCTGTTTTCCATTATGAGAATAATAAGATTGTCTGCTGGTGCAGCGATTCTATGGAAATGATCTGTTACAGTTATCCTCTAAAGAATGGCATGATGGTGGAAGAATACGAATACGACGGGTCTATTTCATACAACTTATACCGCTATCTTCCTTCAGGCGAGACAGAGCAGATAGGTAGCTTCTTTATTCGAGAAGAGCCTTCAAGCCTTGAAGAATCTCTAGCTGCTCCAATTTATAAGATCGATAATAAAGATGTTTCTAAGGAAGAATTTGAAAAAGAACTAAAAGAGCAAGTTCTTGATGAGATGGTGAGTAGAAACGACTGGACGAAGATGAAGTGAGCTAGGGGGACGGGGGTGGTGAGCTAGGGGGACGGGGTTAGTGGTCCATTTTTTGAACAAAAATGGACCACTAACCCCGTCCCCCTAGCTCACCACCCCCGTCCCCCTAGCTCATTTATTTTCCAATTCCATAAAGGGTAGGTCTGACGCTTAATTTCTCCAGATACTCTTCGCCTATCTCATCCACTACTTCCTTTTTGAAATAGATGTCGATACTTCCACATTTCTTTTGAACATAATCAGAGAAGTCTATGTTAGGCTCTATCACGAAGTGCCTGTCGTCGCGGTTGTAAGCGTAGATCACATCCATCTCATCTATGTCATAGAGGTTGACGCTGTCTGCCTTGAGCATAGGTCTTACGTCTGTAGCCTTGTTCATGACTGTGTTGAGGTAATAGACATCAGGAAGGCCTTCTGATTTCATATACATGTCTACAGTCCAGTCTGCTTCCGGATTTGCATTTCCTAGGCAGCACATGACCTTATAGCCTTTCTGAGACATATCCTTTGTAGTAGTCAGCACCTTAGTGACGCTTTCGCCGCGGAATCTGAAGTAATCCCCTTCTACCACCATTCCTCTTATGTTGAGGATCAGCATCAGAGCCAGGACCACTGCATAGATTCTTTTCCTGTGTCCATCCAGAAAGCCATTCCTGTAAACGAACAGGATAAAGAGCATTGCGATACCGATCACTACAGGAATGATGTACCTTTCTGCGATACCTTCCTTGCTATATAGCACGAACTGTGGAGCAATGAAGACAATGGAGATTACCACATCCGCCCACTTATCTTTTACCTTGTCGTAATAGGTCAGGATCACGCCAAGAAGCGCTATTCCAAAGTAGTAGTACCACTTAAGGCCATCTTTTAACGAATAGATGAATGTAGTTATATACTGATAGATTGAGGTGCTCTGATCAAAGCTTACAGGATCATAGCTGTTAAGGCCAAGCCTTAGAACAATCTCCAAGAGCACTACTGCGCAGCAGATCATAACTGCGATGGTGTACCACCAAAGGCCTGTGCACTCTTTTTTGAGTTTTTTGATCATGCCTTTAAATCTGATGCCTTGCTGGTTTATCTTTTCATAAATTGGGAAAAGAGCTAAAAATGGCATTACCAAAATAAAAGACTCATGGAAAAAGCCCATCAGAACTGAGAAAACAATGCTCCACACTGCGAAATGTCTTTTGTCTGGAGCTTCGAGCCACTTAAGGAGCAGTAAAAAAGATATCCCAAAGCAGATACCTGCCTGAACCTGCTCAGGGCCAAGCTTCCACCACAGGGCACTCTGATAGCCCACAAGACAAGTAAATGCAAAGAAAAGTGAAACAAGGAAATTACCTGTGATCTTCTTGCCGCAGGCATAGAGAAGCACCATGAATACTACTATCTCTGCTGCCTTGATGATGGAGATTGCAACTGAATCAGCACCAACAAGGTAACACATGGTGATCCTGAGCGGATAATACAGAAAATTGTTCCTGGTGGTCGTATCCCAGGACATAGCCCACTTGATGACGTCCCATAGTGACTTGCCCTGATACTTGAACATATATTGAAATTCCAGAAATTCGTGATCATCAACGAGATGCCAGCCTGATGTCAGTGTCCCAAGGCCACACACTACGCCGAATACCACCAGTATAGAAAGAGCTGTGACTGCAACTAGCTCTTTGATAGAAATTTTCTTCCCCTCAAACATAACCTTTGACCCCTCATAAATCTTTTAGTCATCTAATACCTAGGCAGTTGGCTTAACTCGCTTAAATCTGTTAAACACAAATGCAAACATCTTAGGAAGTGCCTTCCAAAAGATTCCCTTATATCTCTTTGGAATTGTTGCCATTATCTTTTTATATCCCTTGAAATCTCTGCTGACAAGCATACTAAGAAAACCTGTAGCATAGTACTCTGCGTACCATCCGGAGAAATCTATCTCATCCCCCCATCTCTCGCTCATGCCATTCAAAAGTCCTATGTGATGGCCAAACTTCTCAAGACGAGAGTAGCGGGAGTTGTAATTCTTTTTATCCTCAGTTGAACTTACTACGCGGTGCGCATCCGTTATGATGTCTAAAATGTAGACTGGGCCTTTCTTGAGGATCAGGACTTCGTCAACAGCGTCGTCAACGAACTTACTGATCTGCTGAGCCTGAGCGAAATACTCTCTGCCTTCTTCGGTAAGGAAGTAATTGCGCATAAAAAAGCCGTGTGTTCCGAGAGGTTCGCACTTCTCATAGTCTTTTAACGAATACTCTCTGTTAAACTGTGACTTATCCCTTGGTATGACATCATAAGCAGTTGTGGAATCATCCATTCTGAGCTCGATTCCGTTGAATGCTGCAACGTACTGAGGGTGTTCATCAAGGAACCTGACCTCAGTCTCGATCTTCTGGTCGTTGATCCAGTAATCATCTCCGGAAAGAGCTGTGATATAACGTCCTCTGCACATGGAGCGGGCTTTGTAGATATTCTTTGGGATTCCGATATTTTCATCGTTTAGATTAACCCTGATGATGTCAGGATATTTCTCAGCATACTCCCTTAAAATATCTCTTGTGCCATCCTGTGAGAAATCATCTGAGATCACAAGTTCATAAGTGTACTGAGTTTTCTGAGCCAGAACGCTCTCTATGGCCTGACGAATATATTTTTCATGAAAATATGTGAGCATATAAATGCTCACATCTATCTGTTTTTCTGACATATTAATTCCTTATTTTTTCTTGCTTTATCAACTGCCTTTTTGACAGTGGACATATTACTTCTTTTCTTCCTCTACCATCTTGAGGAACTCATCATAGTCCCTGATATAATCGCTCTCATCATAAAGCTCTGACGCAAGCACCATGAGAACTGCATCTGGTGAAAAGTCGTACATCTCACGCCACATATTATTGGCAATGTAAAGGCCTTCGTAAGGTTTCTCCAGAGGCACTACCTTTTTCTCAACACCGTTATCAAGGCGAACCTTGCAGCTTCCGTGAATGCAAATAAGGATCTGCTCAAGCTTCTTGTGAGCGTGCTTGCCTCTTGTGACGCCGTCAATTGTGTCGTACATGTAGTAAACTCTTTTTATCTGAAATGGTATGTCTTTGAACTCTTCCAGTGCCACCAGCTGACCTCTCTCGTCGCCGTGGGGCTGGAACATATATTTAACAACCTGCATAATAACTCCTAAAACAATTCATGAATTCCTATAGATTATATCATACATCTACCTGGTCTCGTAGTATTACAAACATAATAATCCATCGTATATTACTTGATTTCGCTTATTAAATCAAGGATCCAATCGGCGTACTGATCAGCGTCCATGCGCTTAAGGTTCTGGAGATTATCGCGGATTTTCTTTATATCTAATGCGTCATCCGCTTTTCGTGTTTCATCGTTGTCATCCTGTTCCTGATTGGTCTCCCAGATCTCTTTGATCCTGGCCGCAAGCTCCTTGGCATTTCCGCTTTCAAAGAGCCACCCTGTCTTGCCATCTGTGACAAGCTCCGGAATTCCGCCAATTCTAGCCCCCAGTACCGGTGTGAGTCTCTCCTGGCTCTCCATTACTGAGAATGGACAGTTTTCGTACCACTCAGATGGGCACACTGAGAAAAATGCATTTCTGATGAGATCATCCAGCTCTTTTCCAGATTTAAAGCCAAGATTCTCGGCATTTGGAAGAGCCTCTATCTGCTCTGCATACTCTCCTGCTCCTGCAAAAAGAAACTTCACTTCAGGGAGCTTTTTGGCTGCTTCTATAAGGGTTCGCACGCCCTTTTCTTTGGAGAAACGTCCGAAATACAGGACGTATTTGAGCCCTAGGGACGGAGGTTTGGGCTCATCATTTCCAGAAATGAGCCCTAAGCTCCGTCCCTGGGGCTCATTTTCGGAAATGGACCAGGAACCCCGTCCCTGTGGACCATTTTCTACATGCTCAATGAAGTTGTGCATGGCCACTGTCTTCCCTGCAAATACAGGATTTGTGTCCATCTTAGTCTTCATGAATTCTGAGCAGCAAATGATCTTGTCGATATATCTGTAAGTTCCCTTAAGCTTCCAAAACTCAGCCTCCATGGCGCCTACAACGGACTTGGCTGCCGAGCCATGAATGCACTTACCCTTTATGCAATTTCCAAACCTGCCACCGATACACTTCTCACAGTTTTCGTGGGTTGCAGGGTTATTAAACATATGGTTTGGACATAGGAGCTGATAATCGTGGGCTGTGAAAAGAATCCTGCACTCACGGGAAGTCTCTTTTCTCCACTTCACAATTTCCAGGATAATGGAAGGCGTCAGCTGATAATTGAAGTTGTTAAGGTGCACCACATCTGGCTTAAAGTCATCGAGAACGGCTCTTATCTTTTTCCTTGCTTCGCTGCTGTAGATTGTTTTAAGTGGATAAGTCAGCTTTTTTAACTTGCTGCCACCGTGGAAATCCATGTCGGAAGTGTAGCTTTCAGCCTTGTTTCCAACAATCCTGCCCTGGTGTTCCATGCCAAAGTACTGGACTTCATGGCCTTTTTTTACAAGGGCTTCACCCAGCTTAAATATATATGTCTCCGACCCGCCGTTTGGGTGGAGGAATTTGTTTACCATCAAATATCGCATCAGGCTATCCTACTCATCTATCACTATTTGAAAATTCCTGAAATTCTTCACAGTCCCCTGTAAAGCTCCAGGGTCTTCTCTGTAACCTTGTCCCAGTCATACTTGCCACAGATGAACTCCGCAGCCTTTTCCTTGTACTGTGCTACCTTCTCCGGGCTTTCATCCAGTTCTTTTAACTTACTACGAAGATCTGTCACATCGCCCTTGTGAAAAGAGATTGCTCTATCCTCCACAACCTCGGTGCACTCCGGAATGTCTGATGTGAGGCAACAGTTGCCATAGCTCATAGCTTCCAAAAGAGTAAGTGGCATGCCCTCAAGATCTGACGGAATAACGTAGACGTAAGCATTACTCAAAAGTTCTGCTAAGGTCCTGCCCTGCACAAATCCAGTAAAGATGATCCTGTCATCGCCCTTTGCGAGGCTCTGAATCTTATCTTCAAACTCCTTCATATCGCTGCTGCCGCCTGCGATCACAAGCTTTTTGTCCGTATCAAGATCTTTGTAGGCTTTGATAAGGTATTCAAGTCCCTTCTCAGGCACAAGCCTTCCAAGATACAGAAAATAGCCATCTTTCTGAAGTCCGTATTTCTTTTCAATCTGAGTTGGAAGCACGGTAACAGGTCTGTTCACGCCATTTGGAATAAGGACTGTTTTTCTTCCATATTTATTCTGAAAATAGTCCTGAACGCTCTTACTAAGAACTATGATCTCGTCAGCATGCTTCACTGCGCCTTTTTCACCAGCCATGATGTATCTGCTGGCAAGACGTCCCCACTTCTGGCGCTTGTGGTCAAGGCCGTGGATAGTAGCGATGCATCTTTTGCCAAATAATTTGGGAATCCACATGGCTGCGCAAGGTCCCTCGGCATGGAAATGCACGATGTCGTATGGTCCGAAAGCCGCCATTATGGCGCCAAAATAAGACGAGGTGGCTGCTGCAAAGCCTCGCCTGTTGATTGTTGGAACATTTACGAGCTTGACTTTCTTGTACTCGCCCGTTACGTCGTTGTCGTACTGCTGGCCTGCCACGTGGTGCCCTGACCTGTTAAAACAAGTCACCTTGTGCCCCAGGGCTGCCATCCTTGTGGAGAGCTCCTCCACCACGACCTCAACGCCGCCTTCCCTTGACGGAACGCGCTTTTGTCCCAGCATTGCTATGTTAAGTTTTTCTTTATTCTTATATCTATTATCCATCTAACCGATTATATCATGGCACGATGCATAATGGTATGCTAGAATTTAGTGGTAGTACATCAGGTTTTTGAGGGAGATTTTTATGTCTGACTTTATATATAAGCATCAAAAATTATTCGCATGGCTCTTGGCGATTATCTTCGTGATTTCGCTCATTCCTATATTTATAGTTGCGGGCTTTGACACCGCATCAGGTGATGACTACAACTACGGCGCCGCATCACGCATAGCTTTCCTAAGCACTGGCTCAGTCTGGGCCGCTATCACCGCTGCTGCCCGCACCACAGTTTCTATCTGGCACAGCTGGCAGGGCACTTGGTTTGACTGCTTTCTGTTCTGCCTTCACCCGGAAGTCTTTTCAGACTCAGCCTATGTGATAGTACCCTATATCTTTGTGATCATGCAGATTCTGGCATATATCTACTTTGCTCATCACTTTGTCAAAAGACGCTTCGGCATGCCAGGGCTTACATATCTGATTATCAGTTTGTTATATCTACTATTCGTTTTCCAGCTTGTTCCATCTCAGAAATCTGCATTCTTCTGGTGGGTTGGTTCTATTCACTATGCAATGCCCATGTGCCTTGCCCTTGTGGGAATCGTCCTTGCAGATAAATTCCTTGAAGATCACAAGACATCAGATTTGGTATGGCTTTCTGTAGTTGCCGCTTTAATTGGCGGTGCAACCTACCCTGCTGCCTTGCTACTTCTAATGTCACTGTTTTTGCTGTGGCTATCCGGATTTGTTCTTGGAAAAGTGCGTAACAAGCGTAATCTCCTGTTACTTATTCCTGTAATCCTTGAAATCTCCGGACTTGTGATCAGCATGATCGCTCCAGGTAACGCGGTTCGCAGTGCATCAGATATTGCTGACGGTGCCGCGCCTACAGGAGGCATTTTATCTACTATCATTAATTCCATAACATTTTCTGTGACGGATGCTGCCACAAGCTTTGTAGGGGAGAAGACCTTCGTGGTCATTCCGTTTCTTTCCGTTATAATTGTTTCTTTTTCACCACTCAAAGAAGCATATAAAAAGGATACTGAGAATTTTCAAAAGACCTTCTCTCATCCTGTTCTCTTTATACTTGTGGTATTTCTTTTAAATGCCAGCATCTATGCGCCCAGGCTATATGCCGGCAACCACGCTTCATCTGGCTACAACAACTTTAATTTCTGGGTTTTCACCCTCTGCAAGATTGCAGGGCTGATCTATATTGAGGGTTTTGTGATACAATGGTTAGTTGGAAAGCCTGGTTTCAGGTTATCTTCTATCCTTGGAATCAGCTCTCAAGCTGATAAAAAAGACACCTCTACCGGTAATCTGCTTCTACAGTTCGTGGTTTTGTTTGCAATATTTGGGGGTATTGCATTCTGTGGCCGTCACGGCGTCAAGACCTACACTGATTTTGTCTGTCTTGACTACTACTTATCTGGTCAGGCTGCTGACTACAAGGAGCAGATGGCGCTTCAACGTTTTCTTTTTGAGGATCCTTCCGTCACAGAGGTGGTTGTTCCAGAAATCAACGACAAACAGGGACCTCTTATGCACATGCCTGTTGTTGCTGATGCCGATAACGTTGATAACTACATGACCAGGATCTTCTACGGTAAAGACAGCTGCCGCGCCATTCCTCGCACAGAGTGGATGGAAACCTATGCTGACAGATATCAGGAATTTCTAAATTCCAAAAAGTAATCCAAAAGCCACTCCATGACGAAGTAGCTTGAAATTAGCCTGGTTGATGCATTCTTTAACCATATGTTCAAGAATGATGATTTGTAAAAAACGCGCTTAAAGAAAGGAAAGACATCTATGTATTTAAAAAAAATCAGAAACGGCCTGTTGGTCCTTGTTGGGGTCCTGGCTGCAATTATTTTAGGCGGGCTCCTTGCCCTCCTTGGTTATTCAATTGACGGAAATGATCATCCGCTTTATGTAATCGGATTTGCCGGCGCGATGCTTATCGCAGTTTTCGGCTGGATCATTGCTCTTATTGGCGAGATCATCGCCCTTATCAATATCATCAGGACCAAAAAAATAAACGCCCCTCTACCAATAAGATACATTGTCTTTTTGGTAATAGAAGTAGCGTTTACTCTTGCCTGGATGATCTATAGTTTTGCAGTATTCCAGAGTTCTATGAGTGTTTAAATTGTCCACATATCGCAAATAGCATTCCGCAGGGCTTCAACGTTCTGCGGAATTACTTTACTATCCTGACTTTTTATTGTCTCTTTACATCCCCCTGTATCATAGGTGATCACTGGTGTGCCGCAGGCCTCTGCCTCCATGTTTACTGTAGGGAACGTATCTTCATAGGTTGGATTTGCAAATACATCTGCAGCGCTGTAGATCTTTTTGAGCTCCTCTACGCTGCTAGTACGCTCTAAGCCAATAATATTAAGCTTCTTTTCCGCAATCTCATCTACCTGATCTTTACTAAGTCCCACCAGTACAATCTGGAACTTGTCTTTATCCAGCATCTCAGAAAGCTTGTAGAAATCCTTAAGTCCCTTTCTGTCATTCCAAAGGCTCGCAACTCCAAGGATCATCTTCTTATTTTCAATTCCATTGTCTTTTTTAAATGTACTTTCTACTGGTTTGAACACATCTTTATCCACAGTGTTGTACTTTACTTCTACTGGATATCCACAAAGATAGCTCTTTTCCACATTTTCTTTTAGCCAATTTGAAGGTGTGATGATCGTGAGATTCTTGACTCCTGTGAAAGCAGCTCTTTTCCTGCGGTAATTGTCCCTACTATTATCAGCTTTGGACTGAGGATACTGCGCAAGCTGTGGGCAAGCATAACATTCCTCTCCCCATTTCTTACATCCTACATATGCAAAGTGAGAACAGTGCCCCGTGAACGTCCAGCAATCATGCAGTGTCCACTTTACTTCCATCTGCGGTCTTGACTTGATCCAGTCAAAGAGCATCTCATAGTTAATGTAGTAACCATGAATGTTGTGCATCCAGAGAACATCAGGATCATACTCGCTGGCCCACTTAAGGAACTTCTTTGTTGCCATCTTTGACGCTAGGCCATGCCTATCAGTCAGTCTTGTATATAGCACATGATAGTAGACGTCCATATCTTTCCCGATGCGTACGCCGTATTTCTTAACATCTTTCTCAAGATGACTTGAAACCTTCATGTTTCTTCCGTATGCAATTTTTGCTTCGTATCCGTCTGCCTCGTACTCTTTTGCAATGTCCAGAACTATGCGACCTGTCGAGCCAAAGCCAATGACGGAGTTTATAAGGAGTAGTCTTTTCATAGCAATGATAATTATACTCTATGTTACGCGTTTTGTTCTACTTTCCGCTTTATTTCTTCCACATGTCTGTCCCAGGACTCATACCCCTCCTGGCCTCGCCTGTCGGGAAGCTCATAGGATTCCTTTATGAGCTTTCCCAAATACCTAGTGTATTTACAGCTCCCCCAGTAATTTAAGTGGGACTCATCATTAAAATCCTTTGAGCAATCTATTCCTAGCTCATCGAATAGCTTCATTCCATTTAGGAAAAGATATCCCTCATCAAGTGCCATCTGCTCTACACGGTTGTAGATTTCATGCGCCTTGTCAGCCTCTTCAACATGAGGCGCCGTCACAAACATAAGCTCCATATCATTTTCCGCGCAATAGTCTTTTATCTTTTGCAGATACTCCGCTTCCTTTGGTTCAAGTTCAGTAACTTCTTTCACTTCCTGAGGTTCAGCCTTTTCCTCCACGCCAAAGTATGGTGTATATCCTTTAAATGCCATTCTCTCATAGTCAGTCGCAAAAAGCTGTTTTAGATCCACCTCTGACAGCTCTTTATACCTGTTGTGCCATGTCACAAAGCTGGGGAAATGATCTGCCAATGTCTCAAATCGGCAGCTGTTCTTCATCATCTCAATTTTATTTAATGAAAACTTAAAGCCATTAAGATTGTCTGACAAAAAAATGAAATCCTTGAAATACTCTGTATCGTAGACCGCCACACTAAACAGATCAAGCACCACCAGCTTAGGCTTTTGATACTTGCATATTTCTTTTAAATAATTGTAGCTCATCCACAGAGGCTGGTCAGCGCCGCTATAATCATAGGCTGCAATTCCATGCTCGCTCCAAAGCTGCGCAGTATTTACATTGGTGTGAATATGGCTAGACCCTAGAAACACCACATCTATCGAGTCCTCAGGCTGAACGTACATGTCGCTTGCCTGTCTGATGCCATGCTCTGTCTTGATTCCAAGGAGTCTTTCGCAAAAGAAATATGTTACAATGAGCGCCGTCATCAGAATTATCAATCTAACTTTTTTCAAACTTTTCTTCATAACCTGCTCCGATTAAAACTGCATGTAGATAGGCTTTGTTGCCATATCAGGCCCATAGATCCCGAAAATAAATATAGTTACTACAAGTACGTAAAATACTGCATATCTTACACTGTCACTGTTTGAAGCTATCATGGATGGAATATCTTTGTTCTTTTTGTATGCAATATAGTCAAAAATTATCTGAAGAGTTACTAATACTAATATCAGTATCAATTCTACCTGGTTGATTCCCAGGCTGTGAAGCTGCGCCCACAACGTTTCTCCCATCACCAGATTTTTTACGGTAAAAGAGATATAGCTAACCGCCGCCGTAAAAGAAGATGCCCTAAAAAAGATCCAGGCAAAAGCCACTTCCAAAAACATGATGATTCGTCCAATCACGCCTTTTCTAACCAGCTCGATTCCTTTAGATTTGAGTATAGCATCAACTCCAGAAAACAAGCCATGCATCAATCCCCACGCCAAAAAGCTAAAGCCAACTCCATGCCACACTCCGCATATTGCAAAGATGATCATGGTATTAATGATCTTCCTGACTGGTCCTTTTCTATTGCCTCCAAGAGGAATGTACACATAATCCTTGAGCCAACTGCTAAGAGACATATGCCATCTACGCCAGAATTCTGTGATATTCTCTGCCATATATGGAACATTGAAATTTTGCAGGATATCGATTCCATAAATCTTGGATACTCCGATAGCAACAAAGGTGTATCCAGCAAAATCACAGTAGATCTGGAAAGTGTAAGCGATCACTCCTGCAATCAGTATCAGTGTTCCGTAATTACCCCTATCTTCAAAAAGCTTATTAACGTAGATTCCGAGCCTATCCGCGATAACGAGCTTCATGAACATTCCAAATAGTACATAATACAGTGCAAGCTTAAAGCGCTCTCCATCTTTAAATTTTACATACTTTAGCGCATAGATCTGCTTGTTAAAGCCTTCAAATCTCTCGATTGGTCCACTTACAAACTTAGGAAAAAAGCTGAGATATAAAACGACATTTATTGGATCCTTTTCAGCTTTGGTAGTACCTCTTTTAACATCAACAACATAGCTGATAGCCTGAAAAACATAAAAAGAGAAGCCAATTGGTAGAAACAATTTCCCAAGAAGCCCGCCTCTGGCAGGAAGAAATTTAAACATGCAAAGTACAAGGACATACAGGCACACTGCCGCAAAGGTGCATAATTTAGCCTTTTTTTGCTCTCCTTTTTCCACGAATGAACCTATCATCATAGAAAAGAGCCATGTAAATAACGAAGTTACTGTTACTATGGCGCCTGCATACTTATCAAGTCCAAAGACATAGGTAAGGCTCGCAAGTGCAAGCAAGTATTTCCGCGCATTTACAGGAATTATGTAAAATATGATCCCTACTACAAATGCATACAGTAAGGACACTACAGTAATGGTCATAAGCGTCACCCTATCAAAAACTTCCGGTTACTACTCCCCAAATGTTACTTGTTGGCTTTGGTCCATAATGGATGCCATCAGCCGCATCAATAGTTACGTTATTGCTAACGTATGTGTATAAGTCGATCACCTTAACGCCATGCTTACTAGCCCAGGCATTAAGCGCGACGTTAAAGGAAACAATTCGTTCATTGTCATAATATGGTCTGTCATCAGCTGCAAGACAGTTATCATCTGTAGGTCCAACTGTGCAGAGAATGAGTGTCTTTCCGCTTGCCAGGACAGAATCATAGAATCCTTCATAGGATGCAAAATCGCCGTAATCATTTGCTCCCATCCAGGATACAAGAGTATCAAAGTTATCAAAGCCGTATGCGTTGACCGTATCTATGAGATAGTTGTGGTTTGAAGCATCCCTCGCATATACAACGACGTTCCCTGCAGAGTATGCGCTCAGCTCTGATGCCGACTCTGAGAAAATGTCTACAGTACGGGAATCACCCACAAAGAGAATTCGTCCATAATCTGGTTTACTTGGAATCTGAACCTGCTGTTGTGCTACTTCTTCCTCTGAAGACTGTACTTTTACTTCTGCAGACTGTGTACTCTCCTCTGAAGACTGCACATTTACTTCTGTAGACTGTGTACTCTCCTCTGAAGCTTGTTCATCAATTTTTTGACTTCCGCATCCGAAAGCAAGCAATATGCATGCCATCATCAGTAGAACAGACACTTTTTTCCTGATTCCCCGGACCATTTCCTTCTCCCATAAAAAACAATTCCCCGCTATTGTTTTCATTATTATATCGTACCCTTTAGGATTATTCACGTCGTAAATATGGCCAAAATCCCTCCATATACTTTATCTATTTATTCACTTGAAAAAATGGTCAAAGTCCATCCGTATACTTTATCTATTTATTCACTTGAATAATAAAAAGTCACTACCATTGATTTATTTTTTCCACAAATACCGGAAAAATATCATTGGCAGTGACTATATGCTTTTTTATTCAGTTGTTTTTTAGCTGTTATCTTACGCCTGAGCTGAGAACTCTTCCTTGCCTACTCCGCAAAGTGGACAAGTAAAATCTGCCGGAAGATCGTCCCACTTAGTTCCAGGGTTTATTCCGTTATCTGGATCACCTTCTACTTCGTCGTAGATATAGCCACATGTGTTACATACGTACTTCATAAGCTTGCCCTCCTATCTTGTTAAGTGACTGTAGTTTGCTGCAAATTAACAATCGAGTATTTCTTATCGCTATTATATCATATTGTTGTGATATCTATCTTGCTATTTGCTTTTTTGTGCTATCTCCATATGATTATGGTTTCATTTAATTCAGCACTTAGCCTACTTTACGAGTGTGATTCGTTTTAGGCTAAAACTTCTCGGCTTGCAATAGAGCTTACTTTTCTCTTCTTTAGCTCATTTTACTTGCATTGAATATTTTAGGCTAAAAATTTTTCTTTCTTAAACAAGCTAGCTTATTTTGTCTTTAGCCTATTCTTAATAAAGACTAAAAAATAGGCTAATCTTCCACAGCAGCACTTCTGAAACCACCAAAAATTCTTTAGCCGAATCAAATTAAACAAACGTTAATAGGCTAAGTTAGAAGACAACTCCTTAGATTCCCCCCTTAAAACAAGTAAAAAAAATTAGCCTAAAACACACAAATATATGCTTTAGGCTAAAATAACAATTCTCAATCCACTTCAACATCGCAAGCTTTTCATCAATTCTCAATTCACATCCATCCTGTTACGCCCTATACTATGAGCACCCCGCACTTTAATTCAAAGAACTCCCCTTTACTCCACAATCTCCCTATAAGTCTCAGGCTTCTTTTCATCAAAGATCTCATTAGCCCACATAACTGTCACAAGATCCTCTGTATCTGACAGGTTGATGATGTTGTGGGTGTATCCAGGAAGCATCTGAACTGCCTGGATCTTCTCGCCAGAAACTTCAAAGTTCACAACAGGATACTCCTTGCCAGTCTCGGGATCTATGCCAAGCTTTCTCTCCTGAATAAGTGCCTTACCGGACACAACGATGAAGATTTCCCACTTTGAGTTGTGCCAGTGCTGGCCTTTAGTCACACCTGGCTTGGATATGTTGATACTCACCTGTCCGCAGCTAAGGGACTTGATGAGCTCTGTGAAATGTCCGCGCTCATCAACTGCCATTGGGATGTCGTAGATCATCTTTTCAGCTGGCAAATATGATAAATATGTAGAATAGAGTTTCTTAGCAAATGAGCCTTCTGGAATGTCCGGAATTACTAGGCTACGAGGCATATCCTTGAACTTGTTAAGAAGCTCTACGATTTCTCCAAGTGTTACCTTGTGAGAAACAGGAACATAGCAGTATTCCCTAGAATCGCCAACAGCAACAGTCTTACGAGCACTTGCCCCATTGCCTGCATCTGCACTTCCGTAGACTTCCATCAGTGCCCTGACTTCTGCCTCATTAAGTCTTTCTTTTCTCTTGTGCTCTTTGCCCTCAAGAGCATCCAACATCTCATTTACAAGATCATCAATGTAAACAAGCTCAAGCTCGGTCTTAGGATCATTTACCTGAATAGGCTGATCTGTTGCAATGTTATTGCAGAATGTAGCAACAGCTGAGTTATAATTTGGTCTGCACCACTTTCCAAAGAGGTTAGGGAAGCGGTATACAAGCACCTTTGCGCCTGTCTCTTTTGCATAATCAAAAAAGAGTTCCTCTCCTGCAAGCTTGGACTTGCCATACTCCGAGCCCTCAAACCTGCCTTCAAGAGAAGCCTGTATTGAAGATGAAAGCATAATTGGTGCGGTATTCTTGTACTCTTTTAACAGATCAAGGAGTCTACTTGCAAAGCCAAAATTTCCATCCATAAACTCCTTGGCATCCTTGGGGCGATTAACGCCGGCAAGATTAAATACAAAGTCCGCCTCCTGGCAATAGTCCTTCAAAAGGAGCGGATCTGTATCGACATCGTATTCAAAAATTCCCTCAATATGGAGCTCTGGTCTTGTTCTATCCTTGCCATCTCTAATGTTCTTGAGATTCTCCACAAGGTTCTTGCCAACAAAGCCCTTGGCTCCTGTAACTAAAATCTTCATTCCTGTAACACCCTTATTTTATTTATTCTCAATCAGCTTCCTAAGTTTTTTCTCAAGGTCATCAAAATGCTGATATTCCATGAAGTTCTTCATGAAATACTCTCTGGCATTCATACCGCTTTCATGGTACTTGCCTCTATAATTCACAAAATCCAAAAGATACTCTCCAAGTTCTGCACTATTCCCAGCATCTGCGCATCTTCCGCAGCGGGCTGACCTGATGATCTTTTGAGCAGCACCGTTAGCCGCAGCAAAAATAGGCTTTCCAGCCGCCATATAGGTCTGGAGCTTGCCAGGAAGCGTATCTCCGATGTGGTTACTGCCATCAAGGGTCAGCACACAGGCATCCGCCATCCTGTAGAACTCTTTTGCTTCATTAAATGGCTTTGGACCATAGAAAAGAACTATATCATCCAGCCCAAGGTCATGGGTAAGCTTCTTGATATTCTCAAGATTTGTTCCGCCGCCGACCATGTGGAGTTTCACATCTCCTCTTTCCTTAAACACAGTCATAGCGTGGATCAGTGTCTCAAGATTCTGTGCATTTCCTATATTTCCGATAAAGACAAAGTCGCAGGCATTCCCAGTTTCGATATCCTTCCTGGGATCAATATCCAGAAGCTTTATATCGCCGTACTGAGGCAGATAACTCATCTTTTGCCTGGAGATTCCATTAACCTTCTCCATATATTCAAAGAACGGCTCCGAAGAAACTGCGATGTGATCACATTCTTTGTAGATTCTCTTGGTCCAGCTATGGATCATTCTGTAAGGGAGCGTGCCCTCGTTAATGCGCATAGCTTTCACGCACTCTGGCCAAATGTCCATGCAATACAGGAAAAGAGGCTTGTCGTATCTCTTTTTCAGATGAATTGCTGGAACTGCCATGGTAACCGGCGATACTTCCCAGACATAGATAACGTCGAAGTCATCCCATCTCTGGAGTCTTGCGCGCAGCGAACCAAAGAACACGAAAGACAGATAGCTAAGGCTCCTCCAGATTGGTCCGTGGTGCCTTGCTATGGTCTGAACGCGATAGACATCAGCCCCTTTATAGTTCTGATGTCTATTTCTAAAATGTCTATATTCTTTTGGAATTTTGGTCGTTGTATAATCTGGAAGTCCGGTCAGTACCGTGACTTTGTGACCTCTTTTGACCAGTTTCTCCACAATATCATTGATTGCGTAGATATCAGGCCAAAAGCACTCAGTGACTACCAGGATCTTCAATCCTTCACTAGACATGCAAACTCCTAACTCTTGGAATTCTCACTAAGCTTATAAACATCGCTACTTGCCCGTGAATTACTTTCCTAATTTTTCCAGTTCATCCTGAACATACTTGGTTGTAAGGAGTTTCTTAACAGTGCCTTCAACATCGAGTCTGTCTGTGTTGTGGCTTGTGTAAGCCTCGTCAGCAGCTGTGTGCACTTCGCCGTCAACGTAGAACTTGTCGTAGTTAAGGTCTCTTGCGTCGGCAACGACTCTGTAATAATCGCCCATATCCTCTGCGCGGAGTCTCTCTTCTTTTGTCAAAAGAGTCTCATACAGCTTCTCACCATGTCTTGAACCGATGATCTTGGTCTCTGTCTCGCCAAAGAGCTGCTGAACAGCCTTAGCAAGATCTCCAATAGTGGACGCATCTGCCTTCTGAATGAAAAGATCTCCAGGATTGCCGTGTGTAAAGGCAAACATAACAAGATCAACAGCCTCATCAAGGTTCATCATGAATCTTGTCATGTTAGGGTCTGTGATGGTGATAGGATGGCCGTTCTTGATCTGCTCGATGAAAAGAGGAATTACAGAGCCTCTAGAGCACATAACGTTGCCGTATCTTGTACAGTTGAGGATAGTTCCTCTCTCTGCAGCCATTCTGGCATTAGCATATACAACGTGCTCCATCATGGCCTTTGAAATTCCCATAGAATTGATAGGATAAGCTGCCTTATCTGTTGAAAGGCAGATAACATGCTTAACTTTGTTCTCAACTGCGGCATGGATCAGGTTATCTGTACCAATGATGTTAGTTCTAACAGCTTCCATTGGGAAGAATTCGCAACTAGGAACTTCCTTAAGTGCTGCAGCGTGGAAGATATAGTCAACACCAGGCATGCAGTCGCGAAGACTCTGAATATCACGCACATCACCGATGAAGAACTTAACCTTGCTGTAGTACTCAGGGTAGAATGCCTGAAGCTCATGTCTCATGTCGTCCTGCTTCTTTTCATCACGTGAAAAGATCCTGATCTCGCCGATATCACTTGCAAGGAAGTGGTCCAAAACGCAGTGACCAAAGCTTCCTGTTCCTCCTGTTATAAGTAGTGTTTTGTCCTTAAATTCACTCATTTTTTCTTTCCTCTGTTCTAATATAATGCGCTTTATTTCGTCATGCATTTTATGCGCTACTTAGGTCTTTTTATCAATGCATCTCTTCATATGTCACTTAGAATCATGCATCTCTTCCTGCCTCTTCTCAGAGAACCCTTCAGTGCTCTCTTTCTGGGCCAGGATCTTCACTGTCTCGAACAGGATCTGGAGATCCAGCAGCAATGAATAGTTTGTTATGTAAAAGAGATCCATCTTCAATTTATTTAATGGGCTTGTGTTGTACTTTCCAAAAACCTGCGCAGGTCCCGTGAGACCGCCTTTTACTTTAAGCCTATACACAAACTCCGGAATTTCTTCGGTGTATTTTTTGACATGTTCGATTCGCTCAGGTCTAGGACCAACGATGGACATATCGCCCTTTAAGATGTTTATGAGCTGTGGAAGTTCATCAATTCTCGTAGGTCTGATCACATGGCCTACCTTGGTGATCCTATCGTCTGCTTCGCCGGCTGGATGAGGCTTTCCGTCTTTTTCTGCATCCACGATCATGGATCTAAACTTCAGGATATCAAACTCAGCTCCGCCGATTGTAGTTCTTTTCTGCTTGAAAAAGACAGGTCCGTGGTCCTCAAGCTTGATGGCAATAGCCACAACAAGGAGGATTGGACTTGTTAATACCAGGCCGATCAAAGAAAAAACTATGTCACAGATTCTTTTAACAATTATCTGAGACGCTGTCAGCCCTGAGTTTCTGCACAGATAAAGAGGTGTGTCAAAAAGATTTATGTCCTCGGAATTCTTACCGATTATATCAGAAATCTTCGGTGTGAAGTAGACTCTTTTACCTCTGTAAAAACATTCCTTCAGGATGTCATTTTTCTTTTCAGAAGGAATATCGTTGATGAGCACAGCTTCGTAGTCATCGAGCTTGTCATATATCTTGTTTAGGCCTTCGTGAATGCTGATAACATCTGCGATGTGGTACTTGTCAGGTCTTGCGTTCATGAAGTGAAGCTTCTCATCATCGGCTTCGTCATAGATCTCAAGCACCTGCTGAGGCTTGAACATGGATCTGTACAAGTCTACAAGTGGCAGTATCAAAAGACATATAACAATGCTCTGAACCAGTGCCAGCAGCACATATCTCCACAAGAAGTTTGGGAAGAATCTGAACTGTCCGGTGATAGCGCAGGAGATGAAGGTCTCGATTCCGTCAACGCAAAAAATAGCCATAACCTGCGATGCCAGGAGATTTGCTTTTCTGTCAACGCCGATTCTAAAGGCCTTGAGGGCATTTCCAATGATGTAATACAGCACAAAGTAGATGCCTGCTGCCATCAAAAGGTTTCCTGCTCCAAGGAGGTTACCAGTCTGGTTGTTGTCCTCAACGAACTCGTGCCAAACCCAGAAGAACATAGCTGTCGCGATCAGCACCAGTGCCATTTTGCAGAGCCATCTATATACATATCTGTTTTGTATCTTGACATGCTCCATCAATACTTTCTCCAAACCATTTTATCTACAACTCCAGTAAAACTCTGGATTATCTTGACAACCTTATCTGAAACATTTGTGTCAACGTAGTCAGGAACCGGAATTCCGAGATCTGCATTTTTGTTCATCTCAACTGCAGTATCTACGGCCTGTAATAGGCTCTCCTCTGTAATTCCAGCAAGGATGAAGTTACCCTTGTCCATGGCTTCAGGCCTCTCTGTGCTGGTTCTGATGCACACTGCAGGGAATGGATTGCCCTTGCTGAGGAAGAAACTGCTCTCCTCTGGAAGTGTTCCTGAATCTGAAACTACCGCAAATGCGTTCATCTGCAGGCAGTTGTAGTCATGAAATCCAAGTGGCTCATGCTGAATAACTCTTTTATCAAGCTTGAAACCTGACTCTTCAATTCTCTTTTTACTACGTGGGTGACATGAATAGAGAATCGGCATGTCATACTTTTCAGCCATTTTGTTTATAGCTGTGAAAAGAGATGTGAAGTTCTTTTCAGTATCGATATTCTCCTCTCTGTGCGCAGAAAGAAGAATGTACTTGTGAGGCTCGATACCGAGCTTTTTGTGAACATCGCTTGCTTTGATCTTGTCGTAATTGTCGTCCAAAACTTCTGCCATAGGTGATCCTGTAACAAAAGTTCTTTCCTTTGGAAGTCCGCAATCTGCAAGGTATCTTCTGGCATGCTCTGAATATGCCATGTTTACATCAGAAATAATATCTACGATCCTGCGGTTGGTCTCCTCAGGAAGGCACTCGTCTTTGCATCTGTTACCTGCTTCCATGTGGAAAATAGGAATATGAAGGCGCTTAGCACCTATTACTGAAAGGCAACTGTTGGTATCGCCGAGAACCAGCACTGCGTCTGGCTTAATTGTTGCCATGAGCTTGTAACTCTTGTCGATGATGTTGCCCATGGTCTCTCCAAGGTCTGCTCCAACAGCATCCATATATACTTCCGGCTCATCAAGTTCAAGATCCTTGAAAAATACGCCATTTAAGTTGTAATCATAGTTCTGACCTGTATGTGCCAGTACTACATCAAAATATTTTCTGCACTTTTTGATAACTGCTGAAAGTCTTATTATCTCAGGACGTGTTCCTACTATAATAAGAAGCTTAAGTTTTCCGTTGTTTTTGAATCCCTTAAATTCAGGCATGGTGTACCTCGTTCAATCTTTGTGATAATATGCTGCGATTTTCTTGACTGCTGCGATAGTATCTGCTACATCCTGATCATTCATCATAGGATAAAGAGGAATACTCATGATTCCTTTGTAGATATCTTCCGCAACTGGGCAAAGACCGCGCTTGTAGCCCATCTTTTCATAGAATGGGAACCAGTATACAGGAACGTAATGTACCTGAGGCTGGATATTCTCTGCGCTCATAGCCTGGAAGAACTCTGCTCTTGTGCAGCTAAGCTTGTCCAAGTTGAGTCTGATAATATAGAGATGTCTCGTTGTATCTGACTCAGGAATCTCTTCCTGAACAATGATCTCTTCCATATCCTTGAATGCTTCATTATATGCATTCACGATCTCTTTTCTTCTCTTAGAGAACATGTCAAGCTTGTTCAGCTGGCTAATGAGAAGTGCTGCCTGGAAGTCTGTCATACGATAGTTGTAACCAAGCTCCTGCATCTCGTAGTACCAGATTCCTTCTGGGTTCTTTTCAACAAACTCTTCTGGATGACGTACGATTCCGTGCTGTGAAGCAAGTCTAAGTCGTCTATATAATTCTGGATCATTTGTTGTGATAGCGCCGCCCTCACCTGCAGTTACAGTCTTAACTGGGTGGAAGCTAAAGCAAGTCATGTCACCAATTGAACCTTCTGGCTTGCCCTTATACTTAGTACCGATAGCATGTGCTGCATCAATGATGAGCTTGAGGCCGTGCTTGTCGCAGATCTCTCTGATTCTGTCATGCTCAACAGCCTGACCTGTGAAATCTACCGCCACGACAGCCTTTGTCTTTGGTGTGATGTGTGCCTCGATGCTGGCTGGATCAATGTTATATGTCTTAGGATTAACGTCTGCAAATACTGGTGTTGCTCCTACGTATACAGCGCAGTTAGCAGATGCAGCAAATGTAAGAGGAGTTGTGATAACTTCATCTCCTTCTCCAAGTCCTGCAGCGATGCATGCACAGTGAAGCGCAGCTGTTCCGTTACATACAGCTACTGCATATTTAGCCCCTGTTACTTCGCAAAGCTTTTTCTCAAGTGCCTCAACTGATGGACCACAAGTAATAAGGTCTCCCTTAAGCACTGAAGCTACTGCCTGAACATCATCATCACCGATCCACTGACGTCCATAATATATTTTCTCTTTTCTAACCGGAGTTCCACCGTGTATTGCAAGCTTCTCCATATTGTTTCCTTCTTTCTAAATATAAAAATTCTTTAGTATTATACCATAATTCTAATTGCGTGTATGTATATCGTTGAGGGGCGATCATTTTTACCTGCATCCGGTTATGTTCACTAATTTCAGGTAACGTTTTCTCTGGCTATACCTCTCTTCTAGCTTGTTTTATTACCTGCATTCCTTCAAATCCTTCTCGTGCAGGTAACGCCTTCGCCAGCCATAACCCCTTTTTAGCTTGTTTTTTTACCTGCATTCCTCCACTCTCTATCATTGCAGGTAACGTTCCCTCTCGCCATAACCCTCTTCTAGCTTGTTTTTTTACCTGCATTGCCTTAATTTTTTTCCTTGCAGGTAACACATCTCCGCCAGCCCACCACATCTCCGCCAGCCGCCACTAATGCAAATCCCCGCAAGCCATAGCCTCGCGGGGACACAATTTCTCATATTTTACATGCATGTCATGACAGCCTTCACCGTGAAGTTATCCTCGTTCTGGATAAAGCTGGCTACGCCACTGTATTTTTCAGCAATTGACTTGATCTGTGAAGTTCCAATGCCACTCTGCACCTCACGAGTACTGATAGGAAGACCATTTTTAGTAAATCGAGTTGCGATAACGCATGGGTTCTTGGTAAGAAGTTTTAGTTTACGACCATCGTAAGTCAGTTCAAATTGAATACTTCTCTTTTCCTTGTCTGTTATGCGTTCCTGGGCCTCGACAGCATTCTCAAGGGCGTTGGCCACAAGACTTGTGAGATCCATCTCTTCCATCGGGAAGTGTTCAGGCACGGAAACCTTGACCCGGAGCTTGAATCCCATCTTTTGACATCTGGAAGTGTAGATTGTAAGTAGCTCATTAACGATCTGATTGTCGCAAAAAGAGACAGCGGTCACGTCTTCAAGCATAGAATCGAACTCTTTTAAATAAGCTGAAGCTTCGTCATATTTCTTTTCATTGATAAATCCAGCAAGCACGCGGTTGAAATGCCTGATGTCATGCTTGTACTTGCGGATGACCTTCTCGTTTGTATCGTAGATCTGGAGCTGTTCTTTGAGCCTGTTAGCGCGGACTTTCTGGTAATATGCAAGCTTGGCATCACTCTCCGCCTTGGCTATCTGAAACGAAGTAAGCTCATATTCGATAACAGCTGCCGACATCATTCCTACTATGTAGATGATTGCAAACCACTGCATCATGTTCTCGCCGTAGGGCTGAAGGCAGTATTGGAGCGGCGTGTAGAACAGTACAATGCTGAGGATCAAGCCACTAAGTGCACTGATACTTCCGTAAAAAACTCCCGCAAGATAATTTGTGATAAACGGCGTGATGAGCACGAAAAGCCAGAAAGCGTCCATGCCAATGCTCCAGTCAGTCTCCATCAGCAAATGAAAAAACAGGATCAACATGAACATGTAGGTTCCAATAATCGTCACCATTATGTGATTATTCGTGTATTTGAGAATAATCGATAAAAAAATAAATAGAATTGCGATACTGATATTGGTCACAATACCATGTTTATAATCAATCCAAAAACCGGGAATTGAAGCGACTATGCTGTACACGACAAAGCCTACCAAAAGAATCAAAGTAGCCCTTGTCTTTTGCGTCATGATTGCTTTATCTTTTTCAAATTCAATAAGTTGCCTCAAAGAATAAGTAGGTTTAAAGCGGTTCATTTGATCTACCCCCGTAACAAGCCTGTTTCCTCACAATAAAAGTATACAAGATTTCTGCGCTCTAGTGTATAATAATATCAAACAAGGAGGATAGCATGAGTAAGCTTCTAGCTATTTATGCGGCTGTCATCTTCATCGTAGGAGTGGTCGTTTTTACAATTGGTGAACTTAACAAGGACAACGAAGAGGAAAAAGAGACCTACAAGTGGATGCGTATCCTTGCGCTCATAGTTGTGATCATCGCGCTTGTCTGCGCAATCGCTAGCGCCAATATTGCGTAATCTGTTTCACGCATGATGTTTGATGACATTTCAAAATGAGATTGTTCATTGAGTTGACATTCCCTATTTTTCTTATATAATCTTAGATGTTTTCATGCTAATTTTTTAGCACGTGCGTTCCAACTCTTGGAATTCAAACGCACAATTTCTCAAACAATTTTTAATGTGAAAGAGAGAAGTTCTATGTTTAGTGATGAACTATGGGCTGAACGCACCCGTCTTGAACGCGTTCTCAGACAAATTGATATTGACATTGAGTCTGCGCCGCCAGGAACACTGCGCATTGGCGGCGTCAAAAAGAAGCCTGTATTATATTACAGGAAAAATCCTTCCGAAAGGTTTGGCACTTACATCAAGAAATCCAACCTGGACACAGCTCGCAAACTAGCGCAAAAGAACTATGCACAAAAATGTAAGCTTAATCTCGCCCCAAAGCTTGATCTGATCGATGCTTTGATAAAAGACTATGACTATAATAGTTTATTATCTGTTCAAAAGAGCTTACCTGAAATCCGACAAAAACTTATCACTCCATATACGCTAAGTGATGATGAGTATGTAAAAAGATGGCTTGATACTCCTTATGACCAAAACACTGATTATCCAGAAAGTCTTATTTTCAAAACCGCAAACGGAGAACTAGTCCGTTCCAAATCTGAAGTTATCATCGCAGACACCTTGCTGCGTCTCGGAATTCCATATAAATATGAAATGCCTTTTTATTACACAAAAAATCAGTCTTTTAGAACTGACTTTACAGCTTTAAATGTTAAAAAAAGAAAGACTGTCTACATTGAACACTGTGGCCGAATGCACAAAGAAAACTACAGAGACAGCTTTTTTTACAAATTAAAAAAGTATTCCAGCGCAGGCCTTGTGCTAGGCAAAGACATCATCTTCACATTTGAAGATGAAGACCACCCATTCGATGTGTCGGTGTATGAAAAGACTTTTCGAGATTTGTTGTTGAAAGGGTAAAAAATACATAGAAAAAAGTTGATAATAATGATATCGGATAAATCCCATTAAAAATGTATGTTTAATCTGGCAATTCATATTAAAAAAAGAAGCTGAATGCTTACATGCATCAGCTTCTTTTCGTTGATAGATTTTGTTCTTGTTCATTTTTTCACGCTAGTTAGCGTATCAGATCTGATCAATTTTCAGATCAAAGATCGTAGCTTCCTGTGATTTCGCCGTTTACTACATAATAAACCTTGTACTCTTCAGGCTTTACATAGATATTGAGAGTCTTGATATCTTTTTTACCATATGCCTTCTTAGCACGAGTTACAAGTTCATCATCGCTTAAAGCCTTGTCACCTAACTGAAGTTCAATCTTGGTTGTTACTTTAGTTGCCATCTCGCATGTCCTCCCCATCAGTAAAAAATTATCGTTGGATTTATTATACTACTCTTAATAAAAAAAAGTGAATCTTTATTTCAAAAATTAGTTAACTTTATAGTTTTTTTAGCATATTTTATTAGAGACTTGCTTATAATGTATCTACAAGGAGGTAACCACTATGGCAAATAAGAAAAATGGAACTCCCCCTATAAAAGATCTGAATCCAATAGTTATTTCCATTGGAACATTTAAACCAAGTCTTCAGACACTTAGCAGTGTCGATTGTGGCATTGATCTTTCAAGCTACGCATATGAAGGACTAAAAAAGTGGAAATAAATCTTTGAGATGTTAGATTAAAAACTAAATAAGAATTTGAGGGCGCCGTACATCATATATGTATGGCGCTTTTTTATGTAAAAAAATACCTGCAATGCAAAAAACATGTAGCATACAGGTAACGTTTCGATTAGCCAAAGACTATTATAAACTTGCTTTATTACCTACACGAATGAGAAATCTTCTCATGCAGGTAACGCTTTCGCTAGCCAAGGTCTCTTATAAACTTGTTTTATTACCTGCATCGCCGAGAAATCGTCTCGTGCAGGTAACACTTTTGCCAGCCAAGTTCCCTATTTAACTTGTTTTATTACCTGCATTGCCGAGAAATCGTCTCGTGCAGGTAATGTCTCCACCAGCCAAGGCACAAATTAACTTGTTTTATTACCTGCATCAGCCAAAATCTCCATCTTGCAGGTAAAAATCCCCGGCCAGCCACGCACTCTCGGCCAACCACGTATTCTCGGCCAGCCACGTACTCTCGACCAGCCATCACTCTCTCGGCCAGCCACGTACTTCCGCCTTACACAAGTACCTCTTCTGCCTTCCTGCTTGCCAGGTGCTCTGTGATCTTGGCCTTGATCCTGTCCTCTACCATCTGCGCAATCTCTTTACTCTTAAGTCCCTTGTACTCCTCATAAGGAATAGGCTCAAGATAATATACATAAGTCTTCACCGGTCCAACATGATCACTATTGAAAACCTTGTAGGAATCAACCAGCGCAACAGGCACGATAGGCACCTTGGCCATCTGTGCAAGCTTGAAACTGCCAGCCTTGAAGGGTTCCACAACGTTGCCGTTATTTTCCTTGTAGCCACCCTCTGGGAAAAGGATGAACTTCCTGCCTGCCTTGAGTTCCTCAGCCATCTCTCTGAATACAGTAATGGTCTGCCTTGGATTATCAAGTTCAAGGCGCTTGCCATCTACCATCCACATAACTTCTGAAACCAAAACAAGATGAGATCTCTTCTCATCCATAACAAAAGAGCATGGCTTCTTGTGAGTAGCAAAAATACCAGGAACATCATACTTGCCCTGATGATTAGGATAGAGCATGTAACCGCCCTCAGCCGGAAGATTCTCAGTACCGAAGGCCTCTGTCTCATAGCCTGATGACTTGTTCATGTAATAGATCATCTCATTGGCCATGCCGTAGCGCTCCTCTTCGGAGTGCTTCTCAGGATGCTTCATCCAGATTCTAGTCTTTACAACGTAGTAAATAATTCTATGAAGATTTATCAAAATAGTGTGATAAAAATTACGCATCTATATTTATTTCTGTCTCCTCAAATTTTTACCAATGCCGTATTTTATCATATTTTTTCACAGTTTTTCAAGAAGTGACTTGAATCCATACTTCTCAAACTGCGCTGCTGCTTTGTCTTTATCAAGTTCAAACTTAAAGTCGTCAAGACTCTTCTCGAATGGATAATCCCTGCGGATCTGCGCAAGTTCTTTTGACAAAAGAGCTATATCTCTATATTCGTTAAGGGCCTTCATTGGGCTCCTTGAAATGCCAAGTTCCTCTTTCCAATAAGTACCAAGTGCCTTCAAAGCTTTGTCATCTGCGCACTCATCGATTGCTTCATAGATTCCTTCAACAGTGCCATATCTAGCAAGAAGAGGCATCGCAGCACTACTAACTCCCTTAACTCCAGGAATGTTATCACTTGAATCACCCTGAATTCCCTTAAGATCAGGAATCTGCTCAGGTCTAACGCCATACTCAGCAAGGCATAATGGTGGTGTTACTTCAAAAGCCTTGTCAGGAAGTGACGCCATCTTGCTGTTCCATCCAAATTCTGCGCCATACTTATTCTGAAGTTCCTCAGCAGTCTCAGCCTTGGTCTGGATCAGCCACACTCTTGTATAGTCGCTTACAAGCTGCAGATAATCGTGATCCTTAGTGATAATGTAGGATGGAATCTCTTTTTCAAACTTAGAAACCACGCTGCCTACGATGTCATCTGCTTCGAACTTCATGTCGTACATAACCTGAAAGCCCATGTCTTCCAGCATCTTCTCCATGTTCTCAAACTGCTCCTTAAGAGGCTCTGGAGTGTCTCCGCGGTTTCCCTTGTAATCAGGATACTTCTCACGTCTGAAGGTATCCCTTGTCATATCAAACGCAAACATCATATGTGTAGGCTTCTGCTCATTTAAGATCTTCATAATGGTGCGCATCATGCCGTACATAGCGTTTGTGTACTGACCTTTATCGTTATGCATGATCTGAGAATAAAGAGCTTTCTTTTTCTCAGGGTCTTTTTCAAATAAAAGAGCTTTTGGAAGGTTGCCGTAATAGTTTGTAACCAGCATTGAGCTTCCATCTATTAAAATAAACTTCTCGTTTGACATATTATCCTCACTTTTTTCTTCTCATTATACACTATACATTCTCGTAAGATATATATATAATGATTGTCTTCTTATGATAATATGTTATATTGAAAAGAACTATGAAAAACTCAAAATAAGGAGCAAACACCTATGAATGACGCCTTATCCATATTTTTGAAATACGTTCTTCCATTTCTGGTTGCGTATGTTCTAAATCTTTTGATCAATAAATTTTTGAACAAAAAGCTGCTGCGAGGAAAGCTCTTCCTTATTTTCCTAAAGGGCATCATAATCGCAGTAATATGGCTTATAGCAGCACTTACAGCCCTCTCCGGAATCCCAGCCTTTTCTAAAACCTGGGAAACAGCCATCGCTTCATCCGGAATCGCCGCTGTTGTTCTCGGTCTTGCTGCCCAGTCAACACTTGCCAATGTCTTTGCAGGAATCTCACTTTCCGCAACACATTCAAGAGCATTTGATATCGGCGACAGAGTCAAGATCGACGACCACGACCCAGGCTATGTTGAGGACATCACCTTAAGGCACACTGTCATCAAGACCTACCAGAACGAGATCATCTACATCCCTAACTCCATCGTAGGTTCTGCAACCATCGTCAATTACACTCAGGAAAAGAGCTTTTCTTTTCCTGTAGAAATATCTGTAGCCTACGGAACCGACATGGAAAAGGCCATGAATATCATGGCTGACGTCATCTACGAGCATCCGCTGCACCACGGTCCAAGGCCTACAGTTCTCTGTAAAAACTGTGGTGATAGTGGCATCACACTTAGGGCCCTGGTAGAAACCAGAGATTTCAAGGACAATCCTAAGTCTTGTTCAGACGTACTTGTAACGCTTATGGAAAGATTCGCCGCAGAAGGCATCGAGATTCCTTACAACAGGCTCGTTGTACTTCATGGTGACAAGTAATTTTTTAGATAAAAAGGAAAGAGTTTTAGATCATGATTTTTGCATTAGTTATTGTTGCACTGCTGGTATATCTCATCGCTGAGATCATCCACTACTGCAAGGTCAAGGCCAATGTCATCAGCAGAAACGAGGTCAAAAAAGCTGCTGAAGAAAAGGCCAGGAATTTAAAGATTGACGATCCTATCATCTCCTGTGATTACTGCGGAGCCAAGGTAGACACTAGAATACACAAGGTTTGTCCTCAGTGCGGAGGCGCTTTTGACAGGGACATCGAATGGACTTCCAAGTTCAATGTAAAAAGTGAATTCATTGATGAACAGACCAAGGAGATCATCTCCCAAAGAGAAGAAAAGGCTCAGGAAGAAGCCAAAAAAACCTTAAAGCGTATTAGAAATACAATATTTGCACTTGTTGGAATAAATCTCTTTGTATTGGGAATTGGTCTGATCTTCTTGCTTATGGATCCTCTTTTCTCAGGAAGAGGGAATGAAACTATTGATAAGCAGTTTAGTGGCTATGTTAAATCTGGCAACGCTATCCAGGGCGACGGTGTTATCTGCGACGCCAATGGCTTCAAGATTACCCTTACTGGTATCTACACCAATCCTAAGCGAATTGGTGACGACGGCTACTACGGAAGCATTGTCATGGAGTTCCAGGTTGAGAATAATACAGGAAAAGACGTTTCTGCTTCACTTTACTGCGCTGGAAATAGCGGAATGGCCTGCGAAGGCTACATTCTCTTTTATGACGATTTTAAAAAAAATAAGACCGTTACCATCTACGAGCAGATGTACCTTGGAGAATCTGAGAAGGTCAGCGAACTTGTCTTTAATGAACTTAGAGTTTCATCAAAGAAAGGCTTCGAAAACATTTATGAATTAAAAGATCCTGTTAGGATCAAGACTTCCTGCAACTTTACTTATCCACTTGAGCTTGAAGAAAATTCAGTTCTAGTTTTTTCAAATGATATGGTGGATGTTTACAAGACTTACAAGTGCAGGGAAAATGACTGTGGATACATATTCACGATCGTTAATAAATCAGACAAAGACCTCTATGTTTCTTCTGATAATTTCCTCATCGACGGAGCAGAGGTTGATTCTGATAAGTTGCAAAAAGAGCTGATTCCATCCGGATACTGGTTTAAATCAGATGAGCTGGATCCTCTTGGCGCAGACTACACTGACCTTTCAAAAAATAATACACACGTCAGTCTTAGTTTCTTTTGCAAAGAAGATCCAGCCCTTGGTTTCTCCACAGGCTACCTTGATCTGAATCAGCAATCAGATATTGAATAATACAAAATGCGTTTTTATTACTATATATTGCGTTTTGTGTAATATTTTTTGTAATATAATTCACGTTTTCCCAAAGATGATCCATGAATAATAAAAAAGCGTACCAGCTTTTTGTTTTTTACTGGCACGCATGCTTACAGACATGAAATACGCCGGCTGTTGCAGTCACCGGCGTATTTCGCTTTTATGAGATTCAAAAAGGATTGGGATTAGCGATTTGTATAATTTACAAATTGCTTTTTTATAAGTGTCACAGTATATGTAACATCTTATGTAATATATCTTAACATCTTTTCAAAATTTTGCAAGAAAAAAATTGCTTCTTTTTTTCCCGTTAATCTCCAGCCCATTTTCTCCGATAATATAATTAGATGACGTGCCAACATCTACTAGCTATGGAAAGCGTGGGGTCTTCATGGACGAGTTTCTACTTCGCATGAAGGTCCTTTTTTTGGGCCTTCAAGACATAAGGAGGTACCATGAAAATTGCACAGGCAAATGTGAACATGGTCTCAAACAACAGGTACTACGAGGAAAACTCGGTTACGGTACAGACTGGTTTGGTGACCAAAGGCTCTTTTCTTGAAAGTCTAAATGATCAGGAAAAGAAAATGGATAGCCTGGAATTATCCAAAACAAGCGGTGAAGATGAGGCTGTAAGCAGCCAGTCCTATTCATCGCTAAAGCCATCAAAGACCGAGCAGATCAGTAAGATCGGATCTACGCTGGAGGATCAGATCTCTGAGATAAGGAGCACTCTCCTATCGAGAATCTTACAGCTCCTTGAACTTCTTGGCGGCGACAACAAAAGCAAGTATTATACAAAAACTCTTGGAGAAGCATCAGGGCTGCTTGAAAACAATTCTTATGTAAGTGTCACTACAATCGAGCAATTACACATTGAGGAGGAACAGACCACATTTTCAGGACAGGGGATGGCCCTTACTGAAGACGGCAGGACAATTGACTTTAATGTTCAATTTTCCATGTCCAGACGCTTATGTGAATATGCTGGAATAAGCGTTGCAACTAAAGGTCACTACCTTGATCCACTTGTTATCAATGTGGGAAGCGATGTGACAAGTATCAGTGATCAGACTTTCTATTTTGACCTCGACAGCGATGGTCAGGAGGAAAAGATCTCTAACCTTGGCGAAGGCAGTGGTTTCCTTGCACTTGATAAGAATGGAGATGGCAAGATAAACAATGGTTCAGAACTCTTTGGCACAAAGAGTGGAAATGGCTTCAAGGATCTTGCAATGTACGACAAAGATGGAAATGGCTGGATCGACGAAAACGACGAAGTCTACGAGCATCTCAGAGTCTGGCTTCGCGATGAGGACGGAAAGGACCGTCTCTTATCACTTTCGGAAGCAGATGTAGGCGCGATCTATCTTGGAAGCGCTGAGACTGAGTTTACGCAGTACAACAGCTCTTTTGCCATTGCAGGAATGCTGCGCGCAAGCGGCATGTTCCTCAGGGAAAGCGGCGGTGTTGGAACTGTTCAGCAGGTAGATATGGCAGCCATGTAAAAATGCTCTCTGCTCCGAAAAATGTGGATAAAAAGCCTTGAAAAGTGTATAGTTAAATAGCTGAAAAAAATAACGATTCGGGGAGTTTACAATGGGTAAATTATATTTCAGATATGGAGCTATGGGGAGTTCTAAAACGGCTAATGCACTGATGGTGCGCTATAACTATATCGAAAAGGGTCAGAATGCGATTCTTTTAAAACCAAAGGCTGACAACCGCGACGGAGATACAACTATCAGGTCAAGAATAGGACTAAGCGCAGAGTGCACCTTCGTTGAAGACTTTCTTGATGAAGTCAAAAATGAGTGGTACACAGGTAAGTCCAATGCATGGGACAAGCTTGACTGCGTAATAGTCGATGAAGCGCAGTTCCTCACCGAGGAGCAGGTTGATCTCCTTGCTGAGATTGTTGACAAGTACGATCTTCCTGTAATTTGCTACGGACTTAGGACTGATTTCACAAGTCATCTTTTTACAGGATCCAAGAGACTTATGGAAATCGCCAACTATATAGAAGAAGTGCCAACTGTCTGCTGGTGTGGACGAAGAGCCCACTTCAACGCTCGTGTGAGCAATGGAAAAATTGTGAGAAGTGGCGAACAGATCATGATGGGTGGCAACGAATCTTATGTATCACTCTGTAGGAGACATTTCCTCAGCGGTGAAGTTGACGGAGCAAGAGAAAGAGAAATTTAATAGAGGTAGACAAGACCCGTAAAATAAAGATGCGTATCGGCTTAAAGCTAGCTGATACGCATCTTTTTTCGATTTTATACTTTTTTTATTTTTTAGGTGTTGACTTATTGTTCTAGTTGTTCTATAACATACTTGTAACAAGAAATTGGCAGCCAACATTAGAGAGTGCTAATTAGATTTTAAGCAACACATCTGAGTACACTCTAAGGTCAACTGCTACAAACTACTACAACCTACAACGAAATTTAAATAGAAAAGGAGTGATGACTTATGTTGATGCCTATGATTTGGAGTAACAATGATATCTTTGATGAGATGGATAATTTCTTTAACAGAGGATTGTTCGATGGCCTTTGTGATACAAATGCCAAAGACCAGCAGTTCCAGTCAATGACAGGTCTGATGAAGACTGATGTTATCGAGAAGGACAACTGCTATCAGCTGGAAGCTGAACTCCCTGGATTCAATAAGGAAGATATCAAGATCGATCTTAAAAATGATGTCTTGACAATTAGTGCTTCACACAGCGAAAATAAGGATGAAAAAGATAATAACGGCAAATATATCCGTCGTGAGAGAAGAAGTTCATCCTACCAGAGATCCTTCCGTGTAGATGGTCTTAAGCCTGAGGACATAATCGCACAGTACAGGAACGGCGTACTTACAGTTAGTCTTCCTAAGAAAGAGGCAATTCCTGAGAAGGAAGAAGCAGCCAGAATCGAAGTTAAGGACTGATATGATACCATAACTATCCTACCCCTAGATTCTTAAATCCTAAAGTCTTAGATATGACCTCTGCTTTTTACGGCATTATATATGCCTAGAAAGCAGAGGTATTTTTATGTCTACTGATAAATTCGAATACGAAGGATACACAGGAACCGTTAACTATGACAAGAACTGTGATTACTACACAGGGGAAGTCGAGATAGACGGCGAGATCTACACCTACGAAGGTGATACTTTAGAGGAACTCCGCGAGGACTTTGAAGATATAATCGATTCGATTATTGCTTTTAATGATATGGATGACGAGGAAGAAGACTAATTAGGAGGGTTTGGAAATGGCCAGATACACCAAAGAAGACATTTTTAGGATTGTCGAAGAAGAAGACGTAGCATTTATCAGACTGCAGTTTTGCGATATCTTTGGTATTCCAAAGAATATTGCCATCGCGGCAAGCAAGCTCGAAAGCGCTCTTAACAATGAGTGCATGTTTGATGGCGTGTCCGTAGAGGGCTTCATGAGAAGTGACGAAAGTGACATGTATCTTTATCCTGATCTCGACAGCTTCGAGATCTACCCATGGAGACCACAGTCAGGCAAAGTTGCCAGAATGTTCTGCAACGTTTACACAGCTGATGGCAAGCCTTTCGCAGGTGACTCCAGAAACGTTCTTCACGAAGTTGTCAAAAGAGCTAAGGACATGGGCCTTAACTTCAAGATCAACCCGGAGCCTGAGTTCTTTTTATTTGATTATGATGATGACGGACAGCCAACAACTAAGACTCATGAAAGAGGCGGGTACTTTGACGTAGCACCAGCTGATCAGGGCGAAAACGTACGTCGAGATATCATCCTGAACCTCGAAGAAATGGGATTTGATATTTCCTCTTCTCACCATGAGATTGCTCCTGCTCAGCACGAGATCGACTTCAAAGAAGAAGACGCTGAGCGCACTGCAGACATGATCATGACATTCAGAATGGCCGTTAAGACAATCGCCAAAAAGCACGGTCTCTACGCCACCTTCATGCCAAAACCTGTTGAGGGAATCCCTGGATCAGGTATGCACATCAATATCATCGCTGAGGATGAAAATGGCAAAAATGTTTTCTGCGGAGAAGGTGAGAAGCTTTCAGATACAGCCAAGCACTTCATCGCTGGCATACTTGCCCACGTTAAAGGTATGACTCTTGTAACAAACCCTGTTGTCAATTCCTACAAAAGGCTTGTTCCCGGCTACGATGCACCAGTAAATGTTTCCTGGTCCTCTCTTTCTGCCAACAGAAGCGCTCTTATAAGGATTCCTTCCAATAGGGGTAACGGCACCAGAATCGAGCTTAGAAATCCAGATGCAACCTGCAATCCTTACCTTGCGATTGCTCTTATCCTCGCTGCAGGCATGGACGGAATCTCCAAGAAGCTGACTCCTCCTGCAGAAGTAAGTGGCAACAACGAGAATGGCCTTGAAACTCTTCCCCTTACACTTGGCGAAGCTCTAAGCGCTTACCAGGCAGATCCATTTGTAAAAGAGATTCTTGGAGATGCAATCTATACCAAGATTCTTGAAGCTAAAAATAAGGAATGGAAAGACTTCCGCACCTGCGTAACTCAGTGGGAAGTCGGCAAATACCTTAATCTTTTCTAAAATTTACCACTTAATGAAACTTCGAGGATTTTGGGTTGAATATCATTGTAGCCTTTGCTAAGACCGAAGATGGTCTTAAGTTTAAGAGCATATTGGGCCGTGGTGGATACGATAACGTACTTGTCTGCTCCTCTGGAATGCAGGCTTTATCTGCCATGGAAGATTTAGGAAGCGGTGTCGTCATATGCGGCCACCGCTTAAGTGACATGCTCTACAATGAACTCCTCGATAATATGCCCGAGTACTTCCAGATGCTTATGGTGGCGTCTCCAGACAAGGCGCCATTTGATAACGCAGATGGCAAGCTCATCTTCCTTCAGTCACCATTAAAAAAGTCAGAGCTCTTTTCATCTCTTAGTATGATGCTGGAAGGCGTAAGCAGACGTAAAAAGAAAGCTAAAGAACGCCGCTTGCAGCGAAGCGCTGCGGATCAAAAGACAATAGACGATGCCAAGCATCTTCTGATGGAAAGGCATCATATGACTGAGCCTGAAGCTCACAAATATCTCCAGAAATGTGCCATGGATTCAGGAACTGGCCTCCTTGAAACCGCCGAGATGGTAATATCATTGTCGGAGATCTGAGGAAAAGAGCCATGGGGACGGGGTTGTAGCTCACCACCCCCGTCCCCATGGCTCTTTTTTTGTTTCTTACATAAATATATTTCTGATTCTTCTAGTTACATGTCCTGTGCCGTAGTCAGCTTTCTGAGTCATCATCAGGAATGTAGTTTTGGTGGATGGATCATTCATAAAGTATGTTCCAAGCCAGCCGTCCCAGCCGTACTCACCCTTGTTTCCAAGAATAAGCGCCTGCTTAGGATCATCCATAACACGCATGAGATTGCCATATGTGTGGCCCTCAAGTCCGCGCCAGTTCCAAAGGTCTCTCTGCTGATATTCAAGAAGCTTACCTGTTGTAAGGAACTTCACAGCTGATTCTGTGAGGATTACCTTACCTCTGTAAACACCATCATCCATGAGCATTCTGGCAAAGTGTGAGTAGTCATCTAATGTTGAGAAAAGACCTGCCCCACCTGATTCAAAAGCATTAACTCCGCCATTATTTCTGATACCAAGGTTATTTCCCTTATATTCTTCAAGGTCATTACCCTTTGCCTGGTATGCATGGGCAAGACGAGGTTTCTTTTCATCTGGTACAAAAAATGCTGTATCAACCATCTCAAGAGGATCAAAAAGTCTCTCTTTGAGGAACTCGCTGAACTTCATACCTGAAGCTTTCTCGATAACAGCGCCGAGGATATCTGCTGATGTTCCATACTGCCAATGACTTCCAGGGAGGAAATTAAGTGGAAGCTTACCAAGCTTTTCAGCAAACTCCAAAGTTGACATCTGGTTATCAGATGAGAGGCGATCAATAAGTTCATCAAATAAAACGCCTGTCTCTTTTTCTGCTTCTGAATTAACACCTGGATAAACAAGACCTGATGTCATGTTCATAAGCTCAAAGATCCTCATCTTCTTGTCATCAGGAACCTTGTGTTTTTCACCGTTCTCATCAAGGTATTCCTGATCATTAAAGCTATCTATATATTTGCCTACAGGCTCGCACAGATCAACGATACCATCCTGCACAAGGAGCATCATTGCTGCAGCTGTAATAGGCTTGGACTGTGAATACAAGTGGAAGATAGTGTTTCTTTCAATAGGCACCTTATCTTCTTCGTCAGCATAGCCGCTCTTTAAAAAGAACTTTTCTGTTCCGTCCTGAATAAGAAGTGCGCTTACACCTGCAAGTTCTCTTTCTTCTACTGCACGATCCATGCATTTCTGTATTAAAGCTAATTTGTCTCTCATAATAATCTCCGGTCTTTATTTCAAAGCATTTGCAATGTCTGCGATAAGGTCTTCCTTGTCTTCAAGTCCACAAGAAATTCTGATAAGTCCTGCTGGGATACCAGCAGCTTCAAGCTGTTCATCTGTCATCTGACGATGAGTTGATGTTGCAGGGTTGAGGCAACATGTTCTAGCATCAGCTACGTGTGTTTCGATAGCTGCGATCTTGAGCTTCTTCATGAAGCTCTCAGCTGCCGCTCTTCCACCCTCAAGCTCAAATGAAACAACGCCGCAACCACCGTTTGGCATATACTTCTTAGCAATCTCATAATATGGATCAGACTCAAGTCCAGGATAGTTGACCTTCTTGACCTGTGGCTGCTCCTGAAGGAACTTAGCAACTGCAAGTCCGTTCTCTACATGCTTTGGCATACGAACGTGAAGTGATTCAAGTCCGAGATTTAAGATGAATGCATTCTGTGGAGACTGGATGCATCCAAAGTCTCTCATGAGCTGTGATGTGCACTTTGTGATGAATGCGCCTTCTTTACCGAACTTCTCAGCATATACGATTCCGTGATATGAATCATCTGGCTGTGTAAGTCCTGGGAACTTGTCAGCATGCGCCATCCAATCGAACTTACCTGAATCAACGATGACACCACCAACTGCAGCTCCGTGACCATCCATATATTTGGTTGTTGAATGAGTTACAATATCTGCGCCCCATTCGATAGGTCTGCAGTTAACTGGTGTTGGGAATGTATTGTCCACAATAAGTGGAACGCCGTGGCTGTGTGCAGCCTTGGCAAATTTCTCTATATCAAGAACTGTAAGAGCTGGGTTAGCAATCGTCTCACCGAATACTGCTCTTGTATTGTCCTTAAAAGCTGCATTCAGCTCATCCTCTGTGCAATCAGGTGAAACAAATGTAACTGTTACTCCCATCTTTGCCATTGTTACAGCAATGAGATTAAATGTTCCTCCGTAGATTGAAGAAGAAGCTACGATATGGCTTCCACACTCACAAATATTAAACAGAGCGAAGAAATTAGCAGCCTGTCCAGATGATGTGAGCATAGCAGCTGTGCCGCCCTCAAGTGCTGCAATCTTGGCAGCAACATGATCATTAGTTGGATTCTGAAGTCTTGTATAGAAATAACCTGAAGCTTCAAGATCAAAAAGCTTACCCATGTCCTCACTGGTGTCATACTTAAAAGTTGTAGACTGGATAATAGGTATCTGACGTGGCTCGCCATTACCTGGAGTATATCCTGCCTGTACACATCTGGTTCCGATTCCCTGCTGACTCATTTCTTCATCTCCTCTTAATATTAAATTTTAGAATTATAAGTTTGTGTTATCTGCTGGAGCTTCTGGTGCTACTGGAGCCTCTGCTGCTACAGGTGCTTCTGCTGCAACTGGAGCTACTGGTGTCTCCTGAACTGGTGCTGTCTGTACAGGAGCAACTGGTGTTACAGGTGTTTCCTGAGCTGGAGCAACTGGAGTAGGCTGTACTGGAGCTGCCTGCTGTACTGGAACTACTGGTGTAGGCTGTACTGGAGCTGCCTGCTGTACTGGAGCAACTGGAGCCTGCTGTAATGGTGATACAGGAACCTGCTGCATTGGATTTACAGGAGCTGCCTGTACTAGCTGCTGCATTGGTGCTACACCCATTGGCACTGCCTGTCCTGGGATAGCTGGCTGAGCAACAACTTTTTTCTTCTTGTTCTCTTTGCCCATTGTTACGTACTTATAAAACTTGTTAACATCATATCCAAGCTCTACTGCTGGGTTCTTAGCCTGGATAGTAGCCATGATATTTGAAAGTGTCTCATTAAGATTTGCCATGTTCTTAGGAGCTTTGCAAATCTCATGAACATCGTACTTCTGATCAAATACTGTGATGAACTTACCTGTCTGTGAATACATCCAACGAACATCTGAATACTTAACGATATCAAGTGTTGGACCAGCACTGATAATATAGTTTGGTGTGAAATATGTATTGAGCTGAGGAACAACTACTGATGTAGGATCAGCAAGTTCCATGTTGATCTCCTGTGCATTCTGAAGAGTGAGATCTCTGATTGTCTTATAGTAGCTAAGGAATCCTTTGATATTTACGATCACGATCACGATTGCTGCTACAAGGAAAATAACTCCAAACACGATAGCTACTGGCTCTGGATCAGCGTCTTTTACCCAAAGAGCCTTACCCATGTAATACTCATCAAAATAATCACGAGCTTCCTTGAGCTCATCCTCATCATTCTCATCTTCTACATAGAATGTAATAGCTTCATCAATTACTTCATCTGAGAGTGTGTAGATAGAACCTTCAACTTCTGCGTATCCTTCATCAGCGATTTCTTTTGAGATAGCATCTGCCTGGTCTTCAGAACATCTAATGATATAGATATCTTCATAATAGTCATAAACGAAATAGTAAGCTTCTGATGAATCGTAGTAACCAATCTGTACAGGATCTTCTGTAGCATAGATCATTACTCTCTTGCCTTCATCAAGATCATCATCATTGTAAGCTTCTGAAAAATGAACTGCTGCCTCATCGTTTCTCAAGGCGCTTCCAAGATCACCTGCTGCAAAGCAGATAAAAGAAAGAACAACAAGTACTGCAGCAACGATCATCATGATCATGTTGTGCTGATACTTCTTGTTGATAATAGGGCTGTTAATCTTATTCATATATTTTCCTCCGTTTTCCCCTCAAACACTTTATATAATTTACCATATACAGCCGACAAAAAAAATAACATTTTTCAGCAAATTAATTATGTATATAGACCTATTTTTGCAAAATAAAACGCATGGTCCACAAGCCCATGAACCATGCGAATCTATACTTTTTTTACCAATTAAAGAAGATGTGCTCTGAGCTCTTCTCCAGACTTATCAGAAAGATATGCTGGTGGAATATCAAGAATTGTCTTGCATCCTTTCATTCCCTCGCTCTGCATACGGTGTGCAGCTCTTGCTACAGCTACAAGCACGCTCGTTGTGAACTCTGGGTTTGAATCAAGTTTCAGGCTATACTCGATAATGTGGTTGTGCTCTTTGTTTGCACCAGTCTTACCACTTCTAAACACGAAACCGCCGTGAGCCATTCCGCTATGATTCTTCAAAAGCTCTTCTTCGCTGATGAAATGAACTGTTGTATCATAATCAGCAAAGTAATTAGGCATTTCCTTGATCTCTTTTTCTACTAAAGCTGCATCAGCTCCGTCCTCAAGAACTACAAAACACTCTCTTGTGTGCTTCTGTCTTGTTGTAAGCTCTGGATTCTGGCCGCTTCTAACTGCCTCAAGTGCACTCTCAACCGGGATTGTGTACTGCTTGGCATTCTTGACACCCTTAATTCTGCGAATTGCATCTGAATGTCCCTGTGAAACGCCCTTGCCCCAGAATGTGTAGTCGTTACCATCTGGAAGGATAGCATTTGAATAAACTCTAGCAAGTGAGAACATTCCAGGATCCCAACCGCATGATATAACTGCAACCTTGCCTGCTGCCTTAGCTGCCGCATCAACATTTGCAAAATGCTCAGGGATTCTGGCATGTGTATCAAAACTGTCAACAACGTTGAACATAGCAGCATACTCTGGAGTCTGAACTGGAAGATCTGTAGCGCTTCCGCCGCAGAGGATCATAACATCGATCTTGTCCTTATAATCTGCTACGTCGTTAACTGAAACAACAGGTACTCCCTTAGTTCTGATCTGAAGTGAAGCTGGATCTCTTCTGGTAAAAACAGCTACAAGCTCCATATCAGGTGCCTGCTCAACTGCAAGCTCTACACCCTTACCAAGGTTACCGTATCCTAAAATACCAATCTTTGTACTCATAAACTCCTCCTATCACCATCTCTATACATATGGGATATTTTACGATATCTCTTCTATGATATCATTAAATCCAATGATAATAATATCATTAGATGATGGCATTTTCACAAAATAATCATTGGTCAGGATCTTGAGCTTCTTGCCATCTTTTTTGGTGACAATTGAAACTTCCTGAACCATCTCTTTTCCCTCTTTGTAAGCCTTCAAAAGGGCAAGTCTTGAAAATGTATTGTTGAAGATAACCTTCTCTTCGCCTTCACGCATCGCGATCCCAGCCTGTGTCAGCTCATCAAAAGAGCCTGTGGAAGGAATGAAGTTATCAACATTATTCTTCATTATAAGGTAACTGTTCTTGGACAAATTACCATATACGATAAGTGGGTATTTCTTGTAAATAGCCTCCAGCAAAAGATCTATGGTACCGAAATGTCCTCCATCTGTAAGGACATCATAGTTTACGGCTACATTTTTGGAAGATCCGCAAAGAAGCATGAACTCCTCTTTTGGCATGGGCTTAGCAAATAAAAAGCCTTGGATCTTCTGGCAGTCAAAGGACTGCATAAGCTTGAGCTGGCTTGAACTCTCAACACCTTCAGCTACAGTCTCAAGGTTAAGTCTATGTGCAAGGTAAAAGATTGACTCGATCGCAACCTTACCTTCTGCTGTCTTACTAGTCTCCTGCATGAGGCCTTTATCTATCTTAAGGACAGATACCGGCATCTCAGCCAAAAGTTTTATGGAAGTAGAACCGCTTCCAAAGTCATCGATAGCAATCTTGATACCCTTTTCGTGGATATCTTTGCCCCAGTTTACAATATTCTCGTATTCATCTAAAAAAGCTGTCTCTGTAATTTCAACCTCAAACAAATTCTTATCTACTTCATATCTCTTGAGAAGTCTCTCAAGCCTGCTGGCGAAGTCTTTTTCATTAACATGACGCTGAGAAAAATTAACAGATATAGGAACAGCGCGGTCTCCAAGTTCCTTAATGGTCTTGCAGGCTTCCTCAGCAACAAACCAATCAAGATAAGTGATAGCATTGGTCTTCTCAAGCTCTGGTATGAATTCTGAAGGCATCTTAATATTACCCTCAGCATCCCTCCAACGAACCAGCGCCTCTGCGCTTACCAAGATTCCAGTGTTGGCATTATACTGTGGTTGATAATATGCAATTAACTCATGAGACTCCATGGCCTCAAACAAGTCATCAACTATAGTTGGCTCCAATATGTGCCTCTTTCTTAAATTATTGTTGTGATCTTTTTGGAATTTTCCCACAGATGTCAGAACAACATCTCCTGATTCTCATTATACCAATTTATTGAATATTTTATTCATGTTAAGTGTGACAATTTTGTGATTTTTTTGAAGCTTTTTTTCAATGTATGGTTCCAAAAATGTAGCTTTACTTCAATGCTTTAAAGGGATGTGTAATAAAAAAAGTTCCCTTAGTTAATCATTACGAAACCCTCTTCAAAAAATGCATAAAAAATGTATAATGTGCATAAAAAATACTCATTTCACCGTGGAAAGCGAAATGAGTATTTTATATTAATCTAAAATTTGCTTTTTATCGTTTAGTTTGAAGATATGCTTGCTATGCTACTGCACATAACTACAATAAGCATAAAGGTAACTTCCTGAGCAATGGTAACAGCTATCGTATTTCCAATGGCTGAACTTGCAGGATTTTTCTCCTCATTGTAAATTGCAGCTGTAATCATGCTAGCATACATGAGCCTTGTCTCTTTGCTCATATCAAGAACGCCCAAGCCTTTCTGACTTCTAAGGTAAACTTCAGCTTCTACAACATCCTGGATAAGCTGTTCCTGATCTACATCAAGATCAACAAGGCAACCCAGCATTGAAAGCTCATAGTTCTTTCCGTAAGGGGCGCCTGCTGCCTTAAATGCATCATATAGATTCAACGCCTTCTCGCATTTTTCCTCTGAAGATCCACCAAGTGCTGTGATAACCTGCGCAAGTGAATAAACATCATTGTCGTGGAAGAGGAATTTCTTTTTAAGTATCTGATATGAATTCTCAAGCTCTGTAAGGATATCATCTACATTCTTGTCACTCATAGCAAGAAGAACAGCAAAGCATGTATCTTCATCTGTTGTAAGGAATGGATGTTTCTCTTTCATTCCTTTCATGATCTGGCTTGTTCTATCAACGATAACGTCTGCATCTCCCATTCTCTTAGAATCACAGATGACCATTGCTGCAACTGCTCTGTAGATAGAGCCCATGAGCTTGCCTTCTTTTAACTTGTCATAAACTGCAACAGCATCCTCAAGATACTTCTCTGGCTGACCACTTACAGCCATCTTGGATGAAACGATAACCTCGTTAAATCCGCGGAAATATGAGAAATAGTTTTCCTCCTTCTGAAGGATCTTTTGACATTTCTTAACATATTCTGCATCTACTTCTCTGCCATTCTGTGTAAAAGCACTGCTGGCAGCAACCTTGATAAGTCCATATTCAAAGATAAAAGCCTTTCCCATGGCATTTCTATTTTCAGCAAATAGATCACATCTTTTTTTAATTAAGTCTTTCATACATTTTCTCCTTTGTTATTGTCGCGATTCCCCAAAATAGTAATGGAGAATACTTGATCACATGTGCCTTTAATGTGTCTGCAATCAGCATAGAGCCTGTCTCAAGGTCAACATACAGATCAGCGTTGAGGACATATCTGAATGCTATCGAGATCAGCGCCAGTACAAATGGCAC
This sequence comes from Butyrivibrio hungatei, assembly GCF_001858005.1. Classification (NCBI taxonomy): domain Bacteria; kingdom Bacillati; phylum Bacillota; class Clostridia; order Lachnospirales; family Lachnospiraceae; genus Butyrivibrio; species Butyrivibrio hungatei. Next base: position 416,888 of record NZ_CP017831.1, on the reverse strand, counting down.
CAAAGCAAGCAGATAGTACTTTGATCCTACTACCTTTCCTCTAAATGAAGCTACCACAAAGAACACAAGAAATGCAAGTCTTATAAGTATCTCAAATCCTGCATCTCCGATTGCATCAATGAGCCAATAGGCTGAAGGCGGGCTCATTAGCGTATCCTTCATCTGTAACAACTCATAAATGTAGTAGAACATTGTCAAAAGAGCTATGACCTTACTGATGGTCTTTTTCTCTGCCTTTTCTATGAGGGTTATGATCAGAAGTGCGTCCAACACAAACCTTATAAGTGTGTTTGTTAAAAGTTCCTTGAAAAGATCCGGAACTTCATCTTTCATGTCCCAGTAAATTGAACCCACTACTATATGCTTGATGCACACTGAGACAGCAAATATGATCATCATCACTATAAATGCTATCTTGGTGCGCTTTCTTTTTTCGTCCATATTGTTTGCGGTGTAAGTTACCATGCCATCCATTTTTACGTCCTCCCGTTGCCTATATAACTAGTATACAAGCTTGTCTGGGAAAATGTTGCGAAAAATGGGGCGTTTTTACCACTTTGGCGTGGGGGTGCCTGGATTTTTACCTGCAATTTATCTTTTGTTGGACTTGCAGGTAATGATTTTGGCGGTTTTGAGCTTGTTGATTTGGGTTTGTTACCTGCATTTACTCTTTTTCTGCCATTGCAGGTAACAAATCAGGTCACTCACTCGATAACTCTCCGTATTTTGTTACCTGCAATTCACATATTATTAAATTTGAGGTAAACTCATATATGGCTAGAACCAAATATACGCTTAGGGGGAAAGGAAATGGAACTTAAAAAGGTAACATGCCCAAATTGTGGCAGCTCAGAAATAGAGAAGGTAAGCGATGAGCAGTACAAATGCTCATATTGCGGCGCAACCTTCATGATTGACTACGATGAAGAGGATGCGCAGATCATCAGCAAAGAAAAAGAGCTGACAATGCAGAGGGAGCGCTTCGAACATGAAGAAAAGCTTCGAAAAGAAGCTCAAACAAGCACATCAGAAAAAAAAGTGCCACGATTCTTTGCACTATTTATGTTTGTAATGATTGTAGCAATTTTAGCGCTGTCTCTTTTTGCAAGTATTTATGAGCCAAACAATAGCTCTTCAACAGAATCACAAACAGAACAAACCTCAAAGAAAAAGTCACAATATCGTCTCCTCGACTCCAGCGACATCTCAGCAGGCATCGACCTTTCAGAATTCAAAAAAGCTGCTGATACTTTCGCACAGAACAAAAAAGAAGCCTACACCGGCTCTTGGACTCAGGCAGGCGAGCCAAAACTCGTTGCAGAATACTTTTTAAACAGCGAAGATGCCAACATGCTCTGGTTCTTTTACGAGTATACCTGGGAAAAAGAAGGAAGCGACCCAGCAAAGCGCTATGTTGCTGTTCACTTCGACAACATCCGCGTGACAGAAGATGGCAAGATCAAGTCCAATTACCGCCCAGAAGAATATTACCACAGTGAATTCTTAGGAAATTACTTGGTTAGCGGCTACTTCGATTTTAATTCTGCTTACAGAGAGACGATTACCGCTCATCCAGAATGCGAAATTACAGAGATTGCCCTTAATGATTAAGGAAAAGAACTGTGAGGTGCAGTTAACAAAAACGCGCAAGGAGGTTATTATGGAAACTTGGTATTACGTAGTTGAAAGCATTGACGGTGATTACGCCAATTTAAGAAGAACAGACATTGAAAGTTCAGAACTTAAGCTAGTTGCGAGAGCTCTTTTACCAGAGGGAATCGCAGAAGGCACTAATTTAAAATACGAGCTCATGCAGTATTCAATCATAGAATAAATGACCTCCAGGGAGGTCTGTTGTGGCTCAAAAAATAAGACCTGCTCAAGCATAGAGCAGGCCTTTTCTTTTTCACATATGTCACACAAAATCATCCTACTTCGCTACCGCCCCACTCTACTACTGTGAAGCCCTTCCTCTCCGGGGTTTCAATTTCCTGCCTGGAAATGTTGATGTAGTTTTCGCAGCCGTAATATGTCATGAACACGCGGATCACTGTATCCGGCTCAGGACTGATCTTAAGTTCTGAGTGGTCTGTGTACTCATCAGTCTGGAAGCGAATGATGTTGTACTTGTTGCCCTCCATCTTCGGAAGCCAGTATGCGACGAATTCTTCAGTTTCTTTTTCATTGAGCCCCAGCTGAGGAAGCATAGTTGTCAGGAAACTTTCCGTATCCGCGCCCGCAACACAGAATCCATCGTGGAATGTGTAGGTTGACTGAAGCATTGCTTCCCAGAACAGGTAGTCAAAAGACTCATCGCCAAGATGTATGGTTCCATCTGAATCCGCAGTCACTGTCCAGCCATTATCTTCGTTAAAAGCAGGATCTGTATCTGTAAAATAGCCATCAATACTAAGTTCCACTGAAAGCTCAGTGCCATCTTCTTCAGGATAAAGATAAATTGCAGGCTTAAGGCATGGCACCTGCTGCGCCTGGTCCTTATAATAAATCGCGCTATAATCTGCAGAAAGAGCGGCCTCTATATCAACGCCCGTATTAATCGTCGTAGCAATTCCAGGATTGAAAGTGATGTAGCCGTCTCCATCATTTACATTGTACTCATCCCCAAGCTTCTCCACATCTTCCTTCGTCGCCTCGTCACCATTTATAAAATACGTGGTCTCACTTGTCTCAAACTCAGTGCAAAGCGCCAGCTCAAGATCCAAGTATACTTCATCCTCATCAGCCTTAAAAATGTACTCATAAAGCCACACAGAATCAGTCCCCGCCTGCTCCCAATCATAAAAGAAAAAGCTTTTTTTATCATAATAACTGAAATTTCCATATTGTCCATAAAATGGGAAGCCCTCGGTAGCAAGCGACTTAACCTCGCCATCTGCATAGGTAAAAAGCTGCGCTCCACAGTTCTCAATGGATGGATCATCCACAATTGCCAGCTCATAAGCATCATCTTCATTCAAATGTAAAAGAGCTGCCGTAAATCCGCCGCCCGTCGTATCAAGCTTTTCTGTTAAAAAAGTTCTGTAAGCATCGATTTCTTCCCCTTCAAGAGCCTGCTTTGTTGTACTCACCGCATATGAAGCACCAGTTCCACTTACATCAGAGTCATTTCCATTATTCACTGAAGACGTTGTTTCTTCTTGACTTGCAGAAGCTCCGCAGCCCGAAATTGCCATAATAACTGCCATTCCCAATGGCAAAAGTCTAATTTTTTTCATACTTCTTTATCTCCTGCCTGTATATAAACATGCGCAATTCAGTAAATATGCGCATTCCGAATATATCATGATTATATTTTTAACCGACTAATTTTAACACAGATAAAACGGAAAGATAAACCGATATATTCGATAAAATCCAGCAATTTCCTGTATTTCGAACAAAAAACACCCACCGCCTTATGCGATGGGTGTCTCAAAATCATCTATTAATCCAAACTCTCATTTCACCTTCACCCCTGTTAGCCCAGGTGTAGTAAGGAATCAGCTCCAGTGTCACGTCCTCATATTCAGGTTCTTTATAAACGCTATAGAGTGACTCCGCCTTCTCTTTTTCCCTCTTTCCTGGTAAAAGAATCTTTGTAATCTCGTTGCCCTCTATTATCGTTTTTTCAAACTTAGCTTTTGCGGCATCCGTTGTGACAGAGACCATATGAAGATCCTTGCCGTTGTCTTTTTCCTCAATGCAGTAAACGAATGGGCCGTAGGTAACCGCTACCTTGCCGTGATCCTCGAAGACTCTGGAGCTGGCCTCCATGATTCTCACTTTCTTAGCAAAAGTGATCTCGATAACGTCACCTTTCTTGAACACACCGGTAATATATTCATAGCCCTTCTTCAGCTCATGCTTGCAACCACCGGCATTAAGGTCATATGAGTCGCACCAATCAGGAACCCTAACTGCAATAGTCTCTTCCTTGTCAGCTCCAGCTTTCTCCTCGACGTCTTCGCAGACAATTCGAAGTTTGCCGCTTCCAAGCACATCTGATTCAATTTTCCACAAAACAGATGCATTCTCATACTCTTTTTCCACAGTGCCACCGACATAAAGGTGCATAAACAGTGTATCGTCACTTTCAGTGTAAGCGTAAGCCGCAACTGAACTAAGAAGTCTTGCAATGTTAGGTGGGCAGCAAGCACAAGGGAACCACTTCTGGCGAACAGGCTTCACATGATTTTTTCTCTCATCCCTGTAGCAGGCTTCTGGTCTAACTTCCAGAGGATTTACGTAAAAGAAGCTCTTTCCATCCAGGGCCATTCCAGCAAGAACAGTGTTATACAGAGCTCTTTCCATGGCGTTCGCATACTTGCTGTCGACATTCATCTGAAGCATGCGGCGGGCAAAGAACACAAGACCGACAGATGCGCAGGACTCAGTGTAAGCCAGGTCATTTGGAAGGTCATAGTTGTAGGTGAAAGCCTCTCCAATATTGGTTGATCCGATGCCACCTGTAATATACATCTTCTTGTTAACAGCGCTGTCCCAAAGTCTCTCGCAGGCTGCGTAGAGTTCCTCATCCCCAGTAAGTCGCGCAACATCAGCCATTCCAGAATAAAGATATACAGCTCTCACAGCGTGTCCAACGGCCTCATCCTGCTCTCTGACTGGCTTATGAGCCTGATAATAGTGGTACCACTCCTTATCTCCGTGCTTTTTGGCTTCATCCGGGTGCTCAATGTCGAAGTAATAAGGTCTCTGGCCTCTCGCATCGATAAAATACTTACTAAGTTCCAGATACTTTGGATCTCCAGTAACTTCATAGAGTCTTACAAGCGCCATCTCGGATATCTCATGTCCCGGGAATCCATGGATCTTGCCCTCTTCTGTTCCGAACCTTGAATACACGTAATCTGCAAACCTTCTGGCTGCATTAAGAAGCTTATCTTTGCCTGTAGCCTCATAATAAGCTACAGCCCCCTCAGTAAGATGTCCCAGGCAGTACAATTCATGATGGTCCTTGAGATGAGTAAATATCTTAGACATATCATTTATGATGTAGTAAGTGTCCAGATATCCATTCTCCTGCTGAGCCGCGCAGACAATATCTATAGCTTCATCAGCAGTCTTTTCAAGTTCAGGATCAGGATGCTGAGTAAGCGAGTATCCAACCGCCTCGATCCACTTTGAGAAATCTGTATCCTGGAAAAGAAATCCATAAAACTTATCTTCTAACTCTTTTCCCTCTTCAGGAACCGGTCTAAAGACATCTGTAGGCCAGATTACTTCCTTGTAGGCAGCTCCCAGCTCTTTTCTCCTAGCTGTGATCTTGCCTGCGACCTTGAAATTACGCATAGCATAGCTTGGCTCTGCGCCCTCAACCTCGTCGTTTATGGCCTTCCACTGATAAGGAATAACCTCATTTCTTACAAGCTCCATCTCGCTCTTCCAGAATGGATCATCAATATGGACTTTTCGCAAATTTATTGGCTTTGAAATATTCTTAACCATTGTAACTTCCCCTTTTACACTGTCAGTATTTTTCATGTGCTTGCCAGTATTCAACTGGCCTTTTGATAGATTCAGAATAGCATTTTCGATTTTCAAATAACATTGATATAATAGAATTAAACATGTATATTTTGGAATATTTTATCGAGGTAGACACATGGGAATCTCATTTGAAATAGCTGGAAATCATAAAATAGAAAGCGCTAACTACGTCACTAACGTTGTTCCGATGTTTCATCCAGACCGCGTACTTGAAGTTCATGACTTTTTGTATATTTTGGATGGAACCTGGGAGATATATGAAAACAATACTGCCTATGAGATGGAAAAGGACGATCTTTTGATCCTTTCAGCCGGTAACCACCACTACGGCAAAAAACCCAGTTCTGCAGGGAATAAGCACATGTATATTCACTTGTATCAGGAAAGCAAAGAACTAAATGCCTCTAAAACAGCAGACCCTGTTTCCTCCCCCAGCTCCACTTCAACCACCGCACTTACCTCTGGTTCTCCCTTATTCCACTGCGCTTCAAATCCGCGCATCAAGCAGTACTTCAAGGAGATAATCGCAACTCACCTAAGCGATAATCCTTCGATCACTCAGGAAATGAAAGAGGAAAAGATATCTCTTTTGATGGGGCTGATGCTATGGGAAATGAGCTCTTTGCAAAAATCTCTTGAATCAAAGCCAAAACACTCAGAACTAATCTCTGAGATCATAGATCTGCTGCAGACAAATCCGCACCACATGTACACCACAGAAGAAATCGCAGATAAATTTTACGTTTGCTCCAAGACCGTTTCCAACATGTTCAAAGGTGCTTACGACGTCACCTTCTACAGCTATCAGATGAGCATGAAACTAGAAATGGTCAGACAATATCTGTCTGACCATCCTTATGAAACTCTGGCAAGCGCCGCCAGAAACTATGGTTTTTACGATGAATTCCATCTAGGCAAAGCTTATAAAAAGAAGTTTGGTTTTTCACCAAAACGAAAAATATAGCATTCAGAGAAATACCAGAAGGCGTCACAAGTACGTCGCTTCTTATTTCACAGGAACGCAATGCTTGTCATTGATCTCACATACTTTCTTAACTCTTCTGCGATATTTTTCTTCCATGAGCGGATCCGTATTTAGCCAGGTCTTTACGATCTCCATAGCCATAAGTCCGCCAATTATCTTAGCTCCGAGGCACAATATGTTTGAATCTGTATGCTGTCTTGCAAGTGTAGCGCACACAGGGTCCTGACAAACAGCCGCATAACAGCCATTTATCTTGTTGGCAATAAGCGCACTTCCATAGCCAACTCCATCGCAAAAGATTCCTCTTTCGCAGTCACCCTTCGCAACTGCCAGCGCTGCAGGATAAACATAATCCGAAAGATCACAGGACTCACTATCATAAGTGCCAAAGTCCTTAACATCGTATCCCTGCTCAATAAGATACGCCTTGATCTCTTCCTTCATCTGCGTTCCCGCATGGTCATTTGCCATAGCAATCGTCATAGTGCACCTCCTTAATTTTTATTCTTTACTTTTCACATGATCAGTTAGTGCCTTTAGCCCATCCGTATCCAGCGTCAAAACATTTGTTGTAAAGATTGTCTTCACAAGCCAGATCAGGAACACGAATACAAGCACAGGGATCACGCAGGCTGTAACTATCATGACAGCAAGTGATTCCAGTAGACTTCCAAGGAAGCCAGAAACCTTCTCAACTGTCTCCGTTGTTATTGTGGTGAACTCGTTAAAAAAGCTTGTTTCACCCTCGCCCTCTATCTGCAGGTCCTCATACTCCTCAACTGCATTTTCAACTCTTGCAGCCTGTGTTTCGTAGACCTTATCTGAAAGCCACACGCTGAAAGGCACGATGATAAAGATAATTATTCCAACTACTGCCAGCTTTCCCGCAATGGTTCTCAATTGTTTTTTACCAAAGGCTATAGACGCGCACACCAGCAAGCACGCTACCGGTATGAGCACCGAAAATGCAATGTATCCAGAAAGACTCACCAGGAATTTTTCCAGATAAAGCGCACACAAAATCACTAAAAAGTATTTTGCAAGCTCAGCAAGCTGCTCTGCGATAGGCGTACACAGATCTCCCGGCAAAAGAGATATGGTCGCAGACGTTGCTGCCGCTCCGCCAGATAAAGTCATGACTTTGGCAATCTTATCCTCAGTCTGCTCAAGTGTATGCACATGATTATTGGGATCTGCTGCCCATGGTGCCAGCTTTGTAAAAGAAATAACGGCCACAAGTAGCATCACCACTATAAAAGTAATCTTTTTGATATCCAAAGCTGCTCCTCCTTACTGATAAACAATGGTGTACTCGGCAGTTGCTGGGAAGCTGTTTACAAAGTTCTGCACTATTGCCTTCGCCTGTTCATCAGCTCTTTCCAAAATACCACTATCAAGTGCCTTCTGCTTTGCTGTTTTTTCATACTCTGCCATAGCAGCGTTGTAATCATCAAGCTTCAAAGGATTCCAAATAGACTCTTTTTCCGAATAGCTCTCAAAAGAGTCCTTGTCGATAGCAACTGACTGGATCTCAGCATCAGGAATATCAATAGTCACTGTCCTTGTGGCGTCATCCTTAGTGATAGTGATCTTCTCAAAATCCACTCCCGCAAAAACCTGACCGTCATACTTAAACACCATCTGCGACGAGGAATCTATCATATTAAAGAAAACCTTTTTCTCTTTGGTGTAAGTTTCCACGTTTGTAAAATAGTATTCCTGAGTGACCAAAAAGCCCATGTTTGCAAGCCCATCACGAATAGTCTCAGTGCTGATGGACACAAGAACCTTGGCTTCACTCTTAGTATCTTTTTCCTTGGAAGTCTCCGACGCAGGGCTCACGATCTGCTGATTCCCCCTATCCTTCATATAACCTGCAATCAGGACAATGCTGATGATCACCGCCACCGCAATGATCACCAGGTAAATAATATTTTTATTGCCTCGCATTTTTTCCACTTTCCTTAGAACTTCACTACTTCTGGAGCCTTGGTAAAAGAGCTAAAGGTTGCAGTAGCGTTCTTTAAATAGAATACCTCTGTATTTCCGTCGTCAGCCTTGTACATTCCCTGAAGTGATGGGTATGCATCAAGCATAGACTGACGGGCTTCGTTTCTATCATCCTCTACAAGCTCCCCTGCAACTCTGAGCCACTCACCGTTCATGAATGCACAGATCTCCACCTTTGGATTAGCGTGAATCTGCTTAGAAACGTCTTTTACCTTACCAGTCTGAATATAAAGCTTGCCCTCAAATACATGAGCAGTGCCAAAAGGTCTTACTCTAGGCTGATCCCCATCAACTGTAGCAAGATAGTAAGTACCTGCATCTTTTAAAAATTTAACAACTCTCTCCATATTTTCGTCCTCTCTTTCTCAGGGTTATGTGATTTCTTACCTACCATTATAGCAAAAATGAGCCCTAGGGACGGAGGTTGCGGCTCATTTTTGTTAAAATGAGCCCTAACCTCCGTCCCTAGGGCTCACTTTTGCCACGTATTTCTTCTGCTCTGGCAATGATCTTGTCCTTCCAGTCATCATCCTGAGCTTCCAGCTGGTAAGTGTTAAAGCCATACTCCCTACCCCAGGAGCATATCACAGTTTCATCATCCACATGAAGAGAGATGCGATACCTGTTAGGAAGCTTTTGAGGAAGTGTTTCTTTATGATCCTTCTGGACTTCCCTCAGGTGTCTGTTACCGTTTATGATGCCATCAAACTTAACCTTATACAGCCTAAACAACGTCCTGATATATCTCTCCGACCTAAAAGACGAAGTGTAGACCCACACCTCATACCCAAGTGCCTGCAGACCATTGATCAGATCAGGTGTTCCGAGCCTTAGCCTTTCCTTAAAGATCTTGTTAAAAGGAAACATAAGCTCAGGCTCTGTCTTGTGGGTAAGAGGTGACACGAACAACACTTCGTCCAAGTCAAAAGAGACCCTCATTTTTTTCTCGTTATCTTCCCTATGCATCTTTTTCCATCTCGTCAACTATATCCATCACCGCGTGAGACCAGCTAAGGTCACTAAGCGGTATCTCTTTTTCCTCAAATTCCTTGCTGCCAGTATAGGTTTTAAGCACCATATTCCTGTCTACATGGATGGTACTCTTGTACTTCTCTGCAATAAGCTTGTTGTATTTGTCCTTCGCCTCCTGGCTTCTCTTGGCAATACCTGTCACAACGCCGTCCACTTTCACATGATAGCGTTTAAAGAGCTGCTTCAAATAGTCAAAAGAGTAAAAATTCGAAGAGTACACCCATATGTCATAACCTAGAACTGACAAGTGATTGAAAAGAGCTGGAATTCCAATTCTCAAACGCTCTTTATACTCAAGACTAAAAGGAAAAGAAAGACCTCTTTCCAAGGCTTCCTCTCCCTCTTTTCCAAAAACAACTTCATCAAGATCGAAGGTCACACGTTTGTCGTGGGTCGACCTCTCCAGCATAAGCCTAAGATCCGCCTCATGGGTAAGGTTTACAATCTTGACAAAAATATCCGGAACTCCCATGCGAAGAGCGGCCGCCCATCTATGGTGACCGTTAATGATCATATATCCTTCCGGATACATCTTTTCAATTATTATCGGATCCTTTTCCTCTTCGTAAGTATGCTCTTTGGCCCGCCTTATCTTCTGTTCATACTCAGAAATGATCCTGTAGCTGGGCCCAACCTCAGGCTTACTAAACTCATCGTCAGGATTTGGATGAAGGTTCTTGCAGCGCTGCCTTTTGGTTAAAAGACGCTTGATCATCCCGGTCTTTACCGGAAAGCATCTACCTTCAAACCTTGCCATCTCTTCGGCGATATATTTATCAAGATCCATAGCTCACCTTTTTAATAATTAGGAAAAGACTTAGAAACCACCATGTTTACTACGCCGCCCTTAATAGAGATCTTTATATCATCAGCAAGTTTTTTGAGAATGGAATGCTCATAGCGGTCCCACTCAGGATCTTCTATATATCTTCCAGCAACGTCTGAAGCCACGTCATCTGGCAGCTCGTAATAACTACTATTATCTGCTTCAGCAAGCATAGCCTCTTCAAAGGCATCTCTCAGCATTCCAAGGAAAGTTTTGGCAGCCTCATTCTTCCTCTCACTAGAAGAGTTTATTAAAAGATATCTCTTTTCCTTGTCCATAACAGTCTCAGTTGTCATGTTGAGGTCAAACTTACTGCCTTCACACTCAACCCAAAAAGAAGCTTTGATCTCGCCAGTGATACTGCGAGCCATGCTTAGAAGTTCCTCAGCGCAGAGCTGAAGCTGGGTTGAATCCTTTGTATCAAGGCATTTAAACTCAGCAACCTTCTTGGTTGCCTCTATAGCCTCTTTAAATCCATTTCCCTTATTATCTATGATCACTACATCTGACTTCATTTAGGACACCTCCTGTTTTTACGTCATTCGACATCAAGTAAGCTGTCAAAACCAGTAACAGAGAAAACTTCTTTTACAATTTCATTCGCACCAACAACCTTAACTGTTCCCTTGTTGTGCAAAGCTCTCTTGGCCATGAGAAGTGTTCTAAGGCCAGCAGATGAGATGTATTCAAGATTCTTTACATCAATGACCAGTTCCTTGACACTATCAAGATCCGGCTTAATCTCAGCCTCAAGATCTGGAGCCGTCAAAGTATCAAGTCTTCCTTCAAGTACAACATCAAGTCGATCACCATTTAGTTTTTTTGAGATATTCATGCTAATCCTCCTTGCCTAGATATACCATCCAAGTTTTGTACTGTATTGTATCTATAATTTTATCACAATATAGTCAACATAGACACAAAAAAATGGGCCCCAGGGACGGGGTTAGTGGACCATTTTTTTCTCAAAATGGTCCACTAACCCCGTCCCCTAGGTCCACTTCTGCCATTTTTCGTCACATGAACAGCATCAACACCAGTCTCACCACCAAGGCCACGATCCACGCCACAGCGCACTGCCACAGCACTACTCCAAGAGCCCACTTTTTGCCAAGCTCTCTTTTTATAGAAGCAACTGCAGCAACGCATGGAGTATAAAGAAGGCTAAATACCAGCAGTGTAGCGGCTGTAACCGGAGTAAGAGCTCCTGCCACATTCCCCTCAAAGAGGATTCCCATTGTGGAGACCACGCTCTCTTTTGCTATAAAGCCACTGACAAGTGATGTACAGATTCTCCAGTCACCCAGTCCAAGTGGTATGAAAAGAGGTACTATAAAGCTTGATATTCTGGCCATGATGCTCTGCTGTGAATCACTTACAAGGTTAAAGTATGGATCAAAGTTACTTAAGATCCAAACAATAATTGTTGCAAAGAAGATGATCGAAAAGGCCTTCTGAATGAAATCCTTAGACTTTTCCCAAAGAAGCTGGCACACGCTTCTAGGACTTGGAAGTCTGTAGTTTGGAAGCTCCATGACAAAAGGAACCGCTTCGCCCTTGAACACTGTCTTTTTTGACAAAAGAGCAAACATGATACCTGTAAGAATTCCAAGCAGATACAGACCTGTCATGATGAAGCCGCCTTTTCCCGGGAAGAATGCATTTACAAAGAACGCATAAATAGGGAGCTTAGCAGTGCAGCTCATAAATGGTGTCAGGACGATGGTCATCTTTCTGTCTCTATCAGAAGGCAGAGTTCTTGTGGACATAACCGCAGGAACCGTGCATCCAAAGCCGATAAGGAGTGGTACGATGCTTCGGCCAGAAAGACCTATCTTTCTAAGGAGCTTGTCCATTACAAAGGCTACTCTTGCGATGTAGCCGCTATCTTCCATAAGTGACAGGAAGAAGAAAAGAGTTACTATGATAGGAAGAAAGCTAAGTACACTGCCAACGCCTTCGAAAATTCCCTCTACAATAAGGCCTCTAAGCACTTCATTGACCTTTGTTGCCTGAAGTAAGAGGTCTACTTTCCCTGTGATAAATCCAATGGCATCTTCAAGTAGTCCCTGGAAAAATGCGCCGATAACATTGAAAGTAAGGAAAAATACCAGTGCCATGATCAGCACAAATACAGGAATTGCAGTGTATTTCCCCGTGAGGATCTTATCTATCTGATTACTCCTTGCTTTTTCTTTGCTTTCCTTTGGCTTCTTGACGCAGGACTTGCAGATTCTTCTGATAAAAGAGAATCTCATATCCGCAATGGCTGCGCTTCTGTCCAGGCCACTTTCTTTTTCCATCTGAGAAACGATGTGCTCAAGAGCATCCTTCTCATTTTCATCAAGTCCAAGTTTGTCGATTATAAGCTTGTCGCCCTCTACAACCTTGCTAGCCGCAAACCTGATAGGAATACCAGCTGCCTGTGCATGGTCATCTATCATGTGCATAACTGCGTGAAGGCACTGATGCACGGCTCCGCCTTTATCCTCCTTTGAGCAAAAATCCTGCTCTACAGGTTTTTCCTGATATTTTGCAATATGTATAGCATGAGAAATAAGCTCATCTACACCTTCATTCTTGGCTGCAGCAATAGGAACCACCGGTGTTCCCAGCTCTTTTTCCATGGCATTGATATCTACGGCGCCGCCATTGCCTGTGAGCTCATCCATCATGTTAAGAGCAACAACAATAGGAATGCCCATTTCCAGAAGCTGCATGGTCAGATACAGGTTACGCTCGATGTTGGTAACGTCTACGATGTTGATGATAGCGCATGGCTTCTCATTCAGAACGTGGTTACGAGATACTATCTCTTCACTGGTGTAAGGTGACATTGAATAGATGCCAGGAAGGTCAGTAACCATGGTATTTTTATAGCCGCGGATCTCACCGTCCTTGCGGTCAACAGTAACTCCAGGGAAGTTGCCTACATGCTGCTTGGAGCCTGTCAGCTGGTTGAAAAGAGTTGTCTTTCCGCTGTTCTGATTACCAACCAGTGCAAATGTCAGGACTGTCCCCTCTGGAACCGGGTTCTCATGCTCCTTTTGATGGAAGATACCAGCTTCGCCAAGTCCAGGATGAGCTGTTTTAAAAGATATCTCTTCACTCTTGTCAGAATCTTCCTCGCCTGAAAGCTTCTCTATATCGATCTGTTCAGCCTCTGACAGCCTAAGTGTCAGTCTATAGCCGTGGATCTCAATCTCCATTGGATCTCCCATTGGAGCCAGCTTCACAACGCTGACCTTTGCTCCGGGGATCACGCCCATATCCAAAAAGTGCTGGCGGAGAGCCCCCTCGCCGCCAACCTTAGTAATCTTTGCTCTTTGTCCAATCTGTAACTGCTTTAGTGTCACTACTTTTCTCCTAAACCTTTTTATCTATACTAAGTATGCTCTCGCAATTGTTAGTTAATGATAACAATTCTCATTAACATTATAGCATCTATTGGCGAAATGAAGCATTCGGAATAAAAGCCCTAAAAATGTCGATTTTTTGTGAGTATTATGTTACAATTCTTGTCATAAATTATTACAAAATGTATTGGGGGTTTTGTATGAATCTAGAGTATTATTCTTTTTTATTCGTCGTGTTTGCTATTCCGGCAGCACTGCTGATCTTGTGCATTTATTCCATTGTCAAATTTGTTAAAAGAGATAAGACAGACATGCGTAGTACCAGAAAATATCTCATTATTATGCTCATCTCTGGTTTCTTATTTCTTGCAATCGTAGCTTTTTACATCTTTGTCTGCTGGCTGTTGACGCAGATGGTTGCACATATGTGAGGTGGCGCTATGGATGAAAAAATATTTACTAAGATTCTCGTAACTATTACTTTTCTTGGCATTGTAAGCATTGTAGTCCTTTCTGTTTTGTCCTTCCTTTTATACAAGGACTGCTCAATAATCTCATACATCGCAAACAGAGGATAATGCCATGAAATTAAAGAATCAGATTTTTGCAATCCTAGGACTGATCCTGGCATTCGTCCTATTCGATCTTTCTATTTTTAATGTTGTAACCAAAAGATATATTGATCCTCGCGGAGACGAGATGAAAAGCCGCTCAATCGAAGTTTCTGAGTACCTGCCATTTACGGAAGATTCCGGAATCGTTCACGTTGATTCAAGCGTGAAGTTATCTGGTGACCTTCCTGTAATTGACGGCGCAGCTGCTCTGTATCCAATGTTCTCCGCTTTTGTAGATGCAACCTATCCGAAAGAAAGCGTTTCTTTTGACGGAACAGACTTCACAGAATATAGTGCCCTTCAGTTTCACAACACCAGAGGTGCCTACCAGGCTGTAGTAGACGGAGACGTCGACATCATCTTCTGCGCAAAGCCTTCAGAAGAGCAGCTTGCTTATGCCGAGGAAAAAGGCGTTGAGCTCAAGATGGTTCCTATCGGCTACGAAGCCTTTGTATTCATCGTGGGAAAAGACAATCCTGTTGACGACCTAACTATCGAGCAGGTTCAAGGTCTTTATACTGGAAAATATAAGAACTGGTCTGAGGTTGGTGGAGACAACCGCCTTGTGGATGCAGTTCAAAGAAATACCGGAAGTGGCAGTCAGACTGCAATGCTGTCATTTATGAACGGACAGGAGATGAAAAAGTCTATTATGGGAGCCCTGATAGGAAGGGCAATCGGCTTTTCTTTTAGATATTATGTGGAAGGGCTCAGCGTCAATCCAGACGTTAAGATGCTCTCCCTAAACGGCGTGTATCCAAGCGAAGAGAACATTGCAAACGGCACATATCCAATCGCCAGCAACTTCTACGCAGTATATGATGCTTCTAACGAAAATGAGAACATATCTCTTTTACTGGATTTCATCCTGTCTGATGAGGGTCAGAGAATTGTAAAAGAAAGCGGCTACACACCTATGCAATAATGTAAAAAACAAAGCACTGCACATGTATAAAGCATGTTGCAGTGCTTTTTATCGTTAAACATAGCTATTTTAGTTGCTTTCAGATGTTCTTAATTACTATCGAAATCTTAGAAGGCTTCCTTGAGCACTTCTTTGAGAGTTGTTGCTGAGGCCTTGAGTGCCTCTTTTTCCTGATCACTAAGCTTAATTGGAACTGCGCCCTCAACGCCATTTCGACCTACAATAGCAGGCATACTAAGTGCAATGTCATCAATTCCAAAATCGCCATGTTGAATGCTGGAAATTGGAAGGATACTCTTTTCATCCCTGATGATTGCTTCACAGATGCGCCTTACACTCATGGCAATGCCGTAGTATGTGGCGCCTTTCTTTTCTATAATACCGTAGGCGCTGTTCTTGACGTTTTCTGCTATCTTATTCATTGACTTCTCATGTTCGAAGTGGCCTCTCATCTCACAGAAGTCATTGATTGGAATTCCTGAAACATTGGCGCTACTCCAGGCGGCAATCTCGCTGTCACCATGCTCACCAATGATAAATGCGTGAACGGAACGACTGTCGATATCAAGGTGCTCACCCAAAAGGTATTTGAACCTTGCTGTATCAAGCACTGTTCCGGAGCCAAAGACTCTGTTTTCTGGGAATCCGCTGAGCTTGGCTGCTGCATATGTCAAGATATCTACCGGATTTGCAACTATCAGAAGAATTCCCTCTTTATTATACTTTGCTATTTCAGGAATGATGGATTTAAATATCCCAATGTTCTTTTTTACAAGATCAAGTCTTGTCTCACCTGGCTTTTGTCCCGCTCCCGCTGTCACAACTACAACCGCCGCATCCGCTGCGTCTTTGTAATCGCCAGCATAGATAGACATTGGCTTTGCAAAAGGAAGGCCGTGGCTGATATCAAGCGCTTCGCCCTCTGCCTTGTCTTTATTTACATCGATCAGCACCATCTCAGAAAAGAGACCACTCTCCATGAGAGCAAAAGCTGATGCTGAGCCAACAAACCCACAACCTACTACTGCAACTTTTCTTTCATTAAGTGACGCCATGATGTACCTCCTTTATGTGATGTACAATGTATCATGATCTCAAGATATACTCCTATTGAGATAAATCGAAGTTATATTGCTTGTAAATATAGTATATCTTTATTTTGGTTTCTATTAAACGTTATTTAGTGACAATTTTATTCAAGTATGTTTCCGTCCCTTGAAATAGTAACTACCTGCCAAGGAATGAATTTTCCACTATTTCTAAGCGCGTTCTCTGCTGCTCTCTGAAGGCCACCGCAACATGGAACCTCCATCCTTACTACTGTCACGCTCTTGATATCGTTGTACTTGATGATCTCTGTGAGCTTTTCTGTGTAATCGCCCTCATCAAGCTTTGGGCATCCGATCATTGTAACCTTGCCCTTCATGAAGTCTTCATGCATGTTGGCGTAGGCATATGCTGTGCAATCTGCAGCAATGAGGAGCTTAGCGCCATTATAGAACTCTGCCTGTGTAGGAAGGAGCTTGATCTGGCATGGCCACTGCATCAGGCGGGAAACGGGCTTACTATAGAAAGATGCTTGTACCTGCGCATCATTGCTACCTTCTGCGGATGCATCCTCTTTTCCCCCAAGCTGCATGAACCTTGATCCAGGGCAGCCATGTCCTTTTGCCTTAAGTTCCTTGCTAGCCTTAACTGCCGCCTCATCGTATTCAGGTGCTTCCCTGTTTTCAAAGGTTATGGCTCCTGTTGGGCATCCTGGAAGGCAGTCTCCAAAACCGTCGCAGAAGTTCTCTCTCACAAGCTTTGCCTTCCCGTTTATTATCTCTATTGCGCCCTCGTGGCAAGCTGTGGCGCAGATTCCGCAACCATTACACTTTTCTTCATCGATATGAATTATCTGTCTGACCATCTCAATTCTCCATTTCTTTTTTAAACTTGTTCTGATGGCGTCAGTATAATATACTCGAATTGTAAATTACGTTGTTTAAACCACATTTTTAAAATTTATGTTTTTCCATTTTGGATTGGAACATGTTTGGAAACGGCGGTGGATCATGGATTATTCAAATTTATTAAATAGCAGATTATTTTCAGGTCTTTCATCAAAAGAGCTCTCTCAGTGCCTCGAAACTCTTGGCTCATTTGAAAGGTCTTTTCACAAAGATGAGATTATCCTCCACGCAGGAGACAAAACATCGATGATCGGCATGGTCATCTCCGGCAGCGTCACCATCGAAAGTAACGACGTCTGGGGCAACTGCACGGTCCTTAGTCACGTTGGAGCCGGCCAATATTTTGCTGAAACCTACGCCCTTCTTGGCGCTGTCATGCTGGTGGATGTCAGAGCCAATGAGGACTGCCGGATTCTCTTTTGCAACATCAGGAATATCCTGGATAGTAGCCAAAAGAGCTCCTCCTGGAAGGAAAAGCTCCTTCAAAACATCCTCATAATTTCGTCTCAAAAAAATCTCGCCCTCTCCGGAAGAAGCTTTTACACTTCTCCAAAGAGTTGCCGAAGTCGCCTCCTGTCCTACCTTAACGCCATCGCCCTCCAGACTGGATCTAGGGAATTCGACATTCCCTTCAACCGCCAGCAGCTGGCTGACTACCTGAACCTAGAGCGCACCAACATGTCAAAAGAGCTGTCTCACATGCGAGATGAAGGACTCATTGAGTTTAGGAAGAGTCACTTCAAGCTCCTATAAATGAAAAAAGCTGCGGCCTTAACGGTCCGCAGCCCTATTTTTTCTATCTTTCTCTTCTTTTCCAACAAGTAATGCTCCAACGATCATGCACACTAGCGCTATTCCCGCTTGAATTGCTGTAAATAGTGCCCCGACAATTGGTGTCGCAAAATCATTGCTAACGCAGTTGTAATGATACACAGTGCCTATGATTCCACCGACTATGGTGCAGATCAAGACAATTACCATGCGCCCCATATATTCGCCCTTGTCCGCTGCATACTTGCACATAAGCCCTGAAACACCCACCACAATAATAGTCGGAACCCCAAGCATGTCGCCCACTAGGACATTTCCAAGTAATGGTCCGATAAGTGGTAAAAATGCAAATAAAGTAACCCAATTCTTGTTTTCCATACTCTTTCCCTCCAAGATTTTATGGTTTCATATTAGGCATGCCATCATCATACATGTCACTGTCAAAAGAGCTGCTATAAGTCTTTTCTTCATAACCTTTTCTCCACAAATTATAAGCGTTTCTACTAAATATAACACGTCCTAAGGAGGGCATGTTGCAATGGCAACACTTTGTGCCTTTCCTCTTGTTTGTGATTTGGAGGCAATATAGCATTTTTTTACAAGTTTTTTACCCCTAGATTCATAATTAGGGGTAAGGTTTTATAAAATAGTCTTCCGTAGTAAAAATCAAGCATGCAAAAAAGGCCCAAAATAAGCAAAAAGGATAAAGATTGATTCAAAAATTTCCGACATTGCCTTCAAAATGACAACCAAAATCAAGAATTAAAACTTGATAAAAATTAATGTGACAATACAATTGTATTGATGTAAAATAGCTAAGGTTGGCTACAGGCCAAATACATGGGAGTTTTTAATGACATGTTAAAAAACGCAAGTTTACATCAGAACAATAGCTGGAAACAGATTGCCATGAACATGCTTCTGGCAGCCGTCAGCTTATTTATAAATGGATTTGGGATCTACCTTACAATTCAAGCGAACATTGGCGCGAGCCCATGGGATGTTCTTCATATCGGAATGTCCAAGAGTCTTGGAATCCTCTATGGAACAGCATCTATCATAGTTTCATTATCTATTCTTGCAATTGATATTTCACTGAGAGAGCCTATTGGAATCGCGATGTTTATTGACTCTATTGTAGTAGGTAAGTCCGTAGACTTTTTTAACAGGATAAATCTAGTGCCTAAGTGCACTTCACCAGTTCTCGGCGTAGCTGTGATGCTCCTTGGTCTTACAATTGCAGCGTATACGCAGTACACATACATGACAGCGTCACTTGGATGCGGACCAAGAGATACACTTCTTGTGGCACTTTCAAAGAGAATAAAGAAAGTCCCAATTGGTGGACTGAGCATAGCTCTTTTGACTACTGTAACGTTCATTGGTTGGCTACTTGGCGGACCAGTCGGCATCGGAACTTTGATCAGTGCATTCGCAACAGGTCCTATCATGCAGGTAGCATTTAAGTCAGTTAAATTCAACGCCGCTGAAGTGCACCACCAGCGCATTGACGAGTCTTTCAAAACAGTTTTTACACATTCACACGCAGCTTGAGGCCGCAAGATCATCCATGCTCTCCTTACTAGACAAACCAGTGAGGAGGGTATTTTTTTAGCACTTTACATTCTTCAAAAAGCATGTTATATTTCTTTCCGGTCATTTCATTTGACCGTTCTATCAAATCTAGAATCTGGGAATATTCTTCCGAACGATTCATTTTAAGTAAAAAGAGGTGCATATGACGCTTACTACAATTATGAAGCAGCAGGAGGCTATTCTTAAAAAAGAAATTTCTGCGCTTCAGCGAAAAATCAAAACTATGCCTGAAGGACTTTTTGTATGCTACAAGTATAAAAACAATACCAAATGGTATCAGGAACTCAAGGATTCTTCAGGAAAAGTTACTCGTAAGTACATACCAAAAGCAGAAAAGGCCCTTGCAAAAAAGCTTGCGCAAAAGACTTACTATACAAAGCTTCTTTCAGCTAAAAAGCTACAATACAAAAATGTCCAGCGCTATCTTAAACATGATAAAGCCCCATCAGCATATAAATTACTTGATGAAGCAGCAAAAATGGATGACCTGTTAGATGAAATTGTTTACAAAAGAGCTTGGGAAAAAGCTGAATACCCTCGAAATGAGGATCACAAAGAAAAACTTCTTTTCAAAACAAAAAAGGGAGATATGGTTCGTTCAAAAACAGAAGCCTATATCGCTGATACGTTATTTGAGCTTAGCATACCTTATAGATATGAGTGTCCTATTGTCTTTGACGGAATAACACTTCATCCTGACTTTACAATTCTTCATCCCACAAAAGGAATAACCTATATCTGGGAACATCTAGGGCTAATGGACAAGCCTTCTTACGTTCAAAATTCTCTTGGCAAGATTCCTCTTTACATATCCCAAGGCTATATGCCAGATTATAACCTGCTTTTTTCTTATGAATCCAATAAATATCCAATAGACTATGCGCTTATTAGAGAGATGGTGCAATTCTATTTTTGTGAATAGGCAAGTTTGACACCATTTTGAAGGCAATATGGAAGATTTTTGAATCATTCTTTACCCTTTTGGGCCATTTTAAGCCCTTTTTTCAAGCTTGATTTTCACTACGGAAAACTAATTCAAAAAAATTTACCCCTAAATAAGAATCTAGGGGTAAAAACTTGCTAAAAAAGTCGCCATATTGCCTTCAAGTCGCAAACAGCCGGGAATTCATATCAAATCTCCTTCAAGTCGCAAGCAGCCGGGAATTCACATCAAATTTCCTTCATCTCCAGCACATTATCCCCGATGACGATCTTATTTCTATTCAAAAACTCCGCAAAGCCAGGGATATCCTCAATCTGCTGAATAACTTGAGGAGCATGGGCATCGCAGCCCACTACAAATCTCGCACCCTTCTCAGAGGCCATCTGGAAAAAGCGGTCACTAGGATAATTCCTATGGTCAATAAAGCCGTAGACATTAACTTCAAGAGGCTGATCAAGGCTGACTGCAGCGTCAACAAGTCTCTCCATCTGATTCATGTAAAGCTTCTCATTGCCAACAAAATTAATAAGGTCAGGATGAGCAAGATACAGGAAAAGACCTGTTTCCATGCCCTCGATGCAATGATCAACATAGCTGGCGAGAACCATCTCATCATCAGTCTGAAATCCAACATAATTTCCATTAGGTTCATCCGGAACGTTGTGCTGTCCCTGAATGATATAATCAAGCGGATATTTCCTAAGTTCTTCCATAAGAGGATCAAAGTAATCTCTAAAATACTCGACTTCGTAGCCTATAAGGATCTTGATCTGATCCTTGTATTCCTCACGAAGATCAACAAGCGTCTGAGTATAATCTGGAAGCTCAGCCATTTTCATTCTGGTACTTGATTCATAGAATGTCTCATAGGGCTGAGGCGTGTGATCTGAAAATCCAAGTATCTTAAAGCCCTTCTCTATAGCTCTTTCTACATATTTCCGCTCTGTTCCTACTGCATGATTACACCTAACGGTGTGTGTGTGATAATTTGCCAGCATCTCTTTTTGTCTGTCCTTTCTGTCGTGGCGAGCCCTAGGGACGGAGGTTAGAGCTCATTTTCCCAAAAATGAGCTCTAACCTCCGTCCCTAGGGCTCAAAAACTCTTTATAGCCCGTACTGCTGCTTGAACTCCTCGCTGATCTCAGTGCCCTCAAGGAGCTTGTTTCCTTTTTCTATTAACTGTTCTGTAGAATATCTTCTATAGAATCCAACCTTCTTTTCATAATCTTCAACCTCAGACATTACAATAAAAGCATCATTTTGCGCATTGTAACCCATTCCGCCATTTATTGCAGCAAGCTCGATCCAGCTCTCAAGTTCGATCATATGAGTCACCATACCAGCTTGAACAAATAGAAGATTCTTGTCTTTATCATGATAGAACGCTGCCTGTGATGCAAATTTTGAAGCATTTTCAAGGTTTGTCTTGGCAATAAATTCGCCAGTTTCATAGTCGTAGCGGTATAGCTCTCCATTAGCATACATCACCAGCAGCTCTTTTGGTGATGTATCGTCCCTGGAAAAGACATACATTCCCTGAACTTCAACTTCGATACAGTTGATCCTCTGAAGTGAATTGCCTTCAAGATCAAATATCTCGATCATGTGATCATCAGTAGTGACTATCTTCCTGCTCTCTGGATCAATGACAGCCTTAACTGTCTCAGCCCATTCGCCACTATGTTCTATCACCTTTGTTTTTTTGTCTCTACGCTTAAGGTTCAAGATCTGGTCCACATCTCCGCCGCAAAAAACAATGTCATTTTCTTTATCAAACTCAATGACGTTTTTGGAATAACTATCAGTGTCAACGCCGTAGCCCTTAGCCACTCTTTTCTCGAGATCATAGCTATAAAGAGCTGGTCCATTAATAGCGTCTCCTACATAGTAAAAGATCTCTCCGTCTCCCATAACTGCTTTGCAATCATATGTTTCATCAAGAAGAGTGGTCCTTGTAAGCTCCCCTGTAGCATTGTTAATCTCCAAAAGGTCAAATCCCTTACCAGAAGAATCTGTCAGATAAGTATAGCCATTCTCATAGCCAACAAGCTCATAGCCATAGAGACTATCCTCATTGCCAATCTCAACCTGATTCATGAAACTCATAGAACTTAGATCAAAAATTGACACACTGTCTTTTCCACCATTTGATGAAAAAATAGAGAGATATTCTTCGCTGCATCCATATTCGATGTTATTATCATAAGCCAGGTATGAAGGTGAATCTTTTAAAAAACGAATATCATCATCATAAGCTTTTACAGAGTAAAAGATAAGCTCATTACTTCCCTCTTTATGAACATAAGCCCCGCGGTTGGCTATAGCTTTATCCATACCATCAGCGAAATAGTAGCTTATGATCAGCGAATCATCATTAGGCAAAAGTTCATAAGCCGCGTCACCGCTGTTAAGGTCAATGTATCCACCATCATGGGTAAAAAACATTGGATAGCTCTCTTTTGCACTTAGCCACTGCATATTTGTGATAGGCGAATTAGTGTTGTAGGATTCTAAAAGTTCGCCAGTAGTCCTGTCCCAAATGCTGATGATGTTGCCGGCATAGAACAGCACGCCGTTCACATCGTCTATAGTTGTAAATTCTGAGTCATAGGCAAAAGAATTCTCGGCAAACACATCCTGCCATCGCAGTGATAAGTCATCTGCGTTTATGCAGAATATTCCCAATTTATTTGTTGAAATCACATTTTTATTTTCATAACTGTAATTAGTTTCTCCCATGCCTCTTGTGGTAGCAAATACAATGGTGTCATTGCCGATCCACTTGCTCTTAAGGAAATAATATCCATCAGGAAGATACCCTTCTGCAGCGCAGTCTAAGTAGGTAAGATCTCCTGTCTTCATGTCGCAGACCACAAGGCAATCAGGAGTTCCCGTTTTAAAACTTGTGAAAAACGACAACTTGGAGCCATCCTCACTGAATTGGAATCCTGCAAAAGCGATGCTCCTATAGTCATCACTTTCTGTAGGAATAGTGTAAACATCAAGAATTGTACCTGTGTTGATATCAAGCTTGTAGAGTCCGTCAGAATCAGTAGCTACCATGACCGACCCATCCTTCATAACCTGAAATTCGTCACGGATGGTGTTCGAAATCCACTCGTCACTAAGTTTCTCATGCCTCCACATTTCAGAGCCATCAGAAGTATTTACAGCCATGACAAACTGATAGCCCGTGATCATCAGTATGTCTTTATCCAGGAATTCAATATGCTTGGCGCCATCATCAACGCTGCTGTACTCATACACAAGCTCGTGACTGCCGTGATTCCACACCCTCACATTATTTGATGCATCAATGGCAGCACATGCAGATCCGTCAAAAGACATCTGGAAATCAGTGATCGTATCTGGCATGGTATAGTTCCAGGTTGCAGTAATATTAGCTGAACCGTCATTTGCAACATAGGCTCTTGTAGCCTTGGTTATAGCCTTTTCTGCCTCGGGGATTACCGGTCTGTCAGGGGTTTTCTCATTTGGAAGCGCAGCAAGAGCAAGCCACAAAGCCTTGAGCCTCTGCTCATCATTCATGTACTTCTCAGACTCGTTTGCCAGGAACTTAGACTCATTGTTTAAGGCATTGATATAGTTTTCGTTGATCCTGTGGTTGCTGTAGATCATGTAAGCACCAAAGCCTATGAAAAGAGCCATGGAAGCAGCAAAGATAGCAGTGAGCCTCTTCATCTTGTACTGGCGCTGCCTGTCCATAAGTTCGTTGTATGAACAGCCGATCATGGCTGAAACAAGCCTTGGAACCTCCGTTGCCTTAACATCTTTTCTCTGGAGTCTGTAATCGCAGGCAAGTGGCTCAACCTTCTCTGTCACAGTCCTGATCTCGCCATTTACGTCAGTGATCTGCACCTCTCTTGATAAAAGAATCTGCGGAATAACTTCATTTGGTTCTCCATCCGCAACAACTGTAAAGATGTTATCTCTTGAGTGATTCTGTAAAAAGAGCTGGATTTCCCTCTCAACCCAGGTTGATTTGCAGGTGTTAGTAGAGCAAAGAACAATAAGATGATCAGAGTTTGCAAGAGCCTCTTCAATTGTGGCACTAAGGTCACTTGTAATAGGGAGCTCATCAGTATCTCTGAATATTCTCTCAATCTTCTTTATGCCTGTCTTTTTCTGGATCCTGGCTGGAATGTGATAGTGCTCCAGGTCCTTTTCGATCATTGCCGCAACCTTATTATCAAGGTCCGCATGCTTGTATGAAATAAATGCGTTGTAATGTGTACTCATTTTCCCAATTTCTTTCCTTTTCCCGAAATGAGCCCTAGGGACGGAGGTTGTGGCTCACTTTCAAAAAAATGAGCCCTAACCGACCTCCCTAGGGCTCATTTTTTCCTCGTTACCAGATGATGAGTCTATCCTCTGGTGCAAGATACATATTGTCACCTTCCTTGACATCGAAGGCTTCGTAGAACTCGTCGAACTGCTGAACCGGTACGTTAGTTCTTGAGTAGTTAAGAGGATGTGCATCCTGTGTAAGCTGGCTGAATTCATCGCTGTAGGTTGCGATAGATGCGTTCATCTGTGCGTATTTGATAAAGAACTTCTGGTAGTCGAAACCTTCTACCTTGGAAGCCATTCTAAGTGCACACTGAAGACCTGTCATATCGGCAACCATCTCTGTGTCAATATTAGAGCCGATGAAATGGTCATCGCCAAAGGCTACGATAGTATCAAGATAGTCATCCATCTTACCAACGCGCTTCTGGAACTCTTCTTTGTCAGCTTCTGTCCACCAGTCTCTGTAGTAACCTTCAGCATCAAACTGTGCTCCATTGCTGTCAAATGCGTGTGAGATTTCGTGTCCAACCCAGAAAGCACCGATTGAAGCATAGAGTTCTTCTACGCTCATATCACTTGAATAGAAAGGTTCACCCATCATACCGATGATCATGTTGATACTGTTATCGCTTGGATTGTAGAAGGCATTACAGTCTGTAACAGCCATTCCATCAGCCCATTTCTCATGATCAACCTTCTGTCCCATGAGTTTAATATTTTCTTCAATATTATGATTAGCAATCCTGGTGTCTGCCTCGATAAGTGAGCAATCTGTCAGGTCGATACCTGTTGTATCGTTGAACTTGTCAGGATAAGCTGCATGTATAGTGATGTTATCAAGTTTCTCGATAGCATAGTTTTTAACTTCATCTGAAGCCCATTCATTCTCGGAAAGAAGCTCTCTGTATGTGTCGATGACCATCTGACACAGCTCTGTCATCTTCTGTCTATCTTCTTCTGAACCATACTTCTCGATGTAAACGATCTGCATTGAATCAGGAAGTGAATCAATAACGCTGTCATAAGCCATCTCTTCATCACTTACTGTTCCACTCATGCCAAAATACTGGGCTACAAGCTCATTCTTTTTATCATAAGTCTCTTTATCAACACTTGTTGAGAAAGGAAGAATGTACTTAACGATCAAAAGTGACTTGATGGCTTCAATATTTTCTTCAGTGTAGATCTCATCAAGATATGAGAAGTAGTCTGGTGTTGTAACAAGGTATGGTCCGTCATATACATAACCTGACGCTGTAAGGATCTCCTTTAATGGAAATGTCTTGCTACAAGCTGAAGCATCATCAAAAGACATTTCGTTGTTGATCTTGTCATAATAATCATCAGCATACATATCGTTTGTGCTGTAGATCTTAGAAGCAAGCTTAGTCTCAAAATCAAAAGCCTGATCAAAGCACTTGTTTGCCTCATCCTCTGACATACCAAACTTCTGAGCCATGTATACAAACATGTCTTTTCTATAGCCGTAGTACATGTCGCCGTAATCTGTTCTCTCAGAGTACTCAGCGGAATCACTAAGTAAAAGATCTGGTGTGTCCACAATAACGATATTGGTCTCAGGGTCGTTGAGGCCGACGCCTGCGCCGAAGTTTACAAAATTGTAGTAGTCGTAAACTGTTTCTTCATCTGTTAAAAGCTTTGTAACATCCTCAAGACTCTTTACTGCTACGATCTTGTCATAGCCTTCCTGAAGTTCTGTGACACCAAGCTTATTTCTTGACTCCCAATCAAGGATCAGACTGTTGTATGTACGAACAAGTTCAGCATCGTGGCCTTCAATAGTCTCATCCTTTAAGAGCTCCATACACTGGTTCTTTACTTCAAGACCACGCTCTGCGTAATGGCTCCACTGTGTGTAACCATCTGGAATATCGTTCTCAAGGATCCAGTCCTTATTTGCATAAAGATGAAAATCATCCTTTGGGTCTACAACTGTATCTGCAGTTACGTTTGACTTAAGCTCTGAGTTTACCCAAGGAGTTCCTCCCTGACCCTTTGTAGCTCCATCTTCGCTCTCATCCTCTGCTTCAGATGCAGATTCTGATGAATCCTCAGCACTTTCACTTGCTTCAAGTGATGCACCATCTCCTGCTGTCTGTGGCTCAGTCTTTGCCCCACATCCTGCCAGGAGAGAAGTCATCATGCAAGTAGTCAAAAGTACACTTAACGCTTTTTTCTTCATTTTTTCTTCTCCTCATTTTCCGAAACGCTTTTCATAACATTTTTTGTAACAATTATAGCTATTATAAATGCTAAAAAGTAAGAAGAAAATAATAAATTTATTATTCCGTATTTACAGTTTTTTTATTGTCAGGTGCTAATATGTCTTTACCGCAAAATTGAAATCATTTTTTTTAGGAGAAGGAGCTTATGGAAAAAATCATTTCAAAATTAATGTATGCAATATTGGCGTTAATAATGATAGCATGTGCACTGATAGTTCTTTATGCTAAAAACCCGAATGTTGCGCAGTTCATAAAGAATACCGCAGATGAGATACCAAGACCTGTCATCACTGTAAATTTAGAGGAAGGTGAAACAGAGGTCGTAATGGAATCAGCAGCAGCCAATTCTGCACGGAACTAAATACTGTACTTTTTATCTATCTTTCAATAAAAATGAGTCCTAGGCGTCCTGCCTAGAACTCATTTATATTTTAGCCGTCACTATTTTGATCAGGGTCACCGCTTGGTGGACCACTATGCTCACCATCGCCTTGTCCTGGGCCACCGCCCATTCCGCCGCCCATGGATCCCATGTCGGAAAGAGTTATTGATGAAGCATCTATCAGAGCGTCAGGATTTTCCTCCTGCTCTGCATCTGTGGAACCTATGGTTCCATCAAGCTGGCCAGAAATACTCTGACAGCGAAGCTCTACAAATGTTTTCATTGTCTCAACTGCAGTTTCGAATTCCTCTGTTGTGCAGAACTTAGTTGGGTCTTTTTCTACATATTCAGAGATCATGTCATAGGTAGATTCGATAAGGTCCTGTAAATACCCACTAGTATAGAACTGCTCAAGGAAATCTGCGTAGTACTCGTGATACATCTCTGTGTACTCATCACAGGAGGTGATCCATGAGAACATAGGCCTGTCATCACTATCCTCAGAAACTGAAAGAGGTGTGTCTATAGGATCATTAACCGCTCCGTCAGCATCCTGCCCCTGGAATGTTCCATAAGCCAAGTTGTAATCCCAAGGAATCATAGAAAGCAAGCCATCTTCCTCGTACAAATAATAGTTGTGAATCATGGAACCTGTGTAGCTATCACCGTTTACAAGGAAGTTATGCACTACCATATATCTCATAACTGCGTCTACATCAACAGCTTCTGCAATCTTGTCGGCATCCTGTTCCTCTATACCTTCACTTAGAGTCTTAAGAGAGTTTATAAGTCTCTTTTTATCTGACTTCTTGATGTTAGTCTTGGCGCTATCAAAAATATTTGAGTAGCTGTCAATGTCATCATCTATATATTTGAGTTTGGAATCGTCACTGCCCATTCCACCATGTTCTTCTTGGTCCTTCCCTGGCAACTCACCTGAGCGATCGCCTGGCTTTTTACCAAAACCTTCCGGCATATCACTAGAGTCCACGTCATTCATGTCAAAATCTCTGCCGTTTCCTCGGCCACCGCCCATACTCAAAGTATCAGGCTTGTAGAGATTTCCGTAATTTGTTCCATTATTTCTTTCAAGGAAAGAATCCTCAACTGCTTCAACTGCAAGATATAATCCCCAGTCTTCGCCGTTAACTGTGATGTAAACATAGCTTACAAGTGGCGCATCTACGCCAAACTCACCCATAAGCTTGTATGCAAGATAATCCTTCATCATGGTATAGTCCTGGATCAAGTTGTTGAGGCACAACTTATCAAGTCCGTGATATGTATTGCTGGACTCGTAGCAGTCAAATTCAATTTTGAAGCTGTATCTGTCACTATCAAGCTGTTCTACCGTCGAAAGCGACGTGTTTCCCTTACCTCTGATACCAACGTTGTAAACTGTCTCACCATCAATTGTCACGTTGGCCGCTGAGTACTCTTCAGAAGTTGCTGTTTCAAGGAAACTATCCCAGTCATCAATCTCGATGTCGATGGTATGCACGTAGCTGTCATCAAACAAAAGCTCCTCATATCCCATCTCCACCGAGTCGTCAGCTGTAATACCGATGGCAGAGCCATTCATGAAAAGAACTGTCGCAAGAACAGCGAATATAATAACAAAAATACAAACCTTATCTATTAGCTTGTGTGTGGACATAGATTTCTCCTTATCCCATGTATTCTCCGTTGTAGCTAACAAGAACTGCGTTGTTTACGCCCTTCATATCAGCAAGGTCATTTACAAAATCTGTGTTGTCTTCCTTAAGTCTTACTTCCAGGTTAAGTTCAAGGTTGCCCTTCTGAGCGCTCTTGCTCTTAACAACCATGCGGTTTACTCTCTTTTTGATATAGTTACATGCTTCTACTTCTGCCTCATGATCTACGCAATTGATCACGATGATGTAAGGCATGAGATAGCTCTTTTTATTAACAAAGATAAGTAAGATTGCTCCGATGATCACGCTGCCAAATACTGCAAGAGGGATCATTCCAGCTGCAAGTACGATACCAACTGCGATTGACCAAAACAGGAACGCGATGTCCAAAGGTTCTTTTATCGCAGCCCTGAAACGAACGATTGAGAGGGCACCGACCATACCAAGTGAAAGAACTACGTTGCTGGTAACAGCCAGGATTACGAGTGTTGTGATCATTGTGAGTGCTACTAAAGTTACGCCAAAGCTGGAAGAGTACATTACTCCCTGGTATGTCTTTTTGTAGACAAAGAAGATAAACAGTCCGATTGCAAAGGCTAAAACCATGGCCAATACCATGTCTAACACACTTATACTAGTTACATTTTCCAAAAAACTTGATTTAAAGATGTCATTAAAGGTCATTTTTCATTCTCCTATTTTCTTTTAATTTTCTTTTCAATATTCTCCGTATCCATGCTCTATTCGCGGTTGCCTGCAGGCTTCATATTTGGAAAAAGAGCCGACTCTTGCATGGGGCAATTGGACAGCGTCTCTGATGATCTCCGGTAAAAATTCGTCCCACTTAACTTCCATAATGCAAACGCCCATAGCTGCAGGGATCGTAACGCATTCAGTATTTAAAAAGTCCGTGTTGTTAAGGCCTGTCCTGATGTTATAATCAAGTGTCACTCGAACATTACCCGGAGCATAGATGAATGGCTCTCTGGTGTAATCAACGATAACTCTTGGCTTTAGCCTGTCTGCTGTCATTTTGGAATAAAGCTCTTTTATTAGTTCATTGTCACTATGCTGCATCCACTCAATGTCGCCACCTACAATTGACTGGGCCTGAGTATCTGTAAGGTTTGCTGATATCTTTGTTCCAAGATCGCCTACTTTACACTTCTTTTCAAGATGTATTACGGATCTGTTGCCGTTGTAATATCTGATTCTGAACTTCTGTCTTCTGCTTACGCCTGCTTGTTTTTCAACAAGTGCTTTATCTTCCGGCGTATCAAAGTACAAGCTTCTTATCAGATACTTTCCATCAATTGCATGAGTATCTGCCTGCGCCACCGCTCTTAGTCTCTGGCGGATCGCAATCATGTCTGCAGTTGTGATCTCATGCTTAAGTTCGTGCCTGTATTTCACTTTCGTCTCCCTTCTGCCTTTGCTGTAGCTCATTCTATGGAATGAACCTTAAACCAACCTAAAAGCAAACTAAAAGAAGAATAAAAAAGTGAGCCCTAGGGACGGAGGTTAGGGCTCATTTTTTTGGAGTGGGAGGCTACTATGACCCGTTTTCGCTACCTGCAACGCAAGTTTTATTTTATTTGCAGGTAAAGATTGTGTCTCCTGTAGGGTGTTGTGCCCCGTTTTCGTTACCTGCAACGCAAGTTTTCCTTAATTTGCAGGTAAAGATTGTGTCTCCGGGAGGGTGTTGTGCCCCTGTTTCATTACCTGCAACGCAAGTTTTCCTTAATTTGCAGGTAATGATTACGACATCGGGAGGCTACTATGACCCGATTTCGTTACCTGCAACGCAAGCTTTTCTGAACATGCAGGTAAAGATTACGACTCCGGGAGGCTACTATGACCCGGTTTCGTTACCTGCAACGCAAGTTTTATTTAATTTGCAGGTAATCAGAGTCCAAAGGCAAGCGAGAAATAAGCGTAAAAAAAGACCCGTAACTCAGTTACAGGTCTCTTCCTTTATCTTATCTATCAGCTCCAAATCTGCTGGAAGCCAATCCACTGTATTCAGTTCGTCGAAGCCTAGCCACTTAGCGGCTTCATGTTCTAAAAGTTTGAGTTCTCCAGAAGCTACCGTCGCCCAGAAACAAAGCATATGCAAATGAAATGTTTCATAATCATAGTCCACAATATCAATCAAGTCGTGAACACTAATCTCAGCGCCAAGTTCTTCCTTGATCTCGCGAACCAGCGCTTCCTCCGGTGTTTCACCTTTCTCTATCTTTCCCCCAGGAAATTCCCAGCCATCCTTGTACTCACCGTATCCTCGCTGAGTAGCGAATATCTTTTTCTTGTTATCATAATTATCGCAGATAACTGCTGCTACAACATTCACTATCTTCATTATTCATTTTCCCCACAACTATCAATGATAATTCATTTATTGACTATCGAATGTATGTTCGATATAATTGTGACCGTGCTACCTGTAGCAACGGTAGGCGGTTAGTCCTCTTCCAGAGGACTGTGACCTCTGTTTATCATAGAAATCTCGTATGAGAAATCTTTGTTGGAGGTACTTGCTTATGCCACTAACAATCAGTGACCTCATTGCAGTGCTTGCACTGTGTGCGACTTTTTTTAGTCTTGGTTACATGTTTGGTAGGCATGATTCCAAGACACAAAAATAACCGCCCCAGCCTGGTAAGTTGAGCGGTTATTTCACTACCAATCAATGATGGGCTAACCGTCTACCGGTAGCACTCACATAAATATACTAACATTACCTATAATTGGCGTCAAATAGATTTACACGTCCCCAGTATTGTGCTAAGGTACAGTCAACTCGTTAATTTTTGCATTATATAAAGAAAGAAGCACTAAAATGAAAAGAAAATTTTTAATCCCCTTATTAACAACAATCCTAGTTCTGACTGCCTGCGGCAAAGACGCAGGTTCAGACCCTGACAATATATTTGAGTCAACAGCTGGTAACTCAGCAGAAACATCTGCTGAAAACTCAAACAACAGTGACTCACGTGATTCCATGGCAAACGCTGAGCCCATCTCTGAAGACGAGATGAATGAGTTCAACGATTTATTTTCAACTCCAGAATACATTGGCTTTCTCAAGAAGCCTTTTAACGATCCATCTGAGCTTGATTGGGACGTAGTTCTTGAATCCGGCGGCGGCATTATAGACACTAACATTTCTCAGGATGAGATAGACGCATTCGTCAAAGAAGAAAATCAGGAGCGTCTTTATGCAAATTTATGGCGCATTTCCAAAAAAGACCTTGATTCATACGCCAAGTCACATACAGGTGAAAGCTTTGATGCAGGAAATAACTCTTTTACCTGGAGATACCTTGAGCAATACGACTCATACTATATAGAAAAGTTTGAAATGGAAGAGCCTATCTTTTTCACTTGCGTATCTGGTGAAAAGAGTGGAACCGAATACTCTCTCAGATTCACTACTGACCAGCCTGACCATTACGGCTATAACTCTGATAGGATCATAAACCTAACAAAGGATGGCGACAGCATTATCGTAAGATCAAACTCCATACAGTGGGAAGAAAACTGTAATCCAAATCAAACCTTCGATGTAGAGCTTGTTCCTGGTGAAGGACCTGTTCGCTTTATCTCATATCCTGGAGATGCCCAAAATGGTGTAGGTATAGCGATAGTCAAAGACGGTAAGCTTATTACAAGCTTAAGCACTTTCACTTCCCGCGGCGACAACTGGGGATATTTCAAGAAGTTAAACGCTGTTGGATTCTTCGACTTCAATGCTGATGGGGTAAAAGATATAGCGATGATCGGAGAGACAGACTTTGGAACAAACATAATCCTTGCAGAATCAGTGCCTGGTGGAAGTTATGAAGACTTCTATGATGTCCCAGAAAAGATTGAAGAGCAGTACGGCGATAGCGTATCTATTCCCCAGATCAAATCATTCCTCATGGGAGACAACACAGACTGCACCTTTGGTCATTACGAAGATGCTTACGAACAGATTGCTAACCTCTATCACATTGGTAGCGACGATGTAACCTTTGATCTTATATATGTGGATGATGACGACATTCCTGAACTTGTGGCAGGCAAAGACGGTTATTATGTTTCACTCTACACCTTCAAAAACGGACATGCTCACTGCTACATGCACCACTGGACCTATGGTGCCATGGGAAATGCTGGATACTACTATTCTCCACGCAAAAATGTTTTTCACAATACAAACTATGACTATGCAGGTGCCATTCAGTACGAAACTTTCATGTCAATTCGGGAAGATGATGAGCTTGAAGAAGATTTATGCGCCAAGTATATTTGGTTTCAGGATACTGATGGCGACGGTGCTCCTTCAGAAGACGAAGAAATGTCTGATGACTACACTGAGCCATATGGCGAATACTACACTAATTTAACCGGCAAGGACATGACAACAGAAGAGATCAAAGCTGAAATTGAACGACTTGAATCTCTCGAATTTAAAGAGGTCCACGGTAGCATAAGCTTCGAAGAACTCAGCGGCGCCTTAGGAGTCAGATGAGCCTTTTGCCACTCCATGATACTGAAGTGCCAGCATAGTAATATCATCAAACTGAGGTGCATCCTTGACGAAGTGATCAATACTCGTGCGCACGTTCTTATCAATATCTTCAACAGATTTATCAAGATTTTCATTAAGGGCTGTTAGGAGTCTTTCTTCTCCGAACAGCTCTTTTCCTATATTAGTAGCTTCCGTCACGCCATCGGTGTAGAGGAAGATCACGTCGCCTTCATACAGATTGATCTTGCCGCCCTTGAATCTAATGCCTTCAAGAGTTGCAACTGGCGGAGAATGCTTCTCTTTTACCAGTTCAAACTTGCCTGCTCGCCTCTTGAGAGCTGGATACTCGTGACCAGCATTTGAATAGACCAGCTCACCTGTAGATATTGTAAGGATTCCATGCCACACCGTTACAAACATCTCTAGAATATTGCCTTCGCAGAGTTGATTGTTCACATTTCCAAGGATCGTATTGGGATCTAAGTCTGTTGAATTCAGAGTCTGAGTCTTTATGATAATCTTGGCGATCATCATGAAAAGAGCTGCCGGCACGCCTTTACCGGAAACATCAGCCATAGTGATAGCCAGATGATCATCATCAATAAGATAAAAATCGTAGAAATCCCCGCCGACCTCTTTTGCAGGAGTCATAGAGCCATAAAGGGAAAACTCCTCCCTATCCGGAAATGGTGGAAAGACTCTAGGCAACACATTTTCCTGGATGCTCTTTGCAAGGGATAAGTCCCTGTCTGCCACAGCTTTTTCTCTGCCCTGGATTAGGTTCAGAACACCGTACATCACAAGTATCACCAGCATAATGACGCTGGCAATGATAGAAAGCCCGTAGGCCGGGGATGTTATGATAGATATCACCAGAGGTCCAAGGCCATATACAAAGAAAGCGACGATCTGATACTTCTGAAGATTCTTTCGTTCTATCACCACCACAGTAAGAGTTCCTATCATGGTAACAAAGGAATAGATCATGGACATAGGGTATAATGCGCTTCTTTGGTAGATGGATTCTGGCGTGATAGTATAGTACATTCCATTAAACTGATTTATGACCCGGAAAAAAATGGCAAGAAAAAGTCCAACTCTCGCAAGAATATCCAGTGCTTTGACACTTTTCTTATCAAGCTCTAAGTATGTTCTTGTGTACATCCAGAAAAAGAAAGCCTCAAAGGGTGCGCAGCAGTAATAAAGAAAGTTATCTACATAATTAAGCCATCTGTATTTCACAACGCCGTCTACAAGCCAGGCTACTGAATCGCTAAAAACTCCCAAATAAGCTACATTTATCAGGCACAAAAGCCACTTTAAGTTGCTTCCTGTCTTTTGTACATCAATAAGGCAGCATATGAAAAGAACGTAGCCCATGAGCATTCCGAACATGTCGCATCCAATGTTCAGGATGTAGATAGGCTTTAGATTTGTCAGCCCTCTTATGTAGATCAGCTGAGCACTGATCAATATCATAAAGAAATAGACAAACGTTGCTATTATTGCTCTTCTTTTTTGTCTCTTTGAAAGTAGATTCATATCATATCCTCACTGTTAACACATTTATTCCAAGTAGATTCTGGTACTTCACCTCTTCTGCTATCTTAAATACCATTCTGATCCCGATGTTTTTTGTAATATCTTCATCTTCTGCAAGGAACTGACGCTCCCTCGGGTCAAAAGCAACGCAATCATCCTTTATTCTCAGTATGATGTCGTCATTTTTGTGAACCACACGGACATCCACGGAATGTTGCCTCTTATCATTAGTAAAGCCGTGCCGCACAACATTTCCTGCCATCTCTTCCATGGAAAGTCCAGCAATATAGGATCTCTTTTTATCAACTCCTCTCCCCCTGCAGAAATTCTGGATCTTCTCGGCAACAAGAGGGACATCCTCCATCTTCTTAAGTGAAATGTCCATCCTGTCATGACTGGAAGTCCCGAATTCATCAGGCATTGCGAGGAATTCCTCCAAATGCCGTGGAATCGTTCCCTTCACCACCAGTGGATACACGCAGATCACGAAGGTCGTAACCACGCCGCTTAGGACATAGGCTATGTACACACTATTCATTCCAAGGCTCTTTATCAAAAGAACTGTGAACAGCGATACGCACAAAAAACCGTCAAGAACATTTAAGATATGTAGTATCACGTGCCTATCAACAGCATGGACATAGCAAATGAAATGCATGATGATAAGGCTAAAAGGCATGCTGAGTGGAACGATCCTAAATCCCCAGACAGTCATCATGTAAACTGGATCCGCAGGATCTTTGTAAAAAAGTGATGCAAAGGGCTCAGCCAAAACAATGATAAATACAGAGATTCCGCACATGATAGGGATGTATCTTCTAAACATTCCCCTCATGATATCCGTCAGCGTCTGCCTGTCGTCTTCACCTATGGCAACGCTTATGAGAAGCCTTGATACTGCGATCATTCCGGCAGGTATTGCCATGAACACAGTCAGCAGGTTATTAACCGCTGCAAATGCTGAGATTCCGATGCTTCCCACATAGGTTGTAAGAAGGCCGTTGATGATAAAGCCCCTTACTGAGTGAAATGCGCTTTCCTCTGCACTTGGAATTCCGATGAGAATAATGTCTTTTAACTCATCCAGATCAAACTCCCTCATGTTAAATTTCATGTAGGAGGCGCCGAATGCAAAGTGACTGGCTTCCAGCAGGCAGAACACCCACATTCCAAGGGACGAAGCAAGGGCTAGTCCGAAAGCTTCCATGTGGAGCACACGTACAAATATGTAATTCAAGATGAGATTCACGATGATAAAAGAAATACTGGCTACAACAGATACTCTCTGTCTGTTTTCAAGAGAGAGAAAAACAGTTAGCTGATTACCTAGTATAAAAGGAATGATGCCTATAGCCTGACCTAGAATGTATGTGTTGAAGATCGCTCTTACTGAAATATCTTTTGTAAAGATAAAAGTCAGGTCAAAGGCCGCCAGAAACAAAAGCACAGTGATGATCGCCAGAGACAAAAAAACAGACAGAACGACGTCTAAGGTAAAGATGTTGTTTACCTTGTGCTGCTCATTCTGTCCCATGTATTTTCCACATAGAAATGCAGAACCACCCAAAAGGATGGTACTGCATGCTGATATTATAAGATTCAAAGGGCCGTACAAACCTACAGCACCCATGGCATCTATGCCTACAAAGTTGGCTGCAAAATAACTGGAAACTATTCCGTTGACTGTACCCACTGCTGCGAACAGGATCTGTATCGGAAGAAGTCGCATCATCAGTGAAGTGACCATCTTAGCATTAGCTTTATGTTCCTGCATTGCACCGTCCCCTCAAAATATATACATATTATAGCATTTATTTTGACGGTGTGGCGATAGTAAATGAGCCCTAGGGACGGAGGTTAGGGCTCATTTTTGCAAAAATGAGCCACAACCTCCGTCCCTGGGGCTCACTTTTTTCACTTCGTGAGCATTACGTCATAGATACCTCCAAAGTCTGAATTCTGCCAGGTCTCTTCGCCTGTGCCCCAGACATCAAAATATCTGCCTTCCTTAGTAAGGTAGGTAATGTTCTTACATTCTTTTAAAATAGTTCCATCATCGTTCTTTGTTGTCTTTGAATAGTTGACGTTGATGATGCCATTATCTCTTTTGATGATATTATCAATATCGTAGCCTTCTGCTCTGATCTCTGAAGCAAGGTCTGTTCCAACAGCCTCGTTAAGCTCTTGTTCTGTGATCTCAGTAGCCTCAAACTCTGCAAAATCGCCTGCTGCCTTGTCATAGTAGAAGTAGTAGTTCTTCCAGGAGTGGCCTGTGATCATGGCCTCATCTTCCTTGCCCTCTTCATATTCAAAATAAACATCATAGGCACTCATTGAAATGCAGTAATCATCCACATAATCAGGCTCATAGAATGAACCAAGGCCAGACACAATGGATTCATGGCACTCACCGCCATCAACGTAAAAGAGGTATGAAACTGCGCTAGTTGTATAGTTCTTGTTTATTTCAACAAAGATCTTATCTTCTGTTGTAATCTCATTAAGAACCTTACCATCATGGTAAACAACATATTCTTCAGGCAAAGCTTCTTCGCACTTGTCATCTGAAACAAACCAAAGTGTTCCTGTACATTCACCAAATTCTTCATCAGGCTCATTACCTATAAATACGAAGGCTTCTTCCTTGCCGTCACCATCAAAATCCTTTGAGATAATGTCGCGGACATCTTCAATTGTCTTTCCGGATTTTTCTACTGCTTTCTGAGCAAACTTGTTGTTTGCGGAATCTTCTTCCACCACAGAACTTTCCTCTGTGCTTTCCTCCACACTACTAGCCTCTTCGCTACTTTCAGTTCTTCCTTCTGATAGTCCCTCTGGCTCTGCCTTTCCCGCATTACCACACGCCGTCATTATCATCATTCCCGCAAGAATGATCCCAATAGTTTTCTTTTTCATTTCCTTTTATAAACTCCTTTTCCTATATATTACAGTTCTTTTAACCTCATCATAAAAATAGAATACTCATCATTCTGGAAGTCCAGGTCTGGTGAGTTCTCGCCGCCGCCATTGGTGCTACGCTTGATCTCTGCGTAGAATTCCTCGCCCTGGTTGACTATGTCCATCACACTCATAGGAAAGCCCTCTTTGGTCGCGAGATCGCAGAAATCAGCAATAGGATTGGCAGAATTCCTGGTGTTTAGTAGCTTTTCTTTTAAGTCGCTGTTTGTCTTTGCCTTCTCTATCAGTTGTTCCAACATTTCAGTAATTTCCATAGTCGCCTCCTTATGCATTAAAGTGTATTCTCAATTCTCACAAGTCCCTGACCAAAATCCTCGTCGTTGTGATCCATGACATGGTCGTAAAACTCATGAAACGGCATAACCTTCACATCATTAACTTCATAAGTGTCGAATTTAAAGCCATCCGCCGGCACATCCACTCTGCACATAAATGTGTATACGAAGAGCCCTGTTCCGTCGTCCCACTCTACGCTACTTTCAAACGCCAGTTTCAGCTGCTCTGGTAAAAGAGCTATGGAAAGCTCTTCCTGAACCTCTCTGCAGGCAGCTTCTAGAGGTGTTTCTCCGCTCCTTACTCCTCCGCCAGTCATATCCCACTTACCAGCGTAGTACTTGGCTTTGAGAGATCTCTGCTGCACAACGTACATTCCTTCGCCCTGTCCTGGAGCTGGGCTGTCGCTTGTCTTCATCATTATAAGGACGTGTTTTCTAAATTCGCCAGGTCTTTTTTCATCATGCTTTGGGACGTCCTCCCTGATCAGGCGCCCCTCTTTATCAAATATATCTACGAATTCCATGCGGTTTCTTCTTTCGATGTCGCTAGTTTTTAATACTATACCACAAAATGAGCCCTAGGGACGGAGGTTATGGCTCATTTTCACAAAAATGAGCCACAACCTCCGTCCCTAGGGCTCACTCGCCACCATGTTGACATGTCGCACTTATACAGTTAAGCTATTTCTATTTGTTAATGATTTTTGTATTTACTTAGAGGAAAGAAATGAAAGAGATAACCCTTGAAGAACTTCAAAAGCTCCCAAAGAAATCCTATGCGCTGATAGATGTCCGCAGCGAGGATCTCACAAACTACGGCACGATTCCAGGTGCCAAGGTCATAAGTCCTGAAGAGTTAAATGAAGAAAATAACTCACAGATATCCGAGATCCCAGCTGACAAGAAGATCATCATGTTCTGTCAGATCGGCAAAAAGACTCAGGACCTAGAGCTTGATACATACGCAAGCGTCAAGGATAGAGACTGCTACAGTCTTGCCGGCGGATATATGGCATACCTTCAGGCTGAGCTTAATAAGATGGATACTGAAGGCAAACAGAAAAAAGCTGAGGAAAGCATCCAGAAGAAATTCCATAAGCAGCTCTTTACCCCATTCGCAAAAGCCTGCAAGACCTACAAGCTCATAAACGAGGGTGACCACATCGCAGTGTGCATCTCAGGCGGCAAAGACTCTATGCTCATGGCCAAGCTCTTTCAGGAAATCCAGAAGCACAGACAGGTCAGCTTCAAGATTACCTTCCTCGTTATGGACCCAGGCTACAACAAGGAGAACAGAGAGCTCATCGAGGCTAACTGCAAGGCCCTTGGCATCCCTGCTACTATTTTTGAGAGCACTATCTTTGATACTGTAGATACTATTGAAAAGAGCCCTTGCTACCTCTGCGCCAGAATGCGCCGCGGATACCTTTACAGCAAGGCAAAAGAGCTGGGCTGCAACAAGATCGCACTTGGCCATCATTTCGACGATGTTATCGAAACTGTACTTATGGGAATGCTATATGGAGGCCAGATCCAGACTATGATGCCAAAGCTTCACAGCACAAACTTCGAAGGCATGGAGCTTATCAGACCTCTTTACCTGATTAGAGAAAGCGACATCTGCGCGTGGAGAGACTACAACAACCTACATTTCCTCCAGTGTGCATGCCACTTCACAGAAACATGTTCAACCTGCCACGAGGATGGCACTACAGCTTCAAAACGACTTGAGACCAAAAAGCTCATTGCTGAGCTCAAAAAGACCAATCCATTCGTGGAGGCGAACATCTTCAAGAGTATGGAGAACGTAAATATTGATACGGTAATCACCTACAAGAAAAAAGGTAAACGAATCAATTTCCTTGATGAATATTAATAAAATGAGCTCTAACCTCCGTCCCTAGGGCTCATTTCATGTGAAATGACGAATACGGAGCTTTATTCCTGTGCTTTCAGAAAGGGCCTTGCATTTTGCGATGTCCTCCTCTGGAAGCACATCTACTATAGACCACTTTACGTCTTTGATTTCTTCCTTGCACTTTGTGGCAAAATCCACCATTTTATCAAAAGCCCCATCGTACTTTGGACGGGTAACTTCTGAATATTTCTTGCTGTCAGGAGCATTAAGGCTGATGGATACGGCATCTATGACCTTAGCTATCTCCGGCACGATGTTCCTGCCGTTCTCTTCATTACCAAGTCCATTGGTGTTGAGCCTTGTTCTTAAGTTCTTTTCCTCCTTGGCAACCTTGGCTGCTGCTAAAAGAGTCTCCAAAGCACAGGTAGGCTCGCCATAACCGCAAAAAACAAGTTCATCAAAGCCTTCAAAATCATAATTTCTGATAGCATTAAGAACCTCATCAGTTGTGGGATTTTGCTGATGCCACAGAGTATCTGCACTTCCAACGCCGTCTTTAAGCGAGCGAATGCAGAAGGTACAACTGCAATTGCACTTATTTGTAATGTTTGCGTAAACTGAGTCTTTATATTTGTACAAGATATCTGCCATGATTCTTCTCCTTAACCTTCAAACTGAAATAGATTTCTTTTAACTCCTGCCCTGTCAAAGGCAGCTGCAGCCAGGTAAAAGAAAAGTGCACTTCCTCCAGACTGGATAAAGCTTCCTGAAAACGCTGAAAGTATCGCTGTTTCTGTTCCAAAGAGGATTGCCTCTGCGATATAGTAGCCAGTAGCTGAAATAAAGAAAGAGATGATAGGCGCTATCAGATTTCTTTTGCTCATAATAGTATTCCTGCGGCTTGAGAAAGGAATCACTATCAGCATCTTGATGATAACTGTAGGGATCATCCACATAGGAGCAGTTAAAAGATCTGCTATTCCACCGCCAAGGGCTCCAACCAGCATTGCGTATGGCATTGGAAGCATAGCCGCTGCAAGATAAATGATAGAGTCGCCAAAGTGAATGTAGCCGCCATTTGTTCCAACCGGAACGTGAAAAATGTAAGCTGTAAAGATAGTTGTCATTGCAGCCATGAGCCCTGTCATGGTTATCAGTCTTACTTTTGAGTCTTTGAATGTCTTGTTCATGTTAGTCTCCTCCGCTTAAGTATCCTAAAACCTTTTCAAAATCAACTCCGTAGTTCCTGTCTTTATCACCTGTAGCCTCAATTGCGCTACTAATGAACTCTGTAGTAAGTTTCACTGCATCTATAGTGTTTTTGCCCTTTAATATATAGCCTAGAAGCGTTGCCGCAAAAAGATCTCCTGTCCCCGAGTAGCTCTTGCCATTGGTCTTGCACTCTACTACCTCATTACCATCTCCACTCACAACAAGGTTACATAGCTCGTGGTCACCTTTGTGAATGCCTGTTACTACAATGTTCTGAGCCTTGCTCGTTCTGACCTTTTCTGCAATCCCTATAACTTCCTGGATCATCTGATCCTGATCTTCGATAGCCTCAAGCTCTTTTGCCTTACCTGCATCAAAACCTGCAAGGATGCAAAGTTCCGTAAGATTTGGCGTAATAATATCTGCCGTAGTAGCCAAGAGCTTAACCTTTCTAAGCATCTCATCTGAATAGTTTGAGTAGAATCTTCCGCCATCTCCCATAACTGGATCCACCAAAAGACTGGTGCCATCTACTTTGAATGCCTTAACAAAAGAGATTATGTCGTCCGCGTCTCTTTCATGTGGAATATACCCTGTGATGATGCTGTCGAACCTAGCTCCCATCTTGAGCCAGTCTTCTTTGCACTCTTCTATTAGAGTAGAGGTATCAAATAAATGAAAATCCGGAAATCCTGTCTGAGCCGACAACACAGCAGTTGGCACCGGACAAACCTCAATTCCCATGGCTGATAACACACCTATGTCCGCCATAAGCGAACATTTTCCAAAGCCTGACAAATCATTGATTGCTGCAACCCTCATGATATCTGTCTCTCCCAACATCTAAATTATTTAATGGATACTTTACTTTATATCTGATGATATATAAATATACAGAATCAAAGTTTTTTATAATACCAGATTTCGGCACAAAAAAATGAGCCCTAGGGACGGAGGTTAGGGCTCATTTTTTTGTAGGTGAGCCATAACCTCCGTCCCTAGGGCTCATTTTTGTCATCCTTTAAAATACTGTATCTTCTCAACTACCTTGATAGGGCTCTGCACCATAGCTGCAAATGCTTTGCCATCTGTCTTTTTGCCAATGATATTTCCGTAATGGGTAGGAATCGCGTACTCTGGTCTGATGGTGTTGATGAGGTCAGCAGCTCTTTTGGCATCCATAGTGTATGTTCCGCCAATTGGTAAAAGAGCTATGTCACACTTAACCTTGCTGATATCCTTGTTGGCACCTGTATCTCCGGCAATGTAAATGCGCTTACCATTAGTGATCACAATATATCCAAGCCACTCTGCGCGCTTGGGATGAAATGGCTTAAGCGTGTTGTAGGCAGGAACTGCCTCCAGCTCAAGACCGGCAACATTTCTGTTCTCATTTGGACTAAGCGCTACAATCTCCTTAACTTCGCGAGAAAGCTCTCTTGCATCATCCTCCATCTTGGCAGGAACAATGAGGATTGTCTCTGGCTTTATGACCTTGCGGATATCCTTAATAGAGAAATGATCGTAGTGCTGATGAGTTATGAGAACGTAGTCAGCGTCATGATAGTCTTCCTTTATCTGGAATGGATCTGCATAGATCACCCCAGCGTCACTTTTTATCCTAATGCTACTATGTGTGAAAACCTCGATATTATCTATCATTCAGAGCTCCTTTCAGGATTTATTTGCCATCGCCAAAGCTTGTAAATGAACCTCTTTCAACTTCAGGAAGTCCGTATTTTTCTTTGGCGTCAGCAAATGCTTTGATCATAAATGACATGTTTCTAGCAAGATTTATTTCTTTATATTCCATACTTCCCTAATTTATAATACCAGATTTCGGCACAAAA
The DNA here is from genome assembly GCF_001858005.1 of Butyrivibrio hungatei. Lineage (NCBI taxonomy): Bacteria > Bacillati > Bacillota > Clostridia > Lachnospirales > Lachnospiraceae > Butyrivibrio > Butyrivibrio hungatei. Next base: position 373,541 of record NZ_CP017831.1, on the reverse strand, counting down.
ATGAGCCCTAGGGACGGAGGTTGTGGCTCATCTGCCAAATAATGAGCCCTAACCTCCGTCCCTAGGGCTCATTTATGCTATACTATAACCATGAAAATTCTAATAACCGGAACAAGCCGCGGAATCGGGCTTGCATGCGCAAAAAAATACATAGAGATGGGACACGAAGTCATTGGATTTGATGTGGCAGAAAGCGAGTTTACTGCTCAAGGCTACACTCACATGATCGTTGATATAGCAAAAGAACTCCCTGATATCCAAGGGGTAAACGTTATCATCAATAACGCAGGAATCCAGGAAGGGCCTGACGTTATTGACATCAACCTCAAAGCAACCATCAAAGTCACTGAGAAATATGCGTTTCAGGATGCTATACACTCAGTTCTTTTCATGGCTTCATCAAGCGCTTCAAATGGTGCAGAATTCCCAGAATACGCAGCAAGTAAAGGCGGCGTAGTTACATATATGAAAAACACCGCACTTCGACTGGCGAAATACGGTGCAACTTCTAACAGCATCTCTGCAGGCGGTGTGTACACGCCTCTTAACGCCCACATCATGGATGATCCAAGCCTCATGGAGCAGTGCCTTGATGAGACCTTACTTCACAGATGGGCGTCAGCAGAAGAGATCGCTGATTTCTCATATTTTCTGACCAACGTCAATAAGAGCATGACTGGTCAGGATATTCTCGTGGATAACGGCGAACAGCTAAAGTCCAACTTCATATGGTAAGTCAGGCTGTTTCACGGTTCTTTTTCTGGTCATCTGCAAAGTGTGTGAACTCGTAAGGAAGGTTCCCCATACACAGCATTACCAGTAAAAGAGCTATGAACTTGTCCGCATAATCAGTTATAGCCTGGATTATGAAGGCACTTCCAAAGAGCCTGAGTGCTGTCTGAGAAAGAACCTGAATAATAAATGTTGTTGTAGCAGCTGATGTAATGCCGCCAAAAAGGAATGTCTCGATGCAGGCTGAAAGGGCAGATGCTGGCAAAGTTACAATAAGAGTCTTCCAGAAAAGCGCGCGGGTAGGGCATTCTTCTTTGCCATGGAAAAGAGCTCCTGCAATAAGTCCCATCAAAACTCCGCTAAGTGAAAAATATATAGCGTAAACGTCTCCAAGAACTCCGTTTATAAGTCCCCCAACAAGAGCTGCAGCGGCGCCGCCAAGTGGTCCTAATACAACAGCTACGAACATTGTTCCGATGCTGTCAAGGAAGATTGGAAGATGCAGCAAAAGAGCCAGCTTACTTCCTGCAATATTGATGGCAACTGCAAGTGCAATAAATGTTAATTTCTTTGTATTGTTCTTCATTTCTCTTCTCCAATTTCTAAAATTCGCGTCAAAAACAACTCCCAAAATGCCTCCACATCTACATTTGTGAAAACTAAGGCGTTACTTTCCTTTCGGTAGAATCCCATGGAATCAACAACGGTCTGGCCCATACTGATGCCGCCAGTCTCAACTTCCGTGAAAGCCTCGATTCCATCAAGGATATTAGGACAAATAAACTGAGCCACAGCAAGAGGATCATTTATGACACAGCCCCTGATGTGCTCCCATTCCCAGTGGAACTTAAAGTAAAACTTCGTGATCTTCTCGATGAAATCCCCAACAACTGCGTTTCTAGCTTTGATATCCTCAAGCTTTTCAGGTGTCAGCACGATCTCTCTGGTCACATCAAGTCCCACCATCTCGATCATCTTGTGATGAGCATAAAGAGTGTCAAACACCACCTTGGCGCTGTCTGGATCCTCCCAGTAGTTGTACTCCGCTACCGGTGAGCAATTCCCGTGGCTTCTGAAGTTGCCTCCCATGGATACTAGTCTTTCAATAGACAAAAAAGCTAAAATATCCGCATCGATGAGATCTGCCAGGTTCGTAAGTGGCCCCAAAGCGATAACTGATACGTCGCCGCCCTTTAAGGTCTCCCTCATGAACTCCACAGCACTCTTTTCCGGAATCTCCTGACCTGGAACCTCTGGTAAAAAACTCTCTCCAAGGCCGTCACAACCATGAGTATCAAGTGCGTTCACATACTCCCTTACCCTTGGCCTGTCTGCGCCCACGTAAACTGGCACATCAAGTCTTCCAAGGAAGTTCAAGACTCTTTTTGCATTTTGAAATCCAAGCTCTGCTGGTGAGTTACCTGCAACGATGGTAATGCCGATAACCTCAAGCTCCGGGCTCTGAAGAGCCAGCATAATAGCCAGAGAATCGTCAATTCCAGGGTCGCAGTCGATAATGATCTTCTTCATCCTAATCTCCAAAATAATCTTTCTGCATAAAAAAAGTAGCTCTGCACAAAAGCAGAGCTACATAAAAGACAAAATATTCCTATGCAGTCCTGGTTTTGTTTAGCGACAGGAAGGTACAAATGAACTGTCGTTTGTTGCGCTAGAGGATTATACAACTATATTTCTAATAATTCAAGCCGCACTCTAGATCACTTCTTGATGCCGACCACGCAGACCCACATCTCTTCTCCTCTGCCGGGTCTGTTGTCGTTTCCTACAGAGTTCCTTACGATCTCAAAGCCTGCATTTTCAAATAGCGGAATAACGCTCTTTTCGTTAAAGTCGCTAAACTTGCGCTCACCGCGCATCTTGGTGCCATCGCCGTATTTAAACGAAGCGTATAGCGCACCGCCTGGCTTAAGCGCCTTATTGAGCTTATTAAATGTCTCCGGAAGCTCCTCCATTGGCACGTGCAAGAGTGATGCGCTTGCCCATATTCCATCGAATACATTATCAAAAGAAATTTCATCAAATCTCATATCCAGAACTTCCCGTCCAATGTACTCAGAAGCTCTTTTTCTCATTTCTTTTGATGCGTCAAAAGAGACCACATCAAAGCCGGCATCCAAAAAAGCCTTGCTGTCTCTGCCACTTCCGCAGCCTGCATCCAGGATCCTTCCGCCCTCAGGCACATAGGCCAGAAAACTATCCTGCTCCTCTTTCATATCTGCAGCCACAGAGCCAGCAAAAAACGAATCCGCATTTATGTTGTAATATTCCACGTTGTTGTCTGTCATAGTCATCTCCTAAAAGTTATATACCAGCTGTAGCCATAAAAGATCAGCGTCTTTTCTTTATCTTCAAAAACAGGTGCTAAGGACTCAAGCATCCAGGCTCTAGCCTCGTCAGCCGTAATGTTCCCACTCTCAATCTGAGCATTAACATTTGACTGGATCATCATGAAATCGACGAATTTCTCAAGGTCAAAAGCATACTCCATTTCATAGTCTGTCTGCTTCTTCATTGTGAAGCCTTTTATCAGATCATCCTGAGTCCACTTATTTTCTTTTCTCGGCGGCTTGGGGAATCTCCTCAGATACTCATCCTGATACCACTTGGTATAATCAGCATTTCCCACCATCTTGTCTGTAATTCCAAAATCATATATGACTATAAGCCCGTTATCTGCCATAACCTGTGCCATGTTAGCCATATACTTTTTTTCATCAACCCAGTTGATACATCCGGCAGCCGTCACAATGTCATACTTCTCATCAGGAACCCTGGTCTCTTCTGCTTTGGCAACATAGAAAGAAAAGCCTTCATCCTCGCCATATAATTCCTTGCAAACTTCAACCATTGAATCTGCAATATCAGTTCCTGTCACCTTATCACATATGAGCTTTAATGCCTTTGTGGAAAGACCAGCTCCACAGCCCACGTCAAGACCATTCCTAAATCTATGATTTTCAGCCAGATCACAGTCTTTCTTTAGTTGCTCTATCACAGACTTGTGAAGCCATGGTCTTTTGGCATAGCCAAGGGCTATTCTCTTTGAGTCAAAAGATTTATTGTTCATGTTTTTCCCTGTCAAGTGCATCAATCAGACACAAACGCTGAGTTTTATTTACCAAATCCCAAGTATGAAATGCTCCGCCCATGCAGTACTTACGACTTTTACAATTTGCACATTTCTCGTTGTCTTCAGCCCTATCGCGTCGGAAAGCCTTAAACTCATTCTTCCAGATATCCGAGAATCTTCGGTCATGGATATTTCCCTGAATAACGCCAGGCTGATTCCTGTCGATATCGAGGCAACCATATACATCGCCTGTTACTGTGATACTCGCAACTGTAACTCCTGCCATGCAAAAGAAGTACCAGTCTCTGACTTCTTTTTCGTAGTCAAGTCCCAGGTAGTGGCAACAACCATAGGTCACAGGTTCATTATCGGCTCTTTTGCTACGAATAAAGTCCATAATATATCGATGGTCATCATCAGTAAGTAAAAGTTCAGGATGATCAAGCGCTCTTCCAATTGGTTCAATTCCCATGATACGCCAGCTGTCGATATCAAAATCGCACATCACCTCATACAGCGAATCCAATTCTCTTACAGTCTCATGATTAACAACGGTCGTAACCATGATACTTCCAAAGCACTTAAGATCAATAAGGTTCTGAATTCCCTCCATTGCTCTCTTATATCCGCCTTGAAGTCCCCTTATCCTGTCATGGGTCTCTGGAAGGCCGTCAATACTAACAGAGATGGTGTTCATGCCACATTTCTGGAGCATTCTTGCAACCTCGGGTGTTATAAGGATTGCATTAGAAGTCATACCCCATTTGAAGCCCAATGAGTGAGCATAACTCATGACCTCTTCAAAACCAGGATATAAAAGGGGCTCTCCTCCTGTAACATTAATCTGTGGAAGAGAGCCATTAAAATCCTCTTTTATCTGATCTAAAATATCTTTCCATTCCTGTGGAGCCATCTCAGTAGCTCTCACATCGCCACACCTTGAACCGCAGTGCCAACAGTGTTCATTACAATTGAGTGTAAGTTCAAAGAAAAGCTGTTTTAAAATAGGCTTCTCAAAAAACTCATTTCGCACATCGTACTGTAGATCAAGATGGGATATTTTAATATCGTTATTGTTCATTAGTGTTACCTTGATTATTTATGCCATCCTGAGTAGTATCCTGCTCAACGGATATCTCATAATTACTATTAGAGTATTCTTCCTCTACTTCTACTGGCGGTCCATAACCACAGGCTGCGTTAAGTAACATGCTTGCCACACTAACACTGGTTGCAATAACCACTTTCTTATTCATCTTTTTCATGCGTAACTCCTCCCAATATTTAAGACTATGATAGTCTATGTCGCTATTACTTGCAAATCAATATTCCATTTTTGTAGCCAAAGTGCGACAATTGGAAAAGAATTCTTTTTTCCGCCTGGCAAAATAATGCCTTATCTTGCCAAAATTATCTCTTTTGCCATCTCAAAAAGCTCATCCGGTGACATATCTAGATTAAAGCCTATGAGCACATAGGAAACACCATCGATTTCAAAGTTAACGCCGCTTACGTAATCTGTCTGGCGCGTATCACTTCCTATGCTGATAAAAAAGTGATCGTCCGTTTCTTCGCGCTCTCTTTCAGAATCTGTAGGCTCCTCATCTTCCGGCAGAGAAAGATATTCGTCATAATTGTAATGTACTGTTATTCCGTCGTATTCCCGTGTCTCTGTAGCTCTGGCGCTGTCATATTCCTCATGGTCTTCGCCATAAAGTGCTTCCGGGAACATTGAAAGATAAAGCTCTGGGCTTCCATCCCTTACATAATCGATCCTGATACCCTTATAAGTGCTGAGCTTGTTGCCTTCATCATCCGTGGTGCTAGACTGATCGACTTCCATCTCCTCCACTGAATATCCGTTTGTGAAAAGACCTACTGTTGCAACATCAATTCCAGCCTCCTCTTCAAGCTGTCCAAGGTCCTCAAAGTTACTGCTCTTTCCTCCAAAATAGATATCGCTGACTATTCCTGTAGCCTTACCTGCCGCAAATGCTGTGACGCTAAACAGTGTAAGGCATGCTGCAACAGCAACACCAATCTTTCTAAAATCATACTTTTTCTTCATAGGTCCTCCATTCTTCTTGCCATTCAAGAGATTATTCACCATATTCTCCTTTTCGCTGTCGGAATAGTGGATGTCATCCATAGCTTTTTTGTATATTTCCAAATTCTTATTTTCCATATGAGTTATCTCCTTTATTGCATCCCATAGTCATCAGCCAACGTTTCCCGTAAAATCTTTTTACCTCTGGCTAGATACTTTGATACAGAAGTCTTTCTCTTGCCCATCATGTCTGCAATCTCTTCTGTGGAATATCCTTCATAGTAATGAAGATAAATTGCTGTGCGGTAATTTCCAGGAAGCCTCTTTATCTCTTCCAATATTTCGGATTTCTCTGATGCAGGCGCCTCTTTATCTCCAAGCTCTTCAAGTCCTACTGTTTTGGTAAAAAAAGCACTTTTCCTAAAATCCTTACAGGCATTGATCGTGGTTCTAACTAGCCATGCTTTCTCACGTTCGCTGCTTTCAAATTCAAAATCCCCAGTTAATAATTTCATAAAAACTGTCTGGCAGATATCATCACAATCAAAGGGCTGCTTCAAATAGTTATAGCTGATCCTCTTTATCATATTGGAGTACTCAGTCACTACCCTCCTGACTTCTCTATCATCCATGTAATAACAATCTCACTTTCCGATCTTTTTAGAAGGCCTTCTACTTATAATACGATTCATCCTGATAAAAGTGGACACTCATTTTTAAAAAAAAGTAGTTATATAATAAAAAAAGTTGTGACTTTTAAAAAGATTTCTTGGCTATATAAGTGTAAGGCGCTTACAAATACCAAGAAGGGAGCATCTATGAAAGACGAAGAGATAATAAGTCTGTATTTCAGACGTGATGAAAGAGCCATCGAAGAAACAGATTTAAAATATGGAAAATATTGCAAGACTATAGCTAAAAACATTCTGTGGAGTGAACAGGACATCGAGGAATGCCTTGATGATACCTACGTAAAGGTGTGGAACCGCATTCCACCTACAAAACCTAGGATTTTTAGAGCATTTATCGCTAAGATAACAAGAGATCTGGCATTAAATATGTTTAACGCCAGCAAGAGCTCAAAACGTGGAAATGGCGTTGTAAACGAGGTTTTGGATGAACTCGCTGAGTGCATTCCAGATAATAGCGATGTTGAGCACTCGGTCCTTGAAAAAGAGCTAGAGAGTGTGATCAAAGATTTTGTAAACAGTCTTGATCCAAAGGATGCTTATATTTTTACCAGCAGATATTTTTACGCAGAAGAAATAGCAAACATCGCCACTAAGTTTGGAATGACAAGACACAATGTTACAGTTGTCCTTGGAAGACTCCGCAAGAAGCTCCAGGGTAGATTGGTAAAGGAGGGTTATTTGGCATCATGAGAAGTGAAGAATTATTAAAGGCCATGAATGGCATTGATGATAAGATTATTGCAGATACATACAAATATTCTACCAAGATCAAAGTAGTCAAGGCAGGTAAAAATCTGCCACTTGCTGCCTGCATAGGCATAGCTCTTTTTGCAACACTTACTGTTACTGCTGTCGCAGCTATCCACCACTTCTGGGGAAGAGGAATGAATGGAATTGTAAAATCCACCGATGTTCAGCAGCAGACACTTACAGAGCAGGGGCAGGCAATTGTTTACTCCGAAGAGCCGGATTATTCAGCTTATAAGGTAACAGACCAGGGTGTAACTATAGTTCCTGAGACTATTATCGCTGATGCACATTTTGCTTATTTATCTTTTAAAGTTTCTGGCTTAGAGGTAAAGGGTCTTGAAGAGCCCGGCGCCGATGTCACATACTATCTTGGCGATGATCCTGATGACGTGAATTCATGGTTAAGTGGTTCATCAAGTTTCTTTGATGGAATTGTTCCGGATGAAAACGGCATGGGCGAGTATGAAGATGGCACTCCATTTCAGACCACAGAGAACGGAGAACTGATCACTCACTACGTAGATGAAAATGGTGATCTGCAATATATCATGATGTTACATACTCCGGATATGTCAGATAGTCTTTTGGGTAAAAAACTCCATGTAGAATTTAACGAGCTTGGCATATATACAGGAAAGTGCGAGTTCACAGGTACTGTTCAGGGAAAATGGATCTTTGACCTTGAACTTCCAAAAGTAAGCAACGCGCAGGTAATCACTGTTAACAAGCAAGTTCCAGGAACAGACTGTACGATAGATACTATAGAGATAACTCCTATTTCAATTGCTGTAAATTACACTGTAGACGGTAAGCTTGAGCAGTATGAGGATTGTAATGGCATCCCAGAATTTATGGGTGTTGGGTTAAAAGATGGCACTGACTACAAATACATTCAAAATGGCGGATCATCATACTATACGGATGATTCAATGGAAAAAGCTATTAGTTCAGCCTGCTTCCAAAGAATAATCGATGTCTCAGAAGTCAGATCACTGTTCATAAGAACAAGCGACTACGATAACGCAGGTATCGTAGAAGTTGATCTGCCATAAGGTTTGATTACATATAATCAAACTATATAATCAAACTATATAATCAAACTAAAAGAGCATCTATAACTTTATGGTTATAAATGCTCTTTTTTATGACTATAATTCCTTAAGTATCTTTTTTATAAGTTTATCATTCACCAAGCCTAAAAACAGGGTAGAAATATGCGCTTTCGTTTAAAGGACTGATTTTTTCGCAGGAATCTATGATCAATCCTGGCTCAACATCCATTTTGTATTTCTCTAATACCTTAAAATGCTTTGAAGCTTTCCTCCCTGGAGAAATGCTCTTTTTGATTTCTATGGGATAAATTGAATTTCCCATGACGTACAGGAGATCAACTTCTTTATTATCCTTATCTCTGTAATAAAACAGCACTTCCTTTGGATCCTTATTATATGCGTAGAAATTTTTAACCAGTTCGCTCACTACATACGTTTCAAAAAAGGCACCGCCCATAACGCCATCTTCAAGCATCTTGGCTGTCGGCCATTTGCACAGATAAGCGCATAGCCCAGTGTCCATAAAATATATTTTTGGAGCTCTTATTATCCTGTTGGAAATATTCGGCATATATGGGTGCATTAAATATATTATTCCAGCCGTTTCCAATATAGATATCCATCTTTTGCAAGTTCGTACATCTATGCCAACATCACCAGCAAGCCTGTCGTAGTGAAGTTCAGATGAAGTCCTTAGCGCAACAAGCGATATAAAATTCCTAAATGTGGTCTCGTTGTCTTCGGATATAAGTTTTTTGACATCCTTCTCAATATAGGTATCAACATAAGCCCTAAAATAGATGTCTCTTGATGAATTATTCAGCACAACATCGGGCATTCCACCGTTAAATATATCTTCAAATATTTCTGCCCTGGTGCGATAGGTGAGCGTGTTGTCGTGTTCTCTTTTTAAGAGCACTTTTATATCCGGCTCAAACAGATTTCCGGGCACATCATACTTCTCAACCTGTGAAAAGGATGCCATTTCGATCACGCCACATCTGCCTGCTAGTGAGTCAGAGATGCCCTGCTGCATTTCAAATCTATTTGATCCAGTGAGAATATACATCAACTGCTGTTTCTCATCTTTTTCTGTCCATTCAAGCCTTTGTTTATCAACGATTACTTTTATCTGAATAACAAAAATCGACCATTATTACAATGCTATGCTATTATGGTCGAATACTTAACAACATAGCTATACAAGGCATATAAAAAGACCGCCATAGCGGTCTAATTTAAAATAATACTGAATTGATAAACATAAGGTATTGCCTCTTTTTCCCAAATTTATCAATAATCAGTTTTTATATTCTTTAACCACTAATTTATGCCCCAAAACTTCTTCCTCACTTGTTACGACATATTCCTCTGGTTTAAAATCTTTGCGAATAGTAACTGTATTAAGACAGTCATAACCATTTTTATAATATAGATTCAATGCTCTAGCATTTCTAGCTGCAACTTCCAAATATACTGAATCAGAGTATTCCTTAACAATATCCTCAACAAGCTTTAATGCTTCTGAGCCATATCCGTTTCCCTGATATTGTGGAAGAATAAACAAATCCTCAATCCAGTCAATTTCACATCCACGACTTGCCAAATGAACAAACCCTATTATAGTCTCTTCCTTTTTTATAAAGTACAGTGCATGGCCTTTGCCACTCCACGCTAGCATATCTTCTATGCTTTCTTCATCTGTTGGTGTGTAGTCATTATGCGCTATCCAAAATTGCTTTATCAGTTCGCATATAATATCTTTTTCATCTTTATATTTTACGAGTGTAATCATTTTAATCTCCTCCTCGGATTATACTACTACTTTCATTATCTTTTTTACGTATCTTTATTAAGAAAAGCTGGTAAAAAATTAATCTTATGTTCTATTGCCTGTTCGAAAATCATTATGATATATTTCTTTTCGCTGCCAGAATTCTTCTGACAAAAACATTCTATTATTTCACGGGTCATCGCCCAAAAGTTCCACATCTATGTAGGCTTTTAGAAATATGAACATTAAGAAAGAGGATTAAATTGAAAAAAGAAAGCAACAAGAAAACGTACCAATTCCATAAAGCCACTGGGGCTTTAAAGTACACTATGACCAACGATTATCTATTTCGCATGGTTCTTCAAAGAGATAAAGAAACGCTGACTTTGCTGATCTGCTCTTTGCTCCATCTCACCAAAGATCAGGTTGTAGATGTATATATTGATAATCCAGTTGAACCTGGAGCAACGATTGCCAATAAAGAGTATCAGCTGGATATTGTAGTTAAACTGAATGGGGATGTTATTATCAATCTTGAGATGCAAGTTATCAACTACAACAACTGGCCTATGAGGTCTCTCTCATACCTGTGCAGAAAGTTTGATTCTATCCTCAAGGGAACTGATTACAACACAGCCCACACCGTCTATCAGATCGGTTTCCTTGATTTCACTCTCTTTGAAAATCATCCAGAATTCTTCGCAAAATATCAGATGCGAAACGCCAAAGACAATTACCTTTATACTGACAGATTCAACCTGTTTGTGGTAGACTTGAATCGTACAGATATGGCAACAGATGAAGATAAGTTCTATGGTATAGATACGTGGGCAAGTCTTTTCAAAGCAACAACTTGGGAGGAAATCAAGATGATAACTGATAATAATCCATCACTGAATTCCACTGCAGAAGCAATCTTCATGTCTACAGCAAATCAGGACATCCTTGAACAATGCCGCATTCGTGAAGATAATATAGTTCATGAAAAGTTACAGGCGGAGAGGATGAAATATCTAGAAAATGAGAATAAAACTCTTACAAATGAAAACCAATCTCTTTCAAATGAGAATCAGGTTCTCACTGAAGAGAAACTACTTCTCAATGAAAGAGTCGCCAAGCTAGAAAAACTCCTCAAAGACAACGGAATCCAAGAATAACAACAAGGCAATACCCCCAGGTATTGCCTTTACTTTTTTTCATGCTCTTTCAAAAGAGCTTCATGTATAGCCTTTGCTATGACTTCCTCCGGAGCTCTTTTAAGTATCTCTGCCTTAGAATTTTTGTTTATCTTTATTTCCTTTTTTGGCGCATCAGAATTATCTTTTTTCAAATCAAAATTCCCTCAAAATGATCTATCTCATGCTGAATTATCTGCGCTGTAAAATCCTTATACTTGCCATACTGCGGCTTGAAATCCTGGTCTAAATAATCCACCTCAATTTCTCTATATCTGGTGCAGGATCTCACTCCATCCAGTGACAGGCAACTCTCCTGCGTCTCATAGGCACCGCTCTTTTTGGTGATCACTGGATTGATCATAGGGAAAAGAAATGGTCCCATAGCCACCACGATTATTCTCTTCTTTACTCCGATCATGTTGGCAGCCATTCCAACACATCTATCTTGATTTGCTCTAAGTGTATCCAATAGATCCTCGACAACCTGGCTATCCGCCTCAGTTGCAGGTTCAGACTTTTGCTGCAAAAAGAACTGATCTCTAACTATCTGTTTGATCATAATCCATACTCCTCTTCGGAATATTACACTACCGTGTGTCCAATGAATACCCCATTATAACTAAATATAACTAATCGGGAGCGCAACAAGATTTTCCCTCAGATACGTTTTCTTATCAATCAAGCAAAGTATTACTCCTAATCCTCGTTTTTTGTCAGGAATCTTATCCAGTACTACATTGGTAGCTCCCATTATTGCCTTAGGATTACCAGTCATTTTAATTTCTACCGGATATAGCATTCCATTTTCTTCAATTATCAAATCTATTTCATTTTCTTTTGAGTTGGATTTATCCTTGCCTCTATAATAAAAAATGCTAAATCTATAATCCAAACCTTGGTTAGAGTACGATTTAAGTATCTCTGACACAATAAAAGTCTCAAACATATTTCCAGCTACAGCACTATTTTTTAAAGCATCTTCCGTCAACCAACGAGTCAAATAGCAAGCCAAACCAGTATCTCTAAAATATATTTTAGGTGTTCTTATTGCACGTGTAAGAGCATTTGAAGAATATGGTTGTAAAAGAAAAATTATTCCTGTTCTTTCCAGAATAGAAACCCAGTTTTTGACTGTTGGCACACTTACTCCAACATCATCCGCTATATTCACGTAATTCAGCAATTCTCCTGTCCTAGCAGCTACAGCTGTCAAAAACTTTAAAAATGTGATACTATCCGCTGTAATTAACTCATTAATATCTCTTTCTAGATATGTATCTACATATGAAGAGTAGAAATCTTGCCATTCCCTATCAACATCATATAATTCAGGATATGATCCCTTATGTATGATTTCCCAGATATTGTTATAATCGACCAATTTTCCTTCGCGTTCTTTTAAATATTCATCTGTAGGAATAAAGTGATCATTAAATTTAACACCATTTATTTCACGTAATGACAGCCCAGTTAATTCTAATATTGACACTCGTCCTGCAAGAGACTCACTCATACCTTTCATCAATTCAAGCTTCTGTGAAACTGAAAAGATAAATTGTCCACGTTTCTCAGAATCATCCAATATCAATTTAACGTCTTCTAGAATACTTTTTTCTTTCTGAATCTCATCTATAAAAAGAGGGCATGGATTATTTAAAAAGAATAACTTAGGCTCTTCTTTTGCCTGCAAACGAGTCATTTTATCATCAAATGAGACTCCATTATAATCTGAAAATTGATGCCTTATTAATGTAGACTTTCCTACCTGTCTAGCACCTGCTACTAATAGACATTTACTGGACTCTGCTCGTTTCTTAACTATATCTGTTATTGCTCTTTCAATATAAGCCATTTGCACCCCCGACTAATTTAATGTCTAATTTTATTTTAGACGAATTTTTTCGCTTCGCCAAACAAAAATGCGACTAATTTAAAGTCTAACTTTAAATTAGTCGCAATCAATTTCAAAATCCAATAACATACAGTATAAAAAGAACAAACACCCCACCAGCATTGCCGTCAACCAAAATAGTAACACCTATGATTACCGCAACAGTGATCAGCATCTTTCTACGTTTACTGGCTGCTAGCATGCATATGTAAAGAGCTGATAAACTCGAGATTAAGTTTGGGTAAAAGAACTGTGAATCCCACTCTCACGTGCTATTTTCTTCCTCTTTATCAAGACTATTAAGCATATCCATGATTTCTTTATTACGCTCTAGCAAATCATAGATACCATCTTCAGAAAGAACGCCTCGTTTAATAGAAAAAGGAATCTCGCCTCTCTCATCTGCAGCAAAATCATCCTTCCACTGATTGCTGGAATAATACTTCTCTAACTTTTGAATTGATGGTTGGAAATTCTTGTAATCAGCAATAGCCATCTCAAGCACAGTTTGTCTGCGCTTGGCTTCATCGAAAAGCTTTTCCATTTCGATGATGTGATCATATTTTCCCATTGCTTTCCCCCTATAAATAACCTTCACACACCAATCTTCCGTGGTGTCCAGATTTCATTATACCCATTCCTCTGTGCCCAGTTATAAATCATCTTTATCCTTTTTGCAGGTTGCACATTATCATGATGATCCCTCTCTATCAGAATCTCATTGCGCTCAGAGATCTTCTCAAGAAAGTCCACCTGTGCTAATTTGTCACGCTTCATATTATTGCATTCAGGACAAGCCAAAACAAAATTCCATATCTGATCATCCTTGATAAATGACCACGGAATAAAGTGATCGACTTCAACTTTATCTCTCGTTACACGCTTACCACAATAGAAGCACTTATTCTCAAACTCCTCAAACAAAATATCCCTATAATACGCCAAACTACTACGGGTTCGCATAGTGCTTTCATCAATTTTGCTAAGCAAGTGATCAATTACATTATCTTCATTGACTCTTTCAAGAAATCTAGCCCACTCATAATAATTTAGCTTCTCTATTGCAACCTTGTGTTTACACGCAAATTCATACATCCTTGGATTTAATTGGATCCATTCCCCGCTAAGAGAAAAAGAGTAAAAAAGCCCTCCAAGATCTGCATAAAGAGCCCCCACAACATTATTTTTACAATCACTCTTCACCCTTTTGCATATATCAATGCGCATATCACAAGCAAGGCTCTCGAAGGGAATTCCTTCAATAATATTGTATTTTTCTTGGCTCTCAAAAAGAATTGTCTCTAGTCTTGAACGCCTATCAAGTTTGCCAGGATTTTTTTGCTTGATATGATGCTTAAGAACCAGATTCCAATAGATTTCCGCAAATTTAGAAAAGAGCTGATCAAAGTTGAGCTTCAACTTATCATCTGTATTATAGAGATTATCAATGATAGCCTTTAAAAATCCATATTTATAGCTAGTATCATTATGAGATTTGGATGAAAAAAGATATGCAAATGCAGACCACATCTCATCTTCAGATAGCGGTCTGTCCACATATTCTGCTTTTTTTAACTGATATCCAGCCGCCATAATATTACTCCTCACATAAAAAACTCATCAACTTTCTCAACACTATCCAATATCTCGCTCTCTGCAACGCCAGCATTTCTAGCTATTTGCGTAGATGCCTTCAATCGTTTAGGCATATCTGGATCAAAAGCATCTTTGATGAGTTCTTCAAATTCTTCACAGCGTTTTAATAGTTCATCTCGGAATACTGAAAACCTCTCTTCTAGCTCAGCATCTACTTCACCCTGATGTTCGAGGTACTGAGTGAGTATTTCCTGTTCTTGCTTGTACAGTGAATAACGGCCATATTCAAAAGTGAGCATAGCAACATTCTGCACGTAATTTGCTCGCTCCTCCCCAATGACAATTTTACTTGAAGAAGCAAGTAACTTGATCATAGATTCTAGGAGCAGCCATAAACACTGCTCCGTGTAATCAACTTCTTTAATCTTACCTTTTTCTAAATCATCACCTAGCTTCTTAACCTTTTTAGATAATCTACTAATATCATCGCATTTCTCAACAGATACTCCACTAGCTTTCAGAATCTTCACAGAGAAATCCACATATTTAGCGTATACATCGAATACGATAACACTATACTGCTGGCCATCATCGATGATAGCTCTATCAACAACAACACTAGCAATTTCTTTCCAATCCTCTGTGGTAAATTCTTTTATGTTCTTTCCATTAAAGACCTTATACAGAATCCCTATTATTGCTGTAGTTCCTATCTTTAGGATCTTAAGTCCTTCAGGACTATCATCATTGCAATAGGCAGCCACTGTTTCTTGAGCTTTCTCTATTCCATTTAAAGCTTTCTCTAAGTTTTGACCTATTTCAGATTCTTTGAAGTACCGAATAGTAGTTTCCTTTATTATTTCTTCAATCATGATTTGCTACCTTCTGTAGTAACCTGCTTTCCATACAATGCTGACAATGACTTTGTTAGATTCACCAATGCTCCCAGTCTGTTCTTGTCATCATCGCTAACTGTTGTGTAATCACAATTAAACAAGCTCAAGCACTCCTGAAAACTTGTATTAAGGCTTTTTCTGATTTCGTTTGTCTGAGTTAAAATCTCATATATTTCTCCATCCATTTCTTTGACTGCTTCTGTATTTCGCTTAACTGCCTCAATTTCCTCATTCTTCTCCTTATTAAGCTTTGCTTTGTTCTTAGTAAAAAGAAGTATTGAAGTGAGTAAAGTTGCTCCGGCAATTGTCCAGCCCACAGGACCAGCTAATGCTAAAAGAGCTTTTCCGCCAGCTATTCCCGCAGCATTCTCTGCCAAAGTGCCTCCACCAAGCCACGCCAATGCAGCATTAGTTGCAGCTGCGCCAGACAATGTTGAAATAGCTGTTCCTGTAGACGCAGTACCAAAAGTGGTTGCAATCCACATTGCGGCAGTCGGAGCCATGAATGCAACACTAGCACCTGCTGCCAAACCAGCTCCAGCACCACCAGCCGCATTTCTAGCAGCGCTGATTTCTTTTTCTGCAAACTCACATGCATCTGTGAATTCTTTTCTATTAGTATTAATCTCCTCAAAGTCTGTATCAAAGCTCTTAGGATGATTAGCTATACTATTTATCAAAATCTCAATATTATTAATGGAATCTACTGAGCGACAACGCTCGACATATAACTGCATACCCTTATCATTCATAAGAGTGTAAGCATCGTTATATTCTGTAATAGAACTTTCTAGCATCCTATCTAGTTCAGTCAGTTTATTAGTAATATCTTCTTTGGTCTCTAAAGCCTTATCTTTTACTTCTACAGCCTTCTCAGAAATCACTGCACCTGACTTCTTGATAACCTCTCCACCCTTTTGGGTTAGAACGGAAGAAAACTCCTTGATCTGTTCTGAATTGATCTTTAACCCTGTTTTCTGTGGTTCATCAATCTTAGCCCCACACTTGGCACAGAACATTGCCCCATTACTTACTGTTGCTCCACAAGACTTACACTTCATAATCAACCTCCACGCACGTATTTTATACGTCATATAAAATTGTATCACAATCTCGGCGTTATTATTCCGGTATGCCGCCAATGATTTTCTGTATTTAATTGCAGGTTATTCCTCCCTTCAACATAGAAAATGTTTTCTACGCGAAAGCAAAAAGGGCGTAGCTTATTGCTACGCACTTTAATCAACCTTTTTACTTTATTTACCGCTATGATTCTACTTTTGTATTTTCTACAGAAAGCCATCCTTCTACTACCATGTAATCCCCAAGCTGTCGTTCCGCATTCTGCATGATGTTACGAACAGATTTTACTTCCATTCTGTACTCAATTTCTTCCCCTTTACTAATGTATTTGTTTATTAAACCTTTACTTTTTATAATCACAAACCAAGAGGCAGAGCACCTTTTCGATGCCCTGCCCCCAGCGAAAAACATGATTCAATTCCAAAATCCAATAACCGTCCCAATAACATACAGTATAAAAAGAATAAATACCCCACCAGCATTGCCGTCAACAAAAATAGTAACACCTATGATTACCGCGACAGTGATCAGCATCTTCCTCCGCTTACTGTCTGCTAATTCCTTCTTGAACTCTTCGTCCTTTTCTCTCATCTCCCTACGTTCTTCAGGAGTAGCATGCCACTCGTAGCCTTCAAATTCGCCGCCATCACCACCTCCAAAGATATCGTCGCCAAAAACATCTCCATCACCATCATCGTGGTCTCCATGCTTGTCATCTCCATACAACGTCTCATGAATGTATGAAGCCTCAGCACTATCAATATGCCCATCACAATTCAGATCATAGGAAGTATTCTCAAATTCATCATATGCCATAACATGCCCTCACTTTTGTGAATCCACTGTCTTCATGGTAGCATGCATAGGTAAAGAGCTGATAAACTTGCAATTAAGTTTGGGTAAAACCTTAATACACTTTCTTGTTACAATAAGATTTGAACGATTCAAATAAGCGCACACGTCTATAGAATATAGTTTCCCACAGTTTGAATAATTATTTAAATAACGGAATCTAATTTTCCACTTCCCACATCATAAACATAATATTTCAAGCCAATTACATTATCCGTCCTTTTTAATTCAGTTTTAGCAGCTAATGTTGCATTGATCCCCCATGTTGTTCCACCATGGACATATCCATTAATCAAAGATACAAATTCATAATCCTTAGCTATAAATAAATCATCCTCATCATCAATATTACCTAATGTTGGAGATGCTATATTTATCTCATATCCTGTATTTGTGCCATGATGTGAGTGAACATAACAATTTGGTTCTAGCACACTTGCAGTCCTTATATAGTATTCCCAACTCCTCAACATTGCGTCACCAGTAACAATTATAGTCTTGCCCATGGTTTCTATTTGGATAATAGGTGAAAGTTCATTTATATTATCCCTTGTAACAACAACATCGTATAAGACTCTTCTAGTAAGCGTTGCATAACGAATTGGACTGCGATATATACAACTACCACCAGTAGCACTCAGTGTGATATGTCCATCAGGATGTAATATTTTTATTGCTCCCATCATTCCTTTTCTTACTATTGGTTCTACCACTTTACATCTACTTGCTATTACAGCATTCAGAAATTTAATATATGTACTGGTGCAAAATCTCACATTTGGATTAATCCATACTTCAGTATTGTTATCCACCTCAAAATAATTATTTTTATTATAATGATCATCATGCGGATGAGAAATAAATAATTTATCTATTCTATATTTTTTCTTAGAGAATCCATAGATATCTTTCAGGCATCTCTTCAAATTCTTATGAAAATTAATGCCTAAATTCTTGTTATTCCCGCTTCCTCCACAATCCATCACCCAAACTTCTTGTTTTTCTCCTGCTTTAAAAGTTAAAATTTGACACAATCCCCATCCCACATTTACTAAGTAGAATTTCACTTCCTCTGGTTCAAATTTGGGAGATAATACTGGTTCATATTCTATAGTTGTAGATTTTCCAGTTTTTTCATCCACGGTCTTAATTTTATTATTAAGTTTTAATTCATTATGAATTCCCTGAATAATATTCAGATACTGTTGAACTTTTCTTGCCTCATCTGTATTATCAGTAATATTTATTGTTTGATTATTTCTGTCCAAAAACTCATATTCATGATATTCGCCACTGATCAAAACGGTATTATCCCCAATATTTGGATCCAAAAAGTTGTATTCTGCTCTAGTGCTTAGAATTTCTGCTTCAAATATATTATCCCTATCTTTAGAAACAACTAATTTTACTTCAACAGTGTCTAAATCAGTTACTTTCTCCAAATAAAAATATTTATTTCCATCCTCATCTAGCCCATATTTTTGGGCCCTCTCTTCTCTATATCGAGGATCGTTATATTTTTTTTGCGTTTCAACATCAATGTCACATATTTTATACTCACCAAGTTGAGAGATTCTCTTTCCCCTCAAATAAAAAACTAGTAAACTTTTATAAACTCCATCTTCGCCACCTGCATGATTAAGAACAGCTGCATTTCCACGATTTTCTTCTCCATTTCCCTCAAATGCATATCTCAAATGCATAGGTGCTTCATTTACATTATCTATCCTAAATCCATCCAAATTCCCATAAGATCTGTAATCAGAATCTGGTGAATAAATCAGGTAAATATAGGGTTTGTTTCTTGGAGTACATATTCCATGTTGTTTTTGGCCCCCAAACCTTTCGAAAAACTCATCTAATCCTATTTCCCCTTCAAAAAGCATAATTCTCCTCCAAACAATAAGTATGTTATAAATATCAAAGGCCCCCATCACCTGATAGAGGCCAAAATGGATTACCTATAATATTAACCAACATCCAATTTATTTGTCTTCTTCAAATACTTTGCTGGAATTGGATTATCCATTCTCCAAATCACATTCATAGGTCTGCTGCCTATATGGCTTAAATAATTAGCTGTACCCAAGAATGAATATGGTGCTGTTCCTACGCTGTCCTTTTTAAACTCTCTGACAAATAGTAAAATTTTACTTCCACCAGAAACATGATTGATATATCTCTGTCCAGTTGGTGATGTATCCGATGTGGTGCTCTGGCTCTGCCAATGGAAGAGTTCACTATTAATAGAATAATCTTCGTACATTGTAGTTGGTGAATAGTCTTTGTCAGATTTATTTAGTGTAACAAAGAAAATATCAATATTCTTTTCAGGGAGCCACTTGCAACCTTCACGAACAGTATTAGGCTTCATAAAGTCCATTGCTACTAAGATTTGATCTCTGGTATATGTGCAGTACAAATCAAGAGGACAGTCAAATCCTACATCAACCGATTTATCAATAATATCCAGGTCATCATACTTAATTTCCAGAATATCAATAATCTCTTTGAGCAATAGCTTACATTTAGCTAGCTCAGCCAGATTATTTTTCACCTTGTCATCTTCCCAATTCTCCGCTGTCTCATTCCAAATAGTGACATAAAACATTTGAAGCATTCTCTTTTCAAGCGGTGACATTAAGCCAATATCAACAGTTTCTAAAGAAGGAAGTACTTTCAATAAGAATTTTATCCATCTTCTCGAATCTATAGCAATAATCTTTGAAAATGCTTTTGTTACAACTTCCTCTAATGGCTCATTAAAATTCTCGATGACTCTAGCATCTGCACACAATCTAGTAAATGAGTACTTTGAATAAATGGTACTAAGTTTAAGACGATAATACTTAATGAAATTAGCTAATGTAAGCTCCTGTCCACTATCCTCCGTAAATGATTCGATGCGAGAAATAAGCCCCATTCTATCGCCAAAGGACTTTTTGATATTGTTCAAAATAATGTCCGATGCTTTTTTCTCTAGTTGTATATAGCATCCCTTAGGAAGCGCAACAAATCCCTTCTTCATTTCATACTGAACACTATGCTCTGTATTAGAAAGAAGCGCAGCAAATTTCTCTTCAAAATTATATTTTTTATTCGCTTGTCCAATAAAGTCTAGTACAGTGAGGCACTCTTTTCCTTCAGCCAAACGTAAACCTCTTCCTAGCTGCTGTAAAAAGATAGTCAGGGACTCAGTTGGTCTTAAGAACAATACTGTATCAACTTCAGGAATATCCACACCTTCATTGTACAAATCTACTACAAATATAAATTTAAGCTCGCCATTCACCAACCTGCTCTTTGCTGTATTCCTCTCCTGTTCTGAAGAATCAGCTGTTAATGCAATAGATGGTATACCTTTTTCATTGAATTGCTCTGCCATAAATTTGGCATGTTCTACTGAAACGCAGAAGCCAAGGCCATGTAATGAATCCATATCTGTAACATACTTATGTATTGAGTTTATGATATGATTGGATCTCTTTACAGCCACTTCCCTGTTCAAGGAATACAGATTGCTTAACTCAGTTTTGTCATATCCACCTCTAACCCATCTAACATTTGAAAGATCTGTCTCGTCGGATACTCCAAAATATTGGAATGGGCAAAGAAGCTTTCTCTCTATAGCTTCTGGAAGTCTAATCTCCGCTGCAACGTGTCCATCAAAATAATCTAAAATGCTCTTACCATCCATACGCTCTGGAGTAGCTGTTAATCCCAGTAGTACCTTAGGTTTAAATTTACTGAGTAATCCCTGATATGTAGGAGCAGCTGCATGATGAAATTCATCTACAACAATGTAATCATAATGTTTCTCTTCAAGAATTTCATATAATTTCTGTGAAGCAACTGTCTGAATAGAAACAAACAAATTATCTAAACTTTCTGGTTTATTATTTCCTACAAATAGCTCTCCGAAGTTTGGATTCTTTAGAACTGCTCTAAATGTAGCCAAGCTCTGTTTCAATATTTCTTCTCTATGCGCAACAAACAGAATCCTATTTTTTTGATTAGGATTCTCTTTACAAAATCTTCTGTAATCAAGAGCTGCAATAACTGTTTTTCCCGTTCCAGTTGCAGCCACGATCAAGTTTTTATATCTTCCGTGAATTTCTCTTTCAGCACTGATTCTATCCAATATTTGTTGCTGATATGGATAAGGGTTAACATCTACAATATATTGATACTTATCACCATCAGAACTGTATTTTTCTGCTTTCAGTGCATGCTTAAGCTTGCCATAGCTATTCTCTGTATACTCTTCAAATGTTGTGCTATTCCAATAACTTTCAAAGGTGGCTTCAATCTTCTTTATCGTTGCGCCCATATCTTTGGCAGTAGCTTTTATATTCCACTCAAGGCCACTAGACATTGCCACATTTGACATGTTTGACGAACCAATATATGCCGTAGTAAACGATGTATTTCTGTAAAAGATATATGCTTTAGCATGAAGTCTAGTTCTTTTTGTATCATAAGATATACGCACTTCGGTATTTTGAAGTTTACGAAGTTCATCTACAGCCTTTATATCAGTAGCTCCCATGTATGAAGTTGTAATTATTCTGAGCTTTCCGCCCCTATCTGTAAATTTACGCAGTTCTTCAATTAATAGTCTTAAACCGCTCCACTTTATAAATGAAACCAGCATATCAATTCGGTCTGCAGTTTCCATTTCTTTTTTTAATTCTAAATACATTTGAGGTTCATGAACAGCTCCAGTAAATAAGCTACTTTGAGCCACAGATGTTTCAGGACGTACAACATCCTTAGCCTTGCGTTTTCCAATTTTATACATAGGATCTGATTCAGACAGTAAAGCAAGTAATTGCTCAGCTTTTTCATCTACCTCAAGTTCCTGTAAATCACTTTGCTGTGTTTCTTTAGATAAAAGCTCAACTACCTTATTTACTAGCTCTACTTTTGCGCCCAATTCATCCTGATCAGACACACTATCTAAGCTTTTCTTTATAACTTCCGTAAGGTATCTAGAAAGAATTCCTGATGCTTCTGCAGAATCAATTTTCTCAGTATACTTCAAATCATCTTGTTGAGTAGATAATTCTTTCTGAACTAGATTATTTATTACCTGCTCATAAAGGCCTGGCTTCAACATATCTTTATCCTTCTCATCTTATGGCACTTACTGTTATTTTTTACCGTGTTTACATTATACCGCCCATCTATGTACTGCCTCAAGATCTAGTCATCTTCATCCAACTCATCTTCAAACTCCAACCACCCTAGTAGTCTATCTTCTTCCCTATCTCTTCTTAGCTGGTCCTGTCTGCGGTCGAAGTCACGGCGCTCTTTTGAGCTCATGCCTTTTACCAGATTCTTGTACTCTTTATCTGTGAGTCTTACATCTTTATCTCTTTTACCAAAGAACATAACTGACCTCCTTTTATCATCTAAACCACAATATATATGGCAGGATTTTTGTAAATCCCTTAGACCTTTCTTCCATAACACGGTGGTATAGTTCAGGATCTTTTTTCTTGAGTTTTGCTGTTTCTATTTCTATGGCTACCATAGATACCACCAATCTGACGGCAGTACATATCATCCATAGCAGAAAAAGTATTGTTGCTACAACAATTATCCCAAATGCTATCGTAAAAATGATCATAGGTATTTCCTCTCTTCTTTTTACCTATGATCAATTTACATCATGAAATATCCTATAAAGTTCCCAACTACATATTGTGATGGCAAAGCTCTTTTGACAAGAGGAAGTGCAATATATAGTACCAACAAAAAAGCAGCCTTACATTTCTGCAAAGCTACTTACTTTTACTGCCCTCATCAAAATGAGCTATCAGCGGTCTCCCCAGGTCCACTTAAAATCTTACGCCGCACTTTGGGCAAAACTCAAAGTCCTCAGTTGTCTCATATCCGCACTGTCTGCACTTTTTGTAGCCGCTGACAAATCCTCTTCCGCTGGTTACCCTTGTAAGGTGCTCTTGCTGAATCTCTACTGCTTCGCCCCTTGCAATTGCTTTTCCGATCTCTTTGTCCAGCTCATACACTGCTCCGCAGCAGCTGGTCTGCACATAGTAACGCTTGCTCCATTTGATCGTAGGAATAAAGAAAAGTGATAAAACCGTATATGTCATGAACACGTTGAAACGGCCGTATTTCCCACATATCGCACAGGTCACTAACTGATTAAATGAAAAATCCTTTCTACCAGTTGATATTCCCCAGATTAAAAACATATCTTACACTCCCTCCGGCCACACCGAGCCTACATCCAATTTATTATCCACAAGCCATGCATCTTCCACGGACACATACCTTATCTCGTCATTTTCATCCACTAGTGTCACAGACACTCTAGGCTGCTGCCCGGGCTGAAGTTCTTCACATCCATAGTCGCCATCATATATCTGCTTTATAGTCCACATGATCAAAGCTCCTTTTTGAAATATTATACTATAATGATGGAAAATCAGAAGGTATCATCGGCTCCTTTGTGATAAAATAGCAAGTGCAGTTTATTTAAGGGGGATTGGTCGTGAAAAAGGAAAAGAAAAAAGAGATTGTAAGAATAATTAAGTTTGTATTCTTTTCAATCTCTGCTGGGATAATAGAAATAGCGAGCTTTTCGCTACTTACAGAACTTACACCATTACCTTATTGGCCATGCTATTTGACGGCGTTGGTGTTATCAGTTTTATGGAACTTTACACTTAATCGCAAGTTTACATTCCAAAGTGCTAGCAACGTGCCAATAGCCATGATGAAGGTTGCACTATTCTATGCAGTGTTTACACCTGTTACTACTATTGGTGGAAACTATCTAGTTGAAAATCTTCACTGGAATGAATATCTTGTAACCGGGATCAACATGATCATAAATTTGAGCACTGAATACCTCTATGATAGGTTCATTGTATTTAAAGATTGTATTGATACAGATTAGTAATGTACACAAAAGCTATATGACAGATTACTTCCATCATATAGCTTTTGTACTTAATTTTTTATGTATTTGGTTTCTTCGAAACAGTATTTGGAGTCGCCTTTCTGTTGGCTGCTGCCTGAGCTGCCGCAAGTGCTCTTTTTTTTGCCTGTGCTACAGATGCTGCCTTTTTCTGCGTTTCAGCCGCTGCTAATGCTTCTGCCTTCTTTCTTGCCGCTGCCTGAGCTGCTGCAATCTTAGCTTCTTTCTTTTTGCGTGACACCCTTATGGCAGTCGATATTATTAGTAGAATTGGAACTATCACAGCTATACCTATCATTATATAAATATAATACTGTGGTATTATTCTGAATTCAGCATACATCTGCTGATTAGCACCCATGTTCAGCAGATCCCACGTTAGCGTCTTTCCATCATCTGACACAAATGATGCATTACTACTAGTAGCTTTTTCTGGCAAATGCAAAGTAACTCGTACATATCCATCATTTTCCAAAAAGTCTGTTCTAAACAACGATAGATATTCAGCGTCATCATCATCAAACAATTGCGCCCTAAAAGTATATGTCATCCCATCTTGTGATATGGAAAAATTTTCTATATCTATTCCCCCAAGACTAGGTTCCATACTTTCAGCCGAATGAACCACATCTGCTAATCTTTGATCAGTCATCGTAAAAACATAGCCTAAATATTCGTCTTGATTATATAATTTGTACTCCCATCCCCTCGACTTCATATCTCTCAAGTCTTCTGTTGATAAGAATTCATCTGTGACCATTTCCTGTAAAACTGCGCAGAGAACTGATATATCAACTTTCTGATTTCTCTTAATTGTAATATCAAAATCTAATCGTGCACTTTGTTTTGTCGTACAACCTGCCAAAAAAATAGATGTAAGAATCAATATTACTCCTAAAAACAGCGTTTTCTTTACACTTTTCATTTAATAAGCACCTTCTTCAAATAAGAATCATTAATTTGTTCCCACATATCCCATATATATGGAATGAGTAATTAGATAACTGCCGTCATCAAGTTCTTCTTCTTCACATAGCACTAATCCTATTGGCATGAAAAAGTTATACTTCTTGCTTTCTCCCAAAGTGGCAATGACGTCGTTTAGATATTCATCGTAGAAATCACCACTTTCATATTCCTTTTTCCATTGAGTATAGAGTTCTTTTGATATAACTACTCCAAAATCACATTCATATGAATTTTCATCATATACACTACTCTCATTCAACGCCTTATCTTTACAATACGCGTAGTAATCCTCCATGTTGTCTATTACATCATCTTCACCTAATCCATAGTCAGACATTGTTCTTTTAACTAACCCAGAATACTTACTGCCGTTACATGGTGGTAAATAGATTGAATTGAACATACGCGTATGCATATAGTTGTCATCATCACAAAGATTAAAATATTCATAGCTAATAGGTTCATCATCATCCCAAGTACAATCAACGTTATAATAATCAGCTTCAAGCTTGATAATATTCCAGCCATGCATTCCACCGAATAATATTCCAAATCCGCCCCACCCAACACATGTATAAGTAGGGATTTCTAATTGTTGCATAAGATATTGAAATCCTTTCGAATAGCCCGCACATACTGTCTTATCATATACAATTGCACTATAAGCACTCTGATTTAATTCAGCCCAATCATATGTTAACTTGTTACCTAGAAGATCATGAATATATTTTTCTTTTTCAAAATCAGTTTCTAAATCTTTCGCACCTGCTATCATTTCCTGAGCTTTGGCTTCAAATTTTCTTTGAGCCGCAGGTATATCTGGTATCTCATCATAATAATAGAAGTGAAGTTTGATTATTTTACCGTTATAGTCATATTGCGTATAAATCGTATTATCTACCCAAAATAACTCTGGATGATCATAAATCACGCTAAACATCGCCGTATCCCACTCACTACCCGTTGCATCCTCCACGGGCAAAAACGATTCATTCAAGGCAACTGCATTTGCATATATTTGCTTATACAATCTTTTCCCTTTAGAATTCAAAATATTGTAGTAAGGATAAAACAACGGATCAAATTCCTCATTTTCCCCAGTTTCTCCTACATCTGTATCTTTTACTACTTCTGTAGCCTCTTCTTCATTTTCAACTATTTTTACTTCTGTTTCAGGTATTTGATAATCTGCTCTACTTTCATTTGATTCTTCGTAAGCTTTTCGCAGTTCATCTTCGTCATATTCTTCGTCTCCGGTTAACCCTTCAATAAATCCTTCAGTAAATGCTGTTACAAAATCATCATACGTATCATTATTACGATATTCATCGTCTATTCCATCCCCAGTCCATTTTTCAACATATTCTTCATATGTCTTCTGCTCCGGTCTTGTATATTGTTTTGTTTCTTCCTGTTCTGTTGCTTCCGGGATAGAAAAAGTATAATTAGCGCTATCTTCTGGAACAGATGTCTTCTGCGCATCCTTTTCCGTCACTTTATCAACAAGTTCAGATACCTTTTCATGCACTTGTGGATTGACCATACATAGGAGCATAAAAAGAAATACTAGTGCCAACAAAGCGGCTAAAACATACAATATCTTCTCAATTATCTTCATCGTTGGTCTCCATTTTTAACACGATTTTATCGACGTTATATAGCATATAGAAGAACGTGAATACAAAATAATTATATCATGTCTAGGATTTCAACACGCAGAAAAAAAGTAGCCTTACATTTCTGCAAAGCTACTCACTGTCGTCATCAAAATGAGCCACAACTTCGTCCCTATGGCTCATTTTTTACCTCTTATATCCACACTCAGACTTCTCTGGTCCATCGACTCCAGACTCATAGTGGGCGCGAAATTCCATGTTGATGTCACGAATCTCTTTTTTGCCATCGATGTAGTCTTGGTACATTTCGGCAAGGCCGCTCATGCAGCCGTCACAGGAGCCGCTGATGTTACCGATTGACTCGGCTACGATGCGCTCTCTTTCTTCTCTTGTTGTATCTTTTATAAGTATTGAATCCATTTGTTCTTACCTCACATCTTCATATAAATGATCCACTAACCCCGTCCCCCAGGTCCACTTCGGGCACCATCAAAAAAAGTCTCTGATCGCCTGTTTGAGTTCGTCAAGATGCTCTTCAAAGCAGTGGTCTGCTCCGTGAATTGGCACTACTGTGCAGTCGTGGTACAGGGCATGAGCCTTCTCGGCGTAGGAGTATGGAACAACGCTATCTGCGTCGCCATGAACTATGTAGACAGGGCCGTTATATCTTGCTATCTCATCCTCTACGTGGATGGTCTGAGCTACACGGATATAATCTCCAGAAAGCTCCCAGTCACCGGACTTAACTGACACCGGAATATGAGCAGGGTCAAAGCTTGTGCCAAGGATGGAACCATCTCTTGTGATCTCAGGAATCATCCAGGCTGGAGACAGTGGAAGAATCGCTTTGAAGTCATCTGCACACATACCGCCCACCAGCATTGTAAGGAGTCCCCCCTGGGAGTGACCGCTGAGATACAGATCTGTCACAAAATCTAATGTTCTGGCATAGCTCACAACAGAAAGGGCATTAGTTACCCATTTATACAGAGTGTGATTCTTGAACTCTCCTTCACTCTTGCCATGTCCGTACATTTCGGCTCTCAGCACTGCAACACCTGATTCTAACATGGCATCTTTGACAGCAATGATGTGGTCTTCTTCCATGTGACCTGTGAAGCCATGAATTAGGATGCAGAGTGGTCCTTTAGTGAAGCCTTCTGGTTTGTCTAGCTTGGCGTGAAGGCGGATGCCATCACTTGGAATGAAGAATTCGTTCATTGTAAGTCCTCCTGAGATGTTATTTGAAAAAGACCTTATGCATCAGCGCATAAAGTCTTTTGTATCTAATAATATGGTCACCGGTCCGTCATTGACGGATTCAACCTTCATGTCAGCGCCAAACTCTCCTGTTCCGACTTCGAAACCTCTTTTCCTACATTCAGAAACTACAAGCTCGTAAAGGGGCTCTGATATCTCAGGTCTTGCCGCGTCTGTAAAGCCTGGTCTTCTGGAGCTGCAATCTGCGTAGAGAGTGAACTGGCTGACGATAAGGAGCTTAGCACCTGCATCTTTTGGATTTATGTTCATCTTGCCGTTCTCGTCCTCAAACACTCTAAGACCACAGATCTTATCAGCAATCTTGATTGCCTGTTCTTCCTTGTCATCATTATGAACGCCCAAAAGCACAAGAAAGCCTTTATCTATGGATGAAACTGTCTTTCCATCTATTGTAACTGAAGCTGACAGCACTCTGGTCACTACTGCACGCATATCTATCCCCCTGGCTTTATTTAGAATGTGTATGTTGCAATATATTCCATCTGATCTGGAACGATCAGGTTTGGTTCTCTTGTTGAAAGAATTGGCTTCCTGCCTTCAGAAATGAGCTGAGCCTCGAAATGATACATGGCAATTCCAAGGTCTACCTTCTGAACGTCGTAGTCTTGTGTTGCAAAGCCTTTGTCTTTTTTCTCATAGAAGTGAGCTTTGTTGTCCTCGATAAGGATTCTCCAAGGCTGCTTGTTAACTGCTGATGGAGCGATCCTTACTGCTTCAAGGTCATCCATAAGACCGTGGCCTACAGCATAGGTTCTATCAAGTGGCATTGCAAAGTCTCTTACGAAAAAGAGCTCTTCCATCTTCATTCTGGATTCTGCCTTAACACCTTTTCTCATGAGAGTCTCTTTGATAGACATCTTCTGAGCTGGTCTTCCAAGTGGTGACACGCAAGGCATTATCTCATCTTCTGAGAGTTTGATTGCTGCCTCGAACTTCTCTCTTGGCAATGTGCCGCCAATCCAGGCTGTGCCAAGACCAAGCTCTAATGCTTTCATCTGAAGCATTTCAAAGCTGTAGCCATAAGCTTCTTCGGCATTTTCCTGTTTTTTTACTGAGGCTGTTATGTACATCTTCTCCCCTGCAAGAACAGGGCTTGATAATTTATTTTCGTCAGCATCAAGAAACTCAAATCTTACCTTGATACCGTATGGGTTTGTAATCTCTGAAGCGTAATCTTTTAACTCGTCAATAAGCTCTTGATCTGGCATCTGCCCATCGAAAGTTCTTACGCTTCTTCTTTTCCTTGCTAAATCAATAAATGTTGACATATATCTTTTCTCTTCCTTTTATTACGTTTTCCGAAAAGATTATACCACTATTATGATTTTTTCCAATTAAATTGGTGTTTGAAAAATTTGTGAACTTTTTTGTCAAAAAATTGAATGTCGGTCAGTAGGTATGAGTCTGTCCCTTATCCTCTTTTCATTGAGTCCTTTGCCAATGAAAACGCACTGGGTCCCATCATCTGGCGAATCAGTTATGGCGTACATTTTGTCAGCAAGGTCAAAGCGAAGGAGTTCACTTCCCACCCAGATAGTGCCTTTGGCCCTTGAGATAAGCCCAAACTCGCCGTGGAGACAGTCTTCTAGGAGTTGCACCAGCTGACCGGGATTTTGAAGTCCTGCCTTAGTGACTGTTACCTGGGAAAAGACATCCTTTGGGTCCTTAAGCTTTTCTTTCTTTTCTAAAGACGTCTCATCTACTTCTGTTTCCATGAGACTATCCCACCACTTGCCATCCATCTGAGAGTAGTGGCGATCAGTGATCTTGGCCTTTGGATTTATTTTTAAGATCTCATTCGTTACTTCTTTTAACTGGTCTGGATCTGTATGTTCACATTTAGAAAAAACTACGCGAGATGCGTTTGCAATCTGGTCCCTATAAAGTTCAGGGTATTCCTTCATGTTGCTCCTAAAGGTCTCAGGACAAAGAACTACGATGGGCTCTAGGAGAAAAACTGCCCTTCCAAGTATAGGCTTTAGGTTCTCTATGATACTGCTGAGCCTTCCTACGCCTGTTGGCTCTATTATGAGGTACTCAGGACTTAGGGATGAAAAGATTGCCAGAACGGAATTTACAAAGCTGTCTTTCATGGTACAGCACACGCAGCCTTCCATGAATTCCAAGATCTTTATTTCATTGTCACTCCCTGCGGATGCATTCTGGAGCTCCCGAGCATCAAGATTGTTGGCTCCGTACTCATTTTCCATTATGACGGGACGCTTATTGGTTCTTGTAATGAGTTCTTTGATGAATGTGGTCTTACCTGCCCCCAGGAAGCCTGATACGAGTAATATCTGCATAGTAGTCGGTCCTATCAATTAGATAGGGCGGCCCTTGGACCGCCCTTAAGTTTTGTTATCATGGCTGATTGTCTAAGATGACAACTGGCTTGATGAGGTCTGCTGGCTTATCTTTCATGAGCTGCAGAGCTTCTGGGATATGCTCCCATCCGTGGAATACGTGAGTTGAAAGCTTGCTGACATCGAGCTTACCTGATGAAACAAGCGCGCCCAGTTTCTCCATACGGAGTCTTCCACCTGGCATGAGGCCGCCCTGAAGCTGCTTGTGTCCCATTCCTACACCCCACTCTACGCGAGGGATAGTGATATAGTCACCGCTTCCAAGGTAGTTGACGTTACCGATCTTGCCGCCTGGCTTAAGGGATTTTACAGCTGACTCAAAGGTCTGAACTCCGCCGCCAGCAACAACTACTCTGTCAACGCCCTTACCGTCTGTCATAGCAAGAACCTGATCTTCGATAGTTCCATTTTTGTAGCTGATAAACTCATCTGCTCCATAGAACTTAGCTGCTTCTACGCAAGTAGGACGTGTTCCTACTGCAAGGATACGTGAAGCACCACGCAAACGTGCGCCTGCAACGCTCATGAGACCAACAGGTCCGATACCGATCACAAGAACTGTATCTCCAAACTGAATGTCAGCCAGCTCTACGCCGTGGAAGCCTGTAGGAACCATATCTGAAAGCATACACGCATCCTCAAGGCTCATATCTTCTGGCATGTGTGCAAGGTTACCGTCTGCATCATTTACATGGAAAAATTCTGAATCGAGACCATCTTTGAAGTTTGAGAACTTCCAGCCCGCAAGCATTCCGCCTGAGTGCATTGAATATCCTGCCTGAGCTTCAAGTGAATTCCAATCTGGGGTGATAGCTGGTACCAGTACCTTATCGCCTGGCTTAAAGTCTTTTACCATACTACCAACTTCTACGACCTCAGCACATCCTTCATGGCCAAGGATCATGTTGTGACGGTCGCCTACTGCGCCTTCCCAAACGGTGTGTACATCAGATGTACAGATTGCGATTGCGAGAGGACGGCAGATAGCGTCCATTGGGCCGCAAGTTGGGCGTTCTTTCTCAATCCATCCAACTTCGCCGATCTTGAGCATTGCAAAACCCTTCATATACCTTCTCCTTCCGTATTTAATTTGATGCATTCCCCAATACACGTAATGTTATGTATATTATATCGTGAACAGAACTGTCGGCACAAGGTTTTTTAGGTTTGTAGTCATCTTTCCGTATTGGAAAGTTTTTTCTCTCGCAACTGGATAAATGGTATGTTAAAATGCAAGTAAAGAGCTTGTACACTTAGTCATAGAATATAAATGAAATGAGGAGAAACTATGGCTAAGGAACTAAAGTACAAGGATATTATCAAGAACAGAGAATATAGAAAGCTTCTTTTTACTAACCTGATCAACAGATTTGGTGATTCAGTGGATGCAATTGCCTTCACCTGGCTGGTGTATCAGATCACTCACAGCGCCTCATGGTCTGCGCTGATATTTGGACTTAACGTACTTCCAAACATTATCGTGCAGCCTTTTTCCGGAGCACTTGTTGAAAAGATGGACAAAAAGAAGGTCATCGTTGGCACACATATTTTGAGAGGTCTCGTGATCTCTGGCTTTGTGGCTATGTACCTTATGGGCGTGGTAAACCCTATCATGATGGCTGTGTTCACACTTGCTATCACAACTATCGAGTCATTTAACCTGCCTGCATCTACAGCTTTTATCCCTACAGTTATAAGAAAGGAGCACTTAACTCATGCAATGAGCCTTAACTCAACTCTTTCTAACACTGTAGCTCTTATCGGTACTGGTCTTGCAGGTATCATCATTGCAAAGTTTGGAGTATATACTGCAATGCTCATTGATGCGGCTACCTTCTTCATGGCTGCTATTGGAACCTGGTCGCTTAAGACTACTACTCCGGAAGTACCTACTACTGAGGCTTCAGAAACTGTGCAAGCTGTACCTGCTGCCAAGGAATCATATCTTTCTCTTTTGAAGGGTGGATTTGATTACGTTAAAAAGAGCCGTGTAATCCTGAACTACTGCCTTATTGCTATAGTTCTTAATTTCCTCTTGGTGCCACTTAATTCACTTCAGGCTCCTATCGTAGAGGATGTGTTCAAGATGGGCTCAGAGCTTTTGAGCGTAATGGGTATGGCTGCTGCGATCGGCGCTATCATTGGTTCAGCTCTTGTTCCTATGTTTGCTGAGAAAATGTCAGCCAAGCAGATTCTGGTAATCTGCGGAATTGCTCTTGGAGCGGGAATGTACCTTATTACACTTGGCAAATATACAAATGGCGCGGCTATTCCAGGATATCTTTTGACAGCGCTTAGTTTCATGATCATGATGTGCTCAGCGTCCATAATCGGCGGAACTCTTAGCATTCAGTTTGTTAAAAGCGTAGATCAGAGCTTCCTTGCCAGAGCTGCTGCGGTATTCAATGCTTCATCTTCTGCTGCAACTCCACTTGGCTCACTTCTCATCTCTTTTGCCGCATTAAAACTTAGCGCAGCTACTCTTATTGGCGGAAGCGCTGTACTTGCGATACTACTCTTTGTTCTCGTAGCATTTAGTCATATGAATTTCGAATTGAAGGAAGAATTGCCAGATGCAACTTAAGCTAGCGGAAAACATCAAGAGATATAGAAAGGAAATGGGCCTTACCCAGGACGGACTTGCAGAAGCCCTGGGTGTTACCATTGGCGCGGTCTCCAAGTGGGAAAACGGCAACAATGTGCCGGATATCACGACACTCATGGAGCTTGCAAATCTTTATAACATCTCTATGGATGAGCTCCTTAGCTATGACAAATCTTCCAAGAATATAGACAAGATGGTAGAGACTATCGAAAATCTCTGCGACGAACACAAATTTGATGAGGCAGTTCTAGAGGCTAATAGTGCTCTTACTCGCTATCCTCATACCTTCAAGGTTCTTTTGGCCTGCGCCAAGCTGTACTACTACAAGTCTTACGCAGACATGAACTCCAAGGACTGTGACACGGCTATTGACCTTATGAATCGCTGTCTTGAGTACTTTTCACAGAACACTGATCCCGCGGTCAAGGAGTTCACTATACGCCTTTACATTGCTGAGCTTTATATGAAAAAAGATCCTGACAAAGCCCTTGCTGAGCTTAAGAATATCAACTACAACGGCTGCAATGACGCTATTATTGGTCAGCTCCTTTTAGATATGAACAATAGAGAGGAATGTCTTGAGTTCAGTTCTATGGCACTACTCCGCAACTTTGGGGCTCAGTACCAGCTTATGACGAATATGTCTCTTGCCGTTGCTTCTTCAGGTAAAGCCAAGGATTTCAAGATGGCCATTGACCTTTTGGATGCGTCGATCGTCATGCTTGATGCCTATGCTGTTCCTGATTCTATTGGATATACTCATAAATTAAAGACCATATCACTCATCATAAAGGCCTGGTGGTTTGCATGTCTCAAGGACTACGACGCCATGGAAGAGTGTGTTCGTGCTTCTTACGATCTTGCTGTTTTATACGACAAGACTCCACACAAGTCTTCCGAGCTTTCCACCAGCATCCGCTTTTATCTATGCAAACATAAATCTTCCGTTTACGATTCCCTGGGGGCTACTGCTGTTTCGGGGATTGAAGCTCTTTTCGCACAGAAGATCGATGGCTCCAATAAGATAAACCACAAGCATCTGGGGAAGGTTGTGGAGTGCTGGAATGAGATGAAGAAAAAATGAGCCCTAGGGACGGAGGTTAGAGCTCAAAAATAAACAAATACACTTTCTCTAGAAAAAAAAATTAAGATATGCTATGCTTACCTTGTCTAGGTGAGGTTGCATAGCATACCTTACATTAACGCATTGATTGTTGCTTTTTAGCACAGTTAGTGCGTTTTTTAATAATCAACCCATTCTATTTCTTTTTCAACTTCCCAAAAAGTCTTACCATCAAAAAGAGGTTCTTTTAGAAATGCTTCCAAGCTCTCCTGTCTATTCAGCCCTTCCACTTTCCAGAGCATTTCACCTTGTGGTTCCCAAAGCTGCAATTCAAATCTGTACCTTCCATCATCCAAATTGTATCCCTGAGAGAAGTATTTTTTTCCATTATAAATATAAATTACCTCTTCTCCATCCCATAGTTTACTAACAAAGTCATCTGTATTCCCATTAATCATATGTTCACACCTCTAAAAAATTTCTTGTACTTTTTATATAGCTTCGAGTTCTTATGCAATATGTGTGTTGTTCTAGAAAATTCTGTAGATTGCCCAGAACTAAACTCTTTTCCATATGTATGATAATGTAGTACTCTCTGCTGACCTTTACCTATTGATTGTTCTGAATGATAAGCAATCTCAACTCTCAGCCTATGTTTCTCGTCATATATTCTCATTGTATTGAATGTACCATCCGGATTCATTTTCAAATACGCAATACTCGAATGTGATGACTCAGGAAGTCCATGTTTGCCTGTTCCATCTTTTCCTTTCAATACTTTTATTCCATTATATTTTCCTTCTGAAAAAAAGGATGTGTCAACTTCATAAACGTAAGGTACCGGATTCCCAGCTGCAAATGTGCCTCGACCTCCCATTATCTCACCACCTTTCTTGAAGAACGATAGTCAACTTCAACTATGTTACCTTTCATCTCCTCAAAAGGTTTTCCTAAGCAAATGATGGCTTCAGGCTCAATCTTATCAAGCATAACTGAATAGCCTCTTAAAAAGTCTCTTTTGTTACGCTTACACCCTATCATTCCAACAGCAACTATGCTGTGCCTCTCAATTCCATCAAAGCAAAACTCAAATGTTCTAGCTAATCCCCAACTTATTGTCGGAATAACTAAAGCACCTAACTGTTGCCATTTTGCCGCAACCCATCTGCTTTTTCCTACGGATTCTATTTGTCTCCATGGATTCATTTCTGCATATAATGAGTAATCGGGAGTTAACAAAAAACGATATTTCTCAAATCTTTTAAAGGATCTTTCAGGATGATCATAGATTTTATCAAACCTAAAATCATCAACAAAGAAGTGTACCCCCTTATGAAGATTCTTGGTATCATGCGAACTAACATCAGAACAAGCTATTAGCTCAATATGAGCTAAATCAATATCCTGCTTTCGCACAAGCGGGAATCCCCACTTTCCTTCAACTTCAAATTCATTTCTCATAAAAAGCGGGTTTTCCCGCATTTCTTTGCTAGTCATACCTAGCTTCTTTCTCCGCTTCAGCGGTACAATTCAGAAAGGATACTATGTAAGTCATTGTCTAGGTGAGGTTACATAGCACGCCCTTCTCTACTTTTTAATATGTTTGAAAGAGAAACTTCTTCACCTCCTTCTTGGATCCAACCAGCTATCTCTTTCTCGCTGCTTGTCAAATTCTTCATCATAATAAAAACTGTTAAATATCTCTATACGTCTCTTTGGAGCAACTTTATCCAAAAAATCTCCATATCGACTTATGATAATATCATCAAAAAGCTTTTCTGTACGATCTCTCCACTCATAGTTTGTTTTTGCTAAAGTGGCTTTTCTCATTGAAGCAGCTGCATCCGAAACTTCAAAAGCTCTTCTTATAAAATCTGGGGTAATAGTATAGCCTCTATTTCCACACTCTCTTATTAATTGTTCTGGCATTAAGAGCTGCGCAGCAAAACAATTCGCTTCTATTTCTTGAATTGCATACAACGGATTGTCTTTAGCTAAATCAGTTTCATGACCAAGCATGAAATGGCCAAATTCATGCCCTAAATCAAATCTTATTCTATATTTAGGCTCTTTTTCATTATAAAAGATGATACTCGCCCCTAAGTATTGCTCCAAATGAGCGGACTCACTTCCAAAATTCTTTATAGGAATATGATATTTTTCTTCTGCTTTCGAAAAGGAGCATGTTTGTATATCTGATTGTTCCTTAACTAATTTCTTGATGCTGTATGGAAAAGTATCAATACTCTTATTAGATACTAATATCTCATTCGCTAACGTATATACTTTCTTAAAGTCTGGCTTCCTACATGTCATCTTCATCCTCCTCATCATCTTCAAAGATGTCCATGAATACTGCTTTTAGCATTCCTTCAGCTCTTTCTAAATCTTTTTCATTAAGTTTTCCTAGATTTCTCTGTAACGTATGCAATTTATCGCTTGATGGGTCAGATTTTTTCTCGCAATCATTTCCAACAAGATAATCAGTTGAAACGCCGAAATAATTCGCTAAATCTATCAATGTCTGGCTTCGAGGAATAGCACCACCATTTTCCCACATGTTTACCCTACTCTTTGTAACATTCAGCTCCTGTGCAAGCTTTTCCATTGTTATCCCTCGGTCCTGTCTCAACTGCTTAATTCTCGTTGCAAAAAATTGATTTCCCATATCATTCCCTCTTTTTGTACTTTAAAATTGTTTGTACAATTTTATTGTATTTACTATTTTTTGTTATGTCAATACAGTAGTCAATATTTGGTATATAATTTTTTCGGAGTACTCAATATCTAGCATCATATAAGATGAATTCACAGAAAAAATTTTAAACAAAAAACCAGCTACTTCCCAATGAGTAACTGGCCTTTCGAATCTATATTTTTTACTGTGCGTTCTTGAGCTCTTTGTACTGAGCACCTGTGAGAACCTGTGAATCACCACAGCATGGGCAAAGCAAAAGACGCTTTGATGTCCATCCAAGTACTGGGATGTAGAACAGTGTAAAGTAAGTCTTCTGTCTAGCAAGACTACGCTGTACCTGGTGATGGCAGTTTGGACAAACCTCTGTGCCATAGTTTCTATCTATTTTCATTTTCTTTTTGGTTCCGTATACGATTATCATCTGACCTTCCTCCTATTAACCTACAAGATTTGCTGCATTAGCCTGTGCGCGCTGCATAAGTGTTCCGAGCGCTGTTATGAAATCAGGCACGTTCTGGTTCTTAGAACATTTTGAGAAGTAGAACAATTCGTTGTTCTTGGTCTCAACTGCGATTGCCATGTAATTGTAATCGTATGATCCGTAGAAGCAGTTAGATCTGTAAACGTTAACGATATCCTGAATAGGAAGGATCACGATGGATCTCTTGAAATCTCCATAGTAGCAAACATAATTTGCTGTGATCATGATCTGGGCTTTGGAAAGGTTCATTGCACCTGCTGCCTGTGCCTCTGTGCACATAGCGTTGAGATACTCCTGTCCGCGTCCGCCCTGTAATGCTTTCATTACATTTTCAACATTTTTTTCCTTTGTAAAGTCGAATACTTTTTCAAACTTTGCCATTCTCTCTCCTCCTTAGTGAATACCCACCAAGGAGAAATTATAAACTTTTTTTCGAAAAGAAACAATTAGTTTAATCCGAAAGTTTCGCCAAATACAAGTACTGCATTTCGCACACAGTCTTCACATGGACATAATGGTTTACCGTCTGTCATTGCCTTCAGATCCTTGCATTTCAAAGCTCCACATCTTCTTGCAAACTCTTCCTGGATCTGTCTTGTAAGTCCAAGTGTTCCCTGTCCTTCTGTCTTAAGACCAGTGATCATACCTGCGCCAATTAGTGCTCCGCAGGTTGCCTCAAGATTTCCCATACCTGCGCAAAAGCCAGCAGATATCTGTTTTAACTTTTCTTCTGATAAGCTAGTCTGATCTGCCAACGCAGTAGTGACTGCCTGAGCGCAGTTGTACTTGCCTGAAAGTTTCATTTCTACAGCTTTTTCAGCTCTTTCTTGTAAAGTCATAATTCTCCACCTTTCCTTATCTTGCAGATTCCCTGAGTCATTGTTCCCATCGGACAAAACGTACACCAGGTTCTCTCTTTATAAAGTGCCATCACTATCAGTCCGATAAGTGTTGAAGTCAGCATCAGACTGTAAAATCCAAATCCAAATTGTGCAACCCAATCCGGGAATACACTTCCATTATACGCCCATTTCCAAGGAACCTTAAATGTCCAGAACAGTTTGATAGCTTTGCGAAGTGATTCAGTTCCTGAAAAAACTAGATATGTCTGAAATACCATAGTCCCAAACATTGTCAGGAAAAATGCCAAGAATCCATACCTGAACCATTTAGATGCCATCCATTTAGGAGCAGGCTTTTTTCTCGAACATTTAAGATTCCTACCTAGTACCCAAAAGAGCTGCCCTCTGCCGCACATGTGATTACAAAACCACTTATTACCTCCAGCGATAGCAAATATCAGCGGCAAGATAAAATCTATCATTCCAAGCCAGGCAAATAAGATGTTAAAAAAGCCCAAGGCAAAATATACTATTGAACAGATCCACAGGTAGTCATACCAATGCTTATTCTTTTTACTTGCCATCTCGAGCCTCCCTATCTGTATCACATACTGCGATTGATCCTGCAGGACACGCTTTTTCACATATACCGCAACCAACGCATTTAGAAGTGTTCACAACAGCGTAGCAGCCTTTATAAATAGTTATTGCATCTCGCGGACACTGCAGTGCACATACTCCGCAGGCAACACATCTGCTTATGTTATTTGCCGCCTTCCTCATAACCAATCTCCTTATAATTTGAACTTGTCTT
Source organism: Butyrivibrio hungatei (assembly GCF_001858005.1). Lineage (NCBI taxonomy): Bacteria > Bacillati > Bacillota > Clostridia > Lachnospirales > Lachnospiraceae > Butyrivibrio > Butyrivibrio hungatei. The sequence goes on along the minus strand of NZ_CP017831.1, from coordinate 334,226 downwards.
TTTAGAACAATGCCAATATTATAGTGGTATAAAAAATATATCAAGTACGCAGAATATATGTACCTAGTAAGGAAAAACATACCATGGGAAATAACAAGAAAAAAGAGCCTTTATGCGACAACATCGCAGGAGAAGGCTGCGGCCTCAAAAAGGTAATAAACATCGTCGGTGGCAAATGGAAGATCATGATCTTATGCGTCATCGACAATAATGAAGTTGTGAGATACGGTGAACTTCGCCGCGCGATACACGGCATTACTAACACTATGCTGGCTAATTCGTTAAAAGAGCTTGAGACAGACGGACTGGTTGAACGAAAGCAGTACGACGAGATGCCCGTCAGAGTTGAATATAATCTTACTAAAAAAGCAAAAAGCCTCATCCCAATTCTTTTAGAATTAAAAAAATGGGGTGAGGACAATATCTGACATAATGACCCCTAGGGACGGAGGTTGGAGCTCATTTTTCCCAAAATGAGCTCCAACCTCCGTCCCTAGGGCTCAAAAATGTGCTTCAAGTTTTTTGGCATCTTTGCAAAAGATGTAAGTGTAGGCTGTAAATCCAAGGGTAAAGACAAGTAATCCGCCCCAGGCAATTACAAATACAATAAAGAAAATGCAGTAAAACTGCAAAGTATCCATAAATGCAGCGAAACCATATACCATCTCAGTCTGTACATTTCCGAATGACTGTACAAAAGGTATAGTTCCGTGAATTGCAGAATAAAGGCATTCCTTAAGCACATTGATGACTGGAATCGCTGTGATTATCCACAAAATAACGTCGATTGAAATAGTAATTCTTTTTCTTGTTTCCATAACTCTTTTCCCTTTTATAAATAAAAAAGCAGCAAGCCTTGGCCTGCCGCTTTGACTTATTCAGTTATTATATCATATTGCTGCAAATCCTTTTTCAAGGTCAGCAATGATGTCATCGATATGCTCTGTACCGATTGAAAGTCTGATGGTGCTTTGTGTGATGCCCTGATCAAGAAGCTCCTCATCGCTAAGCTGTGAGTGAGTTGTTGTTGCAGGATGGATCACAAGGCTCTTTACATCTGCTACGTTAGCAAGAAGTGAAAAGATCTCGAGGTTATCGATAAACTTCCAAGCAGCCTCTTTTCCTCCCTTAATCTCGAAAGTGAATATTGAAGCGCCGCCGTTAGGGAAGTACTTCTCATAAAGGGCGTGATCTGGGTGATCAGGAAGTGAAGGATGGTTCACCTTCTGCACCTTTGGATGGTTCTTAAGGAACTCAACTACCTTCTTGGTATTCTCAGCGTGTCTATCGAGACGGAGTGACAATGTCTCCACTCCCTGCAGTAGGAGGAAAGCATTGAATGGAGAGATTGTAGCTCCGGTGTCTCTTAAAAGGATTGCTCTGATATATGTCACGAAAGCTGCTGGTCCTACTACGTCATAGAAAGAAACTCCGTGATAGCTTGGGTTTGGAGCTGCGATCTGTGGGTAGTTGCCGCTTTCCTTCCAGTTGAACTTACCTGCTTCTACAATTACACCACCAAGTGTTGTGCCGTGGCCGCCGATGAACTTAGTTGCTGAATGAACTACGATATCTGCGCCGTGCTCGATTGGTCTGATGAGATATGGTGTTCCGAATGTGTTGTCGATCACAAGTGGAAGTCCGTGCTTGTGAGCTATCTCTGCGATGGCGTCGATATCTGGGATATCACTGTTAGGATTTCCAAGTGTTTCAAGATAGATTGCTCTTGTGTTGTCCTTGATAGCTGCCTCAACTTCCTCAAGATCATGTGCATCAACAAATGTAGTTGTAACGCCGTACTGTGGAAGTGTGTGTGCTAAAAGATTGTAGCTTCCACCGTAGATTGTCTTCTGAGCTACGATGTGGCCACCGTTTGCTGCAAGAGCTTCGATCGTATATGTGATGGCTGCTGCTCCGGATGCAACTGCAAGTGCTGCTGATCCGCCTTCAAGAGCTGCGATTCTCTTTTCAAATACGTCCTGAGTTGAATTTGTAAGTCTTCCGTAAATATTTCCTGCATCAGCAAGTCCGAATCTGTCGGCTGCATGCTGTGAATTTCTAAATACGTATGAAGTTGTCTGGTAAATAGGTACTGCTCTAGCGTCTGTTGCTGGATCAGGCTGTTCCTGTCCTACATGTAACTGTAATGTCTCAAATCTGTAATCACTCATTTCAACTTCCTCCTACTCTTTTCACACATTTTTTTGTTCAAGTCGTTTTGTTGAAATAAATGATAGCGCCAGTGCTACTAGTTGGCTAATACTTAAGATTTATTGTCTGCAATAAGCAATGGTTATCGCAAAATTAAGTTCAATTTCTTGTTGCGCTCTTTAGCTCATCTGCAGAAAGAGTCTCATTCATGCTGCCAGTACGATAGCCTTTGAGATCAAGAGTAACGTAGGTGAATCCGAACTCCTTGAGTTTGTCATAGACTTTAGTTCTGACATCTTCCTGCATGAATTTGTCGAACTCAGCTGGATCAAGCTCAATCCTTGCCATGTCGCCGTGGATACGGACTCTCAGCTGATGGAAGCCAAGGTCTAACAGGAGCTGCTCTGACTTATCCACCATAGAAAGCTTTTTTTCTGTGATCTCTTCACCATAAGGGAAGCGGCTTGAAAGGCAGGCAAAGGACTGTTTATCCCAGGTAGGTAGTCCAAGGTAATTGGACATTATCCTTATCTGCTCCTTGGAAAAGCCGATCTCACGAAGCGGACTCTTTACCCCAAGCTCTGCAACTGCCTGAAGTCCTGGTCTGTAATCGCCATTGTCATCAAGGTTAGAACCTTCAGCTACTTCTTTCATTCCATTGTCATCTGCTATCTTACGGATTTTTTCAAATAGCTCGTGTTTGCAGAGATAACATCTATTCTTAGGATTATGAGAGAATCCCTCTATCTTAAGTTCCTCTGACTCTACAACTTCGTGCTTGATTCCCTGTGACTTGCAGTACTCAAGCGCCTCATTAAGTTCTCTCTTAGGAAAAGAGCAAGAGGATGCCGTAACTGCCATAACCTTATCGCCAAGAGCCTCTTTTGCCGCATACAGCAAGAATGTTGAATCAACTCCACTAGAAAAAGCTACCGCTACGCTCTCTAAAGAGCGCAGGTAGCCTTTAAGTTTTTCATATTTATCAAGAAGCATCTCATTTGGTTTTTGCATTGTGCTCATAGCTAATCCTCAATTTCTTTTGATATCTTAAATCTCTTTTGAAAGGATTATAGCACACTCATGTCTCGTTGCAATTAAATAGCAAAATGAGCCCTAACCTCCGTCCCTAGGGCTCATTTTGGATTAAAAGCGTTCGTAGTTTAGGTTGTTGTAGTCGATGTCCTCTGTTCTGCTTGCCGGTGTAGCAAGAGGAAGTTCATGACCTTTTTTGATAAATACCAGTACTTCGTTCAGAGCAGCTTTTACATAGTGATGCCCTTTGCCGAGGACTTCAACGTCGTAGTCGTTGTAGCTTCTGAATCTGCAAAGCTTCATGTCTTCTGGAAGGTATACGTATCTGCCGTTTGCGTTCTGCTTGTAAACTGGTGCGATCATGATGCTGGAGCCTACGTATAGCTGGTCTTCAACTTCATATGCCATGTCATCCTCGGGATGATCAAAGCAGAGAGGTCTAAAGAGCATTTCATCATTATCGACTGCATTCATAAATTCAGAGTAAAGGTATGGGATCAGAGCATATCTTAGCTTTGAGATATTTCTGAAACTCTCAGTATCAGTAAATCTGTAGAATTCCTGTCTTCTTGTGCCTTCTGCAGAATGATTTCTGAAAAGAGGTGTGAATATGCCAAACTCAGCCCATCTCAGCAAAAGATCCTCTGTGACATCAGCTCCAAAGCCTCCAACGTCAGCTCCGCTATAAATAAATCCGCACATGTTAAGTGCAGTCATCTGCTGGATATTAAGAAGCAGATGACTCCACCAGGACTTATTATCTCCGCACCAGACTCCACCATAGCGATGCATTCCGATATATGAAGATCTGGAGAACATAAGGATCCTCTTGTCAGGAGAAAGTCTCTCAAAAGCCTCACCTGCAGCTCTTGTCATATTGTAGCCAAACAGGTTGTGAACCTTATCATGTCTGTATCTTTTTCCCTTGTACTCATGATAGAATCGCCTGTAGTCTTCATCGTTGTTGGCAAGGCCTCCAACCATGCCCTGCATGTCAAAAAAGGATCTGATATCAAGATTCTTTCCTTCATATTCCTTTATCTTTTCAAATACTTCTTTTAAATGATCTTCTGTATAAAAGATAGCTGGCTCATTCATATCATTCCAAAAGCCGTCTATTCCGTAGTCCAAAAGAACTTTATACTTATCCCCAAACCATTTTCTTGCATCTTCGTTCAAAAAATCAGGGAAGTGAACCTTGCCCGGCCAGACTGCGGCAACAAGGTTTTCACCATTTTCTTTTTTACAGAAATAGTCGTTCTTTACGCCTTCTTCGTATACATCATAGCCTTCTTCGATCTTAACACCGGCATCGATGATAGGAACAAGGTGTATGTTTCTCTTTTTCATCTCCTCTACAAAGGCCTTAAAATCAGGGAATCTCTCATCGCTGACTGTAAAGTCCTTGTATCTTTCCATGTAATCGATATCAAGATAAACACTATCGATTGGAATATCATTCTTGTCGTAATTATCTACAACTTCTCTGACCTGGTCCTCATTCATATAGCTCCATCTGCTCTGACCAAAGCCAAATGCCCATCTTGGAGGAATATAGCTCTTTCCGATAATGCCCCTGAACTCTTTTACGATATCAAGGATACTTGCGCCATCGATCACATATATGTTGGCATCAAAATCTTCAAACTCAATGAAAAAGACATTTGTATCTGTATAGCCTATATCAAAGGATACACATCCTGGTGTATCCACGTACATTCCGAATCCCTTGCCGTTTCCCCAGATGACAAAAAAGTTCTGAGCAGCATACAGAGATCTTTTATCCTCAGTATGATTTGGATCATCTGCGCACTTGCTGGTAAAGATATAACCTCTTTTGTTAATTCCTCGTACAGTTTCGCCAAGTCCAAATACATGGTCATTTTCATCCATGTCGAATCTAAGCTCATTTTTTCCCTGTACTATATCAAAATATGGGATAGTGCTTTTTTCTTCCTGTATTGAAACCACTACTGAATCTGTTTCTATCGGATTTCCAAGTCTGTATTTTTTTACCATTATCCCTTAACTCCTCCTAACATATTTCCTGCCATAAGTACATTATACTCATTCTCCTATAACAAAAATACCCCCAGGCATAAACCTAGGGGGCATCATCTCTGATCGTAAGTGGAGGTTATGATTCTTATACTACTTCAAACTTCTGTGTCTGCTCGTTGAGCTGTCTTGTTACTTCTGTATTCTTTTCCATAGCTTCGTTGATACCCTGGATCTCACCAACGATCTCTGTAGAAGATGCAGCAGACATATTGATCGCATTTGAGCTCTCCTGAACTGATGATGAAATGCTGTTGATACGCTCTGTCATATCGCCCACAACTTCATTGAGCTTGTTGGCACCTGAAGAGAAGTTAACGAGCATCTCCTCAATAAGGAGTGCTGTATTTTCATACTTGGCACCTGTCTCAACATAGGCATCATAGTCAGCAAGTACGTTTTCATTGATGAACTCGATGACCTGAATTGCGTTATCAGCAAGGGTTTTGACTGCTGTTGTAACAATGTCAGAAATCTGCTGGATGTTACCTGCTGTTTCCTTTGAATTAGCAGCAAGCTTACTGATCTCATCAGCAACTACTGCAAAACCTTTACCTGCATCGCCTGCTCTTGCAGCTTCGATTGATGCGTTGAGCGCAAGGAGATTTGTCTTGTTTGCGATCTCAAGGATCTCATTAGTAAGTTCACTGATATGATTAACCTGCTCTGACTCTGCTACAGATGCTTCCAGAACTTCAGAAAGTTCCTTCATCTTAACGCCTGTATTTTCTTTCTTGGCTGTAGCTTCCTGTCTGATGACATCTGCTTCTTCTTTGATCACGTTAGCTTTTTCTTCACCGGCTTTGGCCTGAACATCGATGGCATCTGATGCCTCGCGAACAACCTGAACTCTTTCCTGAAGCTCATTTGTTGCTGTTGCTACGCTTTCCATAGAAGCTGAGAGCTCTTCCATTGCTGCTGTTGTATTAGTTACGTTATCTCCAGCGTTCTGGATCCTGCTAAGGACACTGCCGCTTGATGTTGTGAGAACATCTGCTCCGCTCTTCACGTCACGGATGACTCCCTGTAATGTTTCCATGAACTGGTTAAAAGAATCTGAGATCATAGCCAGCTCTGTATTAGTCCTTGTCTGGATTCGTGAAGTAAGATCACCCCTTCCTTCGTCGATGTCAGAAATGATCGTCCTTACTTCTTTTGATATTCCAGTGACAACTTTGTTGATCCTGAAATAGCTCAGTAGGTATGATGCAATGATCACCAGGATAACGATTGCAAGGATCACACTTCCCTTGGCATTTGCATTATGCTTTTCACCTGTAAGATATGCATCCATGCCTTCTACAAGGCCTGTGATAGATTCTTCCACAGCTGAAAGAGCTGAATTCACATTATCAAGGCTTGTTCCATAACCTGTAGATACGTAGCCCATGGCTCCCGCCAGGTTATTGCCAAGAATATATTTCTCAAGTTCCTCCGCGCCTGCAACGTATTCAGTTAACGCTGCACGAAGTGTTGCCACCTGCTCAGCGCCTTCCGCTGTATTGGTAGCCACAAGACTTCCTTCCAGATAGCTGATGCGTGTCTCGATGTCGGCTACATATGCATCATAATCTGCAAAGTCGCTTTGTGTCAGTTTGGTTCCGGCACTAAACTGACCGAGGTTCTTGTTGATCTCTGCTGAAATGTGGATAATATCCTGTCTAAGGGTTGATTCCTGAGACTGTACCTCAGATACGTTGGTACTTGCGATAACTGCTTGTGATACGATAGCCGTCATAGATGAGTTGACTACCAGTGCGTAGCTTATGAATGCTACCAGGATGAGTGAATAGACAAACAGATTTTGAAAGGTAATGGACTCTAAAAACTTTTTCATAATATTTCCTCCTAAGTGGCCAATATATAAGATCTTTAGGTATGCCAAACCCAGCGCTTACGCGCAACAGGAAACACTTTACCACGATAAAGTCCTTTATTCAAGTTGTTTTTAAAATATTTTACAAAGAATTCACAAAACCTGTCTGTTTTTCAATCCAAAAAAATAAAGCTCACAGATCGTGAGCTTTACTTTAAAATATTTATTTTCCTGATTCCTCAACTATCTTGGTTACCAGAGGTGAGATCTGTTCGAGTACGTTGTTCATGTCCTCAAACATGTATCCCTTCATGGTTATCTTGTTCTTGAGCTGTTTGACATTTCTCTCCACATCGCTGAAGTATCCTTTTGATTCCTCGATATTTCCGGCAACGTTATCCATCTCATCATCACAGCTCTTGATGACGCGGCTCATCTGCTCGCCTTCTTCCCTAACATTATCAGCAACCTCTCTGATGGAATTGATCACTTCTTCCGTTTCTGTGATCCTCTCATGTGACTGCTCGATAGCTGTTCTGGTATCCTCAAGGGAAGACATTAGCCTGTTATTATTCTCAAGAAGCTCTGCCATGCTGGTTCCAATCTCATTTACCAGTGCTTTTATCTCCTGAGAAAGAGAATTGACCTCAGTTGCAACAACTGCAAATCCTTTTCCTGCTTCTCCAGCTCTTGCCGCTTCGATAGAAGCATTTAAAGCAAGAAGATTTGTCTGAGATGCAAAGGAATTGATCTGATTAACTTTGTCCTTGATATCATCAAAGCTCTTTTGGAACTCATCAAATACCGACTGCATTGTTGTTATGGTCTCAGAAACAGAGTCTGAACTCTCATCAACCTTCTTCATTCCTGCATTGGAATTATCTGCAGTTTTCATAAGTTCATTTATGATGTTGTCAAAATGGTCTGTAACCTCTCTGATAGAGCTAAACTGGCTCTGGAAACTATCAACACTTCCTACGATGTTTCCATACTTCTGCTGAACAAGGCCAAAAGAGTTCTCGATAGTCTCTATTCCTTCAATTGTCACAGATTCCTCTTCCTGGAGCTTGTTTTTTTGCTCTATCGCAAAACGTCCAATCTCACTAAGAGGTGCAAGCTGCTCTTTCAGCGACTTTGATGGGGATTTTAACTCTTTTTGAACTGACTGTTCTTCGTTATTTCTATTCCAAAACATGTATTATCCCTCCATTTTTCATTCAAACACTGCACATACCATTGTCTGATTGACGTGCTGCTTTTTGTACTGCTCGCCGCCTCCTACAATGCCTACATGATTGCCAACTCTTGCCATATCACTTAGGAAAGTGCCCAGGTATTTCTCATTATTGAAAAACAGATGTCTATATATACAGTTAACGGAATAAATAAAGGAGATCCTACCGTTTTCAGATTTTATCTTATCTCTTGTGCTCTCATTGATAGCCCTGTAATCCTGAAGCTCCAGAATACAGATGGTATCATTCTCACAGACTTTTTTGTAATTTATAAGACCTCCGTCACTACTTACCTCATACTGAGAGATGATATAGGTGTCATCCCCCACAATTCTTCCAAGAGGATTCTTAAATACGTTTCCAACGATATTGCTCTTAGAGATGCCCAGCTCACTTGCATAAACATCAGCTGCAGGCCTGTTATCCAGAGCTACCAGCTCTCGCTTCTGGGCATTGACCTTGGTAGCTACATGAGTCTTGGCATTCTCAGGAACTTCGTAGATATTTTCCGAATATGTCCTGATCTTGCCTGTGTTATTCTTTACAACTATCCACGCACATGCATCTTCATAAAGCACACCATTTACGCATACTTTACTTACTTTTCCAGATGGAGTACCAAAAACAGTTCCTCCGACTACAGGAACATTCGACTTCTCGAGAGCTACATTCATAGAAGTAACCAGTCGCTCTTCATCATTTGTGCAAAATTCAAGACATACGGTATCCTGCTGCCCTGGCCTTACATCACTAAGTGCCTTTTCAAGATTCATAATATCAAAGAGAGGTGATGAAGAAAGATAACGTAAAACACCAGCCTTCGTAGTTGCCCCTGATTCAAAAGCCACTATTACCAGGACTTTATCTGTAGCTTCTGATCCAATATAGGATGTTCCACCAGTTCCAATCAGAGGGACATCAGGATACTTTTCAGAAAGTAAGGATGAAACTTCCTCTAACATATCGAATGGGCATTGGAAAAACATACCTGCTGCAGAAGCAATTCCGGATGTTGCCTCTTTTACAGCCAGTTCAGCATTAGAATTTGATGATTTACCTACTATAACTTGCACTCGTGCACCTCCTTCGTACATGATACTTACACAATTTATAGTAGCATATTATCGTTATTACGTACGCTCTTTAGCTTATTAAATTTTTATAACCACCCTATTCACTTTTAAGCTGCTGATACTTTCTTGGCTTCAGCTACGTTTTCTGTCACCTTGCCATTATATATTTCATGATCAAGAAGTCCTTCTGTCTCAGCTGTCAGAACTGTTGCAGTAGCTGCTCCGACTACATTTGTCGCAGTTCTAGCCATATCTACGATTGATGAGATAGGTGAGAAAAGAACTATAAGCTCAACTGGAAGTCCTGCTGCTGTGAAAAGAGCTGTTGCTGTGATAGTTGCTGTTCCAGGAACTCCTACTGTTCCAATTGAAACGAGAAGTGTAAGTGCTATAAGAAGCACATACTGTCCTGCTGAGTAGCTGATTCCCTGCTGGTTGATCGTAAATACTGCAAGAAGTACAGGCCAGATTCCTGCGCATCCTGGCATTCCAAGGTTTGCTCCAAGTCCTGCTGTGAATGCTGCAACGTCTCCATCAACTCCAAGGTCCTCTTTCAATTTGCTGACTGTAACTGGAAGTGTACCAACGCTACTCTGTGAAGTAAATGCTACGATTCCTGCAGGTGCGATTTTCTTAAGGAATGTGACAGGATTAAGCTTTCCGATCGCAGCTATGAGAATGCTCTCAATTCCAAAGAGCTGTATTGCTGCAAGTACGTATGCAACCACGAGTACAGAAAGAAGTGGTAAAAGATCTTCGAGTTTGCTTCTTCCAACCGCCCTTGAAATAAGCGCTGTTACTGCATAAGGTGTGAAGGATACAATGAAACTTACTGCCTTGCCGAGTACTGTATTTGCCGCATCTACAAATGCTTTAAAAGGCTTTACCGATTCATCTTTTCTCACAGCCTTGTTATATGCAAGCGCCACTACCAGTCCAAATATAAGGATAGGTACAACGGTGTTGCTTCCCCATTCATTTATAAGATTCCTTGGGAAAAGACCTACAATTGCCTCAACTGCTGTAGGAACTTCTCTTGCCTCTGTTGCTTCTACAGTATACTGGAAGCCTTTTCCAAGCCCCAGTAAAAGAGCTGCTACAAGAGTAATGACTGCTGCTGTAAAAGTGTTCAGGAGAAGGAAAAGAACTGATTTAAGTCCTACCTTATGAAGCTTAACCTGATCTCCAAGATTTGTGATACTTGCTATTACGCTGAATAACAAAAGCGGAACCACAAATGCCTGAAGTGCGTTTACATACACTGTTCCAAAAGCTGCAACATACTTGTAATTCTCTTTGAAAATCAGACCTAATAACACACCAAAGGCTGTCGCAATCAGTGTCCTGATTCCAAAATCCACATGTTTTCTTTTAAGAAAATACAAAACTCCAAATAATGCCAGTGCCGATATGAGTGCTACAATTTCTAATACATTGATCTCCATAATGATCCTCCTCCAGTATAAATTAAACATTTCTCAAGCCATCATTTCTTTTGTTTCTTGTTGAGAATAATCATAATGGAGCTTACTCATCCTGGCTAATACATGATCTTTATTGTTGGCTATAAGTTTGGACTATATATCCATAATTCACGCCTTCATAATGATGCTGTCACATTTCTATTGACAAACTAACAGTCGGTAGTATAATGACTACCATACGAAAGTGAGACAGAATAATGAATAGAAGAGAAGAAATAATCTATGCTACTTTAGAGCTTGCATCTGAATATGGGCTGAAATCCGTATCGCTATCTCAGATTGCAGATAAAGTCGGAATCAGAAAACCGTCGCTATACAATCATTTCAAGTCCAAAGAAGAACTTGTAAAAAGTATGTATACGTTTCTTAGGGAAAAGGCAAAATTGGGTTCCAGTACTACATCCCAGGCTGACGCTTTCCCGGAAGATAAGAGCCTCGCACAGATACTGATGGAAAGCATATCTACTTACTTTTGTTTCCTTTCAGATGAGAACATGATGAAGTTCTTCAAGGTTCTTTATTCCGAGCGGAGCATTTCCCCTGTTGCGGCTCAGATCATGCTGGATGAGACCGACCGGATGATCTCCCTTACGAAGAATCTCTTCTATGGTCTGGTAGTACACGGGAAAATGAAGAATGAGAATGTAGATACAGCAGCACTTTCCTACGCCATGACAGTCCATTCTCTCGTTGACAGACAGATGGATATGATCACGGCAGGGCAAAGTGATGTGCATATGGCAGCAGAACTGCCAAAGGAAATAATAGAATATATACAGTGGTTCTGTAAGCAAATGGAGGCATGAAGATGAAAAAAAAATTGATCAACCTGTCCGGACTAACCGGTGTTATATCATTAATAAGCTACGCTTTAGCTGTGATCTTTGCTCCTTTGGCTTATCCAGGATATAACTGGATGGCACAGGCAGTAAGCGATCTTTCTGCTGAAACGGCACCATCGCGGCTTCTGTGGAACCAATTAGCGGCGGCATATAATGTATGCAGTCCGGTATGCATGATGTGTGTTTCTATCTTTGTATCAGATAAAAAAGTCAGTACAAAACTGTTTCGGTTGGGTATTTATCTTTTTGCCATTATGAACTGGATCTCGGCGATTGGATACAGGATGTTTCCGCTTACTGACAGTGGAAAAGAAATATCTACTTTTCAGGAAAAAATGCATATTGTTATTACGATAGCTGTCGTGCTACTTTCCATCTCATCACTGACCATACTGATCGTAGCAGGATTTAAAAAGAATGGCATGAAGGGAATTGGTATCTGGGCTTCGATCGCACTTGCTATGATGTTTGTCGGTGCAATCGGCAAGAGTGCGGTATCGCCAGACTACTTTGGGATTGTTGAACGATTCAGCGTTTTCGCTGCAGTAGGGTTCAATGCAGTACTTGGAGCATATTTGTTCATGGACTCAAAGTCTTAATTCTTCTACACTTTTATCCCCTGCTATAGCGAAAATCACACAAATCCGCTCCTTCCGCCAATGTCTTTGTCCTTACAAGCTTCATGCCCATAATATCTGCGATTACAAAATCAAGCCTGCACATATATTTTAATAGTACCTTTACGTCTAAAAGCTTTATCTAAAAAATTTTGCGTAATTTGGGATAAGTAATTACGTCTATGTTTTAATTCCTAATGAACTGGCGTATTCTTGTAACAACTGTATATACATAGTATATACGCGCAATAAAAAAACAATCCACGCAAAAATTGCGGGATTGTTTTTATTCTGCACAGTGCCGGTTATTCAATATAAGCTCTACTTTTACTCTTCTTCCCAACCTTTGCACACATCACACCAGCCTTGAGTATCTACTACCTTCTCAAGTTCATCCGGTGCTATCTTAACTGATGTGAATTCATTGCCCCCTGCAGGATGAACGTATTCAAACCTCTTCATTGAAACGTCAAGCCATATCGGGATATCTTTTGGCACAGCAAAAGGACACACTCCACCAGGCTGAAAGCCTGTAATGTCAACGACCTGCTCTCTGGGTATCATATGAGGCTTGGTATGGAATAAAGACTTAAACTTGGAGCTGTTCACTTTTCCATCGCCTGACATTACAATGATCACAGGTTTCTCATTCACAATAAAAGACAAGGTCTTTGCAATCTCAGGTTCCGTACAACCTATCTGCTGTGCGGCATGCTCTACTGTGTCTATTGTCTCAACATGTTCTGTAAGCCTGTCACCAAAGCCATTCTCCTCTAGAAAACTCTTTACTTTTGTATTTATCATCGGATTCACCTCACATATGCAATCATGATCCTAGTATGAAATAAATGATAGTACAAGTTGCAATTTCTTTCTAATACACTGTATTTATTATGGGCGATAACTCCGATTTATATGTAAAAAAAATATGCTTAGTTGACATTTGGGGACGTTTTTTATGGCACAAATTATACGCCAACAACATTAGTCATTTCTTCATTTGCGTTTCTATCTTCAAAAAGCTTTCTGATCTGTTCTTCCTGCTCTTTTTCAGACTGCTTTTCTTCTTTCTCCAGAAGTGCTTCGTGAATAGTCTCAAGTTCTTTATCAATGTTGTCCATGAGCTTATCCCATTCCTTTATGCTCATCTCCTGGCTGCCTATCTGGATTTTGATCTCAGTTTCATTATTGATGAGCTTGTAGTACAGCTCCATCCTGAACGCGCTGATCTGCTCTGTCAGTGCAGTATTGTCCACCTCTGACTCTTTCTCAGCATCAGGAGTTTCTGACTCTGCAGCAGCTTCCTCTACAGTCTCAGCTTTCTCTTCTTCTATCTCCATGCGTTTCCTGGTGCAATGATTATACTCATGGATAGCACGCATTATAGCGTTGAGATCCTCTGGAGTGAACATACTCGCTGCCTTGGCGAGAGTATCAATGTTGTCCACGTTGACATGAAGGCTCCCACCACTAGGAAGGGCAATCTTAAGGACCTTATCCTTTTCATACATATTTCCCAGAGTTATGGCATTTTGCTTGTAATCACAGACAAAAGTAACTCCTTTGTACTGTATGACTCCATCCTTCGCCAGAAAGCTGTATGGACATTTTTTCTCAGTTTCAGCCTGTAGCTTCTGTCCAAAGCTTTCAGTCTCACTTATGACGGGAGTTGTCTCTTTTCCAGCTGCAGATCTTAATGGTCTTGTTAAATAATCATTCGCTATCGCTGCTATACCCATGTTTGCCTCCAGATAATTTAGGATGAAAAAACGTGCCCTTCCAAGGATGTTCATTCCATTGAAAAGACACGCATTTCCGTTGCTATCTTTTATATCGGCAATATTCTTTAAATGTTTATGGGTGTGATTAGATTAACTTCCAATTTATCTTACAATTCTCCCCTATGTCCCAGAGCGGTTTCCAACTCCTCTACACTGTGTGTATGCCCATGTTTTCCCTCCATGATCACATGGGTGTGATCATGGGAATGCTCGATAGCATGCGTATGTGTAGATCCGTCATGCGTATGCGTTATCAGATGTGTGTGAGCATGTTTATGGCTATGTATCAGTGTATCCCTGACAATAAGTACAGTCCCTGTAATCATTATTATCAGCGCAATTATAAACAACATCGTAAATCTTTCTTTCAAAAATACAGCTGACATTACCACGCCAATAAACGGTGCTACCGCATAATAAGCGCTTGTCTTTGCGGCTCCCAAAGTCTTCTGTGCTCTGATGTACGTGAATATACTGAGTTCATACGCAACAAAACCAAGAATCATAATTATTCCTATATATGAAAGCCTCGGGATGTTCTCTCCAAGTGCCATAGCAACTATGAACGATCCTGTCCCCGATCCGATTCCTTTTATAGTCACTATTTCATAAGTGCTTTTCCCGGATATCTTTCTCGTACAGTTATTTTCAAGTCCCCAGCAAACAGTTGCCCCAAGGACAAACACCGATCCTAGTGAAAAAGAAAAGCTCCCCTCTCCTGAAAATGAAAGTATTATACTTGCCACTGTAATAAGAGATATTGCTCCCCACAGCCTTGTGGATACTTTCTCTCTGAAGAGTCCGAATGCGATCAACGTTGTTGCAACGATCTCAAAATTTCCAAGAAGTGATGCGTTGGCTGCTGTTCCCAGTTTTATGCCTATCATCAGCAGGATTGGCGCTATAATATCCAAAACAACCATTGCAAAAGTATATGGTACGTCTTCTCTTCCAAGCCTTTCTTCTGTGGATTCTTTCTTTGCATGGAAAATATACATGATCCCGACTCCAAGACCTGCTCCCAGATAAAGAAATGCAGCCATGAATGTCGGTGACACGTTGTTAAGAAGCAGTTTCGAACATGGTATGTTTATCGCATAGAACAGCGCCGCAAGTAATGCATATATAATTGCATTCAGTTTTTTATAGTCCAAAACGATTCATTCTCCCTCAGATTACCATTTCTCTTTGATTATAGTTAGTCATGACTAACACAATTGTATCACATTGGCAAAAGAAAAGGAGCAGCTGTCTCTTCCATAAGCAGGCAGATGGGCCATCCACATGCTATTGAGAAAAATTATCACTTGTTAGCCGCTTCTACACTCTTTTTACTGATTTATAATTAGGGCAACAACACGAAAGAATACGTATTGTAATCATATAGTTAGGAGGCTTTTTTATGATCAATTGGAGCACAATAGGAAAGGTAGCATGCGGGTTTGTACTTGGTACAGCAGGCGTTAAGATTCTCTCCAGCAAAGATGCAAAGAAATGCTACACACATGTAACTGCTGCAGCATACAGATGCAAGGACGCATGCCTTGAGACCTATACAAATATCAAGGAGAACTGTCAGGATATCAGCGCTGATGCTAAAGAGATCAACGAGAAAAGATATGCTGATGAAAGGGCAAAAGAAATAGAGGATGCAAAGGCTGTTCTCGCTAATGCTGAGACAGAAGCAGCTAATGCATAAGCAATCAGTAAGCTTAATTTGAAAGGCATACTATGAACTGTAAAATATTGCATGAAAATGGGGGACGTATGCGCGTACACATAGCTGTGCGCCATATGTCTTCTTTTGAAGCAGATAAAATCCAATATTATCTGTCTTCACTTCCCTTTGTAAAAAAAGCTGATGTCAATGAGCGAACATCAAATGCCATAGTTTTCTATGACTCTTCGTGCAGGAATGATCTGATACAGGCTTTTTCCGAGTATAGCGAAAGCACGGATGTTGCTGTGCCTGAGCATACCGGTCGTGATCTTCGTATCGAGTACGAAGACAGGATGTTTTTCCACATTGCAGGAAAACTTGTGCGCAGCTTCATCATCCCGTTGTCGATAAGAAAAGTGATCATTTACCTGAAGGCTGTTCCTTACATTATCAAGGGACTTAAGTGCCTACTTTCCGGCAAGCTTGAGGTATCTGTCCTTGATGCTACCAGCATCGCAGTATCACTGCTTAGAGGTGATCATGCGACAGCCAGCAACGTGATGTTCCTTCTTGAAATGGGCGAAATGATGGAAGACTGGACTCACAAGAAATCCGTTGATGACCTCGCAAGAGCCATGTCCCTCAATGTAGACAAGGTATGGACGCTCTCCTCTGACGGTCAGGAAGTGCTGGCCAATATCTCCGACATAAAAGAGAATGACAGAATCGTAGTCCGCACCGGCACAATGATTCCTCTTGATGGAGTTGTATGCAGTGGTGATGCATCTGTAAACCAGGCTGCCATGACCGGTGAATCCGAACCGGTGCACAAAATCGAAGGGTCACTTGTATATGCAGGTACCGTTATTGATGAGGGTGAACTTGTAATAACAGTGCAGAAGGCTCAGGGTCAGGGACGATACGACAGGATTGTCGCCATGATAGAGGAATCCGAAAAGCTCAAGTCCGAATCAGAGGCAAAGGCAGCGCATCTGGCTGACAGACTTGTCCCATACACTCTTGGAGCGACACTTCTTACCTGGCTGTTTACAAGAAATGCTACCAAGGCCACTTCCATACTTATGGTGGATTTCTGCTGCGCGTTAAAGCTCGCAATGCCAATTTCTGTACTCTCAGCAATGAGAGAAGCCGGTGATTACAAGATCTCTGTAAAAGGCGGAAAGTTCATGGAAGCTGTAGCCGAAGCAAAGACGATCGTCTTTGACAAAACCGGCACTCTGACTCATGCCACACCTAAAGTTGCGAAGGTTGTTACTTTTGGAGACAACCACGAAGATGAAATGCTCCGCCTTGCTGCATGCCTTGAAGAGCACTACCCTCACTCCATAGCCAACGCCGTGGTAAAGGCTGCAGAAGTCAAAGGACTCACTCATGAGGAGAAGCACACAAGAGCCGCCTATATCGTTGCGCATGGTATTTCCAGCACAATAGATGGTAAAAAAGTGTGCATCGGAAGTCATCATTATATCTTTGAGGATGAAAAGTGTACTGTTCCAAGCGGATTTACTGAGAAATTCGATTCTCTTCCGCCTGAATATTCGCACCTGTACATGGCTATAGGCGAAGAACTTGCTGCTGTAATACTTATCGAGGATCCTCTAAGAGACGAGGCGCCTTCAGTAATAAGAAGGTTAAAAGAAGCAGGCTTTAAAAATGTTGTTATGATGACCGGAGACAGCGACAGAACTGCCAGGTCTGTTGCGGAAAAAACCGGCGTTACCGGATACTTCTCGGAAGTCCTTCCTGAAGACAAGGCTAACTTCATAAGAAAAGAGCATGAGGCAGGAAGAAAGGTAATCATGATCGGTGATGGTATCAATGACTCCCCTGCTCTTTCCGAAGCTGATGCCGGAATAGCAGTAAGCACAGGAGCTTCCATTGCAAAAGAGATTGCAGATATAACTATATCTTCCGATGATCTCGGAGTTCTTTTGACTCTCAGAGATCTAAGTACTGGGCTGATGAGAAGGATCAACCTGAATTATAATTCCATTATTGGATTCAATTCATTCCTGATCATCATGGGTATGCTTGGAATCTTCACTCCAACGACCACCGCATTTCTTCACAATGCATCCACTATTGCTCTTAGTATGAAGAGCATGACGAATCTGTTGGAAGACTGACACATAAAAGGCCGGAGCAGTAATTATACGCATTACTGTTCCGGTCTTTTTTATAGCTGTGTCAAACCTCCTTATCTGTCAATCCAGAAGTTGTTCACCGTAAACCTCTTTTGCCAGATTAAACACTGCCCACGCTTTTGGCCATCCTGCATAGAAAGCCACATGTGTTATGATTGCTGCCATTTCCTTTTGGGATACACCGTGATTTTTTGCATTTTCAATGTGATACTTAAGGCTGCTGTCAGTGATACCCTGCGCCATAAGCGCCACAACTGTGATCATGCATCTTGTTTTTAAATCAATGTCCTGATTATTCCAGTTTTCTCCAAAGAGAATGTCATCATTAAAGTGCGCAAACTCATGTGCAAATTCTCCAAGCTGATTTTTTCCAGCTGTCTGTACTATTTTCTCGCTCATCCTTACCTCTCCTTATTCTAATCCAAGTCCATCTACCCAGCTCATAGTTGTGATTCATCTCGCACTCAATGGCTAATGGTTATAGTAACATCTCCATTAGACAGAAGATCAGTCATTTCTTCCGCATTCTTATCAGATATGTGACCAAGCCTTGTATATGACCAGCTATTAGAACCATAGAACACTACCATCTGATTTCCGGAGTATAGTACAACGTCACCTGAAGTCGTTGTTGTCTGCTTATCATCTCGTGGCAAGTTCTGTCCTATTGAACCTACCTGCTCAAAACCTCCATACATTGACATCTGGATTGTGACATCACCTTCTCTGGCCATATCCCGTAGTGCTGCTACAGCCTGGTTGTCTTCCCAATCCACATTTACTTTTGTATCACCGATCTTCATTATCATAGTGGTTTCTCCAATGTCTGTTTCATCAAAAGAAGTATTATTCTCAGCAGCCTGATTATCAACTTCTTCTGTGCGGTATATTGCACTCGAATCATGATTTTCATCAACTGTTTCCGCATTACCTGAACAGGCACTAACACAAACCATCATGAGCACACTGAGTGCCATCTTAATCAATCTCTTTTTCATAGACAATTCCCTTTATTTTAAAGCCTTTCCAAAATCATAAGCTTCACTTAATTCCTCGGATTTACTTGAAGCCTCTCCCATATTGCCTATGCCTCCACAGAATAAGGAGCCGGAGAATTCTGCCTTTTCAAAACAATCAACCCATCCCTGGAGTCCGCTTTCAGCCTTTTTAGGCACAAACTCTTCATCCTCAGCCGCAACAGAGAGCATATATACATTCCTGAACTTATAGTCTGAAGGATACAGAGGATTGAGCCTGTCCAAAAGAGTCTTCATCTGGCCGCTCATCTCGTAGTAATAAATTGGAGTTGCAAATACCAACGTGTCTGAGTTCTTTACTTTTTCTGCAATCTTGACAGCATCATCATTAATGACACACCTCTGAGTATTCTGACAGGCAAGACAGCCTATACAAAAACCGATATTTTTCCCTTTCAGGCTTACATGTTCCACATCATGACCTGAAGCTTTTGCTCCCTCTATAAGCTTTTCCGTAAGTATGTCGGAATTACTCTTTGCACGAAGACTTGTAGAAATCACTAACACTTTACTCATATCATCCCATCCTTTATTTCTTCTCTATCGGTTTAACATTCTCTATTAAGATATTCCAGTATTTCCTCAACCGTTATCATTATTTCAGATTCTCCTTAAAGAAGCTCTCCAGCTTATCAAAAGGAATATAATCCTTATCTCCGCCATCATATAAATCTGTATGTACCGCGTCAGGGATAATCATAAGTTCCTTACTATCCGCGTACTTGCTGTCTTTAATCATATCTGCATATGCATCCTTTGAGAAATAGCAGGAATGTGCTTTTTCTCCGTGAACAAGTAACACTGCACTTCTGATCTCATTGCTGTACTTAAGGATTGGCTGATTAACGAAGGACTCACAACCGATCACATTCCAGCCTCCGTTAGAATTAAGACTTCTCTTGTGATAACCTCTGTCGGTCTTGTAGTAATCATAGTAATCTTTTACAAAGAAAGGTGCATCCTCCGGAAGTGGATCTACAACTCCGCCGCCAAGCTTATATTCACCAGCCTTAAGGTCCTCCAATCTCTGTGCGCACATAGCTGCCTTATGCTGATATCTTGTTTCTTCACTGTCCTCTGAATCAAAATATCCCTTGGCATTTACTCTTGTCATGTCATACATTGTCATAGCAGCTGTAGCCTTGATTCTTGTATCAAGAGCTGCTGTATTTACAGCCATTCCACCCCAGCCACAAATTCCGATGATTCCAATCCTGTCAGGATCAACCTTCTCATTCAAGGAAATGAAATCAACTGCCGCCATGAAATCTTCCGTATTAATGTCAGGCGATGCCATGTATCTTACATTTCCTCCGGACTCTCCTGTAAAAGAAGGATCAAAAGCGATTGTTAAGAATCCTCTTTCTGCCATTGTCTGCGCATAGAGGCCTGAACACTGCTCTTTTACCGCGCCAAAAGGTCCACTTACAGCAATTGCAGGGAGCTTTCCTTCCGCGTTCTTTGGAACATACATATCTGCCGCAAGGGTGATTCCATATCTGTTTGCAAAAGTGACTTTGCTATGGTCTACCTTATCACTTTTCTTAAATGTCTTATCCCACTCAGTTACAAGGTTTAATTCTTCTTTTCTGATCATTTTGTCATCCTCCTGAATCATTTTTCTTTTTGTATCTGTCTTATTAAAAAATCCATGTTATCTACTTTTTTCTGGCTCTCATGAAGCTCATCCATAAGGTGACAACGGCATTTCCTAAGATCTCGTAAAAGCGTATCAGTATCACCTTCTTCATACATTTTCTTCATGAAGTATATTTGTTTTTCGTCACAGCCCATATCTGAAAGGTTTTCAAGAATCTTTACTGTATCCATCTTATTTCTCCTTCCAGTTTTCATATTAAAACCTTGACCGGATTTTCGCTAATGAATAAAATAAATATCATGATATTCGTTTTTGGAATAACGCTTAAATAGTCAGCTTTAAGGAGGATTTCATGGAAATAAAAAATCTCAGATATTTCCTTGCAGTTGCCAGGGAAGAAAATATGTCAAAAGCTGCTGAGCAGCTCCACGTTTCCCAGCCCACTCTTTCAAAGACATTAAAAGCATTAGAAGAAGAACTTGGAAAGAAGCTGTTTGTCAGGCACAGCTTCAGTATTTCGCTTACTGATGAGGGGATGCTTCTGCGTGACCGGGCACAGGATCTTGTGGCTATGTCAGATAAAATAGAGCAGGAATTTAACTCCCTGGATGATATAACAGGTGGAGATATTTATTTGGGACTGGCTGAGAGCTATCAGATCAGATACCTTGCCAGAGAGATCTATAAGTTAAAAGAAAAATACCCTAATTTCACTTATCACATAACCAGCGGAGATACCGAGCAGGTTACTGAAAAGCTTGATAAGGGCATTTTAGACTTTGCTGTACTGTGTGAAACACCTGACAGCAATAAATATGAATATGTTAAGTTTCCGGAAGCTGATGTATGGGGAGCAATCATATCTTCATCACATCCCCTTGCAAAGAAAAAATCCATCCATGTCTCTGACCTGATAGGACAGCCTCTGTTTGTCTCTGAGCAAAGCTGGAACAATGAAATCAAAACATGGGCTAAAGAAAGATTTCCTGAGCTAAAACTTGAAGGATCCTTCAGACTATCTTATAACGGCTCTGTATTTGCAAGAGAAAACCTTGGAATACTTCTTACATTTAAGGATCTGATAAATACCGAAGGAACTGACATGGTATTCAGACCACTTTCACCTGAACTGAAGTCAGAACTATATCTCATATGGAATAAATATCAGGCCTTTACTCCTATTGCTGAAAAGTTTCTGGGGCAGATAAAAAAGACTT
Organism: Butyrivibrio hungatei; assembly: GCF_001858005.1. NCBI lineage: Bacteria > Bacillati > Bacillota > Clostridia > Lachnospirales > Lachnospiraceae > Butyrivibrio > Butyrivibrio hungatei. The sequence goes on along the minus strand of NZ_CP017831.1, from coordinate 312,458 downwards.
TCAAGTAATTTTCAAGACTATCTTCGCAAGACTAATGTAATATTAACATAAGGTATTTAAAGTATTTGAAGGTCACTTTTTTATCCCAATCAGTTCTATCATTCTTTCATCTGAGATGAATGTCTTAATGACAAATTCTTTCTCAAGCAGCTCGTGAAATTCCTGATCTGAAGGAAGTCCCCGTGACACGTGGCAGGCTCCATCTGCGTGGCAGCCATCTATAACCTCTCTGCTGGCTCCATGAGCAATGCAAATACTCCCGTTATCTGCCAAAGCTGTTGACAGATTATGCAAAAGAACTTCCGGAGACGGAAAATGAGGAAATGCATTATATATAACGCATACGTCGTACTTTTCGTCAAACTCAAACTGCTCCGCATCTCCGTTAATAAAATCTACCTTCGAATGATTTCTGAACTTTTGCCTGGCCTTTTCCAGCATTTGAACTGAAATGTCTACTCCGGTCACTTTTTTTGCACCTGCTTCCAGATAATACGGAATCATGAAGCCTGTTCCACAGGCAATATCCAGCACCTTTTTCCCTTCAAGCTGACCTAGATTTCTGATGATATCACGCGTAACAGATTCATCATTGTTTGCAAAGTCATCCCATTTTTCAGCCAGTCCATCAAAAAATTCAATTACCTGTTCTTTACTGACAATATCCATATGTTATGCAGCCTTTTTTACTGTACTATTTGTTGCTAATCCTGCTTTATACAAAGCAAATACTATTGTAGGAATGAATATAAGCTGAATGATAATTCCTGGAAGGCTTGTTACAAAGTAGCTTGTAGCCCATACCTTTATTGAATACTCACCTCTTGCAAAGATAAGAGCGCGGGACAAACCACCGATAACCCTGCCTGCTAGCATGGCTACAACTAGGCTTATATAAAGATCCGCATATATTTTTCCTGTATTTACAAGTTTTATCATAATGCCTGTACAGATACCATAAACAGCCAATTCAACCATCATTGCAGGCAAAATAGCCATTGGTGGCATTCCTGTAAGCATCGATGAAAGAAGCGGTCCGACAAGTCCACATACAAGACCATACTGCCATCCGCATACCAATCCGCAGATAAGTACCGGAATATGCATAGGGCTGATCACTGATCCGGCATTCGGAATCATGTGAAATGCCATCGGCAGTACAACACACAACGCAATACACATCGCAGTTGTTACCATATTTTTTACTAAGTTTTGTTGTTTCATTTTTCTTAACCCCCTGGTTTCTTTTTTCAAAACTTCTATTATGATAACAACACCAAAAAACAGCCACAAGCCCCATGGGGGGTTATAAAATTCTCCTTAGTACATTATGCTGGAAGTTATATTTTTCAAACCTTTTACAACTTTACCTCAATCACAATCAAATATCGCCTTACTCTCAAGCCTATCGCCATAAGTAGCCTTCCACTCCTTATGGACCTCAGACGCGTCAAAGTTCTCAAGTCCCTCAGGAGACAGATTCATCTCAATCATGATGCTGTATCTGTTATCCCTGGTACTGTTTGACTTATGAATGATCACGCTCTCAATGCCCTTTATATTAAGAGTCTTTTGGAAAAGAGCTTTAATCTCCGGAAGGAGCTTCTCTGTATCATCTCTATCCTTGAACTTAGCTATTATGTAGTGTTTCATTATTACTTTACATCCCTTTCTCAATACTATTATCCCCCAAAAATAAAACAAACCACCCCAGTTTCACTGATTAAGGTCTGTTTTACACTTATTCTTTAATTTATCAGCATCCTGACCTTAAAAGTCTTCTCTTCTGCTATATATCTAATCTCGCTATCTGTCTGATTTATAAAGTTAAGAACACTTCTAGTTCCTATTCCATGCTCTTCCTCAGTATTAAACGGATGTCCTTCCTCATCCAACTTTACTTCCTCAGCGCATGAGTTCGTGATCTCAAACAGAAGTTGACTTTTATACCTTGCCGTGATGTCAATCCGTCTCTCACTCTCAGGAACTTTTTCGCAAGCATGGATAGCATTCTCTATAAGATTACTGATCACTATGGCAAGCTGCATCTCATCCACATTCAGATTTACAGGGATATTAGCAGATATATTTACCTTTATATTCTCTTTTTCGGCCATAGACAGGTAATGTGTGATTGCCGCATTAAGTGTAGTATTCTCGCAATATCTTTTTACAGAGTGGGGTTCCTGTTTGAGCCTCTCATTAAGACAATCCAGGGCTTCCTGCGTCTTTCCATCCTGTAAAAGAGTTTGAAGAAGAGCCTCAAAATGTCTTCTGTCATGACGCATAGCTCTGTCCTGCTGCATGATGCTCTCAGAAATAGCAAGTCGTTCCCTCATGGCTTTGGTTGCAATCTCCATAATAACCGCATCTGATTGAAGCTTTGACTCATTTTGCCTTGCTTCAATCTCCATTTTCATGAGTCTTGTGTGTTTTTCAAGAAATCCAAAGACCAGTATGTTAATAGCTACAAGAACCACCATAAGTTCAGTATATTGGGAAAGGTTATATTCCTCTCCTCTAAGATATCTGTTGCCATCAATAACCAAAATAATGATAGTAGCGATTGGCAGCACAACATATGGAAGAATTTCCTTATCAAGCCTCTTGTCCTTATCCTTATTTCCGAAAAGACAGATGACTCTGACCACAATAATCTGCAAAGACAAGATAATTCCATAGCTCTGAGGATTCATAAAGTCATAGTTTATCTTAACCATATCCATACTCTGAACGCCTTGAACATAAAACGTGATGGATACTTCAATTACGCTCTGGGCAGCAAGATAGAAAATGAAATATATTATGCCTCGAATATTATTTACTTTATAGCAAATGAATAATGGAATGAGGAATGCCAGGTATGATGCTATCATATTTATATAAATCACTCCCAGCGTATTGGCGTAAAAGAAAGACAGCACAGTTAATGCATATATCATAAATACGAGAATCCTATGCTTCTTAAAGAATTCTCGCATCACGTAAAAACTCAAATGCATGGCATAGTACAGAAAAAGAGCTACTATATCCCCTAATAGCAGCAATGTATATGGATTGGACAAAAGGTCAGCCATAACTAATCCCCCCTTGATACTATGTATTTCTAAATTATTATAGCATCGTTAATAATTCCCATTCCAATCTGTCATGGTATATCTCCTTTTTCATCTATCAACATTTTTCTTTATTCTATCATTCCGATAATAAAACAAACCCAATTTCACTTATACATGAAAAAAGCCCCAAACAGGGCGAGAAATATCTTTATAACGAAAAACAGAGCTAACATCACACAATGTGCAATGCCGCTCTGCAAAAGTCAAACTTTTTCTTTGTGACTATATTTTACTCATGGGCAAACCAACTGTCAACCACCATTTTCAGAAAATCAAACGTGCTCTTGAGCATAGGATTATTCTTATAATAATCCTTATTCTTGTAGGCTCTGTCCATAACTTCATGAAATCCTGATAAGCAATTACTCCTGCTCCGTGGACATTTCCCTCTACAGAAGCAACAAAGATCTGTTCCTGCTCAGGTGGAATATTAAGACCAAGCATTTCAAGATCCTCGACTCCCATCTGCTTGGCAAGGACCTGTGCCATTCCCTCGATCACAATAGGCTTGACCTCAGGAGCATGAATCAACGCGTCAGCATGAAGCTGCTCAGCTGTGATTCCGTACTGGTCCAGCATCTGGTTTGTTACCAGGATTGAACCTCTTTCCGTAGTAGTTGTGTTCACCTCAAATCGGTAAACAACAGCCATATCCTCCATAATCCTGTGAGGCACAGTCTCAAGAAGTGCAGCATTTCTCTCAGCAGAAACAACTTCCATCGTCAGTGTTTCCTTCATCTTGCTGTAATCCTTAAAAGAGTCGATATCAAAATCAGGTCTGCTGTTAAGTGCACTCTCTGCAAGCTCAGCAGCCTTGGAAGTAATGACATCAATATCGATTCCCTTTTCGTACTGCTGGTAAAGTGCTGTGGCATTGAGGTTAACACCGATGATGCTGTCCTCAGGCTTAACAGTAAGTGCCTCATAGGAGGAGTTCATCTTCTCCATCGTTCTGGCCTCAATCTCAACCTCCATTCCATACTTGGAATACATGATCTCCTTCACGCTGGAAGCAAGTTCCTCTTTGAATTGTTCAAAATCCATACATTTCCCTTTCTTTTTTGGACATTATAAAAGCGCCACCCCGGTAGGAATACCGGAAGCAGCGCTTCACAACAGTTATTCTTTTGCAAAAGAAAAACCAAAGAATGAATCGATTTTGTTCTCTCGTTCATTCCTTGGCTCATTATAATAATATCATGCCCAAAATCGCATGGAAACTACCATTTGGGTGTCATTTAGGTGCCAATTGGGTGACATCTGGGTGACATTTGGGGACGCTTTTTCAATTGGTAAATATCTTAGCTGTAACAGCAGTGATTGCCACAGAAAGAGCCACACCTGCAATCAACACTGCTATAAGGCTCCAAAAAGGGCTTACTGCCATCAGAGTATCTGCATATCCTTCTGGCATTTCCTCTACTGCACATTCATAAGTATATGTACGATTGAACCATATCTGCCCATAGTATCCAAACGTGGAAAAGCTCATTATTACAGTGCTGATCACATCCCCATTCCATTTATACTTGCACAAGAACCTGACAGCCTCCGCCAAAACTCCGATCACAACTACCGGAATCACATGCCACGGCACAGCATCCCCTGTTATCACAAATAGCAGGATGATCATCAGAGAGAAGATGGCTGCACACCCCGGTGCCTGTATCCTTCTAAATGCGTAGAAAGCAACACCAGACAACAAGATTCCTGCTGTAATCTGGTAGCACACAAACATTACCGGATGAATAGCTCCCAACACGCAAACCAAAACCGTGAATACCGCATAGATTACAGCATATACAACCATCCATATCGCATTTTTCTTGTTCCACTTATTATTCATCACTACTTTCCCCTTTTTCATTTTCATCTATTTGTGAAATCTTCAATCTCTTCCACATACTCTCTGGTATGCGCAGCCATGTATCCACAATGCGGATATCCTTTTCTAATAACCACCTTCACATCCGGCATATACTTGGCAAAAGATTTTCTAGAAAGCTTCAGGTCAAAGTCTTTCTCGCCATACTCCAAGTGCAGTTTAGCCTGATGCTCTTTTGACAACGGCTTCATATCGTAGGTACAGCACGCATGGCATATTGCATCGATATCACTCAGCGTGATTCTTTCAAAGTTCTTAGTCATCATCTTTGCGAAGTCATAGCCATACCAATCCACTAGGGATTTTGATGCTTCCACATGAGTCTTATCCAGCTGTTTCTTTCTCTTTCTGAACAGATTACACACAAGCACTTCTGCCATCTTAGAACTCTTATTGAGTGCAACACCGTCAAACCAGGCACGTTCTAAATTAAAATCAGAATCCCAGAATAGCCGCCATGCAACTGCTACGCCAAGTGAAGCTCCGTATACAAGCTTGATATCCTTATAGTCTTTATCAGTCAGATACGATTTAAGCTGTCTATACTCATCATCAGCGCTGATATATGCCCCGGCTTTACCATGGCCTCCCTGATCGGGAGCGATGATAAAGTAATCTCCCTTAAGATACGGACTCATCAGATCATACAGATTTGCACCGGATATCATCATTGGCGCCAGCAATATGAGCTTTGGATTATTAGGATTTCCATACTCGTTGATATACATCTCATTTCCCTTTCAAAACAAAAACACCACAATCCCTGCAACTATAGCAGCTCCTGCTATCCATATCATTGCCAGCAAGCTTCTTTTTTTCAAAACCTGGCCCCAAGTCTGAACATATGGAATATCTTCACAGCCAGGCAAAATCCAAAACCTGCTATGTCCAACCCAGATCTTGTCTATGACAATACCATCATAGATATTCATTACTTCAAGAAATAGCAGAGCCTGTAAATATGCCGTTTTGAAATCAGAGACTCTGTTCCATAATCCGATAATGAGTACAAGCGCTGTCAGCATTACTATGTAAAACTCTGTCATGAAGACCTTGCGCTTTTTCTGCATAGTTTCTTTTGTTATAAGACCTATATCTATAGCCCTTTCCTGTACTGCTTTCGGATAGAAATACAATCCATCAATAGCGCCCCCTCTTACCGCGTACATGACCATCGCAGTAAAAAGCAGGCAGAATAAAACCATCTGTATCAGAATAATCATCTGTCACCAACCTTGACTTTCTTCGCCATAACCAAAAGTCCAACGAACATCCACAAATTCCCTATACTGATCCAAGCAGCAGTAATAGCATTGCGAACTTCTGATTCAGGAAGGAACTTAAACAGCATGACTGCGGCCATTCCTACCGCAGGACAGAATATCCAGCACCATTTAGGATATGGAGTCAGCCCTTTTGTGAATGCTGCAATATGTGCCACATGTTGGATGATCCAGAATAGAAAGAACACTATCATTCCCGGCAAAAGAAAGTATTTACCAAATTTCACTGCTGCATCTACTGCAATCTCCGGGGCAGCATCGTTCATATACTTGTAAAAGAAGCATGTGGACAAACACGGGACATGCACTCCACATCCCGCGAAAGCCAATACCCCAAGTATTCCTGTTCTATAAAGATGAGCATATTTCTGTGATTTAGGAACAATCAGCCTGTACACTCCAAAATAGCAAAGTGCCTCAAGCGGAATACCTATGAATCCCAGAAATGCTGACCAAAACATTCTGGTATCTGATAATTGCAAATATGCTGACAAGAACCATTCCATACCTGTTTTAGAGGAATCATGCATCCCATAACCTATAAGCACATCTCCCACAAGCACCATGCATGCGGCAAACATGCCTATCCGCATAAGCTTTTCTATCCTGTCCCAGTCTAACTTGTTATCTATTCCGATGTCATTAAACTTATCCATACATTCCGCCCTTAATGCTTTACCATTTAAATACAGCAAGCCTGTTGTTGATGTTCTTTCCAACGATAGCAAAGAGTTTTCCGCGCAATGAATACTTCTTCATTTCTTCGTTATAGCTCGTTTCAGACACAAGGCTCATCCTTGGTTCAAGATCCAGATATTCACGGCCTGACTTTGTTCCCCAGCCGAAAGAAGCATTAGTATGTTTCACAGCATCGTGATGGCTACCATTCTTTTCAAGGAACGGAGAATGAAGCTCCGCAAGAAGATATCCATGTTCGAAGCTGTCACAAAGCATGTTGATGCATGTCTTTACCTGGTCTTTGGAAAAGTATTCAAGGACTCCTTCCATAACCACGATGGTCATGTCTCGCTTAGGAAGTTTCCTTGTCCATTCTCCGTCAAGCGCACTCCCATCGAGCATTGTGCACCTGTCCCTGTCAGAGTACACTTTACGTCTCTTCTCTATCTGATCCGGAAGATCCACATCAAACCACGTGATCTTGCCATTGTCTACCTGCAAGAACTTATCATCAAAGCCACATCCAAGATTTATGCAGAGTGCATCCGGATATTTACTGATAAGCCGCTTCAACTCATTTCTGTATAGTATTGTTCTAGCCACTACACCCTCATGTGATAAAAAGGGATCGTATTTACTAACGTCAACTCCAAGCGCATCAATGATCTCTTTTGCCTTAAGATCAATTATCCTGGCATTAGATCTTGCTGTCTCGCTTGCCTTTATCGCAAGTGGAATAAGAGCTGTTTCCTGTACATCACCAAAAGTAAGTTCCATTGTACACTCCTCCTTTTTAAAATTGTTAGCCCACGCTAACTTTAAATCATAGTATTCTCTTTTTCTCATGTCTATAGCCTTTACAACGACTTTGTGAGCCTGTAGTCACAACAGTCATCACCTTCAGCCACTGATTTAGTCCGTTTATAATCAACTCCCCTGAAGCCGTTCATATATTCTTTATCCATGCAGCAGATCATCTGAACAGCTTCCGGAGTCCCAAGTTCCCGTGCCTTATCATAAAGAGGACAGCTTACCACATCCATGAAGCACTGTTCTTTGGTAATTTTAAGGTTCTTTATTTCATATCCATCGCTCAGTTTTGCAGCAATTCTATCCATCCTCTTCCACATGAGTGAAGGAATGCCCGGCAAAGCAGTAATCTTGCTAAAGATACCTTGTAATCTGCGTCCCATCTTTGTTCCAAAGCCTCTTGTAACAGCCAAAGCTTCTCCGGGATAGAAATGCTCAACTGAACGATACAGTGCTACTGCCGGAAAGACATATGACACACTCGCCTTATCTGCGGATGGTTCAGCATTCTTTAATCTGGAAAACTCCTCTTCAGCATAATCCCATATATCTTTTGCCTTAGCTTTTCCGTATTTCTCAGCCAATTCCGAATAAAAACGCTTAAATATAGAAGATTTTTTAAGAGTATTGCTCATACAGACTGCTCTCCGTCACTTCTTTATCCCCAATCTTTTACTTACTATACTTCATGATACTACTTAATGTTAGTTGTTGCTAACTTTTCTCAAAAATTTATCATTTCATTTTTCTCTTACAAGATCATACATAAAGCTCTTTTCCCCAAGCGTTCTTGTACCCACATGTTTCATGCTCTGTTCCTGGCTTACCACTTAATCAAAGCTCTTTTCTTATTCAACCCATCAAACTTATGAACAGTCCTACAATCGCTGCCGGAATCAGTGCAAACAACAGCCCTGGGAATATAGCACCTTTTAAATGAAACCACTTCTGATGGTAAGCCTTGTCCATGTGCTCTGTTCCTTCCAGCCTGAACATTTTCATATTTGCAAATAACACCCAGTCCAGAAAGAGTGTGTCATAGGCTCCAATCCATACCATGAGTCCAAAAGCGATCGCGAATCCCTGCCAAAATGTAACTGCCCCGGCAAACTTCGCGCATATGGTAAGAATAACTGTAAACATGATTATTCCACAGGACTTCGCCAGTACTACCTTTTTTGATTTATATGAAACATCCACTCTTTCATGTGTTTTGAAGTATTCTTCTTGAATATCAGGCGGGTAATTATGGATACATGCCGGACTGTACATTTTTTCCCCATGAAAAGACACAAAAAGAATTGTTGTAAATAATACTGCAAATACTATCGCTTCAATTACCAATACATACCAAACCATGTTACCTGCTTCCCTCCCTCATAATACGACCATCATAATCCCTGCCAGTACAGCTGCAATAATAGGATTGCCTACAATCGTAATCAGCCACTTCACAATCTTCGTCTTTTTGGGGATGTAAGGCCTTAGATCTTCGGTTCCCGGAATCGTCCAGGCTTTTGTATGCTCCACCCAATACCAATCAATAAAGAATCTATCGAATAGTCCTTCTGCCATTGTCATAGCATATATTTGGAGAAATGGCACTATAAATCCTCTTGCTCCATTGATGCCATAAACTGACCACAGCACAAAAGCAATCATCACTGTAAGTGTGCCTATCTTGAATAATTTACAATTCTTATCGATCTGTGCCTTTGTTATAAGTCCCATCTCTACGACGCGATCCTGTACATCTTTTTCATATAAAAAAGCTCCCTGTTCTGTTCCATTTGCTATAACAACTACACAGGGGAGAAATAGTATAAAGCAAACCACAATGCACTCTAATATTAGAACCATAGTCACCCCCATATTACCCTCAAACTGTCATTACCATAAATTCATCTATAGCTTTCAGCACAGGTTCTGCGTATTCTTTCCCACCGAACAGCCACTGCTCATGCTGCATGTTGAACTCTCTGATGTCAGGATCATGGAAGTACTTCTTATAGCGTTCAAGATACTTCTCACCCATTTTGTTGGCATAGATAAAATGAGCTCTTGTATGTTCAACATTGATATCATCCCTAAGATGGGTCAGGAGGTCTGTGTAATACTCATTCTTTATGGACCGGGGATTAAACTTGGAAAAACAGTTCATGAATTTCTCAGCATTTTCATCATCCATTTCAAAGATTTTTTTCAGCTTTTCTTTGGATTTATTCCGTTTCTTTTCACTGCCTGTAAAGCTTGTTAAAAGAGGCACAACAAGCATTGACTGGAGTTTTGCTGATACCGGCCCGCTCTGATCAAGGTCAGGACTGCCAAAGATAGCATGATCTATATGCACGTTCTTTCTCATAACAAGCTGACCCACAAAACTTGAACCAAGAGAAGATCCAATAGCTCCATCAAGCCTGCCATTATGCTTCTCACAGATATATTTCTCGATTTTCTCTGTTACCGTAATCATATCAGGAAAGATACCATCACTTCCATCAAACCCATCATAGTTCACGCATATAAGATGATATTTCTCTGATAACCTATCGATTACTGTTCCAAAGTTTGTCTGCCAGTCACAGCATGTCCCGGGAAGCAGCATAAGCGTCTTTCCTGACATATTCCCAATTTCTTCAAATTGCATTTTTTATACTCCCCTGTTTTGTAGTATTTCTGATTAAATCCACCATCTTATCCCAGCCTTCCTTGGCCTCTTTCACTATTGGGAATGCCGGATAGCAGTGGAACATGCCTTCGCCTACGATCATCTCATAATCCACTCCATATTTTTGCATGACTTTTTCGAAAGATGGAGCGCAGGCATACAACGTTTCTTCGGAGCCATAAACAAAAGTCACTTGCGGACAATTGGTAAAATCGGCCTTTTGAAGCCATATCATGTATTCAGGAACTGACAAATCGCCATGTCTCATGATATCCACAGCGGTTCTCATATAGCTTGCCGGAATTGCCACATCTTTTTTATTAAGCTTCAGCATCCGCTCCCACTCTTCATCTGTTTCAACGCAGGTTCCGGGTGAAATGGCAAGAATATAGCCAGGCATCGGTGTATCATCATGCCCGTCATTGATGTATGGAACCATTCCCAGCGCAAGATTACCGCCTGATGATGTACCTAGAACCGAGATGTTCCCAGCGTCATAGTCCTTTAGCATCTCTTTATATGTCTCATGGATCATTGCATATGCTTTGGTAAGGGGATAATCCGTGCAAAGGGGATAGTAAGGCACGTACACATCCACTCCTGTTTCCTTGGCAAAACGGAGTGCTTTCTTGACAGCGTCAGGTCTTGGTGCCATTACCATTCCGCCACCGATGATAAAGAGATTAGCGTGAGATGCCTTAGCTTTATGCTTCATCCTGATCACCGTAAATCCCATCACCTTGATCCGGTCTATATCAAACTCATGATCTTTAAGCTCAGGAATCTGGTTCTTTGCATTTTCCTTTTTCTTTGCTGCAACAATCTCCTCAGCAGTTTTTCCATCCCACATCTTCTTTAAACCCGCGGCTTTCACTACCCGCTTAAGGATCTCATATTTAATGCTCATAGCTCCTTCTTTCTGCACTGGAATACCGCAATGCTCTCAACATTTGTAACATTGACTTCAATGTACAGTCCCTTGAGTCGCTTCTCCAGGGACTCTACTGTTTCGAACGGTCTTGTGAAGAATCCGCTTTTTATGTAAAACCTGTCTATCATCTTATCAGTATGTGTGTTGGCGCCTTCTACATAAAAGCATCCGGTAAAAATGCCACCTGGTTTGAGAACTCTGAATGTCTCCTTATAAGCAGCTTCTTTATCCGGGAATGCGTGAAAACCATTCAGCGAAACAACCGCATCAAATGTACTGTCTTCAAAAGGAAGATTTCCCACATCCCCCTGCTTAAATACTATGTTCTTTATCCGCATTTCATCTGCTCTTTGAGATGCAGATGCCATCATGTTTTCCGAATAATCAAGGCATGTAATGTCTGCGTTCGGAAGCGTTTTCCAAACCGGCATTGAAAGGACACCGGTGCCCACCGGAACCTCAAGTAGTTTCCCTGAAAAGTCTGCAGGTATCATCTCAAAAGCTCTCGCCTGATATTCCAGCGCATCCTCTCTGTCCATGTTCCACACAAGTTTTGTGACTAACCTGCCCATAAAGGTACTGCAGGTCATCATCCCATCATAAAAGCCGTGAGCCTTTCCCAGACTCTTATACGCACTCTTTATCTCAGTTTTCCTGTCAGACATATCTGCCTCCTCCACGTTTCTTAAAACAATGTACATATCCAGGCCACAATAGCTGACGCTGCCGGGAATATTATAAATAGCTTCAGCAACTGACTCTTTATGTTATAGCCATACTTCCTATTCTTATAAACATTTTCCACCTCTGGATAATAAAACTGAAAGAAATGAAACTTAATCAGCAAAAAGTAATCGAAACAGATCATGTCATAGAGTTTATAGACAGTGAATATAAAAACAAATCTGAAGAAGAACTGCCCAAACGTGAACCCACTCCTGAAGCCATCCCAGATTGAAATCACTCCAACACCAAGTATCATCAGAAGGCTGAATATCATAAGTGTCCATCCAATTATCCTCGCCCCATAGAAAAGTTCCTTGTCTCTATGACGAAGCACCGCCTGTGCTTCCTTTGGCGCTGAAGAAAAGAACTTTTCATTCTGTATAAATGCCACCGCAGAAAACATCATCAGCGTTATCGCAGCACAGAAAACAATTGTAAGAAAAACAGTTAAAAGCATACTCATTTACCCCTCTGAAACATAGTCCTCTATTGCTTTAACAGCCTCTTCTATGCCATTTTCTTTCATTATCAGCTCAGAAATTGTCTGCGCCGTAACATCGTAATTTCCACTGACCAGGTCTCTAAGAGAATCTGCGATTTCTGTGGCTGTACATAACTTCTTTCTGATGTATAAAGGTTTTGGTCCACATCTAAGCTTGTGATCCACCCTGCCATAGAAATGCTGATCAAGAGCCAGTGCTATCACCAGCGTAGGAAGACCTGCCCTAAGCCCCAGACCATTCGTAGTGTTTCCACCATGATGAACCACAGCCCTAACCTTTTCGAAGATGTAAGCATATGGTACGTTATCGACAAAATATAGTTTGTCTGTATTTATCCTGTCTTTTTCAGGTATCTGAAACGCCTGCACGATAGCACGAATCCCAGTCTTTTTCAAAGCTTCTAATGTCAGCAGCTGTAATCTTGCAAGTTCAGGTGACTCTGCTTTTCCAAAAGCCACAAATATGGGTTTTCCACCCGCCATCAAAAAATCCGTCAGTTCCTTGGGTTCTTTATAATCTTTTATACTCTCTTCCGGGTGATACCAGTATCCTGTCACATGTATATAGTCTCCCCATGAAGGATCCGGAGGCATAAGGAGTGGACTTGTCGGATAAAAAGTAAGTACTTTTCTTCCATCAAGTTCCGTATATCTGCTGCTTATCTTCCACTTTGAGAGTCCTGCACTCTTTCTCCATTTATTAAGAGCTACCATTGTCATGAGGCTCATTCCATCCGGAAGTCCATCATAGCTTTTAAGCACTTTGTCCGAATTAAAATCATCAGTATAAAGCGAGTATTGTCTGGTCGGATCCATCGGACTGTAAAAATATCTTGCACATTTGATTCCAAGATACTCAGCCGCATGTCTTGCAAAAGCTGAGCACGTACCATACATTACAAGGTCAGAGCCTTTTATAGCATCAATGGTCTGCTCCATGAACCTCGGATTTTCTTTCTTAAGCTTAAACAGCCCATTAACAAAATCAAGGCTAGTCTTATAGTCTGTAACCATATATTTCATGACATGATCTGCATCCGTATCAAGCCTTAAGAAGGTCACGCCTTTACTTTCTATGAGCGGACGGAAAGCCTCCGATGTCAGTATCCGAAACTCATGTCCCCTTTTTGTCATTTCCTCGCCAAGCTCTGCCAGAGGATTTACATCTCCCCTGGTTCCCACTGCGACAGCTGTAACAATCATTCCTTACTCCCAATACGTGTAATCCAACTAAGTATTTCATCTATAGCTAATTTCCCATTACCCACATTACAATGATTTTCCGCTTCTTCCTTGTCAGTAAACAGGCGAAATGTAAGGCTTCTGACATTCCTTAGCATGTTGATCTCTTTTCCGATAAGATGGTAATCAATGAAATGGTCTCCACTGGCCCCAAGAATCAGCATATCCTGCGTAATCTGATCTGCGACGGGCGCAATGTCATATAGCTTCAGCTTCTTGGCATAACTATATGCATCCTTTGCCTCATAGGCATAGCATCCATGCTTGATTCCCCAGTCGATTATGGGAGATTTCTTAGCTTTTTTGCCAAATACCAGATTAAGAAGTGGACGGGCATGTAGCTTCATGAGGATATGGAATGCTCTCTGCGTACCCTGTGGTTGCATACTCACAAGAATATCCTGAAAGCATGGGAATATGGACCAGGCAACCACTTTAGTTATGCGTTTGTCAAAAGCCGCTGCTCTTGGGGCAAGATAACCTCCGAGAGATATGCCTATGATAGTCACATCAGAAAGCTTGAAATAATCCAGGATTACCTTAACAGGTTTCTCCCATTCATGGGTGAAATGCATTCCCTGAACGCGCATTACGCCACCCTGCCCGGGGCCTTCAAACATGTAGACTTCAAAGCCCTGTTCCTGCATATATAGGACAGTGAAAAGAAATTCCTCAAAATAGCTGTCATTGCCGCCATGGATAAGTATAGTCCCCTTGCTCTCACCATAAGGCACCACATGCATCACAGGGAGTTTCACATTCTCATAGGGGACATCATATCTTTCAATCTTTGGATTTTCTCCCTCAAAGAAATCTGCATAGTACTCGTAAAAGAGCTTGGTTGCCTTCTCATAGTACTTTCTCTTATCAGGATCACCGTCATACATGAAGAACTCGCTCATTCGATAATAGGCAATGGCATTATCTGTCCTGCCCTCTTTCATGGCTTCATCGCCGAGCAAGATAAGTTCTCTTTTCCAATCATCACTGTTATGGATCCTGCCGGCAACCTTTTGTACATCATCAAGTCTGCCGCCATCCCAGTTGATAACGCGATTTAGCTGATAATTAAAATTTGCTTCGTCATTGAGATTATATACGCCCTTTTTCAGAATTACCGGCCTTGTGATATCATACTTTTCCATATAACGCTATTGATCCCCCTCACAAACTTTTCCGGCTTAAATGGAGCCAGCCCTCCGTGGCCTGTGTCCTTAATCTTTCTAAATACTGTATGTGGAAAGATCTTTTTTATATATTCCACATCCCACTTTCTATCTTTTACCTCTTTTTCTGCGACCCAGTATTCTATGTATTTACAGTCAATATGGATATACTTCGGCATGGAATAATTGTTGCAGGATTCAAATGTCCTCCAGATTGTTCTGGCACTGATCATTTTAAGAACCTTTGCCGCGTATTGCGCATCTTCCTCTGACAGTTCATCAGTTGAAAATGCCTTTTCCAGCAGCCTTGCCCCGCCAATCTTCCCTGTGTATATCAGGAGAAAATCTTTTATCGCTATCAGCCTTGTAATAATCCATGGCAGCTGATAAGGAGTGATACCGCCATCTATAACTGCGCTTCGTATGTTTAATCTGTTATCCGCGAGCATCCTGACCACTACGCTGCCACCCATAGAACAACCATAGAGACAAGTAACATCACTTAGTCCATGCTTGATAAGCCAATCTTCCAGCTCTGCTGCAATATCCTCAACGCTTGTAAAATTGCTCTTATTGTCAGGGTCATATCCCGGAATTGCTGGAATAATCAGATGATATTTCTTTTCCATAAGTGGTATAACATACTCGAAGTAATCCCACATGACAACTGATGGATGTACCAACACTATGACTTTGTCATTTTCTTTTCCAAATTCGTGTATAGTCATATATCAACAACCTTAGCCTTTTTCGCCATAATCAATAGTCCAGCAAGCATCCATGGATTTCCCCGTCCGGCCTCCATATTTACACCAGATATCCGTTAGTATCCCTCTCAAGTTCTGTCCACTGCTTTGGAATATCGCCGTATTGCCCGATGTATGCCTTGAAATCCCTGTTGAGCGCACTCATCTCATCGACTGCATTCATCGCATGGTCTGAAGTGCAGAGTTTTCCAAGCTTCGTTGCGAAAATGAATTGATAGAACGGAAGGTATTTCTTTTTGAACTTTGGATTCCTAAAGTCTTTGTCGGAATCAGGCATAATTTCATGCCCATTGTCTTCCAGTACTGTATAAGCCGCAATAGTTGCGTCCATGATCCTGTTGACATAGACTTTGTCGCGCCTAAGCTTTTTTATATCACCATTTGCATAATAACAGGCAAAAGCTATTGGTATTACTGATGCTGCATGGCATATGAGCCAGTCTGTCATATTTGATTCATAGACTACTTTAAAGTTTGTTCCGGAGAATACATTCCTTACAAAATTCTCCTGCGAGGGAGTCCCCTTAGTATTTCCAACTGTTATCTTATTCAGTGACACTGATCTGATATAGCTCTTTTCCCTGTGCCCGGCAGACATTGCAAATGCAAAAAGAACTGACTTCTTCGATAGTGCTTTTGTGAGTTCGTCTGTCTTAAGATTGTTCCCAACAAATACAATGTTTCTGGAAGCATTATCTTTAAGAGGTTGAACAACACTATCTATCTGGGTATATCTGACCACCACAAATATAACGTCGTATCTATCATCCGATCTCAACCCATTAATCACAGGTATCTTCACATTGGTCTTTCTGCCGAAATAATTATGAATACTAAGCCCATTTCTTTTTATCTCTTCATACCATTTTCCACGTGCAAGAAGTGTGACATCTTTTCCCTGCCTGTACAAGTTGCTTGCAAGATTTCCACCCAACACTCCTGCTCCATAAACAAGTATTCTCATATCATTCCTCTCTTTTAAAGGTCACAAAGATGAGCCCTGCAAACAGAGCACATAATACTGCTCCTGTCAGCATCCATAGGGATAATCCATAATCAGTATTTGAAAGGATTCCATATATTGAAATAGGGATTCCAACTAGTCCGCCCAGCGACAATGCTCCAAAGCCCCTGTGCAGCCTTGTCGCTGTAAGGATGCGGTTAAGCCCTGCCACCCTCTCACTAATTAGTTCCAACACGCCAATCATCATGAAAATTGCTACTATGACAGAAAGTACGGCATACATATTCGCCTCTTGCCTCAAACATTTCACTGTACAAACAATCCATATTATCCAGCCTGCATTCCCCAGCAAATCATATATCATCCACTTAGCTGTGGATATCTCCGTTCTATATATCCCAATGCCAGGTTTCCACGGGATGCATCTGTTTACGTTTTTCTTATACTCAGCGTACTCCTCACCATATAAATCCAAAAGCCACTTCTCTTCCGTTTTTATAAGTGCAACTGTCATAATAATCCAGTCAACAATCGGAAAAAGTAGCAGCCATGCATTATGCCACATAAGGGTAATCCCAGATAGCGCAAACCACCAGCCGCTGTACATCGGGTTCCGTACCCATGAATAAATGCCATTGGTCTGAAGCCTGTTCTCTGTTATAGAATCATCCATATCTGACCGGACAGCTCCTATATACCATACACCGATCCCAATTATGATGAGTAATGTACCAACCACTCGGAAAATAAGTATCCATGGATCATACAGGATTCCTATCTTAAGCACATAGCCAAGCAAGATAATTCCTATTACATTGACCATAGCAATTCCATAAACAATATATGGCCCGACTCCAAAGAGAGGGAGCTTCTGCCCTTCCTTCATGTAGTTCTTTAACATTTTCTGATCACCTCATCATGACATGCAGGCCCATCTGATAAATCCGAATGTCTGATAAACTCTACATGCCGTGTAAGTCCCGAATAGGCTCTTGTATCTGTATTGCAGAATATTTTACAAAGCGGTCTTATCCCATAGGTTTCAAACATTTCGACATACATACACTTAGAAATTCTATATTCTACCTTGTCCCTTGTGACATTGAAGTAATCGTAAGTTATGCTGCCATCAGCTACTCGCTTTTCATGGTCACCAACATTCCACTTCCTTGCTATGTCAAAGCTGTTAGGAAGTAAATTGATTATTGCAATTATCACATTGAAAAATGTCCTTCTTGCTACAAAGCCGGAATTAATAGTGTCCATGATTTCACTGTCTGATAGCCCAAAGTTCTTTAGTTCCAGGCACATTGCGATAACCGCATATACATGCGGAGTACTTGTTGATGGATAAACATTATGCTTCTTGAAATTATCTGAAGCATACATCTCTGACAGGCGAACAGCATATACATCTGCCTTGGCATCTATATCTTTCACCCCTGCTTTTACCAGCGCTTTTCGATATATCTTTTGATAGGCTTTTATCTTTTTGTTCATCCCTTATCCTCCGTCTTTACTGAGGATTCACTATTTTATCCGGCACAATCCAGTAATCGCAGATGCTTCCTCCAGTAGCCAAAGTATAATCTCTGTGAAGCACTCCATGAGAAGCTTCTGTGGATAAATAATCTATTTCACAACACACTGGCAAAACTTCCAGGTAACCATTTTCCCTGGCAAATTTTTCCAATGGGCAATGAGTGAAATGATAATAACTGCCATCTTTATGCTTAGTCTCATCAAAATTGAAATCCCAGGTCTTATCCTTATACTGCGGGTGTGCATCAGCCCATGCCTGCATGGCATGAAATTTGTCTTTCGCTTTCTGCATATCTTCCGGTCTGTTTAAATCTGTTCCGCCCATGATTTTACTTACCATAGGGCTTTTCATGAATTTCTTTATTACAATCCTTAAGCTTTCGACATCGATTGCTCCCTCAGCAGCTTTCCATATGGCAAGAAATACAAAGCAGGAATAGATATTGCTCGCCATTGGATTATCCGCCCCTATATCATCAACCTTTTCAAGCATTTCTCTGTAAATTTTCTTTGATCCCTTTAGAGCCTTTTTTGTTACGTCAGATCCATACTGTTCCTTCAGATATTTCTTAAGCATTATCGAAAACAGTTTCAGATAAGTTCCTTTATACTTCATCATAACCGCGCCTTCTTAAAAATAACCACTACTATCCCAGCAACTAAAGCTGCGCCTGCCATCCAAATAAGTGCAAGAATGCTGCGCTTCTTTAATACCTGTCCCCAGGTCTGCACGTATGGCAAATCTTCACATCCGGGCAAAAGCCAAAACTTACTGTGTCCAACCCATATCTTATCTATGACAATGCCGTCATAAACATTCATTACTTCAAGAAAAAGCAATGCCTGCAAATATGCCGCTTTAAACCCTGATACCCTATTCCACAATCCAATGATAAGCACAAGTGCCGCCAGCATAACAATGTAGAACTCTGTCATAAAAATCCTGCGCTTTTTCTGCATTATTTCCTTTGTTGTCAAGCCTATCTCTATAGCTCTTTCCTGTACCGGCCTTGGATAGAAGTACAAGCCATCAATAGCTCCACCTCTAACCGCAAATCTCACCATAGCTGTAAACAACAAGCAATATAAAATCAGCTGTATCAGAATAGTCATCACGGACACCTCACCTGAACGCAACCTTTATGATCTGCATCTTTACAAGGCTGTCACAGAACCTGATCATCATCTTATGCAGAATTCTCACTTCATTGTAGATATCTCTGTAACCTCTCATGTAGCTTCGCGCGGTTACAGATGCAAAATCGCTGCACCATGCCTCGATTTCAGCTTTATCCTCTATAGAGAAAAAAGCATTCACATCTGATATGCCTGCTTCCTTCAGCCAGGTCTTTGTCATCATCTTTGCACCGCGCTTATTACAGGTATCAAATACTATTGTTGCACTGGGAAATCTTTTTGCCATCTTTTGGAACAATTCTCTTACCGCATCAGTCTTAAAATAATAGAAAACACCGGATGCGAAGAACACAGCCCCATTAGACGGGTCTATTTCATCCATCCAGCGTTCATCATTAAGGTCATATCCAAGATTAATCTCCCTCTCTCCAGCAGGAAGGATCTCGTTTCTTACCTCTATTACATCCGGCATATCTATGTTGTAGCCCTTGCAGACTCCGTTATCGCATTTTCTGAAAGTATCATCCAGTCCGCACCCGAGGTTTACTACCGCTGCGCCTGGATGTTCCTTAAGATAATCCTTAACCTCCCATGCAAGATCATACTGTCTTTGTGCGACTTCAAGTGCACCAAAAAGCCCTACTGCACTCTCCATCTTCTTACCCTTTTCTGTAAAATCATAATCAAGCATGGAGCAGATGCGCTCTGCCTCAGGGTCTTCAAACAAATCCGGAAAGTGCTCCGAGCATACTTTTCTACCGAATAAAGGTATTATCAGTGTCTCCTGTACTGTGTTTTTCTTGATATGATACATATATCTTAACCTCTGTCATCAGGCTACTTCAGGTTCTCTTATCAGATCATACATATGAAATCTTTCGCCACAGTTTCTGATCCTATCAAGCTTCATTCCGAGATGTTCATATCGATCACTCTTATCTTTATCATCAGTATCAAGAATAACCGGAACACCATGTTTATCTGCAAGCTCGTATGCATAATCCATCATCTGTTTCATGAAGCCCTGCTTTTGGAACTCTTTTCTCACAACCAAAACTTCAATTCTCAGAAATTTTCTTTTGGCTTTTTTCATCCGTGTTTCTATGGAACCACCCTCAGCAAAGCATGCAGATATAAACTGCTTCATCTTCTTAAAACCGCCAAGAGCACTTTTCTCTGCAAATATCATCTTCATCCCATCTGCAAATCCAATAGAGTTCACCCCTTCCCCAGAGAGCACCAGGAAACCTTCTCTGTCCTTGGATGTTGCGTAGAGCATCCCGCTTTTGTATGCAGCTCTTACGATTGCTCCAATATAGATATACATCTTTTCTCTGCTTGAAATGAACTTTATCAGTCCCTCATCATCCTCATTGTAATTGTAATCATAAAAAGCATCTGCAATCTGCTTTGAAATAACTTCGACTTCCGATTCTGACAGTCCCTTCAACTTGATCATTTCCATCATCTCCCTCAATTCCAGATAAAAAATCTTAGTATTCCATAAGTGATTCCTGAAAATATAATTGCCATAATCGCAGTATATACACATCCTATAAGGAAACCTTTGAAATGGAACATGTAATCTTTATATCCCTTACAGCCTTCTGTGCCTTCAATGACTACAATCTTAGGTGTGATTGAACATACCAGAAGCCAGTCCATGACAAGAAGATCTATAGCGTTCCACATCATGCCTATGATAAATACGTATATAAGCACAGCAAAAAAAGAGGTCTGAGCAGCAGCAAATCTTGTTAATCCAAATGCAAGCAGAGAACCAAATATCACAAGGCATATGATTCCGCACGAAAGTTTTGCCTGCCTCTTTTGTTTGTCCGTAGGTTCAGGAAGTGTAGCGGTCTCTTTGATATCTTCCGGATAATCATGAAGAAGTTCCCACGGATACCACTTGAGAACAACAAATATATATCCAATCCACAATACCGACCATATTAGGCCTGCAGCAATTGCATTCATACTGAATCCGCTCCTTATTTCTTTGCTATAACAGTTATCCACGGTTTGCTCTCATGATGATCAGTTTTAACCTTGGAAAAACCGGCTCCTTTTAAAGCTCTCTCAATTTCTTCCACAGTGTGGCATGTCATGCCTTCTATGATCTTTTCAAACTTAAGGCTCGCCTCATCAGTACCATCTGACTCATTTACAATCATGAAGATTCCACCAGGCTTAAGTGCCTTGTTTACCTCTGAAAAGCATTTCTCAAGTCCTGGCCAGAAATAAATGGTCTCAAAAGCTGTTGCAAGATCATACTGCTCATTCATGTTCAGATTAGAAACGTCGCCCTGCTGAACCTTGCAGCGTCCCTTCTGTATCATGCCTGTGTTGTAAGCTGCTGCTTTTGCAACTGAAACATCTGAATAATCAATCGCCGTAACCTTAGAAGATGGATACTTCCGTAGCAACTCATGTGCATTTCTTCCACCACCGCATCCAACTTCAAGAATTTCTTCCGGTGCAATAGTTTTTAAATGTGCCATTCCCCAGTCGGCCATCTTCGCGTGCCCACTGTTCATGCCATTGACCATCATCTGTCCCAGGAAACCTTCCGGCTTTCTTGTCTGACTTACAAAGTTTTTAAAAAGTCCCATAAATCATTTCCTCCCCATAAGAAGCGCAGAACCTGTAAGAGCCATCCAGGTGGACTCCCACTTGCTCATGAACATACCGTTAGTAGTATCAACAAGTTTTACTTCTTCGTATCCCATATTTTTAAGCTTTTCTACAAAGCTTTCCATATCTCCATATTTTGCCTTGGACATAATATCGTGAATAGCAAATGTTCCGCCCTTCTTAAGGGTCCTTAGTGTTTCAAGAAGAATCGCCTGTCTGTCCTTACTTGGTATGTTGTGATATACATAGTTGCTTGTTACTGCATCAAAAGTCTCATCTGCAAAATCAAGCTTACAGGCATCGCCCTGCTGAAAAGATGTGTTATTTACACCTTCAGCAACAGAATTACTTTCGCAGAGACTCTTGCTGAATGAAGCATACTCTTTACCCCATCTGTCTATACCAATTATCTGAGCGCCTGGATTTTTCTTTGCACAGGCAATACTTAGAGCTCCACTTCCACATCCAACATCGAGGCATTTACCGCCATCCGGGATTTTTACATAGGATGAAACACCTTCTATTATCTGCTTAGACATCTGACGTGTTCCGTTATATGAAAATGCCCTGTACATCAGGTACATCCACAAAGATATCAAGGCAAACAGCACAGTTAAAATCAGCAATACCTTTCCCACTATTGAAGCCATACCTACAATTACTGCAACAAAGAATATCGCTGCAGTAATTCCAATCGTCCCAAGTACCATCCCTTTCGGCATCCAATTCTTGTAATCAGCCTTCATCGCCATTCCTCCTATGTTTGATCATATCTATCCTCTCAATTACTCCGATATCTTCCAGTACATTTATCATGCGGTATACCGTAGCTACTCCCACAGAAGAATCTTTGCCTCGTACAATACAGCAGATATCCTTGCAGCTGGCTCCGTCATTATCCGCAATGACATCTGCAACTATCATTCTCTGTCTGGTTATTCTCATACCGCTCTCTTTTAAAGCCTTAACAATCTGCTCATTATTCATCATGCCATCACTTCCAGCCAAACATTATTTCGTTAGTTTTAGCTAACCCATTCTCAAAAGAAAAGCCCGCACTAACCGGGTGTTTTTAATAGATATTTAATATCATGAAAATAATTATCAGCTATCTCAAATGTTAGCATACGCTAACTCCATTTTCAATAGTACTGCAGTATTTTTTCTGTCTCATCTCCTATTCTTATTCAGCAGGATCTATTGCCCCACTCATCAAGGAACTTCAATAAAAGCACATGCGCAGTTCTGTTAAAATCAATAAATATCTGTATCGGTTATTTATCCTTATCAAACGTGAGAAATCTTATCAACGATAAGCCTTGAAGTGGTACTGATGTTTATGGTTTTTTGTGTACGCGGGAGCTATGTAACCCCCCAGGGGGCTTGAAAGTCCCGGTCCTAACATGATAACCTTGGCTCTGAAGTGAGGTTTAAAAACTATGGAGAAAATAAATATAGCCGGACACGAACTTTCCTCCGGCAAGACGATAAAAGATCATATACATGTCGGCGGAACTGAGATACACATTCCCCACATCATCATCTGCGGAGAAAAGCCGGGCAAAACCGTTCTTGTCACAGCCGGCATTCACAACGCAGAATATGTCGGCATTCAGGCAGCTATTGAACTCTCTAATGAGATTTCTCCCAAAGACCTTTCAGGAAATCTTATCATCATCCCCTTAGCCAACAGGTCAGGTTTTGAAAACAGAACCATGTCCCTTGTTTATGAGGATGGCAAGAATCTCAACAGAGTCTTCCCGGGAGACAAGGATGGTTCAGCCGCCGATCGACTGGCAAGCCTTCTGTTTGATGTTTTTATTAAAAACGCTGATGCTTACATTGACCTGCATAGCGGAGATGGATATGAGACTCTTATCCCCTACGCATACTACGTGGGAGCTTCTCCTGCCAGTGATATTGCAAAAAAGATGGTAGACTGCGTCAACGCCTCCTACTGCGTAAAGAGTACCTGCACCACCGAAGGCGCCTACAACACAGCCTCCATGGCCGGAATCCCCAGTGTTCTAATAGAACGCGGTCAGCTTAGTCTCCTTCCAAAAGATGAGGTACAGGCAGACAAAGAAGATGTGCTGAACATTTTGAAATTCCTTGGTCTTATTGAAGGAGAGTACAAGACATATCCCAAGACAGAACTCAGAGAATTCAGCGACGATGCCCCATTCACCGGCTGCTGGTATCCGGAGAAAAAGGTGGGAGAGAGATTTTCAAAAGGTGATAAATTTGGTGAGATAAGGGATTACTTTGGAAGGCCCCTTCACACAGCCATTGCCAATACTGACGGAGTTCTGATCCACCAGTGCTCATCTCTTAGCATAATCAAGAATGGTCCCATGGTGACCTACGGAGTAATACAAAAACAGGATGCATGTTGAATGCATCCTGTTTTTGTATTACCTTTTAACGTATGTGAATGTTGAAGCTATCTCTTTGCTGTCATAGATTCCGGGAATTCCTTCCGCCAGCGGAGTTCTTGTAACGGCCATATACACACCCTTTTTCTCCACTGAGAAGAATATCCTGCCTTCCTCATCTGTGTTCAGGATTCTCTCAAAATACTCTTTTCCATCATAGAACACAACAACTACCGTGGATCCTTTAAGTGGAAACTTGTCGTGGATGAGCTTTAAATGAAGCACATCGCTGTCTGCTTCCCAGGGATCTGGTACAAAGCTTACCCTGGACTCATGAATGAATTCGGGAGTTCCCTTCTTATCTCCAACAGTTATGTTTGTCACATATATCTGAGGATAGTTCTTGGCATCAAGAATATCAGGATATGTCCGTCTGTCGCCCTCATAATACACATCTTTTTCATCTCTTACATAATTATTGTCATAAATACACATAAGGGTGTAAATGCCCTCAGAAACTGGCGTAAAGCGAAGCTCATAGTAGTCTCCCTGCTCATCGCCGGGGCCTTTGACCGGTGTTATTGCTATTCTGTTTCCTTTTTCATCTGTGGCAAAGGCTCTTATCTCATCAAGGCGAAAGAATCCGTCCGGTCTCATGTGATGTCCCCATCTCATTATTCCGCAGACTTCTTCCCCCGGCTCATATACACTCTTGTCAGTGATTATCCAGGCTTCGTGGCCATATACCATCATATCTGTAGTATCAATTCCTCTTCTCATCTCAAACTCCATTCATATTATTAGACTATTGCTTTCTGAGCCTTTACCAGAAACATCCTGTCAGGCATATAAAACTGGTCTTTCTCGCTATAGAGTCTATCTCCCGCCCCAAGATCAGTAACTATATTTTCATAACCGATCTTTTCAAGACAAGCCTTGTCCCACTCCGGTCTGTCCAAAGTGCTGATAGATAACATGTGGTAAATATCATGGCACTCCTCTACCATGGCGTCGGTCACATTTTTGTGGGCAAGGTTCTGCATCTGATCATAGTGATGAAATCCCTTTGCATACTCCGCATCATACACAAGCAGCATTCCTCCCGGCTTTAACACTCTGTGCCACTCCATGTAGGCTTCCACCGGATGCGGAAGTGTCCAGACAAGATTTCTATTTATCACCAGGTCAAAAGAGCTATCGGCAAAATCCAATTTTTCTGCGTCCATAACCATAAGGCGCGCCTTTGCTCCATGGCGCGAAAGCAGCTCTTTTCCCTTCTCTATCATCTCAGGCGTAAGATCCACGCCCGTCACCTCAAACCCGAAATCCGACAACACCATTTCAAAAAAACCGGCTCCGCATCCAACATCCAGCACAGACAGCTTATCATCCGCTGAAAAGTGCCTTGAAAACTCCGCCTGCCATAGCTGTTTCTTCTTGCTGTGGATCTCCTCATGCTTGTGCTCGCTAAAGCTCTCAGCCCTCTTGGACCAATAGGTCACCACTTTATCCTTGATATCTTCCGCTTCCTCCTCAAAAGGAATCTGCATAAGTTTAGTCATATTACTATGTATACCTCAATTATTTTTCTAAAAGTTTGTTACTCAATAAGATTATCAAGCAGTTCTTTCGTGTACTCATGTTGTGGATTTCCAAGAACTTTACCGGTCTCTCCCTCTTCCACACACTCTCCGTTTTTCATTACCATTATCCTGTCGCACAGCATGCTCACCAGGGCGATGTCGTGGGAGACAAATATGATCGACACCCCTTCTTTTTCCCTCAGCTGCTGCAAAAGAGCTACTACCTGGGCCTGAGTTGTAACATCCAGCGCACTTGTTGCCTCGTCGCACAAAAGAATCCCGGCATCAGAACACAGCGCCCTTGCAATTGACATTCGCTGGCACTGTCCTCCGGACATGCTTCCTGCCTTTTTCTCCAAAAGACTCTCATCAAGCCCAACGGCCTCAAGGATTCGTGACAGTTTTTCATGGCCACAGCCCTTTGTAGCTTCCACAACGGCTTTTTTCATCTTCATTCTTGGGTCAAAAGACATCTGGGCATCCTGAAATATCATCTGCAGAAAAGCTCCGGCAAAGGCCGGCGACTTACCTGTATACTCTGTTCCCTTATAATAAAGATTTCCACTATCAGGCTTTTCCAGGCAGCTGACATGACGAAGAAGGGTGCTCTTTCCACTTCCGCTCTCGCCGACGATTCCAAGGATCTCTCCATTTTTCAGGAAGAAACTCACATCCTTTAAGGCCTGTAATTTTTTGCCTTTATCAACGTAACTTTTATTTAGATTTTTTCCTTCTAAAATTATATCTGAATCCGGCATATCAGCTCACCTTCAGTCTTGGTACGGCCTTCAAGAGATTCTTTGTGTAATCGTTTTGCGGATTCTCCAGGATCTCTTTTGCAGGGCCATACTCAAGCATCCTGCCATTTTTCATGATTCCAATGTAATCAGCCATTTTAGATGCAATACCCAAATGGTGGGTAACCATCAGAATAGTAGTGCCCTTTAGTTTGTTGATCTCAAGAAGCTGCTCCACAACCATCCCTGCAGTTTTAACATCCAGGGCGCTTGTAACTTCATCGCACAATAAAATCCCCGGTTCCAGGAGCATTGTTGTGGCAATGGCCATACGCTGGTTCATGCCTCCTGAAAGCTCATAAGGCCTTGATGCAAGCGCTCTTTTAGCATCATTAAGTCCCAGGATCCGGAGCGTCTTCTCAACTTCATCTATTTTAAAATCAATGTTATTGCTCTTTAGCGCCTCCATGATCTGTGCCTTGTAAGTCCTTATGGGATTAAAAGATCCCCCGGGATTCTGAGGCACAACGCCAAGCAAAATGTCTTTTGGGGTCTCTATACTGCCGTTTGTTACAGTCACACCTCCAAAGCCATGAATAGCCTTCAGAAGCGTAGATTTACCGCTTCCGCTCTCGCCGACGATGCAGACTCTTTTACCTGCTTCCACCTCAAAAGAGATATCATTTATAACATTCTCATCACCGTAACCGGCAGAGAGATTGCTTATCCTAAGTATTGTATCCATGCATTAGTCCTCATCTCTGTATTCCATGACGCAGTCCCCAAGATAGTTAAATACTATGATGGTGACTATGGTGGCAATTGCCGGATACAGCACAGCCCAAGGTGCAATCTGTATATACGCCCTGGATTCATTGATCATTGATCCCCACTCAGCAGTGGGTGGCACAACTCCAAGCCCCAAAAAGGACAGGCCCGAGATACCTATCATTGTGGTTCCTATCTGCGTAAGGGCATTTGTAAGAAGTGGTGCTATTATATTGGGAAGTATGTGGGCCATCATTATAGCCGGCCCACTCTTTCCCGCCAGTTTTGCAGCCTGCACGTAGGGGCAATTCTTTATGGCAAAAGTATGACTCCGTGCAAGTCTGGCAAACCCGGTCCACATAGTTATTCCCAGCGCGATCATGGCGCTTGAAAGTCCTCCTCCAAGAATGCCCGCAACCGCGATGGCTACTACCATCTGAGGAAATGCCAGCATAATATCGGCAATCCTCATCATAATTTCATCCAATATTCCGCCATAATATCCGCTAAGTACTCCGATAAAGCTTCCAAGGATGAAAGAAATCGCAACCAATATAAATGTAGCTGCTATAGTTGTCCTTGCTCCATATAAAACTCTTGAAAACACGCATCTTCCCAGGTTGTCTGTTCCAAACAGAAATTCCCCGGACGGAGCTGACCTTATGGCTGATGCGCTTGTTGCATATGGATCATTAGGTGCAATTACATTTGCGAAAAGAGCTATAAGCACCAAAAGCAGTGCAACACCTGCAGATATTATTACTTTTATTCTGTTAATCTTTTTCCGTTTATGGTTCATTAAAAAGACCTCGGATCCAAAAGCCTGTAGGTAATATCAACTATCAGATTTATAACAACATAGATTGTTCCCATAATAAGCACAAAGCCCATGATCACAGGGTAGTCCCTGGCTGTTATGGAATCCATCACAAGTTTGCCGATACCCGGCCATCTGAAAATATTCTCAATAACAACGCTGCCTCCCATCAGGGTTCCGATCTGAAGGCCGATTATTGTAAGTATGTGTCCAAGGCTGTTTCTAAGGACATTGTTGATAAGAATAAATCTGCCCTTTACCTTTCTGGACTTCATTCCCACAACATACTCTTCACCAAGCTGATCCAGGAGTTCGCTCCTTATCTGTCTTGTAAACCTTCCCGCCATGGGTATTGCCAGAGAAAGCGCCGGAAGTATCATTCCTTTGAAGCTTCCATCTGCAATTACGGGAAAGACCTTGATATGTATGCAAAACAGATACATCAAAAGTACTGATATCAGGAAATTCGGAAGAGAATTACCTATAAATGAAAAGAGCCTGACGATATGGTCTACCAATTTCCCCTTTTTGACCGCTGACCATATTCCCAGTGGAAAAGAGATTATAAGCGCCAAAAGCAGACTGGTTAAAGCCAGTCCACATGTGTTCTTAAGCCCTTTTATCAGTTTTGGCGCTACGGGAAGATCATCCTTAAAGGAAACACCAAAATCTCCTCTAAGAACATTCGAAAGCCACTCCGCGTACCTAACGATAAAGGGGCGGAGGAGGCCAAGCCTCTCCCGCTCCGCTTGCAGTATTTCTTTTGTGACCACCACGCCCTGGGAGGTGAGTCTCTTTTCCGCAGGGTCACCGGGAGCCAGATACATTATGCCAAACACAAGAAAGCTCAGCACTAAAAGTATCAGGGCAAGTCCCAGGATCCTTTTAAGTATTTGTTTAGCCATTAATGTCAGTCTCTGCGTCTACTCCATAGAAATCGAAAGGAACATACTCTGCAAATCCGCTTACGCCCTTACGAAGAACTGTAGTGTTATTGAAAAGTCCAACATATCCAAATGCATTGTCATCTATAGCAATCTGAACGATCTTGTTGGCAAGCTCTGCTCTCTTTGCAGTATCTGTCTCAATTCTGAGCTGCTCAATCATGCTCTGGCACTCAGCACTCTCAAATCCACCTACATTGTAGTAAGCTCCGTCTGCAAGAGTTGAGTCGATGAAGTAAAGAGGATCACCTGACTTATCAGCGATCATGCAGTAAAGAGCAAGATCAAAGTCAGCGTTTGCAATGTAAGTAGCATCCGGATCTTCCTCAACTCTAAGTGTTGAATCAATACCAACAGCCTTAAGCTGCTCCTGGATTAGGATTGCAAGAGTATCAAGAGATCTTGCTGCATAGTATGCAATGCTGATGCTGAGCTTATTACCATCCTTCTCGTAGATGCCGTCAGCTCCAAGTGTATAACCATCGGCCTCCAAAAGCTCTTTTGCCTTGGCAGTATCTACTGCAGGAACATTTACCTTGCCATAAGCAGCTGATGTTGAGAATGGTCCAACTGCTGCAGATACTGTACCTGAAAGGTACTCTGCGATCTTGTCCTTATCAACAGTGAGATTGATTGCTTCTCTCACAGAA
This sequence comes from Butyrivibrio hungatei, assembly GCF_001858005.1. Lineage (NCBI taxonomy): Bacteria > Bacillati > Bacillota > Clostridia > Lachnospirales > Lachnospiraceae > Butyrivibrio > Butyrivibrio hungatei. The sequence continues at coordinate 282,527 of NZ_CP017831.1, read as the reverse complement.
TCATCAAGTGTATTCTCATTGAGAATGTAGAACTGGAGACGTGCACCGGGAATTGAAACTACATCGTACAGATCAGGGCTCTGGTTATAAACCTCAAGAGCTGCTGATGAAACGCTGTTGTAGCAGTCGATCTCGCCGCTCTGCATAGCAAGGAGCTTGGGATCATCCTCCTGCATGTAGTAGAATACAGCGCCGTCAAGCTTAACATCGCCGCCCCAGTAGTTTTCGTTCTTTGCTACTGTTACGTCTCCCTCAGGGATAAACTCTGTAACAACAAATGGGCCTGTGCATACAGGTGCGTTGTCAAAATCTGTTGTTGCATCAAGATCGATCATTCCGCACTCAGGGCTTGCAAGGTCGTTCTTAAGAGTAGGATAAACTTCCTTAGTATCGATGACGATTGTCTTGTCATCTGTAGCAGTCATTTCAAAATCGCCGAGATAAGCAAATCTGCTGTTCTCTGCAGCAAGACGCTGAAGGTTTCTGATTACCATATCAGCTGTAAGAGGGTTTCCGTTTGAGAACTGAACACCATCATTAAGTGTAACAGTCCATGTGCTTCCATCTGCAACTGCGTCCTTAGCAAGGCATGGAACAGCGCTCATGGTCTCGTCGAGCTTAAACAGTGCCTCTGAAACTCCATAAATGGATGTGTACCATCCGTAGTACTCCTTATGTACATCAAGACTTGGATAAGCAAAAGATGCTGCAGTGTGAAGAATCTTTTCACCTGTAGCTGTAGACTGACTTGCGTCAGTTGTCTGATCATCAGATGTTGTCGCCTGTGTATCAGCAGATGCCTCAGATTCTGTTGTCTGAGTTTCTGTTGTCTGAGTTCCTGCACCGGAACCACAGGCTGCCATTGATAATGTCATGGTTGCAGCAAGAAGTGCTGCTAGAAATTTTTTCTTCATAATATAGTATCCTCCACTGTGCTTAAATTACCTCACACAATGGAAAGGATAGCATTGTGAAATCCACTCCACAAGCCCCCTGGGGGGTTATTACTACGTTGGTTATAGTTTTTTCAATGACTTAAATTATACGCCAACCACAGTGGTTATTTCTTCATTTGTGTTTCTATCTTCAAAAAGCTTTCTGATCCGTTCTTCCTGCTCTTTTTCAGACTGCTTTTCTTCTTTCTCCATAAGTGCTTCGTGAATAGTCTCAAGTTCTTTATCAATGCTGTCCATGAGCTTATCCCACTCCTTTATGCTCATCTCCTGGCTGCCTATCCGGATCTTTATCTCAGTTTCATTATTGATAAGCTTATAGAACAGTTCTGTCCTGAATGCATTTATCTGCTCTGCCAGTGTAGCTTTATCTACCTCCGGCTCTTTCTCAGCATCTGGTGTTTCTGATTCTGCAGCAGCTTCCTCTGCAGTCTCAGCTTTCTCTTCTTCTATCTCTATGCGTTTCCTGGTGCAATGATTATACTCATGGATAGCACGCATTATAGCGTTTAGATTCTCGGGCGTAAACATACTCGCTGCTTTAGAGAGAGTATCAATGTTGTCCACGTTGACATGAAGGCTTCCACCACTAGGAAGGGCAATCTTAAGGACCTTATCCTTTTCATACATATTTCCGAGCGTTATGGCATTTTGCTTGTAATCACAGACAAAAGTAACTCCTTTGTACTGTATGACTCCATCCTTCGCCAAAAAGCTGTATGGACATTTTTTCTCAGTTTCAGCCTGTAGCTTCTGTCCAAAGCTTTCAGTCTCACTTATGACGGGAGTTGTCTCTTTTCCAGCTGCAGATCCTAATGGTCTTGTTAAATAATCATTTGCTATCGCTGCTATACCCATGATTGCCTCCAGATAACAAAAAACGTGCCCTTTCAAGGATGTTCATTCCATTGAAAAGACACGCATTTCCGTTGCTATCTTTTATATCGGCAATATTCTTTAAATGTTTATGGGTATGATTAGATTAACTTCCGGTATAATGCTCATTCCAGCAAACTGGAATTGTTAGCACTCTGTCTTATTGCACCAGAGGCATAAAGCATAAAATGCAATCGCCAGAAACTGTGATACCACAGACACAGTGACAAGATACACAGGATTCAAATCATACAGGGCACCGAGAAGCCAACTGCCCAGAAACCACGCAATACCAAATCCTGTCTCAAATATTCCGAAACCGGTGCTTCGCATGGAACGCGGGACGATTCCGCTGACAGCTGCTTTCATAATACTTTCCTGCGCACCCATTCCAATCCCCCACAGAATTATCCCAGCTCCGATCAACCAGGCATTTCCAGTCATAAAAACAAAACATGAGAAGAATGTGCTGCATAGTGTGGAAATGATCAGAGCCTTCAGCCCGACCTTATCATAAAGCCAGCCAAAGAATAGTGCAGCAAAGGCATCCACAGCCATTGCCCCAGCATATAGCAGGCTGAGCATGGATTCATTAAATGCTCCGGTATTAGCCGAATGAAGTGTGATCAGGGTGAAGTCTGCAAAGCCAAAAGCAAAAAAGCAGATGGCCGCCATGAACAGAACAAATGACTTCCTGAATTCAAAGCTTGCCTGTTTATCTTCCTGCTTTTCAAAGATCTCCGGATCAGGGTATCTTATCTTTGCTGTCAAAACAAGAGCTATGGTGATCATTGCAGGAACAAGCAGTATCGCAAAAGAGATCCTATATGTTGTAAAAAGGTCGTCTCTACCTTTTACAAGAGCTGTTACAAAAAGCAGTACCGGTCCGAGAAACGCGCCAAGCTGATCCAGAAACTCCTGATAGGCAAAGCCTTTTCCGGTTCCGATCTCGCTTGCCGCAAAGCTTACCAATGTGTTTTTGGCAGGCTTTTTTATCGCTTTTCCGATACGCTCCAGGATCACAAGACCGCAGGCCCAAATCCAGCCATGTTCAGGTACGAGTGCCAGTGCAGGAATCGCCAGAGCCTGTATTACATAGCCTGTGATAACAAATGTCCAGTATTTCTTCGTTTTATCTGCTATAAATCCGGATATGAGCCTTAGTGAATACCCGCACAATTCTCCTATACCGGACACAAATCCGATGGTTGCAGCGGATGCCCCTGCGAGGTTCAGATATTCGCCCAATATGCTTCTGGCGCCTTCATGAGTCATGTCCGAAAACAGACTTACGATTCCCATCAGGGTTATAAATATTATGGCGCCAGACAAAGCCCTTTTTTTATCCATGTTCTACTCCACTAATTCCGATTTGCTTATTTCATTATCCTGAAATTCAAAGTTCCATAATTTCTAATTCGTCCGAAACCAAAAGCTTTCCATTATCCAAAGAAAGGGCATCTTTCTTTGATGCACTGCTGGTTCTGCGATGAGAACTCACAGTGTTGCTTCTCATATTCGATCTGCACCCCGTAGTGCTGTCTTACGTACTCTATTCCATGCTTGAACGCAATCATAGCATCTCTTTTACAACATCTTGGGCCATTTATCTGGCCAAGTTCTCCTATGGCGCTTGATGTAAATGCCATGTGATCTCCCCATGTGCCATCCTCAGAAAGTGGTCCTGTACCATCAATAATAGAAAGGGCTGCTCCTATAGATGTTATCGCTCCGCATATTCCCCACAGTCCGCACATTGCTCCCGGCATCCGGAGTCCTTCTTTCAAAAGCTTCTCCAAAGCAGAGTCTATATCTATTTTGCCACCTGCATTATGATAAGCCATTAAAAGACATGCCCCATCTAATATATGATGCTCTGGCCCATGTATGCTTATATACTCTTTTTTTGCCATTGACTTAAACATCTTGATAGGATTTACGCCTTTTTCATTACGTATATCTTCAATAATCCTGTTTGCTTTTTCTTCAATAGTCATAAGTAGCTTCTCCTATAAACTAATTATGAAGCTCTGTACTCCATAAGAGTTGTGTTCTGCCATTTTCCAAATCGATCTTTAGCTATTCTTTCCCTATAGCCAATTTCCCTGAAACCACATTTTTTGTGTAAGGCTATACTTGCTTTATTAATTGAAAATATTGCAGAATATATGCTCCAATATCCATCTTTCTCAGCTTCTCGGATAATCGTATTTACCAAAGCTGTTCCTATCCCATGACCTCTATAGTTTCTATCAACATATACACTCATTTCAACGCAGCCTTTATATGCGCACCTACTCGAAGAAGGACTTAACGCTATCCAGCCTACAACCTTTCCTTCTTCCTCAAAAAACAAACCTGCAATTCTTTACGTGGTCTTCATTCCACTCAGTAAAACTAGGACACTCTGTATTAAAAGTTGATGTTCCCTCTTCTAATCCCTGCTTGTAAATCTCTGATACTGTCCCCCAGTCTTCATCTCTCATTTCTCTAATCACAGCATTCCACCTCCGATTTTTTTATCGCATCATTATAGATATTTAATGCCTCTAAAACCTGACTCTGTTTTTCCTTTGGAATCATTGAAAAAACTCTCTCAAACTTCAAATTCATATCTTTTTCTATTGTATTGAATCTTGCCATTCCTTCATCAGTCAGATTAAGCACTACACACCTACGGTCCCTTTTTGAAGGTTCTCGCAAAACATATCCTTTTTGGACAAGTTCTTCTACAGATCTGCTTACAGCACTTTTATCCATCTTAAGAAGTTCAGCAAGTTCCTTTACACATATTCCGGATTTTCTGCCTATCTCAACAACCAGAAAGCATTGAGATGTATTGACGTTACATTGACAGCAATCAGAACTGTTTAGCTTCTCAAGATTACGTTCTAATTCTCTGGTACTTTCTCGAAATAGTTTTACCTTATCCATCGAATGCCCTCCTATGGATTTAAATGATAAAATCATTAGTTGTATTTGTCAACTAATTTATAATATAAAAAAGCCATATAGCCGTTATAAACAACTACATGGCTCTGCATGCCTGATCATGACTGACCTCTGACTGGTATTTCTTTTTGCCTTCCTTCGAGAAATGTGGTCAAATGTGTAATGTGTCAGAACCGATTATTCCTTTGACAATTACCCTGGGATAGAAACTTTAAAAGTTCCTATCCCAAAATGCGATTTTTAAGCAAGTAGAAATTGTCTTTTGACACACCACTGATGTCCTATTATTTTTGGATAACATAGTACGTCTATGGATTTCAGTGATTCCTAATGAGTCCGTGTGTTACTTACTGGATTTCAAGGTCGGGAAGAGAAGCACGTCTCTGATTGTTGCGCTGTCTGTAAGGAGCATGCAGAGACGGTCAATGCCATAGCCGATACCACCAGTAGGTGCCATACCAACTTCAAGTGCGTTGAGGAAGTCCTCATCTGTGTGCTCTGCTTCTTCGTCGCCGGCTGCTGCGTTAGCATCCTGAGCTGCGAAACGCTCACGCTGATCGATAGGATCGTTAAGCTCTGAGTATGCGTTGCACATCTCCCAAGTGTTGATGAAGAGCTCGAAACGCTCAACCTTCTCAGGATCTGTAGGCTTCTTCTTGGTAAGAGGTGAAATAGCAAGAGGGTGATCCATGATGAATGTAGGCTGGATCAGGTTCTTCTCGCAGAACTCCTCAAAGAAGAGGTTGATGATATCGCCCTTAGTGTGACGATCCTCGAACTCGATGCCTTTCTCTTTTGCAAGAGCCTTAGCTTCCTCGTCAGTCTTAACTGTATCAAAATCAATTCCTGTATACTTCTTGATTGCGTCGTTCATTGTAAGACGCTCGAATGGCTTGCCGAGGTCGATGATGTTATCACCGTACTTGATCTGTGTTGTGCCGCAAACCTTCTCAGCAAGGTAACGGAACATAGACTCTGTAAGTTCCATCATTCCTTCATAGTCTGTATATGCCTGATAGAGCTCCATAAGTGTGAACTCTGGGTTGTGTCTTGTATCTACACCTTCGTTTCTAAATACACGGCCGATCTCGTATACTCTCTCAAGGCCACCAACGATAAGTCTCTTAAGATAAAGCTCAAGAGAGATACGGAGCTTACGCTCTTCATCAAGTGCGTTGTAATGTGTGATGAATGGTCTTGCAGCTGCGCCACCTGCGTTCTCAACGAGCATAGGAGTTTCAACTTCCATGAAATCTCTATCTGCAAGGAAGTTACGGATCTCGCGAAGGATTGCTGATCTCTTCTTGAATGTTTCCTTAACGTCTTCATTCATGATAAGGTCAACGTAACGCTGTCTGTATCTGATTTCTGTATCTGTAAGTCCGTGGAACTTCTCAGGAAGTGGCATAAGTGACTTAGATAAAAGAACCAGCTCCTTAACGTGAACTGAGATCTCACCAGTCTTGGTCCTGAAGGCAAATCCCTTAACACCGATGATATCGCCGATATCCATCTTCTTGAAATCAGCATATGCCTCATCGCCAAGGTCATTTCTAGAAACATAGAGCTGCATGCGTCCATCTCTGTCCTGAAGGTTAGCAAATGATGCCTTACCCATTACACGCTTGCTCATCATACGGCCTGCAAGAGATACGAGCTTGTCTGAAGGAATGTCTGACATAGGTACTATAACTGCCTTGCCTTCTTCATCAACTGGAGCCACAAACTCAAGTGCCTCAAAGTTGTCCCTTACTTCTTTGGTGTGATGTGTCTGATCATATTTAACGATCTGGAAAGGATCTCTTCCTGCTGCCTGAAGCTCAGTAAGCTTGTCTCTTCTAACCTGACGAAGACGTCCAACGTCTTCCTGTGGTGCATTCTGCTGATTGTTCTGCTGATTATTATCTGCCACTTTTTCTTCCTCCTGATTACAGACCTATAGGCCTGCGTGTTTACTCTAATAAAGCCAGCGAATCGTCAAAATCGCTGGCTCTGAATGTCTAATCCAAACTCAGCCTGTGGCTGAATCTTTTAGTTCTCTGATCTCTCGATGCCAAGCACCTTGTACTTAAGAACACCAGCCTGTGTCTCAACAGAAACTGTCTGTCCCTTCTTAGCTCCGATAAGAGCCTTACCAACTGGAGACTCGTTAGAGATCTTACCCTTAAGGCTGTTAGCCTCTGATGAACCTACGATCTTGTACTCAAGATCCTCATTGAACTCAAGGTCACGAATCTTAACCTTACATCCGATGCTGATCTTGTTAAGGTCTACGTCTTCCTCAACTACTACTTCCGCGTTTTTAAGAATCTTCTCAAGGGCTTCAATTCTAGCCTCGATATCACGCTGCTCATCTTTAGCTGCATCATACTCAGCGTTCTCTGAAAGGTCACCCTGTTCTCTTGCCTCTTTGATCTTCTCAGCAACTTCTTTTCTCTTAACTACTTTGAGTTCATGAAGCTCATCTTCGTATTTCTTGAGACCTTCATAAGTTAAGATATTTTTCTTTTCTTCCATTATTAAATCCTACCCTTCGTAAAGATTCGATTTATATCTACATTGTCTTAAAAAACTTAAAAAGCTATTTTAACTTTGCTATTATACAGTCTATAAATTATACTGTCAATGATACAGAAATTAACATTTACTTAATTGCTGTATTCAGGATAAAAACAGCTTCTTACAGGCTTCCTTAAGGGATTCCATATTTTCCATCTGATTGATCTCGTTTCTAAACTTGGCACTTCCTGCCATACCTGTTGTGTACCAGGAAACATGCTTTCTCATCTCGCGGATTCCTATGAATTCACCCTTATATTCCAGCTGCAGATCTGCATGCCTTAGAACTGTATCATAGATTTCCTCTTTAGTAGGCCTATCACAAGCCTTTCCTGTTTCAAAAAAGCTTTTGATCTCCCTGAAGATAAAGGGATTTCCCTGGGCAGCTCTAGCCACCATTACTCCATCGCATCCTGTCTCTTCAAACATTCGCTTGGCTGATGGTCCATCTGTGACATCTCCATTCCCTATTACAGGAATCTTCACTGCCTCTTTGACCTGACGAATGATGTTCCAGTCTGCTTCGCCGTAGTAATACTGTTCTCTGGTCCTGCCGTGAACTGCAACTGCTGCCGCACCGCCTGCCTCTGCTGCCTGTGCACACTCGACGGCGTTTACCATGTTCTCGTTAAAGCCTTTTCTGATCTTGACAGTAACAGGTCTGTCAGAGACTTCCACAAGAGCAGCAACGATTTTCTCTATAAGGGCTGGGTTCTTCATAAGTGCAGAGCCTTCGCCATTTCCAACCACTTTCGGTACAGGACATCCCATATTGACATCCAGGATATCGTAAGGCCTGTCCTTGATCATCTCAACTGCCTGCTGCATTATCTCTGGCTCAGAGCCAAAGAGCTGCAAAGAAACAGGATGTTCATCCTTATGGATCTCCATTAACATCCCTGTGTTCTTGTTCTTGTAAGTGATTGCCTTGGCACTTACCATTTCCATGCACACAAGACCAGCGCCCATTTCTCTGCATAACAGACGAAAAGGCAGGTCAGAAACGCCTGCCATAGGTCCTAAGATTATGTTATTGTCTAAGGTTACGCTTCCAATCTGAAGCTTGCCGTATCCTGACATTTAATCCTCGCTTCCTAAAATATCTGCAGGATTTTCGTGGAGTACGTAGATCCTGTAATAGAGTCCAAGCGCCTCAAAGAGGTCCTGTCTCTTTCTGCGAACCTCACCTACAAGTAGACCTGCTGTGATCTCATCATAAGTGATATCCTCTTCATCTGCATTAGTCTCGATACTGATGCTTCCATCCTCTTCAAAAACTATTGTGAAGATTCCGCCTGCTTCCTGAGTGAAAAGAACACTGATGATATTCAGCTCTTTTTTTATACTCTCAGGAATCTGCTTGAATATAGGATTGAAGTAATACTTCTGCTCGTAAGCATTGGCTCCGCAGAGAACTACCCTTCCACCAGCAGTCTCTTCAAAGACTCTGCCTTTATTAGTCTTTTGCATTTCATCTATCTTGAGCTCTTCCTGCTCATTTTCAATAGATCCATTATCTTCAAATTCTTTTTTGTATTGTTCTTCAAAATCTTTAGCGCTCATTTTTTCTCCAAATCTATATTATTCTGGTCTGTCACTGTCTTCAAAGTCATTAAGCTGTGGCTTGCTCCTTCGGTTCTTTTCATAAAGGATCTGAAGACCTTTCAGTGTAAGTGTTGGATCGTAAATATCGATCTCCTCTGTCTCTTCTGCAATAAGTCTTCCAAGTCCACCGGTTGCAACGACTTTCATGTTAGCAAAGCCCGATTCTCTTTTCATCTCATTAACAATATACTTGGTCTGGCCGATCTGTCCGTAGATGAGTCCTGCCTGCATGCTGGAAATAGTCTCTTTTGCCAGAATGCTTGATGGCTTCTTGATTTCGATCTCAGGAAGCTTGGCTGTATCTTCCCAAAGGGCCTTGGCTGAGATTCTGATACCTGGTGCAACAACACCGGTAAAAAACTCGCCCTTTTCATTTACAATAATATAAGTAGTAGCTGTTCCATAGTCAATTACAAGAACAGGTCCGCCGTACAGCTCGTAGCCTGCCACAGCGTCAACAATAAGATCAGGGCCTGCTTCTCTAGGGTTATCAATTGCAATCTTGATACCTGTCTTGATTCCAGGGCCTACAATATATGGCTTCTTGCCAATGTATTTGAGTATTGCATTTACAAGAGCATGCATAAGCTGAGGCACAACGCTTGCGATCATTACGCCTTCGATCTCTTCTTTTTTGATCTCGTTTACATGCAGGAATTCCAGAAGCTTGATTCCGTACTCATCAGAAGTATGAGTCATCTTGGAAACCATCCTGAAGGATGTCACAAGCTTTTCTCCCTTGAATATTCCATAAGTGATATTTGTATTTCCTACATCAATTACAAGAATCATTGTCTGCTCCTTTTATGCATAAGTGTAAAGTCCGCGAACGGATACTTCACCGGCATTAACTTCCTTTATTGTACCATCTTTGGTGCGAACTATCAGCGCCCCATTTGGAGTTATTCCTTCTGCGACTGCTTCATATTCACCCTTCGGGTCTAGGATTCTTACTTCTTTTCCTATATTTATGAGTCTCTTTTCATACTGCTCTTTTAAAAGAGCCAGATCATAGGTCTTAATGTATTTCTCATAGTTTTCTTCAAAAGCCTTCATGCAGCTTGCTACAACAAAAGACCTGTCGATGTCCTTTCCTGTTTCTGAAAGGATGGAACCTGCTATATCTTTGATGGACTCAGGAATATCCTTAAGCTTAACGTTTATTCCTACTCCAATGACCACATCGCCAATAGTATTATCAGGATTCATGTGAAGCTCTGTAAGGATTCCACAGATCTTTTTACTATTTATCACTACGTCGTTAGGCCACTTGATAGATGTAACATTCTTTCCAACAGCGCTATCTATGCCCTCTGCAACGGATAGGCCCATGACCAGAGTGAGCATGGATATCTTGTCAGGTGGTGCGTCAGGTCTTATGAGAAGGCTCATGGCTATATTGGTGCCCTTTGGGTTTTCCCAGGACCTTCCTCTGGTGCCTCTTCCTTTATTCTGAACGTCAGCCACCACCAGTGTGCCATGAGGAGCGCCTTCTTCCCCAAGGGCTTTGGCATCATCATTGGTGGAGCCTGTAACATCCTTATAAACAAGATTACGGGCAGCCCATTTGGTATGGAGCTGCCCTTTAATTTCTTCATAGCCTAGCATGTTAGTTTTCCTTTAAAGTAGCATACATCACAGCCTTAATGGTGTGCATGCGGTTCTCTGCTTCCTCAAAGACAATAGATTTATCTGACTCAAAGACTTCGTCAGTTACTTCTATCTCATCGAGTCCATATTTTTCTTTAACTTCCCGGCCTATTCCTGTATTCAGATCGTGGAAGGATGGAAGACAATGCATAAATACGCTTCCTTCTCCAGCGTTGTCCATGATCTTTTTGGTAACACGATAAGGCTCGAGGTCCTTGATTCGCTGCTCCCACTCGCTCTCTGGCTCTCCCATGGAAACCCAGATATCTGTGTAAACAACATCGGCACCCTTTGTTCCTTCAATCGGGTCCTCACTAAAATCTATCACAGCTCCGGTGGATTTGGCAATATCCTTGCAGGTATCAATAAGTTCCTGACTTGGGAAATATTTCTTATTGGATACTGCAGTGAAATGCATGCCAAGCTTTGCACACATAACCATCAGTGAATTACCTGTATTGTACCTTGCATCACCCATATATACAAGGTGGATGCCTTTAAGCTTTCCAAAGTGCTCTTTGATAGTAAGGGCATCAGCCAGCATCTGAGTTGGGTGGAACTCGTTGGTAAGTCCGTTCCATACGGGAACCTTACTATACTTAGCCATAGTCTCAACTATTTCCTGCTCAAAGCCTCTGTATTCGATTCCATCAAACATTCCGGCAAGAACTCTTACTGTGTCGGCGATGCTTTCCTTTTTACCTATCTGTGAATCAGTTGGATTAAGATAAGTTGTGCCCATTCCCAGGTCATGTGCTGCAACTTCAAAAGCGCATCTTGTACGGGTACTGGTCTTTTCAAAGATAAGAGCGACATTCTTGCCCTTTAGCTCATCATGAAGAATGCCTTTTTTCTTCTTTTCCTTAAACTCTGCAGAAAGGTCAATAAGATAAAGGATTTCCTCAGGTGTAAAATCAAGCAGTTTCAAAAAATCTTTTCCGTACAAATTCATCTTTTTATCCTCCTGAAAATATAAATACTAATTAATTAGGGGATTGCAATTGCAACCCCCTTTATAATAGCATAAATATTCAGTTTTGTTAATAAATTTGTATAAATATTCAGTTTTGATGAATATTACCAGAATACATGCGCTCCGATAATGATTCCTTCATGACCATTGATACGTCTGAAGTGAAGTGCTGTACCAACAGTTGTCTCACCGTTAATAGCTGCCTCAGCTGCCTGGTAGTTCATATCGTAGATATTGCCGCTGTTATAAACCTTGGCAACTGTACCATTGATAGCTGGTGTAAACTGTCCTGATGCATAAATAACACTGTAAATAGTGTTAGGATAAGCGCCGCTCTTAACTCGGTTCATAACTACCGCACCTACGGCTACTCTTCCTTCATATGGCTGGTTACCTGCTTCGCACTGGATAAGTGCTGCCAGAAGCTTAACTTCATCAGCATCAGCAGAAACTGCGCCGGTGTTCTTTGTAAGAGCTGCTTTCTTTTCCTGCTCTTCACGAACCTTTATGGCTGCGATCGTCTCACCCTGGTCGATCTTGAACTCAGTTGTGACATATTCAGCCTGAACATAACCTACTTCGTCGTTGTAATCTACGCTGATCCAGCCATTGCCGAGATCCTCGATCATATCAACGAAAGCTTTTTCTCCGAGAACTCCGATGACCTCTCCGTCCTCTGAATCCTCTGATCTAACATTGAGCGCGCTACTCTGGCTTGTAACCAGCTGCTTACCAACGTCTGCTGCTAAGCTCTCAGCGTCTTCTCCAAAAAGAAGATACTCATCCTTGGCCCAACCGATCAAGTCACCTGACTGAAGCTTGGTCCATCCATCTCTTCTCTCTATTACCTTGCCGCCACAGTCCTTGTATAGAACTCCGACCTTCTGCGCATCCTCTGCAGGCTCTTCTCGAATATTCATGGCCTGACTTACATTGGACATGACGAGTTTAGATTCCTTAGACTCAGATGAAGCAGAAGAACTGGCATCTGAGGACTTATCTACGCTCTCCGCCACCTTAACTTCTGTAGCTGTTCTATCGATTCCAAGTGGTGTAGTAGGACTAACAATGCTGGAGATACCTGTAGAATAACTGGCGTAAGTAGCGCCGCCTCCTGCATATGCTGTTAACCCCTGGGAAACGAATAGAATCAAGACGAGACCGCAAAACATGATAAGTCTCATTATCCTAGTGGATAACTGTGATTCTTTTTTCATATCTTTGCTTACCTCTAAATGTATGTATTACTCAAACGACCGTCTAAGTAAATATTACGAATATATTGCGACTTATTACCGTCAAGCAAATATCCGAAACAGATATTAGCAAAAATCGAAATTTTTGTCAAATTTTGAACCCGAATCAGAGGCTCTTACTCTTCTCAATGCAGGCAGTTACTGCATCCATGACCGCTCCCCTAAATCCTTCCTGTTCGAGAACATGTACAGCTTCTATCGTTGTACCGGCAGGTGAGCATACCATATCCTTCAATTCGCCAGGGTGCTTACCTGTATCCAAAACCATCTTGGCACTTCCAAGAACTGACTGAGCTGCAAACTCATATGCCTGTTTACGTGGCATTCCGCCTTCAACTGCGGCATCCGCCATTGCTTCTATGAAAAGAAATACATAAGCAGGTGATGAACCACTGACACCTACTACTACATCCATCATGCTCTCTGGCACTGTATAAGCCTTACCAAAGCTCTCCAAAAGCTCTTTTACAAAGTGATAGTCTTCGTCGCTGCAAAGGTCATTTCTGCATACAGCTGAGCAGCCTTCTCCTACCAGGGCTGGTGTATTAGGCATAACTCTGATAAGCTTTACCGGTTTTTCGAACTCGTTTGAAAGCCAGCTGATTGTCTTTCCAGCAGCAATGCTGACTACAAGCTTTTTGTCATCCACGCTGTCCATGATATCAGCAATCACAACCTTGAGATACTGAGGTTTAACCGCCAGAATGATGATATCTGCTTCTTTGGCAACTGCTTCATTAGAGGTGCGAACCTGAATGCCAAATTTGTCAGCAACCTTTTTTCTGGTCTCCTCTGTTGCAGCTGTACCAATGATCTCGTTTGGCGCCATGAGTCCCTTTTCAAGGATTCCGCCGATCATTGCCTTTGCCATGTTTCCAAGTCCAATAAAACCGATTGTCATATTAACTCCTCCTCTGCCTTGATGCTTCAAATGTGAGTATTGCAGATGATGTTGCCGCGTTCATGGATTCTACCTCACCCTTCATAGGGATCAGTACGTAATCTGTAGCAGCATCAGCCGTTTCTTTAGTTAATCCGTTTCCTTCATTTCCTATTAAAAAAGCTGTTGGCTTTGTATAATCGAACTCGTCGTAATTCTTTTTTCCTTTTAAGTGAGCAGCGTAAGTACTGATGCCGCTATCACCTAACTTCTTGACCATCTCCGGAAGATTATCTACATATATAAAAGGCATTCTGAATATAGATCCCATGGTGGACCTGATAACCTTTGGGCTGTAGATGTCTGCGCTTCCCTTACTGAGGATCACACCTGTAACTCCTGCGCCCTCGCCTGATCTGAACATTGTTCCCAGATTGCCCGGATCCTGAATGTTCTCAAGCACAAGAAGGAGTGGAGCTGCGCCTTCATTGCCCTGATTGTAGCCTTCTAATACTTCCTCTTCTGTATAATGGTACTGGGATACAACCGCAAGAACACCTTGAGGTGTCTGGGTATCTGCCATCTTCTTCATGACATCCTCAGAAACCTCCTCTGCACCGTATCTCCAAAGGATCTCTTTATCATCTTCACTTGCTTTATCAACAAATCTACCGGTTACGTAGACTTCTCTAACCTGAAGAACAGGAACCTCTCTGAGCATCTTCATGCCTTCTATTACGAAGACATCGTCCTCTCTTCTGGCTTTACTCTTCTGAATATAGGTCACAACCTTGCGGACTCTGTCGTTATTCACACTTGTGATCATATAATTATTTCCTTCGTTCTATTTTTTGTACGTATAGTATATCACAAAAAAATACGCAGAAATTAAAAAAAGCTGTTACCCTCAAACGAGGATAACAGCTAAGTTTACATATATTCAGATTAAAGAATGCGAGCGATCTCGTACATGTACTCGTTGATGTTCTTCTTCATTGCAAGAGCCTCATCAATATCGTAATCTACGAACTGACCGTTTCTGTAACTAACTACTCTGTTAGTCTTGCCAGCTGCAAGGATATCTGCTGCGTAGCATCCCATCATAGATGCATATACACGGTCCTTACATGTTGGGCTACCACCACGCTGCATGTAACCAAGGATAGATGCTCTTGTCTCAAGACCTGTAGCAGCCTCAATTCTACGAGCCATTGATGTTGAATGTCCGATACCCTCAGCGTTTACGATAATGTGGTGTGTCTTACCTTTCTTACGGTTATCAATGATGTTGTCGATGATCCTCTGCTCATTGTAATCATACTTCTCAGGAAGGAGGATATCATCTGCACCGTTGGCGATTGAGCACCAAAGAGCGATGTATCCGGCGTTACGTCCCATAACCTCTACGATACTAACTCTCTCGTGAGATGATGATGTATCACGGATCTTGTCGATAGCTTCCATTGCTGTGTTGATAGCTGTATCGAAACCGATTGTATAATCTGTACATGAAATATCAAGGTCGATTGTTCCTGGGATACCTACTGTGTTGATACCCTGAGCTGAAAGCTTCTGTGCTCCACGATATGATCCGTCACCACCGATAACGACCATACCATCTATACCATGCTTACGGCAGATCTCTGCTCCCTTAGCCTGTCCTTCAGGAGTTGTAAACTCCATACAACGAGCTGTTCCAAGAATTGTACCACCGCGCTGGATGATATCAGATACGCTACGTCTATCCATGTCAATGATCTCTTCATTAAGAAGACCCATGTATCCCTTCTTGATACCCTTAACCTTAAGTCCGTTAGCTAATGACTTACGTACAACTGCTCTGATTGCAGCGTTCATTCCTGGTGCATCTCCACCACTTGTAAGTACACCGATAGTTTTGATCTGCTTTGCCATCTTTCTTTCCTCGATTCCTACTTCTTATGTTGCATAGCAACCTTTACATTGTCATTTTATTATCATTCCTAACTTATTATATTAGCGCAAACTTCTAATGTCTGCAATAATATTTTCCTTTATGATATAATATTTTAAATAATTTTTGTTGGGGCAATCAAATGGCATTTACACATCTTCACGTCCATACTGAATACAGTCTTTTGGACGGTTCAAACAAGATAAAAGAATATGTAAAAAGACTTAAGAGTCTTGGAATGACCGCCGGAGCTATCACTGACCACGGTGTAATGTATGGTGTCATTGACTTTTACAAGGCATGCAAGGAAGAAGGTATCAATCCTATCCTTGGATGCGAAGTTTATGTTGCCCCAGGTTCCCGTTTTGAAAAAGAGACTTCTGTCTCCGATGAGAGATACTACCACCTTGTGCTCCTTGCTGAGAACAACATAGGTTACGCCAACCTCTCACATATCGTAAGCCGCGGCTTCACTGAGGGCTATTACTACAAACCTCGTGTAGACATGGAGCTTTTAGAAAAATACCACGAAGGTGTCATAGCTCTTTCTGCCTGTCTTGCAGGTGAGATACCAAAGAACATCATCAAGGGTCAGAATGGCGCAGCAAAAGAGGCAGCTATCCGCCTCGACAAGATCTTTGGTCACGGCAATTTCTTTTTAGAACTTCAGGATCATGGTATCCCTGAGCAGCGCATGGTCAACAACACACTTCTTGCTCTTTCTCAGGAGCTTGATATTCCTCTTGTTGCTACCAACGACTGTCACTATACATACGCTGATGATGCAGAAGCTCACGACCTTCTTTTATGCATACAGACTGGCAAAAAAGTCACCGACGAAGACAGAATGCGTTACGAAGGCGGCCAGTACTATGTTAAGAGTGAAGAGGAAATGAGAGCTCTTTTCCCATATGCACAGGAAGCTATCGACAACACCCAGAAGATTGCTGACAGATGTAATGTTGAGATTGAGTTTGGTGTTACCAAGCTCCCACATTTCGAGGTTCCAGAGGGCTATGATTCATGGACATACCTCAATAAGCTCTGTCTCGATGGTCTTCATGAGAGATATCCTGACGATGACGGCACCTTAAAGGATAAGCTTGATTACGAGCTTGGCGTCATCAAGAGGATGGGATATGTAGATTACTTCCTTATTGTTTGGGACTACATCAATTACTGTAGAGAAAATGGCATCGCTGTAGGCCCAGGCAGAGGATCTGCCGCTGGTAGTATTGTTTCCTACTGCATGCACATCACTAATATCGATCCTATCAAGTATGATCTTCTCTTTGAGCGATTCCTTAATCCTGAGCGTGTATCCATGCCTGATATAGACGTGGACTTCGAGTACGAGCGCCGTCAGGATGTTATAGACTATGTTACTGAAAAATACGGTGCTGACAAGGTTGTTCAGATCATCACCTTTGGTACACTTGCAGCCAAGGGTGTTATCAGAGACGTTGCCAGAGTTATGGACCTTCCTTATAGCTATGGCGATCAGATTGCCAAGATGATCCCAAATGAGCTGAACATTACTCTAGAGAAGGCTCTTTCCATGAACCCTGAACTTAGGACCAGCTACGAAACTGACCCTACGGTTCACAAGCTCATCGACATGTGTCAGAAGCTTGAAGGTCTTCCTAGACATACTTCAATTCACGCTGCCGGCGTCGTTATCTGCCAGGCACCAGCTGAGGACCTTGTTCCACTGTCACGTTCAGCAGAAGGTAACATCACAACCCAGTTCACCATGACTACTATAGAAGAGCTGGGACTTCTCAAGATGGATTTCTTGGGACTTCGCACTCTTACTGTTATCAAGGATGCTGTTAATTATGCAAATGCCTCTCTTGGCGCCAAACCTGGAGATGCAAATTTCATTAATATAGATGAGATAGATTACAACGACCAGAAGGTTCTTGCTTCTATAGGTAGTGGCAAGTGCGACGGTATATTCCAGCTTGAATCCGGCGGAATGCAGGCTTTCATGAAAGAACTTAAGCCTCAATCCCTTGAGGATATCATTGCGGGAGTTTCTCTGTACCGTCCAGGTCCTATGGACTTTATTCCAAAATACATCTCTGGTAAAAACGATGCCGGTTCCATCAGCTATCTAACGCCAGAGCTTGAGCCAATCTTGAAGCCTACCTACGGTTGTATCGTTTACCAGGAACAGGTTATGCAGATCGTTCAGCAGCTTGGCGGCTACACTCTTGGCCGAGCTGACCTAGTAAGACGTGCCATGAGTAAAAAGAAACAGCATGTCATGGAGGTTGAGAGAGCCAATTTCGTAAATGGTAATTCTGAAGAGAACGTTCCTGGCTGTGCTTCTAAGGGCATCAGTCCTGAAGTTGCCAACGCGATCTACGATTCCATGATGGACTTTGCCAAGTACGCATTCAACAAATCACACGCTGCCTGCTACGCAGTGGTTGCACTTCAGACAGCATGGCTTAAATACTACTATCCTGTCGAATTTATGGCAGCTCTTATGACTTCAGTAATTGATAATCCCGGCAAGGTTTCGGGCTATATCATGAGCTGCAGGAATATGAACATAACTCTTTTACCACCTGATATAAACGAGGGATATTCTGGATTCTCGGTTACTGAGATAGATGCTGGGGAGGGTGACACTCCTATTCCTGGCGCTGTAGTCACAACAGCACCTGGCAAGAAAAAGGCTATCAGATACGCCCTTACAGCTATCAAGGGTGTGGGAAGGCCTGTTATCTCCGCTATAGTGAGCGAGAGGCGTGCTCACGGTAAGTTTAAGAACCTCAACGATTTCCTGACTCGAATGTCCGGAAACGACAATGATATCAACAAAAGAGCTGTTGAAAACTTCATAAAAGCCGGCGCATTCGACTGCTTTGAAGGAACCAGAAAACAGCATATGACTGTTTACGCCCAGATCATGGATCAGCTCCATTCAAATGGCCGCAACAGTATGGCTGGCCAGATGTCACTTTTCGACCTTGCTTCCGAGCAAGACAAAAAGCAGTATGAAGTTCCTCTTCCTGATGTTGGAGAGTTCCAGAAGGACCTTCTTTTGGAATTCGAAAAAGATGTGCTTGGAATCTACATCTCTGGACATCCTCTGGAAGAGTACGTTGCTATGTGGAAAAAGAAGATCACAAACACTACAGCAGACTTCTTCCTAGACGATGAAGTTGGCGAGCCGGCTGTTAAGGACAACGCAAACGCAACCATCGGCGGAATCATTATAGATAAAAAGATAAAGTACACCAAGAACGACCAGATCATGGCCTTTATCACATTGGAAGATCTTGTTGGTTCTGTGGAAGTTATCGTCTTCCCTAAGACCTACGAAGCTAACGCTGGACGCCTCAACGCAGATGCCAAGGTTTTCATAGAAGGCCGCGTATCCGTAGAAGAAGATAGAGACGCCAAACTTATCGCCAGCAAGGTGACATTGTTTGACGAAATTGCCCGAAATGTTTGGATTAGATTTGCAAGCCTTGACGATTACAACGCTCACGAACAGCAACTCTTTAAATTATTATCCGAAAGTGATGGTCGCGACGAAGTAACTGTTTACTTAACTGACACCAAACAAGTAAAAAAGTTGGGTAGAGGCTATACCGTTAAAGCCGATAAGATCTTAACTGATAAGCTCAAAGAAGCTTTCGGAAACGACAACATACAGGTAGTATAATAAACTCTCTACCCATGTCACAATTTCACAGATATGGATTATATCAGTTAAGCTTTCTCTCCATGAACAGCTTAAGAGAATAAATGATAGTTCTATGAACGATTTATTTTTTTCAGATGATACATGACAATATAAAAACCTGAAATGATAAGTGCTTTGAACAAAGTGAAACTTATCATTTCAGGTTTTTTAGATTGTCTTATGTATCACTGAGAAAAATACTAAGTGAATAGAACTATTATTTATTTCTTAAGCGTCCTGAAGTCACAGCGTAAATTATTTAACAGCAGCCTTGAGTTCCTCGACTTTGTTTGTCTGCTCCCATGGGAGGTTAAGGTCGTTACGTCCGAAGTGGCCGTAAGCTGCTGTCTGCTTGTAGATTGGACGACGAAGGTCAAGCATCTTGATGATACCAGCTGGACGAAGGTCGAATACCTTACGAACTGCCTCTGTAAGCTTCTCATCAGAAACCTTACCTGTTCCAAATGTGTCTACAAGGATTGATGTAGGCTGTGCTACACCGATAGCATATGAAAGCTGGATTTCTGCTCTGTCAGCAAGACCTGCTGCAACGATGTTCTTTGCAACGTATCTAGCTGCGTAAGCTGCTGAGCGGTCAACCTTTGTGCAGTCCTTACCAGAGAATGCTCCGCCGCCGTGACGAGCTGCTCCGCCGTATGTATCAACGATGATCTTACGTCCTGTAAGACCAGCATCACCCTGAGGTCCACCGATTACGAAACGTCCTGTTGGGTTGATGTAGATCTTTGTGTTGTCATCAACAAGTGAAAGATCAACTACAGTATCGATAACGTGCTTTCTGATATCTGCGTGGATCTGCTCCTGTGTAACTTTCTCATCGTGCTGAGTTGAAATAACGATAGCTTCAAGTCTCTTAACCTTACCGTTCTCATCATACTCTACTGAAACCTGGCTCTTTCCATCTGCTCTGAGGTATGGAAGTGTGCCGTTCTTTCTAACTTCTGTAAGCTTCTTTGTAAGCTTGTGTGCAAGGCTGATTGCATATGGCATGTAATCGTCTGTCTCGTTTGTAGCGTAACCAAACATCATACCCTGGTCACCAGCACCGATAGCTTCAAGCTGCTCATCAGTCATCTGGTTCTCTCTAGCCTCAAGAGCCTTATCAACACCCATAGCGATATCAGCTGACTGCTGATCAAGTGCTACGAGTACTGCACATGTGTTACCATCAAAGCCCTTAGCTGAATCATCGTAGCCAATCTCTTTGATTGTCTCACGAGCGATCTTGGCATAGTCAACGTGTGCCTTTGTTGTGATCTCACCTGTGATGAGAACGAATCCTGTACATGCAGCTGTCTCGCAAGCTACACGGCTCATAGGATCCTGCTCCATGCAGGCGTCAAGGATAGCATCAGAGATGTTATCGCAGATTTTGTCTGGGTGTCCTTCTGTTACTGATTCGGATGTGAAAATAAACTTATCCATTCTGTTTTCCTTTCATTAGAAAAGCTCCGTTGTTTTGTTGCGTGCATAAACAAAACAAACGGAGCTGATTATCATATCAGATCCTCTTATTGCTCGTTTTCCAATACTGGAGTTGCACGCTCAGGTTGGCACCTTCCTGATATGATCAAGGGGTTGCCGTGGCTTCACAGGTCCTATGTACCTCCACCACTCTGAATAAGAGAATTTATAAATTTATACAGATACTCTATCGAATATCCGACTTGTATATTACCCTATACAATTAATAAAATCAATAGGCTAAATAAGAATATTTATCTAAATATTGTATAAAGCTCTTTTATCAGATGATCTTGTCAAAAGTTTCAGCAAGTGCTGGGTAGATTGTCTTAAACTGCTGATATCTTGCCTCATATTTTTTAACAAGCTCTGGATCAGGCTTCTCAGTCTTATCAACCTTAACAATCGCTACTGCCGCATCCTCTACAGTCTTGTATGCTCCACAAGCAACCATAGCAAGCATAGCACCACCCATTCCAGGTCCTTCTTCGCATGCTGGAACATCAACTTCAACATTGAGGATGTTAGCGATCATCTTTCTCCAAAGAGGGCTCTTGGCACCACCACCACAGATCATTGTTCTCTGAGGAGCTACACCAATTGACTTAGCTACTTCATACATATCTCTTGTAGCAAAAGCAACACCTTCAAGAACAGCCTGTGTCATATCCTCTCTTGTTGTATCCATTGTGATACCTGTGAAGGTTGCACGAGCATTTGGATTGTTCCAAGGAGATCTCTCACCCATAAGGTATGGAAGGAAGAATACGTGGTTCTCACCAAGCTTCTCGATTCCCTTCTGCTCTGCCGCATAGTCCTTGGTCTTTAAGATCTCATCATTCCACCACTTGTTGCAGCTGGCTGCGCTGAGCATGCATCCCATGAGATGGAAGTGTCCATCAGCATGATCAAAGGAGTGAAGCGCATTATTGCTATCAACCGCAAAGCTGTCTGATGACATGAAGATTGTTCCGCTTGTTCCAAGTGAAATATTGCACTTGTTGTTTCCAACTGTTCCTGTGCCTACAGCAGCTGCAGCATTGTCGCCAGCGCCTGCTGCGATCACTACGCTATCCTTAAGTCCAAGCTCTGCAGCAAGTTCAGCCTTAAGTGTTCCAACCTTCTCAAAGCTGTCAAAGAGCTGTGGAAGCATATCTTCTGTAATACCACAGATGTCGCACATCTCTTTTGACCACTTACGATTCTGAACATCAAGAAGAAGCATTCCTGATGCATCAGAGTAATCTGTGCAGAATGTTCCTGATAACTTATATGCAAGATAATCCTTTGGAAGCATTATCTTTTTGATCTTCTTAAAGTTCTCTGGCTCATTTTCTTTTACCCAGAGAATCTTAGGTGCTGTAAATCCTGCAAATGCGATGTTTGCAGTATATTTTGAGAGGGTCTCTTTGCCAATCTCGTTGTTGAGATAGTCAACCTGCTTCTGAGTTCTGCCGTCATTCCAAAGAATTGCAGGACGGATTACATTATCGTTCTCATCAAGTATTACAAGACCGTGCATCTGTCCGCCAAAGCTGATACCTGCAACCTGTGACTTATCTACGTCCTTTAGAAGTTCCTTGAGACCTGTTATTGCCTCTGTGTACCAATCCTCAGGCTTTTGTTCTGACCAGCCTGGATGTGGGAAAAATAAAGGATATTCCCTTGAAGTTGTTCCGTGAATCTTACCAGTTTCATCCATCAGCACAAGCTTAACAGATGAAGTCCCCAAATCTACACCAATATAAAGCATACCTTACCTCCTAATCGTCCCATACTACTGACATTATATTACTATTATAGTCATTCTCCATGAAGTATTCACTTCACATCTTGCTTTTGATTAACTAATTCTTGTGAATAAATGATCCTCGCCTTATAAAGGTCTCTTGCAACAAGTGCGATCAGCACATACCAGAACGCGCTTTTACCTGGATCATTTAAGTCTGCAAGGGCAACTATCCCAAGTGCAATATTGATACCCACCCATATTACTGTAATCAGCTTAGCATCCTGTTTCGCAATGTGAAAAAAGGCAATGGTTTCTATCACAAGCTCTAACACCATAGCAGCTACCACAATGGATTCATTTGCCGAACGAGTAACGGAGGAAAGCCCAAGTGAAACTACAGTGTTATAGACAAAAGCCAAAAATGCTATCCCCGCCACAAACATAAACATATTGCTGACATCTTTTTCATTTTTTGATTCATCATATCTGAGAGCTAAATAGTGCCCGTACAAGGCAATGACCAGTATCCTTAAGATGTCCAGCACTATGAAAAAAGCCGGATGGATATTACAAACTGTCGCTCCCAGGATATGCAGATAAAAATTCACTGGAATAAAAAGCGCATAGATAATGGGCATTTTGTTCATCGATGTATCAATTTTTTTCATTTCACTATCTCCTGACCTTTCTCTAAGGTTACTGCAAGTCCATTATACTTGGGCTCTACATGATCAAACTGTGGCTCATATATCCATTTCAGGTCAGCGTCCATAACTCCGTATTTTTCTCCTGCATCCTTAACTATGTAGTAAAGATCATGTTTATAGATAACTGCATATTCAACTTCTACATCATCATACTGATAGTCCAGCACAAGTTCACCTTTTGCATTTATCAGTCCGTATTTGCCATTGTCATCGCAGACAGCGTAAGCAACGTGAGTATTTTCTTCGTCTATTTTGATATTGTCCTTTGCACATTCAAAGGTTACCTTGCCATCATAGACGATCTTGTAGCCTCCACCTTGTTTCTCTGGCTTAGTGACCAATATGCATAATTTATCATCAATGTAGGTCACATCAACATTATCGGCCTGTTCTGCATATATCTTATTTCCATCAAGATCCAGCAGTGTATAGGTTCTGATCCCGCTATAGTAGTCCTCCACAACAAAGACACCTTTTGCTCCCACATAAATATCATTGCACTCCACATAAAAAGGCTCGTGGTCTGGTCTTAGCACTATACATTTCAGATGATCACAGTAAAAGAAAAGGACTTCATTATCATAGTCGTAGTGATAATAACTATCACCGTTAATAGCTGTTTCATCCTGAGGCTCTATGGTAAAGCCTTCTTTCACATTATAAATTCCAACTTTTCCATCTTCTGTTTTTACCAGAAAAGCTCTTTTGTCAAAAGGCACATCAACATTTCCCGCTGGCTCAATGTCCAGGATATCGGCGTATCCTATTTCCAGGACAGTGTTTCCTTTGGTATCTATAATGCCTTTCTTACCCTCTTTCTCAGCTATTAGAAGTCCGGCATCATCACAATCTATCCCATCAAGCGAATCATATTCGTGTGGTGTAAGCTGCTGACCTTTCTCATCGCAGATAAAGTATCTGCCTTCTTGATCACGTACTATCAAGCAGTCATTGTACGCATTGACCGATCTATTTTCACCGCCAACAACATCATTTCCATTGCGATCAAGCAGTCTGACTTTTCCATCAGGATCTAATACCTGGTAGTATTCCGTATTTCCAACCTTTAGTACATTTACTTCTTCCCCAGTAACTTCAAATACTACATTTCCATCGATATCACACAGACCATAGTGTTCGCCGTCAGAAGTGAAATCCTTAAACACGATCAAAGATTCTTTCTGGTATATATGGAGCCTGTTGTAATATTTCTCTTTCTCCATGATCCAGTTACCATTTCTGTCAACAAAGGCACTGGGTCCACCTGAATAATGCAAATACAGCTGAAGATAGCCATACTCCTCATAGTAAGTTGATGAAATAGTTCCATATTCAGGCTCTACTATCCAATTTCCCCTGCCATCAGTAAGTCCGCATTTGTCTTCTTCGCCTTTGCGCAAGATGTAGCAGCCTTCATCTACTTTTTCACACTCATAATCATATGCTCCGTTTCCCAGCTTATCATCACGTAAGTAGTGGATAGTTTCGGTAAAAGCTGTTTCTTTGGCAGATAAGAACCTGTAGAAATCTGCAGGGAGTTTAACATCTGCCTTCTTAAATGCCTGTACTACATAAGGATCATCCTGTTCCTTGACATCAG
The DNA here is from genome assembly GCF_001858005.1 of Butyrivibrio hungatei. NCBI lineage: Bacteria > Bacillati > Bacillota > Clostridia > Lachnospirales > Lachnospiraceae > Butyrivibrio > Butyrivibrio hungatei. The sequence goes on along the minus strand of NZ_CP017831.1, from coordinate 257,663 downwards.
TTATCTCATATTCCACATTTCCTTCAAAATCCATCATGTAAGTACCTGCATCTCTTACGTCTGCATTACTTTCATCAATCCTTTTAGTAATCTGAGCCTGCAGTATCATAAAAGCTGCCATTAGCACTCCCGCGATCAAAAATGCTATAGCTATTATCCTATTTTTCTTGATTCGCTCTTCTTTCGTCTTCATAAATAAGACTCCTTTGAGTAGTTCTATCACTTAGTATACATTCAGCCAAACTCTATCGTTGCACAAAGTGAGCCCTAGGGACGGGGTTAGTGGCTCATTTTGTTCACAAAAATGAGCCACTAACCCCGTCCCCAGGGCTCACACCTTTGGTTCGTTATTTATTCGTTTGCATTTCCTCTAAAGATGACAATGCCTTTTTTCTTGAATGTCTTAGGTGCTGCTGGCTTAGCCTCTGATGCCACAGCCTTGCTTGTAGCAGGCTTTGACTCTGCAGGAGCAGCCGCCTTAGTTGCTGGCTTCTTGGCTGGAACTGCTTTCTTGGTAACTCCTGCTGCCTTTGCCACCTGATCAACTACAGATGTCTTCTTTGGAGCCGCTTTCTTTTCTTCTTTTACCACCTTTGGAGCTGGTCTTTGTGCTGCTCTGGCTGCTGCCTCAGCTGCAACCTTGGCAGGATCACCGATCTTCATGGTAAGAGCAATTCTCTTTTTATCAAGTTCAACGTCAAGGACCTGAACGTCTACGATATCTCCAACGCTCACTGCCTCAAGAGGGTGCTTGATGAACTTGTCTGTGATGTGTGAAATGTGAACAAGTCCGTCCTGATGAACACCTATATCTACGAAACAACCAAAGTCGATTACGTTTCTGACTGTTCCCTTAAGTACCATACCAGGCTTAAGGTCCTTCATATCAAGGACATCACTTCTAAGGATTGGTGCAGGCATATTCTCACGAGGGTCTCTTGAAGGTTTCTCAAGCTCTGAGAGAATATCTGTAAGAGTGATCTCACCAATTCCAAGCTCCTCTGAAAGCTTCTTTTTGTCTGCTTCTGAAACCTTTTTGGAAAGTGTTCCAACTGTGCCAGCTGTCTCTGCTGCCTTGGCTACAGGTCCCTTGGCAGATTCCTTGTTATCCTGGGCGTCAACTACTGCAAGATCACTTCCCGCAAGAGCCGCTGCAAGGGCTGCTCCCATAGCTGTGCTTGTATTCTTGATGACTACCTGCTTTGGCTTCTTTGGTGGACGCGGCTTATCTTCTGCCTTTGGAGCTGGCTTTTCAAGGACTGCCTTAGCTGCGTTCTTCTGGGCTGCTCTTACGTCATCAAATGTGATTCCAAGCTTATCCATGAGCTTAAGTGTTGCATCATATGACTCAGGATGAACGCTTGTAGCATCCAGTGGGTTCTCACCATCAGAGATCCTAAGGAATCCGGCGCACTGCTCGTATGCCTTTGGTCCAAGCTTAGGTACTTCAAGGAGCTCTTTTCTGCTCTTGAACTTACCGTTCTCTTCTCTATAATCTACGATATTCTTGGCAATTACCTTGGAAATACCTGAAATATACTGAAGAAGTGGTGCAGAAGCAGTATTGAGGTCTACACCTACTTTGTTAACACAGTCTTCTACGACACCTTCAAGTGTTTCGCCTAGCTTTTTCTGGTTCATATCATGCTGGTACTGACCAACACCGATTGACTTTGGATCGATCTTAACAAGCTCAGCAAGAGGGTCCTGAAGTCTTCTGGCAATAGATGCCGCACTTCTCTGTCCTACATCAAACTGTGGGAACTCCTCTGTAGCAAGCTTACTAGCTGAATAAACAGAGGCACCTGCCTCGTTAACGATAACGTACTGAACTGGTCTATCAAGCTCTTTGATGAGCTCAACGATAACCTGCTCAGACTCTCTTGAAGCAGTACCGTTACCAACTGAGATAAGATCAACATTGTATTTATCAATGAGCTTTTTAAGCTCTGCTTTTGCTTCTTCTACCTTGTTCTGTGGAGCTGTAGGATAGATAACCTTGGTATCAAGTACCTTTCCTGTTGCATCTACGATAGCAAGCTTACAACCTGTTCTGAAAGCTGGATCCCAACCAAGTACAGTCTTTCCTGCAATAGGTGGTGCCATGAGGAGCTGTGTGAGGTTCTTGCCAAATACTGTGATAGCGCCGTCTTCAGCTGTCTCTGTGAGCTCATTTCTGATATCACGCTCGATAGCTGGAGCGATAAGTCTCTCATAAGCATCCTGTGTGATCTCTTCGATAACAGGAGTTGTAATAGGGTTGTCATTCTTTAAAAGCTTCTTGTTGAGGTACTGAAGAATCTGCTCCTCTGGAGCTTCGATCTTGACTACAAGGAACTTCTCAGCCTCTCCTCTGTTAAGAGCAAGAACTCTGTGGCCTAGAACTTTTTTAACAGGCTCTTCGTAGTTATAGTACATCTCATATACGCTCTGAGCCTTCTCATCCTTGGCCTTACTGGTGAGAATACCCTGTTCCATTGTGACTTCTCTGATGTATGCACGATAGTCAGCGTTGTCAGATACATCCTCAGCGATGATATCCATAGCGCCCTGAAGAGCTTCTGCTGGATCATTAACACCTTTTTCCGGATCAACAAATGCTGCAGCTTCTTCCTGAAGAGGCTTGGTTGTTTCCTGAGCTAAAAGAATCTCTGAAAGACCTTCCAGTCCCTTCTCTCTAGCTACACTTGCTCTTGTCTTTCTCTTTGGTCTATATGGAAGGTAAAGGTCCTCGATAGCAACCATGGTCTCGGCTGCTACGATCTTGGCTCTGAGTTCATCAGTCATCTTGCCCTGTTCTTCGATAGAAGCAAGAACCTGCTCTCTTCTTTCTTCAAGACTTCTAAGGTACTTGAGTCTCTCATCAAGATTACGGAGCTGCTCATCGTTAAGAGATCCTGTAACTTCCTTTCTGTAACGTGAAATGAATGGGATGGTGTTGCCTTCGTCAATAAGCTTGACTGCAGCTTCTACCTGCCATTTTTCCACCTTAAGTTCTTCTTTGATCTTTAATACTATGTCCATACTTTCCTCACATTATGGGTTTAACTTGAAGTTAATTTTTCGTGAATTTTTTATAAATCCACACACTCCACTATTATAGCAATGAATTCCCACTGTTTTCAAGCCTCTAGAAGTGTTGGAAACATTGTAAAAACAGCTGTTTTATTGTATATTTATGATATAGGTGTCGTATTATGCGCACAATTAATTAGAACTACGAGGAGTACCATGAACGGAAGCGAAAACGGGGACGACAAGTACTACTACAACAATTACAACTACAACATGACTCACAACGAGCTTGACAGACATGTAAATCTGGCCACAGTTGCCATGGTGACAGGCCTTATTTCTGTTCCATTTTGTTTCTTTATGAACATTGGCATTATCCTTGGCGGTATCGCTGTTGTGCTGGCTCTTTTATCAAGAGGCTCACAGCCAAAGCTCCTGCCACAGGCCAAAAAAGGCATCATTTATGGAACGATCGGTATCGTTGTTGGTTACTTTGTTTTAATATCAAGTTTTTATCATGTTTTAACTGATCCTACCTACAGAGAGCAGTTAAATCAGATGTCAGAGCAGATGAATGGCGAGAGCTTTGACGACATGCTTAAGGAACTTGGAGTTACCACTGATCAATAACCTTTCAGCATGGGAAAAGAGGTGCCTATGAGTATTATCGGTGCTGTTAATAGCGGATATGGTGTATATTCAGCAGGGGCATACAGCCCAGCGGCTGCTACAGACAGTAAACCAATCCTCAATCCAAATGAATCAACCCAGAGAGCTCCAGGCAAGCTCTCATCTCCAGCGGAATGTGAGACCTGCAAGAACCGTAAGTACCAGGACGGTTCCGATGAGATGGTTTCTTTTAAGAGTGCCCAGCACATCAGCCCTCAGGCCGCAGCATCGAGAGTCAGAGGTCACGAAGCTGAGCATGTTAGTAACGCCTACAAAGATGCCGCCCAGCATAACGGCAAGGTATTGCAGGCATCCGTATCTATCAAAACCGCTGTATGTCCTGAATGCGGACGTACTTATGTATGCGGAGGAGAAACCGCAACCAAGATAAAATATTCAAACGAAGAAAACCCTTACCAGCAAGCAAGAAAGTCCATGGACAAACAAGGACTTTTGGGAAACAATGTAGACCTGGCTGTGTGAGGATGTTGGGGAGTGTAACTTTTTAATGACTAATCTTAAATCAACATCAGAACTTAAGGCCTCCGTCAGGGAACAGGCCCTTGATAAGTATGGAACCCTGATAGGAGCAGATATTCTCTATGCCGTAATCATCTTTTTTGTCAGTGCTATCGCTACCTTTACAGCAAACGGCGTAGTCCAGCTCATCATCAATGAACTCATAGTTCTCATTATCTATATTCTCATGGGTATCCTTGTTTCCGGCAAGACATACCTCTATATGAATCTCGTTTATTCACAGACAGTTTCAATCAGTGATCTTTTCTTTGGTTTCAAAAAGAACCCTGAAAAAGCGGTTATCATTCAGGCATTTTTTGTGATCATTGATTTTGTTGTTGGTCTTCCAGCTTCATACCTGATATATCTCTTGAGGCAGACCACCAGGCCATCATCAGACCTCATCATGCTCAGCTTATTAGCTGTTTTGGTGGAGCTTGTGGTTAACATTTACATACGTATCACCTATTCACAGGCTTTTTATCTTCTCCATGATTTCCCTGACAGATCAGCAAAAGAGCTCCTTGCAACCAGTCACAGGATCATGAACGGCTACAGATTAAGACTTCTGGCACTTAACCTTACATTTGTTCCTTTATATCTCTTAGGAATACTTACACTTGGAATTCCACTTCTTTGGGTAAACGTTTATAGAAACGGCACTCTTGCCGCTTTTTATCAAGCTCTTATAATGCTAAAGGCCAAGAAATCAGAATAAAAAGGATGGTAAAATATGGACTTAATTGATGCAATCAAAGCAATCGATAAGCCGCACGAAGACGATGTCCTTAATCGCCTTTACACCCCTTGGGGCGAAAATATTGATCCGGATAACCTTTTAAAGGAGTATCCAAGACCTCAGTTTGTAAGAGACAGCTATATCAATCTCAACGGCTACTGGGATTATTCTTTTACCCCTGACTCAGTGGATGAAATTCCATCAGAGTTTGAGGGTATAATACTTGTGCCTTTTTCTCCTGAGGCAATGCTCTCAGGCGTAGAAAGACGTCTTGATCCGGACCAGTTTCTCTGGTACAAAAGAGCTCTCCCAACAATAAAAAAGAAATCTCCAAACTCAAGGATACTCCTGCACTTTGGTGCAGTGGATCAGTTTGCAGACATATACATAAACGAAGATCACGTAGGATACCACGGCGGAGGCTATCTTCCATTTACTCTGGATATCACTGATTATCTCAATCACACACCAGATAACATGACCTTTGAAAACAACACTCTTGTTGTAAAGGTCCGCGACACCAGTGATTCTTCCTACCACAGCAGAGGCAAGCAGACTCTGAGAAGAGGAGGAATGTACTACACCGCTCAGAGCGGCATTTGGCAGACAGTTTGGATGGAGGAAGTTCCTGCTACTTATATCAGGGAACTTAGAATCAGACCGGAAAAAGACCTAAAGACTGTATCTATCGAGGTTTCAACAAACCTTCCTAGTCAGGTAACTGTCAAGATTCCAGGTCATGAGCTCGTTAAGTCTCCTGCATCCCATGATGCAATAGAAAATTTCTTTATTGGAGACTTCTCCTACTCATCAGATACATACCCAAGTGCAAGTGTAGATCACTCACAGGGGCCTGCATCTTACTACAACTTTAAGTTTGAGATTGATGATCCTCATCTGTGGAGCCCGGAAGATCCTTATCTTTATCCGATCCAGATCTCTACAGCAGATGATCATGTAAGCTCATACTTTGCAATGCGCTCTTTTACTGTAGAAGACGACGAAAAGGGCATCCGACGTTTTTGCTTAAATCACAAACCATACTTCCTCATGGGAGTTTTGGACCAGGGCTATTGGCCAGACGGTCTTTATACAGCACCTTCAGATGAAGCTCTTATTTTTGATATCAAGGAAATGAAGAGACTTCACTTTAATATGCTGCGCAAGCATATCAAGATTGAATCTGCTCGCTGGTACTACCACTGCGACAGGCTTGGAATGATAGTATGGCAGGACATGGTAAGCGGAGGTTCATCCTATGCTAAACCTGTAGTTTCATATCTTCCAACTCTTTTCCCAAAGGTGTTTGGACGTATGTCAGATGGTCCTGCTTATTACAAGGCATTTTCAAGACATTCAGCAGATGGACGAAGAGAATGGCTTCAGGAGATGCAGAACACCATAAGCTATCTCTACAATGTGCCTAGCATAGGTACCTGGGTTCTGTTCAATGAAGGATGGGGACAGTTCAACGCAGCTGGTGCCACGATCATGGCAAAAGACCTTGATGACACAAGGCCTATCGACCAAGCCAGTGGCTGGTTTGATGAAGGAAGCGGCGACTTTAGAAGCGTACACAACTACTTCAGACCACTTGCCGTGGAAGATGACCCTAACCACAGAGCTTTCGTCATCTCTGAATTTGGTGGCCTGACCTGCCACATCCAGGGTCACTCCAGTGTAGACCGCGTTTTTGGATACAAAAAATACGACACTCTAGATGACCTAGGTGTCGCCTACTATAACATCATGAACTCAAGCGTCATGCCACTTGTTTCAAAGGGCCTAGCCGGTGTAGTCTACACCCAGCTCAGCGACGTAGAAGAAGAAGTAAACGGTCTCATCACTTACGACCGCAGGATCACCAAGATCAACCCAGACCTTGATCCACATCTACTAACAAGGTTTAAAAAACAGTAATCTAAAGCTCATGAATATAAAAAACTCCCAATGACCATCATCCATGCAAACCATGGGGCCGTCACTGGGAGTTTTGTTATTAGTATACTTCTACCTGACCTTGGAAGATTCGTCTAAGTCTGTTACGAACCATGATGAAGGCTGGTATCAGGAAGGCGTCTGCAAGGATCCAGGCTGCTGGACTTGCAAGACAGATTGCTATGAATCCGAATTTTGGAACAAAGAGTAGGGCTACTGCGCCCCTTCCGATCATTTCCATTACTCCGGCAAGTACTGCAAACATTGAAAAGCCCATCCCTTGGATAAGGAATCTAACAATGTTTACAAGTGCAAGTGGTACATAGAATAAGCTATTGTAAAAGAGGAACAGGTGGGCGTTATCGAGGCATGCCACATCTCCTGCCTCCAGGAATATCATTGAGAACTGTCTTCCAAAAAGTGCAAGAACTACAAACGCTAAGATTGCGTAGCCACATCCAATCTTGCAGGCTGCGATAAGACCGTCCTGGAGGTGCTCAAGCTTCTTGGCACCAACGTTCTGTCCGCCATAAGTTGCCATTGTTGATCCAAGGGCATCAAATGGAATACAGAAGAACATCGCAACCTTGCTGGCTGTCGTAACAGCAGCAATCGCATCTTCGCCAAGGGAGTTAATGGCAATCTGAAGGATTACACTTCCAATAGCTGTGATGGAATACTGAAGTCCCATTGGAACACCCATGTTGAGAAGGATCACGAAGTGATGTCTATCAAGCTCCCAGTCTTCCTTCTGTAAGTGAAGGATATCTATCTTTCGAATGATAAAGATAAGGCAAAGGGCTCCTGAAATACCCTGAGAAATAACTGTAGCAAAGGCTGCTCCAAAGATTCCCCAATGAAATGGAACAATAAACACGATATCCAGGACGATGTTAACAACTGATCCGATGATCAGGTACTGAACAGGGTGCTTGCTATCTCCAAGAGCTCTGATGATTCCAGATAAAAGGTTATACATATATGTAACTGGAATTCCAAGAAATATTACTAATATATAAATGTATGCGTATTCAAAAACTGACTCAGGTGTCTTCATAGCAGTAAGGATCTGTCTGCAGAAAACACTGACAAGAACTGTCATCACTACAGCGAATATAGCACTGAGGATGATAGAGTGTGTTACGAACTTACGCATGCTCTTATAGTCTTTGGCTCCAAATCTCTGAGCTACAGGAATCGCAAATCCATTACATACTCCCATGCAAAATCCCATGATAAGGAAGTTGATGGATCCTGTTGAGCCCATTCCTGAATAAGCCTCTTTGCCAAGGAACCAGGAAACAATAGCTGTATCTATAATGTTGTACAACTGCTGGAAGAGCATTCCCCACAAAAGAGAAAGCGCAAATCCAAAGATAAGAGACATTGGATTTCCTACAGTTAAGTCTTTTACATTACTACTTTTTTGCATGTTTTAAACCATTCTTTCAAAATATCGAACATGTTTTTTGGTACTGAGATAGTCTACTACATTTTGATAAAATATCAAGTATATTTTTAGGAGGAAACTTCCAAAAATAGTGCAATTATTGTACAATAGTCGTATCTTACTAGCACAGATATAGTGCGGGAACGAGGACAAAATGGATAATATCAAAGCAGTTGTTTCTCTAGGTCATGAAGCCCTTGGTGTCAACACCATGGAACAGAGAGCTGCCACACAGCTCACTGGTAAAGCTCTTGCAGATCTTGTAGAGGCCGGCTATCAGCTGGTCATCACTCACAGTAATGGTCCACAGGTCAGCATGATCCATAAGGCTATGACCGAACTTCACAGAATGTATATAGATTACACTTCAGCTCCTATGTGTGTCTGCAGTGCCATGAGCCAGGGTTACGTTGGCTATGATATTCAGAACTCACTCAAGACAGAGCTCACAAAACGCGGAATCTATAAACCAGTCAGCACAATCCTTACACAGGTTACAGTTGATCCTTATGACGAAGCTTTCTACGCTCCTACCAAGGAAATCGGTCGTAACATGTCCAAGGAAGACGCAGATAATGAAGTAAAAAAAGGTAACTTCGTAAAAGAGATTCCTGGAAACGGATACAAGAGGATCATTGCAGCTCCTAAGCCAATCGACATCGTTGAGATCGATGCTATCAGAACTCTTGTGGATGCCGGTCAGGAAGTTATCGCTTGCGGCGGTGGCGGAATCCCTGTTATTCAGCAGGGACATACCCTTAAAGGTGCATCTGCCGTAATTGAAAAGGATGCTATTGCAGGCAAGCTTGCAGCAGACCTCAAAGTAGACAGACTCATCATCTTAACTTCAGTTCCTTATGTGTACAAGAACTTCCAGAAGGAAGACCAGGAACCGATCATCAAGATGAACGTAGCAGACGCCAAGAAATATATTGAGGCTGGCGAGTTTGGAGAAGTCGACATGCTTCCTAAGATTGAAGCTGCTATCGAATTCCTCGAAGCCAATCACAACGGATCAGTTCTCATTACATCACTTGATTCTGTTGATGCTGCTCTTAAGGGCAAGGCTGGTACTTTCATCACTTTTGAATGATCTCATTTCATATATAAAGCCTCACGCATCTGCGTGAGGCTTTAATTATGTCTTTAAACCTGTTTTGCTGCTTCAGTATTAAACTGAGGTATTCTAGGCTGGAAGCTCTCTCCTCTGATCTCGATCAAAGGACTTGCTTTCTTTTCAATATAGTCACGAGTAATAGTTACTCTTCCGATATTCTCATCCTTAGGGATTTCATACATGATATCAAGCATGAAATCTTCTATAATGGCACGAAGAGCTCTGGCTCCTGTGTCTTTTTCAAGAGCCTTCTCTGCTATAGCTTCAAGGGCTGAATCATCAAAGCGAAGATCAACCTCATCAAGTGCAAGAAGCTTCTGATACTGCTTAAGTATCGCATTCTTTGGCTCCTTTAATATCTGTATCAGCATCTCTTTATCAAGAGCCTGAAGAGTACAGATGATAGGAAGTCTTCCAAGGAACTCAGGGATCATACCGAATTTCTTGAGGTCTTCTACTGTTACATTTGAAAGAAGATTTGGATCATCTTCATATTTATCTTTAAGATCTGCATCAAAACCAATTGATGTTTTCTTATTAAGCCTCTGGGTAATGATCTCCTCAAGGTCAGGGAAAGCACCTCCGCAGATAAAGAGAATATTTCTGGTATTAACAGTTGTAAGAGGAACCATGGCGTTCTTGCTGCCTGCTCCTACAGGAACTTCGACATTTGATCCTTCGAGAAGCTTAAGCATTCCCTGCTGAACTGATTCACCGCTGACATCTCTTGCTGTAGTATTCTTTTTCTTGGCAATCTTGTCTATCTCATCAATAAAGATGATTCCGTGCTCTGTCTTCTCAACATCATTGCCAGCAGCAGCAAGGAGCTTACTAACTACGCTCTCTATATCATCACCGATATAACCAGCTTCTGTAAGTGATGTGGCATCTGCAATAGCAAGAGGCACATCAAGAAGCTTAGCAAGTGTCTTAACAAGATAAGTCTTACCACTACCTGTAGGTCCAAGAAGAAGGATGTTGGACTTCTCGATCTCAATATCATCCATTGTATCTGTAGCCACTCTCTTGTAGTGGTTATAAACTGCAACAGACATTACCTTCTTAGCCTGGTCCTGTCCGATGACATACTCATCAAGCTTAGCCTTGATCTTGTGAGGAGCCGGGATATTCTTTATATCAAAAGCTGGCTTAACCTTGCTCTCACTCTTTTTCTTGATCTTCTGTGAATTAGGAATGCCACCAAATGGTTGATCACCCATACCAAAGAAACCAAATCCCGGAAACCCATTTGTATTCTTGTTGAGTTCATTCATAAGATTTGGATTGTTCAGCATGTTCTGATAATCAAACTGGCTGACTGTGTCCATGGTCTTTTGCATGCAGTCATTACAGATGCAGATATTGTTTGGAAGATGGAACATCTTACCAGCTTTACTCTCTGGACGTCTGCACACAAAACAAACATCTTCATATTCAGTTTTGTCGCCGTTTTCTTTGGTTGCATCAGAAGACTCAGATGTTGTATCAACAACATCTGAGCCATTATCACCCTCTTTTATCTCTCTGAAATCAAATTCGTCGTCTCTGTTTCCTGCCATATATACCTCATTAAATAATTAGTGTCCGCTACCCTGGCCGCTCTTAGCATTTGGATCGCCGGCTGGCTGCTGGTCTATACTGCCGCCATTATTGCCGTTTCCAGAATTGCCGCTTCCATTTGTTGCATTAGAATCAGTCATAGCCTTGCCAAGTGTAAGGTCCATAGTGATCTCATTATATTCTGCACCGTTAGCTCTTTTAACAGTAACCTTTACTGTTGTACCGGCTGAATAGTACGCAAGCTTGTTCTGAAGCTCATCCATTGATGTGATCTCGTCACCCTCAAAGCCAACGATCACATCACCCTTCTGCATGCCAGCTGCCTGAGCTCCACCGCCATCAGCAACTTCTGCAACATAGATACCAAGTGGAAGTCCATACATCTGAGATACTGATGATGTAACTGTCACACCTGAAATTCCAAGATATCCTCTCTCTTCATCAGAAACCTTTACCTTGGTCTCTTCATTCATGAGCTTGTCGATGATAGGACGTGCAACTGAAATAGGAATAGCATAGCCCATACCTTCAATTGTCTCGCCGCCGATCTTGTTAGAATTGATACCGATCACTTCACCAGATATATTAAGAAGTGCACCACCTGAGTTACCTGGGTTAATTGCTGCATCTGTCTGGATAAATGTCTGATATGCGCCCTCAGAAATCTCAACTTCTCTGTTAACAGCTGAAATTACGCCTGTTGTAACTGACTGACCATAGCCAAGAGCGTTACCGATTGCAATTGCTGGCTCGCCAAGCTTGAGTGAATCGCTGTCTCCAAGAGTTGCTACCTTGATGGAATCAAGGGTATCTGATGAAATGTCATCAAGCATAACTGCTATAACTGCAAGATCCATATCCTGATCAGTTCCTTTGACAACCGCCTGAACTGAAGCATCATCTGTAAAGATAACTTCCAATGAATCTGCGCCTTCGATAACATGGTAGTTAGTTGCAATTAAAAGCTCAGTATCATTCTGACCTACAATGATACCACTACCTGAAGCCTGTGCTTCCTGTTCCTGAACATATCCAAAGAAGTTCTGAGAAGCTGTATAGTTGTTATGAATGATTACCATTGCTGGCATTACTTCTGAAACAACACCTGTAACATCAGTAACTACTGCCTTAACTTCTCCAGCTACTGTTGTAGTCTGAATCTTGCTCTCTTCCTCAGCTACATCTTCAGCAGCCTTGGTAGCCTCTTCTGCTGCAGCTTCCTCTTTTGCTGTCTCGTCCTGAGCTTCTTCCTGAGTTTCCTCGACCTGCTTGGATCCATCTTTGACACTAGCAAAGAGCTCTGGTCTATTTGTTACTGCGTAGTAGCCCGCTCCAATGCCACCAGTCAAAAGAGCTATTGCTACTATAATTGCTACTGCGATGCCTGCTGTATTTCTTTTCTTTGGCGCAGGCGTCTGATTTGTTGCCCCAGAATTCATGTTGCCATTGGAGCTATATTGATAAGTTCCATAGCTCTGTTGCCCGTTACCGTAGCTGTAAGAATTCTGTGAGCTATTCCCCATATATCCATTTCCATAACTATAATTGTTGTAAGGGTTGCTGTTTGTACCTGGCTTGTTTTCTTCTTCAAACATAGGTCATACCTTCTTCCTTTCAAATTATGGCTTTAGTATAGTTTCATTCTGTGACGGAATTGTGTTGAATTTATAATAAAAAAATAATATTAGAATTAATAATCTTCTTCTAAAACCTGTATTTCCAGATAGTCGAAATCTATTTCCTCGATAAAAGAGTCCTGATAGAACCTGCATTTATTATGAAGCTGAAAATCTTTGACTATTGGGTCCAGCCAAATAGGCTTTGGAAGGTCAAATTCATAGCACGCCTTTTCAAGGGCGTTCATTATTTTGTGAGTTCTTTTGTCATAGGTCTCATCGCATATTACTGTATCTTTGATCAAGTGGTTATCATCAATAACTCTGCACCACATTCTAAACATAGATAAATACCGCCTTGTTAAAGTTCTTTTCATAATAAATGCTGGATCATGAGCTTATCTCATAATCCAGCATATAATCATTTTATAATATTATCTGTAAAAACTCCACTTGCTCTTAAGGCTTCAAGGAAACTCTCCCTTGTGCGGGTAATGATGAGTTCCTCTGGGAAGTGGATGTCTTCTAGCATTGCAAGAGCCTTAGATGCATTGCCGATCTCATAAGCCATATGAGCATCAGTATTGACTGCTATCTTAACTCCAAGTTCTGCGCATCTGATTGCCACCTGTCTGCACAGACTCTGATGATGACCTTCATATGAGAAGCTTGCCTCATTGATCTCAAGGGCCTTGTTCATATCCTTGACTGCCTTAAGCACTGGGTCCATCTCAAACTCAACACCAGATCTTCCAATGTGTCCTATGAAAAGAACCTTTGGATGGCTAAGGGCATTTATGAACATCTGTGTGTTCTCAGCTGCCGAATGACCTACTGTATGTCTCTTGGAATGAACACTTGCGATCACATAGTCCATTCTGCGGAATACCATATCACTAAGTGGCATTGGGCTTTCCATCTCATCACCTACGATAGACTTGGTAATGATGTTATCAAATCCAAACATGTGGCCTTCCATGTCTACTATATCAGCCTCACAGCCCCTTAAAAGAGTGACTCCGTGAAACTGCCTTGGCCACATATTAGTTCCAAAGAAAAACTGATAATTCTTGACGTTTTCGTAATCCGAAAAGAGCATAGAACTGAAATGATCAGTACTGCCGAGAAGCTTGATTCCCTTCTCGCTGGCAGCCCTGACATTCTCTTCTATAGTTGAATATGCATGTCGTGAATAAATTGTATGTGTATGGGTATCACATTCTATATGGTACATCTAAAAACCTCTATTTCTCTTACTTCCCCCATATCACAGCTTCATGATCAGTCTTCGTATCCGTTAGGATTCTGGCTCTGCCACTTCCATGAATCTGCGCACATTTCTTTGATACCATTCTCAGCCTTCCAGCCAAGTTCCTTCTCTGCCTTGTCAGCATTTGAGTAGCAAGTTGCGATATCGCCAGGACGTCTGTCTCTGATCACATATGGGATCTTAACTCCTGTAGCTTCTTCGAAGTTCTTGACGATGTCAAGTACGCTGTATCCTACGCCTGTACCAAGGTTGTAGATGTTAAGTCCGCTTCCAGGAGCAAGCTTCTTGAGAGCCTTAACATGTCCTACTGCAAGGTCAACTACGTGGATGTAATCACGTACGCCGGTTCCGTCTGGTGTGTCGTAGTCGTTACCAAATACATTGAGTTCTGGGAGCTTACCTACTGCAACCTGTGTGATGTATGGCATAAGGTTGTTAGGAATTCCATTAGGATTCTCACCGATTGTTCCGCTCTTGTGTGCTCCGATTGGATTGAAGTATCTAAGAAGAACTACATTCCACTCTGGATCAGCCTTCTGAATATCTGTAAGAACCTGCTCAAGCATTGACTTTGTCCATCCATAAGGGTTTGTACATGTTCCCTTAGGGCATTCCTCTGTGATAGGAATAAATGCTGGGTTACCGTAAACTGTTGCTGAAGATGAGAAGATGATGTTCTTGCAGTTGTGCTTTCTCATGACATCAACAAGAGTAAGTGTTCCTGTGATGTTGTTGTCATAATACTCCCAAGGCTTCTGAACTGACTCGCCTACTGCCTTGAGTCCAGCGAAGTGAATTACGCTGTCAATCTTCTCTGTTGAAAAGATCTTCTCGAGATCCTCTCTGTTTCTAATATCTGCCTCATAAAATGGCACTTTTTTACCAGTAAGCGCCTCGACTCTGCCAATTACTTTCTTGCTTGCATTTGCCAGATTGTCCATAACTACCACGTCGTATCCAGCGTTCTGTAGCTCAACGACTGTGTGTGATCCGATATATCCTGCTCCACCTGTTACTAGAATTGCCATTTTGATACCTCTCTTTTTGTTCTTTGCAAAATGTTGTCTGTTTTCACAAATTGCTATCTTGGCTTTTATTTTAGTAAGTGAATTACTATATTACAACGTTCTTTTGTTATGCGTACCTGTCATAATGTTAACTGATTGTAATCAAAGCTCAATTCCACACTTCTTGCAAAGTTCTCTTGCAGACTCTACTGAATCCACACCTTCCTTGTTCTTGATCGGTGCGAACTCATACTCTCTTACTACCTCATAAGGTAGGCAGCTATCAAGCATGTGGATCATATCAAGAACCAGCTGCTCGAACTTGCATCCGTTTGGTTTCTCAGGCTTAACAAGCTCAGCATTCTCATCAATATATGGAATCTTCTTCTCAACAACGTGAAGAGGAAGAGTCTTTTTAGCGATCTCATTGAGAGCCTTCTCATTGAAGAGATAGTTAAGGATTACACCATAGTTGTATGCTGGATCGCCGTTGGCGTCCTTGGCATCCATCATCTCCTGTGAAAGCTCATAGTACTCAACAATAGATGGCTTGCCATCCTCAAGACACATAACACCAACTTTCTCGTCTGGCGCGTTCTTGCGAACAACCTTGGCACCGCAGTCAACGCCTGCATTAAGTGTTGCACCTACAAAGCAAGGATCTGCGATTCTCTGAAGAACGTTATCTACTGCAAAGATATCGATCCACTCGATGCCCTCTGCAAGGATAACATCGCGAAGGCCAGCCTTGAGCATTGATGAATACCAGCCTGCATTACCATTAGGTGATGTGGAGATTCTACCCTTGCCTTCCATGTAAACCTTTCCTTCATAATCTGAAGCTGGCGCCATATCCTGCTTGAAGAATGTTACCTTATCCTCAGGATATCCAAAGTAGTTGTGCTCCTTAAGGAAGTTTACAGTAGCATCATTATTCTTTTCACTTGTCATGATAAAGAGATGAATATATGCACCATCCGCTGCCTTAACTGTATCCTGTAGGTTCTCGATTATTCTCTGGAAGATGTAAACGTGCTTGGTAAGGCCAATGTCATACATTCCCTTAGGGTTATCTGATCCAAGCCTTGTACCCATTCCACCTGCCAAAAGAACTGCTGCCACCTTGCCAGACTTAATAGCCTCTACACCTATCTTAGTAAATTCATCTTTTCTCTTCTCAATCTCAGAAACCTGCATTGCTGCAAGTGGAGCAAACTTTCCCCTTCCTTCGCTCTTTCCAAGGTTCTTGCAGTTTGCAAGTACAGCAAAATCTGTATCCTCAATCTGCTGAAGAAGATCAGCCTTCTCGCCATCTGAAAGCTCATCATAATATTTGAGAACATGGCTCTGGCCATACTCCTCAAGTTTCTTTTTTGCTTCTTCTAAGTTCATAACGTTTCCTTTCCGTCGTCCTCTAATAAACACTTTTTCCATTTTACCACATGTCAAAGTTTTCGTAAAAAAGAGAAGTCACCACACAAATGGCAACTTCTCTCGATCAAATTTCTTTCATCAGCCTGCTGGTGCTGTTTCTGGAGCAGGTGCTGGTGCTGGAGTTCCTGGTGTCCAGCCTGCTGGATCAACAAGGATTCCATTCTTGTCAAATGTGCAATTTACGTTATCAAGAAGTGCTGTAACCTTTACAAGCATTCTTCCGTTGTTAACATCGAAGTATCTCCAACCTTCTGGAGTCTGTACCCAGCCAACAACCTGATGTCCGTCAGTTGGATCAAGATAGTAAACACCATCCTTGAGAGATGCAAGACCAACAACCATCTTACCATCTGCACCAAAGTAGAAGTTCTTGCCATCGATTGCGTTCCAGCCTGTAACCATCTTACCATCTGGTCCAAAGTAGAATCTGCTAGCAACATCTCCTGACCAGCCTGTCTGCATAACGCCTTCTGCGTCAAAGATATAATTAGCTTTATCAAGAGTTACAAGACCAGTAACAGCTGTATGTGTATCTGGCGCAAAGTAAAATCTCTGTCCCTGTTCATTGGAGAACCATCCGCTAATAGCGATACCATCTGCATCAAACATATACTTACCAGTTTCAAGTGCGATCATACCAGTCTGCATTGCACCACTTGGACCAAAGAAATAAAGCTTGTCGCCAATCTGTGTAAGACCTGCGTGCATTGCATAGTTTTCATCAAAATAGTGAATACCATCCTCGAGCTGAACAAAACCCTTCTGGCAAACACCATCTGCATTGGCATAATATACACCAGCTTCTCCAAGATTGAGAAGGCCTGTGCATCTATTACCATTTGCATCAAAGTAGAATCTTGAACCGTCGATATCATTAAATCCAACTGCTGCAAGTCCGCCTTCTGCTGGCTTCAGGTAGTAGATACCTGTCTCATCCTGGAACCAACCAGTCTGAACAAATCCATTAGCATCTGTATGATATCTTCCGTTTGCAAGGTTGAGCCAACCATACTGCTTACGGTAATTGCTGTAGTAGAATACGTGTCCGCCCCAGCTATTAAATCCCTCTGGAATAATACGAGAGAAATAATCTGTGTAGAGGTGATTAACATCTACTCTTGAAGGAACACCTGCATATGAGCCATGGCTTGTTGACTGCCACATAGCATATTCACCAGGATAATCACAGGATGAATTGTACTGAGCAACCCACTTTGCAGAAGCTACACTAGGCATTCTCTGAAGGAACCAGTTACGGCTAGCGTATACCATTGTCTCATATCCATTTGCATTGAGGATTCCACAGAAAGTATCTGCGATAGCCTGAAGCTGTGCAGCATTGAGTCCTCTCTGACACTGATCTTCAATATCAATTGCAACTGGGAAAGTTACTGTATATGGAGCTATCCATGCAAGAACCTGATTGGCCTCTGCAGCAGCTGCCTCTGGAGTAGTAGCGTATGAATAGATATAGACACCTGTTCTAACGCCAGCAGCATTGGCTCCGTTGATGTTATTTACAAATTGTTCGTCTAGACCCTTCTTGGTAGTGCCAACACGGATCATAGCAAATCTGATGCCTGAAGCTTTGACCTGTTGCCAGTTGATTGCTCCCTGATACTTGGAAACATCGATACCTACTGCAACTTCTGGTCCTGCTCCTGCAGCCTCAGCTGTGATACAGCTTACAGGCGAAAAAGATAGGATCGCTACCATAGAGATGAGCATTCCTACTGAAAGAATGAGTTTTCCCACTTTTTTCATTTACACTGACTCCCCTCGGATTTTTACATTTTTCTTAACATAAACAATTATATAAGAAATGCCACTTTGGAGCAACCTCCAAAGTGGCACTTTATTATTAAACTAAAACCCCATAGCCCCTAATTGACGATACCTCGTCAAGTGCTTTACGCGAATGGATTCTCTGTTGGATATGGAAGTGAAGCTGGCTGATTGTAGCCGATAACCTCTGCTCCAACATACTTAAATACTTCGTAAAGAGCCTTTCCGAAGTGTCCGAATGCAACTGCTCCGTGGTGTGGGAAGTTGTGCTGGATAAGGATATGTCTATAGAATCTTCCCATCTCAGGAATAGCAAATACACCGATTCCACCGAATGACTGAGTAGCAACAGGAAGAACTTCACCCTGTGCAACATATGCCTTAAGGTGATTATCTGATGTGCTCTGAAGTCTATAGAATGTGATATCACCAGGAATGATGTCACCTTCAAGTGTTCCCTGTGTAACCTCCTCAGGAAGGTTTCTAGCCATGATTCTCTGGAACTTCATCTCGCAGCTTGAAAGCTTGCTTGTGCATGTATTTCCGCAGTGGAAGCCCATGAATGTATCTGTGTGCTTGTAGTCGAACTTGCCCTTGATTGACTGCTCGTACATATCAGCAGGTACAGAGTTGTTGATATCAAGAAGTGTAACAGCATCATCAGAAATGCATGTTCCGATGAACTCTGAAATTGCACCATAGATATCTACTTCGCAAGATACAGGGATTCCTCTGCCTGTAAGTCTTGAGTTAACGTAGCAAGGAACGAATCCGAACTGTGTCTGGAATGCAGGCCAGCACTTACCAGCGATACATACATATTTCTTGCCGCCTCTGTGCTCTTCGATCCAGTCAAGAAGTGTAAGCTCATACTGAGCAAGCTTCTCAAGGATTTCAGGCTTCTTGTTACCAGCGCCAAGATCCTTTTCCATATCTGCCTTAACTTCTGCGATTCTAGGATCACCAGCATGCTTGTTGAATGACTCGAAGAGGTCAAGCTCTGAATTCTCTTCAATTTCAGCACCCATGTTGTAGATCTGCTGGATAGGAGCATTACAAGCAAGGAAGTTCATAGGACGTGGTCCGAATGAAATAACCTTGAGGTTTGCAAGTCCATCAAGTGCTCTAGCGATTGGAACGAACTCGTTGATCATCTTAGCACACTCATCAGCTGTTCCTACTGGATACTCTGGGATGTATGCCTTAACGTTACGAAGGTGAAGGTTGTAGCTTGCGTTGAGCATACCGCAGTAAGCATCTCCTCTACCATCGATAAGGTCGCCCTGTGACTCTTCTGCTGCCGCACAGAACATTACAGGTCCGTCAAACTTCTCTGCAAGAAGTGTCTCAGAAATTTCTGGTCCGAAGTTTCCAAGATATACGCAAAGAGCGTTACATCCAGCCTTCTTAACATCTTCAAGAGCCTCAAGTGTCTGAGTCTCACTCTCGATGATGCATACAGGACACTCATAAACGTCCTTGTCGTTGTAGTTCTTTTTGTAGGCCTCTACTAAAGCCTTTCTTCTGTTTACAGCAAGTGAAGCTGGGAAACAGTCACGGCTTACTGCAACAAGACCGATTTTTACCTCTGGAATATTGATCATAATAAATCCCCTTTCTTTTTTATACCAAGAGCAATATGCTCTACTCTACCTGTAGTCTAACCGACGTATATCATTATCAGCTAAAAAGCACTAAAAAACAACGTGCCAAATTATAGAAAATACCCCGATAAAATTATTCAAAATACCTATATCTTGTAATCTTTTACCCTTATAAAAAAGACAAGCTATCAAAGAGTAACCCCAATCTCTACACACTCGTGTCCAGTAAGCTCTTTTGATCTAGTATCTGGCTGCTGACATCCGGCATAAAGCTTGAAGTTCTTGGCAAATATCTTTCTCTCGCCTTCTTCATTTACAGAAGTAAATGCCTTCTTATCAAGCTTAACAGTAACCTCTACCTCTGAGCCTGCAGGAACGTGCACTCTCTTGAAGCCGCAAAGGCTTGGATGTGTCGTAGCAAACTTAGAATCAAGATCCTTGATATAAACCTGAACGACCTCGTCTGTGTCTACCTTGCCGTCATTTGCCACCTTAACTGTAAGCTCGGCATCAACAAGGCCATCCTTGGAGCCATTATCCATATGCAGATGAAGATCAGGCTTAACATAGCAATCGCCATATGTAAGTCCGTATCCGAAAGGATAAAGAGGTGTTCCGGTAAAGTATCTATAAGTTCTATTCTTCATAGAATAGTCTTTGAAATCTGGAATATCATCAGCTGAAGCATAGAACGTTACAGGAAGCTTACCTGATGGAGATACATCGCCAAAGAGGATATCTGCAACATCCTTACCGCCTCTAGCACCTGGGTACCAAGCCTGAAGTACTGCATTAGCCTCTTCCTGAGCCTTACTAAGATCAATAGCACTACCAGCCATATCAATTACGATGGTAGGCTTGCCACACTCAAGCACTGAGTAAAGGAGCTGTCTCTGGCAAAGAGGCAGATTAAGATTGATCTTGTCTCCTGACGCGAACTGGTTTCCTGCGTCACCCTCTTCACCCTCAAGATTCTCATCAAGACCAACTACAACAACCACTACATCTGAGTGGTCTGCAACTGCCTGCGCCTCTGAAAGTCTGTCTGGAAGATTAGGATCTGCCAGGTTACTGATATTATTCTTGAAGATGTCTGAACCTTCAGAATAAAGAACTCTGACATCATCTCCAACCTTGTCCTGGATACCTTCTAGAACAGTGATGTATCTTGAAGCTGTTCCATGGTAATTACCAATAAGTGAAAGTCTTGAGTTAGCATTTGGTCCAACTACGCCAATAGTCCTTATCTTGGACTTATCAAGTGGAAGAAGTCCATCATTTTTAAGAAGTACTACCGACTCCCTTGCAGCTCTGCTAGCTACAGCAAGATGCTCTTTGCACTCAACCTTCTCAAAAGGAATCTCATCATACTCTGTCTTATCAAACATTCCAAGAAGGAATCTTGTAGTAAAGAGTCTCTCACAGGATGTTGTAATGAGTTTTTCATCAAGAATGCCTGCTCTATAAGCATTCATAATAGTCTGATAAGTACATCCGCAGTTAAGGTCACATCCCATTTCAAGAGCAAGCTTAGCTGACTCTTCTGGGCTACTTGTTACCTTGTGATTTTCATGGAAATCCTTGATTGCCCAGCAGTCTGATACGAAGTGTCCTTCGAATCCCCACTTATCTCTTAAAGTATCTACCATGAGAGGCTTATTTGCGCAGCATGGCTCACCATTTGTTCTGTTATAAGCACCCATTACTGCCTCAACACCAGCCTCCTTTACACATGCCTCGAAAGCAGGAAGGTATGTCTCTTCCAAATCCTTCTTGGATGCCTTGGCGTCAAAGAAATGTCTCTCTCCTTCTGGTCCTGAATGCACTGCGAAGTGCTTGGCACATGCAGCAACCTTCATATATTCTCCATCACCCTGCATCCCCTTAACAAATGGAACTGCAAGTCTGCTGGTAAGATAAGGATCTTCTCCATAGGTCTCATGACCTCTACCCCAACGTGGGTCTCTGAATATATTTACATTAGGAGCCCAGAAAGTGAGTCCCTTGTAAATATCTCTGTCCTCTCTCTTGGACTGCTCGTTGTACTTGGCACGAGCCTCGATAGCAACAATCTCACCGATGGCACCCATAAGGTCCTCATCAAATGCAGCTGCAAGTCCGATAGCCTGTGGGAACATTGTAGCTGTGCCTGCTCTTGCAACGCCGTGAAGAGCTTCATTCCACCAGTTGTATGCTGGAATTCCCAGTCTGTCGATAGCTGGAGCATCATAACGAAGCTGTGATGCTTTTTCATCAACAGTCATCTTAGCAACAAGTTCTTTTGCTCGCTTTCTCGCTTCCTCTCTATTCATAAAAACTATCCCCTTTAATTAATCTTTTGTGATCCATTTTCAATTTTAAAGAATGGGAATTGTTTTTTCTTACCATTTTTTGCCTTAATCAGCTTAATATTTGCGGATAAAGAAAGAGACGTAACCACAAGGGTTACGCCTCTAAAAACATGCCTTACAAACCATGATATACGGATTGCTACGTTTCTGCGAAACTCTCGCAATCCTGCAAACATTCGGAAATCGCTATTTACTTCGTAAATTGCTTTTTTCCTCATGTTTGTTCAGGTCATCAATACATAATGCTTATCATGCAAGCATGTAAGCATTATGTATTATGACGCTTATATCATGGTAACATATCTGCATCGCCGAAGTACTCAGCCCACTTCTCTGCACGCTCATCCATGATAGCCTGTCCACCAGCTGAGAGGTAATCTGACATGTAGCTATCCCATGTTGAATCGAAATCTGCTTCTGCAGCAACTACAGCATTGTCATAGATCTGATCTCTCTTTGATGAAAGAGTATCACCAACACCAGCTTCTGCTGTGATCTCTCCAACGTTTACATTAACTGGCTCAATGCCATCTGTGCGAGAGATAACATCTGCCTGGCTTACAAGCTCAGGATCTGCCTCTGCATAACCATATGCAAGTGAAAGAGCTGCAAGCTTCTCGTCACCAAAGTTTGTTCCGTTACATGTGATTGTGTAGTCAATGTTCTTACCAGAGTTCTGGATTGCATCGCCTGTTGCAGCAATGATCTGGATAGCACCAGAATCAAGAACTTCGTGTGTTACGCCTTCATCACCAGCCTGAAGGTACTTGATTGTCTCAGGTTTTGAAATGAAATCAACATAAAGAAGTGAAGCAAGAGGCTCTGTGTTTGTTGTTGGGAAGAAGATCTTTCTGTCACCAGCTGAGCTGTAAAGCCACTTAGCATACTTTCCTTCTGAGTTCTGGAAGCAATCTACAGGAACGAACTTAGCATCTTCACCAACATTTCTCTTAAGGTTTGCATTGATGCTGTCTTCACCGTTTCTGAATACATAATCCCAGTTGTGCTGGAATGCACCAACATAACCAGCCTTGATCATGTCATCCTCAGTTGTGTCTCCGCTTCCATAAAGAGCGAAATCTTTCCAAATAAGGTCTTCGTTGTACCACTTGTTAAGAAGCTTAACTGCTTCCTTTGTAGAAGCCTGTGTAACCATTCTGTCATCGAATCCATTGATGTAGTATTCCTTATCTGTAATCTTAGGATCCATGAAAGATGTGATGATGTTAGCTGTTCTCCAACCTACATCATAGCTTGTTGAGAAAGGAACCATCTTGGAAGCATCTTTTCCAAGAAGAGTATCAGCATTGTCTCTGAATGCGATAAGCATATCTTCGAATTCCTGAGTTGTTGTAGGAGCCTTCATGTTAAGCTTATCAAGCCAGTCCTGACGAACGAATGTTACGATTCTCTGCTGCTCAGCACGTCTACCTTCAATTGCCCAGATAGAACCTGTCTTAGGATCCTTATCCCAGTAAATGTTCTGCTCGCCAAGCCAGTTCCAAAGGTTTGGAAGATCTGCCTTGTATGCGTCTACATAATCAGCAAGGTCGATTACACCGCCCATCTGAGCGTATGTAAGAACTGTAGGATAGCTGTAAGTTACGCAGATATCTGGAGCTTCTCCGGCTGCAAGAAGGTTATTGATATCATCAACCTCTGTCCATCTTGGAACCTTCTTGAAAGTAACTTCTACGTTGTGCTCTTCAAGCATTCCCTTTTTGATGTACTCTGTGTACATGTTGTTTTCTGGATCTGATCCACCATCATTTCCTCTGTCATAGATCTCTACTGTGATCTTTCTTGTCTCAGCAAACTTGCCGTCAACAAGCTCAGAAGCTGTTTCTGGTTCAGCCTGCGCTTCTGTCTCAGTAGCGTTATCCTGCTGAGCTGCAGTATCTGTACCAGTCTGGGTGTCAGAACCCCCGTTTGATGATCCGCAGGCTACGATTGAAAGCGCCATAACGGATGCAAGAAACATAGATAATACCTTTTTCTTCATAACTATACCTCCATTTTTATATGATAAATATCATTTACTACCAATTTAATACCTCGCCAAGTGATCATTCTTTTACAGCCCCCAAAGTTACTCCGTGAATGAAGTACTTCTGAAGGAATGGGTAGATGCACAGGATAGGCACTGTTGAGAACATTACTACCGCAGCCTTAAGTGATTCTGAAAGGCCAGGTGCCGAGAAGCCTTCCTGTGTTGCAACCTCAACCTGGTTGATGTTGTTGATGATGTTGTACAAAAGAAGCTGCAATGTATAATACTTGGCTTCTCTCATATACATGAGGGCATCTGAATAACCGTTCCATCTTCCTACTGCATAGAAAAGAGCCAGTGTAGCCATAACAGGCTTGGAAAGAGGAAGATAAATACTGATCAATATTCTAAAGAATGATGCTCCATCAATCTCAGCTGATTCTCTCAAACTATCAGGTATTCCATAAAAGAAGCTTCGCATGATGATCATGTTATAAACGCTCATTACACCTGGAATAATGAGAACCAATGGGTTACTCAAAAGGTTAAGCTTCTGCATCAGCAGGTAATTAGGAATTGTTCCTGCGTTAAAGAACATTGTGATAGTAATGAATACGTTTATTGCTTTTCTTCCCTTAAGTCCTTCAAAGATAAGAGGATAAGCGCAAAGTGTTGTCATTGTAAGTGAAGCAACTGTACAAATGATAGTAAGGAAGACTGTCCAGAAGAAAGCTCTTATGTACTTGGCATCCTTAAGTACTGTTGCATATGCCTTAAAGTTCAGTCCCTTTGGAATAAGATATACTTCACTTCTTACGATATAATCCACACCGCTAAGTGACTTAGCAAGGAGGTTTAACATTGGGATAATGCAGATCGCACTTACAAGTAAGCAAAAGATCACAAATACAATATCCCAGATTTTATCTGCTCTTGATTTAACTTTCATTTCTATGCTCCTCCCTTACCATATTCCTCTCTCACCAAGTTTGCGTGAGATGAAGTTAGCCATTAACAGGAAGAACACACCAACAACTGACTGGAAAAGACCTACAGCTGTTGTAAGTGAGAACTGAAGTCCCTTGATACCTACTCTATAAACGAATGTTGGAATAACGTCAGCAACTCTCATTACGAGGTTGTTCTGGAATGCGAATGGTCTGTCGAAACCACCACCAAGAATATTACCAAGGCTCATGATGAGAAGAACTACGATGGTTGGCTTGATTCCTGGAAGAGTGATATGCCACATCTTGCGGAATCTTCCTGCTCCATCAACAGCTGCTGCCTCATATAGTTCTGGATTGATACCTGCGATAGATGCCAGATAAACAATGGATCCCCAACCAAAGTTCTGCCAAATACCAAAGCCGATATAACTTCCGATCCAGTGACCTTCTTCATTAAGGAATGGAATAGCTTTTCCGCCAAGGTCCTGAATTACCATGTTTACAAGGCCATCATTTGGTGCAAGGAGCTGAAGTGCCAAGCTGTAGATGATGACCCAAGAAAGGAAGTGAGGCATATAAGCAATTGTCTGAACTACCTTCTTGTATCTTGCAAAACAAAGCTCATTTAATATCAGCGCAAAAATGATAGGTGCTGGAAAACCTAAGAACAGATCCAGCAAATTAAGTGTAAGTGTATTTCTAAGGGCATATTTAAAATCATTAGTCTTAAATGCCTTAATAAAATACTCAAATCCGTGATTGGCTGCTACTGGCAATTTCCAGATACTCTCAACCAAGCTGTACTTCTTAAATGCAATCTGAACATAGACCATTGGTGCATATTTGAACACTAATAAATATGTCAGTGGTAACAGAAGCATGACGTATAACTGCCAATACCTCTTCATGTAGACGCTAAACTTGAAATTAGACGTCTTCCCCTTCTCTTTCATACTTTTCCTCCTTATGCTTCTCTATTTATGTCTTATCCCCACAAGATCAATCGCCCAAGTAGCTTTCTTTGGGGCCCAAGTATGAACTCGGAATCGTTACCCCATCTCTTACAAAAAGAACTCTTTCCAATACTATGCCTGGACTCATACCGTAGAACTGCAGTGTATTCTTGCCAGCTTTTAAGTGAACCTTCTCGCTGACCTTCTTAACATTGTCCTTGGCTTCCTGCGCCCACTGCGGACTTAGGAAATATGGTATGTCAGTTCTATGTACCGAATTAACTATGCATATCTCTTCTTCATTTACTGAGTAGCCAAGATACTGCTCAGTCTTAAAGGTTGTTGGTGTAGTTGGTGCAAGGTCGAATGTGAGCTCGTAGTCTCCTTCATCCTCTATCCAGAACCTGTACTCAACGCTTGGTCTTTTCTTTTCTGTCAAAAAATCTGCTGTAGAAGGGAAGACTTTTATAGCGCTTCCACTTCTTCCATATGGAGACAGGATCTCAAAGGAGCCTTTTGTCGTATCCTTCTTGGAACTAAAATGCTCAGCTTCGATACAAACAAATCCGTCGCTCTCCATATAATGACCAGGAACAACCTGTGGTGGCATAACCTCTACTGTAGTATGGGCTGTGCCAAATCCTACGCACTCAATATCAAAATGTCCTGTCACTTTTTCTTTTAATAAAGACTTATCTACTGAAAGAGTTATTCTCTCTCTTGCCTTTACCTCGCCTTCAACCTTGGAAAATTTCATCCAATCATTGTCAGCGGTAATCTCAAATCTATATGGATGCTCGCTTCCATTTATAAGATCAAACTCGATACTATCTACGTCTGCTCTTAGCATGTCTTTCCAGGTCTGTGGCCTGTCGCACCACTCTGTACCTGTCATGTAGTGCTCGTCATCCTTACGGGAAACCATCATTCTTGGAGAATTTGCTCCATATATAAGGTATCTCATTGGGAATCTGTCATCTTCTTCATTCCAGTTGATAAAGCCGATGTGCTCTGATCTTCCAAAGCCCTTATAGTAGCCATCATCTACTGTTTCATATTCAGTAATGAGAGCGTCGTCTTCTTTGACACAAGCATCTACTAATAACGCGATCTGATTAGCTTCGATCCTGTTCTGCCTAGCAAAAAGCTCATTTCTTCCAGCAAGTATCCACATCTTCATGAGGTTTGCTGTTCCACAAGCTGGATAATACAAAAGTGAAATGAAGGCTGACATATCTTCATCGCTTATCCTTTTCTTGATGGCAGCTGCCTCTTTGAGGATTCCCTCTGATATATCAAGTACATCCTGTGCCTCACCGTAGTGAAGTGGATGATATACATTGCCGTGCATTATCTCGTGGCGTCTTTTTTCCAAAAGACCTGTGTAATCCCAGATTATCTTCTGAGCCTTGTTACGCAGAGACTGTGGCATCATAGCTCCAAATGAACGCTCAACCCACTCAGAAACGTATTTCTGAGTTATAGAAGCATCTTTTCCGCCCCATTTTTCTATGTCGTATGCAAGATCAAGGAAGTAGGAAAGTCCAAATTCCTGAGTTCCTATATCACCTACATTTACAACCCATATCTCTTTTACCCCGAAATCGTAGGCCTGAGTCATCTGCTCCCATACTCTTGGGAGATATGTTGCTCCGATCCACTTATAGGAGAATGGTCCGCCATGCATATCCATGTGATAATACATACCGAAGCCGCCTTTGTGGTCTCTCATCTCCTTGGAAGGAAGTGTTCTGGTATAACCCACGTTGTTGTCGCTGAGCATCAGGGTTACACCTTCAAGCTCTGGATCTCCCAGAAGGCCTTTGGTCTTGTCATCTCCGTAAAAGAACTCTTCTACTTCTGAAAAAAGTACAAACTGTCTTGGTACTTTCTGAACATCTTCATCTATTATTTCTTTTATGAGCTGGTTCTGAGTTTTTAAAACATCTCGTAAAAGATCTATATTATCGGCAAGGGTTGCATCCTGCCCAAGGATCTTGGAATCTCTTTCGCCTCTCATTCCAAGAGTTATTACATTTTCAAAATCTCTGTTTCTTACAAGACCGTCTCTCCAGAATCTTGTAATACCTTCTCTATTTGAAATAAAGCTCCAATCGTCTCCGTATATTGAATCCTTACCTCTAAGGAGTGAGTACTCTTCGCCCGTTCTCATGCAAGGCTCATGGTGAGATGTACTCATTACTACACCAAGCTCATTGGCAAGTCTTGCGCTTTCAAGTCCCGGGCCATCCATACTGAAGTTGGATCTCCACATTGCTGGCCACAGGTAATTTCCTTTTAATCTAAGGAGAAGTTCGAATATTCTTTCATAACACTTGGCATTAACGTCGCCGAAGTGCTCTGTTGCCCAGTTGCCAAATGCCGGCCACTCATCATTTATAAAAAAGCCTCTATATTTTACTGATGGCTCTTTGGTCACTACATTGACTTCATCTGTCAGGAATACATTCTTTCTCTTGCGAGGATATGCATGATTCCAGTTGACGAATGGCGAAACCCCAAGAAGTTCAGATAAATGGAAGAGTCCGTAAATAGTACCTCTTTTGTCGCTCCCTGCAATGATAAGAGCATGTTCTACGCCATCCATAGGATGATCAACTACTTGAAAGCTGTATACTTCCCACTTTCCTCTTACCTCTTTGAGATCTATAACGCCTCTTTTTTCAAGCTCTTCAAGATAATCGCTTTTGTCAACTGTTCCGTAGATCACAAGATTCTTGCACTTTTCGCCTCTTATATACTCCTTGGCTGTGAATCCTGTTACAAGATTTACGTCTTTTCTGACTAACGCAGCAATTTGGTTAACGCCAGAATATGACTTAGCTTCATATGTAAACATTATCCTGTTGTCAAACCCTATCTTTGCCACATCGTCCCCCAACACAATTTCTAATTATAAAAAATGTCAGAACTTTTTTTATAATATAATTGTATTGTCTAGGATTTATATATAAATACACAAAAAGATAGAATTTTTTTGCATTTTCCGATATAATATTGCACAAGGGTTTCGAGTTATTCCATTAAGTCATTGTGAGTTTTGTCTAGAAGAAAGAAAATGGGGTATTAGAATGAGAAAATGTTTGGATTGTCCGTATAGCATAATTGATCAGGAGATCATCTGTGAGCACAAAACAGCCAGAGTTATGCCTTCTGACGTAAAGACTGTTCACACCCATGACGGTTACGAGATTGTCTTCTTTTTGAGAGGAAACGTTAACATCATGATCGAGCCAGACCTGATACAGATGAAACGCGGCGATATGTTCTTTATCAGCCCTTTGGTTTTTCATGGCCTTGATCTGGAAGATTTTAATATCAGCGGCTATGAGCGAATCGTTATAAACATCCAATATGAATTTCTTAAAAATCTTGGTGATGCTGAAACAGACTTCTCGTCCCTTTTTAGAAGCGAAGCCTCACCAAACATGAATGTCCTTCACATTCCTGAAGAGGCACTTCCACGTTTTATTGAATTAGCAGAAAGACTTGAGGCTAGTTTAGTAAGCCAGGAATTTGGACACTCTATTTTGTCAAAAGCTCTTTTGGCAGAGTTCCTGCTTTTGACCTGTGAGTACTCATCAAAAGCTGCATCTCAGGCTCAGAGCAGCATTACGCCACAGGTTGTGACCAGGATCTTTGATTATATTGACTCCCACATTGAAGAAGACATCACTATCAATAAGATGTCTGCAGATCTTCACTACAGCAGCGACCATCTTAGCCGCGTATTTAGTGAAGCCATGGGAGATTCTTTGAAGCACTACATAAATGCAAAAAAAATAGTTCTGGCACAAAAATTATTGCTCCAGAACTATTCTCCATATGACGTTTGTTTTATGGTTGGCTACAACAACTATTCCAGTTTTTCAAGACGCTTCTCCAAGCAGATAGGTGTTGCACCCAAGCAGTTTCAGCTATCTCACAGAGATGAAAATTAAGCGAAGCGCTTAGTAAATCTCTCTGTGAAGTTCGTCTTCTATTCCGCTCTTTCTATAGAAATAAGAGTTCACCTGATCGCACCACTCTCTTGCATTTGCAAGCTGCATCTCAAATCTGTGATGCACGTTGTTGTACATATCTGAAGGAATCTTGCCTTCAAGCTTCTCCCAGTTTGCCGCAATCTCTTTTGCCTCAGCATATCCCTCAAAATGTGTATCATAAATGTGCTGGATCACAGTCTTTCCTGACTGAAGCTTCCATGTATACGGAAGGTGATGGAAGAATAAAACAAGGTTGTCAGGGCACTTCTTTGGATCATTGTAAACTTCTGCATTTTCCTTGTAATACTGCTGAGCGTAGCCTGTTCCCTTATCAGTTCTGTCTACACCGATCCCAAGGTGATCTGCCCTGTGATAAGTTCCCCATCTAGAATACTCATATCCATCAACACTTGGTCCATAGTGGCCGTTAGGAGTTACCATCCATCCGATACCAAGTGGGCTTGTGTACTTCTCATATATCTCTCTTGATCTAAGGAGCATGTCAGTTAACATGTCTTCATCCACAATTTCAAGAGAAAATGTCATCTTTATCCACTCTCTTGCAATCTCTTCTGAGGATAACTCTGTGTTATAGCTAAGTCTTCCAAAACCGTAGAGATTAGCTGCTGCCAGATAATTACCTGTCCAGTTAAAGTCATTACCTGTGTTGATGACTGCTGCCATACCAGCAAGGCTGTTACCAAAAGCTCTTCCGCTCACAACATCTGCGATAGTATCATTGTCCTTCTGGCAATATGTCTTGAAATCAAGCACCTCTTTGAACATAGGAACGAGGTAGCACAGATCGATCTGATGACCTGTGTATTCCTGGGCGATCTGAACTTCCAGCATCTGATTAGTCTTGGTAAGTCCGCCAAGAAGTGGAGAAATAGGCTCTCTGATCTGGAAATCCATAGGGCCGTTCTTGATCTGAAGGATTACGTTGTCGTGGTACTGACCATCAAGATTTTTGAAGTAGTCATATCCAGCCCTTGCTCTGTCAGTCTTGTAATCTCTCCAGTCCTGAGTGCAGTTATATACAAAGCATCTCCAGATGATGATACCGCCGTATGGCTTTATGACATCTCCCAGCATATTTGCGCCGTCAGCCTGAGTCCTGCCGTAGGTAAATGGTCCTGGTCTTCCCTCAGAATCTGCCTTTACAAGGAATCCTCCAAGTAAAGGAAGCTTGTCATATACTTCTTTTACCTTATCTTTCCACCAGTTTATTACTGACTCATCAAGAGGATCGCAAAGTTCAAGTCCTCCCAGCTCTATAGGTGACGCAAAGTTAAGGGACAGATATAACCTGATGCCATAATCTGCAAACACTTCTGAAAGCTCTTTTACCTTGGCAAAATATCTGTCAGTAATAAGATAGCTTGCTGCGTCCTTAACGTTTACGTTGTTGATGACGATCCCGTTGATACCGATGCTGGCCATGAATCTGGCGTAGTCTACTGTTCTCTCATCAACTACGATCTCATTATCTACAAAGAAAAAAGAATTGCCTGAATAACCTCTCTCTATGCTGCCATCCATGTTGTCCCAGTGATTCATCATTCTAAGAGGATTGGATGGTGCCGCCTTTTCTGATATTTCTTCCTTGGCTACACCGCAGGAAAGTTTGCGGATAGCTGCAAAGATTCCGTAGAGAGCGCCGTTTTCATCGCTAGCTGTGATCCTGATCTCAGAAGCTGATGAAACTAACTCATAGCCTTCTTTGGCTACAGCACTGTCTTTTACTATCTTAACAGCAAAAGGATCAGCGGCCCCATTTCCTTCTGATACTTCTGCTCCAAATATTCTGCCAAGTGCAAGCTTAAGTTCTTTTACCCCGCTATCTATAACCCTGTGAGCTCTGTCAAAACCAAGAACTTCAATAGCAATTTTCTCTACTGAATCCTTGCATTTTTTGTAGTCCAGCCAGAGCTGACTCCACTTTGCTGATTCCATTTTTAATACCTCTCTTTAGTAAATTTATGATAAAATAATGCACATATTAAACGCAGTATCCTATTAGGAGTGTGATCTGTATGATACATAACATTAACGAACAGGCCCGCGAAGACATTTTCTATGATACGTTAAAGGGAGTTCTGCTATATCACAACACCCTTTCAGAATATCCACTGCACTGGCACAATGAGGTAGAGCTCATTCTCTGCGTGTCAGGTTCTCTTAAAGTGAAATTCCACAACGATACCAAGTCTATGATAAACGTTGCCCCTGGAGATATCGTAATGATCGCTCCTGGAACTCTTCACGAGTATCTTTCTGATGCACCTGGAGGTGAGAAGCTCATCCTCTTATTTGATATTGGTGGCTACTCTCAGGTCTCATCCCTTGTTCCGCTCCTCAAGACTCTTCCTTCTTACACCCATATCAAGCAGAAGGATTATCCTCTTGAATCAGCAAGGTTACACAACTATTTCTGGGAAATCGACAGACTCTACGGCGCAAGCGACGAGTTTCTGCAGATTTCTGTCTATTCGCTTGTAACACTTATTCTGGCTCAGATCGGTAGCATGCACCTTAGCGATGCCCCTGTTCCTATCGAAGCACAGGATTACCAGCACAAGAACATCGACAAGCTGGTACTTGTTACTAACTATATTGATTCACATCGCTCAGATGACCTTACTGTTGAAAAGCTTGCTGACCTTGCAGGTTTTTCAAAGTTCCACTTTGAGCGTCTTTTCAAATCCTACATGGGAATATCATGCTATCAGTATATCACTAAACGTAGGATCCTTATGGCAAAAGAACTCCTTGGCGACACAGATCTTTCTGTCATGGATATTGCTCTTAGATCTGGTTTCTTTAGCCTGTCTACCTTCAACAGAGTATTCAAGGATGTAAACGGTTGCTCTCCAACAGAATTCAGAAAGCTGTATCGCACTGGCGCTGACAACAAATAAGCTTCTTGATCATTCGATGGCAAGGTCAAAAGGAGACATTGGTATTCCTGTGCTATTGGTGATAAGTCCGCCATGATAGGTGTTCTCTGAAAGCCAGCATAGTCTCTTTGCCTTGCCCTCATCAAATGGACTATCTACAACTACAGTACCATCCTGAAGTCTTGCCTTAGCCTTTTTTCTTTTTCCATTAATATCGATCACATAAAAATCCTGTAACTCAAGTCCCTTGCCTGCATCCTGCACCGTAAGACCATTTGCATGAGTCAAGTTAACTGTGATCTCACCATTATCCATGAGAACACTTGTGGCTATAGGACCAGTGTACTCTCCATTATAGCCATATTTTAGATGCGCTGCCCAAAGAGCTAATCTCTCACCTACCGGCTCTTTGACAACTGGATGAAGATCATTGTCTTCACCAAGTCCCATAGTAACTACAAGACCAGTCATTGGCATATCAAGGATCTTGTTCTGAGTAAGTCTAAATTGTCCCCAGTCATCAGTCCTTGGGAGCTGATCTATTACAAAGTTTGGAAGCTGAACTGCAATGAATGGGAGATTTTCTTCCTTCCATGCCTTCCTATAGCCCCCTACCATGCGCTCTGTAAAGTCTGCATAGTCATAGCCATCCTCAACATTGCTCTCGCCCTGATACCAGATGACTCCGTCAATCGGGAAATTGTGGCAAGGTGCTGTCATAGCGTTGTAAAGGCCTGTCGGCTTCCAGTTGATGAAGTCTGTTGCAGGTATCTCTTTTGCTGTAGCACCCACCTTGCACTTCCAGATTCCATCCAGATAAACTGCGGCATCTTTATTAAATATCTTAAGTTCCTTATTCTCTGTAAATCTTCCCATGCCAGTCTCAACTGTAAGTCTGATGGCAATGGTATTTTTCTTTTCTCTGGTAAGTCCCTTTGGAATGTCATATTTACGTGGTGGATACTGATAGCCAGTCTCTCCTACCTTCTGTCCGTTCACATAGATGATATCGCTATCAACCATGGTTCCCATGAAAAGACGTGCCTGCTTACCTGCAAGCTCCTTGGGAAGATCAAATTCTCTTCTAAACCAGACCGCACCGATAAATCCGTCAAGTTCAGTTCCCTTGAAGAATCCTGGAACCTTGTGGTCTGTCCAGCCAGAAATATCAAGCTTATCCTCATGCCACTTTTCTGAGATCCCTTTATCTGCCTTGTAGAGATCACCTCTCCACTTATCACCGTTTTCTATATTCTTTTTGATCTGTCCTTCAACAAAAGAGCTGTCGGCATAGTGACCAGCTATCTCAAGGAGATCATCATAGCCCTCAAGCATCTCTTTGCTCATCCAGGAGTAGATCCTTGATCCGCCAAGGCTTGCATTGATGAGGCCTATTGGCTGACCTGTAAGCTCCTGAAGGTGCTTACCAAAAAAGTAACCTGTAGCTGAAAGGTTCATGATAGTATCTCTGCCTACTGAAACCCAGCTACCGGTATTGAGCTCTTCATAAGGGCCTGTATAGCAGGTCTCTTCTACGATCTTAAAGGTTCTGATCCTGTCGTTTTCATCACTTGCCACAACCTCAGGATACTGATCCTTTGTCCTGGCAAGAGGAAGTTCCATGTTGGATTGACCTGTGCAGAGCCACACAAGACCAACCAGGATATTCTCAACAATGACCTTTTCGCCCTTGTCATCTACTACTACCAGCTTGTATGGTCCACCACTTTCCCTTGCCGGAAGGTAAGCGTCAAATCTTCCACTTGCATCACACATTGCTGTAGTAATATCGTTTTCAAGCTTGATGGTGACCTGCATTCCTGCTTCGTCCCATCCCCAGATATGTATACTTTTCCTGCGCTGAAGAACTGCGCCATCAGAAATCAATCGACATAATTTAAGCGATGACATAATCCTACCATTCCTTTCTATAGGTAAGATTATAACCATCGCTTAATCTCTTTTCACGCATGTAATTGCTAAGAACTAATCACTTTTTGCTAGCAGTTCTAGAAGTGCTGACATCGCTGTATCCCTTTGGAACCTTTATAGCCACATCTACTTTTTTACCGCTGACAACGTTAACCTTTTCAAATCCGATAAGCTCTCTTACGCCTGTTCTATCATTGGTACCATATACCATGACAACTTCAAGGCCACTTCTCTTACCTTCGTTCTTAACTGTAAGTCTTAGCTCTCTTTCACCCTTCATGTACTTTTCTTTGGTAAAAGAGAATTTGCTGTAAGATAATCCATAACCAAATGGGAACTGAACCGGAATACCTGCATGATCTGTATGCTTGTAACCAATTCTATATCCCTCTTTGTAATGAACCATATCAGTGTTTCCAAAATCTCCAACGGAAATAGCTGATGAATCCTCAGGCTTCAGATAGAAAGTCTCAGGAAGCCTTCCTGAAGGATTGATCTTGCCAAAGATAACATCGGCAATTGCTCTTCCACCCTCGCAGCCATTGTAATAGCTCCAGATAACTGAAGAAGCTTTGTCGATCCACTTGCTCATCTGTACTGAACTTCCGCCAATAAGGACTATAACTGCATCACTTCTAACTTCCAGGATCTTCTCAATGAGTTCATCCTGTCCATAAGGAAGCTCCATATCTATTCTGTCTTTGCCTTCTGAGTCATAGTTATGGTTGAGACCGCCCACAAAGATAACGCTGTCATACTTGTTATTCTTAAGAGCATCCATAACTTCTTTGCTCATCGCTTTGTTGAGCTTATTCTTGACCTTAGCCTCTTTTTTCCTCTCCTCAAGGCTTGCCTGCTGCCAGTTGATCTCCTGACTCTCCGGTGCGATCTCTGCGTCGTATCCCATGAGGAAGTCAACCTTGGTATTGCCGCCAAGTCTCTCCTTGAGTCCAAGAAG
Organism: Butyrivibrio hungatei; assembly: GCF_001858005.1. Lineage (NCBI taxonomy): Bacteria > Bacillati > Bacillota > Clostridia > Lachnospirales > Lachnospiraceae > Butyrivibrio > Butyrivibrio hungatei. The sequence goes on along the minus strand of NZ_CP017831.1, from coordinate 221,902 downwards.
TGGAGCCACCTCGTAAAATGCCTTGATCTCTGCACTTCCGCCGCCAAGTGAATGCTGTCTTACAGCGTTATCACCAACAACTAGCACTCTCTTTAGCTTAGCAGGATCAAGAGGAAGTGCCTCTTTTTCATTTTTCAAAAGAACTATTGACTCCGCAGCTACTCTGTAAGCAGTTCTCTGGTGAGCAACAGTGTTGTAAGCTCCCTGCTTTCTCTTTCCATCAAGCATATGAAGTTTGTTCATGACTTTGAGGATTCTAAGTACCTTCTCATCAATTACCTTCTCATCTACTTCTCCGGCTTTGATAAGTTTTTTCAAAGGATTTGCAAAGCAGTACTCGTCAAAGTCATCAGTCACGGACATTTCGATATCACAGCCGCCAAGTGCTGCTTCTTTGGAATTATGAACTCCGCCCCAATCGGATATTACTAAACCGTCATACTTCCATTCATCTCTTAATACCTTCTTTAAGAGGAACTCGCTCTCACAGCAGAAATCACCATAGAGCTTGTTGTAAGCACCCATTACTGAATGTGCGCCTGACTCTAATAAAACTCTCTCAAACACCTTGAGATAATTCTCTCTAAGTACATCTTCATCAATATCAGCATCAACTGAAAGTCTTGATGTTTCCTGATGGTTGATGGCAAAATGCTTGACGCAGGCTGCAACGTCATGTCTCTGAACACCCTTTACAAAAGGAATTGCAAGCTCTGCTGTAAGGAATCCATCCTCACTGAAATACTCAAAGTTTCTTCCGCAGAGAGGACTTCTCTTTAAGTTGATACCTGGTGCAAGGATCACATCCTTGCCTCTGCCTCTTGCCTCTTCACCAAGAGCACTACCTTCATCAGTTGCAAGGGCTCTGTTAAATGTGCTGGCTAGAGCGCTGTTACATGGAAAATAAGTAACATTATCTTCGCCGTGTCCTACAGATATCCACTTGTCATTGGCAAATTCTCCTCTGACTCCCATTGGTCCGTCAGAAGAAATGAGCTCAGGAATACCAAGCCTCTCAACTCCAGCAGTGCGGAAGAATCCTGCTCCGTGGATCATAGAAAGCTTCTCATCAAGAGTGAGCTTTTTAAGTATTTCTTTTAATTTTGATTCTCTCATAAATAACTCCTACTAAACATTACCCCACGACGCCAAAGCCAAGGATTGTAAACTTCTTGGACGCATCCTGCATCTTAACTTCTACCTTGTGCTTCCTGGTGCGCTTATCATTGAACAGTATCACCGGATTACAGTGTGTCCATCCTACCACAAGTGGATCAAGGGTCTTGACCAGATTTCCGTCCACATAAACGTCAGCCTTGCCATAGGATGAATTACCCGAATCCTTAAATATTATTACTAGTTTGCTACAAGTCAGAGCAATTGTAAATGCCTTTTCTGTGCCATCTTTACCAGAATGATGCCAGTTATACTTAAACTCCGGAGTCTGTTCTATCTCACTGTCCATCTCCACAAACTGAAGGTCTTTGTCTGTCTCGTTAAAAGAGCCGCAGCCAAAACTAGTGATCTTATATTTTTCCTTTAGCTTGTCAAATTCCGCTTTATCCAAAAGCTCAACCTTTTCAAAATCAGCTCCAATGGCTGGTTCAGGGAAGCTCTCTGGTTCCGGATCATTTTCCTGATGTGTCTCATTTACCTTATCAATGAGTTCTATGAGGCAATCTGCCATGATCTGATGTCCCAGATTACTTGGATGGTACACATCGTAAAAGAACTGATTCTTGGAGATAACTCTTCCGTCATCAGGAAGAAGCGGAAACTGCGGTGTTACTGCATCCATGATACTCACCATAGGTACAGAATACCTGTAGCCTACAGGTGATAGTCTATCCTGAAGATTCCAGTCAAAGGAGAACACTGCAAAAAGAAGTACTACTGCAGGTTTCCACGGAAGAGCAAGAGCTTTCCTTACAAGACTCTCATAGCACACTCCTTGCGTCTCATCATCTCCGTCATTAACTGCAAACTCTATTACTATAAGATCCGGCTTTTGCGAGCCATTTCTCAGGATATCTCTTTCAAATCTCACCATGCCAAGTTCAGACGGTGTACCGCCAACGCCTGCTTTTATAAGATTTACATTTCCGCCCTTAGCATATTTTTCCTGAAAGCTATCAGCAAACACTCTTGCATAGCACTTTTCATTGATAGGTATTGCGCCTGCCCCCTGGGTTATGGATCCGCCAATAAAAGCAATAGTTACATCTTCGCCACTTCCTGCTTTGCCAAGCACTTTTTCAAGACGGCTGGTATTCCCCATATCAAAAAGGCTTTTTTGTATCATCTGACGATAGGCCGTCGAATGAAAATCTACAGTTCTTTCTATTGGCTGAACAGGTGCTATAAAGCCTTTATTTAAATATAATCTGATATCAGTAGTTGCCTGAACTCCAGGCTGTGCAAATTCAAATCTAATCTGCCCTACTTCCTTATCAGTAGTTTCCCAATTTATTTCATCAAGTCTGATGACTTCTTCCATTCCATTCATCAGAACATCTTTTTCAATCTTAGTTGCCTTCTGACCTGCCTTAACTGGATACATCTCCATTACGAACTTGACTGTCTCTGAAGTATTTCTTCCTGATACACTTACCCCGATTGAATGTACCAATGTCTTAAAGCCCTCTGCAGATCTTAAGAGCTCAAGCATATAATCATCGCCGATATTCCCGGATAGTTTAGCAGCATCCACAAGTCTTCCCATATCCATAAAAAGGAACTGGATTCCCTTGCCGTCAGGTTGTGGTGCAGCAAATATTTCTTTTTCCTGCATGATAAAGAAAAATGGTCTTTTCTTTACAGGATCCTTTGGTGCTTTTGGCCCCTCACGTAATATAGTATTCATACTCACCCCTATAAAATAAGGGCGGCTGTGTTAGCCGCCCTTTTTGTAAACCTTTGAAGCCCTAATTACTGAGCGTTTGCTTCATCTACATAAGCTTTCCATGTGTCACGGATTGCTTCAACCTGCTCTGATACTACGCAGTCAGCTGTGATGTTCCATACGAAGTCTGAGCCAAGGCTTAAGTTAGGGATCATGCCGTGATAAGCAATTGTTCCCTTTTCTGTCATCATTGTGATTGTCTCGTCTACAGCTCTCTCATCGAACTTACCATTTCTAGCTGTTGAAAGGTATCCGTTGTAATCATAGTACTCTGCTGCTGGTGGATTTGTGTAAAGGTTCCAAGCAAATGCAAGCTTCCAAGCTCTGTCAGCATCATAGCAGCCAGGGATTGCAACTGGGTTGTTTGTCCAAACGTTGATGTAGTCGTTCATCTTAGGTCCCTTAGGGAACATAACGAATCCAACTTCATCCTGCATATCATCAAGGAAGTTACCAGGTGCGCCAGCATACTCATCTTCTACCATGAATGCTGCCATACCGTTGATGAATGCTTCCTTGTAGTAATCCCACTCAGCGCCCTCTGGATCTGGCATGTCATACTTCTTGTACATATCTACTGTCCACTCAAGAGCTTCAAGTGTCTCAGGAGACTCAAGGTTGTATACATACTTTCCGCTTGCATCCTTATCGATGAAAGATCCGCCGTTTGAGAATACAGCTTCTGTTGTCATAACACCTTCGTTAAGTGTAAGACCCCAAACATCTACAGTACCGTCGTTATCCTTATCCTGCTGAACCTTTGACATAAGCTCATCAAACTTATCCCATGTCCAAGATCCATCAGCCTGCATATCATAAATTGAATCAGGATCGATTCCAGCTTCTGTAAGAAGTCTCTTGTTGAAGTAAACTCCTGTACGAGCCTCTGAATATCCAGCGAACATAGCATAGATGCTATCTCCCTTTGAATACTGCTCGTGAAGAAGGTTTCTCTGGAACTTGATGTCATTGAAGTCAAGGCAATCAAGTGTTGAAAGATCATAGAGAAGACCATTTGCCATAGCTGATGTGATAGCTGGGTCATCACGAAGAACAAAGAGGTAGTTTACATCGTCGCCACCTGTTGTAACGTAGTCAACGAAATCCTGTGGTGTTGAACCCCAGTCAGAAATAGCCTGTGACTTGATTGTGAAGTTGTAAGTTTCCTGGATCCAATCTCTGTAATCCTTGAGAGCTTCCTCATAATCGTTCTGTGGCTCAGCTTCATCACCTGACCACCAGTCACGGATAATGATATCCATACCACCAAGGTCAATTGGGTTACCAGCGTCATCTGTGATAACCTGATATGGATCGTACTCGTCAGATGGAGCTGCTTCCTCAGAAGCTTCTGCTGCAGCTGTTTCTGCTGATGCATCAGCAGAGCTCTCTGGCTGAGTGTTGTCTGCTGGTGCAGACTCGTTTGCGCCGCAGGCTGCCATACTTGTAAGCATAGCTGCCATTGTGATAACGGCTGTTGCTTTGGTTGTTAGAGACTTTCTCATACTCTAAATCCTCCTTACCCCATTGGGAAAATATTAGTCCAGATATTTTAAATATCCGGTAGCTACCATTACATTTTGATACCTGTACTACTGATACTCTCAACAAATGATCTCTGTGCAAAGAGATAGAGAATAATAAGTGGTACTATGATCATAAGTGTTCCTGTTGCAAGAATACAGTTTGAGTAAGCAACAGAAATTGTTGTCTTAACGCCGTTTATTCTCTGGATATAAGCACCAAGGCTATCTACGATTCTTGCAAGACCAGTACTTACAAGCTTGGTATTTCCAAGGAACATTTTTGAATAAAATCCGTCTGTCCACTGCCATACAAAAGCAAAAAGGAAACATGAAGTGATGATTGGCTTTGCCTGTGGAAGCATGATTCTTACAAAGGTCTTAAGCATTCCGCAGCCATCAACATACGCTGCTTCTTCAAGATCGCCAGGAATATTTCTGAAATACTGACGGATCATGTATATGTACAGACCGTTCTTAAGTCCCATACATCCTGCACTCATGAGATAATAAGGTAACTTTGACCCCCTGAGATTAATTGTATTGCCGGTAATTAATTGACATAATCCCAATATATCAAAAAATCTAAAGTGCAAATGAAGTGAACTTGCAATAGTCTGTGGTGGAATCAAGATTACAAGTATTACCATGGCGAACCAGAATTTCTTGAATGGAAATTCAAATCTGGCAAATCCATATCCAACCAGTGTGCAGACTGCAATCTGAAGAGCTGCGATCGTAAGAGAGATCAGTAGTGAATTAATTACTGCCTGTCTATAGTTCATAAGCTCTGCTGCAAGTCTGTAGTTTCCTGTGGTAAAATGCTCAGGAATAGAAATAACTATCGGATTATACAGATCTTTTTCTGTCATGAAGCTTACTGAAATCTTGTTAAGGATTGGCTGAAGGATCATGAAGCACATACCAAACAAAAGGATGAATCTGATAATGCTTATGACTCTCTCAGATATCTTTTTCTGTAAAAGATATCCACCTGAAAGCTTATTTCTTTCCCAAAATCCTAATTTGTCATATCTTGAATTATTCTCTGTATTAGTCATAGTAATAAACCCTCTTTGAAATAAAGAATGATGTTATTCCAACGAATGCAAGTACAAGTAAAAAGTATACCCATGACATTGCTGATGCATTTCCGTACTGCTGCTGGTCAATCATTACCTTCTGTATTTTTTCAATAACCCCGTTATCCGATCTCATACAGAAATCAACTACTGTGTAGATCCAGTTAACAAGGAACAGAGAACTGATCATTGGGAAGGTGATCTTCCAAAGGCTCTCCCACTTGGTACATCCCTCGATATCAGCTGCTTCATACATGCTTGAAGATATTGTCTGAAGTCCTGAGAGGAAGATGATGATCTGGATTCCTGATGAAAGAGCTACGTCGTAGATATTGTTGATAACTTCAAATACCTTTTCATAAGCTCTTACACCTACGCCTGCAGTTCTAAGGATAGTCTCCATAGCTGCTGTGATGCTGATTCCAGATGTGGACTGCTCAATTGTCTGTGCCAGTGATGACATAAGTTCGTTGTTGGACTCAAGTCCTACGATAACACCTGATGAAAGGATTACCGGAAGGAAGAATATCGCTCTTACCAATGCTCTTCCATGGAACTTTTGATTGAGGATCAAAGCCACGAAAAAACTAAATACAATGATAGCCAGTGAATAAACCATCATACGTGAGAGTTCTTCCCACAAGAGTCTGTTAAATTCAGGATCAACCCTGAAGGCGAATACATAATTCGTTAAACCGTTAAAGGTCTTGGTAACAGTTCCTGCCGCCAGATTTACATTGCAAAAGCTCATGTAACAGGATTCAAAAAGTGGTTTGACCATGAAGGCCAAGAAGCCAACTATGAAAGGTGATATGAAAAGATATCCTGATATGGCTTTGCGTTTTTGAAGCCCAGCCAATTTGTTTTTTTGCTTACTCATAACAAACTCCCCTCTCACCTTGTAACTACATAATCTCTTGCTGGTACCTTAACTGCGCCTTCTGTGTAATCACTGTAGCCGTAGTTGACGTAAACCTTTGTACCATCTGCATATTCTGTACAGGAAACATCAGCTGTTAAATTCTCATGACCTGTCATTTCCTGATTGAATGTATGTCCAAGTTCATTGTTGTATCTTGTGTAGATCTCTAGCATACGATCTTTCCATGAATCGTAAGATGATCCGTAATACTCTGTGTATAAAGTCTTCTGTGTTGCGAAGGAATCTTCCTCCATGAAGGTGAACTGAAGTCCTGCACCATACTCGGCAGAATATAAAACTTCATCTTCTGCGTTTCCACAGATGTTGATAGGCTCACCTGTGTAATCTACTCTTCCATGAACAGCCAGCTGGAAAAATGGTACACACTCATCAAGGATCGTATATTCGCTTCCTCTAAGGTCCATGTTTGTAACCATTGATGCGAATGGGATAGCATAATCATTACCCATATTGATCATTACTGGTGTGCCTGCTTCGTTGTAGCTCTTAAGCTGCTCAACCTGGAGTCCCAGTACTTGTTCTCTGCTGTAAGTCTTCTTTCTGTAGAAGTCTGATGAAAGATCCATACCAAGATCCTGGAATGATGCTCCAGCGTTGTACTTCTTAGAAGTATTTACAAGCTTGTCTGCGTACTTGTTTGCAAGTTCTGTATGAAGGAGATAGTGAAGGTCCTCTGAATCTCTTTCTGCGTAAGTTACATGGCTGTATGCGTGAAGCTCAGCTCTTTCCTTACTGATGAACTTGGCAGCATCTCTATAGGAAAAAAATCCATTAAAGAGGTTACTGTCGTATGCGTACTGAGTAATACCATTTAAGTAAACTGTATTTCCATTTGCTTCTGCGTTATTTACAAAGTTCTTAAGGTCTTTTTTGCTTCCAAGTGCACCAACTGTCTTGGTCCTTGCAAGTACCTTCTGCTTGACACCGCCGTTACACCATCCGGAAAGCTTAACCTGCATATTTGATACGCCGTTATTTCCAAGATCAGTGATGATGGCATCTGCATCTTTGTAGCTTGTGAGCTTAAGTGGTCTTGAAACCGGAACTCCAAGAACCTGTTTAACCTTATCAATAGCACCTACGATCTCAATGGCTACTGGAGCTGATGTGTCATCTACAAGATCAAGATAGCCTGCGTATTCATTCTGAAGATATGTGCTATAGACCTTTGCCATATCTACGTAGCTTCCTGAGTTTACAAAGGTGTATCTCTGTCTCAAGGTCTCATCTGGAAGCTTAGTTGCGTATTCGTAAATATCTGAGTTAGCGATATCACCTACATCGAATTTTTCTCTCTGGCAGATGCTGTACTTGGCATTAACAAAGTTGTAACTGTGGTTCTTGCCTGCAACATCAGCCTGGATTGATGCGTAGCTTCTGCCGTCTTCAAGGATACAGATAAAGGAATCATTTCCTTCAGAAACGCCATACACTCCGTAGTAAGCTCTTGTGTTGTGTACTACTGCATCTCTGCTAAGGCACATATCCCAACCATATACGTTGGTGTAGTAACTACTCTGTGATGTCTTGCCGTTGTTGAAATTGATAAGTGCTCCGCCGCCTTCAGGTACCAGCATGAAGCCGTTATCATTTGGTCCGCCTGCTCCAAAATATGGAAGAGGAGTGATTGTATAGATTGGTGTCTCAGGATCAAAATCAAGATCGCTGAATGGAACTTCTACCACCAGGTCTTTTCCTTCAAGCTTGTAGACAACGCTTACATTGAAAATTGCATTATCTGATGTGTTTGATGACTGATCCAGCTCTTTATCTGCAAGGTAATTATCATATGTATATCCAACTGCCTCGAACTTATCCTGGATAGTCTTTCTTACATTCTCTTTGGTAGCAGTTCTGAGTACGTAGATAACTTCTGTCTCGATGATAGGATAGTTTGCAAGGAGCTCTTCCTTGTTATCCTTTGGTGTGAGCTTATTGATGTCGTACTTTTTGTAGTACTGTTTAATAAGATCAGCATCTTTTTTTTCCATCTGTGAGAGGTAACCCTCAAACTCTTCTGCAGTACTTACTGGAGGAATGATGAATTCTTTTTGTACACTTCCAAGTGAATAATTAACTCTGATCTCATTGTCTCCTGGAACGATCTCGTAGATACCATTCTGAGCACTGAAGGCATATGAATTGTAAGTTGTCTCAAGTCCCTGTGTGATCGAGTAAGACATGATAAGTGGTGACTGAAGATATGCTTTCTGATCATCAAGCGCCTTCTCATCTTCTGCCGCATCAAGTGGATTTGAGTACCACACCTTGCCGCTGTCCTTTACCTCAATACTAAATTCAGTTGTCTTTGGATCCATGGATAACTTAAGCTGTCCGTTATCGATGGTAATCGTGTCTTCGCCACCACCATAAGCGTATGGAGGAATAGCTTCTTTTGACTCTTCAGGAGCCTTGGTATTAACTACGTAAAAGATGGCTCCAACGATTATCAAAAATATGATCAATGAAGGGATGAGTTTTATTAACCCTTTTATTAGTTTTTGCTTTAACTCTTTTTTCAAGTTCGTCACCTCTTGCCATTCCTACATTCGGAACATCAATTCTTTTGCCAGTGAAATGAAGTACGCTACACCCTGTGAGATCATACTAAAGAAGATCATGAGGATGAAGATCATTACCAGCATTGCAAACAGTGTTGCAACAGTAAAAAGAATGTTCTTTCCAGCGGAGTATTCGTGAATCTGCCCCATGGCAGCTATTACAAGTAGGGCTGCGTATACCAAGGAAAGTGCACTGACTACTGAGTAGAACTGACCTTCCTGAACAGTTACGAAATTACTGAATATCATCAGCGGGAACTGTATGAGTACATATGGTGTAAAGGCATAGCAGGTTGCCATATATACCTGTCCCAGTTTTCCTTTTCCGTCAAAGAGTGTCGTCAGAGCCCAATTGCCAACTACCCAAAGGGAAAGCGGGAAAATGACGCTGGCAAGATACAGGAAGATGTTAAGGTCTTCCCAATAAACTTGCATAAACAAAAAGCTTGTGTATTTGAGCTTCATGATTCTAAGAACAAGCGCTGCAGCAAGTATAGTATTTGCCGCTGCATAGGTTCCTCTTTTTTCATGAGTCAGATCCCAGAATCCATCGAGGGGATGAGTCATGCAGTAAAGAGCAAACTTCAGCGAATCAATATATTTTTCTTTTGGAGTCATATTCTCTTTTGGTTTTGCTATCATACCCTCACCTGTCTTTACCTGTTATAAAAATGTCTGCTGTATCTATCTCATGTTTGATACTCTTGATCCTGCCTCTTCCAAGAGGAATGAGGAATAACAAGACTACCACAAGTACTATCCAGCCGATGTGTTCTTCAACCCACTGCTTACGATACTGCTTGTAAGCTTTTGAGTAGTTCTCGGCGTCATACTTAAGTTCAAAGTAGTTCATGGCTTCTTTGTATCTTTCCTGTCTTAGAAGTGCTCTTCCAAGACCGATGTAAGCAAGATCGTAGTTGCCATTCTGATCCATAACCTTCTGCCACTCTTCTCCAGATTTCTCGTAATTACCTTTGTCGAAATCTTCGATAGCGTTGTAGACTGTGTTACCAAACTCTGTTGGTACAAAAGCTGTTATGGAGCAATCAAGGCTATCAAGTACATAGAGCTCATGTCCGTAGTGCTCGATGGCTGATGGTCTTCTGAAGTATCCATCCATGTTTCCGTTTCCACCAAAGGCGAATACCATTCTGCCCTGATCATCATATCCAAAAAGTCTTCCTCTGTTTCTGTCGAGGCAGACATAAATGTCGTTGTCCATACAGGTTACATCTGTAAAGATTGATGGGCCTTCATAACCACCGCCTGATCCAAAGTAAAGATCACCGATGATCTTCCAGTCACCATTTCTTACGAGGATGTCTGAACCAAGGAGATTTAACTTTCTAACTGCATCGCCGTCAACCTTGTTATCTTCGTTTGTTCTGATGGCTGCTGTTGCATATATGAAGCCTTCGTAGTCCATGTAGATGTTCTCGTACTCTGTTGGAACGAAGGATTCCATCTTGGCTCTCTGTTCCTGAGAAGCAAGCTTCTTCCAGATGTAATCAGCAAACTTGAAGGTTACCTTTGTTGCACCTACAAATCCCGAGAATGTTCCGTCATTTTCATACTTGACGAGACCTTTGTTGATTCCAACAGCTATGCAGTACACACGCTCAGCTGTATCGATTGCAAGCTTGTTTGGCTGGAATACAAGTGCTGGATCAAGGGTGCTATCATCAGGCTTTGTAAATTCCATGATGTAATTAAGGTCTTTATCAAGCTTTAATACTCTTGCATTTCCCTGATCAGCGATGAAGATGTTTCCTTTTTCTGAAACAGCTACATCAGTAGGGTTATTTAATGTATTTGTTCCTGTTCCTCCAGAAAAAGAATCAATGATCCTTTTTACTTCCAGTTTTTCAGGAGATTTTCTATCAAGCTCTATGATCCTGTTGTTACCGCTGTCGCACACGTAAATGCTTGTGCCATATACGAAAAGTCCCTGAGGATTTTTAAGCTTTAGATCAAGTCCAAGTTCTGAAGATGTAAATACCTTACAAACTGTATAAAGGTCCGGACTTTCCTGAACATCGCCCCACCAGTCGTAATTGTAAGTGTATCCATACTCTCCATCACTTTTGGCCTGTGCTGTGACCGGCTGAAGAAGCACTGTCGCAGCTACAATTAACGCTATTCCAGTTTTTATAATGAAATTTTTCTTATGCATAACTGCTTCAACCTTTCACATTAGTCTTTAAGTCCTGAGCTAGCCATTGTCTCTAAGATCTGGCTTTCTGAGAATACGAAGATAAGAATTGGAACGATCATTACTACTACAAGTACTGCAGCTCCCTGTCCTGTTCTTGCAATTCCACCAGCCTGGATCTGCTGAAGGGCATATACAAGAGTCTTTCGTTCTTCTGAATAAATAAATGTTGATGCTCTGTTATTCCAAAGTCCCTGTACTGAGAAGATGATAAGTGTCATCCATGCAGGTTTTACGTTTGGCATAACGATCCTTGAAAATACTGTCCACTCATTGGCTCCGTCGATCTTGGCTGCTTCAATAAGTGATGTTGGAAGTCCTTCCATGAACTGCTTCATAAGGAAGAATCCCATTGGTGCTGCAAAAGCAGGAACGATTATTGCCCAGTATGTGTCGATCCATCCAAGCTTGTTGATGATAAGGTAGTTAGGAATCTGTGTTACCATACCTGTGAACATCATAGATACTGTGACAATCTTGAAGAATGTCTTTCCACCTGGGAATTCATACTTGGCAAGTACGAAGGCACCCATTGATGCGATGATAAGATGTCCTGCTGTACCAACAAATGTAATAAATACAGTGTTGAAAAGATATCTTGAGAATGTTACTACTCCACTCTTTCCCATTGTTACAAACAAATCTGAGAAGTTATCAAATGTTGGATGCTGTGGGAAAATCCTTGGTGGGAATTTAAACAACTCATCAAGTGGCTTCATAGCACTGCTGACTGCATATACGATTGGGAATACCATGACCATCGCAACCAGTATAAGGAAGATGTAAAGTGCTATATCTCCTCCGATGGATCTATTAGGTTTTCTTTTCTTAATTAGCTTACTCATATCAAGTTCCAACTCTCCTTAACAAGCTCTGAATTGCTTTATTACAAAGAATCATCATCAAGAACAATACTGTTGCTATAGCGCAGGCATAACCCATCTCAAATCTGTCAAAACCGTAGTCATAAAGGTGTGTTACGATTGTTCGTGCTGCATAGTTTGTACTAGGATATCCACAAAGTGCCATTGTTACTTCACATACACCAAATGATGATGTGATGGCCATGATCGCTCCGAACATGAGCATTGGCTTCATGTTTGGAAGTGTGATATACCAAAGCTCCTGCCATCTGTTCTTGACACCATCCATGTATCCCGCTTCGTACTGAGCTCTATCTATACCCTGAAGACCAGCTACGAATGAAAGGAATCCTGTTCCCAAGCTCATCCAGAGGATAACCAGCATACAGATTGGAAGCATGTACTTTGGATCAATGAGCCAAAGCTTGGCTGTATCAATGAGTCCGTGGCTTAACAGGAACGCATTTACATAACCGTAAACATCTCCTCTGAAGAATACTGAGAAGATAACATAACAGTTACCAGCGATTGATGGTGCGTAGAAAACAACTACCGCAATACTTCTGATCCATCTAGGGAGTTCACTGATGAGCCATGCAAAAACGAATGACAATATGTATCCTAGTGGTCCTGTTATGAGAGCTATCATAAGTGTATTCTTGACACCTATCAGGAAGATATCATCCTGAAGGATCAAGCTTGTGTAGTTCTGAAGTCCGATGAACCTTGGTGGTTCAAGGATGTTGTAATAAGTGAAACTGTAATATATTGATGCCACTACAGGAAATACATAAAACATAGTGAAAAGTATTGCGTATGGTGCAAGGAACAAATAGCACATCTTCCTGTTTTTGGCTTTCTTAACTGCTACTTGAAAATTATGTTTTCGCAGTGTCAGATACTTCTGCAGATATTCCTTCATTTCTAGTTTCTCCTAATCAATCTACTGACATACCGAACTCAAGTCGTTTCTTCTTGATCTCTTCATCTATAAAGATTGAATAATCAATAATGGTCTCTCTGGAATCAGTCTTATCTGTAAGAACTTTTCTGATGGCATTTGATATGTGTCTTCCTGTGAAATATCCACCAGGAACTTCTCTGATACCAACTGTCTGATCCCACTGTTCATCAAGAACTTCGATATCATCTGCACTCCATGAGAGATTCTTGAATGCATCTCTGTTTGCTGTTGCGTATCTAGCAGATGAACCAAGGAGTGCTTCGATCTCACGACCAAATCTAACCTGAGTTTTTTCATTTGCCCACCACTTCATGAATTCCCATGAAGCTTGCTTTAACTCTTCATCCTCAGTTGTGATCATCATAGTTGCACTTCCTGTTATGAAGTCTGAGCGATCAAGATATGTTTTTCCATTCTCATCTGTTCTGTATGTTCCAGGAATGAGAGTGAAGTCCCAAAGACCTCTGATCTCAGGTGCTGAAACCATGAGTGTGTTGTATGTTGAATAAGCTGCTACACCTATTGGCATCTCTCCTGAACGGAATCTGCTGACGAAGTCATAGATTGTAGGAATGCCATAATCATTAAAGTATCTTACGTAATCATCGAAGGCTTTGACGCCTGCTTCTGTGTTGACTGTTGTCTTGGTTCCTGCCTCGTTGTACATGTCACCGCCGTACTGATAAAGAAGTGAGAAGTACATTGAAAGGTCCGGTACATTTGACATAACCTGTGTAGAAGCTGATGATGCACCGCTACTACCTGCCGCTGTAGGAATACCTATTGAAAGGCTATTACCCTGAATTGTAGGAAGCATTTCGATGAGTTCCTGCCAGGTCTGTGGAACCTCAAGTCCAAGTTCTTCAAGTACGTCTTTTCTGTAGAACATTACGTTGAAGGTCTGTGTCTCTGGTATTCCATAGATGTGACCATCAAGGCTGTACTGCTCATAAGAGCTTGGTGAGTAGTGACTCATTACTTCTTCCCAGCCATCAAACTGAGTGATATCCTCTGCCGCTCCTCTAAGTGCGTAGTTAACAGGTTTTTCTGCTGAAACTGAAAGAACTACGTTTGGTCCTCTGCCTGCCAGTACTGCATTAAGAAGTGCTGCCTGATCAACGATCTCTACGTTGACCTTTATTCCTGTTGATGTTGTAAACTCATCATCGATCATGGACTTAAGGATTGTTCCCTGGTCTCTACCGGTTAATACCCAAACCTTGATTACCTTCTCTTCTGAGCCATCATATACATCACCAACTGAGTTATAGTCTACAAAGAATGATGCTACAAAGGATTTTACTTCGTGACCGATCTTGCTAAATACAGTTGCTTTATCTTTCTTTGGATGAGCATCAGTTCCTGAAACTACGATGTAATCTACATCAAGTTTTGTTTCACTCATCTTGAGCTGTGCAGTACCAAGTGATGTGATGTTGTCCTTGAATGCAACGAACTCTGTTGTGATCTTCTGTGGCTTTTCGATAAATCTTTCAAGCTGCTGAGCAATTGTCTGAGCTGTAGCAATGTTATCTGCCATCTGTCCTGAGTATTCAACCATGTCATCAACGGTCTTGTATAATCTCTTTGACTCAAGGTCCATTGCTTTCATGATCTCAGGATATGTTGTATCGATGTGATAATCTCTGTAAACATCTGGGCTTGCGCCAGTGTAAACAAGAATCTTTCTATATATCTGATTGAGTCTGTAGGTTGAATCCTGAACCTGTTCAAGGATTGGTCCAACACCTCCAAGAGTTGCCTCAAGCCTTACAGTATGAACACCCTTTGTAAGGTAGATATCATATGGAAGCTCAAGACTCTCCCAATCGTTTGAATATTCAAAAGAGATCTCTTCGAGCTCCTTGAATGGAATCTCGCCATCAATGTAAACGCTTCTATTTGAAACAGATCCTCTTGCGTAGTTCTGTCTGGCTTTTACCATGATGTTGTAATATCCATCCTCTGGAACTTCGATATCCCACTGGATCCACTGACCTGTTGATCTCCAGCTTTCTCCACCTACATAGTTGAGAACTGTGTGTGTAACACTATTTGGTGAAGTGGTAGGTGAGGATCTATCATACTTGGCATATAGGGAGGATTCAGATCTTAAGGTAGAATCCTCACCCTGAACCACTTGCATGTAATTTCTGGCCTGCTCAGATGCAGGATCATGTTTGTTAGCTGCAAGATACTCTTCATAAGTAGGTCTTTCTGTAACTCCTCTAAGCTCTACCTTTGAGAGGATCATTGGTTCATTGTCTGCTTCGAATGTAAGTGTGTTTTCACCTTTTTCAAAATAGAAAACATATGGCTCTGGGACAAATCCCATGTCGTCTCTAAAATATGCTGACTGGAAATCGAAGTATTCAACCTGAACTGGTCTGATCTCGTTATCTCTGTTATCAGTTCTAACTTCTCCGCCATCCATCCACATTCTGGTGAATGAAATGTTTCTGGCATCTTCAAATGGAAGTTCTCCGTTAATGTATACGGTACGTTCTGCAGGAACTCCTCTTGATTCTGGAATGAAATACTCGATGTAGATCTGGTACATGCCAGCCTTTGGCACGTCTACTGTCCATGTGATCTCAGAACCGGTCTCAGTAAAAATACCGTTATTTTCTTTACGAACAGTACCTTTTGATTCATATTCATCAATGTTTACTGCAATGTCACCTGAAGGTCTGTCTGCATCTGCATGTTCATTAAGATATCCTGTATAAGCGCCTACTCTTTCCATTCCTTCAACTTCAACAGTGAGATCTGTGCCTTCGTATTTCTCGTGGAAATCAGTTCTTTCTCTATGTGAAAGAAGTACGCATATACCGGCGAAAACTACTAATACCCCAATAACTATTAAAACTTTTCGCAATGTCTTGTTCATGTTATATAGTCCTTTGTTTATTCTTGTGCGAACACCCAAAATGCTGGCTTTGGTTCATACTTGCCATCAAATAATAGTGGGCACTGCTTTTGTTCTTTTTGACTTCCACCGCCAACATTTGATCTGAACTGTAGCCATGAAAGTGTATCTATCGTTCCCCAGAAGGTAATTCCTGTAATGTTTACACCTGAGTTCTGAGCTGACTGAAGTCCGTAGTACATGAGGTTGTAAACCTTTCTCTGTTCCTCATATTCTTTTTCCATAGCTTCTGGGCTTCCGTCGTAGCCATCTGTTGCTCTAAGATCCCATTCGGTGATCTGTACATTTCCAACAACCTTGCCATAGGCCTTGGCTGATGCCTCAACCTCTGTATAGGAAGGGCCCTCCATACTGTAATGTCCCTGCATTCCCATTGCTGTGATCCTGGTACCTTCGCCCTTAGGACCTTCAGCTGCTTTTACTGCTTCAAGGAGAGTGATGATTCCTGC
Organism: Butyrivibrio hungatei; assembly: GCF_001858005.1. NCBI lineage: Bacteria > Bacillati > Bacillota > Clostridia > Lachnospirales > Lachnospiraceae > Butyrivibrio > Butyrivibrio hungatei. The sequence goes on along the minus strand of NZ_CP017831.1, from coordinate 205,474 downwards.
TCTCTTTTTGGCATCGCATTCGTTGTAGTCGTTGTAGTAAAGCTCAAGATCATCTGGAGCATATTTGTTAGCGTACTTAAATGCGTTGATGATGAACTCTTCACTCTGATATACATGCCACCAGCTGGAGTTGCCGCCGTGTCTGTCTTCTAGAAGATCTTCATCAGGTCTTTCCGTATCTGTTCTATAGGTTCCTGTTGAATCAGATATTGCTTCGTTTACTACGTCCCATCCATAGAAAAGATCTTTATATGGGCTGTTCTCTCCAGTAAAGTGAGTCAAGACTTCTCTTATGTACCACTCAAGTCTCTTGTCCATCTCTTCCTTGCTGACATATGGCTTGGTCTTGTCATAATCTTCATGGAAGAACCACTCTGGAGTCTGTGAGTGCCAGAGGAGAACGTGTCCTCTTACTTCTATCTTTCTGTCTGGATTAGCTTCGTTCCATTTGAGTATCTTATTAAGTATCTTTTCCGGATTACTGTAATTAAGAACTGGAACCGTTATGGTCTCGCCGTTAAGCTCTGCCTCTTTTGTACCAGGACAGGTGCTTACGCTATAACCAAAGAGTGAATCAGGCTTAAGTTCATTTCCAAGTGTCACTGCATTGAAATGTGTTGTAACAAGGTCCCACAGCTTGGGATCCCAAGGTTCTTTACCTGTAATAGCACATCCAATCCTGCATCCCATTTTCTTGGGAACCACATCTCTAAGGGCTGGAATCTGCTCCATACTTTCTTCTGTATTCAATTCTTGCTTCTCCTGATTTTCTGGTTCTGAGCTAGAAACTGATGATGCGTCATCTGCGCTTGTCGCTGTCTCTGACGATGCATTTACCGCCTCTGATCCAGCTGCTTCGCCACATGCAGTAATAGAAATCGCCATGATCACTGCGCAGACGCCCGCTAAAGACCTTCCCCATTTTTTCATCAACTTAGCCTCCCCAATTAGTAATCAATTTTTGCTAATCATTATTCTAGTTGACAAGATATAGCATATAAGCTAGCGGAAAGATTTGCTTGTCATTTTTTGCAAAATGGCGTTCAGATATTGCTTTTTGACCGCAAAAAATGGTAGTGTTTTTTTGTGCACATTTAACAATAGACATGGAGCTAATTGATTTTCTATTATCTATATTGAGCACTTTTTGATGATTGATAGCAATTTTTGAGAAGTTTTATTTACCAGATAATGATATGATTTGAGGGTAAATTCAATAAGACACTGATATTAGAAAGGTGTAACAACAATGGTCAAAAAAGAAGACAATGTTAAGTTAGACTATTATCAGCAAAACACCGATTACAAAGCACGTGTAATGGTGAACAATAACGAGAAATCTATTTTTCCAAAGGACTCATCTCTACGAATTTGGTACAATGAGCTGCCCTGTGACTATTCATCACACTGGCACAACGCTCTTGAGATTATCGCTCCTATTGAAAATTACTATGATGTAGAAATTGATGGTGACTACTATCATGTTGTTCCTGGCGAGATCATCATTATCCCGCCTCGCAGATCTCACAGCCTTCATGCGCCAAAAACAGGCTGCAGATATGTATGCCTTTTTGATATAGACTTTTTCTCATCCCTTAGAGGATACTCCAGTCTTATCACTATGCTTCAAGACTGCATTCATATCACTCCTGAGAGCCACGCACCGATCTTTTCCGAGATCAGCGATCTCTTTTCACAGATATGGAATGAATACTTTCAGAAGACTGAGTTCTATGAGTTTTCTATCTATTCCCACCTGTTCCAGATCATGACTATTCTCTCAAGGCACCGCCTCAGCAAGATCAACATCTTTACTGACAGCACGCCAGTTAAGAGACATGAGTATTTTGAAAAGCTCAACAATGCTATTGATTACATCGATCAGAATTACACCTACGATATAACTCTTGAGGATGTGGCTGCTTACAGCGGTTTCTCCAAGTTCCATTTCTCAAGACTTTTCAAAGAATATATGAACTGTACTTTCTACGACTACCTTATCGGTCAGCGTATCAAGGCTACGGAGGTTCTCCTTACAAGGGACGATCTTTCTATTACTGATATCGCCCTCCAGTCCGGTTTTTCAAGTATCTCTACTTTTAACCGGACCTTCAAGCAAAAGAAAGGGTGTACCCCTGGTGAGTACCGTTCTTTATTTTCTCAAGGACTGCACAAACAGCAGCAAGGATAATGTAAAAGAGCTGCTTATTTATTAAACTTCCATGAATGCACACTGTAGTTACTTCCTTCAAAGACGAAGTATACAGTGTGTTTTTCTGTTACAGGATTTTCAAACTCTGCTGTGACAATTGTAAGTTCTTTGCCTGCGGCTGATACAGGAATTCTGCACACCGGCTCTGCTGATGGAAGATCAAGGCAGATGTTAATTGTGCCTTCTCCTGTGCCAAGGTACTCTACTTCGATGCTCTTTGCTCCCTCTGGGCCAAAGTTAACGCCTTCAATGCTGGTCCATGAGCCATCCTTGATGCCAGTCAGGATCATATCTCCTGAGCCGTATTCCTTGGCTTCCTCTCCAAACTGGGTTGTATCTATCTCTGCCTCGTTAGCCATGGTTACTGCTGGAATTGTCTGGTATGGATCAAAGTCTTTTACCTGAGGAACACCGTTTCTAGTCCCAACACTGGCAGCTGGCTCGCCCTCTTCATTGAATCTTACTTTATCAATGCTGGTACTTCTGTATCCGTGAAGGATTCCCATCTTCTCTTCAAGGATTCTGGAGTGGTATGCGATGTACCACTGACCTTCAAATTCAAACATGCAGTGATGGTTGTTACCGCCAAGGCCAAAGAATACTTCAGGATTCTTGAGGACTCCGTTTGCTGGCTCGAAAGGTCCCATAGGAGAATCTGACTTCATGGTCATGATCTCGCCATTAGAGAAGCCGAGCTCTTTTTCTGCTTCTAGAGTAACATCGAAGTTTGTGCAATATGAATAGTAATAGGTTCCGTTTATCTTGTTGATACCTGAATCTTCAAAGAGATACTGAACGTTCTCGATGGCGATTGGATCTCCGTCGAGGCTGATCATATCATCAGAGAGCTTGGCAACTCTTGCTGTTCCTGGATTTGCAGCCTTATCAGGCGAAGGAACTCCGCCTCCGAAATAAATATAGGCTGATCCGTCATCGTCCATGAGAACTGCAGGATCAAAGAGCCATGTTACCTCTGCGCAGGTTGGAGTATCTCTTGAGATGAGTGGTCCATTTAAAGGATCTGTGAATGGTCCAGTTGGGCTATCTGCTGTGAGAACAGCGATGCCATTTCCGTTATTTGCAAAATATAAGAAGAACTTGTCTTTGCCATCAATGTTCTTGTAAGCTGCAGCTGGTGCCCATGAGTTTGCTCCCCAGCTTGCTGCGCCGTTCTTGCCTGCTGCGTATACTGTTCCATGATCTGTCCAGTTAACAAGATCATCTGATGATACAACGTTTATGGTGTTGATATTCGAATAGGTATTTTCTTTGACTGAACCATCAGCCTCGTATGATGGCTTATCACCTGTCATGTAGAGGTAGACTCTTCCATTATAAACAAGAGCATATGGATCTGCGCCAAATCTCTGGAGCATTACCGGATTGTGCTCTGTTATCTGCTTGTAACTTTTCTGAATCTCAACTGAATGTGTTGCTGACATATCTGTATCCCCCTCGGTTTGATCTGTTTCTGTCGCCGTTTCGGTTTGTGGGGCCTGCTGGTATTGAGTCTTATCTTGCTCTGATTGGCTTCTTGCCTTTTGATCTTGGCATCCCGCTAGAATTGTTAAGGCCGTTAATATGCTGAGTACTGCAATTGCTGGTTTTTTCTTGTTTTTGTACATATCGCTAACCCCACCTTGTTAATTCCATGTACAAGACTATACGGTATCGGAGCCTGGGGATTCCACTAAATAATTGCTAATTTCACGTCAATAATTGCAAGTGGGGGGGGACGTGCGGCACTTCAAGCTAGTCTGGCATGCGTGCAGTTGTCTCTCGCGGCGCTTTGTGGCGTCTCGGCATGCCTTTTTAGCTATTTTCTTGCTTTGGCATGCCAATTTTCTTCAATTTCAAGATTTCCAGCGTGCCCTTTTTCAAGTTTTCAAGTTTTTAGCATGCTTCCTTTTCCTTTTTCGAGAGTTTTTGGCATGCCTTTTCTCTACCTTCTTCACTTTTTGCATGTATCAGATTTGTTATTGCATACCGCTGGGAACAACCTTAATCATTTTCTTGATAGCCATAAAGTCTCGCCAATGGGTAGCATCCCGCAAGTTAAGTGCGCTTTTGTCGCAAAACAAGCGATTGCTTCACGATTTTAGAAGCATTACACTATGAACGAAGATTCAAAAACACTCTAGGGAGGGCAAAAAAATGAATGAGAGAAAAAGGATTTTAACAGCGCTTATGCTAATGGGAGCATTAACACTGAGCGCATGCGGAGCAAACAAGGAAATGTCAAACACAAGCGGAAGTAGTGCAACAACCGTAACAGAAGATAACAATAACGCAAATACAGAAAACGCTAATAAAATGGAAGCAGAAGAAACCGCCGAAGATAACGCTGATTCTGAAGATCACGGCGATGATCTTGGCGAGCCTTCTGTTACTATCTTATCTGTAGATGATGCTTTTGCCAAAACATCAGGCGAGCCTTTTCATATTGCTGAATACTTTGATGCACAAGTAGGCACCTGGACATATCAGATCGATGACTCTGGCAGCGATGCGCTAGTTGATGACTATGAATATGCTAAACTTGAAGATTCTGAATTCTTAGATGGTGATTATTTCGATACAGATGACATCGTTGATCCAACAGACATAGTTGATACTAATAATTTGAATGAAGATGAATATGACAGCTACTTTGCAGATTATCACCGAGATGCAAATAGAAATACTGATTTTATGACACTTATGGATTCAAATAGCAAAAAAAGATGCGTTCTCATCTCCGTAACTAATTGGAATGAAATTACAGTATACTTGAGAGAACACCTTGGAACAATTTATGCTGATGGTGAGCCACGCTATTATCTTAGTAGATCATATAGCATGAAATACGATTGGTTGAAGGGTGAAGATCCTCAGGAATTCATTGATGCAGTAAAAAATACACTTGGTGTAGAAATTCAGCTTGATTGGGTTTATGAAAACTAAATAATCGCTCAAACTGGTATGTACGGTTAAAAAAACGGTCGCAAATATAAGACTTGCGACCGTTTTATAATGCTCATATTTACTTATATACCTCAACTATGGCATCAGCAACTTTTTCTCTTTCCCAGCTGAGGGTGTTTCTATTGAAGATTCCGAAGAATTCATTTCCGGCGTTGAACTGGCCATTGTCCCACCAAAAGCATGGGATACCAAGCTCTTTTGCCTTGGTGAGATAGTAGATAACCCATTTGCAAACTTCATCTTCATTGCCATCCTTGTTCACAGCGCCGTATTCTGTCAGGAGGACAGGTATGCCTTTGCTAATGAACTTGTTTCTAAGATCAGCAAACATGTAGTCAATATCAGCCTTATGGGAGCCATCCCATGTATCATAGGAGTTGTCTGACTTGAAGGTGAAATCATATGGAGTATAAGCGTGGATAGTCACCGCCATATGCTCATCATCAGGAATGGTAAGGCCATTTATTGCTGGTTTAACAGGCGAATCTGCTACAGTTGTAATAAGAACAAGTCTCTTTTCATTATTGCCGCCTGTTGATCTAACAGCATCAATAAATGTCTGGTTCAGTCTATTTACGCATTCTCTGACTTCCTGAGTTCCGCCGTTCCACTCATCCTGACCGCCTTTTACTCTTGGTTCATTGAGGCCTTCAAAGATAAGGTGATCGCCATATTTTTCAAATCTTTCAGCAATCTGTACCCAGAGTACTTTTACCTGCTCATCAACTGCATCGATGTGAGCATTGTCTGGAATGCGCCATTCCTCTTCATGGTGAGAATTGATGATAACGTACATCCCATCATCAAGGGCATAGTTTACGACTTCTTCTACTCGGTCCATCCAAGCTTCGTCAATGGTATATTCAGGAGCTGCGCCCATGTGATCATACCATGTTACAGGAATCCTTATGGAATTAAAGCCTTTGTCGTGAACAGCATCGATCATTTCCTTGGTAGTCTTGGGGTTACCCCAATAGGTTTCATCTGAAAGACCTGAACCGCCCCAGGAATCAAAGGTGTTTCCGAGGTTCCAACCAGTGGTCATTTCAGCCACAAGATCCTTAGGAGTGATATCTCGCATATCATATTTCCCTTCTGATGGAGTGACACTATCAGCCGCGGAAGTATCATCTGATGATTTTTCCTCAGTGGCATCAGATACTTCTGCATTTTCAGAAGCTTCATCATTACTTACGTCCTGAACCGTTTCTGCGCTGGAATCAGTGTTTCCATCATCTACTGGTGCACTGGCTCCGCACCCCGTAAGGAGTGCGAAGACAAGTGAAAAAATAACAAGTTTCTTTTTTGACATAAATTTCTATTCCCCTCAAATTAATGCAGGAACTCAATTGAAGCCAGGCTGGCATTTCCTGTTCCCTTGTAGGTCAGGTACAGTGCATGTGTGCCGCTAAGCTCTGGGAGCTTTCCTTCAAATGAAGTCCAAATGTTTGAGCCGATGCCCTTGATCTCGCCAAGGACTTCGCCATCAAGAGCAGTTCTGATCTCGAAGGTTCCGTTGTAGTAAGCTCTTGTCTTAATTCTAAGACCGGTAACCTTCTTGAGGTCAAAGTACTTGAATCCAATGGTTGTTCCATCGACGATATCCTTGATGTATCCAGGGTTCTGGTCACCATCTCCGCCTTCCTGCACAACTCTTGGAGCACCAGCTTCTACATATATCTTATGCTCTTTTGTGAAGATGTTACAAGCGATATAAGCTGGGTACTCGCCCTTGTCAGAAAGTGGTCCGTTGTTAAGTCCGCAAGATGTGATCTCAACCTGCTTGATAGAACCGTCTGCCTCGAAGTTTATCTTCTCTGCGCAGCCCTGTCTGCTAAACCATGTTCCATTTGTATGTCTATGGTAAAAGATGTACCACTGGCCTGCAATCTCTACGATACTGCCGTGGTTGTTGGCTCCGTAAGCTGTAGCCTCCTCTGCCTTCTTGTAGCTGTCGATGTGAAGATCGCAGTTACTTACGATTACTCCTCCGTACTCATAAGGCCCCTCAGGATCTTTTGATGTTGCGTAGCAGAGCTCATGCATAACTTCTGATGAATATACAAAGTAATATGTATCGCCGTGCTTTCTGATGGATGGTGCCTCAAAGAATGCATGTCCCTCGTATGGTGTTCCCTGGCTGTACTGATTGCCAGGCGCGATAAATTTTGGAGCTTTTTTAACTGTGAGCATGTCTTCGCCAAGAACTGTTAACATGGCGCCATGTCTTGACTTGTCGCCCTGTCCGCAGAATCCTGTGAAAAGATATATGACACCGTTTTCTGTAATTACACCAGGATCAAATTGTGGCTCATCGCCTTCTTTTTCTCCAAGCTTGGTTCCATCTTCATAGTGAACATAGCCATAGAACTTGAATGGGCCTGCCGGTGTATCTGAAACTGCAACTGATACAATACATACCTTATCAAGAACATAGTAAAGATAATATTTACCATCTGGACCAACTGTAACGTCAGGTGCATAGAGGCACATGTGTCCATCTGGATTAAGAGGATCAGATACCTTTGGATAGCTTACACCCTCATACTTCCACTCACCAAGGTCATTAACCGGAGCTGACCAGCAAACATAATCCCCAAGGCAGAATGTTTCACCCTGATAGAGGTCATGGGAACCATAGACATAAACTCTGTCGCCAAATACATAAGGTTCACCATCTGGGATGTACTCCCATGAAGGAAGATATGGATTAACTGCCTGCTTCTGGCTGTTTTGTCTGATACCGCCTTCAAGCCTTGGTACAGCACCTCTTCCAAGGAACTCCATCTCTGCTGGATTTTCTGGTGTATAAGGTGTCCACTCTGGAAGGGGAAGCTTGTCATAACCTTCGCCATTAGGATTTCCAGTTTTTATGAAGTTTGCGTAGTAGTCGCACATCTGCCTTTGAAGGTCATAGTGATGTCCTTCATATGGTCTGTGGCACTTTGCAAGATTTCCAAAGAAGAACCAAAGATCGCATGAATGGAAGGTTCCAGGATAGCTGTCTCCAGGATGTCCATCTCCAGGAATATCTGGATCAAATCTGTAATAGTAGAATTTCTGGTCAGGTGCATTTTTATGAGCATCACCAAAAGCACTCTTTACAGAGGACTCTACCATGCTGATTCCGTCTATCTTAAATTCATCTGATGTATTTCCTGACATTACAGGAACATCAGCACATTTTCTGTTTACAAAACGCTCTACAGGGTCGCTGTCGCAGAACTTTCCATCAATTATCGGGAACATTCTAGGATGATCCTGAGCAAATTTATCGTAGCCTTCGAGAAGCTCTTTTGATGTGAGCTTTCTGGCTTCTGAAAGGTCTTTTACCCCGAGACTTTCAAAAAACTGAGCTCCAAGATCCTCTGCCTGGGAAAGGCTAAGTGGTCTAAAGATATCGTCGTCCATCTTAGGCATTCTGATGATTCCGCTAAGGATCGCAGCGCCCTTTACGATATCATAGTTCTCAGGATTGGTGAGCTGGTGCATTGTGCTGGAGCCACCTGCTGACTGACCTGAAATAGTGATCCTGTCTGGATCTCCGCCAAATGCGGCGATGTTTCTATGAACCCAGTGAAGTCCAAATCTCTGGTCCAGAAGGCCGAAATTACCTGGAGCTTCTGGGTTTTCTGCTGTTATATCCTTGTGTGCAAGGAAACCAAAGCAGCCAAGCCTGTAGGCAACACTTACTACTACGATGCCTCTTTTAGCAAGGGCTTCTCCGTTAAATTCCATCTCTGCTGTGTAGCCCCACTGGAAGCCGCCGCCGAAATACCATACAAGTACTGGAAGCTTTTCGTCAGCTCTTTTAGCAGGAGTCCAAATGTTGAGATAGAGGCAGTCCTCACTCATAGGAATCTCTGGATCAACGTGCCACTCTCTGTCGTAGAGGCCGCCGCCAATACCAGGTGTATCCTGATATGAGATCGGTCCAAAATCATATGCTTCTAATGTTCCTTCCCAGTCGTCGCATGGCTGTGGAGCCCTGAATCTGTTTTCACCAATTGGTGGCTTTGCAAAAGGAATTCCTCTGTACACGGTAATTCGAGGATCTTCTCCTGCAAGACCTTTAACTAAACCATTTTCTACTTTTGTTGTTCTTAACATAATCTTTCACCCCATTGTGTTAAAAAATACAGTCTCTTATCGTAGAGTAAAATTTTTGAGGAAAATGGTCTATTCAATTATTGCTACATCTATTCTAAAGGTTGCTAAGTTGTAGGAAAAGAAATCTGAAGCATGCATAAACAAGAAAAAAGAGAGAAAAGGCATGCCAAAATCTCCCGACAAAAGGAAATAAAGCATGCCAAAGACTTAAGGAACTAGAAAATAGCATGCCGGAAATCATGAAATTGGCGAAAATTGACATGCCAAAATAAGAAAATAGCTAAAAAGACATGCCGGGCGTCGTTTTTAGAGCAATCAAAAACCCGCCTGGGACTCTAAATCCTAGGCGGGTCATTTTTAATTATCAAATAAATTGCTTTTATCCTTACCGGAGGAACCGATTCGTACGAGAGCTCTGTAGAGCTTGGCCTCGGCACGAATTCTTGCTTCCTTGTCGATTGCCTTGTCATTCAAAGTTTGTTCAGCTTTGAGCTTAGCAGCAATGGCACGATCAAGATCGATATCTTCGCTCCATTCCCAAGTAGTAGGAAGGACTCTGACCTCTCCGTTCATTACAGAAAGCATTCCACCGATACAGGCTGCTTTTCTCTCCTGGCCGTCGTCCATGGTCACTTTGGCGGTGCCCATACCTATAGCTGTACAGTAGTTGGTGTGACGAGCCAAAATCTCAACATCACCATCTATTGTACGAAGCATAATCTTTTGAACATCACCCTCGAATTCGAGACCATCCAAGGACACAACCTGTAAATGATAACTGGACATAATAGTTATCCTTTCTTTGCTTTCTCGAAGACTTCGTCAATAGTTCCTACAAGAAGGAATGCACTCTCTGGAAGATCATCGCACTCACCATTAAGGATCATCTTGAAGCCACGGATTGTCTCTTTAAGAGGAACGTACTTTCCAGGAAGACCTGTGAACTGCTCAGCAACTGAGAAGCTCTGTGACAGGAAGTTCTGTACTTTACGTGCTCTGTAAACTGTAAGCTTATCCTCTTCTGAAAGTTCATCCATACCCATGATAGCGATGATATCCTGAAGTTCACGATATCTCTGAAGAACCTGCTGTACACCCTTAGCAACTTCGTAATGCTCTTTTCCTACGATATCTGGAGAAAGGATACGGCTTGTTGAATCCAAAGGATCAACAGCTGGATAAATACCCTTTGATGCGATATCTCTGGAAAGAACGGTTGTAGCATCAAGGTGTGTGAATGTTGTAGCAGGAGCAGGGTCTGTAAGGTCATCAGCAGGTACGTATACGGCCTGAACTGATGTGATAGATCCCTTCTTTGTGGATGTGATACGCTCCTGAAGAGCACCCATTTCAGTAGCCAGTGTAGGCTGATAACCTACGGCTGAAGGCATACGTCCAAGGAGGGCTGAAACCTCTGAACCAGCCTGTGTGAAACGGAAGATGTTATCGATGAAAAGAAGCACATCCTGATTCTTTACATCACGGAAATATTCAGCCATTGTGAGTCCAGAAAGACCAACTCTCATTCTGGCTCCTGGTGGCTCGTTCATCTGTCCATAAACTAGTGCAGTTTTATCAATAACTCCACTTTCTTTCATTTCTCCGTAAAGGTCATTACCTTCACGAGTACGCTCACCTACACCGGTGAATACGGAAATACCACCGTGAGCTTTAGCAACGTTGTTGATAAGCTCCATGATAAGAACTGTCTTACCTACGCCGGCACCACCGAAAAGACCGATCTTACCACCCTTAGCGTAAGGGCAGATAAGGTCAACGACTTTAATACCTGTCTCAAAGATCTCTGTAGCAGGAACCTGATCCTCATAAGCAGGAGCTGGACGATGGATTGCCCATCTCTCTACTCCTTCTGGTGCAGGTTCGTTATCAACAGGCTCTCCAAGAAGGTTGAAGATTCTTCCTAAGCACTTGTCACCAACTGGTACAGTGATAGGGCTTCCTGTATCTTTGGCATCAACGCCACGTACAAGACCATCAGTGGAGCTCATAGCTACGCAACGAACTACGTCATCTCCGACCTGCTGAGCAACCTCTGCAATAAGCTTGCGGTCCTCGATCATGATCTCTATAGCATTGTGAAGATCTGGAAGTTCACCCTCTTTGAAGCGGATGTCAAGTACAGGACCTGTAACCTGTATTACCTTTCCAACATGATTTTCACTCATTGTTAAACTCCTTAATTGTTTTATTTTCCTTCATATTTTATTTGGAAGTTCTGCTCTCATATGGAAGTTCTATCTCATATGGAAGTTCTGCTCTCGTATGGAAGTTCTGCTCTCAGCTGCATTGCAGCTTCGACAGAACAAGCTTCGAACTAGCCTCGAAAAAACCTCGGCAAGTTCTCAGCTTTCTGCACCAGCCACGATCTCAGTAATTTCCTGAGTGATGCTTGCCTGACGAGCTCTATTGTAGTACAAGCTTAAGTTCTCAATCATTTCTTCTGCGTTGTCTGTTGCAGCCTCCATGGCTGTTCTACGAGCAGCAAGCTCAGAAGCATACGAGATATTAATACTTGTGTACAAGATTCCAGCTAAATATTCAGGAACAATTGTATCGAACACTGTTTCACTGTTTGGCTCATACAGAATCAGGTCTTTTGCCTTGCCATCGCTCTCTTTATTATCTGTCTTGAGATCAGATAATGGGAGAAGTGATGTGGCTGTAGGTACCTGCGACAGCATGGACACGAAATTTGTGTAGCACAGGAATACATGTCCAAAACCATCTCCGCCATATGAACCACAGAGCAGCTTTGCTATCTGGAAGCAATCCGAGATGTTGATCTTGGCAACTTCAGCATACTCTTCTGTGAGGATAGGCACATTTCTATGCTTAAAGAACTCAACAGATTTTTTACCGATAGGAAGAACTGTTACATTGCTCTTATCCTTGATCTCTTTCTCAACAAACTTGAACAGATTTGAGTTGTATCCGCCCGCAAGACCTCTGTCTCCGGCAATTACAACGTATAGCCATTTGTCATTATCGTTACTCTTGGTAAAGATAGAACGGAAATCGTTATTTCCATTAGCTATATCTGTAAGTGTTGCAAGCACTGTCTCAAGGTAAGGCTTTGAATTATCAGCCTTTTCCTTTGCCTTACGAAGCTTTGAAGCTGCAACCAGCTGCATCGCTTTCGTGATCTGCATCGTGCTCTGAACGCTCTTTATTCGGAGTTTAACAGCTTTCATTGATCCAGCCATTTAAGTTTCCCTCCTGATTATTTTTTATTGATGAAGTTTTCAGTATAAGCGTTCAGTACTTCTTTTAACTTATTCTCAGCGTCGCTCTCAAGCTTACCAGTCTCACGGATTTCCTTCATAACTGCGATACCAGTTGGATTGCTGTCAAGGAAGTCGTAAAGACCTGCTTCATATTCAGCAACATCTTCTGTATTAACCTTGATAAGGATGTTGTTAACAACCGCATAAAGAATCGCAACCTGCTTCTCAACAGGTACTGGCTGGTTCTTGTCCTGCTTTAAGACTTCTACAATACGCTCACCTTGTGCAAGACGAGCCTTTGTATCTTCATCAAGATCTGAACCGAACTGAGCGAAACTCTGCAGTTCACGATACTGTGAATAAACAAGCTTAAGTGTTCCGGCAACCTTCTTCATAGCCTTGATCTGAGCGTTACCACCTACTCGAGATACTGAGATACCAGGGTTAACCGCTGGCATAATACCTGAGTGGAAGAGCTCTGTCTCAAGGAATATCTGACCATCAGTAATGGAGATAACGTTTGTAGGAATATACGCTGAAACGTCTCCGGCCTGAGTCTCGATAATAGGAAGGGCTGTAAGTGATCCGCCACCGTTTTCATCAGAAAGCTTAGCAGCTCTCTCAAGAAGTCTTGAGTGAAGATAGAAAACGTCTCCAGGATAAGCTTCACGTCCTGGTGGTCTTCTGATCAAAAGTGAGAGTGCACGATAAGCTACAGCATGCTTAGAAAGGTCATCATAGATGCAAAGCACGTGTTTTCCCTTATTCATGAAGTACTCACCCATAGTACAACCTGTATATGGTGAAATATACTGAAGTGGGCTAGGCTCAGAAGCTGTAGCAGCAACTACGATAGTGTAGTCCATTGCTCCGCCCTTCTTCAGATCTTCTACAAGTGCAGTTACTGTTGAACGCTTCTGTCCAATAGCAACGTAGATACAGATAACATCCTTACCCTTCTGGTTAAGGATAGTATCAATTGCAATTGTAGTCTTACCAGTCTGTCTATCACCGATAATAAGTTCACGCTGACCTCTACCGATAGGGATCATAGAATCGATAGCCTTGATACCTGTCTGAAGAGGCTCCTTAACAGGCTGTCTGTCAATGATACCAGGAGCTGGTGACTCAACTGGTCTATATTCTGTGGTTTCGATTGGACCTGCTCCATCGATAGGCTGACCGATAGCGTTTACAACACGTCCGATCATCTTCTCGCCTACAGGAACAGAAACAACTCGACCTGTACGTTTAACGGTCTGTCCTTCGCTGATACCAACATCCTCGCCGAACAAAACCGCGGATACTACTGTTTCCTCGAGGTTCTGAGCCATTCCGAATGTACCATTCTCGAACTCCAGAAGCTCACCTGCCATACAGTTCAAAAGTCCGCTTACTCTGGCGATACCATCACCAACGGTAAGAACTGTACCGGTCTCATTCTGGATAATTGCGTTCTGATAATTCTTTATCTGGCTTCGAATGACCTCGGATATTTTTTCTGGTTTTAGTTCCATATCATCCTCCGATGTATATTATTTAGATGACTGTCTCATCAACTTTTCTGCGAAGCTCGGATAACCTGCCTTTGACTGTTCCGTCAAAGAGCTGTCCCTCAAGATCTACTCTTACGCCACCAAGGACGCCACTATCTACCTTCTGCTTCAGCAACACTTTTTTGCCGCTTAACTTCTCAAGTTTATCAGTTAACTGTTTGAGTTGTGCCTCATCCAGCGCCACAGCCGTGGTAACAAGGGCATCTGCGATACCGTGTTCCTCGTTGTAGCATTTCCTGAATCTCTTTTGACAAGCAGAGAATTCTCTAAGTAATCCCTTCTCAACCAAGATCTTGATAAAGTTCAAAAGGTACTGCTGACAACCATCTCCGAATGCCTCGTCGACAAGTTTCAGCCTTTCGTTCTTTGGGACTGAAGGTTCCGAAAGAAGTGTCACATAATCAGGGTTCTCTTTAAAGATCCCTTTGATCAACTCCATTTCGCCCAGTATCTCATCCGATAGGTTAGATTCCGCTGCCAGATCATATAGGCTCTGCCCATAAAGATCTCCAGCTTTACTCATAATTTCTCCTTCGTCGAAATTCTGATTCGCATGCCATTAAAATGCCTTCGGCATAGGGCATGCTCACCCTAGTTTCATTTTCTTACGTCCTCAGCAGTAAATGCTTCGGACTGATTTTAGTTTATTTCCTCAGCAGTAAATGCTTCGGACTGATTGATATTTAAGCTCCGACTTTGCTAATAAAGTCCTCGATAAGCTTCTTGTGATCAGCTTCGTTGATCTCTTTTTCAACAACCTTGCCTGCAATATCCATTGCAAGTCCGCCAATCTCATCTTTGGCCTCATTGATAGCCTTCTTCTTTTCCTGCTCAATGTCTTCAGCAGCTCTTGCCTTGATTCCTGCTGCCTGCTGCTCTGCCTCTTTTACAAGAGTATCAGCCTTGTTCTGAGCCTCTTTCTGAGCTTCAGATACAATCTTTGCAGCTTCGGCATGTGCATTAGTCAGGCTTTCTTCGTACTGAGACTTAAGAGAATCGGCTTCTTCCTGGGCCTCTCTGGCTTCCCTGATCGCCTTGTCAGCAAGATTTTTTCTCTTCTCAAGAATATCGTTGATAGGCTTGAAAAGGAACTTCTTTATCAGAAACATCTGGATAAATAAGTTTATTATCTGTGCAATAAAGGTCCAGGGTACCAATGTAACCAGCTCCTGCGTCTTGGCTGTATCCGCAGTGAGCATCATTAGAGCCTGTAATTGCATATTAGTTCTCCTTTTTTGATTACTTCAGGTAATTCATAAACATTCCAGGTGCAACGAAGATAAGAAGAAGACCTGTAACGAAACCGTAGATACCAGTTGTCTCTGCAACGGCACAACCAAGAAGCATAGTACTTGTTACATCGCCCTTACATTCAGGCTGACGTCCAATAGCTTCAAGAGCCTTAGAAACAGCAGTTCCTTCACCAATACCAGGTCCAATACCTGCGATAAGTGCACATCCTGCACCAATACCACATCCTGCAAGTGCAATACCTCTAGCTAATAACTCAAAATCACCCATTTTTTTGCCTCCTAAAATAACTTTGTTATCGTTTCACTTTATTTAGTTTTTTTAACCTTCCTCTGCCGCATTGGCGATGTACATGACGGTCAGCATACAGAAGATGAACGCCTGCATGCATCCTGAGAACCAGTCAAAGTAAACGCCTGTAATGGCCGGAAGACCGACTCCTAAGATCGGTATGTTGGAAAGGAATCTTCCAACTGCTCCAGGGATGAGTCCCAAAAGAGCTGCTGACGCAAGTCCCAGAGCCCAATAGATAAGTCCGTCAATAACTACTCCTGAAAGGATATTTCCAAAATGACGGCATGCCATACTAACTGGTGTAGCAAGCTCTGACAGAATATTGAATGGTGTCATGACTGCAATAGGTGTCGTGAAACCTTTCAGATATCCGCCCACGCCGTTGGTCTTGATCTTGGTAGCTGTGATCATGATGAAAACAACTACAGCCCAAGCGGCTTCTGTTGATAAGTCTGCTGTTGGACTTCTTAGTCCTGTAAGGCTTATAAGGTTTGAAACTACGCTCGTTACAAACAGAGCGGATACAAATGGTATCAATTTATCAAACTTATTGCCTCCAGTATTGTTACGGACAAAATTATTGCCCATCTCCACAAGCATCTCTGCGAATGCCTGTCTCTTGGAAATATTCTCCAGTCTAAGATCTCTTGTGAGGAAGATACACAATCCAGTGATAATAATCATTACGATCCAGCTCACAACGAGCGTCTCGGTAATATTAAAATCGCCCAAAATTGGGATACCAGTGTGGATCGTGTAATATATCTTCGGCCCAACGACTGAAAAATCACTACTCATATCTTCGCCTTCAACCTCCTTTCCCCGCAGACAAGATCCCGCGTAGTTTGATTATCAAGCTTGGAATGAAAAGAGGAACAATTCCTGTCACCACATTGAATACAGGAGCTACTATCGCAATAATAACCCACAAGAATTGAAGCAGTGTTCTGTACCTGTAGCTTACGCTCATGGTCTTTCTTGCTCTCTCTTCATCCGTAATACCTGCAACTTTTTGCACAGATATGGCCATCCAAAAGAAGTTACCGACAGCCACTATAAAGCCGCCTATTCCCCCTAAGATAACCTGTATATCAAATGGCGCCCAGTTAGGAAGCACCATGTGCAAAACAAAAAACACAACATACATAACGAGAATGCCTATGGCTGTCCCCACAGCAATTATCCCCGTCTCCTTTTTTACAGCATCCTGTAATTTCATACGTCTCTCCTAAATTTAAGTAATCAAAAATGCCTGTTAAAAGAAACTTCACTGCTATTTTTAGCTTTTTTCTTTTTTTCTTCTTTGTGGATCACTGACAGATAAACTTTATAAGCTGTCGTCATAGAACCTCCGAGTCCTAAGATAAACCCTGGTATGTAAACCCATGTGCCAACAGATAGCTTGGCACACATAAGATAACATGCTAAAAGACACATAAGAAGTGGCATAAGGAGTGATAGTCCGAGCTGGCCTACCATAGCGAACTGTCCTAATATTTCTGACATGCGCTTAACCTGCATTTAGTTCACCTCTCCTTTCACTTTTATCGGTATACCGTCTATTGTGCATAAAATAAACAGTATAACAAGATAATAATACACTTTTTGCGCCATTTTCTCAACTGATGTTAGACGATTAATGCTTTTGTGTGTATTGTATTAAAAAAGGCTAAAAGTCCCTTCCTTTCTAGGAAAATGGAACCCTTAGCCTTTTGATTTAGAAATATTTTATCAAAATTTCGCTTATTGTTCTGAAAATCTATTTATATAGCTATATTGTAATTAAAGTTTGAACTGACTAATGAGATCCCCGATCCTATCTGAGGATTCTGATACTGCAGCCGCACTTCCATCAACACCCTTGGAGTTAACTGCAACCTGCTCTGCACTAGATGCAAGAGTTGTGGCTGTTGCACTAACTTCCTGAGTACTTGCTGACTGTTCTTCTGAAATAGCAGCCATAGAAGTTGCAATCTCATCGACATTGCCTACCTTAGAGATCATCTCGCCAACGATATCGCTGGTCTCATCGAGACTCTTGAAGATTTCTTCAAAGGTCTCTCCTGCAGTATTAACTGCATCCATATTTGCACTGATCTCTTCCATGTTAGCCTGTGACTTATCTGAAAGGTCTTTTATCTGTGCTGTGATATCCTTGATGATCTCAGCAATCTGAGTTGTTGACTCAGCACTGTTATTAGCAAGCTGACCAATCTCTGTAGCTACAACTGCAAATCCCTTACCAGCCTCGCCAGCTCTTGCAGCCTCAATTGAAGCATTGAGTGAAAGGAGGTTTGTCTGTGACGCAATAGAGTTGATGATCTCGATGATGGAATTGATCTTGTTAGCAGATTCTCCTACATCTCCAACTACTCTGTTCATCTCTTCCATTGAAGATGAGATGTTTGTCATACCTGTCTGAACAGCTTCCATGTCTCTCTGGCCTTCTTTTGCCTTTGTTACGAGAGTTTCCATGGTGTCTTTTGTCTGATTACTCTTATCGTTAAGATTGCTCACTTCCTGGGCAAGGGTTGTTGCCTGATTTGCAAGTTCTGTTACGGCATGTGCCATATCATCCATAGCACCCTGAATCTGTTGCATTGCTCTGCTCTGCTCATCAGCCTGTTCATTGAGGTCACTGGATGCCGTCTTACTATTATTTGCTTCTGTAGCAAGCTTACCTGTAACCCCCTTAAGTTCTGCAAGAGTATCACGCATCTGATTAACATAATCAAACATGTTATTGTTCATGATACCGATCTCGTTTGCATTTTCACTGCCCTTCTGAATATCTACAGTGAAGTCACCACTTGCAATCCTTGTAATATTATTAGTCAGATTGCTAACTGGCTTAGTGATCATTCTTGTAATTACTCTGAACATTATGATTGCCATAATGAACACGATTATAGCAGCTATGATCACGCTGATTATGATGAAGCTTCTAAGTGAAGCAAGCACTTCTGAAACCTTTACAAATGAAACAAGGTACCACTCTGTTCCTGCAACATTATTAAATGCTACATAGTAATCATATCCATCAGTTCCATGAATAGTGACGATATCATTTGTTCCGCCACTCTTAACGATAGACGCAACCTGCTGGATGAATCCATCGTCAGGATAGTCAGATACATCTTTTCCTATCTGATCCTCTGCAGGAGATGCAACCATTGTTGAACCTGAGAACATCATTGTGGATCCTGTTCCAAGAGGCTTAAATGCGCTAGTTGTCTTGGAAATGTCATTAAGAAAAATATCCGCAGACATTACTCCGCTTCTGCCATCCTTTAGTGTAATTTTTCTTGAAATAGATGCTACAATCTCTCCGGAACTAAGATCCACTGAAGGTGGATTAAGAGTCATCGTGCTATAGTTTATACCGTAAGTATACCAAGGTCTTGCCGTAGGATCGAATCCAGCATCAGGAACCCATCCAGATATATCGATATAATCCTTATTAGAAAGACCAATATAGAAACCTGTACTGGTTTCAGTAAACTGGGCCAAACTGAACTGGTAATCATTTATTATTTCCTGATCACTGTTATAAGAGTTCTTCTCTACAGTTTGGGCCAATCCCTCAAAATATGTAGTGATCATCTGAATTCTACTGCCTGTTTCAGCAGCATTAGCTCTTGCTTCCTGATAAAGAGCATTTTTAGCCAGTTCTTCAATTACTGACCTAGCACTTAACGCTATGAATGTTGTAACTATCGCTATTGCCAGTGCTGTAATAGGTACTATCAGTACAAGTAACTGCGCACTTATCCTTTTTCCTTTTTTTGAAGCGATCTCTTTCTTCTCAGACATGATTTCCTCCTTATGTATGTGACTTTATGTAAATCATATAATCATTATACGGCTAATAAATTAATGTATTATAAATTAAATCTGTTTTTAATATTAATTGTTTTTTCATGAAAAATAAAAATGCACAATTAAAAGCCCTATTACATTTTACTCAAGTGACCCAAAAGTCACCTAAGCAAGTAAAATAGGGCTTTGATTTATGTAGCCAATTTGTATATTTATTCTAGAAAATTATTCTTCAGGCTCTTCTACATCAACAGTTCTGATGTGAAGTTCTTCAAGCTGCTTGTCTGTTACAAATCCAGGAGCACCCATCATGATATCCTGAGCATTCTTGTTCATAGGGAAAGGAATGATCTCACGGATCGAATCCTCACCTGCAAGAAGCATAACCATACGATCAACACCAGGAGCGATACCAGCGTGTGGTGGTGCACCATAGCAGAATGCGTTGTACATAGCAGGGAACTTAGCCTTAACGTCATCCTCACCAAGTCTGACCATCTCAAATGCCTTGATCATGATCTCTGGATCATGGTTACGAACAGCACCTGATGAAAGCTCTACACCATTAACAACAAGATCGTACTGATCTGCTGTGATTGAAAGAGGATCGATCTCGCCTCTCTCAGCCTTAAGAAGTGTCTCAAGACCGCCTGATGGCATTGAGAATGGGTTATGACAGAACTCAAGCTCGCCTGACTCCTCACCGATCTCGTACATAGGGAAGTCAACGATCCAGCAGAATGCATACTGCTCTTTGTCCATATGTCCAGGAACAGCAGCACCAAATGTCTTAACAATAACGCCTGCAGTCTTCTGTGCAGCAGAAAGCTTGCCGCTTGAAAGAACTACGAGGTCACCAGCCTTAAGTGAAAGAGCTGATACAACCTGATCTTTGATAGGAGCAACGAACTTAGAGATACCTCCAACAAGCTCGCCATTCTCATCAATTCTAAACCAATATGCTTTATTACCTGACTGAACCTCAACGTCTGAGATAGTCTTGTCGATGAATTTTCTGCTCTCTTTGAAGTCTGAAACAACAACTGCCTTGATTCTGACATTTGTCTCTGTTCCATCTTCTGCCTTTGTAGCAAATGGTCCAAAGCCACAATCAGCAAGAGTCTCTGTAACATCATTAACTGTAAGATCTATTCTGAGATCTGGCTTATCTGAGCCATACTTCTCCATAGCCTCAAGATAAGGGATTCTCTTAAATGGAGCGCCTGATGCGCGGTTATATGTACCATACTTAGCAAAGATTGGAGGAAGAACATCCTCACAAACTGCAAATACGTCTTCCTGAGAAGCGAAAGCCATTTCCATATCGAGCTGATAGAACTCTCCCGGGCTTCTGTCTCCTCTTGCGTCCTCATCACGGAAGCATGGTGCAATCTGGAAATAACGGTCAAATCCAGCTGTCATAAGAAGCTGTTTGAACTGCTGTGGAGCCTGTGGAAGTGCATAGAACTTACCAGGATGCTTTCTAGCAGGAACAAGGTAGTCTCTTGCGCCTTCTGGAGATGAAGCTGTAAGAATAGGAGTTGTGATCTCCATAAATCCGTGCTCCATCATAGCCTGACGAAGTGCAGCTACTACGTTACATCTAAGAATGATGTTCTTCTTAACTTCTGGATTTCTAAGATCAAGATAACGATACTTGAGACGAGCTGTCTCATCAGCCTCTCTTGAATGATTGATCTCAAAAGGAAGCTCATTGTAACGGCAACGTCCCAGGACTGTAATAGACTCAGGAACAACCTCTATATCACCTGTCTCCTGCTTAGGGTTCTTGGAAGATCTCTCTCTTACTACACCCTTCACAGAAATAGTTGATTCCTTATTGATAGCCTTGGCTGTCTTAACCATTTCTTCTGTTTCAAGGACGATCTGGGTTGTGCCATAGAAGTCTCTGAGAACTACGAAACCAAGTCCGCTTCCGACTTCACGCATGTTCTCAAGCCAGCCAACAAGTGTAACGCTCTCGCCAACATTTTCCATGCGCAGCTCACCACAGTTATGTGTACGTGATTGCATCATAAAAACTACTCCATTTCTAATTGTTCATGATAAAAAATAAGTGCGTGATTCCGGAAATTAATCCGATACCACGCACAACATTTTAGACCAACATTGTAATAGTTTCAAGCCTATTATTTTACTTTATTGCCACCCCATTCAACAACAGTGAAACCATCTCTTGAAGGAGTCTCTATATACTGAGGATTGATCTTGATATATCTGTCTGTTGGATACCAAGCCATGAACACTCTGATAATGTTATCTGGCTGAGGATTGATAGTAAGCTTGGCATTCTTGTCATAGTTGTTACCCTGGAAGCTGATCATATTGAATTCATTGCCTTCCATCATTGGAACCCAGAACTCGATGAACTCTTCTGTCTCTGACTCGTTAAGTCCTAAAAGAGGAAGCTTCTCTCTAAGGAACATCTCTGTGTCAGCGCCTCTGATACAGAAGCCCGAGAAGAAATCATAAGAATATGCAGGATCTCCTTCCCAGAACAAGTAATCATAGGTCTGACCCTCAAAGGTAATCTGTCCATCTCTATTGGCTGTTACATTCCAAGTATCTTCTGCATTGAACTCAGGAATAAGCTCTACAAGATTTCCATTGTAATTAAGACTTACAGAGATCTCTGTATCGTCCTCTGTAGGATAAAGATAGATGACCGGCTTAAGATCCTCGCCTTCAGACTGTATCTGTGTGCTCTTGCCACATCCTAGAACCAGCGCCATCATTGATATTAAAAGCATTCCCGCAATATACTCTTTCCTCATAGACGTTACCTCCAAAAAAGGATTCGTTCCTAAACTAATTATATAGCAATAATCGGCATATTTGAACGATTTTTTGAGTATTTTTGCAGTTTTTATAATACTTTTATTATTTAAATTCCGTTGAATAATAAGGTATCACGAGATTGTCACCTGCAAAGATCTCCTCTTCTTCTACATGATTGATGCTACATATCTCTGAAATATAGTCCTCTACTGTATCATAATGGGTCCATGAAATATTATCTGAAGCAATGTCCCACAGAGTATCACCAACACCTACAGTTATTGATCCATAGTATTTGTATTCTGGAGTATAGTCATCTGATGCAGCGTCTGAGACAAGTGTTGATACCACAAAGATCATAGCAAAAAGAAACATCGCAATGATCATCGCTAAAGTTATGCGCTGTCTTCTAACAATTCTCTGACGTCTAATCTTATTTCTATATATCCTCAGTTCACTCTTTGATAAAAATCTCTGGTCATTATATAAACTAGCTGCTGCCATCAACGCTTTACTCATAATCCACCTCGCATTTAAACATAAAAAATAGGATTGCATGTTTCTCACAATACAATCCTATAATTTATAGTGGGTTATAAAACGGACAGTAAGTTGCAGTCTCAACCAATCCTAAGCTGGTCGCAGGTGTCAGTAGGAAGAAGACCAATGTAAGTCTTTCCTCTATTGATCATGACCTCAACGCCCTCTGCGTAATAATAGTGGGTAAATCCAGTAGCACTATCTTTTACCCATGTTATTGGAAGTGCCTTGCCATTAGTGATGTAATAGCCTGTACCTGATCCAACAACATCGTAGGTAAGATAACCATTCTTATCAAGCTTTTTGAATGGCACATTCTGAAGAATGACGTTCTTGAAGGTCAGAACCTGTCCATCCTCCGCATCTGCATGAACAGCTCCGTACTCGTAGTAATCGTAAGTTCTTGTTTCTGCATTGAAAAGAAGCTGACTCTTGTTGTGGACAAAGATGCTTGAAAGATCAACTGTATTAGCTACAAGTTCACTTGGAAGCTCCACGTCATTATCATTAAAAAGGAAGTGTGATGTTCTCTCAAGAGTTGCGCTATAGGTATTAGGAATACCTGCCTTAGCAAATCTATTTACCAGCTCTTCGCCAAAGACATACTCTGTGTATTCTGTTGGCTTTCCATTCTTGACCCTTGTGAATCCGCCACTTATATGTGTAGCGTAAGGCTGTTTCAGATAGCTCTTGATATAAACCGGGCCTCCATCATGGATAAGTACCGCATTGTACTCACCAGTCAGGATAATGTTGGTAGTTCTGGTGCTACGGATACTTCCTGTCTGTCCCAGATTTGCCCAATCCTTGTAAAGGCACATGAGTCTTGTGATTCGGCCATTGGCTGTGCTGTTCATCATCTCATAAACAATGTCAGCCTCTGCTACGCCGTAATGAGCAAGAGCTTTCTTTTCATTGTCTACCATGATAGCTACAGGTCTTTGACCAGCAATGCTGTCATCAATAGGAAGTCCCGTCAGCTCTGAATTGCCAGCATAGGCAGTGATAGAAAGCATAAAAGCGCAGAATACACTAGTTACAACTGCAAGAACATTTTTTAAACGCATATAACACCCCTTAATATTTTCTCACTCTTTCTCTCCTCTTTTATAAGCGTCTATTATATCTTAAAGCAAAAGAGGCTCAGCCACAAGGCTGAACCTCTTCAAAATTCTGATCATTTAAAGCATCTTTTTTATCTCGTCATGTACGAACTGTACCTTTGGTCCTACAACAACCTGAACTGTTGTCTTGGATGGACGAATGACACCGGCAATTCCTGCCTGTTTGATCTTCTTTTCATTAACCTGAGTGTAGTCATTTACTTCTGCACGGATACGTGTTGCGCAGTAGTCGAACTCTTTGATGTTCTCTTTACCGCCAAGGCCTTCAAGAAT
Organism: Butyrivibrio hungatei; assembly: GCF_001858005.1. NCBI lineage: Bacteria > Bacillati > Bacillota > Clostridia > Lachnospirales > Lachnospiraceae > Butyrivibrio > Butyrivibrio hungatei. Next base: position 181,287 of record NZ_CP017831.1, on the reverse strand, counting down.
GAGCTTGCCCATTGCTGTGAAATCATTGTTTGCAAGATCAATCTTTTTCTCTTCCTCTTCTGTGTCATCTTCACGACCAGGAGTCTTGAGGTCAAACTTAATAATAACAAATCTGAATACTACATAGTAGATAACAGCAAATACAAGGCCTATTGGAAGGATAAGCCAAGGATTAACTGCCATTGGAGCCTTAAAGCTAAGGAACCAGTCTACAAAACCAGCTGAGAAGTTAAATCCTACTCTGAATGGAAGAGCAGCACAAACTGCTGCTGAAATACCTGAAAGAACTGCATGAACAAGATATAATCCAGGAGCAAGGAACATGAATGCAAATTCCAAAGGCTCTGTGATTCCTGTAAAGAATGAAGCAAGAGCGCCCGCCCAAAGAAGGGAAGCTGCTACTTTCTTCTTAGAATCTTTTGCTGTGTGATACATTGCAAGTGCACCAGCAGGTAGACCAAACATCATGATCGGGAAGAATCCTGTCATGTACTGTCCTGTAACACCCTTAACTGCTCCGTCAGCGCCTGACCAGAAGAGGTTAAGATCATTGATACCTGCAGTATCAAACCAGAATACAGCATTGAGTGCGTGGTGAAGTCCCAAAGGAAGAAGTGCTCGGTTAAGCATTACATAGATACCTGCACCTATAGGACCAAGTCCAATGATAGCTGTACCAAACGCTACAAGGATACCGAAAATAATAGGCCATACGAAATACAAGATAACTGAAGCCAAGCATGAAGCTGCTGCTGTTACAATAGCAACGCATCTCTTTCCACTAAAGAATGCAAGCCAGTCTGGAAGTTTGGTATCCTTGAATCTGTTGTAGCAACTTGAACCAATGATACCTGAAAGGATACCGATGAATGCATTACTGATCTTGCCAAATGCTGCAGGAACTTCTGATACATCAACACCTCTGTACATAGCAACAGCCCCGCTACTAAGAAGCGTTGTGATCATAAGAAAAGAGACAAGACCTGCCAGAGCACTGGTTCCATCGTGGTCCTTTGCCATACCAACTGATACGCCGATGGCGAAAAGAATTGGAATCTGATCGATGATGGCCGACGCTGCCTTGATCAAGAAAGCAGCTATGATATTGTTAGCCCCCCAACCTGTTGGATCAATCCAATATCCGATACCGTACATGATACCTGCTGCTGGAAGAACTGCAACTGGGAGCATCAGAGACTTACCGATCCTTTGTAAATACTTCATCATACTACTTTTCCTCCTTTGTGGTTTATATCTAACTGCACTTCCTCATCGCAGTTATTTACTGACAACCATGGCTGTATCCCCAACTTTCACAGCACCTGTCATTTTTTCGATCCTGGAAAACTTACTATGGTTAGAAATAACCATTGGCGTTATGACATCATAACCAGCCGCCTTTACACTTTCGAGATCCACTTCAACTATTGGATCTCCTTTTTTGACCTCTATTCCTTGCTTTGCAATTAGCTTATAATGCTCACCCTTTAGTTTAACTGTATCAATTCCGATATGGATCAGAAGCTCAGCTCCATCAGTAGTATTAATGCAGTATGCATGACCTGTTGGGAAAAGAGCTATGAGAGTGCCGTCACATGGGGCACAGAATTTACCATCCGAAGGTTGTATTGCTACACCTTTACCGACCATTTCTTCACCAAATGTAGGATCACTAACATATGATATAGGCACGATAGTGCCGTTAACTGGTGAACCAATCTCAAATTTACCGCTCTGGAAAAGTTTATCGAATAATCCCATATAATCCCCCTCCAACACAAACCGGTCAACTGGCTTAGAAAGAAAAAACTAGGCCTTACAGCGATTAGTAAAACCTAGTTTTATTATAACTATAATAACTCTATATAGGATATTATTCAACGTATTTTTGTATTAAGCTGCCTCTTCAGGCTTAGTGTTTTTCTTGTCCTGATGCTGCTTGATAAGTGTCTTTGCAGCAATGAATGCAAGTACAAGAGAGAGTACTACAAGCAGTACAGCGATAGCAGACTGAATAAGTGCCCAAAAATCTGCTGCTCCGCTAACATATGCCTTCATCTTGGCTGTAATAGTCTGAACGAGGGAGCAAACTGTAACAGCAAGCATGAATACCATAGGAATATAGAACATCTTGTTGTTCTTGCCTACAGCTCCAAGCCATGTGCAGACTGCAAGAAGTCCGATAGCTGCAAGAAGCTGGTTAGCTGCGCCAAATAATGGCCAGATCTTGGAGTAACCTGTCATACCAAGGCTTACACCTAAAACAACTGTGATAGCTGTAGCTACGTAAGGATTAGCTAATACTTTTTTGTATCCTGTCACATCCTTAGCTGTCTGTCCCTGTTCAAGGAAGAATTCCTGGAACATGTATCTTGCAAGTCTTGTTGCTGTATCAAGTGATGTAAGACAGAATACAGAAACTGCAAGGATCAGCATCTGATACATAATGTTCTGAGCTCCAGGAGCAAATGTAGCGATCATAGATGAAAGTCCGCCAGCGAATACCTGAGTTGGGCTTGCATATGTGCCGTCAGCAGCTGCTGCCCATACAAATCCGATAGCGCAAAGTGAAATAACTGCCACGAGGCATTCAATAAGCATTGAACCATAGGCTACAGGCTTAGCATTCTTTTCATTATCAAGCTGCTTGGCAGATGTTCCTGAAGAAACCAGTGAATGGAAACCAGAAATAGCACCGCAGGCAATAGTTACGAAAAGAGCCGGGAATGCAGTACCTGTTGTAAATACGCCGGTTCCCTTTAGCGTTGCATCTCCGAATGCCGGGACTGAGAAGCTACCCTGACCGGCCAAAACTGCTCCAATAACTGCTACCAGACCTGCTCCGATCATGAAGTAGAGAAGGAATGAGCTAAGGTAATCTCTTGGCTGTAAAAGAATCCAAACTGGAGTTACAGATGCTACAAGAATATATGCTCCAACTACCCACATCCATGTGTTGTATGTAAGAGAGATTGGATGGAAATTAAGTCCAATGGCTACGATTGCGATTATTCCAAGGCAGCCAACTACTGATGCAACCACAATTGGTGCATTCTTACGATATACAAAGAATCCAAAAACTATAGCAAGAACGATAAACAGGAAAGAAATCATTGCTGTAGACTCATTAGCTGCAAGTGTTGCACCCTCAACAGCTGCTCCAGCTGCTGTTGTTGTACCAAAGGTGCTGGCAACAATTGAACTGAAAGCTGCAACTACAAGAAGCAGTGTCAGATAACCAAAGGTAAGGAATAATCTCTTGGCTGTCTTGCCCATAGTGTCATCTATGATCTCACCGATAGACTGTCCCTTATGTCGAAGTGATGCAAAAAGAGCTCCGAAATCATGGACGCCGCCAAAGAAAATACCACCGATAAGTACCCATAAAAGAACTGGAACCCAACCAAAAACTGCTGCCTGAATAGGTCCATTAATTGGGCCTGCTCCTGCAATTGATGAAAAATGATGTCCCATAACTACTGGTGTTTTAGCTGGAACATAGTCCATACCATCCTTTAACTCGTGTGCTGGTGTCTTCCTCTTTGGATCGATACCCCACTGCCTGGCAAGCCATCCGCCGTAGAAGACATATCCTGCTACGAGAACTGCTGCACTAGCGATCAACAATACTGCTGCATTCATGAAACTTTCTCCTCCTTAGTACCCCTTTGGGTCTTGAATATATCGGTCAAGAGTTCTTTTAGCTCTTTTCCACTGTAGTTAGTAACAACGGTCTCACTGTCAAGGCATGCAAGAGCCAGCTTACCTTCGCTGTGTCCCCTGAAATTAAAGAGATATCCTTTGTCATATTTAAATCTCTTTATTTCTCTTTGCAGTTCCTTGTCAGGGGTCCTATCAGAAATGATGACGAATGTCATATAAGTACACATGTGGTCCTTTTCCGGATACTTTTCTCCGCGTCTTACAAGCTCTGGTTCCACATGATCTTCTATTGTCTGTCTTATTTCCTGCAAAAGTTCTTTTGACACAGAATCTGTCTTAATGAACAGCACATGCTCATAGGCTCTTATTGCCCAGAGCTGGGCTTCTTTCTTCAGAACGTACTTCTCTCCAAATGAAAAGAACCATGCGTAGGCTGGATATATCCTGTCTCCCAGGGAAAAATCTTTGGTTATGTCGAAATTGGCCTGATAGCGGCCTAAGAGTTCATTTAAATAATCATCAGATGATAATGCCATCTGCCCCTCCACACCAGTAACCTTAAGAAATTAATCTCAGGAAGGTTACATAAAAAAATATTTAAGAAGTACTTTATCACGTTGGCGCGTTATTGCAAGATGACAAAATTAATGTATTTTTTAGAAACAGATTAATTTTGTAATGTATTCGTTGTTTTTTTATCCTGATCTCTATGCAAATTAATCAATCTGCGAGGTTTATTTTTGTGAAAAATTGTGTTAAAGTTAACTCACAAAATCTCGTATGAAAGGTGGTGGTTTTTATGAAGTCAGATTCACATAATTGCAGTAGCGATTCTGCTCCTGGTCGAAGTACCATATTAACCGCCAACCAAATTCATAGGAGATTACCATGGAATTACAAGAAGAAAAGACAATCGTAGAAATCTTGCAGGAACTTCTTGAATCTAGGCAATATACCAAGCTTCGTCAGACCATCTCCGAGATGAACACAGTAGATATCGCTGCTGCTATGGGAGAGATGGAGGATGAGGATTCTCTTAAGATGTTCAGAATCCTTCCAAAAGACATGGCTGCTGACGTATTTGCCGATCTGGAACTGGATGACCAGCAGTATATCATCCGTTCACTGTCCGATCGAGAAGCATCCAACATTATTGACAACCTTATGGCCGATGATGCTACTGACCTCTTGGAAGAGATGCCAGCTAATGTTGTAAAACGCATTTTGGCCAACGCAAGCCCTGAAACCAGAGCTGATATCAATCATCTGCTTCAGTACCCTGAGGACTCTGCCGGATCTATCATGACTGTGGAGTATGTAGACCTCAGAGAAGATATGACTGTTACCGACGCCATAGAGAGGATCAGACAAAAGGGCGTAGATTCTGAGACTATCAACATCTGTTATGTTGTTACCAAGCAAAAAGTTCTGGTTGGTACTGTTGCTCTTAGATACCTGCTCATTATGAAGCCTGATGAAATCATTGGCGATATAATGAACACCAATGTCATCAGCATCAATACCATGACTGACCAGGAAGAAGCTGCCCGCATGTTCCAGAAATACGGATTTACAGCAATGCCTGTTGTAGACAATGAGAGTCGTATGGTCGGAATCATCACAATCGATGACGTTGTGGACATTCTTGAAGAAGAGGCTACAGAGGATATCGAGAAGATGGCTGCTATTGTACCATCTGATAAGCCTTATCCAAAGGTTGGTATCTTTGAAACCTACAAGAATCGTATCCCTTGGCTATTATTCCTGATGATAAGTGCCACATTTACAGGTGCTATCATTACAGGCTTTGAAGACGCTCTTTCAGCTTATGTAGTACTTACAGCTTACATCCCAATGCTGATGGATACCGGCGGAAATGCTGGTTCACAGGCAAGTGTTTCAATTATCCGTGGACTTTCACTTAAAGAGATTGAGTTTGAAGATATTTTCAAAATAATATGGAAAGAGATAAGAGTCGCTGTTCTTTGCGGTCTTACCCTTGCATGTGCTAACTTCTTAAAGCTGATATTCCTGGATAGAGTTACTATTACAGTTGCTGCAGTTATCTGCCTTACACTTTTGTTCGTAGTGCTTATTGCCAAGTTGGTGGGCTGCTGCCTTCCTATGCTGGCTTCCAAGGTGGGATTTGACCCTGCGGTAATGGCAAGTCCATTCATTACAACAATAGTAGATGCACTGTCACTTCTGGTTTACTTCAATATTGCTACAAGGATGTTGCATCTGGTGGTATAACATTCACAACAAAAAGCTGGTCTCTTTTGTAAGGGACCAGCTTTTATTCTTCTTCATCTTCAATATGTGCCCATTCTTTATAGGCTTTTTGGTATTCTTCCATGTCCATGGAATCCTCATATAAATGGCATCCCTTATATCTTTGTTTAGCCATTCCATAAGATGAATACTCTCTCTCAAATTCATTTATCTTGTCCATAACATAGCCATCACCGATCATTATGGAAAATGGAACAACAATGGCGTGATCAAGAATAAGACGCTCTGCCTCAGCAAAGGCTTCAAATCTTAGATTTTCATTATCCGTTATCTCTGATGCATTGTCCTTTTGCTTCTCCCATATCTCACAGACTTCTTTGACTTTTTCATCCTCGCACTGATGCCAGAATGAATAATCATCTTCCTCTTCAAAAGGCTCTGTCCAGGTTTGGGGATCTTCATAATCGGCTCCCCATCGGCATTTCATAAATGAAAACTTTCCACTTCTTTGAACTGCATTCAAAAATCCCGTATCACTTCCAGCTTCTACCACAACTTCTATAAAATCTGTACCAAGTGAGTGTTCAAGCTGTTTTTTTATCGTAAATACTTCCTGCTTCCAGCCCACAACAGACGGATTATAAGGCATTAGGATCTTAATAGGGAATGTAACTCCTGCTTCCTTTAGCTGCCTCTTAGCAAGATCTCTATAGATCCTGGCATCATTTTTGTTGTAACTATCTCTTCCGGAATAATAGCTTAACTTACCGAACTTAGTATAATCTTTTCCATCTATACTGATAGCTCCTGGTGGGGTAACCGTATTATTCACCAGTTTTCCTGGATCATATGGCTCATAAACAGATAGGGCCTCCTCTCTATCTATAGAGCACATGATAGCTTTTCTAAAGTTCTCATTTACCACGGCTTTGCGCCAGTTTTCCGGTTCATTCTCTTCGTTATAACTTGGTGCAAAATTAAAAACGTAAAAATATGAATAAGAACAATCTGGAATTGTACCATGGATCTCATCTGAATGAAATCTCATCGAAAGATATCGCTCTAGCTTGTCTGCACTTACAACAGCCTTATCTATAAGCCCTTCTTCATATCTTTCAACTCCGATAGTAGCCGCTTCTGAATCATAGACATTTTCTACTCTATCTATATACACCTTGTCTCTATCCCAGTAATTCGGATTCTTAACCAATATCTGTTTTTCCAAAGGCTGAAAATAGTGGAGTATATATGCACCATTGTACAAGACATTCTTATAGTCTTTTCCGAACATTGTTCCAGATGATTTGAGATATTTCCTGCTAACAGGTAGATAAGAAGTATAGGAAAGAACACTCAAGAAAAATGGACAAGGTTTATCAAGCTTATAGATAAGAGTCTTATCATCATAAGCCATTACTCCTATATCTGAAGGCTCTACCTTTTTGGGTTTCACATCATATTCTTCCGGATGCAGAAGAGATCTGGTATAGTCATAATACTCCTGTGCTCCCTTCACAACAGATCCGGTGCAATACATATATTGACAGTCTGTCTCATTGGCTGCATTGTTCACATACTCTGCAGCAGCAACCCAATCATCTGCCACAACTTCGCCATAGACATTTCCTTCATAGTCAACCCATTTGATTCCATTCCTCAAATGGAATACCCACGTACACATATCCTCTGTACATTCCCAACTCTCTGCAAGTCCCGGAACTATATTGCCCTCATTATCATAGTCAACAAGTGCGTCAATTACATTAGCTGTGATGACAGTGTCTACCGGAGAGCTTGTAACCAGGTAATTAAGATTAGTAACTTCTGAAGCGTACAGGGTATTATATACAACAGCATCACTTCGGTACGCATCATCAAGCGTATGATTTTCGATATCAGGGAGCTTAGCATAACAACCTGTTAAAAGAAGCACCATCACCATAAAGAGAGCGGATGCTTTTAAACTTTTCTTCATCATCCTCGCATCTCCTTTCCTATGGATTCATAGTACTTGGCTTTATTTTCATACATTTCTTCTTCAGCCTTCTTGATAACAGTCAAGAGCTTTTTGTCAGGTGTCGCCATTGCAAGACCACTTGCCACATGGTATCCGTTTGACTCTACCTCTTTTAACACCCTATCAAGATCCTTTCTGACAGCCTGCTCATCTCGCTCATATCTAAAGGCCACAAATTCATCGCCGCCTATCCTGTAAGTATTGGAATCGCCAAATTCATTACAGATAATGGATGCTATGGTCTTGAGCATATTGTCACCTGCCAGATGGCCTTGAGTATTGTTGACTTCATGAAGACCATTAACATCAAAATAGATGCAGGCAATTCCTTCTGTTCCCTGCTGAAGATGCTGACAGAAATATTCATATCTATTACGATTCTGAAGTCCGGTAAGAGCATCCATATTGGCTCTTCTCTCGATACCAATAAGAGAACCTGTTGTAATGTGGATGACATACAGGAAATATACAACCAGCGCCAGTGTCATTACGATCAGGAATATATAAAGAGATCTGTACATAGGCCTTACTGTCGCATAGAGATCTTTTTCCGGAACGCTCACAGAAAGCTCCCAGTTGGCAATATTCATAGGAAGAAAACATACATAATATGCCTCTCCGCTTGGAGACTTAAGTATGGCAAAGCCTCTTCTCCCATTTTTTACTGAGTCAACAATGCTTTCATTTGTAGTGATCTGCGCCACTGTAAAATCAGATTCCTGCAAAATTGTATTGGTTCTTCCAAGGCCATCAGCCAGGAACAGCCCCGTGTCTCTTTCTATTATGGATACTATGGCATGTCCATCATAAATATCCGGGGTCCATGCGCTTAGAATAGATTCCGGCGTAGTTGTACCGTAAATAAATGCAATGGTCTTTCCTTCTTTTCGAATAGGTACAAAATTTCTGATATCAAGCTCCTCATCGTTATCAAGATCCTTTTGAAGAGTCGACAGATGCTCGCCTTTTTCTTTTACTTCATTGAAATTTAAAATGCCAGTAGTATCCGTATCTGCTCCACTTACTCTTACAGCCATGTTATCCCGCATAAGAATAGCAACATCAGATACACCAGCATTAACATCATATATATTCATGTACTTGGAAATACTGACAGATCGAAGAGATACATCAGTCTCTGAGATGATCCTTGAGATAAGACGCAACATATTTCGGTCCGCACGAAACTGACCCTCGATGGACTCAACGGTTTCCTCGGTGGCTTGCTGAAGCTTTATGTAGCTTTGCTGCCTGGTGTAATCCCGCACATAAAAAACATAAATAATGGAAGCAATGAATATCGCAGCCATAAGTACTATGGTCGCAACTAGACTTCGCGTACGGAATCGCTCCTGTGCACGTTTCCACATATATGTGCTCTCCGGATACGAAAAAACAACTGTTGCTTATATTAATATACCATATTGCGTTAATTCACTTTATTAAATTATAGTAAACAGTTCATTAAACTAAAGAGTGCTCCTCTTTCCGAGAAGCACTCTTTTTCACGTTTTTATAAATTTGTATAACCCATAAGGTACTCATCAACCTCTTTTGCACAGGCTTTACCCTCTGCAATTGCCCATACAACAAGGGACTGACCTCTATGCATATCTCCTGCACTGAATATCTTGGTATTTGGAATATGATAACTGTCTATTTCAGTCACAACAGTTCCTCTCTGACTGGTCTTAAGAGAAAAAGCTTCTGCTGAATAGTCTTCACAGCCAATAAATCCTGCTGCAATAAGGAGAATATCGCATTTAAGAGTCTTTTCTGTTCCTGCTATCTGAACAAGTTTTCCACCCTTAAATCCTACTTTCACTGTCTCGATCTGCTTGATATTACCCTTCTTGTCAGTAGTTACGCTCTTTACAGTGGTCTCATAAACTCTTGGGTCAGATCCAAATACGTGGATAGCCTCTTCATGGCCATAATCTGTCTTTAAGACCTTTGGCCACTCAGGCCATGGATTATTTGCTGCTCTTTCTACAGGAGGCTTTGGCATCATCTCAAGGGCTGTAACTGACTTTGCTCCCATTCTGATGACAGTTCCGATACAGTCGTTACCAGTATCACCACCACCGACGATGACGACGTTTTTGCCTGCTGCATCTATATATCCGCCTTCTTCCTTAAGAGCTTCTACTGTTCTATCCTCTGCCTTCATAAGAGCTTTTGTAGTCTTTGTAAGGAAATCTACTGCGTAATATACGCCCTTTATACTATCTGGATCTGCCACCGGAAGTGGTCTTGCCTTCTTGGCACCGCAGCATAGCACTACTGCGTCAAATTTGCTCAAAAGAGCTGTGGTCTCTTCCTTGGTGATGTTCGCACCAGTATGGAATAATACTCCTTCTGCTTCCATGAGTTTTCTTCTGCGCTTTATAACGCTCTTATCAAGCTTCATATTTGGAATTCCATACATGAGAAGACCGCCGACTTCATCTTCTCTTTCAAAAACTTCTACGTAATGTCCTCTGTGATTTAAGTCATCTGCTACTGCAAGTCCTGAAGGTCCTGCTCCTATGACAGCAACTTTTTTGCCGCTTCTGATAGTTGGTATCAAAGGTTTGATATAACCCTTTGCAAAGGCTGTCTCTACCAGATACAGCTCGTTGTCATGAACCGTTACTGCATCGCCATTTTGTCCGCACATGCAGGCTTTCTCACAAAGAGCCGGGCACACCCTTCCTGTAAACTCAGGAAAGTTACTGGTTTTGTGAAGTCTGTCAAAAGCGTGCTTCTCATGGCCTTTATAGATCTCATCGTTCCACTCAGGAATCAGGTTATGAAGAGGGCAACCTGTTACCATGCCCCCAAGATTCATAGCTGACTGGCAGAATGGAACACCGCAGTTCATGCATCTTGCTGCCTGCTTTCTGCGTGATTCTGTATCAAGAGGTGTATGGAATTCCTCAAAGTTGAGAATCCTCTCCTCTGGTGGTACATCTTTATTATTTGTTCTTGTATACTCAAGAAATCCTGTTTCTTTTCCCATTTTCAATCTCCTATCTAATTCTCAGATGAATGTTTACGTTTATCATGTAAGTTCTTTGAATGCTTCAAGGACAGCGTGATCGTGATCAATGCCCTGTTCCTCATACTTTCCTATGGCCGTAAGCATCTTCTGATAATCATTTGGAACGATCTTCTTGAAATCAGGAATGAAATTTTCAAAATCATTCAGGATCTCTTTGCCAAATTCTGAATCTGTTTCTTTTACATAGTCTTCGATAATGCTTCGAAGTTCTGCTATATCATACTTCTCAGTCACTTCATAGAGTGAAGCCATATCCTTGTTCATTCTAAGGTAGAGAGTATGCTCTCTATCAAGGACATAGGCTATACCTCCGCTCATGCCGGCAGCAAAGTTCTTGCCTGTCATACCAAGGATTACAGCTCGTCCACCAGTCATGTATTCAAGGCCGTGGTCACCGCAGCCTTCTGCCACTGCAACAGCACCTGAGTTTCTAACACAGAATCTTTCGCCTGCAACACCGCACACATATGCTTTTCCGGCTGTAGCACCATATAAAGCCACATTACCGATTATGATATTGTCATGTGCCCTATAAGTAGCCTTGTCAGACGGTCTTACGATTACCTTGCCTCCTGAAAGTCCTTTTCCAAAGCCATCATTTGCATCGCCGTAGAGCTTTAAAGTTACGCCCTTTGGAAGGAATGCACCAAAGGACTGACCACCGCCGCCGTTGGCCTCCACAAGGATTGAATCATCTGAAAGCTTATTTTCATAGTCTGCAGTTACTCTGCTGCCAAGAAGGGTACCAAAGCTTCTGTCAGTGCTTGAAATATCAACCTTCATTCTGATTTGTTTGTTACCAAGATTCTTTTTGCTCTTTTCGTATTCAGGAATGAGCACTCTTGAATCAAGGGTCTTTTCAAGCTCAAAATTATAAATATCCTTTGGATCAAAATGATTATTTGTTGCCCCTGCATATCTTGAATCAAGGATCCTTTTAAGATCTGCTGCGTTCTTTCTCTGGCTTACACTTGCAGATGCTTCATCATAGCTTCTCATCTGAAGTCTGTCTGTATGACCTACCATCTCTTCTACAGTTCTAAATCCAAGCTCGCTCATGATCTCACGAAGCTGTCTTGCTACGAAGAGCATGAAGTTCATTACGTGTTCTGGCTTACCTTTAAATCTCTTTCTGAGCTCCTCGTTCTGAGTTGCGATACCAAACGGGCATGTATCCTTGGAACATACTCTCATCATCATGCAGCCCATAGTTACCAGTGGAGCTGTTGCAAAGCCAAATTCCTCAGCACCAAGGAGCGCTGCAATGGCAACGTCTCTACCTGTCATGAGCTTACCATCTGTCTCCAGAACAACGCGACTTCTAAGACCATTATCCAAAAGAGACTGATGAGCTTCGCTTACACCAAGTTCCCATGGAAGTCCTGCGTGATGAACTGAGGATGAAGGAGCAGCGCCTGTTCCTCCGTCATAGCCTGACACAAGGATTACCTGTGCTCCTGCCTTGGCTACACCAGAAGCTATAGTTCCAACTCCTGCTTCTGAAACCAATTTAACTGAGATCCTTGCCTTGTCATTGGCGTTTTTGAGATCGTAAATGAGCTGTGCAAGATCTTCAATTGAATAGATATCATGATGAGGAGGTGGCGAAATCAGGGCTACACCTGGAGTTGAGAATCTTGTTGCTGCAACCCAAGGGTATACCTTCTTGCCAGGAAGATGTCCACCTTCACCAGGCTTAGCACCCTGCGCCATCTTGATCTGTATTTCCTTTGCACTTAAGAGGTACTGACTGCTAACGCCAAATCTACCTGAAGCAACCTGCTTAACTGCACTGTTTCTCTCAGTTCCAAATCGTGCTTTGTCCTCGCCGCCTTCACCAGTGTTGGACTTGCCTCCAAGTCTGTTCATGGCAATAGCAAGGGTCTCATGGGCCTCCTGAGAAAGAGATCCATAGGACATGGCACCTGTCTGGAAGCGCTTTACGATCTCCTCTTCCCTCTCAACTTCCTCAAGTGGTACCGGCTTTTTGGCTGGTACAAAGGACAAAAGAGCTCTGAGTGTATGAGGTCTGTCCTCGTCATCCACCATCTGTGTATATTCCTTGAATCTCTCGTAGTCGCCCTCTCTGACTGCTCTCTGGAGAGTTACGATGGTCTTTGGATTATACATATGGTCTTCCTTGTCATCACCACTTCTTAAATTGTGGAAGCCAAAGGAATCAAGAGTTGAATCAGTAGAAAGACCAAGTGGATCAAAGGCCTGATTATGTCTAAACTCTACATCCTCTCCAATCTCGGTTATTCCGATACCGCCTACCCTGCTGGTGGTTCCTGTAAAGTACTTGTCCACAAGCTCTTTTGACAGACCGATTGCCTCAAATATCCTTGCTGACTGGTAGGACTGAAGGGTTGAAATACCCATCTTGGCTGCAATCTTAACAACGCCACCAAGAAGAGCTTTATTATAATCTGCAATAGCAGTGTGGTAGTCTTTATCAAGTATTCCGATATCGATGAGCTCTGCAATGCACTCCTGCGCCAGGTAAGGGTGGATAGCTCGCGCACCAAAACCAAGAAGTGTAGCGATCTGATGAACGTCTCTTGGCTCACCACTTTCAAGAATGAGTGATACTGCCGTGCGCTGCTTGGTCCTTACAAGATGCTGCTCCACAGAAGATACAGCAAGAAGTGAAGGAATAGGCATATGGTTCTCATCTACTCCCCTGTCTGAGAGGATTATGATGTTCACTCCATCGGCAACTGCTCTGTCTACAGAAACATCCAGCTGCTCTAAGGCTCTTTCAACAGGAGTATTCTTGTAGTACAAAAGAGATATCTTCTGAACCTTGAAGCCTGGCTGATCAAGATTTTCAATCTTCATGAGATCAACGCCAGTAAGGATTGGGCTGTTTACTTCAAGAACCTTACAGTTATCGCTTTTTTCCTTCAAAAGATTTCCATCAGAACCGATGTAAACAGTTGTATCTGTTACAACCTTCTCTCGAAGTGAGTCTATAGGCGGATTTGTAACCTGTGCAAAGAGCTGCTTGAAATAGCAGAAAAGTGGCTGATGATGCTGAGAGAGCATAGCCAGTGGCACGTCAGTTCCCATGGATACTGTAGGCTCGATACCAGTTGTAGCCATAGGCATGATCTGAGTCTTCACATCCTCGTAGGAGTAGCCAAAAACTTTGTAGAGTTTGTCGCGCATTTCCTGAGTATGTGTTGGGATCTTTTTATTTGGAATACTGAGTTTATGAAGATGTAGCAGGTATCTGTCGAGCCACTCACCATAAGGCTTTGACTTGGCATACTTTTCCTTGCACTCTTCATCTGAGATGATGCGTCCTTCCTTGGTGTTTACAAGGAGCATGTGACCTGGTGAAAGACGTGATTTCTTTTCAATGATCTCTTCTGGAATATCAAGAACGCCAACTTCTGACGACAGGATAAGCCTGCCATCCTTGGTAACGTAATATCTTGATGGACGCAGTCCATTTCTATCAAGGGTAGCACCAAAGAGTTCTCCATCTGTGAAAAGAACTGCCGCAGGGCCATCCCATGGCTCCATCATTGTTGCATAGTAATGGTAAAAATCTTTTCTGCTCTGATCCATGAAGTCGTTGTGCTTCCAGGGCTCCGGGATAGTGAGCATCATTGCAAGCGGAAGATCCATTCCGTTCATGTATAGAAACTCCAGGGTGTTATCGAGCATCGCTGAATCTGAGCCTGATGATGCGATAACGGGATAAACCTTACCCAGGTCGTCACCCAAAATGTCTGACGACATGGTCTCTTCTCTGGCAAGCATTCTATCGCTGTTACCACGGATAGTGTTGATCTCACCGTTGTGGGCGATCATACGATATGGATGAGCACGCTGCCACGAAGGTGTTGTATTAGTAGAGAAGCGGCTATGAACCATGGCAATAGCAGTTACATAATCTGGTGAAAGAAGATCCTCATAGAAATTACGTAACTGTCCTACTAAGAACATGCCCTTGTAAACGATGGTTCTGGATGAAAAAGAGCAAATATATGTATCTTCTGATGACTTCTCGTACTCTCTTCTAAGGCAGTAGAGACGTCTATCAAAGTCGATTCCTTTTTCTACGTCAGCAGGTCTTTCAATGAAGCACTGACTGATATGTGGCATGCAATTAACAGCCACTTCACCAAGGATCTCGGGATGCGTCTCTACATCTCTCCATCCCAGTACTTTAAGACCTTCTTTTTCTGCAATGACTTCAAGCATTCTTTTTGCAAACATGCGCTTCATGTCATCCTGTGGAAAAAAGAACATACCAATGCCGTAGTCACCGGCTTTCTTTAATTTGATGCCGTTTTTGGCTGCTTCTTTTGAAAAGAATTTGTGAGAAATCTGAACAAGGATTCCTACACCGTCTCCGACTTTACCTGTTGCATCTTTACCTGCGCGATGCTCTAGTTTCTCAACAATGGAAAGAGCATCGTCAAGAACTTTATTATCAGGTTTGCCGTTTATATTTATGACCGCACCTATACCGCAGGCATCTTTTTCATTGAACCATGTTTCCATTTTGGGCTTCCTTCCTGTATCTATTGCTTTTTATCTTAGAGAGAAAAGCATCTGACCGTATGTTGGGTATGAGAGGTATTTCTCTGGGATGAGGGCTTCAGCTTTGTCTGCGTACTTTCTGAGTTCGTCCATGTCTGCAAGGACTGTTCTCTGATAGAACTCTGCTGTGTCGAGGGCCTCGGTCTTACCTTCTGCAGTCTTGGTATCTTCAGCGAGTTTAGCGAGAGCTTTGCCAATCTCTACGCTTGCTTCGTCGAGAGACTTAAGGATACCGATCTCAAGTGAACCAGCGCCGTCGCCAAGAAGTGCTTTCTTCTGTGATGCTTCTTTTACAAGATCCTTCTCATAAGCTACGATGCCTTCTGTAAGGTCTTTGCGTACCATCTCCTGCATTGTGAGAGCTTCGATATGGATTGACTTTGAGTAGTTCTCAAGGAGGATCTCATATCTTGACTGAATCTCTTCCTTTGTGAAGATTCCGTGCTTTGTGAAGAGAGCGATTGACTCGTCTGAGATCCAGAACGGCATTGCATCTGGAAGAGACTTGAGGTTTGGAAGGCCTCTCTTTTCAGCTTCTTCAACCCACTCATCTGTATATCCGTTTCCATTAAAGAGTACTCTCTTGTGCTCAAGGAGTGTCTCTTTCAGAACTTCCATAACCTTCTCTTTGAGCTCTGATCCGCTGTAGCCCTTGAGCTTCTCATAGAGCTTTGAAACTTCTTCTGCAACTGCTGTGTTGAGAACGATGTTTGCGTTTGCTACTGATACTGCTGAACCAGGCATACGGAACTCGAACTTATTACCTGTGAAGGCAAATGGTGATGTTCTGTTTCTATCTGTGTTGTCCTTAGTGAAGTGTGGAAGTACTGTAGCTCCCATTGTCATCTGAACTTTACCAGTACTCTGATATGCTGAGCCAGCCTCTACACCCTTAAGAACTTCTGCCAGCTCATCACCAACGAAGATTGAGATGATTGCTGGAGGTGCCTCGTTGCCGCCAAGTCTATGATCGTTACCAGCAGATGCTACTGAGAGTCTGAGGATTGGTGCATACTCATCTACTGCTGCAATAACTGCCATAAGGAATACGAGGAATGGGATGTTCTCGCCAGGGTTCTTGCCTGGATCTAAGAGATTCATTCCTGTATCTGTGCAAACTGACCAGTTGTTGTGCTTACCAGAACCATTGATTCCTTCGAATGGCTTCTCGTGAAGGAGGCAAGCAAAGTTGTGCTTGTCAGCAACTTTTTTCATGACTTCCATTGTGAGCTGGTTGTGATCTACTGCGATGTTTGCTGTCTCAAATACTGGAGCGAGCTCATGCTGTGATGGAGCAACTTCGTTGTGCTTGGTCTTTGCTGGAATACCGAGCTTCCAAAGTTCTTCATCAAGATCATGCATGTATGCTGAAACCTTTGGCTTGATAACACCAAAGTAGTGATCTTCCATTTCCTGACCCTTTGTTGCTGGTGCTCCAAGAAGAGTTCTTCCTGTGAAAAGAAGGTCTTTTCTTGCTTTATAGTAATCTTTGTCAATGAGGAAATATTCCTGCTCTGAACCGATTGTTGTGCTTACTCTTGTAACATCCTTGTATCCAAGGTGGTGAAGGAGCTTAACAGCCTCAGTTGAAAGAGCCTCCATCGATCTCAAGAGAGGTGTCTTTTTATCAAGTGCTTCTCCGCCATATGAGCAGAATGCTGTTGGAATATAAAGTGATCCGTCTTTGATGAATGCTGGTGATGAAGGATCCCATGCTGTATAACCTCTTGCTTCGAAGGTTGCACGAAGTCCGCCTGATGGGAAGCTTGATGCATCAGGTTCGCCCTTTACGAGCTCTTTTCCTGAAAACTCCATGATAACTCCGCCATCATCTGTAGGTGAAATGAAACTGTCATGCTTCTCAGCTGTGAGGCCTGTCATTGGCTGGAACCAATGTGTAAAGTGTGTAGCACCATTTTCTACAGCCCATTCTTTCATGGTTGCTGCAACGCAGTTAGCTACGTCAAGTTCAAGGTGTGAACCTTTCTCAATTGTCTTTTTTACTGCCTTGTAAATATCTTTTGGAAGGCGCTCCCTCATGATTCTGTCGTTAAATACGAGGCATCCGAATTCCTCTGTAAGTTTGCTTGCTTCTATCATTTTTTCTCCTCCTTAATGGGTTAAAAATTTACTGAATTATTACTCACCAGACGCCCCATAATTTGAAAGAACTCTTGCGGAAGGATCGTTAACATTGCATCCCTTCCAGCTCTTATTGGGCATCCAGAAATCTATTACCATATCCGACTGACCTGGATAATATTTTTCAAAGGTTTCTCTATATAGAAGTGATTCCTTTGTAAATGGCTTTGCATGTGTGTATTTCTTTCTCAAGGTCTCATACTCTGCGTAAGTGTACTTGGCATCTGCGTAGTCCATGAGGTCATCTCTGAGGGAATGTCCCACCGCATCTGAGAAAGCTGCTTTTTCTCTCATGAGGATTGAGTGTGGAATGAACTGATCCTTTTCAAAAGCCTTGCGGAGAAGGAACTTTCCAATTCCGTAGGTGTTTAACTTTTTCTCTGGATCTATACTCATTACATAGTTCACAAAATCCAGATCTCCGAAAGGAACTCTTGCTTCGAGAGAGTTTACGCTGATACATCTGTCCGCTCTTAAAACGTCATACATGTGGATTTCGCGGATTCTCTTTTGAGCCTCCTCCTGGAAAGCTTGGGCACTTGGTGCAAAGTCTGTGTATTTATAACCAAAGAGCTCGTCTGAGATCTCACCGGTGAGAACTACCTTGATGTCTGTGTTCTCATGGATCCACTTGCAGAGAAGATACATTCCAATGGATGCTCTGATAGTTGTGATGTCGTAGGTTCCAAGGGCGTGTATCACTGGCTCTATGGCGTTTATGACATCTTCTTTGGTTATGATCACTTCGTGGTGGTTGCTATGAATGTACTCTGCTACTTCTCTTGCATACTTAAGATCAATAGCGTCGATATCCATTCCAATAGCAAAGGTTTCAAGTGGCTTGTCTGAAAGGCTTGCTGCTACGCCGCAGACTAAAGATGAATCAAGTCCGCCAGATAAAAGAAATCCAACTGGCGCATCTGCATCAAGTCTTTTCTTGATACCGTTTAATAGCTTGTCGTGAATCTTATCTGTTATAGTCTCAAGGTCATCTACCGATACCTCTTTTACCTCGGTCATATCCTTGTAGCAGACAAACTCACCATCTTCGTAATAATGTCCTGGAGGGAAAGGCATGATCTTGTCTGTAACTTCCACCAGGTTCTTTGGTTCTGATGCAAAAACTATATAGCCTTCGCTGTCATATCCGTAGTAGAGAGGTCTGATTCCTATTGGATCCCTGGCTGCTACGAATTTCTTTTTCTCCCCGTCATAGATAACGCAGGCAAATTCCGCATCGAGAAGACTGAACATTTTTGTTCCAAGTTTTTCATACAGAGGAAGCAGTATCTCGCAATCGCTGTCGCTTTTGAAACTGTATCCGAGAGAAACAAGGTAATTTCGAAGATCTTTGAAGCCATAAAGCTCGCCGTTACAAATGACGGTGTTCTTTCCATAATTAAATGGCTGCATTCCTGATTCATTAAGGCCCATGATGGAAAGGCGATTAAAGCCCATCCATCCGCCTTCGACTTTTTGTATCCTGGACATGTCTGGTCCGCGGGATACAGTCCTGGAAAGCATTTCTTCAAAGAATTCTTCTCGGACCGATTCTCTTGCGTATGTAAGTATTGCGCACATACCGTTTCCTCCTGTTTTAGTATTTTTTACTCTACATCTGCTAAGGCTGCAGCACCTTCCTCACCGGTTCTGATCTTTACTACGTTGTCGAGAGAGTAAACGAAGATCTTGCCGTCACCAATATGTCCGGTGTAAAGAGTTTTCTTGGCTGCTTCTATAACGTCTTCAACCGGAATCTTGCTAACAACAACTTCCAGTTTAATTTTAGGAAGGAGAGTGGCATCCATCTCGACTCCACGATACATTTCGCCAGAACCTTTCTGGACGCCACAACCCATAACTTGAGTGACAGTCATTCCGGTTACACCAAGCTCGTTCATAGCACGTCTGAGCTTGTCATAGCGGGACAACTTAGCGATAATAACAACTTTATGTATTCCAGACTCTGTATGCACTGGTGCTGTAACTACAGGCACTGAAGCGTGCTTCTGGATCTCTGAAGCCTCTTCGTAATCACTTACGCCGAGGTCTGTATTTTCATTAACTGACATATTCAGAGTGTTTGAAACATCCATGATGGCAAATCCTGAATATGCTGATGCAAGACCGTGTTCTGTTGAGTCAAGACCAAGGATCTCTTCCTCTTCTGAAACACGAAGCCCTATAACTTTTTTGATAACAAAGAATGTGATCGTGATGGTTACTGCTGTCCAAGCTGCAACTACGATGAAACCAAGGAGCTGGATTCCGAGAAGCTTGAAACCACCGCCGTAGAAAAGACCTACTAAAATGTTTCCTTCTGAATCAGCAAGTGAATATCCAGGAGCAGAAGGTGTAGCAAAAAGACCAACTGCGATTGTTCCCCAAATACCGTTTAAGCAGTGAACTGCAACGGCACCAACAGGATCATCAACATGAAGTTTGTAATCAAGGAACCATACACCAAAGCAAACAAGTAAACCAGCTACGATACCGATCACGATAGCGCCGAATGCATCTGTAACATCGCAAGGAGCTGTGATAGCAACAAGACCTGCAAGTGAAGCATTGAGACACATTGAAACATCAGGCTTACCATACTTGATCCATGTGAAGATCATGCATGTTACTGTTGCAAGCGCTGGAGCGATTGTTGTTGTTACAAATACTGAGCCGAGCTGTTCAATTGATGTACATGCCGCTCCGTTAAAGCCGTACCAGCCAAGCCAGAGGATGAATACACCAAGAGCTGCTGCTACAAGATTGTGACCAGGGAAAGCATTAACTTTTGTAACCTTGCCATCCTTGTCTCTTTCAAATTTACCGATACGAGCTCCGAGCATTGCTGCACCGATGAGAGCTGAGATACCACCTACCATGTGGATACATGTTGATCCAGCAAAATCGTGGAAACCGATCTGTGCAAGGAATCCGCCGCCCCATGTCCAGTGAGCTTCGATAGGATAAATGATTGCTGAGATAACTGCCGAGTACACACAATATGATAAAAATTTAGTTCTCTCAGCCATTGATCCTGAAACAATTGTTGCTGTTGTAGCACAGAAGACTAAGTTAAATACGAAATTTGACCAGTCGAAGTTTGCATAATCTGTAAAGATATCAAATCCTGGTCTTCCGATGAAGCCTGCAAGATCTTCCCCAAGAAGAAGGCCAAAACCAATAAGAATAAATACTACTGTTCCAATACAGAAATCCATGAGGTTCTTCATGATGATGTTTCCTGTATTCTTGGCTCTTGTAAAGCCAGCCTCACACATTGCAAATCCAGCCTGCATCCAGAATACAAGAGCAGCACCAATCAAAAACCAAACGCCAAAAACACTTGAGTCGATAGCACTTAAGATTTCCTCACTCATACTTTTTCTCCTCTCCATTATTTGCGACTCTACGCAAAAAGCGATGCAACGGCACACTACAAGCTTTTGTAGTATGATGCCCCATTGCATCGCTTAAATATCAGACAATATGAAATTATATTTTGCATTTAGAATACTTGTATACACTTTTAGGTATACTCCGCGGAAGTAGTACCCTAAAATGCAGAAAGCGCCTTAGAGAGTAATCTCTAAGACGCCTTTGTCTTTATGAGTATGAATTTTAATCTAACAAAAAACACATGTCAAGCATTTTTGTATACAATTTTTCAATTTTAGTAATTAAGTACTTCTGACCTATCGATTATACGGTCTAATGTCTGACTAGCTTCTCTTAGATGGTACATGTCTTCTACCTTTTCGTAAGCTCTTATTACATAGGCTGAGTCGCCAAGTTCAGACTGGCCTACAGGATCTGAACTTACCATGCCATAAGTTAGCTCTCCATTTTCTGTATAAGATGTACCAGAAAAGCTAATAGTAAATAAAACTTCAGTATCATCAATAAGACCTTCAGTATCAGAGATTACTGATTTAAATACAAGGTATGAACTAGTGACTTTGCCCACATCCTCATCTTTGTCATGTTTCATGATATATGCTCCATAGTACTCTGGCGCTGTATACTTGATATTGTCTTCCATCTCATTTTCCATATACTGATCGATAGTAGCTACACCTACTGCTTTCATATCTTCAAAGGATGGATCTTTTTCCAAATCAGCTACCTTAGTAAGCGGTGTATAGTTACCGTACTTTTCCATTCCATCACCAGCTTCTTGCGTATATCCTGGAGTGGTAGACGCTCCTTCCTTGATGAACATGCTTGTCATGAGTCTCTCTTCATCTATTTCGTATTTGGCAACATAATCAAAATATTCAAGACCCTTTTTGTCTGCGCAGCCATAGGTATGCTCATCAACAGGACAAACATTTCCATATCTTGCATAGAAGCATAAGGTTCCCTCTGTCTTGTCTGTAGAATTGACTTCACATCTGCTTCCTGTTGTTGTGTACACATATAGTATCTGGTTAGAATTTCCAGTAGTTTTACTTTCTACATGCTGGAAATAATATCCTTCATACTTGAGATCCCCATCTATCTCATATGTGTTGTTTGTCTCCTCTAAATACTGCTGAATAATATTCAGACTATCTTCCTTAAATTCCTCTTTAACCTCATCTGGAATCTCACTGTACGATTTAACAAGGTAGTCAAGGCCTGGAATCTTTGCATCTTTATCGTAATGAACCCCACTTTTATTGTCTTTAGCCTTATCTTCTTCACCAGAATCAGCCTGGCTTTCCACATCAGCTCCTGAATCTGCTGTAACCGAAGACTCAGAGCCAGTTGTGTTTTCTGATGATGCATTGTCCCCGCAGGCTACAAGGCCTGTAAACATGGCTGCAATAAGGCAGCTTACTAATACTCTTTTCATTTTTTCTCTTCCCTTTTATTTGCTTGAATCAATTAGTTAACCTTAAGTGACTCTGACAGATCAATTACAGCTTCATGGAGTTCTCCATCGTCATAGAGCCTGAATATCTTGTCAATGCTGTCACTTGCGCGAACTTCGTATGCTGAATCTCCCAGATACATATTTCCATATGGTTTGTCACAGCTACTGTGATAAAGCAGTTCTCCATCCACAGTAAAGCATGTATCATCGAAACCTTCGTCAAAATATAGTTCTGTGGCCTCGCAAAGGCCATCATCATCGGAGAATACAAGCTTATAAATAATGTGGGTCTCTGTGCGTTCTTTTTTATCTTCATTATCATATTTTCTGATGAAGCTACCAACATACTCAGGCTCTGTATAGTGGATATTTTCTACAAAATTTTCAGCCATGTATTTATCGATGTTCTGAGCGCCTACCTGCTTCATTGTCTCGAAAAATGGCGCTTTCTCCAGGTCTACAACCTTAGTTACTGCTTTATATTCACCATATCTTTCAAAACCATCAAAAGCCTCATCTACATATCCATTTTTCTTTTGATCTACCATGTTTGTGTAATAATATGTCAACATCTGTGATCTGCTATATGCAAACTCAGCATTTATGTTTTTGTTTTCATAAATGCATACTTCTGAGCATCCATAGGTCTTTTCATCTAACGGGCAAATATAAACCATATCTACATAGAAGCTGATGTCCATTTCCTTTTTTTCTCCGGAAATTTCATCAAGCTTTGTTCCAGTTGTGGAAAAGAACATGAACAGATCGCTTGATTTACCGCCTTCTGGAGTATCATTTACCTGCCAAATGATTCCTTCATAGTTAAGATCGCCAACATTTTCGTAAATAGATGAGTTTTCCTCAATAAACTTTTTTAACTGCGCCTCACCATATTCCTTCATGCCGTTTCTGACTTCATCTGAAATATCATTGTAATCAATGATCATTTTGTCGTAGTTAAGCTCGCTTGACTGACCTACAAATCCAGATCCGCCCTTATTATCCTTAGTTTTTTCTCCGTTATCTGTATCAGCCTGATCTTCTGCATTTGCATCTGAATCTGATGTTGTAACTGTTTCTGAGCCGTTTGTACCATCTGTTGTGGCTCCGTTATTTCCGCAGGCTACAAGGCCTGTAAACATGGCTGCAATAAGGCAGCTTACTAATACTCTTTTCATAATTTATCCTCTTTCCTTTTAGTTGCAATCGTAGGTGCTTCCGCCATAGAACAGATGGGTTGTCTTATCGCCATCTGAAGTGATGTATACGTACGTCCAATCTCTGCTTATTTTCCAACCTTCATAGTAGATGCTGTCATTTACTGAATCCATCTCTATATCGTATCTAAAGAATTTTCCGTCCTTGCTGTAATAAAGCATTTCATTGTCATAATCAAAAGCAAAGTTTGCGATATCGCTCTCCTGATTATAGTCAACGCCTGAATCTATGAGCTTAACTTCTTTTTCATCTGCATTTAAGAAGTACACGTTTCCATCTTCTGTATATACAAACATGAATCCTCCGCCGTAATCTGAGCAGAAATCTACAACCTTCTCTTTATCAAATAAGATGAAGTTTTCAATGTTTAGTTCACCAGTCTCTTCATTTACACCGTTGTACTGATCGATCCAGAGCACGCCATCTTTGACATAGAGAATTGCTGAGTAACATCCGCATGGATAGTAATATGCTTTGTCTTCACCCATCTTGCGATTTGGCTGAGTGAGCTCGCTTTCTTTGGTAGCTCCGAAGTAGGTAGCACCATTTTTGTCTGTTAAAAGACATGATGTTGCAGAAGCGTATACTCTGTGACCATTGTGATAACCATATGCTGAAACATTTCCGTGATACTCAAGCTTAGCAATTCCAGTTGATAAAAGGGGCTCTGCCTTTTCATATGAAGGATTGAATCCATACACATTGTCACCATCAAGGATATAAAGTTCGCCGTCGTCAAAAGCATAGAACTCATCCATATTTCCTGTGTAGATCATCTTTGTCTCGATCTTGCTCTTATCCTGATGATCCTGAGATACGTAGTAGAGCTCTTTTTTATCCTGGTCATAATATGCATAGTCATAAATATCAAGGAACACTGGAATCATGTTTCCTTCAGCAACTTCAGTCTCATAGATCTTGAAATCGCCCTTTTGAATTGTCTCTTCTTTGGTGTATGCGAGGATAAGAGTTCTTTTGCCGCCAACTTCCTTGGTGTAAAGGAACTTGATGTCATCATAGCTTGGGCTGTAGAAATTGATACCTGCTGTATCAACTACAACATCAGAGGCAACGAGCTGTTCTTCTTCATAAATAGAATTTATGTAGTAAAGGTCTCCAACTGTTCCATCTGCGCTTGTAGGGATCATGTATGTTGCGTCATCGTAAACACATGAGGCATTCACAGACTTTTCATTTAACATAATAGGATCATCTGTCCACTGGTTAAAAAGATAATTCTTGCCATCTGCAGTAATGACACAGCTTCTGAATTCATCATTCTCTATTCTGGTCACGTTCTTATCCGTGAATGTAATTGGATCCTGACCTATATGCAGCATCTTGGCAAATGGAGCATAATACTTGTTATCTTCAGTAAAGAAGATAAAATCGTTGCTGCCAGTTGTATAAGAATACATTCCACTACCAACACGTAAGCTAAAATACTCTACGTGCTCTGGGCCTGTTTCTTCCTCTGGCTCTTCTGTGTTTTCTGCTACCTGTGAGGTATTTGATGCTGAGCTATTTGAAGCTTCTGCTGCAGCAGCAGACTCGTTGCTTTCACTACTCTGCTCTGTTGTCTGAGCAGCTCTTTCTTTATGTGCTTTAGTTGCCATTTTAACTATGTCTGGTGTAAGTAATGCTCCAATGATGACTATAGCCACAATGATTCCAACCAGTTTTTTGTTGCCACCTTTAGGTCCAACCATTTGCGTCTCTCTCCTTAAAAAATGATATGTAACAAAAATGCTGGACTCCCCTTGGTGGGAAATCCAGCAATGCACTTATATATTTAGTTGATCAAACAAATTACATATATTTATTGATAAGGTCATCAACAACAGGAAGCTTGATTGTTCCCTGATTAAGTGCCTTGTAGATAAGGCCAAGGAATACAAGGTCCTTTAAGATTGAAATAACTCCCTTGATATCTGAGAATACATCGTTGATGAACTCAAAACGGACATTACCACCAAATGTGTTGATCACGTTTGCCACCCAGTTAATAGCGTCTGGTACAAGTCCGATAACTGCTGTTACAAAGCTGAATGCTACTAATGTAGCAACAGCCTTAACTGCTGACTTCTTGAGCCACTCGTTTGCCTCAAAAAGAAGTACATATCCTAAAATAATGATGGAAGACATATATCCACCAAATAAAGCTGCTGCAAAAACTAATGCTCCAAATAGACCTACTGATATTCCTAGTTTTGTCTTTTCCATATCTATCAGTTCTCCTTTACCTTTGTTCCACATGCTGTGCAGAATACATCGTCCTTAGTAAGTTCTGCTCCGCACTTAGGGCACTTTGATACACCCTTGATGTCCACGATCTTCTGCTTGTACTCTTCGATCTTAGCCATAGAATCCTTGATAAGTGAAAACTGGTTTCCATAACACTCCTCGAAATTCTCAAGATGACTCTCATAGTACATCTTTCCAATCTCTGTATAAGCGTTTGTGATTCTGTGCTCCTCGTCAGAGATGTTTGAATTGAGCTTTGCTACGTCAGCAAAGTCCTTTGTCTTTGCGATTGCTTCCTGACTAGCGGAAGAAATCTTTTTACCAACTTCATCAAAAAAACTCATCCCTTTTTTCCCCTTTTCAAAACATATTTTTTATAAGCGCATTCTTTACAAATTATTACATTATCGTTAACATTTGTCAATTATTTGACAGAATATTTTTTGATTATTTTTCTTCTGTATCAAGCATTACAAAAAAGCCGATAATCAGTAAAACCGCTGACGAAATAATGCTTTTGATTCCATAATGGGATGAGATGGTTGCGCCTACACCTGCTCCAATTGCAAAGAGGAAAATGATTCCATAATAATGAAATGCTTTAATCAGTGACTCTTTGTTTCGTTCTCTGAAATATATTGAGAGACTTTCTGTTCCACTTCTTAAATTCCCAATGCACATGGTCGTGGCATATGCATAGCCATGGAGTTTCCTGAAAGCCTGAACCTGCATAGCACAGGCAAAAGAAACAAGTACATTAGCAATTACATTGTGCGTAAGGGGAACAAACGCCACAACAGCCAAGATAAATGCTTCTATCAAAAGAACTATCTGCCTCCAGTGAATCTTTTTACTGTGCTTGAATCTGTGGCCTATCTGCTCTGAGGCTACAATTCCCAGTGCAAAAGCCAAAACTGGAAGAAGATATCTAAAACTACTTGCCCAGTCTTTATTAATTACTCCCTGGCTCATGAGGACTATATTACCTGTCTGCGCGTTAGCAAATACCTTATCTCTTAAAACATAAGTATATGCATCCTGAAAGCCTCCTGATACAGAGAGTATGGCTCCTAGCAAAAATGAGTCTGATCTCTGATATTTTTTGTTGTTAAATGAATAGATTCCCATGTTTCTCCCCTTACCATCATTTTGATGGTAAAAATAGCTGTTTTTACCATTAAAATGATGGTTTATATCTTTTATACAAATACTTTCTTGCGCCATCTTCCTTTCATATATCTGATAACGCATCCAATACCGGTGATAGCCCATGTGAGGCCGTTTGTGTACCAGCATCCCCAGAGTCCAACTCCAGGAATCGCCATTAAGATAGCGGCAAAACCAATACGTCCTGCAACTTCTATTATTCCATTTATAAGTGCAAAAGCAGCATCGCCTACACCGTTTAACATTCCTCTAAATACATGGATAAGTCCCAATGTGAAGTAGAACACGCTTGTAATTCTAAGTCCCTGTGCTCCGATCCTGATGGCTTCAGGATTAGGCGTGAAGAATCTGATAATATTTTCTCCAAAGGCAAACATGACAGCTACCATAATAAGGCTGAAGGCTGCAATTATCATGACACTCTTGATACAGCCGCTCTTAACTCTATCGAGCTTCTTGGCTCCAGCGTTCTGTCCAGCAAATGTGGAAACCGCAACACCAAGTGAACCAAAAGGCTGCTGAACAAGCTGTTCAATTCGTCCAGTAGCTGTATAGGCTGCCATAACATCACTTCCAAAGCTGTTAACGACTCTTTGAAGCGCTACGCAAGAGAATGCAATAAGCGCGTTCTGTAGAGCAAGTGGGATACCCAGCCTTATAGCTTTGTCTATGATATTAGTATCGAGTTCCTTGTGAATAGGTTGTAGCTGTAGATATGGATTCTTTTTTACCCCCACAACAATGGAACCGATCATAGCAATTGTCTGGGAAAAGACTGTTGCTATGGCTGCACCTGCAACTCCCATATGTAAACCTACTACTGTTACAAGATCTAGAACAATATTGATAATACAGGCAACTACCAGGAAGATCAGCGGTGTCTTGCTATCACCCAGAGCTCTTAATATCGAAGATATCATGTTATATGCAGCAACGAGGAAGGTTGCTCCACAGACTATCCTCATGTAAAGAAGAGCATCTGCCATACACTCAGATGGAGTATCCATGAGCATCAGTATAGGTCTTGCAAAGACAACGCTGACTATACTCATTAAGATTCCTGCTACCAGAGTGATATATATTGAATTACCGACTATTTTTCTTACGTATTCGTCCTTACCTGCTCCGAAATTCTGAGATATCATGATTCCCACGCCGGATCCCATTCCAAGACACAGCGAAAAGAATAGGAAGTTAACGCTTCCTACCGCGCCAATTGAAGGAAGACCATATTCCCCACCGAACTGACCTACTATTACAGTATCTGCCAAGTTGTAAAACTGCTGGAACAAATTACCTAAGAGCATAGGTATAGTGAATTTAACAAGAAGCACAAGTTCATTGCCGCTTGTCATATCTGTGACGTATTTCTTTCCCATAAAAATCCTTCCCTAGAGTATGACAAATTGAATCTCTTAGTCTCACTCTAGCATGGTTAATGACAAAAGAAAATAGAAGATTTATATATAAATATGGCAAAAGTTGAAGGTCTTCTTGATATTGAGAATTATTACAGATAAAGTATTATAAGACGTTTCTTATTATATTTTGAAGGTTATTCAGATGGCAAAAAGTTTTATTGAAGTTAATACGATTGATACACCGGAATTATCCGTATACCATGAATATTCCGAAAATCAACTATATCACATAAATGAACCTGACCTTGGTATTTTTATCGCCGAGAGTCCAAAGGTTATCACAAGGGCTTTGGATGCTGGCTATGAGCCTATTTCTCTTTTGCTAGAAAAAGATCAGACAGAAAAAGAGGCAGCTGAAGTCATTGAACGTTGTAGCAGCTCTTTTGACGTGCCCGTATTTGTGGCAGAGTCTTCAGTCCTGACTGGTATCACAGGATTTCACCTAACTCGCGGCGTTCTGTGTGCTATGAAGAGAAAAGAGCTGCCTTCTGTAGCAGATGTGTGCACAGGAGCAAGGCGCGTTGCAGTTCTTGAAAATGTCACCAATCCAACTAACATAGGAGCAATCGTAAGGAGCGCTGCTGCCCTTTCTATGGATGCAGTTCTTTTCACAAGTGGATGTTCTGATCCACTGTATAGAAGGGCTGCAAGAGTCAGCATGGGTACTATATTCCAGGTGCCTTGGACATTCCTTCCTAAAGACGCCGAGTTCGAAAGCCTTAAGAAATGCGGATTTAAGACTGTTGCTATGGCTCTTAGAAATGATACTAAAGACATTGATGACCCTGAGCTTCACTCCTGTGAGAAGCTTGCAGTATTCCTTGGTGCCGAAGGAGATGGACTTTTACCTGAAACAATAAGCGCCTGCGACTACTGCGTCAAGATTCCTATGTCCCATGGGGTGGATTCTCTTAACGTTGCGGCCGCAAGCGCTGTAGCTTTCTGGGAATTATCCAGAAAATGATATTACTTCTTTTTACTATTTAATTTGTCTGCGATTTCCTGCTGGAGCTTGCCAATGGCCTTCACGATTGGATTCTCTTCATCAAAGGTGTGAACATAGCCGTGGAGAGATTTGGCCTTTTGCTGAAGGGTCTTGGAGTGGCTCCATACATATATTTCTGAGAAGCCTTTTCCGTTCTTGGCTTCCTGTATGAGATTTGCTGCGGCGCTGTTTCCATCAAAGGCTACTACCATAGATGGGCGGCGCTCAAATATTTCATAGTTAAAGCTCTTGTAAATGCCCATTCCCTGGGCTTCTGTAGATACTCTTACCTGAACTCCACTGCTTTTTATCTTATCTGCTTCTTTTTTGGTAATAAGGGCAGGCACAACTGCATATATCCTGAAACCTTTATCATTATGATCCAAAAGATATTTCTCATAGCCCGCAAACTTATGGCCTATTACAAAGCAGGCATCTTCTGGGCTCAAATAATCAAGAAGGGCATCCAGCTGCTCTTTTCCCTTGGCAGTTATCTTGGTTGACCTGTTCTCTGTGTTAAAGCTTCCTCCAAGGAGTACCACCGGAAGCCTATCCCAGGTTATCTCGCTTATCTGCTCTTTTAGTTCCTGATTGGCATCAATCTTGGGGTCACCTTTATCAAGGCGCTTAGAGATTTTAACCGCCTTCATCTTCTCAAGGAGGACTTCTTCTAGGTCTCTTCCTGCAAGGAGCTGTGTAAAGGCTGCCTTCTTGTCAGAGTACGCCTTTTGGCTCTCTTCAATTATCTTGGTCTCTGCATCCTTCATAAGCTTTAAATCCGCTTCTGAAAGAGAGAGCATCTTTTCAAGAGAGAGCTCTTCATCTATGGAGTTTGTGCCGTAGAGAGCTGCTCCATCTGTTCCCTGAACGCACATGATTCCTTGCTTTAGGTACTGCTTCAGAGGGTGGTGCTCAAGGGAGTTAAGATTATTTAATCTAACATTACTTGTAATCTGGAACTCCAGAACTACGTTGTTTTCTTTGAGCTGCTTTAGTACTTCGCGGCCTTTCTTGGAAGTTGGACTGTATGTATAAAGGCCATGTCCAAGGCGCATTCTTGGCATCTTCTGGCCAGGTGCCAAAGAGTCTTTTACACAGGCGATACTGTGAGCGATGTTGTCCTTCTGGCTATCGTTCTCTCCAGCATGGACGCGGATCACAAAGCTTGGGTCCTTACTGGCAATCTTCACGATCTCCTTGAAGGCTGGCTTTAAGGTAATAATGTCATTTATCTCTTCACCTACGAAGTCGCAGCCTGCAACATATGGATCAAGTGCTGTAGCCTTTAATACCTCAAGATTTTGCTCCAGGTAATTGGCTGGAGTTACTGCGTCTTTGACAATAGTAAGTGGAATCCTTCGCATTGCCGCAAGGAACCTGAGCATTACGCCTGTCTCCTGGTAGATCTCAGGCATTACCTCATGAACCTGTCTTAGCATTTCAAGGGATTCATATTTTTTTACAAGGGTTGTGTCACTGATCTCAGCGTAGTAAACGCCTTGTTTTTTGTAGTTACGGGCTATCCAAAGGAGCTTATCCTGGAAGATAGTATTTCCACAGTACGCTGGATTTTCTTTATCCTTTAGCATCTGCTTTAAGGCTCTTTTGACATCCTCATCTGGAATCTGATCAATTCGCTGGAGCTCTATCTTGTCTTCACTTTCCTTGCCTTTGCAAAAGACATATCTATATAGGTAGACTTTCTCAAGGTTTGTAAAAACCGCCTGACCGTCCTTAATGACTGCAAGGGAGCCGCGGATCTTGACGATGTTCATCTCTGCATTATCGAGGTTATTGAGTATAAGGTCAGCAAAGTTAATAAAGGTGTTGTCGTTGATCCTTCTATCCAGGTATTTGCCCTGAAGCCCTGATGATATGAACTGCCTTGCAACCTTCTCACGCTGAGCATTTACTTTTTCCCATTGAGCGTCTGTAAGCTTGATATCAAGCTTTTTTACATAATATAAAGGATATCTGATCTGATGATAGATTCCGAGGGCAATGAGTATATCTCCTGGAAGATTTCCGTTCATATGAGTATGAAGATCGCCGCGGAATTTGAGGTCCTTACGGACATAGGTCTTGAAGATTGTCTTGTCCAGATCAAGCCTAAAGTCTTTGGTCTGGCTCATAAGTGTCTTGGCAATTGCTGGTATTCCGGCCTTCACATCAACACTTCCATCTGGATAGATGCTTGCAACCTCAGTCTCTCCGAGCCTGAAGCTATAACTCTCTTCGTTGTTGCCATCTATGTAGCATGGGACTTCGCCTTTGATGATGAACTTGCCTTCTACGTCTTGAGATAATGGCACCTTACATGCTTTAGCCAAATTACGGATCAAGTTCCCAGTTGCATGGTTTGGCGTTGATAGAATAAAGAACAGCTTATCAAGATCCTTATACAGATCAACTATTATATCCTTCTCATTATCTAAGAAAAAACATGTGAAATATGTCATACATTTGCCCTCAAAAAAACACTCTACACTTGTAATAAGCATAGAGTGTTTAGGAAGTTTTTGCAAATTTGAATTACAATACCTTTGATAAGAAGTCCTGAAGTCTCTTACTCTGAGGGTTCTCGAAGAATTCCTTTGGTGTGTTCTCTTCAAGAATGTTTCCTTCGTCTACGAAGAGGACTTTTGTAGCAACTTCTTTGGCAAAGCCCATTTCATGAGTTACTACTACCATGGTCATGCCTTCATCAGCAAGCTTTTTCATAACATCGAGAACTTCGCCTACCATCTCTGGGTCAAGAGCTGAAGTTGGCTCATCAAAGAGGATAACTTCTGGATTCATGCAGAGTGAACGAACAATAGCGATACGCTGTTTCTGTCCACCTGATAGAGAAGCCGGATAAACATCTGCCTTATCAAGAAGGTTAACTCTTTCAAGGAGCTGTTTTGCCTTCTCTTTGGCCTCCGACTCTGTCATGATTCCCAGCTTAACAGGAGCAAGTATGATATTTTGCATAACAGTGAGGTTATTGAAGAGATTGAAATTCTGGAAAACCATTCCCATACGCTCTCTAACTTCATTGATGTTGACTTTACGGTCTGTAATATCAACTCCATCAAAGATTACCTGACCTGATGTAGGTCTTTCCATGAGGTTAAGGCATCTAAGGAAAGTACTCTTTCCTGAACCTGAAGGTCCAACGATTACAATCTTTTCGCCTTTGTTTATTTCATAATTGATACCTTTCAGAACCTTGGTTACGGTCCCATCAGTATTCTTAAATTCTTTACACAGATTTTTAACGGTGATCACTTACGCGCATCCTCCTTTCAAGTTTTCCAAGGAAAGTAGAGAGGAGCTTGATTATCACAAAGTAGATAACTGCTACCCCAATGAGAGGCATAAATGCGTCATAAGTCCTTGATGCAATCTGGTTTGCAACACGAGTAAGGTCCGTAAGGCTAACATATCCGACGATCGCTGTTTCTTTTATCAGAGTGATGAACTCATTACCAAGTGGTGGAATGATGTTCTTGACTGCCTGAGGGAGGACGATATAGCGCATAGTAGCAGCCTTAGAAAGACCAAGACTGCGTCCTGCCTCCATCTGTCCCTTATCAACAGCCATAATACCGCCACGGACGATCTCCGCAACATATGCACCGGAATTGATACCAAATGAAAGAGATGCTACCAAGATTCCGTTGTTGGAAGATGCCATAATGATGAACCACATAATGAGAAGCTGCAATACGCTAGGTGTTCCTCTAATAACATCAATATAGATCGTGGCAATATAATTGAATATCGTTGGCTTGCCCTCTTCTGTAGTAGAGAGCTTCATAAGTGCCAATATCGTTCCAATTATGATACCAAGAATACCTGCAAAAAGAGCTATTTCAAGCGTGATTCCAAGGCCTGAGATATAAAGTTTCCAGCGGTCGCTTTCTATGAAAGCGGCAATAAAACGTTCCTTAACTGTCATGTGTTTCTAATTACTCCTCAATGTACTGTGCAACAAGCTTGTCGTAAGTACCATCTTTCTTTAATTCTGCAATAGCATTGTTGATCTTGTCAGCAAGCTCTGTATTTCCCTTAGGCAGGGCAATCGCATAGAATTCTGGCTCAAAGTCAAAATCTGTTCCTGGAAGAACATCTACTGAATCAGCAAACTGTGTTCCGAATACTTCAGCAGGGTTCTTGTCTACAATAACGCAGTCAACACGTCCATTATTAAGGTCGTTTACTGCATCGATAGCTTTATTATAAGCTGATACTTCTGCGCCTTCAATCTCGTCAGCGATGAACTCACCTGTCGTTCCAAGCTGAACACCGATCTTGAGATTCTTGAGGTCATCTGCGCTCTTGATTGATGAGCCCTTTGGAACGATAACTGCCTGAACAGCTTCATAATATGGCTCTGAGAAATCAACAGTTTTCTGTCTCTCTTCTGTAACTGTCATACCAGCAATAGCTACGTCAATCTTGCCACCGATAGATGATACAAGAGAATCGAACTCCATATCCTGAATCTTAACATCCATTCCAATCTTCTCACCGATTGCCTTGATAAGTGCTACATCAAATCCATCAGGATTTCCATCATCACCGATATACTCAAATGGTGGGAATGCTGCGTTTGTTCCTACTACAAGTGTTCCATTTGACTTAGCGCTTCCGCATCCTACAAGTGAAAGAGCTACTAACATCATTATTAGTACTAAAGATAATACCTTATTTTTCATAATAACCTCCTGTTTTATGCAAATTAATGTATATTTATGCAACTTTTATGTATAATATAGCAGTAATATTAATAAATATCAAGAGGGAAATAAAAAAAATCAAAACATAAAAAAGGATGTCGCAGAAATGCGACATCCTTCATTTTTAGTAGTGGTATTATACTTAAATTTGCTATGCTCTAGCTCTAAATTAGAGTGCCTCGTGGCATGTACGAGCGATAACGTCGAGCTGCTGCTCCTTAGTAAGGTTGATGAATTTAACAGCATATCCTGATACACGGATAGTGAAGTTAGCATACTCAGGCTTCTCAGGATGCTCCATAGCATCGATGAGCTTCTCCTTACCAAATACGTTAACGTTGAGGTGGTGTGATCCCTGATCGAAGTATCCATCAAGAACGTTAACAAGCTTGTTAGCTCTCTCTTCGTCGTCATGACCAAGAGCGTTAGGGTTCATTGTCTGTGTATTTGAAATTCCGTCGAGAGCGTACTCGTAAGGAATCTTAGCAACAGAGTTAAGTGATGCAAGAAGACCATTCTGCTCTGCACCGTATGATGGTGATGCACCAGGTGCGAATGAAGCGAATGCAGGTCTTCCATCAGGTGTAGCACCTGTAGCCTTACCATAAACAACGTTTGATGTAATTGTAAGGATAGATGTTGTAGGCTCTGAATCACGGTATGTGTGGTGCTTCTCGATCTTCTTCATGAATGTCTTAAGAAGCCATACAGCGATCTCATCAGCTCTCTCATCATCGTTACCGTATCTTGGGAAGTCTCCCTCGATCTTGTAATCAACTACAAGACCAGACTCATCACGAACAGTTGAAACCTTTGCATACTTAATAGCTGAAAGTGAATCTACAACGTGTGAGAAACCAGCGATACCTGTAGCGAATGTACGTCTTACGTTTGTATCGATAAGAGCCATCTCAGCTGCTTCGTAGTAGTACTTGTCATGCATGTACTGGATAAGGTTGAGGATGTTTACATAGAGTCCTGCAAGCCAATCCATCATGATGTCATACTTGTGCATAACTTCATCATAGTCAAGAACTTCTGATGTGATAGGAGCCATCTCTGGTCCAACCTGCATGTGCTTACCATCTTTTGTGAGGAACTTCTCGTCCTTACCACCGTTGATAGCGTAAAGAAGACACTTAGCAAGGTTTGCTCTAGCACCGAAGAACTGCATCTCTTTACCAGTCTGTGTAGCAGATACGCAGCAGCAGATGCTGTAGTCATCGCCCCAGATAGGTCTCATAACATCATCGTTCTCGTACTGGATTGAAGATGTTGTAACAGAAATCTTAGCAGCATACTTCTTGAATGTAGCTGGAAGCTTTGATGTATAAAGAACAGTAAGGTTAGGCTCTGGTGAAGGTCCCATGTTCTCAAGTGTGTGGAGGAATCTGTAGTCGTTCTTTGTAACCATGTGACGACCATCCATACCAAGTCCACCAACCTCAAGTGTTGCCCATACTGGGTCTCCTGAGAAGAGGTTGTTGTATGAAGGGATACGAGCAAACTTAACCATTCTGAACTTCATTGTCATGTGGTCGATAAGCTCCTGAGCCTCTGACTCTGTAAGTGTTCCCTCTTTAAGATCTCTCTCAATATAGATATCAAGGAATGTTGAAACACGTCCAACAGACATAGCAGCACCGTTCTGAGTCTTGATAGCTGCAAGATATCCAAAGTAAAGCCACTGAATAGCTTCTTTTGCGTTCTTAGCTGGCTGTGAAATATCGAATCCGTATACAGCAGCCATTTCCTTCATTCCTTTAAGAGCTCTGATCTGCTCTGAGATCTCTTCTCTCTGACGAATGATATGGTCAAGCATTGTGCCATCGCCGCAGTTGTTGTAATCTTCCTGCTTCTTAGCGATAAGGAAATCAATACCGTAAAGAGCAACTCTTCTGTAGTCGCCTACGATACGTCCACGGCCGTATGTATCTGGAAGACCTGTTACGATGTGGCTGTGTCTAGCAGCTCTCATCTCAGGTGTGTAAGCATCAAATACAGCCTGGTTGTGAGTCTTGTGGTACTCTGTGAAGATCTTGTGGAACTTCTCGTTTACCTTGTATCCGTAAGTCTCAGCAGCTTCCTCAGCCATCTTGATTCCGCCGTAAGGCATGAATGCTCTCTTAAGAGGCTTGTCTGTCTGAAGACCAACGATCTTCTCAAGATCCTTCATAGACTCGTCGATGTAGCCAGGGCCATATGCTGTAAGGCTAGATACAACTTCTGTCTCGCACTCAAGTACGCCGCCCTTTTCTCTCTCTTCTTTCTGAAGCTCCTGTAATCTGCCCCAGAGCTTGTTAGTAGCATCTGTAGCATCAGCAAGGAAGCTCTCATCTCCATCATACTGTGTGTAGTTATTCTGGATGAAGTCTCTTACATTAACGTCATCCAGCCAGTGGGTTCCTTTAAAACCTCTCCATGCTTCGTTCATGGTATATCTCCTTTCAAAACTAACAATTGTTTGTTAATTATTTATCACTATTATCTACCGGAAGTCATATTATCATTTACAATTTGTTCAAACATTGATTGAAATCAAGTTTTATTATTTTTTTCACTTTTCACAAAAGTTTCACAGAAATAAAAAAAGAACCGATAAAATCAGTTCTTTTTTCCGTTTAAAATTGCTCTGGCGTTCTCAACGCGCTCTGTTGTTGGTGATTCAACACCTTCAAGCTGATATGGAATTCCAAGTTCTTTGAACTTCATCTGTCCCATTGAGTGGTATGGAAGCACATCTATTCTCTTTATATTAGAAAATTTCTCAATAAATTTTCTGGTCTCTCTTAAATATTCATCGTTGTCTGTAATTCCTGGAACCAATACGTGTCGGATCCAGATTGGCTTACCTATCTGATCAAGATATTCAAAACACTCTTTGATATTATCATTAGGAAGTCCTGTGAGCTTAATGTGCTCTTCTCTATTGATATGCTTGATATCAACAAGGAGCAGATCTGTATATTTCATAAGCTCTTCAAACTTTGAAAAGAATGGTTCTTCCTTAGTGAATGGCTGCACTGCTGTATCAATACAAGTGTTGATACCTCGCTCCTTAGCCTTTTTGAACAAGTCAATAAGGAAATCAATCTGAAGAAGTGGCTCTCCACCACTTACAGTTATTCCACCTTCTTCACCCCAGTAGCTACGATATCTTTCAGCAAAATCCAGAATCTCATCTGCTGTTCTCATGTCTTCTGAGTGCGGATCCCAGGTATCTACGTTGTGGCAATATTTACATCTAAGATTGCATCCTTTGAGGAATACAATAAATCTAATTCCAGGTCCATCTACAGAACCAAAGGTCTCTATAGAATGAATAGCTCCTTTAATCATAAAAACTCCAATCTAAATCACTGGGAAATATAAATCTCCCGCAAAGTATCTCTATCAAGCACCTTTATCCTTGCATGTCCAAGTCTCTCAATAAGGTGCATCTTTTCCATTTCGCGAAGCTTCCTAGAAACTGTCTCTGTTCGAAGGCTCACGCTTGCTGCTATGTCATCGAGTTTGAGCACAATATCGTCACTAGGGCTTCTGTCTACTCTGTACATCAAAAAGCCTGCAAGTCTTGCCATGGGGTCTTTGGTAGATAACAGCATATTTCTCTCATTAGCATCATGAAGCTTTTTGCTGAGAAGAATTATGATGTTCATGGCGGCAGTTGGATTATCAACCACCTTTATGAAATCGTCTCTGTGAATGAGACAGATAGACGCATTGGTAAGGCACACTGCAGAATATGGATAGACGCTTCCGTCAAGGAACATGCCTTCCCAAATGATATCATGATCTGCCAATATGGTAATGATCTGTTCACGACCAAGAGAATCATATCGACAAAGTTTAACTCTTCCTTTTCTTATTATACATATGGAGTCAACTGCCTCTCCCTCTCTGAAAAGATAGCTGTTCTTCTTGAGGGTTTCATGGACTGAGTGCTCCATAAGGCTTACCTGCGCATTTACAGGAAGACCTTCCATAAGAGGGAGCTTCTCGGTACAAAATCCGCCACATTCCTCACATATATTAAGACCGATGATGCCTCGCTTCAGCTCTTCACCATGGTCTGCTTCTTTATATATTCCTTTTTTACTTTGATCCTTCTTTTCGCTCATGCTCTACTTTCCACTAATCTGGTAAAAAAACTATTGTCTGGACCACAGATAGCAATACGCCTGAGTTCTGACTGCAAAAGCCTCAGTCTTTAAAAGATTTCTGATCTCTTTTTTGGTATACCAGCCAGGAACGATCTCTTCCTGAGTTGAAGTACTCTCTGAAAAAGTACCTCCGGCAACGCCTACACAACAAGCATTTCTCTCGTTAGAAAAACCGATCGCACTGTAGCACTTGCCCCACCAATCATCTATGCGTATTACATCAAGCCCTGTTTCTTCTTTTAATTCTCTTCTGGCAGCCTGCTCTGCAGTCTCGCCTTCATCTATAAGTCCTGCAGGGAAGTTATAAACCCATTCCCCTGTTGCCATTCTGAACTCTTTGTTAATGAGGATCTTCTCGCCTGTCTCATCATGCATGATAATGGCAACTGCATCTTCTTTAGGATTCTTAAGATCATCCATTGTCTTAAGGTCTGGATTTCTGCTGATCATTTCATATATCTTTTCCTGATCATCAGATGTTCTGTAATGAAGGTCATATCGGGTAATGAACTTGCCCTGTTCCTTCTTTTCTAAAAACTCAAATTCCATTTTTAAATAGCTCCATATACAATCTGTCTGACACCGCGGATGAAGCTGCTGTCATAGCCGCCTTCAATCTGCTGCATATAGATTACTGTCAGTTCCTCTGAAGGATCTACAAAGAAATAAGTTCCGCCAAATCCTCCCCAACCAATCTCGCCAGTACTTCCGTTTGAAAGAGCCTTTGCAGGATCAGTAAGCACTCTAAAATAGTTACCATAGTTGTAACCCTGATTTTCATCTATTGCAAAATCCTCAAGCTGCAGTGCGTTAAGCTGTGGGCTTAACATGTAGCTTAGAGTCTTTTTACCAATGAGCTCTTTGCCGTGGTAAGAACCCTTATTAAGGATCATCTGCGTGAAATGTGAATAATCTGAAGCTGTAGAATAAAGACCTGCTCCGCCTCTTTCAAACCAAGGATCCTCGAAAGGATTTTCCATATCCATTCTACGGGCAACATCAACCTCAGCTCTTACAACTTTGTTATTCTTGTCTCTTCTATATAAAATCGCCTGTCTGGAAGTCTTGCCCATGTCGATCTTAAATCCAGTATCATCCATGTTAAGAGGATCAAAGATCTCTTTTCTAAGGAACTCTGAATACTTCATATCTGTGATAGCTTCGATAACTCCAGCCATGATATCTGCTGAGTAGCCATATTTGTAACCTGTTCCTGGTTCAAATGCAAGATAGCCTTCTGCAAGTTTGTTGCAAACATCAATGTTGTTCTTAAGGATTCCGGATTCTCTCTGAATCTTAGCCTCTTTGAAGACTTTGCTCATGGATCTCTCAGCTTCTCCAAAATCTCCTGAACCTGCAATTCCTGATGTCATATTGAGAAGGTTGATGATCTTAATAGGATTTTGCGCCTTCTGTATTCCATCTGGAGTTACAACTTTACAATCAGCAAAAGCAGGAAGATAATCTGATACATTGCTCATCAGATCAAGCTTCCCTCTTTCGTAAAGCATCATAGCCGCCAAGGCTGTAATTGGCTTGGTCATGCTAAAGATCTTATAAATACTGTCTTCTCTATCTGGTTCGTAGTGGTTCTCATAGACTCTTTTGCCTTTATGTTCAACCACGATAGTTGCACCCTGAAGCTTATTTCTTTCTCTCTGTGCTTCAATAAGTTCATCAAGGTACTTTAATTTTCTAATGTTCATAACACTCTTTCCCTGAAATTAATTAGTACTTAACTGAAGGTAAGCGGTATTTTCTCTCATAGAAATCAACTGCCTGCTCAAATCCATCATTCTTTTCAGCCTTTAAGGTCTCGAGATAGCCGTGTGCAAAGTAGTTGTCTTCGTGGGCTTCGATGATACCTACCGCAATGTTACTGCAGTGATCCGCAATTCGCTCAAAGTCTGTTCCGATATCGCTAAGGTCAAAGCCCTGCTCGATAGTACACTTGCCCTTACGAAGTCTTCTAACATGACGACGCTTAACCTCTTTCTGGATCTCATCGATTGTCTCCTCAAGTGGCTCAATAGTCTTGGCAAGCTTAACATCCTGATTATCAAAAGCAGTTATAGAAGTATCTACGATATCTCTGACCGCTGTTGAATAAATATCCATCTCAGCCTGAGCTTTAGGTGAAAAGCTTCGTCCGTTTTCATCCATGCTCTTTGCCTTCTCAGCAATGTTAAGAGCATGGTCACTAATTCTCTCATAGTCTGTAATGCAATGCAAGAGAAGTGAAAGAGTATGGCTGTCGTCTGGAGCAAGGTGATGAGAATTGATCTTCATAAGATATGTTCCAAGCTCATCCTCGTATCTATCTACCTGCTGCTCGAGGTACTCAACTTCTTCTGCAGTGTCTTTATGATAATCAGTAATAAGGTCAATTGCCTTATTCAATGCTTCTTTTGTCATAATGGCCATTGTAACAGCTGTCTGTCTAGCCTGCTCAAGGGCAAATGGAGGGTTTGAAAGGAACAGTGGGTCCAGTGTGCGAAGACCTTCCTGCTCTTCCTGTTCTTTCTTTTCCTTGTCATCGATAGGAATAGTCTTCATGGCAAGGTTTACCAGGATTCCGGAGAATGGAAGCATCAGCGGCGTTGCAACGAGATTTATAAGTGTGTGGATTCCAGCAATTCCTGCCATTCCAATTTCTTTATCCATAAACGCAAAATGAAGTACCGTATTTAATGAATAGAAGATGATCATGAAAAGAACTGCCTTTATTACATTGAAATACAAATGCATAAGAGCTGTTCTTTTTCCGTTCTTGTTAGCTCCAAAGGATGAAAGAATAGCTGTAATACATGTACCAACCTCAGCACCAACAACTACTGGAATGGCAACACTGTGCTTGATCTTAACAGAAAGAGACAAAGCCTGAAGTACACCAATAGTACCGGCCGAGCTCTGAATAACCATAGTAAAGATAATACCTACAAGAAATCCGATGAATGGATTACTGAAGGTTGTAAGAAGCTGCTTGAAAGACTCAACATCCTTAAGTGGTGAGACCGCATCTGACATGCTGCTCATACCAAACATAAGAACAGAAAATCCAAGAAGGATAGTTCCTACATTCTTCTTTTTTTCACTCTTGGAAAACATATAAAGACCAATGCCAAATATAGCCAAAAATGGTGTAAATGACTTGGGCTTAAGAAGATTTATAAAGAAATTGTCACTACTGATCGCGTTAAGTGAAAGAAGCCATGCAGTAAATGTAGTACCGAGGTTGGCACCAAGAATAACGTTTACTGCCTGTCTAAGAGTCATGATACCTGAATTTACAAGACCAACTACCATGACAGTAGATGCTGATGAAGACTGAACTATAGCAGTTACTGCAACACCAAAAGCATAAGCTATGATTGGATGTTCGGTTACCTTGGCAAGTACGCTCTCTAACTTGCCGCCTGCTGCCTTTGTAAGGCCTCCACTCATAACATTCATTCCGTAAAGGAACATTGCAAGGCCACCAACAAGGCCCGCTACAAGACTAAATAATTCTAATGAACTCATAATACCTCCGATAGATACCGCTCCTCTAAGCGTTCCATACGACGCTTCGTACCTATTCAATCATCCTTCCTATAAACTACAAATATATATTATAGGAAGAACCTAAAAATTACCATAATAATTTGATCATTCTGACGTATGTCCCGTGTCGA
The DNA here is from genome assembly GCF_001858005.1 of Butyrivibrio hungatei. Classification (NCBI taxonomy): domain Bacteria; kingdom Bacillati; phylum Bacillota; class Clostridia; order Lachnospirales; family Lachnospiraceae; genus Butyrivibrio; species Butyrivibrio hungatei. The sequence continues at coordinate 139,182 of NZ_CP017831.1, read as the reverse complement.
CACTCGTTAAATGGCACTTTCTGACCTGCATTATATTCCTGACCATAGATGTTCTCTTCAACTTCTACAGTATCTGTCTGCTCAAATCCTAATTTCTCACATATGTGTATTGAGACTTTATTCTCCGCCTTGACTAAAGTCTGTACCTTATCAAGCTGCAAGACAACCTTGCCATAATCAAGGATTGCCGAGCAAACTTCCATGGCATAGCCCTGTCTCTGGTACTCTTTTCCAATTAAAAAGCCAAGCTCTATATCGTCAAAGCCATTCCTTACGGAGTATCCTGCCCTTCCAACAACGACACCATCTGACCTTCTGACAACCGTCCACACTCCAAAGCCCATAAGTCCATATACTTTATCAATGTAGTCCTTTTGATATCTTTTTTCATCTTCAGGATTCTCAAAAAGACCTTCCATATAGCGTGTTATTTCCGGATCCGCATAAAGTCTGTAGAATTCATCTACGTCTTCTAGGGTTGTCTCCCTTACAACAAGTCTCTCTGTCTTAAGAATTTCCCAGGGTTCGCCAGCATATCTCTGATATGCCTTAACAAAAGAGTCTATATCCACCTCGGAAATATCTGTAAAAATATATTTAAGTCCCTTGAATTCGTAAGAAGTATTCTCTGCATGAGCTATTCCTATGACATAAAAACCTTTTTCCGAGAGCTCTTTTGCCTTAGCTTGTGAATCTGTAGCAATCAGAATAGTCTTTTTGTGTGATGTATAATCGTTTTCTGGAAACTTAGATGCCTCGAATACAGCAGATGAATAGCCCTGTTCCACCACATAGGCTGATTCGTCCTGAACTAAAGGAACTATGATCTCATTCTCATAGATAAAAAAGATTGAATTAAGCACAATTGCCACCTCAAGAAAAGTATACCATATATGCGGGTTTTGGGCATAAAAAAAGCTCATCACATCATTTTAGCGACATGTGGGCGTTCATAATTTGTTTACAATTAATTAAAAGAATGGTTACTTCAAATCATCTTTTGGACATATTGGCTTGTTATTATAATAGTGTCAGATGAGTTAAGACAATACCAAATAAAAAACTTTTTCATAATATGCCAGGTAAGGGTAGCTTACCTGGCATCCTCCCTTTTATAGGGCTTTTTTTATCTATTCAATTATTTCTATTTCTTTTCTATTATTTGTGGCTTCCCTGAAGGAACTTCTCCATATCAGCTACAGCATTCTCTTCATCTGTTCCATCAGCGATAACAGTAACAAGCTCGCCAGATGCGATATTAAGTGTCATCATTCCCATGATGCTCTTAGCGTTTACTTTCTTGGACTGAGCCTCGATATGTACTGTGCTCTCATATTTGCTAGCGAGCTGTACAAGCTCTGCAACTGGTCTAGCCTCAAGGCCTCTAGGTAACTTGATTTCGATAGATTTTGTTAACATAATTCCCCTCCTTTAGGATCTTAACTTATCCGCAAGTTCGCTTAGTTTCCTAAGTCGATGATTAACTCCTGACTTACCAACAGGTGGATCCAAGAACTTTCCAAGCTCCAAAAGTGTTGCATCTGGATGCTCAAGTCTGATCTCCGCCATCTCGCGAAGGCTCTCCTGCAGTTTATTAAAACCATAATGGTCCCTTATATATGTAATATCCTCTATCTGCTTGGTAGCTGCATTAACGGTCTTGGTAATATTGGCAACCTCGCAGTTAACTCTTCTATTGATGGAGTTCCTCATCTCTTTGACGATCCTGAGATTCTCCAGATTCATAAGACTAACTGGCGCTTCCATTATATTAAGCAGGTCTACTATTCCAGCACCCTCCTTGATATAGAGGACGTAATATTTTTTGCGACGAACTATTCTGGCTTCTATATCAAAACTCTCGATGAGTTCCTGTAAAAATGTGGCCTCAGCCTCATAATCACATACAAATTCTAAATGGTATCCCTTGTTTGGATCACTGATGGATCCAAGACATAAAAACGAATCTCTAATAAACGCTCTCTTGCAACACGAATTTCTGGTTACAATTGGATTTGTTCCTTCGTTTATGTCACGAATCCTGCCATCACCGTCTATCATCTTGATAGCCTTAAGGCAAGAATCTATCAGTCCCACGTCGTCTATCACAGGCTTGTTATCATGGGCACTTGACGAAATACCATTTCCTATATTAAATGCTTTTTTTATTAATGTAAAGAACTTTCTGACCACCAACTGATTATCGGTTTGTAGGTATAGCGCTGTTGCTATGCCGTCTTTTATCTCGATATATCCTGCGCTACTTATGATAGCAGCAAGTTCTGCCAGTTGACAGTGTCTGGAGCTTCCGATTCGCTTAGCCAGCTCCTCTTTAACCTCTGATGAAAAAGACATATCTCACCTTACCTGCTATTTAGCCTGCTTGACATCCCTGTGGAAAATCTTAAGTCCATAGTTACCTTTTGAAGCTTTGAGCCTGTCATAAAGCTCATTTGCAATAGTCACACTTCTATGCTGGCCGCCGGTACAGCCAATGGCAACAACAAGTTGATACTTGCCTTCCTGAACATATCCAGGAATAAGGAACTTGAGCATATCTTCAAGCTTATCAACGAATTCACCGCATGCAGGAAAGCTCTTAACGTAATCCTGAACCCCTTTGTCATTACCTGTCTGATGCTTGAGTTCATCAATATAAAATGGATTTGGTAAAAATCTCACATCAAAAACAAGATCTGCGTCATAAGGAATTCCATACTTAAATCCAAATGAAAGAATTGTGATCATAAGTGAATTGTACTCTTCATTCTTTACAAAGATCCTGTCTAATTCTTCCTTGAGTTCTCTGGTAAGAAGCTGAGATGAATCAATAACGTAATCAGCTCTCTTTTTTACTTCTGCTAGAACGTTTCTTTCCTTGGCGATTCCATCCTCGATCCTGTCGCCAACAGAGTTGACGTTCATAGGATGGATCCTTCGGGTTTCCTTATATCTTTTGATAAGAACCTGATCGCTGGCGTCCATATAGAGGACCTCTACAGGGATGCCCCTTTCCTTGAGGGAATCGATCATTCCAGCAACTTCTTCAAATTGCTGACCAGCTCTTGCATCTATACCGAGGACGACTTTATTGATCTCACTATCAGGCATTGTGATGAGTTCTGCGAATTTCTCAATAAGAGAAACAGGCAGATTATCAACGCAGTAGAAACCTGCATCTTCAAGCATATGTATGGCTGTAGACTTACCGCCACCACTCATTCCCGTGACTATTACAAACCTCATAGTGTTCCCTTTCTTTTTTGGGGGGCGTGTGCTGGTATATTTTACATTCGACAGACGCTTTCGCTCGGTAAAAAACGTAATGGTACTAAGGTGCTAAAATACAGCACCTAAGTGCTAACGTTTTTTAACGCTGTCTCATGAAAAATATACCAGCACACGCCACTCTCAATAAATAAACAAAATATATTATCAAAAACTAACGGTTTAAACTTATCTTAACTAAATTTACCCAATATTATAACTTCAGGCTCGAGTCTAACATTAGCTTTTTCATAGACAACCTTTTGAACTTCTTTTATCAAGTTATAAATATCTGTAGATGTGGCTGACCCTTTATTAACTACAAAGCCACAATGTTTCTCGGAGACTTGGGCGTCGCCAACGGAGAATCCGCGAAGGCCTGCGTCTTCGATGAGCTTGCCTGCGAAGTAGCCTTCCGGACGTTTGAAGGTTGAACCTGCGCTTGGATATTCGAGAGGTTGCTTATCGCGGCGTTTCTCGGCAAGTTCTTTCATCTGAGATGTTATCTCTTCTTCTTTTCCTCTTTTGAGGGTTAATAGAACTGATAAGACTATAAAGCCTTTATTCTTGATAGCACTTGTGCGATAACCAAATTCCATGGTGTTGTTATCAAGAACCATGATCTCGCCTTCTGGAGAAAGAACTGTGACCTCAGTTACAACCTGAGCCATTTCTCCGCCGTAGGCACCAGCGTTCATGATCATTGCTCCACCGATGGTTCCCGGAATTCCCGCTGCAAACTCAAAACCTGTGAGTGCGTTATCTCTTGCAAAAGAAGCGATGGTGGAATTCATAGCACCTGCTTCTACATAAATCTGATTTGTTCCTTTTAATTCTACCTTATTAAATTTGCTAAGGGAGATGATCACTCCATCATAGCCTTCATCAGAAACCAGAAGATTACTACCATTGCCAAGTACGAAATAATCAGTTCCAAGGCGTCTTACAAAGTCCATGACCTTTTTTAACTGGTCCTGATTTTCTGGTCTCAAAAACAAGCAGGCAGGCCCACCAGTTCTAAATGTAGTGTGCCTGCTCATAGGTTCATTAATTAATAAATTATCCGCTGAGACGATCTGTCTCATAGCTTCTATCAAACTGCTATTCAAATTGTTACATCCTTTATATCTATTACTGTATCATCATCTTGGCAGCGCCATAAACGCCTGCGTCATTTCCAAGTTTTGCAAGCGCAAACTTAGCTGATGCACAGCCTGGGAATACGTATTTCTTAAAGCTTGGCATGAGAAGATCAAAGAGCATCTCACCAGCCTTGGATACGCCACCACCGAGTACGATGATCTCAGGGTTAACTACACTTGCTGTGATAGCGATACCTTTTCCAAGATAATATCCGTACTGCTCTGCGATCTTAACAGCAAGAGTATCACCCTTCTTGGCTGCGTCAAACACGTCTTTGCATTCGAAATCACCATTTCTAAGAACGCTGTCTTCACTACTGGCAGCAAGCATTCTCTTGGCAATTCTCATAGCGCCTGTAGCAGATGCATACTGCTCAAAGCATCCGTGATTGCCACATCCGCAAGCATCTACTTCATCATCTACAAGATGAATATGTCCGATCTCTCCGCCAGAGCCCTTAGCACCTGTAAGGATCTTGCCTTCGTTGATGATACCACCACCAACACCAGTTCCAAGTGTTACAAGGAGCATGTTAGGATAGCCCTGTCCACCGCCCTTCCAAGCTTCTCCAAGAGCAGCTACGTTAGCATCGTTACCAGCTTTAACTGGAAGCTTTAACTTTGAATGGAATTCATTAACTACGTTGTAGTTCTCCCAGCCAAGGTTAACTGCCTGATAGCAAAGTCCATCAACATTGACAGCACCAGGAACGCCAACACCAGCACCGATCACATCTGAATCATCAATGTTTCTTTCCTTCATCTTATTTCTGATTGCTTCTGCAACATCAGTTAAGATCATTTCTCCATGGTTTTCTGTTCTTGTTGGGATTTCCCAGAAATCCAGTTTCTCACCAGTCTCAGTCAAAAGACCGATCTTTGCAGTTGTTCCCCCTACATCTGCGCCAAATACATATCTAGCCATAACAAAACCTCTTTCTATTAGTTATTATTCATCGTCATCATCTTCACCGCGTCTTTTTGCAAGTGAATTCTGAACTCTATTATAAAGCTCCTGAGCTGCGTTGTAGCCCATAGCCTTCTGTCTGTGGTTAACTGCCGCTGATTCACAGATAACAGCAAGGTTTCTACCTGGACGAATAGGAATACGATGGCAAACTACCTTGTTGCCAAGATACTCTGTGTACTCTTCCTCAAGGCCAAGTCTGTCATACTCCTTGTCCTTGTCCCAATCTTCAAGCTTGATAACAAGGTCAATGGTCTGTGTCTCTCTAACGCTTGATGCACCGTAAAGTGACTTGACATCGATGATACCAACACCTCTCATCTCAATGAAATGCTTGGTAATATCAGGCGCTGTTCCAATAAGTGTCTCTTCGCTGACTCTTCTAAGCTCAACGACATCATCAGATACAAGACGATGTCCTCTCTTGATGAGCTCGATAGCAGTCTCAGATTTACCGATTCCACTCTCACCAGTGATCAGAACGCCGACACCATATACATCAACTAATACGCCGTGAATAGAAATACATGGAGCAAGCTTAACATTAAGCCATCTGATGATCTCAGCCATGAATGATGATGTTGACTTCTTGGTCATCAGCACTGGGACCTTCTCTTCCATAGCGATCTTTATGAAAAGAGGATCTGGCGCAAGTTCCCTACAGAATACTACACCAGGAATATCGAACGAGAGAAATTCTCTGTACATCTTTTCTCTTTCATCATCTGAAAAAGATTCCATATACGTGTATTCTACGAAGCCAATTACCTGTAGTCTTGTTGCCTCAAAGTGCTCGAAATATCCAGCAAGCTGAAGAGCAGGTCTGTTGATATCCGGCTGGCTGATCCTGATCTTCTTGATGTCAAGTTCAGGTGTCAGATTCTCGAGTTTCATTCTTTCAATGATAGTTTTAAGACTAACACTCGCCATTTGTTCCCCTCCAAATTTTTCATGTTAATGTGCATACTCACACGGCTAAATAATATCATAGAATATGAAAAAAGTCATATATCTGCTGCGCAATATTTTCAGGAATTTCAGGTATTGCAGCAAGCTCCTCAACAGAAGCGTTTTTGATATCTTCAATGGATTTAAAGCCCTTCATAAGAGCCTTTCTACGTGCTGGTCCAATTCCCGGAATATCATCAAGTGAACTCTTGACTTGGGCCTTGCTACGAAGTGATCTGTGATATTCGATAGCAAATCTGTGGGCCTCATCCTGAATCCTTGTGATCAGCTTAAATCCTTCTGATCTCGTATCTATAGGAAGCTCCACGTTGTTGTAATAAAGGCCTCGTGTCCTGTGGTTATCATCTTTGACCATACCGCAGACAGGAATATGGATTCCCAGTTCATCAAGCACCTGCAGGCAGATATTGACCTGCCCTCTTCCACCATCCATCAGTATCAGATCTGGAAACTTGGTAAAACTTCCATACTGGGCGTCTATATCTCTTACTTCAAGTTCGTGCTTTTCTTCGATTCCATGAAGAAGTCTTCGTGTTAAGACTTCATGCATGCAGGCATAATCATCAGGTCCTGCCACAGACTTTATCCTGAACTTTCTATAGTCGCTCTTTTTGGGCTTACCCTTTTCGTAGACCACCATGGAACCAACATTTGCAAAGCCACTTATATTAGATATATCAAAGGCTTCCATTCTGTTAAGCCCTTTAAGGCCAAGAAGCTTTTCTATTTCTTTTACTGCTCCAATGGTCCTTCCCTCTTCGCGCTTTATCCTCTCTTTATCTTTAGAAAGAACAAGCTCTGCGTTCTGAGTAGCAAGCTCCATGAGTTTTTCTTTTTGACCTCTCTCAGGAACAGATATATACACCCTGCTGCCCTTTCTCTGAGATAGCCACTGTTCTATTATCTCCATATCCTCAATTGGTTCTGGTAAGATCAACTCCCTTGGAATAAATGGGGTTCCTGCATAGAACTGCTTAACAAAGTTCTGGAGTATCTCTCCTGATGGGTTCTCTGAAACGTGGGTCATATAGAAATGCTCTCGTCCTATGAGCCTTCCATCTCTTACAAAGAATACCTGAACTACCGCATCCTTATCATCAGAAGCGATAGCTACTATATCCTTGTCCTCCATAGAGGAGTCAGTCATCTTCTGCTTCTGGGCAACAACTCTCACACTTGCCAAAAGATCTCTGTACTTAGCGGCAGATTCAAAATCAAGCTCTTCAGATGCCGCCTCCATCTTTTGCTGCAGATCCTTCATGATAACGCCATAATTTCCGTTTAAAAATTCCAGGGCCTTATCGATTCTTTCTCTGTATTCTTCCTTAGTAACATTGCCTGTACATGGACCGCAGCACTGCTTCATATGGTAGTTAAGACATGGTCTGTCTGCTCCGATCTCTTTTGGCAAAGATCTGTTACAGGTCCTAAGACCATAGATCTTATTGATAAGATCAATGGTGTCCTTAACTGCTGCCGCGCTGGTAAATGGGCCGAAGTACCTGGACTTATCCTTTTTCATAAGTCTTGAGAAAAGAACTCTTGGAAAATCCTCTGACACTGTCACCTTAATATAAGGATAGGTCTTATCATCCTTTAAAAGAGTGTTGTATCTAGGAGAATTCTCTTTTATCAGATTGTTCTCAAGAACCAGGGCTTCAAGCTCTGAGTCTGTCACGATATATTCAAATCTGGCAATCTGCTTCACCATCTGGTCTATCTGAGGGCCTCTTCCAATGTTGGCACGAAAATAAGACCTTACACGATTGTGAAGGTTTATGGCTTTGCCAACATACATGATGGTGTCATTCTCATCACGCATGATATAAACTCCTGGTTTATTAGGAAGTTTTTTGAGTTCCTCTTTTATATCAAAATTACTCATTTTTCTCTAGATATAAAAGACCAAACACAAATAGCATATTTGGTTTGGTCTTAGTTACATTATATTATTTATCGAAGTCATTTGGAACATGTGAGAATGTACCGCCGCCTACATTTGGCTGATCGTCCTGATTCTCATCATTATCTTTAGTTTCTTCATTCTGAACAGGTGTTGTGAATATCGACTCTGTCTCTTTGAATAAAGGTCCATCTGCAGGAGTTTCTTCCTTAGGAACTTCTTCCTTAGGCGCTTCCTCACTCTTTTTCTTGACTGGAACGTTCTCTCCAACCTTAGCTGACTCAGCTCTAGTAGCGTAAAGTCTCTTAGCTTTGGCCGCTTCTTTCTCCTCTTCTGTAGGTTCAGGAAGGTTCTCAGCCTCACGGTAGATCTTCATGAACTCTGCGCCTGTGATAGTCTCTTTTTCAATAAGGAACTGTGCTATCTTGTCCATAGTGTCGAGGTGTTCACCAACGATCTTCTTGGCTTTCTCGTAGCACTCAGCAAGAAGCTTCTTAACTTCCTCATCAATAAGAGTTGCTGTCTCATCACTGCACTGCAGAACTCTGTTACCATCGAGGTATCTGTTCTGGATAGATTCAAGCTGCATAAGTCCGAATCTGTCGCTCATACCATAAAGTGTGATCATATTTCTTGCTACTGCTGTAGCATCGTCGATATCCTGAGCTGCACCTGTTGTTACTGTATTAAATACAAGTTCCTCTGCAGCACGTCCACCAAGTGAAACGATGATTCTCTCAAGGAGCTCATCCTTGGTCCTAAGCTGATTCTCATCTTCTGGAAGATGAAGAACATATCCTAATGATCCCTTTGTTCTAGGAACAATTGTGATCTTCTGAACTGGCTCTGTATTAGAAAGAACTGCGCTTACGAGAGCATGACCAACTTCGTGGTAGCTGACAAGCTTTCTCTCCTCTTTGCTAAGGATTGAATCTTTCTTTTCTTTACCTGCGATAACCTGCTCGAAGGCTTCCATGAGATCTTTCTGGCTAACGAACTCTCTACCTTCCTTAACAGCAATGATGGCTGCCTCGTTGATCATGTTTGCAAGATCTGAACCAACGCATCCGCCTGTAGCAAGTGCAAGTTCCTTAAGATCAACTGTCTCATCCATCTTGACATCTTTGGAGTGAACCTTGAGGATCTCTTCTCTGCCCTTAAGATCAGGCTTATCAACGATGATCCTTCTGTCGAAACGACCTGGACGAAGAAGCGCTTTATCAAGGATCTCAGGTCTGTTAGTAGCTCCGAGAATGAGAACACCTTTTGATGAATCAAAACCATCCATCTCAGAGAGAAGCTGGTTAAGAGTCTGTTCTCTTTCTTCATTGCCACCGCCGTATTTGTTGTCACGGCTACGTCCGATGGCATCGATCTCATCAATGAATATGATACAAGGTGCATTCTTGCTGGCTTCGCTAAAGAGGTCTCTAACTCGGCTGGCACCTACACCTACATAAAGTTCGATAAAGTCTGAACCTGCAAGTGAATAAAATGGAACATGTGCTTCACCTGCTACGGCCTTGGCAAGAAGTGTCTTACCTGTTCCTGGAGGGCCTACTAAAAGTGCACCCTTTGGAAGCTTAGCACCGATCTTGGAATACTTGGCTGGATTATGAAGGAAGTCTACAACTTCTACCAAAGACTCTTTTGCCTCATCCTCACCAGCTACATCCTTGAAGGTTACTCCTGTCTCCTTCTGAACATAAACCTTAGCATTGCTCTTACCAACACTAAGTGGTCCGCCGCCTTTGCTCATCTTTCTAAATACAAATGAAAGGATAAGCCACAGTAAAAGAATTGGTGCTACATATTGAATAATGAAGGCAAGGATAAGACCTGAGTTGTCAGGAACCTCGCTGCTGACATCAACGCCAGCTTCGAGCATTCTCTTAGTGAGGTCTGTGTCCTCCTCAGCCTTACCTGTGTAATAAGTTACTGTATTGTTTCCTGTGAAGTAGTAATAGCTTGGACTCTGATTTTCCTTTTTTGAATCAACCGGATAAATATCAATCCTGTCACTCTCTATGACAATGCTATCAACCTTGCCATCGTCAACCATCTGAAGGAACTCGCTGTAAGTAATCTCTCTGTTGGTATCATCGGAAAACGCTTTGAGAAAATATGTCATACATATCATAGTTACCAAAGCTGCTACCAAAAGTAATATTATGTTTTGTCTTCTTGGAGAATTGTTATCCCCTCCAAGAGGGTTATTATTTCTCTGATTCTGATTATTATCCATATCTTAAATTCCAATCTTTATTTACGTGATACTACAACCTGTTCGTGATATAATAAGTTAGCTTATTATAACACTCATATTGTACTATTATATAGAGTACAATCCAATATTTCAACATTTCAATTATTAAATCAATTTTCTTCATTTTTTAACTAGATTTTCTTCAAGCTTAATTATATAATTATGGCTTGTGTTTATTAATAATAACTATATTATCTCGTCAATAATCAGGAGGAAATGTAAATGGCTGTAAAGTATATCTTTGTAACTGGTGGAGTTGTATCTGGACTTGGTAAGGGAATCACTGCCGCATCACTCGGTAGACTCTTAAAGGCCAGAGGTTACAAGGTTACAATGCAGAAGTTTGATCCTTATATCAATATCGATCCAGGTACTATGAACCCTGTTCAGCACGGAGAAGTTTTCGTAACTGAAGATGGTACTGAAACTGACCTCGATCTTGGTCACTATGAAAGATTTATTGACGAGAATCTTGATAAAAATTCTAACGTAACTACCGGTAAGATATACTGGTCAGTTCTTCAGAAAGAGCGCCGTGGTGACTATGGCGGACGTACAGTACAGGTTATTCCTCACATCACAAACGAGATAAAGAGTAAATTCTACAGAAACTTCACAGATGATGAGACACGTATTGCCATCATCGAGGTTGGTGGAACAGTCGGAGACATCGAATCACAGCCATTCCTTGAGGCTATCAGACAGTTCCAGCATGAAGTAGGACGCGAAAATGCAATGCTCATCCTTGTATCTCTTATTCCTTACCTTCGTTGCTCAGAAGAGATCAAGACCAAGCCTACACAGTCAGCAGTTAAGACTATGCAGGGAATGGGTCTTCAGCCAGATGTTATCGTATGTCGTACAGAGATCGAGCTTGACCAGGATACCAAGGACAAGATAGCTCTTTTCTGTAATGTTCCTAGCAGCCACGTTCTTAACAACCTTGACCTTGAATACCTCTATGAGGCTCCTCTTGCAATGGAAAAAGAGCATTTGGCTCAGGTAGCTTGTGAATGTCTTGAACTTGATTGCCCAGAGCCAGACCTTACAGACTGGAAGGCAATGGTTGATACACTTTACTCCCTTAAGCACGAAGTTAAGGTTGCACTTGTTGGTAAATACACTCAGCTCCATGACGCATACATCAGCGTTGTAGAAGCTCTCAAGCACGGCGGTATTTCAAATCAGACTGCTGTAGATATTAAGTGGGTTGATTCAGAAGAAGTTAATGATGAAAACGTTGCTTCTTATCTTTCAGATGTAGACGGTATCATTGTTCCTGGTGGATTCGGTGATCGTGGTATCGAAGGTATGATCTCTTCTATTAAATATGCTCGTGAAAATAATGTTCCATTCCTTGGTCTTTGCCTTGGTATGCAGCTTGCGATCATTGAGTTTGCAAGAGATGTCATTGGTTACAAGGATGCTCACTCAATCGAGTTTGATCCTAACACTACACATCCTATGATCGCTCTTTTACCAGACCAGAATGGTGTTGAGGACATCGGTGGTACATTACGTCTTGGTTCATATCCTTGTGTACTTGATAAAGAGTCAAAGGCTTACGAGCTCTTTGGTTCAACAGACATCACAGAACGTCACCGTCATAGATATGAGGTTAACAACGACTACAGAACAGTCCTTGTGCAGAACGGCATGAGGCTTTGCGGTATGTCTCCTGACGGAAGAATCGTAGAAATGATCGAGCTTCCTTCAAACGACTTCCACATGGCTACACAGGCTCATCCAGAGCTTAAGTCTCGTCCTAACAGACCACATCCTCTTTTCTCAGGATTCATCAAGGCTTCTCTTGAGCACGAGAACAAGAGATGATCTTATAACGACAAAGAAAGCGCAACCGGTCATCCGGCTGCGCTTTAATTATGCTTTAAAATCTTTATTTTATATTACATAAGTGAAAGAGCTTCTTCATCTGCAATAAGTGTGAAGTCCTGATGAAGCTGAAGAACTGAAGCTGGTACTCTTGGAGTGATTTCTCCTGTGAAAGCCTCCTTAATGATCGGTGCTTTTGTCTTTCCGCTTGCTACCATAACGATCTTCTTGGCTTTCATGATGGTTCCGATTCCCATTGTGTAAGCCTGTCTAGGAACCATAGACACATCCTCAAAGAATCTCTTATTAGCCTCTATAGTGCTCTCTGTAAGGTCAACTCTGTGTGTCTTCATCATAAATGTCTCAGCTGGCTCATTGAAGCCGATATGACCGTTATTTCCAATTCCAAGGAGCTGAATATCAATTCCCCCAAGACTCTCTATAACCTTCTCATAACGCTCACATTCTGCCTCGGCGTCTTGGTTTGTACCATCAGGAATATTTACATTCTTTGGATCAATGTTTACCTTTGAAAAGAGGTTCTTGTTCATAAAGTATCTATAGCTCTGATCATTGTCAGCTGAAAGACCTACATACTCATCAAGGTTAACTGTCTTGACCTGTGCAAAATCAAGGTCTCCCTTGCCGTACCATTCAACGAGCTTTTCATATAATCCAAGAGGAGTAGATCCTGTTGCAAGTCCTAACACGCTGTCTGGCTTAAGTATCATCTGCGCTGAGATAACGTTTGCTGCCTTTCTACTCATGTCCTGATAATCTCTTACTTTGATAATTCTCATTTTATTTCTCCTTTAACATCAATAGCCAGCTTCACTGCGCCCATGATTCCCTGGTCGTCATTTAAACTTGCTGGAACGATGTATTTATCCATGTTCTCTAATTCTTTTGTATTTAAATATCCATTAAGCTGTTTAACAACTTTTTCTCTTATCAGTGGAAAGAGCTGCATCTGATGCATTACTCCGCCACCAAGGATAATAATCTGCGGACTAAGTGTCAGAATAAATGAAGACAGTGCTTGAGCAATGTATTCGCTCTCAAGCTCCCAAACTTCATCTCTATCTGCAAGTTCAACTGCTTTCTTGCCCCATCTCTCTTCGATAGCTGGGCCTGCTGCCAAACCTTCAAAGCATGTTCCGTGATAAGGGCATTTTCCGGCATAATCATCTCCAGGAACCTTGGCAAGTCTGATATGTCCAAGTTCTGGATGAAGCATTCCATGGAGAAGCTTTCCATTTGTCATGACTCCTCCACCTATACCTGTTCCAATGGTAAGGTACAGGGCATCTGTTTTATCTTTTGCGCATCCCCATGTAATCTCACCTAAAAGGGATCCGTTAACATCTGTATCAAATCCGACAGGTACGTTCAATGCTTTTTTGAATGCACCCACAATGTCATAGTTCTTCCAGTCAAGCTTTGGTGTAGATGTGATATATCCATAAGTCTTAGAATCCTTGTTTAAGTCGATTGGACCAAAACATGCTATTCCAAGGCTCTCAATTTCTTTATCCTTAAAAAAGTCGATCATCTGAGGCATAGTTTCCTCTGGTGTCTTAGTAGGAAAAGATGCTCTCTCCAATATTTTGCCGTTTTCGTCACCGATCGCTACGATCATTTTGGTGCCGCCTGCCTCAAGTGCTCCGAATCTCATAATTCTCCTCCAAATTTATATATCTTCCTATAAGAAGATTATATAAATTAACAAATTGCTATTCAATCAGATAAGGCGCTAAAGAGGGCCGCCTAATGGCAGCCCCCCAGCCTTATTAAAAACCTTTTTAATAGTTATTTCAGTTTACTGAATCGTAATATGCTGCTCTTGCATCAAGAATCTTCTGAAGTCCTGAATTTACAAGCTCATCGTAGCCCTTCTGATATACAGTTTCGAACTGGTCTGAAGGTGCGCAGATACAATTGTAAACGAATGTGAGCATCTTGTTCTTGATATCTGTTCCGTATGTTGCCTGCTCATCTGAAATGTATCCGTAGATAGGGAAGCGATACTTTCCGTTTGCGCAAACATCATAGTAATTCTCATACCACTCTACTGAAGCCCAATCCTGTTCCTGTGCAGCATACTGTGACTTAGACATTGTCTCGTAATCGTTAACCCAGTCAAAGTTGAGGTTCATGATGCAAAGGTCATCACATGTTCCAGGATATCCCTTAGCTTCTTTGTCAGCTGTTGAAGGTTCATTTGCTACGCCAAGCTCATCATATGTAAGCTCTGGTGTGTAACGAACCTGAACTGCATTTGCTGGATCTGCAAGCCAGTTGAGGTACTTCATGCAAGCTGCTGCCTGCTCATCGTTTGTTGTCTCTTCTGGGATCATTACGAACATTGCATATCTGTACTCGAAAGGTGTTCTATATGATCCATCTGGAAGATCGAAGCACTGTACTGGAATAAATGATGCATCCTCTGCACCAAGTGTTGTGTTGAGGACTGCAATAGAATCCCAGATGTGTGTTGTATCATCAAGGACGAAACCAACCTTACCATTAGCTACATCTGCAAGGAATACGCTCTCATCTGTATCTGTTGGGAAGTCCTGTGTAATAAGTCCATCGTTATACCACTCATTGAGCTGCTTGAGACCATCCTTTGCTCCAGGAGCTACAGCCATGTATGACTCAGCATAGGTGTAAGCCATCTTGTCATCTGTAAGAGTTACATATGAACCAACGAAGTTGAGATACATCTTCTCTGTATCTGAACGTCCGCTCATTGCCCAAGGTGTGCCAAGCCCAGCATCCTTAACAGCATAGAGATATTTGCCAAGCTCTTCTTTTGTCTTAGGAACATCCATACCAAGCTGATCAAGCCAATCCTTACGGATATAAGCTGTGTGACGAGCATTCTCTGTTCCTCTCTGCTTCATAACAGCAAACTTCTGATCACCAAGATCACCGATACCGTTCTGAGCTTCACCGCAATACTGCTGAATATTTGAGCCATACTGCTGATAGAGTGATGAAAGGTCTTTTAATGCTCCGCTTGATGCGTAGTTATAGAAAAGATCCTGTGAATAAGTAAATACAATGTTAGGTGCTGTTCCACCAGACATCATGATATTAACTTTGTCATCTGACTCAGATCTTGGAACAGAAACGTAAGTAACGTTAATGTTGTAAAGATCCTTCATCTGTTTCTGGATCCACTGAGTAAGCGCGTTGTCCTCAGTAGTTGTGTTTGGTGCAGCATTACCTCTGTCCCAAACCATTACTGTGATATCCACTTCGTCACCCTTAAGATCTTCTGCCGCAGTGTCTGCTGAGCCTGAATCAGAAGTAGAATCAGCTGTCTGAGTACCGTTTGTGTCAGCTGGTGCTTTACTGTTTCCGCAGCCTGCGAGCACGCCCATAACCATGCAAGCACTAAGCACTGTTGCCAATAGTTTCTTTTTCATTGTAATCCTCCTTTGTAAGAAAAAAATATCTGAACTCTATGAGAGTTAGATTCACTTCTGCTCTCGTTTCGCTCGCCAAGGAAGTTCTGCTCTCGCTTCGCTCGCCAGAACACGTTCGGTCTAGCTTCGAAACTACCTCAGCAAGACCTCTCAGCCTTTTACCGCTCCGACCATGATTCCTTTTGTAAAGAACTTCTGAACGAAAGGATATACGATCAGCATTGGAAGCATTGATATCACAATACTTGCTGCCTTAATGTTTTCTGCCACGAGGTTAGTCTGAAGACCTTCCTCAACTGAAACGTTGATGGATTCAACGAACTGCTTAAGTACCATCTGTACTGTAAAATACTTGGAGGAATTGATATAGTACAAAACATCGCTGATTCCGTTCCATCTTCCTACTGCGTAGAATAATCCAAGTGTCGCCATTGTTGGATATACCAGTGGAAGAACTACGCTTAAAAGACATCTTGCTTCACTGCAACCATCGATCTTGGCTGCGTCGTAGATAGCTGCGTCAATACCTTTAAAAGCGTTACACATGATGATCATGTTGTATGCACTAAGGGCGCCTGGTACAATAAGTGCCCACACAGTGTCTATCATCTTGAAGTCTCTTACGTTCAGGTACTCAGGAATAACACCTGGGTGAAGATACATTGTAAGAACGAAGAGTGTCATTACGATCTTGCCACCAACAAGTCCCTTCTTTGAAAGAGGATATGCTGCAAGCACTGTCATTACTAGATTTATTACTGTTGATGCAAGCATCAGTACGATTGAATACCAGAAGGCATTTACAAAGCTTCCGCTCTGAAGTGCTCTTGTATAAGCTTCTATATTGATGTCTACAGGGAGGATAAATACCTTTCCTGCAAGGATTGCATTCTTACCACTAAGTGAAACTGCCAAAACGCGAAGTATAGGAATCATGGCAATGCAAGTTATAAGAATGAAGAATGCTGTCCAGAAAAACTGGAATAGTCGTTCGTTTTTACTGTTGATAGCGCTCATTACATGATTCCCTCCTGTCCCATTTTTTTGATAACAGCATTAGCTGAAAATACTAAGATAATTCCAACTACTGTCTGGAACAGACCGACTGCTGTAGCAAAGTCGAATCTTCCTGCCGCAAGACCTACGGAATACACGTAAGTACTGATAACATCTGACGCATCCCTGACAAGGGTATTGCCCATCATATATGGTCTGTCAAAGCTGATATTAACAAGTTTTCCGATCTGCATGATCAAAAGAACTGTAATAGTTGATGAAATCTGTGGAATAGTTACATGCCATATTCTCTGAAGTCTGGTTGCTCCATCGATATAAGCAGCTTCTCCAAGGGAAGCATCTGCAGCCATAAGAGCTGCCAGATAAACGATAAGTGAATATCCAGCTCCCTGCCATACACCCATTACCCAGTACACAAATCTCCACAGGAACGAGTTACTTAGGAACGATACACTCTCACCCCCCAGTGATGTGATAACGTTGTTTACAAGTCCTGAATTTGAAAAGAGCTGTGTAACGATTCCTGAGATGATAACCCAGGAAAGGAAGTTTGGAAGGTACAAAAGAGTCTGAGTAGTCTTTCTGATCCTTTCACTTCTTAGCTCGTTTAAAAATATCGCAAGGAATATTGGAAATGGAAAACCTATGATAAGATCACCGATATTAAGTATCAAAGTGTTCTTAAGCGCACTCCAGAAGTCTTTCGAAGTAAAAGCTTCTTTGAAGTTTGCAAGTCCTATCCATGGGCTATCCCAAATGCCTTTAAAAACATTGAATTTCTTGAAAGCTACAATTACACCGAGCATTGGCTTGTACTTAAACAAGACCATATACACTACAGGAATTATGAGCATCAGGTACAACTGCCAGTTGTTTCTCAGATATACCCTGACCTTTCCTCTCTTTTTCTTGTCCATATAACCCTCTCTTCCCAATAACTCAAAATGTGATATCCCCCACATCACAAACGCTATAATGATAATCACTGTTCTCTTTATCATTATATATACTTATTTTACCCATGTCACCAACAAGAAACTACATTGATTTTGCCCTATACTTGATTAATCATTGCATTTTTTGTCATTTTACATTTTAGTCAAATATTCAGTTTTTTTATAAATTAAGAAGCGGATGTATGGTCATTTTGCGACCTACATCCGCTCTAGGATCGATTATTTATTTTCTGTATATTCAAAGCCTCTAAGCTTTAACTCACCTGCTTTGATACATGCTGCGAAGTGTCCTGGCTCATACTGAGCGTACTCAGGTGTGATCTCTTTGCACTTCTCATCACAGAATCTGCATCTTGTGTGGAAGTAACATCCACTTGGTGGATTTGCAGGGTTTGGAATCTCTCCTCTAAGAGGAATTCTCTCCTGCTGGAAGTTAGGATCAGCGACAGGAACTGCTGACATCAAAGCTTCTGTATATGGATGCTTTGGATGTGAGAAGATCTGCTCTGTTTCGCCATACTCTACCATCTTACCAAGGTACATAACACCTACTCTGTCAGAGATATGCTCAACTACAGAAAGGTCATGTGAAATGAAGATGTATGTGAGCTTCATTTCTTTCTGAAGGTCTTTTAACAGGTTGATAACCTGGGCCTGGATAGAAACGTCAAGGGCTGATACAGCCTCGTCACAAACAATGATCTTAGGATTAAGAACAAGTGCTCTTGCGATTCCGATACGCTGTCTCTGTCCACCAGAGAACGCATGTGGATATCTCATGAGGTAAGCTGGATTAAGGCCTACCTTCTCAGCCATGTCCTTAGCCTTCTGATCCATTTCGCTTTCTGGCATCTTTGGGAAGTTAGCCTTAAGTGGCTCCTTGATGATGTCCAGTACTGTCATTCTAGGATCAAGTGATGAATATGGATCCTGGAAGATCATCTGAATCTCTTTACGGATTCCTTTCATCTTCTTTTTGTCTACTTTGAGGAAGTCGAGCTCTTCGCCAGCCTCTGTGCGGTACATTACTTCACCTTCAGATGCATCATAAGCTCTTACGATACAACGTCCAAGTGTTGTCTTACCACAGCCAGACTCACCAACGATACCGATAGTCTCGCCTTCTCTTACGCTAAAAGAAACATCTGTAACAGCCTTAACTGTTACGTTCTTGGAGGTAAAACGCTTGTGAAGATGTTTTACTTCTAAAATATTACCCTTTTCCACGCTTCTTTCCTCCTTCTGGTGCAGGTTCTGAGGCTTCTTTTGCAAGTCTCTCCTCTACCTCTTTTCTATGTGCCTGACAAGCAGGATTGTTGCAAGCAAAGCATGCAATCTTGTGTCCCGGCTCAGTCTCTACAAGCTCAGGCTCAGCCTTGTCGCAAAGGCCTTCGATTCTGCAATCACATCTGTCATAGAATCCACACTGCTTTGGAAGATTCATGGCAAGAGGTACAGTACCCTCGATAGAGAAAAGTCTCTCTTCCTTATTTCCACCGATCTTATGAACAGAGCCCATAAGACCTCTTGTGTAAGGATGCTGAGGGTTTGCATATATTGTCTTGGAATCACCAGTCTCAACGACTTTTCCAAGATACATAACAGCTACTCTGTCACACATTCTGGCAACAACGCCAAGGTCATGTGTAATGAAGAGGATAGCCATGTTGAACTCTTTCTGAAGTTCTTTCATAAGCTCAAGGATCTGAGCCTGAATTGTAACATCAAGAGCTGTAGTAGGCTCATCAGCAATGAGGAGCTTTGGATTACATACAAGAGCCATAGCTATAAGTGCTCTTTGTAACATACCGCCTGAAAACTCATGAGGATACTGATTGTATCTCTTTTCTACGTTGGCGATACCAACCTTTCTCATTACTTCAAGAGAGATCTCTTTCGCCTTTTTCTTGTCCTTTGTAATATGCAAAAGAGTTGCTTCAGTGATCTGGTTACCAATTGTGTACATTGGAGAAAAAGCTACCATTGGCTCCTGGAAGATCATGGAAATCTGCTTTCCTCTGATATTACGGATCTCTTTTCCCTTAGGATTCATCTTGAGGATATCTACTTCTGTTCCATCCTCATTTTTAAACATGATCTCACCGCTTGGAATACACTTTTTGTCATTGATAGCAAGAATGGATTTACATGTAATTGACTTACCGCAACCTGATTCTCCAACAAGACCAAGTGTCTCGCCGCGCTTTATTTCGAAGTTTACGCCTCTTACAGGTGTAAGAGTGCCTTCCATCATCTTTATATCAACATGGAGGTCTTTTACTTCTATAATATTTTCCTTTTCCATAAATTCCTCCTGATTATTTGTATGGATCAGCTGCATCTCGCATTCCGTCTCCAAGGAAGTTGAATGCCAAAACTGTGATTGTTACAAAGATAATTGGAATAAGCTTGTGTGGGTTAGCTGCTACGTCAGTAACTGAGCTTGCTTCCTGAAGAAGTACACCCCAGCTGGTTGCAGGGGACTTAATACCAAGTCCAAGGTATGACATAGAAGTCTCACCTACGATCGATCCAGGAATTCCAAGAGTAAGTGATACGATAAGGTAACTCATGAATCCAGGAACAAGGTGCTTCCAGATGATCTTCCAGGTTGATACACCTGATATTCTGGCAGCCATTACATAATCTTCATTCTTGAGAGAGAGGAACTTGCCTCGAACAACTCGAGCCATTCCAGTCCAGTTAATGAATGAAAGAATGATCGTCATGTAGAAGTACATCTTAATTGTTGAGATTCCGGCTGGGATAGCTGCTGAAAGTGCCATCCAAAGAGGAATCTGAGGTACAGCACCGATAACCTCGATAATACGCTGTATTACCATATCGATGGCTCCACCAAAGTAACCTGAAATTGATCCGATTGCAATTCCAAGGAAGAAACTTATGATCGCGCTGGCAAATGGGATTGAAAGCGAGATTCTTGCGCCAAGAAGTACTCTTGAGAAAATATCTCGTCCAAGTGAATCCGCTCCGAAGAGGAATAACTTAGCTCCCGTTCCGCCATTTGATCCTTCGCCTACACCAAAAAGGTGAAGATCACAAGGGAATAGTCCTAAGATCTTGTACTCAGAGCCATGTACAAACCATCGAATCTTGTAATACTCTGATAGATCTGGCTGAAGGCTTACTTCAAATGTTTTTTTATCAATCTGCTTGGCAAGTTTGTATACGTGAGGTCCTACATTCTGGCCATCGTAGATTGTATAGATTGCTGTTGGTGCTGAGTTTCTGTAAAGTCCATCAAATTCATCAAGTGAATATGGAGCAAGGAAATCAGCAAAAAGAGCTGCAATATAAAGTATTGCTAAAATAAAGAATGAAACCTGTGCCAGTTTGTGTTTCTTGAGCTTTCTTGCCATCAAGGTCCACTGGGAGGCAAGATAATAATCGTCTTTTGACTTTGTGCGCTTTGCCATTATCTGTTACCTCCTGAATAACGAATTCTTGGATCAAGGAAAGCAAGTGCAATATCTGATAAAAGTACACCGATTACGACCAATACTGCCTGGATCATAACGATAGCACCTGCAAGGTACATGTCCTGAGACTGAAGTGCCTTGTAAAGTACAGGTCCCTGAATCTGCATGTTTAATACCATAGCTGTTACAGTTGAACCAGAGAAAAGACTTGATAATACTCCGCCAAGACCTGAAACAGTTGGGTTGATAGCTGCTCTGAAGCAGTACTTCATAATGATCTTGCCTTCTGGTACACCCTTAGCTCTTGCTGTTAATGTGTACTGTCTAGCAACTTCATCAAGCATCTGCGCTCTGACTGAACGGATAATACCGCAAGTTCCACTTGTACCGATTACGACGATAGGAATGATCATTCTCTTCATGAAATCGCCAAAGTTGTAGAGGTGAACACCGTTCTTGAGCATTTCCTGTGTAAACAGACCTACGTTTGCGTTGCCTGTCCATCTATAAGATAAATACATAAGTACAATAGCCAAAATAAAGTTAGGAATAGCCGTACCCAAAAATCCTATGATGGCCGATATGTAATCGCCCACCGAATACTGATGGGTGCTGGCGTATACTGCTATAGGTATTGATACCAGATACTGGAACAACATGATAATGAAAGTAACGCCAATAGTTAATCCTAATCTGTCATTTACTACGCTCCAAACATCACGACCATATGCAAATGAGTACTTCCAGTTGTGGTGTGAGTGATAAAGTCTGTAATAAGGTGTATCAGATGGTGTCCAGATGATATCTTTTACCCATTTGATATACTGCTGCCATACTGGCAGATCAAGACCATAGTCTTCTCTCATTGATGCCGCGTAATCTGCGTCTACCAGCTCACCTTCTGTGGCCAGAGCCGCGATATGTGCTGATACATAGTCTCCCGGAGGAAGCTGTATAACGAAGAAAACAAGAATTGAAATAAGAAGCAATGTAGGAATAAACATGAGTACACGCTTAACGATGTACTGAACAAGGTCTTTCTCAAAAAAGGCCTTCAGATTACCAACAAAGCTCTTTTTAGCCATTTTTTCCTCCATCAGAACTGTCCCTTTCTCAAAAAATCCGAGGGCGTTTTAAAAACCTTTCGCGCCCTCGGAAATATTTACCAATTCAATTAGTGTTGATAATATTACTCAGCTTTGAAAAGCACCTCATAGTGAGTCATGTTAGCATACTGATAGCAGTCAGCCCATACAAGGTTATCTGCATAGTTCTTAATCTTTGAGTTAATGAGCTCATATGAGTTTTCTGCCTTAAGATAACCAATTGACCAGAGGTTATCCTTGTGGATCTGATAGATCTGTTCCTGATAAGCGTCTCTTTCTGCTTCATCAGATGTTGAACGCCACTTGTCATAGATCTCAACAAGCTTAGCCATGTCGCCTGTAGGCTCAACACCCTGAGCGCCCTTTGTCTGGTAGTATGTACCATACTCACCATACCACTCTGATGACTGAGCGATAGGAACGAATGGAGCTGCTCTATCTTTAAGTGAAGCACCACCGATAGCTGTGTGAGGTCCCATTACTGCAACCCAGTCATTGTTATCAATCTGCTCATCAAATGCTGCTACTTCAAGGTTCTTAAGTGCACAGTTGATACCAACTGCTTTGTAGTACTGCTCAAATACTGGATATGATTCATCAGCACCACCATCATATGCAAGGAATGTAAGCATGAAGTCTGATCCATCTGCGAAATCGTAGAATCCGTCTGATCCCATTACAAGTCCACATCCTTCAAGAAGGCTCTTAGCCTTGTCTACATCATATTCTGTCCACTTTGTTGCCCACTCTTCATCGTATCCGATGTTGCCTTCAGCTGGAGCTGCCTGGCCTGGCTCAAGGAATCCGTCTGAAAGAAGCTCTGAAACCTGTTTTCTATCTACGCAGATTGACATAGCTTCACGGAAATCTGGGTTAGCAAAAAGTGTTGCATAATTCTCGTCTGTGTTTGTGTAGTTAAATGTGATCTGGTAACTACCCCAGTTTGTTGTGCCCCACTCACGAAGCTCAGCTGCATCGCCAAGATCACCAAGTGTTGCTGAAATGTCCTTCATAGCGATTGTAATGATATCGATCTCGCCTGAACGGAACATAAGAAGATCCTGTCCATCTTCTGAAGTTGTGTTGAAGTGAAGTGCATCAACATAAGGAAGCTGATTGCCTGCTGCATCGACTTTCCAGAAGTATGGGTTACGATCCATGATGCAAAGTGTATCGTCTTTTGAGCTGTTACCTGGAACAGTTGAAAGAACGAAAGAGTTAAGTGTTGGAAGTCCTGATGTGTTCCAGAAGTTGTAAGAAACTGCTTTACCAAGATCCTTAACTGTTGCTGCATCGATGCCCTTCTTCTGAGCGTTTGCAAGTACTTCCTCTTCAGAAAGTCCTGTTGACTGCCAATACTCATTCTCTACATAAGGGAAATCCTCTGAATCAGGAATGAGATCGCTTAAGTAGTGAGCTGGAGCCCAGCACCACTTGAAGTCGCCGTTCTCAATGAAGTCTGCTGGGTACTTAGGATTTACAAATGTCCATGTTACTGTGTAATCATCAACTTTTGTAAGCTTTGCCCAAGCATCTTCGCCGTCAACTTCTTCTTTAAGAGCTGGCCATCCGTTCTTCTTGCTATCAAAGTTTGAAAGATGGCACATGTAATACCAGAATGTAATATCATCTGCTGTGAATGGCTCTCCATCAGACCACTTCATGCCTTCTCTTAAGTGGAATGTCCACTCTGTGTAGTCATCGTTGTGATCAAAAGCCTTGATTACGTTTGGATAATAAGATCCGTCTGTGTTGTAACGGATAATAGACTCAAGTGTTGGTCTGGATAATCCCCATCCGCCGCTAGCACCTGCAAGATTGATAACCCCGCCGTAATTACCGATTTCAAGGTGTGCACCAGTTGCATCTACAGTTTCAACAAAAACGTTATCAGCGTCTGGGATTCTCTCCTCAACTGCTGGGAGTGTTCCTGCTGATACCTGATCAGCAAGCATTGGAGCTTCAGAATAGCTTCCAAGGTTAACCTCTACCTGTGATACTTCTTCTGTTGTAGCTTCTGTTCCTGCCTGCTCTGTTGATGTGTTAGTATCTACCCCAGATTCATTAGGAGTAGCTGCTCCCCCACAACCTGCTAACATCGTCATTGATGTTGCTGCTGCAAGAACCATAGATAATAATCTAGAATTCTTCTTTCTCATAAGTTCCTCCTTTGGTAATATCACCAATACATTATGATATTAACATATTATCAAACCATGATAAGGTAAAATAGTTTATTTTTTTTGATTATTTTCAAAAAACATTGCATTTTTTGTTATTTTTATTATTTTCACTTGTATAATTTGCGATAAAGGTCTTTTAGCACCTCTACATCCAGTTCTCTAACTGTGTTTGATGGGCTTCCACTTATCATCGCATCTTCGGCCATCTTATCGATCTGAGCGTAGAATTCATCACGGTTTATGCCATATCCCTCAAGTGTTGGTATGTGACAAACATTGCAGATTTTTTTAATCTCAACCATAAAGTTATCTGCTGCCTGTTCATCTGAATCTTCATCACTTGCTGCCCCTATTGCTCTTGCCATATCGGCAAATCTGTCCTTAGCCCCTTCCTTTGCATACTCAAGGCAAACACTAAGAAGCATTGCGTTAGAAATTCCATGTGGCACGTGGAAAAGAGCTCCGATAGGACGGCTCATTCCATGAACCAGCGTTACACTGGAATTGTTAAAGGCTATTCCAGCCTCCAAAGCTGCAATAGACATCTGTGTTCTAGCCACATCACTGCCATTGTCATGATATGCAAGCGGAAGGTAATGAAATATTCTTTTTATTGCAGATATTGCCAAGGTGTCTGTAAGTGCCTGCGCCTTTCTTGATGTATAGGCTTCAACCGCATGTGTAAGCGCATCAAGTCCTGTTGACGCAGTCATCTTAGGAGGCAGTGTCATAGTCAGCTCTGGATCAATTATTGCAACATCTGGCATGAGCTGCGCTCCCTTTAGAAGCATTTTTACACCTGTATCCACATCAGAAATGATGGTAAACTGTGTTGCCTCAGAGCCTGTTCCAGCTGTTGTCGGGATTGCTACCATCTTAGCTTTGATGCCAGATATTTCTTTTCCCATATAATCCGATATCTTGCCAGTATTGGCATCCATTGCCGCAACTGCCTTCATAATATCAAGAGCACTTCCACCGCCTATTCCCACAAGAAAATCGCAAGCCTCGTTTCTGTAGATTGACAGAGCATCCTCTATCATCACATTCGTTGGCTCCCCCAGGAAATCATCATATATCGCAAAAGAAATTCCTTTTTTATTTAGTGCATCTGTGATGATCTTCACTTTGCCAAGCTTTTCAGTTATCTGATCACATACTATGAGAGCTTTTTTACCAAAACCTTCTACATATGATCCGACTTCTTTTATACTTCCTTTTCCAGTAACTATCTTCCCCGGAACAATAAACTCTTTAGCCATTAGTTACTTCCCCCTTACTCGACCTCTGAAAGCTTTACTGGTCTGTGTTCTTTTACAGAAAGATTTGCTGCCATTGCCATAAGTACTGGCTTAAGACCATCTTCAATGCCAACAGCTGTCTCTGTGTCATTCTCAACTGCATCAATAAAGGACTTGATCTCATCTGAATAAGCCTGCATATATCTTTCAAGGAAGAAGAAAAGAGGCTTTTCTCCTGTTACCCCATCCTGATTTGACACTGTCACATTTGACTGGGCGTCGTTAGTGATTGCTGCCATTCCCTTTGAACCAAATACTTCTGCTCTCTGATCATAGCCATATACTGACTTTCTGCAGTTATCAATTACTACAAGAGCTCCGTTTTTCATTTTGATGGTGATAACGGCTGTATCTACATCGCCAGCCTTGCCAATCTCCGGATCGACCAAAACTGCCGACTGAACATATACTTCTTCTGCATCGCATCCTGCAAGGAATCTGGCCATGTCAAAGTCATGAATTGTCATATCCATGAACATTCCACCAGATACTGCAACATATGCTGGTGAAGGTGGTTCAGGATCTCTTGATGTGATCTTGATGATCTGAGGATCTCCAACTTTGCCAGCTGCAACTGCTGCCTGTACTGCCCTGAAGTTATGGTCGAATCTTCTGTTGAAGCCTACCTGATACTTGAGGTTCTTGCCTTTTAATGCATCAATGACTTCATGGATCTTGTTTACATCATGATCTATGGGCTTTTCGCAAAAGACATGCTTTCCTGCGTTTATTGCCTCTATAGAAATAGGCGCATGAGTATCAGTTGATGAGCAGATGAGTACTGCCTGGATCTCAGGATCATTGATGATGTCCTTATAATCTTTTGTTACCTTCTCTATTCCCATGCCTTCCGCCCACTTAGCAGTTTCATCATTCATAAATGGATCTGCCAGTGTCTTGATCTTGGCTCCTGGAACATTATTGCTAATACTCTGTACATGTACCTTTCCGATTCGGCCAGCGCCGATAATTCCTACTGTAACCATATTTTTTCCCCTTTAAATTGTTTTTGCTTATAACCCTGTTTTTTCACTGATGTACTTACGAGCTTTGAGCGCATACTCAAACGGATTAGCTTTTGCAGGGTCTTGCTCTGCTTCTACAACTACCCATCCTTCGTAATTCGTTGCTTCCAATATTCTGAATAGTGGAGCAAAATTCACGTCACCATCTCCAGGTACGGTAAATACTCCCTCTCGTACGCCTTTTAGGAAGCTCCACTTGTTCTCTCTTGCCTCATTAACTTTAGCTGTTCTTATGTCTTTTAAATGTACATGCTTAACTCTCTTTGCATATTTAGCAAGGATTGGCTCTGGATCAATTCCTGCAAATGACAGATGTCCTGAATCGAATAATAGATAGACAAGCTCAGGATCTACCATGCGCATGAATCTATCGATCTCTTCTTCTGTTTGAACCACAGTACCCATGTGGTGATGGTATGTTAATGTCATACCGTTATCTTTGGCGACTTTGCCAAGCCGATTGAGTCCGTCTATAAGTCTGTCCCATTCCTTGTCATTCATGACATATTTTCCTTCGAAGATTGGCTGATCCAGTTTTCCCTGAGTAGAATAACTCTGCTCTGAGGCCCCTATTACCTTAGCTCCGAGAGCTTTCAGGAAATTAAGCTGTTCCACAAACTCTTTTTCCACCTCTTCATATGGCTTTGTCAAAAGAAATGAGGAGAACCACTGATTGCACACCTGAATACCCCTAAGATCAAGTGCCTTCTTTAGTTCTTCTGCATCCTTTGGATACTTGCTTCCTACTTCGCAGCCCTTAAAGCCTGCAAGTGCCATCTCGCTGATGCACTGCTGAAATGTGTTTTCTTTTCCCAGATCTGGCATGTCGTCATTGGTCCAGCCAATAGGCGCGATGCCCAGTGATACCTTCTTACTATCTAACATTACTTTCTCCCCTTTGTTGTCTATGTAGTCTTTTACCCCTTGTAGTCATACAGCCAAGTGTATCTCTCATCATCAATCCTGTCGGTCCATGGATTTCCTGGCAGATGTCTGATCATCCAGCAGGTGTACATCTGAAATCCTGGTGCGCAGGACTGCGGATGGACCTTTCCACCTGGAATTGCTGAAAAGCTACCGTCAACACTCTTGAAGACCTCATCTCCTACGAAGCTTGCGCCGAACCCCTCCGGTCTGTCGAATAGAAAATAATAGGTCTCTGGCTGTGGATGTGTGTGTGGTATGTATCCTGACCAGTTTCCCGGGTCATTTAAAACCTCTCCAAGAACCATGTTTGAGTAAGGCGCTGTCTCATGATCAAAGGCGGTGCTCACTCTTCTTTTTGCAGTTCCCCCGAACTTGTCCTTGCAAGAGTAGATCCACGGCGTGTTATCTGGATCATAGAACTTAGCATCAAATTCCTTTTCATTGTCAGTGCACTGAACAAGAATCTCTGCATCACTTTCTGCTGTAACTGTAACCCTGGTGTTTTTACAAACATGAAGCGCATAGAGCCCGTCTGTGAAGACGTCTTTTCTGTACACTTCCTTTTCCTGACCGTTCCAGGAATACTTTAGTTTTCCCTTTAGCAAAAGAACTGCCATCTCCTCTTTGGGCTTCACAAATTCTTTTACCTGGCCCTCGGACATACGGAATACTCTGATGTCCATCATCATGTCTTTATAGTCGTTATCATAAGTCGTCAGGATCTTTTCGCCCTTGTCATCAAACTCAGGATAACCAAAAACCTTTCCCATAGCTTTCCCCTTCTCTAAAAAAGTTTTATTAGTATTTACGAGCCTCTGCTCTACCTTCTTCTACATCTTTGCGGCAGGCCCTTACACTCTTACTTGTAGATACTGCTGCAAGACCTACATCCCACCATGAATCGTAACCATCAGTCATGGTCTTTGGCATTACCTTTAGGTCTATGAGAGTAGATACTTTCTGCTTTTTAGAATCTTTTACTGCTTCCTCCAGCTCTTCCACAGTTCTTACTGTGTAGGTCTTAAGTCCGTATCCCTTACCGATCATGGCATAATCGATAGGAATAAGGTCTCCGGCCAGCTTTCCATTTCGGTCTCTATACCTGAACTCGGTTGCCATTGAGCCAATACCATGGGTCATTTCCAGATTGTTGATACATCCAAATCCGCAATTATCAAATACTAAGATATTGATCTTGGCTTTTTCCTGCATTGCTGTTGCAATCTCACTGTGGAGCATCAAAAAGCTTCCATCTCCAAGAAATGTATAGACTTCCTTCTTGGGCTCAGCCATCTTGACTCCAAGCGCTCCTGCCACCTCATATCCCATACATGAATAGCCATACTCTGCATGGTAAGCGCCTCTCTCGTCAGTAGTCCACATTCTCTGAAGATCGCTAGGAAGCGATCCGCCAGCTGTAACAATGTTTGCATTTGCATCAATATTTCGTCTGACTGCAGCTATAGCTGCTGTCTGTGTCAATGTAGCTCCTGTTAATTTATGGAACTCAGGAAGTGTTCTAGGATCCCTTGCTTCGATCATTGGTTTGAACTTATCGCCTGTATAAACAATGCCTGCAAGTTTTTTCATTTCCTTTGACCAATTTTGTTTTGCAGTCTTTATTTCATCTTTATATGCGCTCTTATATTTCTTTTTCTTGAGCTCTGCTGTAACCAATGTAAGAGTTTCTTTCAGATCACCAACAGCCTTTGTTGCATCCATCTTGTATGCGTCAAAGCGGTTTACGTTTATGGTAACAACCGATACTCCCTGCTTGAACTGTCTCTTTGACCCCGTTGTAAAGTCAGAAAGCCTTGTGCCAAGAGCTATGATAAGATCTGCTTTTTTGGCAATCTGATTTGCAGCAGCTGTACCTGTTACACCGATTCCTCCAAGGCACATAGGATCAGATGACTTACAAGCGCTCTTTCCAGACTGAGTCTCACCAAACGGGATGTTAAAAGAGCTGCAGAACTTCTCTATTGTCTCGCCAGCCTCTGAATATTTAGCGCCTCCGCCAACTATTACCAGTGGTTTTTTTGCCTTAGAGATCTTTAAAACAATATCTTCTATCTCTTCTGAAGCTGCTGCCTGGCGAACGATCTTGTGAACTCGCTTTTTAAAGAAGTACTCCGGATAGTCATAGGCCTCGCCTTCGATATCCTGTGGAAGCGAAATGCATACTGCACCCGTCTCTGCAGGATCTGTCAAAACTCTCATGGCGCTTATCATTGCTGTCATGAGTTGTTCAGGTCTGTTTATCCTGTCCCAATACTTGCAGACTGGCTTAAATGCATCATTTGTCGTTACTGCCAGTGAACCCTCTACTTCAAGTTGCTGAAGAACAGGATCTGGCTGTCTTGATGCGAATGTATCTGCTGGGAATACTAAAAGTGGAATATGATTGACTGTCGCATCTGCGCAGGCAGTTACCATATTTGCGGCACCTGGACCTACACTGGATGAACAAGCGATGATCTTTCTGCGGTTATGCTGCTTGGCAAATGCGCAGGCGGTATGACACATCCCCTGCTCATTTCTTCCCTGAAAGACCTTAAGCTTTCCCGGATCACTGTCTAAGGCTTCCCCAAGTCCTACAGCGATACCGTGACCAAAGATTGTAAATATCCCCTCTACAAACTTTGTCTCCTTACCATCAAAGGAAACATACTGCTGGTCAAGAAACTTAACCAGCGCTTGAGCTGTTGTAAGCTTTATAGTTTTCTCCATGACCTTCTCCTATATTAAATTTGCTATACCCCTTGATCACGCTCTTTGTAATTTCCCAAAACAAAAAAATGTACGATATAGAGCGTAATTGTTACCCTATACCATACATTTTATTTTTATTATTGTGCATATTCTACGCGCTTTTTATGATGACTTCATAAAAAGATTGCATTTTTTGTCATCAAACTCTTGCAATCATTTCACCATATTCTTTTTTCTCTTCTTCTATGAATTTCCTGACTTCTTCTGTAGTTGGAAGTTCCTCTGAACAAGAGTGGCTCTTGACCATCATTGATGCCTCAGCGCTACCAAATTCAAGGCAATCGATCATGTCCCAGCCTGAGAATATTCCATAGAGGAAAGCTGATGCGTATCCATCTCCGCCGCCAAATCCCTTAAGTGCTTTTACCGGGAATGGTTTTATTGAATACTTTTCGCCGTCCTTCGTATAGGCAGTTGAGCCTTCTTTACCATGTTTGATCAAAACGATCTTGGCATTTTGTGAGAACCAGTACTTTGCTGTCTCTTCATCGTTCAAGCCTGGCATAATGAGCTTTTGGGTGAGGTCAAACTCCTCTCTTGAACCCATGATGATATCTGCTTCTTTGGCAACTGCTGCGTAGTAGATTGAGATCTCGTCGTCATTTTTCCAGTTGTATGCTCTGTAATCCACATCAAAAATGACTCTCGTGCCATTTTTCTTGGCAAGCATAACAGCCTTCAAAGCAGCTTCTCTTGAAGGGCTCTCAGCAAGGGATGTTCCTGAGATCAGGAGTGCCTTACTGTTTTTGATATAGTCTTCATCTATATCCTCAACTGAAAGCTGAAGATCTGCAATATCATTTCTGTACATGAGGATACTGCTCTCTGTTGGTGAGAGTATCTCTGTAAATGTCAGACCAAGCTTCTCGCCATTTGCACATCTTGTGATGTGGGATGTATCCACGCCTTCTTTGTTCATAAAATTCACTACGAAATTTCCGAACTGGTCATCAGATACCTTTGCAAAAAAGCCTGCCTTAAGGCCGTGTCTTGTGACACCAATTGAAGTGTTAGCCGGTGATCCACCGACGTACTTCTTGAATGTTGTGCATTCTTCTAATGGATGAAAATAGTCTACCGGATTGAAATCAATTGCAATCCTTCCAAGAAAAACTATGTCCATCTTCCTTGTGCTATCAAATTCTAAATACTTCATGTTTCTATCCCCTTTGTATTCCCCAATACATTATTATGTAGATAATTTAGAACTGACTTCTTTTATTTCTAATTGTGATAGTATGATCAAATCCTGTGTAATCAGTAAAGTAAACTGTTGATGCGCCTGCATTTCTCAGCTCAGAGTCCTCTTTACCCTCCATGAATCTGTGAGTTCCAAAAGCTGGTCCAATAACAAGTGTATCCTTGCTGTTTGAAAGCTCTACGTTTCCATCTTTTACTGTGAGAGCTTCGTTGCCTGAAAGGTGCATAGCAAGGTGATCATTTTCAATGAATGTTGCTCCGGTAAATGCAAGCTCGATTCTCCAAGGATCTCCATCAACACCGCTTGTCTTAACCCTTACATCGATTCCATCTTTTTCAGAAGACTCTGTTACCCAAACATCAATATCCATGTCTGGTCCCATCTTCTTGTCTCTGTTTGCATTGTCCATCTGCCACCAGTCGTTGGTCTCTGGAATCTTGTCTGCGCTCCATGGCAGGTAATACCAACCATGCATTGTCTGGTGAAGGTGTACTCCCCCAGGAATTTCCTCGATGGTATCTGCCTTGAAGGCTCTGTGTTCACAAAAGCTTCCTGCAACCTTCATCTCAAGCTTGATGCTTCCGTTGTGGAAATAAAGGAAGTTTGACTTGCCGCTCATGGTTGTATATGTATATCTTCCAGATTTATTTCTGGCGATACCTGAGTTTTTATAAAATACGTGGTAATCAGGATTGCTGTAAAGTCCATCGTGCTCGATCGTCCTCCATTCTGGATACCACATGAAATAAATGAGGCAGTCAGGAGCTAAGAGATTCTTGGACTGACAAATATCTATAATGCTGTTGCACATCTCATAGAACTCAGGCACGTTGTGACGCTGACCCATGAGCATATATTCAGTGTAATAATCTGTAGGATATGAGAGACGGTCCTTATCAAATCTTGTTGAGTTGGCTGTATAAACTGATCCGTCTGGTTCCCAGTAATGAAGCATCATGTAAAGGTTTCTAACTGCATAATCTTCATAGGAAGCATCACCTGTTGCCTCAGCAAGTGTGATCATAGCGTCATTATTTACTCTGTTATAGTTACCTGCTGACTTCTCTGCAAACTCTCCGTCTTCATTGCAATCGATTCCTTCTGCAAGATATCTGTTTGCACAGGCTCTCATGTCATCATTGTCATAGATCTTGGCACATTCCATAAGTGTTGAAGCAATTGCCCATCTATGATTTGGAGTATGGAAGCCACCAGTCATGATACCGTGAGCTGCCTTCTCAATGATCTCATTCATTGTCTCGAACATCTCATTTTCTTCAGCAGTTCTTTTGTCTCCTACGATATCTCTAAGGTAAAAGAAAAACGGCATGAGCTTCTTGATTGAAAAAGCTGTATCTGGAGCGGAATTGAAGTTACATGTTACATAGTCATAAAGTCCGCTTTCATGCTGCATCATCTTGGCAAACTTAAAGCCAAGTCTGATCCTGTTTAAGAGCTCTTTGCTTCTGTAAAGCTCACTGTCGCTATTGCAATAAAGAGCCATCATAGAAGCTGTTCTATAGATGGTGTACTTCGCATCCAAGATATGATCATCATCAAGAAATGCTCCCTGATTAGGATTATTCTCATCCATGATCTGCTGACGCATGGACTCATATACTCTTTCTTCTGTGTCCTTTAAAATAATCTGATAATGTTTTTCCATAATATGCCTCTTTTATTCAACCTTTGCTAATTAGTGCTGCTCCTACTATTCCTACATCTCCTGCGTCTGCGATTCCCTTTGCCACAGTGATGAATGTATTCTTTTTGCTGGTTCTTGAATATACGCCTTTGCTGACCTTATCTCTCACCTGTTCAATAAAAAGATCTGCTGCCCTTGTAATACCGCCACTTAAAACAAGTACTTCCGGCTGCAGGATGTTTATTATGTCTATGAGACCTTCGGAAAGATAAGTTGTAAACTGGTCCAGGACTTTGAGCGCTGTTTCATTCTTTTCTCTTACAAGACCAAAGAATTTCTCGCCATCCATGTCATCTACCTGCATAGCTTCTTTTGCCTGATTTATAAGGGCTGTTGCTGATGCGTAGTTTTCAAAGCATCCTCGTCTTCCGCAGTTGCACTCCGCTCCTTCCACATTTATTGTCATGTGTCCGATCTCTGCTGCCGCGTAATTGATACCTCTCACAACCTTGCCATCAATGATGATCCCGCCGCCGATTCCGGTACCAAGAGTGACCATCACAAAATTTTTTGCATCATAACCGCCTGTAATGTACTCACCAATTGCCGCTGCATTAGCATCATTGTCAAAACAAGTAACACTTCCAAGCTTCTCACCAAGAGCCTTCTGAAGCTCTGGTAAAAATGGTACATCCTCAAATCCCAGGTTATTAGCATACATGATCTTGCCTGTATCAAGCTCAGCCGTTCCCGGAACCCCAACACCGATGGATTCGATATCGGATTCATTTAAACCATTCCTAGCAATCAACTCCTTTACAGTTGTTGCTATGGCTTTGATCATCTCTTCTGGACTACTAGCTTCTGATGTCTTAACACCAGTCTTGTCCACAATCTTGTAGGTTTCATCAACAATTCCGATCGCAATATTGGTTCCACCTACATCCACTCCAACTCTGTACATCTCACACCTCAATAATTCACGCTTTCAATGCTTCCAACAAGAATAACATTGCGAGGGCCTGTCCATATGGCATTGGCTTGATTTCGATGGTCTTATAAAAGTCTTTGGACTCTCTACCCATTGGAGTTCCGTAGGATACCTGGTTGACTGTTCCATCTTCTGCAATATTTGAAAGCACTGCATCAAGTGCCTTAAGTCCAACCTCTTTATACTTAGGATCAATAAGTCCCATTCTAACTGACTTTAATATTCCGTAGGCAAATCCACATGTAGCACTTGTCTCAACATATGATGTTGGATCATCTACAAGTGTATGCCACATTCCGCTCTCATCCTGGTATTTCTCAAGAGCTTCTACCTGGCGTTCCAAAGCACCGATAAGGAACCTTCTGTCTGCTCCCTTTACATCAGCAATTGAAAGGTACTCTGGAATTGCCATTGTAAACCAGCAATTTCCTCTGCCCCAAAGAGCTTCTGCGAAGTTATGATTTCCGTTGAAGGTCCATCCATGGAAAAGAAGTCCTGTCTTGCGGTCTGTAAGATACTTGATGTGAAGAAGGAACTGATACCTTGCTTCTTCTCTGTACTCATCGTTGTCTTCGATCTCGCCCATACTAGCAAGGAACATAACTGTCATAAACAGTGTATCATCCCATAGCTCTTCGTTATTCTCACTGTCAGATGTTCTATGAGTGAAGCCGCCTTCTTTTGTTCTTACGAAATCTTTCATGATGGCCTCTGCCCACTCATGACATACTTTTCTATATTCAGCATTCTCTTTTTCTTTTAACAAAAATGACAATGTCAAAAGTGGAGCTGTCGTATTAATATTCTTTGCAGGAAGTCCAAGTGAGATCTCCTTATCATAGAACTTATCAAGGAAGTCGTAGTAATTCTGATTTCCTGTCTCTTCAAAGAGCTGCAAAAGTCCGTAAAGTCCTACTCCCTGAGTCCACTCCCAGTGCTGGTATCTTGATACATCATCTCCAGCAAGATTCTTGGATTTCATATTTTCCAAAAAGAACTCATCATCCTCATAGAGGAATTTCTGGAAACTATCTGCCAGAACCTTCAGAGTATTTGTTATTAATTCATTATCGACTTTCATTTGCTACCTCTCTTTTTTTCATATATACTAATCACATGCTTATAGATGACAGTATTTTTTATGAAGACAATCATTATATAATCATCAACAACATCCCTAACAACATCTTTTATTACATTGATTATGATAAGAGGGATGCCTCTATCAATATGGAATTCCAGCATCTGCATCCATATTACGAGATGATGATACTGCTTGCGCCTAACGCAACCCACCTTATCGAGGGAACTCCTTACAATATCCACATGGGAGACATTGTGTTACTGGCGCCTTCTGTCATGCACAAATCTGTGTATTACAAGGGCGAGCCCAGCAAGAGAATCATTATTGACTTTATGTATGAGCTTCATAATCCAGATACTGCCGAAGCTTATGAGAAAATTCTCAGTCCTTTCAACAATGAAGTCCCAATCTTCAGATTTAGCCTTGAAGACAGGCAAAAACTTATAAGCATCTTGAATTCGCTCTTTGTATTTTCTAAAGAGCACCAGTATTACGGAAATCCTGCAGATGAATTTTATATTCACACTAAGTTCCAGGAATTTCTTTATACTCTTTATGATTTAAAGGACAAGAATCTCTACACCAATGATCAGAGCTACAGCTCCATCGAGCAAAAGATGTATGAGATCTCATCCTACATTCATAACCATTTCAGTGAAGATATTTCACTTAACTCGCTGTCTGATCAGTTCTTTGTGAGCCCTAGCTATTTGTCACGAGAGTTCAAGCAGGTTACAGGCTTCAACCTCTCCAACTACATTCAGCTTACCAGGATCAAGAACGCACAGTACAGGCTTGTTTCATCCAATGAGAAAATCTCTGTTATTTCAGAAGAATGCGGTTTTGCATCTTTCTCACAATTCAACCGAATCTTTAATAAGGTTGCAGGAACAAGTCCCAGACAGTACAGACAGACCGCGATCACTAACAACAAATAACAGGATTGCTGATAGCAAGGTTTGTACAATCGCTCTTAGCAATAAAGAATACATACTTGGCTTCTTCTACATCTTCACTTATGTGCATGCTGTAGTCATAGAAGCCTTTTTCTTTGTTTGCTTTTAAATCTATCTCCTTAAATGTTCCATTCTCAGTACAGATAAGGAGTTTCTTAAGCTCTGTGTTAGCAAGGAGCTTAATATCAATATCAAGTTTTCCTGACTTTTCAAGCTTCTCACCAGGCTTTTTGCCATTTACAGTTGGGATCAGGATTGGTCCGTTAGTCAAAAAGCTATGACCACTCTTTAATGTCTTTAAGACATTTTCCTGATTTCTTTCACCTTCGATATTGATATAGGTTCTGACTCCGCCGCTTGTGAGGTTTGTCTCAGCCCATTTTTCAAGGATAGGTAAAAGACTCTCTGTAATAAGCTTAAATACGTGGAGCTCATCTTTATATTTTTCTTCGAGCTCTTTTTCTGAAGCCTTGATGATATCAACTGTATCCATGATCTGATCGAATAGAATGTGATAATCATCTGCAGCTATATTATGTGTATCACTTCCCGTTGTTGCTGGAAGAAGCAATCCTCTTTGCATAAGTGTAAGCCACAGCTTGTAAGCCAGATCATTGGTACTTCCGGCCATCATTGGGTTAGATCCATTCCAAATCTCCATGGTCTCAAAGATATCGATCATATCATAAAAATTTGGATTCCAGGATATTGAAACTGACAGATCTCTAGGATGGTTGATCTGTGGAAGTCCGCCCAGTTCCTTGATCTGTGTTGTAACACGTCTGAATTCATTTCTCAGGAACTCGTCTGTTCTACGATCACCCTGTGGAATGTCGTATATTACATCTTCATCTACACCCATAGCCATAACATGTCCGTTGGAAGTTGAAATTTCCTTGGACACTATAGGTGTGAAGTTATCTCTTTTCCCAGCCTTCCATGCTTCATGGTTCAGGACGTTGTGGTGATCACTAAGTGCGCCGTACTCAAGTCCCATGGCCATCATTGAATTTGCTATTTCCTGTGGAGTCTCAACTACATCGTCATCTCCTGCGTAAACAGGGCTTGAATAAACGCTGTGATGATGAAGGTCTCCTGCGATCCAGCCTTCTTTTGAAAGATTGTAGAATCTGTTGAGGTCATAAAGCTTCTTGGTATATTCACCAGTCTTGATCTCAAGGCTGTCTGTGATGATCTCATACTCACTACCCTTTGAGATCTCAACTACATATGTTCCTTCCGAGAGCTTTCTGGAAAGAACACCGTCAAATCCAGTCATATCACGGATCATAGTGATCTTACCATTAACCCTATTAAATGTTTCTGGTGTCTCGCCTTCAAGAAGTTTGAAGAGCTTGACCTGAGCAGGTGTTCCTACTCCGTCGCATCTTGTCTCTACGATCAAACTACCAAGATCAGTAGCGCCTTCAAGAATTCCATTTCTATGGAATCTGTTTCTGTCGTTCTTGGCATCGTAATCAACATTATTGGTTCTCTTTGAAATCTTACCTCCAAAGTTTGTAACAGCAAAACTGGTAAATTCATAGAGTCTGTCTGCATTCATTTCTTTTACTACTGGATCGTCAACGCCTTCCTCAGCGAGCTTACCCTGTAAAAGACCTATTGCAATTGATAAAAACTTTGTTTCTTTACTCATGCTATATCTATTCCTCCTGACAAATAGAACTGCCAAGGTGTTATAAAAAGAAAAATGTATGACATAGAGTCCTACCATATCTCCATATCATACATTTTAGTGTCAATTATGTGCATTATCTACGCGATTTTTATGTTTAATCATAAAAAATATTGCATTTTTTGTGATGCTCTTAAACAGTAAAATCAAACAATGCATTAGATGCGCTATTATTTTTATAAGAGTTTACAAGAGCCGATGTATAGTCGTTTGAATCTAGTGCTGAGAAGGAATTGCCTAGCGTGTTTGACAAAAGTGAATTAGTATTTAGATCCGCTATTGTCATGTTTCCAGCATCTTTCTTGCTCGTTAGATCATCCGCATTTGTTATGGAACTCTGAACCAGATTGGATGTAAAGTATGATGAATCTGCAAGTTCCTTTAATGCTCCTGAACCAAGAAGCCCGTTATAAGCGTTGAAATTTGATGAAGCATCTCCATCAGTTGATGTGGTTGATGGTGATACTTCTTTGACCACCTCTTCTCGAATCTCATTAAGCCTGTTGTGACTTGCCATATTATCAACAAGCTCTGCCTTAACATCCACCGTATGAGATGCAATGTTTTTGGTGATCTCTGACTTAATATCCACGGATTTTGATTCTAAGTTACTAAGTATCTTGGATTCAAGATTCATATTATCAAAAACACTATTTATCTTCTGGCTTAAATCATCAGTCTGTACTGTAGGTGTCGCAGCTGCACCTGTCTTAGGATCAGCAGCTACTGCTGCGACAACCTCTGCTGCCTGTGTGTCATCAGAAGCTACCGCATTTTCCGTTGCATTATTTAAGTATTTTTGAAATATGGATTCTTCACCGGCTTTTGCGGTCTTTGAAGAATCTGATGTAGCCTTAGCTACATCAGAGATTGAATACAGATATTTATTAACTGCACTTACTACTTCTGAAATATTTAGTGCCATGGTAAACCCCCAATTATTCACCCCGGTTAACTTTTTCTTAATATATTATAGCGTATTTTACGGTCAAAGCAAAATTTTTATTGTCTTAATTTCAAACTTTTCTAATCCAAATTTCATTTCTTTTGTCATAGCATCATATGTGATACCTGTGTCTATGCGGTTTTCAAGGAGATCGCACTCATAAACTTCCCTAGGAACTATATCAAATTCTTTCAATACAGCTGCAGTCACTTCTGCGCTCTTTCCATGTCCTTCATAGAGTCTTACTATGATGCCATCACCACTTTCTGCAAGTTTAACAGCCTCAACATAGACACCTTCTGAGTCTTTGAGTTCGAAGATGCTGTTTCTTACGGCTTCCACAAGCTCTTTTGCCTGAGAATAGTGGCTCTCCTCATTGAGTGCTCTAGCCTCTTCTATTACGTGCCCCTGCCTGTAATCACCCAGGTGTGGGAAAAGAGAATAGGTGAACTCGTGCTGTCCCTGATCTGCGTTAGGGTTAGGGAAGATTCCTGATTTAATAAGTGTAAGTCTCATGAGGTTTTCTTTGGAATCATAGCCATATTTGCTGTCATTTAAGATTGCAACGCCGTAGCTTTCTCCCGCCTTGGTTGACATATCGATCCACTTATGAGCGCAGCACTCAAACTTTGCTTTATCCCAGCTAGTTTCTCTCTTCAAGTTTCTCTCTATGTTTCCGTACTGGATCTCGCAGGTTATCTTGTCTGTCTGAACATCTACAGGAAATGCTGCCTTTAATAAAGTCTGGTGCTCATGCCAGTCAGCCTTTGTAACAAAATCAATCCTTCTGCTATCAGCATAAACTACAATATCCTGGTTTATCTTTGAATCCCTGAAGGTTCTTGAAATAGAGATGATTACTTTTCCACTTTCCCTTCTAGCTATGATGCTATCAAGGCCTGTTATATTCCATGAAACATCTTCAAAAGTGTCATCAATATTCCAGCAATCATACTCTTTTGGCTTATCTTCAAAAGCGATAAGTCTGTTAAGGGGTTCTTTCTCGCTATGCCTCAGTTCTTTTCCTATCTCTTTGTCAAAAAGACTGTAGATCTCACCATTTTTGTCAAAAGATATGATGTAATACTTGTTTTCTACTACTGTCTCATCGCCAGTTTCTGTAAGCGTAAGCTTCTTGTCCACAGTTGAATCTTTTTCTGAAGGACTTATCCACTTTTTGTTATCTTTTAATCCGCTTTTTTCTACTGCGTTAGCTACGATCTTCTCAGCGGCTGACTTGATCTCAGCGTAGTCTTTATCAGAATCTATGTACACTTCCTCAATTGATGAGCCTGGAAGTATATCGTGGAACTGATTGAGCATTACTTTTTTCCACAGTTCTTTTATCTGATCTGCAGGATAAGCCTGCCCTTTAAGGTAGGCATAGACTGAAAGAAGCTCTGCTTCTGCAAGGAGATACTCTGATCTTCTATTATTCTTTTTGTTCTTGCCGATAGAAGTATAGGTTCCTCTATGGTACTCAAGATAGAGCTCGTCATTCCATGTAGGAACGTCGCTATTATCCTTGATCCTATCAAGGAGATCTTCAAAGAACTCTGACACCAGCCCCTGCTCTGTCTTTGGAATTCCAGGAATTCCCATGTGAAGGCGTCTGTCCATCTCAAGCATTTCCCATGTTGGGCCGCCGCCGCCGTCACCGTAGCCGTAAACTTCGAGAACTGTATCAGTTATGTCTTTTTCCCTGAAGGCTTCCCATGTTCCCATTACCTGAGATGCATTCTGCCTTCCATTGTATGTGTAATTCAGGATCTTTCCTGTTTCATTGGCTTCGACAGCCTTGTCATAGTCACATGCTGTGATGATGTAGGTTGGAATACTGCTGCCGTCGATTCCTTCCCAGATGAAAAGATCATTTGGCATTCTGTTAGTATCATTCCAGGCAAGCTTCGTTGTCATGAATGCCTTAACTCCACTCTTTTTGAGGATCTGCGGGAGTGCTCCGCTGTATCCAAATACGTCTGGAAGCCAAAGTATCTTACTATCCACATCAAATTCTTTTTTGAAATATTCTTTTCCGTAAAGGATCTGTCTT
This sequence comes from Butyrivibrio hungatei, assembly GCF_001858005.1. NCBI lineage: Bacteria > Bacillati > Bacillota > Clostridia > Lachnospirales > Lachnospiraceae > Butyrivibrio > Butyrivibrio hungatei. Next base: position 98,102 of record NZ_CP017831.1, on the reverse strand, counting down.
ACAAGGGACTCTCCTGATGTGAGGTTACAATCTGCCTCCAGCCACATAGCTCCTTCTGGCTCAAAGCGACCTTCTTTTACCTTTTCTTTTATCTCTTCAAAAAGCTCTGGCTCTTCCTCTTTTACAAACTCAAACATCTGTGGAGTACTAGCCATGAACTTATACTCAGGATATTTTTTCATAAGTTCCATAACAGTAGAGTAGCTGCGGATTACCTTCTCTCTAGTCTGTCTGATCTGCCATTTCCAGGCAACATCAATATGGGTATGTCCTGTGCTCTTGACTGTTACAGAGTTATCCACAATGCCATATAGATTAGCCCTGAGATAATCGGAACTCTCGATGAGTTTTCCACAATTGTTGATTGCCGCGTCTGCATTTTCCACATAGTCCACACCCAGTAAATTACTGGCTTTGAACAGCTGATTTAAAATTATTTCCACTGAGTTTTCCCCAGTTGTGGATAGCTTTGTGGATAACCCTGTGAATGTTTCCTCAGTAATCTCCACGTTTTTATTCTGTTCCTCAAATGCGCCCGCAGTTGTATCAAGGACTGATTCACGTTTGGATGACGGAATCCCAAGCATGGCCTGCATTGCCTCGAATGGGACTTTCATGTCGAAGTATAATTTCTGCACTTCTTCGTTTCTGGTTGCAAGTGTAAGGCTTAGATAGTTTTCGTTTTTATCAAGATTGGAATATGCATATATTCTGATCTCTACAGTTCTATCTTTATTGTTTTTCCAGTCCTCTTTGTCAAATATAGTGAGACTGTTATGGTTCATATCCATACCACAGCGTCTTACACCATTTACATAAACCAGCATCTGTGGATTATTAGTATTCCAGATATCTTCTGCACCTGTGGACATGAAGAATAAAACTTCTTTTCCTTCGAATGAATCCGGAATATGTACTGTCACCTTGAAGCAGTAGTGTTTATCTGGTTCTCCCCATACCCCACCTGGTTCAAATTCTTTCCAATCTAATGAATCATCAAAGAGAGCGTCTCTTTTGCCATACGGAACTGACAATATCTTGAGACCCTCATCTGTCATCACTTCTTCAATTGGTGTTACGTTTGAAAAAATGTCTTTTTCCAGTTTCTCAAGCGTAGCTTTAATCTTGTTGTACTTCTCCAAATTTCCCATTAAAAGTTTCCTGCCTTAATTTTTTACATAAAAACATAATAACCTTTTTCTTCAAAAAAGAAATAGAAATATTATTGGAAACTGGTTTGGTGTATAATAGTTTTTATAAAATAGAAAGGACTTTTTGACATGAAACAGTTAAAGCCTATCACTAACAAATTACTCTGGATCTTTGCTTTAGGACAGTTTGGATGGAGCCTTTTATCTGGTGTCGTATCTAACTGGATGGTCTATTACTACACGGGTAGCCCTGATGCACAAAATCCAAACACAGGAATTTTTGCTTCGGGAATTACGCAAAATCCTATCATTTTTAAACTTACTTTATTTGGTCTTGTTCTTGCAGCCGGCAGAATCTTTGACGCAATCACTGATCCTCTTGTTGCTGGCTGGTCTGACAGATGTACCAACAAAAAAGGAAGACGAATTCCTTTCCTTCGTGCAATGGCAATTCCTTTTGCCCTCTGTACAATAGGTCTCTTCGTTCTCCCACAAACTGGAAATATCGTAGTTAATGATCTTGTTCTTTTTATACTTTTACTTGTTTTCTATTTGTTTATGACTATGTTCTGCACTCCATACAATGCGCTGATCGCGGAGCTTGGAGATACACAGCAGCATAGGATAAATGTTTCAACTTATATCTCATTTACATTTATCGTTGGTCAGAGTATTTCATTCCTCTTACCAAACCTCGCTGGAGCTCTTACTTCTTTGGCAGGACAAAAGGACGGTATCAGACTTGCAGTAGCTATCATGGCTGCCATCGCTTGCATCTCAATGATGATTCCTGCTTTCTACATCAAGGAGCGCGATTACATTGACAGCAAGCCTAGCGATACCAAGCCTTTCAAGTCTCTGGGTAAGACTTTTTCAAATGGACAATTTAGACGATTTGTCTACAGCGATGTTATCTATTTCTTTGCACTTACTCTTTTCCAGACTGGTCTTGCCTTCTACGAGACCAAGCTTATGGAGATTGAGGATACTTGGACATTCCTTTTGACAGCGACCATGACATTTATCAGTGTTCTTCTGTATCCTGTGGTTAACATCCTTGCAAAAAAGATTGGCAAAAAGAGCCTTATCATCTTTGGATTCTTTTCATATTGCTGCGTATTTGCAATTACTTCTTTCTGTGGAAAGGGACTTCAGTGGGGATTTATCATCGCAGTAACTGCTGCCATTCCAATGGCAATACTTGGAATCCTTCCTCAAGCCTGCGTTGCAGATGTTGCTGAGCTTACAAGATTAGAGTCAGGCGAAGATAGAAGCGGTATGTTCTTTGCTGCCAGAACCTTTGCCTTTAAACTTGGCCAGGCTCTTGCCCTTGTAACTTTCACTTCTGTTACTGTTGCCGAGACCAAGCAAAGCTACCGCACAACTGCAGTTGTTGCCTTTATCTGCTGCTTTATCGGCGCATGCATATTCTTTGCCTATAACGAAAAGATGATCCTTTCTAAGATAAAAGAACTTAAGGGTTCTGATGAATTTTAATAAGTGTTGAACCAAAAAACCTACTCACTTTTGTGAGTAGGCTTTTTAATTCAAAGAATTATATCTAATTGCTTCTGAATAAATTCTGGAATCTTCTCTGCAAGCTCATTCCATGGCATGTAGTCATCTTCTGAAATTACATATTCTTCAAATTCCATGGTGGGCTCAAAAGAAAAGTTGTCTCTTATGTATTTGATAACCTTTTGATTCTCTTCTTCTGTGATGTGGATATCTGTTAGGTATCTCTCTGGGGCGTCCAGACCACTGATTCCAGCAAGTCTCTGACAGCTTTCGTACAGTTCAGGATACAAAAACATCAGTCTAGGGGCTGCTAGCATTGCGTGTTTTCCTGGCTGAGAGTACATTTTAATTCTCTTGCCCTTTTCTGCAAAGCCTGTGACATCAAAGAGGATCGCATTTAAAAATCTTCCGTGATAGCTTCCTTCTGCTCCTACGACTTTTCCTTCTTTATCAAGATAGATCCAGATGTGCTCAAGGTCATATAAGTGCTGAATGTCGTAGTCCAGATAATACGCATATTCTATAACTTTTACAGTTCCTTTGTGATTCTGGAAATCAAAAGATCTGTTAAAAGAATCGCTTCTTTCTCCGTCTTTTTCATATATACGATAGCCAACTTTTTTGATACTTATTGGCTCTTTTTTATCCATATAGATTATTGGTGCGTACTCAAATATGTTTTCCATAGCAAGTTCCTTTTACAAAAAAGAGCTGCCACTTTCGTGACAGCCCTTGAATGTTTAATTTATTAGAGCTGAGGACCAGCTGATACAAGTGCCTTACCTGCTTCGTTTCCTGTGTACTTAACAAAGTTCTTCTGGAATCTAGCTGCAAGGTCTTTTGCCTTCTCTTCCCACTCAGATGCATTTGCATATGTATCTCTAGGATCAAGAATTGTAGGATCAACTCCTGGAAGAGATGTAGGAACTTCGAAATCGAAGTAAGGGATCTTCTTTGTTTCAGCCTTAAGAACATCACCGTTAAGGATAGCATCGATGATACCACGTGTATCCTTGATAGAGATTCTCTTACCTGTTCCGTTCCAACCTGTGTTAACAAGGTAAGCCTTTGCTCCTGACTTCTGCATCTTCTTAACAAGCTCCTGAGCGTACTTTGTAGGATGAAGCTCAAGGAATGCCTGACCGAAGCAAGCTGAGAATGTAGGTGTAGGCTCTGTGATTCCTCTCTCTGTTCCAGCAAGCTTAGCTGTGAATCCTGAAAGGAAGTAGTACTGTGTCTGCTCTGGTGTAAGGATTGATACAGGAGGAAGTACTCCGAAAGCATCAGCTGAAAGGAAGATTACGTTCTCAGCATCTGGACCAGCAGAAACTTTATTTACCTTCTGAGCAATCTTGTCGATGAACTCGATAGGATATGATACACGAGTGTTCTCTGTAACGCTCTTGTCATCAAAGTCAATCTTACCGTTAGCATCTACTGTTACGTTCTCAAGAAGAGCATTTCTCTTGATTGCGTTGTAGATATCTGGCTCAGACTCTTTATCAAGGCCGATAACCTTAGCATAGCAACCACCTTCAAGGTTGAATACACCGTTGTCATCCCAACCGTGCTCGTCATCACCGATGAGGAGTCTCTTAGGATCTGTTGAAAGAGTTGTCTTACCTGTTCCTGAAAGACCGAAGAAGATAGCTGTGTGCTTACCTTCCATATCTGTGTTAGCTGAGCAGTGCATTGAAGCCATGCCCTGAAGTGGAAGGAAGTAGTTCTGCATAGAGAAGAGACCCTTCTTCATCTCTCCACCGTACCAAGTATTAAGGATTACCTGCTCCTTGCTTGTTACATTGAAAAGAACTGCTGTCTCAGAGTTAAGTCCGAGCTCCTTATAGTTCTCAACCTTAGCCTTAGAAGCGTTGTAAACAACGAAATCAGGCTTGAAGTTAGCCTCTTCCTCAGCTGTAGGACGGATAAACATGTTCTTTACGAAGTGAGCCTGCCAAGCAACCTCTACGATGAAACGTACTGAAAGACGTGTATCAGCATTTGCTCCGCAGAAACCATCGATTACATAAAGCTTCTTGTTTGAAAGCTCTTCTACAGCGAGCTTCTTACAAGCATCCCAAGCAGCCTGTGATGCTCTGTGGTTATCGTTAGGATATTCCTCAGATGTCCACCATACTGTATCCTTTGACTTCTCATCCTCAACGATGAACTTATCTTTAGGTGAACGACCTGTATAGATACCTGTCATAACATTAACAGCACCAAGCTCTGTCTCTACACCCTTGTCATAACCTGTAAGACTTGGATCAATCTCATCTTTGAAAAGGTCTTCATATGAAGGATTGTAAACAACTTCTTTTACACCTGTGATGCCATACTGGCTTAAATCGATATTTGCCATTTTGCTATCCTCTTTTCTTTAATATTTTTTTGTTACGAATACGTGATTCGCAGTTTCACTATTATCAAACGGGAATTCTGCGCCCGATACTTCTTTTATACTACAAAGTCAAACTTTTAACAAGATTTTTGACAGAAAATATCTATAAAATTCCTGTTAAAACCTAGCATTATTTTAACATTTCTGACGCTTCGATTTCGTAGCAAACAACTGTGTGTGGCGCCAGCTCAAACCTCTTTCCATTTTCCAAAGTTTCGGAAACGTTGGTCCAAATTTCTATAGCGTCATACTTTTTACTCTTTGGAAGTCCAAAATCTTTTAATTTAAGCTTGTACTTTCTTTTTGAGTCGCTGATATTGAAAATTGCAATGTAGATCTTTTCATCTTTTGAGATGCTCTTCCATGCTACAACATCGTCTTTTCTTTCGACCTGTCTGGCTTTTCTTCCGTTTTTGTGCATGTTCAGAAGCTTTTCATTGGTCAAAAGACTCTTTGTGAACTCGTCATTATCTCTCATCTCACCACCAAACATAAGTGGAGATCTGAATATACACCAAAGTGTCATGAGAATCTTCTGTTCATCATGGGTGAAATGTGTGTAATGCCCCTGTTTTCCATTCTCGTTATTGCAAACGCACAGATGTCCAAGTGGAAGCATATCACAATCTGGCCAATGATCCTTGCATCCAATGCCCTGCCATGCATGACATCTTTCAAACATTCCATATAAGTGTTCCCACTTATCCCAGAAATCGTCTGTCATTCTCCACATGTTTGCATTGGTAAGAAGGAAGTCTTTCTGATCAACCCTTGCTGGTCCTGGTGAAAGGCTAAGAACCATCTCTCTTCCGCAGTTTTCAATTGCGTTCTTGATGAGCTCAATCTCGCTAAATCCTGCTCCTGGCGCATCTGGTCCACAATCTACTCTTGCGATATCGTCTACCTTTACGTAGTCTACACCCCACTCTGCATACATTTTAAACAGTGAGTTGTAATATTCCTGCGCCCCCTCTGCCTTGGCATCAACACCGTACATATCAGTGTTCCACAGACAGATAGATGCTGGATGTGCAATCTGCCTTGCTGTAGCGTCTGTTCCCAAAATTGGTGTGTTTCTGTGAACTGCCTGTCTTGGAATACCTCTCATGATGTGAATACCAAACTTAAGCCCCATATCATGGATCTTGTCAGCTATTGGCTTAAAGCCTTTTCCACCAGCTGATGATGGAAATCTGTTAACCGCTGGAATAAGTCTTGAATGTTCATCCATCTCCAGCTCAGTAAATTTGTGATATTCATGGCTATCAGCCAGTGGTTCATACCACTGAATGTCACAGATGATATACTCCCAGCCAAATCTTTCCAGATTCTCTGCCATGTACTGCGCATTTCCAAGAAGAATCTCTTCAGTAACGCTTGCTCCGTAACAATCCCAACTGTTCCATCCCATAGGTGGCCTTTTTGCTACATAATACTTGTCTCCCATAAAAACCTCCAACTTCAGTCATTCTCTAATAGTGCCTTATATATTTCTCTTTTTCCGACTCCTCTGTCGGCTGCAACCTTCTTCATGGCGTCTTTATGAGGAACCCCCGCATCCTCATAAAACTTCATATGCTCTTCAATGCTCATCTCCTGCCAGGATAATCTCTTTTCCTCGTCCTGCTCCTTAAGGCTCTTCCCCTCGATAACTAGTACATATTCGCCTCTTGGCTCATTTTCTCCATAAAAAGAGATGGCATCTTCCAATGTTGTAGGGTTCACCTCTTCAAATTTCTTGGTAAGCTCCCTACATATGGAAATTCTTCTATTTCCCAGCGTTTCATACAGGTCATTTAGAACCTGTTTTAAGTGATGAGGAGCCTCGTATATAATCATAGTCCTGCTCTCATCTTTCAAATCTTCAAGAATTCTTTTTCTATCTTTTTTGTCTTCAAGAGATGGTAAAAAACCTTCAAAACAAAATCTTCTGGTTGGAAGACCAGAAAGCGTAAGCGCTGTAATACAAGCAGCTGGTCCCGGAAGTGATGTTACAGTAATACCGCTTTTGTGACATTCAGCGACAAGAACCTCTCCCGGGTCTGAAATAGCTGGTGTTCCTGCATCAGTTATGAGAGCAACATTCGTTCCCTCAAGCATTTTCTCGATAAGCCACTTGGCCTTATCGTATTTATTGTACTCATGATAGCTAGTCATTTCAGTGTGGATATCGAAATGATTTAGCAGTTTTATGCTGTTTCTCGTGTCCTCAGCGGCTATCAGATCAACACTTCTTAGAGTCTCTAATACTCTAAAAGTCATATCATCAAGATTTCCGATGGGAGTTGCGCACAAATATAACTTTCCCTGCATTATTTATACCCGTATATCTCGTATATTTCCTGTGTGTACTTGCCCTGACTTTCATAGACTACAAGCGGTGCTTCCACTGTCATTCTGGACTTTCCGCCTCTAACGCCTTCTATCAGGACCATGTTTGGCTCTTTATCTGCAAAAGGATGCACTAACCTCATCCTTTTTGGCTCCACCCTGTAATCATGCATCAAGACAATGATCTCTGACAGCCTAAATGGTCTGTGTACCATATAGAACTTGCCTCCAGGCTTAAGGCATCTTGCTGCTGCCTTAACCACATCCTCTAAATCGCATAATATCTCGTGTCTTGCTATGGCCTTAGGTCCATCAGGATTTTTAAGGCCATGCCCACCTATCATATATGGCGGATTGCATGTTACTACATCAAAAGAGGCAGCCTCGAATAAATCGCCTGCCTCCTTAATATCTCCATGAATGATCTCTACACGGTTCTGCAGGTCATTTAGAATCACACTTCTACCAGCCATCTCGGAGCTTTCTTTCTGTATTTCAAGACCTACAATCCTATCTGCCTTGGTCTTGGCTGCCATAAGTATAGGTATTATTCCTGTTCCTGTTCCCAAATCCAGCATACTGCCACCATCCGGAACAGTTGCAAACCCTGTCAAAAGAACTGCATCCATACCAAAACAGAATTTTTCTGGATCCTGTATGATCCTATATCCGTTTCTCTGCAGATCATCCAGTCTTTCTCCGCTTTTAAGATCAATTGTCCCCAAGCTTTGACTTTCCTTCCTGTTTCTCGATCTTCTCAAGTTTTTCAAGCTCTTTTATCTCAGCGTCTTCTTGAGAATTTTTCTTGCCACCGTTTTGGTTCTTTTTCTTTGGTTTCTTTTTGATCTGTTCTATCTCTTCGAGCTTGTACTCGTGAACTTCCTTCTCATCATCAACATCTACGAGGATTCTGAGAGTCTGTCTCAAGATATTTACGCTTGAAACCTCACCTTCAAGTCCGTCATTGGCCTTACAGATATCTCCAACGCTAGGCATCTTGCGATTGAGCTCTTCATAAACATCTTCTTCATTCTTGAGGCAGCACATAAGTCTTCCACATACACCTGAAATCTTAGTTGGATTAAGTGAAAGGCTCTGCTCCTTGGCCATTTTGATTGATACCGGCACAAAATCTGAAAGATAAGAGTGACAGCAAAGTGGTCTACCGCAGATTCCGTAACCACCTATGATCTTGGTCTCATCTCTAACACCAATCTGCCTAAGCTCGATTCTTGTCTTGAATACTGCCGCAAGATCTTTTACCAATTCTCTAAAGTCGATTCGTCCATCAGCTGTAAAGTAAAAAAGGATCTTATTATTATCAAATGTGTACTCTGCATCTATGAGCTTCATATCAAGATTATGCTTCTTGATCTTTTCAAGGCAAACTCTGAAAGCTTCTTTTTCTTTCTCTCTGTTAGCCTTCTCCTGTTCATCATCTTTGGTGCTGGCTGTTCTGAGAACTGGCTTAAGTGGCTTAACCACCTCGTCATCCTCAACATCTTTTGGCTCGCCTACTACTGTTCCGTATTCAACACCTCTAGCTGTCTCTACAATAACGTGATCGCCCTTTTTGATCACATACTTACCTGGTGAAAAGAAATATATCTTTCCGGCAGTTCTAAATCTGACGCCGATTACTTTTGTCATAAATTCTCCTTAATTGCAAGGAGCATAAGCTCCAATGCAAGATCTATATTAACATTTGAACCTATACGATTTTTCGCTATCTCTAGATTCTTTAGCATCTGATCGATCTGTTCATAATCACATTTTTCTGTAACACTTCTAATATACGATATCTTATCAGAGAAAATCAAGTGATCCTCGTTCTCTGTGGCTTTGTAAACCAGCATATCTCTAAATAAGAATATAAAAACATCCATAAAGTCTTCAAGACTTTTGGGATCAATATTCTTTTTGCTTGCTTTATCTTCTTCATCAGAAGGTGCAAGTATTTCATGAACCCGGTCCATCATATCATGGATCTCTAGGTTTTTAAGCTTTGCAAAGAGCTCAATTGTACTATCTTTTAGATTTTCAAACTTCTCATTTGAAGCCAGATCTATGGCCTTGCCTACATTTCCCCTTGCAAAAGAAGCGCATAGCATAGCCTTATAGTCAACTACATGACACTCTTCCATCAGGTATTTCTTGATAGAATCATCCTGTGCTGGCTTCATAGGAAGAACAATACATCTACTTATGATTGTTGGGAGAAATGCATTGATATTATTAGTAAGAATTATGATAACAATGTATGAAGGTGGCTCCTCTAATGTCTTAAGCAGCGCATTTTGTGCTGCCGGAGTCATTTTTTCGCCCTCTGGAATAATATAGACCTTGTACTTGCTCTCATATGGCTTGATGACTACGTCATCTCTAAGACCATGTCTTATATCATCAACACCAATACTTCCTGGTTTCTCATGTCCGATAGTAATGATATCCGGATGACTTCCGCTTAAGGCTTTCACACAGGATGGACATTCATCACATCCATCGATAAAGCCTTTTTTGTCCTGTCTGTTCTCACATTGAAGTGCTTTTGCAAATATACGTGCGATAAACTCTTTTCCCGAACCATTCTCACCAGATATGATGTAGGCATGTGACACCTTATCTGTCTTGAGCGCATTCTGCATGTGCTCTTTCATCTGAACTTGATCTATGATATCGGAAAAATCCGCCATTTCGTTCCCCTTAAGTAAAAATATCCAACAAAAGTCCTTCAATCTGACCTATCTTGGCCAGTATCCCAATATTGTCCTTCTCATCTTTAACAAGTTCCTTAGCAAGAGCATCGAGCTCATCATCTACTTGCCTGATGATTCCATAAACTCTGTGTCTTCCCTTTCTATCAAGGAAATTCTCTCTTGAAAAGGCGTGAGATCTTGTGACAACTTCATTTAAAAAATCTTTTATAAGCACTCTGTAGCGCTGCATATCCTTGATGTCATTTCTCTTGGATATTCTCTCACCCTGCTGGACAATATCCTGCATCATCAAATTGAGGCGCTCTGCAAGATTTGTGTCTTCCAGCTTGCTGGTTAGAACAAACTTAAAATCTCCATTCGCCTCTTGGACCTGCTCAGGTGCTGCAGTTTGTGTCGGCTGTACGACATTATTGATCTTTATATCCATAATTTGACCCCTCAAACCATGTCGTTATGTCACTTGACGCCTATACTTATTTTATCCTATTTTCTGAATAATGTACCTAGTTATTTCATTAATACAATCGTCTATTTTGCCATTATTCTTGAATCTGTCTTGCACCATTGCCTGAGCAATCTTGTCTTCACTGAAGTCTTCTTCATCAGCCAAAAAGCGTCTGCACATTTCATCATATTTAGGATGTTCCTGCTTGTCCTCTCTGTGCATAGCTCTTTGAAGTCTTATCTTGGCGTCTACGTCAATCAAAAGTGGAATCACATTTTCTTTTCCAAAATAATCTCTAATGTAGCAATACGATTCCAAAGTTCCTATCACCAGATAATTTCCAGCAGATAGATCGATCTGACCATCATCTACAGTGAAATATCTCCATTCGCCATAATTTGTGTGATAGGTTCTTTCTTCTATTATCTTGCCACTTTTCTTAAGATTCTGGTATTCCTGCTCATCCTTGAAAAAATACTGAACTCCGTCAGTCTCCCCATCTCTCATAGGGCGAGTTGTATATGGAATCACCTGATTTAACCTGAGTTCCTCGTTCTTTATAAGTTCTCTGTAAATTGTGTCTTTACCAGAGGTACTCTTTCCCATCAAAAGAAATATTCTTCCCATTTTACCCCTTATAATTCCTCTACTCTTATCATATTTGTTCTACCTGGTATTCCAAGTGGAACTCCTGCTGTTAATACAACTTTATCTCCTGCCTTGAGATATCCTGCATTCTTAGCAGCATTGATAGCTTCCCTGAAAAGCTCATCAGCTGTGTCTTCCTGTCTGATATGAAGTGGTGTTGTACCCCACATAAGATTTGACTGTCTGCAAACTGTTGGATTGACTGTGCATGCAATGATCTGGCAATTTGGCTTGTATCTAGATACCATGCTTGCTGTAAATCCAGACATAGTAACTGTAAGGATCGCATCAGCATTGACTTCTGCTGCAATATTACATGTAGCATGTGAAATAGCTGTTGTGATATCGCTTGGGACATAGTCTCTCTTGCGAAGTCTTCCAACATAATCGATATCAGCCTCGGTACGCTCTGCAATTCGAGCCATTGTCTTAACAGCCTCAACTGGATAATCACCAGAAGCTGTCTCTCCTGAAAGCATGATAGCTGTTGTGCCGTCATAAATAGCGTTTGCTACGTCTGTTACTTCCGCACGTGTTGGACGTGGATGATGGATCATAGAATCAAGCATCTGAGTTGCTGTAATAACATACTTTCCCTTTGCTTCTGCAAGCTTGATCATTTCCTTCTGAACTACTGGTACATCTTCAAATGGAACTTCTACGCCAAGATCACCTCTTGCTACCATGATTCCATCAGCTGTATCCAAAATCTCTTCAAGGTTATTGATACCCTGTGTACTCTCAATTTTAGCAATTATCTTCATCTGGCTATTCTTTTCATTTAAGAGCTCACGAATAGCCTCAACGTCTTCCTTGTTTCTGACAAAAGATGCTGCCACAAAATCAAATCCCTGCTCACAGCCGAAAATAATATCACTCTTATCCTGCTCACTTAAGTAAGGCATTGTGAGCTCTGCTCCAGGAACATTAACTCCCTTTTTATCTGAAACTGGTCCACCATTTACTACTGTGCAGACAATATCTGTATCTGTTACTTCATCAACTACAAGTTCAATGAGACCATCATCGATAAGGATAGTCATTCCCTTCTTGCAATCGTTTGTTAGTTCCTTATATGTAATGGATACCTCTGACTGTGTTCCTGATACTTCTCTAGATGTAAGTGTAAACTTCTGTCCTGCCTGAAGCTCGATTTTTCCAGCTTCGAAATCTTTTAAACGAATCTCTGGTCCCTTTGTATCAAGCATAACTGCTACAGGAAGATCAAGTTCTTCACGAAGTTTCTTGATCCTGTCATATTTTCTCTTATGTTCCTCGTGTGAGCCATGTGAAAAATTAAATCGAGCTACGTTCATTCCTGCAAGCATTATCTCACGAAGCTTTTCCTCGCTCTCACTTGCTGGTCCAATAGTACAAATTATTTTTGTCTTACGCATATAATTCCTTCCTTATTTCCTTTATTATCCTCTACAATCCCCTGAACATTAAGGCCTTCACCCAAATAAGTCTTAATGGTATCTAATATTTCTTTTGAAAAAACTTCACCAGGCGCAATTATCGGTGTTCCCGGTGGATACAGATTGATGAATTCACCTGATATATGTCCTGCGGCTTCATCTATTCTGATAACTTCTTTTTCGCTATCCCAGGCCTTACTCAATTTCATAGCCTTAGAAGGCATCACAAGTTTCCCATATTTAGAACTTGCTTCTTCCTTAACAGCCTTTTTTTCTAGGTCATTAATAGCCCTGATCAGTCTATCTATACCTTCTTCTGTATCCCAGCCTGAGATAATAGCAAGTGCAAATTTTTCGCCTGCCATTTCAAGCTGCAAAGCATATTCCTCACGAAGTATATCATATAACTGCTGTCCTGTCATTGAGGTATCTTTTACAGAAATCACCACTTTAGCGGCATCCTCATTGTCATCATGCCCTAGTACTTTTACAAGCTGATTAGACGCAGTTTCTTCCTGAATCTTGTTTCTATACTTAAGGAGATTTCTAACGAATTCGTCTCCCTTTTCTTCCATTTCCTTCATACATAGATCAATTGAAGACATAAGTACATATGAAGGGCTACTAGACTGATATATCCTTAAAAATCTCTTAAGAAGTCCCTTATCAACAATATTTCCCTGAACATGAATAAGTGCTGTCTGAGTCATTGATGGCAGTGTCTTATGAGTGCTATGAATTACCAGATCTGCTCCCTCTGAAACAGCACTATTAGGTAAGGCATAAAACCCACCCTCTGCATCAGTGTATTCTTTTCCAAAGCCAAAGTGCGCACCATGAGCTTCATCAACAATAAGTGCAATTCCCCTTCTATGACATGCCTCAGCTATTCCTCTAATATCTGAACATTTGCCTTCATAGGTTGGAGAAGTTATAAATACAGCCTCGACATCATCTGTTAAGCACTTTTCAACATCCTTAGCACTGTATCTTCCAGGTATATTTAATTCTTTTTCTGTATTATCAGGTAAGTAATGAATATCTAGATCTCTGAGATATGCTGCATGATAAAAAGACTTATGACTAGCCCTTGCGGCTAATACAGTGCCTCCTTTATGAACAGCTGACGAAACAGCTGAAAGAACTCCACTTGTACTTCCATTCACAAGAAAATATGTCTTATCAGCACCATAAAGACTGTTAGCTCTTTCCTCTGCCTGAAGAATAATGCCGTCCTCATCGTGCAGATTATCAAAGCCATCTATTTCTGTTATATCACAACGAAAAGCACCCTCTAATGGGGTGCTTAAGCAGTTTCTTTTATGACCTGGCATATGAAAGGGATACATATCACTTTCAGCCAAACTAATTAACTCCTGGTAAAGATCAGGCATAGTTAACTTTAATCTTTCCTTTCTTAAGCTTCAATGTTTCAAGCGTAGACGCATATTTATCTGCTAAACACACTATCCATGCCTCTCTGCAACGAGGTGGTCTTATTGTAAGTGGCCACATGTGCTTCTCAATGATATCTTTTTCTCTTGGTGATAACTTAAAGTCTCTGCAAGCATTTCTAAGTGCTATACCAGGATGATAAAATCCATGAAGTTTTGGATGTATATTTCCAGGTGCATCACTATCATGCCAATCATACAAGAAATAGTCATGTAAAAGAGCTCCTCTTATCAATGCTCTTTCCTTACAGCCTACTTTAAGCTTTCTATTTAACTTTATTGCACAAAGTGCAACGTGAATACTATGCTCGAATACTGTTACATTGCCATGCTGAATGTAAGTCTTTAATCTCTGATAGCGCTTAGAACCAAGAACTTCTGCTCCATGCTTATGAAGAATACCACGATACTCTTCATCTTCCTCAAGCTCATCTAAGATCTTTGGGTCAAATGTATCAGGATCATAGTCTTTAATATCTAAGACCTGTTTGATAATCTTCTTATCTTCTCCAGTTAAATGCATCATAACTCTTTACCTTTACTTATGTGGCTTTGAGCACCACGTGGACTAATTTTTATAATATTACCACAGAACAAGGGAAAATGTATAAAAAACATAAAAAAACTCAGTAAACAATTCCGCCTACTGAGTAAAGAATTAATAAAAAAGATGCCTAGAGTCGGAATCGAACCAACGACACGAGGATTTTCAGTCCTCTGCTCTACCAACTGAGCTATCTAGGCATAGAGTAGCGGGGACAGGATTTGAACCTATGACCTTCGGGTTATGAGCCCGACGAGCTTCCAGACTGCTCCACCCCGCGTCATTATAAATCCGCACCACCGTACGAATCCTATTTGATTATTGCATTTTTGCAATAAAAAAATGGATGGCGGTGGATTCGAACCACCGAAGCAATTTGCAGCAGATTTACAGTCTGTCCCCTTTGGCCACTCGGGAAGCCATCCATATAGAGCCGATGAGCGGACTCGAACCGTTAACCTGCTGATTACAAATCAGCTGCTCTGCCAATTGAGCCACATCGGCCTACACACGAATTGTGTTTAGTAGAAAAATGGGACCTACAGGGCTCGAACCTGTGACCCTCTGCTTGTAAGGCAGATGCTCTCCCAGCTGAGCTAAGATCCCGTTCTAAGTAAACCAAACAATATGAAGTTGAGCGACCCGAAGGGGGTTCGAACCCCTGACCTCCGCCGTGACAGGGCGGCGCTCTAACCAGCTGAGCCACCGGGCCATTATTGAAGTTTTTGTACCTTCAAAACCGAACACTGATATCTAAATCCATCTTCCTATACTTGCGTTTTGGATAAGCCCTCGACCTATTAGTACACATCAGCTGAACACGTTACCGTGCTTACACCTTGTGCCTATCTAACCTCGTACTCTCCAAGGGGTCTTACTGCCGAAGCAGGGATATCTCATCTTGAGGGGGGCTTCACGCTTAGATGCCTTCAGCGTTTATCCCTTCCGGACGTGGCTACCCAGCCTTATGCATCTGGCGATGCAGCTGATACACCAGCGGTCCGTCCATCCCGGTCCTCTCGTACTAAGGACAGCTCCTCTCAGATATCCTACGCCCGCGCCGGATAGGGACCGAACTGTCTCACGACGTTCTGAACCCAGCTCGCGTACCGCTTTAATGGGCGAACAGCCCAACCCTTGGGACCTGCTACAGCCCCAGGATGCGATGAGCCGACATCGAGGTGCCAAACCACTCCGTCGATGTGAACTCTTGGGAGTGATAAGCCTGTTATCCCCAGGGTAGCTTTTATCCGTTGAGCGATGGCAATCCCACTTTCATACCACCGGATCACTAAGTCCTACTTTCGTATCTGTTCCACCCGTCGGTGTCACAGTCAGGCTCCCTTCTGCCTTTGCACTCTGCGAATGGTTTCCGTCCATTCTGAAGGAACCTTTGAGCGCCTCCGATACCCTTTCGGAGGCGACCGCCCCAGTCAAACTCCCCGGCAGACATTGTCCCCGGACCTGTTTCAAGATCCTTGGTTAGAAGCCCAGCATCATAAGGGTGGTATCCCAACAGCGACTCCGTAGCAACTGACGTCACTACTTCTTAGTCTCCACCTATCCTGTACATATGGTACCGGACCCCAGTATCAACCTGGAGTAAAGCTCCATGGGGTCTTTCCGTCCTGGCGGGGTAACCAGCATCTTCACTGGTACTTCAATTTCACCGGGTGCATTGCCGAGACAGTGCTCAAATCATTACGCCTTTCGTGCGGGTCGGAACTTACCCGACAAGGAATTTCGCTACCTTAGGACCGTTATAGTTACGGCCGCCGTTTACTGGGGCTTAAATTCAAAGCTTCGATTGCTCTAACCTCTCCTCTTAACCTTCCAGCACCGGGCAGGCGTCAGCCCATATACCTCACCTTTCGGTTTCGCATAGACCTGTGTTTTTGCTAAACAGTTGCTTGAGCCTCTTCTCTGCGGCCCACTTGCGTGGGCTCCCCTTATCCCGAAGTTACGGGGACATTTTGCCGAGTTCCTTAACAATGCTTCTCCCGTCGGCCTTAGGATTCTCTCCTCATCCACCTGTGTCGGTTTACGGTACGGGTTATGTATACGCAATAGTGGCTTTTCTTGACAGTCATATCTCACGCTTCACTACTATACTTCGCTCCCCCTTGCGGGACCGGTTCTTCCTTCCCCGGCTCGTGCCTTTTGCCTGTGTCCCCACAGTTCTGATATACATAAGTGCAGGAATATCAACCTGCTGTCCATCGCTTACGCCTCCTCGGCCTCAGCTTAGGTCCCGACTTCCCCAGGGCAGATCAGCTTTACCCTGGAATCCTTGGATATTCGGCCTGGAGGATTCTCACCTCCATCTCGCTACTCATTCCGGCATTCTCTCTTCACAGCGCTCCGCTGCTCCTTTCGGTACAGTTTCTACGCCCCTGTGAATGCTCCCCTACCGATCAATATCACCCGTAGATGATATCAATCCCTAGGCTTCGGTGTCGTGTTTCAGCCCCGGTAATTTTCGGCGCAGGACCTCTCGGCTAGTGAGCTATTACGCACTCTTTGAATGTGTGGCTGCTTCTGAGCCAACATCCTAGCTGTCTATGAAATCCCACATCCTTTTCCACTTAACACGTACTTTGGGACCTTAGCCGTAGATCTGGGCTCTTTCCCTTTTGACTACCCAACTTATCTCGTGTAGTCTGACTCCTGCGCTCATCCTCTTTGGCATTCGGAGTTTGATAATCTTTGGTAAGCGGTGAAGCCCCCGCGGATATTCAGTGCTCTACCTCCAAGAGGAATGCTACAGGGCTAGCCCTAAAGCTATTTCGGGGAGAACCAGCTATCTCCGAGTTCGATTGGAATTTCTCCCCTATCCACAGCTCATCACCACCCTTTTCAACGGATGTGTGTTCGGACCTCCACAGCCTTTTACGGCCGCTTCATCCTGTCCATGGATAGATCACCCGGTTTCGGGTCTATGTTTGACGACTATTCGCCCTATTCAGACTTGGTCTCCCTTCGGCTATTCACCTTAAGTGCTTAACCTCGCCAACAAACATAACTCGCCGGACCGTTCTACAAAAAGTACGCGATCACTCTCATATGGAGCTTTCGCAGCTTGCAGGCACAGGGTTTCAGGTTCTCTTTCACTCCCCTCCCGGGGTCCTTTTCACCTTTCCCTCACGGTACTATTCGCTATCGGTCACTAAGTAGTATTTAGCCTTACGGGGTGGTCCCCGCATATTCAGACAAGGTTTCACGTGTCTCGTCCTACTCTGGATACTGTCTCGCTTCGACCATTTTCGTATACGCGACTTTCACGCTCTTTGGCTCTGACTTTCCATTCAGATTCTACTAACAGTCTCCATCGATTATACAGTCCGAACCCCTAAGAGCAAGCTCCTAGGTTTGGGCTCTTCCGCGTTCGCTCGCCGCTACTTACGGAATCACTTTTGTTTTCTCTTCCTCCGGCTACTTAGATGTTTCAGTTCACCGGGTTCCCTTCGTTAACCTATGGATTCAGTAAACGATGACAGAGTTCTTCTCTGCCGGGTTGCCCCATTCAGATATCTACGGATCAAGGATTATTTGCATCTCCCCGTAGCTTTTCGCAGCTTATCACGTCTTTCATCGGCTCTTAGTGCCAAGGCATCCGCCCTGCGCCCTATATAGCTTAACCATTTTAGTTAGCTAGTATAGAACTGGTCTTATCTTTCGATAACCATTCTCTCTTCTTTATGATGTATAGCGTTACTCATAAAGAATAAATTTGTTTCTTTGTTTTGGATTTTCGATGTCTTTTAATCGTAAAAATATCTTGGATTAAAAAATTTCTCAGTATTCGGTTTTCAAGGTACAAACTTCTTGACTGCTTTAGCAGTCATCAGAGATCAAAAATGTTTTTAATCTCTCATCGCTGTTAAAGCGTAATCTTTTTTTGTAAACCGGCAGCCACCTATCCTCCCATACCGTTGCCAGTATAGTACTTTCGGCCGCTTAGGTCTTAACCGTCGTGTTCGGGATGGGAACGGGTGTTACCCCTAAGCGCATCGCCACCGGAAATTTCTTGATGCTCATTGGCATCTAAACAGTAATACAACTCCCTACTTCATTCCTTTTTCTTTCCTTAGAAAGGAGGTGATCCAGCCGCAGGTTCTCCTACGGCTACCTTGTTACGACTTCACCCCAGTTATCAGACCTGCCTTCGACGGCTCTCTCCTTACGGTTAAGTCACCGGCTTCGGGCATTTCCGACTCCCATGGTGTGACGGGCGGTGTGTACAAGACCCGGGAACGTATTCACCGCAGCATGCTGATCTGCGATTACTAGCGATTCCAGCTTCGTGCANGCGGGTTGCAGCCTACAGTCCGAACTGGGTCGTTATTTTTGAGATTTGCTCACCCTCGCGGGATCGCGTCCCTTTGTTACGACATTGTAGCACGTGTGTGGCCCAGATCATAAGGGGCATGATGATTTGACGTCATCCCCACCTTCCTCCAGGTTATCCCTGGCAGTCTCCATAGAGTTCCCATCTTACTGCTGGCTACTATGGACAAGGGTTGCGCTCGTTGCGGGACTTAACCCAACATCTCACGACACGAGCTGACGACAACCATGCACCACCTGTCTCAGATGCTCCGAAGAGCTACAAGCATTACCCTGTATTCATCTGGATCTCAAGATCTGGTAAGGTTCTTCGCGTTGCTTCGAATTAAACCACATGCTCCACCGCTTGTGCGGGTCCCCGTCAATTCCTTTGAGTTTCATTCTTGCGAACGTACTCCCCAGGTGGAATACTTACTGCGTTAGCGACGGCACTGAATGCCTATGGCACCCAACACCTAGTATTCATCGTTTACCGCGTGGACTACCAGGGTATCTAATCCTGTTTGCTCCCCACGCCTTCGAGCCTCAACGTCAGTTGCTGTCCAGTAAGCCGCCTTCGCCACCGATGTTCCTCCTAATATCTACGCATTTCACCGCTACACTAGGAATTCCGCTTACCTCTCCAGTACTCTAGTCATACAGTTTCCAAAGCAAGCCCACGGTTGAGCCGTGGGGTTTCACTTCAGACTTGCATCACCGTCTGCGCTCCCTTTACACCCAGTAAATCCGGATAACGCTTGCCCCCTACGTATTACCGCGGCTGCTGGCACGTAGTTAGCCGGGGCTTCTTAGTCAGGTACCGTCATCTCTCTTACGAGCCTTTCTTCCCTGCTGATAGAGCTTTACATACCGAAATACTTCTTCACTCACGCGGCGTCGCTGCATCAGAGTTTCCTCCATTGTGCAATATCCCCCACTGCTGCCTCCCGTAGGAGTTTGGGCCGTGTCTCAGTCCCAATGTGGCCGTCCGCCCTCTCAGGCCGGCTACAGATCGTTGCTTTGGTAGGCCGTTACCCTGCCAACTGGCTAATCTGACGCGGGCCCATCTCATACCACCGGAGTTTTCACACTGCATCATGCGATGCTGTGCGCTTATGCGGTATTAACAGTCGTTTCCAGCTGTTATCCCCCAGTATGAGGCAGGTTGCCCACGCGTTACTCACCCGTCCGCCACTAAGATTTAACAAGAATCCGCCGAAGCCTCATCAGCGTTAAATCTCCGTTCGACTTGCATGTGTTAGGCACGCCGCCAGCGTTCATCCTGAGCCAGGATCGAACTCTCACGTTTAAAAGTTTGATCTGACAAAGAACTAAAGCTTGGCTTTTGTTCTGTCCGTTATTTACTAAATCTTTGTTCTGAATAATTCTCTTGGAATTTTTCAGGGTTGCATTACTGTTTATTTGTCAATGTGCTTTGTTGCTTAGCTCTCAGCCGCAACTCATTTAGAATATCACAGCTTCAAGTGTTTGTCAACAACTTTTTTAAAAGTTTTTAGAAGTTTTTCTAAATCCTTTTTCGGAAAGCCGCTTACTGCTTGGCTTCCCTGCCCTCTCTCAAGCGGGCAAAAGTTATTATAGCAAAGGGGCTTATCAAATGCAACTACTTTTTTCAGTTTTTTTTAAAAAGTTTTTTTCTACTATATATGGGCGTTTTGAGGCTTTTTGACCCCAATCTATTGTGTAGTTTTTAATTCCGTTCACAAAAGAACACCATACCATAGCCCAAATTGAGCTAATTATATAGATATTAGCATTCAATTATCCCTCCATTTTGTAGCGCCAACTCTGTTAGCTTTTTATGCAATCGAGTAGGCTGACTCCTACTCGATTTCGCACACGAACATTCCGCACTTAGTGCTCCATGTTCTTACGACCGGCAAATGAATTTGTATGCAAGCATCCATTCGCTTGCCGGTCTTGTGCATCAAAAAAGCATGTCACTTACGACATGCTGGTTCCTGGTGATGTTTCATACGATATTCGAAGTAATATCCTATTGAATAAAAAAAAGATGGCTCATATAAGCCATCTTCTAATGTACTAAACGGAGAAAGCGGGATTTGAACCCGCGCACCGCGCGAACGGTCTACACCCTTAGCAGGGGCGCCTCTTCAGCCACTTGAGTATTTCTCCATGCCTGAATCCTCCTACCAATATGTGGTTGTGAATTCTTGTATCTCAGCTATTAGCCAAGACGCAAATGTTATTATACAAAGACCTAAGTGCTTTGTCAAATCTTTTTATTTCTTTTCTCTATTATATAGCGTCCCAGCCTCTTCATAGAGGTTGTTTCCCTTTGGATCGATTACTACTATTACAGGGAAGTTCTCTACTTTAAGCTTCCTTATTGCCTCTGTTCCAAGATCATCGTAGGCAACCACCTCTGAATCGACTATTGCCTTGGATAAAAGAGCTCCAGCACCGCCTATTGCAGCAAAGTAAATAGCACCATTTCTTACAATAGCCTCAGATACTTCCTTTGACCTCTTTCCTTTGCCAATCATTCCGCCAAGGCCCAGATCCAGCAGATCCGGGGCATACTTGTCCATTCTACTAGCTGTAGTAGGCCCTGCAGACCCAATAGCTCTTCCTTCCCTAGCAGGAGAAGGTCCCATGTAGTATATGAGATTATCATTAAGATCTATAGGGAGCTTTTCCCCTTTAGCCAGTGCCTCTGCCATTCGCTTATGGGCTGCATCCCTAGCAGTATAGATCGTACCAGAAATATAGACCATGTCGCCAATCTTCAGTTCTTTTATCTTGTTCTTATCTATAGGAGCGTTTAACTGAATATCCATTATTCACCTTATTATATAGTAGCTTTAATATGCCTGTTTACGTGACAACATATATTGACTGCCACCGGAAGTCCTGCTATATGAGTCGCATATGTATTGATATTTACTGCAAGAGCTGTTACTCTTCCTCCAAGACCAGCAGGTCCAATACCAGTATCATTTATACGCTCAAGAATCTCTTCTTCCATATCTTTAACGTATCCAATATCAGAATGCTGACCAACAGGCCTTGTAAGAGCCTCTTTTGCCATTTCCGCACACTTCTCAAAGGTACCGCCAATACCAACGCCCACAACCATAGGTGGGCATGCATTTGGTCCTGCGTCCTTTACAGCTTGAACAACCGCAGCCTTAACACCCTCTTCACCATCTGCAGGCTTAAGCATAAATACTCTACTCATATTCTCGCTGCCAAAGCCCTTTGGCGCACAGGTAATGACCACCTTATCTCCAGGCACTATCTCATAATGGATAACTGCCGGCGTGTTATCTCCTGTATTTTTTCTAATAAGAGGATCTCCAACTACAGATTTTCTAAGATAACCTTCTGTATAGCCGCGGCGTACTCCTTCATTGATAGCTTCTGTAATATCGCCACCAACAAAGTGCACTTCCTGGCCTACTTTAACAAAGAACACTGCCATTCCTGTATCCTGACATATCGGTATCTTATCCGCCTTGGCTATATCAAGATTCTGCTGCAACTGTTTAAAAATCTGCTTGCCCAACTCGGATTCTTCTTTTGAGCATGCTTCATTAAAAGCTTCTTTCATATCCGGAGACAGCTCATGGTTTACGTCAATACACATATCCCTTACTGTCTGAGTAACTAGTGAAACATCGATGTCTCGCATGTATATCCCCTTAAACTGTTCCTACAATCTTATTCTTGATGTCTACAAGTTCCTCTGCTGAAGGACTGGTTGGATTCCAAAGAATCTTTTGTCCATCGTTCTCATATCTAGGAATAACATGAAGATGGAAATGCATAACTGTCTGTCCTGCAGTCTCTCCATTATTCTGAACCAAATTGAGTCCATCGCAGTTAAGCTTAGTCTTTATAAGAGAAGCCACCTTCTTAGCAACCTTCATAGCATCCGCTGCTGCCTCTTCAGGCATCTCAAAAAGATCACTATAGTGAGCCTTTGGTAATACAAGGGCATGTCCCTTTGTAGCAGGGCCATTATCAAGGATTACCCTAAAAGCATCATCTTCATATATTGTATTTGAAGGTATCTCTCCATTTGCTATCTTACAAAAAATACATCCGTCCATTATGCTAGTCCCTCCATCATCTTATCATTCTTGAATACTACTATATTTAATAATCCAAGCACAAAGCCTGTTATAAAACCACCTAAATGCGCTACTGTATTGGCCCCTTCTTGAAAGAAACAAGACTGGATAACAAAGATCAGTAGCAATGCTACTCTTATCACTGTTCCCTTGGATCTGAGAAATACGCGTCTGTTCAAGATAAGCCATGAAATAAGAAAACCTACTATCCCCATCACAGCTCCGCTCGCTCCCAGCGAAATCCATTTCAAGCCATTTTTTAGCTCATAAGCCATTGAAAGTATGTTTCCAAAAAAGCCTGAGAAAAAGTATACAATCACATAATAAATGTGTCCCGTGTAATTCTCTACAACAGCACCAACCAAAAACAGTATTATCATGTTGTTAAACAGGTGCTTGATATCCGCATGCAAAAAGATCGCAGTGGCAATACGATAAAACTCGCCATCATTTAAGATTCTTTCTGTAACCAGAACCCCTTCATTGTATACGGCAGGATAAGCCACAAATGTGCTGATCAAAAAGACTACTATATTAATAGTAAGAAGCCCTATTGTTATGAACGCTTTTTTGTAGATCTTTTCCTGTCTATCCCAGAACTGATCTGTTATTTCAGAGGATTCACGCTCTATATTATCCATAAACAACACCTATCATTCTGACATTAGTTCAAAAAGCTGATCCATGCTCCTTAGCAGCTTGAAGTCACCCTTCATCTTGACGCTTCCGCCCATAAAAGCTCTCTGAAATGTCATGTGACCATCAAGGATTTCCTCAAATACCTTCTGGTCTGCAGTGATCACCACATCACATCCATCTTCATCCTGACATCTTAGATCGCACTTGCTGTTGTCAACATCTATCACTATAGGTTTAAGCCTTGAGTTGTCCTGGAACACGATCTTATACTTAGCTCTAACGCCTGCAACAGGTGTGAATTTCTTTTTGAGCACCTTGGCATATTCATCAGAACTGCCTGCAGCAGACTCTTCCTGTCCCATCTTGTCTCTAAATATGCTTGCAAGTTCCTGAAGATCTTCCTTCTGAGTGCGTACATATTTATCATCAGACGCATACTCTGAAAGCTGCTCTGATTCCTGTGGAGTCAGATCTATGCTATTAGCTACAGCAACCTTATTTATGACAGCCTGATTACTTGCAGGGAATACCGGCATCTTCTGGCTGATAGTTCTATACATGTTCTCAGCCTTTTTATCTATGATCTTGCTATACTCAGAGCTATTCTCAAGCTTCGTTGTATCAGCAATATATCCGCATATTCCTTCGCAAGGAAGTCCTCCAAGCATCTCCCAGGCAGCTGCCAGATTTGTCATACCCTCTCTTTCACCATGAGTAGTAGACATTACAACAGGAGCCATATATATCTGCTTGATCTTTTCTTTATCGCCATAAAGCCAGCATGCATCAAGGAACTGCATCATATAGCCGCCAACTCCAAACCACTCAACGGTAGATGCCAGAATGATTCCATCTGCATCCTTGAGAGTGTTAGGAAGCGCAGTTATGCCATTCCTCTGCTCGTACAGATTGTACTGCTGAACTTTAACATTCAATTCCTGTAAAACTGCTGTAATTTGCGAGATAACGCTTAAGGTAGGATCATCGATGATCCCTCTTCCTCCATAATAGATGTTTATCTTCATGAATACCCCTCCAACCAGTTACAGATAGTATATCACATTTATCGGATATCAAAGCATATTCTACCTAATTTTACTTCATCTCCTTCTTCTATATAATTCTTTTCCTGAGGAATGAGTTTAAGACCGTTTCTAAAGCTTCCATTGGTTGACCCCAGATCCACAAGAGCTACACCATTCTCGTCACGAAGAAACTTACAATGAATACGTGATACACTGGCATCCGAGAGCACCCTGTCCACGCAGCCCTCCATTTTCCCGATAGTTATCGGCAGTTTGTCCAGACTGATCCTTATAGTCTTATCGGTATTTCTGCTGTATAAAGTCATATGCTCCGCCTCTTCAGCGTCCAAAACCACTGTTTCCTCGCACTCACCAAGATCTAACTTCTTAACCTCCTTTGTGGAAGCTGTCACATGGATCGGGATGTCGTATGACACATCATCATCAAAGTCATCATAATTGTCGTATTCTTCTATATCTTCTTCGTAATCATTATTCTTTTTCTCCTGCTTTGGGCCATTCATTGTCTTTATTCCTGACAAAAAAGCTATGACTCCGGTTACGCCAGATACGAGCATGATTGCTATAGATAAGAGGTTCTCTTCTTTTGTAAGAACATAATTGACCCTGATGTACATAAGCCCAATGATAACCGCCACGAATAAAAGCGAAAAGAAAAGCTCTGCCTTGCCTCCAAGGCGCCTCTTTGCCCTTTCCATGCCAGTTTCTTCTGGCTCTTCCATCTCTTCTTCCTCTTCGAAATATACTTCCGGCTCTTTTATCAGCTCTATCTTCTCTTCTACAGGCTCTTTTAACAGATCATCAAGAACATCTATCAAAAGAACATCTGAAAGCTGCGCTTTGTCACATAGTCCATAAATGAGCTCGACCGCCTTCTCATCGTCGTGATCTGTAATACATAAAACAGATTCAAAAAACGCCTCAGCTGATCCACTCTCGCTATAATTGGGATAGTACATGAATTGATATTCACCTGAAGACAAGTTACAGAATACACTCTTGCAATCAAGGACAATACCTTCATTTCCAAGAAGATGCTCAGAAAGGCCTTCAATCATAATCTTCATATCTGAAAAGAGCTGCATAAGCTCGTCATATCCCATCCCTCTGGAAGAGTACCGGTCTTCAAGGCTCATCATGGAGCTAATATCGTAATAAATAAAGTTCTCCTGGTTGATCTTTCGAAGAGAGCACTTCAAAAGCTTCGGTATTCTTCCGCTTTCCATTATCTTTAACTGATAACGGGTATCCTTCTTTTCCATTATGTCTGCGTCACAGCTGCAGACAGCATAACTATGTTTTAGATCTCTATAAAATTTCTGTTCCATTATCCTACGCTCCTTTGCGCAATATCCTTTAGTCTTTTAACTCTTCTCATATGCTTTATCTGATCTAGCTTTTTGGCTTTTCCAGCAGCTATATAGTCCCATCCTGTCTTTGGTTTTAAGAAATATCTGCCCATAGCCTTGGTTCTGACAGTATTGCTGCCTGTAACTATTATTTCTTTGCCGTTTACTCTCGTATGTACAGTAGGTTTTTCGCTTCCAAAGTACTTATTTCCCAGCACCTGATCCATTTTAGCTGCAACATACCCTTCCGGATCTTCCTTGAATTCTGCCGTTTTATTTATACTGGCTCTAAAGGCCAAAATATAGCTATCTTGAGAAAGTACGCATCTTCCATATAAGTAATATGTAAAGAAGATCAATACCACAAATACACAGATCACCATAGGAACGATCAGGGATGCTTCCAATGTCATATATCCCTTAAATTTTCGCAAAACAACTCACCACCATTCCAATTGTCATAAAAGGCACAAAGGGAAAACTGTACCTCTTTCCTACCTTTTTAAAGATCATCAATATAATAGAAAGAACTCCGCCTGCAAAAAAAGCTATTACAAGCCCCATCACAATTCCCCTTAGGCCAATCACCGGCCCCATTGCAATAAGTAGTAGTCCGTCTCCATAGCCAATCCCTTCTCTGGTGATCCATGCCAGCAGTATCACAACTGCTCCTGGCAAAAGAGACATCGCTACGTCAGAAAAAGTACTATGCCCTCTATAGACTGAAAGCACACTGCATACCAAGGACACTCCCGCTAAGCCAAGCAGCACAGTTCCTGATATTTCTCTTTTCCTGATATCCTCAATTGAGGCAATCACAAGTAAAACTAAAACCAAAACAACCTGAATCATAAATCCTCCTAAATTAGCCACATCCACTACAAGGCCTTCTGTCACCAACTTCAGATATAGGTATCGTATAGATCTTCCTTTTTAGACCAGCGCAGTTAACACTGCTGTGATATCTGATACCGTAATCAGTAATAAACACGTTCCCTCCACTGATACCCCCTCCACAGTATTCACAGGGGTAGTACTTAGAACCATCCATACTTCTTTCCTTATCGATCTGATCCAAACTTACGCTGCGGATACTGAGCTTAAGATGATTACAGTTAATGTCTCTGTGATAAACTTCGCCATGCTCTGTCACATAGACCATCTCCTCTTCATTTTCATCTGCTGCCGCACCCTCGCTTATATCGTAGCCAGTCCAGGCATGCCCGTAATATCTGGCTTCCACAGGAAAATCTTCAAACCCTATAAGAGAAATGAGCGGATGAACTTTATAATCGATCACGATATCAATGATGTCATTTCCAAGCATTATCCTGGATGGCAAGTAGCTAAAGCCCGCCTTTCCATCAGTTACACAACTATTCTCAAGTTCTTGGCCAAAATAACTTTCTACTTTTCCCTTTACGTAAAAAATCGAAAGTGCCCCTGCGACTGTACTAACGCCATCTTCTTCAATGCCAAGAACACCTTCCGCGCATCTTTCATCAAAAGCCAAAAGCGCCAGTTCATTTCCAGTCTGATGCAGCGCAGCTTCCATATCGCACTGCATTTTGATGATATTAAAAGCCATCATTATGTTTGTAAAAAAGAAAATAAAAAGAGGTAAGACTATAGATGCTTCTACTGTTATAGAAGCAGATAAAGACACTCCTTTTTGAGCCACCTGGAGAAGTGTTCTTTTTATATTTTTATATTCTTTATAAGAAGTGCCTTTAACTACTTCTATTTGTCCGCACTTCATTCCTCGTACCCATATACCCTTTCAATTTTTACGTCATAACCAAACATCGATGCCACCTCTATCTCTCCGCAAAATGTATCTAGACAATGATCGATCTTAAACTGCGCATTACCACTTGTTCTCCTGATATCCATCTCCATTATGTCCATGAGCCTTAAGGTCTTTTTCTCAAGATCAGTCATTAAAAGGCGCATTCTAAGATAATCTTCATAAAGAAGCCCTTCACTTTCTCCTCCATCACCTAGGTGGTCTCTAAAAGAAAACATGTTGGTAAGGCTAAGCTTCCAGGTACTATCGCTCTTAAATAGAGGTACCCTTCCGCCAGAAAAAAGCGCATGCAGATCGGCGATACTTTCCGCAAAGGTCCATGCAAAGAGAATAGAATACTTCACAAGATCTTTTAACTCTGGAACAAGCATTATTGCAGTCAGCGCTAAAGCTATAAGCTCCGCTTCTTCGACCTTAGCACTGCAATTAAACAGATAGAGCATATTTGAAGCCTCTCTCCAAAACAGTAGCGTCTCTGCCATCTTTTCAAGATTCCCATAATCGCTGCTTTGTCCAAATGCCAGATACTCAAGCTGGTATTTCAAAAGAGCTTTGTCCATCTCCTCGCCATATCTACTGCATTTTTCGTAATAATACTGCTCAAGAAGGAGCTTTTCAGAAGCTGATATTTCCTCATAATCTCTAAGCCCCGTGCCCTTATTAAGTTCTCGATGTGAAGCATACTGAGAAAGATCTACTGCGGCTTTTGAAATAACAGACTTATCTTTGATGGCAAGGTTTAGCGCGCCTATGCCCTTTTGAGAATTAACGATATCTGCAGGATTTCCAAGAGTTATCTGCTCTTCTTCACCCTTGTCGTTAATAATGGTTGGAAGCTCTATAGCATCTATCTGCGCCTGATTTTCACTTGCCATTGCTTCAACATCTGTCGTATCAAATCCAGCATCCTGAAGTGTCTGTGTATTACTTACCACATCTATCATAAGAGCCCCTACAGGTTCTCCCGCCATGTATGCTAATATCTGCCTGTTTAATACCGTTCCCTTGTTGTCTGCTGCAAAAGATGTTCCGGTTATCTTTGCTTCTTTGCAGTAAGCACCAAGCATCGTTGTCTTTCCCGTAAGCTTACCAACTGTGCTTCTTTCAAAGTTCTTTTGAACATATTTTCTTAAGTGCTCTTCAGTATTTGTAATACTATGTTTTCCTGTCCCGTAAGATGTGTCGACCATAAATAGACCGTACTGCTCGTACAGCTCCCTGTTATACTCGGCCAATATTGAATTCATGGAGATGTCTGCCACGCATTCAGTCTTCATCTTTATTGCTCCAATCCTGGCTCCCTGATAGAGAGCCAAGATCAGAGACATGATTATCATTATTGATAGGGATAAAAAGACAGTTAGATAACCCTTAGTTTGTGATCGCACGGGTATCTGCCCTTATTGTTTTAAAGACATCTTCAACGATTCCAGAAATTTCTTTTTTAAAGACGATTACTAATCCAATCAAAACTACGATGATGAGAATTACTTCTACTGTACCCATTCCAGACTCATCATTCCAGAAATCCATTACTCCTTTCCTGATCTTTCCTCCGATTTTTTTCATGTTTTGTGTTACTAAATTCATTTTTCCTCCTTTTGGCTTTTCGCCTGATATATGTAAAAGCAGCATTGCTGCGATTACTCAAAACGCCATATATGCCGGGATCATTATGATGACCATAACTATCACAAGCATAAGTATCATTGGTAAAAGAAGCTTTGTTCCCGCTTCTTCTCCAAGCTTTCTTGCCGTATCCATTCTCTCATTAAAGGCTTTCGTTGCTTCCTCATTCAAAACATTCAAAAGGCTACTGTTTCCTTTTCTAAGATTCTGAGAAAGAAGAGTTGATAACCTGGTATATTGCTGACTTACGCAGCGCATTCCAAAGCGCTCATATACATCTGCTTCTGACGCTCCACTTGATAATTCTCTGGTGGCTCTTACAAGCTCCTCATAAACAAAGTGCTTTTGGCCGCCCTGTTCTAGCTTTTTTAAATAGGTTCGTCCAAGCTTTTCAAAAACATTTCTCACAGTCATGCCTGCACCAAGATACAAAACAAGCTTTGAAACCAGCTGCGGATAATCACTTAGCATCTGCTCTGTTCTTTCTTCCATGGTTCTTTTTAGCTCTTTATCTTTAAAAATGTAGGCTGCCGCTCCGCCTATGACCGTAAGGATCAATATAAGAAGACTGTTATCCTCATTCTTAACCTTCCAGACAATGGCTTGTCCTTCATATGCTTGGGGCAAAGTAATCTGTTCATCGTAAACTGATTTCTCGTCAGCGCTTTTGATAAGCTTTTGTATACCAGCTATCATTCTTTCCTTAGGACTCAAACTTTTTTGAATGAGGTTAACAGGAATGACCTGCTGCCAGCTCAGATCCCCATACTTGTAAGTCGCAGTCAAAGTAACCACCGCTCCTGTGCTGGGGATTTTGTCTGTTTCAAGACTTCCGTCATAATGCATAAGCTCGTAGTCATCAATCTTCCAATACACAGAAAACGGATAACCAGGAACGCTCTCTACAAGATCAAGGTCGGTCCTGACCTCATCAAGCTCCTCGTTTTCAGCAAGAATGAGCCTTTCCATCTCAGTACTGGCTTCTTCAAAAAGCTTGTCAGCCTCCTCCTTGGTGTAGCTTCGCTCATTTACAAGGACATCAAATTCTCCGATCTCCTCACCGTCTTCATTTGAAGCAACAAGCTCAGTTTCAAAAGAGCCTTCTCCATAGCTTTTTCTGCTTACTGTGCCTCCATCTACAATATGGGCTCCTCGCATTCCAGAAAGCGCCATCATAAGCGCAAGTAAACTTCCTGCCAAAGTCATCACCAAGAAGATACAGATCTTTCTGATGAAATACTCAGTCTCCATTTGTTCAATATCTTTTCTATTGCTCAAAACCGTCAGATACCCTCTGACTGACTCAAGCTTTACTGGATTTCTTTTTCTAAACAGCTTGTTATAGATGAAAAGAGATACTTTCAAAAGTTCCCTTCCTATTCCATCCTCCGTGATCCCTGACGGTAACTCCAGGTTACGAGCCATGATCCATATAACAAATACTGCAATTAAGATGATCAAATACAAAAAAACCATTTTTAACCCTCTGGCTAAACTGAAATATTGACTATCTTTTCAGATAGAAGATAGGCTGCCACATAGACAACCATGCAGATCGTCATTAAGACTATTCCGAAAACATTGTGATATAGAGGCTCAAAGAAACCTCTGCTAGTTAATTCGATGTAGAAGATGATGAAAAATGGCACAAAATTCATTATTCTGGCTTCCATTCTTTTAGCACTGATCAAAACCTCGATCTCTTTTTCAACTTCTATCTTCTGAGAAATGACCCCTATGGTCCTTCCTATAATGTCTGTCATATTGCCGCCGCTTCTTTTAGCTACAGCAAATACCCCTGCAAACTCCTGAATATCAGGGTTTTCACTTTCATTTCCAAATGTAAAAAGGAGCTTCTCTAGCGGAATATTATTTTTAAGTCCTTTGCATATCTTATTCAAGTGACCGCCGATCAGACTCTTCTTGCCATACAATAGTTCCATGTCTTTCCTGGCTTCTCTAAAGGCATTCTCTATGGAATAGCCTGCTTTCAAGTTCGTAAGAACCGAAGCAATAGCATCCTTAAACTGTATCCCCACTATCCTGCAATCACGCTGCCTTGCAAGTTTCCTCTGATGTATCATCCACGGAATCATTATTGGTAAAAGAACTACTACCGCAATCCACGAGTCATAGAATATCCTTCCAAAAAGAACTGCTATGCCTGCCCCTTGAAGAAGAAGCGGAATATCTTTAACCTTCGGCGGGTAATCGCAGACCTGCCGATAAAAGTTTTTCAGTATTTTTAAGTTCACCAACTCTCCTCCATTCGCCTATTATCTTGCCCTTTGCGTCTGTACCGGTCTCTTCAAATCTAAATAGCGGATTGGTATTTATCTTTCCTGTGGTTCCATCCAGACTCTTCTCCAGTTCACAGATTTCAAGAAGTTTTCTTGATCTATCTCTTAATCTTCCAAGGTGGATCACTATATCTATTCCTGAAGCTATCTGTCCCCTTACCGCAGACAAAGGGATCTCAACACCCATGAGCACCATGGTCTCTAATCTTGAAAGCATGTCTTTGGCACTATTCGAATGGCCCGTAGACATAGCCATATGACCTGTATTCATCGCTTGTAACATATCAACGCATTCACCGCCTCGGACCTCACCAACAATAAGCCAATCAGGCCTCATTCGAAGAGATGACTTTATAAGATCTCTTATGGTTATCTCTACGCACCCTTCCACGTTGGCATTTCTGGCTTCAAGCTTAACCAGATTTGGAACCTCCAGTATCTGAAGCTCTGCATTATCTTCGATGGTGATAACTCTTGAATCTTTGGGAATATAATTGGACAATGCATTTAAGAATGTTGTTTTACCGGAGCCCGTACCTCCTGAAATAAAGATGTTATAGCCAGACCTGACTAAAACTGACAGATAATCTTTGAGATACTCTGAAAGAGCTCCTAGCTGTATTAAGTTTTCCATAGTAAAAGGCTTTTCTGGAAATCGCCTTATGGTAACAATAGGCCCATTTAGTGCAATAGGCGGCAAGACCACATTTACTCTTGATCCGTTATCAAGTCTTGCATCAACTATGGGAGATGCTTCATTTACTACTCTGTTACATGAAGCAACGATCTGCTGGACCACATCCTCAAGTTTTTCTTTGGACTCAAAGCTTGTCTTACTCTTTATGATGGAGCCAGCTCTTTCAATGAAGATATTGTCCGTTCCGTTTATCATCACCTCTGTGATTGTCGGGTCATCTACAAGCTCCTGAAGAACATCCAGTTTTCTTAAGGAATGAAAGACATTTGTCTTTATCTTTCTTCTGACCTCTATGGGAACAGCCATTTTCTTGATCTCCTCTGATAGAACTGCATCGATGATCTCCATGAGTTCGTCATCAGAAGTATCTTTTGAAAGATCAAGGTTACTTACAACCTTTGCCCTGACTCGCCGCCTGATATCCTCAAATCTCCCGCTCATTTATAAGCTCCCTGACAATTCTTGTTAGACCAGATGTATCCTTAACATCTGTCATGTTGACCTTTCTTGTCATCGCGATCACATCTTCATAGCCATTCTCTCTAAGAGTATCTTCATATATCTCAACTCTGTAAGCATCCGTACTTCCTGCTTTAGTGACTGTATAGACCACATCGCACAATCTCAAGATATCAAAGAAACCATCCGGATAATCAGTAAGATCAAGGATCACATACTCATACCCACTGGTCATTAGTAAATCCAAAAGATGTTTAAGATTATTACTGTTGATCTCTTTAAGCTGCATTGCTGTTCTGACCGGAGATATCACATCCAAAGAGCCTTTCTCATTCTTGACCTTTTCTAGATACAGGCAAAACTTATTGCTATCCCCCTCTGCATAATACAAGAGGTCTGAAATATCTCCATCTTCTTTTAGGCCAAGGACTCTGGTAAGAGAGGAATATCTTTCAAAGCTCAAAAATATTGTCTTTCCCTTTTCAGAAAGCTCCTCTCCCATCTTAAGGGCAAGGTTTGTCTGTCCACATTTTGAGATTGGTGAATAAAATCCAAGGACTTTTCCACAAGAGCTTACATTTTTTACGTTGATACCCACAAAATCCTCTGACTTTTTTACACAAAAATCTATTATGTTACCCACAACATCTCCTGCTGCCTGATATTTGCTGGTGTGCTCAATGTTACTAAAGCCGTAGCTCTCCTCATCTTCGCACACGCCCGGCATATCCTCATCAAGAACCAGGATGTTACTGATGCTGCCATCAGGAGCTTTTTCCTTAAGTTCGGCATATGCATTTTCAGATATCACCAGAAGTGAGATCTGAGTATGTTTCATAAATTCTCTGAATATCTCAACTGCCGTAAAAGAGACAATGTCAAAAGATAGTTTTAAGTTTTCCCTTAAATACTCATCCAGCCTGCTTATATAAATCTCATCTGTGTCACACAGCGCAAGCAAAGGCCTATTCATAGTGCACCTCCTATTACAAACAATGCACTTATAAGTACTGGTACTGCAAAGTGGATTGTCTTTTTCTTATTACGTTTTACGATCATTATTACTAGTGAAATAAGTCCCGCTATCAAGAAAGATAGTAGGATGCAGGAAAAGGTGTCCTGCAATGACATGAATGCCGCTGTAGCCATGAATAGCTTAACATCACCTGCGGCAATTCCTTTTAAAAGATAAACCGGAAGTAAAATTATAAATGTAATACCTACTGCTGAAATGGATGCTGTGAATGATTGAAAGCCTCCGAAGGCGGCAGATATGATACCAATTAGTAGTCCCGGTATCACCCAGAAATTGTAGATCTTGTCTTTATATAGGTCAGTAAAAACTGCGCCCGACAAGAAGGTAAATAGAACCGCTTGAATAAAGCTCACTCCTTCCTTAGAAATTATTCGAGCTCGCGATTAAAGAATTTACCAAAATATTTTTTGATTGTAAAGTCCCCAAAAAATAAAATAGCATAATGCACAAAGTGCATTATGCCATTAATCCTCGATTCATTGAAATCGACGAAATGTCTTCATTTAAGCTGTGTCTACCGTATGTGAGTCCAGCGTAGACTTTCTGCGTGTTTCCCATAATAGGGAGACTGTTATCTGCCTTCTCAAGCTCCTTGTAAGCCTCATGTAATAGCTTAAAGTTCTTCTTTACTCGCCAAATGCGGTGAAGGCTATGTGTAACACCAGCTGCCATCAGCTCTTTCTTGGAGAAGATATATATCTGATGCAGTGTTCTTCCCAGTTCAACGCTAAGATTGATAGAAGTGATGAGCTGATCTATGCAGTTCTGTGCATATAAAAGGTTCTTTTCAGCCTCTTCTTTCTTGCCAACACTGAGCTGATCCATTGCTTCATCAAGATAATCGATAACGATCTCATATGTGATTGTAGTCAGCTGTGTCTGATTTGCCTGAGAAATCTTAAGAGTATATTCCTGTTTCTTTTCCTGAGTCATAGCATGCCTCTCTTTCAATTACTGTAATAACTGCAGTATCTGTGAAGGTCTCTGATTGGCCTGTGCCATCATTGATGTTCCAGCCTGTGATAGAACCTGCTGTGTTGAATATGTTGTCATCTCTTCTGCCATATCAACATCCATGATTCTTGAATAAGCTGCTGTCATATTTTCTACAGTAATATCAAGTCCGCTGACTGTGTGCTCAAGTCTGTTCTGATAAGCACCAAGTCTGCTTCGGATAGAGCTTATTGTTGTGATAGCATTCTTTGTGCTCTCGATTGCTTCCTGTGCACCCTGAAGATTTGCCATGTCAAGGTTATAAAGAGAAAGTGTTCTAAGTGACACTTCTGGAATTCTGACGTCAAGTGTCTGGCCTTCGTTGGCACCAACCTGCATGGTCATTGCTCCCTGAGCAGTAAGCTCAACATACATGTCGCCCTTATAGGCCTGATCGATCTGAATACTAATTGACTTACCTGTGCTGTCTTTAAGTGTCAGTACATCCTCTTCTACAGTTGCTGTCATGTGGTTTGTCATGTACTGCTCGCCATTTTCTTTGTAGATCTTGATATTTGCTGCAACAGCATCATCAATGAAAATAGCTTTTTTATCTACACCTGTTGAACCAATAAGATTTGCAAATTCAACATCGATTCCTTCAATCCTGTATTTTCCGGCTTCTACTGCGTCTGAATAGCTACAGAGCTTGACGTTAGGGTTGGTCTGACCATACTTATCTGTTACATAGCCCTTAAGATCAAA
The DNA here is from genome assembly GCF_001858005.1 of Butyrivibrio hungatei. Lineage (NCBI taxonomy): Bacteria > Bacillati > Bacillota > Clostridia > Lachnospirales > Lachnospiraceae > Butyrivibrio > Butyrivibrio hungatei. The sequence goes on along the minus strand of NZ_CP017831.1, from coordinate 62,374 downwards.
GGATCCGTCAAGGATACTCTGTCCATTGAACTGTGTAGTATTAGCCATTCTCTCGATCTCTTCTTTAAGAAGTGTTACCTCTTCCTGAATGATCTCTCTGTCTGAATCAGTAAGAGTACCGTTACTAGCCTGAATAGCAAGCTGTCCCATTCTCTGTAAGACCGAATGAATCTCAGACAGGGTACCATCTGCAACCTGTACGATAGAAATAGCATCATTTGATGAGTTGTTAGCAACTCCAAGTCCTTCGATCTGAGAATTCATACGACGTGACATTGCAAGGCCTGAAGGATTATCCTTGGCATTTGCAATCTTTAGACCACTTGATAATCTCTCAAGTGATTCAGATAGTCTTTTATCAGTCTTCTGTAATGCATTGTTAGCGATCATTGCTGATACATTATAATTAACTTTCATTTCAACCTCGTTTCTGCACGTATCTGCCACCCTTAGAGAGCTTCGATAAATGCTTTTGCCATTTTTAGCAAAGTAGTTGTATCTGTGTTGTTGTTCTGTCCGCCATCCATGGCTCTGGCAATTCCCGTGCCTACTCCTGTAGGTTTACTCTGTGCGTGATAGAGGATACTGATCATATTCTGGTCTACACCTATATCCTTTATCATATTCGCAAGATTATCACACATTTTCTGCCTGATTCCTTCAAGATATTCAGATTCTTCGGCGTTTTCTGCACTTGTTGTAGTGAGCATTCCGTTTATCACGCCTCCCTTTTCGTAAAGACTTGCTGTAATAAGTCCATACTCATAGGTCTGAATACTTGCGTCCATCCTTGTGATATTGCTGTTGTCACTTCGCAAAGTGACATGCATTGAAACCTTGGTTCCTTCTACTTCTACTGGGATCTCAAAGCTTCCTCTTTCAGCATTTCCGCTCATTACGGACAACTGCTTCTGCATGAGTTTTATTGCCCTTACATCAATGAAACTGTTTTCCGGATTAAGTATTTCTTCGGAAAGCTGATCTCTCAGAGAAAGTACCTGTTTCTGATACTCTTCTTCATAGCCTTCTTCTCCAAGAAGTGAAGTGAGCTTATCCTGGATCTCGTCAGCCTTTTCATCATAGTCAGTTGCCTTTTCCCAGATTTTGCCGCTCTTTCTGTCTCGCCTGTTAGCGATCATGGCTTCAAGATTGTTGTAGGTGAGCTCCATATCAAGTGCATCCATCTCATCAAGAGTACTTTCTGTAAGCCTGGATGCTACTGTCTCTCTGATATCTTTTAGCTGCTCATCGCTATACTTTCTTTCAAGCTCTTTATCAATCTCAGCCTGACTGAGCGCATTTGCAAGGTCTGGTAAAAGAGTCTCATTCTTAGGTGCTGCCTTGGCTAACTTCTCAGGTTCAAGGTTCTCATATACTATATCGGCTTGTGCACTATAAAACCTGAAGGCTGAATTTATCTGTTCATCAATTTTTATTCCAGATTGTCCTGCTGATAAACCTCCAAAATCATCATCAACAGTGAAATCCAAGCCTCTTTTTGAAGTCTTCTGAGTTCTTGTTGCCTTCAAAAGATTTCCCAAAGTCATATCCTGATCTGTCTTAAGAAGTGATCCAATAGCCTGATAATCTGTTGCTTTGATGGTATGAAAAAGTCTGTATATGCCGATAAATGACTGCTTTTCTGCCTCTGTAATATTACCTTTTTTCTCAAGCTTATAAAGGAACTTCGCATACTTCTCATCAGATTTACTATTTCCACCAGAAGAATCGTTGTTCCCTCCCATGAGATTCTCATCAAGACTTTTTCCAAGTTCTTCTATAGTCATTCCAAGAGGATTCTTGCCATCTCTTATAAGATCAAGAACTGCTCCCGGTTTTAGTCTCTCTATTGTGGACTTAAGCTTCTGATCCCAGGATCTTACCTTTTCAAAGTTCTCTTCGTTTATTTCCATGATGTTATATCCAAGGATCCGGACTGCTCTTCTGTTCTCATCATTTAACTCTTTGCCCAGATCCTGCAATATATCATCAACATTTCTAAAGGCTTTTTTGATGCTGTCTCCAAGGTCGGCTCGTGGGGCTGTCATAAGCTCTTCATATCCTTGGCTTGCTGCCTTGAACTTCATTGTGAGCTTTGCTGCTTCTTCACTTATCTTTCCAAGTGTTGCAGTCTCAAACTCAGAAGACATCTTGCCAACAAGATCTGCTGGAGCTGTCCTGATGATCGAGATCCTAGAAAGAGACATCTCAAAGATTGCCTTTGAGCTAACCCCCGTAACATGGGTATGCTCATCAACTGCCTGACCTGCTGCCTCATCAGCCTGCTGCCCAAGAATGCTCTTAAGTCTCTCAATGAGCTGCTCCATAGGCGCTGTGTCTATAGAAAATCCACTATCTAGAAGCTGCTTATTTGCTTCTACTGTCATCTTAAGCCTTACTTCTTCAAGTTGGAGCCTTGCTGTCTGGGATGCCGCAGTATCATAGTAAGCTGCATTTACAGAGACTGAAGAATACTCAGCTTCAAATAAATTCTTAAGATTAACTTCTTTTCCCTGTGAAAGAACCTTGTCTACTGACGTATCTGAAAGCTTTGCTGTTTTATCTGCAATCTCAATAGCTCTGCTCATATTACTTGTCGGATCTATAATATTGCCTTCTACAGCGCTCTTTCCATCTGCTATTGCTGATGTTATAACGCTTGCAAGTTTTTCATCCTTTATAGGAAAAGAAATCTCTTTAAGCTCGATCACACGATCTAAATTCTCAGCAGTAAGTGGAATGCCCTGCATTACTGTCCACTTAGCCATATCAATAACATGGTCATCCTCTGCAGAAAGCCCAGCTTCGTTTGCTACCTTTTCAAGCTGGGGGCGAAGCTGCTCCCAATCGTAACTGTCTGATTTCTGAGCGTAATATCCGCTCATATCCTGAGCATAGAAGCCTCTTCCAGATGCATTCTGGCCATTTGTACTGTGCTGAGCCAAATATACATTGCCAATTGTAGCTGACTTATTGTTCAGCACCAGGTATTTGACCGCACTATCATCAAGGTTCTCCATCTGAGAAACCTCCTCATAGGCAACCTTGGCATCTGTTATGTTTTCTTCTGTTAATGGAATGTCATTTTCAGAAAAACTGCTTTTGAGCGCAGAAGCAAAACCTTTGTTTCCAAAGATCTTGGTAAGCTTATCAAGACTCATGTCATCATTGTAGCCCACAACCTCGACGCCAGCCTGCAGGAGGGCGCTCTTGATCCTATCTACTATGGTGACTGTCTCTGCACTATTTAGATTTTTAAGATCAAATCCATCCTCAAGGGCCTTTGCGTAATCCTCCCCTGACATGGTATTTGATAAAAGAGCCATAAAATTATGTCTATTCAAAACATCCGTGTTTTCTGCCATGTTGCTGATGTCATCAATGCTCTTTGCATTTTTTGCATATGCGTCGTCACTAAAAAGACTTGAATCTAACTGTACTGCATATGCGCTTCCACCAGTCTTTTCTGTTCTTCCAGCACTTAAACCTGTTCTATTTTCTGCTTCCATGCCGTTTATGAACGGTTTCTTTTCAGCGCGCTGGTCTGTAATGTTTTGAAAAGTTATATTCATCTGCGCCTCGCTAAAGAAATCTACACGAAAAAAGGTGACGGTTTATTCCGTCACCTTCTATTTCGGCACATGGTCATAAATTCTTAAGACTTATTTTTTCTTAGTTGTCTTTGTTGTTTTTGTTGTGGCTTTCTTCGTGGTTTTCCTGGCAGTCGTCTTTTTTACAGGCTCCAGTTCTGGATTTTGGAATACAAACACCTCTGCTCCATAAGGAGGAAGGTCAAGAGTTATGCTGTAATCCTTGTAATCGCAAAGGCCAGCTACTGCTTCTATCTTGGTCTCCACATTACTGCCAACTCCGCCGTATTTCTTTTCAGCGCTATCAAGAATCTTGGTATATGTTCCGGCAAAAGGAACACCCACCATAAAGCCCTTTCTTTCAACAGGAGTCATATTGAGCACAAAAAGAATGTTATCTCTGCCATCAATAGCTCTGCGATAGAAGCTATAGGTGCTTCGCTCCTTGTCATCAGCGTTTATCCACTCAAATCCGCCCCAGTCGTCATCTACTTCATAAAGGGCAGGATATTTTCTATAGATCTTAAGGAGCTCTCCTACGTAGTCCTTCATTCCTCTGTTTAGTTCATTTTCCAGAAGGTACCAGTCAAGCTCTCTCTTCTCGCTCCATTCTCTCTCCTGGCCAAAGTCCTGTCCCATGAACAAGAGCTTTTTTCCTGAATGACCAAACATATATGTATAGCCAACTCTTAGGTTTGCGTACTTATCAACCTTATAGCCTGGCATCTTCTCAACCATTGAGCATTTAAGATGAACTACTTCATCATGAGACAGCGGCAGAATATACTTTTCTGAGCTGTTATAGCTCATAGCAAAGGTCATCATGTAGTGCGCGCCCTGTCTAAAATATGGATCCAGCTTCATGTACTCGCAAAAATCATGCATCCAGCCCATATTCCACTTGTAGGCAAAGCCAAGTCCTCCTTCTTCTGGAGGAGCTGTAACCTTTGGCCACGCTGTAGACTCTTCGGCAATAGTCAGAACTTCCGGATATGTTCCTCTGACTACTGAATTTAAATGTTTAAAGAACTCGATAGCTTCAAGGTTCTTATTCTCACCATACTTATTTGGTATCCACTGGCCGTCCTTCTTGCCATAATCAAGGTAGAGCATCGATGCCACAGCGTCTACTCTAAGTCCGTCCACATGGAACTTTCTGATCCAGAAAAGAGCATTTGCAATTAGGAAGTTCTTGACCTCTGGCTTTTCCAAATTGAAGATCTTGGTTCCCCAGTCAGGATGCTCTCCCTTCCTTGGGTCTGGATGCTCGTATATACACTGTCCATCAAAACATGCAAGGCCAAATTCATCTGTAGCAAAGTGGGCTGGTACCCAGTCAAGGATAACACCAATATTGTTCTTGTGAAGCTTGTTCACAAGATACATAAAATCAGAAGGCTCTCCATATCTTGCAGTTGGAGCATAGTACCCTGTAACCTGATAGCCCCATGAACCATCAAAAGGATGCTCTGCAATTCCTATAAGCTCAACATGGGTGTACTTCATTTCTTTGAGGTACTCGACTATCCTATCAGCAAACTGCCTGTAGGTATAGAATCCGTCCTCTGTTCCATCCGGATGTTTCATCCAGGAACCAATGTGACATTCGTAGATAGCAAGTGGCTGACGAGTGATCTCTTTTCCTTTGATGCTCTCATACCACTTGGAGTCAGTCCACTTAAAGCCTGAAAGGTCAGTTGTTCTTGATGCATTTCCTGGTCGTAGTTCTGCAAAGTTTGCATAAGGGTCAGCCTTGTAAAGCTTTTTACCCTCTGGTGTAGTAATGAGATATTTATATAGCTGCCCTATTCCAACTCCAGGAACAAAGCCAGTCCATATATTTCCTGTCTTAGTTCTTTTGAGCTGGTGAGCAGTCTCATCCCAGTTGTTAAAAGAGCCAATAACATGGACATCAGCAGCATTTGGCGCCCATACTGCAAAGAAATATCCTTTTTTGCCGTTCTCTTCAGAAGGGTGTGCTCCTAATTTTTCGTAGATCTCGTAATGTGTTCCTTGTCCGAATAGGTACTCATCTGCTTCAGATATAAATACTTTTTGCCCCATACTACAAAGCCCCCTCGCTTATAATTTGTAATCAGTGCATAAAATCTTTTTCTCTGAGGATAACCATATCGTTCTCGTCGTATCTCTTGTTGACGATAACATCAATAAAATGAGCTACTGTGCGCTTCTCTGCATAATAGATCGCATCGTCTATGATATCCTTGACCTCTGAAACAGTCACTTCATGATCTAGTGTCTGTCTTTCTGAAATTCTGGTATGCAATGCCAAGATACCTAAGTTATCTATAGCATATTCTTTTTCTAATGCGTACTGCTTGGCGTAAGCAACAAGTGAATCATCATCAAGAGCCTCAATATCTACTCTTACATTAAAGCTCTGCTTAAGAGATGGATTCTTATCAAGGAATCTGTTCATATCTTCCTTGGTATCTTCCATAACGATGATAAGTCCCTTATTCTCCTCCTGAAGGATCTTAAGGAGTTCTCCAACTGTTTCTGGAGTAAGATCTGCTGCCCTCTGAATGATAAGAGCGCCATTTGCAAGCTTCTCAAAAATTGTAGATGTGCTCTTCTTGTTAAGAGTATTGGCTGTGATCTTAGCTACTTTACCGCTGAAGTTCGAATCAGATGCCTGAACAGCCTTGATAAGGCCTTTAGCAAGGTTTACTGTTCCAGCGCCTTCCTCTCCAGTTACGATAGCGTTTCCACTAAATGCGTCCATACTAAGATTATCAATTGCGTTGATGATCTGCCTTCTGGACTTTTTGTGGTGGATGTATGGTCCAAAGAGCTGCTTCTCCTCTGGAGTCATAGTTCTTACGCGCTCTTCGATCTCTCTGTTTCCAATATGTCTCTTGCCCTTGTCATGCTTCTTCTCAGGCTTTTTATCGGATTTTTTGTCTGCCTCCTTGTCGGAAGCTTCTTTCTTTTCAGGCTCTTTCTTTTCCTCAGCCTTAGAAGAACCTTCTTTAGCCTTGTCTTCTGAAACTTCTTCATCAGACTCGTCGGCTTCTTCTGATTCTTTTCCTTCCTCAGAAGACTCTTCAGCCTCTTCGCTAGAAGCTTCTGCTACTTCCTCAGTTGCAGCCACAGCTTCCTTAGTCTCTTCAACATCGGTTTCTTCTGGCTCTTCCTCTGAAGTTTCTGGAACTTCTGTTGTATCTATATCTTCATTCTTGATGACTCCGTCAACTGCTTCATCAATAACATCTTCGTTATTCTTGGACCAGTCACCTCTTCCTGAAGCTTTGTCGTGTCTTTCCTTCTTGAGGGCCTCTGAGATTGCTTTCTCAAGCTTCTCCTGAAGACCAGCCTTAGTCTTTTCATCATAATCAGCAAAAAGATCTCCAGTCTCCTCAGCAACCAGCATCTTCACGCGCTGAAGCTGTTTCTCCTGCTGGTTCTTTTTGAAGTCTTCCCAGTTCTGCATGTACTCTGAAATGCTGATCTGACCAGTTATCTGTTTCTCAACTTCTGGCTCAGGCTCCACAGCCATACTGATCTGGCCGTCGTATTCCTGAGAAAGATAATTATCAAAATGGCTAGGCATCTGATATGCAGCATTTGGATGAATGACTGCTCCAGGAACCTCATCCTCTAATGGCTTTTCTTCATAAACCGGCTGATGAAGGGATGTCTTTTCCTCACCCAGAATAGGGCCGTTGCCGCCATACTTGATATCTATTCCAAGCTCCGGCTCAGCTTCCTCTTCTTCATCTTCTGGAAGATCATCTATGACTTCTTCTACGGCCTCTTTCTTATCTACATCATCTGTCTTTTCCTGATCTGCTGATACATTCGTCTGTGTGTCAAAGAACAGCTCCTCCATTCCAGTTGATGTCTGCTCGAAGTCATCCTGATCTGCCTCTGCAGGAATATCCTGATCATCCTCAAATATCTCTGCGGTAATAGGCTGTACAGGGCTTGAAGGACTTGTCTCCTGTCCTGTAACAGGCTCATATGATCTAAGATCACCTTCTGTATCGTCACCTATTACTGCTTTTAAGTTCTCTGCAAGGGCTTCCTGAAGGTTCATTGTGTTGTAATCACTTACGTCTACTGATGGCTCTTTTATCTCGCTGATATGTGGATAAACTATCCTGTCCATTTCGCGGGTAGGCTGATCCGTAGGAAGTGTATCATAAGCAGGCTCCTGCTCTGGCTGATATGTGCCATTATTGTACTCCTGGATCACCTCATCAGTTACAGGAGGCATCTCCTTGGTAGGCTGCTTGATCTCTACTGTTCTAGGCTCATCGGTTCCAACTTCATCCTTGTCTACGATGATGCTCTTATCTATGAATCCGCCATGGTTCTGCTTATATCTGATATATCTGTCCTGCTGCTCAGGAGAAAGAGGTTCGTGAAGAGCCTTGAGTTCAAGAGCCTTCATAACATAATTGCCGTCACCAAGCCACAAGAAAAGCTCATCGCAAGTTTCAATACACTCAGTAGTGAGACCTACGCGATGATACAAGTAAGCTAGTTCATATACCCATTTTTCTTTGTAATCATGCTTTTTGAACTCCTCCAGAACTGCTATACGCTCTTCAAGACTAACTTCCTGAGCCTCATACAGTTTGTACTGAAGGATATATCTTGCTGTGTCGCGTGGCGCAATCCTTACAAACTCTTTGTAATACTCAACTGCCTGAACGAACTCCCCCATTTTGATAGCAAGTTCACACAGTGAATAGACAATCTTCCTTCCTGTAGGAAATCTGTCATATGCCATGAGAAGAATGTCTCTACTCTCCTCGTAACGTCTGTTGATCTTGTATAAGTCACTTATCATACAGAGCATCTGCACGCTCTTAACACGTTTCCAATCAATTGTATCAGCGATCTTGACCGCTTCGGCAAAACTGCCTTCCCCCACCAGAGCTTTTATCTCGTCCGCTCTGATCTTGTACTCAACTTTATCCAAAATATCTACCTCTTTGATACTAAAACTACAATATCTAGTGTTAGTATAACACTAGGCCATTATCTTTGTAAAATATCGGAAAGCTCTGCAAACTGTGAAAGTGCAAGCACTTCTCCTCTTGCTTTCTCATCAATCCCCATCTTAACTAGTGCTTCTTGAACCTGCTCCCTGGAAACCTTCAAATTTGGATTATTTGAAAGTGAATTCGATAAAGTTTTGCGTCTCTGATTAAACGCTGTCCTGATGATCTCAAAAAGATACTTTTCATCCTTTACCTGTACAGGCTTGTTCTCATACTTTTTAAGATGAACAACAGCTGATCCAACTCCTGGCTGCGGTATGAAGCTGCTAGGTGGAACATCCATAACGTTCTCAGCAGAAGCATAAAAGCCTACTGCAAGAGAAAGAGCACCATAATCCTTATTGCCTGGTCCCATGACCATTCTGTCCGCAACTTCCTTCTGAACCATTACTGTAACACTCTCAATAGGAGCTCCGCTTTCAAAAAGCTTCATGATGATAGGTGTAGTAATGTAGTAAGGAAGATTGGCAACAACCTTAATTGGCTTGTTGTCATTGTATTCCTTGATGATAGATTCTATATCCACCTTCAAAACATCTTCATTTATCACTGTGACATTGTCATATTCTGAAAGTGTATCTGCAAGGACCGGCATAAGTGTCTTGTCGATTTCAACTGCAATAACTCTTTTTGCTGCCTCAGCAAGATACTGTGTAAGAGTTCCAATACCTGGTCCGATCTCAAGTACGCAGGTATCCTTGGTCACTCCTGAAGCTTCTACTATTCCTTCCAAAACGCCATTATCTATCAAAAAGTTCTGTCCGAACTTCTTTTTGGCACTCATATTGTATTTAGCAAGCACTTCCTTAGTACGTGCACTATTTCCAAGATATGCCATTTAACCCTCCATCAAAAGACCATACATACGCTTTGCATTATCTTCTGTAATCTTGATCACCTCTTCTGAGCTAATGCCCTTAATAGCAGCTATAGCATCTACCACAAGCGGAAGATTAAGAGATGAATTACGTCTTCCTCTATTTGGTTCCGGCGAAAGGTAAGGACAATCCGTCTCCAAAAGAATACGCTCCATAGGAGTCTGCTCCACAACTTCCTTCATCTTCTTGCCGTTCTTAAAAGTAACTACGCCGCCGATACCAATATAAAATCCCATATCGACGCAGATCTTAGCAATCTCTTTCGAATATGAGAAACAGTGAACTACTCCTCCGATCTCTTCTGCATGATTCTCTTTCATAACTTCGAGAGTATCCGATGCAGCATCTCTAGAATGAATGATCACAGGAAGCCTCTGCTGCCTTGCCAGCTGAAGCTGTCTCGCAAACCATTTCTTTTGAAGCTCTGGAGAAGGCTCTGGCCAATGATAATCAAGACCGATTTCTCCTATGGCTACACATCTGCCATCCTGACTCCATTCTCTAAGAAGTTCAAATTTATCTTCATCCAGTTCTGCTACTTCGCTTGGATGAACACCAACTGCAGCATGGATAAATTCATATTTATGTGCGAGTTCCAAAGTCTTTCTTGTAGTCTCTAAACTTGCTCCAACATTTACTATATTTGTGATTCCAGCGCCCTCCATAGACGCAAGAAGTTCTTCTCTATCTTCATCAAACTGCTCATCATCATAATGAGCATGCGTATCAAAAATCATTTTTTTCTCCTAATTACTGTATTACCTATCTAATTTACCATAAAAAAAGAGCCGTGAAAACCGCATAAATACAGAAGATTTTAATTTTTTTAAAAAATTAAAAAAAGTGCTTGCATTTCTGTTTTAGCCGTAGTAATATATCACTTGTCGTTAAGACACGGAGACAACCGAACAACACAAATGCGCTGCTAGCTCAGTTGGTAGAGCACCTGACTCTTAATCAGGTTGTCCAGGGTTCGAGACCCTGGCAGCGCACGCCGAGTACTGTTTTCGAAGGTATATCCTTTGGGGATGGTACTTTTTTTCGCGTTAAAGTGAGCCACGCAATATAAAATAAAAGAACATATCTCGTGAGGAGTTTACTCATCAAAGAGATATGTTCTTTTTATTTTAGTTTATGCGGCGAACGCCGCGTAAACGAGGAATCTGCCCTGCAAATTTCGAATCTTGCATGGCCACAGCGCAGCTCATTTTCTCATCCCTGCGCTTTTTCAGGGTGTTCTAACATTTCCTGCATTGTATGCCATCCAAGGACCGCACATTTAACTCTCGCCGGCATATGAGCCACATCCTGGAGTGCCACAGCCTCATCAAGAGCCTCTAAGCTCTCCTCATCTGTTACTTCTCCCTTGATCATACCCATAAATGTTCCAGCAAGCTTAATTGCATCCTCTTTGGACTTACCAACAATCTGATCTACCATCATATCAACAGAAGCCTGTGAAATAGCGCATCCACTTCCATCATATAATCCTTCAACAATAACTCCATCTTTAATCTTAAGCTGAAGTGTAATATCATCACCGCAACTTGGATTAACGCCCCTTAAAACAAGATCTGGATTCTCCATCTTACCCTTGTGAACTGGATGAAGGTTATGTTCATTAACTATCTCTCTATATAACTGTTTAAGCTCCATATCCCATGACCTCTCTTACCTTTGAAAGCTTGTCTAAAAATCTTTCAACTTCACTCTCTGTATTATAAAAGTATACACTAGCCCTTGCTGTTGAACCAGCCCCTATAAATTGCATAAGCGGCTGAGCGCAGTGATGTCCTGCTCTAACACAGATGTGATCGTCATTAAGGATTGAAGCCATATCATGAGGATGAACACCATCCATTGTAAATGTAACTATTCCGCAGTGCTTTTTTGGATCTTTTGATCCATATACTTTAATATATGGAAGCTTAGCCAGTCCTTCCATTAACATTGTTGTAAGTTTCTGTTCCTGAGCCTCTATAGCATCAAATCCAACGTTTTGGATATATTTGATAGCTTCTGCAAGACCAACAGCGTCACCAGCATTTACTGTACCAGCTTCAAATTTGTGAGGAATTTCAGCGTATGTAGCATCTTCTCTTGTTACATACTCGATCATCTCACCGCCTCTTAAAAATGGCTGCATTTGCTCCAAAAGCTCATATCTGCCATACAAGGCACCTATTCCCATAGGAGCAAGCATTTTGTGTCCAGAAAGGGCAAAAAAGTCTGCTCCAAGGTCCTTAACATCAACTTTCATATGAGGTGCTGACTGAGCACCATCTACTACAACAATCGCGCCCTTTGAGTGAGCGTACTCAGCAATCTCTTTTACCGGATTAGTAACACCCATTACATTAGATACATGACCTATAGCCACGATCTTAGTCTTGTCTGTTATCTTGGACTTATACTCCTGCTCTGTGATAGTGCCATCTTCCAAAGGCTCCATAAACACAAGCTTTGCATTGTTCTTTTTGGCAACCATCTGCCATGGAAGCATATTGCTGTGATGTTCCATAACGGAGATAACGATCTCATCTCCCTCATGAACATTTTCAAGGCCATAGCTATATGCCACAAGATTTAATGACTCTGTAGTATTTCTTGTAAAGATTATCTCTTCCGCTCTGGATGCTCCGATAAAATCAGCCACCACTGCTCTTGAATTCTCATATGCGTCTGTAGCTGCCATACTCCAGTCATACAAGCCTCTTAATGGATTTGCATTAGCTGTCTTGTAAAAATTGCTTACCGCCTCTAAAACCTGCCTAGGTCTCTGTGAAGTAGCCGCATTATCAAAATATACATAGTCGCCAGAATTTAATTGATCAAAATCCTTGCGGAAATCTCCTAAATTACTCATTTGCCACCTCAATGTCAGATCATACTATATTCTGAATATAATACTGAACTTTCTGCATGATTTCTGGGTTAGGTATCATCCTAGCCACGCTCTCAAGTCTAGCCTTTATCATGATCTTCTTTGCCTCTTCTTCATCTATACCTCTAGCCTGCATATAGAATAGAAGCTCTTCGCCAAGCTGACCGATAGTAGCACCATGTCTACCATCAACGTCTTCCTCCTGGCACAAAATAACAGGCATTGTCTTGTTCACAACGTCAGGGCTAAGAAGGAGTGTATCTTCCTGCTCATCTCCAGCAGACCCTGCACTTCCGTTCTTAAAATCTATAGTTCCTCTAAAGGTCTTTTGAGCTGCATCCATCAAAACACCCTTAAACTGCATATCTGCGTTTGTCTTCTTGCCTCTGTGATCAGAAACATAGTTGATATCAAGGTTATGATCTTGCCTGCAAAGATATCCCATATTGCTGTTAAATACAGCTTCTCCTTCAACAAGGTTGATATAGCATCCAGCCCAGGATTTCTTGGCGCCAAGCTCTAATGAAACAACATCAATCTGGCCCTTTGCAAAACATGCGCCACCAATATCATCAAGATGCATGAAGCCATCTCCAAGAAGCTGTACCTTTACTACGTTGATCTTGGCTCCTTCTTCAGCAAGAAGCCTTGTGCTGACACCGTGGAAACCAGAAGCTTCTTTATCAGAAATGTAAGTCATGATAACCGTGACTTCAGAATTCCTTCCAGCATGCACTACCTGACCAGAAAGACTTCCCTGGCCGTCCTTCATTTCATATCTAAGAACGATAGGTTCAGCTACTTTGGTTCCTTCTGCAACAGTGTATACGTCTACTGTAGCCCCTGTGCTGATCATGAGCTGATCTACATCGATACCCATACCAGTTCTGATGGCCTGATCCTTATCTCTATATGACATATCTGCATTTGGCGCACCTGGAACACCAGTAGTAACCAATATTCTATCTTTGTTTGCTCTAAAGATGTCTCCTGCCTTGTCAAAAGATACTGCTCTATCTAATGATACTCCAGCTGGAACTGTTCCTACCTCAGGGCACTCCAAAGAATCAATTGTTATATCTGAGCCTGTGATCCTGCTGTCATTGACATGCAAAAAGTTGTAAGTCAGGACAGGGAGCACATTTACTCTCATGTCTAAATCTTTTTTCATTGTAGACCTCTCTTACGCGTTTGAATGTCCACTCATCTCAAGCTTGATGAGGTTATTCATCTCTACAGCATATTCTAATGGAAGTTCCTTAGAAACAGGATTCGCAAATCCGCTTACTATCATTGTCTTGGCATCTTCTTCACTAATGCCACGAGACATAAGATAAAATACCGCTTCATCACTGATTCTTCCAATCTTTGCTTCGTGTCCTACATCTGCATCATCTGTTCTGATGTCCATTCCAGGAATTGTATCTGCTCTTGAAATGCTATCAAGCATAAGTGAATCGCAAGAAACAGATGCCTTTGCCTTCTTGGCTGTGTTCTGGATAACTACGCTACTTCTGTAAGTTCCGATTCCGCCATCCTTGGAAATAGATTTTGTTGAAATAGAAGATGATGTGTATTTGCCCTGATGAACAATCTTGGCACCTGTATCAAGGTTCTGTCCCTGACCAGCAAAAGTGATACCAGTAAACTCTGTCTTGGAGTGGTCACCCTTAAGGATTGTCATAGGATAAAGGTATGATGTATGTGAACCAAAAGAACCTGATACCCATTCCATGATACCGTTCTCCTCAACAAGCGCTCTCTTAGTGTTGAGGTTGTACATGTTTTTGGACCAGTTCTCAATAGTTGAGTAACGAAGTCTTGCTCCCTTGCCAACGTAAAGCTCTACGCAACCAGCGTGAAGATTCGCTACATTATATTTAGGTGCAGAACATCCTTCTATGAAATGAAGATCTGCTCCTTCGTCTACTATAATAAGTGTGTGCTCAAACTGTCCTGCTCCGGCAGCATTCAATCTAAAGTATGACTGAAGCGGGATATCTACCTTAACTCCCTTTGGAACGTACACAAATGAACCACCTGACCATACTGCTCCATGAAGAGCCGCAAACTTGTGGTCTGTAGGTGGAACCAGTTTCATAAAATGATCTTTGATCATATCAGCGTATTCGCCGTGAAGAGCTGACTCTAAGTCTGTATAGATTACGCCCTGAGCTGCAACTTCATCTTTGACGTTGTGATATACAAGCTCTGAATCATACTGTGCACCAACACCCGCCAGAGATTCTCTCTCCGCCTGTGGGATTCCGAGTTTTTCGAAAGTATTCTTGATATCTTCAGGAACATCTTCCCACTTGCCCTTCATATCTGACTTGTGTCTTACATAAGAAGAGATCTTGTCCATATCAAGGCCATCTATATCTGGCCCCCAGTCAGGGAACTTGATCTCGTTATAAAGCTTTAGACATTTTAATCTAAATTCTCTCATCCAGTCAGGATCGTTCTTTTCCTCAGAAACCTTTAATACTGTTTCTTCAGTTAGTCCCTCTTCCAGACGATAGAAATCTTTTTCATTTTCTACATCTTTAAAGTCGTATATGCTGCGGTTGATATCCGCAACAACCTGCTTGTTATCGCTCATATCTATCCTCTTAATCAGTTACCTAATTCTGAAACAAATCTCTCAAATCCGTGTTCATTGATCTCATCAACAAGAGTTCCATCACCTGTATGAACAATATTTCCCTTAACTAATACATGGGTATAGTCTACATGAAGTGATTCTAAGATCTTTGTGCTATGAGTGATGATGAGAAGTGCTCCATCCTTCTTTTTCTGATACTCTTCAATACCCTTTGATACTGTACGAACAGCATCTACATCAAGTCCAGAGTCTGTCTCATCAAGGATTGCAAGCTTAGGGTTAAGCATAAGAAGCTGAAGAATCTCAGCCTTCTTTTTCTCACCACCAGAGAATCCTACATTAAGGTCTCTGTCTGCATATGACTCATCCATAGAAAGAAGCTCCATAGCAGCCTTAAGTGACTTCTGGAAAGCTAAAAGCTTAACAGGTGCGCCTGTCTGAGCATGGTATGCATTTCTGATAAAGCTTCCAAGTGAAATTCCCGGAACTTCTAATGGATTCTGGAATGAAAGGAACATTCCTGCTTTGGCTCTCTTGTCTGCTGAAGCATGAGTTATGTCCTCTCCTTCAAATACGATACTTCCATCTGTAACCTGATAATGTGGGTTACCCATAAGTGTATAACCGAGTGTTGACTTACCAGCACCGTTAGGTCCCATAAGTACATGAGTCTCCCCTGGCTTAATATCCAAGTTAATTTTATGTAATATAGGAAGCTCATTATCTATTGATACTGATAAATCCTTTACTTGTAATAAAGACTGATCTGACATAATGATATATTTCCTTTCTAATTCCTACTAACTTAGTAGGATTCATCTTAACACTCCAAAAATGCCATGTCAAATGACAAACAAGGTAAAGTTTATCACAAAACCACTTGACATACCATACAAACTTAAGTACAATACATTCTTGTCAGCACCATGCGGGTGTAGTTCAATGGTAGAACACTAGCCTTCCAAGCTAGATACGTGGGTTCGATTCCCATCACCCGCTTACTGATATTTTTTTTGTCCATTTTTCAAATGCTAATGATTTGCATTTGCATTTCTGAAAGGAGTTTTATGAACATGATAATTGATATAGTAGCGGACGCTCTTTTGGACTCCGTTAAGATACTTCCATTTCTTTTCTTTACTTATTTAGTTATGGAATATCTCGAACACAAGACTGAGGAATACACTTCTAATATAGTACAAAAGACTGAGCACTTTGGTCCTCTTTGGGGCGGACTCATCGGTGCGTTCCCACAGTGCGGATTCTCTGCTGCAGCTTCTAACCTCTACGCAGGAAGAGTCATTACATTAGGTACACTTATTGCGATCTATCTTTCCACTTCAGATGAGATGATACCTCTTTTCATCTCAAATCAGGTTCCAGTAGGACTTATGGTCAATATTCTCGTACTCAAGGCTGTGATCGGTATTGTGTATGGATTTATCATTGATGCAATAGTTCACTGGCATCACAGAACTCACGGAAAGAGCCTTAACGATCCTGTAAAGATCGAAGAACTCTGCGAAAAAGAGCATTGCCACTGCGAGGAAGAAGAAAACACAGGTTTTATCGGAATAGTAAAATCAGCACTTGTTCACACCATCCACATTTTTGTATTTGTACTGATACTTACTCTTGTTCTTAACTTTGTTATCGAGATCGTAGGTAAAGATAACCTTTCAATGCTCCTTAAGACAAGCCCAGTTATAAGCCACATCCTTGCCGGAATTGTAGGACTTATCCCTAACTGTGCTCCATCTGTTATCATCACAGAGCTTTATCTGGATCAGATGATCACTCTTGGAACTATGATGTCAGGTCTTTTAGTTGGCGCTGGTATCGGTCTTCTTGTTCTTTTTAGAGTTAACTCTGATAAGAAGGAAAATATTAACGTAGCTTTTATCTTATTTATTATTGGAACTGTAACTGGTCTTTTGATTGATATGCTTGGTATAAGCCTTTAATTGGAGATAAAAAATGAGTTGTAAGATCCATGCAGAAAATAGTGATTCTATTATAGAAAGATGCTGGCCTTCCGGCGTCAAGAAAACACATCAGAGAATAGATATATTTCTGATCTTGTACCATTCAGATGAGCCGCTGTCTGCCGCTGAAATATTTGATAAGCTAAATCAGAAAGCTCCCAAAGAAAAATACGCATTCTCTACTGTATATAGAAATCTGTTAGCTTTTGAAAAAGTAGGTATTGTTACAAAGACAACATTATCTACAGAAGACAACGCAGTATATGAGCTAAAAAAGAGTTCTCACAAGCATTATGCTGTATGCACCAAATGTCACAGAAAGATACCTATTAAAACCTGTCCCCTTCATGACATATCAGCTGCTGTTAAAGATTCTCTTCCCGGTTTCGAGATAACCGGTCATCAGCTTGAAATACTTGGCATATGCAATGAATGTAAGAATAAATGAAAAAAGGACCTTCATATCACCAGGATATGAAGGTCTTTTTTATATGTACTGACTAAAGCAATTGATTAACTATATATAACTTATACTAATCTAATTGAATTAGTTGTTTGATGAAGCTTCTGAAGCAGCCTCAACAGCCTCTTCTGATGAAGCGTCTGCTGCAGCGTCCTCTGATGATGCGTCAGCTGCTGCATCCTCTGATGAAGCGTCAGCTGCTGCGTCCTCTGATGATGCCTCTGAAGCAGCCTCAACAGCCTCTACAGATGCCTCTACAGTTGCCTCTACTGATGTCTCTTCTACAGCTGTCTCCTCTGTAGCTGCCTCACCGCAACCTGCAAGAACTGCTGCTGAAAGTGTTAAAACTGAAAGTAATGTAACGATATTCTTCTTCATAATATATATTCTCCTCTTCTGTACTAATAATGTATTTTTGCATTTGCCATTGGCGAAATGCTATCTAGCAATTGCTTCAGTACAAAGTAAGATTATATACTGTGAATTTCAGAATGTCACCGACATATGTGAGAATAAAATCTTAAGATTTCCTTAATATTTTGTGCATAATTAACAAAAAACAGCACATTTTCCTCAATTTGACGCTTCGCTTGAGGCATTTGTTGCATCATCGCCATTTTCCGCTGTTTCTGGCTCTTTTACCACTGTATAACTACCAAGGCTTGCAGAGCCTGTCTTGTCACTATCACTGTATTTCAAGGTAATTGATATTCCTGCTTCATCAGCACCAGCTAAGCTATCACATGCCAAAGTATAGGATGTATTGTTGTCATTTTTAACAATGAACTCCCAATCTGCGCTGCTCTTGTTAATATCAAGAACAACTCCCATCAGGGTATATCCTGCTTCAAGCACTACTCCATCTCCAAGAAGATTATCTGTATAGGTATCTTCTGACAGATCATGGAGAACAACTTCTGTCAAGTTCATACCTGTTTTGTTGACAAGGTATGCCCCAACGTTGCTATACTTGTCCTTCTCAGCTTTTTTCTTGGTCTCAGCGGCTAAGGTTTCGTCAAACTCAGAATTGAGACTCTGATACTCTTGTGTTAACTCCGTGATCTTTGGTAGAACGCCGTCGATCTTTTTGTCACTCATCTTGGTAAAATCCAGAGCTTCGATCTCGGCAACTTCCTTGGACAATTCTTCCAGTTCACTCTTTTTAGAAGAATCTGTTATATCAAGATATGTTGCTTCTGCGCTTTCTTTTGCTTCTAATAAAACTCCTCTTGCTGTCTCAGCTTCGCTTAGTTTCTCATCTGAAGGCTTACAAGCACACAGAGCAAGCATCATTGAAAGTACTAGTGTGAATACGGTTATTTTCTTTTTCATAGTTAATGTCTCCCTTTAAAGGCTATTGTATCACACACCTTCCGGGAAATTGTAGTAATAATCCATAATAAGTGCGACAACATGTGTATAGCTGCATTTACCTGAGCTAACGCCATTAACCTTAAGATTTGTGTCTATGAATGTTTCAGCAGCTTTCTTAACTGTTTCAGTCTTAACTACTGCCTTTTCTTCTACCTTTACCCATGCTTCATCAGTCATGAACTTGTTGTCATACTTGACTCTGGCCGAGATCTTGACGTGGGAGTTGTACTCTTCCTTGCTGACAGCTCTGTAATAGTCATTATTAATATAGTTAAGAACTCCAAGATATCCGCTGTACTGGAACACTACATCTTCAGAATTGATGCAAGCAAGGAAGCCAAAGAAATTCGCTTCATCCTCAAAGATATATCCATGAGTGTGAGCAAGCTCATGACACATAGTAAATGGCTTGTTCATGATAGACATCGTATCGTTATAATTTGCTTCCATAGAAAATGGGAAGTAATAACCCTGCATATACTGTTGGCTCATGAAATCTGAAAAATACAGCGCCTTTGGAGTTACATAATATCCACCAAGTCTTGGATAGCGATCTTCAAGACTCTTCATAGCCTCGATAGCTGTCTTTCGCATGTCACCTTCATAAATAACATTACCATTTTCATCATGAGGGACCTTAGTCGAAAGCTCGTTGCATTTTTTTACCACATAATCTCTAAGCTCAGCCAGCTGAGCGATATCACACTCAGATCCTGTGTTCTCACCATAAAGGCCTATCTTAGATGTGTGATAAAGGGCAAAACAGTTAAGAGACATTACTGTGCAGATGATTGCCATAAGAACTGGTGAAACTCTGTAAAGAGCATTAGAGATCTTATTAAAGATCTTTTCAGCCTTGAAATATCTCGCTCCAAGTGCATTAGCTCTTTTGCCATATATCATGAAACATGTGTGAGCAATAATGAAAAGAACTGATAAAGCCACAAACAGCACTATGAACACAAGCATCACTTCACCAATAGAAAATGGCACGAGGCTTGTGAGTCTTCCATATGCGCTTGAAATGACTGGGAAAATGCTTGCTGCATAGAAGTCAGAAAAAGCCGCACTATTCCATGCGACCAGATTAAAAACCATGCATACGGCGATTACTGAAAAAAAGACCAGGTAATGAGAATCACGCTTTTTCTTCATTAATTGCTCCCCCGAAAGTTTATAAGAATATTCTACAGGACAAATATGTACTCAAAATGACTAAACGCAGGTTTTATGTTCATATTTTGTACACATATTTCTTCTTTCGTAATCTTTTATTATGTTAAAATTAAGGTAGTAGTTATTTAATATAGGAGAGAACATATGCGACTTCTATTAGCTGATGACGAAAAAGAGCTTTCAAATGCTCTTGTTGCAATCCTAAAACACAACAATTACACAGTAGACGCTGTTTATAATGGCACAGATGCCTTGGACTATGCTCTGACCGGAGATTATGACGGCATTATCCTGGACATCATGATGCCAGGACTTGATGGAATGGATGTACTTAAAAAGCTCAGAGATAAAGGCCTTTCTACACCAGTTCTTTTCCTGACCGCCAAGTCCGAGATTGATGACAGGATAAAAGGCCTTGACCTTGGAGCAGATGACTATCTCCCAAAACCTTTTGATATGGGTGAGCTCCTGGCAAGGGTAAGAGCAATGCTCCGCAGAAAAGCTGACTTTTCACCAACTAATCTTATCTGTGGAAATCTGACTCTTGATCGTTCCGGTTATGATCTGAGCACTCCTGATCACGACAAGATCCATCTTGCCAGCAGAGAATTCCAGATGATGGAACTACTTATGACATCTCCGGGAAGGATCATCTCCGTTGACACCTTTATGGACAGGATCTGGCCTGACGGCGAAGCTGACGTTAACATTGTGTGGGTATATATCTCTAACCTTCGTAAAAAACTGTCTTCACTGGAAGCAAACTGTGAGATCAAGGCTTCAAGAGGCGTAGGATATTCTATTACTGAAACCAATTGATAAGTTGTTTAACACACGAGGCTTTATATGGTTAATAAGCTTAGAAAAAAATTTGTCATAACGGCAATGCTGTCACTCCTAGCCATTCTCCTTGTAATGATAGGCGTGATCAATGCGATCAATATCAGTAGGACCATCAGGCAAGCAGACAATCTTTTGTTCATGCTTGCAGACAATGATGGCTATTTTCCTGGAATGGTGGATGATCTTAATGGTCCTATGCCCAGAAACATGGAACCATCCGAAAGACCCAAAGCCCCAAACATTCCTTTCCAATTTGAAATGCTAAATAATAACAGAGATGCTGAAGTTCCTTATCAGGCAAGATATTTCTGGGTTAAATTCTCTTCTGACAAAAGCATCACTGAAGTCAACATCCAGCACACTGCTACAGTTACAGAGGATGTTGCCAAGGATTACGCAACCAGTGCTCTGTCTAGAGCAAGCCAAAAAGGCTTTTATCACACCTACAGATATAGCGTAGTTCAAAAGGAAGATGGTTCCTACCTTGTTCTGTTTTTAAATATCAGTTCAGAAGTTTTAAATGCTCTTACACTGCTCTTGCAATCGGTTTTAGTTGGAGTCTGCGCCCTTCTTGCCATGTTCATACTGGTATTTCTTTTCTCAGGGAAGGCTGTTGCTCCAGTTGTGGAATCTTTAGAGAAGCAAAAGAGATTTATCACCGACGCAGGTCACGAACTCAAGACACCTCTTGCTGTGATTTCTGCAAACATCGACGTTTTGGAGATAGAATCCGGCAAAAGTGAATGGACAGAAAGCATCAGAAATCAGGTTAAAAGAATGACTGAGCTCGTTAAAAATCTCCTGACGCTTTCAAGAATGGATGAAGAAAAACCCAACATTGTGTTTAATAATATCGACCTTAGTCAGATCGTAAAAGATGTCTCGAGTAGCTTCGAGCCTGTGGCCTCCTCAAATAACAAGACCTATAGAGTAAACATTGAAGATGATATCCATATCTTAGGAGATAAAAACACCTTAACCCAGCTGACATCTCTTCTTTTGGACAATGCCATTAAGTACTCCTCTGATAATGGCAGTATTAGTGTCAACCTGACCAAAGAAAAGGCCATAACCCTTAAGGTTTCTAACACCTGTGACACCATTCCTTCCGGCAATCTGGACAGACTCTTTGACAGATTCTACAGAGCTGATTCTTCAAGGGCCCGCGAGACCGGAGGATATGGAATTGGCCTCTCTGTCGCAAGAGCAATTGCAACTTCTCACAAGGGCACAATAGAGGCTGTTAGAGAGGGAAATGACACTATTTGCTTTGTTGTTAACTTTCCTGTACAATCGGTCAAAAAATAAAAAATCGTCAAGGATTATATGATATAATATATGTATGTACCACCATATTGCATCTATAGTTGATTCTCAATGATTTGGGGAGGTGTCTATGTACAAAAAGGGTGATAAAGTTATAATTCTTGATTACAACGGAAAACCCCTGATACCAAAGTTAGTTGCTGAGATCGAAGAGGTTTATGGGGAAGACAGAGTACGCCTGCATTTACCAGATAATGCATGTTGTCTCGAATTTGTTGATCATTTTGAGAAGATCGATGACAAGACTTATAACGAAGTCCTAAACGCAGTTCTCGAAAGAGAAAAAGAACTGCCTGTTGATCTTCAGCTGGATATCAGGAAGTTTGCTTCCAAGCATCCTCGCAGAAGAAAAGATGAGATTCTCAAGATGTTTGACCAGGATAAGCGCTATGTATCTGTACTAAACGCTTATCGCGGAAGAGTTAATATGTATGGCAAAGAGAACATCAATGAACATTTCCTCTTTGAATACAATGAAGCTCTTTACGGAATCATAGAAACCAGAACATTCTTCCATGAGCTGGATGATTCTATTCCCGTTCCTGTGCTCGACTGACAAAAAGAGCTATGCCAAGCAGGATAAATAAGTAAGGCGTAGATGTAACAGTCGAAAAGGACACACTACAATTGAATAAGTAAGAAGTTATAGGGAGTGCGCAGATCATCGCTGCGTGCTCCTTTTTTGATGAATCACTACTGTCAAAAGTTTTGATAAGGCCATGAATAACCGATATTATCAGCACTCCGTAGGTCAAAATGCCTATCATACCTCTTTCTATCAAGATAGTAAGAAGCTCGCAGTGCGCATTTGTAAGCCTGTTGCCATTTAATACATTAAGAAGAGATTCCGCCCAAACCGAATGATTGTAGGCATAAACATAAAAGCAGTCCTGCCCAACTCCAAAGAGCTTCTGCCAGGAAGATAGTCCCTTAAATATGTCCACTGATATCTGCCAGATGATACCTCTTCCATTTCCAAAATATCCATCTGCCATTATGACCATTATTATAGAAGAAACTGCTGCAGCTATTCCCAGTACCACCAGCGCTCTTCTGTAGAATTTACCTATAAAAGAAACATTTATCTCTTCAAATAACCTTGATACTCTGTAAACAAAAAATGCTGCCGCCATAACAATAAGACCAATGTGCATGTCGCACACCATAAGAATAATGCCTTCTTCATAATTATAGCTTCTTCCAAACAACTCCATGAGTATCTTGGTTAGTTCCATAGAAAAACCAAGTAATGCCGCCTGTGCCACAAACCTTTGAAAACTTTTTCTTTTGCCAAAGGACATATAGAGCATGATTCCATAGGTTCCAATGACTACGAGAGCTGCACTGTCTGACCCCTGCAGGAAAAGAGCCATCAGCCCTGTGACTACATACAGGTTAGTCAATGATCCTTTTAGCGAAAAGAACTTTTTTCCATATGAAAGACCTATTCCAAACGGCACAAAGATACCCAAAAATCCCACGTACCAGTTGATATTACCAAGGGTCCCCAAAAAGCTTGGGTTAGCGCCATACACATAAAAAGGATAAATTCCAAATCTATTTAATATGCCTAAAACAAATGTAGAAAAAGGGATGATCAGAATGAGTGAAAGAACAAGAGCATTAAGCTTTACGCCCTGCATAAACAACACACAAAAAGATATCATTAAAAAGACCGATAAAAAGCCGCATCTCCATCCCTCCTGCCCCAGAAAAGCAGTCCTTTTATCACATGAAAAAAACAATGTAATTGCATTTGAAAAAACAAAAGCCCCTATGATCATGGCTTTTTGCGGATCACAAAAAAGCTTTTTAGGTTCTTCAAGGATTTTTAATATAAAAAGAAGTGCAAAAAAGAAGGCAGAAACGCCAAGATATAATACCCCCTTTACCTCTCCCAGCATATAGTACCCTTGCTTCATATAAAGCGGGAGGACGCTACATATGATGATCAGATATATTATCTTAACTATTTCCGTTATTTTCGCACTTTTGTTTTTCATCTTAGTTTCAGTTCCAATTATTCATCAAAAGATTTTAAGAATTCCGGTTCAACTTCATAGGATACTTTCTTTTTGGTCACCGGATGTTTAAAGCCAAATTTGTAGCAGCAAAGGCATACATTTGATAGGCCTAATTCCTTGGATACGCCCATAGATTCTGCATTTCCGTACTTTTGGTCTCCAACTATAGGAAATCCCATATGCGCCATCTGAACTCTTATCTGGTGAAAACGCCCTGTTAAAAGCTTGATTCTAAGAAATGTACATCCTTTTTTACGCCATAGGACTTCGTAGTCAAGCTCTGCTTTCTTGGCATCGGCAGTATTCTCAGTTACTTCAGCAAGGCCAGTATCTAAGTTTCTGATCAGATAGTCTGATAAATGGCCCTTTTCTTCAGGAACAGCACCGTAGCAAACAGCATAGTAATACTTATCTGTTTTGTGTTCCTTTATCTGCCTGGCTAGATCTGAAGCTGCCTGTTTAGTCTTGCATACTACCACAACGCCTTCTACGGGCTGATCAAGCCGGTAAACCGTACCTACATAGGGCGGCTTTGAGCTCTTTGATCCATCTTTCCTTGCAAGATAATTTCTCACACTGCTGACAAGGTCCATCTGGCCTGCTCTTGCACCTTCTGTGGCCATTCCTGCAGGCTTGTGGCAAACTATTATATCCTTGTCTTCAAAAATGTATTCCAAACGCTTCAAATCAATACTCCTATAAATTCCACATTAGAAAAAATTACGGCAGGAATAATTACGCCTGACAAAAGCCAGCCATAATGCCTCCTGCCGATAATAATAAAATTAAAATGTTAAATAATCAAACCTTAAATCTGTAGCCAACGCCCCAGATTGTCTCAATGTACTGTGGGTTTGATGTATCATATTCGATCTTTTCACGGATCTTTTTGATATGTACTGTTACAGTAGCGATATCGCCGATTGAATCCATGTTCCAGATCTTACGGAAGAGCTCTTCCTTTGTGAATACGTGATTAGGATTCTCAGCAAGGAATGTAAGAAGATCGAATTCCTTTGTTGTGAAGCTCTTTTCATCTCCGTCTACGTATACTCTTCTAGCAGTCTTGTCGATCTTGAGTCCTCTGATCTCTACGAAATCATTAGATTCATGTCCTGATCCAACAAGTCTTGAGTATCTTGCCATGTGTGCCTTAACACGGGCAACAAGCTCAGATGGGCTAAATGGCTTGGTGATATAATCATCTGCTCCAAGTCCAAGACCTCTTATCTTGTCGATGTCATCCTTCTTGGCTGAAACCATGAGAATTGGCACATCTTTCTTTTCTCTGATGTGCTTACAAACCTCAAATCCGTCCATTCCTGGAAGCATGAGATCCAAGATGATAAGGTCAAAATCCTCTGCAAGTGCTGTCTGAAGACCTGCGTCACCTGTGTTTTCTATTGAGACCTCAAAGTCACTCAGTTCAAGATAGTCCTTCTCAAGGTCAGCAATAGCCTCTTCATCCTCAACAATAAGTATTCTGCTCATACACTTTTCGCCTTTCTTTGTGTTATAGGTTTTCATTGTCAACGGTAACGGTTTCAGCACCAGATGAGAATTCAATGTACTTTCTCAACACAAAGTGCATGCATGTTCCTTCACCTTCATGGCTGGTAGCCCAAATATAACCGCCATGATCTTCAATGATCTTTTTAACAATGGATAATCCGATTCCGCTTCCGCCCTGTTTGGAATTCCTTGAAGCATCTGTGCGGTAGAACCTGTCGAATATGTTCGGGATGTCTTTTTGGGCGATTCCTTTACCATTATCCTCAAGTTCGATCCTTATGGAATCTACTTCATCCAAAATCCTGATGTCAATCTGGCCGCTGCCATCGTCTCTATCAAGATATTTAACACTATTATTCACAACATTATTTATAACTCGTTTAATCTGTTCTGGATCAGCAACGATCTGCGTATCCGGCGTAGTTAGATTAGAATAATTAAGCTTGACTGATTTGCTCTCTAGATCCGCTCCTATCTCTTCGATGCAGTCGCCAAAGTACTCTGCGACGTTGATCTTAACAAAATTGTATGGAATGCGGTTGTTATCAATACTGGAGTACAATGTAAGCTCATTTATAAGGTTGTTCATGTCGTTGGCCTTATTGTTAATGATCTTGATGTACTTCATCTGTTTCTCAGGACTATCTGCAACTCCTTCCAAAAGGCCTTGTGAATAGCCTTTTATAGCAGTGATAGGAGTTTTCAGATCGTGAGAGATATTACTGATAAGCTCTTTGTTTTGCCTCTCTCTGTCTATCTTTTCATCTGCTGACTCTTTTAGCCTCAGCCTCATGTCCTCATAGTTACGATACATGGCCCCTATCTCGCCCTTTTCCTTGACGTCCGTGGGAAGCATATAATCAAAATTTCCATCTTTGATATGCTGCATGGCTATGTTCAGTTCATCTATAGGTCTAAAGAAACTTCGTCCTATCCAGGTAGTTAAAAGAATACTTGTGACCAGAAGGATCAGAATTATGGCAATTGCCATATATACCACCAGCGATGTTGTAAGTCCTGTCCTGATACCAGATATGATATAAAGACTTCCTTCATCACCATCTGAGAAATAAAAATCCATCTGTCTTACGAGATGCTTGGACGACGTAAAATACACACCTTTGATATCTGTTCCGAAGCCTGGAAGCTCATATATAACTTCCTGGGCCATTTCCGGATCAGCTACATAATAGATCGAGTAGCCCTTCTTTACGATAATATATGCATATTTTGATGCTATCTTTTGGTCTATCTCACTAAGATACTCTTCGTTTTCCAAAACGAAAGGATCAACCAGCATGGTTACCAGAATCTCTTTTACCAATTGATCTGTCATCTCAGAGAAAGTTCCACCCGGATCGGATACCATTCCGTAATCCACAACCCTGCCATTATCGATATTCTGTTCATGCACCAAATATCGTCCAACAGCGAGATAAGCACCAAGTGCTAGAATCATCGGTATAATCACTATTGCAAGTGAGGTTATTAAGAGTTTAGTACGAAAACGCATAAGTCCCCCTATACACTTTTTAGTATACCATAATTCTAAATTCTAAAAAATATATATAGCAAAGATAAACGACTACTTTCTAAATTTTTTAACGGTTTGGATAGTGCTTTTTGATCCTGTCGTACTCTTCGTCAGTGATCTCCATAACTGTTCCGTGCTTGAATCCATAAGGGAAGCTAAATTCCTTATCTGAACGTACAAATCGGCCTGTAGAAATATCCTTGGCAACAAATGGTACATACCCCTGTTTTTCCTTCTCGCAACCGTAGAAGTCAAGCATTACACACCAGCTGCCATCAGGAAGCTTATAGCATGTTGGAGCCTCGTACTGTCCCTGCTCTAATTTGTCCATCTCTTCATCAAATGCAGGCATTCTCTCGTACTTTCCTGTAAGAGATGTTCCTCTCTCAAGGATAATGTGCTCTGGATTGAAATCACTCTTTAAGAATCTGTAGTAGTAACCATTTTCATAAACAATGTTAGAATCAATGATTCCTGTATCACATTTATTGCAAAGCTGCTTTGGCTCTGTGTATGTCTTGAAATCCTTGGTCTTAGCATAATAGATAGCCATAAAGTTATCAGAATCCCCAGGATATCTTGAAGACCAATGAACCATATAATCTCCGGCCTCTTCATCAAAAATGATATCTGGAGCCCAGGCACAGCCATAGTTATCGTCAACTACTTTGACCAGCTCCTGCTCAGACCAGTTTACAAGGTCCTTTGACTCCCATTTTGAAAGATATTTACTACCTTCTCTATTTACCTTGTTCCAGTTATTTTCGTATTTATCTTTGAAGTTACGTGCTATAGCAAGGTCTGTAGCGAGAATTACAAATGTGTTATCCTTTTTTCTTGTAATTGTGAAGTCTCTTACGCCCTGCTCTCCAAGGTGACTTTCAAGGATAGGGTCTCCATTATTTACTTTCTCCCAGTTAAAACCATCCTTAGAAACACCAAAATATAACTGTTCCCCATCTGGTGTTGTTTTTTCTTTAAAATGTGCAAACAAATACGCTCCCATACTGCCCTCCGCTTGGTTTATTAGTTTTATCTAAAATATTATACCTATCACAAAACATTATCAATATTTTATAGTCTTCTTCTTGATATGAACATGGTTCTTTGCTAAACTTTAACTTGGTAAAGGAATACGTTTTCCTTGTTACCTGATAGGAGGATTATATAATGGTTGATTGGAAAAATCTTGACACACTTAAAGCTTACGACGATCTTAAAAATGTTAAGCATGTAGATCTCGTATCTGCTATGACAGGTGAAAGCGGCGCCAAAAGAGTAAAGAACTACTCAGTAAAAATGGCGGCTGGTCTTTCTTACAATTACGCTGCAAAGGAAGTTGATGATAACATTCTTTCTGCTCTCAAGGCTCTTGCTGATGAGGCTCAGCTTTCTGACAAATATGCAGCTCTTTACAATGGAGAAGTTATCAATACTGGTGAGAAGAGAATGGTTCTTCACCAGCTTACCAGAGGCCAGCTTGGTGACAACGTTATGGCTGATGGAGTAAATAAAAGAGATTTTTATTTAAATGAACAGAAGCGAATCGCAGAGTTCGCAAACAAAGTTCACTCAGGTGAGATCACAAATGCCAAGGGCGAGAAGTTTACAACAGTTGTTCAGATCGGTATCGGTGGTTCAGACCTTGGTCCAAGAGCTATGTACCTTGCTCTTGAGAACTGGGCACACAGAACCGGCAACTTCAAGATGGAAGCCAAGTTCATCAGTAATGTAGATCCTGATGATGCTTCAGCAGTTCTTAATTCTATCGATGTAGCTCATTCAATCTTTATCCTTGTTTCAAAATCAGGAACAACACTTGAGACATTAACAAATGAGTCTTTCGTAATAGATGCACTCAAGAAGGCGGGCCTTGATTCATCCAAGCACATGATTGCTGTTACTTCTGAGACATCACCTCTTGCCAAGAGTGATAATTACCTTGAAGCATTCTTCATGGATGACTATATTGGTGGACGTTATTCATCAACATCAGGCGTTGGCGGAGCAGTTCTTTCACTTGCATTTGGTCCTGACGTATTTGCTCAGTTCCTCGATGGTGCTGCAGAAGAGGACAAACTTGCAGCTAATCCTAACATGCTTGAGAACCCAGCAATGCTCGATGCTATGATCGGTGTTTACGAGAGAAATATCTTAGGATATGGTAGCACAGCTGTACTTCCTTATTCACAGGGACTTAGCCGTTTCCCTGCTCACTTACAGCAACTTGACATGGAGTCAAATGGTAAGAGCGTTAACCGTTTTGGCGAGCCAATCAACTATGTAACTGGTCCTATCATCTTTGGTGAACCTGGTACAAATGGACAGCATTCATTCTATCAGCTCCTTCATCAGGGAACAGATATTATTCCTCTTCAGTTCATTGGATTCAAGAACAGCCAGCTCCAGAATGACGTTAACATTCAGGACAGCACAAGCCAGCAGAAGCTCTGCGCAAACGTAGCAGCTCAGATCGTTGCATTTGCTTGTGGTAAAAAAGATGAGAACCTCAACAAGAACTTCAAGGGTGGACGTCCTTCAAGCATCATCATTGGCGAAGAGCTTAATCCTAAGTCTCTTGGTGCTCTCCTTGCTCACTTTGAGAATAAGGTTATGTTCCAGGGATTTGTATGGAATATCAACAGCTTCGACCAGGAAGGTGTTCAGCTTGGTAAGGTTCTTGCCAAGAAGGTACTTGCTCACGAGACAGATGGAGCTCTCGCAGAGTACAGCAAACTCTTAAACATCTGAATTTAGAATATAAATAATTAAGGCGTGAAAAGAATGATTCTTTTCACGCCTCTTTTTTGCTAAAGATTTAAATATCTAAAAATTCGTAAGTCTTTTTTCCGTGCTCTTTAGCCAGATACAATGCCTTATCTGCGCTAGTATACAGCTTTTCATAATTCAGTTCCTTATCCTTGTAACTATCACCAGTCACCTGAACGATTCCAAGAGATATTGATGTAATACCTTTGTAGCTCATCTTAACAAGTTCTTCATCATAGGAACTGATCTGTTTTTTTGCAAAGTCCTGAAGCCATTTCCTGTCTGTATTGCCCTCTATGAACATACAGAATTCATCTCCACCTATTCGTCCTGAATAAATCCTGTATCTCATAGTGCTCTTTTCTGCAGCTTTCATGACTGAAGCAAGAGCTACTAAAGCCGCGTCACCTGTCTTGTGACCATATTTATCATTTACATTCTTGAAATTATCAAGATCTAACATGATAAATGCGCCCTGTTTCTTTTCTGAAAGGATACGATCAACGTTTTCTTCAAACCATCCTCTGTTATAAATTCCTGTAAGTGAATCCTTGCTGGCACTTTCTTCCACCATATTCAGGTAATTGTAGTGTTCTGTAAGATCAAGTATCCACAGGATCTGGCCTGTGACATGGGACTGTTCAATAAGTGGCTCGATACGTGTCTCATAGGTATGACCACCTATCTCAATAGACTTTTTCTTTTCTAAAAATATGTCTTTTAACATAGGAACGGCGTAGGCGTCATCATATTTATAAAACTCTCCCAAAATTGTATTCACCCACTTGTTGTGGTAAAGGATCCTGTGAGAGGAATCTACTACAATAACACCCTCTTTTCCCTTATTAAGAGCATTGCCAAAATCAAGGCTTATAGAATCGAGGTAACTATACTTGCCGAGAGATATTGAGACAAATATAGCTGCAAAAGGAATTCCAAGAGCTGGAATCTCATAACCATTGGTAAGATTCAATACCTTGATCAGATATGGCAGCCACATAACGATCATAGCGTACAAAAGAAATCTAAGTCTCTTTTTATGAAGGCTATTAGCATGTTTCGCACTCTTAACACCTATGATCACGCTCATGAGGCAAACTGCCACGCTATATATCACAAAGACCCTAAACGCTATTCCATATCCCACAACCTGCATTCTAGGAAAGCTTCCTGCTTCGTAATTGATTGTGATTGCCTTGTACATAAGCCCGTTATCTTCATATGTAAACAGACTATACATTACAAAGAATGAAACAACGATTTCTAAAGAATAGATGAAACCTGATATTCGTGTATGACATAGCTCCTGCATGCAGTACGTCAGGGAGATAAAGAGCATACATTCAGCAAAAAACTGTAATTTAGTGCCAGTATAAACGCCCGCTACTTCTCTTGTAGTGATCTCTTGCAAAAATCCGAAGATATACATTATTGCGAAGATCATAAAGCAGGTAACTGCATTTTGCGCTCTAGACGGGTTAATTGTAAGAACATATCCCAGCATTATCAATGCGATAACAAGGGCAATTATGTGCGCCATTATATATATATCCTGATCAACCATATTTCCAACTAAATATTTGATTGCCGATAATATAAGAAAATGGCCGGGATAGAAGCAATAAAAGAAATATTTATTAAATAAATTTTTCTTTTCCCCAAGCTGTCCATTATAAAAATACAATGGTATAAGTCCAAAAACAAAACCTAAAAGATACAGTCTCTCAGCTACATTCCAGTCATATTTTGAAAAATGATACTTCTGATTAAGCAATATCATTGCTATCAGCGATATTTCCATTACAACAGTAGCAAAAACAAACCACTTAGCCTTAGTTTTAAAGTCTTTTCCAAAATAGAAGATAAGCACATAAATGATAGGCATTATCACCCATCCGCCAATGTTCCAGGAAATAACAAACAGCACTCCTATGAGAACTGCTTTGGTTCCCTTTGGCAATATCTTATTATCCGCAATTGTCAGGGCTAAAAGAGCCAAAAGCAGATCAAAGATTATATTTTGTCTGTAATCATACTCTTCATGGAAAAAAATATAGAAAGGAAATATCGAAAAAACAGCAAAAGATGCCATCCTGTTAATGTAACTCTTTAAATCACTGGTATGGCGATAGCCCTCTGCAACGAAAAAGCACATGATTGGAATAGTAAGCCTTCCGAAAATGTGCATAATCTGACCAAGCGGCGACATGAAATCAACAAATCCCCACGCTGTATGGTCAACGACCATTGCTATGATAGCTAAGATCTTTAATTCTCTTCTACTAAGTCCCTTGGTATTCATAAGCTCCTTAACAGTTCAAGTGTTGCTGCTGCGCAATCCTTAGCTGCTTTTGCCTCAAAAACAGGATAATCAACAATATCACTTCCATCAGCCTTGTCAGAAATGGCTCTGATGATAAGGAATGGAATATTGTTAAGATAGGCAGCCTGTGCAATAGCAGCGCCTTCCATCTCTGTGCACTTTCCGTTAAATTCAGCCTTGATAGCATCCTTAACTTCATTGCTGCTGATAAACTGATCGCCACTGCATACTCTTCCTTCGAAGATTCCAAGATCAGGTGCAGCCTTCTTGATAGCGTCTTTTGCTTTGTTACGAAGAGTCTCATCCGCAGTAAAAGATGCTACGCCAAGCTGAGGAACTTCTCCCTTTTTATATCCAAAAATTGTGGCATCAACATCGTGGTAGCATACATCTGTAGAAAGAACTATATCCCCGATATTGATCTGGGCATCAAGGGAACCTGCTGCTCCTGTGTTGATAACGTGAGTAACGCCAAAAACATCTACAAGGATCTGAACACAGATACCAGCGTTAACCTTGCAGATACCACTGCGAACTACAACTACGTCAACTCCGCCAAGTGTTCCCTCAAAGAACTCCATAGAAGCCTTTTTGATGGTATTCTTAAGCTCCATCTTCTCTTTTAGAGTTTCGACCTCTACTTCCATCGCTCCAATGATTCCAATTTTCATATATTTATATCTCCTATTAAATAAAATTCCTCTAATACTATAATATAATATCGTCCTGTTTTCTAATATAAAATTAGTATAAAAAGAACCGGTGGATTATTGTATTCCACCGGCCCTAAAACTTCATTATCCTTATTATCCAAAGTATCTCTTTAAGAGACCTTCAAATGCCTTGCCATGTCTAGCCTCGTCACGGCCAATCTCATGAACAGCATCATGAATTGCATCAAGATTGAGCTCTTTTGCCTTCTTAGCAAGATCTGCTCTTCCCTGTGTTGCACCGTACTCTGCATCAGCACGAAGCTCGAGGTTCTTCTTGGTTGAGTTTGTAAGAACTTCACCAAGCATCTCTGCAAAATGAGCTGCATGCTCAGCCTCTTCCCAAGCAGCCTTCTCATAGAACGCACCAATCTCAGGATATCCTTCTCTAATAGCAACTCTGGACATCGCAAGATACATTCCAACTTCTGAACACTCACCGTTGAACATCTCACGAAGACCATTCTTTATCTCTTCAGGAGCTTCACTTGCAACACCAAGAACATGCTCACATGCCCAAACCTTCTCGCCTTCCTGCTTCTGGAACTTAGAAGCTGGAGCCTTACATACTGGACAAGCCTCTGGTGGCTGATCTCCCTCATGTACATATCCACAAACCTGACATACCCATTTCATAGTTCTAGTCTCCTTTCCTGCGCTTTGCGCAAAGTGCATCTACTGCACAACAGTTTAATCATCACTATTTTCTTTTAGACAATCCTCGCAGATGCCATAAAAATAGATCTTGTGCCCATCTATTTTCCCAGGAAAATTCCTGGCTGCTACCTTATCTATAGAATCGATATCATCCATCTCCAAATCAATGACTCTTCCGCACTTGCTACAGACAAAATGATTATGCTCACTTGTATCTGCATCGAAGTGCTCGTATCCATCTCCAACTCGCAATCTGGCTATTTCTCCTATATCAGATAAAAGAACCAGATTCCTGTAGACGGTACCAAGACTTATCTTTGGATAAATCTCCCTGATGTTGTTATATACGACCTCAGC
Organism: Butyrivibrio hungatei; assembly: GCF_001858005.1. NCBI lineage: Bacteria > Bacillati > Bacillota > Clostridia > Lachnospirales > Lachnospiraceae > Butyrivibrio > Butyrivibrio hungatei. The sequence continues at coordinate 28,331 of NZ_CP017831.1, read as the reverse complement.
CGTTGGATGATCCTTTCTTCCTTGCAGGAAATCCTTGATCATAGCTCTTTGCTTACTATACTTAAGCGCCACGTCTTCCTCCTGAAAGTTTTCAAAAATAGTAATCATTACTAATATTAAGTATAACATAGACAAATCCTGTTTCAAGTACTTTTATAAAACTTTTATATATTAATTTTCAATTGCTTTGAAAATTAATTTCTATTTGGGGTCCAAAATACGATATACTTATTCTATGGAGGTTTAGTATATGAATATTGTTAGCGAAAGAATAAAAAGCTGTTACAATTCACTTCCTGCATCCGAACGACTAGTAGCGGATTATGTCTTAGAAAACAGTGACGATCTTTTCCAGTACCCTATCAAAGATCTTGCTGCAAAATCAGGCACTACCCAGGCCGCGTGGACAAGGTTTGCCCAAGCTATTGGTTACGAAGGGTTAAAAGACCTTAAGGGAGCCTATTATACAGAGGCAAACAATTCCTTAAGACAAAATGACAATAGTCCTAAGGTTGCCTTCAAGGATGTTAATGAATATACATCACTCCAGTCAATTGCTGATAATATCTGTGCTACCAGTGTTCAGGCCATTCAGACCACTTATAGATTATTTGATGCCGGAACCTTCAAGGATGTTGTTACCAAAATAGTTTCAGCCAAACAGATTCAGATCTTTGGCATCGGTGCTGCCGGCATCGCTGCTTATGATCTATATTGTAAATTGCTAAGAATTCATTATAATGTTATATTTAATCAGGACTATCACATGAACCTAATGAGCTTGTCTCAGATCAAGCCTTATGACGTAGCTATCTTCTTTTGTGATAATCCAAAGGATAAGGAAGTAATGCAGCTTTATACCCTTGCCAAGAGCAAAGGCGCAACAACTGTTGCAATTACCAAGCTGGGCAATAATCCACTTACTACAAGCTGCGATTATATCTTGTTTGCCACATCTCCAGAAATAGACAAAAAGAGCGGCGTGACAAGTTCAAGATTTGCTCACCTGTTCCTTGTAGACACATTATATACAGCGATCGCTAACCGCGATTACGAAAATATCAGAGAATACCTGAAGGATTCCTTCGAAGTATTCAACGAAGTACAAAAGGACTAAGAATAAAAATGGAAAAAATTGCTAGCTTTACAGTTAATCATCTGGATCTTGAGCCAGGTATCTACGTATCAAGAAAGGATAAGGTTGGACAGGAGACTATTACAACTTTCGACCTTAGAATGACAGCTCCAAACAAAGAGCCTGTTATGAACACTGCAGAAGTTCACACAATGGAGCACCTTGGAGCAACATTTTTAAGAAATGATGCTGAATACAAGGACAAGACAATCTACTTTGGACCAATGGGTTGCAGAACAGGTTTTTATGTTGTTCTTGCTGGAGACCTTGATTCAAAGACAATCGTTCCACTTATCACTAGAATGTTCGAGTTCATGCGCGACTTTGAGGGAGAAGTTCCTGGAGCAAGCGCAAGAGACTGCGGCAACTACCTTGATATGAACCTTGGAATGGCCAAGTTCCTTGCTAAGAGATACTTAGACAACACTCTTTACAACATCACTGATAAACACCTTGTTTATCCCGAATAATTTATAAACTAAAAGATCTGCCCTTAGATATCTAAAGGCAGATCTTATTTTTTGTTCAATTATTATTTCTGGATCTCTTCTTCAATAAGTTTAACTATTGTATTAGTTGCGCTGTGAAGATTACTCTTACTCATGTTATCAATAAATATATCTCTTCTCTCAAAGAGATCTTCGATAGTCTCTACCAAGATATCTTCATCAAGATCATCATTGTCGATAACAAGTGAAAATCCCTGTTGCTCAAAAGATCTTGCATTGAGCATCTGATCTCCTCTACTTGACTTGGTAGAAAGAGGGATCAGGATATTTGGCTTTTTGAGTGCAAGAAGCTCACAGATTGAGTTTGCTCCCGCTCTTGAAACTACTATATCAGCCATAGCAAAGATGTCCTTAAGCTCAGCCTTAACGTACTCAAACTGCTTGTAGCCTGGTACTGTGAGTTTTAAGTTGTCCATCTTCTCTTTGCCGCAGATATGAACTATGTTGAAATTAGGAAGAAGTCTTGGAAGTGCGTATCTAACAGTCTCATTAACTGACTGTGCACCAAGGCTTCCGCCAATTACCATGAGAACAGGCTTGTCATCTGTAAATCCGCAAAGCTTCTTACCTTCCTCCGCCGATCCCATACCAAGCTCTTCTCTTATTGGTGTACCTGTAAGAATAGCTTTTTCAGCTGGTAAAAGACGCATTGTCTCAGGGAAGTTACAGCAGATTTTCTTGGCACCACTCATGCTAAGCTTGTTGGCAAGACCTGGTGTCATATCTGACTCATGTACGATATAAGGAATCTTAAGAATTCCTGCAGCTCTGACAACAGGAACACTTACAAATCCTCCCTTAGAAAATACGATATCTGGCTTGATCTTCTTTAGAAGCTTAACTGCCTCAGTAAATCCCTTTAAAACTCTGAATGGATCTGAGAAGTTCTTTGGATCAAAATATCTACGAAGCTTGCCTGTAGCAATTCCAAAGTAAGGAATGTTATAGTCCTCAATAAGCTTTTTCTCGATTCCTGTATATGAACCGATGTAGTAGATCTCGTATCCAGCTTTCTTAAGTGCTGGAATAAGCGCTATATTTGGAGTAACGTGACCTGCACTTCCTCCACCTGTTAATACTATTTTCTTAGTAGCATTCTCGCTCACTTCTTTGTCCTTCTTCCAATATTATTACTGTGCCTGCTTCATAGCCTCTTCAATAGCGTATGAAAGCTGATCCGGGCAAGATGTATTCTTAGCACCGCACTTGATGCCACGAAGCTTAGCGATAGCATCTTCGCACTTCATACCTTCTACAAGTCTTGATACACCCTGAAGGTTACCATTGCAGCCATTTGTAAAGCTAACTGCCTTTATTATTCCGCCCTCAACTTCTATATCTATCTGAGTTGAGCATGTACCCTTTGTTTTGTAAATCATAATAATCTCCTATTTACTCAAATATCTGAATTTTTAGCCACTTTATTATATCACACAATGCAAGTTTATCTTATCTCGTATGTTAACTTATCCTGCTCTTCGTAAGGAATTATAAGCTCATTAACAACTGAATCCGAAAACTCTTTTACCCCATCAAGGATCTCTTCGTAGTTATCAAGAGTCATCTCGTACTCGCCAGCTATCATCTGATCAAGCATGAGTCTGTTGATCTCAGGACTAAAGTGAATTGAATCCATGTAGTTCTCAAGGTTTGTTGTCACATCCGGCTCGTTCTGGAAGCAGAAAATCCTTACGTTATCATACTGTAAAAGAGCCTTTGTCATCTCTTTTTCACAGTAGATATAGGCATCTCGCTGACCAGTTCTGTATACTCCGTCCCACCACAGCATAGAGTATGCTGGATAGAAGAACATAAACTGTGTCTCCGGATGTGCCTCAACCTCTTTGGTTAAAAGAGCTATGTTATCCGCAAGAACATCGTCATAAACGTGCTCATCCATCATATCCACAACATCGATAGGCCTGTAGTAAAGACCAAGGGCCATGTCGCTACTAAAGGTCTTCCACTTAGCCCAGTTATAAGAAAGGCCTTCGTTGTAATTTCCAAGATAGGAGTTTGCGATCTGATAAGGAATCTTCTCAAGCAAAACATCCTTGTTAAAGAGATATTGCACGTCATTGAGTGGATTGTGATCGTATAGATACATAGGGCAGCCCGTAGATTCATAGGTTGTGACTGCATCTGCATTTAGCGCTGATGGATCAATATTGTAAAAGACGTACTTGATATCATGATTCTTGTAGGCTTCGTCCATTAGATAGCAAAGGTCTGCTGTAGCGCCATAGGAACGGATAGCCTTTATTGACTTAACTCCGTAGGCTTCGTCATACCAGGCGTTGTCGTTATTTTCCATAACAGAAGAACCAACAAGGAGCGTATCGTAATCAAAGTGCCTAAGGGTTCCAATACACTGATATTCCTTGTCATTGAGGATTGCCTTAAGGCCAAGCCAAGGCCCATGATAGTGATAAAATGGGTCAAAAACAAAGACCACGCCCCCAACAAATACCACAAGAGCAAGGACTGTTATAAGCAGCCTTTTTATGAAGTTTTTTGATGTCATGTTTTCTTTTTTCATTTGTTATTCTCAAAACTGGAAGTAGATAAATGTGCTGACATTTGATAATGAAATGAAGGACCATACGAATAATACTGCTAGTCCCAGCACTGTCTTTTTGTTAAACTCAGCTTTTTTTACTATTTCCTGTGTGTTTTTCCTGGTCATTACAAAGGCTGAAATAGCTATGTAAATGATGATGGTAACAAGGTAAATTTGGTTATCAAATTGCATTCCAAGCTGTGAAAAGAGCTGTCTAAATACGTAGTTCTCTGCAATCTCAAGGTTTGCTGCTGTTCTATAGAGGAACCCTGGATAAGTCCAGAAAAAGAGCCTTCTAAACATACCCATTGCATAAGCAAGATCCTGGGATCTAAAGAATACGAGGGATACCACAAACATAAAGAATGTAAGCGCATTTCCAAGAGCCCTTGGAATAGTGATAAGTGGCTTTTCTCTTAGAAGATATTTCTTTTTCTTGCCATCATCATCGCTTCTAACTGCCACGATTCCAATATCATCCCATACTACTAAAAGTCCCTGCATAAGTCCCCAGCAAATATAGGTCCAGCCTGCGCCGTGCCATAATCCGCTTAGTACAAAGACAATGAGAACGTTGATCACTGTTCTGAGCTTGCCTTTTCTGCTACCTCCAAGAGGAATGTAAACGTACTTTATAAAGAAACGGGAAAGAGTCATGTGCCATCTCTGCCACAGCTCTTTGGCTGAAGAAGCCTTGTATGGTGAATTGAAGTTCACAGGAAGCTCGTAGCCAAGCATCATACTTACGCCGTTTGCCATGTCGCAGTAGCCTGAAAAATCAAGATATATCTGGAATGTATAAGCTAGCATCACCACGATAACAGTTAAGGTGTCGAGGTAGTAAGTATACTTAAATCCGTAGTTAACAGCTCCCGCCAAGGTATCAGCAAGGATCACCTTCTTGGAAAGGCCGATGATAAAGGACATGAGGCCCTTGGCAAACCTGTCTGAATCATATTTGCGAAGAGATGCGTCGTTAAACTGATCGATCATTTCCTTGTGGAATGCGATAGGTCCCTGAATGAGCTTAGGGAAATACACTGTGTACATGACGTATTTAAGGAACGGATAGTGAGGAGCCTCACCATTTGCCCTGTCTACAATGAAAGATATCTGACCAAAGGTAAAAAAGCTTATTCCTATAGGCATCAGTATTTCTTTTGCTGTAAGAGCTGCACCAGTTAAGGCGTTTACGTTGTCGATGAAAAATCCAAGATACTTAAAATAGAATAGAAGCGCTAGGTTAAAGAGAACGCCAACTATTTTGATAAGCTTTGGCTGATGCCAATGTTCAAGTAACATACTAAGGCCGTAGTTCACGGCAATGCTTACCAGCAAGATCACAAGGAACATGGCGCCAAAAGAGTAATAGAAATACAGTGACATCAATATTAAAAATATGTCTGCCACTGTATGTTTTTCGAATCTATTTAGTGCATACCAGCCAAGAAGTAATATTGGCAGGAACACCAGTATAAATGTAAATGAATTAAATCCCATTCATGCTCTCCATTTGTTTATATCATGAAGAGTATATCATAAATACTTTTGGGTTAAAATCTTTTGAACAGTTCTATCTACGAAGTCTGCTGACTGCTCTGGAGTCAGATAAGTGTAATTTCTATGAAGCTCACCGTGGTTGTCACTTCTATAGAAGCCGCAAATGTACTGCCTACGATTCTCAAAAGCGTCCTTACTGAAAATATCCATAAATTCGTTATCGTAATCTACAGCGCTTTCGTAAATGTGAAATGCCCTGAAATCAGGATGCTCTTCTAAGTACAAAAAGTCTATGTCGTACCAATCGCCTTTGGCAGTCCAAACAAGCTTATTCTTGTCCTGTGCTGCTTCCTTTGGATATGCCTTCAAGAGTCCGCAGTATACATCATTTGTCCAGTCGATATCAGTCAAAAGATGTACGTAATAGCCCAGGAAAAATGAGTATTCCTTCTTGCTATAACTCCCAATTAGCTCTTCGTTAAAATATTTGTCGCAGAACTCTTCCACGTCAAAAAATGTTTCATCATCTGCCTTAGTCTTAAAATGAGAAACCACCTTTGGAGGATGAAACTCTGTCCAGTTCTCGTTTGGAACGCCACTATCCGGCGCTATGTTTCCCATAACGAAAGCTGTCTCATCCAGGTCTTTGATCCTATCAAGGAGCTTGTCTGCAATTCTTAAGTGTACCATCCATGATGCCATGTGCTATTCTCCTATTTTTTGTTTATTGGAACTAGTATCTCAAAGCTATTCTTATCTCTGTTACTATAAATATCGTGTAATTCGGCAAGTACATCTTCCTTCTTACGAAGTAATCTAGGATAATGACTTACTAACATATATTGAGATTTGAGATGTTCTAGAACTTCTATCTCAGCTTTAACTAATTGGGAATTATAGATATAATAACCATCTTTAACTTTGCTGTATAGCGCATCCCCAAAGAAAGCATATGTGTTGTCTACTTCTAACCCCAAGCATCCCTTTGCATGACTGGATGGAATAGGAAATATGTGCATGTTCCCGATATAAGTATCTGACTCGATAATAGTTCCTTTTCCAACATGCTTATACGTTTCTTTTGAAACATATAACTCATCGCAATTCACATTATCTATATTTCCAATATGATCAGCATGGAAATGAGAAAGAACCACGTTACATTTACACTCTGGAATGCTTGATAAACTCTGCTCTCCATTTCCAACATCATAGAGCCAGGTTTTATCTCCATCCTTAATAACCCCAATATCCGCAGATAAGGGGTTTTCTGATGCTTCTATGTAACTAATGTGGTCGTTTATCTTGATAATGCTCATATTATATGTCTTCTTATTCCCTTCACTCATTGAAAAGCTTATCTATTCTCTTAAACAGCTCCTCATCTATCTTGAAAAGACTCACATAATTCTTGAATCTTAGATTCATCTCTTCTGGTGCTGTTCCATAAACCGTCTTCAATCCCTCAACAGAATCTTCGAACTTATAGAATTCCTGATATTTTTCCTGCCCATATGAAGTAATAAGCCACTCTGTAAATGCTCCCACAATAGGATAAGTGATTCTGCAATCCTGTTCAAAGAAAAATTCTCTATTGATCAACTTCTCTATTGGCAAATACTTTCCTGTCTTCAAGAAATACTCTACCCAATGTATGTTATGTATTCCCCACCATCTTTTGTCAAAATACATCGCAATTCCTTCACGAATTGCTGGACTAATAGGATGTCCAATCAGCTCAGAAATAAGGTGTGCATCTTCATGAAATCCAATGCATTTCATTTCTTTATTGTACACGCAATAAACCTTATCTGGCATTCTAGCAAAACCATTCCCTGGCTCATCATCACCATAGTAATGACCAACTTCTTCAGGTGTTTCGCACAGATAATAGTTTATCTTATAATCAGGTTCAACATTAAGCGCATCACAAATATATCGATAACATGCCTCTTGATGACTAGCTATCTCTGAAATATCACGCTCAGCCAAGCTATTTTCTTGAAAATGAAAAACATAGTGCTCGCTAAAATATTGTTTCATGCTTTAGTCCCCATATTGTAAATACCCTATACTACTTTCTCATTATAACAATAATTCTTTTGAAAGTTCTTCTGCATGTTTCAAATACCAATTATCTTCATCCTCATCTGCCTCAATAAATTCAACGTATTCATTGAGAAGAGCAAGTTTTATGTCACAAATATACTGCTGATAATCAGGCTTTTCTATAAGTCTCTCATAAACCCCATCTATAAAAGACTTCTTTTGATCTTCATTCATATAAAAAGGAAATGTAGCCCTATCTTCAGTTGCATGAGCAATAAATCTTGCAATATCTAATGAATATGGCATGATTCCGCCAAATCCCCAATCAATAATTACTGCCTTTCCCTTATGATCAACGATATTGAACTGTAACAAATCGCCATTTGACATAGTTCTTGGGCATGTCTTTTGACGTTTTAAAAACAAATCATATGCTTCTCCAATAATATGATAACCCTTTATGAAAGAGAACCTTCTTTCAATTCGATCTAAATATGCCTGATATCGCTCCTCCTCCGGATAATTCCAAAACGCGTTTTGGATTTCGGAAATACTTTCAGCAGCTTCATTAACTAGGTCCCCTGTCATATCACGCAAATCGTTTCCTTCTATGTTTTCAATTACAATCCAAATATCCTTTCCGTCATTATAACTTCCGTAATATTGCGGGACATTAAAGTTTTTTCCGTGAAGATACATCTCATAATTTTTTACTTCTCGTTCTGAAGTTTTTTTAAGAATTCTTTCTTCTTCATCTGTCTTTATCTTATAAACATCATATTTTCGAATATCCTCTTTCTTCTGCCCATATCGTTCACATATTCTCGTAACTGTTCTTCTGTTATCAGCACCAACATTACTATTTACAATATCCATCACTTTGCTACTTACTTCATTTATTTCAAATCTTCCTAGCTCCATATATCTAACGTTACTCCCTACTTATTTCCTCAATCTGCTCATCTATCTCATCAAGCGCATAACCATATCTTGCGCCCCAATCGTCTTTGATGAGCTGCTTTTTCTTTTTATAGTAGCTAATGGCTGAAGCTTTATCGCCAAGTCTAATGTAGCACTGCGCTATTGCATCATACATGTCGGTGTAACGAGGCTTTTCCATTGCTTCAAAACTCTTAAGCCAGTATTTGATTGCTTCCTCATAGTGCTCGCTTTGAGCAAACTGGTTTGCAACGTGGAAAAGTACTCTCCAATCCTTAGGATATTTCTCTGCTAATGCTTTGTACTTATCAATTACTGATGCAAAGCCATTCTCAATCTCTTCTATCTGAACTTCATATGTGTCATAAAGTGTATCTTTTGACACAGTCCTAGCTTCAGCTAGTATCTCTTTTGCTTCAGATAATCGGCCTGCGTCCATGAGATCGTCTAAGAGATAGAGATATGCTCTTACGTTCTTTGGCTCTGCCTTTAAGATCTTTTTCCAGAAATCGATGGAGTCCTTATGACTACCTATGTTCCAGTCATGATTTTTTCCGTGAAGAGCGTGGAATATAAGTGTCATATTATCTTTAGAATTTGGCTTTAGTTCAAGAGCTCTTTTAGCATAGTCAAAGCTTTTTTTCTCAAGGATTTCAACCCAAACGCTATACATATCAGCAAGGAGATTTATTGGCTTGTAGTTATCAGGTTTTAAATCTACCTCTGACTTTAAGAAGCTTTCCATATCGAGAAATTCCTTAGCTGTTATGTCTCTGTTGAATTCTAGTGTGTTTGAGATCTTTTCGTATTTCTTTTCTTTGGAGTATTCAAAGAGATCATCTATTGCTACTCCAAAGCACGCTGCGATATTTGGAAGTGTCTGAATATCTGGTTGTGAGATATCCTTTTCCCATTTGCTGATTGCCTGACTTGTAACTCCTAGTTTTTCCGCTAGTTCACTCTGTGACATTCCTTTGTCGCGCCTTAATTTCTTTATCTTTTCACCTATTGTTGTCATATTTTCTTCCTCGTTTTGATTAGTCTTAGTGTTCTCTATATCAATATCCGGATTTGATAATATGATTGTAGTATTAGTGAAATCAACTGTAAATCGAATATATAGCTATTTTTTACAACTGTTGGTTTAAAAATGGCAATCCTCACATCTGTAAGGATTGCCTTTCAATTAACACAAATTCTCCACAAGTCCGATAGACACGTAATTATCTAATATCGCACCTATGTCTGTTCCTTCTTCAGAGACGGGAGCGAAGGTTCCATCAACCATGTAGCTGATGCCGCCATTGTCTAACTTCTTAACTTCTTTATAACTATCTATGTAGAAGGCCCTCCTAGAAACTGTTCTGTCTCTTAGGATTCCCTTGCACTTTTCTAATTTGCAGCCTGGGAAGTTGACGTTATAGATAAATCCTGGCTTGTAATCTTTTTCTACAAGTTCCGCCATTATTTCTTTTAAATACTTATCAGTTGTTTCGTGGATTCCATTAAGGCCTTCTGAGAAGGCTATTGAATGATAGCCTTGGAATTCGCCTTCTAGAGCAGCTCCGACAGTTGCTGAATACTGAATATCTGAAGCTACGTTGTAACCAAAATTAATGCCTGTCATCACGATGTCTGGTTTTTCTGGCATTACGCTTAGACTTCCAACTCTTATGCAATCTGCGGGAGTTCCTGAACATGAATATGCATGAACTCCGCTTACTGGGAAGTCATATGGATACACATCTATTGGATTTCTAAGGGAGATGCTGTGCGACGCTGCGCTTCTTTGACCATCTGGCGCTACTACCCAGACTTCTCCGAAGTCTTTTGCTGCCTGCACCAACCTTATGAGTCCGTCTGCATCGATTCCATCATCATTTGTAATTAGAATTCTTTTTGCCATCCGAAAGTTCTCCACATTTCTAGATTAAAAATCTTAAATTATCCACCATAACAATAGTAATCCACAAAGAAATGCCAGGTTAAAAATCGTGAATACACCTATATATTTAGCGCCATTTTCCTGATATTCCTTGGTATATGCCTTGTAAGAGATAAGGCTTGCCATTGAAGCTATAAGTGTTCCGAGTCCGCCTACATTTACACCTACCAGCAGTTCTTTATAATTGGTTGTAAATCCTGAAAGAAGGAGCGTAGCTGGAACGTTACTGATAACCTGACTTGCAAGAACAGATATTAGTAGCTCTTTGCCCTCCATGATGCCTCTTAGGAAATCGCTGATAAATCCTATTCTACCCATGTTTCCTGTGAAGATGAAAAATCCAATGAATGTAAGAAGCAGAATATAGTCAGCTCTTAAGAGGTTCTTGTAATCCATTCCGCCTACTACAATGAGGACAACGCCTGCAAATACGTACCATGGCAGTACTCTCATTACTGTCAAAAGAGCTACTGCAAAAAGCACTATGTATATGATGATCTGAACTTTACTGCCAAATTTACTTGTTATGAGGCTTTCTTTATTTGTATCTAAAGAGCTATTTTTTCCTGGAACAATCAAAAGGCAAAGCGCTAAAAACACTGCAGATACGAGGCTATATGGTAGCATTGTCATTATGAATTCTACAAGGCTCATTCCTGTTAAGCCGTACATATAGAGGTTCTGAGGATTTCCTATTGGAGTTAGCATACTTCCAAGGTTTGCTGCTATGGTCTGAAGGACGATCACAGGGATCATCATTTCTTCTTTGTGGCAGCTGTGAAGGATCATGATTGCAAAGGGTACGAAAGTTATGAGTGCTACGTCATTTGTAATTAGCATGCTTCCTACAAAGCACATGAATACTAATACTGCAGCCAGCTGCCAGCCTTTTTTTACCTTGGATAAAAGAGCTCCAGCAATCTTCTCAAATACTGAGTTTTCCTTAAATCCCTGGATGATGACCATGAGTCCCCATAAGATGCCAAGGGACCTAAAGTCGATATATCCAATGTACTCTTTGTCTGGATGAACAAAGAATGCGGATATTATCGCCAGAATCCATGCTATTGTCAGAACTACATCTAATTTTTTTAGCTTTTTTAATGCATTCATTTCTAAGTTACTGCCTTGAGGCTTCTCCTTCTTTACTCATCTCGTAAGGTCTTTTACCCATTTATACTTTCTGAATCTGTACATAACCCAAGGAATCTTGCCTACTTCATCAAGACAGGTACAGGCATACACTGCAAGCGGCGACCATTGAAACAAAAAAGCTCCGGCAAGAGCCAGCGGAATTGCTATCATCCACATGCAGACGATGAGGCTATACATGTCAAAGAGTGTATCTCCGCCGCCATCAAGGACTCCGTTTATGGTAACTGTATTGACACATCTTCCGATCATATAAATGGACATTATGACCATCATACCAATGAGGTATTCTCTTGCGGAGTCTGTAAGGATTACTCCGTGGACTACTGCTGGTGTAACTGCAAGTACGATTGCTGTTGAGATAAATCCGATCACGTAAGAAATATTCTTTAACTTGATACCATATTTTTTACCCAGCTCGAGATTACCTGCTCCGAGCTCGTTACCTACCATGATTCCTGCGGCGCTTCCTATGCCGTTACATGCGCAGCACACGAGATCACGCACGACAGCAGCTATTGAGTTTGCTGCGGCTGCGTCAACTCCCATGTGACCCATGATTGCAGTATATGAAGTGAAGCCGATTCCCCAGCAAAGAGAACCGCCCATAAGTGGAAGGCACTGCTTGGCAAAGTCGCCGATGAGGACTTTTGGTACTGTCAAGAATCTTGATAATGCTGGTCTGATATAATCTTTGCCTGCTGATAATATAATACAAAGGGCCAGTTCTATGATTCTTGCTATTGTAGTTGCAAGGGCTGCGCCGTTTGCTTCCATTCTAGGCGCTCCAAATAATCCAAAAATGAATATTGAATTGAATATGATATTCGTGATAACAGCCATACTGCTGATAAACGCGCCGGCTTTAACCTGCTCTGTGACTTTCATGATTGCAAGATAGCACTGAGATACACCTGTTATGAGGTATGACCAGCCTGCAATCCTCAGATAGCTACTTCCAATTTCATTTAGCTGAGCTTCATTTGTGAATATCCCCATCAGAACCTGAGGGCACAGCTCACATGCTGCAAAGAACAGGATTGATACTATACCGCAGAACCAGAGCATGAGATTAAAGATGTTTTCAAGTGTCTTTTTATCTCCCTTGCCCCAATACTGGGCTCCAAGGATTGCTCCTGCACTAGTTGCAGAAAATATGAACATGTTCTGGACAAACTGTATCTGCGTAGCAAGAGACACTGCTGTCATCTGCTCCTGTGCTACCCTTCCCAGCATCAGTGCATCTGCCGCAGCCACCATAGCCAGCATCAGACTCTGAAGTGCTATAGGAAGTGATATTCTTGTTAAGTTCCTGTAAAAGAGCTTGTTATCTATAGTTGTTTCCATTTATTTTAATGCCTTTCTATCATCCATCTCTCATTAAATCATCAATAATTGTTTTTGCATAGATATTATTTCAGCAAAAATTTTTCCTTGACGTATCTTTTTTATTAGAGTATTGTATTAACAATTATTCAGAAAGGAAGCTATTTTATGATATTTATATCTGCCAAGAATTTTAATACAGATAATTATCCTATGGTTAAAGATAATAATAATCTTAATCATGGTTTATTTTTGTATTTGAATCCAGGCGGAGATGAATAAGTGTAGCTATATATAAATCTATTTTGGAATTTAGCACTTATCACTCACATGGTAAGTGCTTTTTTATTATCACTTTTAGGAGGAGTTTTATGTTACTTGAAGAATTTGATTTTTGTAAGAAAGCTATTATTAACCCGCATATGATTCACGACAAGATTGATGGCTTTCCTGAGACTGTAATTGGAATCTTTTCTCATCATCTTTTTGACAGGATTGTGAAGTTTCTTGGTGGTGAAAAGATTGCTGAATACAGCGACGTTGATGGTATCTTCAATATTTACAAGGTCTCATATAAAGGAAGAGAGTTTGGTCTTGTAAAGGCTCGTCTTGGCGGTCCTTCATGCGTTGGAGCTTTTGAAGATATTATCGCTATGGGCGGTAAGAGAATCATACTCATTGGTAACTGCGGAGTTCTAGATAAGTCTATCGATGATTGCGGTATAATTATCCCAACAAAGGCTATTCGCGATGAGGGCACAAGCTATCATTATGCTCCACCTTCTGATTACATTGATGTAAATAAAAAATATATTTCTGAATTTAAGGCTGTCTGTGATGAGCTTGGATACCCTTATGTTGAAGGCATCACCTGGACTACAGATGCTTTCTACAGGGAGACTCCTGACAGGATTGCAAAAAGAAAAGAGATGGGCGCTATCTGCGTTGAAATGGAATGTGCTCCAATGCAGGCTCTATGCGACTTTAGAGGAATTGAATATTTCCAGTTCCTTTATGCAGGTGACAACCTTGATCATTCAAACTGGGATCCAAGGAGCCTTTCTGGAACAGATAGGTTAGATGACAAAGAAAAGATTGCACTTCTGGCATTTGAACTTGCCTTGAAGATAGAAAAGTAATAGGAGGATGTTATGGAAGAATTGTATTTAATGGAACCAACAGAAGAATATCTTGAGCAGATTACTGAGTACCGCGATGAGTTTTTGAATGCTGACAGCTCAATGGACGGAACAAGTGCTCTTAGACTTTTTGAGGACGCAAAAGAATGGCTTGATCACTTAAAAGAATATAGTGATGAAAAGACTATTCCTGAGGGAAAAGTTCCTTCTACACTATTTCTTTTCATGAGAAAATCTGATGATAGAATCCTTGGAATGATAGATATACGCCACAGGCTTAATGATTATCTTCTCAACTATGGAGGAAACATCGGTTATTCAATTCGTCCTAGCGAGCGACAGAAGGGATACGCTAAGGAGATGCTTCGCCAGACCTTACCTTTCTGTAAGTCTCTTGGTCTCGACAAAGTTCTGATTACTTGTAACGACTACAATGAAGGCAGTCGCAAAACTATCCTTGCTAACGGGGGCGTTTTTGAGAACACTAGCTTCGAGCCTGATGAGCAGATGACACTTGAAAGATATTGGATAAAACTCTGATAATAGAAATCACCCTCTTTACTGAATAACAGTAAAGAGGGTGATAATTTTTACTTCGCAAGTCTGATTACGTTCCAGCTCTTTGCAGGAAGTGTACTTGTGAGAATACCTTTTTCTACCTTTGATGCTTTTGTGAAATCTACTGGCTTAACGTTATCAGGTTTTTTCTCTGTGTTAACTGCCTTAAGATCTTTGTGTGTAAGCATGCTGTGCTCTACAACCTTGTACCCAGCAAACTGTCTAAGGTCGCAAGTAAGCTCGTAATCATCTTCCAAATCTTTATTTACAGCGAAGATTGTGAGTGTCTCATTTTCCTCATCGCAAAGAACTACGCTGTCAACATATGGAGCATCGCCATGCTTGGATTCGTAAGTAGGAACCTTAACAACAGTGTTGAGAACTTCTCCTCTTCCGTATACACTTGCCTGCATGTATGGATAGAAGATTGTCTGTCTCCATGCTCCTGTATCTGATGTCATGATAGGTGCAATAACATTTACAAGCTGAGCAAGACATGCAATCTTAACTCTGTCGGCATGTCTAAGGAGTGTGATGAGCATTGAACCAACAAGAAGTGCATCTTCAAAGTTGTAGATATCCTCAAGCTGATGAGGGTGCTCGCTCCATTTCTCAACCTTCTGATCATTTGAATGATACCAAACATTCCATTCATCAAATGAGAGATTTATTGTCTTCTTGGAACGCTTAACTGCCTTAACATAGTCGCAGATGCTGATAACCTGACCAATGAACTGGTCCATTGCTACGCTGCTTGCAAGGAAATTAGGAGTATCGTCCTCAGCATTTCCATAATATGTATGAAGTGAGAGATAATCTGTTGTATCGTAGCTGTTCTCAAGTACGATTCTCTCCCAGTTTCCAAATGTATCCATGTAAAGAGATGATGATCCGCAAGCAACTGTCTCGATTGTTGGATCAACGAGCTTCATTATATGACCTGCTCTTCCAGCCTTTAAGCCGTACTCCTCAGCAGTTAAATGTCCCATCTGCCATGGTCCATCCATCTCATTTCCAAGACACCACAGCTTAATGTTGTAAGGATCTTTGGCACCGTTCTTAATTCTCATATCACTGTACTTGGTACCGCTTTTGATATTGCAATATTCTACTACGTTTCTAGCGTCATCTATTCCTCTTGTGCCGAGATTGATAGCGTACATTGGCTTTGTACCAACCTTTTTACACCAGTCCATGAACTCGTCAAGCCCGAACTGATTTGTCTCTACTACGCCCCATGCAAGCTCAAGTCTTCTTGGTCTGTCTTTCTTTGGTCCAACGCTATCTTCCCAATTGAAAGCTGATACGAAGTTTCCGCCTGGATATCTTACGATAGGAACGCCTATCTCTTTGATGAGCTTCATGACGTCCTTACGATAGCCATTTTTGTCTGCAAATTTATTGCCTGGCTGATAGATTCCTTCATAGACAGCTCTTCCAAGATGCTCGATAAAAGAGCCATAGATACGCTCGTCTACTTTACTGATAGTAAAGTCACGATCAATACATAACTGAACTTTGTTTACTTTTTTACTGTTTTTCGCCATTTTTATTTACCCCTAAAATACTTTATTTTACTATGAACTATGATAAAACATAATGATAAAAAAGAATACCGTTTTCTTGCTTATTTTAACAAAAAAAATGCTATTATATATATAGCTTTATAAATACCGGTGTGTTTCCGGTGGATTGGAGACTTAATGAGTAAGAAAAACGCTTTTGTAAAGCTAGGCATCTTTTCAGCCTTATTTGGAGGCGCTTTTGCTTTTAGCAATTACATCTACAAGATTTCTACAGTTCCTCATCAGCACACAGATGATGACAAGGACTTTGATGAACAGATCACTGAGGGACGTCACTTTGTAAGAAATCATCCAGACAGACAGGATATGTTTATCGATAGTATCGATCAGCTTAAGCTTCATGCTTCATATATTCCTGCCTCTGAGAATTCTCACAAATACGCTATTGTCATTCATGGTGTTTGGGACAATCATGAGAGTAATGGAATTTATGCTAGGCACTATCTTGAAAAGGGTATTAACTGCTTACTTCCAGACCTTAGAGGTTTTGGTAAGAGTGAAGGCAAGTACATTGGATATGGTCTTGATGACAGGCTTGATATCTTGGAGTGGATCTATTGGATCATCAAGAGAGACCCAGAAGCTAAGATTCTTTTACATGGTATGTCCATGGGAGCTGCTACAACACTTATGACTACAGGTGAGCATCTTCCAGAAAATGTTAAGGCTGCTATTGCAGACAGTGCTTATGCAACTCTTCGCGAGCAGTTTGCTGCAACCTACAAAAGTTTCAAGGGATCCTTTATACCAACGCCTATTGCCCTTGCTCTTTCTAGAATTATCATCTACTTGAGAGCTGGCTATGACATCAATGATGCGAGCCCTATCAAGGCTGTTGCTAAGTCTGAAACTCCTACATTATTCATTCATGGAGATGATGATTCATTTATCGATCCTCACATGTGCTCAAGACTCTATGAAGCAGCTAGCTGTCCAAAGCAGTACTGCATGATCCTTGGTGCTGGACACATTGAGGGAGTTGTAAAAGACCCTGATAATTACTGGGGTAAGATTGCAAGCTTCCTTGCAAAGACAGATTTTTGATCTAGTTTATGAGATTAAGAAAGCTCTGATTCGTATGAATCAGAGCTTTTATTGTGCTTTATTTTAATATAAGTCCTACTGGACAATGGTCTGAACCAAGGGCTTCGCTATAGATCTTGGCATCTTCTACCTTTGGCATGAGGCTTTCTGAAACTACAAAGTAGTCAATACGCCAGCCTGCGTTCTTTGCTCTTGAGTTAAATCTATAAGACCACCAAGAATATGCACCTTCGAGGTCTGGATAGAAATGTCTGAAGGTATCTACAAGTCCTGAATTTACTACGTTATCAAACTTAGCTCTTTCTTCATCAGTAAATCCAGCGTGTCCTCTATTTGGCTTTGGATTTTTGAGGTCTATTTCTTTGTGAGCTACATTTAAATCTCCGCAGTATATTACTGGCTTTTTCTCTTCAAGCTTTTTGATATATGCAAGAAAATCATCTTCCCAGACCTGTCTATATTCAAGTCTTGATAAGTCTTCTTTTGCATTTGGAACATATACAGTTACAAGATAGTAATCTTTATACTCAGCAGTGATCACACGTCCTTCGTGGTCATGCTCTTCAATTCCAAGGCCATAGGTTACAGATATTGGCTCTTCTTTTGTGAAGATTGCAGTTCCTGAATAGCCTTTCTTCTCGGCATAATTCCAATACTCTTTGTACCCAGGAAGATCCATCTCTATCTGACCTTCTTGAAGCTTGGTCTCCTGAAGGCAGATCACATCAGGATTTTCTTTTTCCATGAATTCCTGAAAGCAGCCTTTTGACACACAGGCTCTGAGTCCGTTTACATTCCATGATACTAACTTAAGTCCCATTATATTATATTTCCTTTTATTCTCTGCAAGTTTTCATCTGTCTCTTTTAACATCTCACGAAGTGAGAGATTGTCATCATAGCTAAATTCGCAGATAGCATACTGAAGATGATTGATATATCTTGGCGAATCGGCGAGGAGTTTTCCATTTTGCATAGACATCTCCTGGATGATTGCCTCTGATTTTCCTTCTTCGTCGGTGATTTCAATCACTGCAAATTCGTCGCCGCGGATTCTACCGCATAGGCTATCTCCAAATACATCCTGAAGTACCTTGGCCACTTTCTTGACGGCTCTGTCACCTTCGTCATGTCCGTAAATATCGTTGATTCCTTTGAGTGATTCCATATGAATGTAGGAAACAACTGCAAATTTTCCTGGTTTGAATTCTTCTTTTAAGAGGTCATACGCCTTTGCAAAAAATCCTCTTCTATTGAGTCCGCCTGTGAGATAGTCCTGATCTCCGATGTGATCAAGAACTGAGTCGTCTCTTGCGAGCTCTTCCTGAACTTCATAAAGTTCTTCTGTGGTTTTAAGGAGTTCTTTTTCCAAATATGAAAGTCTGGAAATTGCTGTTACAAATCCCTGGAAGCTCTCAAAGTAATGGTCTATGAGCATTCTTGGATTATACTCTGTAATCAGGATTCCCAGCTGGTAATCTCCTACAAATATTGCACCGGTTAAAAGAACTGTTGTCTTTTTTTGTGTATAACTAGAGAAGATTTTGTCTGTCTCTGTGGATAACTTTCCATCTGAAAAAGTAGCACAGCTTCCATCAACTACTGTACTTTTAACAGAAATTGTCTCTGGAATATTCCATGGATACTTTGTAGTATTCTTTACCTTCTTGTCATACAGATAGATACCAAAATTATTGATACCTGTATTTACTGCCGCTTTTGCAAGTATCTCGTGCGCTTTTTCTGTTTCATATTTTTTGTGGAACAGGTTAAATCCTAGTTCAGAAATAATAGATAGAGCATCGGAATCTGGCTGTTCTACGAATGTGAAATTCTTTGCAGTTTCTGCTGGAGGAATAACTCCATTTTTTGCAAAGAATATTGCATCGCAAACAGCCTCATATCCTAACTGCTCAAATTGATCATGATCTGTTTCAACTGCGTTTACTGCTTGGAATCCTTCTGTCTCAGTAAGTGTTAAAACAGGTACTTTGTCGAATTTTTTAAGAAAAGCTTCTTTCCTAAGGATCGATGTTTCTTTTCCTATCCTCTCGATGTCTACAACAATGGCGTCGAAATCGGACGTGTTGGCATAGTCAAACAGAGCACTATACTGATGTTTGTCTGAATCAATATATTTACCAGGCATAATGACAAGGGATGCACCCTTGTCATTTGCTGCCTGGCTTGCTCCTACACAAATTCTTTTTACTTCTTTGTCTTCTAACTCAGATATTAACAGTCCGATGTTCATAGGCCCCTCATTCCTCAGGAATATCTTCTGTAACGTCTTCTATGTTGTCGATTTCTTTATCTCCGTCAGATATTTTTTCTCTGACTTTAGCAATCTTGGCTACTGTAACACCCTTATCAAGATTGATCATCTTAACGCCTGATGTTACTCTTCCATGAACTGTTATTTCATCCATTCTCAGCTGAATGATGATACCTGCATTTGTGATCATCATGATCTCGTTATCATCATTAACAGCTTTAACACCGACTACATTTCCTGTCTTTTCAGTGATCTTGTAGCACTTAACACCTTTACCACCTCTGAACTGACTGTGGAATTCGTCGAGTGTTGTTCTCTTACCAAATCCTTTTTCTGAAACGATGAGAAGTGAATCGCCCTGTGTATTGAGCTGCATACCAACGATCTCATCAGTATCATCAAGCATCATACCTCTAACACCCATTGATGACCTTCCAGTAAATCTGACATCTGATTCATCAAAGTGGATGCACATACCATTCTTGGTTACGAGGAAAATCTCAGCATTCTTCTTAACAGTCTTAACTTCGATAAGCTCATCGTCATCTCTTAAGTTGATTGCTGCAAGTCCAGTCTTTCTAACATTTGAGAAGTCTGTGATTGGAGTCTTCTTTACTGTACCTTTCTTGGTAACCATGAAGAGACTCTTGTCTTCATCCTCAAATCCGCTAACTGGGATCATAGCTGAAATCTTCTCACCAGGAGCGAGCTGCAGAAGGTTAACGATTGCCATTCCTCTTGAAGTTCTTGATGCTTCTGGAATCTGATATGCTTTGAGCCTGTAAACTCTACCAGTATTGGTAAAGAACATTACGTAGTTATGTGTTGTTGTCATAAGGATATCTTCAACGAAATCATTGTCGATTGTTGTAATACCCTTGATTCCCTTACCGCCACGGTTCTGTGACTTGAAGTTATCGATTGACATTCTCTTTATATAACCAAGGTTTGTCATTGCAATAACTGTATTCACATTTGGAATAAGGTCTTCCATGTCGATATCTGAATCGTCATGTCCGATCTGTGATTTTCTGTCATCTCCGAATTTATCAGATATCTCCTGGATCTCAGTCTTGATTACTCCAAGAAGTACCTTTCTATCAGCAAGGATTGCCTTTAATTCTTCAATTCTCTTTAAGAGTTCTGCGTGCTCCTGCTCAAGCTTGTCTCTTTCCAAACCTGTGAGAGTACGAAGTCTCATATCAACAATTGCCTGAGCCTGAGCATCTGAAAGTCCGAAGCGGGACATCAACTGCTCTTTTGCAATAGCAACTGTCTCACTGCCTCTGATGATCTTGATTACTTCATCAATGTTATCAAGGGCAATCAGTAATCCTTCTAAGATGTGATTTCTTTCTTCTGCCTTGTTGAGGTCGAACTCTGTTCTACGTCTAACAACATCTTCCTGATGCTTGATGTAGTGTGTGAGCATCTCTGTAAGGCTCATGATCTTTGGCTGGTTGTTAACCAATGCCAGCATGATGATACCAAAAGAATCCTGCATCTGTGTATGCTTGTAGAGCTTGTTGAGCATGATGTTAGGGTTAACATCGTTTCTAAGCTCGATAACTACACGCATACCTTCTCTATCAGACTCATCTCTAAGAGCTGTGATTCCATCAAGCTTTTTGAGCTTAACAAGTTCAGCAATCTTTGAGATCATGTTTGCTTTATTTACAAGATATGGAAGTTCTGTTACAACGATCCTGTTCTTGCCATTCTGCATTGGCTCGATATTTGTAACGGCTCTTACGATAACTTTACCACGTCCTGTTCTATAAGCTTCCTCTGCTCCTCTTGTTCCAAGGATAATACCACCAGTTGGGAAGTCAGGAGCTTTTACGATATCGAGAAGTTCCTCAATCTCTGTCTCTCTATCCTCAAGAATTCTGTTATCGATCATCTTGGTAACAGCATTTATTACTTCTCTTAAATTGTGAGGAGGTATGTTTGTTGCCATACCTACAGCAATACCTGTTGTACCATTTACGAGAAGGTTAGGATATCTACTTGGGAGTACTGTTGGCTCTTTTTCTGTCTCATCAAAGTTTGGAGTGAAATCAACGGTGTTCTTGTTGATATCAGCTGTCATCTCCATTGAGATCTTAGTGAGTCTAGCCTCTGTGTATCGCATAGCAGCAGCGCCATCGCCGTCCACAGAACCGAAGTTACCATGTCCATCTACAAGACAATATCTCATAGACCATGGCTGAGCCATGTTTACCAATGCTCCATAAATAGAACTATCACCGTGTGGGTGATATTTACCCATTGTATCACCGACGATACGCGCACACTTACGGTGTGGCTTGTCGGGACCATTATTGAGCTCTATCATAGAATAAAGAATTCTTCTCTGTACTGGCTTAAGACCATCTCTTACGTCTGGAAGTGCTCTTGAAGCAATAACACTCATGGCATAATCAATGTAGTCTGCTTCCATTGTCTTCTGAAGGTCGACTTCTTTTATTCTATCAGTAGTGACTTTCTCAAATACGTCATCTGATAAGTCATTGTTATTATTATTGTTAATATTATCAGCCATTTTTTATACTCTTCCTCTTTAAATATCAAGGTTTTTAACGAACTTAGCGTTTTTCTCGATGAATTCTCTTCTAGGTTCAACCTTATCACCCATGAGAGTTGTGAATGTTACGTCAATATCTGACTCAGATTCTTCGTCCATATTAACTCGTAAAAGAACTCTTCTCTCAGGATCCATTGTTGTTTCCCAGAGCTGCTCAGGATCCATCTCACCAAGTCCCTTATAACGCTGGATCTTGTTGTTCTGATCTCTTCCAACATCAGTAAGAATCTGATTGAGCTCTTCATCGCTGTATGCATACCAAACCTTTTTATTCTTTTCAAGCTTGTAAAGAGGTGGCTGTGCAAGATAAACGTGACCTTCTTTGATAAGTTCAGGCATGAATCTATAAAGGAAAGTCAGCATAAGTGTTGCAATATGCGCACCATCTACATCGGCATCGGTCATTATAATGATCTTATTGTATCTGAGTTTGCTGATATCAAAATCATCATGAATACCAGTACCGAATGCTGTGATCATTGCCTTGATTTCTGCATTTCCATAAATTCTATCAACTCTGGCTTTTTCTACATTAAGGATCTTACCTCTAAGTGGAAGAATAGCCTGAGTAGCACGGCTTCTAGCTGTCTTAGCTGATCCACCCGCAGAATCTCCCTCTACGATGAAGATTTCGCAGTTCTTTGGATCTTTATCTGAACAGTCAGCAAGCTTACCAGGAAGTCCAAGTCCATCAAGAGCTGACTTACGTCTTGTAAGATCTCTTGCCTTTCTTGCTGCATCTCTTGCTCTCTGAGCAAGGATAGCTTTTTCAAGAATCTGCTTTGCAACGTTTGGATTCTGCTCAAGGAAATATGTAAGCTGCTCACCAACGATACTTGCAACAGCACCTCTAGCCTCTGAGTTACCGAGCTTTTGCTTGGTCTGACCTTCGAACTGAGGATCTTCAATCTTTACACTGATGATAGCTGTAAGACCTTCTCTGATATCTTCACCAGTAAGGTTTTCCTCACTGTCTTTTAACATCTTATTAGCTCTAGCGTAGTCATTGAATGTCTTGGTAAGAGCTGCCTTAAATCCTTCAAGGTGTGTACCACCTTCTGGAGTGTTGATGTTATTAACGAATGTATAAATGCTCTCTGTGAAGGAATCATTGTGCTGAAGTGAAACTTCAACCTGAACGTTGTTCTTGTTTCCTTCGAAATACATGATTTCTTCGTAAAGAGATGTCTTGCTCTTGTTGAGGTATGCTACGAATTCCTTGATACCACCTTCATAATGGAAAGTCTGTACCTGTGGCTCTTCACCTTCCTCAACTCTCTTATCAGTAAGTGAAATTCTAAGTCCCTTTGTAAGGAACGCCATCTCACGAAGTCTCTGTTTTAAAATGTTGTAATCGTAAACAGTTGTCTCTTTGAAAATAAGAGCATCTGGCTTGAAATATACTCTTGTTCCTGTAATTCCTTCTGGAGCTTCACCAACAACCTTAAGAGGATAGCAAACTTTTCCTCTCTCGTAGCGCTGCTGATAAATCTTGCCATCTCTTGTAACCTGAACCTCTAACCACTCTGAAAGAGCGTTAACTACAGATGCACCAACGCCATGAAGTCCACCAGATACCTTGTACCCTCCACCGCCGAACTTTCCGCCTGCGTGAAGAATGGTAAATACTACTTCTACACCAGTTAATCCTGACTTATGGTTAACATCTACAGGAATACCTCTACCATTATCTTTGACAATGATGGTGTTATCTTCGTTTATTGTTACTTCGATATGATCACAAAAACCAGCAAGTGCCTCATCTACTGAGTTATCAACAATCTCATAAACGAGGTGGTGAAGACCTCTGCTTGCTGTTGTTCCGATATACATACCTGGTCTTTTTCTAACCGCTTCAAGTCCTTCTAGAATTTGAATTTGGTCAGCGCCATACTGTACTTCTTCGTTACTCATTCTTTGCTCCATTTCTTAGTTTTCACTACTTACTGTTCCATCTGTTACCTTGAACAGTTTATCTATTTCAAATCTGTTATTAACAAATTCATCAAGACCAGTACATGTGATGATAGTCTGTATATTTCCGATAGTATTGAGCAGATAATTCTGTCTGTTACTATCAAGCTCCGACAATACATCATCCAAAAGAAGTACTGGATTTTCTTTCTTAGCTTTTTTTACAATCTCAATCTCAGAAAGCTTCAGAGAAAGCGATGCAGTTCTCTGCTGTCCTTGAGATCCGTATTTTCTGATGTCTATTCCATCTTCAGATTCATTTTTCTGAATGATAAAAGAAAAATCATCTTTATGAGGTCCAACTGTTGTCTGCTTAGCATATATATCTTTTTGCCTTGAAGCTCTTAATTTCTTCTCGAGATCTTCTGCTGAAACATTTGGCTCATAGTAAACTGACAGGATTTCTTTTTCTCCCGTCAATTTCTTGTGTATAGGTCTTATTATTTCATTGAGCTCTGCGATGAATTTTTCTCTAGTTTTGATTATGACGGATCCATACTCGCATAACTGCTTATCTTGAACATCCAAAAGTACTGAATTTTCAGGGTGTTCAAAAAGATCCTTTAGAACTTTATTTCTTTCGACAACTAACTTGTTGTATTTAGATAGACTATTTAAATATATCTGATCTAGCTGACACAGCTCCATATCCATGAATCTGCGTCTCTCTGAAGGACCATTTTTAATAATACTAAGATCTTCTGGTGAGAAAAAAACTACATTTAACCTTCCAATCAGATCAGAAGCCTTTTTAATCTTCTGACCATCTATGGCAATACCTTTTGTCTTGCTTTTCCTAAGGTGCATATCAACGCGATATTCTGCGTTGTCTTTTTCAAGAATAGTTCTGATATGAGCTTCTTCTTTACCAAAGCTTATGATTTCTTTGTCTTTGCTCCCCTTATGGGATTTAGTAGTAGCAGAAACAAATATTGCTTCAAGAATGTTAGTCTTTCCCTGAGCATTATCTCCATAGAGTATATTTGTTCCGCTACTGAAATCAATTTTTAAGTTTTCGTAATTTCTAAAATCAGATAATTCCAGTGATTTTATTATCATTTTTCTATTTTTACCTGTGTGTTGTTGTACTCAAAGATGTCTCCATCATAGAGCTTTCGGCCACGTCTTTCTTCAACTTCGCCATTAACTTTTACAAGACCTGCCTGAATGTCCATCTTGGCATCAACACCAGAACCTTCAAGACCAGCTTTTTTGAGGGCCTGACCTAATTTTATAAAATCATCCTGTGGTCTTAACTTAACTATTTCCATGATAAATCCTTTGTTAACAATGATTAGTCAACAGTTGTAAAGTTGACTGGAAGAACAAGATAGATATAAGCGCCATCTTTATCTCTGATAAAGCAAGGAGCCTTTGGATTAACTAAGTAAATATCTACTGTCTCATCCTCAATTACTCTAAGAGCATCAATGAGGAACTTAGGATTGAATCCGATCATCAGATCCTTACCCTGTTTCTCAATGTCGATTTCTTCATCCATGCTACCAATTGCAGAATTGATCTTAAGTTCCATCTTTCCATCTGTAACAGAGATGATGACTGGCTTTTTATCACCTTCTTTAACAAGAAGAGTTGCTCTGTCGATACACTCAAGGAACTCTTTTCTGTTAATTGTCATCTTAGTCTCATAGTCACTTGAGAGCATCTGATCAATGCTGAAATATTCACCTTCAATAAGTCTTGATACTACGATTGTCTTATCAAACTCAAATAGAACATGCTTGTCAGTAAAATAGATGTTTACCATCTTTTCAGTGCTGTCACCAAGAATTTTACTGATCTCACCAAGTGTCTTACCTGGAACTATAACCTTTTTGTTTGAATAAGTTCCGCCAAGCTTTACTTTTCTGATAGAAATTCTGTGTCCATCAAGAGAAACTAACTTAAGGTTTTCTCCTTCAACCTCAAAAAGTTCTCCGCTCATCATCTTATTAGCATCTGTCTCTGAAATTGAGAAGATAGTCTGCTGAATTACATTACGAAGTGTAAACTGAGAAACTGTTATTCCATCAATTTTTTCAATAGATGGGAGATAAGTGAAGTCATCACCTTTTCTTCCTATAAGGTTAAACTTTGCTTTCTCGCAGCTGATAGTTACTTTATTAGTTGAATCAGATTCAATAGTTACATCATTATCTGGAAGCTTTCTAACTATGTCTACAAAGATCTTAGCATCGAGAGCTATAAATCCTCTCTCAACTATATCTCCATCTACTATAGTCTGAATTCCAAGTTCCATATCGTTAGCAATGAATTTAATAACTCCTTCTGTTGCATCAACTAAGATACATTCCAGAATTGACATTGTTGTTTTAGAAGGAACTGCTTTAGAAACAATCTGTAAACTACTTACAAGATTAGATTTAGAGCATACAAATTTCATTTAAGTCCTTACTCCCTTCGCGTGCGTATATAAAATAATTATTAATAAATCATAAAAGAATTAATAATAGCTGTTGATAAGTGTAAAACCTATTCTATTATACAATTTATGAGGCTTTTTTACAAATTTTTGATTGTTGAAAACAAAAAAATTGGTGTTGAAAATTTAATAGTTATAAACAAGCCAAATTTTAACAAATGAGGCCTATTTTTTTTATCCACCCCTAAATAACAGATTATCCTCTTTTAAATCACAAGTTATCAGGATAGTTATCCACAATTAATTAACAAGTTATAAAGAAGGGTTGAGTTTCTTCATTATAATATCGATGTTTTTGTTGAGTTCTTCATCAAAAGCCATCTTTTGTTTGATTTTGTTGATACCGCTCATAACTGTTGTGTGATCTTTTTTACCAAGAGTTCTACCGATTTCTTCTAATGAAGCATCTGTATGTTCTCTGCAGAGATACATAATGATCTGTCTTGGAAGCACTATCTCAGAATTTCTCTTCTTGGAGATAATGTCGTCCTTCTTGGTTCCATACTGTTCACAGACTGTATCAATGATAAGCTGAGGAGTAATGACCTTTGACTTATCTGGATAGATGATGTCTTTGAGAGCTTCCATCGCATTTTCAAGAGTAACATCTACATTATTAAGTCGTGAATAAGCGATGATCTTGTTATAAGCACCTTCAAGTTCTCTGATGTTTGATTTGATATTAGTAGCAATGTAATCAATGACTTCATCATCAATGTTCTTGCCGTAGTTTTCTGCGTTCTTACGAAGGATTGCCATTCTTGTTTCGTAGTCAGGAGACTGAATATCTGCAATAAGTCCCATTTCGAAACGTGATCTGAATCTTTCTTCAAGTGTTTCCATTTCTTTTGGTGGTTTATCAGATGAAAGGATGATCTGCTTTCCAGCCTGATGGAGTTCATTGAATGTGTGGAAAAATTCTTCCTGTGTTGATTCTTTACCTATAATAAACTGAACGTCATCGACCATCAGTACATCAACTCTTCGATATTTCTCACGAAGCTTAGACATGCTCTCAGTCTTACCACTTCTGATGGATTCAATAACTTCATTAGTGAACTGTTCTGATGTTACATATAAAACCTTTGCTTTGTGATCATGTTCCATAATGAAGTGACCGATCGAATGCATAAGGTGAGTCTTTCCAAGTCCTGGTCCTCCATATAGGAAAAGAGGGTTATAGGAAATTCCTGGAGATTCAGCAACAGCAAGGGATGCTGAATGAGCAAACTTGTTGTTACTTCCTACTACGAAAGTATCGAATCTATATTTTGGATTAAGATTTGACTGCTCATAGTTGATTGTGCCCTTGTAGCTACCTTCGCGAGACTCTTCAAAATTATCTTCTTGAGTTTCTTCATTATTAATAGTGTCTTTTTTCAAAATAAAAGTAACGTCTACCATTGTTTCTAAAAACTCTGAAATGGTAACCTTAATAAAATCCATGTAGTGATTGATAATGTACTGAAGTGCCATGGAATTATCTGATGGTATAAGGATCTTTACATTATTGTCCTGTACGCTATATACAGTAAGAGGGTCTATCCAGGTACGATAAGAAATCTCTGTAATACCAGATTCTATCTTGATAGTGTGCTTGATAGACTCCCA